>OY760646.1:0-2449019 GCA_963663855.1 Methanomassiliicoccaceae archaeon | reverse complement strand
GCGGCTTGTTGCGAGCTTCACTGCCGGTAGACTTCGCCAACATCTACCTGGCGCCATTGATTGCCGAGTTTGCCCGGCTGTATCCCGGCATCAGCTTCGAGTTCGATCTGACGCCACGTCAGGTGGACCTCGTCAGTGAGCCTGTGGACGTTGTCATCCGTATGGGCGAGCCGCCCAACTCAAACCTGATTGCGCGTAAACTCGCAAGCCTGCAACGTTGCCTGTACGCCTCACCCAGATACCTTGAGCGTTCTGGTGAGCCGGACCATCCCTCCCAGCTCATCAACCATGAATGTCTACGGATGCGCGGAGTAGGTGCCGACCGCTGGACGCTGTCCAGCGAGGCCGGTAATGAGCACGTGGACGTAAGAGGGCGATTCGCACTCAACAGTGTGGGGATGCTCAGGCGCCTGGCATCCTTGGACCTGGGCATTGCCTTGCTGCCGGAGGGTATTGCTGCACAGGATGTGGCCAGTGGGGCACTGCGAAAAGTTCTGCCGCAGTGGCAAGCGTCACCGGTATCGGTCTACGCACTGACCGAGACACGGCTGTTGCCAGCCAAGACTCAACGGTTTATCGAGTTTTTGCGCGACAAGCTCGAAACCGCCTGAGCGTCTTAGGCGCGCTTCATAGAGGCTTGGCAGGCATTTGCATCCCCGCAACCATCTCTCGTGCTGCCGCGATGAATGCCGTCGAAGCCCCATTGACCTGGCACGTGACGATCAGCCCCTCACCGATCACGAAAAGCTGCATCGCAGCCACAGACGGTTGCTTGAGCTGTGCCTCGGTACAGATCGTTTCCAGGTAGGCGAGCACCTGTTGCTTATGTTGCTTTGCCAGTTGGTGAGGTGTTTCGCGCTGGTCACTGTATTCAGCAGCGGCGTTGATAAAGGCACAGCCAAAAAAGTCTGGCCCTTGCGCCCAAGCGGCAATGAAGTCGATGTAGGCCAGTGGTCGCAGCGGGCCAGGCGCTGCCTCTAGCGCTGCCTTCATCTGCGCCATGAATTCGGTATGGCGAAGCTGTAGCGCGGCGTCGATCAGGTGTTCTTTGCTCGGGAAATGCCGATACAGCGTTTTCTTGGTGACCCCGGCCACCTGGCTCAGTTGCTCTACGCCGGAGGCGTGGTAGCCCTGGCGGTAAAACAAGCGCAAGGCCGACGCGGTGATGGTCTGGGATGTGCTCATGTGTTCTGGCCTCCTGGGGTACTGGACGTAGTGTACACCGATCGGTTGACATGCATGTATACCGATCGGTATCTTTTGCGCGGTCTAAAGCCTTTCTGGAGTTGCTACGATGCCCATCGGCCCCATCCTCAAATCGAGTGCGCCCCCCGCGCCTTCGCTGCATTTCAGCCTGTTGTCATTCATTGGTGCGGTCATCGCGATTGGTGCCACAGGCTGGCTTAGCCATGTGTCTGGAGCACCCTGGTTGATGGCGTCCTTTGGTGCAAGCTGTGTACTCGCCTTCGGGTTGCCGGAGTCACCCTTGGCCCAGCCGCGCAGCATCATCGGCGGGCACCTGGTATCGACACTGGTCGGGTTGCTGGTACTTCACACGTTGGGGAATTCGTGGTGGGCCGGTGCGCTGGCCGTGGGTCTGGCGCTGGTAGCGATGCAACACACGCGCACATTGCATGCTCCGGCAGGCGGGAATCCATTGGTGGTTTTGGCAGCCGGTGCGCCTTTCAGTTTTCTGCTCACGCCGGTATTGGCCGGCTCAATCGTGATCGTTGCCGTTGCCTGGTGCTTGAACAACGCCCGTAGCCGTTCCAGTTATCCGAAGTACTGGCTATAGGCCGACTGTGCTCAGTTGCGAGGTTCGCTGCTGTCGGTCGAGGCCGGGTGGAGGCCTTGCCGTTCGGCGACAGCGCGTAGTGTTCTCAGGGTAATCATCGGGGCGTCGATGACGAACTGATTGGCCAGCCATGAAGGAATATCCCCTGCAGGATCGGCTTGCAGTTGGTAAGTCACCTCCGTTTCACTGTCGCTTTTGGGCACCATTTTCCATAGGCCACTCAGCTTGCGCACCCGGGTCTGGCCCGGTACGCCAGGCACCATGCCAGGCACGGCGCTGAGGTGGCGTATGACTGCGCCGTCGTCGGTACGCTCAGTGTGTACCTTGAGTACGATGTCGCGGGTATTGGCCGGCCATGGCAGGGCGGTGGTGAGGTAAACCCAGGTGTCATCGCCTTCGACTTTCAACAGGCGCATGTCTGCGCAGGCGTATAGCCATTTGCAGGCGACCCGCAGGTTTTCCTGCAGGTCGCTGAGGGTGGCCACGCTGGCCTTGATCAGCGCTACGCCACGAAAGCGCTGGTAGGGAGAGCCCGGCACGTTGCTCAGGTAGACCTGGATGCCGTCCTCGTTTGCGGCCAGTTGCCAGTCCTCGGCGCTGACCAGCGTTGGGCGGCACAAGCCCAGCATGAGCAACAGGCCCGTGGCCATCGCTGGGAGTAGGTTCATGGTCAGACTCCCTGGGTACTGGCACGTTGAGCCGCTCCGCTGCTGTGAGTCTCCGGTTCTAGGGTTGGGCATACACCTTGAAGAGTTTTTTGGCCGTCTCGCCGGCGCCTCCCAGGTACTTGTCGTAGGCCTGTTCGATTTCGCCGGAACGGTACATCTCGCTGAGTGTGGTATCGACCAGCAAGCGGAAGTTTTCATCGCCGCGCTCCACCATCAATGAGACGGGTGCGAATTCAAAGATACGGTCCAGTATCATCAGCTTTGCGCCCGGGTAATCGGCGGCGACATGGTTTTGAGCGACATCCGTTCAGAGAAGAACGCATCGGCCTTGCCATCGGCGACCAGTTTTTATCCCTTCGTCGTTGTCCTTGACCGTGATCAGTGTGGCAACTACGCCGAGCAAGCGCATTTTCTCGCGGATCCACGCCTCGGAGACGCCGCCACCGGTGGTGACGAAGGTCTGGTTGGCGAGACCACGGTTGACGGTGGCGCGCCAGGTCGGCCCGCTGTGGGCCACCTTGCCATTGAGCACATTGAGTAACGCCTCATTGGCGTTGTCACGCACGACCACGGAAAGCCCGGCCGTGTAGACTGGTATTGAGTAGCTTACGGTTTTGCGCCGTTCCAGTGTCGCCGGTGTTGGCGTACAGAGGATGTCGATCTTGCCCGAGCCGACGGCGCTGGTGGCCTCGGTGATGTTGATGGGCTGGTAGTGCACTTGCAGCGAGGTCAGCCCCAGTTCGGCCTTGACCTTGTCGGCGATTTTCAGGCATAGGTCGATGGCGTAACCGCCGACCTTGTCGCCCTCCATGCTGCTGAACGGTGCGTAGTCTGGCAGGTAGCCCAGGTTAAAGGTGTTGTTGGCGCGAACGCGCTCCAGGGTGTTTGCGCTGGCCACGACCGGCATCAGCGCAAGCAAGCAGGTCATCAGCAGGCTTGCGGGTTTGGTTAACTGTACGTTCATATCCTGTTCCCCGTGTTCAGATGTCTTTGCAGTCCTGACAGCAACGCCTAAGGATTGCCGGCCCTGGCCTGGGCGGTTTGAGGCTCATTGACAAAACGTTTGGCGAGGAAGCCGTAGAGCAGGTAACCGACGGCCAGCACCAGAGTGCCACCGAACACGGCGTCTCTACCGCAGGCATAGAGGGCATACAACGAATAGGCCACTGCAACCAGCAGCACGGCGGTATTGCGTGTGTTGACTGCTGATGAAGCCTTGGCCTTGTACATCATGACCAGCAGCCCGGTGAGCGCTGTCACGTAGGGAATCAGGTTGGTCACTGCCGCCAGGTTGACCAGTTTGCTGAACTGGGCACTGGCATTGGGCGAAATGGTCGACAGGGCCATGAGGGTCTGCAGTACGCCGCAGACGATCATGCCGATGATCGGTGCATTCCGTGCGCTGACCTTGCTGAACAGTTTCGGGAACATGCCTTGGTCGGCGGTCATCTTGGCCGTTTGCGCCAGGGTGAACTGCCAGCCCAGTAGCGAGCCTACGCACGCCATCACTGCCAGCGCCATGATGATGTTGCCGACCGTTGGGGTTGAAAATGTGCGCATAGACGAGTGCGAAAGGTGCTGACGCGTTGGCCAGCTCAGCGTTGGGGATGATGCCCTGGATGACGGTAGTCGACAGCACATACACCACCGCAGCCCCCAGTGTCCCGAACAGGCAGGCCAGCGGTACTGTGCGTTTGGGGTCTTCTACCGCATCGGAGGCCTGCGCGGCCGACTCCATGCCCAGAAATGCCCACAGGGTCAAGGGAATGGCCTTGCTCACTGCCTCGGAGATCGGCAGGCTGTTAGGGTTCCAGGCCGCGGCCAGCACGTCAGGCTTGAACCAGAACCAGCCGATGATGCACAGGCCTGCCACCGGGATGATCACGCCCCAGACGGTGACTGCACCGATCTTGCCGGTGATGCTGGGCCCGCCAAAGTTGGCCAGGGTGGTCAACCAGAGCAGGCCCACTGTACCGATGAACAACGGAATGGCGCCGCCGAGCTCCTCTCCCCCCTTCGGGTGGGGCATGGAGCGCCTGCGGGAGCGGGATCAAGGAAGAAGATCAAAGCATCGCCAGGAGCGTTGCGTCCAGTCCCGCTAGGCGCAGGGCGGTGGGGAGGAGCATGCACCCGGTAAGGTGCACCCGGCTCACCCCCAGGCGGGGAGGGACCAGGCCCAGGAGGGTGGCGGTGCCTAGAACGAGCAGACCGGGGAGGCCGCAGAACAGCGCCACCAAAGCTATCATCAGGACCAAGACCGCACGGTTCAGGAGGCGCAGGTCCGCTCCCCCCCGCCCGGCGCGCCAGCCACCGCCCCAGCCGCACGGTGAGGTGGTAGCTCGCCCCCATGGCCACCAGGGCGGAGAGCAGGAGAAGGGGGAACCATGCCGAGGGCGGGGCGAGGAGGGAAGCGCCTTCGGGACCCAGCACGTCCTTGGGCGGCGATCATGGCGCCCGAACGGCCCTTGAACGCCAGGGCCAGGGCAAGGAGGCCGAGCACGGTGGACGATGTACCAACGGCGGAGACCATGGTGAGGTAACGGTGGGGGCCGTCCACCCCCCGCATGAGGGGAGACGCCATGATCACCCCGGTGGTGGAGGATATGCCGGGGAACCACCCCCACCATCGCTCCCGAGAGCGCTCCTAACAGGCCAGGACCCAGCTCCCGCGGTTCCTCGTCCTCGCTCTGCTCTGCGGGGGAAGGGAGGAGCCGCGCACCGAGGCCAGGACCGAGGGCAGGCCGAACAGTCCGGTGAGCAGCGGGAAAAGGATGCTCTGCCCCAACCCCTCCCACGCGTCGAGGGGCAGCGTCGCCTCCATGCAGGTGAGGCCCAGCAGGCCGGAGAGGAGCATTAGGAGCAGGGCGGTGGCTCGCTCCCTCGCCGATCTCCGCCTCACCCTCCACGCGCCGTGCACGCGCACGCTCCCCCGCCGGCACCCTGCCCTTGAGCCGCCACCGCCCGTGGGGCGTGCGCAGCCACCTCGCCCCGCGGCGGTCCCGCTCCACCTTCCCCCAGCAAGGTGACCTCCTGCCCGTTTACCGGCACCGGCCGCACCAGGCTCACCCGGCCGCTTACACCCTCGGCATGGTGGACGACCAGCAGGGCGCCCATCTTCTCGCCCCTTTCCGACAGTATGAGGGCCAGCAGAGCGATCGCCACCAGCAGCGGGGCGGTCGCCTCCATCGCCCCCATGAGGTTCAGGGGCGGTCCCAGCACCAGGGTCAGGGGGAGGCACAGCACAATGGCCGCGGTGCCCCCCCACCATCGCCCCGTAGGCGGAGCAGCTGGCGGCCTCAGGGCCCTTTCCCTGCAGCAGCAGGCGGTGCCCGGGGAGGGGCGCCTAGCGCGGGTGTCCTCCTCCGGGGCCCCCAGGAAGATGGATGGCAGGACGTCGAGGAAGGAGTGTGCTACCGCCGCGGAGACGATGATAACTACCAGGAGCAGGGGGGCGTCCCCGCTCTCCCCCGCCCGCCGCCATGGCGACGGATGCCAGGGGCGGGAGCAGGTACGGTGACGATGATACCAGCAGCAGGGCCAGGGTGTTGACGTGTATGCCCGGCGCCAGCCCCGTCAGGGTCCCCAGGGCCGTGCCCAGGAGCGACATGTACACCACCACGAGGAGCAGGGAGAGGTCCACGATGCCTCTTCCCCCGCGAACGGAAAAAGGGCCGCGGCTACGGTTAGCCTTCTTCAGGGTTTTATGGCAGGAGCGGCATATCATCATCGTATGACGGTAGTGGTCTCCGCGAGCGGGCTGGTGAAGAAGTACGGCGACCTGGTGGCGGTGGATCGCATCGACCTCCAGATCCAGAAGGGGGAGATCTTCGGCTTCCTGGGGCCCAACGGGGCGGGGAAGAGCACCACCATGCACATGATCCAGGGGACCTCCCCCCTCACCGCCGGCCGGCTGGAGGTCCTGGGCATGGACATAACCACCCGGTCCCGGGAGATCAAGGCGCTCATCGGTGTCGCTCCCCAGGAGAGCAATTTAGACCCTGACTTCACCGTCCTGAAGAACCTCACCTCCTATGCCCGCTACTTCGACATCCCCCCGGCCGCGGCCAAGGTGCGGGCGAGGGAGCTGCTGGAGCTGATGCAGCTCACCGACAAGGCGGACAACGAGATCGAGCACCTCTCTGGAGGGATGAAGCGGCGACTCATCATGGCCCGGGCTCTCATCAACGACCCCCAGCTGCTCATCTTGGACGAACCGACCACCGGCCTGGACCCCCAGGCCCGGCACCTCATCTGGGAGAAGGTGCGGGAGCTGAAGAAGAAGGGCACCACCATCATCCTCACCACCCACTACATGGACGAGGCCGAGCAGCTGTGCGACCGCCTGGTCATCATGGAGCAGGGGAAGTTCCTCATGCAGGGCAGCCCCAAGGACCTCATCGAGGAGCAGATCGGCCCCTGCGTCATGGAGGTCATCGATCCCCGGGACGAGGTGGAAACGTACCTCAAGACCAGCGGGGGGCAGGTGGAGCGCTCGGCGGACCGCATGTACCTGTACTCCAAGCAGTGCCAGAACATACAGTCGGAGTTCAAGCGGCGGTTCCCCGAGGCGTACTCCACCATCCGCCCGTCGACGCTGGAGGACGTGTACCTCAAGCTCACCGGTAGGAGGCTGAGGGAATGAGCCTCATCGGGAACATCGACCGCGGGGCGGTGCACGTGTGGCGGAGGAACGCCGACGTGTTCTTCAAGACCTGGAAGACCAACTTCCTGCCGTCCATCCTCGAGCCCCTGCTGTACCTGGTGGCCATGGGGGCGGGGCTGGGGAGCCTGGTGGCCAGCCTGCAGTACGCCGGGCAGGAAATCGAGTACATCAAGTTCCTGGCCCCCGGGCTGGTGGCCATATCCATCATGTACGGGGGCTTCTTCGAGTGCACGTACGGCTCGTTCGTGCGCATGCACTACCAGAAGACGTTCGACGCCATCGTGGCCACCCCCGTGAGCATCGAGGACGTGATCGCCGGCGAGATACTTTGGGGCGCCACCAAGAGCTTCGTGAACTCCACTATCGTGCTGCTGGTCATCCTGGTCCTGGGCGCGACCGTGCTTCCGCAGGTGCTGTTCACCGCCCCCACCCTTCTGCTGATACCGGTGGTGTCCTTCCTGGGCGGCCTCATGTTCTCGGCCATCGCCATGATCTTCACCGGCCTGGTGCCCAATATCGACTCGTTCAACTATCCGTTCTACCTGCTGGTCACGCCCATGTTCCTCTTCGGAGGGACGTTCTTTCCGCTGGCCGCGCTGGGCGCCATCGAGCCAGTGGCGTACGTCCTGCCGCTGACGCACACCAGCGTCCTGGTCCGGAACCTCAGCTTCGGTACAGTGGGGTGGTTGGACATCGTGGCGCTGGTCTACACCGTGGCCATGACGGTGGCGACCTTCCTCCTGGCCATCCGCATCATGAAGAAGAGGCTGGTGAAGTGAGCGCGGGGCCTCACTTCCGGCGGTAGGTGCTCCCCTCGCGCACGATCATGCCGCTGCCCTCCAGGTCCTTGAGGGTCACGGCCAGCAGGTCGTCCGCCACGTCGATGTAGAACTGATCACGGAAGGCCCTCTGGATCGCCCCGGGGTCACGTGGCTCGGTGAGGGTCTTGGGCAGCAGGGTGCGCAGGTCCTCGTGCAGGTTCCAGGGGAAGATGAACCAGATCCACGGATCGTCCGGCAGCTCGCGCGAGCAGTGGTCGGGCCTGAACTTGGAGTGCTGGAAGTGCAGCAGGGTGGCGCTGCGGATGTCCCCCGCGTGAAGGGAGCGCAGATGGGACATGGCCAGGGTGAGGCTCTCCCCGGTGTCGGTGATGTCGTCCACCACCAGCACCCGCTCTCCGCGGATATCGACGCTCAGCTCCTGGGTGAGCAGGGCCTTCCCGTTCTGGTTGGCCGTCACGCCCCAGTGCTCGGTCTTCACCGCGTACAGCTTCTTCACCATGAGGTGGTCGCACAGCAGCCGGGCCGGGACCCAGCCCCCTCGGGTGAGGCCGATGATCACTGTCGGCTCCACCCCGTGCGCCTGCAGGTCGTGGGCCAGGTCGGCCGTCCATTCCGCTATCTCGTTCCAGGTTACCAGCTTGCATCTGAAGCTCTCAGGGTCGGCCATGTTGGATCGCTCCCGTCGAGGGTGCGCCCATCATCCGCGGAGCGGTGCCCATCCCTCGGTGCGGACGCGGCACCGCGGTCCCGGGAAAAAAGCTTTCGCCTTCAGTCCAGGACCTCCAGCCAGCCGTCCTTCACCTCGACCTGCACCAGGGTCTTGATCCTCATGCCCAGCTCGCGCTCCAGCTCCTCGCGTCCGCCGCCCTTCTCCACTACCACGACCACGTCCACCACCTCCACCCCCATCTCCTTGAGGGCCAGGACCACCGCGCGCAGGGTGCCCCCGGTGCTGAGGACGTCGTCCAGGACCACCGCCCGGTCGCCCCTCCGCAGGCCGTTGATGTACAGCTCCTTCTCCGAGTAGCCGGTGACCTGATGCACGCTGACCTCCCCCGGTAGGCCGTAGCTCCGCTTGCGTACGATGTTGTACGGTATGCCGGTCCGCAGCGAGATGGGGACGACCAGGGGGATGCCCATGGCCTCCGCGGTCACCAGGCGGTCGCAGCGCAGGTCCGCCACCGCCAAGATGCGGTCGACCACCTCCTGCAGGACGGTGGGCTCCATGGCAGGAATGCCATCGGCGATGGGGTTGACGAAGTAGGAGTAGTTTCCCATAGGGACGATGGGTGAGGCCCGCAGGCTCTCCTTCAGCAGGTCCAGCATGAGGACGGGATGTACGGCGGGGGATTTCTCCCTTTCCGGTCGGGCGATCGGTAACCCCACCTCCCGCCACGCTCCGGGACCGGCCGCTGTCGAACGCTTGTGGAGGAGGGAGCGCGAGCGTAACCGCTATTAGCGACAGGGTGCATGGTAGGACCATCGGACACGGCGTAGAGGCCTGGTCCGAGAGATGCATGGGGGCGAGGCGAACGGTCTACCCGCGCGAGGTGCTCAACAGGATAAAGTGGAAGGACGGGGAGGGGCTGAAGGACGTGGTGGTCACCTACCTCCACCGCGGTGCTCCCGGCGACTCCATGGCGGTGAGGGGGGAGGACATCGTAGAGCTGGAGCGGTCCTTCTTCGTCACCGCGGACAGCAAGATCCCGTACCACCGCGTCCGCACCATCGAGCACCGCGGGGCGGTGGTGTACGAGGACCGCTCAGGACGATAAAATAGGAATTGTAAGGGGTTTTTACTGCCGAGGGGTGCCGCAGTTAGGGCAGTTCCTCATGAACGCCGGGTACTGCACGCCGCAGTTCCTGCACTTGATCATCTCAGCCCGGGAGGGGGTGTGCTGTTCCGGCGCGGGTGCAGGGGGTGCCGGCGGGACCTCGGGCGCGGCCGGGGCCTGGTACTGAGGAGGCGGCGCCTGGTACTGCTGGCTTCCCATGGGCGGTACCGGAGGGACCTGCTGGGGGTACTGCTGGGGCTGCTGGTAGTACTGCGTGGGGTACTGCTGGTACTGAGGCTGGAACACCTCCTGAAGGCGAATGAAGGCGATAAGCAGGAGGATCCCCGGTATCACGCCGCCGAAGATGAGGGCGATGATGCCCCACAGGACCAGGCGGTCGCTGGCCTCCTTGAACTTGCCCTGGTCCAGAGGGTTGAAGACGCTCTGGTCCATCATGTAGAACAGGAACGCGATGATCACCATGGAGATCAGCAGATACACGCCGGTTCCCCAACTTCCGGTGGCGAAGCTCGCGATGGCCCCGATGAACGCGATGAGGAACATGACCATCATGATCAGCTGTCCCCAATAGGCGAACTGACGGGCATCCTTAGCCGCCGCCGGGAGCCACGCGGGACCCGTGCTGCTTGCTAGGTACGGTATGTTTGGCAATTCTGACATGTTTTCCCTCCTCAATGGCTGGCTGACTATTTCGGATGATAAATGCTTGTCCGTGATATATAACCTATACATGTCGGGCCACGCTGGCGGAAAAAGGTGGGGACGTCCCAAGGTCACGTTTCTAATGGCGATATGTTTAATAGCTAACATGGATTACGAAATTCTAGAGAGCAACTATAGGTTGAAGTTCATATGAAGTTTAACGATTTCAAGGCCATTTATGAGAGGCTAGATACTCATGATGATGTTAAGGCCCTGTCCAAGCAGACCGGCTTGGACGAGGAGCTGCTGAACGTCATATACACCCAGAGAGCGGTGCGAGAGGCCACCAAGCGATATCACATCGTGAAGCGGAACGCCCCCCGGATGCTCCGGGAGTGGAAGTCCGGAACCAGCCTGCTGGAGATCTCCCAGAAGTGGAGGTTCCCTCCCATCCTGACCGCGCTGCTGCTGTTCCAGGAGGACGGGTTCTCCAAGAAGCAGTTCTGGAAGTACGTCCGGGAGCCGGAGAGCATCGCCAACCCCCGCACCAAGAAGGAGATCGTGGAGATCACCGAGGCGGACACCATCTACTCGCCGTGGGGGAACGAGATACAGTACAAGCGCGGGGCCTGGGGAGAGGACAAGCTGCGGGATTGGCTCAACGCCCACAACATCACCTACCGCACCGAGAAGGACCTGCGGGGCAAGTTCGCCAAGACCCCCGACTGCCTTCTTGACGGACCGCTCAAGGTCAACGGATGGACGATCAACTGGATCGAGTCCAAGGCCTCCTTCGGGGACCGCACGGAGTTCAACAAGAACATCCGCGGGCAGCTCAGCCAGTACGTGGACATGTTCGGTCACGGGCTGGTAGTGTACTGGTTCGGCCACGTGGACGAGGTGGACTGCCCTCCGGGCATCGAGATCATCGACGCCAACCTGTGCGAGATGACCTGCGAGAGCCTGTCCGACGACGACTTTTGCCCTGAGGAGATCGTCGATAACCCGACCGACCTCGGCCCTTAGTGCGGCCGTTGCGATTCAGGCAGACAGCAATAGATAGTCCCACCGCATGGTCGGTGCCGTGGAAGGCATCTCCGCCGCGGACCTGGAGAAGTTCTGCTACTGCCCTCTGAGCTGGGACCTTCAGGACGCGGGGACCGTCAATGGGGACCTGGCCTCCGGCCGGGAGCAGCACGACCACATGGCGGGGGAGCTGGAGGACATCGTCAAGAGGGAGCACCTCGCCTCCTCCTACGAGAAGGTGGTCATCGTGAGCTCGCTGGTGGCCACGGCCATGGCGCTGGTGGGCGTCTTTATCTTCGCCTCCCCTGACTACGTTCTGCGTTACCGCGTGCTCAGCATCATGGCCCTCCTGTGGATCCTGCTGGCCATCTTGATCCTGTACGGCTCGGCGCGGGCCCGCCTGCACCTGGAGGGGGAGAAGGGCGACCTTCTAGTGGGGACCCTGGCCATCCTCGCCATGGTGCTGGCCATCAACGCCGTGCCGTTCTTCGGCATCAGCTTCGACCAGGGCCTGCTGGGAGAGGCCATCGCCCTGGTGCTGCTCATGGGCGCCACCATCGCCATGCACCTGTCGCAGGCCCAGGCCGAGAGAGCAAGGAAGGTGAGGGACCATGCCCACGTCCAGGGCCGGATCGCCTACATCGGCGAGGGTGGCTCCCCCCGCCTGCTGCGGTCCGATGAGCATGCCCTGTCCGGCCGCCCCGACTACATCCTGGACATCGAGGGAGAGCTCGTGCCGGTGGAGGTCAAGACCGGCCGGGTGCCGCGCGGTCCGCTGTTCTCCCACGTCATCCAGCTGGCCGCCTACTGCCTGCTCCTGGAGAAAGAGGGAAGGGTGAGGTACGGCATCCTCCGCTACGGTGACGTGCAGCACATCATCGCCTTCGACGAGCACCTGCGCTCCACCCTCCTGTCGAAGATGGCGGAGATGCGGCAGGCCATGGCCACGGGTGAGGTGCACCGGGACCACGACCGGCCGGGAAAGTGCCGCTCCTGCTCCCGCAGGGAGCGATGCCCCGAGAGGCTCGCTTAGTCCACCGTCACGCTCTTGGCGAGGTTCCGGGGCTTGTCGATGGGGCAGCCGCGCTTCTTGGCCGTGTAGTACGATATGAGCTGCACCATCACCGTCAGCGGGACCGGGGACAGTATGGGGTTGACCGGAGGTATCCCCACGGTCACGTCGGCCACCGCCGCCAGGTCGGTGTCCCCCTCCGCCCCTATGGCCAGTATGGGGCTGCTGCGAGCGGCGACCTCGGAGATGTTGGCGATCATCTTCTCGTAGGTGTGGTCCCGGACGCAGGCGGCCACCACGGGGGTGGACTTGGTCAGCAGCGCCAGGGGACCGTGCTTCAGCTCCCCCGCGGCGTAGCCCTCGGCGTGGATGTACGATATCTCCTTTAGCTTCAGGGCCCCCTCCAGCATGGTGGGGTAGTTGATGTTGCGGCCCAGGAAGAACGCGTCTTGAGCGGGGACCAGCAGGTCGATGGCGTCGTTGACCTCCTGGGAGCGGTCCAGCACCTTGCCCACGGTACGGGGCATGCTCCGCAGCTCGGAGGTCAGCTCCCGCACCTCGTCCCGCCCCATGGTGTGGCGGATCTGCGCCAGGCGGATGCCCAGCAGGTACATGGCGAGGAGCTGGGCGGTGTAGGTCTTGGTGGCCGCCACGCCGATCTCGGGGCCGGCGTTGGTGTAGAACACGCTGTCCGCCTCGCGGGAGATGGTGCTGCCCACCACGTTGGTCACCGCCAGGGTGCGGCATCCCCTCCGGCGGGCCTCGCGGGTCGCGGCCAGCGTGTCCGCGGTCTCCCCGGACTGGGTCAGCATGACGGTAAGGGGGTTCTCCCCCGTGCCGGGGGAGTACCGGTACTCGGAGGCCAGCTCCACGGTGGTGGGTATCTTGGCCAGGGCCTCGATGATGTACTTGCCCACCATGGAGGCGTGGAACGAGGTTCCGCAGGCCACCAGCTTCACCGATGGTACGTCCTGCTCCACCATTAGGTTCCCGTTCTCCAGGTCCTCCAGGCTGCCCAGAAGGGAGTTGTGGATTGCGGTGGGCTGCTCGAATATCTCCTTGAGCATGTAGTGCTCATAGCCGCCCTTCTGAGCGTCCTCCACCGTCCACGTTACCACGTGGGCGTCCCGCTGCACGGGCCTGCCGTCGCGGTCGTAGATGGTGACGTGCTCGGGGTCGAGCACCACGGTCTCGCCGTCAAGGATGTAAACGGCCTTGTTGGTGTAGTTCAGGATGGCGGTGACGTCGGAGGCGAAGAGGTTCTCCCCCACGCCCAGGCCCACCACCAGGGGGTTCTCCTTGCGGGCGGCGACCAGGTACGGGTGGTCCACGTGCAGCGCCACGATGGCATAGGTGCCCTTGACGTCCTTCAGGGTGTCCCTCAGCGCGGCGTGCAGGTCCCCCTTGTAGTGCTTCTCCAGGAGGTGGACCAGCACCTCGGTGTCGGTCTCGGAGGTGAAGGCATGGCCCTCATCGATGAGCTGCGTCTTAAGGGCGTGATAGTTCTCGATGATGCCGTTGTGGACCACCGCGATCCTACCGCTGCAGTCCAGGAAGGGGTGCGCGTTGGGCTGCGAGGGCTTGCCGCACGTGGCCCAGCGGGTGTGCCCCACGCCCAGGTGCCCCTCGATGGAGGGCATGATGGAGGCCAGCTTGGATATCTCCCCCTTGTCCTTGAATATCTCCAGGGAGCTGCCCACTATGGCCACGCCCGCGGAATCGTAGCCCCGGTACTCCAGCCTCTTCAGGCCGTCCAGCAGCACCTCCTGAGCGATCCGGGGGCCTGCGTAACCGATGATGCCGCACATACTACACCACGACGCTCCTGTTCTCTAGGTTCCCGCTCACTTTGACCCCGTCCTCGATCCGGCAGGCGGCACCGATGACCGACCCGGCGGAGATGACCACCCGGGAGCCGATCAGCGTGTCCTGACCTATGAGCGCGCCCACATCGGTGAGCTTGAACAGCTCCCGGTCCACCCGGCTGTACGACACGCCATTGGGCGCGAAGAGGCCCGCCTTGCTCCTGACCCCATCGTCCAGGACGGTGTGCGACAGGTGGGAGTGGGAGCCCACCCGCACGCTGCTCATGATGAGGCAGCTGTTGATGTAGCTGAACGGCTCGATGATCGTTCCGTTCCCGATGCTGGTGGAGGGCATGATGACCACGTTGGGCCCTATGTCACAGCCCTCTCCGATGGCCACCGGTCCCTCGATGTAGCAGCCGGAGCGGATGCGGGTGCCGGCCCCTATGGACACCGGCCCCTTGATGGTGACGCCGTTCTCCACCGTCCCGTTGATCCCTTGACCGTGGAACTCCAGCGCCACGGAGTTGACCCTCAGCAGGTCCCAGGGGTACACCGCATCGATCCACTTCCCGGTGGTCTTGATGGGCGTGATGCCCAGGTCCTTGGCCACGGGGGACAGCGTCTGCGTGATGCCCAGCTCCACCGATGGCTCGCGGTCCAGGAAGTACTTCAGGACGTTGCTCTCCATGTAGTAGACCCCGGTGTTGATGATGTTCCCCAGCCGGGACTCGGGCTTCTCCACCACGCTGGCCACCTTGCCCTTCTCGATCATGACCACGCCGTACTTGGAGGGGATCTCGCTCTGGGTGACCACCATGGACGTGCCCTCCTTCTTCTCCAGCAGGTCGGCGATGAGGCGGGAGTCGATGAGATTGTCACCTGCCACCACCAGGAATCCCTCGTTGCTCAGGAGCTTGGAGGCCAATGCCAGTGCATGGGACGTCCCCAGCTGCTTCTCCTGCTGCACGTACTCGATCCGGGCGCCGAACCGCCGTCCGTTCTCGAAGTGCGAGAGGATGGTGTCCTCGCGGTAGCCCACCACCATGATGATGTCCTTGACCCCGTTCTGCACCAGGGCCTCCACGATGTACTCCAGGATAGGGCGGTTGCCCACTAGTATCATACCCTTCGGCCTCGACGTGGTGAAAGGTCGCAACCGTGTCCCTTCTCCCGCAGCTAACACTACTGCCTTCAAGCCTCTACCTCCCCAAGACGATTCAGGTCTCCCTTATTATATCTTTTTGGCCCCCTAGTCCAGATGAGAACGTGTTCCGGAGCGGTATCTTATTATCAGTGGCAGTAATCGGCGGCAAACATTTATACAAAAAATGAAGAATTTATATTTTAATCATAAATAGAAATATCAGAGGTCACGCGATGGGAACCGAGCCCAAGATCAAGATACCCATTGAGGTTTACCAGTTCTTCACCAACCCCGGTGGTCACTCCCTCATCATACGGGGCAACGCCGGTACCGGTAAGACGACCTTCGCCCTGCAGACCATCGAGGAGCTCTCGGCCATCGAGAAGAGCTTCTACCACTCCACCCGCGTCTCGGACATGAGCCTCCTCACCCAGTTCGCCTGGCTCAAGGACAAGATGGAGGGGATCGAGCGCACCGACAGCTTCTCCGACCTGCACCAGGGCGGCGGGGCGGTGCGGCGCCTGGGCCTCAGCAACCTCAAGGGCATCAAGAGCGTTCCCCTGGAGATCGCCAAGGGCGGGGGGCTCTCCATCTCCATCGGCAAGGACCTGGGGGAGCTGGAGGGGCTGTACCGGGGGATCGAGAAGCACCTGCCGGAGAAGAGCCTGGTGGTCATCGACTCCATCGATGCCTTGGCCGAGAAGTACAACATCTCCTGCTCCAAGCTCCTTTCCACCATCCAGTACGACATCGTGGAGGGCTACGGCTCCAACGTACTGTTCGTCCTGGAGAGCAGCAACACCGACCTGGACTACCTGGGCGATGGGGTGATGAACTTCTCCTGCAACGAGTACAACCGCCGGCGCATCCGGGAGCTGGAGATCCTCAAGCTGCGGGGATGCGAGATCCAGCAGCCCAAGTACATATTCACCCTGGACAAGGGCCGCATACAGTCCTTCAGCTACCAGAGGGTCCTGGAGTCCCAGGTGGCCCAGGCCCCGTGGAGGCCCATTCCGGACAGCAACGACCGCGTGTCCTGCGGCATCAAGGACCTGGACGCATCGCTCAACGGAGGCCTGGAGCGCGGGTCCATCACCCTCATCGAGCTGGGGCAGGGGGTGCCCACCTCGGTGAGCAATGCCCTGGAGTCCTCCCTGGTGACCAACTTCATCGCCCTGGGGCGGGGAGTGCTGTGGGTCCCCATGCGCAAGGCCTCGGCCGAGAGCGCCCGGGCCCGCATCGCCCAGTCGGTGCCGACGGAGGAGTTCGACCGCCTGGTGCGCATTCCCGAGAAGGCGGACCAGATCGCTTCGGTGGGCTCGTCCTACGTGCTGCCCATCGAGGGCACCAGCGCCTCCTACGACTTCAAGTGGCAGAACATAGAGTTCTCCCTGGCCTCGTCCAAGAAGCCCCTCCTCACGGTGATGGGGTTCGACACCATGCACTCCCTGTACGGGAACGACATATGCGACCAGCTGATGGACTTCCTGGCCCTGGTGCGCAGGAACCAGGGCACGTTCGTGGCCATGGCCCCCACCTCCAGCGCCTCCACCGGCCGGCTGGAGGACCTGGCGACGACCCGCCTGAAGGTCGATCGCATGGGAGGGACCATACTCGTCTACGGCGAGGAGCCGTTCACCGAGTGCTACGCCCTGCACTTCGACCGCAAGGAGGTGGGAGGGAGTGTTTCCCTTACCCCCATACTGTGAGGTGAGAACATGATAAAGGCCACCTTCCCCGACCACTCCTCCATGCTCATGATCGGCAGCCCGGGCATCGGGATGCTGGAGTTCGCGGTCAGCATCGCCAAGGACTGGATGGAGGCCAACAACATGGTCCTGTTCGTGACCGTGGACCTCCTCCCCTCGGACCTGCTGGACCTAATGAACTCGTTCGGGGTGAACAAGGAGATGCTGGGCAAGAACCTGTTCATCATCGACTACCACTCCTCCTTGCTGGGCTCCTTCGACACCTCCACCAGCTGCCAGGGCACCGAGATACGCAAGGTCTCGGACCTGGAGGGGATCATGTTCAACATCACGTCCATAGCGGACAGCACCGACCGCCCGGTGAAGATCATCATCCACTCGCTGTCCACGCTCTTCCTTTACAACCAGGCCAACGTGGTGCTGAAGTTCTTCCAGATCTCCTCGTCCCGCATCCGCAACGAGATCGGGTCGGCGTTCTTCACCATCCACGAGGGGGTGCACGACGAGAAGACGGTGAACCACCTCATGGCCATCGCCGATGGGGTCCTGGAGCTCCGGTTCGACGAGGACCTCAACCGCCGCATGCGCATCCGGAACATGAGGGGGTGCATCACCTCCTCGCAGTGGATACCGTACGAGATACGCCAGGTGCAGCAGGCAGGGGAGGGGCAGTCGATGCTGGAGTGGCGGTAGGGGGCGGGCAGGCCCACTAATATTTTATAAAAAAATGTAAAGGCGAGCAGAGGGTCCGGGCGAACCGGAACGCCTCATCCTCTTTTTCATTCTCTTTTGACATTCAGTCGTATTCCTCAGCGGCCATGGTCCCGTAGATGGAGGCCTTGAAGCTCTCCATGTTCTGGGCGTTGGCGCGAACGTAGATGGTGCACTGGACCTTGGGCCTCACCACCAGCTTCTTCTTCTGGCAGTAGACCATGCCCTCGTTCACACCAGCCTCGGGCCGCTTGTCAGAGAACAAGCAAGAAAAGCACAAACTTTGGTCGTTTATCACTACGTCCTCTCAAGTTATTGCCGTATTTATTGATTCTGCTTTGATTAGCCGACGGGCAAAAAACACCGTGAGGTCCTGGACCTCCATCAGTCCGGTCCGGCGCAGGTTCAGGACGCAGAACGGGCAGGGTGCCAGCATGATGTCCGCTCCCACCTGAAGCGCGGCCTTCACCTTGCTGGTGGCCATGCGCTCGGCGACGTCGGGACGGGTGGAGGCCACCCCTCCTCCCCCTCCGCAGCAATCGTCCTCCTGCCCGGTGTCCACCACCTCCACCCCCGGCACCAGGTCCAGCAGGTCCCGTGCCATCTCCATGGTGTGGGGCCCCACCACCCGGGCGAGGTGGCAGGGGCGGTGGAGGGCGACCCTCACCTCAGGGGCCTCAGGATCGAAGTGCGAACGGGAGAGGCGGCCGCTGGCGTGCAGGTGCTCGATGATGTGCCTGGCGTCCAGGCCGTAGCGGCGGTGCAGCTGAACGGTGCAGCCGGGGCAGGAGGTCACCACCGGACCCGCGCCGAGCAGTTCCCGGTTGCGGGCCTCCACCATGGACCGCCGTTTCTCGTCCCCGATCTTGTCCAGGGGGGAGCCGCAGCACGCCCACTCCGGAGGCGCGTAAGGGCGCTCCCCCGCGGCCCGCAGGAGGGTCAAGGAAGCCGTCACGCCCTCCTCCAGGCGGCCGTGGCCGATGCACCCGGGGAAGAACAGCACGTCCCCTTCGGTGGGCACCTGCGGACCGGGGCCGGAAGGGAGCACGGTGCGAAGGGCTTGGTCCACGTTGGAGGCCATCCGCTCCTGCCCCGGCGTCATGTCCTCGCCGTCGGCGAGCAGGTGCCGCACCCTGACCAGGGCCTCGGGGAGGGGTAGGGCCGAGGGGCACACCGCGGTGCAGCGGGCGCAGGTGGTGCACGCCCCCAGGGGCCGGCGCAAGGCCTCGAGCTCCGCGTTGAAGCGGGGGGCCTCCACTGCCAGCCGTCGCGGCCCGGGGAACTGTTCTGCGCCCTCCTGGCGGAGCACGGGGCACTCCCTGACGCACGCGCCGCACTTCAGGCACCCGTCCACGGTCCTCGATGTCATAGCTCACCTGCCATCTCGGCCACGGACAGCGCGGAGGAGGCGGCGTGGCCAAGGCCCTTGCCCAGCGGGTACGACATCCCCGGGCAGGCGGAGCCGGCCACCAGCACGTTGCGCAGCACGGTTCCGTCCCGGTGCACCGCCCTCCCCTCGCGCACCTCCAGGCCGGTGCCCAGCGCGCGGGTCAGCGCGGCGGACCGCAGCTTGCCGGTTGGTGCGGCAATGGTGGACAGGCCGAACACCGGGTCGTACGGCGCCTCACCACCGATCTGCAGGCCGCCGGGGACCATGTTCCCCGAGGCGATCACAAGGGTGCGGAAGCGCACTCGGCCCGTCCGCATCCCTGAGTTAATGATGACCTCCTCAGCCTCACCGTTCCGGTAGACCACACCGATCACCTCGCGCTCCCTCATCACGCGGCAGCCTGACCGGACGACCGCATCCTCCAGGCAGGACTGCAGCCTCCTCCCAGGGTTGGACAGGGGCGTGGCCGGCTCCCTGACCATGCGCCCCGAGCGCCGCTCCAGGGTCGCGAGCGCCTGCTCGTGCCGCGTGCCCACGAACAGGGGCGGCATCACCACCGCCTCCTCCTCCAGCTCGGACAGCACGCTGGCCAGGCCGTCCACCGTCTCTCCCGCCTCCTCTGACATCGTAGGACCGTCGCCCGCGTGGATGGCGTGGGGCAGAGCAAGACCGGTCCAGCACGGCCGGTGACGAACGCCTTCCTTGCCCATCATGCGGCACAGCAGGTCGGGGTCCAGGTCCCCGTTCCCCCGCAGGCCCAGGACCGCCGTCCGCTCATCGCGGGAGCGGAGCCAATCATGCGGGGAGGACAGGTCCTGAGGCGCCCTGGTCCCCAGATTGCTTATCCCCTCCTCCCGCCCCTGTGCCCCGCCGAACAGCCCGTGCCCCTCGCCCAGCTGGCGCAGCAGCTTGGAGACGTCCTTGCTCCGGGCCACACCGGAAAGGGACACCCGAGCGGTGGAGAGGGCGGTGCAGCCCGTTCCCCGGGACACCGTGCATACCTTCTGTCCGTTCCTCGCCAGGAGGACGGAGGCCAGGCAGCCGGCGATGCCCTGCCCCACCACCAGGACGTCGCACTCCTCGGCCGGCAGCTCCATCACCGCTCCTCCAGGGTGTGATCGATGCCGTAGGTCCGGAAGAGGTGGGCCTTGAAGGCCTCCTGGCGCAGCTGCTCCCCCTGCAGGACGGGCGATACGCCCTTCCACCGCTCCGCCAGGAAGCGCTCGATCTCCTCCTGCGGCCGGTCGGTGTCCAGGGCCGAGGCCATGCGGAACACGCACACCCCGGCCTGGCAGAACCCCATGCCCGCCCGGGTGCGGCGCATGAGGTCGCCCAGCGAGGTGACGTCAGAGGACGAGGCGAAGTGTTCCAGCTCTCCCTGGGAGACGGACTCGCAGGTGCACGCCTCCTCTCGTCCCAGGGGTGAGACCAATATTTCGGCGGTGATGACCTCGGCCATCTGACCGTACTTTCTTCGCATGACCTCCTCCTGGAAGCCGTGCCCCCGGACGGACGGGGCGATGATCTCGTCCCCTATGGTGCGACATGGAGCGGAACGACCCAGCCGGGACATCACGGCGTCGGAGGCCCGCTCGGCCATGAGGCGGCAGGTGGTCAGCTTTCCGCCGGCCACGCTGAGGAGGTTGTCCGACCCGGCATGCTCGATGATGGTGAACCCTCGGGATGCCTGACGGCCGCTGCCTCCCCCGCCCAGAAGGGGGCGGACCCCTGCGTAGGCCCGGACCGTGCGCGCGGACGCGATGCCGGGCATGATATCGGAGGCCGTCCGCAGCAGCGACCCCACCTCCGCCGGCGTGGCGCGGACCTCGTCCACATCGCCCGGTCCGGAGGTGGTGCCCAGGATGGTCGAGGTGCGGTGAGGCACCAGGATGTCGCCATCGGAGGGGGGCCGCAGGCGGTTGACCAGCCCGTTGACCGTCCGGCCGTTGAGCACCACCATGCTCCCCCGGTCCCACTGCATGTCGATCCTCTCACCGGCCAAGGCTGCGACCCGGCCGCACCACGCCCCGGCGGCGTTGACCACCACCTCCGGCCGCACCGTCCGGCGGCGTGCGCCCCGGCCCACCATCGCCCCGGCGATGTGCCCGTCCCTCACGTCCAGCGATACCAGCGGGGTGTGCGTGAGGATGGTGGCCCCCGCCCGGCGTGCGCTCTCGGCTATGCCCCACACCAGGAAGAAGGGGTCGATGGAGGCGTCCGGGACCCTCACCGCGGCGGTTATCTCCCGGGAGAGGTTAGGCTCGTCCCGCAGCGCCTCCGCCACGCTGACCTCCGCCGCCCTCACGCCTGCGGAGCGGCAACCGTCCAGGAACCGCTGCGTGTACTCCGGATCGTCCTGCGGAAGGGCGACGAACATCCCTCCGGTGTCCTCCACACAGAAGCGGGCGGTGCGCTTGAGCACCTCGCTCTCGGTGGCGCACTCCCTCGCCGCCTCCCCGTCGGTGACGGCGTAGCGGCCCCCGGAGTGGAGCATGCCGTGGTTCCCTCCTGAGGCCCCTGCCGAGAGGTCCCCCGCCTCCACCAGGAGGACGTCTGCCCCGCGCAGGGCCAGGTCCCGGGCGATGCCCGTGCCGGTCGCTCCCCCGCCCACCACCAGGACCTCGGGACGCGAGCCATCAGAGCGCTTCATCCCTCCCTGTGAGCAGGTACCTGCCATATATGGTTTTCAGCGTGACCACTGGACGGAGGCTAAGCTTCGGTGGACTTCTCCTCCCTCCGCAGCTCCGCGGTCTCCTTGGACAGCAGGAAGGTCAGGACCGATCTTATTAGAACTATGCCCCCCAGCCTCGCCACCTCGTCGAAGGTGGGCACCGAGAGCGTAGTGATGATGTCGGAGGCGATGAAGAAGTCCAGACCCAGGACGATCAGCTGGGCCAGCTCGCCGCGGACCCGGGCGTAGGTCAACGTGGGGTTCTTGGAGAAGGGCCTCCACACCAGCTGCACCATGGCCTTGACCCCGCCGAAGGCGATGACGGCCACGCCGAAGTAGGACAGCACCTGGGAGATGGCCTTGACGAGATCTAGGGCATCCACGATGACTGGAACGCGATGTCGCTCAGATAATAGTATCGAAAAAATGAGTAGCGGGGGGTCGATTTGAACGACCGGTCTCCGGGTTATGAGCCCGACGGGATGTCCTGGCTACCCCACCCCGCTGTGTAGCCCCACTATTGCGCAACCCCTTATAAACCTTTGCGAAGGGGTAACTGTGTTGAATAAGTGAGCGCAGGGTGCGCGTCAGTGGTCTTATCAGCTCTGGTTGCCAGAGCTGATTTGGTCAAAAACATGACGCGCACTGTTACAACGGACTCGGTGGTAAAAAGAGATTGGGGAGACTTGAACGAGCAGTACGTCAGAAGAGGCGAGGTCGCGTTCGACCTCGCCTTCCTCGCTTCGTGGAGAAGCGAGCTGGACGAGATGAACGAGAACAAGAAAGGAAGACCGTATCGATATCCTCGTTCCCTCGTTCGATTCGTTCGTCTGCTGCGCGACGTCTGGCATCTCGCTTTGAGGCAAGCCGAAGGCTTGCTGAGAGCGCTTTCTGACGAGCTCGGGTTCGCTGTTCCGGATTACACAACGTTATGGTACCGCCTCGTCGCGGACGAGGCGGAGGAGAGCGTGACGTCAGGCGACGACGTCACGCTGGCGGTCGACTCGACCGGTATAGCGGTCACGAGGCGAGGTGAGTGGCTGCGAGACAAGTGGCACGTGCATCGAGGATTCATCAAGGCGCATGTCGCCGTGGACGTCGAGACGTTGGAGATCGTCGCCGTCATGGTAGGAGACGATCACAGCTACGACGCTCACTACCTCGTACCGCTGGTCCAGCGTTCGCTGGATCAAGGAACGCAGGTCGTCCGCGTGCTCGCGGACGCCGCGTACGACACGAGGTACAACTTCGATTTTCTTCACCGTAACGGCATCGATGCCGGAATAAACTTGAGGAAGAACGCCGACCAGCGATTGAAGGGCGGCACGTTCGCGCGGCCGATGGCCGCGCGCGAGCTACGTCGCCTTGGGAAGGAAGGATGGAAGCTGAAGCACGGCTACGGCATGCGCTGGAAGGTCGAATGCGCATTCTCGGCCGTCAAGCGCGTCATGAGCGAGGCGCTGCGCTCGACGCGCCGCGACTTGATGCTGCGCGAGGCGCAGCACAAGTTCTGGACGTACAACATGTTGGCGAGGGCTTAGAGTTGTTCAACACAGTTCGAAGGGGTCCGCGCCGGGACATCAGAACAGCTTCCGCAGGCGGAGGATATCCTCGATCTCTCCCTTGACCCGGACCTTGCGCAGGGCGAAGGCCTTCATGGGCTTGATCTTCCCTTCGATGATGCCGGCGATGGTCTCGGGGTCCGAGAACAGGGTGATGTCGGGGTTGTCCAGCCCGCCGGCCTGAAAGTCATGCACCTTCTGGTGGTGCATGTGGAAGCTGTACTTCTCGCTCTCCAGATCGATCAGGACCCTCTTGTCCATCCCGTTGATCTCCTTGCGGAGCTTTTCGTCCCTTTCCACCTTTTCGTTGAACTTTCTTACGAGGTCCTGTAGCAATGGCTCTACCGTCATCACAATCCATCCAATCTGTCAAACTGCTAACCTTGCTCATCGACACCAGGTCCTTGGCGGTCTTCCAGGAGGACCGCACGTGGGGGGGCAGGGAGCCGTTCTCCTTGAGCCACGTGCGGATGAACCCGATGGTCACCTCATCGTGGGAGTAGCCGGAGCCGATGGGCCGGCCGATGCTCTCCTGGATCCCGTCCATGAGGTTGTCCCGGGCCACCTTGGCGATGATGGAGGCGGCCGATACCACCGGGTAGGTGAGGTCGGCCTTGTGCTCGCACACCATCTCCGGCCGGCAGGTCAGAAGCTCCTGGACCCTCTTGCCGAAACGCTCCTCGATCACGTCCGCGGCGTCGATGTACACCCTCTCCGGACGGAGCCTCTCGATCACCTGGGCGAAGTGCTGCACCTCCAGCAGGTTCAGGCTTCGGGTGCGCATGAAGGCGTCGATCTCCGCCGCGTGGACCACCGCCAGCTCCACCGTGGCCAGGTCCCTTATGGACCGGTCCAGCTCCTCCCTCCGCCGGCGGGTGAGGAGCTTGGAGTCGGTGACCCTCAGCTCCCTGAGGGGGCGCTCGTCCGGGAGCATGACCGCCGCTATCACCAGCGGCCCCATGACCGGACCGCGGCCAGCCTCGTCCACGCCGCAGATCATCATCGCACCTATTTTCTCTCCCTATATAGAAATATCGACCATCGAGGGACGGCGTCCGTTCCAGGCCATGCGGCGATGGTGCCGGTGGGGGGGAGGACCTACAGCGTTCCGGCGTACCTACAAAAAATATATTGACTATGAACCAATAGTCGCACCACCCGAACCGAAGGTGAAGAAATGCCAAGCGATGTACAGAACCGTAAGCTGGAGAACGGGTTCATGCTCACCCGGGTGGGCGTGACCGGCGTGAAGAAGCCCGTGGTGATCACCAGGGGCGGCCGGAACACCACCCTGTTCTGCACCCTGGACGTGTTCGTGGACCTCCCCTCGACCCAGAAGGGGTCCCACCTCTCCCGGAACCTGGAGGCGATCAACGAAGCGGTGGACGGGAGCATGACCGGCGCCATCTCCGGCATCGAGGTCCTGGCCGCGGACATCTGCCGCTCCTTGCGGGAGAAGCACGAGTACTCCACCTATGCCGAGGTGCACGTGGTGGCCGACTACTTCCAGGAGCGCCCGGGGCCCAGCGGGAAGCGCAACCTGGAGGCCTTCAAGATCATGGCCAACGCCATCAGCCGCAAGGACGACGGGCTGAGGAAGATGGTGGGCGTGGAGGTGGTGGGCATGACCGCCTGCCCCTGCGCTATGGAGACCGTGCGCGAGCAGTACTGCACCAACGTCACGATGGAGGGGGACCTCCCGGTCATCAGCCATAACCAGAGGAACGTCGCCACCCTGATGGTGGAGGTGCCGGAGCACTGCGACGTGGAGGCCAACGACCTCATCGACGTGGTGGAGAGCTCGTTCTCCTCGGCCACGTACGAGGTGCTGAAGCGCTCGGACGAGGCCAAGGTGGTCCTGCAGGCCCACCAGCACCCCAAGTTCGTGGAGGATGTGGTCCGCACCATGCTCTCCGCCCTCCTGGACCGCTACCCGGACCTTCCGGACGGGGTGCAGGTGACGGTGCGCAGCGAGAGCGAGGAGTCCATCCACAAGCACAACGCCTTCGCGGAGCGGGTGGCCACCCTGGGCGACCTCCGCATGTCCCGTTAGAGCAGCGCCTTGGCCTCGTTGGACACCGCCGGCAGGAGGACAACGAACCTCGTGCCCTGGGTGTGGTCGCCGGGGACCCGGTCCTCCACCCACACCCGGCCGTTGATGTCCTCCACCACCTTCTTCACCAGGTACAGACCGAGACCTGCCCCCTTGGCCTTGCCCCGCCCCCGGCGGGCCCGTTGGAACAGCTTGCTCTTCTGCTCGTCGGGTATGCCCGGACCGTTGTCCTCCACCGAGGTCTTGTAGTACTCCCTACCGCCCTCGAACACCTTGGCCAGGGAGATGCTTATCTCCACCTGCCCGTCGGAGTGCTTCACCGCGTTCATGATGAGGTTGGAGAACACGTCCTTGAGCAGGCCGCTGGCCAGCACGAACTTCTTGATGGAGGTCTTGTACGATATCTTCACCCGCTGCCCGGCCAGGCGCTCGTACTCCGCCCGAACGTCCTCCAGCAGCCATCCCAGGTCCACCAGTCCGTGCTTGGACTCATGGCTGTCCACCTGCTGGATCTTGCGCACGTTCTCGATGAGGAGGTTGCTCTCCCTCAGGATCTCCTGGGGCTTGGTGAACAGCTGGGCGTTCTTACCCTCCACGTTCATCCGCTCCATCGCCGTCTCTAGGTAGCTCGCCACCGCCGCGTTCATGTTGCTGATGTCGTGGGACAGGAGGTCGATGTACAGCTCCGCCTGCTCCTTGGCCTCTATGGCATCATGCTCCAGCCGCCTCTGGTGGGTGATGTCCTGCAGGACCGACACCCCGCCGATGATGCTCCCCTTCCCATCCTTCAGGGGGGATGCGGAGCTGAGGATGGTACCCCGGGTGCCGTCCACCCGCTGGACGTCCAGCATGGTGCCCCGGGCGGTCTTGCCCTTCTTCACCGCCTGACTGAGGGGCCAGTCCTCCGGTCGGACCGCCAGGCCGTTGTCGGACCACCACGCCTTGAGCTCCTGGTTGCCGCTGCTGAGGGGGCGCTGCACCTTCCCTCCCATGATGGAGTCCACGATGACGTTGCTCTCCACCACGTTGCCCTGCTGGTCCGCGACCATGACCCCCACCGGAAGGCTGTCGAGGATGGTCTTCACGCGGCGCTTCTCTTGCTCCGCCCGGGCGGCCATGTCCTCGATGCGCTTGCGTGCGTTCACCTGCTCGGTGATGTCAGTGAGGATCATGAGGGCCCCTCCCTCATCCTTAAGAGGTAGAGGAACGGCGGAGAAGTGGACGTGGGTAGCGTCCTCGTGCACACCTATCTCCAGGTCCGTCTTGACCGGGGCGTTGTCCTTGATCATGCCCTTGATCATGGAGCTGACCTGGGGCACGGGGCCCACGGTGTCCTCCAGCCTCCTCTCCAGTATCTCGTCCACCGCCCCCTGGCGGCAGATGTCCACGAACGCCTGGTTGACCCACTTGACCCTCAGGTCAGGGCCGGACATGACCTCGATGCCTACCGGGGCGTTCTCGATGACCGTCTGAAGAAGCCACTTCTGCTCCTGCACCTCCTGGGCCAGGCGGGCCTTCTCCTCCTCCGCCCGCAGGCGGTCGGTGACATCGTACACGATGGAGTAAAGGTACGCCTGTCCGTTGAGGTGTATGGGCGCGGTCATCTCCTCCACGTCGCGCGCCTGCCCGTCGGCCAGCCGGTGCCGCGCGTAGGTCCGGCCGGTGGAGGGGAGGGACATGTCCCCCGTGCTCTCCTTCGCCTGCAGCTGGGGAGGGGCGATGCCGCTCAGGTCCATGCCGATGAAGTCCTCCATGGGGTAGCCGTAGTAGTCGATGGCCGCCTGGTTCACGTCCACCACCCGGTGGGACTGGGGGTCCACCAGGAACATCACGGCGTGGTTCTCCTTGAACAGGCTCACGTACCGCTCGTTGCTCTCCCTCAGCTCCTCCAGCGTCTTCATCCTCTGGATGGCGTAGCGCAGGGACCTCTCCAGGACGTAGGTGTCCACCTCCCCCTTGATCAGGTAGTCCTGCGCCCCCAGGGACACGGCCAAGACCCCCAGCTCCTCGTCGCTGGTGCCCGTGAGCACGATGACCGGAACGTTGGAGATGTGGGCCAGCATCTGCTCCAGGGTGCCCAGGCCGAACGAGTCCGGCAGGCCCAGGTCCAGGAGGATCACGTCCGGGCGGTAGTCCTTCAGGAGACCGACGGCATCCCTCAGGCGCTCGGCCACCTCGATCTCGAACCGTGCAGAGTGGGTGCCGCTGAACATGGCCCGCATCAGGCCGACATCCCCGGGGTTGTCCTCCACCAGGAGGACGGCGATTGTGCTCTCCGGCATGTCTTTGACGTTGTCCTTGTTGATGGTGATGCTGGTCATGTTCGCATCTCTCGCAGCGTATAAGGTCAAGGCGGGGCGCGGCCAGGCGTACTACGTGTGCTCGCCCGGATGAACGTGATCTCTCCCCCTTCTCTGTTGATGCGACCGGTCAAGCGCCGGTCCCCCTCTCCGACGGCCGTTGGCCCTTCGAACGATGGTCCACCGTTCCATCTGGGTCGTTTCCAGGACGAGCAAACCTGCCGTGAACATAGTGGAGGTCACCGTATATAATTTCATGGGGGGCCCGCTCCCCGGCCTGGGAGGGGTTGACCCGGGGAGCACGACGGGGGGAGAAACGTAGATAACCTGCCAGCCCTTCGCTGCCGGACATGGTGGTCCTGTGGCGATAAGGGCGGTGGTGGTGGACGTGGACGGCACGCTCACCGACATGGACAAGGTGATGTTCACGTCCGGCATCGAGGCCCTGAGGGAGGTGCAGAGCAGGGGCGTGCCGGTGAGCATCGCCTCCGGCAACGTGCTGCCTGTCACCCTCGGCCTGTCCACGTATCTCGGGCTGAAGGGGCCGATGGTGGCGGAGAACGGCGGCGTGGTGTGCTACCAGGAGAAGATATACCAGCTCTCTGAGGGAGTGGTCCCGGAGCGTGCCTACCAGCACCTGCGCTCCAGGATGCCCGTGGAGCGGCTGTTCACCGACAACTGGAGAAGGACCGAGGTGGCCCTCCGCCGCACGGTGGACGTGGAGCGGGTGCGGGCCGAGCTGGCCGGATGGGACGTCACCATCGAGGTCACCGGCTTCGCCATACATATAATGGACCCGGGGCACGGCAAGGCGGCCGGAGTGCGCAAGGTGGCCGAGATCCTGGGCATCGAGATGTCCCAGGTCGTCGCCTTCGGGGACTCCGACAACGACGTAGGCATGTTGGAAGAGTGCGGGGAGAGCGTGGCCGTGGCGAACGCCTCACCGGCGGCCAGGGGTGCGGCCAAGTACGTGAGCCCCCATCCCCACGCCGCGGGGGTCATCGACGGTCTGAAGAGGCTGGGCCTGCTGTAGGATTCACTTCCGCTGCAGCAGCTCCAGGGCATCGGTCTCGGTCAGGCCGATGGACAGGAGCAGGTACTTCAGGGACTTCTTCATGACCATCTCCTCGGTCTTGTCGTCCATGTAGGCCTCCATGACCACGGGGGCCCGCTTGAAGTACTCCACCCCGAACTCCGAGTAGTAGTACGCCGCGTTGTCAGGGTCCAGCTCGGCGGCCTTCTTGTACGCCGCCTCGGCGTCGTTGAACAGGCCAGCCTCCACGCAGAACGACCCCATGGAGCTGTGGTACAGGGGGTTCTTGGGGTCCAGCTCGGCGGCCTTCTTGTATGCGGCCAGTATGTCCTCGGTCTTCACCTTGGGAACCAGCACCGCGGCCTCGGCCTTGCCGAACCATGCCTCGGCATTGTTGGCGTCCGTCTTGGTGACCTTATCGAACTTGGAATAAGCCTTCTGATAATCGCCATCGCTGAGCAGTTGGTAAGCTTGCTTCATCAGCTTCTCAGACGTCTCTTCAGCCATCGTTTTTCCTCCGAATGTGGGCTAATGTAAACCCCAATATGAGATAAACCTTGTTGCCTGAGACGTGGGCGGTGCGAGCGTTGGACAGGGGCCTGACAAAAAGTTATATATCCACCGTTTGATGCCCAAAATCGTACCAAGGCCAGGTCAGGGATTCTATGGACCAGGAGACCGTGCGCAAGGTGGCCAAGGTGGCCCGGTTGAAGCTCACCGATGAGGAGCTGGAGCGGTACGCCGCCGATCTAGAGGACATACTGACGGCCTTCTCCGTCCTGGACGAGGCCACCGGTGCCGAGGAGTTCGACCTCGGCCCCATAAAGGTGGAGGACAGGCTCCGCCAGGACGAGGTGACCTCCGACTTCGACATCGCCAAGCTGCGCGAGGTCATGGGCACCAAGGACGACTGGGTAAGGGGGCCGCGCCTCACATGAGCTTCTTCCCCGGCGCCGACTGGCTGCGGACGTTGGACGAAAGATATCAAATGTTCACCGACCGCCTAGAGGACCCCCTGGCCTTCGAGGGCGGGCAGTTCCACTTCTCCGCCAAGGACAACCTCTGCGCCCGGGACTTCCAGGCCCGGGCGGGGAGCCTCATACTGAAGGGCTACCGTCCACCCTTCGACGCCACCCCCGTGAAGAGGCTGCGGGAGAGCGGCGGGCTGCTGCTAGGGAAGACCAACATGGACGAGTTCGGGTTTGGGAGCTTCTCCACCAACTCCGCCTACGGCGTGCCCCGGAACCCCTTCGACGTGGAGCGGTGCTGCGGAGGGTCGTCCGGAGGCGCCGCCGCCGCTGCCTCCCTGATCGAGGACCACGTGGCGCTGGGCGTCAGCACCGGCGGTTCCATCTCCTGCCCCTCGTCCTTCTGCGGCGTGGTGGGGCTGACCCCCACCTACGGTCGCGTGTCTCGATGGGGCCTCATCGACTACGGTAACTCGCTGGACAAGGTGGGGCTGATCTCCCGCACGGTGCGGGACATCGAGCGCTTCCTGCCCGTGATCGCTGGACCGGATCCCCGCGACCCCACGTCCCAGGCCCAGCCGGCGCTGGACCTAAAGGGGGAGGTCCGCACTGTGGGGGTGCCGACGGAGGCCCGCAACGGCCTGAGCCCGGAGGTGGCCCATGCCTTCGATGCCGCTCTAGAGAGGCTGCAGGGGATGGGCGTCAAGGTGCAGGAGGTGCACATGCCCTCCCTGCGCTTCGCCATCTCCACCTATTACATCTTGGCGACCTCGGAGGCGTCCACCAACCTGGCCCGGTACTGCGGCATGCGGTTCGGGGCCATGAACGAGGAGTACGACCAGAGCTTCAACGACTTCTTCGCTCAGACCCGCTCCAGCGACCTGGGCACGGAGGCCAAGCGGAGGATCCTTCTCGGAACGTTCTCGCGCATGGTCGGGTTCCGCAACAAGTACTACGTCAAGGCACTGCAGGTGCGGCACCAGATCATCAACGACTACCGCAAGGTGATGGAGGACTGTGACGTCGTGCTCACGCCCACCATGCCCTTCGTGGCCCCCCGGTTCGACGAGATCTCGAGGATGAAGCCGCTGGAGATGTACCAGGCGGACTTCCTCACCTGCCCGCCCAACCTCACCGGTATGCCCCATTTGTCCATGCCGTGCGGCTACTCGAACGGGCTGCCGATCGGCATGCAGGCGGTGGCCCCCCACTGGAGCGAGGGGACGCTGCTGCACCTCGCCCGTGCCTGGGAGGGTGCGTTCCAGTACCGTGCCCCGGAGGTGACGGCATGAAGATCGGACTGGAGATACACGTGCAGCTGCCCACCCGCTCCAAGCTGTTCTGCGGTTGCTCCACCGGCGGGGACGAGCCCAACAGCAAGGTGTGTCCGGTGTGCCTGGGCTTCCCCGGCTCGCGGCCGTACCTGAACCAGCGGGCGCTGGAGATGGGCATCCTGATCACCAAGTTCCTGAACTGCCGCATCACCGACCGGGTGTGGTTCTCCCGCAAGACGTACTTCTACCCCGACCTGCCGAAGAACTTCCAGATCACGCAGTACGAGAGCGCCCTGGGCTTCGATGGCCACTTCATGGTGGGCGAGAAGAGGGTGGGCATCTGGAGGGTGCACGTGGAAGAAGACCCAGGAAGGATCAGGCGGGTGGGTCGGGCCGGGGAGGAGGTCTCCCTGATCGACTACAACCGCTCCGGCGTTCCCCTGGTGGAGATCGTTACCGCTCCGGACATGAGCTCGCCGGCCGAGGCCAGGGACTTCCTCACCGACCTCATCATCGAGCTGAGGAGGCTCATCGGCGTGTCGGGAGAGGAGCAGACCATGAGGGTCGATGCCAACATCTCGGTGGGCGAGGAGAGGGTGGAGATCAAGAACATCACCGGCATCAAGAACGTGGAGAAGGGGCTCAAGTTCGAGGTGACCCGCCAGTCCAAGATGCTGGCCGCGGGCAAGAGGATCGTCCGGGAGACCCGCCACTACGACGAGTCGCGGGGCGTGACCCTCCCCGGCCGGGAGAAGGAGCACGAGGAGGACTATGGCTACATCGGCGAGCCGGACCTGGGGACCTACCGCATCGGCGCCATGGCCGAGAGCATGGTCGTCCCCGAGACCCCCCTAGTGCGCGCGGAGCGCATGCACCGGGAGCACGGCATCAGCGCCGCAGCAGCGCGGCAGATCGTGCTCACCGACTGGGAGCTAGCGGACATGTTCGAGTCCCTCTCCCAGCGCGTGGGCGGTGAGACCGCCATGAGCTGGACCATGGGCCCCATCAGCTCCAGCTGGAAGGACCTCCGGGACACCGGGTCGGACGCCCACGGCAAGGTCGTGGACATCGTGTCCGCGGTGTCGTCCGGTGAGATCTCCGACGGCGAGGGCCGCCTGCGCATCGCCGCACTGAGCGGAGGGCGGGAGCCGGTGGAGTCCATCGATGTGGGATCAACGGACCTGGACGACCTCATCGTGCACCTGGTGGACGAGCACCCGGAGGTAGTAAGGGACGTCAAGAAGGGCAACGAGAAGGCGGCCAACTTCCTCATCGGCCAGGCCATGAAGGGGACCAAGGGGCAGTACGCCTCCAAGGTCATCGCGGAAAAGATCAAGAAGGAATTGGGGAAGAGGGTTTAGGTCACTCCTCGGCGTCCTCGTCCCCGGCCAGGCACAGGAGCTGCAGCTCGGACAGCTTGGACTCCTCTACCGTGGCCGGCGAACCGTCCATGAGGCACTGGAACTTCTTGTTCTTGGGGAACGCGATGACCTCACGGATGGTCTCACAGCCTAAGAGTATCGCTGCCAGGCGGTCGATCCCCAGGGCGATGCCGCCGTGGGGCGGTGCACCGTAGCTCAGCGCCTCCAGGAAGAAGCCGAACTCGTTGTCGATCTTCTCGTCGGACATGCCCAGAAGCTTGAACACCTTCCGCTGGACGGCGGGGTCGTGGCATCTGACCGAGCCGGAGCCGATCTCCGAGCCGTTGAGGACCAGGTCGTAGCTCATGCCGCACACGCACATGGTGTCCTCGCCCTCCTGGATGTCGCCGTTGACCGGCCTCACGAACGCGTGGTGGAACGCTTCCAGTTGACCGCTGACGCTGTCCTTCTGGAACAGGGGGCAGCCCACCAGCCATACGAACTGGTGGTCCTTGCCGTCCAGGAGGTTGAGGTCCTTGGCCAGCTTCCGTCGCAGCTCCCCTCCCGCCTTCAGGGCGGCGACCTCGGAGCCGGCCAGGAACAGCAGGAGGTCCCCCTCCTGCGCGCCCATCTTGGCCTCCAGCTCCTGCGTCACCGGCCGGGGGAAGTACTTGACGATGTTGCTCTGCAACCCGTCCTTGGTCATGCGCATCCACGTCAGACCTCCCATGCCCTGGGCCTTGGCCCACTCGATGAGGCGGTCGACCTCGTTGCGCCCCACCGCCGTCTCGTCGGAGGTGGTGGCCATGAGCTCGGCCTTGACGTTCATGCACTCCACCCGTCCGCCCTTGGACAGCACCCGCTGGAAGATCTCGTAGCTGGCGTTCTTGACGATGTCGGTGACGTCCTGCAGCTTGAGATCGTACCGGATGTCCGGCGCGTCCGTGCCGTAACTGTGCATGGCCTCGTGGAACGTCACGCGCGGGAACGGGGTCTTTAGCTCCTTACCGTAGACGGACCGCCACACGCTAGCCAGGACCTTCTCGATCAGTGCCTGGACGTCGGCGTCCTCCACGAAGGACATCTCCACGTCGAGCTGGGTGAACTCCGGCTGCCGGTCGGACCTAGAGTCCTCGTCCCGGAAGCACCGCGCCACCTGGTAGTACTTGTCCAGCCCGCCCACCATCAGCATCTGCTTGTACAGCTGCGGCGACTGGGGCAGTGCGTAGAAGGTGCCGGGGAATATCCTCGAGGGGACGATGAAGTCCCTTGCCCCCTCCGGAGTCTGGCGGCACAGCATGGGTGTTTCAACTTCAACGAACTCCTCAGCGTCCAGGGCCCTCCTGGCCGCGGCCACCAGGCGGTGGCGGAAGCGGAGGTTGTTGGACATCTGGGTGCGCCGCAGGTCCAGGAAGCGGTAGCGGAGCCTGAGGTCCTCGGACGGCAGCAGCGACCCCTTCTGGTCCGCCACCTCGAAGGGGAGGGGGCGGGACGAGTTGAGGAGCGCAGCCTCCTCGATGAGGACCTCCAGCTGGCCCGTGGGGTTGCGGGCGTCCTCGGTGCCGGGCACACGATTCCTGACCTTACCGGCGACCGAGATTACAGACTCTCGGCCGAAGGACTTGAGCATCCTCTCCAGGCTCTCGCGGTCGTCCTTCCTGGACATGGCCTCGGGGTCGAAGACCACCTGGGTGGTCCCGTACGCGTCCGCCAGGTCGAAGAAGAGAACCCCGCCATGGTCGCGGGAGAACCTTATCCAGCCGGCCAGCTGTACATCCTTGCCCAGGTGATCGGCTCTAAGCTCTCCACAGGTGTGTGTCCTCATCATTTCCAGACCTCTCTAGAAGTCGCGGTTTTTCCCAATATGCGGCCCCAACATAAACCATTCGGTATGGGGCTTTCAATTGCGAAAACTTGAACCAGAAGGTGACGGTAAGAGGTTTGACCGTCCCATCACTCCACCTTCGAGTCGTCGGAGATGTTGAGGTCGGGGATGAACTGGTAAGGGTCCTTGATCATGTTCAGCACCACATAGGTGTTGGTCTTCTTGATGCCGTGTATAGTGAGCATGCGCTTTATCAGCTCGGAGAACTGGTCGCGGTTCTTGCATGCCACCCAGGCGATGGAGTCGCACTCCCCCGTCACGTCGAATATGGCCAGGACGTTGTCCATGGCCTTGATCTTGGCCTGCACGTCCAGGACATCGCCCTCGGTGTACACGTGCACCAATGCCATGAACTCGTAGCCCAGTTTGAGGTAGTCCACGTTGGCGCGGTAGCCCTTGATGATCCCCAGGTCCTCCAGGTTCTTCACGCGCTGGATCAGGGTGGTGGGGTGCACTCCCAGCCTCTTCGCGATCTGACGGTAAGAGCCTTGGCTGGATATGCAAAGCTCCTCAATTATGCGCTTATCGAGGTCATCAAGCATGGTATCTACCGAAGTGGACAAATGTCTAATAACGAACAGAGTATTTGAAGGTTCTAGCAGTACAGTTCAATGTATCGCGTCCACCGTGGCTTGATGCCTGGTGTGCTCTACTGCACGGATACCGTTAAGGTGTTATCACCCTTTCGCTGTACACGGGACCATATGACCGCTAGACTTTACCTGTCCGATCCCTACTGTCGCCAATTCGAGGCCGCCGTCACAGAGGTCCGCGGGGAGTGGGTATCCCTCGACCGGACGGCCTTCTATCCCGGAGGCGGAGGGCAGGTACCGGACACGGGGTCGCTGGCCGGGGTCGCGGTGGTGGAGGTGAAGAAAGAGGGCGATAATATCCTTCACCGGACCCCCGGGCACTCTCTGAATGTGGGGGACGTGGTACGGGGCGAGATCGACTGGGACCACCGATATGAGCTGATGAAAGGGCATACTGGCGAGCACCTGTTGTTCTCCCAGCTCTCCCGGCTGTGCCCCGAGCTGCAGCTGGTCAAGATCTCCATCGCGCCTGAGAAGATGTCCCTGATGGTGAACGGGGCGTTAGAATGGGAGATGGTAGCCCAAGCACAGCGACAGGCCCAGGTCGCCATACAGGCCGACCTGCCCATCATCGAGAAGGTGGTGTCCCGGGACGATCCCCTGGTCTCCGAATCCCGGGTCAAGATGGAGAGGATCCACGAGGAAGGGGTCAGGATCATCGAGATCGGTGATGTGGACAGGGCGGCATGCGCCGGGGTCCATGTCCACACCACGCGGGAACTGGGCATGATCGTCGTCCCCTCCATGACCTCCGCCCGCCCCGTGGCCGACCTGGAGGTGGAGTTCGAGGTGGGGGACCGTGCCATTCAGAGGGCGATGGCCTTCTCGGACGTGGCCATCCGCGCCTCCCAGATGCTGGGGACCCGCCCGCAGGACCTACCTAGCGCCCTAGAGAACATCCTCCATGAGGGGGAACGATTGAAGGCCACCTTGAAGCATTACGAGGTCAAGGCACTGGCCGATCTGGTGCCCTCCGACATCAAGGGCACGAGACTGTACTCGGGCCTGTTCGAGAGCATGGACAAGAGGTCCCTCATCGACGCAGCCAACCGCATCGTGAAGGGCCGCGCCGTTTGCATCCTTGGCTCCATAGGAGAGAACCTCATGCTCGTCATCGCTTGCCATCCGGACATCGGGATCGACTGTGCGTCCATACTGAAGAGGGCCTTGGATCCGGTGGGAGGTAGGGGCGGGGGGAAGGCCACTTTCGCGACCGGGGGTGCGGGAGGCAAGGACACGGCGGAAAGATGTATGTCTATTGCCCTTGCCGAGGCTATTAAAGATATTGAGAGAATAAGTCCATAAAACACGACAAATGTACATTTAACGAGTTAATTGTTAGAAAAACATTTAATAAGTCTTCAATTATCCCCTAATTCATGGCTGCAAACCATGACTATACCAAAGAGGACATCCTCAGGATTGTCAAGGATAAGGACATCAAGTTCATAGAGATGCAGTTCTCCGATATTCTGGGAACCATCAAGACCGTTGCTATTCCCACCTCTAACATCGAGAAGGCGCTGGAGGAGGGCGTGTTCATTGACGGCTCCTCCATCCTGGGCTACGCCACCATAGAAGAGTCGGACATGAGGGCCACCCCCATCCTGTCCTCCTTCCAGATCTACCCCTGGACCTGCGGCGGCCGCCTGAAGACTGCCCGCCTGTTCTGTCAGATATACGACCACTCGGGCAACAGGTTCAAGGGCGACCCCCGCTGGGTCCTGGAGAAGATGGTAGACAAGGCCAAGGAGAAGGGCTACACCGTCAACCTGGGTCCCGAGTTCGAGTTCTTCCTGTTCAACCTCGATGCGCAGGGCAACCCCGTGGCTGCGCCCTCCGACTCGGCGGGATACTTCGACCTCATGGCCCTCGATAGGGGGGAGCTGGTCCGGAAGGAGACCATGCTCAACCTGGACGAAATGGGCTTCGACACCGAGGCCTCCCACCACGAGGTCGCTCCGGGTCAGCACGAGGTGGACATGAGGTACAACGACGCCCTCACCGTGGCCGACCGCCTCATGACCTTCAAGCTCACCGTCAAGACCATTGCCTTGAAGCACGGACAGTTCGCCAGCTTCATGCCCAAGCCCCTGTACGGCCAGAACGGCTCCGGCATGCACGTGCACCAGAGCCTGGCGATGGCCAACGGCAAGAACGCCTTCGACGATCCCAGCGGCGAGTTCGGCCTCAGCGACGTGGCCATGAAGTACCTGGGCGGCCTGCTGGTCCACGCCAAGGAGATCTGCGCGGTCCTCAACTCCCACGTGAACTCCTTCAAGCGCCTGGTACCAGGCTACGAGGCCCCGTGCTACATCTCGTGGGCGAACATGAACCGGTCAGCCCTCATACGGGTCCCCGCGGGCCGCGGCGGCAGGACCAGGGTCGAGCTGCGCAACCCCGATCCGGCTGGTAACCCCTACCTTCAGTTCGCGATGATGATCGCTGCTGGTCTGGACGGCATCGAGAACAACATAATGCCCCCTGATCCGGTGGAGAAGGACATCTTCCACATGGACAAGGACGAGAGGGCCCGGAACGGCATCGACTCCCTGCCCGAGAGCCTCGGGGCCGCCCTGGACGTCATGTCACAGAGCGAGCTGGTGCGCAAGACCATGGGAGACCACACCTTCAACCACTACCTCACCATAAAGGGGAAGGACTGGGACTCCTACCGGACTTACATCACCGACTGGGAGCTGCAGAGGTACCTGCATCACCTGTGAGCGTTCAACAGGGGTCCTCCCCTCTTTCTTTTTCAACTTTTATGTCCTCTGAACCACCTGCTTCTGGTTCCGCCCTTGTTCCGCCGAAAACCTTTAACTACCACGGGATTATCACAAGGGCGTTACCATGATGCCAGGCATGAGGGGGGTCAACCCCCGCCAGATGAAGCAGGCCATGAAGCGGATGGGCATCACCACCGAGGATATCCAGGGCGTGGAGGAGGTCATCATCCGCACCTTGGACAAGGAGTATGTCATCCGCGATGCTGCCGTCACGGTCATGGACGTGCAGGGCCAGAAGACCTTCCAGGTCGTGGGCGAGGCCACCGTGTCCGCCCGGTCCGCCTCCAACGCCAGCAAGCCCGCGGAGGTGTCCCTGCCGGAGGAGGATATCGAGCTGGTCATGGGGCAGACCGGATGCACCCGGGAGCGGGCTATGAGGGCGCTCAATGACAGCGGGGGTCAGCCGGCCGAGGCGATCCTTAACATAATGTCTTCGTGAGGTGAACGATAATGTGTCTAGCGGTGCCAGGTCAAGTGGTGTCCATCGAGGGCAATCAGGCCGATGTGGACTTCGGCGGTGTTCTGAGGAAGGTCAACGTCTCACTGGTGGAAGCTTCCCTTGGCGAGTGGGTGGTCGTCCATGCCGGCTTCGCCATCGAGAAGATGGACGAAGAGGAGGCCCGAGAGACCTTGAAGCTGTGGAACGAGCTCCTGGACCAGGAGGAAGAAGAGTAGGGGGATGCTTTTGCACCCCGCCTTTTTTTAACCCAGGTTGGACCGAGGGCAGATGGCGATGCAACGACCGCAGGCCTTCTCGGCTCGGGACCCATCTCCGATCAACGCCTTCTCGTACCTTCCGCATTTGGCCCAATCGATGACCTGATCGCGGTCCTGGGGATGGTCACGGAACTCAGGTTGTTCCCTTAGAGAGTTGGTCGGACACTCATCGATGCATAGGGTACAGTCCCCGCATTGGCTCTCCTGGAGGTCCACATCGTCCGTAACCTCTATGTCCGTCATCACCGTGCCCAGACGGAAACGCGGCCCGTGCTCCTCGGTGATGAGCAGACCGTTCTTCCCTATCCACCCCAGCCCGGCCAGATGGGCGATGGCCTTATGTGATATAGGACCTAACAGCTTTTCGGGGTCCACCCTCTCTGAAGGATCTACGAAACGGGCCTGGAACCCCTCAGAGGTGAGCTTCTCCACGATCTGCGCCCCCATCTGCTTCAGCTTCTTATTGCACTGCTTGTAGGCCTCCCTCATGTCCTCACTGGGGGAACTTCTGGCAGTGGAGGCTGCCACCGCAGGGATCTCCACCGCAAATGAGATGGCGCCAGTATAGTCCAGCATGGTGGCATCACCGACGGGCAAGCCTTGCAGTGACCGAAGGTTGGCGTAACCGACCTTGAACGCTCCACCGGTACGCGCGATGTTGTCGATCTGCATCTGGAGCTCCTCAGGTAAGGGCTTGGGACAAAATGAGGTCATGAGCAAAACAACTTACCCATGCTATTCATAACTATCACCATAAATCACGCGTCAGTTCGCTGCATGGGTCACGGGAGAAGCTGACCATCATCTTATGGGCAAGTAGCGGTCCAAGGGAGCTGGCTAGGTGAGGGAGGTCGTTCAGAGAGGTGAACGAGATATGAAGGTTTATTTATCTTGTAAAGAGATTTACGGCGTTAACCATGATCGACTATGTAGAATGCTCCAAAATGATCGTCGACATACTGGGCCTGAAGAACGAACCTGTAGCGATCAAGCTGATAAAAAAGGGTGAGCCTCTACCAGCAGGCGTACCTGAGCCAGAGAAGAACCTGCGGCATTGCCAATCGATCATGAAGGCGAGGAAGGGAGAGTGTCTGCTCATGACCCGAGACAAGCATGCATGCCCAGTGGGCGCCTCCGCCCTGGGGCTGATGCCGACCCCGGAGAAGGTGGCATCCGGCCAGTTCCACTACGGCCTGGGCATGTACGCCGATGTGACTGCGGCCAAGCATACTATCGAGGTAAGGCCGTCGCTAGAGCTGGACAGCCTGGACGCAACACTGGTATGTCCCCTTAGCAAGGTAAAGGTAGACCCTGACGTCATAGTGGTCGTAGGGACGCCTGAGCAGCTATATTGGCTTATGCCTGCTGCTGCCACCTATGACAAAGGAGGCAGGATCACGATAGAAACGGCATCGTTCCAGGCCAGCTGCGTAGATTCCACCATCCTTCCATACACCACGGGTGTCCCCAATCTATCTCTGGGATGCTATGGATGCCGGAGGTCGACTGACATAGCTCCCGAGGAGATGATCCTGGGGTTCAAGGCTGACAAGCTGGAGCGCATCGTGGAGGTGTTGCAGAGATTGAAGGAGAAGGCCATCCCCTCCTGTCGCGAGGGGCAGGCCAGGTGACCTTTTTGCATGGCCTGAGCTAACAAGCAGAGGTATTGAAAAAGAAAAAAGGGCGGTCAGGCCCGATCAGTGCTTGGTGAGCCGGATCAGCTCCTCCCACTTCCTGTCCACGTTCTCCTGGAACTCGTCGGCCAGGGCCTTCCACTTGGGGTCGAGGAGGTGCTTGAACCTCCCCTGGGACTTGATCCACTCCTGTATGGGGCGCTTCTCCTTGTTGCCCTCGGCGATGCGCTTGCTCTCCCCGGTGAGCTTCCACTTCCCGTCCTCGAACTCGTACAGGGGCCACAGGCAGGTCTCCACCGCCAGCTTCGAGATGTCGATGGTCATGGCGGACTCGTGCCTCCACCCCCGGGGGCAGGGCGAGATGACGTTGATGAACGCGGGACCATTGGCCTCGAACCCCTTGGCGGACTTCTCGATGAGGTCCTTCCAGTTGTGGGGCGAGGCCTGCGCCGCGTAGGGGATGTCGTGCGCAGCGATGATCTTGGTGATGTCCTTGGGGAACTCCCGCTTGCCCGGGATGCAGGTGCCCGAGGGGCAGGTGGTGGTGGCCGCCCCCTTGCTGGTGGCGCTGCTCCTCTGGATGCCGGTGTTCATGTAGGCCTCGTTATTGAGGCACACGAACAGGAACTGGTGCCCCCTCTCTATAGCACCGGACAGCGCCTGGAGGCCGATGTCGTAGGTGGCGCCATCTCCCGCGAAGGCCACGAAGCGGATGTCCTCCTGGACCTTGCCCCTGCGCTTCAGCACGCGGTAGGCCGACTCCACGCCGGAGATGGTGGCTGCGGCGTTCTCGAAGGCACTGTGGATCCATGGGACGTTCCACGCGTTGTACGGATAGCCGGAGGTGGAGACCTCGAAGCACCCCGTGGCGTTGGAAACGACCACCGGCTTGTCGGTCCCCAGCAGGACCTGCTTGGCGATTATAGGCTCGGCGCAACCGGCGCACAGGCGGTGTCCCTCGGTGAGCTTCACCGGGGCCTCGGCCATGTCCTTGATGGATATCACTGCTTCACCCCCAGGTAGTTGATGGTCTTGGCACTTCCGGACTCCAGCTGCTTGAACACGACCTTGAGGTCCTCGACCCCCACGTCCCGGCCGCCCAGGCCGTAGACGTAGTTCACGGTGCGAGGATGGACGCGGTTCTCGAACTCCGCCGCCCGCACGTCGGCGAACAGCGGACCGCTGGCACCGAAGCTGATGGCCCGGTCCATGACCGCCACGGCCTTCTTGCCCTCGGTGGCCTTGGCCACCTCGTGGTAGGGGAAGGGACGGAAGACGCGGAGCTTGATGCACCCGACCCTGTGGCCCTCCTTGCGGAGCTCGTCCACCACCGCCTTCATGGTCCCCGCGGTGGAGCCCATGGCGATGGCCACGTAATCGGCGTCCTCGGTCCGGTAGGTCTCTATGAAGTCATAGTGGCGGCCGGTGAGCTTCTCGAACTCCTTGTGCACCTCCTTGATCACCGGGAGCACGTTGCTCATGGCCATGGCCTGCTGGTACTTGTGCTCGTAGTAGTAGTCCGGCATGTCGAAGGGGCCGAAGGCGTGGGGCTCCTTGACGTTGAGGAGCGGGGCCACGGGCTTGAACTCGCCGACGAACTTCCTGACCTCCTCGTCCGAGAGGGGGGACAGGGACTCGATGGCGTGGGTGACGATGAACCCGTCCAGGCAGTTCATGACCGGCAGGCGGACGTCCATGTGCTCGGCGATGCGGAAGGACATGATGGAGTTGTCGTACGCCTCCTGGACGTTCTCCGCGAAGATCTGCACCCAGCCGCTGTCCCTGGCGCCCATGGCGTCGGAGTGGTCGCAGTGGATGTTGATCGGTCCGGAGAGCGCCCGGTTGGCCACCGTCATGACCACCGGCAGGCGCATGGAGGCGGCGATGTAGAGCATCTCCCACATGAACGCCAGGCCCGCAGAGGCGGTGGCGGTGACGGACCGTGCGCCCGCGGCGCTGGCCCCGATGCAGATGCTCATCGAGCTGTGCTCCGATTCCGAGCACACGTACTCGGTGTCGACCTCTCCGTCCGCGACGTAATCGGAGAACGCCTCCACGATGATGGTCTGTGGAGTGATGGGGTACGATGCGCAGACATCAGGGTTGATCTGTTTCCACGATAGGGCGACCGCCTGGTCGCCGTTCACTGCCAGTCTCTTCATTCCTTTCCCTCCTCGACCATGGTGATCGCCTTCTTGGGGCACTGCTGGGCGCAGATGCCGCAGCCCTTGCAGTGCGAGTACTTGAATCCCTTCATCTCCCCCTTCTCCACCACCACGGAGTTATCGGGGCAGTACATCCAGCAGAGCAGACAGTCGATGCACTGCTCCTTGTTGAGGACTGGACGCGCGGACCTCCATGACCCGGTCTCGTAGTCCCGGGCGGTGCCGGGCTTCATGATGACCGATATCCTGGCCGGCATCAGTCCACCTCCTCGTATGCTCTCTCGACGCTGAGGACGTTCTTCTCCACCACTTTGGCCGGCAGCTTTGCGCCCAGCTTGGTGCGGAGCTCCTTCTTGACGCTCTCCAGGTCGACCACTCCCGACACCTTGACCAGGGCGCCCAGCATGGCGGTGTTGGCCAGCGGCCTTCCCACCGTCTCCAGGGCGATCTTGGTGGCGTTCACGGCGTGGACGTCCAGGTCCGTGGCCAACGCCCGGCGGAGGTTCTCCTTCCCATCGGAGTAGTTGGCTATCAGGGAGCCCTCCTTCTTCATGCCCTCCAGAAGGTTGACGTTGCCGATGAGGGTGGGGTCCAGGACGATCACGTAGTCAGGGGCGTACACCTGACTGTGGACCTTGACCGGCTCGTCGGACACCCGGGCGAACGCCCGGATGGGCGCGCCCATCCTCTCCGGGCCGAACTCCGGGAACGCTTTCATGTATTTGCCCTCATCCAGAGCGGCGCCGGCCAGGATCTCGTTGGCGGTGACGACCCCTTGGCCACCCCTGCCGTGCCATCTGATCTCCAATGTCCTCAACTTAGTCCCTCGCTGGGCTCCGTGTATTCTTGAAAATATATAACCTTATCTTTAAAACAGCCCAAACATGCTCCGCTTTCTTCGATTATTCGAAATAACAAGGAGGGTATTCGGACCGTTTTGGAGGATATCGAAACATATGTCCGGGGGACAGTCTCACCGGGAGATAACCTCACCTTCCGTTTTATAGGGGGTGCCCGTAATACCGGTCCTGGAATTGACGTCCAGGTGATCGGGCCATGGCCATGCAGTACGGACCGGAGGAGTTCATCGTAAGCCTGCTGGTGCTCCTAGTCATCACGGTGGCCGTCATCCTGCTGTTCGACCGCCTTCTCCGTAGGCGGAGAGGGACAGGAGGCCGCGGGAGGAAGGAGGCCCGGGGAAGGCCCGCCGCGGGCGTGGCCACCGAGAGCGTCAGGGAGAGCAGGGAGAAAGCGAGCTCGCTGCGCCTGTCCCGCAACTACCTGGTGGGCGGCAGCACCCAGGCCAGCTCGGAGCAGGAGAGGACCTTCGGGCTGCTCTACAAGCAGGCCAACGATGCCCTGAACCAGGACCCCACCAGCCCCACCGCCCAGGCCCTCATGAAGAAGGTCGATGACCAGTTCCTGCGCACGCTGTCGTACTTCGTGGACAGCCAGGACCGGAGCTCCAGCCTGCACGCGGAGCACAACTACCTATGGCTCAAGTACCGGCAGAAGGCCCAGGAGGAGCCCAACGAGGCCTTCACCGCCCTCACCCAGTCCCTGGCCAAGGCCATCGAGCGGCAGGGCGTAAAGCCTTACGACCCCAAGGACTTCGCCCAGATCATGGAGCGATACCAGGGCACCATGGGCGACCTGAACAAGGCCAAGGGGTTCAACGTCAACGCCGCCACGGTGGGCTTCTTCAGCCTGTCCGCCCGCATGAACCTGGCGTTCCGGGGGAACGCCGATCCGGTGGCCAAGGAGGCGGTGGGCCGCCTGACGGTGGAGTTCGTGCGCCCCCTCCTCGAGGTGCACTTCTTCCCCATCGTGCAGAGCCACTACCTGCAGGAGCTGAAGGTGGAGCAGGTCCAGTCCATCACCGACCAGGTGGAGGGCCTCATGCGGGTGCAGGAGACCACCGGTCCCCGCGACCCCCAGATCCAGATGATGTGCCACTACCTGGTGTGCCGCCTGCGGATGGCCCAGCTGCGGAGCATGGCCACGCTAACGCCCTCCCCCGGCCGCCCGCAGGAGATGCACGAGGCCCACATGAGGAAGCTGGCCAACGACTCCGCGGCGTCGGGAACGGAGTGCGTGAAGTGGGCCCGGACCCTGACGGAGAACAAGGACCGCACCATGCTGGCCCAGGTGGAGATCGTCAACCTCATGGCCTCCCACTTCCAGACCACCTACGGCAGGAGGCTGGTCCTGGGCTCGTGGAACACCATGAGGGCCATAAAGGAGCAGGTGTTGAGGTCAACCATGACGGAGGGGATCCCCCTGGCCGAGGAGCTTCTGGTGTCCTGCGACGAGGAGTGGAGGGTGCTCAACGCCTCCACCAAGGAGTGGCTGGCGCGCCAGAGGTCACCGCTAGAGGGAGAGGAAAGGGCCCCGGACGAGGTGGGGGTCGCTGGCCTCAGGCGGTTGACGTTCATCCAGGAGAACGGCGTGCCCCCGGCCGCGTTCATCAAGGTGCTGGAGGCGGTGGCTCGCGAGAGGCCGGCTCGGAAGGCATGGCCTGATGGTAGGGACGACCTCATCCGGGCCCTGACCGCCAGGGGAGGTGGCATCACCAGCATCGATCTCCCCGGCTCATCCTACCTGGGACTGAGGGTGGGGGAGGACCATGTGCTGCTGATCAAGACGGACGATGACCGCATCGACGCAGGACCGGTCCTCATGGCCCTGGAGGCGATGCTGAGGACAGGGGCCAAGGACGTGACGCTGTGCATCAACTTCGCCAACGAGCTGGTGAACGCGGAGATGCTGCGGCGGCTCCTCCTCATCGTCCGCAAGCGCTACCCTGACAGCAGCGTTCAGGGGGTGGACATCGTGAACCTGACCACCGACCTGGTCTCCGCCCTGCGCCAGCAGGGCGTGGAGGAGCGGTTCGAGCTGTCCCCTGACATCTCCTTATGAAGTGACAGGCCAGAACGCACTAGGATGGGGTAAGGTGCTGGCCCGCCCCTCGTTCAATTAAATTTATTACCAACGACTTTATCTGACCAATGCTCCATGCTATGACAGGAGACCGACCGGGGAACTGAAAATGAAACGGTTAATGAACATCAAGAACCTTGGAGTGAACGATATTCCGATCGCAGGCGGCAAGGCCGCCAACCTGGGAGAGCTCACGTCCGCGGGCTTCGAAGTTCCGCCCGGATTCGTCCTCACCACTGAATCTTATGATTATTTTCTGAAGCAGAACCACCTCCGGGAGGTCATCGCCAAGGCACTGGAAGGGTTGAACGTGTCATCGGACGCCGCCCTGCAGGAGGCGTCCGGAAAGATCCGCAAGGCCTTCGAGGAGGGGGATGTGCCCAAGGACCTGGAGACCTCCGTCGTGGAGGAGTACAAGAAGCTGGGAAAGGGCAGCTACCCGCTCGTGGCGGTGCGCTCCAGCGCCACCGCGGAGGACCTTCCCACGGCATCGTTCGCGGGGCAGCAGGACACCTACCTCAACGTGCTGGGTCCCGAGTCCCTTATCAAGAGCGTCAAGAAGTGCTGGGCCTCGCTGTTCACCCCCCGGGCCCTGGCGTACCGCGTGTCGAAGAACTTCGAGCACGACAAGGTGAAGCTGGCCGTGGTCGTGCAGCGCATGGTCAACTCCGACATCTCGGGCATCATGTTCACCATCGACCCCAACTCCGAGCTGCCCCACATCATCATCGAAGCAGGCTACGGGCTGGGAGAGGCGCTGGTGGGCGGGAAGGTCACCCCCGACACCTATGTGGTGGACAAGTTCCACCGCAAGCTCCTCAACCGCCGCATCTCCACCCAGACCTGGAAGCTGGTGCGCGGTGAGAGCGGCGAGTGCATGAGGCAGGACATCCCCCAGGACCTGGCGGCCAAGCAGAAGATGACCGACGAGCAGATCCTGGACCTGGCCGAGGTGGGCAACCAGATCGAGATGCACTACGACCGCCCCATGGACATCGAGTGGGCCATGGAGGGGGACCATATGTACGTGGTACAGGCCCGGCCGGTCACCACCCTGTCCAAGGACAAGAACGGCAAGCCCGCGCAGGTGGAGGAGAAGATCGAAGCCTCCCGGAACATCCTGGTCAAGGGCCTGGGGGCCAGCCCCGGAAAGGCAGGAGGGCAGGTCCGCATCTACCACGAGGACATGAGCCTGGACGTGGTCCAGCAGGGTGACGTTCTAGTTACCCAGATGACCACCCCGGACATGGTGCCGGCCATGACCCGCACCTCCGCCATCATCACCGATGAGGGCGGCATGACCTGCCACGCAGCTATCGTAGCAAGGGAGCTGGGCATCCCGTGCATCGTGGGCGCCAACAACGCCACCGAGGTGCTCAAGAACGGCATGGAGGTCACCGTGCACGGGCAGACCGGCGTGGTGTACGAGGGCCTGGAGAAGGAGGACAGGCCTGCGGCCCCTGCCGCGCTGGTGCAGACCGCACCGGTGACCGGCACCAAGATCATGGTCAACGTGGGCGTGCCGCAGAAGGCCGAGGAGTACGCGCAGCTGCCGGTGCAGGGCGTGGGCCTGATGCGCATCGAGTTCCTGTTCACCTCCTACATCCAGGAGCATCCGTGCGCTCTGATCGAGCAGGGACGCGAGAAGGAGCTCATCGACAAACTAAGTCAAGGGATCGCCACCGTGGCCAAGGCGTTCTTCCCCCGTCCCATCGTTCTACGGACCAGCGACTTCAAGACCAATGAGTATCACGACATGAAGGGCGGCGCTAAATACGAACCCAAGGAGCAGAACCCCATGATCGGCTGGCGCGGCTGCTCGCGCTACGTCTCCGAGTCGTACCGCGACGCCTTCCTGGCCGAGCTGAAGGCGATCAAGCGAGCGCGGGAGGAGATGGGACTGAAGAACGTGTGGATCATGCTGCCGTTCGTGCGCAGCGTGGAAGAGGTCAAGAGCATCGAGCGCATGATGAACGACGTCGGTCTGTACCGCGGCAACGACCTCAAGCTGTACCTCATGGCCGAGGTGCCGGTGATCGTGTTCATGGCCGAGGAGTTCGCCTCCGTCTGCGACGGGTTCTCCATCGGCTCCAACGATCTCACGCAGCTGACCATGGGCGCCGACCGCGATTCCGACATCTTAGGCCGCATGGGCTACTTCGACGAGCGGAGCGCGGCCATCAAGCGCGCGATAGCGCACTTGATCAAGCACGCGCACGCTAAGGGCATCCCGGTCGGCATCTGCGGCCAAGCGCCGTCGGTGTATCCGGAGTTCTGCGAGTTCCTGGTGCGCGCCGGCATCGACTCCATCTCGCTCAACGCCGACACCGTGCTGAAGACCATCAACCACGTGGCGGCGGCGGAGCAGCGGATGGTGCTGGAGTCCATCCGCAACAAAAAGTAAAAAGAGGGAGGCCGGGAGCGCTACTGACGCGTGGTGCTCACCGGCGCCTCGTCCTTCAGCAGGCGGGTGTACACCTGCACCAGGGGGTGGTGGGAGGCCTGGATGATCTTGACGTCGTCCAGGGTGCTCACGCCCAGCTCCTTGGCCGACTTTTCCAGCCCCAGGTCCACCTCGCGGTCCGGCTCCAGCACGAAGGCCTGGAACTGCCGCACGCCCATGTCCCGGGCCGCCAGAACGCGGTGGTGGCCGTCCACCAGGACGTAGTAGCCTTTCTTCTGGATGACGATGAGCGGCTCCACCAGGCCACGCTTGATCTCGTACTGCCGTCCCCGCAGCTCGTCCGCGAACACCTCGTGCTGCGTGGGCCGGATGGACTCGATGGGGATTATCCTCCGGCGGATGTTGATGTTGACCCCGTGCTTCTTCTCCAGGAAGGTCTTGAGCATGTTGATCTTGTTGGGTGTGGCCTTCTCGATATGCGACCGTATGATGTCGATGTTGGACAGCACGCCTACCGCGATGCCGTTCTCGTCCACCACCGGCACGTTGCGGAGGCCATACCGGAACAGGACCCTGGAGGCATCGTCGATGTCCATGTCCGGGGAGACGGTGATGGTGCCCCCCTTGATGATGTCCTTGACCTTCACCTGCGGCCGGTCTATGGCCCGCAGAAGCTCCTTGGCGGTGACGAACCCTAGAATGTGGCCGCTATCCGCCACCGGCAGACCGTGGAACTCCGTGGCTATGAGCTTCTGCCGTGCCTGCTCCACCGTGTAGTCCGGGGGGATGGATACGACCTCCCGGACCATGTAATCGCTGACCTTCAGCTTGCCGTCCATAGTCATCGACATCAGCGATATTCGAGGCCGGTCACATAAAGGTAGTGTGCTCGGTTCCCACCCCATGGACGCCACGTCCCCCACGGCACTTTTTTTGGGCCGCGTTCGAGGTGAGCGGAACCGTTCCCGAGAATACATGGCCAGCATGCTCTGGGACCGCGCCCGAGGGACTCTCGAGATTGAAAAGCCATATATAGGACTAACATATTTGGGTCAAAAGCACGCCCTGGTAGTGTAGCGGCCTATCATGAAGCCCTGTCGAGGCTTCGACTCGGGTTCAAATCCCGACCAGGGCGCCAATCGTTCTCACTTCTCTGCTGGAGGCGGACCCGCTCTTCATTCGCCGCCCTTCCGTCCATGATCGGCGTCAGTGTTGACCCTTTATCATCGCTCGCTCCAGCAGGTGGACCCCTGCCGAGCATTGCTCCTGCACCGCGGCCTCCGCCACAGCCGCGCACTCGGCGCTCATCCCATCCCCCGAGGGATCGTGCAGCGCGGCCGGGCGGGTCTCCCGCTCCGAGAGGCCGGCCACCTGGGCGAAGACCAGGGACCAGGAGCGTCGGGTGGCGTCGATGTGGTAGCCTCCACCGCCGGTGACGAGGTACCGGCCATCGCACAGTTCGTGCGACAGCGCATGGTTGATGGCCGCGATCCTCTGGTACGTGCGGGCAGTGAGGCCCAGGCCCACCAGGGGGTCCAGCCGATGCCCGTCGGCCCCGCACTGGTGGATGATGAACTCCGGGGCGTAGGCCCGCAGGGCGGGCACCACCACCTCGCGGTACGCTTCCATGTAGTGGGCGTCGTCCGTGCCGGCGGGCAGGGGGACGTTGATGTTGAACCCCTTGCCCCGGCCCTCGCCGCGCTCCTCCGTCCCTCCGCTGCCCGGGTAGAAGCCTTTCCCGTAGCGATGAAGGGAGATGGTAAGCACTTCTTCGTTGTAGAACACGCTCTGCGTCCCGTCGCCGTGGTGGCCGTCGACGTCGATCACCGCCACGCGCTTCAGGCCGTGGTCCTCCTGCAGATATCTCACGGCCACCGCCAGGTCGTTGAACACGCAGAACCCGGAGGCGTTGTCGCGCTTGGCGTGATGCAGTCCACCGGCAGGGTTGAAGGCGTGCGCGAACTCACCGTCCATTATCCCCTGCACCGCGCGGACCGAGGCGCCCACCGCCCGCAGGGCCCCGGGGAACAGGCCCGGATTGCCGGGGGTGTCCCCCGCGTCCAGCAGGCCGTCCTCGAGGCATACGCGCTCCACCTGGGTCACGAACTCGGGCGGGTGTACGCGGTAAAGGTCCCTCATGTCCACCGCCGGCGGCTCGACGATGAGCGCACGCGTGCCATCGAACGCGCGCATGGAGTCCACGGTGTCAAGGGTGTGCCTAGCCCGCACCGGCTGGAAGGGGTGGCCCGGACCGAACTGATACCGCAGGAACTCGGGGTGGTACAGGAACGCCGTGGGGCCGCTCATCCTTGCCCCCTATCCCACCCTGGAGCTAAAAAACGTGCTGAGCCGGATATCACCTTTCGGCTGGAGCACGCGCGGAGCGCAGGATCGAAACGCTATACGCGCCGATGCGCTCGTCGAAGTACACCGAGGCCTCGATGAGGAACACCCGGCGCAGGTTCTCCGGGGTCATGACCTCGGTCACCTCGCCCGCCGCCTGGATGGTCCCGTTCTGCATGAGCAGGACCTTGGTGCAGTACCGCGCGGCCAGGGCCAGGTCGTGGGTGACGATGATCACGATCAGCCTCTCCTCGCGGGCCAGGGCGGAGATGAGGTCGAGGATCTCCAGCTGATGGTTCACGTCCAGGTGCAGGGTGGGCTCGTCCAGCAGCAGCACCTTGGGCTTCTGGGCCAGGGCCCGGGCGATGATGACCCTCTGCCGCTCGCCCCCGCTGAGCTGCTCCATGGGCCGGTGGGCGAACTGCGCGGTGTTGGTCATCGCCATCGCCTCCTGCACGATCTCCAGGTCCCTGCGGCTCTCCGTCTCGAACCGCTTCAGCTCCGGCAGGCGTCCCATCATGACTATGTCCAGGGCGGTGAACGGGAAGCTGATGGAGGCGCTCTGCGGCACCGTCCCCACCTTGGTGGCCAGCTCCTTGCGGTTCAGCGTGCGGTAGTCCACGTCGTCGATGAGGACCGTTCCCTCCCGGGGCGACAGGGAGCGGTTCAGGCACTTGAGCAGGGTGGTCTTCCCCGAACCGTTCGGTCCCAGGATGCCGATGATGTCCCCTTCCTTGGCCTCCAGCTCTATGTTCGAGATCGTATCCGTGCTGCCGTAGCGGAAGCTCAGCCCGTGGACCTTCAGCTTCGTGCTACCACCCCATGGACTTCTTGCGGGCCATCAGCAGGTAGATGAAGAAGGGCGCGCCCAGCAGCGACGTGATGATGCCCACGGGCAGCTCCGCGGGCGAGATGATCGTCCTGGCCATGGTGTCGGTGGCGATCATGAAGATCGCACCTCCGATGATGGAGGAAGGCAGCAGCACGCGGTGGTCCGGGCCCACTAGTATGCGCAGCACATGCGGGATGATCAGGCCGACGAAGCCGATGGTGCCGGCCACCGAGACCGCGATGGCGGTCACCAGGGAGGCGGCGAGCAGTAGGAGCATGCGGACCCGGTTCACGTTGATGCCCAGGTTCCCGGCCTGCTCCTCCCCCACCATGATGGCGTTCAGCTCCCGGGCCAGCACCAGGATGATAGCGCAGCCCGCGATGACCATGGGCAGGGATATGACCACCTGGTCCCAGGTGGCGTTGTTCAGCCCCCCCATGAGCCAGAACACCACGCCCGACAGCTGGTCCCCGGCGAAGTACTGCAGGGCGGAGACCAGGGCGTTGAACAGCGCGCCGATGGCGATGCCGGCCAGGAGCAGCGTCTCCACCGGCACGTAGCCCCGCCGGTCGCGGGAGACGGCGTAAACCAGGAACAGCGTCAGGAAGCCGAACAGGAAGGCCATGGCCGGGATGGCGAAGGCCCCGCTGGCCCATGACACGCCGAGGACCAGGGCCAGGGAGGCCCCGAAGGCCGCTCCGGCGGAGATGCCGATGACCGAGGGCGAGGCCATGGGGTTGCGGAACAGCCCCTGCATGGCCGCCCCCGCCACCGCTAAGGACGCTCCGACGATCGCTCCAAGCAGCACCCGCGGCAGCCTCAGGTTCCATATGATGAAGCTGTCCCTCTCGCTCCCCCCGCCCATCAGGATGGAGATGACCTGATCGAAGGGTATGCTCACCACTCCAATGCTGAGCGAGACCACGATGGTGACCAGGAGCGCGCCGATGAGCGAGACCACGATGGCCGACCATCGGGCGTACTTGGCCCTCTGCAGTTCCGCTATGTCCTCAGCAGGCATCCGCACCCCGATGCTCCTTTTGCATTATAGACCATCCTATCTCAGAGAGAGAATAAAAACGGAAGAGGTTTCCGGGCTCACTGGAAGAGCCCAGGGTGCAGCCACTTGGCCATGTTCTCCAGGGCGTCGACCACGCTAGGGCTGGTGGTCAGGGTGGTCCCGTCGATGCGATATATCTTGTCACTGGACACCGCGGTCACGGTCGGCCCCAACGATGCCTTCAGGGCGTCGTTGCTCTTGGCACTGGAGTTCTCGATGATGATCACATCGGGGTTCTTCTCCACGATGCTCTCGGTGGACGCCACCCAGGTCTTGGTGCCGTTGTTGAATATGTTCACGCCCCCGGCCATCTCGATGATGTCGTTGGACAGCGTCCCGTTGCCGACCGTCGTCCCGCCGTAGGTGGCGAGCTCCAGGTAGACCGTGGGTCGGTCGCCGGCGGAGATGTTGGCGGTCTTGTCCACCACGGCCTTGATGCGCGCGTTCATGCCCGAGACCATGTCCTGGGCCTTGGCCTTCTCTCCGATGGCCTCGCCCAGCTTCCCGATGGTGCCGAGGATGGTGTCCACGTTCTTAGGGTAGAAGGCGACCACGGGCACCCCGGCGCTCTCCATGTTGCTGATGAAGGTGGAGTAAATGCCGAAGTTCCAGATGATCACCAGGTCAGGGTCCTGGTTCAGTATGGACTCCACGCTTAGAGAGCTAACGCCCTGCAGGTTGGTGACGTTGCCGGCCACGGTGCTGTTCTCCACCAGCCACATGGACGACTTGTCCACGGCCACGACCCGGTTCTGGGCCTCAAGGTCGAAGATTATCTCCGTGAAAGCGGAGCCCAGGGACACGATCCTCTGGGGAGCGGACGTGAGGTTGACCATCTTGCCCCTGTCGTCCGTGACGGAGATGGCACCGGCGGTGCCATCATTGGATTTGTCCTTGTTCAAGAATATCAGAGCGGTAGCGGCGCTGGCCACTATCAGCACGGCCACCACCAGTATTGCTGCTGTACTTTTTTTGCTCATGTTACCCCCTCGTCTTCCCGCGGACCTCAGGCCGGCGGGCAAAAGCACATAGGAGTAGGGCTAAAATAACTTCCTCATGCCCCGGGCCGGGCCTTCCTTCCTCATGCGAGAGGAGGTAGAACGGAAGCTTTCTTCATGGCAGGAAAAGGTTCTTGAACTAGGGGGCCATCATCGCCTTCATGCGCGTTCTCCTGCGGGGTAAGATCCACCGTGCCGTGGTCACTCAGGCCGACCCTGACTACATCGGGAGCATCATCATAGACGGCTCCCTCCTGGAGAAGGCGGACATATGGCCGGGTGAGAAGGTCCTCATATCGGACGTCAACAACGGGGCGCGGTTCGAGACCTACGTGGTCGCCGGCGAGCCGGGCTCGGGCGTCATCTGCGTCAACGGGGCCGCGGCCCGGCTGGTCCGCGTGGGGGACCGCCTGATCATAATGGCCTTCGAGCTGGCGGACGCTCCCATGGAACCGCGGATCGTCCTGGTGGACGACGAGAACAGGTGCACCGAGGTTCTGCGCGCGCCCCGGCCGGGGAAGGTGCGGGACGCTCCATGAAGCTCCTCGTCTACACGGACGGGGGCTCCCGCGGCAACCCTGGGCCGGCGGCCTACGCCGTGGTGGTGACCGACGAGAGCGGCAAGGTGGTGCGGGAGTACGGCCGGTACCTCGGCCGGATGACCAACAACGAGGCGGAGTACAACGGGGCCATCGCCGCCCTCAAGGAGGCGGAGGACCTGGGCGCCAGCGAGGTGGAGGTCATCAGCGACTCCGAGGTGATGGTGCGGCAAGTGAACGGCCAGTACCGGTGCAAGGCCGCCAACCTGCAGCCCTTCCTGGATGATGTGAGGGGGCGGGCCAAGCGGTTCCAGAAGGTCACCTTCCGCAACGTCCGTAGGGAGCATCCCATGGTGGCGAGGGCGGACGAGCTGCTGAACCGGGAACAGGACGTGATGAGGTCGCTGCAGCCCCACGGCAAACCCAACCCTTAACCCCCCTCGGCTCCCTATATCATCACGTGGTAGAATGGTTCAGAAGATCATAGAGGTCGTCGGGATATCCGCCCAGAGCTTCGACGAGGCCGCCCAGGACGCCGTGACGGTGGCCGCCAAGACGGTGCGGGGGATACGCTGGGCCCGCATGGTGGAAACGGAGTGCAAGGTGCAGAACGCCAAGATCGTGGAGTACCGCGCCCTGATGCGCATATACTTCGACGTGGAGAGCGAAGAGTAGTCCTGTACACAATAGCTTACAGAAAGTAGCGAAGAAGGCCTTATTTCGATAGTTGGGTCCCGTCTAACGGAAATACTTATATAGAAGAGCTTAATTAGATTACCTTAGTGCCCGGAACGGCCGCTCAACTCTCCTCCTGAACAGTCGTTTTTCCTCCGAATCCCCACAGCGCCGTTCCGGGTACTTTTAATCTCCCCGGAACTCAGCCAGCAGTTCGTTCTTGCTCACTAGTCTCTGCTCCCCGGAGGCCATGTCCCTAACCGCCACCGCGCCCTGGGCCAGTTCCTTCTCGCCGACGATCACGACCTTGCGCGCGTTTAGCGACGCGGCGTGCTTGAAGTTCTTGGACAGGCTGCGGCCCATAAGGTCGACCTCAGTGGAGATGCCCTCGTTGCGCAGCTGCGCCGCGATGCGGAAGGCCTCCTCCTTCATCGAGGGCGTGACGGGAAGCACGAACGCGTCGACCAAGTGCAGCGGTGCCTGGTAGCCCTCCCGCTCCAGGGCCAGCAAGGTGCGGTCGAAGCCGATGCCGAAGCCGGTGGAGAAGGTCTTCTCCCCGCCGAACAGCTCCGTCAGCGAGTATGAGCCGCCGCCGCAGATCTGCTTCTCGGCCCCCAGGACGGGGGCGTCCATCTCGAACACCATGCCAGTGTAGTAGTCGAGACCGCGCACCACTCCCAGGTCCACCTTCACGTCCTCGAAACCGTAGTAGGCTAGGATGTCCAGCACCTTCAGGAGGTGGTCCCGGGCCTCCCCCTCGATCCTGTCCAGCACTTCCCGCGTGCCGGCGGTGCGGGTGATGTCGATGATCCTTTCCTGGTCGGCCGCGGAGATGCCGGCCTCGGTCATGCGGGCCGTCGCCTCCTCGTACTCCTTCTTGTCCAGCTTCTGGAGAATGGGCGCTGCCTGCGCACCTTCCACGCCCGAGCGGGATAGCAGTCCGCGCAGCACCCCGATGTGCCCGATGCGGATGTTGTAGTCCTTGAGACCCACACGGCGCATGATGGAGGCGGCCAGGGCGATGACCTCGGCATCGCTCTCCGGTCCCGCGTTGCCGATGAGCTCAGCGCCGAACTGGTAGAACTCCCGGAAGCGCCCGGACTGCGGCCGCTCGTAGCGGAAGCACTGCCCGAAGTAGAACATCTTGAGCGGGCGGGGCAGGTTGGTCAGGTCGTTGACGAAGAACCGCATGACCGGCGCGGTGAGCTCCGGCCGCAGCGCGATGTCCCTACCCCCCTTGTCGCTGAAGGCGTAGATCTCCTCCACCACGTTGGGGCCGGACTTCAGGGTGAACAGCTCGGTGTGCTCGAAGATAGGGGTCGACACCTCGCGGAAGCCGAACAGGTCGGCCTCACGGCGCATCTTGCTCTCCAGCGAGCGCCTCTTCTCCATCTCCTCTGGACCGAAGTCACGGGTCCCCCGGGGCCTCTGAATCATCGCCGCCAACATGGGATGAGGTTATAAAATCGTTTGCCGTGGTCACGCTGGCCAAGGAGGAAAGGATTAATCGGCGGCTCGACCATGCACCACCCATGGGCGAAGGCGTGGCAGAGCGGACGGAGGGGTGCGAGCCGTCGGGAGGTCCGGTTCTGGTCCCCCGACCACCGCAGGTCAAGGTCATCATCGTGGCCGAGTCCCCCTCGCCCGCCCTCCTGCCAATATATGAGGTGAGCAAGACCTTCGACGAGGAGTCGGCCCGGCGCATGCTCTTCGCCGCAGGGGAGCCAGGAAGGCTGCTGGTCAGGGTGCAGCGCTTCCTGCGGGAGATGTGGGACGCCCAGGAGGAGGAGAAGATGGCGCAGCTGCACAAGCTCTTCCGCTACGGTCATCTTATCTATCTCAACCCCGCCCCGCAAGACGAGGGCCGGGGACGCGGCCGAGATGCGGTGCGGGCGGAGGTCGACTCGCTACTGGAAGAAGGTGCGCAGGGCATCCTGGCCCTGGGAGAGGAGGCCAAGAGCTGGGTGAGGACGCACTACCCGCCGGAAGCACTGATGTTCGTCTTCCTGCCCTTGCCCTCCAACCACGTCTCGAGCTGGTTCCCGTCCTACCTGGAGCGGACCAGCCAGGAGCGGGGCACCGATGCGTTGGCCCTCCGGGACGCCATGGCCGTGCAGATCGACAAGCTGATACGCCTGTGCGCAGACCTGTGAAAAAAGCGGGCGTGCGGCATCTCAGTAGGCGCGAGATCAGTCGCCGCCGCGCTTCACCACCACGGTGACGATGTCACCGTTCATCAGCACGTGGTCGGTACCCACGGTCTGACCGGGGAACTTGGCCGAACTGCCCCACACCGTGGCGTAGCGGAAGTTGCGGCGGAAGGAGCGGTGGATGTGGTCGCACAGGTCGCCCACGCTGGACCCGCCCATGATGACCATGGGCTCCTTCATGTCCGCCTCTTGGCCCTGGGGCTTGAGGAACACGTGGATGAAGTCCAGCTTCTTGTATATGGCCTCTCTCAGGTCCTCAATGCCGAGGTCCTTGTTGGCCGCCACGTATATGGGGTCCCAGTCCCGCATCTTGTCCTTGATCCTCTTCAAGTGCTCCTCGTCCACCAGGTCGATCTTGTTGACCACCGTGACCGAGCGCAGGTAGACCCGATTGCCGGTCAGGACGTCGATGAGCTGCTCCTCGTCGATGTCCTCGCGGATGATGACCTCGGCATTGACATAGCCGTACGCCCCCACCATGTCGCTGGCCAGCTCCGGCGTGATCTTGGTCAGGGCCACGGTGGGCTTGACCTCTATGCCCCCCTTCTCGGTCTTGGTGATGACCACGTTGGGCGGGTGGGTGTTGAGTCGAATGCCAGTGTTGTACAGCTCGTTGACCAGGACCTCGATGTTCATGTCGTAAACGTCGATGACGAACAGGATGAGGTCTGACGTGCGCACCACTGCCAGGACCTCCCTCCCCCGGCCCTTGCCCCGCGATGCGTCGCGTATCAGACCGGGCATGTCCAGGATCTGGATCTTGGCGAACTTGTGGTACATGATGCCCGGAATTACATCAAGAGTGGTGAAGGCGTAGGCGGCCACCTCGCTCTTGGCGCCGGTGAGCTTATTGAGCAGGGTGGACTTGCCCACGCTAGGGAAACCTACGAGCGCGACGGTGGCGTTGCCGGACTTCTTGACCGAGTATCCTTGACCACCACCGCTGGAGGCCGCGCGGCGCTTCTCCTGCTCCATCTTGAGACGGGCGATCTTGGCCTTGAGGAGACCAATGTGACCCTGGGTCTTCTTGTTGTACTGGGTCTTGAAGATCTCGTCCTCGATGGCCTTGATCTGCTCCTCGATGGTTAGTGCCACACCTTCACCTATTGACCACTACGGTTCCCGCCTTACTCGACAATGCCATATGTAAAAGTTCCGGTCTCGTAATTATGGCCCGCTGCCCTCCTGACCGCACGAAGTCGATGGCCGCCTCCACCTTGGGGCCCATGGAGCCGGGCGGGAACTCTCCCGCCGCCAGGTGCCGCTCCGTCTCCGCCACCGTCACCACGCCCAGCATCCTCTGCTCCGCCGTGCCGTAGCCTACGTACACGCCGTCCACGTCGGTCAGCATCACCAGCACGTCGTCCTTCAGGCACTTGGCCAGGCAGGCGGAGGCAAGGTCCTTGTCCACCACCGCCTCCACGCCCTCCAGGCGGCCGTCCCTCCAGGCGACCGGAATGCCGCCGCCCCCGGCCGCGATCACCAGGTCGTTGCCGCTGTGCACCAATCGTCCTATGGCCGGCGCCTCGACGATGGAGACCGGGCGAGGGGAGGGGACCACCCGTCGCCACCCGCCCCGAGAGAGATCTTCGCGCATATGCCAGCCTCTCTCCATCTGTAGTTTAAGCGCCTCCTCCTCTCCATAGTGCGGGCCGATGGGCTTGCTGGGTTCCTGGAACGCCCGGTCCGCGGCATCGACCACCACTCGGGTCAGAACGCAGGGCACGATGCGCTCGCAGCATCCCTCCCGCAGCGCGTCCGTCAGGGCGGTCTGCAGCAGGAAGCCAAGGAGCCCTTGAGACTCCGCCACGCACACGTCCAGGGGCATGGGCGGGACCTCGCGGCGGGCGATCTCGTTCTGCATCAGGATGTCCCCCACCTGCGGCCCGTTGCCGTGGGTGAGCGTGATGTCGTACCCGGACGCCACCATGGCCGCGATGTGGCGGCACGTCTCCCGGAGGTTCCTCTGCTGGTTCTCCTCGGTGGCCGGCTGGCCCTTCCGGAGGATGGCGTTCCCGCCGATGGCCACCACTGCCGTCGTCATAGTTCCCTCTCAACTCTGGAAGATGATGGTTTCTCTTTCATCGTACATAAAGTTTAAACCTCCTAGGCTGATGCCAGGAATTGATGTCGACGCAGGACGATCTTAAGAGCAGGTTCTTGCGGTTCAGGGAGAACAAGTACGCCGTGTTCATCGGCCTGGCCCTGACCTTCATCATCTGCTCGCTGTTACTGATATATTCCTCGTACCTTCTCTGCTTCGGCCTGCTGCTGGTCGCGCTGGCCGGATACTACATACCATACTTCTTCGGCATGAAATCGCGGAAGAAGCTGGCAGTATGGGGTATCGTTCTCATCCTGCTGCTGACCTTGCCCTACGCCTTCTCCATCGTGGAAGGGCAGAAGGCCACCACCGACAACCTGCTTAGCTCCCAAAATGGTGTGCTGGTCGATGGCAAGGTCGACCCCACCAGTGGTGACGCCAGCACCGTGCATACTTTCAGCGTCCTGGTCACCAACAGCAGCTTCACCGACGTGAGGGTCATCATCTACGATGTCTGGACCAATACGGAGCTGTCCAACAACACCATGGTCGGTAGCTCGGCCTCCGGAGGGACGCTTTACACATACAGCACTACGCTGCAGAACAAGACCGAGTACTATTTCTACTTCAAGGCCAGCACCGGCACGGAGTGGATCGCCACCAGCACCGCCTCCTACGGCCCCTGGCATGTCACCGACGGTGATCTGTACGCCCACTTCTTGCCCCTGGTGGTCTTCGCCCTCCTGCTGGAGGTGGGCCTGCTGTACTACCTGCTGTTCGCCCTGAACTGGTGGACCGACCGGACCAAGGCCCGGCTGGCCAATGTCCAGAAGCAGCGGGCGGCCATACCTGTGCCGGGAAAGGAGGGGGACAAGTTCATCTGCTCCGAGTGCGGGACGGAGGTGCCAGCCAACGCCACCAAATGTCCCCAGTGCGGGGAGAGGTTCGACGAGCCCCAGGAGGTGGCGGCGCATCCGGCCAAGAAGAAGGACGAGTTCGTGTGCACCGAATGCGGGGCCACCGTGGACGAGAAGGCCAAGACCTGCTGGAACTGCGGAAAGGAGTTCGAGAACTAAGGCCATTTTCACCGCTCCGCGGTCAAACCTTTTATACCCTATTTCATTGGAGATGATGGGATGTCTTCTACCACTGCCCATAAGCTAGCTAAGAGCCAGAAGGAGATCTCGGTCTCGGAGTTCTTCGAGAAGAACCGTCAGATCCTGGGCTTCGACTCGCCGGTGAAATCGCTCATCATGGGCATCAAGGAGGCGGTGGACAACTCCCTCGACGCCTGTGAGGAGGCGCAGGTGCTGCCCGACATCGTAGTGAGGATCGACCGGGTGGACCAGAAGGAGTACCGCGTGATGGTGGAAGATAACGGCCCGGGGATCATCGGCACCTCGATGCCCAACGTGTTCGGCCGCCTCCTGTACGGCTCCCGCTTCCACGCCGTGCGGCAGTCCCGCGGCCAGCAGGGGATCGGGATATCGGCCACCATCATGTTCGGGCAGATAACCACCGGCAAGGCGGCCACCGCCCGCTCCAAGGTGGAGGGCGCGGAAGCGGCCAAGGAGATCGACATCATCATCGACACCAAGAAGAACGCGCCCGTCATCCTCCGAGAGGATTTCGTCCCGTGGAACGAGAAGGCGCACGGCACGCGGGTGGAGTTCTACATCAACGGGCGGTACGTCACCGGACGGCAGTCGGTGCTGGAGTACCTGCGGCAGACGGCCATCGTCAACCCTCACGCATCCCTTTCGTTCATCGACCCCGAGGGCAAGCAGTTCATCTTCGGCCGGGCCACTGAGCAGATGCCTCCCATGGCGCGGGAGATCAAGCCGCACCCTGACGGCATCGAGCTGGGGACCCTCATGAACATGATCAAGATGACCAAGGAGAAGAGCCTGGTCAAGTTCCTGCAGAACGACTTCAACCGCATCTCGGAGCGGGTGGCCAAGGAGATCAGCGCCGCCTCCGGCCTGCCGGAGAACACCAAGCCGGCGAACCTCACCCTGGAGTCGTCCAAGCAGCTCCTGGAGGGCATCTCCAAGGTCAAGATCATGGCCCCGCAGGCGGACTGCCTCTCGCCCATCGGGGAGAACCTCATCCGCAAGGGGCTGAAGCACGTGCTGGTGGACCTGAAGCCGGAGTTCTACGCTCCCCCGGTGAGCCGTGAGCCCAAGGTGCACACCGGGAACCCGTTCCTGGTGGAGGTGGGCATCGTGTACGGTGGTGACCTTCCGTCGGACCAGCCGGTGCAGATCCTGCGCTTCGCCAACCGCGTCCCGTTGCTGTACCAGCAGGGCGCGTGCGTGGTCACCAAGGCCATCGAGAACACCGACTGGAGGCGATACGGGCTGGAACAGAGAGGTGGGTCGGGAATACCGTTCGGACCGGCCATCATCCTGGTGCATGTCGCTTCCACCAAAATCCCGTTCACCTCCGAGGCCAAGGAGGCCATAGCCTCGGTGCCTATCATCCAGGAGGAGATATCCCTCGCGTTGAAGGCGTGCGGGAGGAGCCTCAAGACCCACCTCAACAAGAAGGAGCGCAAGACCAAGACCCGATCCAAGTTCGAGATCGTGCAGGTCATCATCCCCCTCATGGCGGAGAAGACCGCCAAGATCGTGGGCAAGCCGGTGCCCGACCTGAGGGGCACGTTGACCAAGATCATGAACGTGGTGTGGATCGATGACGCGGTGGTGTACGAGAAGGGCCGGCACCGGGTCAAGGTGCAGGTGTACAACTACACACCAAAGCAGCAGAAGTTCCGCATCCACACCGTGCTTCCCCAGGGGTGCCTGGACCTGGCATCCTGCAGCTTGAAGCCGATGGAGGTCAAGGACGGGGAGAAGGTCACCTGGGAGCTGCCTCGCATCGCCTCCACGGCGCTGTTCGAGGTGGGCTTCGACCTCAAGGGGCTGGACCAGGAGGCGTTCGCCGAGACCGAGGTGTACGTTTCGGGGATCAACCCCGTGGACGTCATGGGGGCCGACCCCCTGCCCGGGGACTGGGACCTGCAGGGCGTTAACTTCACCGAGGTGGAGGCGCCGGCGGCAACGCAGGCGGAGGAGGAAGAGGAGGAGCCAGATTATGACGAGTCGGGAGAGGACCTGAATGATGAGCAATAAGCGCAACACCGAGGCGATAAAGCGGCTCTACTCCATCTCCGAGTCCATATACAAGCAGCTGGACGAGGGGAAGATACCCAAGATGATGCTGCCCCTGCGTACCAAGGCCAACATCAAGTTCGACACCCGCAGCAGCGTGTGGAAGTACGGCGACCTGCGTGGTGCCCGCTCCGCCAAGAAGGTCAAGGGGGCCATGATGCTCCTGCGCACCTCGTACATGCTGGAGCTGATCCAGGACATGATCGAGACCAACAAGTCCTCCACCCTGAGAGAGGCGTACTACATCTCCGAGGGATGGGGCAAGGCCAAGTTCCACTCCCAGGACGAGTCCAACCTCCTGGCGGAGGACCTGGAGATCGTCACCCAGTGCCTGAGGGAGGACTTCAAGCTGCGCCCCGAGGAGGATGGGGCCCGGGTCATGGGCGACATCAACCTGGTGGAGACGGACCGCAAGGGAAAGCAGAAGAAGCTCAACTGCCGCGATGACGTGGGGGACTCCGGTTACGGCATACCGTACAACGTAGAGAAGGAGAAGATCGACCTCAAGAGCTCCTCCGCCAAGTTCGTGGTGGCCATCGAGACTGGTGGTATGTTCGACCGGCTGGTGGAGAACAAGTTCGACGAGGACTTCGATGCCGTGCTCGTGCATCTTAAGGGGCAGCCGGCCCGGTCCACGCGGCGTTTCATCAAGCGGCTGAACGAGGACCTGCACCTGCCGGTCATCGTGTTCACCGACGGAGACCCGTGGTCCTTCCGCATCTATGCCTCCATCGCCTACGGGGCCATCAAGACCGCGCACCTGTCCGAGTACCTGGCCACGCCCAGCGCGGAGTACATCGGCATCACCGCCTCGGATATCGAGAACTACGACCTGCCGACGGACAAGCTCACCGACATGGACACCCGGGCGCTGAACGCCGAGCTCAAGGACCCCCGGTTCGGCACCGAGTTCTGGAAGGGCGAGATCGACCTCATGCTGAAGCTGGGCCGCAAGGCCGAGCAGCAGGCGCTGGCCAAGTACGGCCTGGACTTCGTCACCGACACCTACCTGCCGGACAAGCTCAACGAGTTCGGGCTGCTCAAGAAGTGAGCGCGCCCATCGAGGAGCTCGGTCATTTGGCCCTACTGCCGCAGTGTAGCACTGTCCCCGCCAGAACATCAGAGAAAGGTCGAGGGCGATCGCCGCGGCCCGATGCTTGAATAAGAAAGCGGATTAAGAGGTTCATCCCGGACCACCCGCTCTTCAGCTGCCGCTCTCCACGACCTTCTTCCCCTTATCGGTAAGTATGTACGTGGCGGCACTGCTGGGGGCACAGCCTCCTGCGCTCCCGCAACCGCTGCTACAATGGCAACCTAGGCACTTTATGGGGGAGCATCCGCCCTGGTCCGTCACCTTCTTGATGAAGCCCTTCTCCTCCAGTATTAGGAGCCTTTGGCGCAGGTCCTCCATCCCCACTCCCAGCCGGTCGGCCATCTCTCTCATCGAGCGGGTGCCGTTCTGTATCAGCTCTAATGTATCCCTTATCATGTCCCATCCTCCATCAGATAACGTTCGGTTTTACGGCCTTGAACGCCTTCAGCTTATACCACAGGATCACCAGGCACGGGACCATCATGGGTATGGCGGGTGTGAAGTCGTCCATGGGCGTCCATTCCACGAAGTCCTCGCTCAGCAGCAGGTACGCCTCCGAGGCGTCCGCCAGCAGTGTGAGGAGAGAGACCAGTCCGATGAACATGCCCATCATGCATCCTACTATGATGTAGGCCTCCCCGTCCATACCCTTGCTGTACCTTGCCGCTCCGGTCAGGAATATGGCGCCCGCCACCATGAGGGACAAGCCCAGCATCAGGTTCCCGTTCGATGAGATGTACCCCACCCATTCCCCTTCAAGGTAGTTGGACACAATGCTCAGGCCTCCCAGGACGACGAACGCCAGGCCCATCACCAGGGACACGCCCTTGTCTCTGTTGTGCGAATCCATCTTATCACCACACCAGATTGCCCACGGTGTAGATCACGAAGGCAACCACATAGGCTACTATCAAGCTGTATACGATCGAGAACAGCGTCCACCTTACGGACCTGGTCTCCTTCCATATCACACCGAGCGTGGCTACGCAGGGGGTGTAGATGAGGACGAAGGACATGAGGCCTAGGGCCGACGAGGCGGTCAGACCTCCCTGGATGTTCTCCTCCAGGCCTTCGCCCTCCTCGGCACCGTACAGCACGCCCAGGGCCCCGACCACCACTTCCTTGGCCAGGAACCCGAACACCAGCGCGACCACGACCCTCCAGTCGAACCCCAGAGGAGCGAACAGCGGGGCCAGAAAGTGACCGATGGAGCCGGCGTAGCTTGCCTCGGTACCGTACTCCACGCCCCACGGAAGGCTTGCCAGGGTCCATACCACCGTTGCGCCCAGGAGGATGACCGTCCCGGCCTTCCGGAGGTACATCGAACCCTTCTCCCACATGTGGATGACCGTGCCCCTGGTGGAGGGGACACGGTAGGGAGGAAGCTCCATTATGAACGGCGTACCCTCGCCCCGGAGCAGTGTCTTCCTCAGGAGCAGGGCTGACAGGATCGCCACTACTATCCCCAATATGTAGATGCCGAACACCACCGTCCCCGCATCGCTGGGGAAGAATATGCCGGCGAACAGGACATACACCGGCAGTCTGGCCGAGCATGATATGTAAGGGGACGACAGGATGGTTATCAGGCGGCTCTTAGGGTCCTCGATGGTCCGGGAGGCCATGATGGCCGGGACGTTGCACCCCAGGCCCAGGAGCATCGGTATGAACGATTTCCCGTGCAGACCGATCTTGGACATCACGCGGTCCATGATGAACGCTGCCCGGGCCAGATACCCGGTGTCCTCCAGCAGGGACAGCATGATGAACATCACGAAGATGTTGGGCACGAACACCAGGACGAAACCGACGCCGCTGATGATCCCGTCGCCCAGCAGGGAGGCCAGCCAGTCAGGCTGGACGTTCTCGGCCACGTACGTGGCCAACCAGGCGAAGCCCTGGTCGATGGCGTCCGCGAACGGGGAGGCCACCACGAAGGTCAGCTGGAAGATGCCCCACATCAGGACCAGGAAGATCGGTATACCAAGGATCCTGTTGGTGACCACCTTGTCGATCTCATCGGAAAGGGACCTCTTCTGCTCCCCCTTGCGATAAATGCCGGAGAGAATCGCGGATATCCTTTCGTACCTTCTGTCCACGAAGGTCATCTCCATCTCCTCACGGTCCACCTTCATCAGGTAGGCGTCGATGCGAGCGGCCATCCCCTTGTCCTTCACCATGTCGCCGGGTGCGCTTATGCCCTCGATGAGCATGATGCTGGACCATCTCGGGGATGGCATGTCCTTCTGGTACTGCAGCAGTTCTCTCTCGACCTCTTGGACCACTCCCTCCGCTTCCTTGCCGAGGTCGACCGTCGGGCGGGGGACTCTGTCGCTGGCGGACGCCGCGACAATGGCGCTGAGGAGGTCATCTATCCCCTTCCTTTCAGTGGCCGAGACACGGACCACCGGTATGCCTAGGACCTCGGACAGCTTTTTCACGTCAAGCTTGTCCCCCCGGGCATCGGCCATGTCCGTCATGTTGAGCGCCAGTACCGTCCTGCGGCCCATGTCGAGCAGCTGGGTGGTGAGGTACATGTTCCTCTCCAGGTTGGTGGAGTCCACCACCTGCACCACCACGTCCACCTCGGCGGTGGTGATGAACTCGTTGGCCACGGCCTCGTCGGGGGAGCGAGCGGACATGCTGTATATCCCCGGGAGGTCGGTGATGTTCATCGCGTGGTCACGGAACGTGCAGGTCCCGGTCTTCTTCTCTATGGTGACCCCGGGCCAGTTGCCGACGTGCTGCCGTGCCCCAGTGAGGACGTTGAACAGGCTGGTCTTTCCGACGTTAGGGTTCCCTATCAATGCTACGTTGATCTCCGCCATGCTAGTGCCTCAGCAGGTGACCAGGATCTGATTGGCTAGGCTGTTGCTCAGGGCTAGCCGGGTGCCATTGATCCCCACGATCAGGCCGCTCCCGTCCGCTCTTATGACCATCACCTTGGCCTTGTCCACGAACCCCATCTCCCTGAGCCGGTCAGCGCACCAAGTCTTACCCCGGACCGACCGCACCGTGGTCTCGCGGCCCTCACCGACCATCGACAGGGGCATCTCCTTAGCCATCTCAGGCCTCCTGGGAGTCAAGGAGCACGGTGGCCGCTTCGCTGTCCCGGAGCGTGATGTGGTAGCCTCGGACCAGGAACTCCAAGGGATCGTTCATGGGGGCGCGGCGGACCATGGTCACCTCCGCCCCCGTGGTAAGACCCATCTCTGCCATCCTGTGGCGCACTGGACCCTTGGCCTCGATCCTCCTTATAGTGCCCTTCCTGCCGGGCTCCAGCCGGTTCATGTACAGCTCTACCATCATATCAACTCATTTAGGTAATCCTAAATAATCTTTCGGAACACCTAATTCTGAATTAGTATTTATATTTAGGTATACCTAAAAGGAATATCATGATGCATCTCCGGACCGATGGCAGGTGCGGCAATAACTAATTACGCTGGACCGGTTAAAAAAGGAAGAGATGAAAGGTGAAGGGTTTGCGCTCAGCCGGAGGCCTCTCTGATCCTGGACAGCACGAAATCACGGTCCAGGGTAGAGAGGAAGAAGCCCAGGCGGGGGCCCTGTTTCTGGTTGCAGAAGATCTTGTACAGCACCTGGAACCCACCTCGGGCGCCCACCGCGGACGCCTTGGCGCAGCCGTACAAGGCGTCATGGATGCGCTCCCCGTTCCAGTCGACGCCTTCCATCGCGGCCAGTAGCTCGCGGAGGAAGCACCTCTCCTGCTCCGTGAGCTCGCACGCGGGCATGTCTTGACACACCGCGAACTTGACCTCATCGGGAGCGAATGTGCCCAACCAGTAGCGGACGCACTCCACCCTCTGCTTCAGGATGTTGAGGTCCTCCTCGGACACCGGGTCCTGGACCACGCCCATGCGGCGCAGGACCGCGAGCACGCCGTCAAAGCCGTCGGTGATCTGCACCAGCGACACCAGGTGGCGGTAGGGCACCTGCAGGGGAAGGCTCAAGCGCGGCCTCTCCGGCTGCGAAAGGGCGTAGGCGCGCAGCAGGTCCCGGTCCCTCTCCTCGCACACGTCCGAGTAGTACATGCCCTCCACCCGGTCGTACTCGTCCACCATGTCCAGGATCCCCAGGCCGGCGTCGTAGTCGATGTGGCGGGAGGGGTTCACCCTCAGCACGATGTAGTTCATGACCGCGGCGGGGGTGATGCGCAGCGCATCGACCCCGGTCACGGTGGAGCCGGTGGACTTGTGCATCTGTCCCTTGCCCTTCAGCTGCACGAACTCGTACGGCACAGGGTGGGGCGGCTCGATGTCAAAGATCTCCTTGGCCAGGCGGACGCCGGTGTCGTACGATCCGCCGGCGGCGGCATGGTCCTTGCCGAACGGCTCGCAGGTGACCCCGAACACCTTCCACTTGGCCGCCCACTCGATCCTCCACGGCATCTTGCCGTCGGCCTTGCGGATGTCCGCCCTGCCGGTGTGGCCGCAGGCGCACTTGTAATCGACGTACGGGAACTCGTAGCCAGTGGGCTTGGCGTGAGTGAGCCGACCGCAGCTCTCGCAGCGGGGCGTGTAGGGGAAGAAGTCCGCAGGCAGGTCCCTGCCGCTGACCTCCTTGAGGATCCGGGCGATGTCGTCCTTCTTGCGTATGGCGGTGTCGATGACCTCCGCGAACCTGCCCAGCTCGTACTGCTCGTGGGTCCACAGCACCTCGCAGTGGATGCCCAGCTCCTTGATGGAGTCCAGGAAAGGCTGGATGTAGTGCTGGGCATAGCTCTTGTGCTCCCCGCAGGGGCAGGGGATGTACGCCAGGGGCTTCCCTACCTCGGCCTCGAAGCTCTCCGGGAGGAAGGGGTACCTCTTGCGCAGCGGGTCCCAGGAGTCCACCAGGTAGATCATGCGCACATCGGCGTCCTTGTCCGCGAGGGCCTTACGTACCGACTCTGCGGTGATGGCCTCCCTCAGGGTTCCCACGTGGAGCGTTCCTGAGGGGGTGATGCCAGTGTTTATCAGGTGTTTCCTGCCCTTAGCCAGGAGGGCAGTGGCCTCTACGTCAGCCCAGTGCATGATATCAGCGACGCGAACAGGCAGCGCTCTAATAAAAGTATCCTGAAATGGGGGCGGTTTTTCACATCCGGTGATAGAGCGTGAACTAAAATACAAAAGATTTTAAGATACCTCTGCCTATTCAAACATTTATGACCACGATTCCCGCCATTAAAACCATCGCCGTACAACGCGCTCTTCAGTTACAGGCCGAGAGGCCGGACGCGGTGGTGACCCAGGAGCTCTTGGAGGACCGGGCCATATTGTCGGTATTGCATAACAACAAGATCTTGGAGACAGACTTCATCGAATCGGCCCGGTCCATCCTGCTGCCGAGAAGGAGCGTGGAGTACTATGACATTCTGGGACAGGGGATCAAGCTCGGGATCATCGTGCCACGCAAGAGGATGGAGGAGGAGAAGGCCAAGATGAAGCGGGTGAAGGGGCCTGACCGCATGATCGTCCTGGGCTACGACGAGGACCTGGCCGAGAGGCCTCTGGTGGTCTAGGGTCCAGCTCAACAAGGTTATATAATACCCAGCGTACTTACCGATTGATCCACATGCCAGCCAAGAGCAAGAAGAGCACAGGATTCCAGTCCGCGGCCGGTCTCATACGATACTTCGATAATGAGGTCGACAAGGGGCCGGTACTGAAGCCCTGGTATGTCGTAGGCACCATCGTCGTCCTGGTGGCGGTGGTCTCTCTGGCCAAGTTCATCTGGCCGGTCTGAGCCTTTTTTAAATCCCTATTTCTCATCTTCGCCGCGAACGCTCTCACAAACAGGATTCTCTGTAGCAATCATTAAATCTGGGTTGCATGGTGCAGGGTCGAAGTGGATAACATGACAATGTGGAAAGAACTGCCAGTGGGGAAGGACCCGCCCAATCTGATCAACGTGATCGTCGAGACCCCCAAGGGCAGCAAGAACAAGTATGAGGTGTCCAAGGAGCATGACGCCATCATACTGGACAGGGTCTTACACTCCAGCGTGGTCTTCCCTCTGGAGTACGGCATGGTCCCTCGTACCTTCTATGAGGATGGCGATGCCATCGATGCCATGGTGGTAATGTCCGAGCCCACCTTCACTGGCTGCATCGTGGAGGCCCGCCCCATCGGGGTCCTCCGGATGAGGGACGAGAATGGCGGAGACGACAAGGTCCTGTGCGTGGCGGTCAAGGACCCCCGCAACCGTGAGTACCTCGACCTCTCCGACCTTCCGACCCACTACCTTGACGAGATCGCGGAGTTCTTCCGCACCTACAAGCACCTCGAGGAGGGCAAGAACACCGAGGTCCTGGGATGGGAGGGCAAGAAGTCCGGCATCCAGTGCATCCTGGACGGCATGGCCCTCTACAAGAAGAACTTCGAATGAGCGGACCTTGAACGTTCGCTCTTCCACCCGGTCCCAGAGGACCAAAACCCCTCATCATTATTCATGACTGTTCTGACCGGCCCCTTACTTTATTGAAAAAAGTCACTGCCCTGTTCATGATGAGAGGTCGTGAGGACGATCTTTGACCGCCCACGCTTCACTTGTTAGGGGCCCTTCTGAACGATATGACGCCCATGCCCACCAGGATGAAGACGGCGCCCACCACGGCCATCACGCCGGCGGCCATCATCGCGATCTCCGCCAGCGGTATCCCCTCGCTCCCCTGCACGCCCGGTGTTGAGGACCCCGGCACCACGCTGGCCTCGTTGGACGGGGTGCTCTCGGCGGTGGCGTTGAGGGCAGTGACCACGTAGTAGTACGGTGAAGCGTCCTCCACGTTCTCGTCGGTGTACGTGGTCGATGAGCTCACGTCATATAGGGACTCGCTGCCGCTCCCCGTTCCCCGGTAGATGCGGTAGCCCAGGATGTCAGCGGCGGCCGGGTTGGGATCGGACCAAGTGAGCACGATATGGCCGTTCACCTTGGCGGCGGTGAGGTCGGTGATAGCGGTGGGCTTGGCCACCGGCGTGGCGGGGACGATGGCCGACTTGTCACCCTCGCCCGCGGCGTTGACGGCCGAGACCTTGTAGTAGTAGCTGACGCCGTTCTCCAGCCCCCCGTGCACGTAGCTGGTGCTGGGGACCGACACCATCTCGTAGCTTCCGTTGGGGGTGAGGCTCCAGTACAGGCGGTATCCGGTGATGGTGCCGCCTCCGTTGAGGTCGGGAGCGCTCCAGTGCAGTATTATGAGACCATCGCCAGCATCGGCGTCCAGGTCCAGGGGCACACCGGGGACGGTCATGGGTACGGCCGAAACCTCGTCCGACCTCTCCCCCTCCCCGGTGGCGTTGACCGCGCTGACCTGGTAGTAGTAGCGATGCCCGTTGGTGAGCTCCACGTCGAGGTGGTTGGTGGCGCTGACCGTGATCAGCAGCCTCTCGCCCCCGCGCGTGGAAGAGGAGTACACCCGGTACGTGAGGTCAGATCCGTCGGAGGAAGTGGCCTCATCCCACTGCAGCTGCATGGAGCCGTCCCCAGGAGTGGCGCTCAAGCCCGTGACCTTCAGCGGCGGGGTGAGGGTGATGCAGGACACGGGATCGGACATCGGCCCCTCGCCCACGGGGTTCATCGCGCTCACGCGGTACCAATAGGTGGTGGAGTCCGCCAGCCCAGTGTCGGTGAAGGGGGATGCCACGTTGCTCACCACCGGCCGGAAGGTGCCGGTGGCCGAGGTGGAGCGGTAGATCTTGTACCCGGTGATGGCGGACCCGCCGTTGCCGGGAGCCGTCCAGCTCAGGGCCGCCTGCCGCACCCCGGCCGAAGCGGTGACGCTGGTGACCTTGGAGGGTACGTTGGCGGGCGTGGCCGATGCGGGTCCGGAGGCATCTCCCTCGAAAAGGGAGTTCTCCGCCGAGACCCAGTAGTAGTAGGTGACGCCGTTCTCCAAACCGTTGTCGGTGTAGTCGGTGCTGTTGATGGTGGCGTAGTAATCCCCGGAGCTGGCGTTGAGCGAGCGGTAGATGTTGTAGCCGATGATGTAGGTCCCGCCGTCGTGGGAGGGGGCCGACCAGCTGAGGGTTACTTGGTGCGATGAGGGCACAATGCTCAGCGAGAGGGGCTCGCCGGGCGCCCGCAGCATGAGGGCAGAGGCCACGCTGGCCTGCCCCTCCCCCACCATGTTCAGGGCCGAGACGTAGTAGGTGTAGGCGACGCCGCTCTGAGCGTCGGGATCATCGTAGTACGTGGTGGTGACCAACACTATGGACACCATGGTCTCAGGGCTGGTCCCCCGGTACACGCGGTAGGCGGTGATCTCCGCGCCCCCGTGGGAGGAGGGCACGTTCCATGACAGGTGCATGCTCTCGCCATCGGGCTGCACCGCCAGGTCCCGGGGCTTCCCTGGAAGGCCCAGGGTGGTGGCGCTGACCTCCAACGAGGGAGAGCCCTCCCCCTTCTCGTTGAGGGCGGTGATGCGGTAATAGTACGTAGTGCCGTCCGAAAGCCCACTGTCCAGGTAGGTGAGCATGTTGCCCACGGACACCAGGAAGGTCTCCTGGCCAGAGCCCACCCCGCGGTAGATGTTGTACCCCGTGATGTTCATGCCGCCATTGAACGCCGGCGCGGACCAGGTGAGGTTCACGGTGCGAAGGCCGCCGATGGCGGTGAGGGTCGGGGCGTCCGGCATGCGGGAGGGCGTGACCTTCACCTCCTCCGAGAACGATCCCTCACCCAGGCCGTTGACCGCCCGGACCATGTACCCGTATGTCTGGCCGTTCTGCAGGCCGGCGTCGGTGAAGGGGGAAGGTACTGAGGAGGCGATGAGGTTCCACGTCCCCGATACGTTGCGGTAAATATTGTACCCAGCTATGGAGGACCCTCCGACGTACGAGGGCGCGGACCAGCTCAGCATGGCGTAGGAGTCGCCGCCGGACACGATCAGGTTCTGCGGCGCCCCCGGCCGGTCGAAGGTGCGGGCAGAGACCTCCGATGACAGCGGCCCGTCGCCCATGCTGTTGACCGCCCGGATCTTGTAGTAGAACTGCACGTTGTCCGGCAGGCCTCCGTCCACGTACGTGGTGTTCGGCCCCACCAGCTTCAGGAACGTCTCGCCGCCGGACAGGGAGCCACGGTAGATCTTGTATCCGGTGACGGCGGTGCCGCCGTTGCTGGGTGCCGTCCATGTGAGCGTGATGCTGGTGGCCCCGCCCGCCGCGGTGAGCTCGGACGGTGCCGAGGGAACGCTGAGCGGGGTGGCGGAGGTGAGCGGGGACCGGGGGCCCTCGCCGATGGCCGTCACCGCCGATATGGAGTAGTAGTACGTGACGCCGTTGGTGAGAGCGGTGTGAACGAAGGTGGTGGAGTTGGTGAGAGTGTCGATGCGGGTGCTGGTACCGTTAGCGCTCACGCTCCAATAGACATAATAGTGCAGTATGGCGGCGCCGCCGCTGGAGGGAGTGTTCCACGACAGGGTGACCTTGGTGGATGCCCCCGCAGCGGTCACTTGAGAGGGGGCCTCGGGGACGGTGGCGGGCACCACGCTGACGCTGCTGGACCTGGTCCCTTCCCCCGCCCCCGTGACCGCGCTGACCCTGTAGTAATAGGTCCGGCCGTTGGTCAGGCCGTTGTCCATGAACGAGGTGATGGTGGAGTTGGAGATGAAGATCTCATTGCCGAGGGTGGTCCCGCGGTAGACCCGATAGTACAGTATGGAAGAACCGCCGTCCACGTTGGGTGCGACCCATGTGAGTATGGCGGCCTGGTCGGCCCGACTGATGAGAAGGTCAGTGGGCGCGTAGGGCGTGGTGAGCGGCGTCGCGGAGACCTCCCCGGACGGCTGCCCCGCCCCGTTGCCGTTGGACACCCTCACCGTATAGTAGTACGTCTGCCCGTTGGTCAGGTCGGTATCCTTGAAGCTCGTAGAGGCGGTGTTCCACAGGAAGGTCAGGTCCCCGCTCTCGGTCCCACGGTATATTAGGTAGCCGGTGACGGGCGTCCCACCGGTGTGGCTGGGAGCTGTCCAGTTCAGGGTGGCGGAGGCGTTGCCGGCCACGGCCATGAAGCCGGTGACCATTCCCGGGACATCGGCCACGGTGACCGAGATCTCGATGGACCTGCTGCCCTCTCCGAAGGAGTTCTCCGCGCTCACCATGTAGTAGTAGACCCTTCCGATGGTCAGGCCGGAGTCGGTGAAGGTCGTGGTGGTGGAATTGGTCAGGAATATCTCGGCGTTGGAGGTGGCGCTGCGGTACACCTTGTACTGGGTGATCGGCAGCCCGCCGTTGTCATAGGGAGCAAGCCAGGTCAGGGTGATGCTCGATACGCCTGAAGAGCCCTCGAGGTCGGTGGGTACGCCGGGTACCGACAGCGGGGTGGCGTTGACCTCGTTGGACAGCGCCCCTCCGCCCGCCGCGTTCACCGCCCGGACCTGGTAGTAGTACGTCTTGCCGTTGACGAGGCCAGTGTTGGTGTAGTTGAGGGTTCCGTAACCCTGCACGGAGTCAAAGTAGGTCTCCTCCCCGGAGGCCTCACCCCGGTAGATGTTGTAACCGGTGATGGGGGAGCCATTGTCGTTGGGGAGGCCCCATTTCAAGCTTACCTTTCCGCTGCCAGTGGACACAAGTTCAAGAAGGGGAGCTGAGGGAGCAGTATAGCCATCCACCGAGGGGATGGTCGCCAGAACGATGCAGCAGAGCATCAAGGTGGCGAATGCCTTGTGAGCAGCGGCTCTAGAACTCAAGTTAGATAGCTCCCTTTACCCGCTAAGGACCGAAAAGAAGCATATTTGTAGGTATTCGACTGACTATCATCTATGATAGCCGATAAAAACCCCCCTGGACGCGGTCAGGCGGCTATGCCACGGGGTGGTTCGAGAGCGGTCGAACGAGCAGCCCGGCCGTGGGATGGAGCTGGAAGCGCAGGAACTCGGTGGCCCCCTGGTGGGGCTTCTGGTACCGCTTGAGCTGCGTGCCGCCCTCCCCCGCAGGCAGCGATAGCTGAAGTTCGGACTCCAGCCTCAGGGGCAGGATCCCCTTCTGGCCGTCGCTCACCACCAGGAACACCACCTTCCCCATGGCGTTGAGGTCCTGCACGAACTCCAGCAGCCGCATGCACCGCGCCTCCTCGAAGCGATCGCCCAGGAAATCGGACAGGGAGTCGATCACCAGGGCATCCGATGTCCGCAGTTGCTCGGACCCCATGAGCTTGTCCAGGAGGCCCTCGCGCGGACCCTTGCCCTCGATGAGGGGGTACACCGGCACGCACAGGAGTCGATGGTCCGGAAGGTAGGAAGCGATGCGCTGGTCCCGGTTGAACATCTCCATGATGAGGTCCTGCACGGACTGCGAGGTGGTGACGTAGGTCACCGACCGGCCGTTCTCCAGCACCCCCAGGGAAATCTGCTGCATCAGCTCCCGGGCCCTCGGTCCCTTCTCCCCCTCGACCAGCACCAGCGCCCCGCCGGTGATCTGTTCCACCGGCCCGTCGAAGACCAGGGGAGGTTCTCCCGTCATGACGGCAGCGTCCTCCTCGGGCGGGGCCACGTTGTCCAGGGTGCCCAGGGTCAGGGTGGGCCCGAGCGTCTCCTCCCCTTCCAGTATCTCCTCCGCCTCCACGGTGGAGGTGAGCGATGACAGGTCGGTAAGGGAGAGGTGCTCCTCCACCGCCTCGGGCTGTGCCTCCAGGGGCTCGTCCAGTGAGGGAAGGGTCAGCGCCTCCTCGGCGTTCGGCAGAGGCTCGGCCTCCGGCCCCATGGCCATGTCCAGGACCTCGGCCCCGGGGCGAGGGAACTCGATGCTGACCGTCGGCAGGAACAGCTTGTTGTCGAACAGGACGATCTTGCGGTCCCCCCAAACCACCAGCCGCTGGTCCACCTTGGTCAAGGAGTCCATCGGGACCCCCTTCCGGCGGCGGTTGGGAAAGGCCACATCGATCTTCGGCAGCAGCATCAGCACCACGGTGGCAAGGAGGGAGCTTCCGAGCTCGCGGCCGGAGGTGCGTCTACTGCCGGACGGGGGCGACAACATCGCCCGACCATTTATGGAGGTGTTTAAATCATTGTTGTCTTCGAAATCAGTAACGCTACTGACGCACCAGTGTGTCCCTTCAGCGCCATTGGAAGGCCTGGGACGTGGGCCTCCCGAACGTACGGCCCCGCCCCGCCCTTCTTCGTCCATTATTAATATTTCCAGCGATAATAGTTCCCGCATGGCAGAAGTGTTCAGCACGGTTGTCGGGTTCGTGGTAGCACTGATCATCAGCACGCTGGTGATCTGGGTCGTCACCAAGTTGACGGGTGAGAAGGAAGGCATCGGGACCGCGTTGATCGCCGCGATCGTGGGTACGATAATCTACACGCTGGCGTACTGGATACTGGGGGATGGCATACTGGCAGCCATACTGGGCGGCATCGTGTGGCTGCTGGCGTTGAAGGGCCTGTACTCCATCGGCTGGCTCAAGGCCCTCCTCATCGCGGTGCTGGTGTGGATACTGGCCACCATCGTGGGGTGGATACTCCCGACGCTGAGAGGACCTTTCTGAAAACGCTTTGGAAGGGGGGGCCCGCTTTATGGGCCTCTCCTGGTCTTTAAGCGATGGCCGAGCCTGAGGGCGACAGCACCTGGGGTCCTCCCCGGCTGGGAATGAGAACAAAAGGCAAGGAGGGCCTGGCCCTCACTTGAACTCCACGGTCAGCGTTTCCATCCCCGAGCACTCCAGCATGGTCGATGTCTCACCGGACACTATTTCGAACGCCAGGTGGAAGATGGCGGTGCTCCCCGCGAAGATCTCCGTGGGTGCATCGCTCGCCACGTTCTCCGTTACAGGGCTCATCAGGTCGTCCGAGGTGCCCAGGCTCCAGGTCAGGACACTGAGGTCCAAGGCCTCGCTCAGGTTGTTGGTCACGCTTACGCTGAGGATGGCGTACTGGTTCCCCTCCATGGGGGCCTGGAGCACCTCCAGGGGCGAGCCCTCCGTATCGTTCACCATGATGACATCATGGACGATGATGGCCATCTGAGAGCTGGACGCCTCACCCAGGGCGGTTACGTCCGGGACGTCGGTATTGTTCACCTTCCCCTCGTCCGTAGTGTCGTTGACCCCATCGTTGGAGGCGCCGCTGGCCTCCGGGGCCTTATCGTTGTTCCCGTTCAACGAGACAGCGGCCACGATGACGATGGCAGCCGCGGCCAGAACGCTCATGATCATCAGAACCTTCCTGGATATGGCCATTAAAACAACCCCGTGCGCAGGGGAGCCCTTAATGCCATATAAGATTAACTTCGGATTGTAACGGCTTGGACCGAAGGGTCACCGAACCTCCTCCACCCGATGTTCCTGCCTCGGGACCTTGCCCCCTGGGTCGCAGCCCGGAGAGGCGCAGAGCGGGGTAGAAAAGAAAAAGAGGGGGGGAAGGCTCAGAGAGCTTTCCCGATGGAGCGGGCCTTCTGCAGCAGGTCCTCCCGCTGCTTCACCGCCGAGGGCATGTTGCCGCCGACCATGTGTGCCTCTCCCGCCTTGTCGAAGCCGTACATCTGCAGGATCTTGTCGAAGTCGCTGAAGACCGGCTCGTACATCGTGGCGTCAGGGTTCCCCTGGCTGGTGATCACCACCGCCTTCTTGTGGGGTGCCAGGCTCACCTTGAAGTCGGTGCTCAAGAACATGTACAGGCGGTCGATGAAGGTGCGGAACTGACTGTTGAACTGCCAGTAGTAGATGGGCGACCCGAACACCACCGCGTCCGCGTCCTTGATCGATTCCATGAGCCGGGCGATGTCATCGTCCAGCTTGCAGGAGCCGTTCTTCTTGCACCACATGCACGCCTGGCAGCCAGAATAGTCCATGTCGTTGATGTTTACCTTGTCCACCCGGTGGCCCGCCTGGGCGGCCCCGTCCAGGACCTCCTGCACCAGGGTGTCCACGTTGCCGTTCTGACGGGGGCTTGAAACTATGCCTAAGACCTTCATGCTATCCGCCCATCCATGTGCGGCACCGTACTTCAAAGCGATGCTGCCCTTCTAGCGCATAGTTCCCCTGCAAGGCGGATGGCGTGCGAGCCTTGTCCTCCGGACATGATGAAAGCAAGGGCTTGGTTGGCACCTCCAGTCCGGCCCGGAGGGCTTGTCAACAGTGACCTAGAAATATATGCTGGGCGGCTTCTCGGGAAAGTATTAAGAAAAACATCTGATAATTAGTTAAACGTGAATCCTGGCAAGTTATGTTCCATCGCAGTGTTACTTTTATGTGCATTGCTTGTCCTGACTGTATTGCCGTCCGGGACCTCCGCCGAGGACACTCCGGCAGAGAAAACGTTTGTGAGCGAGGGTGCTGAGGAGCCCACCTTCGAGGAATGGAATGCTCAATGGACCAAGTATGACAACAACGCCGCCTCTAGCTATGATACGTGGTGCCGCACCCCTCACCGGGCGAACAGCGGGACCTTCGGCATCTACTGCGCCAAGAGCGGTTACAACACGCACTACCTGAACAGCAGCGGGGTGCAGCCGTACAACTGGGATATTCTGAACGCCGGGAACAACTCCAACCCTGCGGACCTGGTGCAGCGTTATGACACCAACCAGGATTCCGTCATGCGGAAGTATGTGAACGGAGCTAAGTTCTACGGCACCATCACCATGTCGTTCTGGTTCTACTCCGACACCGGTGCATCGGACGCCAAGCAGCCCAGCGACGGCACCAACGTGGGCTATGACTTCCTGAACGCGTTCTACTACACTGGCAGCAACAGCAGCCTGGAGAAGCACGTGGTGTGGACGATGAGCCAGGAGCAGGCATCGGCCAAGGGTTGGAACCAGGTCACCCTCACCCTGCCCAACACCCTCACCTGGGTGGGCTTTGAGTTCGTCTCGGGGACCGTGGCCCCCTCGGGAGGTGACCCCGTGGACGCGTTCCTGTCCAACGGGATATTCAACAACCCGCAGTGGGAGAGCGCCATGAAGGAGGGCGTCTACATCGACGACATCAGCGTGGTCGGGACCGATGCCATCGTGGCCGGGGAGATCGTGACCTCGGTGGATGACCTCGCCCCCTACCAGACCAGCAGCTCCTTCTCCGTCAACCTGGGGAACAACGACCCCCTGGGCCAGAGGCTGGACTGGACCTACCTGTGGTACCGCCTCAACGGGTCCTCGGAGTGGACCAAGTACACCACTGCGGACAAGCCCAAAGGCGCGTTCATCACCAGCCCTGTGACGTTCGAGGCGACCCAGGACGGGACCTATGAGTTCTTCACCCAGGGCAAGGACAAGAGCGGAAGGCTGGAGGTGAAGCGCAACGTGGCCGATGCGTCCACGGTGGTGGACACCGTCCTGCCGACCAGTACCCTGGACATGTCAGGAGAGCTATCGGGAGGATCGTACGTGGGCGCGGCGGTGTTCGCCCTGAGCGCCGCCGACGGCGCCTCTGGCATCGACCAGATCATGTACCGCATCGACAACGGGGCGTGGACAGCGTACAGCGAGCCGGTGGGCGTCTCGACCAGCGGCACGCACACCCTGCAGTACTACGCCAAGGACAAGGCCGGCAACACCGAGGCGACGCACGAGAACGTCTTCACCGTCTCCTCCGGAGGACCGACCGTGGTGTTCCAGAACGCTGATAACGCCTTCTCCGAGGGCAACGTCACGCTGGACTTCATGGTGGTCAGCGACAAGGACATCGTCAAGCTGGAGTACGCCCTGGACAACGGCGAGTTCCAGCAGCTGGAGCCCACCGCTACCAAGGTGGCGCTCTCCGGCCTCACCGGCACCCACAGCCTGCAGGTGAGGGCGACCGACGCCTCGGGCGTCGTGCTGACCAACGATGCCACCTTCCACGTGGGCGAGGGCAGCCCCGATACCATGAGCTCGCTGCTCGGCAACCCCCTCCTGATCGGAGGACTGGTGGTCGCCGCGGTGGCCCTGGTGGGCGCGGCCCTCCTCATCGTCCGGCGCCGGAAGTAACGGGTGAGAGCACCCCCTTTCCTTCTATTTTTCCTTTGACTAAAGCGCGGTCTTCCCTGTTCCTGATCTACGTCCTCAATGGATTGCACTGAGCAACCTGTTCGTGAGCGCTTTGCCGTTGCGAGGAACGTTTCTGGTACTGGACGGCATGACGCGCAAAGAAGAACGCCGGCATCGTCTTTGGTCGTCATCTTTGACGTTACCTTGCGAACATCAGATACGTTGATCGTTAGACTATAGGATCAGCATATCATTTTGATCGAAGGTGAGCTCCGGAGCATATGCGACCTCCCAATAGTAACCATCGGGGTCAGAGAAATAAGCATGATATCCACCCCAAAAAACATCCTGCGGCTCTTTTACGATCTTCGCTCCAGCCTTTCTTGCCAGCTCGATGACCTGATGCACCTCTTCTCTGCTCTTCACATTGTGAGCGAGCGTGACGCCCGAAAAACCGTTGCCAACGGGCGGAGGGTTGTTGCCATCAATATCTTTGGCCAACAGCTCGAGCGGGTAGAGCTCAAGCTTCAATCCGCCAGTGGTGTTAAAGAAGATGACCGGTGGTTCATAGCTTGCCTCTTTGGTCTGGAACTCCAATCCATCTCTGTAAAAACGGATGGACCGTTCCATGTTCCTTACGCCCAGGCATATCACCGTTATCCTGTTCATCTTATTGCCTCCGGTCCGGACCGAGATCCTCAGCCCTTGCCCCTTCTCCACACCAGCACCCCGGCCACGGCGGCGATCCCCACCGCGGCTATGCCTATGATGGGCAGCGGGTCATCCGCCGGGGCGGAGGGTGCTTTGAGCGCCCCGTTCACAGCTCCCGATACCTGGCCGGTCCCCAGAGCGTTGGTGGCCACCACCGAGTAGTAGTAGGTGACGCCGTCCTGCACGCCCTCGTCCTCGTACGATGTGTTGTCCACCTTGGCGAGGAAGCCCATCGCCGAGCCGTTGGTCCCGCGGTACACCTGGTAGCCGGTGACCGGTGAGCCGCCATCGCTGGCCGGGGCATCCCAGTCCAGCACCAGGTGGCCTTCCTCTCCGCTCAGGGTCAGGTTGGTGGGTGCGGACGGTATGTCGGAGAGAGTGATGTTGACCATCTCGCTTTTAGTCCCCTCCCCCTCGGCGTTGACCGCGCTCACCTGGTAAAGGTAGGTGGTCCCCAGCGTGGGAGCGGCGTCATCGAAGGAGGTTCCCTCCAGCGATGCCAGGACGGTCATGTCGGCGGAGCTGGTGCCCCGGTAGACCTGGTAGGAGATGATGTCCGCGCTCCCGTTGTCCGCCGGTGGCGACCAGGTGAGGCGGGGATGCCCTGCCTCGAAGGTGACGTTCACACCCTCTGGCGCCCCGGGCGAGGTCTTGACGGAGGGCGTGAAGCTTCCGTAGTAGATCTCGTTGGTCGGCGCCCGCTGGAAGATGAAGTGCATCCTACCCTGGAGGCCGATGGCGAGCTGCCCGTTGCTGATCACGCCCGTCTCGGAATGGTCCACGATGTGCTCGCCCCACGCGCCGTCAGCGTCAGTAGCGTACATCAGGTCCCCGTAGAGGTAGTTGAACGTGACCTGCGCCGCTCCGTCGGCATCGATGGCGATATGGCAGGTACCGATGTCGCCCCCCTGGTCGATGACCTGGGTGCTCCAGGTGCCCTCCGGCGCGGAGGCGCACTTGAGGTCGCCGTCCGCCTCGTCAACGTAGACCACATGCGCCTGGTCATCGGGACCCACGGCGACCTGGTATTTGCTGGCGTTGACGCCCGTCACGATGGCCTCGGTGCTCCACAGGCCTCCGTCGGTGACGGCGTGCTTCAGCGCCTTCCCCGGGCCCATGTAGCACAGGTGCGCGTTCTCGCCGGTGCCGGGCGTGAGGGCAAGGGAGAAGGTGGAGCTGGAGTCGTCGATGGTCTGCTTGCTCCATCCGCTCCCCGAGGAGGTGGCGCACCGCAGGTAGCCATGGGTGACGTCGGTGTACACGATGTTGACCTGGCTCTGTCCCCGGATGAACACCTGGCCGTTGCTGGTGTCCACATCGTTCACCACCATGGAGCTCTTCCACGACCCGGCGGCGTTGCTCATGTAGATCAGATCGCCGTAGGTGTTGTGGTAGCAGATGTGCACATGGTCAGCAGGATCGACGGCGATCGACCCGCCGGTTATCTCCCAGCCGGTGGCCAGGACGGTGGTGCTCCATGAGCCTCCCCCGTTCCTGGCGTACACCAGCTCGGGGACGTCATCCAGCATGTTGTAGCGGATGTAGCACATGTTGAGGTCGTCCTTGGGGCCCAGGGCCACATCGAAGTCCTCCCAGATGGAGTCCACATACGTGGTGCTCCACTTCCCTCCCTCCTTCTCCGCATAATAGATGCTGCCCGAGTCATGGTAGAGCACCTTCGGGACGTCGTGGGAGTCGACCACCATGGTGCAGATCCAGAAACTTGCTCCTTCGCTCACCTGCTGCAGGTCCGCATCGAACTCCACCGTGGCCACGCTCGGTCCGGTGGCGAGCATCATGAGGGCCATGCTTATCGGGACCATCAGTGCGATGGCCACGGCCACTGAGGAGAGTGCTCCTCTTCGCTTCACCATAACCCGCTCCCCTGTTAACGGCGTGGTGCCTTCGATGGGACTCTACCCTTCCCGGGCCCCACACCCGTGACCCTGATAATCGACAGGATGATAAAATGTTTCTTCACGTACCAGAGCCTCTCCTCCAAGAAGTGGCCATAGAATGCCTCATTGCGGCGGACCGCGCTTCAGCGAGGAGCGGGAGAGCAGCCGGTTCAGGGCGTGCACGGCGAAGGCGAGGAAACGATGGCTCTGCTGGTGCCCTCGGGCCGCGACGCTCCCTCGGGAGTAGAACGCCTGGCGCAGGGCCGACAGCTCCTTGCGGGGGGAGAAGAAAGCGTACACCGGGATGCCCAGCGTTAGCAGCGACAGGCCGATGACCATGCTCTCCGGGCGTACCAGGGCGATGAGGACGAGGGAGAACAGGGCGCCCGCCAGGGGGATGACGTACCGGCCCCGCAATCTTCCCGCCTTTTCGGGGTTCTGCCGCACCAGGACGATGGCCGAAAGGCAGGTGGCCAGGTATACGAGCGACAGCAGGAACACGGAGGAGTTGATCAGCGTGGTCAGGCTCCCGAAGAGGGAGCTGACGAACGCCGTCAGCCCCAGGGCCATGATGGCCACGTAGGGGGTGTGGAAGTGATCGTGCTTCTTGGCCAGAGAGTGCGGCAGCAGGCCGTCCAAGGCCATGGCGTACGTCAGACGGGACGTGCCCAGGGTCCCTGACTCATCGGCCCCCAGGATGGAGAACAGGGCGCTCAGGCCCACGAACAGCACCACCGCGCCCGCCGCTCCCCCCAGGGGGGAGAAGATGGAGCGCGTGGCTTCCAGCAGGGGGGAGGGGGAGCCGACCAGCACGGACTGGTCCACGGACGCTATTACGGCCAGGTTGGTCAGGAGGTAGAAGGCGATCACGATGAGCATGCCGGTGATGATGGCCCGGGGGACCGTACGCTCCGGCTCGGCGATGTCATCGGCGGGCAGGGTGCTGAGCTCGAAGCCAGCGTAGGCCCAGAAGATAAGGACCAGGGCCTGCCCGATCTCCTGAGGCCCCCCGGTGAGGAAGGGCTGCAGGTTCCCCCCTACGGCGCTGGGGCTGGTGAGGGCGAAGACGATCCCCCCCAGCACGATGAGCACCAGGGGGATGAGCTTTAGAACGGTCAGGGCATCGTTGAACCTCCCCGCCGACTGCACCCCGACGATGTTCGAGGCCACGATGATTATGATGAACACGGCCCTCAGGAGCACCTGCCCCATGGGATCGATGCCTGGCGCCAGGGCGAGGGAGTACTGCACGAAGGCCACCGGGAACACGCACAGCGAGAACCACTCCGCCAGGAGCAGCGCCCATCCCACCAGGAATCCGACCATAGGGGACGATACTTCGGTGACGTAGGCGTACGGCCCGCCCACACGAGGGTAGGTCATGCTGCAGTAGGAGAACGCGATGGCGATGACCAGGGCCATGAACCCCGCGGCGAACCATATCAGCAGCGAGGCAGGGCCCACCAGGCGGGACCCTATGGCCGTGGCCACGTAGATGTCGGCCCCTATGATGGAGCCCACCACCATGCTGGTCACATCAAAAGTTCCAAGCTTGCCGCTGCGGCGGGAGTGGTCCATGGCGAGGCCTTTCTACTGATGTCCGATATTGGTGGCGTGGTTATACAACCATGCCCTCGCTTCCATCGTAACTCTGTTGGAGTCCTGACCTGTACAGCACCATGGCGCTTTTTGTGCGTATAAGCTAGAAATAGTATGCTCTCGCAGCGGGAGGCAGGTGATTTCACGGCCAAGGAGATAACCAAGCATATCATGGACGAGCACAGGGAGGTGGAGGGCATGTTGGAGAAGCTGTCCAAGGGATACGATGAGGCGACGTTCAGCAAGCTGCGGCTGTCGCTCAAGGCCCACATGGACGCGGAGGAGGCCTCCCTGTACCCGGCCATGGAGGACGAAAACGGTCAGATGATCAAGGATGCGATAAAGGAGCACAACGAGGTACGCGACCTCCTCCAGAAGATGAGCGACAGCGGACGGTATGGCGTGGAGTCCAACGTCGACACACTGACGGAGATGATCAGCAAGCACGTGAGCAAGGAGGAGAGCGACATGCTCCCTAAGGCCAAGGAGATGTTCAGCAAGGATGAGATCGAAAAGCTGTCGGAGAAGTTCGAGAGCGTGGACGAGAGGGTGATGCAGCAGGCCAAGTGACCCCTTTCCCCCGCTTTTTTTTTCTTTTTCTTCTGTGTCCTGGATAAGGCCGTCCGTATTGCGCGGCCAGTGAAGCATGCTTGGCGCTCAATGCTCCGACCGCCCCGATGATTGAACAGATATTACCTCGAGAAAAAGGGAACGTGCCGGGAGGTCCCGGAAAGGGTTTACTGGGGCTCCTTCCTGGAGCCGGGGACGTCCTTCCCCTCCGCCGTGGTGACTTCCAGGCCCTGCTCCGGCCCCGCCACGTAGTTCTTCAGGAAGGGGGCCACCAGCACGATCAGGAGGACAATGGCGCCACTGATCAGGAAGGCGAAATCGATGCTGTGGGCGAACGAGGTCAGGATCTGGTTGGCGTACCCCGGCATCATGGCCACGTAGGCCAGGACGTCGGTGTTGTGCGGCAACTGAGCATACACCTCACTGGACAGGTTGTCCCTCAGCGCACCGTCCAACCTCAGGTTGATGAGGAAGGCGAACACGCCGCTGGCCACCGTTCCGCCGATGGCCCGGAAGAGGTTGATGCTCGAGGTGGTCATGCCCATCTCCTCCGGCTTGGCGCTGTTCTGCACCGCCACCATCAGCACCGACATGACGCAACCCAGGCCGATACCCAGGAGGAACATGTAGGCGGCCAGGGTCCACACGCTGTCCCCCAGGCCGAGGGTGGACATGAGGACCATGGCGATGCACGATATGATCGGCCCGCTGATGATCCAGGGCCGGTAGCCGGTCCTCTGCACGAGCCTGCCGCTGGTCATGGCCGTGATCATGAGGCCGGCGACCATGGCGATGGTCAGGTACCCTGCCTCGCGGGAGGTGAGCCCGAAGATGAAGATGCTGAACATCGACAGGTAGGCCAGCGCGCCGGTCAAGGCCAGGCCGAAGATGAGCATGGCGAAGGCCCCGCACACGAAGGTGCGGTTCTTGAACAGGCGGGGAGCGATGACCGGGTCCTCGGCCCTGTGCTCCACGAAGATGAACAGGGTAAGGAGGGCGGCCGCCACCGCCACCATGATGCCGGACTCCATGCTGATCCACGCGAAGTCGTTGCCGGCCCAGGTGAAGAACAGCAGCAGGTCCAGCAGGAACAGGCCCAGCACGGACATCCCCACGTAATCGATCCTCTTGCGGTCGACGACCTCCATGGAGGGGAACTGCCTGGCGGTCAGGAACAGGGCCATGGCCACTATGGGCACGTTGAGGTAGAACACCCAGTGCCAGCTGAGGTAGTCGGTGAGGGAGCCGCCGATGACCGGCCCCAGGGCGGTGCCCAAGCCGAACACGGCGCCCATGACGCCCTGCATCTTGCCCCTCTCCACCGGCGAGTACAGATCGGCGATGGCCGCGGTGGCCACGGGCATGAGCAAGCCTCCGCCCACACCCTGGACCGCCCGGCATAGGATGAACATCTCCATGCTGGAGGACAGCCCCGCGGCGATGGAGCCGCCCAGGAAGAGCGACAGGCCCAGGAGGAAGAACGGCTTCCTTCCGTACAGGTCGGAGAGCTTGCCCCCGATGGGGATGGCAATCGTCTCGCACAGCATGTAGGCGGTGAACATCCAGCTGTAGAGGCTGAGGCCTCCCAGGTCGCCGGCGATGATGGTGCCGCAGGTGGACACGATGGTGCCGTCCAGGCATGCGGCCAGCATGCCGAGCATGAGGCCGGCCATGATGAGCCGGCGGTGCTTGGGCCCGATGTTGGCCCAGTTGATGGAACTATTAACCTTCAATGACTTACCTCCAAGTAAGTGTGATTGCTCAAGCCGAGGTGGTATTTAATTATTGTTGACAAGTCAAGTCATATTGATATTTATATTATGATATGCATTAAAGGGTTGATAGAATGAGGAACAAGGACCTGTTCATCTCCCCCAAGAAGATGAAATCGTACATCGACTCGCAGCTCAACCGCATGCTGAAGGACAAGGACCTCAAGGCCTCGCAGATCCCCTTCATCATGGAAGTAGGTAGCAGCGAGGGCGTCTCCATGAAGGAGCTGTGCACCCAGCTGGGAGTGGACAAGGCGCTGACCACCCGCGTGATCAAGACCCTGATGGAGAACGGCTACGTGGAGAACAGGAGCGGATCCAGCCGGACGTACCAGCTTTTCCTGACCAAGAAAGGGAAGGAGGCCAAGCGCCAGTCCGTCAAGGCCATGGAGAGCACCTTCGACCAACTGCTGGAGTGCCTGGACGAGAAGGACATCGAGGACACCCGTAGGATCACCGCCAAGCTGAACCACCGGCTGGACGAGCTCTACAAGTACTGAATTCTCCGCAGGCGCACCAATCGTTCATCTTGTTTAAATAGGGGGATATCGTCAGTTGATGTGTCAATCCGACCGAGCGGCCCTCCCAAAGCCGAGATTCATCAGTAGGAACCCAACAACGGCCGCGAGGTCGGAGAGGCAACGGGGCACCGTCCCTTTCCCATAAGAACCTCCCCCCTTTACAGCAGAGCTTGGACAACCCACCGCGTGCGAACACCGGTCCGATCGGGGGGACGGCGCCCTCAACGCTTTTTTTACCATTCCTAAGAAGGCCCCGTGCATCGTGATGCGGTGGAAGTGCATTGGCGTTAGACCCATTAACCACGGCGGTCTCCATCCTCACAAGGAAGGGTTTCCCCCAATATATTGCATTTTTTTAAGCTAAGAATTGCTCAGTAAAAGAATATCCAGACTTTCGTTCTGAATATCAGAACAGATATTCAATGTGGAATAAAATAAATATCTACAGGTTCACAATCGTGCGGTGATATTTCGACCAGCGATACTTCGTCCGTTAATCCACCGATAAAGATCCTAGCGGTCATCGCCGCTCTGGTGATGGTCTCGATCGCTCTAGTAGGCATGGTTGTGATGACCGCTCCTACGCTGGCCAAGTCAGACAGCTTGAGCGGGACCATCCGCGTGTCAGGAACACCCAACATGTACAACTCCATGGTGGACCTGAAGGGGCTGTTCGCCTCCCAGTACCCGGGGGTCACGGTCCAGATCAACGGCTCGGCCACCACCGGGGTCACCAAGGACGGGATCAACGACCTCACCTACGGGCGGGCGGACATCGCCACCGCTGGCGTGGTGCCTACCTCCGCGGAGTACGCGGCGGCGGTCGCTGAGGGCAAGGACCTGTACCTCACCGTGGTGGCCTACGATGCCATCTGCGTCGTGGTCAACCCCGACAACCCGCTGAACGGCCTCACCATGGCCCAGATCAAGTCGGTGTTCTTCACGGGGAACATTACGGACTGGTCCCAGCTCACTGGAGGTGCCAAGACCGGCCCCATTCACATCTACGCGCTGGACCCTGCCACCGCGGGCACGGCGCAGTTCTTCAACAAGGTGGTGGCGGGCAAGAGCAACGCCACCTACGTCAGCGGCACCACCATCGTCGGTGCGGTGTCCGCGGTGGGCGACTCGGTGATCACCGATCCTGAGGGCATCGCCTACTGCTCCTATCCCTTCGTGGACAACGAGAAGGTCTTGACCGTCAACGATGTCACGCCGGTGCAGGCCACCGTCATCGATGGCTCGTACGAGATCAGCAGGAAGTTCTACGTCATCACCGATGGCGCCCCTTCCGAGCACATCAAGGCATTCATCAACCTGATGCTCAGCACCGCTGGCCAGGGGAAGATCCGTGAGAACGGGCTCATCCCGGTGATCTAAGGAGGAATGAAAAATGAAGATCCTGAACAAGCTCGTACTATCTTTCGCCGCGGTGATAGTCGTGTTCCTGGTGGCCGCCCTCATCATCAACGCCCAGCTGGGCGTGATGAGCGACCAGAACAAGATCATCCAGGAGCAGTTCGACATCAGCAACCAGGCCAACTCCTACATGGACTCGTCCAAGCAGATGCAGACCGGAGCGTTCCTGTACGTCCAGGGCAGCAAGGAGATGGGCAGCCAGTACATCAGCGAGGGGCAGGCCGGCCTGAACTCCAGCCGCACGACGCTGCAGGCCACCCTGACCGATAGCACCCAGAAGGCCGAGCTGACCGAGCTATGGGCCATGGAGAACCTGTCGGTGAGCGACGTCTCCCTGATCATGAGCATCTCCAACGGCAACAACGCCAACAAGGCCAGCCTGCTGGACAACGCCATGCAGGCGCTGGAGGCGCACATCGAGGCCATGAACCTCCGCGCCTCGTACTTCGTGGACGTGGCCAACGCTGACAGCGCAGCGGCCCTGTCCAACGCGCAGAGCGTGTCGTCCGCCGCGGTCAACACCATCATGCTGCTGGTGGCCCTGGCCATATGCATCTCGCTGGCGCTGGCCGTCTGGGTCTCGTACCGCATCACCGCGCCGGTGACCGCCCTGACCAAGGTCGCGGACGCGGTCAGCATGGGCGACCTGAGCCACGAGATCAACATCGAGACCAAGGACGAGATCGAGGACCTCTCCTCGTCGTTCCGCCGGATGCTCAACGCGTTCAAGGTGATGAAGGCCCTGAACGAGGGCATGGACGATGGCGCGGAGGCGAAGCAATGAGCGTCAACGACGACGTCCTCGCCATCCTCACCAGGGACCTGGGGCCATCGGCCCCGGCGTTCCTGAACCGGCAGGCCCAGTCGCACCTGGGAAAGGCACCGGCGGCGCTGACCAAGGGGGACCTGGACGAGCTGGCCAAGTGGTGCTTCACCGGGGTGAAGCTCATCCTGGACGAGAAAACGGCGGAGCGGGTCCGCCTCAGTATCGTCGCCCTTAAGTGAGCCAAGCACAAACCATTTCTTATTTTTTCTAATTTATTAAATTTTCCAGAGCGTATGTGGAACGAGCATCTGCTTATCTTATAATGAAAAAATTTAGTTCCTGGCCAGGCGCCGTGTGCTCTCCCCCACCAGGTCGCCGAGAACGCCCTCGCCGCCGCGTGTGACTCTGTCATATGGTGTCTTTAATAATATCAAAGATTATACTGTGAGATAATAACGGGGAAGTAGAATGAAGATCGCACGTTCGGACATGGTTATAGTGATCGCCGTGGGCATCATTGCCGCCATGGTCGCCCTTCTTTTCGTGGTGCCGTTCGTCACCGGTAATCCCACAATCACGCAGACCGAGACGTACCAGCTAGGGACTTACGACAATAAAGGATACATCCCCGCCGAGGCCATAGTGACCGTCTCAGCGCCACAGACGATGTACGTGGCCGAGGGCTGGGAACATGTCGATGTCAAGGTCGAACTGGTCAAGCATGAGAACGTGACCGGGTTCAAGATGACCAAGCTCATCTGCTACCTTGGCACTCTCAACGATTACAGGTTCATGCCGTCCGAGTCCAGCTTCCATCTCTTTGGGGAGAGCGGGAGCACGTTCCAGACCACCATGGAGCTGGACCCGAAGGAGGTCCTGCACGACGCCCGCATCCAGGTCTCCATGGGGATCGAGATCCTCTACGAAGACGGCTCCTCGTTCTACCTAGGTGGGTTCAAGACCCAGCCTGTCTTCGGCCTGTACGAGGTCCAGGATAGATTCCACCTCCTGATGTACTCCATACCGGCCGTGCTGATCGGAGCGACGGTCATCTCTGTGTACATGGGGAGGACCGCCAGGCATGGAGATGGGCCATATAGGCGGTGACCGTGACGCTGCAGGACGTATCGTCAAGCTCGCTGCACCCTTGTGGATGAGGCCTCAGCAAGGGAAGGATAATGGGATAAAAACCTGATATCCTCCCGCATGCCCTATTCTCGCAAGACCTGGGTCCAGAAGATGGCCGATAAGCCCAACCTCCCCAAGATCATCACCCTGGCACCAAGCTTCCCATGTGCAAAAGCGCTGGCCAAGATGGGCGCGAGGCCGGGGGACAGCGTGGTCATCTGCCAGCCCCGGGAGGTGTTCGAGCTGATGTCCCGCGTCCCCGAAGGACGTTTGACCACCCTGCGCGAGATATGCGTGGTGCTCGCCGAGCTCCATGGGGCGGACTATTGCTGCACGCTCACCACGGGCATCCAGGTCATGGTCGCTGCTCATGCGGCAGTGGAAGCTGAGCTAACGATGCCCTACTGGCGCACCTTGAAGATGGATGGATACCTCAATGAGAAGTACCCGGGTGGAGTGGAGGCGCAGCGGGAGCGGTTGGAGCGAGAGGGACACAAGGTCATGGCACGAGGCAAGAGGACCAGGGTCATCGATCACGAAGAGCGATTGATGACATTTCCCGATCATCACAGTGGTGACTAGGATCGCACGCAGCGGTTCCCCCGCTAACCTCGATGAAAAAAGTGAGAATGGACGGGTTTCTCGCCAGCATGTGCTTACTCCGGGGCTATCGCGAAGGGGTCCGCCACGCGCCATATTCCCCGTCCTCCTTCCACGTGGCCACCAGCACCCCGGCCACGAAGATCATTACCCCCAGGACCACGATGGCGACAAGGCTCAGGAGCGCCGCCGCATCGTTGCCGTAGATCAGGGAGTCCCTCGGCCCATACGGGAAAAAATCTTAGGACCATTACCTGCCGCGGTCTACGGAGTTGCCGATCTTCTTCAACCAGATCTTTTCCTTGCGCTGATTGATGGTGACCTCGAACTCATCGAAGAAGCCGATCCTCCCCAGGATGGGAGGCGAACCAAACTCCTTGACCAAGACGACCGAGACAGGAACTGTCAGGGAATAGCTCTCATGGCCGTCGGTTACCCCCATGTTTACCTTCTTGATGACGCACGCGGCGGTCCCGCTTGGTGTGGAACATTCGCCCTTCTTGCCATCCAGATCTATCCCCAGCGCCTCTGCCATCTCCCTGCTCATGGTCACAAAATCAGCTCCCGAGTCCAGGAGCCCTACGGTCTCGAAGCTCTGATCGCCGTTCGTGAAGGTCACGGGTAAAAGGGGACGCTTGCGCTCCTGTCCGCCTGTAGGCTTGAACAGCTTATACCGGAATATCAGGGTCATACGATCACAGCAACATGGCCTGATCGGACGGCACCAGAGCAACAAACGGTGGTGACCCCTTGCAGACCTTCTTCGCCTCAGCATATGCTTCCTTGAACGACCGGGAGTGGGACACGACCGTGGAGCCGCAGATGCCGATCCACTCTCCCGAATAGGGCGTCGTGTCCATGTTCATGAAATGATCATATTCCTTGCTCAAGCCACGTTCCTCCGCTCACATCTCAGGAGAACTTAACAGATGATAAAAAGGTGCCTCATGGCCTACAAGAGGGCCTTTGCATGCATCGACATGGATGCTGAGATCAAATAGAGGCCGGATCTGATGGAGAGGCAGGAAAAAGGAAGAAATGAAAGTAAGGGAGAGGCCGAAAGGCCCCATGTTGTTAAAGGTTTGGACCATTATGCCTTCTTCCTCATGACCAGCACGATGGCCTGCTAGTTATATTTCCTAAAAAGGGAGTGAATGGATCATTGGCCAGATAGCATGGTACCGAAAATGCCAAAATAATCATTGGAGACCAATACGATGGATAGAAGTGTGGTGCTCCCGTCGGGATTTGAACCCGAGTCGAAGCCTCGAGAGGGCTTCATGATTGGCCGCTACACTACGGGAGCGTATTGGGTGGCAAATAAGGAAGAGTTAATTAAACCTTTCCCTCGGCGACGGTCCCGAACCCTCGAACTTGGTTGTAAAAGGAGATAATCCTTGACGCATTGACCCCCGTTGTGTGGAGGGCGTTCCCTTATTCTAAAAGACCGTTCGTGATCAACCTGGCCCTGCTCGTGATGGTCCTACTTACCATCATCTATCTCCTGCTGACCATCAGCGCCGACCTCCTCACCCTCATGGTCATCGTGGTCATGGGCTTCGCCTTCCTGCTGGTCCTAGGCATCTCCCCTCTGTTCACGGACCACGAGCTTGAGGACGGGACGCTGATACTGCGGCAGGGATGGTACTTCCGCGCGCGCATCCCCCTGAACGAGATCAAGGGCGTTCATCCGTTACCCCGCGGTCCCTCCCGCACCGGGGTGTTCTTCTCCCTGCGGACGCCCACGATGTACGTCACCACGCGCAAGCGCGACCTGATCGAGATCGTGCTGAGGTCGGAGCGCTCCTTCCCCTGGGCGCTTGGCAAGAAGGCCGATCACGTGGTGTTCGATGCCCGTGACCTTGACCCACTGGTTCGACTGCTTGAAAACGTCACTCGCGCCAGTCCAGCCCCAGGGTCCTGAACCCCAGCTTGGGTATCAGCGGCGTCTTGCGCTTGTGCACCGTGCAGCGGTGCATTCCCCGCACCTTCTCCACCGCCTCGATGGGAAGGCCGGTCTCGGCCGCCACCTGCTCATTGCTGAGCAGACGCTCGAAGCCCAGCAGCACCTGGTCCAGGTTCTCGTAGCTGATGCCCATCTCCCCCTCGTCCGTCTGCCCCTCCCACAGCCCGGCCGACGGTGCCTTGTCGATGACCGCACGTGGTACCTTGATCAGCTCGGCCAGCTGCCTTACCTCGGTCTTGTAGAGGTCCCCGATGGGGCAGAAATCCGACCCGCCGTCGCCGAACTTGGTGAAGTAGCCGATGAGCAGTTCGCTCTTGTTGCTGGTGCCCATCACCACCCGGCCGCGCAGCTTGGCATGGTGGAACAGCACCACCATGCGGCAGCGCGCCATGATGTTCCCCGCCAGCTCCTTACAGTCGGCGGAGGGCAGCATGCCCTGGAAGGTGCGTACCGCCGGCTCGATGTCCACCACCATGAACTCCATGCCCATGTCGCGGCAGAAATCCTCCGCATCACGCCGGTCCTGGGCGGAGGAGGAATAGCAGGGCATAAAGATGTTGAGCACCTTCTCCGGCCCCAGGGCATCGGCGCACAGCTTGGACACCGTCACCGAGTCGATGCCGCCGCTGAGGCCTACGACCACGCCGTTGCTGCGGGTCTCCTCGACCTTCTGGCGGATGAAGTTCACGATGGCTTGGTGGTCGTGCTCCCGGAGCTGTGGCCTCATGCGATGGGGATGAGGCTACTCTCTTTTAGCTCTTGTCACATTAGGTGGCCACGATGAGGTGGTAGAACGCGCATCGCCCTCGCCCAAGTGCCCTGTGCACTCGGTGACAAGCGGGAGAACCTCGACCGCATGCTGAGCTGCGTGGGGTCCCAGCAGGCGGACCTGTTCGTGTTCCCCGAGCTGTTCCTCACCGGCTACATGGTCCGGGACGAGGTGTTCCGCCTGGCCGAAGTGCTGGACGGCAATAGCGTGCAGGCGGTGCAGCGGATGGCCGAGGAGCACGACGCCAGCATCCTGTTCGGCATGGCCACGTGGGACGATGAGGTCCCGGGGGTGATGCACAACAGCGCGGTGATGGTCTCCCCCGGTCAGGAGGTGCAGGCGTACCACAAGGTCAACCTGGCCACCTTCGGCCCGTTCGAGGAGGGGCTGTACTTCAGCGCCGGCCCCTCCGTCCGGACGATGAGCGTGAGGGGGCATCGCATCGGCGTGGTCATCTGCTACGACCTCTTCTTCCCGCAGCTCACCATGGAATATGCCCTTCAGGGCGCGGAGGCCATCATCTGCATCTCCGCGTCCCCGGTCACTTCGCGCGAGAGCTTCGAGCGCGTGCTTCCGGCCCGGGCAGTGGAGACCACGTCGTACGCGGTGTACGTGAACCAGGTGGGCACCCAGCTCAACGAGGTGTTCTTTGGAGGGGGCGAGGCACGGAGCCCGCGAGGGGACCAGATTGTGAAGAACAGGTACTTCGAGCGGGACCTCGGCACCTTCGACCTGGACCCAGAGGAGCTGTCCCTGGCCCGTAGGGGGCGGCCGACCGTGAGGGACCGGCTTCCCTATTTCCGTGGCTGAGTTCTGCCGACGATGACCGTACGCATCCGGAGGAGTCCAGACTAGATAGTATCACGCTCCGGGAACATGGGAATACGTGTTCCCCAGCTCAGTTACGAAAACAATAATTTGACCGCCATTTATATTATCAGAATAACTGACTTCGTCCCATGTGGCCAGGATGAAGCTCCGGACCAAGGTGTTCATCACCCTGGTACCGATCACTGTACTGTTCGTCATTTTGTTCTACAGCCTCGGCATCGCGATGCTCAACAACCAGGCCATGGCCAACGATAGGAAGGAAGCCGGCGAGGCCGCCAAGAGGATCGGTGTGGGCATCAACAACATGGAGTCCATACTGAACATCAAGTGCGGCGCTTACTCCTACTGGGACGACACCTGGTACTTCCTGCAGGACCGGGACGAGGCCTTCCTGGAGAACAACCTCAACGCCTACACCATGAGCGGCTATGACGTCGATGCCATGATGCTCTTCAGCAACGAGAGCGCCCTGGTGTACGACATGGCCGTGGAGTGGCTGGACGATACCAACGTCACCGAGGGCCATGTACCCGATGATCTCATATCCGTCATCGAGCAGGACCCCGTGATCATATATGCCCTGAACGAAAGTGCCAATACCAGCGGCATCCTCTCTTACAGCGGGGGCAGGGTGATCTTCTCCTCCTCCCCGGTGATGAGGTCGGACGGCAGCGGACCGGCCATGGGCACCATGGTCATGGTGATGTTCCTGGACCAGGAGGTTGAGGCCTCCCTGAGCGAGACCTTCGGCAACCCCCTGACGATCGAGGCCTTCGAGGGAAGGGAGCAACAGAACCTCTCGTTGGTGAACCTCAACGCCACCACCATGCTCGCCACGTGGTCGCTGCAGGGCAGGGACGGAGAGCCGGCCGCCCTACTGAGCCTCCAGGTCCCCCGGGAATGGTACCTAGAGAGCCAGAACCAGAGCGGGTTCCTCATGCAGATCATCATATCGGCGGGGGCGTTGAACTTAGTCCTCATCATGATGTTCGTGGACCGGGGCGTGCTGGCAAGGCTGCACTCCCTCACCGACGACATCAACAAGATCGGCCGGGGGGAGCTGAAGGAGCGGCGGGTGAGGGTCCTGGGCGATGACGAGCTGGCCGACCTGGGAACGCAGGTGAACGCCATGCTGGACAGCCTGGACCGCTCAGAGCAGGAGCTGGTGATGAAGGAGAGGAGGTACCGTGCAGTGGTGGAAGGCTCCTCCAACGCCATCATCCTGGTGAGCGGGAAGGACCTGAGCATCTTGGAGGTCAATCCTGCGTTCCTGCGCATGACGGGGCGGAACGACCTCGACATGGAGGGGCAGAGGATCACCGAAGTGCTCGAGGCTCCGTGGGACTGGACGAACGTCCAGGCCGCGACGGAGGAGGGCAGGGTGCTGGAGGGCGAGGGGCGCCTGAAGCATGCCAACCAATCGGTGCTGGACCTGGAGCTGAGCATGACCCCCCTCACCCTCGATGGCACGGAGGCGTTCTTCATCGTGGGCCGGGACCTCACCGAGCGCCGCCGGGCAGAGAAGGACCGGGAGCGGCTATTGGACGATCTGAGCCGGTCCAACGAGAACCTGGAGATGACCTTGAAGTCCATCGACGACGGGGTCATCAGCGTGGACCAGAACGACAACGTGGTCCTCATGAACCGGGCGGCCGAAGGGCTGGTGGGGGTGAACCGGCGGTACGGCGTGGGGAAGAACATCCGTGAGCTGGTGCCCCTGCCGGACCGGGACTGGAACGATTACCTGACGTTGCGCCAGGCCGGCCCCCTCAGGGTGGCCATGCGGAACGTTTCCGGGCAGACCTGGCAGATGGAGTACAGCTACCTCACGCTCACCAGCGAGAACGGCGAGCCCATGGGGAAGATGTTCACCTTCCGCGACATCTCGGAGAAGACCCGGGCCGAGGTCGCCGAGGCCAACGCCGGCCGGTTGGAGGCGATAGGTACGCTGGCCGGCGGCATTGCGCACGACTTCAACAACGTCATGACATCGGTGGTCGGGGAGCTCTACCTGCTGCGCACCGAGATCGAGAACAGCGAGGGGTCCATGCAGCGCTCCCGGGAGCGCATCAACGACATGGAGATGGCCATGGACCGCGCCAAGTTCGTGGCCCAGGAGCTGCTGTCCCTGTCCAAGGGCGGGGCGCCGATACAGAGACCCACCACGCTGCGCGCCCTGCTGGAGGACACTGCGAGGCTGGCCTTCACCGGCTCCAGCATCACCTGGTCCCTGGACTGTCCCCCGGACATCTGGCCGGTCAACATCGACCAGGGGCAGATAAACCGCGCCTTCCTCAACATCCTGTTCAACGCCCAGGAGGCCAGCCGGGAGGGCAGCTCGGTGGAGATCATGGTCCGCAACGTCCGCTCGCGGCCGGGGCCGGACCCCGATGGCCGGTACGTGAACGTGGACTTCATCGACCACGGGGCGGGCATCCCGGCGGACGTCCTGCCGCGCATCTTCGATCCATATTACACCACCAAGGTCACCGGGACCGGCCTAGGCATGACGGTGACGTTCACCACCATCAAGCGGCACGGGGGCTCCATCGAGGTGACCTCCGAGATCGGCAAGGGCACCAAGGTCTCGGTGTTCCTACCCGCCACCGACGAGAAGGTGGTGGAGACACCGCGGTCGGACAAGCCCATATCGGGGACCGGACGCGTGCTGATCATGGACGACGAGGAGTTCATCCTGCAGGTGACAACGGACATCCTGCAGAACCTGGGGTACGAGGCGGAGGCGGCCCATGACGGCGATGAGGCACTGGCGTTCTACAAGAAGTCCATGGACGAGGGCCGCAGGTTCGACGTGGTCATCATGGACCTCACCATCCCCGGAGGGATGGGCGGAAAGGAAGCGATCGGAAAGCTGCTGCGGCTCGATCCTACGGCCCGGGCGGTCGTGTCTTCCGGCTACAGCACCGACCCCGTGATGGCCAACTTCTCGGACTACGGCTTCGTGGGCGTGGTGCCGAAGCCCTACAAGATCGACGAGCTGTCCATTGTGGTCAAGAAGGCCATGGAGAAGGCATGATGGCATCGGGTCCCGACAGATTTAAATGATATGAAGCGGTTGGTCGCAAAATCAGGCCGAGGTGGCCCAGACCGGTAAGGCGCAAGCCTGGAAAGCTTGTGTCCGCAAGGACTCGGGAGTTCAAATCTCCCCCTCGGCGCTCTGGCTTTTTAACAGATCGATCTTTTATCATTCATTCTTCGCCAGTGTCAGCTGCCAGGAGACACCGAACCGATCGGAGACCCAGCCGAACCTCTCGCTAAAGGGGTAACAGCCCAGTGGCATCATTACCTGCCCACCCTGCGACAGGTTCTCGAACAGATGGTCGATCTCCTCCGAACCACAGCTCACGTAGAGCGACATGGCCGGGGTGAAGGTGAAGCCATGTTCAACGTTGCTGTCGATGCACATGAACTCCTGGTCGCCCAGCGAGAACACCGCGTGAAGGACCGAGCCTTCTGTCCCCGGCCCCTGGGGCCCGTAGCGCTCGATGCTGACGATCCTGGACCCCTTGAACAGCGAGGTGTAGAAGTTCATCGCCTCCTCGGCCCGACCTTGGAACATTAGAAATGTGGTGATCTTTTGCATGGTCGTCCTCCACGATCGTACTAGGGGGTATGCCCATCGACCGTTAAACTCGTTTTCTTCTGAGGAGGCCTTGGAATTATCGTTCTGGCCAGATCGGCGCGAACCGACGCTGGGGCCCCCACAATGGTGGCGCATCGCGAACTACCGCTCATCTCAAAGGTCGTTGAGATTCGAGCGATAGGGAGCTATGGCCCTGGCCCCCCCCCCCCCTCGGGTATCGTGAAGTAGAACGTCGATCCCTTTCCCACCTCGCTCTCCACCCAGATCCGGCCGCCGTGCCGCTCCACGATCTTCTTGCTGATCGCCAGCCCGATACCGGTACCGGGGTACTCATCCCTGGTGTGCAGTCGGGAGAACATATGGAACAGCTTATCGTTGAAGCGGAGGTCGATGCCGATGCCGTTGTCCTGGACGGCGATCACGTGTTCGGTACCGTACTTGAACGCCGAGACCTCGAACCTAGGATCCGAGCTATCGTGGAACTTGATCGCGTTGCTGATCAGGTTCATCATCACCTGTTTCAGCTGAAGCTCGTCGCCGCAGACGGTAGGCAGGGGATCGATCGCGTACGTAGCATGAGCATCGTTCACTGCATCTTTAAGCTCCATCAGGGTCGATGTCACGACCTTGTTCATGTCCACCCGCGTGAACGCCTTCCCCTGGGTATCGATGCGGGAATACTGAAGCAGGTCCTTGACCAACTGCCTCATCTGCTCTGCGCTCCTGGAGGCGATGTCAACGTACTCCTTGACCTTGGGGGTCAGCTCTCCACCATGCCTCTTCTCGATGAGCGACAGGTAGTTCGTCACCATGCGCAGCGGCTCCTGCATATCGTGCGAGGCGACGTAGGCGAACTGCTGCAGCTCGGCGTTGGAGCGCCTCAGCTCCTCGTTCGTCTTGCTTAGGTCAAGCTCCAGGTCTTTCATCTTGGTGATGTCCTGGACGACGGCTATGGCGCCTATCATCCTCCCCTTGGAGTCGAGGATAGGTGATGCGGACACGACCTGTGTTCCGCCCGTACCATCGAACCGTTCGAAGTCTAACAGCCTCTCCCTCACCACCTCGCCTTTGATGGCATGGGCAAGGGGCATGTCCTCCGCTTCGATCCTCTCCCTCGTCTCCGGGTCCCAGGCCTCATACGCCCCATATTCATCCACGATGGTCGCGGCCGGGGCCACGCCTCCCCATATCTGGCTGGCCTTTTCATTTATCAGGACCATCTTCCCCTCCTTGTCGCTAATCCAAACGCCCACGGGAAGGGAGTCCAACGTGGCCTGGAGGCGAGCTCGCTCCTCCCCTACCTGGCGCTGCGCCCGCTTGACATCTGTGATGTTAGAGAACAAAATCGCGACCCTGTTCTCTGATGCCTTCCACGCATGCAGGTCGTAGTAGGCATCGAGCTCCCTGCTGTAGTTCTCCATGTGCTCTGGCTCACCCGCCCTCAATACCCGCTCCAGCAGCTCGAACCAGTAGTCCTCGACCACCCCCCACAGCTCCTTGGAGGTCCTCCCCTCCATCTTCTCCTTCTTGATCCGGGAGAGCGTTTCAGATGCCGTGTTGACCTCGATATAGCGGAAGTCGTTCACGTTCCCGCTCTCATCATAGATGGGCTCAAGGATCTGGAACATCTCGGTCATGTTCTCGAACAGCGAGCGGTACTTCTCCTCGCTCTCCTTCAGGGCGTTCTCCGCCTTCTTGCGCTCGGTGATGTCCGAGAACGATGTTATGGTGCCCTTGAACTCTCCGTTGGGGCCCCGGAGGACGGTCGCTCTGGCCTGAGCGAGGATGTAGGTCCCATCTTTGCGCCGGTAGTAAACCTCGCCCTCGTAGCCGTTTTCCTTTAGCATCTTCTCGATGGCATCCCTTCTCGAGGAGCTGGGTACCCTCGTCTGGAAGATGTCTTTGGACACCTTCCCAACAACCTCTTGTGCCGACCACCCGAACATTACTTCGGCCGCTCTGTTCCAGTAGGTGATGGTGAAGTCCTCGTCCGTAGCCGTCAGGGGATCGTGCACATTATCAAGGAGGTCGGCCTGGAACGCTAATTGCTTCTCCACTCGCTTCCGCTCGGTGATGTCCCGGAACAGCACCCCGGTCCGGTCCTCCTGGTACTTGAACGCATAGGTCTCGTACCATCGGCCGGACGCCTGGTTGAAGCTCTCGAAGCGCTGCGATATGCCTGTCCTGGCCACACCCCCATAGATCTGATACCAGATGGGCTCGAGGCCCGGCATTCTCTCGCTCACCCGCTTGTTCACGAAGTCGGCGGCCTTGAGGCCGGTCTGCCCCTCCCAGGCCTTGTTAAGTTCGAGTATCCAGTAATCGACGCACTCTCCATGAGCGTCGTAGATCATCTCAAGCAGAGCGAACGCGTCCTCGGTGTTCTCGAACAATGTACGGTACAGTTGCTCTCTATCCTTGAGCGCCGCCTCCGCCCTCTTGCGCTCGGAGATGTCACGATAGAAAATGATCATTCGATCTCGACCGCGAGGGTATACGCTGGTCTCGAACCATCGATCCGCCAGTTCCAAGTACTCCGTGACCACTTCCGCTTCGTTGGTGTCGGCCGCTCGTTTCAAGATGGCCATCCATCGCTCGGCATCGGAGCGAGGGAAGACCTCGAAGAGCTTTTTTCCCAAGAGCTGGTCGCGCTTCATTCCTGACTGTTGTTCGAACGCGTCGTTAACTTCGATCACACGGACGTCCGTCGCGTTGCCGTCCCCGTCGCGCAGGACGTCTAGGACGACGAGGCCCTCGTGCATTGTCTCGAAAAGAGTATGATACTTGGCCTCGCTCGCCTTGAGCGCTTCCATCGTTCTCTTGCGATCGGTCACGTCCTCGAAGGAGATGGCGAAGAGGTCCTTCCCCGGCAGCGGTGATGCGCTTCCCTTGAACCACATGTCCAATGAGGCGTTGTAATCTTCGACGCTCATCGCCCTCTGAGTTCGTACTGCCTCACCTATAGTCTCGATCCAGATCGGCTCAATGTGGGAGGCGATTTGACTAGCCTTCTTCCCTATCACCCGATCGGCCGTGAAGCCGGTCTGCGACTCATACGCCGGATTTATCGCATGGAACACGAAATCGTTCGGTGTTCCATGCTCATCGTAGAGCAGCTTGCCTATCAGAATGCCCACGCCAAAGCTATCGTAGAGGCCACGATACAATCGTTCGCTCTCAAGGAGCGAGTTCTCCGCCGCCTTCCGTTCGGTGATGTCCGAGAACATCGCCAGGGCACCATCATAGCTGCCGTCGTCACCATATAATGGCTGCATCGTTCCCGAGGTCCAGACGATCGAACCATCATTACGTCGAATGATGAGATCGAACCGTTCCGCCTTACCCTCCTTGGCCTGGGAGATGCGGAGTTTCCAATCCTCCACCACATCAAGTGGAAGGAGATCGAACGTAGGGCGGCCGATCATATCCTCAGGGGCGTGACCAAGCAACGACGCACCGCGCTTGTTGATGAAGTCGGTTCTATCGTCAACGTCCCACGTCCAGATGCCCTGATCCGCAAGTTCCACTACGCGCTCCACCTTGCTTCTCCAAGTTAGCTTGTCAACCTCTAATTGACCCCCTCCGTGTAAAAGATGGATGATGGGATGATCCAACTTACAATAGGCACCCTTTAATGTTTATTTTTTTGCACATGTCTGTGGGCCTTCGCCGGTCCTTGATCAAAGGCCGTGGAGATGATCGGAACTTCGGACCGCTCCCAGCCGATCATTGGGTCCGGAACGGTGCCCCCGTCCATGGCGCCAGGTTAAGAGGGGAACGAACCTGGCCGAACCATGAGGGGCCTGAACGGGGAAGGAGCATATCAGGGGCCAACAGGTCCGGGCTTGGAGACCATTGTTCCGCAAGGGCTCAGAGGATCACATCCCCGGGCATCCTCTCCCCTTGGAGCGACCAAGCCGTCAACTATCAAATATTCCCAATGCGGTGTGCTCCAGCGCTAGGTGACCGAATGAAGGTGAACGTAGACCTGCGGCTAAAGGACGTCCCGGGGCAGCTGGTGGCCGCCCTGGAACCGATCTCCACGTATGACGGGAACATCAGGGGAGTGGTGCACCACCACGACGACCGGATCGGTGGCCGCATCACCGTCAACGTCATCTTCGAGGTGCGCAACGAGCAGTCCCTGGACAAGATACTCAGCACGTGGAAGAAGGGCGAGGTGGACGTGGCCAAGATCGACGCCTTCTTCGAGACCTATCCTCTGCAGTACCTGCTGGTCGGTAACATTTCATCCAAGGAGCTGGAGAGCATCACCAAGGGGCTGGAGGCTATGGAGAACGTGGCGTCCCTGGAGATCCGCTACACTGGCTCCGCCAACTCCCCGTCCCGCTCCGCGCTGGTCACCGGGAAGGCATCGAAGAAGGAGACGGCCAGGACACTGGAGACCTTCCTCAAGCAGCGGGCGGACAAGCACAACTACATGCTCATCAGGGGACTGGACTGATGAAGGTCATGATCGCCGGGTTCGGGACCGTGGGCCAGGGCGTGGCCGAGGTCATCGGCATGCGGCAGGAGCTGTTCCAGAAGAGCTTCGGCAAGAAGGTCACCATCGTGGGGGCGTTCGACTCCTCCTCCCTGATCAAGGACCCTCAAGGGCTCGATCCGGAGGAGCTGGTATCCCGCAAGGCGAGCACCGGAAAGGTCGGAAAAAGACCACTGGACGGCGGGGTGCTGGAGCTGATCAAGGACTATGATTTCGATACGCTCATCGATACCACGCCCACCAACATAGTGGACGCGGAGCCCGGTCTGTCGTACATACGTACCGCGCTGAGCGCCGGCAAGAACGTCGTCACGTCCAACAAGGGACCGCTGGCGCTGAAGTTCAAGGAGCTGTCCAGCACGGCCGCGAAGAACAAGGTCCAGCTGAGGTACGAGGGCTCGGTGGGAGGGGCCATGCCGGTCATCAACCTCTCGCGGGAGCTGCTGCGGGGGGAGAAGATCTACTCCCTGCGGGGCATCCTCAACGGGACGTGCAACTTCATCCTCAACCGCATGAAGGACGAGGGGCTCCCGTTCGAGCAGGCGCTGAGCGAGGCCCAGGAGATGGGCATCGCCGAGCGGGACCCCAGCTACGATATCGACGGGGTGGACTCGGCCTGCAAGGTGGCCATCCTGGCCAACGCCATCTTCGGCCGGGATGTCACCGTGCACGACGTGCTGCGGACCGGCATCCGCCACATCACCGACGACGCCATCGCCCTGGCCGCGGAGCAGCACATGGTGATCCGCCTCATCGGTGAGATCAACGAGAAGAGGGTGGAGGTCGCACCGCGCATGGTGCCCGCCGGGCATCCTCTCGCCATCGGGGGCACGCTCAACATCGTGCAGCTGATCACCGACCTGGCCGGGGACATCACGGTGGCCGGCCGGGGCGCAGGTCGGAAGGAGACGGCCAGCGCGGTGCTCAGCGACCTGCTGGCGATGATGAGCGACGGCCATAGCAAATGTCGATGATTGCGGAATAAAATATAATAGCGACCTGCACGATTGACATGGCCGTCACGGAGTAGAGCGTTCTACAAAGGACACGGACGGGATATCATTATTAGTCGGTAAAGTAGCTCTCTACGACACCACGCTGAGGGATGGAACGCAATCCGAGGGCGTGTCTTTTTCGACCGAGGACAAGCTGGACATAGCCAGACGGCTGGACCAGTTCGGGATGGACTACATCGAGGGGGGTTGGCCAGGCTCCAACCCCAAGGACGTGGCCTTCTTCGAGGCCGCCTCCCGCATGCGGTTCGAGCACGCCCGGCTGGTGGCCTTCGGCAGCACCCGCAAGGCGGGGACGGAGGCGAAGGAGGATGCCAACCTCCGCTCGCTGGTGAGCTCCAAAGCACCAGTGGTGGCGATCTTCGGCAAGTCATGGGACCGCCATGTGCGCAACGCGCTGCGCATACCGCTGCCGGAGAACCTTGATCTCATCTCCGACAGCGTGTCGTTCCTGAAGCGCAGCGGCGTGGAGGTTGTTTACGACGCGGAGCACTTCTTCGACGGCTACAAGGCCTCGCCGGAGTACGCGCTTGACACCTTATCGGCGGCCGCCCAGGCGGGCGCGGACTGGCTCGTGCTGTGCGACACCAACGGTGGGACCCTGCCCAGCGATGTGAGGGCGTCCCTGGACATGGTGGCGAGGCGTTTCGACCTGCCGCTCGGCATCCATGCGCACAACGATGCCGACCTGGCGGTGGCCAACTCCCTGGTGGCGGTGGAGGGCGGGGCGACCATGGTGCAGGGCACCATCAACGGCCTGGGGGAGAGGTGCGGGAACGCCAACCTGTGCTCCATCGCTCCCACCCTCGCCCTGAAGATGGGGCGCACGCTGACCGTTCCCGATCTAACGCACCTCACCGCGCTGTCCAACTTCATCAGCGAGACCGCCAACGTGGTCGTCGATCCGAAATTACCGTACGTGGGCAGGAGCGCCTTCGCGCACAAGGCCGGCGTGCACGTCAACGCCCTGATGAAGGACGAGAAGACGTACGAGCACATCGACCCCCGCCTGGTGGGCAACGAGCGCCGGGTGCTGATGTCCGAGCTGTCGGGCACCGCGTCGATACTCGCCAAGATGAAGGAGTTCGGGATCGACACCGAGAAGGAATCGGGTCGTAGAGTACTGGACCACCTCAAGCACATGGAGTCGGAGGGCTACCAGTTCGAGGGCGCGGACGCGTCCTTCGAGCTCCTGGTGCGCCGCCTCAACGACGGAATAAAGCCACCGTTCCGCCTGGAGGGCTTCCGCATATTCGTGGACGTCACCGGTAACAACGTCTCCTCGGAGGCCAGCATCAAGGTCGTCGATTCCACCGGCACCATGGAGCATACCGCCGCCAACGGCAACGGTCCGGTCAACGCCCTGGACCGTGCGGTGCGCAAGGCCCTGGAGCGCTTCTACCCCGAGCTGCGGGAGGTGCGCCTGGCCGACTACAAGGTCCGGGTCATCGACAGCAAGGACGCTACTGGGGCCCGGGTGCGGGTGCTCATACGCTCCACCGACGGCGAGGCCTCGTGGACCACCGTGGGCGTGTCCACCAACGTCATCGAGGCCTCGCTCATCGCACTGCTGGACAGCATGGAGTACAAGCTCATGAAGGGGTCCTCCCGGTAGCGGGGTGGAAGCGGAGCCAGGAGCCAACCATTATACTGGATAGGCTACGTTCCCCGTCCGATGCGCTACCGGATCGACCTCATACGGCCGGAGGAGCGGGCCGAGCTGTTCGAGCGCTACGAGCCCCGCTACCTCTACTCCTCCAAGTGCGAGCTGCATGGCACCTGCATCCGCCTGCTCACCGATCAGGAGAGAACTGACCAGACGTGGGAGAACAACTTCTACGGCATGGCGGAGAGCGTGCGCTCCCACGGCCGCCTCATCGTGCTCGACGACCCGCAGCAGCCGGCCGGGGTGAGGTACGACCCCCTGACCCGCACCGCCTTCCTGTTCAACATCGACTACTATGGCTGGGTGAAGAGCATCGCCCTCGCTCTGGCCGGCGACATCCTGGAGGACCAGCACAACATCCACTCCGTGCACGGGGCGGCGCTGGACATCGGCGGCCGGGGCGTCTCGCTCATCGCGCCCTCCAAGTCCGGCAAGACCACGCACTCCTGGGGCCTTCTGCGCATGCCGGACGCCCGCCTGGTGACCGATGACTGGTACTTCGTCCGCCCCTCCGGCCGGCGGCCGCTGGCCTACGGCTCGGAGAAGAACTTCTACGTGGAGGGGGACATCTCCACCATCTGGCCGGAGTACCAGGGGCTGGTGGACAGGGCCTCTTTCGACAGCCGCGGGCGGGCCATCGTGAACGTGCGGTGGACGGTGGGGCAGGGTGGCGTGACGCCCCTCACCACGATGTACAAGGTCATCCTCCTAAAGCGGGACCCGGAGGACCCGGTGATCATCCGGCGGATGGAGACGGGGGAGGCGATGGAGTACCTGGAGGCCCAAGATTTCTGCAACCCCCATCAGCTGGTGAGGGACGAGCGGAAGCTCTCGTTGCGCAGGAGGTTCTTCCTCGGCTTCCTGGAGCGCTGCGAGGTGCACATGGTCAACACCACGCGGCCTCCGGAGGAGACCCAGGCGACCATCCGAAGCATCGTGAGCGGCGATGGCTGAGCATGCTGGAAACATCCCGCGAGTGAACTGGATGCTTAGAACTTGGGTTGTGTGAGGAGCCCCCGAAGATTAAAGAAATGGTGGGGAAGTTGGAGAAGGTCCACGGGGACTCCCCGTAACCAATATATTACAGGGGTTAATAAAATCTATCGTTGATTTGCAGGAAAAAACAATGCGTCGTTCTATAGAACGAGGCGGCATTCATATGTCTAGACCGAAGGCGTCGGCGAACTCTTCCATCTTCCGGAACTCCATGAGGAACTTCTTCCCCTTGTCCGTGATGAGGTACGCGGAACGGTCCCCGTCCTGCTCCTTGAGGATGAGCCCGGACTCCTCCAGCTGCACCAGGTACTTGGTCAGGCGGTCGTGCGACAGGTTGGCCTTGTACAGCACGTGCGTCACCTTGGCCGGACCGTCCGCCTGCACCGCCCGCAGGATGTCCGCGAATATCCGTCCCTTGGAGCGGTACTTCTGCGTACCCTTCATCACACCCTCCTGATGCCGTACAGCATTCCCAGGAGGGAGAGGAAGCCGGCCAGCTCGAGCAGGCGGCCGATGACGTAGGTGACGTCCTCCAAGGAGCTGAACATGATGAGCAGGTGGCTGATCAGGATGAGGAGGAAGCTGAACGTGACCATGATGGAGTAGCGGCTTCTCCTCACCATGAGGTGGGCCAGCTGGGAGATGACGATGATGATGAGCAGGATCACCAGGTACAGCTCCACCACCGGCCCGGCGATCATGAGCGAGCTGCCCGCGGCCCCGCCCCCCGGGCCGCCGTTGCCGGCCGCGAGGAGCAGCATGCCTCCGACCAGTACGGCGGACGACTCCCTCAGCCGGAAGGTGTAGGCGAAGAGCAATAGGGAGTAAGCGAACATGCTCATCACGTAGTACGCCCAGAAGCCTATGTCGGCCACGGAGAAGGGGTCCGAGGCGGCGGAGAACGAGATCCCTGACAGGTACGTGTAGGTGAGGGTGATGCTGTTGATGAACAGGCCCATGGACAGCAGGAGGAACGCCAGGAACAGGGCGTACAACGTCCTCTCCCTCACCCACTGGTGCCCCCGCAGGGCATACATGGCCACCGCCAGGGCTACGAAGGCGGTGATGAGCTGGAACAGCGCGTCATAGGGAAGGAACCATCGTGGGGGGAACATGGTCGCACCGGCGCACGGGCCTGCACCCTATACAGTCGCAGGCCATATGAAGGTTAGGAGCGCGGACCGTACCTTTTCTTAATCTGTATAAATGTTGCATGATAAATGTGGCTGGAGGGGTTGAGCCATTCCTACTCCGGGCCGGCATGGACGATTCGTACGTACGATTCTTTCCGAGCCCCGATATATCGGCCCGCCGCTCCTAGCCTCAGGAGGATCATGATTTGAGACTCAGAAGCAAGATGATGGCAATGGGAGCGGTGGCCGCCCTGCTGGTGTCAGGGGTCGCCTTCGCCCTCATGTCCTCAGCGGACGTCTCGGCCGAGGATGAGACCCCCGAGGTCACGGTCGAGGAGGAGACGACGGAGACGACCTACGCGATCACCGCGCACGTGGAGTGCCGGGTGGACGGGAGCAATATCACGCTGGAAGGTGTGAACGTCACGGTCTACACCGTGAACGTGACGGAGGACGATGACACGACCACCATCGTCATCCACCGCGTGGCCCAGGGTCTCACCGACTCGGAGGGCAACGTGACCTTCGATCTCCCAGAAGGGAGCTACGTGGTCTGCGCCACCTGCCAGGGCCTGTGCGGCTTCGGGGAGGTCAACCTGACCGAGGACCAGCTGAGCACCATAGTACTGCACGGCGACGGATGGGGCGGGGGGAGGGACCAGACCCTCCAGGACCGCGATGTCCCGTTCGGCCACCGTGACCTCGGAGAGGACGACCGCAACGAGACCAACGGGACCGAGGGCTTCCGGCACGGGGCGTGCGACGGGGCCTGCAACGGCACCATCCCCGAGGGCGTCAGGGGGCTCGTCCCCACCGACGCCTTCGCCGGCGCGCTGTGACCGTCACGCTGAAGCCATAACTGAACCCCCGGGCGGTGGGCGGTCCCACCGTTCAAACGCCTTTCCATTTTCCTTTCACCGAAACTCGACAGTTTCTACGCAGGATGCATGAAGTCATTTATGTACCGTTCACCATTCACCGCCGGTCGTCATGGAGGATAGCGCCCCGGTCTTCAGCAACTGCTACGGATGCGGACAGGAGAACCCCATCGGACTGCGGCTCAAGTGGTCGTACGTGGGAGTGAGATCGCACATCGAGCACGTGGTCCTGCCGGAGCACTGCGGCTATCCCGGCCTGATGCACGGAGGCATCACCTGCGTGCTGATCGACGAGGCCATGTACCACGCCATCGCCCGCACCTCCCCCCAGGTGGTGACCGCCTCCCTGTCGGTCGATTATCGCAGCCCAGGGCTGGAGGGTCACCGGCTGGTCAGCGAGGCGTGGGTAGAGCGGCACGAGGGGCGGAGGATCGAGGTGTCCTGCACCATCGTGGACGCCGATACCGGCAGGACCGTGGCCGAGGCCCGGGCGGTGTACCTGGAGGTCGACCTGGGCCGGGTCCTGGGGCGCTCCCCTCCTTGAAACAGACCCATGGCTCTCCCGGACCCGCAGTGATGAAAGTCGCACCACCTTGCTGCTTTGCGCAGTGAGATCGCGTCGAAAACAGATTTTCACCGTGCTGGAACAATTATCCGTTATCGCAGTTAATTATCGCGGCCTTGCATTTATATCGATTCCAATATATACTAATATGGCAGCTCCATAGCTCATGATCGTCCGTATCACCTCGACCAACGATGATGCTTCCGCACGAGAGATGTACAACCGCTTCATGGACGAGGGCTCATGCCCCTTCGGCGATGACAAGTATGTCATGGGATCGGTAAAGGAGGCCAAGGGAGGCCCCGTAGGCTACGTCCTCACGGTAGAGCTGGAGTCCCCGATTTTGCACAAGTAGGCAGCGGCCACCCCTCGCGACCAATTCGCCTTCCCCTCTTTTCGCTATTTCTCTGGTTGATCTGACGCCCCACCGATCGTTGGGCTGGCCACCCCCTATGGGAAGATGCATGCACGGCCCTGGGACGAACCCAGGTGCTGCCATGGGGTCGGTCTGCGATAGTGATTTGTACCTTCCCCTAGCAATATCGTATTCACAAAAGGACCATGGAGGATGACGCTCGTACCCGTGTTAACGGTGCCCCGTGCAGCTCGCTCCAGTGGGACCAGCTCCTGACCCAGGGTGAGTGCCCGGTGGCAAGACGGTGCCCTGATCGCGGAGCCCATAGGCGAAGACCGAGAGCAAGATGGTCCGCGACCAGCCCCAGGATGAACGAGATAGGGAAGAGGCATAACATGCAGACGACCGTGCCCATGAGCAGCAACGGCAAGTTCCAGAGCGATATCAGCATGATGTCCAGGTTGTTCGACAGCCTGAACAACGGAGTTCTTTACGGCAGGGTGCTGGTCGACGATGAGGGGCGGCCCATCGATGTCGAGTACCTGTACATGAACGACGCCTACGAGCGCCTCATCCCGGAGAGGCGGAAGGACGTCATCGGGAGGAGGACCACTGACATCTACCCCATATACCGGGAGGAGCCGGGATGGATCGCTCCCTACGCCCGGGCGGCGCTGCACGGTGAGGCCCTGACCTTCGAGAGGCTGTGGTCGGTGACCGGCCGCTGGTACAACATGTCGGTCTCCTCGCCCAAGCCCGGGCATTTCGTGACCATCGTGGAGGACATCGACGACCGCAAGCGCACCGAGGAGGCGCTGAGGAAGAGCGAGGGGCGGTTCGAGCTGCTGAGCACCGCCAACTCCCTCCTGCTATCGTCCACGGAACCGGTCAAGGTCATACAGGCCATCGGGGAGCAGGTCACCCATCTCCTGGACTGCGACGTGTTCTTCAACTACGTCCTGGACGAGAGGAGCGGGAGGCTGTACCTCAACGCCTGCGGGGGCGTGGACCCGGACACGGCGGAGAGCGTCCGCTGGCTGGAGGTGGGCTCGGCCATATGCGGGTGCGTCGCCCGGGGAGGGGAGCGCATCGTGTCGGAGGACGTGCAGGTCAACGGCGACGTCAAGGCGGACCTCGTGCGCTCCATGGGCATACAGGCCTACGCCTGCAATCCCCTGCGGATCGGCGATAAGACCGTGGGAACGCTGTCCTTCGGGACCCGGGGCCGCATCCGGTTCAGCGAGGAGGAGCTGGTCCTCATGCAGACGGTGGCCGGGCAGGTATCGGTGGCGATCAAGCGTAAGCAGGCGGAGGATATGCTCAAGCAGAGCGATGAGCGGCTCCGGGCGGTGGTGGAGAACTCCCTGGACGCGGTCTACCGCCGGAACCTGCGGTCCGACCGGTACGAGTACGTGAGCCCCGCCATCGGGCCCATCCTAGGCTTCACCGCCGAGGAGATGGCCGGCATGGACATGGACGAGGTGATGCAGAGGACCCACCCTGACGACCGGGAGGAGGTGGAGAGGGCCATGGCCCGCTCCCAACTCGCCGGCATGGGGCGGGTGGAGTACCGGTTCCTGGCCAAGGACGAGCGCTATCGCTGGCTGTCCGACCACTTCACCGTCATCCAGGACGCCAACGGGGACATGCTGCGGGGCGGGGTGTTCCATGACGTCACGGAGAGCAAGGGCGCCGAGGCGGCCCTGCGCGCGTCCGAGAGGCGGCAGAGGGAGACCAACCAGGAGCTGAGGCGCTCCAACGAGGAGCTGCAGCAGTTCGCGTACATCACCTCGCACGATATGCAGGAGCCGCTGCGCATGGTTACGGCGTACCTGTCCCTGCTGGACAGGCGGTACGGTGAGCTGCTGGGGGCGGAGGGGAAGGAGTACCTGGGCATCGCGATGGAGGGCTCGGTGCGCATGCGGCAGCTGATCAGCGACCTGCTGCGGTACTCCCGGGTGGAGACCTCCAGCGGCAGGGTCGGCCCCGTGGACATGAACGCGGTATCGGCCACGGTGAGGGAGGATCTGAGGGTGGCCATCGCCGAGTCCGGAGCGACCGTGAAGGTGGGTGACCTGCCCACGGTCCTGGCCGACGAGCCCCAGATGGTGCAGCTGCTCACGAACCTCATCTCCAACGCCATCAAGTTCCGCGCCGGTGCGGCCCCTAGGGTGGAGATATCCGCCCGAAACGATGGGGGCGAGACCGTGTTCGAGGTGCGCGACAACGGCATCGGGGTCGAGCCGCGCTACCAGGGGAACCTGTTCAAGATGTTCTCTCGACTTCACTCCAGGGACGAGTACCCGGGCACCGGGATCGGGCTGGCGATCAGCAAGAAGATCGTGGAGCGCCATGGTGGCCAGATATGGTTGGAGTCCGACGGCCGCAGCGGAACGACGTTCTTCTTCACCTTACCCACCGGCCTGGGGGGGAGGGGGCATACCGTGACGTCCAGCCTACTTCCCCAGTGATCGCCCTACGGGCGTGAGCGCTTCATCTCCTCCAGGAGAGCGTCCAGCCGCTCGTAGCCCTCGTTCATTCCGGACTCCATGCCCGCGCTGAGCTGCCCGTCACGGTCCTCCACGGAAAGGTACACGCTCTTGGAGTCCATGAACGTCCGCCCTTCCCTCTCCTCCAGCCTCATGGTCTGCAGCTGCACGTGGCCGTACATGGGCTCGTACTCGAACGTCTGGATGATGAGCTCCGGCGCCTGTACCTCGTGGAAAACGCCCCGGAAGGAGAACTCGTTCCCCTCCTCATCGTGCTGGATGAACCGCCAGGAGCCGCCCCTACGGGCGCCCAGGACCTCCACCTCGGTCCGGTACCGGGCGGGGCCCCACCATTGCGATATAAGTCCCGCCTCGGTGAACGCCCGGAACACCAGGTCGCGGGGGGCGTCGAACGCCCGCCTGATTGTGACCTCCTGAACGCCGGGATTGGCGATGAGCACTGTCCGCGGAGCGCTCACCGTCCCGGTCCGAAGGTACTCGTCCAGCTTGTCCAGGGACTCGTTCCAGCCGGCCCTGGCCATGGTGTTGTCTATCCCCTCCGGGACGCCGTCGTTGGACAGCTGGACCTCCGTGCCATCGCCCTGCTCCCTGAACTCCACCTTGACCATGGTCTCCAGCGGCCACGCCGACGACATGCCATGTTGGGAGGCGGGCACCACGTTGCCCTGCTCGTCGGCGAAGGAGTCGGTGTACACCAGCCGCTCCCGGGGAGATATCTCGCGGTACGTTCCCGTTCCGCAGAAGTCCTTGCCGTCGGGTGAGCGCATACAGTAGAACAGCTTCCCTCCCACTTCCAGTTCGGATCGGAAGACGGGCGTGGTGAACCCCCGGGGGCTCAACCACATCTTGAGCATGTCGGGATCGGTCCACGCCTCCCACACCCGGTCCGGCAGGGCGTTGAACGTCCGCTTAATCGTCATTCCCTTCTGGGGGACCTCCTCGGTGGCCATCATGCGGCATATCTTCCACCTGCGCCGCCTTATAGATTGCCCCTTCCCAGAGAAGCGTGCTCACCGGCCGACGACAAGGCTCCGGACCCTGGGTCGAAATGTTTAACCCTCATGGTTCTCAAAATGGACATGGATGCAACCCATGAAGGACTACCTGGAAACCATCGAGGACATCAAGCGGACCCTGGGCACCGTGCCCGGGTTCATGAGGGCGCTTCCCGAAGATGTGCTGGTCCACGACTGGGCCCTGATGAGGAAGTACCAGTTCGGCGAGTCCGCCATCCCCGCCAAGTACCGGGAGCTGATCGGCCTGGCCATCGCCGCCAACCTGAAGTGCCCCTACTGTCAGGCCATGCACCTGGCCCTGGCCAAGGGCCACGGCGCCACGGAGGAGGAGCTCTCCGAGATCGCCTTCCTGGCCAGCTTCACCTCCCGGTGGAGCGCCATGCTCCATGCGCAGAACTACGACCTGGAGAGGTTCCTGGACGAGGCGGCCGCCATCGGCGAGCACCTGGGCCAGCAGAAGAGGTCGGTGCAGGCCATCCTGTGAGCTGAGCGTTACTGAACGCTGGGCGGGGTGGGGGTCTCGACCTTACCGCTCCCTTCCGGTGGCTTCTCCTTGACCCGGGGCCTCAGCTTGGCCACCAGCCGGGGGACCGCCACCTTCATCCGAGCGTTGTCCGGGCTCCAGTACCTGGCGTTCTTGCCGTCCGCGGTCGGCAGGTGCAGCTCGATGTAGTTCTCCGGCGGCACCCTGTCCGCCAGGCCGGTCCGCTTGGCCCACCGCTGGACCTCGCTGCCCAGGAGGACGAAGGTGGTGCTGTCCACCGGGAACCTTCCGATCTCCTCCTCCAGGTGGGGGTCGGGCCTCTTCTTGTCGTTCCACCGCTTCAGCGGCTGCTTGTGATAGTGCACCCAGTGGCCCTCCTCCAGCAGCCAGGTGTAGAACGCTTCTGAGAGGTCGTCCGCACCCTGGGGCTCGAAGGCGGCCAACGCCGCCTGCACGTGGTCCCGGAGGAGCTTGGGCGTCCCGCCGTCGAACAGGTTCTTCCGGCAGTCCGAGAAGTACATGAAGCCGAGCTGGTACGACGCCATGGTGGGCATGTACACGTCGTTGTACCACGCCATCCGGGGGAACAGGGATACCACTACGATCGTGACGTTCTTAGGGGAAGGTATGTCCACCGGTTCACTGCGAGCGGGCGATGTCATTCTCCTCAACGCTGAACTGCTCCAGGTATAATGATGTTTTACCTCTTGTTATCTCTGGAGAGATAATGCTGATGGGGGAGCGGCCTCACCCCGCCTTGGCGGTGATGGCGGTCGCGGGGCAGGCGTCGGCGGCCCTCTGGGCACAGGCTGCCAGCTCGTCAGGCACCTTACCCTGGGCGGGGCTCCCATCACGGTACTGCTCGGCGATCTGGGACGTTCCATCGTCACTCTCCTTGAAGACCTCGGGGCAGTTGTCGAGATAGCACTGGCCGCACTGGATGCAGGCGTCCTGGTCCACCACTACGATCATGGTCATGGTACTGAATTCATGTTCATGGACAATAAGTTATTGTGGCTGCGGCCTTGGTGTCCCTTCCCCCAGCGTTAGGGCTGCATTTTAGACGCTACCGGCCACGACCCCTCTGACCGGGCATGGTCCACCTCATCCACGGGCTCCCCAGGTCCCGCAAGAGGCCTTTGTGAGATGGGGTCTGGTGAACGGACGCCGCTATCTGCTCGATCAGCTCGTCCTTGGGCAGGTCGCTCCTCAGACCATTGTCCTGACATATCCTCTGCAGGCCCTCCTTGGGGACGGCGAGAAGAAGGTACTTCCACGATTGCCCCTCCGACCGGTGGCGTAGCCGTTCCATGAGCTCATCGCGGGATCCGGTGGAGCCCTCGTTCATGGACCGAAGTATGGCCTGCAGGTCTTCGAGAGATAGGGAATTGATCAATGTGTCGACGTTCATCGGGTCCGACCTTCAAGGCCGGATGAGCGTGAGAGCAGATAAAGATTACAAAAAGGTGGAAAGGGAAGATGTTTGACCGGACGGAGCTCAGGTCGAGCTGTTGTCCGGCAGACAGTTCATACCGCAGAACTGCTCGGGGAACTGGCACATGATGCCGTTGCTGAACATGTCGCCCATCATGACGCCCTGGTCCTCGATCTCATCGAAGGTGGCGATGGACTCGTTGAACTGTCCCTCGTTGTACTGCAGGGCCTCCTGGATGGTGAGGTTCAGGTGGTCGTTCCACATCGCGTTGACCTCACCCGTCCGCCAGTGCATAGGGTTCATCCCGTTCATTATCTCGGTCATGTTCTGGGCGTTGGTGAACCAGTCGCCCACCAGGCCGGTCACGTTCTCCCCGTCCCGGACGCCCGCGACGATCTGGGCGGCGATGGTGAAGTGGCCCACCAGCTCAGTGTAGAAGTCGTCCACCTGGTCCCCGTAGAACGGCCGCATCATTTCCCTGGTGTCCGCGGCCACTTGTAGAAGACGGTCCACGGTGGCGTTGGTGGAGTTGGAAGCGGTCAAGATGTCGATCACGGCCTCCCGGGTGTACCACACGTGGTCCTCCCAGAGGTACCGCCAATCATCGTGGAACTCCACCGCCGAGGTCATGTTCCCGCTGTTCGCTGAGGGACCGGTCGAAGTAACCGCCCTTCCGTTGTCACCTAGTGCTAGCAATGGCACACTAGCCACCGCCAGTATCATCACTGTGGCAAATGCCAAGCCTACGATGCTCTTCTTCAAACATGCTCACCTCCTTTCGTCTAGGAGCTTGAACGCTCCGTGTAGTCCAGGCAAAAGAAATGGCTAAAAAGCTTGTCCGCTGAGCAAGGGGCATACAGGCTGCTTGAGCGATGAACGAGCGTTTAGGCGGTAGCGTATCGCACCTGAGGTCCCAGTGGGACGTAGCAAGGGCCCATGCACCTATGGTTCGGAAGGACCGGACCTTCCCATCGTCCTCTCCAGGTACTCCTTGAGCGCCTGCGCGTTGTTATAGCGTGTCTCGCGAGATCCGAAGAGCAAGGTGACCCTTTCGGTCCTCGCCCTCTCCCGGAGCCGTTCCACGGCGTCGGCCCTCTCATCCAGCTCCTGCGAGTACCGGACCTTGAACTCCTCCCACCTCTCGGGCCGGTGGTCGAACCATTTGCGCAAAGGGGCGCTCGGCCCGATCTCCCTTAGCCATAGGTCGACAGAGGCCTTGTCCTTTCTCAGTCCCCGGGGCCAAATGCGGTCCACCAGGACCCTGTAGCCGTCTCCCTCATGGGCTGGTTCGTAAACACGCTTGACCATCAGGCTCATCTCGATCCCCATAATGAGTGGTGGCCTCCGGTTAAATATTGTACGTTCACGTACCATGGGCCCGATATGTTCCAAATCGACAGGGCAGTCATCGACCCCTAGGCCTCAGCCATATGCATGGTCCCTGGTCTGAGGCCTCGGGTTAGGTGACCGAGCGGTCGGAAGCAGATGATCGTTGATATTGATCAATAAAATTAGAGAATGGGTTTGCTCAGAGAGCAACGATCGGGTTCTGACAGAGCGGATCGTCCTTACTTGAGCATTGCCTTTATGGTCGGCTCCAGGCTGGCCTTGATGGCCGGCTCACCGATCATGAACTTGCTTCCGACGAAGACCGCGGGGACCTGGTTAGGCGAGGCGTGGTACTTCTTCATGAAGCTCTGGTAAAGTGCCCAGTTGGCGCTGTTCCCGTTCACCTGGTACTTAACTACGGTGACCTGGCTATACTTCTTATCGATAGCATCTATGAACGGTGCAACTGCCTTGCAGTGCGGGCAGACACTGGAATAGAAGTAATAAACGGTTATTTTCGTTGTCGCGGCCCCAAGGTTCAGGGTGTCAGAAGATTCGTCCGCGATGTTGTTCGCCTGGGCATTGGTGCCTTGGTCGTTACCCCGGACCATCAGGGCCGAGGTAATTGCAGCCGAAAGCAATACCATTACCACTACTAATATCATGGTTCGCTTGGTCAATTAAAACCCCCTTGTGTGGTGTTAGCTTGAACATACCCCCCTTCTTCCTGACCCAGAAATCATGGTCGGGGTTGCTCGCGCTGAGAATATAAAAGGATAATACTATAAATCGTTAGTGTTCTGGCTTCAACGATCCCATAGTCAGAAAAGAGAATCCGTATTTTGATAATGAACATCTGGCCCGTGCATGTGTTTGCCTCATCAGGCGTTAACTGGCATAAGAGTAATGATAGTGTTCACCCAGCATTTGCTGGACTCTCACGACCGCCAACCCTCCCTGCCGGTCTGTGGAAGAAAGGGCCCTTGTTATCAGATCCCGCATGGGGCGTCATCTGCCTTGATATTTAAAAAAAGGAGGATGCCAGTATTTTATCCATTAAATTCAATTCCACTTGAAATAAAGGGGTGTCGCTCCTCTCTTTGATAATGAGGCGGTAATCCCCGTACAAGGGCCGCGGGAGACGGGATGATTATACCATCATGGAGGCATGCATAACTAGCCTTCACGGCGGTCCGGTGCTGTAGAATGGGAGCCGCATATGGGGCGGCCGTCATTTTCCTTGAACGGCGGGCTGGACCGGAGGGACTTAAACAAAACATTTATAAATATTTTTACATAAATGTAATGAGCTATCTGGCCATAATAAGATGTGCCATAATAAAATGCCTATCAGGAAACGAAATAAAGTAATAAATTATATATTAAAAAAACAATGTCTCCTACTTGGATGGGGATAGGATGAACAGGTTGGGGAAAACATGGGGAAGAGACAGATCCGCATATGCTGTGAGATCATGGAAAAGCGCATGGAGGATGGAGGAGTAGAGCTGGACAGGATGGGCAACCTCATCTTTACCTTCGGGAGCTGGCTAGACAACATTCCATTGCAAAAGTGCCCTTATTGCGGTTCGGATATCGAGGTGACGGTGGAGACCAGGGATACCTTACAGATCGTCCGTTGAGGGTTCGTTTTTATTGTCAATGCACCGCCCATGGCAGATGGGGCCTGGGGGCGTGCAAGTTCCAGGCATTTTCGTTTTACCTTACAGGGCCATGCCGTAGCGATGGTTGCGCTCACCTTCTGCGCACATAAATCGTTTCGTTTGGATGAGGCCCTCCACGGTGCTTAACCTGCTCGAGTGGAAGCCTTTGCCGGCCCACATGTTCATAGCCCATGATCGGGCGGGCAAGGCATTGGGTCCCGAGGAAGCATTCTCATCTAATAATCCACATCCATAGAAAGTATAATGATTACTAGGCTCCAATGAACCTGGCGAGCAGGCGGTGGCCCCTTTTCTGCCATTGCCAGTGCAGGGGAGGAGAGGGTCAATGAAACCAAAGTACATTGTGGCCATGGCCATTGCGGCGCTGTTGCTGCTCTCGGCCTTCGTACTCATCACAGTACCGAGCGTGCATGCCAGCGACACCTACCAGTTCGTGACCTCATGGGGAGGAGAGGGTACGGGTGACGGCCAGTTCAATAGGCCCGAGGGGATGGCCGTCGACGCTCTGGGCAACCTGTACGTGGCGGACAGCTATAACAACAGGGTGCAGAAGTTCGATAGCGGCGGGACGTTCATCGCCACGTGGGGTTCCTATGGGCCGGATGATGGGCAGTTCGGATATCCCATGAGCGTGGCCCTGGACAGTGCCGGGAACGTTATCATCATGGACAGCGGGTATGAGTGGGGCAACGACCATGTCCAGACGTACAGCGACCAGGGGGCGTTCATCTCCAAATGGGGCTCCTTGTACCATGCGGAATCGATGGCATTGGATTCGGCCGATAACGTGTACATATCGTTCATTGGAGGATATATCGATAAGTACGATAACGTGGGCAACCACATCACCAGTTGGGCCGCCTCGGACGATCTCGGCTCAGCCTTCGGATATAGGTTAACGGTCGGCCCGTCCGACCACGTGTTCGTGAGCGATTCTTACCTCAGCTGCGTGCATGAGTTCACCGCCGATGGGGCGGCGGTACGGACCTGGGGCACGGAGGGCAGGGAGGACGGGCAGCTCTTGAGCCCCCAAGGGATCGCGGTAGACAGTGCGGGTAACGTGTACGTCGCCGATGCCGGCAATCACCGCGTGCAGAAGTTCACCGCTGACGGCGTGCTGATCACCAAGTGGGGCAGCGGGGGCACTGGTGAGGGTCAGTTCGGAGGCCCTACGAACATCGTCGTGGACGATGATGGTAACGTCTTCGTGAGCGATGTGGGGACCGGCCACATACTGAAGTTCGCTCCCTCGGACGCTCTGCCTCCGGTGGTCACCGGCATCGTACCGGCGAACGGGGCCGTGAACGTAGCAGCGTCCACTGACATCAGGGTCACGTTCAGCAGGGCCATGGACACCGCCACGGTGGAGGGCGCCTTCGTCCTTAGCCAGGATGGAGGTATGATAATTACGGGCGGGTTCGCGTGGAACTCCGGGAACACGGTTCTCACGTTCACCCCGTCAGCGGCGCTGGCGGACGGCACGCTCTACAACATCTCGGTCGGCATGGGAACGCAAGACGAGGGCGGCATGGCCATGGCCTCGACGTTCCTATCGCACTTCACCGTCGGGGCCGGGGGCGATACCGTGCCGCCGGTGATCACCTGCCACTGCCCGTCTTCCGACTTTACGGTCTGTGCCTATGGGTCCTGCACCCGCGTGATGTTCCGAGCTTCCTACTGCGACAATGTGGGCGTGACCTCGGTGGCGATCACGGTGGACGGCGTGGACGTGACCGACGCATGGTCGCCTGGGCTCGACTGCCTATACTACGGCACCATGCTGGCACCTGGAACGCATTCCATTTGCCTCACCGTTGCGGACGCTGCGGGCAATCAGGCCCATCTGGGATGGAAGGTGACCGTGGTCTGAGAGCTTGTCAGTATGCATCTGGAGCTGGCGGTGCAGTGCTCGCCGGCTCCCAGGGCTTTTTTAGGCCCCCTGTGCTCCAAACCAAGAATAAATTTTAATTATCTCTATCTGTGGACAAACATACACAACAACGCAAATAATGACCTCATTAGATAGGATTATGATAATCAATTATCATAATCAAATCAATCATTAAATAGTTAAACATATTACAATGATGCATTATGATAAATGAATATCATAATTTAACACAGTTTAAGCCAACGGGCTACCCCGTCCGTCACAAACATAAGGTCCCATTCAATCCAGAGATCAGTATCAGCAAAGAGTTCAGTGAAAGGGTACGACGGATCCGGGAGCTCGATCAGGAGTTCAAACGGTTCCTTCTTAAGGCCGATGATTACCTGGACCTCATCGTTGATGCGTATGCGTCCAACATACACTGGTCAGTGGCCCTGGAAGGGAACCCCTTGACAGAGAAAGAGGTGAGGAAGGTCACCCGGACCACGCTTACGGGAACGGTGGAGCATCCAGGGGGACCAAGCCAGGAGATCATCAACCATCTCGTCAATGTCTACATGCCTCGCGACCTCCCGATGCCTTGGAACAAGGAGACGCTCTGCCGATTGAACACCTACCTGCTGGAGAACACCGGCAATTCCTCCATGATCGGCTCCTTCCGCAATAAGCAGTCCTATGTTGGCAATGCAGATCTGGGAGAGGAGCATTTCATAGCATCTCCCCCTGAGCATATCGGGCAAGAAATGGATGCTCTTCTCGACTGGTTGAACGCCAAAGCCCCCATCTACGATCCCATCATCGCTGCTACGGTCTTCTTCCATGAGTTCGAGAGCATCCATCCATTCGAGGATGGGAACGGTAGAACGGGGCGATGCCTCTTCCACCTGTACTTGAAATACACAGCTCTGAAACACTCTGACCTTTGCAAGATCGATCAAAGGTTGATCGAGGACAGTGACATCTACTACAACCTGCTTGGATATACCGACCAGTTTGGATCGTACAAGGAGCTGTTGGATTATATCTCTATAGCTTTATTGAAAAGTTACGAAGAGGCCTATGAGACCTTATCTAACAAGGACCTGCTGAGCTCCTCTCTGGACGAGACCTCGAAAAGGCTGCTGGACAAGGCGCGCTCCCACAGAACGTATTTCTCCATCACCGATGCCCGCTCCTGGATGGGCAGCAACATCAGTGACCAAACGATGGGCAAGAGGCTTAAGGAGCTAGAAAGACTGGGGGCGCTGGAATCCACCGGAAGAACCGTTAGGTTGAGATATCGCTTCAAGGACCCTCTGAACGATATCAATGAGCTCCTCAGGACGGGCAAAAAGACCTGATTTTAACATCTGGCAGGCATCGCTTGAAAAGCGGCCCTATCGATATGGACAATCATCCTCGTGGGGCATCTGGATATGTAGTGGTTTATATTAATCTGAAAAGGGATACCTGCATCCATGGGCTACAGGGGAAGGAAGGAGTTCATCGAAACGGGCCTTAAGGTCCTGGTCCTGGGGTTCGCGCTATGTATCGTGGGCTTCATCAGCTTACGGAGCAGCTGGATAAGCAGCACCTACACCGGTGACATCTACTGGAACATGACCCTCAACATCGTGGGATCGGGCCTGATCCTAACGGGCATCATCCTTGCCATCATAGGTAGCCTCAGGGACAGCTAAGCAAAGGCGTCATTTCCTCAAGGCCATCAGGTCAGCATGGGGGATGGGCCTTAGAAAACAGCTATAGAGATGCGATACAGACGGTCAGCTCACTCACGCTGTTCGAATAAATTCTCAAACAAGATGTGTTGAAAAAAGGGGCAAAATTGCCCTTAGCTAGATAAGAAAGTGGGGGCACTGGGATTTGAACCCAGATCAGCGGGTTTCCACCAGACAGGGAGCGACCCTGTCGGAATCGTACGGGTCAACGCTCCAGTTACTCTTCACTGGTCAGCAAACCCGTTTCCTTTCATTCCCGTATAACTGGAGCCCGCGAGTATACCGTGTTAGCCCATACCCCCACTGGTCAGCGTTATACCTTACGCATCTTCTGCTGCCGCTTTCGGCGCCTCATCTTCTTCTTGCGCCACTTCCATCTCTGCTTGCCTCTCTTTTTCCAGGCGCGTGAGCTTCTCTTCATTAGTGAAACCTCAAGATGCTACCTTTAAGCCCTGATTCTCTGAACCCTTAAGAAGGTTTGGATTGGAGATTGGCGGGCTCGTCGGGAATTTCGCCTTCTAGAGAAGGTTTCGAACCCGAGACCACTGACTTGCTTCCATGTTGGTCATGGTAGAAGGCCAGTGCTATATCCAGGCTAAGCCACGAGCCCGCAAAACCTCGATAGGGCTTTTCCGATAAAAGGTTTGGCCTAGCCCAACTATTTAAAGGAAGGACGGCGGGGGCCGTTCGCCCAGCTAGCAACCATTAAGGACGCTCTCACCGTTCCCGCACTGGGCACTATGGACGTCAGGGAAGCGGTGCAGCGCCGGAGGGCGCTCCGGGCCATTGGTGGAAGGGAGATCGACAAGGAGAGCATATCCGCGCTGGTGGAGTCCATGCGCCTGGCGCCCAGCTGCTTCAACTACCAGCCGTGGAGGGTGGTCCTGTGCACCGGCGACACGCTGGTGCGGCTCAGGGAGTGCCTCAACCGGGGCAACGCCTGGGCCACCACCGCTCCTCTCATCATCGTCCTGGCAGCGAAGCCTTCGGACGACTGCCGGCACAGCGAGGGGCGCGACTACTACCAGTTCTGCTGCGGCCTGGCGGTGGGGCAGATGGTGCTGCAGGCCACCGAGCTGGGGCTGGTCGCCCACCCCATCGCCGGGTTCGACCCGGTGAAGGTGCACGACGTCCTGAAGGTCCCGGCGGACTACGTGGTCATCACCTGCGTGATCTGCGGCCACCCCATAGAGGACGAGTCCATGCTCTCTGAGGGGCAGCGACTGCAGCAGCGGGAGCGCCCGCCCCGCAAGCCAGTGGAGCACAACTTCTACGACAACGTCTGGGGAGAGCCCCTCAGGCTGTGATCACGGCGGGGTGAAGCACATCAGCGACCGTTCCAAGGAGAGAAGGATGTTCAGCACCCGCGTTCCCGGCTTCACCGTGCGCTTCGCCTCCGAGGGCGACGTGGGCGTCATACTCCACTTCATCCAGGAGCTCGCCGAGTACGAAAGTCTGTCCTCGGAGGTGGTGGCGACGGAGGACGTGCTCCGCGACTCCCTCTTTGTGAAGAAGCATGCTGAGGTCATCATCGGGGAGCTGGACGGTGCGCCGGTGGCGTTCGCGCTGTTCTTCCACAACTTCTCGACGTTCCTGGGCAAGGCGAACCTGTACCTGGAGGACCTCTTCGTCGAGGAACAGTACCGCGGCCGGGGGCTGGGCCGGAGCATGATCGCCTGCCTGGCCGCTGTCGCCACGGAGAGGGGATGCGAGCGCTTGGACTGGTGGTGCCTGGACTGGAACGAGCCGTCCATCGCCTTCTACCGCCGCCTGGGGGCGAGGCCCATGTCCGACTGGACGGTGTACCGCGTCGAGGGAGCGAGGCTGCAGGAGCTGGCCCGGGAGCTGTGATCTCCTAGCGGAGGGATGCACCGTGCAGTGAGGAGCCCATCTGATCGGTGGGCATCGTGCAACGAACTGGCCGCAGCTCATAAGCGTTGAATACCTGGGGCGACAATGTCCTGTGGGTCGTTCATATGGTCAAGATGATGGTGTGCCTGACCTCGGAGGTCCCCCCGGGGTCGATGAGGGGCGTGGAGGTCCTTGGTCGCAGCATTTTGGTGATCAACGTGGAGGGAAATTACTACGCCATGGACGGCATCTGCTCCCATGGTTTGGCGGACCTCTCCAAGGGCACGCTGGACGGCCATGTTCTGAAGTGCCCCCGGCACTTCGCGCGCTACGACGTGAGGAACGGCAAGGTGGTCAGCGGGCCGGTGGACATCGAGGGGCGGGCCTGGGACCTGCGCTCCTACCCCCTCACGGTGGACGGGGACTGCCTCACCCTGGACGTGTGAGCGCGAAAAGGGCATATGGTCCGGGGGCATTAGGAGCATCATGACCATCCGACGGGTCCCCGCCGACCGGCCGGGCGACGCCGAGATCCTGGCCTCCCTGCAGGGCCTCCATCCCGTACCTTCCCCAGATGCCATAGACCTCCTGCCCCGGCGGAGGGTCATAGGCATGGTGGAGGAGCGCTGCAGCATCGGGGAGGGCGGCTCCGCTCCGCTGCGCAAGGCCCTGGAGTTCGATGGCGAGTCGGTGTTCCGCAGGGCGTACTCGCAGGTGTCCTCCTGCCGCCTCACGCTCCGCACCTCTACCCTGTTCCAGCTCCTGGGGTCCATGTCCGGTGGCAGGGAGAGCGTCGGTGACCATCTCCCCCGCCTCCTGGCCCCCGTAGTGGAAGAGACGCTGGAACGGCTGGACGTGGACGATGAGAAGAGGCGCCTGCTCCGCTACTCCCTCGACAACTGGCTGAGGCCGCGGAGCGGGACCGCGGCCGGTCCGGGAACGGACGCGTGCACGGAGGGGGCCCAGTACCGCACCAGCATGTCCGGAGGGTCCCTGCCGGAGGAGCTGAGCAAGACGTCGCGGTACTTCCTGAAGAACCTCTTCCGGCTGAACAACCTCCACGGCGACAACGAGTTCTACCATCCCCCGGAGGTGGTGGAGGACTACTGGGAGGTGATCTCCCCGGACCAGGGGACGTTCGATGCGTGCATGACCCCCGCCGCCCGGGAGCTGACCGTAGGGCTGTTCCGCACCAGCCGGGGCTTCGGCATGAACCGGACCGAGAACGACGATTACTTTCGTCTGCTGGAGTTCCTGACCTCAGAGCGCCGGGACCCCCGGGTGCACGGCTGCAGGGTGGAGCTGCACGGACCGACCTACGAGGACGAGCTGTACCTCCAGGAGGCGCTGGGCATCGAGACCATGCTGGTGGAGGCCCCCATCATCGAGGGCTCCCTGGCCGGCCGGCCCCTGCCCCTCAGCGACGAGGGCGAGAGGGCCTTCCGCTCCCTGCTGCGGCAGATGTCCGGCGTGCGCGCCGAGGTGCAGTTCCCCATCAACGTGTCGGACCCGGACCATGGGCAGGAGGACTTCTCGGTCCTGGGCTTCGACCTGATGTACGATGCCGGGGCGGACATGTTCCGCCTGGACGGCGTGCCCGTGGACAAAGGCAGCATCGATGCCCTGGCGGTGATGGTGGGAGAGAAGCTCCTGGCGCTGTCCCGGCGGGCGTACCACAGCCCGGAGGAGTTCCCCGCACCTGACGTGGACCGACTGGAGAGAGAGGTCCACGACCTCATCTCCCGAGCCGAGGGCTCCGAGCCGACCGAGGAAGCAGCCCGGGAGATCGTGGCCAAGATCACCGTCCTCGACTACTACGAATCGCTGGCGCGGTACAGCTTCGCCCTCGGCGAACAGCTCAGGGCCTACCTGGAGGGCACCCAGGTGGTCACGGTGACCGTTCCCCTGGTGCTGCTGGCCCTGCTCAACGTGGGACTTGATGAGAGGCCGGCGGACGACCGCCTGCGGTCCCAGCTGGGGAGGGAGGGATGACCACGGTGGGCATCTACGTCGACGGCCCCAACATGGAGCGGGGGCTGTTCGAGGCGGGGGAGGTCCGCATCCTGGAGCGGGTGGGCAGCGTGCTGATGGAGTACGCCCAGGGCCTGGGGGAGGTGGTGGACGCCAGCGTGTTCCTGGACGAGGCCACCATGTGGCGCTCCTCGAAGACCAAGGAGGACTACGAGATGAACGGCTTCCGGTTCGTGGAGACCGCGTCGTTCAAGCACATGGACGTCAGCACCGGGGCGTTCTCCTTCGGCAAGAGCCTCACCGACCCTTCCATGCACTGCGCCATCGTCGACCGCCTCCACGATACCGACTGTCCGGACGTCCTCATCCTGGTCACCGGGGACCGGGACATCACTGTAGTGCTAGAGTATGTCCGCATGCACCACCGTGAGGCGGTGGTGATCGGCGAGGCCAGCTCCATCTCCGGCTTCCTGGTCTCCAAGTGCGAGGACCTGGGCTTCGGGTGCCATGTGCTGCAGCTGCTGGCGCACAGCAGCAGGGCGCTGGAGGGAACGCTCGCCGAACGGTCCCCGGAGGAGAGGAGGAGCGAGGAGCTGCGCGTCACCGACGGGGCGGGGAAGCCGGTGAACATGCACAAGTACCTCAAGTACCGCAACGACCGCTCCAATCAGAGGAACCCCAACAACATCGCCTACTGGCGCTCCCGCGGCTACCGCGAGAGGCCTCCGGACTGGGAGGTCATCTGGAAGAGGCAGCAGGACGAGGGCGATGAGTGACACCTTACCCTACCGGGGGCCGACCTCGTCCCTTCCTCGCTTGCTCCAGTGGTCTGGATGTTGCTTATCGATAATGGTTTTAAAATAATATACTATATATTGATATTAAGTGTTTTTTTTCTGAAAGGCGAATGGTGGAGCAACGTCCCAGGTGTGGTGCCGCAGCTAGACCGAGATGAGGTGCAGAGATGAGGAATCGTTCTCGAGAGGGGTCATCGAACGTCGGGCTCACCATCTCCACCAAGGTGGGCCTTCCATGACCGTCACCCCCTGGATCTGGCTTTTTATCATCTCCGCCATCATCCTCACCCTGCAGGGGTGGTTCCTGGGGCGGAACAAGTTCCAGGCGGGGGTCCGCGAGATGGAGCTGATCTGCTACGCCTCGGCCGCCTGGGCCCTGGTGGACATCGTGGACCTCATAACCACCGGTCCCAACGGGAAGGACGTGCTGGCCTCCCTGAAGATTCCCTTCCTGGTATGGGTCGAGTTCCTCATGCTCCTCCTGGTGTTGAGGATGAGGAACAAGGCCCCGCTGTCCCCCAGGATCACCAAGGTGCTCCTCATCTACCCGCTGCTGACCACCGTCCTGTTCCTGACCAACGGGCTCACGCACCTCGTCTACCTTCCCGGGCCGACCGTGAACAATGGCGTCCTTGACGTCTACCAGTTCCAGCCCACCACCCTGTACTGGGTCGTCAGCGGCATGTCCTATGTGTACCTGGGCACGGCCATGTGGATCATGCTCCGGGCGTACATCAGGAGGTGGGGTGACAAGGTCTACCGTTACCAGCAGACCCTGGTCATCCTGGGGGTCACGCTCCCCATCGTGGTGACGACGATATATGCCCTCCTCCTGGACCCCTACGCGTACTTCCTGCCCACCCCCCTCATGATGCCCATCACGGTGGGCCTGATCTTCCTGTCCATATTCCTCATGGGCCTGTTCAACATCACCCCCATCGCCCGCTCCACCCTGCTGGACAACATGAACGAGCCCATGATGGTCATGGACAACTCCCGCGCGATCATCGAGACCAACCGGGGCATGAGGGCCCTGCTGTCCATCGACGACCGGGACGCCAAGAGGATCGTCCCCCTGGACGACCTCCAGAAGAGCTGGCCGGAGCTGTACGGGGCGGTGACGGGGAGGCCGGAGAAGGGTGCCATCGAGCTGCGGAAGGACGGGGCGGTGCAGTACTACGATCACAGCATAACCACGCTGCATCACCCCGACATGGGGGAGATAGGCCAGCTGGTGCTCCTGCACGATGTTACTGACAACAAGAACGCGGAGAGGGTGCTGAAGCAGAGCGAGCACCGCTTCCGTTCGCTGCTGGAGACCGCTCCCTTCCCCATCGTCATCACCGACATGGACGAGGGGAGGATCATGTACGCCAACTCCATGGTGGTGAGGCAGCTGGGGGAGCGGGACGCGCCCTACGTGGGGATGCTCACCTCCCCCACGTTCTTCAGCGAAGATACCCGGGACAGGATGGTCGAGATGATCATGCAGCGAGGCACGGTGGAGCAGGCGGAGATCCCCCTGCAGCGGGTGGACGGAAGGATGCTGACCGCCTACGGCAACGCCTGCCTCATCGACTACCAGGGCGCCCCGGCCATATTCTCGGCCTTCAATGACATCACTCCGCTGATCGAGGCCAAGGACGCGCTGGCCCTGGCCAACAAGAAGCTCAACCTGCTGTCGTCGATCACCCGCCACGACCTGCTCAACAAGCTCACCATCGTCGCCGGCTACATCGATCTGATGAAATCTGCGAGCGATCCCCTGAGCATCAAGAACTACATCGACCGGGTGGACCGCTCGGCCCGGGAGGCGCAGTCCCTCATCCTGTTCACCAAGCAGTACCAGGACATCGGGGTGAAGGAGCCGGAGTGGTACAATGTGGGCGAGTCCTTCCTCACCGCGTGGAGGCAGATCGAGAACCAGCAGGTGAAGGTGGACCTCGAGGTGGACGGCCTCCGGGTGTTCGCGGACGCTCTGTTCACCAAGGTGCTGTACAACCTCATCGACAACTCCCTGCGCTACGGTGAGCATGTCACGACCATAGGCCTGGGCTACCGCATCGAGGACGGCCGCCTGGTCCTGGTGTACCGTGACGACGGGGTGGGCATCCCCCTGGAGGAGAAGGGACGGATCTTCGAGCCCGGCTACGGTCGGAACACCGGCCTGGGGCTGGCGTTGAGCAGGGACGTGCTGAGCATCACGGACATGGTCATCAGGGAGCGGGGGGTCCCGGGCCAGGGGGCCACCTTCGAGATCACCGTCGTCCCCGGGAAGTACCGCCTGGACGGCTTGGGCCCGGCGATATAGGTGGCCGGTCGCCCCTTGCCTGACCATCATGCCGGGGGCCTTGAGCACGATCTCCGGGCCGCTCGCCCGTCGCCCTGAGGAAGGAAAGGCGCGTGGCGCCGTCCTCCGAGCTCAACTCCAGGCGGTCGCCCTCCCTCCTTGCCGTCCGCACCATCTCCAGGGCCCTGAAGAAGGAGGCCTCCACCTCCATGGCCCCGTCACAGAACATGCGGATTGATCCGATGGGGCCTACGCTTACGTCCTTCCCGTCCAGGTGGTAGGTCGCGAAGAAGCTGTTGCATCCCCCCTTGCCGTACGCCCGGTGCTCGGGACCGAGGACGAGGTACGCGCCGGTCCGCTCCACACCCTCCACGCTCCTGCCGTCCAGGACCACGGCCCGGAGGGCCCAGGTGACGTTCCTTATCCCACTCCCATCCCTCATGACCGCATTCTCTCCGACCATCGCGGCCATGGATAGGTAAGTACGTACATCTTTCTCCCGCCCTGGTGCGATACGGAGATAACGTTCGATGATGATATCCGGGCTACATGACGGGGGTCGAGGAGAGGGAGGTCGCGGTGGGCGGGAGCATGGTGATCAGCATCGACTCCAACCCCACCACCGGTTACCGCTGGGAGGCCAGCTTCGACGAGGGCATGCTCGCCCTGCAGAGCGAGGAGTACCAGCGCCGCTCGAGGCTCATCGGCGGAGGTGGGCGGCAGGTCTTCACCTTCGTTCCCCTGCGGGCCGGCGATGCCGTGGTGCGGATGAGGTACCGGCGGCCGTGGGAGGAGGAGGCCGTCGAGGAGCGTACCTACGCGGTGCACGCGGTCGATGAGTCCTCGAAGGACCCGTCCGGACCCGCCCCGGAAAGCTTGGACCAACAAGATTAACCACCTTCAGGAGATAGCCCGCAGGGCGAGATGTTATGAGGTCGGAAGAGGAGGCCGTGAGGCACGCGTCCGAGTGCTGGGAGAAGGGGTTGAACTGCACCGAGTCGGTGCTCAGGGGGGTGTGCTACGGCCTCGAGGTCGAGCTGCCGGAGATCGCCCTGAAGATGGCCACGCCCTTCGGAGGGGGCGTGGGCCGGAGCGAGGACCTGTGCGGCGCGCTCTCCGGAGGAGTGATGGCCATCGGCGCCGTGCTCGGACGGTTGAGCGGAGAGGAGGACCGCTTCACCAGCTACAACCCCGCCCGGGACCTTCATGACCAGTTCCAGGACCGCTTCGGATCGACGCTGTGCCGGGAGCTGAACTACGGTGATTTCATGTCCCCCGAGCACCGGGAGCGGTGCGCCGGCTACATCGAGGGGACGGTGCGCCTGGCCTACCGTGCCATCCGGAAGGCCTGACTAGTGCCGCACCAGCCAGTCCATGGCCTCCACCTGCGTGGCGAAGGCCTCCAGGGGGTGTCGTTCCTGACCCGCAGGACCTCGGAACACATCACCGGTGCCGTCCGCCCCCACCACCGCCGACGCCCGCACGTGAGGGGCGTAGGAGATGATGAACTGGCGGGCCACGTCCCTGCTCTCCTCGCTGCTCTTGGAGTTGACGGTCACGGTGAGGACTAGGAGGCTGTCCATGTGCAGGAGGGCCATCCTCTGCTGCGCGTCCCGCATGATGGAGATCGCCTCCTCTGGAGTGGCATTAGAGCAGTCCACCACGGCGATCCTCTTCCCCTTATGGCACACGAAACCGAACGGGCACATGTCACACACTCGGTCAGAAGCTCTGACGAGGATGTTTATCCTATTAATAATATATAATTTTCCTATTGATAAATCCGGGTTGAGAACGCCTTCGGCCGAGAGCGGGCGGAGTGAGCCTAGTCAAGCTCATGTTGCCGCCCTGTTGAAAGGGATGTCCTCTCGCCCACCATGGATCTGGGGATGGGGGACGGGCCTTCACGGCGATCGCCGTGAGACCTCTGCGCATCACATCGGCGATACGTGCGGCCACGGGAAGCAATATATCGACCTCCTGACCTTAGTTCTCACATATTTCCTTGGGGTTAGGGGTCAGGCATAGTCATGGGAGCGGTATGAGGGCGCAGGGCGGGACGTGCGAGGGCAGGGAGGGAGCCACCAGCGGCGATCCCACGGCCGATCGGGAGTGGGAGCTCCTGAGGACGGTCATGGACGGGGCCAAGAACGTCGGCCTGGCCTACCTGGACCGGGACCTGAGATTCCTGCATGTCAACGAGGCCCTGGCCCGGACCAGCGGCTACCGCCCGGAGGAGATGGTGGGCAGGAGCCTCCTGGAGCTGTACCCCGATGCGGAGCACATGGCCACCTTCATAAGGGTCCGCGACACCGGGGAGCCGGCGGAGCACCGCGACATGATGTTCCCGCATCCGGACAACCCCCTCCACAGCGCCACCTACTGGGACTGGACGCTCTCGCCGGTGAAGGACGGCGAGGGGAACGTCATAGGCCTGGTCCTCACCCTCACCGAGACCACGGGGAAGAAGAGGGCGGAGGAGGTGCTGAGGGAGTCTGAAGAAAGGTACCGGCTACTCCACGACACCATGCACCAGGGGGTGGTCTTCCAGGATGAGGATGGCAAGATCGTCTCCATGAACCCCGTGGCCGACCGCATGCTCGGTCAAGACCCGGAGGATTTCATCGGCAGCAGCTCCATCGGTCAGGAGCGGTACTGCATCAAGGCGGACGGCTCCCCCTTCCCGGGGGAGGAGCATCCGGCCATGGTGTCCCTCCGCACCGGCCAGAGGGTGGAGGGCGTCATCATGGGGGTGTGGAACCCGCGGGACGCGGACTACCGCTGGATCGACATCACCGCCGTCCCCCTGTTCCAGCCCGGGGAGAGCGCACCCCACCAGGTCTACACCCTGTTCGAGGACATCACCCTGCGCAAGTGGTCGGAGGAGAGGATGAGGCACAACCAGGCCATCCTCAAGGGCATCAACTGCATCTTCCGCGAGGGCATCACCGCCAGCTCCAACAAGGAGCTGGGGCTAGCCTGCCTGAACGTGGCCGAGAAGCTCACCGGCAGCAAGTTCGGGCTCATCGGCCATCTGAAGCCGGACTGGGACCCCGAGGACGCCGTAATGGACTCCGACTGGGAGGCCTACAGTGTGGTCGCCCCTCACCGGAACAGCCGGTTCCCCACCAACCTGAGGCTGCACGGCGTCTTCGGTAGGCTCCTGTCCAAGGGGGAGGCGTTCTACACCAACGATCCGCGCTCCCATCCCGACTACATCTCCCTGCCTCCTGGACACCCCGGTCTGACCGCCTTCCTGGGGGTCCCCCTGACGCACGGAGGGAAGGTCATCGGCATGATCGGCCTGGGGAACAAGGAGGGCGGGTACACGGACGAGGACCTCCGCACCGTGGAGATCCTCACCCCCGCCATCGTGGAGGCCCTGCACCGCAAGAGGACGGAGGAGGCGATGCAGCGGTCGTCCGAGGACCTCCGCCGCTCCAACGCCGAGCTGCAGCAGTTCGCCTACGTGGCGTCCCATGATCTGCGGGAGCCACTGCGCATGGTCTCCTCCTACATCGGCCTGCTGGAGAGGAACTACTCGGGGAAGGTGCTGGACGATACGGCCGGGGAGTACATGCGCTTCGCCTCCGACGGTGCGCGGAGGATGAAGCTGATGATCGACGACCTGCTACGTTACTCCCGCATCGAGACGCGGGGGAGGGCGCTGGAGAGGGTGGACATGGACGCGGTCCTGGCCATGGTGCTCAAGGACCTGGACCGGGCCATCGAGGAGAGCGGGGCCTCCGTCACTTTCGACCCTCTGCCCATCATCACCGCGGACCGCATCCAGATGACGCAGGTGCTTCAGAACCTGGTGGGGAACGCGGTCAAGTTCCGGGGGGACAGGGTGCCGCGGGTGCACATATACTCCCACATCGAGGGCAGGGAGCGGGTGTTCTCGGTGCAGGACAACGGCATCGGCATCGAACACCGGCACGGGGACCGCCTGTTCCTCATGTTCCAGCGCCTGCACTCGCAGGCGGAGTACGAGGGGACCGGCATCGGCCTGGCCATCGTGAAGAAGATCATCGACCGCCACCACGGGAGGCTGTGGTTCGAGTCCACCCCCGGCCAGGGATCGACGTTCTTCTTCACTGTCCCCCTGCACTCGGAGGACCTGGACATTCCATGAGCGGTGCTGGTGGGCGCGCTGTCCGTTCATTCCAGGGGTTTGCTGAACTCCCCTCTGCTCGGGTTCCAGCATGGCTGAGGAAAGGGAACTAATCACCCACCCACATCTCTGAGGCATCGACCGTCCTGTGAAGAGCGTGGAACAGGGACCTTTCCCTCAAGTCCGGATCATGAAATCGACATCAGGACCTGTGGTCCGACCGCGGCCCAGCTGTCGGTGGGAGCGGCCCGCGCGCTCGCCGGCGAGGGGCTGGAAAGCCGGAGAGATCATCCTGTCCGTGGACCTCGTCCTAAAACATACGGGTGGAGGGCTTCTCCCACTTGCACGGAGTGCGGGGTTCCCGCCGTCATCGGTACATCATCCGACCTTGAGCGCTCGGGACCGCCTATTCTAGTATGAATTAACCGAATCTCAACCATTAAATAAATTAACGATTGTTACAAGGCTAGAAGAGGGCTATTGACGTGATGGTGAGCGCCGCACAGGAAGACGGGCCGGCCAATGCGGACGGCACATCCTTGGTTACGAGCACCGCGGGTAAAAGTGGCATGATGAAGGTCCCACGGTTCCCCCACACGACCCAGATCAAGCAGATGAGGGCCATCCTAGGCATCACCCAGTCGTCCCTGGCCAAGAGGTCGGGGGTAAGCCAATCGACCATCGCCAAGATCGAGCGGGGCAAAGTGAAGGGCAGCTACAACGAGGTGGTGAAGCTCTTCGAGGCCCTGGACGATGAGGCCGGCAAGCGCTCCAAACGGGTGAGGTTGAAGGACATCGCCACCAGGAAGATCATTAGCGTGCAGGTCAACGAACCGGTGAGGAAGGCCTCCGAGCTGATGAGAGAGCACGATATCTCGCAGATGCCCGTGTTCGAGAGCGACCGCCCGGTGGGCAGCATCAGCGAGAGGGCCATCCTGGACCAGATGCTGAGCGGGGCGAGCGCGGATGAGGTGGGCCGTAGGCCAGTGTGGTCCCTCATCGAGGGCCCCTTCCCCGTGATCGACGAGGACGTGGAGAAGAGGTCGGTGGAGACGCTCCTGGTGGCCGAGCATGCGGTGCTGACCGCCCGCGGGGGGAAGATCACCGGCATCGTCACCAGTGCGGACCTCATCCAGGTCGACTGGGTGATCTAGGGCCCCTTCCCTCCTAATATTCAGGGCGACCAGGGTTCCTCTTCGGTCACCCGTGCCCTTTCTTTTCCTTCAATGTAAAAAGGGGAGGTGCCTGGGGGCCATCTCCCACGCACTGGTCGTTGGGGCAGAGCTCAGCCCTCGAAGAGGTCGGTGCTGAGGTAACGCTCCCCCGTATCAGGCAACACCACCACCACCTTCTTCCCCTGACCCAGCTCCTTGGCGATCTCCAGGCCAGCCCACAGCGCTGCCCCCGAGGATATCCCGGCCAGTATGCCTTCCCTCTTGGCCAGGTCGCGCGCGGTGGCGATGGCGTCGTCCTCCCCCACCTGCTGGATGCGGTCCACCAGCTTGAGGTCCAGGACGGCAGGGACGAAGCCGGCGCCTATGCCCTGAATGCGGTGCGGTCCCGGCTGCCCGCCGGAGAGGACCGGTGATCTCGCGGGCTCCACCGCCACCACCAACGTCCCTAGCTTCTTGTCCCTCAGGACCTGGGCCACGCCCGTGATGGTGCCCCCGGTGCCCACCCCGGCCACGAAGGCGTCGATGTTGGGCAGCTCCTTCAGGATCTCGTGCGCCGTGGTCTCGCGGTGTATCTTGGGGTTGGCGGGGTTGTCGAACTGTAGAGGCATGAACCGCTTGGGATCGGCCTCCACGATCTCCTTGGCCCTCTTCACCGCACCCTTCATGCCCTCCGGTCCAGGGGTGAGGATGAGCTCGGCGCCGAAGGCCTTCAGCAACTTCCGCCGCTCGATGGTCATGGTCTCCGGCATGGTGAGCGTCAGGTGGTAGCCCTTGGCCGCCGCCACCATCGCCAGGCCGATGCCGGTGTTGCCCGAGGTCGGTTCCACGATCACTTTGTCCTTGGTGAGGCGGCCGCTCCGCTCCGCGTCCTCCACCATGGCGAGGGCGATGCGGTCCTTCACCGAGCCCATGGGGTTGAACGATTCGACCTTCACGTACACGTCGGCCGCGCCGGCAGGAACGATCCTGTTCAGCTTGACCAGCGGCGTGTTCCCTACGGTGCTGAGGATTGAGTCATGAGGCATATTATCGATTGTTAACTAGAGCGGGAGGTATTAATGCTATTTCCACAGATTATTCCGTTCAGACTATCGAGGACGGCCTCCTCGCTCCATGACCATGACCTCGTCAGGAGCGCAAGGCCCCTGTAATGGCAGCCTCACAAGCCCCCTTGGCTGGCGCGGATACGGCACGGCCGGGATATATCTATAGTAAACGCACTTCACTCATCCGGAGAAGAAGAGAGATGAAGACGCCTTCCCTTGATATCAGAGAGAACATCCTTCAGACGATCGGCAACACTCCATTGGTCAAGATCAACGCGCTGAACCCCAACAAGAACGCCACCATCTACGCCAAGATCGAGGGGACCAACCCCACCGGCAGCATCAAGGACCGCATCGCCCTGAGCATGATCCAGCAGGCCGAGGACGAGGGTGTGCTGAGCAAGGGGAAGACCATCATCGAGCCCACGTCCGGCAACACCGGCGTGGCGCTGGCCATGATAGGCGCCATCAAGGGATACGAGGTGGAGATCGTCATGAGCGACTCCGTCTCGGTGGAGCGGCGGCAGATGATCAAGGCGTTCGGGGGGATCGTCACGCTGAGCGAGGGGAAGTACGGAACGGATGGGGCCATCAGGAAGGCGAGGGAGCTGGTGAAGGAGAACCCGGACAAGTACTTCATGCCTGACCAGTTCTCCAACCAGTACAACAAGATGGCGCACTACAAGACCACCGGGGACGAGATCTGGAGGCAGACCGCCGGCACGGTCACCCACTTCGTCTCAGCGTTGGGAACATCAGGCACCATCATGGGCGTGGGGGCGGCGCTCAAGGAGCACAACCCCGACATCAACGTGGTGAGCGCCCACCCCGTGAAGGGGCACTACATCCAGGGGCTGAAGAACATGGAGGAGGCCATCGTTCCGGCCATCTACGATCCCTCGAAGATCGACACCACCATCATGGTGGAGACCGAGGTGGCGTACGAGATGACCCGCCAGATCGTCAAGAAGGAAGGCATCTTCGTGGGGATGAGCAGCGGCGCCGCCATGTACGCCGCCATAGAGGTGGCCAAACAGGTCGACTCCGGCGTGATCGTGACCATCTTCCCGGACCGGGGCGAGAAGTACCTCAGCACCGGGCTGTTCCACGCTTAGGCGTGGAACGTCACTCGCTGGCGAGGGGCTTGGAAGAGGTCTTCTTCTTGGCCGGGGCCTTCTTGGCCGAGGGTGCGCTCTTCGCCGTGGTGGCCTTCTTGGTGGCGGTCTTCTTGGCCGGCTTCTTCTTCGGCTTGGCCGCCTTCTTGGCCTTCATCTTCTTCTTGGTCTCCGCGTCCGGGGCGGGCTCCGCCAGGCCCAGCTCCAGGGACCGGCGGCGCATGTACTCCACCGACGCCTCGCACTGGGCGCCGTAGAACCATATGCCTCGCTCCATCTGCAGGGTACGGGCCACGCCCTCCGGGGTGAGGAACGGGTACCGGCGGCAGACGTCCGGCCGGGCCTCGTAGATGGTGCACTCCGACCCGTCGAAGAACGGACAGCGCTCGCCGTTCGCGAGCTTGAGGGCGTGGTACACGCCGATGCCTTCGTAGGACGTCCTCTTGAGGCCGTACCTGCGGATGAACTGGGGGACGTTCATGCCTTGCTTCCTGGACGCCTGCTTGAGGTCGTCCATGCTGAACTCGATCTCGGTGTGCTCCCGGCAGCACCTCCCGCACTTCACGCACTGGAAGCTGTCCTGGAGCTCGGCGAGGAGGGCCATCTTGCCGGCCACGTGGTGATTGATGCTACCTGACGCGTACAGGTCCTCGACCCAGTCAGAGTATGATTGCTCCTTCGCCTTGCCCTTGAATATCAGCTGTTCTATCCCCAAACGGATCACCAAGCGGATACCTAATCTCCGTGGATGTAATTAATTGACGCTGATACTTTCTACCGTAAAGCTACTGGATGCGGATATCGTATTGCTCCATCGACCGTTCGGTGGCTCCCTTCCCTAGTGTACATGCGCGATCGTCGGTCCGCTCTCTACGAGCCAACATATCACGATGTGCGAGAGCTGCGGCCGGCCCATCTGGCCAATTCAGGATAGAGGATGATGTTATCTGTTATAATTATTTATATAAATTAATATTTAAAGGGCGAGCCAAATCGCAGGGTCGTGTACGTCCGCATAGTCTCGCCTCTCAAGGACAAGGCGGCCCAGGAGATGTACGAGAAGTTCACCCTGGAGGGCTACTGCCCGTTCGGCCCCGAGGAGATGACCATGGGGTTCATCGCGGACGCCAGGAAGGGCGATGACGGCTACGTCCTGAAGGTCGAGGTGGTCGACGCCGCGGCCTTCGAGTACATGAAAGAGCTGGAGAGAATGCTGGAGAGGTAGCTCCAAGAAAGGCATGCCCACAGTGGTACGCCCAATGTTGGCGCCTCCCCAAGTTGCCTACCGATCTCTCGTTCCCGTACATCGATGGACCTGCTCCGTTCCCAGCTGCTGAGCGCCGTCCTCAGGTATGCTCTGCCCTCTCATCCATCCCGAGCCTCTTGATCGGGAAGGCGACCTGAGGCCTCCGGGACAGGAACGAGCCTTCAATGCTCCCGGCCAGCCTTCCGGCCATCTCGGCCGGTAGGGCCATGGACATCATGTTGGGAGGGAACCACGCGTTGCCGGTGGGATCGACCGGACCGACGAACGCCGTGTCCCGAGGGGCCTTCTCCGACAGGCCCGCGGCGTACGTCACCATCGAAGCACAGGAGGGGCCGCTGGGCATCGTGATGGATGAGAAGACCTCCTCGTACGTGTACTGGACCAGGCCGCCCAGGTTCCTTATGGACTCCGCGCTGCCGATGAGGATGTACGACAGAACGTCCTGCCCCTCCTCGATCTGGTCCCATCCCGCGATGGTGATGAACTTGTAGGGGAAGGCGATCCTGCCGGGGGCGGCGAAGAAGCGCTCTGCCGCCTCGGGGTCGGGCTTGAGGTATTCGGCCGCCCCGTTCCTGAAGTCAGGTGTTCCCGTGGAGACGAAGTACTTGATCGCCGGCGGGGGGACCGTCAGCCCGCACCATCCCTGGCCGCCCGGACATATGCCCGCCTTGGCCTCGGCCCCAAAGTGGACCGCGGGCGTCCGCTCGTCCATGGAGACCTTGAAGACCGCCCGGGCGATGCACCGGTCGACCTTTGATATGGGGACCGATCCCTGGGGCACGTTATCGGTACCGAACACGCACACCGCCCGGCCGGGCAGCCTCAAGGCCTGGGTCAGCTTTTCTCCGATGGACCTCGCGTTCATGCTCATGAATACCAATGCCCCTTTATTTGAAACCGTTCACGGCATGGTCATCACAGGGCCCTATTGTTCGGGGTCCTCGCCTGGACCGTTGAGCGAGGATCATCCGTGCAGCGATCGCGTCGTTGAATAACGGAGATGCCAGAGCGCCATGAAAATCAATAAGCATATTTTAATGATAATATTATAATAAATAATTGTCACTACAAGACCCCTTGGAAGCAGGGTGGGGCAGGTGAGGTGGAGAGAATGGCAGATATGCAAAAGACCGATTTGTTCAAACGGTTCGTGCTAGGCCTCCTGGTGTTCGTGGTCGCCATCGTCTGGTTCATACCGGGGCAGTTGATGGTGGCCTTGGGCCTGGTGCTGATGATCGAGGGTTCCGCCCTATGGTTGTTCCCCCTGTTCGCTCCCCGGCCGAAGCTTGACGAGTGGTCCTGAAACATCTTCCGTCAAGCCTTGTTCTCATCCTATCCATCGGCCCCATGGTTGTCGCCATGGGCGATGGACGGGTGCTTTATCCCATTGGTATACCGTCAAGAACGATCTATGCTCGGCGAAAGAGCATCATCAAGCGTTCAAAAAAATAGGGAAGGGGTTTAGGATGGGATGGTTGCTTCAGGCCCCGACCAGAGCCAGGATCGCGCCCTGCATGTACACCAGCTCCCCCTGGGAGAAGGCCATGCTGTTCTCGCCCTCGAAGGCGAGGTCGAAGGGCTCGTCACCGTAGTACACGGTGCCGTACGCCCAGGCCGACATGTCGATGGTGCCCGCGCCCACCTTGATGTCCATGTAGCTCTTCATGCAGAGCTTGACGGTCTGTTCGTTCATGACGAGCTTGCCCTGGGTGCAGGCGCGCATCTCCAGTTCGGTCTCATCGGCGCACATGGATATGCAGGACTTGATGTACCCGACCTTCTCGCCCATGACGTAGACGTCCGCGCGCACGCTGCCGCAGGCCTTGACCTGGAACTCGCTGAGGTCGTCCGCCACGTAGGCCTTCACCTGCAGCTGGGCCGTGATGTCCAGGCTCGCCACCACGTTGGTGTAGATCAACAGGTCGATGCTGCCGTCGAAGGTCACGCGCAGGTCGTAGTTAGCACCCTGGCACTTGTCCTTCATGGTCCCGCAGCCGCTCAGCACGCCCTTCACATGCACGGTGAACTCGGTGTTCTGGTCGATTCCGGTCGGCAGCTGGGCGAGGATCGTGGGGTAGTACTTCTCATCGACCATGCCGGTCGCGGCCAGCTCGGTCAGAGTGGTGGTGTAGGAGTAGTCGATGTTCTTGGTGAACTCGAACTTAGGCACCTTCTTGTGGCAGTGGTCCGAACCTCCGTTCCCGCCCGACGAGCTCCCGCCCGACGAGCAGGCCGATATCGGCACGGCGAACACGGCGATCAACAGCAACGCGAACGCGAAGCATGCTCCGAACTTAGCGTATTTCATTTTCCAACTCCCTGGATAGATTATACTGAAGGCATTTTATTTGGCTATCAGTATATGATTCTGCGCTCGATAATTACACGGTATCAGAATGAGAATCGTCCGAGAGATGTCTCTGTTGAACCAGATGGTGCCAATCATCCCAGCTCGCTCTTGAACGACAGGCGAACATGCCTTATTATTAGTGATAATGATGGAACGCTTATCAAAAAAGATACCTGGGCCATTCATCTCATCGTTCTCGATCGAGCCCTATGCCCTCAGGAACGCAACGGCCGGGCCTTCTTCCATTGGTCCTCGAACAGGTCGCTGGCCCACTTCAGTGACCTGGCATCATCTCCCACGAAGATCGCGTAGTCCATCGTTCCGTCGGTCTTGGGCAGGGAGATGACCGCCGTATCATCGATCAGGATGATCATCGCGCATACCCGGGGGGTGATCCTCGTCTCCGCTTGTAACATCTCAGAGGGCTTGTCTTTCGGAAGCGTGGCGAGCATGCTCTCCTGCATCAGCAACCTGGTCCTCACCCCTTCCGCTACCTTTTGCCTTATCACCTGGCCGTGAGCTTCCAGGCGCTGCTCGACCATCAGGTCGAGCCTCCTCTTGACCCCTTTGAACGCTTCGGTGGCATCGTTCAGGTTCGGCACCATATCGGCCTTGAGGACCGCGTTGGAGAGCTCCCCCAACCGGAGGCGGAACTCGAACGGGAGCAGGGAGGTATCGCGGCCCAGCAGGTGCTCCTTGTGCTTGGACAAGAAATCGAGAGAGGAGGAGGAATCGAGCACCAGACGCGCGTAGGAGGTCGAACGATACTTGCCGTCCGGGGCCTTCTCGAGCAGGCCGGCGTCGGTGAGCCGCTGCAATTGCCTGAAGGCCTCCGTGGCGGTCATGTCCAGCTTCTTTGCGACCTCGTTGAGCTTCAGGCTCTCCCTCAGCAGCTCCTCGATCATCTTGCGCCTATCAGCACTGGACAGCTGGAAGTAAAGGTCGGACAGACGCTCCTCCTCCGTCATGGTAGGTGACACTTACACAACCGTGTGAAGGAGAACACATCCGCATCAAATAATGGTTATCAGCCCACCTTCGCCCTTCCTCGTTTGAGGAATGATATGTCCCGCATCAAGAAAATGGACGAACGGGTCTTCACCATCGAGCTCAGGTCGAAGGGCGATGTGAAGAACGTATACCTGGAAGGAGATGAGAAAGTGTCCGTCGAGGGTTCGCTGGGGACGTTGAGACGTGCTCAGTTCGTTGACGACCTCGTTCTGGAAGTGATCGGAAGCAAGGGGGAGCTGAGGCTGGACCTGGGGCCGATGGACCTGCCGAGCCTCAAGACCGGTAGCGCGGACGATGGCGGGGGGAGCGAGCGATGAAGGCCCTGATCGTCTACGGAAGCAAGCACGGCTCGACAAGGAGGATCGCAGAAGAAATCTCGCACGTGCTGACGAAGGAGGGGCTCGAGGTCAGGGTGGCGGACGCCAAGGAGGGCATCGGGAACGTCGAGGATAACGATGTGGTGATCATCGGCAGTGCGGTACAGATGCGATCGTGGCTCGGGCCCGCCAAACGGTTCATGCGCCAGAACGCTCCCGTGCTGAGGTCCCGACCGGTCTGGCTGTTCAGCAGCGGATTGAGGGGGGACGACCCCCGCTCGGTGAGCCCTAGGGTCATCTCCGAGTATATGATCACTATCGGACCACGGGACCACCGGTTCTTCCCCGGGTCCTTCGACCCCAAGGGAATGGGGAGACTGCATGGGGCCCTTGTCAGACTGCCGGGGGTCCGCACCATGTTCCCGGTGGGCGACTTCCGTGACTGGAACGAGATCCACCGGTGGGCCCGGACGATAGTTGAATCTCAACCGATGGAGAAAGGTGCTGCTCCTGCAGGAGGGATGCAATGAGGATCGAGTACTACCACGCATCGGTGTACGGCAATGGGACAAAGGTCGCCGAGGAGTTCAGGCGTCAGATGTCCGAGAAGGGCAACGAGGTCGTTGTCCATCATGTCAAGGAAGCTTTGGACGGGCAGCTTCCCCCGGCCGACCTCTACCTGTTCAGCTCCCCCGTGCGCATGGGCAAGCCCATCAAGGAGATGCGCCGCTTCCTGGAGAAGATGACGTTGCCGAACGGAACGAAGTACGTGGTCCTGACCACGGAGCTCTCTCCCAGGCCCGACAAAACAGGAAAGGTCCCTGATGCGGATAACTGCAGATGGCAGCGTGTACGGCCGATCATGAACGAGCTGCTGCAGGCCAAGGGGCTCATCAGGCTCGCGGAGAACAAGATCTACGTCGTGGACACCGAGGGTCCGCTGGAGGGGGGCTGGCAGCAGAAGGTGGAGGCGTTGGTGGCAGAGATATGCGGCGTGGGGGCCGGGAGAGTGGCTCCATGAGGTCTGTAGCGATCGTCGTCCTAGCGGCCCTGCTGGCCATCCTGGCCTTCCTGGGGTTCTTCAGCGGCATGAACTTCCTGATGGACCCCTCGGGAGGGACACATGGCATGGATGTTTCCATCCTGGAGGGCACTCCGGTCAGCGATTTTGCCCTGGTTGGACTGTTCTTCGTCACCGCCTATGGAGTCCTGCCAATTATCGCCATCTACGGCCTATGGCGGCTGCCCCGGGGGCGATGGACCGATCCGCTCAACCGATGGACGGGGCAGAACTGGGCGTGGGGCATGGCGGTGGTGATAGGAGCCATGCTCATCATATGGATCGCGGTGGAGGTCCTTCTCATCGGGTCCCCCGAGGGAGTGCCTAGGACGCTCCAGATAACTATGGCCTCCATGGGAGCGGCCATGATCATGTTGACCGCGCTGCCCAGCGTCAGGAGGGTCACAAGGCTGGCGGCCTAAGGTCCAGGACGTTCAAACCTTTTCTATATATTTCATCCAACAAATATCATTTTTATTCTATTTGGTCGAAATCATTTTAATAATGAGGGATTATCCAATTCCTAACTGGGGAAGGCGAATCCGTTCCTAAATGTGAGGCGGGATAGAAGGTGGTGTTTTGTCATAACTGCGGAAGGCCACAACCTAAGGGGGCACGATTCTGCAACGCGTGCGGTTCAGGATTAGTTGCGATTGCTCAGGTAAATGAATTGGTGATCAAACCACGAACGGAAAAGAACAGGATCGATGGCATTGATGGCCTATTACCTCCTGCGGAGAATAACAATTCTGCCGTGGCCTCCAATAAGGTACCGATAGCATGTCAGCGTTGTGGCCTACCCTTGTCGGATGACCAAATTGAGAAGAACTATAGGGCACGTCAGGCCGACCTATCAAACGTCAAGACCGTCCTTCTTATGTTCGCGATCCCCTTAGTGGGGATGGTGACAGCGTTTTTCTCGATAGGTGAGCTAGAGATCACGTCTACCCTGTTGGGCCAGCCATATTTCTTTCTGCTCCTCATCGGGCTCATTCTAACATTGTGTCCATTCATCATCCTGGCAACAAAGGGCAAGCGCCTGTTCAAGGACATTGGAGGGACCAACTATTATTGCTCTAGCTGTCTGGGAAGATTAAGCAACGATCGGAGCGCTAAATCGGAAGGGAGGGGTCTGAACGCTACCTTAGCCTCTGGTAGGACGAAACACTATGAGAACGAAGTTAGGAAGGACAAGGGTTTTATTTTAGTAATGATGGCCGTTATGATTTCCGGCCTGATCTTCGGCTGGCTCTATGGTACGTATGTAAAGGGGTGGGACTCTCAGGAGACCTTAGAGACCATGGGCTTTTTCATGGTCCTCGTCTCAGGCATCTTCGCTTACGTTTTACTAAGAAATGTTACCCCCCGGTCAGTGGAAATCACCTCCAACGGCGTCATTGTGGAAGTGAAGAGAGAACGCTGGAAGACCATACCGTTCGACAAAATAACTTGGCTCAATGTGATTATGGATGTTCAAAAGATCAGGGACCTCCCCAATGCGGTAGGATTGATTTACGTCGGGAAAAGAGGAATCCTTCAGATGTCCTACAGAATAAGGAGAGAGATCGCTCTCGATGTCAGGGAAGCCTATCGAGCCAATCGTGGTGTTTACCCGCCCAATGGATATTATGTGGAACAAGATCGATGAGACGGTTGGATCATTCCATCAAATCTTATATGATATATATTAGAACAGTAGCTGACGGATGGTTTTTAAAGTTCACACAACCCCAATGATGACATTATCGGGCTCACCGTTCCAACGTGCTGGTTGTTTGCCGTTCGCACACGCATAGCGTCAACGATCAACAAGGACAGTTCGTATGTAACCCAAAAGACACGTGCTTCTTGGTTCAGACGTATCGCTCCTTGACCAGGATTCTTCCTGGTCGTTCTCCTCGGTCTCGGGTCAGAGTAAACGTCCCGGACTTGGTACCACTGGACGAAGATATCTCCCCTATTTTTGAACTCAAAAAGGGTGCCATCGTCTCCCACGGTGACAAAGATGGGATTTTTATTCATTCCTGCCCAGCTCGCCGCTGCGAGGATGAGTCCGAAGAGGACTATGAGAACAAGTGGATATGGGCTCCATATCAACAATGACGATGTGCCCCCTATCATTAAGATAAGAAGGGCGCCCAGTATCCATCCTATCTTAACCTCGCCCTGTCAACCAGGTTTTCCAACCTGAGCGCTCTGCCCTGGTGAGATAATCCTGCCTTAGATCCCCCATTCATATGATCATATTGGTCTGCATAAATAAATGATTCTCAGAGAGATGCGGATTACATAGGGTCCGCTTGAACGGTTGAGTCTCGCCCATCAGGAAACCGCTGGATAAAAGTTGTCCCATCTGTTGATGTGTCTTAAGTCCATAATCATTCTATTTTACGTTCTTCCATTGATAAGAAATTTCGTCAGTATCTTCAACGGTCCTTGCTACTGGATTAATTCTATTTGTCCCTTTTTGAATATAAGGGACATCTTGACGAAGTTGGATCTGATACTCATAATAGTCACAGTCTGAATCGATCGCATATACTGCAACTGTACCAGTTATTGGGAATAGTAACTCGTTAAGATGATACTTAATTGGGCCCCCTTCAGCCATAAGGAATGTCAATGCTTTCTCCTTTGAATTATATATGAACCATGGAATTTTTGCATTGTATTCCGGATCGAGTAAATTATCAGGACTTACATCTTTCCAGAATTCTCTTGACAATAGTACTTTTTCCCTATCGAATAAGGAAGCCCTCAGTAGACAAGATCGTGCGGTCGTGTTTCCTATATTGATGACCTCAATTTGGGCAGTGAAACCATCCTTGATCACCAACTCCTCATCCCGGATGATTGGTCTTGCCCTTAAGGTCGATCTAGTTTTCTCTTCACTTCTTTCACGAAGCTTTGCGCCAAACCAGGTTGTTCCAAGACCAAAAAAGAAACCTATGACGCCACCAAGAAATACTTCTCCAATGTCCACGAAACGATAATCCTCATCAGATGAGATAAGTCTGTCTGAAGAGATAGTAATCTACAATGAAACCAAGTGCGGGTTATTAACCACACCGGCTCAATTATGTGCAACAAAATCCTGAAAATAAAGCAAATAATCTAGAGAGAACTATACTTCATGTTGCAGCCCTCCATCGGCCACGATTTCGAGGACAGGGACGAAGCGATGTTACAGTATAACCAGTATCAACAATTCTTTGATCGTACCATCAATGGTACAAAATTCAGAAGGTCAGATAAAAAGTGGACAGGGGGGGATTTGAACCCCCGGCCTCTACCATGCCAAGGTAGCGATCTTCCAACTGATCTACCTGCCCGGTGTAACCTGGCAAAGAGATGCCTCTAATTAAAGGTTTTCATTGCGAACCAGACCGCTCTAATCCTAGCATGGAGAATTTATCCTCGTCTCCCTATTCCTCCTCCATGGAGCTGCACGACGAGCTACCGGAGCTGGTCCGCCGGCTGGGAGGGGACATATACGGCGTGGCCGACCTAACAGAGGTCAGGGACGAGGTCATCAGGCAAGGCGGACCGGAGCTCGCAGCTTACCCCCGTGCCGTGTCCATAGGTATCAAGCTCCTGCACCCCATCGTCGACCGCCTGCCGGAAAGGAACGAGAGAGCGGTGGCGGTGTCCTACCGCACCCATGCCTACGACGTGGTCAACGACCGCCTCGACGCCATCGCATCTCGTGTGGCCTCAGCGCTGCAGGAAGCAGGATTCCGAGCGCTTCCAGTGCCGGCGTCGGAGCGCGTGGACGACGAGCGAATATGTGCGGTGTTCTCGCACAAGCTGGCCGCTCACGCCGCGGGTCTGGGCTGGATCGGTAAGAGCTGCCTCCTCGTCACCCCGCAGGCCGGTCCCCGCGTGCGCTGGACCACGGTGCTGACCAATGCGCCCCTGCCCGCGACCGGTCATGTCATGGAGCAGCGGTGCGGAACCTGCCGCGAGTGCGTGGACGCCTGCCCCGTGCACGCGTTCACCGGCCGGGAGTTCGTTCCCGGGGAGCCGCGGGAGGCGCGATACGACGCCCGGGCCTGCCAGAGCTACTTCAGGGAGCTGGAGGAACAAGGAAGGGTGCCGGTGTGCGGCATGTGCCTGTACTCCTGCCCCCATGGTCGAAAAGCATCGAAAAATTTACACGTCTAGGCGCTGCTGGAAGCGCATGCGCTCGCCCGGGACCTGCGTGGGGTACTCCCCGTTGAGGCAGGCCATGCACAGGTCGTTCTCCGGGATGGCCAGCGCGTCCTCCAGGCCCTTGAGGGAAAGGTAACCGAGACTGTCGGCGGTGAGGTAATCACTGATCTGCGGCACCGTCTTGCCGGTGGCGATGAACTGCACGCGGGTCTTCATGTCGATGCCGTAGTAGCACGGCGCTCTCACCGGCGGGCAGCCGATGCGCACGTGGACCTCCTTGGCCCCGCCCCGGCGCAGGATCTGCACGATCTTGCGCAGTGTGGTCCCGCGGACGATGGAGTCATCGACCACCACCACCCTCTTGCCGTAGATGGTGGACGAGATGGGATTGAGCTTGATGCTCACGCCCTCCTCCCTCTGCGACTGCTCGGGCATGATGAACGTCCTCTCCACGTAGCGGTTCTTCATCAGCCCCTCGTCGTACGGTATGCCCGAGGCCACAGCATAACCCAGGGCGTGCGCGCGGCCGGAGTCGGGGACCGGTATCACCACGTCGGCATCGGCCGGCTGCTCCCTGGCCAGGATGGTCCCGATGCGCTTGCGCACGTCGTACACCTCCCGCCCGTCGATGATGGAGTCCGGTCGGGCGAAGTACACCCACTCGAACATGCAGTGCGCGCGGTGAGGGAGCGGCGACATCATCCTGGATGATGTGAAGCCGTCCTTGGTGATCTCGATGATCTCTCCCGGGAGCACATCTCGGATGAACTCCCCCTGCAGGATGCTGAACACCGCGGACTCGGACGCGACGCAGTAGCCGTTGGGCAGCTTCCCGATGCACAGCGGGCGGAAGCCCAGGGGGTCCCTCACGCCGTACACCCGGCCGCCGATGGTAATAACAAGGGAGTAGGCACCGTCCAGCATCTTAATGGTGGACCGGATGGCCTTGATGGTGTCCGAACCGGGCCGCAGCTCGTTGGCCAGAAGTCGAATGATGATCTCCGAGTCGGTGGTGGTGAGGAACGCCCATCCGGTCTCTTGGAGCTTGGAGCGCAGCTTCTCCGCGTTGACTATGTCGCCGTTGTGCCCCAGCGTCACGTCCCCTCCCTGGGAGGTGACCACTATGGGCTGGGCGTTCTGAGAACAGGATGAACCAGTGGTGGCGTACCGGACGTGACCGATGCCCACGTTCCCATGCAGGGACTCGAACTCCGTCCCTGCCAGGACCTCGTGGACCAGCCCCTCACCGCGAACGTAGAAAGTCTTCCCGGCGTCATGCACCGCGACACCTGCGGCCTCCTGGCCTCGGTGCTGAATTATGCGAAGCGCCCTCTTTAGATCGGGAGCGACGTTCTTGTCCAGGGCCATGGCGACGACCCCGCAGTAGTGCTTGGGCCGGTCGTCCATGTCGTCCATGGAATTAGTGCTGCTTAGCCCAGGAATAGGACCTCAACCTCGGGGACTTACCATATCCACAGGACGCGCAGACGCCCTTCTGCATATTGTAAGCGCTCCTTCCGCAGCGGCGGCAGGGAATGTGCGACTTGCCACTTGACCTCTTACCCATTGACGGAGTGCCCTTGCTCATTTCCTCATCTCCTTACGGTGAAATGTAAATGACGTTGTCCCCGCGCACGATGGTCACATCGAGCTTTCTCACCACTTCGTTGTTGATGAGCTCTTCCGCGTTCTTCAGGACCAGGTTCATGTGGGGGTCGTACCCATCGAGGATACCCCGGTATTCCCTGTTTGCCTTGAGCTCGACGATCACGGGACGGTTGATCGCCTGGTTCAGAACGGTCAGAGGTTTCTGCATGTTACAGCCACCAAACTGCCCCATAAACCGGGGACTATTTTAAGGTTACTAGCTCAGGGGGCTAGATGAACGCGCCAATGGTGGGGGCGTCCAGACGGTCCATGTCGAAGGCGATGATGCCCTCGATCATGCCCTCCCGGTCCAGCTTCCCATGGCGCATGTGGGCCACCAGGGAGGACCGCCACAGCAGGTCCAGGGCGGCCGCGGCCATGGTGCCGAAGTAGGTGTTGGCCACCGGGTCCTCGTAGCCGTAGTCGTCCACCAGGTAGTAGGCGTAGCCGAGCATGCTGTCCCGGCGGTTGAGCGTCCTGAGGTAGGAGATGAGCACGTCCCTCCCCTGCCCCTCCGGGGCGAGCAGCGGAACGTCCTGAGGGTCGATGGACCGGACCGGTGCGAGCCGACCGTCATCGTCCATGATGCTCCACTCCACCTTGCCCTGTTGGGCCAGGAGCACGTTCCACGTTCCGTCCGGACCGCAGTACACCGGCGCAGAGAACACGTCCTCGGCGCTCAGCGACTCCAGTCCGGTCTCGCGGGCGGACCCCTCCAGCTCCCGGCGGTCGTACTTGGGGACCGCGTCCATGGAAGGCAGAACGTCCATCTCCTCCTCCTCGGCGGAGAGGTCCAGGACATGGGCCAGGTACATGGGGTCCACCAGGTCCGCGATGTGCTCGTCCACCGCCCGGCGCAGGGCCTGCGGTGCACGGGCGATGCCGGCCTCGGCGCAGTTGGCCTCGAACTCGCGGTGCACGGCGGCGGACTCGCGCAGCGTCCTTCTCAGGACCTCGGCGTGCTGGGACACCATCTGCCCGCCCACCAGGAGCGCGTCCTCCTTCCCCCCGTACCACACGCCGCGGCAGGACAGGTCCAGCTCCACCTGTACCCGGGTGCCGACGTAGAGGTGGAAGGGGAACTGGCGGCAGTAGTGCGGCCGCTGGGCATAGATCTGGCAGCGGCGGCTGGACGTTAGGAAGGAACAGGGGCCCTGCCAGTTCTTGAGCGCCAGCGCCACGTGGCGGTGGGGCTCGGCCTTCATCACGATGCGGTCCGCGTGGTCCTTCTTGAAGAACGGGACCTCGTGAGGGAGCACCTCCGCCTGGCACAGGCAGCACAGTCCGCACTTCTCGTCACAGGTGAAGGCCCTGCCCTCCAGCTCCGACATGTCCACTTCAAGGTCCAGCAACCACGTCCCGTCCTTCCCTCTCCCCGACCACGGCGCCGTCCTCCACCACCCGGTGGCCGCGCACGTAGGTGGCGTGGGGGAACATGGCGTCATAGCCCTCGTAGAGGGACCAGCCGCACTTACTGTGGAGGTTATTAACCTTTATGGCCCCCAGGGCGCGGGGGTCCACGATCATCAGATCGGCGTCCCGCCCCGCCTCCAGCTTCCCCTTGTTCAGCGAGAACACCTCGGCCGGCCGCTGGGCCATGGCCTTGACCAGCACCTCCAGCGGCAGTGACCCTTTCTTCACCAGGGCCAGCATCAGCGGCACCTGGGTCTCGACCCCGGGCATGCCGGACGGCGCCACGTCGAACTCCTGCGACTTGTCCTCGATGGTGTGCGGTGCATGGTCGGAAGCGAGCATGTCGATGCGGCCGTCCAGGAAGGCTTTCATCAGGGCGAAGCGGTCCTCCCGGGTGCGCAGCGGGGGGTTGACCTTGGCGAACGCCCCCCGGTCGGTGTCACGGTCCAGGAACAGATGGTGGGCGGTGACCTCGGTGCTGAGCCCATGGCCCAGCGCGGCGTCCAGCCCGGCGGCCGAGGACAGGTGGCAGACGTTGGTCCGGCAGCCCAGGTCGTAGAGCTTGGTGATGGCGGCCACCTCCGCCTGGTACGGTCGGTTCTTCAGGTGGTCCCGCACGTCGCCCTCCGGCACCTTGGTGATCAGGGCCTCGTCCTCGGCGTGAACGCTCAGCACTTTTCCCGTGGCCTTGACCGCGGCGCCGATGCGCCTCCGCTCCGCGTCCCCCGTCACCAGCAGCTTCCCGGTGGAGGAGCCCATGAACATCTTGTACCCCACGGCGTGGGTGGCCATCTCCTCCAGCCTGCCGCCGGGCACGCACCCGGCGAACAGCCCAAAGTCGACCCACGCCTTGCCGGCGATAGCCTGCTTCTTCTCCATCAGCTCGCGCAGGCCGGTGGCCGGAGGGATCGTGTTGGGCATGTCCAGCACGCACCCCACACCCCCGAAGGCGGCGGCCAGCGTCCCGGTGGAGAAGTCCTCCTTGGTGGTGAGCCCGGGGTCCCGAAAGTGAACGTGCGGGTCGATGGCCGCGGGCAGCACCAGCATGTTGCCGTAGTCGATGTGCTCCCCGCCGCGGAGGCTCTTGGCCACCTCCTTGATCGTGCCGTTCTCTATGCCGATGCACCAGTTGGACAGGCGGCCCTTGACGAAGGCGCGGCCCTCAATGACCAGATCCATGAGCGATATCCTTCCTCTTCACCTGACCCCGGGGGGTCAGCTCATGGAATATCTCGCCCTCGAACTTATAGACCGTGGTCCGCTCGTCCCTCCACATGTCGGGGGGGATGCCGGCCTTGAGGCAGGTGTGGGCTAAGAACTCCTCCACCGTCCAGTTCCACTCCACCGGCACCTGCGGCAGGAGGAGCCCACGGTACGGCCCGTGCTCCATGATCAGCCCGTCCCGGCCGATGACGATCTGCCGCAGCAGCTCCTGGCGGTCGTTCACCTGGACCTCCTCCGGCGGCGTGAGCACGGAGACCTCCACCACGATGTGGTCCAGCTCGTCCTCCCGCAGGTCATCGAAGCGGGGGTCGTGGCAGGCATGGTGGGCCGCCTGGACCAGCGCGCTGGCCAGCGAGTAGGTGGGCTCCGGGAAGCCGATGCAGCCCCGCAGCGACAGGTCGGGGTAGGTGTTCAGGGTGACGAACGCCCCGCGCTTCTCCCGGAAGCTCCCCGGGGCGTCCACCCGGCCCTCGGCCTCGCCCTTCACCTCGGTATCCACCGCCTGCCTCGCGATCCTCACCGCCAGCTCGCCCTCGCCGTCGTTCACATCCATCCTCGCACAATGACGTGCTCAACCCATAGATGGACTTATCGCTTCTGCGCGGAGCTACGGAAAAGTCGAGGGGACCCAAGACCAAGTATTTCTACCGCCCCCACCCTATATTTTCTCATGAAAGAGGAGCGGGCACGGGATATCTACGTGGAGGAGGTCATGACCAAGGTCCCCATCACCGGATGCCCGGACCTGAGCGTGAAGGAGATCGGCTCCCTCATGCGCTCGTGGAAGGTGGGATGCATCATCATCACCATGGACGGCCACCCCATGGGCATCGTGACAGAGAAGGACCTGGTGGAGAAGGTGGTGGCCGAGGACAAGCTTCCGACGGTGGTCACCGCCCGGGAGATCATGAGCGCACCGCTGGTCACCATCGGCCCACGGGACAGCGTGGCCGACGCGGGGAGGAAGATGGCCCGGCTGCGCCTCCGCCGCCTCCCGGTGGTCCTGGACGGGGAGCTGGTAGGGGTGATCACCGAGAACGACATCACCCGCCTGTCCCCCTCTCTCATCGAGATAACGAGGGAGTGGGAGAACATCAACGCGCCGCTGATGGACCGCCGGGGGCGGGGCGCGTACATCGGATACTGCGAGAGGTGCGAGGCCTACTCCTACGACCTGCGCCGCGATGTCGGACCATCGCTGCTGTGCCAGGACTGCCGCCAGCTCCATGGGGCGGAGCGGGCGGAGTGATCAGTCCAGCTCGATCTTCTTCAGGCCCGGCTCCTGCGCCTCGGGCTTCCTCTCCATCTCCCGGATGAGGTTCAGCTGCGCGTCCAGGAGGCACTTCCAGATCATGAGCGTCTCCCGCTTGGCGTTGACGTAGTGCTGCCGCACGTCGTCCGGTATGCGCTCGCGGGGGACCATGGAGTCGAAGGCCAGCAGCATCTCCGTGCCGGCCCTCAGCAGGTGCTCCCGGGCGGCCCGGGGCAGGACCGCCTCCGATATCTTCTCCGCCTCCACCCTCATGCGCTGGACCCGTCCGCCGTCCATGCCTTCCTCAACGTTTTCCTCTTCTCCCATTATCATCACCCTGGAACATTATCAGCAGCCTGCCGTCCTTGAACTCCGCCCGCTTAGGCTCGTGCTTGGCGAAGGTGGTGGGGAGCGCGATGGAGCGCCGGTAGTGCCCCACCTCCACCAGCAGGCTGTCTCCCGCCTTGTAGAGGTTCACCCCCTCCCTCATTGTGAATGGAAGGTTCAGGGATATAACGTCCATGCCGTCCTCGGAGTATATCTCCATGGGCTTCTCGCGCGAGAAGTGCGTGGTAGGGTCCAGACCATCGAACACCATCTCCCCCAGGGTCTCCAGGGACCTGATCCCCACCAGCTCGCTGGGCAGCTGGAAGGACTTGAGGATGGTGAGGGGGTTGAAGGCCTCGTTGATCACCTTCATGTAGTGCTCCTGCTCCTCCAGCTTGTCCTTGAAGAAGTCGCCCGCGTCCGCGGGGATGATGCGGTTCACGATAAGGGCCTCCACGGTCAGGTTGTACAGGCACATGTAGGTGAAGGCCCGCTTGGTCTCGTTGATGACCATCTTCTCGGGGTTGACCACCAGGCGGATGGACGTTATCTCGGGGTCCTGCAGTATCTTCTGGACGTCCTTCATGCGGTCGCCCATGTTGGCCAGGTCCTCCAGCAGCTCCTCGGAGGGGAGGGGGGTGTTCATCACCTTGCCCACCGTGAGGCGGGCGATCCTCATCATGTTCTTGAACATGCCGTAGAGGCGGTCGGTGTACCACTCTGAGACCTCGGGGAAGCTCAGCAGCCTCAGCGTCTCGCCGGTGGGGGCGGTGTCCATGACGATGACGTCGTAGGCGTTGCGCTTGGTGAAGTCCTCCACATAGAACAGGGCGGACATCAGCTCCATGCCCGGCAGCACGGCCATCTCCTTCGACGTCACGCCGTCCATGCCCTGCGACATGAGGAAGTTGGAGATGTACTGCTGTATCTCCTTCCACCGGTTCTCGAGCTCGTAGAGCATATCGATCTCAATGGCATCGAGGTTCTTCTCCACCGTGGTGATCTGCCCCGAGAGCGGCACCTCCAGGGAATCGGACACGGAGTGCGCCGCATCGGTGGACATCAGGACCGTCCTGTACCCCATGCGGGCGGCCTTCAGGGCGGTGGCGGCGGCGACCGAGGTCTTGCCCACTCCCCCCTTTCCAGTGTAGATAAGAATTCTCAACCCTTCACCGATACTTGCCTACGGCAACCAACCTACTTGAAAGATACGGACGCGTCCAGTGATGATAAAAAAACAGAGAAGATGGGGCCAGGGCCCAGATGAAAGTTAGTGCCGGGGATGGGCTTTGAACCCATGACCTACGGATCTCTCCGACCCTGGCCTAGGTCAGGACCATATGAGTCCGTCGCTCCACCAGGCTGAGCCACCCCGGCATTGTTCAGTGTTAGTTCTCTTCCTCGCTTTCCTCGGAGACCTCTTCCTCTTCCGCCTCTTCCTCCGATTCCTCTTCCTCGGGCTCGGGCTCGGCGGGCGCCTCCTCGGGAACGGCCTCGGCCTGCGCTGCAGCCTGGGCCGCGGCCTCCTGGCCGAACCTCTCCTGGATGCTGGGCTCGTCCGCCGCGGCGGAACCGGCCTCCAGCACCTCGCTCTTGCGCACCTCGATCCTCTTTATGGGGATGATGACCTTGGCGGCGCTGGAAAGCTCCTTGGACAGGTCACCGGTGATGATGGACTTGACCATCTCGGAGACGGTCATGTTGGTGCCCAGGTCGGTGAGGGTCTTGGTCATAATGTTCCTGATGGCCGTTTCCTGGGCGGCCTGGATCCTCTGCTCGGTGATGCTCATGGGCTTGATCCGGAGCAGGAACCCGTCCTTGGTGCGCACGTCGACCACGTGGTCGGTCTTGGTCCGCTTCCTCCGGGTGAGCCTGCGGACGTAGTCGCTGGTCAGGTCGTGCCCTACAAAGCTGGTGTGGGCTTCCAGACCGCGGACGTCGGTGACGTTGAAGCGGATCTTGATGTGCATCTTGGAGAAGTCGCCGGTCAGCTCGTGGACGGTGACCTCGGCATTGCGTCCCATAAGGGCCGAGGGCTCAGAGCTGGGGGTCTCCCCGAGCTCCACCTGGTTGAACATCCTGGGAGCGTAGAGCTTGTACCACTCCTTGGCCTTCCACTTGTCCTTGACCTTCCTTGCTGCCGTCTTTGCCTTCTTGACCGCCATGGTAATCCTCCGTGAATCGGGCAGCGGTCCGATAGATATGGACCGTCATGCTCGTGTGAACGGGATAAAGGTCGAAGGGACCACTTTTATAAAAACCTTTGCCTTGGGAGGCTCAGCTTACAATCTATAGGATCGAGTTCACCCTTCATGACCGACGACCTTTTCGTGGGTTCGGGGCCCCCGACACTGGTCAGGACTTACTTCTTGGCCTTTGCAGCCGGCTTCTTCTCCGTCACCTTCGCTGCAGGCTTCGCAGCAGCCTCGGCCTTCTTGGGGGCAGCAACAGCCTTCTTAGGCGCGGCAGCGGCCTTCTTGGGCGCAGCAGCTACCTTCTTGGCGGGAGCCTTCTTGGGGGCCGCGGCCTTCTTCGCTACGGTCTTGGTCTCGGCCTTCTTGGGGGCGGCCGCCTTCTTGACGGGAGCCTTCTTGGGGGCCGCGGCCTTCTTGGCAGCAGACTTGGCGACGGTCTTCTTCGCGCTAGCAGAGCTTACCTTACCCTTCGCGGCGGGCTTGGCAGTCTTCGTTTCGGTTTTCTTGGTTGGCATTTATATCGTAGAGGGGATATTGGAGTTCTTACTAAAGTTCTTTTCTATGTTCCTCGAATTTAAGCGTGTTAACGTTTACTGGTCATTATCAAAAAAAACGTTCTAATTTTCTAGATTAATGTCTGGCTCATTTTTCACTAGCCAGATTATTATTTAATTATACTATAAAATAGAAAAAGCACATTAAAAAGGACCTCAGGACCGGAAAATTATCAAAAACCCTCGCTCATCGGCGCTCGCCGGGTGCGGAAGTCGAAAGAACGCCGAAATTTCCGGAGCGCCGGGCCCGCGGGAGGGTGCACGGGCGCTGCGGAGAGGTGCGATCGAGGGCAAGCGCTTCCTGCCCTTCGCACGCCCTTCTCCCGGGCAGGAGGCGGCGTTGGAAGATGTCTCAAGTACGGGACGGACCACGGACCTGCTCGCTGCCGTCGTGCGACGGTGCAGGCCCTTCCTCGGGGAACGATTTTCGAACGCTCCGGACGGCCCCGCGGTCCGCAGGAAGGAGGTGCTAGGTCGCCGGGCGATGCCGGGCACGAACTCTTTGAGGAGAGCGTCCAGAAGGTGGACCTACCTGATGTGATATATAAAAAAGGTGAAAAAGAGATGTTTTGGAAATGGTTTGTACGGTCTTCCCGCTCAGAAGTTGCCCGGGATCTCCTGGATGTCCAGGCCCAGCTTATCCTTGGGAACGCCCATGGCCAGCCCGTAGAGCTGGGACAGGTGGATGACCGGGAAGGAGTAGGTCCCAAGCTCCTTCTGGGTCCTGTCGAACTGGAGGTGGCAGAAGGGGCACACATCGATGATGTACTGGGCTCCCGCGGCCTTCAGGTTCTTCAGCTTCTCCTCGGTGAACTTGGTGGCCAGGGCCGGGTTCCCGGACCTGACGCCGCCGCCCGCGCCGCAGCACATCTGCTTGTCCTTGTAGTCCACGGACTTGGCGCCGGTGACCTCCACCAGCTCGTCCAGCACCTTGGGGCGCTCGGGATCGTCGATCTGCTTGATGTTGCTGGGCTTGAGGAAGTGGCAGCCGTAGTGGACCGCGACCTTGAGGTCCAAGGGGTTCTTGATGTGGGACTTGACGGTGTCCAGGCCGATGTCCTTGTAGACCATCTCGGCGAAGTGGTGCACGTTGGTCTCACCGTTGTACTCCAGGCCGACCTCGCGCAGGATCTTGTTGACGTTGCGCAGCCTCTCGGGGTCGGAGTGCAGGATGTGGGCAGCCTCGAAGAGCGAGCCGTAGCATCCGTTGCAGATGGTCAGGATGTCGGCGCCCTTCTTCTGGGCCAGGGCCAGGTTCCGGGCGGCGATGGCCAGCCAGGCGTCCTCCTCGAAGGACTTGATGACACCGGGGGCAGGGCAGCAGCCCGCGCCCTCCAGCTCTACCAGCTCGATGCCCAGCTCCTTGCACACCGCGCGGGTGGAGGACTCTATGCCGGGATACCGGGCGGGGGCCACGCAGCCCAGGAACAATGCGAACTTATGGGACATCTTACTCGCCTCCGATCAGCTTGTCGAAACCGACGGCCTTCAGCACCTTCTGGAAGTCCTCCAGGGCCTTCTTGTCGCCCAGGGTGTTGACCGGGCGGCGGGGTAGGCCGAGCTTCTCGCGGATATCCTCGTACTTGGCGTTCAGGGGGATGGTCGCACCGTTGGCCAGCAGGTACTGTCCGACCTTCTTGTGCTCGTCGGACATGATGCCCTTGCTGACGGCCTTGTTGCGCATTACGGTGATGATGTCCACGATGTCCACGCCACGGGGGCAGCGCTCCATGCAGGAGTAGCAGGTGGTGCACATCCACAGGTCAGGGGACTTCAGGACGTCCTCCTCCAGGCCCAGCTGGGCCTTGCGGATGAGCTTCCGGGTCCTGAAGGAGGTCAGCCTGCCGGAGGGGCAGCTGCCGCTGCAAGTACCGCACTGGAAGCACAGCATGAGGGTCTCGCCGCCGTGCTCCTTCTGCACGGCCTCGGCGAAATCAGTGTTCGGTTGCTTTGCCATTAAATTCACCTAGTGAACGCCATGGCTCGGCCATATATAAACATATACAAAAAATGACCCCTCTATCACCTAAAAAGGTTATACTCTTGGAGCGGCCTTCCTCATCTCGGCCAGTATCCTCCGCACGGCGGGCGTCTCCTCCCGGTACACGGCGTTGATCTGGTGAGCGAGCTTGGAGGGGTCGGTGGCGCTCCGTATGTGCATGTCCCTTCTCAGCGCCAGCGACTCGTTGAGGAAGAAGCTGAGGCCGGAGCGGACCATCAGCTCGGGGGAGCGGAAGGTGCGTTCCACGCGGTGCTCCACGCCGTTCGTCTCCAGGTGCCGGAAGCCGATGCGCTGCGCACCGTACAGGAAGCGGGCGTACCGCGGGCCGTGGTCCACGTGCAGCAGGCGGTCGGAGGCCACCTCCTGCCACTGCACCCCCTCCAGGCCGTAGAGCGACAGGGGATCGTCCAGCAGCATGATGTCCATGAGCCCGGCCTGGAAGTCCTCCAGGTTGCGACGGTCGTCGGAGATGATGAGCCCGCATTCACCCTGCGGGTCGACGCGGGTGAGGGCGCGCAGCAGCAGCTCCTCCGTTATTATCGTCCCTCCGACCACCAGCGAAGGAGAAGGGGCCATCCGCCTGGTCAGGGCCATGTACTCCAGGGCGATCCTCTCCCCCTCCTCGTTGAGCCGGGTCCCCCGCGGCGTGGCCTCCACCAGGCGGGCGCCGACCTTGGCCTCGATCTGCCCCAGGTAGCGGTTCAGGACCTGCGGGGACACCCCCAGCCTGTGGGCAGCCCGGTTCTGGCTCCCCTCCTCGTGCACCGCCTGGACGACCTGCAGCTGCCTCTCCGTGAGCAGGACATCGCCGACCCTGAGCGTGACGGACGGCTCCAGCCTCACCTCCCGCGCGGTCACGGGGGAGGGATGCACGAGCGGGGATATGAAGCAGGCCGGGCGTTCAAGGAAAACCCTTTTTTACCTGCCACCTATAGGGCGGGCGATGACCCGACGAACGCTTGTCCTAGGGATCGGAAGCCCCATCATGTGCGATGACGCCATCGGCATCCGGGTGCTGCAGGAGATGGAGAAGAGGGGGGTCCAGGGCGTGGACCTGCAGGAGGCCTGCACCAGCGGGCTCGACCTCATAGAGATAATGCTGGACTACGACCGGGTCATCATCGTGGACGCCATAATCAAGTCCGGCCATCCCCCGGGGACGGTCATGGTTCTGGACCCCGAGGCGTTTGGCGACACCGTGCACGGTACCAACCCTCACGAGGCCAACGTGGCCACCACCCTGGAGCTGGGGAGGACGCTGCAGCCCGAGAGGTTCCCCAAGGAGGTGCGGTTCGTGGCGGTGGAGGCCAACGACGTCTTCACGGTCAGCGAGAGCATGACGCCAGAGGTGGAGGCGGCGCTGGAGTCCACGGTGCGGACGGTCCTGGACCTCATCGCGAAGGACTAAAAGTCCAGGTCCTCCAGGTTCCGCGCCGCCCGCTCGCTCTCCTTTCCGGGAGCGTGCAGGGCCATGGACAGCTTGCTGCGGTCCATGAGGCGCTCGGCCATGCGCACCACCTGCTCCTCGGTCACCTCGTCCATCTTGTGGAGGGTCTCATCGGCCGTGAGGACATTCCCGGTGGACATGAACATCTCCCCCAGGCGGACCATGCGCGCCTCGGTGCTCTCCAGCCGGCGGACGTAGATGCCCTTCACTAGGCGCTTGGCCCGGGTCAGCTCTCCGGCCTCCAGTCCCTCGTTCTTCAGCCTCTTGATCTCCTCGGCCACCAGGCGGGCCACCTTTTCCTGGTCCTTCACCGAGGTGTTGTAGAATATGCCCACCGAGCCGCAGTCGGTGTAGCTGGCGGAGGAGGAGAATATCTCGTACACCAGGCCGGAGCGCTCCCTCACGGCCTGGAACAGGCGGGAGGAGGTGCCCATGCCCAGTATGGAGGTGAGGAGGCGCTGGGAGAAGCGCTCGGGGTTCACCGTGCTGAGGCCGGGGAATCCCATGCCCACGTACGCCTGCTTGTCGTCGCGGGGGAACACCTTGAACCGCGCCAGCGGCTGCGGGGGGTCGCGGGGACGCTCGCTCCGCATCGGCTCCAGGGGATCGAAGCTGCGGGCCGCCCAGTCCAGGACCTCCTGGCGATCGATGTTCCCCGCGGCCACCACGGCCATGTTGGGCGGGCGGTACCTTTGCTGGAAGTACGTGCTGACATCCTCCGCGGACAGGGCCGCCACCGTCTCCGCCGACCCGGCCTCGGAGCGGCCCATGGGGTGGTCCCCCCACAGCGTCTCCAGGAACAGGACGTGGATGTTGTCCTCGGGGTCGTTCTCCAGCATGCGTATCTCCTGGGTCACCACGTTCTTCTCGGTGGCCAGGCACTCCTTGTCCATCAGGGGGTTCAGGACCATGTCCGCCAGGACGTCCTGGGCGATGGCCACCGTTTCATCGAGGGAGAACGCCTGGTAGCTGGTGACCTCCTTTGTGGTGTAGCCGTTGGTCTCCCCGCCGGCGTCCTCGATCTCCTCCGCCATCTGCCGGGCGGTGCGCTTGGTGGTCCCCTTGAACAGCATGTGCTCCAGCATGTGGGCGATGCCGGCCTGTTCCGGGACCTCGTCCCGGGAGCCGTGCCCGAAGTATACCGAGAAGGAGGCGCTATGGGAGCTGGGAAGTCTTTCCATGACCACTTGGATGCCGCCAGGGGTACGCTCGATAATTATCTCGTTCTTCACATTGATTCAAAGAATGACCCTAATGATATTACTTTGCCCGTGCACGATGGGGAATGATGCACATATATGATAATAATAGAATAAATATGGACAATGAGGCAATCGATATCCCATTTGATACCTGCCCGACAACGTATAAATATCGAGCCGCCCGATTTTTTTCCGGCTTTTTATGGAGAAGAGGAAGATCATTCGCAAGGTGTGCCTTCTGGGCGATGGTGGCGTGGGCAAGACCAGCCTCATCGGCAGGTATGTCCTCAACACCTATAGCGAGGAGTACGTCAGGAGCATAGGCACCCGGGTGTCCAAGAAGGTGATCGAGTACAAGGACACCCAGCTCACCCTGATGATATGGGACGTGCTGGGCCAGAAGTCCCAGAAGAGCCTGCACGCCGCCTACTACCGGGGGGCCAACGGCGTCCTGCTGGTGTGCGACAACGCCCGCGAGGACACCTTGCTGCACCTTCCCGTGTGGAAGAGGGACCTGGAGGAGGTCACCGGTCCTATTCCCTCGGTCACCATCATCAACAAGTCGGACCTGGAGACCAGCATCGACGAGGAGGCCTTCAACGATGTGTGCTCCACTCTAGGAACGAGCCCCCTGTACACCAGCGCCAAGAGCGGTCAGGGGGTCCAGGCCGCCTTCGAGAGCCTGGGCTCGGACATCATCGAGGTGTCGAAATGAACCCCTTCTTCGTCCTGCCGGCATCGGCGCTGAACTCCCTGCGGGAGGAGCTGGAGCTGCTGGCAGGGGACTGGGCGGGGGAGACGCTGGAGCGCACTGGCTTCCGGGCGGGGACGAGCCTGGTGGAATCCCTGGACATTCCGCCCGCTCTCCTGGGGGACTTCGCCGAGGTCTTCGTGCAGCTGTGGTCCGAGGGAGGGCTATGCCGCACGGAGGTGGAGAAGGTGACCCGGGACGAGATCGTGGTGTCCTTCAGCGGCTCGGTGGAGGCCACCTACGGCCGCCGCTGCGACTTTACGCGCGGGTACCTGGAGGGCATCACCTCCGCGCTGCTGGGGCAGCGCTACCAGGCCACCGAGGTGAGCTGCGTCTCCCAGGGGGCGGACCGGTGCCTGCACCGCCTGCTGCCATCGGACATGCCCCTTCATCCTGTCCGGCCCGTCGCTGTGACCACGGAGAGGAGGTTCCTGCTGGAGGCAGGATGCTCCTACCTCATCGAGTCCGAGGACTCGAGGGAATCGTTCCAAATCATGGAGGACTACCTCGCCCACGGCAGCCCCGGGATGTGCATCACCCGGGAGTACCCCGACAAGCTGCGCAAGGTCTTCGACCTGGCGGGGGCGCAGATGATCTGGCTATCGTACGAGAGGGACCTCGACATCTCCCGGGAGCCGACCAACATCCCGCTCATCTACAGCGAGATCAAGGCCTTCCTGGAGGCCAACGAGGGATCGATATTCATGATCAGCGGGCTCGAGTACTTAGTGTCGCAGACCAACTTCAGCAAGATCCTCAAGTTCGTCCAGCTCCTCACCGAGGCGGCCACGGTGCATAGCTCCATCTTCCTGCTGCCCATCAGCCCGGCGGCGCTCGGTCCGCGAGAGGTCAAGCTCCTGGAGAAGGAGTTCCAGGACATCCGCCACGACCACTTCGCGGAGGACGAGGAAGAGTGTCCGGAGGAGTAAGGGCCCGCGGTCGAACGACGCCCTTGCCAGCTGGCCGGACGACGGTCGGTCCAGGGGGAAACCCTTAAATTCGGTCGGCCTCTTACATCGCTTGATGTATCTCGTCCCTAAGAAGTTCTTCATCAGCTCAGGCTGCGCGGTCAGCAAGGTCTCCGACCTCAATGCCTTCGACAAGGCCCTGCTCGAGGCCGGCATCGGCGAGCTCAACATTGTGTCCGTGTCCTCGGTCCTGCCGGTGGGAGCGGAGCAGGTAGGGATCAGAGAGCTGCCCATGGGTGCCGTCACCCACTGCGTGCTGGCCCAGATGAGGGGGGGCGAGGGCGAGATGATCTCGGCGGGCATCGCCTACGGGTTCCGGAAGGACGGGAAGGGCGGCTACGTGGCCGAGGGGCACATCCACGGGTCCAAGAAGGCCCTACGGGAGATCATGGAGTGGAAGATGGACGAGATGGCCAAGCTGCGGGGGATCGAGATGGAGGCCATCGAGTACCGCATAGAGGAGCTCTCCGTCCCCATGGACAACTACGGTGCCTGCGTCGCCGCCCTGGTGTTCGTTGAATATTAGATGTTCGGGGTTATCGTCTGCCCCCACTGCACGCTGGTGCTAGGGGCCGACCTCGACATGACCCGCGTCACCTGCCCCCGCTGCGGGGGGAAGGTCGACGTCCGCAAGGCCAAGGTGTACTTCTCCACGGACTCGAGCAAAGAGCTGGCCGAGGCCGTGCGGCAGGTGGGGGAGCGCCTGGTGTACGACATCGAGAGCCCCGGTCCGCCTGCCCCTGTCAAGAGGGGCCCGTACCTGGACGAGTCCCTGTGGGCCCAAGCGCTGAAGGTGACCGAGAGCGTGGCGGAGTTCACCCGGGAGGATATGGCAGTAGCTCTGAGCGGAGCGAGCGATAGGGACGTGGACCGCATCCTATCGACCATGCTGGCCGGCGGGCTCATCTACGAGGCTACGGTCGGCAGGTACAGGCCAGCATGAGCTCGCCGCTCAGCGAGTAGGTGTTCCCCCGGCTGATGGTCCTGGTCGACTCCTCGTACCCCAGGCTGGCGTACTGGTCCGAGTAGACCGGCACCCTGCCGCCCGAGTACGTGGACGGATCGTACGTGGTGGAGAAGCTGTAGTAGTAGTCGCTGAGATGGGAGCCGTTGCCGTCGTCGGTGAAGTCGATGAAGCGGTTGCACTTGAACACCAGGAAGTCCTCGTTGACCACGTCGATGGTGACGTTCTCCCCGCCCCCCGCGGCCAGGGGGAGGTACGCCTGCACCCACCCATGGCCGCCCCAGCTGCCCTCCGCCTCCACGTACAGGGCGCCCATCTGCAGCCATGCCGGAACTCCGGCGGCCCGGGCCAGGGAGCAGAACAGGATGGACTGGTCGTCACAGTCCCCCACCTTGGTGAGGAGGGTCTCGGTGGCGCTCTGGGGCTCGCCGCCGGTGTTGACGGTCGGATACTGAATGTTCGCGGTCATCCAGTCATAGATGCCCTTCAGGATCGCATACCCGTTGGTCTCGTTCCCCACGATGCTCTCCAGGGTGGTCCGTATGAGGGGCGAGGTGACGTTGATCTTGTACTCCCCGTAGGCGTTGCTCCACTCGCCGTGCAGGTACTGGTTCCGGAGGTACGAGGGCACGTAGCTGATGCTGCGGGAATCGTCCTGGTCGATGTCCCAGATCTTGGTGTTCACCACGACCTCGTACGTGACCACGCACGTGCTCTTCTGATCGCCGCCGAACGCGGTGCCGTTCCACTCCACCCAGCGCTGCCCGTAGCGCTCATGGTCGGAGGTCACCGTGGGAGCGTAGTCGACGGAGGTGACGTTCTGGATGGTGAACCCGTTCTGCACGATGGTCTCCGGCTCGGAGATATCGAAGTTGTAGCCCAGGATCTCGCCGCCGTTGGCGTCCACCGTCAGGGAGCGCTGCAGGGTGAAGGTCGAGCTCTCTGGATAGCGCGGGTTAAAGGGCGAGGACGCGAGGTCGCGCAGGAACGACTGCACCGTGGGGGTGAACAGCAGCAGGGCCGCGATGATGATGACGGCCACCACGCCGATGACCTTGGCCGTCTGGCCCTTCCTGCTCCCCGTAGACACGATTTTAATAAGGATAGCAGGATGATTTTAACCTTTCTACCTGGCTACCTTTCTCGCTTTCTTAGGCCCCTTCTCCCCTGTGCTCTGCAGCGCCTCCTTGACGTACTGGGGGAGGAGCCTGACGTGCACGAGGTAATAGTACGCGGCCGCGAACACCAACGCTATGAGGAAGAGCACCACGCCGATGCTGTCACCGGCCAGCGAGAGGTCGGAGGAGGGGGCCAACATGAGTGCAACCGCCAAATGCACCACCGCCGCCTGCCCGAAGAAGGGCCAGGGGGTCCCGCGGGCCACGCCCAGCCCGATGGTGGTGCCGGTGGAGATGTGCAGGAGGGCCAGCATGGAGGAGTAGATCACCGTCACCAGTATGGACGTCACGTCCAGGCCCGCCCCCGCCAGGGCGCGGTTCACCATCCCGAAGGCCAGGGCCGCGGCCATGCCCGCGCTGAGGCCGAAGGCGTAGAACGGGGTGTCGGCCCGGCGCTGGAACCGGGGCATGTTCATGACCATGAGCTTCACCGTCTCCTCCAGCAGGAACCCCACGATGGCGTACTCCAGGGGGAGGAGCAGGGAGACCACGTACAGGGCGACGCCGATCACTATCCCCACCGCGAACAGGCCGAACAGCTTGGGGTCGCTGAAGTACGGCTGCTCCACCTTGGGGTAGGTGTACTTCTGCAGGGTCCACAGCATCAGCAGGATCGGGGGCGCGAAGCCGATGGCGGCCGCCACGAGGGAGGTAGTGTCCATCCATCCTCACGGAGAGTTTGTGCCTATTTCAACCTATGGCTTGACGAGCTTATCGTAGTAGTGGGCCACCACGCAGGCCTCGGTGCACTTGCCGCACCGCGTGCACCTCTCCTCGTCTATGACGATCCCGTGGTCCAGGCGGATGGCGCGGGTCCGGCAGCTGCGCAGGCAGATCCCGCACTCGATGCACAGCTGCGCCCTCAACAGGGCCTTGCCCCCGGCCTCGAAGATGGCGTGGGCCTTCTCCGGCGTCGGCCCAGTGGCCACCATCTGCCCCCCGCCGAACACCTTCAAGGTGGAGTCCTTGGTCTTCACCAGGGCGATCTCGAACTCCTTGGAGTACTTCACCTGCCCGATGACCTTGAGGGCCTCCACCACGTGCGAGAAGTCACGCTTGCGCGGAACGGATAGCACGCCCTCGGCGGAGTAGCCGCCGGTGAGGCACGGTGACACGCCCTTCACCCACTTCAGGTCCATGCGGTCGGACCGGACCTCGGGAAGGCGCAGCTCGACCTCCTCGGCCAGCTGCCGCATCTTGCGGGGGTACACCTTCCAGCGCCAGAAGCCGTACTTGACGTACTCCTCGCCCCCGCCGCTGCTGCGGGCCCACGTCCGGAGGTGCGAGTCCCACCTCCGGTGTAGCTCGGGGTGCAGCTCCGCGGTCCTCTTCCACTCGCTCTCCAGGCAGGAGGGGCACAGGTAGCAGCCGATGCGCTCGAAGTCCTCCTCGTACAGCGGGTTGTAGTCCAGGTTCCGCCACCAGATGTAGCCCCACACGTCCACCGCCCTCCACTCCCTTATGGGGTTGAGGATCACCTGGTTCGGAACGAACGGGTTGCGCTCCACGAACGAGATGTTGGAGCGGGCGAAGGACTCGTAGGCACGGTTCCCCTCCAGCGTCACCGTTCCCTGGGGGAAGTTCTTCTCAATGAGGTCGGTGAGGGGGGCGAGCTTGCACACCTTGCAGCACCACCGGAAGTCCTTGGCCGGCGGGCCGAAGGAGGGCACCTGCTCCCAGAAGGCGTTCCCCGCCTCGGCCACCACGAGGCGGTCGCGGTTCTTGCGGGCGAACTCCCCCACGTAGCGCACCGTTTCCGGGAACTCCAGGCCAGTGTTGATGAAGATGAGCGTGAGGTCCTTCACCGCCCTCATGGCCAGACCGTACACGGCCAACGAGTCCTTCCCTCCGCTGAAGGAAAGGGTCACCGGCAGCTTGTTGTTCCCCAGGAAGGACCGGATGTCCGATACGGCACGGCCCTCCAGCGCCCGCAGGTACGACTCGTTGGCGTTGACGAACCCGGTCCACGAGGACCGCTTCTTGGCCGCCTCGATCGTCCCTTTCCCCACGTCCCTGACCCCTACGGCCTTGTCCGCGTCCCGCACGCGGTCGCTCGGCACCTTGGCCACCGCGCTGCAGACCAGGCTACCGGCCACCACGATGAGGGGGTCCCCGGCCTGGAAATCGCCCAGCACGTCGGTGATGGCCCGACCGGGCAGGGTCTTGCCCTTGAGGTGCCCGGTGTCGTGGCCTACAGTCACCACGCCCTTGGTGGCCAGGGGGCGCAGCAGGAGCGCCCCTTCCAACCTCAGGTCCAGGCGGAAGTCGCCGGCCTTGAGGTCGTAGCGCAGCGTCCCGATGACCAGGCCCTGGGCCACGATCTCGTCGGTGCGGTCCTCCCCTGCCACCTTGTTCAGGAACACCGTACGGTTCCTCAGGAACTCGGCGTGCCCGAAGTGCTTCCGGAAAAGGCCGATCAGAACATCCATGCTCTTGCCCATGCACGGCCGCAGGTCCGCCGGCTTGGAGACCTCGAACCGCCTACCAGGGGAGGAGCAGACATCGCACTTCGCTCCCAGTACCAGGGTGCCGCAGCTATCGCACCACCGGAAGCCGACCTTTCCGTGCTCGAAATGGGCCACGGCCTAAAATGCGCTTGTTATTTCAAGCTATTTGCCCCCAACGGTCACAGGTTCATGAGCACCAGGGCGAAGAAGGCCAGGTACAGCACCCCGCCGGTCATGAGGCTGGCCATGCTCAGCTCGGTCTCCGAGGAGCGCAAGTAGAGGATCAAGCCAGACAGGAGGGCGATGCCCATGGCCGCCGCCTCCAACGCCTCGATGGGGTGGCCGAGATCGATGGCCCAGGGGGTGAGCAGGAGGCCGATGGACACGGGGATGCAGGACTGGAACACCATGGCACCCGTTATGTTGCCTATAGCGAACGTGTCCTTGCGCGCTCTGATCCACAGCACGCTGTTGAACTTCTCCGGCAGCTCCGTGGCGATGGGTGTGATCAGCAGCGCCATGATGATCACCGGCACCGCCACCTCGGTGGACAGGGCCTCGATCTGCTGCACGAAGATGTCCGCTCCCAGGATGATGCCGGCGAGGGAGAGGAAGACCTGGACGATAATAAGCACGGTGCTGGGACGGTACATCTCGGGCCCGTTGTCATCGGCCGTGCCCTGAGTGCGGAGCCTGCGGAACGCCTGGTGCAGGTACAGGCCCTTCAGCTCCTCCTCGCACACGTCCCCGGTGCGCACGGTGTACCATACGTACACGCCATACAGGCAGAACAGGGCGATGCCCAGTCCAGTCCGCACCACGTTGAGGTCGTGGGGCAGGAACGCCGCGGCCGCGGCCAGCCCATAGGCCAGGAGGAAGAACTTGAGGTCCCGGCGGATCAGGTGACCGTTGATGTGCAGGGTGTTGGTCTCCCGCTGCCGGCGGAACGCGAGGACGGCGAGGCCGCACACGAAGAGCGCCAGCGTGGCGAGCATGAACGGCGCGCCCAGGATGGCACCGGTGCCCAGCTCGGTGCCGGCGTCACCGGCCACGAACAGGATGGCGATGAGCGGGATTATCGTCTCCGGCAGCGCCGTCCCGATGGCGGCCAGCACGCTGCCCACGCACCCCTCGGAGAGGTTGAACCTCCTCCCCACCCACTCCACACCGTTGGTGAACAGCTCACAGGAGGCCAGAATGATGACGAAGCTGAGAAGGAACAGCAGTACGTCCATGCTACCGGACCGAGGATATTCTGCTCCCTAATTAGCTTTCCCACCCAGGTCGCCTTTATCGCTCCAGAGGACCGAAAGCACTTTAAGCGTCCTGCTGAAATATTTCATTCCATGAGCATTTTAAGAGGTGATTGCAGGTGATACTGGAGCTGATAGTGCTGTTCATCCTCCTGGCGATCGTGGCCGCGGTCCTGGGCGCCTCAGGGGTGGCCGGGTTCTCGCTGTCCGTGGCCAAGTGGCTGATCATCATCTTCATCATCCTGGCCATAATCTCCTTCCTGATACCATGACCGCCGACCAACTCTAGCGTCGGGAGCTCTCCCGGCCTAGATATCGCTTTTTTTGTACCAAGGGTCAATGCTCATATAGTGCGATACGCGTAGGAACGCCCCGATGTACTCCCCGGACACCATCAGGATACCTGCGGGATATGGCAAGGTGAGCTTCGGCAAGGTGGAGATGAAGAACATCCTCATCGCCGTCTCCGCGCTCACCCTGGCCTTCACCATCGTGCTCTACTCCGGCATCGCGTCCAGCATAAGGGGGCTGAGCACGATGGAGTCCCTGCTGTACGCGGTCGGCGTATCGTTCGTGGCCGTCCTCACCGGCTTCATGCTGCACGAGTTCGCCCACAAGGTGGTGGCCCAGCGCAACGGGGCATGGGCGGAGTTCCGGGCCTACCCCATGGGGCTGCTCATGGCCATCCTGTTCGCATTCATGGGCTTCATGTTCGCTGCGCCCGGGGCGGTGTACATCCAGGGCATGATAAGCCGGAGGCAGAACGGCCTCATCAGCATCGCCGGTCCGCTGACCAACCTGGCCCTGGGGCTGTCGTTCCTGGGCCTGGGCCTGTGGCTCGATGTGGGCCTGGTGGCCCTGGGGCTGTACCTCATCGGAACGATCAACCTCATGCTGGCGGCGTTCAACCTGCTGCCCATCCCGCCCCTGGACGGGTACAAGGTCATGAAGTGGAACCTTCCGGTGTACATCGTGACGTTCGGGGCGTCCGCGGTGCTGGCGGCGATGGTGTACCTCCGCGCCTTCTGATCACGGCGCGGGGTCGGCGCAGGGGTACCGCAGGTGCTGGATGATGTACCCCTCCCAGTCCTGCAGCTTTCCAGGGTTCATGATGTTGTTGGGGTCCAGGGCCTTCTTGATGGCGGTCATAGCCATGAGGGCGGAGGCCCTCTCCTTCTGGAAGTAGGGGGCCTTGGATATGCCCACACCATGCTCGCCAGTGACGGTACCGCCCAGGCGCAGGCAGGTGTCGAAGATGTCCCGCACGGCTTTCTCGCCTGCCCGCCAGGAGTCCTCGGACTCGGGGTTGAGGAGCATCTTGGTGTGCAGGTTGCCGTCCGCCGCATGACCGTACGTTCCGACGATGACACCGTACTTCTCGGCGATCTTGGCGAACTCCACCACCGCGTCCGGGATCTTGGAGATGGGCACGCCCATGTCGTCGGCCAGGGACACTGATACCAGACCGACACCGTAGCGGGACAGGGCGGACATGACGCTCTTGCGGGAGTTGGTCCACTTGGCCATCTGCGCCGGGTCGTCGGACTGCTGCAGGCCCACCGCGCCGATGGACTCCGCCACCTTCACGACCTCCACTAGCTCCTCGGCCACCACCTTGGGGTCGCCGTCCACCTCGATCATGCACAGCGCGGCCACGTCCGGCAGGCCGGCGTTGATGGCCTTGTTGACGGCCCTTATGCAGGTCGAGTCCATCAGCTCCACCGCCGACGGCAGCAGGGGCTTGGCGATGAGGGCGGAGACGCACCTCCCCGCCTTCTCCAGGGTATCGAACCCGGCCAAGATCATGGCCATCTTCTTGGGCTTGGGGACGATCTTCAGGGTGATCTCGGTGATTATGCCCAGCGTTCCTTCGCTCCCTACGAACAGGCGGTCCAGCTGGTAGCCGGAGGCGTTCTTAAGAGTTCGGGTACCGAGCTTCATGATCTCGCCGGAGGGCAGCACGACCTCCATGCCCAGGACGTAGTCGCGGGTGCCGCCGTACTTGATGGCCCTCATGCCCGAGGCGTTGGTGGAGACCATCCCGCCGATGGTGCACGCCTCCGCGCTTCCGGGAGTGGGGGGGAAGGTGAACTTGTACGGCCCCAGGGCCTTCTGCAGGCTGTCGTACACGACCCCGGCCTCGCACACGCAGTACAGGTCCTCCACCCTGATCTCCTTGATGTGGTTCATGCGGGTCAGGTCGATGACCATCCCGCCCTTCAGGGGTACAGCTCCACCGCACAGCCCGGTGCCCGCGCCACGCGGCACCACCGGGATCTTCAGGGCCGAGGCCAGCTTCAGGAGCTTGGAGACCTGCTCCGTGCTCTGCGGCTGCACCACGATCTCCGGGGTGACGTGATGGATGGATGCGTCGAACCCGTAGGTGTACAAATCAGCTATCTTGGTGGAAAGGAAACCATCGCCTACAATCGTGCCTATCTGCTCAACCACGTCCTGGTCCATGAGGTCACCTGCTAAAGGATTGGGCAGGGATTATAAAAACTCTCTCGGTAATTTGGGACCAGGTTACGAATTACATCGCAGGGGTGCCACAACTCGTTCCTGGCGGGCCCAAAAGCACCATGCGGACGAGACATAGGATTAACTCAGTGGGAACGCTTTTAGGTCGTCAGGTGATCGAATGGTGGCATTACCGGAGGAAGTGTTCGGCCTGATCAACGACCAGGCCGCGGCCAAGGTGTTGGGAACGAGAGCGGCGAACGGGGACGTCCATCTCATCAGCGTCGGCGGGGCGGGGGCCATTGACAGGGACACCCTGTTCGTCGGCGAGATCTTCATGCACAAGACGAGCGACAACCTCAAGCTGGCCAAGGACCAAAGGACCAAGGTGTCGATGCTGGTGTCCAAGGGCTTCCAGTCCTACGAGGTCAAGGCGTCGGTGGCGGACCGCGCGACATCGGGACCGGTGTTCGACAAGATGGCGGCCCTATTCAAGAGCATGAAGTTCGACCTCAAGGCCTTGTGGCTCCTGAAGGTCGAGGAAGTATGGAACGAGAGCCCGTCGTACGACGCCGGGAAGAAGATGGTCTGAGGACCATCTCAACCTTCTTTTTTTATTTCATCTCTATCTTGACCTGGGCGCCCTCCAGGACCTCCACCGCCTTCTCCAGGTAGGCCTCCTTCATGAGGATGTGGTCGGTGGAGAACGACGAGATGGCGAACAGGCTGATGTTCTGGTCCGCGAGCAGCTTGGTGATGTAGGCCAGGAAGCCGATGAGATCGAACGGCAGCTTGGTGTCGAACGATATGATGCGGAAGGGGCTCTCCTCCTCCAGGACCTCGAGCCCGTGGCCCAGCTCCGTCACCACGGTGATCTCCGCGCCATCCGTTATGACGGCGAAAACCTTCTTATCCAGCGGCGGGACCTTGGACACCTTGGCGATGGAATACTCCTTCCGGCGTACGGTGGCCTTGATCTCCGTGTCCCTCTTGAACTCCTCGAACCTCATGATATGACCTGCAGGCCACCAAAACGGCCTTCCGGGCTAATAAGGCTACTCTCTTCTCTCTGCCCGTGACTCGGACCCCGCCCGGCGGTCCTCCATCATGCGGGCGATGAGCTTGCCGCCAAGGCTCCGGTCCAGCCCGATGGCCTTGACCTGGCACATCTCGTGGCAGCAGTAGCAGCGGATGCAGTCCCCGTACTTCACCCGGGCCTTGCCGTGCACGATGCGTATGACCTGCTGGGGGCAGCTGCGGGCGCAGATGCCGCATCCCACGCATCGCTCGCGGATGATCGTCGGCCGGAGGGCGTAGGCTCGGAGAAGGTGGGTCAGGAACCTACTTTTCGCCAGCCGGTTGTTGATCCTGCTCCTCCCCTGGGGAGGGTGCGCATAATCGGCCACGGCCATGCTCTGGGGGTCCTCGCCCAGCACCGCGACCTTCATGTCCTTGCCGATCATGCCGCGCTCCGCCGCTCGCACCAGCGTCGGTATATCCTCCGGGCGGAACCCCATGAGCGTGGCGGCCACCACGTCCATGTGTACGTAGTTGCCGCTGGCGAGGATCCCCCCGATGTGCCGGGGTTCCCCGCTGGACGGGCCCTCGCCCTCCATGCCCATCACCGCGTCCATGACCTGCAGGCGGGGCCTCACCGCCCCGTTGAGGTCCAGCAGCATGTCGTTGAAGCGTTCCAGCTCCGGCATGCGCCCGTGGAGGCTGGGCTTCTCCATGCCCGGCAGCACGCCGAAGATGCACTTGGTGGCCCCGCTCATGGTGGTGAGCACGTGGGTCTTGGCCTTGGAGACGACCACCACCGCGTCGGCCTCGGCCACGGGGGCGATGACCTGGAACTTCTTCATTATCCGGCCCTGGGGCGCGGCCACGTCGACGTACCGGGCCTCCGTTCCCAGCGAGGCGCCGGCCCGCTCGGCGGCCTGCGCCATGCCCGTCACCTCGTACAGCTTCTGAAGCCTGGCGGTGGTGTAGGGGGTGTCACCGCCCGCGCTGTCCGCGATCGTCACCTTGCAGCCGTGGTCCACCAGCAGCTTGGCCACGGCGTACACCACCTCGGGATGGGTGGTGACGCACTTGTCAGGCGGCACCATCTGCAGCAGGTTGGGCTTGACCAGCACCTTCTGCCCTGGGGAGACGAAGCGGTCCAGGCCCCCCAGCAGCTCGATCGCCCTCCGCACCGAGCCCATGACGTGCTCGGGCGCGTAGTCATCGCACCGCACCAGCGATACCTGGTCCCTCTCCGCGCTCATAGCCCAGGCATGGTGCTATTGGCCTTAATGATTGTTAGGTGGGGCTCGCGGGCGCAGAACGAGGTCAAGCACGGTGCTCGTCCGACAGCACCCTCTGCATTATCTCCGCATACTCTCTCGCGGTGTCCGCCCAATCGTATGAGCGGGCGATCTCCAGGGACCTCGCCCCCATGCGCCGTGCGGTCTCCCGGTCGATGCTGCGCAGGCGCGCCGCCATCTCCTCCTCGGTGCTCACCACGTAGCCGTTCTCGCCGTCCACCACCAGCATGCGCATGTTCCCCTTGTCGGTGGAGACCACCGCCTTGCCCTGGCTGATGGCCTCCATTATACTCCCCGATGTGGTGATGTCCTCGAAGGGCATGAAGAAGATATCGCTGGCTGCATAGTACTCGGCCATCTCCTCCTCCGAGAGGTGCTCCAGCCGGAGCACGAACTTTTGGGGGTGGGAGCGTTGGTACGAGCCGATGAGCTCGCGGATCTCGGGGTTGCGGCACCCTCCGGCCAGCACCCCGACGTAGTTGTCGGGGAGGGTGCTGACCACCTTCAGATAAGAACGGATGCCCTTGTTCCATCGGCTGGGACCGATCATCAGCACCATGACCTTGTCGTCAGGGAATCCCAGCTTCCCACGGGACGTCTGGGGGTCGGCGGTGCGGATGAGGTCCAGGTAGTTGGCCAGCGGCACCACGTTCACCGGGCGGGAGGTCCCGAAGCGGCCCTGGAACTCGCTCCTGGTCCTGTCCGAGTGCACTACCACCTCCCGGGACCATTCCAGCACCTCGCTCATGACCTGGTCGTCGGCCCCCCGACCGCCGAAATGAGCTGAATGCGGCGAGAGGTTGTGCACCGTCCATACGATGTTGATGCCCCAAGCTCGGCAGGCGGCGCGGGCCAGCCTCATCTCCGTTCTGTTGTTGAAGGGCAACCAGTTCAGGTTTATCAGCCTGTACCCGGCCAGCCGGTAGCCGAACAGCTTGACGAGGCTCCAGGCGGTCTGCTTCCCGAACCACGGTACCATACCCACCTTTACCCCTGAGGCGGTGAGGTATCTCTGTAGTAGCACCAGATGAGGCCCGGAGCGGTCGGGGCACAGGAGGACCTTCAGCGTCACTTCGCCTCCTGCTCATGACCATGTGTCTCCTGCGCGAACCACTCCTGCTGCAGGATGGACATGTGCACGCTGTCCAGGTACTTGCCGTCCTTGAAGCGGTACTGCCGCACCACACCCTCGCGGGTGAAGCCGCACTTCTCGTAGGAGCGCAGCGCGCGGTGGTTGTCCACATCGGTGTAAAGGCCCACGCGGTTCATGTTCAGCTCCTCGAACAGGTAGCGCAGCAGCACCTTCATCGCGTCGGTGCCGTAGCCGTGGGACCACAGGTCCTTCTCGCCGATCATGATCCCTATGTCCGTCTTTCGGTTCCTCCAGTCAAAGTCCATGAGGCCGATGTTGCCGATGAGCCTCCCCTCCTTCGTTTCGATGGCGAAGGTGCGGTCCTTGCTCATGGTCATGTGCTGGAACCAGATCTCCTCGTCCTCGATGGACATGGGTGGCTCGAACTGCAGGAACTCCGTCACCTCGGGATCGTTGATCCACTTCACGAAGATGGGCAGGTCCCCCCGCTCGGGGGCGCGCAACCGTACTAGCTCGCCCTCTATCATCACCTTCGACCTCCCTCGTCCCTCAGCACGGACATGAGGTGCGATGACGCGAACCTCCCGCGGTGATGGTGGTCGTCCCTCATCGTTCCTTCGACAGTGAGGCCGCTGGCCTCGAGGCATGCTATGCCGCGCCTGTTCTCATCCGCCACGCGGGCGTAGATGCGGTGCATGTTCATGACCTCGAAGGCGTGCTCCACCAGCAGGCGTGCGGCCTCGGCGTCCTTGCCGCGGTCCCACTCCCGCGGGTCGCCAATCACGATGTCAATCTCCGCGGACGAGTTGCGCAGGTCAATGTGCGACAGGCCCGCCCACCCTATGGGGTGATCGGACACGAGATCCACGACGATGAAGTCCCGGTCGGTGGGGGACGCCAACTTCTTGGAGACCCTCGACCGCTCCTCCTCCACCGACACGCAGAACAGGGTGTGCCTCAACCCCATGTCCTCCAGGACCCTCTGATCGTTGAACCACCGGTACAGGAGCCATGCGTCCTCGCTTAGCATGGGGCGCAGGCCGACCTGCCTTCCTTTCATCATGATAGAACCTCTGCTCGGAGAGAGAGGTCGACGATATTAATCATTAGGGGCCGGCAAACTGTGTTGAATAAGTGAGCGCAGGGTGCGCGTCAGTGGTCTTATCAGCTCTGGTTGCCAGAGCTGATTTGGTCAAAAACATGACGCGCACTGTTACAACGGACTCGGTGGTAAAAAGAGATTGGGGAGACTTGAACGAGCAGTACGTCAGAAGAGGCGAGGTCGCGTTCGACCTCGCCTTCCTCGCTTCGTGGAGAAGCGAGCTGGACGAGATGAACGAGAACAAGAAAGGAAGACCGTATCGATATCCTCGTTCCCTCGTTCGATTCGTTCGTCTGCTGCGCGACGTCTGGCATCTCGCTTTGAGGCAAGCCGAAGGCTTGCTGAGAGCGCTTTCTGACGAGCTCGGGTTCGCTGTTCCGGATTACACAACGTTATGGTACCGCCTCGTCGCGGACGAGGCGGAGGAGAGCGTGACGTCAGGCGACGACGTCACGCTGGCGGTCGACTCGACCGGTATAGCGGTCACGAGGCGAGGTGAGTGGCTGCGAGACAAGTGGCACGTGCATCGAGGATTCATCAAGGCGCATGTCGCCGTGGACGTCGAGACGTTGGAGATCGTCGCCGTCATGGTAGGAGACGATCACAGCTACGACGCTCACTACCTCGTACCGCTGGTCCAGCGTTCGCTGGATCAAGGAACGCAGGTCGTCCGCGTGCTCGCGGACGCCGCGTACGACACGAGGTACAACTTCGATTTTCTTCACCGTAACGGCATCGATGCCGGAATAAACTTGAGGAAGAACGCCGACCAGCGATTGAAGGGCGGCACGTTCGCGCGGCCGATGGCCGCGCGCGAGCTACGTCGCCTTGGGAAGGAAGGATGGAAGCTGAAGCACGGCTACGGCATGCGCTGGAAGGTCGAATGCGCATTCTCGGCCGTCAAGCGCGTCATGAGCGAGGCGCTGCGCTCGACGCGCCGCGACTTGATGCTGCGCGAGGCGCAGCACAAGTTCTGGACGTACAACATGTTGGCGAGGGCTTAGAGTTGTTCAACACAGTTGGGCCGGCACACAAAAGAGGCTTAAGGGAGAACACTATACAATCGGGCATGGACACGAAGATGGTGCTGCTTGGTGCCCCCGGCTCGGGAAAGGGGACGCAGGCGAAGAGGCTCTGCCAGGAGATGGGACTGACGCTGATCTCCACGGGCGACCTGCTGCGCGAGGGCGTCCGCAACAACACCCCCCTGGGCGTTAAGGCCAAGGGGTTCATGGACGCTGGAAAGCTGGTCCCTGACGACCTGGTCATCGGCCTGATAAAGGAGAAGCTGTCCGGTCTGAAGGGCGGGTTCCTGCTGGACGGGTTCCCGCGGAACCTGGAGCAGGCCAAGATGCTCGACACCATCGCCGACATCAACCTCGCGGTGAACCTGGACGTGGACGAGCAGATCATCGTGGACCGCATCGTCAACCGCCGCAGCTGCAAGCAGTGCAACGAGGTGTACCACCTCATCGCCAAGCCCACCAAGAAGGAGGGCGTGTGCGACAAGTGCAGCGGAGAGCTGTACCAGCGGACCGATGACACCGAGGCGGTGGTAAGGGAGCGCCTGCGCGTGTACAAGGAGCGCACCCTGCCCCTGGCGGAGTTCTACTCCCAGCGCAAGATCCTCGTGGACGTGAACGGCCAGGGCGAGATCGACGACGTGTACGACCGCATCCTCGCGGCCATAAAGAACTTCAAGAAGTAAATCTGCGGGGGGGGGCCGGGCCCGCCCCGGTTCCCGCAGCGATACATTTAAAACATAGGAGCATTTTCCTGGCCTACTACAACAGCCCCGTAGTGTAGCGGTCAATCATGCGAGACTCTGGATCTTGCGACGGCAGTTCGAATCTGCCCGGGGCTACCATTCTTCTCTCTACTTCAGGTCCTTGGGCTCCAGGTGCACCGTTCCGCTGGCCAGGTCCCTGAGGTACTGCTCCCCGTCCTCCGGTCCCCGGACATACAGGGTGTCGCCCTCCATCATCATGGTGTACTGGTCCGGACCGTAGATGTACCGCCGGCCGCGGCGGATGGCGATGGCGTACATGCCGGTGTTGGTCGCTAGCTTGATCTTTCCCAGTGTGGAGCCGGCCATGTCCGACGTCGCCCCGACGGTCACGGCGGTGATGATCACGTCCGTCTCCCGCAGGGACAGCTGTATCACGGGGTGCGGCGGCACGTCGCGGCGCACCACGTCGGCGATCTTCATGGCCGAGCCGGAGATCTCCCCGACGGACTGGGCCAGACGGATGATGAGCAGCGCCTTCTTGATGTCCTTGTCCTCCACGGCCTTCTGCACCGCCATCTCCTGGATGTCGTTCTCCAGCTCCCGCATGCGCGCATCGAGCTGGTTCACCTCCTCGGCGATGTCCCGGTTGTTGTACAGCAGCGAGGAGTACGCCAGATCGACCATCAGCTCCGAGGTGTCCTTGATCTCCAGAAGCATCTCTTCCAGCGGGCCCATCATACCACCTCGGGCGGATAAACGGGCCACTTCTCCGCGCCGGCGGCGAAGCGCCGCAACCGTTCGTAGCCGTCCTCGGTCCCGCGGACCACTAAGAGGTCTCCTTCCTTGAGGGTGGTCTCCTCCTCGGGGTCGTAGATCCAGCGGATGCCCCTCTTGATCGCAATGATCCTCATGCCGGTCTCCGTCTCCACGCTCAGCGCCTCCAGGGACCGGCCTTTCATGTCCGACTGGTCGGTCAGCGTGAGCAGGCGGATCTTCTCCTCCGCCTCTTTTAGAACTAAACTGACGATGGGGCTTCCCTTGGGGTTGAGCTCCAGGAGGTCGACGATGTCCCCCGCGGCCTTGGACATGGAGGCCGCTCCCTCGGCCACCTGCAGCAGGCCGGAGAGCTGCACCGCGTCCTGCTTGGTACGGGAGGCCAGCATCATGCGTATCTTGATCTCGTGGTTGAGGATGTCCATCCGCGAGCCCAGGTGATGCACCTCGGCGCCGATCTCCTGGCTGTCGAACAGCAGGGCAGCATAGGCCAGGTCCACGATGACCTCGGATATGTCCTTCATCTCGGTGAGAAGTTCCCTGACGGTCAGGTGCTCGTCTTCCTCATCATCGGGGGATTCGAAGAAAGGCATTGGTTAACGCACACTCCAATGACACGGTGCCCTATCAAGAATGGTGTCCAGAAGCTCCCTCCGAACTGTGTCCCTATCTCTCACTGGGGTGCACCGTGCCCACACGAGGCTCAACGCGCTCGCTCCTTCCTTTAATCTCTACGGGATATAAAACAATTGTCGGCGGCAGCGTGCTCCCGGGCTCGCGTGGCAAGTGAAAGAAATACATATAGGGAGGAGAGGTTTCCTGCTCAGGGTGAGCCATTATGTTCAAGGGGACCAGGAACTTCTTTGCCGACAACCGCTCGGTCTTCTCCCTGGGCATGGTGGCGCTGATGATATCCTCACTGGGCGACCTCATCGCCGGCGTGACCCTGGGCAGCATGAGCGGAACGCTGGAACTCCTGCCAGGCCTCATGATCCTCATCCCCCCGGCCATCGGCATGCGGGGCAATATCTTCGGGGCACTGGGCAGCCGGCTGGGCACCTCGATGCACATCGGCACGTTCGAGCTCTCCTTCCGCAAGGGCAGTATCCTACGATCCAACATGGAGTCGTCCATACTCCTCACGCTGGTAATGTCCGTCCTCATGGGCGTACTGGCCAACGGCACCTGCATCATGCTGGGCCTGGATTCCATGTCAGTGGAGAAGCTCATATTCATCTCGGTGCTGGGCGGCGTGCTGGCCGGCCTGGTCCTTATACTCATCAACATCCTGGTGGCGGGCATCGGCTTCCGGCGGAACTGGGACATTGACAATATCTCGGCACCGCTGATCACCGCGGCCGGTGACATCGTCACGCTGCCCATGCTCTTCCTGTCGGCCATCATAGTGCTCAACTCCCCGGACTTCACCATCCTGCTGTTCTCCCTGGCCTTCATCCTCGCCACCGTGGTGCTGGTGGGGATGGCCGTCTCCCGGGGGGCGGCGGAGATGCGCCGCATCTTCGTGCAGAGCGCGCCGGTGCTCACCATCTGCATCCTGCTGGACATCATCGCCGGTGTGACCATCGACCAGCAGCTGGAGAGCCTGGTGGCCCTGCCGGTGCTGCTGGTTCTGATCCCCCCGTTCCTGGAGGACGCCAACGCGCTGGGGGGCATCCTCACCTCGCGCTTCTCGTCGCTCCTGCACATGGGTATGCTGGAGCCGGGACGGGCGCCGGGACGGGTGGCCATGGAGAACTTCGCCATCATCTACATCTTCGCCCTGTGGGTGTTCACCCTCCTGGGCATATCATCCTACGCCGTCGGCCTGCTCCTAGGCCTCAGCTCCCCGCCCCTGTGGGAGATGGTGCTGCTGTCCCTCACCGCCGGGCTGGTGACCGTGACCGCCCTCAACATCATCTCCTACTACGTGGCGATGTTCACCTACCGCTTCTCCCTGGACCCGGACGATCACTCCATACCGCTGACCTCGTCGGCCATCGATTCGGTGGGCGCCATCGCGCTGATGGTGTTCATCATCCTCATGGGCATGTCCGGGGCCTGATGCTCCCGACAGGCTTATACCCTCCACCCCGTTCCGGTACTCAGGCGAGGGTCCATGATCGACCGCAAGGCTATCCACGAGGTCCTAGAGGACTATGATCCCAGCAATGTCAAGATAGGTGTTATCGGCTCCCACTCCGCGCTCGACACCTGCGACGGGGCGGTGGAGGAGAACCTGCGAACCTTGGCGGTGTGCCAGGAGGGCCGTGACACGCCTTACTCGAGGTACTTCAAGGCCTTCCGGGACAAGAAGGGCCAGGTCGTCAGGGGGATGGTGGACGAGGTCATGCTCCTGCCCCGGTTCCGCGATGTCCTCAAGCCGGACGTAATGTCGGACCTGCGCGGCCAGAACGTGCTGTTCGTGCCCAACCGCTCGTTCACCTCCTACTGTTCCATAGACTCGGTGGAGAACGACTTCATGGTCCCCCTGGTGGGATCGCGCAACCTGCTGCGCAGCGAGGACCGGGGCGGGCCCCGGGACTACTATTGGTTGCTGGACCAGGCGGGCATGCCCTACCCCCGCAGGATCAGGGACCCGCAGGACATCGACTCGCTGAGCATCGTGAAGCTGCACCACGCCAAGAAGAAGCTGGAGAGGGGGTTCTTCACCTGCGCCTCGTACGATGAGTTCGTGCAGAAGTCGGAGCAGCTCATCAGGCAGGGGGTCATCGACCGCGAGACGCTGGAGAGCGCGCGCATGGAGGAGTACATCATCGGCCCGGTGTTCAACCTGGACTTCTTCTACTCCCCGTTGGAGAAGCGCGGCGAGCAGGTCGAGCTCATCGGCGTGGACTGGAGGTTCGAGAGCTCCCTGGACGGCCATGTGCGCATACCGGCGGCGCAGCAGATCACCCTCAACGAGGAGCAGCGCGTCCCTGAGTACACGGTGTGCGGCCACAACTCCGCCACGCTGCGCGAGTCCCTTTTGGAGAAGGCCTTCGAGCTGGCCGAGCAGTACGTGGCGGCCACCAAGGAGCACTTCGCCCCCGGGATCATCGGGCCGTTCTGCCTCCAGACCTGCGTGGACAAGGACCTCAACTTCTTCATCTACGACGTGGCGCCGCGCATCGGCGGCGGGACCAACGTGCACATGAACGTGGGGCACGCCTACGGTAACTCGCTGTGGCGGAAGAACATGTCCACCGGGCGCCGGCTGGCCATGGAGGTGCGGCGGGCCGCGGAGGAGGGTCGCCTCAAGGAGATCGTCACCTGAGGCAAACTCTTTCTTTCTTCTAAACATAATGACGGCCGTGACCTGCCGCCTGGTGGACTCCGGCCTGGTGACGGCGGAGCGCTCCGCCGCCATCGATGACGCGATGATGATGGCACGGGACCAGGGCCTCGTGCCGGACACCTTGCACCTCTACCAGCGGAGCGGGCCGACCGTTTCGCTAGGGTACTTTGAACGGGTGGCCTCCTGCTTGAACGTGGACGAGGTGGAACGGCGAGGAGTGAAGGTGGTACGCAGGGTGAGCGGGGGGAGCGCGGTGTACACCGATCCCGGGCAGCTCATCTACTCCATCATCATGGGTCGGGGGTCCCTACCGGAGAGCCCCCAGGACACGTTCCGCATCCTGTGCCAGGGGCTGGTGCACGCCCTCGATGAGCTTGGCGTCAGGGCGGAATACAAGCCCATCAACGACATCCTGGTGGACGGCCGCAAGATCTCGGGCAGCGCGCAGCTAAGGCGGGGTAACGCGGTCCTGCAGCACGGGACGCTGCTGGTCACGGTGGACTACGACGCCATGTTCGCGGTGCTGCGTTCGAGCAAGCGCGAGCAGAGCTCTATGATCTCGCTCTCAGAAGTGCTGGACCCGGTCCCGTCGATGGAGCGGGTCAAGAAGGCGGTGGTGAGCGGGTTCTCGTCCACATTGCGATGTGATTTCGATAGGAGCGAGCTCACCGACGAGGAGAAGGAGAACGTGGAGGGGCTCATCGCCACGCGGTACGGGCGGGAGGAGCACACCTTCCTGCGCTAGATGTACTTCTCCAGGTCCAGGTACGCGATCTTGCGGTCCTCGGCCAGGAAGCCCAGTTTCTTGTGCAACAGAAGAGAACTGATGTTGTCCGGTGCGACCGAGCTGTGCACCACCTTGGCGCCCTTCTTCTTGCCCTCCAGGGCCATCTGCCGCAATAGCATGTAGCCGATGCCCATGCGGCGGAACTCCACGTCCACGCCGATGTTCTCCAGCCACACCGCGCTCTCCAGGCCATCGATCCAGTGCACCATCTGTCCGAAGACGAAGCCCACCACCTTGTCCCCTTCCTTGGCGACGAAGCTTAAGCCCTGGTCGCGGTAGAACGAGAACGAGCCGCCGGCCGAGGCCCCCAGCTTCTGCCTGACCTCCTGGGAGAACTCGTCCCACTTCTTACCCATGGGACCTTCCACGTACTCGCGGATGCAGGCCAGCTCCAGCATGCGGACCGACACCCGGTCCTCGTCGGACAGGGGGACGATCTTCATCCCTACATCTCCTCCGGAGCGCTCAGGCCCAGCGTGTGCAGCACGTTCGCGAGCACGATGCGGGTGGCGTCCACCAGGGCCAGGCGGGCGGCCTTGTTCTCTTCCCCCTTGAGCACCGGGACGTAGGTGTAGAACTGGTTGAACGCCGCGGCCAGCTCGTGGCCGTATGCCGGGAGCACCTGTATGCGGGCCTTCTCCCCCGCTTCTCTTACCACCGAGGGGTAGCGGGCCAGAACGCGCATCAGCCGCAGCTCGTACTCGTTGGTCAGGACCGCGGGATCGTATCCCTCCTCGCTGCTGCCGGCCTTGCGCTGGATGCTGCAGGCACGAGCGTGAGCGTACTGCACGAACGGAGCACTGTTCCCCTCGAAGTTCAGCGCGTCCTCCCACTTGAACACCAGTGGCTTCTCCGGTTGGACGCGCACGATGTTGTACCGGACGGCGCCACGGCCGATGGCCCGGGCGATCTCCCGCATGCGCTCTTCGGACAGGTCCGTCCTACGCTTCCGCACCTCCTCCAGGGCGCGCTCCTCCGCCTCCTCTATCAGGTCGTCGAGGTACACCACCGTACCCTTACGGGTGGACATGCGGCCCTCCGGAAGGGAGACGAAGGAGTAGAACACGCACTCCGGGGCGCGCTCCTGGCCCAGTAGCTTCAGTGCGATGGCCAGCTGAGCTTGGCCCAGCTTCTGGTCCTCCCCCAGGATGTTGACCATGCGGTCGGCCCGCTGGAACTTGTCCAGGTGGTAGGCCATGTCCCGGGTGGTGTACAGCGTGGTCCCGTCGGCGCGGGTGAAGAAGAACCTCGTCTCCTTGCCGTGGATGCCGAAGGGCTTCAGCTCCAGGTAGCAGGCCCCCTTCTCCTCGGAGCAGTGCTCGGAGCGCTTCAGCTGCTCCACCACATTATGGGCGGAGCCGTCCTTGATGAACTGCGATTCCCAGGTGAACTGGTCGATGATGACGTTGATGGACGTGAGGCTCTCGATGATCCCGTCCAGCATGAGCTTGGCGGTCTTGCGGACCTTGCCCATGACCTCCTCGTCCCCGTCCTCGAAGCGGCGGAGCATGGCGCCGACCTGCTTCTCCACCTTGGGGTCCGACTCCATCATCTTGTTGGCCTTCTGGTAGTAGACCACCAGGCGGTGATCGGCCTTGTCGCCGGAGACCTCGGGGACGTCCTCCGCGGGGATGTTCTCCAGGCCCCAGGTGAGCATGACCACCTGCTTGCCCACGTCGTTCACGTAGTACTCCGTGGTGACATCGTAGCCGTAGGCCCGCATGCACCTGGCCAGCGTGTCACCGATGATGGGGTTGCGGGCCCTGCCCACATGGATCGGTCCAGTGGGGTTCACCGAGGTGTGTTCCAGCAGCACCCTGCTGCCTTCCACCCCCCCGCGCCCGTAGCCGTCCCTCATGGACATAATGGCCTCCATGGTGCTGACGCTGAGGCGGGAGTCGTTGAGCTGGAAGTTGAGGTACCCCTTGTCCGCCCACACCTTGGAGATCAGCCCCAGGGGCGGGATGAGGGCCGCGGCCTCCTCCGCGATGGCGGGAGGCGCCTTCCGCAGCTTCTTGGCCAGGGGGAAGCAGGGGACGGCGAAGTCGGCGATGCTGGTGGACGGGACCTCGACCTCGAAGGTCACGTCCGCGCCCAGCTGCGAGAACGCGCTGGAGGCGGCCCTGTGGACCTCCTCCCGGAACGGCTCCAGGGGGTCCATCACATCCCTCCGATGCCGTAGCGCAGTATTGCCGCAATGCCTCCGAAGGCCTTGAACAGCAGCTCCCCTTCCTCGGAGTCCACGGACAGCAGCTCCACCTTGGTGCCCACCTTGGAGGCGTCCTCGTAGAACGCGTCCACGAAGTCCGCCGAGGACTCCACCGCCGGAGCGGCGTCAGGGCAGTTGGGGCACTTCACATCCTCCACCTTGTCCGCGGTCACCTGGCCGGTCCAGCCGCACTTAGGGCAGCTTATGGTGGCCCGCACCTTCCTGAGGCCTTCGGACAGCAGGAGCGTATCGACGGCGCCCAGCTCCAGGGCGTGACGCACCTGGTCCTCGCCGTACGCCGCCAGTCCGCCGTCGGACTTGCGGATCTCCTCCAGCAGTCTTTGCATGAGCTGCTTCTCGCGCATGAGGTCCAGATCTGCCAGCGAGTCCTTGGCCTTCTCCACCAGCTCCTTGAGGCCGTACTCGTCCGTGTATCCCGTATCGAACGTGTCGATGATCTTCTTCCTCAGCTCGTGGTGGAGGTACTCCTCCTTCACGAAGAACTCCTTGGTGGGCCCCGGGCCGCCGATGAGGATGCCCTTCAGGTCGCCCTGGGCCAAGAAGGCCTCGTTGGCGACGTCCGCAGTCTTCTTGTAGAACTCGTGGGCGGCGATCTCTATGAGCCGCTCGAAACGCAGGGCCGATTGGCCGCCCCGGCCGTGCTTCGATGGCACCAGCGACTGGATGTTCTTCACCGGGATGACCCTCTTGCCCTTGAGCAGGCCGATGGTCGACTCTGACCGATCGATGACCAGCAGGCCGAAGGTCGTCTTCTCGTCCAGCATGTCCCACAGCTTCTCGGTGTAGAACTCGGAGTCGCAGCGGTACATGAAGGAGGTGATCGGCTCGGGGGGCTCCAGGACGAACTGCACCTGCTTGGTCTGGTCGCCCGCGGTGGGGGCCTCCCCCACGAAGAAGATGACGCCGTTCTCCGGAGCCGTCTTAAAGTACTTCAGACGTGCCAGTATGGATTCGATGGCCCCGGTGACGGCCTTGTTGGTCCTCTTGCTCTTGATGTTCTGTGATTGTGAGTACTCGTTCCTGAGGTAGTTGGCCACATCGGAGATGAGCTTGTCCGGTGGCACGTAGACGGATACCAGCTCGGTACCTCGCCCGTGAATGTTCCTGATCTCTTCCAGAGCGCGCTTGAAATCGTATCGGCGCTTCTCCATCATCCGTTCATTATCGCTCTCATCTGGAGCCATCGTGTTTCGACCTGCGCTTTTTTACACTAAACATAATTCCGTATTAAATGTGTTGGTCAGCTTCCGCTCACTGACTGGAGCCTCCCTGCTGGAGCATGTCGGCAGGGCTTTACCGGCCCTCTCCCCCCAGGACCGTCGTTGGGTTCGGGTAGGGGACCGGACCCGTGGGCCCGGACCATCATCATGTATAAATCCCCCAGAGCTATGCGCCTACGTCCACGTCCTCGTGGGCCTATGCCATATTGGGGGAAAAGCACATGGAAAAGATCGTCATCTCGCTGGGTGGGTCCATAATCATTCCCGATGACCAGGACGGAGCGTTCCTGGCCCGGTTCTCGTCATTGCTCCGCACATTGGCCGACGACATGGAGCTGTACGTGGTGTGCGGCGGGGGCAAGATCGCCCGCTACTACATCACCACCGGCCGCGAGCTGTCCGCCACGGAGCCACAGCTGGATGGGATGGGCATCGAGGTCACCCGCCTCAACGCCCGCCTCCTTCAGCTCGCCCTGGGCGATCTGGCGCACCATCACGTGCCCACCACGATCGAGGAGACCGCCGCCCAGGGCCGCAGGGGGCGGGTGGCGGTGATGGGGGGGACCACACCGGGGCACACCACCGACGGCGTGTCGGCGGCTCTGGCCGAGAGGGTGGGAGCGGCCCGCATCGTGAACGCCACCTCGGTGGACGGGGTCTACTCCGCCGATCCCCGCAAGGACCCGCGCGCGGTGCGGTACGACCACCTGACCTTCGACGAGCTGGAAGCGATGATGGCAGGCGGCCACGGGGCCGGCAACTCCCACGTGTTCGACCCCCTGGGGGCGGCCATCGTGAAGCGGTGCCGCATCCCCATACTGGTGGTGGCCGGTCGGGACCTGCCGGAGATGGAGCGCGCCATCCGCGGCCGGCCCATCAAGGGAACGGTCATCGCCGGCCCGTGAGGCATAACGCTTAACTGCGCGGCGGCCAATCTTACCTCACTACAAGGTGAGGACTACATGACCGACGAGAGGCAGTGCAAGAGGATCAAGAACCTGAAGGACGATGTCAGCGCCGAGGACGCGGTGGCGGAGATGGGGTGCCGCATGGGGAACTACGTGCCTCACGCTCTGGCCCACATCCGGGAGCACAACCCCGACCTGGCCGTGGCCATCAAGGAGCTGGACCAGGTCCTGGTGGAGGACGGGGCCCTGGACCGCAAGACCAAGCGGCTGATCGCCCTGGCGTGCGTAGCTACCCGAATGTGCGAGGACTGCGTTTACCCTCAGGCCCGGGTGGCCGCCAACTACGGCGCCACTAAGGAGGAGATCGTGGAGGCCATGCACGTGGCCGTGGTCACGGGGGGCGTCCCCACCTGGTCGGTGGCGAAGCGCGGGCTCAGCCAGCTGTTCGCGGAGATGGAGGCCGAGAAGAAGAAGGAGTGATCTCAGGGCGTGCCCGGGGCGTTCCCGGCCGCGCCCTCAATATCTTCGAAGTCCGAGCTGTCCACCGTCTCGTAGCCTAGCGATGCCACCAGCCTCGCGATGGTGGTGGCCTCGGACCTCTTCATGGAGCGGCGGTGGATGTACGCCAGGCGGGTCCCGCTGGCCTCCATGCCCTTCCTGATCTTTTCCTTGAGGCCCTCGGTGTCCTGCAGGTCGAAGGCGTGGTTGGGCAGCATGTGCCCGAAGTCGACCTTCTTAGCGAGGCAGGACTCGGTGAAGCGCGGAGCATAATGACCGCCCCCTATGCCCAGGGCCACTGGGTGGTCGGACACCTCTACGTGCACCAGGGAGCGGGCGATGGCCTGCGCCGCGGTGCGGTCGCCCCAGGTAGCCTCGCTACTGCCGATCTCGATGAACAGGGTGGGCGTCCCCAGCAACGGACCGTGGTGCGTGACCTCGAAGGTGACATCGAAGTCCAGCCCCGACGCTTCCTTCTTCAGCTGCCGCAGCAGCGACGTCATCAGGTGCGGCGCCGCGGGCACCAGCGTCCCGTCCCGGCCGCCGTGATCGGCCTTCCCCCAGTTCCCGATGGGGTGGACCGTGAGGGAGGGCTTTCCCGAAGCCGACTTGTGGCGGGAGAGGAAGACGACCTCCTCGATGGGCACGCCCAGCGCGACCGCGGCCTCCCGGTCGATGTCATCGCACCTCAGGTGCAGGCGGGGGACGGTCATCAGGACGCTGTCCCTGAAGGCGTACGCGGCATGGCCGTGGGCCACCCCATGCGGAACCCACGGCACCGCGGCCAGCAGCTCGTCCCGTATGTTCACGCTGGCATAGTCCTCCAGGCTGCACACCAATAGTCTCATACCCGTCTCACGCTCGGCCGAGCACGGTCATTCTTGATAATAAGGTTTCAGGGAGGAAAGGATTAATGGGATGAGAAAAATGGCTCGAGGTCCGCTCCCCGTCCCTGGACCTGGGGGGCGGCCAGATGTGGAGGGTTGGCGGGGTTCAGCCCGGAGAGTGAGCATCATGCCTGAATTCATTGACAAGCCTGAGACCAATATCCAGAGGGAGCTGAAGGTCCTTCGGGAGTACGTGCACCTGCTTGCGGACGCAATGGACAAGTCCACCATGCCCTTCGTGGCCGGCTACCCGGACGGGAGGACCATGGCCTTCAACGAGGCCTTCGCCAAGCTCAGCGGCTACTCCGAGGACGAGCTGCGGGCCATGCAGTGGGTGCTGTACCTCACCCCACCGGACTGCCAGGAGAGGGAGGCCCAGGCCATGGAGGAGCTGCGCAAGAGCGGCCAGCCCCAGTTCTACGAGAAGCTGCACGCCAACAAGGACGGGTCCCGCACCCCGGTGGAGGTGATCCTCTGCCAGACCAACGACAAGGACGGCAAGGTGCAGTACTACTACGCCCTGATCCGCGACCTCTCGGAGAAGAAGAAGGCCGATAAGCTGGAGAAGGAGCTGCAGGAGCTCAAGGAGCGCAACCAGTACATGATCGGCACCGCCTTCGAAGGCCTGGCCATCATACAGGACAGCAGGCTGGCGGAGGTCAACGAGCACTACGCCGCCATGACCGGGTACGACACCGGGGAGCTGATCGGCATGCCCCTGTCCTCGCTTGTGACCCCTGGACTGAGGGGCATGGTCTCGCCCCAGCTGTCCGGAGCGGCGGAGGGGACGTTCGAGGTGGTGCTCAACCGCAAGGACGGCAGGGCCCTCACCGTGGAGATCGTCTCCCGGGACATCATGTACAAGGGGCGGGAGGCGCGGGTGGACCGGGTCCGCGACATCTCCGAGAAGCGTAAAGCGCAGGAGGACAAGGAGCAGCTCATGAAGCAGCTGGCCGCGGTGAGCGAGGAGCTGTCGGAGCTCAACCAGGTGTCGTCCATAGCGGTCAACTCCGCGGCGCCCCAACCGACCCTGGACGCGCTGCTGCGCAACCTGGCCCAGGTCACCCGGGCGGAGGGCGCCATGGTGATGAGCCGCAAGGGGGACCGCCTGGACGGTCGAGCGGTGTACGGCCTCGGCGATCCCGTCCCGTCCAGCTACTCCGAGGGTGTGGGCGATACCTTCCCCGGATGCATCGTCAAGGAGGACCGCCCGGTGTTCATCGACAGCGTCCAGTCCGGGCCGGTGTGCGAGGCCCTCAAGGGCTCCAGCGCCAACTCCCTGCTGGGCGTGCCGGTGAAGCAGGGCTCCGACATCATCGGCACCCTGTTCGTGGCCTGGGACAAGGCCCGGACGCAGAGCGATGCCGACGTCAAGCTGCTGAACCTGGTGGCCGACCGCTGCGCCTCCGCCCTGATCACGCAGAGCCTCTCCGAGCGCGACCTGGCCGATGAGGAAGTGAACCGGTCCCTGAGCGAGATCAAGAGCACGCTCTCCTCCACCCTGAGGTTCGGGGACCCCAATCTGCGGTGAGCGTCACCGGCCTAAACGCCTTCCTTTCCTTTTGTTATCATTGTGGATCCGTTATGCAAAGGGCCGTTCCATACTGCCTGCCGGTCCCGGGGGAGCGCCCAGACATACTCCCCGGGACAGGGGCGATAACTCTTGTAATATACAAATAGCATAATAAAATATTTACATTCCAATATTTATCGATCCCTTATGCCCGGTACCCTGACCGTCGGAGAGAGGATCATCCTGCAGCTTGCCCAATACACCAAGTACATCGACAGCTACGACGCCCCGCTGGACGTGAGCCAGGACGGCATCGCCGCCGCCCTGCGCATATCGCGGGCCCACGCCGCCATCGAGCTGAAGAAGCTCAAGGACACCGGGGAAGTGGTGGAGAAGCTGGTGCACATCAAGAAGGGCAAGACCAAGCGCAAGGTGTATTTCCTCACCTCTCCGGGCGAGGAGAGGGCGCGGAAGATCAAGCAGTTCGCGGAGAGCGAGGGCATCGACGTCCAGCCCTTCCTGGACCTCAAGAAGTGCAAGGGCCCGGAGCTGTGGAACGGCCTCAACGACGAGCAGAGAGGCGTGCTGGCCCAGGCCTGCGTGTTCCGCCGGCCGTTCCACCGGGAGGCGGTGCCGGAGACCACCGTGTCGCTGCTGCCGGAGGACGCCAACGGGATGGTGAGCATGCCCCCGGAGCTGTGCGTCTACGTCCCCACGCAGGTGGCCCCCGCGCTGCTGAGGCAGTACCACTCCCTGGCCGCCGACTACTGGCTCCCCCTGGGGATGTACCGGGAGAGGCTTTACCACCTCATGAGGGCCGGCCGTTCCAGGGAGGCGGAGATGCTCCTGGCCTCCAAGGGCGTGGCGGCCATGGGGCCGGCGGACAAGGACCTCCTGGACATCGTGCAGGCGGTGAGGCCGGAGCACGAGCGGTACCGCGGCCGGGTGCTGTACGCCCAGGCCGAGGTGGCCAGGCGGTCGGGGTCCCTGGAGCTGGCGCTGAGGAAAGCGCAGGAACTTTGTAGCTCGCCATCGAACAAGGACCGCCACGACGGCCTCATGGTGGAGGCCCTGGTGCTGAGGTCCAAGGGCGATCACGAGGCTTCCGCTGCCAGGCTGAGGAAGGCCGCGGAGCTGGCCGAGGGGAACGATATAGAGGTGCAGTGCGAGCTGGCCGAGACGTTCATCCAGGCCGGTCGCATGAGCGAGGCGAGGGAGCTGCTGGAGCACCTCCTGGCCCAGGGGGGCGGGGACGGGGAGCAGCTGGAGAGGGTCTTCTTCCAGCTGGGGTCGGTCTCCCTGGGCAGCGGAGATGCCGAGGCCGCGGTGCGTTACTTCAGCAAGAGCCGGGGAGCGGCCCGCAACAAGGAGAACGGCGAGCTGTACCTGCGGCTGTCGGACGCGTACGGCCTCATGGGCATGCGGGAGAAGGCCGAGGAGTACGCCGTGCGGGCCAAGAAGGTGAGGGCGCCTAATGTCTCGATGTGAGCGAAAAGCCCTCTCGATGCGTCTCAAACGCTAAATAATCTTATTTCCTTAAGCTCAGCGGTTAGCACGGGGGCTCACATGGCGGCGTCGTTGACGGTAGGGGAGCGGATCATCTTTCACCTGTCCCAGTACACGAAGTATCACGACTCCTACGACGTCCCCATCGACATCAGCCAGGACGGCATCGCCGCCGCCCTGCGCATATCGCGGGCCCACGCCGCCCTGGAGCTCAAGAAGTTAAAGGACTCCCGGGACGTTTCCGAGCGCCTGTCCCACATCAAGAAGGGCAGGACCAAGCGGAAGGCGTACTTCCTCACCCCCCAGGGGGAGAAGAAGGCCAGGGAGATCATGCAGTACGCGGACGTCAACGCCATTGACCTCACGCCCTTCCAGGACATACGGAAGTGCAAGGGCCCGGAGCTGTGGGAGGCGTTGGATGACAAGTTCAAGCCCGTGGTGGCCATGTCCTGCGTGTTCCGCAAGCCCTTCCGCCGGGAGGTGCTGCCGGACATCGCCACGTCCCTCCTGCCGGTGGACGAGCGGGGCATGGTGGACCTGCCGCAGGAGCTCAAGGAGTACGTGGTCAGCGTCACCGACCCGGAGAAGCTCAAGGACTACCACAGCTTCGCGGTGGACTACTGGCTGCACTGGGACGACCTCAAGGAGGTGCTGTACCACCTGGTGTGCTCCAAGCGCTTCGCCGACGCCGAGATACTGGTGTTCCACCATGCCAAGGAGCTGCTCATCGCTCCGGACGAGGACCTGCTGGAGGCGGTGTCCAACATCCGGGACGTGACCAAGGGGTACAGCGGGCTGGTGCACTACGTGCAGGCGGAGACCGCCCGCCGGGTGGGGAAGCACGAGTACTGCCTCATCATCACCAAGTACATGGAGGCCTCCAGCATCCCCTCGGAGAGGTTCGACGGGTACATGATCGAGGGCCTGCTGAACATGGACAAGAAGGAGTACGCCCTGGCCTACCGGGCCTTTATCCGCGCCCGGGGGGTGTACGACGACCACATCAACACCGCGCTGGAGTGCCACATCGCCGAGTCCCTGATCCGCAACGGTGACTACCATGAGCCACGGGAGATATTGGAACGGCTACTGAGCCACCGGTTCGAGGAGCCGGAGGAGGAGGCCCGCGCTTACTACCTCCTCGGGGTCATCGCCCTGAAGACGGGGGAGGACGACGAGGCGCTGCGCATGTTCGCCCTCAGCCGCAACGCCATGAACACCAAGCAGACCGAGCTGTACAACAAGATCTCAGAGATGTACTACAGCATCGGCAACCGCGACCGGTCCCTGGAGTACGCGCTGAAGGCCAACAACCTCAAATTAACGGGGACGTTCTGAGCAGGTCCACGTCGCTGATGTACAGGTCCCGCAGGTCCTTGAGGTTCCACCGCAGCATGGCCAGGCGCTCGAACCCCAGGCCCCACGCCAGCACCGGGTGCTTGATGCCGAACGGAGCCGTCACCTCCGGCCTGAATATCCCGGCACCGCCCAGCTCCATCCAGTTGTCCTTGAACCGCACCTCCACCTCCAGGCCCGGCTCCACGTACGGGAAGTAGCCGGGGCGGAAGCGGATGTCCTTGAAGCCCATGCGCCCGTAGAACTCCTTGATGACGCCGCACAGCATGTCGAAGGAGGCGTTCTCCTCCATGATGATGCCCTCGATCTGCGTGAACTCGGGGAGGTGGGTGGCATCGATGGACTCGTTGCGGAACACCTTGCTCAGGGAGAACACCTTCACCGGCGGCTGGGGGTGCTTCCACAGGTGGCGGATGGTGTTGACCGTGGTGTGGGTGCGCAGCAGCGCCCGCTCCGACTCCTCGCGGCACCACTTGTACCTCCAGCCCAGGGAGCCGGTGTCCCCACCGCTCTCATGCATGGTGCACACCCGGTCGATGATGCCCTCGTCCTCCAGAGCCAGCCGTCCCGGTCGCTTCAGGTAGAAGGTGTCTTGCAGCTCCCTGGCCGGATGGTCCTGCGGGGTGAACAGGGCGTCCATGTTCCAGAACGCCGGCTGCACGTACTCCTCGTCGATCTCCTGGAACCCCATGTCCACGAATATGCGGCGGACCTCGTCGGCCACACGGGTGAGGGGGTGCTTCTTCCCGGGGTGGATGGGCGGGGCGAAGGAGCGCACGTCGTACCTGCGCATGGTGACGTCCTTCCACTTCCCGGTCTGGATCAGCTCCGGCGTGAGCTGCGCGACCTCCTCCCTGACCTCCAGGCCCATGGACACCAGCTCGCGGCCCAGGGGGGTCATCTCCAGCGTGCGGTCCACCGCCAGGCGCTCCACCACCAGGTCCTGGCGGGACTTGAGGGCGGCGATGGTGGCCTTGTCCAACCGGTCCTCGGGAAGCTCGCCCCGGGCCAGCTCGGCCAGGGTGCGCTCGTCGTCCATCTCCTTCTGCAGCATCTCCCGCCCGCGGTCGGTGATGGTGATGATCGTGCTCCCGCCCTCCTTGCGGACGGAGGCAAGGTCCTTCTTGCGCAGCCACCCCAGGGCGATTGACACCTCCTCCTTGCTCACCGCCGAGGACAGGTCCTTCATCTCCACGCTCCCGCCCCTCTCGTCGAGCAGCTTCAGCGCTCGCCTCTCCGGCAGGCCCTTCTGAACGGCGTCCTGCGACTTCAGGGAGTAGACCTTCCGGGCCACCTCGAATATCTGCAGCGCGCCCTTGGACTGCAGCCAGGACGCCGCGTTCATGACCTCCACCAGCTGGCCGAAGCCTCCGGTGCGGAAGACCTCCTCCGGGTCGGCGCGGCCGTTCAGGCGGTTCAGTGCCAGCAGCAGGCGGGCTTCGTTGGCGGACAGCCCCTCGAGCAGTTCCGAGGCGTTCATGGTGGACCGGGAGAACCGCCCGGATTATTAGTCTTTACCATGGTCCCAGCGCCGCGGTCGGGCTTGATGTCGATGACCGGCGACCCCTCCCAGGCGTCCAGGCCGGAGACGGTGACGATGTTCCCATTGACGCTCACGAGCTTCACCACCGTCGCCCCCACGGGGTTCGGTCGCCGGGGGCTGCGGGAGGCGAACACCCCCACCAGGGGGTTTCGCGGATCGCCCCGGGGATGGACCCTCAGCTCGTATCCGTCGCTCTTATGAAAGATGAACAGCACCAGGACGTGGGAGCGCTCCTCCAGGCGGTACAGGCCCTCCACGAAGCGCTCATCGATCTCGATCTCGCTGATGTCCTCGCGTTGGTAGCGCACGTGACCGATGGGCACCAGCTCAATCACGGAGCATGAACTCCTCGACACGCTCCTTGGCCTCCTCCCTCTTCCGCTGGTGCTCCTCGATGAAGGGCACGATGACGTCGGCCAGCCCCTTCTTGCACTCCCCGCACAGGATCTCGCCCTTGCGGCACCGGTCGTACAGCTCGGCCAGCTTCTGGTCGTCCTTCTCGAACAGGTACAGCTTGTACTTGAAGACGGCGCAGATCTCGGGCTTGCCGCCGCACTTCCGCTGCTCCTCCACCGACACCGCCCCGCCGGTGAACGCGGACATGATCTTCTTCCGCACCAGCTTGGGCGGGTCCGTGGTGTAGATGGTGCTGTTGGGCTGAGAGGAGGACATCTTGTCCGTCCCCTGCAGGCCGGGGAACATCTTGTTGTGCAGCAGCGCCGGCTTGTAGAAGCCGAGCGTGGGCGCGATATCCCGGGCCACCCGGAAGTGGGGGTCCTGGTCGATGCCGCAAGGGATGAGGCAGGGGACGTTCCTTCCGGCAAGGGTGGAGCCGAGGAACGCGGGCGCGGCCTGGATGCTGGTGTAGAAGATGCTACCGATGTTGTTGGAGTTGTCGAAGCCGAACACCGCCCGGGCGGTGGAGAAGGTGATGCGCTTGGCCACCTTCAGTGCCAGGGGGTACAGGGAGTGGATGAACTCGGTGTCCACGAATATCTTGGTGAGCTCGGGGTCGAACCCCAGGGCGATGACGTCCAGCAGGTTCTGGTAGGCCATGTCGCGGGTGTCCTTGAGCTCGAGGCCGTCGTTGAACAGGTACTTCTCGTCATCGGTGAGCTGGAAGTAGAGAGGAACGTGGAAGGTGTCCTGCAGGTACTTGGTGAAGATCCACGGCATGAGGTGGCCCAGGTGGGTGTGCCCCGAGGGACCGCGGCCGGTGTAGAGGTAGAACCGCTCACCCGCATCATAGCGGTCCAGTATCCAGTCCATGTCGCGGTGGGAGTACACCACGCCCCGCTTAAGCAGGGGATGCGGCTCTGCGTACCGGGACAGGCGGTCCATGAGCGCCTGGTCGATCTTCTTGGTACCGAACTTCTCCACCAGCAGGTCATAGTCTATCTCCCCGCTGACCTCCCAGGGTGTCACCTTGAACTCTTCGTTCATCGCTCGCTCGACCGGAAAAACGGTCAGGGCGTATAATACTGTTCCGTTAGTTGGGGATCCGGCTCCCCACTGGCTCGCTCAGCGCGGCGCGGACCACCTTCTCTAGGTCCTGCATGCGGTACGGCTTGGGCAGGATGCCCACGAAGCCGTAGGAGCGGTAGCTCTTCACCATGGCGTCGTCCACCAGGCCGGTGGAGACGATGGCCTTGGCCTTGGGATCGATCTTCAAAAGCTCCTTGATCGCTTCCCCGCCGCCCATGCCCATGGGCACGGTGAGGTCCATGATCACCAGGTCGTAGCGATTGCCCTCGTTCAAGGCGGCCCGGTACTTCTCCAGGGCGATCTCGCCCGAGGTGGCCACGCCGACCTCGTAACCAAAAACACGGAGGATCTCGCTGGTCACTTCCAGGATGCTCTCCTCGTCATCCATGACCAGTATCCTTGCCGTCAGCCTCACCGGATCGCTCATCGTCAACTCTTCCCTTGGCCCGTGACCTCATCTCTAACATAGGGGGGACGCATATGTACTGTTCGGTCCGCTCCCTGCGTCCTCAGTATCCCCTGAGGTATCTTTATAGCTACTTAACCCTTAATCATTATTGATAGTGAATACTATATAATAATTACTATAAATATTAGATTATTTTTCAGGGAACTAGATGACCGTCATCCATGCGGGGGAGGTGGACGAGGACCGCTGGGAGCGCTCCCGCCGCGTCACCTGGCTGGACATGGACAAGGTCCAGAACGCCAACTTCCTGGTGGTCGGCGCGGGGGCCCTGGGTAACGAGGTGGTCAAGGACCTGGTCCTGGCCGGTGCGCGCAGGATCACCGTGGTGGACATGGACCACGTGGTGCGCTCCAACCTCAGCCGCTGCGTGCTGTTCAGGGAGCAGGACGGGGCGGAGCGGAGGCTGAAGGCCGAGGTGGTGGCCCAGCGGGCCAAGGAGCTTGATCCAGCGGCGGAGGTACGCCCCGTGGTAGGTAGGATCGAAGAGCTGCCCGACGCCGCATGGCGGGAGCACTGCATAACCCTGGGATGCCTGGACAACGTGGCCGCCCGCCTCCATGCCAACTCCTTCTCCTACTTCAACAGGATACCGTACATCGACGGCGGCACCGATGGCCACGCCGGGCGGGTGCAGGTGGTGGTGCCACCGTCCACGCCGTGCCTGCAGTGCGGCCTCAATCGCAGCCACTACCGCATCCTGGAGAGGCGTAACTCGTGCACCGGCAACGAGACGACGTTCTTCCAGCCCAAGGTGGCGGCGGAGATCACCACCACCGCCATGGTGGCCGCGGTGCAGGTGCGGGAGGCGCTCAAGATCGTCAGCGGTCGGGGGGATGCCGTCCTGCACCACGTGCTCCACCTCAACGGCCTGCTCAACACCTGGGAGGAGCTGGAGCTGTCCATCGACCCCCAGTGCCCCCTCCATGGCGCGGGGGAGCAGTAATATCAGAAAGGCTACACGGAACAGTCAGTATTATGTGCTCCGAGTAATTTTATAGAGATGAGAAGATAATATGCCCGTCAGGGTCAAAGTAAGGAACGCGGAGAGCGGGTCGACGGTAGACATGGAACTGGAACAGGAGAATACCGTGGAGGAGATCATCGAAGGTGCCGCCGGGTACTGGGAGAAGGACGCGGGCGCGTACGTCGTGCGTCGGGGGAAGAAGCTCCTGAGAGGGCAGCAGACGGTAGCGGAAGCGGGCATCCAGAACAATGACGAGCTGGAGCTCATCCCCGACCCCGAGGGCGGGTCCAGTGGCCCTTCCCACTGATATCCTTCTGGCCAGGCTGCGGAACGAGATCAAGGCATGCTCCAAGTACGTGCTCTCGTCCCCCGACCTGCGCAACTCCCAGGAGGTCACGTTCCCCATCGAGATAGAGGTGGAGCTGCTGAAGGTGCCCGGGCCCTGCATCGAGGGCGGTAGGGTCATCCTGAGGTACAGTCATCGGCTGCGCATCAGCGTGTCCAAGGACTACCCCTTCGTGAAGCCGCGCATCACGTGGAGGACCCCCATCTTCCATCCCAACATCATGATGCCGGAGGACGGGGGCTACGTGTGCACCAAGCTCCTGGAGGACTGGAGCTTCAACTCCACCATGATCTCGTTCATTAAGGGCGTGGAGTCGCTGGTCACCACCCCCAACCCCAGCAGTCCGTTCGGCACCGACAGCTGCACCGCGGCCGCGGAGTACTTCAACAACGGCGAGCGGAGGTTACCGCCCATGCTCTCCGCCCCCCTCCCCAAGGTGGTGGGCCATCCATGAGCCAGCCCCTCATCGTTGGGAGGCAGCCGGCGGAGGTGCGGGAGGTGCCGCCGCCCTGCCGCGACCGCACCAAGGCCCACAAGTGGCTCACCCCCCGGTGCCAGGCGGAGTATCGTGCCCAGGAGGGGCAGGGCTTCGAGCTGTACATCTCCAAGGTGGCGGAGGACAAGATGCGCAACCACGCCCAGATGCACGTCGAAGAGCGGAAGGAGGTGATGGGGCTGATGCTGGGCTCCATCTGCCGCCACGGGGGTCGAGATTATGCGGTGGTGCGGGACGTGGCCACCACCGACCTGGACGCCACCGATGTGAGCGTGCGGTTCGACCCCAACGCCTTCGAGAAGCTGTTCGCCTGCCTCGACGACATCGGCTTCCGGTACGTGATCGTGGGCTGGTACCACTCCCACCCCTCGTACCATTGCTACATGTCGGCGACCGACGTGCAGACGCAGAGGGGGATGTTCAACCTGCGCTGCCACTCCGCGGTGGTCATCGACCCCGTCAACAAGGAGATCGAGGCCTTCTACCTCGATGAGGGCCGGGTCCGCTCCCGCCCCTTCACCATCTACTGGGACGAGTACCAGACCCCGTACTTCGGGACGGCCGTGCGCATGAGGCAGACCGCCCCACCCGGCACGGCCACCGGCACCCAGTGACCGATGCCGCAAGTAATAATAGGAACGTAGAGGGCAGGGATCATACCCAGATGGCGTGCCGCCGCCGCAGGGAGGCCTCGTTCTGGTCCATGCGCCCCATGAGCACCGGCACCATGGAGTCGAACATCACCAGGGCCGCGTCCTCGAATATCGTCCCTAACGGGGCGAGGCGCTTCTTCTGCTCGTCCTTCACCTGCCCCACCTCCAGCATGATGTTGCAGGCATGCGCCAGCTTGGAGTTGGGGTTGGAGGTCACCCCGATGACCTGCGCCCCCACCCGCCGAACGATGTTGGCCGTTTGGACGGCGGACATGGTCTCACCGGTGTTGGACACGATGATCACGACGTCGGCGCTGGTCACGAACGGCGTGGTCATGTCACCGACGAAGTGCACGTCGAAGCCCATCTGCACCAGGCGGACGGCGAACGCCTGGCCCACCAGGCCGGAGCGGCCCACGCCGTAGATGAATATCTTCTTGGCCGCAGCGAAGGCCTCGATGGCCGCGTTCACCTGCGAGGGGTCCACCCGGGAGAGCGCCTCCGCCATCTCCCGCAGGATGTAGCCCAGGGCCTCCTGCATGCTCACCGCTTCTTCTTGGCGGGCGCCTTGGCCGGGGGCTTGGCAACGGGCTTGGGCTTCTCGACCTTGGGCTTGGCCTTCTCCGCCGGGGCCTTCCGCTCCGTGCGGGGGCGGGGGACGTCCTCTATGATCGCCTGGTCCTCTCCGCCCTCCAGCTCCACGTCGTAATCCATCCCCTCCTCGTCGCCCTCGTCCTCCAGGTCGCCGTCCCTGCCCTTGTCCGGACGCTTGACCTTGGTCTCCTTGGCCACCTTCTTGGTGAGCACACGCTCGTAGATTACCTTCATGTACATGGCGTCGTGCTCCAGCAGCGGGGACGAGGAGATGATGGTGATGTTGGGGTTCTCCTCCGACAGGTAGTCGGCCAGGGGCTCGAACTTGAGGTCGCCCTTCTTGATGGGGGTGATCCTCTTCTCGTTCCCGCCCTCATGCTCCACGCCCGAGAAGTGAGTGTAGAAATGACCGTCCACGTACTCGCGGACCCGGTCCAGCAGCTTCCCGAAGTCCTGGGGCTCCCGCAGCCCGCCCTCCTCGCGAGCATGGACGTGAGCGAAGTTGATCACCGGGACGGTGCCCTCGATGTCATCGCACATCTCCAGGACCTCGTCCAGGGAGCCGAACACCTCCTGCCGGCCGCTGGTCTCGAAGCCCAGGCGGGGCTTGAGGCCGCTGTCCCTCCACCACTCCATGATGGAGGCCACGTTGTCGGTGATGTTCTTCTTGGCCTGCTTCTTGCTCTTGTTGGGGGCCAGGCCCAGGTGCGTGACCACCAGGGACCCGTCCATCTGGTCGGTCATGGTCCCCGCCCATCGGATGTTGTCCATGCACCGGGCGGTGAGCTCGGTGTTGCTGGCCAGGTCCATGTAGTAGGGGGTGTGCATGGACAGCTGCACGTCCATCTCCTTCCCCATGCGGCCCAGGTCCCGGAGCTCCATGAAGTTCTGCGCGATGCCGGAGGCGAGGGTGATGAGGGTGTCGTCCTCCTTGATCTTCTCCGTGGGCTGGGTCAGCCTCACCTCCTTCTTGCTCTTGGTGCGCACGATCTCCATGATGAGGTCGCTCTCCACGTCCATGGGGGTAAGGCCCACCTCCTCCTCGTCGGGGAAGCGGTCGATGACGTTGACCCTCACCATCTGGACCTCCATGGCGTTAAGGCCTAGCCCGTGGACGTCCTCGATGCCATCGCGGAGGGTCCTGCCCTTGCAGGAGAGTGGAATGCCCGCTGGACCAAATCGAATCATAATCGCACCTATATGTTCGGTCGTTACTCCAAACAGTTAATGCAATACGGGAGGGGCTATTTAATTGCTGTTTATCCGCATCATTACCAGGAGTCAGCCTCACGAACGGTAACGACTGAACGGCCGAAAATGTGAGCGTAATATATTTCAGTCAACAACCCATCCCCGAGGCCGGGATGGTCACTCTGAGCGAGGACGTAGTGGACGAGAGTATCGTTAGATGGAGGAACTCTTGCGTGGACACCACGCTGGACAGCGGCCTTATGGACCTGCTGGGGGGATGCTCGAAGTGCATGTCCCTGACCGGCGTCTCCCCGGGCGACATCTACCGCGACCTGGCGGTCCTCAACGGCTCGTTCTTCGTCCGCCCGGAGGTGGAGGGGGAGGGACCGCCGAGCGAGGACGTCCTCCTCGCCTCATCCCGCGACGGCCGGCTGTCCCGCTCCCTGATGACCTTGTACGCCCGGGCCCAGGAGGCCTGGGGTGCCCGAGGCGTGCCGGTGCTTTTCCTCTCCCTAGGGACGCTGGAGTGGTGGGGGGGACGTCACGCAGGGCCGGAGGGCGCACTCCCCCCTGGTGCTGGTGCCGCTCCGCATGTCCCGTTCCGCCTCCTCCGCGCCCTACGAGCTGCGCTCGGCCGGACCGGCGGTCCTGAACCCCGCGCTGGAGCACAAGCTCCGGACGGAGATGTCCCTCCCGCTGCCTCCACTGCCTCCTGAGGCGGACATCGAGGCCTTCCTGCAGGAGGTGCGTACCGGCCTGGCCGGACGGGGCTGGACGGTGACATCGTCCACCTACCTGGGACTGTTCGACCTGCCCCCCATGGCCGTCTACCACGAGCTGGAGCGTTACAGGGACATGCTGGTCGTCCATCCGGTGGTCAGGGCCATCGCCCGGAGCAAGGGGGTGGGGGGAGAGATCTCCTCGCCGCTGTGGGGCGCGGGGGAGCTGAGCGTGCTGGACGCCGACTCGTCGCAGCAGGAGGCGGTGGCCCTGGCGCTGTCCGGCACCAGCTTCGTGCTGCAGGGCCCGCCGGGCACAGGCAAGAGCCAGACCATCGCCAACATGATCACGGAGGAGATCGCGCGGGGGCGCACGGTGCTGTTCGTCTCGGAGAAGCGGTCCGCCCTGGAGGCCGTGCGCAAGCGCCTGGAGAGCAGGGGACTGAGCCGCTACTGCCTGGACCTGTACGGTCCCCACCGCGACGTGCACGAGGTGGCCGATGAGCTGCGACGCTGCCTCTCCATCCCCCTCTCACCGTCCATCGAACCGCTCCCCCGGGAGGAGCTGGAGCGGTGCCGGTCCCAGCTGGACGGTTATGTCGAGGCGCTACACCAGTTGCGGGACGGCCTGGGTACCTCGTTCTATGAGGTGCTGTCCCGCCTCAGTGGGATGCGGTCGGTGAAGGAGCTGCCCATCAACTTCCCCGCCCTGCAGAGGCTGGGGGCCCGGCAGATGGATTCCCTGCAGCCGCTGGTGGCCGACATCGAGCGCTACGCCCCTCTGCTGTCCAAGGGCAATGAGCACCCCTGGGCGGACTGCGAGGTGGGTAAATGGCAGCTCAGCGCGCAGTCCGAGATCATGCGCCGGCTGTCCGACCTGAAGCTGTCCCGCACCCGCCTGGAGGAGGTGCTGGGAGCGATATGCAAGGAGCATGACCTGCCGGTGCCACGGGACCTCAAGGGGACCAACCAGCTCATCGAGCACCTCCGCACGGTGAACCTCACCCACTATCCCGAGGAGTCGTGGCTGGAGCAGGACCCCACGCCCCTGCTGGACCTGGTGGACGACATGCGGGAGTCGTACAAGTCCCGCCTGGAGCGCATGACCTGGGTCAAGCAGATGTACCGTGATGGGGTCCTGGACCTGGACCTGAAGGGCATGCAGGAGAGGATCCTCAACAGCGGCAAGGTCACCTCCCGGCTGTTCGACGCGTCCTACCACAAGGACATGAAGGCGCTGGAGGACCTCAAGAGGGGCGACCGCAAGCTCAAGCACGCCCAGGTGTGCTTCGAGCTCAAGGAGCTCACCGAGGTGTCGGAGCTGGTGGCACGGGTGCAGAAGGAGGAGAGGGAGTGCGCCGATCGCCTGGGGAGGCACTTCCAGGGCGACCGCACGGACTGGGGCAGGACCATCGATGCCATCAACTGGACGCGCGACTACCGCAGCCGGTACGGCGCTCAGCGCACGCCGGGCATCACCCGCCTGCTGTGCTCTGGCCCGGAGGCCCTGGTGGGCCTGAAGACCAAGGTGGACTCCCTGGAGGAGGCCGCCCTCCGGCTCAGCACCGCCATCTCCGCCGTGCGGGAACGCTTCGACCTGAGCCCCCTCACCGCCGGCCGCACCGTCAACGAGGTGCCGCTGGAGGACCTCAGCGAGTGGGCGCAGAGGCACCTGGACCACGCCCGGTCGTTCCAGGAGTGGACGGAGCTCTCCCGGGTGCGGCGGGAGGCCAAGGAGCAGGGCCTGGAGGGCCTGCTGGCCCTGGCCACCTCCGGCAAGCTCCCATCCGAGGCGGTGTGGGAGGGAGCGTGCAAGCGCCACCTTGTGCTGTGGCACGACCTCCTGCTGGCCAGCGATGACCGACTCCGCCTGTTCGAGCAGGAGGCCCACGAGCGCATCATCTCGCACTATGCTGAGGTGGACCGGGAGGGGCGTGGAGAGGTCCGCCGCCCTGGTCCGGGACCTGCTGGACCGGCACCGTGTCAGCGTGCTGGAGGACATCGCGGGGCAGGGCAGGGACGAGCATGCCGTCCTCAAGGGGGCGACCGTCGACGGAGAGAAGGACGCCCTTCGGGCACTGTTCGCCTCATCCCTGGACTCCATCCTGGCCATCAAGCCCTGCCTTATGATGGACCCCCGGGCGGTGAGCACCCTGCTGGACCCCTCCGTGACCCTGATGGACCTGGCCATCCTGGACGAGGCCTCCCAGATCCGGTGGGAGAGGGCATCGCCCACCATCCTGCGGGCCAAGCAGGTGGTGGTGGTCGGTGACAGCATGCAGCTGCCCCCCATGAGCGTGGCCGCGGACGGCGAGGAGGTGGAGAGGCGAAAGCATCATGGACGCCTGCGCTACGGTGCTTCCGCAGCGCTCGCTTCTGTGGCACTACCGTTCGCAGCAGGAGTCGCTGTTCTCGTTCTCCAATGACCACTTCTACGGCGGAAGGTTGATCACGTACCCCTCGGCGGTACTGGACCGGGAGGACCTGGGGGTATCATTCGTGCACGTCCCCGGAGGGGGCGGGGAAGAGGGCAGGTTCATGTGCAGCGAGGAAGAGGCCGCCCAGGTGGCCGACCTGATCATCGATCACATGACCCGCCGCCCCCGGGAGTCGCTGGGAGTGGTGGCATTCACCGAGCCCCAGCAGATGGCCGTCATCGAGGAGCTGGAGCGCCGGGTGGCCCAAAACCCCGAGCTGGCACCCCTTCTGGCCCAGGCCCGGGAGGAGCCGTTCTTCGTAAAGAGCCTGGAGGACGTGCAGGGGGACGAGCGGGACGTCATCATCTTCTCCGTGGGGTACCGCAAGGACCCCACTGGGAGAAAGTTCCACAGCTTCGGTCTGCTGAACGGGGAGATCGGGGAGAGGACGCCTCAATGTGGCCATCACCCGGGCCCGGAAGCACATCCAGCTGGTCTCGACCCTGCTACCCGAGGAGATCGAGGTCGATGCGGGGGAACGGAGCGTGCTGCGCGATTACCTCGCCTACGCGGCCTGGCGGGGCACGAGGCCCCCGCCCCCGCGGCGGCGGACCCCCTCCTGGACGAGGTCCAGGCCCGGCTGGAGGCAAGGGGCCTGAAGGTGGAGCGGGGGGTGGGACGCTCATCTACCCGCATCGAGCTGGCCATCGTCGATGACGACCACCCGGGGAAGTACCTCCTGGGCATCCTCACCGATGGGCCGACCTACCGCCGGTCGGGAGGGGCCCGGGACCGGGAGAGGACCCGCATCGAGGCCCTCACCGCGCTGGGGTGGAACCTCCAACGCCTGTGGTCACAGGACTGGCTGGGCGAACCGGACCTGGAGGTGGAGCGCATCGTGTCCGCAGTGGAGCGCAGCCGGGAGGCGGAGGTGGAGAGGGAGGCCGATGCCGAGATGAGGCCCCTGGAGGTCCTGGTGGCCTCCCTGGCGGTGGAGGGCATGGCCGCCGCTTCCGATGAGCCGGCGGCGTTCGGGGACGAGGTGACGGCAGTGAGCTGCGAGGGTCCGGAGATGGACGGAACGGTCCTGACCGCGCCCACGTCCGAGAGCGTGGAGCTGGTGGCAGAGGTGGAGGTGGAACCACTGATCAGCGAGGAGGTGGAGGTGACCGCTGCACCCCCGCCCGACGTGGCGGTTAGCGTGCCCATCACGGAGGAGCCGCTGAAGGACCTGTGCGCGGTGTACGTGGCCGCCCGCCTGCACGAGGACCCCTCCTTGGTGTACATGTTCTCGCAGGACCAGGGGGCGGCGGTGCGCGAGGCCCTTAAAAGGGTGGTGGAGGAGGAGGGGCCGGTGCACCTCACCCGTGGTCCGGGACCGCCTGAAGGAGCTGGTGTCCGTCACCACGGGAAAGCGCCCCTCGCACGTCGACCGGCTGCTCGCGCCGGCCGTGGCCGCCCTGGAGCAGGAGGGCCGCGTCCGCACCGAGGGCGAGTTCCTGTGGCCCGCGGGACTGACCACCCTGCGACCCCGGCGGTGCTACTCCCTCCGCCGCGATATCGACCACGTGTGCGATGCCGAGCTGGAGGCCATGGTGAGGATGATCACGGCGAAGGCCCCCCGCATGAGGGTCAAGCGCGTGGTCAGCGATGTCTCCGACCTCCTGGGGTACAAGCGACCGACCGCGGCCATCCGCAAGAGGGTGGAGGACGTCATGTCCGTCGTCGCTCCCCGTTCCGCCAAGGAGAGCGCGCCCCAGGACGAGGAGGACGCGGCGGAGGACGACCGCTCCTGAGGCCCCCCTGGAAGGACCCATGCCTTTTTCACCACGGCTGCTCTCCTGGAGTATGCTATGACCGCGTCAGCGACATCCGCACTGGACCACAAGATCGAGAGATGGCGGCAGGAGCTGCTGGACATGAGCATGAGGAACCAGCTCCTGAACTTCAAGCCCCGCTCGGCGGTGCAGGTCGTGGCGCCAACCCCCGGGGCGGTGTTCGAGGAGATCGTCCTTCGAGAGCGCACCATGCCCCTGCGGGAGCGGACGGACGACGTGAACGTGGAGGACCGGTTCGAGCTGGTGATGGAGCGGGACCCCCGCGGCACGGAGCACGTGCTTCAGCGCATGCGCCTGCGGGCCCGGGGCTCGGTACAGGAGCAGGGAGTCAACATCCTCTTCCTTAGCCTGGGGGTGGTCACGTGGTACGATGACGAGGCCAAGGTCCCGGGGCTGCGTTCGCCCCTGGTCCTGGTGCCGGTGGAGCTGATCAAGGAAGGCCCATTGGCACCGTACCGGGTGCGGGCCATCGAGGACGAGATCGTGGTGAACCCCAACCTGGCGTACAAGCTCAAGACCGAGTACTCCCTGACCCTGCCCGAGCTGCCGGAGGAGCTGGAGTCGCTGGACGGCTTCCTGGAGAGTATCAGGGCGGCGATCGCGCCCATCCCCGGTTGGGGGGTAGGGGAGAGCGCCTATCTGGGGCTGTTCTCCTTCGCCAAGCTCAGCATGTACCAGGAGCTGCTGGTGGAGCACGAGAGGCTGGCCGCGCACCCCTTCATCAACGCCCTGGCCGGTGATCCCACCCTGCTGCCGCCGCTGCCCGACCACCCCCGGGCCGACCGCCTGGACGCCATGGTCCGCCCGGCCGACTCGTTCCAGGTCCTGGACGCCGACTCGTCGCAGCAGGAGGCCATCGAGATGTCCAAGCGGGGGCATCAGCTTCGTGCTGCAAGGACCGCCAGGAACGGGCAAGAGCCAGACCATCAGCAACATCATCGCCGAGGCCCTGGCGCAGGACAAGAGGGTGCTGTTCGTGGCGGAGAAGATGGCCGCCCTGGAGGTGGTCAAGGGGCGCCTGGACGACAGGGGACTGGGCGATTACACTCTGGAGATACACAGCCAGGGGGTGAGCAAGACCGCGGTGATGGAGGAGCTGCGCCGGTGCATGAGGCCCGCCGAGGTGCACGCCCTGCCCATGGACGACCTGCGGCGGCTGGAGCAGGTGCGGGACGACCTCGACCACTACGTGCAGGCGATGCACGAGGTGCGCGAGCCCTTGGGGCGGTCGGCCTATCAGGCCCTGTCCCGCCTGGCGGCGCTGCATGCGGCCCCGGACCTGCCGGTGGCGGTGCCCGACATCGCCTCCCTGCGGCCAGAGGACCTGGAGGAGCGCCTGCGGCTGGTGAAGAAGGTGCAGAGCCAGCGCGAGGTGGTGGAGAGCATGGACGACCACCCCTGGCGGGACCTGCGCACCGAGGGGTGGACGAAGGGCGACGAGGCGGAGGTGGCCGCGGAGCTGAGGGAGCTGAGGCAGAGCACGAACGCGATGCGCGCAGCGATCTCCCGCGCGGCGGCGGCCGTGCCCCTGCCCGCCCCCTCGTCCCTGTCCGCGTCCCGGGCGCTGCTGTCCCTGCTCCACCGCACCAGCACCACCCCCGGGCCCATGGAGGGATGGCTGGTGCCGGGGAGGCCGGAGGAGCTGCTGAGGGAGAGCGAGGCGCTGGAGGCCTCCTATCGCGAGGGAGGGGAGGACGACCGGTGGCTGCGCGACCGCTACCGCGACGGGGCCCGCACGCTGGACGCCAAGGGCCTACTGTACCGCTTCGAGGCCGAGCACCAGGGCCTCCTCCGTTCCCTGAGCTCGCGGTACCGGGCGGACCGTGGTCAGCTGATGCAGCACCGCCGGGACGGCCGCCGGCCGGACCACGGGGAGATGGTGGGCGACCTGAGGCGGCTGGTGGCGGTCCAGGAGCGCTCCGCCGAGCTCAAGGTCCGGGAGGAGAGGGCGGGCGCCAGCTTCGGTCCCCGCTTCCGCGGGGCCGGCACCGACTGGAACGAGATCCGGAGCAGCCTGACATGGACGTCGGAGCTCCTGCGGGAAGCGCCCGCACCGCTGGACCCCTCACTTATACGGGCCGTGCGCGACGTCCCGGCGGGAAGGGCGCTGGAGCCGCTGGTTCGGGAGGGCGAGGGCGCCGCGGTGGACCTCTCCCGCTCCCTGGACCGCATGCGGGAGCGCTTCCTCCTGCCCGAGGACGAGGCCCCGCAGGACGTGAGGTTCGAGGAACTTCTGAGCTTCGCGGACCGCCACCTGACGAACCTGCCGTCCATCCGGGAGCGGGTGGAGGCAGCGACGCTGGAGGCCGCCTGCCAGACCCATGGCCTGGAGGACCTGTTCCGCGCCGCCAGGCAGGGCGAGCTTTCCCAGGGGGACGCGGTGGCGGCGTTCGAGAAGCGTTCCTACCGGCTGTGGTTCGAGCACCTGTGCTCCTCGGACCCCCGGCTCCACGACCTGCGGGGAGAGGACCGCGAGGACGCCGTGGCCCGATTCCGGGAGCTGGACCAGAGGCAGATGGCGATCGCCCAGGCCCGGCTGCGGGGCAAGCTGTCCGCCCAGGTCGAGCGGGCGCTGAGCGCGCCGGCGGAGAAGGGCGGGGAGCTGGCGGTGCTCCGCCGCGAGCTGGCCAAGAAGAAGAGGTTCAAGCAGCTCCGCCAGCTGTTCCAGGAGTGCCCCCATGTCCTGCTGCGGCTGAAGCCCTGCCTGCTGATGAGCCCCCTTTCGGTCAGCAGGTTCCTGGACCCCGCCGCGGTGAGGTTCGACCTGGTGGTGTTCGACGAGGCCTCCCAGGTGCGCCCGGAGGACGCCGTGGGCTCCATCATGCGGGGCGCGCAGGTCATCGTCGTCGGCGATAGCAAGCAGCTCCCCCCCACCTCGTTCTTCCGCAGCGAGGCGGCGGAGAGCGAGGACGAGGAGGGCGAGGACCTGGAGAGCATACTGGACGAGTGCACCGCCCTCAGCATCCCGCAGCACATGCTGCTGTGGCACTACCGCAGCCGGCACGAGTCGCTCATCGCCTTCTCCAACCAGCGCATCTACGGCGGGGCTGCTGAACACCTTCCCCTCGGCCGGGCACGAGCCGGGGGAGTGGGGTGTGGAGCACGTGCAGGTCCCGGACGGGGTGTACGAGCGGGGGCAGCAGCCGCACCAACCCCCAGGAGGCCAGGAAGGTTGCGGAGCTGGTGTTCGAGCACTTCACCGCCGCGCCGTCAAGGTCCCTCGGGGTCATCGCCTTCAGCGAGGCCCAGCAGATGGCCATCCTGGACGTCCTGGACGAGATGCGCCGGGAGAGGCCGGAGATGGAGGAGCACTTCACCGAGGACGGGGAGGAGGAGTTCTTCGTCAAGAACCTGGAGAGCGTGCAGGGGGACGAGCGGGACGTGATGATCTTCTCCGTCGGCTACGGGCGGGACGCGCAGGGTCGCATGGTCCAGAACTTCGGTCCGCTCAACACCGCCGGCGGGGAGAGGCGGCTCAACGTCGCCATCACTCGGGCGCGCATGCACATCAAGCTGGTGTCCTCCATCGGTCCCGAGGACGTGGACGGGTCCGCCAGCCAGGGGGCGAGGATGCTCAAGGACTACCTCGCCTACGCGGCCAGCGGGGGCAGCAAGGACGCCCTGCCCGCGGTGCCCGAGGACATGGAGGAGAGGTCGTTCACCGGCGAGATGGAGGAGGACATCGAGAAGGCCCTCGTCGCCGAGGGGTGGCGGGTGCACCGCCAGGTGGGCTGCTCCAGCTACCGCATCGATCTGGCGGTGGAGGACCCCGAAAGGCCGGGGACGTTCCTGCTGGGCATCGTGTGCGACGGCGAGTCCTACCGCTCCGGGCGGACGGCACGGGACCGGGACCGGCTGCGGGAGAGCGTCCTGCAAGGCCTGGGGTGGAACATCCACCACGTATGGTCCATGGATTGGGTGGACGGCCGGGAGGGGGAGATGGAGCGTATTCGGAAGAGGATCGCCACGCTCCGCACCGCCTGGGTCGATGAGGCGCCCGGGGAGAGCGAAGAGGCCGTCGCCGAGACCGCCCCGCCCCAGGCCGACCCCCTGCTCCGCGCCGCCTTGCGGGAGGTGATATCGCAGGAGGGCCCCATCGGACGCTCCGGCCTTATCGGCGCGCTCTCCGCTCGCCTGGGCAGGGAGGTTCCGGAGGACGTGTTCGATACCGCCCTGGGCGCGGTCCTTGGTGACGGGTCGGCAGTGGTGAGGGGCGACTTCGTGTGGCCCGCGGGGATGGCCCGCCCGCCGGTGAGGGGCCCCCGGGGAGGGGAGCCGGTGCGACCGTCGAGGGTGGCGGTGGAGGAGGTGGGGGAGGCCGCGCTGTACGTCATGGGCGCGGACGTGAGCATCGGCAAGGACGAGCTCGTGGAGAGGCTGGCCCGCTTCTACCGCAATGAGCACTGGTCCGACGACGACGTCGGCAGGTTGGACGACGCCATCGCCCACCTCGTGGAGCGTGGTCTCCTCACGGCCGAGGGCACGGTGCTACGACGTCCCCGATGATCCGTGGTGGCTTATCGGCAGCGTTCCTGAGGCTGGGAAAGTTTATTAAACCCCTGCCTATTAGAGGCTCTGCTCAATGTCGAGGAGTCAGAATGAAACCTACACGTAAGACGGACCCCAACCTGGTGGCCCTCATCAACGACCTGAAGAGGGAGTCCCGGGAGAAGGAGACCGCCATCTGGCGAGACATTGCTCAGCGCTTGGAGAAGCCCAGCCGCAACTGGGCCGAGGTCAACCTGAGCAAGCTGGAGAGGTACGCGAACGAGGGCGACGTCATCGTCGTCGCCGGCAAGGTACTGGGCGCCGGGAGCCTCAAGAAGAAGGTCACCGTAGCGGCGTTCAGGTTCTCCGCATCGGCCGCCAAGGCCATTGACGAGGCCGGCGGTAAGAGGTTGTCCATCACCGAGCTTGTGGCCGATAACCCATCGGGCACCGGCGTCAGGATCATGGGGTGAGCCAAATGGTTGCTGTAATCAATGCAGAGGGGCACATCCTGGGACGCATGAGCACCACCATCGCCAAGCGCCTGCTGAACGGCGAGGAGATCGTCGTGGTGAACGCCGAGAAGGCCGTGATCACCGGCAACAGGGCCGTGGTGTTCGAGAACTACACTGCCAAGTACAAGAGGGGCAAGCAGATCAACGGCCCGTTCTTCCCCAAGAGGGCCGACCTGATACTGAAGAGGACCGTGCGCGGCATGATACCCTTCAAGACCCCCCATGGCAGGGACGTGTACCGGAACCTGAAGGTGTTCGTCGGTGTCCCCAGCGACATGGCGACCGCGAAGATGGAGAGGATCGAGACCGCGACCAACCTGTGGACCGACAAGTATGTCACCCTGGGAGAGGTAGCTGAGCACCTCGGATCGAGGTTGAGGTGAACAACATGGTACAAGTTGCAAATACCAGCGGCAAGAGGAAGGAGGCCGTGGCCAGGTGCTCGGTCAAGGAGGGCAGCGGCAAGGTCAGGATCAACAACGTCCCGATCGAGATCTTCAACCCCGAGATCGCTCGCCTCAAGATCATGGAGCCCATGGCCCTCGCGGGCGAGAAGGCCACCAAGGTCGATGTCTCGGTCAACGTCCAAGGCGGCGGGTTCATGGGTCAGGCGGAGGCTTCGCGCACCGCCATCGCCAAGGGCCTGGTCGACTACCTCAAGGACGCGGAGCTGGAGAAGCTCTTCAAGGACTACGACCGTTCCCTGCTCATCAGCGACCCCCGCAGGAAGCTTCCCAAGAAGCCTCTGGGCCGCGGTGCGAGGAAGAAGAGGCAGAAGTCCTACCGGTGAGCAAATGATCATCCCGGTAAGATGCTTCACGTGCGGCAAGGTCATCGGGGGCGTTTATCAGACGTACCTCAAGCGGGTGCAACTGGGAGAGGACCCCCAACAGGTCCTCGACGACCTCGGACTGCAGCGCTACTGCTGCCGCCGCATGATCGTGGCGCACGCGGACCTCGTCGACGAGGTCATCCCGCTGGGCTGAAACTTTATAAACCCCTTCATAATACCCCTTTATCCACGGGTCTGTGGGGTAGCTTGGTATCCTTCCAGCTTGGGGTGCTGGTGACTCCGATTCAAATTCGGACAGACCCACCAACCTTTCCTTTTATTCTATCATCCTGCTGCGGCGGCCGTTACGTTCCAGGGCCCATCGCTCACTGACCGCCCTTCATCCGGTCGCAATCATTTTTTTTCATTAAGCTCAAATCCCTGAAGGCCTGCGGGAGCTTGGCTCCTGGCCATGAGCGGCGATCGCTGCCAGAACGACGATCGACCAGTACCATTCCTTGGCCATATAAGAGGAGGGGGAGCGCATGAACGCCGCCTTCGACTGCTTCGGGCACCCTCCCCTCATCAAGCTGGAGAACCCATCGACGGCGGCCAAGAGTACCATCAAAGGGTGGAGCGGTTCGACCGGACCTTCAGCTTGGAGCTGCATACCAATCGTGCGACCAGCCGGTGTTAAGGACTCCTACGATCAAGCCTGGAGCAGGGGGAGATCTCTCATCGTCCTGATGTCCAGGGACGAGGGTCGTAATGCCGGACCGCATCCCGCGTCCTCACCAGCCAGGGAGATATAGCTCTCACCCACATCGCACCGTGGAAGCTATCAAACATGGCCCCATCGTAGTAATGCTATCTATCCAGGTATCTCTATCATTATAATAAGGGCCGTTCGATGGGGCCAAGCAGTGGTCTTGGTGGAGAGCGAAGATGGACCGGGACGGCACACTGGGTTCGGTATTGGTCAATGCCGCTGAGCATGCCATAGAATGCATCTGGGTACTGGACAGCGATCATCTGACGAAACGCCACCATGATCGATATGAACATGAGCATCGATGCTATCGCAGCTAAGATCTTTTTTATCCAATTTCCTCCCGGGCCTCGAATCACCCGTTATGGAATCGTCAAGAATTATATACAATTATAACGGAGATCGAAATTACATAATTAACATGTGAAAAATTTTTTCAATTTTTATTGATGAACTCCAGGTACATTTCCGGTACGCTCGCCATAGAACGTTCCTTCCATCCTGTATTCGGCACGGGTCACCACCTTCATATCGGCCTGAGGCATTGGCCTCGAGGTGGCAGCAGGATCAGGACCACACGCGCCTCTCGCTTCTCAGCCTCGGTTTCCCTCCACCCGATATCAGGGATCGAAGCAGAAGCTGGTGGACTGGATCTGGTCCTCCCTTTCGGACCTCCGCTTCGAGAGCATGCTGGACGCGTTCAGCGGCACAGGGTCGGTGGGGGTACCATGCGAAGATGCATGGGGTGCAGGTCATCGCCAACGACGTCCTGCGGTTCAACCACCAGGTGGCCTTGGCCCTGGTCCGGAATGATTCCGTTATCCTGAGCGAGGGGGACGTGCGGGAGGTGCTAACGAGGGACCCGTCCCGGGACTACCCGACCTTCATCCAGGACACTTTCCGGGACATATACTACACGGAGGAGGAGAACGCCTTCCTGGACATGGCGGTCACCAACATACGGGGCATGGAGGACGAGGTCAAGAGGGCCCTGGCGTTCTCGGCCCTGGGGCAGGCCTGCCTGGTGAAGCGGCCGTTCAACCTGTTCCACCGGAAGAACCTCTACGTGCGGTTCGCCCCGGTGGAGCGGTCCTTCGGCAACAAGACCACCTGGGACCGGGAGTTCGCGGAGCTGTTCGTGAGGTTCTCCCGGGAGTTCAACCGGGCGGTGTTCTCCAACGGTCGGGACAACGGGGCGCTGAACGGCGACGCCCTGGACGTTGAGGCATGGACCGACCTGGTGTACATCGATCCCCCCTATGTTTCCGAGAAAGGTATAAGCGTGGACTACTCCCACTTCTACCACTTCCTGGAGGGGATGGTGGACTACGAGCGCTGGCCCGCTCGTATCGACATGACCTCCAAGCATCGGCGCATGATGCCCTCTCGAACGCCGTGGACGGACCGGAACGAGGTGGGAGGGGCGTTCGATCGCCTCATGGGGAAGTTCAGCGACCGCACCGTGGCGGTCTCTTACCGCACCCCGGGCATACCATCGGAGGACCGGCTGGTCGAGCTGATGGGGCAGCATTACCGGCAGGTGAAGGTGGTGCGCAGGGACTACAAGTACGTCCTGAGCAAGAGGGAAGGGACCGGGAACGGGGAGCTGCTGATCGTAGGCCATGATTGATCGACCCCGGTGCATCACATCCTGAGAGGGAGGACGGATCAATGGTCGGAGGGCGGTCTGTGCGTTGCCTCCACATTCTGATCACCTGTGGGTGGACGGTCCCCAGGTCGCCACCAGTGAATAATAGATTTTCCAAAATATATCCTATTATATATACTTGCATTTCCATTAGGGAACCATAATGCCACAGACCGAGACCGCCGTGCAGTACGAGGAATCCGGGGAGGGACGGCTCATCGAGAGGAGCAAGGCCATCGAGTACCTTTCTGCCCTAGCAAGCATCTCCTATCTGTGTGACGAGTACGAGAGGGCCTCGGCCTTTGCGGAGGCCAAGAGGATCATCGAGCGGATGGTAGGGACCGATTAAAAACGGCATCGTGCCTCTGTTGAGATCCCGGGTCCGTGTTCAGCTCGACCCTTGTGAGCCTAGAGGTGGAGGAACGCTCGCACCGATCCGCCCTGCGTCTTTATCGCGCGATGCATGCGTCATGGCCGAGGCCATTCCTTCCTTTCTGTCAACAATCCCCGTTCGTGATGCTGGCCGGGCGAGGGGCGCAGTGTCAAAGGAAGTTGTTCGTGCAGTGACGAATATTACTTATTTTGATTCTCAGACGGGCACCATTAAACTCCCATCCCATTATATTTTTTGATATGACTAATAATCATCGGATCGTCAGACCTGCCGTGATAGGGCTAGTGGCTCTCATGGTGGTGTGCGCCACATTCGCTTTCGTGCTCGCGACCTCTGACTCCGAGGCTACCTTTGCCCAATGGAACAAGGGCGACAAGTTCGCCTTGAAGGGTGAGCGGAACCTCGGTCTCGACCTAGACCTGACCTATGGGATGCTGAAGTTCGGTGATGGGGACAGCTATATTAGGAACGCCACCTTGAGCGGCGCCAGCGTGTCCGGCTACACCGGAACGGTGGCCCTGTTCGAGGTCACCGACGTGACCGCGGACGAGTACGTGCTCACCGTGACCGTGGTCAGCAATCTAACCCTGGCCGCCAAGTTGTCCATGAACTGTGATCTGGTCCAGCCTGGTTCCTATATTGACAGCTGGAGCTACATGTTCTCGACAAACCCGGACAACCTGCTCAATCTTAGCCAGGCGCCGACGTTCGAGGGAACTTACGGGTTCGACACCCAGCTGGCTGCGGCGTCCAACTCCACCTACACCGTGCATATGGAGAAGAGCACCATGGCCCTGAAGTCCATCGCGGTGGAGATGACCTCCTACGCCAAGGGCTACTTCAACATGGACAACTACGCCAACACGACCGATTATTGGGACGGTGACAACTACATCGACCTCATGAACATCACCTCCTATGATTCGTTCAAGAGCAACATCAGCATGGACCTCTCCATGTCCGGTAGCCTGGACTTCGAGCCCTACATCACCATGCTCAAGGACGGCCCTGAGCAGAACGACCTGTGGGAGCAGACCAGCTTCATGAACGGCACCTTCAACTGGAAGGGCGTCGTGGACATGACCAACCTGCCGGCCAACATCACCGATGCCATGTTCAATGAGAAGATGGCAGAGTACGGCATAACGGGATTCCCCATCGACCTGGCCAAGATCTACAACCCCGACAGCTCGGGCATGGCCATAAACAACGGCACGCTGGAGATCGAGGCGCAGGAAGTGAACCCCGAGTTCAGCTGCCTGGGCTTCAAGACCGTTGATGACCCAGTATACGGCAGCATCGAGGTCACCCGCTACGGCTTCCGGAACGCCTCCCAGGAGAACTACCTGGAGCTGTGGTACTACCCCCAGAAGGGATACTTGGTGGGCATCGAGGGCCACACCCCTCCCACCTACAACGACATGGTCATAACCTACGACATGAAGTCGGTGGGTGTGGCCGATGCCCAGGAGGACGTTGATGCCATCATCGATCAGGTGTCCCATGGGATGACCTACGATCAGCTGACCCAGACCGTCACTCCCGACAGCGGCAGCAGTGGCATCTCCCAGATGCTCCTCGTCGCCCTGGGCGCAGTGGCCGTGGCCGTGGTCGGAGTGATAGCTTTCGTCCTGCTGAGGAAGAAACAATAAAAGCTCGGTTTCTCACAACGTAGGTCGCAGGGCCTCCCCTTCCATCCTTTTTATTTTTGATAAGTCCCCACTCGTACCTGGGTTCGGATAAATAGTCAATGGGCGATGAGGGAACATGCGCCCTCAGCCAGTAGTGGAGATGCATCGGGTCACGATCACCAAGGGACGCACCGCGGTGCTCAGCGACGTGAACTTGGGGATCGACCGGGGCGAGCGAGTGGTGGTCCTGGGGCCTAATGGCTCGGGGAAGTCATCGCTGATCAAGACCATGATGGGCGACAACCGCTTCGACACCTCTGTGGAGGGAGCCTCGGTGAGCATCAGAGGAAAGGAGGAGTGGTCCCTGTTCGATGTGCGACAGGCCTTCGGCCTGGTGTCCGGTGAGCTGCAGTACGACTTTTGCAGGGAGCTGACCTCCTTGGACGCGGTGATATCCGGCTTCTTCGGCTCCCTGGGGACCAACCGCTCGCAGAACGTGACCCCGGAGATGGTGAAGGCCGCCCACCGCGCCCTGTCCGACATCGGCATAGATCATCTGGCCAGCAGGACCGTCTCCACCCTCTCCACCGGCGAGGCGCGCAGGGTGCTCATGGCCCGGGCCCTGGTCCACGATCCCGAGGCCTTGGTGCTCGATGAGCCCATGACCTCGCTCGATCTGACCGGGAAGCACCACGTGCGCTCGTCCATGCGCACCCTGGCCGAGAGCGGCAGGACGCTCATACTGGTCACTCACGACCCCTCGGACATCATACCGGAGATAGAGAGGGTCATCATGATGAGGGACGGACACATCTTTCGGGATGGAAGCCTCGATCTCATCAACGAGGAGCTGATGTCCGCCCTATATGGGGTCAACGTCCACGTTAGAAAGGTCGATGGTCGCATCTTCGCCTGGTCCTGATGCGAACCTAGGTGAGAAGTGTTGAGAAGTAATATAATTATTTTTTTAAAAACAGAAAAATGTGAAGGAAAGAGTTTTAAGAAAAGGGTTTGGAGGGAACTAGGCTTTCGCTTTACGCTTAGAGCTCGTAGTTCTTGGGGTTGAAGGCAGGTACGTTCTTGTACTCCTTCAGTGCCCAGTCGACGAACTTGCCTTCCTCGTCGGGCAGGGAGTTCAGGTCGGTGAGGATCTTGTTCAGGGTGTCCTTCTCCTGCTTGGACAGCTTCAGCTTGCCCTTGTCGTTGGACGCCTGAACGAGCTCCGCGGCCTTCAGACCCGCAGCCTTGGACCTGAGGTAGTAGCTCTTGCCGTTGTCGACGATAGCCTGGCCAATCTGGTAGGCGTTGTCGTAGCAGATACAGAAGCCCTCAGGGCACCTGAACCTGTCAGAGGCAACGTACAGGTCCCTGAGGACCTTGTCCTGCTTCAGCTGCTTGGCCGAGTTCATCAGGGCAGACTCGTAGCCGATGACGCCGAGCCAGCACTGGACGGAAGACCCGCCGAACTCAGAGTGGTACTCGACGGACTCGTTGGACCACAGGTCGCAGGTGTGAGCCATCAGGTTACCCATCAGGTCAGCGTGCGCGTCCTGGGCACCCTTGCCCTCCTGGGCAGACGGGCGGCCAGAGATGCACTTCAGAACCGGTCCCTCGTAGCCGCAGTCCTTGTCAGGTCCAGTGGCACCAGCTTCGATGGCCACCAGGGTCCTGGCGGAAGCGATCATACGGGTCACGGCAGAGAAGGTCCTGGGGATATCCTTGTCCAGGTAGCCGCCGGCCATGAACATCGAGGTGTTCGCGCCAGCGCAGTTGGTGTCGCCGCCGGGGACGATCTTGTTCTTCTTGGCGATGTCGACGATCTGGGGCCAGATCCACGCCATGTCAATGGAGCCGAGGTAGCCGATACCGAACAGCCAGCCGCGGATATCCTGCCTGACGACAGCGTAGTCAGCGATCTCCTTGCCACCCATGGTCTCAACGGACAGAACATCGGCGCCGTTCTCGGCAGCGACCTCGAAGGAGGCGATGGTCTTCTCAGGGTAGCTGTGGGTCTTGTCCATGCCCTCCCTCATACCCTGCTCAGCGAGCCTGGGGTCAGCGCAGGTGTGGCGGATGGCGCAAGCAACGCCGTACTCATCGTTGAACTTCTTCATGACCGCCTTCTGGCCAGCAACCACCGGCGCAGCGTACTTCTTGGGGTCGTTACCCATCTGGTGGATCCACTCGTTCTCCAGCTGGAGGGAGGGGAAACCGAGGGTGACGGCGCGGTTCATGATGTCGACGGTGATGTAGTCGACGTACTCCTTGGTCAGTCTCTCAGGGGTCTTCTCGGTCCCGGGCCTGGGGGCGAAGTTGATCTCAGGGGAGACAAATCCAGCGCCGACCTTGAGGCCAAGGCCGTAGGACAACGGGTACTTCGCGTCGCCGAATACGACTTCATCTGCGGCGCCGTACTCCATCTTTGTGAAATTCTTCAGTGCCATTTTTTTCACCTCGTTTAGATCTTCCCCGCGATAACCTCGTCCCACTTCTCCCTAAGCCTGTGCCAGCTCCAGCCGTCCACGATCTTGGCGGCGAGGTGCGGGCCATCCTTGGCAGCAACGGCGTATACGCCCATGTCGAAGGACTCCACGAACTCTCTGTTCACAGCACCGCCGGCGCCGATGAACGGGATGTGGACATCGTTCTCCGCGAGCTTCGCGGTGATCCTGGGGAACGCGGACATGGTAGTGGTCATAAGAGCGGTCCCGGTCACGAAGTTCGGCTTGTTCTTCAGGACGCTGTCAACAACATCGTCGACCAGAACATCCCTGCCAAGGTCGATGACCTTGTAGCCGTTGGACTTCAGCAGGACAGCGGCAATGTTCTTGCCAATGTCGTGGGGGTCACCCTCAGCGGCGTGCATGACGGCGGTTCCCTTGGTCTTCTTCTCGCTGGACATCGCTCCCTCGGCGAGCTTCATTCCCTTGTCGAAGGCGTCTGCGGCGACCATGACATGGGGCAGGTAGTAGATACCGCGGCCGTACAGCTCAGAAACAACGTCCATTCCCTTCAGCAGGCCATCCTGAATAACAGCCTCTGGGGTGGCAGACTTGAGAGCAGCCTTCACATCGTCCTCGATGAGCTTGCCCTTCAAGTTCATAACATCCTCAGCGACCTTCTTCAGCGCGGGGTCCTTCGGGAGGATCCTAGCGGCGATGGTCTCTGGCTTCTCCGATGACTCCATCTTGATGTCATATCGAGTCAAGATCTTGTCTGCATTTATGCTGTCGAAGTCTAGCATTTTCCCTTTCTCCTCTTGTCTGACAGTCCGGCACCTAAATCAGATTCCGAACCGCTTGAGTTCCTAATTTCGAAAAGAGTATTTAAACAATAGTCGAGATTTTTAATTTTATAGAGAGCAAAATTATATTGAACAGAAAATAAAAGTAGTACATCTACTACATTTGAACACTGCTTCCCAGGCGGCATCTGGCTCAAGATGCCTCCTAGGACCTATAACGATACTATGCTCGCACTCTGTTAATCGATTTGCCGCGTCACAATATAAAGGTGATGTCTCGTTGTAAGAAATGATTCTATGGAATGAGAAATTATCATTAATAGGTCACGATTACTATAATAATTTTATAGGGTGAGGCTCTTTCATTTGATAACATGCCAGCAAGTAATTTAGTAAAACAAAAATTAATAATATAATTATAAAATCATTATCTATTTACGTTTAGGCATCTCCTAGCCCTAGAATGCACCATAATACGAAAAAAGATGTGACGGCTGAATCTCCTCAATATTATTAATCATACCTCGTTATGGCCAGATGCGTCTTTGGCCATCCTTGCGTTTGCCGTTAATACCCCTTATACAATATCAGGGAGCGGCCCACGGCCAAGGAGGATGATCATGGTCTCCAGTGTTCGAGTGGATATGACTATATGCTCACATAAGACGTTGATCGATGCCACGATGGAGGACGATGGCGCAGTGAAGGTGAGGATCCGCTCCACCTGCAAACAGATAAGGAACTTCGGCAAGCGTATCGAGCCCCTTCGCCAGGAGGACTACCTCTCGCTCAAGGACTCGGTGCTGATGCGATTGGCCCATGAGACCAACGTGACGGCTACCTGCCTGGTGCCCACCGCCGTCTTCAACGCCGTGTGGTTGGAGGCCGGGTTGATATCCAAGCGATATGCTCAGAGGGCGAAGAGCATATGCATATCCTTTGAGGAGTGACGAGCTAGACTTCTATTAACCATATGCACGTCTTAGTTTATGAACCTATTGGATGTATAATCCAACTCAAATTAGGGCGAAATAAAGCATAAATACCGATGCCCCTCTGTTACCCGTAGTTGGACCATACATCCAACTAATTATTGACCAATCCAGATGGTTTAGCGGAGCGTATCGAAATGAGCGGAAATAATGGATTAGAGCGTAGGATCGATTGGAAGCAGGGCCTGCTTATCGGCATTGGCATTCCCCTGGCGATTCTTCCCAGCATAGTTACCACGAGCATGCTCCTGTGGGGGGCCTCCATCCTCCTGTGGGGGTTGTCCGTCCTCCAGGGGTTCGCACAGAACATGGCATTCGGTGAACTGGCGGCGGCCTTTCCCAACGCCAGCGGCATTCCCGGCTTCACGCAGGAGATCTTCTCCCGACGTGATGGGGGGCGGCGCAAGTACGAGCGCGGCAAGCTCATAGGGGGCTTCTGCGCCTGGGCCTACTGGCTGGTGTGGGCCCCGGGGCTGGCGGTCTTCATCATCGTTATATGCGGTTACCTGATCGGGCTGTTCCCCAACCTGGCGACGGTGGACTTCCTGACCCTCAACATCATCGTGGGCTGCTTGATCCTGGGCGGCCTGGCGCTCATGGCCTCCCGGGGCCTGGAGCACAGCGCCAAGATGGGGCTCATCGTGGGCGTGTTCACCATCCTGCCCATCGCCATCATCGCCCTGGCGCCCTTCGTTACCGGCAACTTCCACGTGGAGAACATCACCAACTACTTCGTTCCTGCCGGTTGGACCTGGGACGGCGACCATATCCTCATGCTGTTCGGGCTGGTGGCCATCGCGCAGTGGAGCGCCTGCTGCTGGGAGGTGGTGGCCGTCTTCGGACCGGAGTACAAGCGGCCCAGCATCGACCTCCCCAAGGCCCTCTTCGCCTGCGGTCTGGTGTGCCTCCTCATGTTCGTGCTCATACAGACCTCGGTCATCGGGGCGCTCGGGATCGATGGTATAATGGCCGAGGGCATCTCCCCCCTGCGGCCGGTGGCGGCCATGGCCTTCGGGGAGCTGGGCTCCTCGGTGGTGATCCTGCTGCTCATCTTCGCCTGCGTGCTGCTGATACAGATCGGGTACTCCGCCGGCGCCAGGGCCATGCACTCCATGGCCCTCTCCGGGAACCTGCCCCGGTGGTTCGTCAAGACCAACGGCAATGGGGAGCCCATGCGGGCCATCGGCGTCATCGCGCTGTTCAACCTGGCCCTGCTGGTCCTGCTAAACGGCAACCCCGTGGCGATACTGGCCATCTCCGCCATAGGCTACGTGTTCGTGTTCGCCCTGGCCCTGGCCGCCTACGTCAAAGCGCACCGGGACCCCGAGCTGCGCAAGATCGTGAGGCCGTACAAGGCCCCTCGAGGGTGGGTGTGGGTAGCGCTCACCCTTTCCGTCCTGCAGATACCTTTCCTGCTGGTGGGGGCGGTGTACTTCAACAATCTGGAGTTCGGGTGGACCTCCAATCTCATCGCCTTCGTGGTTCTGGCCCTGTTCTTCCCGCTGTGGATCTACTCCCAGAACGAGGCCTACAGGCTCGATGCCCAGAAGGTGGAGGAGCCGCTCAAGGGCGCTGAGCCGAACTGAAAACGCTACAACCGGGCCTCGGCCCGGACCCTTTTCTACTTAAAACTCGGATGGTGGTCCCTGAGATGGCGTTCGTTGGACCCCCTAAAAAAATGTAATAAGAAAGGATTTGGGGTAGACCTTACTCGGTGGTCTTGCCGTCGAAGTGCTCTTCCTCGGCGTCGGCCTTGGTCTTGTGGATGGTCTTGTCCTTGTGCTCCGGCGGGGAGTAGATGGTGTAGAGCTTCAGTTGCTCCTTACCAGTGTTCACGACGTTGTGCTGCGAACCGGCAGGGACCACCACGGCGGACCCGTCCTTCACCTTGTGCACGGTGTCGTTGATGATGACCTCCCCCTTGCCCTCCTCGAAGCGGAAGAACTGGTCCCGATCATCGTGCACCTCCATGCCGATCTCCTCTCCCGGCTGCAAGTTCATCAGCACCAGCTGGCTGTACTCGCCAGTGTAGAGCACCTTGCGGTAGTTCTTGTTGGTCTTGGTGGCGTCCTCGATGTCGATCGAGTAGCCCTTCTTCTTGGCCGCTTTGGTCATATGCTGTTATTATAGTCCGACCAGTACCTCAAACTTTCGCCTGTCCGGGGAGGAAGGAATTTCCTGTTTGTGCTAGGATAAAGCTCGCGCTCCCTTGCCCTGGCCATAGTTCAGTTCTTATTGAAGACCTGCCTCACTAGGGACCGGTCCTCCTCATCGATGGCCCTGAGGGCGAAGAGCAAGAACACGTAGGTCAGAAATCCGACACCCACGGCGAGGAACACGTTGAGGCCCGGCAGCAGCAACAGGACCACGGCCATACCCAGGCCGGCCAGCGTCGGTCGGCCTATGATGGAGATGATGCTCAGCTTGACCACCCGGGTGTAGACGAAGTAGTACTGGATGGCGTTGGTGATCGTCGTCGCCAGCGTGAAGGCCAGGGCCGCCCCCACCGGACCTAGGAACGGTATGGCGATCACGCACACCGTGAGGTTCAGCGCCGCCCCCACGGAGGACGAGATGGTGCTGAGGTGCATCATCTTGGCCGCCGCCAGCAGGCTCCCCTGCCCCGTGCCGAAGAAGGAGATGGCCAGCACCGGCAGGAGGACCTGGAGGACGATGATGGAGCCGGTTCGGTCGACGTACAGCAGGTCGATGATCCGGTCCGCCAGGATCATCCCGCCAATGGTGAGCGGCAGGCCCATGCTGTACATGTACTTCATCAGCTTCTGCTGCGCCAGGCCGGTCTTCTCTGGGGACGAGTCATACAGGCGGGCGATGACCGGCAGGAGGGCCTGCTTGAACACCGTGGGCACGTTGATGAGGGCGGCCACGAGGTTGAACGCGATGTAGAACAGCGTATTCGCCAGCTCCCCCGCCTCCCGACCGTCCATGCCCCAAATGATGGAAAGGAGGAGAAAACCGTTGAGCGCGTAGAACGTGCTGACCAGACCGACGTTGATGGCGAAGGGGGCGGCCTCCCGGAGCTCGCGCTTGGCCATCTGGAAGGTCACATCCCTCGAGGGCTTGACGATCAGGCGGCCGCACACAAAGTAGGATAGGAGGACGTACAGCCCGCTGCCGGTGAGGACGACCAGGACCACGGTGTCCAGGCCGAAGCCCATGAGCACCAGGGCGATGGACAGGGACACGGTGAAGGCCCTCTCCACCAGCGAGGTCATGAGCACGTAGTACATCCTCTCGAAGGCGGTGAACATGGCAGAGAAGGTCTGCGCGATCCAGTTCAGGGCGGTGGAGAGGGCGATCACCATGTACGCCAGGGCCACCGTGGTGGGCATCTGCTGCACCACCACAAGGCCCAGGGTCATGAGTATGGCCAGGCCCCCCATGGCCCCGCGCAGGAGGAGGATAGCACTTAACTTCTGGCCGGCGATGGCCTTGTTGGGCGCCACGTCCACCACTAGCTTGAGCCCCAGTCCAAGGTCTGCTAGCAGGAAGACCACGTTGGCCACCGCGAACGCCGAGGTGTAGGTGTTGTAGTCCCCCATCAGGGAGGCGTTGAGAACGATGGACAGCACCAGGGTGGATACCTGGCTGACGAGCTGCACCAGCGCCATGGCCAGGGAGTTCTTGGCCACCCCTCTCACAAGGCCCGTGGTATCACCATCTCATCCAGCGGTCGGCATCAAAGTGGTGACCTGTTAAATATATTCTCATCTGAGATTGGACCTCGTCGAGTCTGGAGAGGTGCGCGCCCCCTCGCCCGCCGTGACGGCGGACCGAGGGACCATGTCCTCGTCACTCTTCATGCGCAGCAGGTCGTTGAGCAGACGGGCGAGCTTGGAGCCGTACCCGTAGCGGACGAGCAGGGGAGCGGGGTCGCTCAGATCGAAGTAAGCGTTGACGTCCACCTGGAGGCAGGAGCGCACCCACTGCAGGAAGGTGATCTCGCCGCGGCGGCGTAGGCGATAGAAGGAGTCGATGTCGTTGAGGCTGTCCCACCACAGCAGCCCGTCCTCGTACTCCTTGACCTCAGGGGCCGGCCTGCCGGTAAGGCTGCTGTACTGGTACAGCACCAGCGGCCGGCCCGCCCCAGACTGAAGGGCGTTGGTCTGGCCGGTGCGGGCGTTCATCTCCACCATCTTCCACCGCCCGTCCTGGGGGTCCCTCTTGAACTCCACGTACCCGATCCCGCGGTAGCCGATGCCCCTCATGTACCTCAAGCCCAGCTCCACCACCTCGGGCTGGTGGACGCTCTCCACCAGCGAGCCCACCCCGAAGCTCGGGGGGTACTGCCGCAGCTTGTGCCAGCAGAAGGGCGGTGAGACGCTGCCGTCGCGGTCGAAGAAGGCCCCCACACTGTACAGGTCCTTGCCCGGAGGCCATATGATCGACTGCACCATGACCTCGTGCCCCGAGGCGAACACCGTGGCCATCCTCTCCCGCAGGTCCGCGGGGCCGGCGACGATGAACCCCTTGTTGGGGAAGGTGGTGCACCACTTGTGAGAGTAGAGCGGCTTGATGAACGCGGGGTAGCGCAGGGCGCCCTCCACCCGGGGCAGGTCCTCCGGACCGGTGGGGAAGCAGGTGTCCGGGACGGGCACGTCCAGACGCACGGCCTCCTCGTACTGCAGCCGCTTGTTGACCATGGCCTCCCGCACCCTCTCCGGCGGGGTGAAGAAGCGGAAGCGCTCCGCGAGGCGCGGCTCATGCTTGGAAAGGAAGCTCACCGCGGCATCGGAGGCGGGGAAGATCACGCCCTGCTGCTCCTGCCCCTCGGCCGCCTCCAGGAGGGCGTCGAGCATCCCGTTTCCCGTCCCGTCGTCCGTGACGAGGAGCTTGGTGACGTGCTTGGAGGCGAAGCCCGGGGCGTCCGGGCGGCTGTCGATGCCGACCACCGGCACGCCCACCCGGCCCAGCGTCCGGGCCACGGCCAGGCCGTTGGCACCCATGTTGATGACGTACGCGGTGGGCAGATGCTCGGTGTTCATGGTCCGCCTACCGCAGGACCGCGCCTCGGTATATTAAATCAGCCAGCTTGATTATCATGGCCTCTGTCACTACGGTCGCGCACCAGGAGGGGCACGCAGGCCGCACCAAAGGTCTTTCTCCTGACCGCTCCTTCATGTTCCCATGAGCGGGGGGCAGGTGGCCGAGGGGCAGCTGGCCCGTCAGTGCCGATGGCTGGGGCCCTCGTGGGCATGGTTACTGAGGACCACGGTACTGGAGGGCTCTATGTACGAAGGGGTGAGACCGACGGCCCTGGACGTGGGCTGCGGCCCAGGCCTGGTGATAGACCTCCTTTCGCCTTATCTAGACGCGAGGGGCGTGGACATCGATCAGGCGGCAGTATCGAGGTGCCGGGCCCGGGGCCTCGCGGCCGTGGTGGGCAGGGGCGAGGCGCTGCCCTTTGAGGACCGCTCCTTCGATATCGTGTACTGCTCCTACTTCCTGCTGTGGGTCCCTGACCCAGAGGTGGTGGTGAGGGAGATGGCCCGGGTGGCGAGGTCCTGGGTGCTGTGCCTGGCCGAGCCGGACTACGGGGGGCGCATAAGCTACCCTGCAGAGGTAGAGGTCATCGACCGAGCCATGATGGAGGGACTGAGGAGGCAGGGCGCCGATCCCGAGATGGGTCGGAAGCTCTCCGCCATCCTCTCTCGATGTGGTCTCACCCCCATGATAGGCACGTTCTCCGGCATGTGGGGCGCAGGACGCATGAGGGAAGAGGCGGAGCAGGAGTGGGAGGAGATCCAACGCCTGACCTCAGGAGTGCTCGATCAGGATACGCTTATGCACGTCAAGAAGGCATGGGACCGGGCTGCGGCAGAGGGGTCGCTGGTCCAGCACAACCCGGTCTTTTATGCACTGGCGCGCAAGTACGAGGCGTAGTTGGCCCAAAGAGATCTCTCGAGGCTCGGTCCCCGTTCAATTTGCTATACGAATCGAGAAGGTTGGGCTTTAAGATGGATGAGATATCCTCTGTCTATGTATGGCAGATGAAAAGTCGCTATACGAACGCCTTGGAGGGATCTACGCCATCACCCTAGTGGTGGACCGTTTCAGTGACATGGTGGTGAAGAACCCGAAGGTCGGACAAGGCTCGATGAACCCTCAACTGAACGAGTGGTCGACGGACAAGCTTGACCGCTTACCGGGCCTCAAGTACATGCGATCGCTGTGGGTCGCCGACGTTTCAGGCGGGCCCTTCGAGTACACGGGCAAGAACCTCGGTGATGCACATGCCAAGTTCCGAATAAGGCCTGAGGAGTTCGACGAGGTCGCGGCCGAGCTTAGGCGGGCCCTCGAGTACTACAAGGTGCCCCAACGGGAGACAGAGGAAGCGATGGCAGCCTTCATAGCGCATCGGGACGAGGTAACCGCCGGGTCAAAGATACTGACGGATGAATTGACAAGGCGATAGAACGACAATGATCTAGGACTAGGGAGAGCGAGGTAAAGGTTCACGCTGCAACAGAGACGGGCGAGCCCTTAGTCCTGAGACGCTCATTGACGGAATCGAACGTGTGCACGGTTTTCCGTCGGGCCGATCATTTCAGCACATCAAGGATACAGTGTTGGATGGTACGGTTGATCGTTCACCGTTCTGATGCTCCACTCATATGATTGGATAAGGGTCGTCATAGAGGGCCCATGCGGTCCAATCATTTCGGAAAACACAGCCTCACTGGGCTGAACACCATTGCTGCCATTCCACAAACCGACCGCGATTGTTTGGCCGCCTACGCTGAAGTTCCCCGGATCCCTCCCATATGCCATTTTGTAAACTTGCTGCATGAAATCGCCCGCCTTCTGCCATATCGTAATGATCGTACTACCGTTCAGCAAGGCCTTGGAGCAGGCGCTCACGACCTCAGGATAGTCCAGCGATCCCAGGGAATAGCCGTCGATGATGATCGGCACATCGGTTGACGCATTGGCGATGTGAGAGACATTGTTGGTCAGATCGTATTTGAAAGTGGAATAAGAGATGTGCTCCCTTATCTCCTCGGCATATGATGAATCGCTATAGATGATGACAGGAAGATTGTAGAAGGTCGGCCTTACATCATATATGATCGGACCATCCTCGGGTTGATCGGCGAGACTTCCGACGATGATGGCCCCAAGGATAAAAGCACAGATCAACACGACGCCGCTCAATAATATGCTGCGATTCCTCATTTTTCCGTACTCGCCCCGACCGCTATAACATTACAGTACTAAATATATCTATTATTTTAAAAAATACTTCCCCTTCCTGAGCCTCCGCTCACACATTAAGGCGCGGCCCGCTCATGAACGGCCGGGGCCCTGGCACACCTTGCCTTCCAGCTTCCGGGCCAGGGGGCAGCCCCCACCGCAGGTGTCCAGAAGAGCGCAGTCGGAGCACTTCTCGTCCACGTACCTCCTCTCCCTGATCTCCTTGCACAGGTCGCTGCTCCAGATGCTCTCCCAGGGATCCGTAAGTATGTTGCCCAGGGAGCAGTAGTAGCTCTGGCAAGGAATGACCGAACCGTCCGGCTCCACCGCCATGTTGATGGAGCACGCCGTGCACTGCTTGATCCCCAGGCCCAGGTTGATGGGGTTCAGCTCGCAGTAGGGGGTGGGGGTGTACCAGATAATGCGAACCCCGGCCTCGTCGGCCAGGAGGCTGAGCTCGGTGAGCAGGGTCTGAAGCTCGGTGTACGTCAGTCCCTCGGTGTCCTTCCCCTTCCCGGAGCGTATGACACTGTTGAAGGCGATGTTCCTCACCCCCCTGGAGATGAGGAACCGCATGGTGTCCAGAACGTCATCTTGGTTGCTGCGCATGATGGTGGTGTTGGTGCTGACGTAGAGGTCCTCCTGGAGCGCGACGTCGAGTCCCTCGATGGTCTCCTTCCACGCTCCCGGGCATCCGGAAAGGCGGTCGTGCACCTCCTCCCGGTGGGACAGGACGGTGATCTGCACGTGGTCCAGGCCCTTGTCCACCAGGTCCTTGAGGTACCCCGGCGTCCGGAGCTGGCGGCCGTTGGTGACCAGGCCGGTGACCTGCCCGAAGCCCTCGGAGTAGGCGATCAGTTCAGGAAGAAAAGGGAGGAGCGTGGGCTCCCCGCCGGTGAACACCACGTGGGGGATGCCCAGCTCCCAGGTGCGGGCGATGACCTTTATCCATCCTTCCTTGTCCAGCTCCACCATGGTCCTCTCTTCATTGTAGCAGTGGGCGCAATCGTTCTGGCAGCGGTACGACAGCGCCAGGTCCATGCGGTACGGCGCGGGGAAGTCGTCCGCCCCGATGGTGGGCCGGTCCGCTCCGATGACCTCCACCACCTCCCGTTCCCCGTGAATGAAGCGGACCAGCTGGTCCGATATGCGGGTGTAGTGCTCCCGGGCGGTGGCGCGGTCCAGTCCCTTGTAGCGGTGGCCCATGTAGCGGTACATGCCGTCCTCGGTGCGGCCCTCCAGAAGGCACCTCACGTAGTCCAGGGCGGTGCCATTGAGCTCTACCAGCTGCGAGGCGTCGATGATCAGCACTCCCCGCTTGTGGGAGTCCACCCGCAGGTGGAAGCGGTGATGGGCCAGCGTTCCCTTGCCGTCGTACCGCACCACGCCCTGACGGAGGCCGCGCCCCATGAGCTCGGACCAGCGCTGGGACAGTGTCATCGTCCCCCTCCCGCGCAGGCGCACGCGCAGGCGCACGCACATGCGCAGCTGTGGCCCCCGCCCCCGCCGCGGAAGCCGCTGCTGGACGCCGACGTCACGGGGATGGGGTTGGTGCGCGATACCACCTGGCCGGTGAGGCCGCGCAGGTCGTTCACCACGTTGCTGCTGGCGCTCTTGACCTTGCCCACGTAGTCCTGGGCGAGATTACCTCCTGAGGACGTCCCCCCAAGGGGGAACCCTCGGACGGTGTGGGTGGTGGGCACGTTGACCGGCAGGGGGAAGATGGTCCTCCGCATCCTGCCCTCGTAGTTACGGTCCAGCATCATCCACTCGTTGCTTTCCTGCAGCACCGAGGCGAACTCCTGGGGGGTGCGGGCATCGGTCACCTGCTTCCACGCCTGCTCCACGATGGTGCCGTAGTAGGTCTTGGTGGCGTCGACATCGAAGCCTTCCAGCTTCTTGGAGGTGTCCTTGATCAGTCCGACCAGGCTGTCCCGCAACGCGTTCTTGCCCACCTGGCCGTCCTTGTTGATGGCCTTCAGGTACGCCGTCTCGTAGGGATGCTCCCCCGCCTCCGCCATCTTCTGCAGCCGCATGGGCTTGTTTTCGTTCACCACCCGCACCATGTTCTTCCTCAGCAGGCCGAACAGGACCATGGTGGCGACGTCCTCCAGCGGCCGCTCCAGTATCACCGCCGCTTCCACCGCGGTGAGGTCCCGGCGCGGCCCCGCGCCCACCACGCTAAGCTTGGGCTCGTAGTAGTCCATGCGGCGCTTGGCGGCCCCCCGTATGGCCAGGATGAAGAAGGAGGCGAACGCGGCGATGAACAGCAGGGGGAACAGGAGGGCGAAGAGCATGCCCAGGTCTCCCACCAGGTCCCCGCTTCTGTTGCCCTGGTTGGGATCGGTGGACGGGTCGAAGTACACGCTCGCAAAGCGGGTGGGGAAGCCCGCCCCCACCTCGTACGCTCCCACGGACTGGGCGCTGGGATCGACGTCCTCGGCCTCCCAGGTGGCCACCATCCTTCCCGACTGCTGGTCCACGAACAGGCCGTCGTACGGCTGGTTGGTCAGCCAGGTGACCTCCGACGGATTGGTGACGCCCTCGGGCAGAACGACTGAGGCGTTGAGGAGGCCGGTGTTCCCGTTCTGGTACTCGGGCTTGAACCAGGTAGGAGAGAACTTGACGCCCGCCTGACCCTCGGTGGTGGGGTTGGAGTAGACCATGTGCGGGTTGTTGATGTGGAACAGCAGCGTGAACGAGCCCCCGCCCTGGACAGGGGTGAGAAGGTCCACCGCCACGCCCGTTTCGATGTACGGCGAGGCGCGGAGCGCGGCGATGCCCCGCTGATTCCCGTCTACGATCACCTTGGCGGTCGCTGTCGACAGGTCGTACAGGGAGTTGGGCAGACCTACGTCCACTCCGTCCAGGAAGCCGACGTCGGTGAAGAGGATGCGGTAGTCGATGTCCACGCTCCCGTCCTGCAGCACGGTGACGTTCACCCTTTCCTCCGCCACGGAGAAGGAGTAGTCCGCCGCCGACGCCGGCCCCACCGGGGCGGCGGGGAAGGGCAACGCCAGCACGAGGAGGGCGATGAGGGCGGCGGCCGTGAGGCCGTGCCGTAAGGTCACCATTTGGGGGCCTCCTCCAGGGCGTAGACGCTGCCGCAGTAGGGGCACTTCACCATGATGCCGCCCTTCACCACGCTGAGGTCCTTGTCCGACAGGGGCGCCCCGCAGGAGCGGCAGGTCATCTGCTTCTGCTGCAGCGTGCCCGAACCGCCCATCTGGACGTTGAAGGTCTGGTTGACCAGCTTCGGCCTCGCCGCTTCGACCTTGTCGCTGCGGTACACCAGGAACAGGAGCGCCCCCGCCACCACCAGCAGGAGGACGCCCGTGATCAGGTTGGTCGTTTCACCGGCGATGATGAAGAGACCGCCCAGCAGGATGAAGGATATGGCCACGAACACCAGCAGACCGCTCAGTACCTTGTTCATGCAAGCTCCCTAGTGAATCATGGAGCCGATAATAAAATGGTACTGAACCTCCCGAGCTAACGCGGCGTGAGCCCGGTGAGCGCCTCGCTCGCCTCCCACAGCCTCTCGGCCGACCGCTGGTCGCACGATGCCGGGGAGGATTGCCGAGGCCTCATGGCCGCGAAGTACCTACCGCTCACGCCCTCCACCTGGGGAGAGGATGCCAGGTAGATTATGGTCCTCGCCCCCTGCCTGGCGCTGATGCTGAAGGGACGGAGGACCACCAGGCCCAGGTGCAGGAGGCCCGACGCCTCCTGGCCGAACCGCGAGCGCACCACGCCGGGATGGGCGCAGTTGGCGGTGACGCCCGTCCCCTGCAGGCGGCGGGCCAGCTCGTAGGTGAACATGACATTGGCCAGCTTGGCCTGCGAGTACGCCCGCCATGCGGAGTACCCGTTCTCCATCATGAGGTCGTCCAGGTGCAGGGAGCCGGTGAAGTGCGCGACCGATGACACCGTGACGATGCGGGACGGTGCTGATGCCTTCAGGGAGGGGAGCAGCAGGTTGGTGAGCAGGAAGGGCGAGAGGTGGTCCAGGGCGAAGGTGTGCTCATACCCGTCCACCGTGACCCTGCGCCTACCGCCGACGGTGCCGGCGTTGTTGATGAGCACGTCGATGCGGGGGTGCGCGGCACCGATCTCGGACGCCACCCGCCGCACCTCCGCCATAGAGGAGAGGTCAGCTATGTATGTGTGAACGGGAACGGGCGCGGCCTTCCTGATCGCCTCGGCCGCCGACGATAGCCGCCTGATGTCGCGACCAACCAGGGCCAGGGAAGCTCCCCGCGTGGCCAGGCCCTCCGCGGTGGCCCGGCCGATGCCTGATGATGCTCCGGTGATCACCACCAGCTTCCCCTTCATCCCCTGGCCGCCATCGTTCGAGGGCACGCCTCGAGGCACATCATCGCTCATGGGCAGGACGTCCTCTCCATCCGCCCGAAGTACAGCTTCAGGGACACCAGGCACAGGTTGAGGGCCAGGGCTATGGCGTTCCAGATGATTATGGCCAGGTCGGCCGTGAACGCTCCATACAGCAACCACAGGAACATGCCGGCGCTGAGCAGCATGGGCATGAGGAGGGACACCTCGTCCATCCTCCTCTCCCGGACGCTCTTGATGATCTGGGGCACGAAGCCGACGGTGGTGAAGAACCCCGCTATCAGCCCGAGCATGAGCCAATCGTCCATTGCAGGGAGAACAATGCCAGGAGACCTTGGTACTTTGCATGCCGTTCCGCCGCTCGCTCACTGAGGGCGCATCACCGCTGCGGAAGGGGGAGCAATTCATTAATGCGACGATGTTACATGTTGCAGGGACGATCACATGGCGGTTCGCAAGATCATTAAGATCGATGAGGAGAAGTGCAATGGATGCGGCAGGTGCGTGGACGCCTGCGCGGAGGGAGCGATCGAGATCCAGGGAGGCAAGGCCCGGATCGTCCGGGACATGTTCTGCGACGGCTTCGGGGCGTGCCTGGGCGAGTGCCCCCAGGGAGCGCTGACCATCGAGGAGAGGGAGGCGGATGAGTTCGACGAGGAGGCCGCCAAGGAGCACGTGGAGAAGGGCCGGACGCCGCCCGCCTGCAGCTGCCCCTCGGCCGTCCCCATGCTGCTGAAGCCCCAGCAGGCCGCGGCCTCGCCCGGCGGGTCCGGCTCCGACCTCATGAACTGGCCCATACAGATGTCCCTGGTCTCCCCCAACGCCCCCTACTTCAAGGGCGCACGGCTCCTGCTGGCAGGGGACTGCACGGCATTCGCCTTCGCGTCCATGCACCCCGACTTCATCCGCGGCCGCACCACCATCATCGGCTGCCCCAAGCTGGACGACAACGAGGAGTACGTGCAGAAGCTCAGCGCCATACTGGCCGCCAACGATGTGCAGGACATCACCATCGTGCACATGGAGGTGCCGTGCTGCGGGCAAATACGCCGGCTGGTGCAGGCCGCTAGGGAGCGAGCGAAGAGCGAGGTGGGCATCACCAGCTACACCATAGGCCGGACAGGCACCATGGTAAAGGACTGAGGTAACAATGACCAACATCCAGCTTATGCTGGATGTATAATCCAACTCTTTTTTAGCGCAAGAAACCCATATATAGGCCCGTCCGCTTCGATGATAACTATTGGATGTATCATCCAATAGAGCAGGGAGCACATGAGGGCGGCAACGCTGTGGGGCCCAGGTGAGATGTCGGTGAGCGAGGTGGAAGAGCCCCGCTGCCCACCGGGGGGAGCCCTGCTGCGCGTTACGGCGTGCGCGGTATGCCCCACCGACATCAAGATGGCCCGTGTGGGGCAGCGCGACCTCTCGTACCCCCGGATCCTGGGCCACGAGGTGGTGGGGAAGGTGGAGGCGAGCGGCGATGTCTCCCTGACCACCGGTGACGAGGTCCAGGTCTGGCCGGGCATCGCCTGCGGGCAGTGCCCCTCCTGCCTTCTGGGGCTGGACAACCTGTGCGCCCACCAGGGCATCATCGGCTTCAACCACGACGGCGGCTTCGCCGAGCTCATGGCGGTACCGGCCCTGACCGTGGTGAGAAGGGGCATCAACGTCCTGCCGAAGGGAGCGGACCCCGCCCTGGTGACCCTCACCGAGCCGCTGGCGTGCTGCGTGCATGGCCAGAACGCGGCATCGGTGACCGCGCGGGAACGCGTGCTAATCTTTGGCGCCGGGCCCATGGGCCTGATGCACGCCGCCCTGGCCCGTCGGAGAGGGGCGAGCGTCCTCATCGCCGAGCCGGACCCTGAACGCCGGGTGCTGGCCGTGAGCATGGGGGCGGAGGTGGCGGTGGACCCGGTGGAAGAAAACCTACCGGACGCGGTGGCCGAGTGGTCCGCCCACCGGGGAGCGGACGTCGCCCTGCTGGCCACCCCCCAGGTGAGGGTGGACGATGAGCTGCTGAGGATGATGGCCCCGCGGGGGCGCATATGCGCCTTCTCCGGCCTGCCCAAGAGCGATCCGCGCATCAGCGTGGACGTGAACCAGCTGCACTACCGCGAGCTATCGCTGGTCGGCGCCTACGGGTGCACCAGCGCCAGCAACGCCGAGGCCTTTGGCCTCATAGCTCGCAACGAGGTTGACCTGCGCCCACTGGTGTCGCAGCGCCTACCGCTGTCCTCCATCGAGGAGGCGTTCCGGGTCATCGAGGAGCGCCGGGCGCTCAAGTGCGTTATTGACGATCTGTCGAGGTGAACAAAATGGAAGAGAAGCTCAGGACATTTGGCGCGAGCGTGAACCAGCTCATCAGCGGCGGGGACCTCACCCGGGCCCAGGCCAAGGAGATGTTCCGTCAGGTGCTGCTCAACGAGCAGCCGGACCTGCAGCAGGGGGCGTTCCTGGCGGCCATCACCGCCAAGGGGGCCACCCCCCAGGAGATCGCCGGTAGCTGGGAAGCGATCTACGAGATCGATACCATCAAGGTCACCCCCAACGTCAGCGCCCCCCTGGTGGACAACTGCGGCACGGGGATGGATACCCTCAAGACGTTCAACATCTCCACCGCCGCCTCCATCATCGCCGCCGCGGACGGCGTGGTCATGGCCAAGCACGGTGCCCGGGCCATCACCTCCCGCTGTGGGACGGTGGACGTGGTGGAGGCCCTGGGCGTGGACGTGGAGTGCGATGTGTCGGTGGTCAAGAGGAGCATCGAGCAGGCGGGGATCGGCATCTTCAACGGCATGTCCCCCAAGGTGCACCCCACCGCCCTGGGCCGCATCCTATCGCAGATCCGCTTCGGCACCATCCTCAACATCGCGGGCTCCCTGGCCAACCCTGCGCTGCCCCGCTACGGCGTGAGAGGCGTGTACTCGGAGAGCATGATCAAGCCCACCCTGGACACCATGAAGGAGATGGGCTACCACCAGGCCATTGTCTTCCACGGGCTCAACGCCTCGGGCAGCAAGGGCATGGACGAGTTCTCCACCCTGGGACCGACCAAGGTCATGGAGTTGCACAAGGACGGCTCCACCACCTCGTACACCGTGGACCCTCAGGAGCTTGGTCTTCGTCCAGGAGTGGAGAGCGAGATCCTCACCACCGGGGACAAGGAGAAGGAGGCCATCTACATCCTGCGGCTGCTCAGCGGCGAGGAGAACGGCTCCCGGCAGGACATCGTGTGCCTCAACACCGCCCCCATCCTGCAGATGATGGGGAAGGTGTCCACCCTGGAAGAGGGCGTGGAGCGCGCCCGGTCCATACTGGCCAGCGGTGCGGCCCTCAAGAAGCTGCAGGAGTGGGCCCGGGTGCAGAACTCGGACCCCTCGCTGGGCGAGGGCCGCTTCAACGACCTTATCGCCCGGGCCACCATCCCGGCCTGAGCGCTTAACGGGCCTTGCGGCCCTTCTTTCCCTCGTTCTCCTTATCGTCCTTGGACTCCCTCATGGCCCGGTGGACGTCCTCCTCCACGTCGGAGGAGAGCACGACCGAGGAAAGCTGGGGCTGGCCTTCGTACTCGATCACCGGTACCTTGGCCACCTTGTAGAGCCGGAGGATGAACTCCTTCATGAACTCCAGCTCCTCCAGGGTGACCTCGGGCGGCAGCTGGAGGCGGAACATGTGGACCTCGCGGATGGTGTCGAAGTAGTACCTGATGTCGGCCCTGCCCAGGAGCTCGCGGAACTGCGGAGCGTCCTTCCTCCGCTGCGACAGCTCCATCAGACGGTCCATCCATACCGCGTCGGCATTGACCAGTATGGTCTCCACCCCGAGTACTTTCCACATGCTCGTCCGGTAGCCCCTCTCCCTAGATAAATCCTAGGAATCGCGGAAAACGACGTGCTCACGGCGCGTCGCAGCGGACCGGTGGAGAGGTCCTTCGGACCGACACATAAGGTTAAGGCCACGGTGCGCATAGTCGCTGCTATGGCCGTACGGCTGCCTCCTCACAAGCACTGCCTGAACTGCGAGGACCCCATCCCCGAGGACAGGGACTACTGCTCGGAGGAGTGCATGGTCCAGCACAAGACCAGGGGGAAGCAGGGCAGCCGCAAGATGGCGCTGTTCTATGTCGCCGCGGCCATCGTTCTCATACTGTTGTGGGTCCTGACCTTCGTCAGGTTCTAGGCCGGCCCATCACCGCAGCCAGGGTGCGGACCAGGCCCACCGTCTCGCGCACATCGTGCACCCGGATGATGTTAGCGCCGTGTAGAGCGGCCAGGGCGGCGGCGGCAAGACTTCCGCCCAACCTCTCGGCCGGGGGCTCCCCAGTGATCCGGCCGATGAAGCCCTTGCGGGAGGCGCCCACCAGGAGGGGACGGCCGGCGCAGCGCATCTCCCGCAGCCGGTCCAGGATCTCCAGGTTGTGCTCCATGAGCTTCCCGAACCCTATGCCGGGGTCGAGGATGATGCGGTCCCGCCCCAGCCCGCGGCTCTCCGCCATCTCCATCCGCTCCTCCCAGAACCACATGATGTCGGCGATGACGTCCTCGTAGCTGTTGGCCTCCACCACCGCCTGCATGGTGGAGGGATCGCCCAGCATGTGCATGAGGACCACCGGGACGCCGTACTGGGTGGCGATGTCGACCATGGCCGGGTCGCTCAGCCCCGACACGTCGTTGATCATGCTCGCCCCCGCCTCGATGGCCGCGGCGGCCACCTCCGGCTTGCGGGTGTCGATGGATATGGGCACGTCGATGCGCCCGGCCAGGGACCTCACGATGGGGACGACCCGCCGCAGCTCCTCCTCCCTGTCGGTGGGCAGCGCCCCGGGGCGGGTGGACTCCCCGCCCACGTCGATGATGTCCGCCCCCTCCGCCACCATGCGCAGCGCCCGCTGCACGCACTCGGCGGTGCCCACGTGGCCGTTGCCGTCGGAGAAGGAGTCGGGCGTGGCGTTCACTATGCCCATGACCAGGGGACGGCCGAAGTCCAGTGTCCCATGGGGCAGGGCGATGGGCGGCGCCCCCTGGGAGCGGAACGCCTGCAGGGCGGCGAAGGCCTCCTCGTCCTCGAAGACCGTCATCTCCAGCAGCCGCAGGTCCTCGCCCACGACGCACGCCCGGTAGTGCGATCCGGCCTCGGCGCAGAGGCACGGGGCACCCTTCTCCTTGAGCAGGTCGCAGAAGGAGCGGACCTCCTGGCCGTGGCCCTCGGCGAACAGCACCACCGCCTGCTCGGGCAGCATGACCTCGGGGTCATGGAGCCCCAGCTTCTGGAGGTCGCGGGCGGCGTCGTCCTCCGTTGGGTATGCCCTTGCCCGGAAGATCATCTCACAGCAGCGGCTCGATGAGCTCCACCAGGTCCTTGATCTCGACCTTGGACTGGGAGCGGTCCTTGCCCACCTTGAGGTTGTTCACGCAGAACGGGCAGGTGGTGACAAGGACGTCGGCGAACTCGGCCTCCTTGACCCGCTTGGCGGCGATCTGCTCCGACAGGTCAGGGTACGCGGACCGCACGCCTCCGCCACCGCCGCAGCACCTCGCCTCCGCGGAGTTGCGGGGCATCTCCTTGAACGTCGCGCCCGGCACCTTGGACAGCACCGCCCGGGGGGCCTTGTACACCTGGGAGTGCCTCCCCAGGTGGCAGGGGTCGTGGTAGGTGACCTTCTTGTCCAGGGCCGACAGCTTGATGTCCTTATCGGCCAGGTACTCCGACACGTGGCGCACCTGGAAGGGCACGTCCACATGCTTGGGGTAGTCCTCCTTGAACATGCGGTAGCACCCCGCGCAGGAGAAGATCACCTCCTCCACCCCCTGCTCGGCGATGGCCTGTACGTTCCGCTTCATCTGCGCCACCACGTCCTCATCGGACCAGCCCACCCGGCCCATCACGCTGCCGCAGCAGGACTCGTTCAGGAGGGTGTAGTCCTCCCCCAGCTTCTTCAGTATGGATATGGTGGCCTGGGCGGTGGACTGGTTGCGGTAGGCGGAGGTGCAGCCCACGAAGTAGCCCAGCTTGGCCTTGTGGGGCGTCTCCCCGAACACCTCGGCCACCGGGCGGGCGTCCCCGTAGGGGTTGCCGTACTTCTTGATGCTCTCCACCACCTTGCGGTGCGCGGGCAGCGCGAGGTCAGCGTTGACCAGGTCCTTGCGGGCCCGCTCCACCACCTCCACCACCTTGACCTTGGAGGGGCACCGCCGCTCGCAGTCCTTGCAGGTGGTGCACTGGTACAGGGCCTCGACCACCGAGGGATCGGCCGGGATCTCCTTCTGCAGCAGGCCGTACGCGAGGATAACCCTTCCCCGGGCCACGCCCCTGTCCCAGCCGGTGTCCTCGAACGCGGGGCACACGCTCTTGCAGAACCCGCACATGGTGCAGGTCATCATCTCCTTCTTGATCCCTTCAAGGTTCTTGGCGTCGATAGTGTCGGCCATCTCAGATCACCCTCGGCACGGTTATGCTGCCGTCCATGTTGAAAATCACCTTGGCATCCTTGTTGGCGGCCAGGGCGGCGTCCACCGCCTCCTGCACGGTGGCGAAGGGGCGGATGTTGGCCTTCTCCAGCAGCTGGGGGTCCAGGCCGGTCACGGCCCACACGTTGGCCCATACCGCGATCTCCGCCATCTTGGCCGCCTTGTGGTAGCCCAGCTTGTACTCCCGCGCCAGGTTCTCCAGCACCTCCCGGGGGTCCTGGGACAATGACAGCTGCTGCAGGAAGGTGTCGTGGCCGATGCCCTGCCGGCACTTCGACACCATGATTATGGTCCCGCCCTCCTTGAGGGCCCACTTCCCGTTGTCCAGCGCCTTCTGCGACTGGTATAGGTCCACGTCCATGGGGTAGGGGGCGATGGACACCACCACGTCGGCCTTCTCCTTGATGCCCACGGAGAACACCTCGTTGGCCCACTTCACGGCGCGGTCGAAGGACGTGTGCAGGTCCCCGGCCTCCACCTTATAGATGTTCTGGTGGCGGTCCAGCACGATCTGGATGGCGAAGATGGGCTTGTCCTTGACCACCTTGAGGGCGTCCATCATGTCCTCATGCACGGGGTTCCCTTCCAGCACCAGGGCCTGGGCCTCCTGCCGCATGGCGAGCTTGTGGTTCTGCTCGATGGTCTTGCGCGCGGCCACCCCCGGCAGGAAGGACTTGCGTCCGCCGGTGTATCCCGCGAAGTAGTGCGGCTCCACCGAGGTGATGATGACCAGCCGGTCGGCCTTGACGGCCATCTCGTTGACCAGCATCTCCGTCCCGTTCTTGGAGGTCCCCAGATGCACGCAGTTGTCCGTACGCGCAGCGTGGCTGTGGATGTTCGGCCTCACCGTGTCCAGGTGCTTGCCGAACATGAACCGGTACTCGTCCTCCGTCGGTGCCCGGTGGTCGCCGGTGGCGATGAGGTACCGGGCCTTGGTGAGGTCCATCCTCTCGCTCAGCGCGTCCAGCACCTTGCAGGTCGGCGTGGGTCGAGTGCCATCGTTGATGATGAACACGATGTCCTTCCCTCCTTCCAGGAACTTCTCCAGGGACGGCCCGGCGGCAGGGGCGTCCAACGCCCTCCTGACCTCCGTTCGCTCGTCCCCCACGGGAACGTCCTTGGGGTATATCGTACCGGCAAAATTCTCCTCTGGCAGATGCACGAACTGCTTCTCTTCCTTTCCATAAGGGATAGTTAACCTCATGCCCGACCCGATTTGGAATAATGGAGCCGATATTTAACCGTTTGACAAATTGTAACACGCATTACTGCGAATTGTGTCAAGGGCCTCACTGGAAACGTCGTTGGCGGAAGACCACTAGCCTTCAACAAAGGATATTAGGTCCCCTCGCCCCTTCGATAACCATGAAGACCCTCGCTGACCTGGGGGAGAAGGAGGTGGTGTCCCTGCTGCTGCGCAACGTGAGGACCGCGGCCGCCGTGGGGCCCGGTGATGACGCCGCCGCCGTGGACCTGGGGACGCAGTACCTGGTGGTGTCCACCGACGTGATCACCCGCTCCTCGCACATGCCGGACGGCATGACCGACCGACAGATCGGCTGGTTCGCCGCCGCGGTGAACTTCAGCGATATCGCGGCCATGGGCGCCCGGCCCCTCGGTCTGGTGATGGCCTACGCCCTGCCGAGGGACCTGCCCTTCGAGCGGCTGGAGAGCGTATCGCAGGGGGTCTACGAGTGCTGCCGCGCCGTGGGCGCGGACCTGCTGGGCGGTGACACCAAGGAGGGCACCCAGATCATGCTGGCAGGGACCGCGCTGGGCCTGGTGGACAAGGGCCGCATCCTGCTGCGCCGGGGAGCGAGGGACGGGGACGTGATCGCCGTGACCGGTCCTCTCGGGCTATCGGCCGCGGGCTACGCGGCCATCCGGCACGGCATAGACCACCCGCGGGCGGTGAAAGCACTGTTGGAACCGCAGCCCCGGACGGCGGAGGGCATGCTGCTCTCCGCGTCCGGCATTGTCACCTCGTGCATGGACATCACCGACGGGCTGGCGTACTCGGTGGGGGAGCTGTCCCGGCAGAGCGGGCGGGGCTTCGAGGTGAGCTGGGAGCAGGTACCCATCGGCGAGGGGGTGGAGGACGTGGCCAAGAAGAGCGGGGTTCCCGTGGAGGACCTGGTGATGCACTTCGGCGGCGACTACGAGCTGCTGTTCACCCTCCCACCGGCGGCGGTGGGGCCGTTGGAGCGGGAGCTGGGAGGTCACATGTACGTGATCGGGCAGGTGAAGGGGACGAGCAACGTCCTGGTGAGGAGCGGTGAGCCCACACCCCTGAACACCAGGGGCTACGAGCACTTCCGGAGGTAGCATGCAGGAAGCGAGGTTCTGGGACAAGGAAGGCGATAGGGTGAGGTGCCACCTGTGCCCCCACTCCTGCCTCATCGCTGACGCCAAGCGAGGCATATGTGGCGTAAGGGAGAACCGCCAGGGAGTGCTGTACAGCCTGAACTACGGCAAGGTCACATCACTGAACATCGACCCGATGGAGAAGAAGCCGCTGTACCACTTCCTTCCGGGGGAGCGCGTCCTCTCAATGGGCAGCTTCGGATGTAATTTTAAATGCCTGAACTGCCAGAACTACCTCATATCCCAGGCCACCATGGGCGATGTGCCCCTGCGGGACATGGAGCCACAGGAGGTCAGCGGCCTTGCCGTGGCCCAGCGCTGCCCGGCAGTGGCCTTCACATACAACGAGCCGACCATCTGGCACGAGTTCGCCTACGATGCCATGAAGCTCGCCAAGGCCCGGGGGCTGTACACCGCATACGTCACCAACGGGTTCATACAGGAGGCGCCGCTGCGGGAGCTGTCCGGCCTGCTGGACGCGATGAACATCGATGTCAAGGGCTTCACCGGCAGGTTCTACACCCAGATCTGCCGTGCCACGCTTGAACCGGTGCTGCGCACGGTGGAGCTGGCGTCGGAGCTGGGGGTCCACGTGGAGCTCACGTACCTCATCATCCCGGGGGAGAACGACGGCCGCGACGAGATATCGCAGTTCGCCCGGTGGGCGGCGGGGGTGGACCGCGACATGCCGGTGCACTTCTCGCGCTTCCATCCCGACTACCAGATGTCCGACCGCGGTCCCACTCCTATTGCGACCATGGAGATGGCCCGGCAGGTCAGCGCCGAGGCGGGGCTGAGCTTCGTGTACCTGGGGAACGTCTCCCTGCCGGGGAGCGGCGACACGGTGTGCCCGCAGTGCCGCACCGTGGTGGTGGAGCGCCACGGCTTCCGCGTCAGGGTCGACAAGGTGCGCGACGGCCGGTGCACGGTATGCGGCAGGGACCTCAACATAGTGCAGCCGACCCGGGAGCGCCCCCCGGGGAGCGGGGCGTGAGAAGTGGACGTTCTCGACCTCTACCGCCGCCTCGACGCCGCCTATGACGTGACGGGCTGGTGGGAGGCGGGTACGCAGTGGGAGGTCATGGTCGGTGCCATCCTGGTACAGCGGACGGCGTGGGAGAACGTCCTGCGCGTGCTGGACGAGCTCAGGGCGAGGGGCCTGCTCACCGTCCAGGGCATCGCCGACGTGCCGCGGGAGGAGCTGGAGCGCATACTTCGCCCCGTGGGCCTGTACCGCCAGAAGGCCCGCTCCTTGCAGGCCATGGCCCGGTATCTGCGCGATCACCGCTCCTCCGATCCCTCTCTTGTCCTGGAGCAGGAGGTGGGGGAGGCGAGGGAGGAGCTCCTTTCCCTGCCCGGCATCGGCAAGGAGACGTCGGACGTCATCCTCCTGTTCGCAGGGAAGCGCCCGCGGTTCGTGGCCGCGGACTACGTTATCCGCACCCTGGGACGACTGGGCGTCACTCTCTCTCGCAGCTACGATGAGGTGCACGACGAGGTGGTGTCGGCCCTGCCCCGTGACGTGGGGACCTACGCCCACCTGTACGCCCTACTGGTGCAGCACGCCCGCACGGTGTGCCGGGCCCGCCCGCGGTGCGGAGCCTGCTGCCTGCGCGAGGAGTGCCCCTCAGCGGATCACCAGGAACAGCAGGTTGCCGACCACGGTGGAGAACAGCAGGGAGGCGGCGATGGGGATCAGGAACGGTATCTTGGGGGTGACCCATACCTCCGTCCGGCCGGCGGCCAGGAGCTGGTCCAGGTCCTCGTTCACCGTCTCGGAGGCCCGGGGGAAGGCGCTGATCCTGACCTGGCCGTCCTCCACCCGCTCCATGGGCCACACGAACTTGTTCCGTGCATCCTCCACCTTCATGCGGTAGCCCAGCAGCATGGCGGGGAAGCGGACCTGCCTCTTGGACAGGTTATACACAAGTAGGACGAGAGGGACCACGATGGTCATGAGGGCGGCGTTGAACAGGATAAGCAGCGGGAAGGGCAGCACGAACTGGGCCGCATCGTACGGTATCCCGATGAGGGGCAGAGGCCCGATGACGGGGTACAGCGGCAGCATGATGGACAGGGCGATGAGGGCCTTGGCGTCCGCCCCACCCTTGATGACATCGAACTGGTACAGCAGTATGAACACCAGGAACATGATGGGGACGATCATCAGCTTCCAGAAGTACGTCTCACCGTGGTAGAGGTATATCATGGCGGCCAGCAGGGCGAAGGACACCGCGTACAGGGCCAGGGGTAGGGGGCTGATGCCGTCCTCGAACATGCCCTTGCGGTCCCAGAAGATGTCGGCGAAGAACCAGGCGATGGGTGGAAGGATGAGCAGGTAGGTGAGCTCCGCCCCGTCCATGACGATCTGCGCCCCCAGGAACGCCAGGCCCACGGCGCCGATCACGATCCAGTACATGTCCGAGGCCTCTCGGGTCTTCCAGTCGGCGCGGGCGGCGACCGCCAGGACGATGAACGCGATGGCGACCTTGAGGACGGTTATCCAGTCCATGCGCGGCCCACACTATGGTCGGTAAAAATCTTTTCTACATGGCTATCGGCGAAAATTAATTAAGAAGCATCTTATCCAGGCGTCCGATGAGAAGGGTCCTCGCGCTTTCCTTGGTCCTGCTTGTTCTCGCTGTAGCTCTGATCGCCCCCCCGGCCGCGGGGGAAGGGGTCAACGTCCTGGACGTCCATGAAGGTTATGAGAAGACAGAGGAGGCGACGAAGACCGTCACCTACACCTGGGTGGCGTACAACAACGACACCGAGCCCTACCTCCTGGAGGTGGAGGGCGTGATGGGCGCCAACTCCGTGGGGCAGGCGCCCTCCAACGTGGAGCTGGAGATCGTGCAGAACTACACCGCCTTCCAGCCTGGCACCAGCCGCGAGGTGGTGGCGGTCCTGTCCTCCAACCAGGCGGTGGAGTCGATGGGCTTCCCGATATACGTCAACATGACCTTCACCAAGATGAGCGACCCCAGCCAGGTGCTGGTGGTGCCCAAGGTGGCCCAGGTGCATGTGGACGCCCTGTTCGAGTCCACCGGGAACAAGATCTTCGGGGTGTGGGACAACTACTTCCCGGCGCCCTTCAACACCCTCATCTGGTCATTCATATTCACGGTCCTGCTGTGGCTGCTCATCGCCGCCATCATCTACTTCGTGGTGGACCCCATCATGCACCTGTTCACCAAGAAGACCAAGAACGATCTGGACGACCGGGTCCTGGAGGTCACCAGGGTCCCCATATTCCTGCTCATCGTCCTCTTCGGGGTGGTGGACTCGCTCTCCATCCTCAACATACCGCAGGAGTGGCACGTGACCATCATCCTTCTGTACCAGATACTGCTCATCCTGGTGATCGCGTTCGTAGCGTACCTGATCTTCGACCGCGTCATCATCTACTACGCGCAGCAGTGGTCCCGGGTGACCGACACGGAGATCGACGACGTGCTCGTCCCCCTGCTTCACAAGGCCGGGCTCATCGTCATACCGATATTCGCGCTGGGCGCGGTACTGAGCCTCTTCGGCGTGGACCTCACCCTCATGGTGGCCGGGTTCGGGGTGATAGGCCTGGTGGTGGCCTTCGCCGTGCAGGAGACCCTGAGCAACGTGTTCGCCGGGATGCAGCTGCTGCTGGACCGGCCCTTCAAGGTCGGCGACCTGGTGGAGCTGGACTCGGGGGAGATATGCGAGGTGAGGAAGATCGGACTGCGGTCCACCACCATGTACAACACCTCCGACCACGAGATGATCGTGGTGCCCAACAACGACGTGATCAACAAGAAGGTGGTGAACTACTCCCGGCCGGACATGCACCGCTCCATGTGCGTGGAGGTGGGCGTGGCCTACGGAACGGACGTGAACAAGGTCAAGGCCGCCCTGCTCAAGGTCGCGGCCGACAACCCCGAGGTGATCAAGGAGGAGGGGCAGCTGCCCTACGTCCGCCTTTCCAAGTTCGGCGACTCCTCGGTGGACTTCAAGCTGTGGTACTGGGTGGAGGTCAAGAAGATGTGGCGGGTGGCCTCCGAGATGCGCCAGGCCGTCTACGAAAAGTTCAACGCGGAGGGCATAGAGATACCTTTCCCGCAGAACGTGGTCACCCTGAGGGACGAGAGGAAGGGACATTGACGGCACCTCGCCCTCATAACATATTTCTAAGGAATCAGCGCATCCGCTCCTCATAGGGAGAGGTAACAACATGGACGTGACCACGGCCATCCGCACTCGCAGGAGCGTTCGCAGGTACAAGAGGAAGGACATACCGGACAATGTGCTGAAGGAGGTCCTGGAGGCGGCACGGCTGGCCCCGTCAGCGGCCAACCGCCAGGCATGGGAGCTCATCGTGGTCAAGGACCCCCAGCTGAGGGCCGACCTGGTCCCCTTCTGCAAGAACCAGAAGTTCGTGGAGGAGTGCTCGGTGTTCCTGGTGGCGGTGGAGGACCCCCAGATGAAGTGGAGCCGGGTGGACGTGTCTATCATGGTGGACCACATCACCCTGGCCGCTCACGAGCGGGGCCTGGGGTCCTGCTGGATCGGGGCGTTCGACAAGGAAAAGGTGGGCCAGACGCTGGGCGTGCCGGAGGGCCGCTCGGTCGCGGTGTGCCTCACGCTGGGCTATCCGGACGAGTCGCCGGAGGCCCGTCCGCGCAAGTCGATGGACGAACTGGTGTACACCGACCGGTATGGCGCCCACTGAGGCGAGGCGCGGGGACGAGGACCTGGACCTCGTCTCCATGGTGTACGAGCTGACCGGCCAGATCCCCCGGGGCATGGTGTCCACCTACGGGGACATCGCCGCCGCGCTGGGCGATCCGGTGGCGGCCCGGGCGGTGGGCGAGGTGCTGTCGCACAACCCCGCCCCCATCGTGGTGCCCTGCCACCGGGTGGTGTACTCCACCGGGCGCACGGGCTGGTACGGCGGCCATGGGAGGGGGTCGGAGGAGAAGGTGCAACTGCTCAGGAGCGAGGGCGTGACCGTCATCGACGGCCAGGTGCAGGACCTTGCTGAGGCCAGGTTCACCGGATTCAAGGCGGAGCCGGTGCTCCGGAGGCTGAGGGAGGAGCAGGAGCGCATCGCCTCCCTCGTGAAGGAGGAAGACGCCGAGATCACGCGGGTGGCAGGCCTGGACGTCTCCTACGCCGACAGCACAGCCTTCGGCGCCCTGGTGGTGTGCGACCGGCGCACCGGCAGCGTGGTGGAGGAGAGGACCAGCAGCGTAACGGTGCGCTTCCCCTACATACCCACGTACCTGTCGTACAGGGAGATCCCCGCCCTGCGGCCGCTGGTGCGCCGTGAGGAGGGCATCATGTACTTGGTGGACGGACATGGCGTGCTGCACCCCCGGGGGGCGGGCATCGCCTCGCAGCTGGGCGTCATGCTGGACGTGCCCACCGTGGGGGCGGCCAAGAGCCTATTGGTGGGTAAAGTGGGCACGACCTCGGAGGATGCAGCGCCCATCTCCCTGGGTGGTAGGGTCAGGGGATGCCGGCTGGGAACGGGGAAGAGGTTCACCTACGTCTCGGTCGGCCATCGTGTGACGCTGCCCACGGCCGTGGCGGTGTGCCGGCCGCTGATGAGGAACGGCATACCTCTGCCGCTGCGCCGGGCGCATGACCTGGCCACCGAGGCCCGGAGGTCAGGGGCGTGAGGATAGCGGTGTTCGGGGCGGGCGCGCTGGGCAGCCTGTACGGGGGCCTCCTGTCGACGGAGCACGAGGTCACGCTCATCGGCCGGGCGGAGCACATGGAGGCGGTGGAGCGGACGGGGCTGCGGATCTCGGGGCTGCGGGAGGGGGTGTTCCATCCCGTGGCCCGTACGAGCGCCACAGGCCTTGGCACGCAGGACATGGTGCTCATCACGGTGAAGGCGTACGATACCCGCACCGCCGCCCGGGAGGTGGCCGAGATCGTCGGGGACGGTTCGGTGGTGGTCTCACTGCAGAACGGGCTGGGGAACTCCGAGGTCCTGGAGCGGGCCTTCGGCCCCCGGGCCGTGGTGGGCGTTCCCTTCATGGGAGTGACCTTCGAGGTCCCGGGCCATGTCCGACTAGCCGGTCTGGGGGACACGGTGCTGGGGTCCCCGTGCGGGCAGCACGGGACGGCGATCAGGGCGGGCGAGGTCCTGGGGGCTGCAGGCATGCCCACGCGGGTCTCGGCCAACATCGCCTCCGAGGTGTGGATGAAGGCCGTGGTCAATGCCTCCATCAACCCCATCACCGCCCTGGTGCGAAAGGAGAACGGTAGCATCATGCAGCACCGGGAGCTGCAGGAGCTGTCCCGGGCGGCCTGCCTGGAGGGCGCACGGGCGGCGGAGGCGAGCGGCATCGCCCTGGGCCGGGGGGACCCCTTCGACAAGGTGCTAGAGGTGGCGAGGATGACCGCCCGCAACCGCTCCAGCATGCTGCAGGACGTGGAGCGGGGCAAGCGAACGGAGATCGACGCCATCAACGGCGCCCTGGCCGCGGCGGGGGAGGCGCACGGCGTGGACATGCCGGTGAACCGCGCCCTGTGGTCCCTGGTCCGCGCCCTGTAGCTCCCAAGCAATTATTATCCCGGTGGGCCAATTAGCGGGCGAGAGCATGGTGGACGTCAAGGAGCTGACCAAGCGGGCGCGGGTACTGAACGAGAAGGGGCTTAGCGACAGGGAGGTGGCCGACGAGCTGCACCTGTCGGTGGACACCGTGCGGTACCTGGTGGAGCAGGGCGAGGACGGAGGGCTGCCGCCCAGCGACGTCAAGATCGGGTGGCGCAGCCTGGGTGTGAGCGGTACCCGGATGTCGCTGATGAGCGACATCCTGGCGGACATCATAGCCGAAGAGCTGGGCCGTACGGGGGCGGAGGCGGACACGGTGCTGGGCATCGCCCTGAACGGGGTGCCCTTCGCCACCTACATCTCCGAGCGGCTGAGCCTGGACCTGGCGGTGTACAAGCCCCCGGCCAAGCGGGGAGAGGCTAGTGGCTCCATGTCCGCCAACTATGCGTCCATCGCCGGGAAGAGGACGATCATCATCGATGACGTGGTCACCACGGGCGCCACCGCGGAGGAGGCCATCAAGGACGTCCGCGAGGCGGGCGGTGAGCCCATCCTCATCGTGGTCATCGTGAACAAGAGCAGCCTCAACGAGATAGGCGGCGTCCCGCTGCGGGGCCTGATACGCGCCAGGTCGATGGGCGGAACCATCCTGGGAGGAGGGCCGCTGCACTCCTTCCCCTACCACTAAGATGCCCGAGCTGCAGGACGTGTGCTCGGGGCCGGAACGCCTGTCTCGGGAGGAGCGCGAAAGGATAGCGGCGCGCATCCACTCCCTCCTGTTCTGGGTGGGCGAGGTCATCCCCCAGGAGGTGGAGGTGGGGGGCCGCACGGTCAAGCTGCGGGACATCGTGTTCGACCACCTCACGCGGGACGTCCACACCGAGGAGGAGCGCCAGGCCTCCGAGGCGCTGGCGCGCCTGCTGGACGAGCGCATCAGGTCCCTGGAGCGGGAGATCAAGCACGGGGACGTGACCCGGTCCGAGGCCTGCGGGCTGATGAACGAGGCCCGGTCCCTGCTGCGGGCGGTGGACGAACTGCGCAGCTCCTCCCACGAGGAGGGCCAGATCAAGCGTCGCGAGCTCATGGGGAGGGTGGACGACGCCAGGCGATGGCAGGATTTCCTGAAGGACGCGCGGTGAACGGCCTGCATTCTATTTTTACAGAAGTGTATCTGGTAAAATTCGGAATAATTAAATAACATACCTCTATTATCATTAAAAAGTATTGAGGAATTCGTAATATTCATTTCCGAAGGAGTGGAAGACGTGATAGATTACCTAGATGAGAAGATCATCGAGATCCTCAAGAAGGACTCCCGGCGGCCCTTCGTGGACATCGCCAACCAGCTGAAGGTATCAGAGGGAACCATCCGCAGCAGGGTGCGCAAGCTAGTCGATGACAACGTCATCCAGTGCTTCACCATCAAGACGAGCAGCAAGAACGTCAAGGCCATCATCGAGATCAAGATCAACGTGAACGTGAACACGTCCGACGTCTCCGGGAAGATCTCTAAGTTCGAGGGCGTGTCGGAGGTCTTCGAGGTCACGGGGGAGGAGGACGTGGTCGCCATCATCGACGTGACCTCTTCGCCGCAGCTCAACGAGATCATCGAGCGGATCCGCCGGTTCGACAACGTGCAGTCCACCCGGACCCGGCTCATACTCAAGGAGCACTTCGGGGGCGCATGAGATGTTCTCCGGATGCGCCACGGCCATCATCACCCCCATGACCTCCAAGGGAGACGTGGACGAGGAGGGCCTGCGGGAGCTGGTGAGGTTCCAGGAGGAGAGCGGGATACGCATCATCGTGCCCTGCGGCTCCACCGGGGAGTCGGCCACGCTCAACAACGAGGAGCACCTGCAGGTCATCGGCATCGTGCGTGACGAGGCCAAGAGGTGCAAGGTCATCGCTGGCACCGGGTCCAACGCCACCAGCGAGGCCATCCACCTCAGCAGGGCGGCCAAGGACCTGGGGGTCGACGGCGTGCTCTCCGTCTCGCCCTACTACGTGAAGCCGACGCAGGCGGGCATCATCAAGCACTTCGAGGCCATCGACGCGGGGGTGGACGTTCCGACTATCATATACAACATACCGTCGCGCACCGGCTCCAACATCACCGCGGACACCATGCTCAAGCTGGCGGAGATACCCAGCATGGTGGGCGTCAAGGAAGCCTCGGGCGACATCAACCAGATCGCCACCATCCTGTCGCGGGCGCCCAAGGACTTCACCGTGCTGTCGGGGGACGACACCATGGTCCTGCCGGCCATGGCGCTGGGCGCCAAGGGCGTCATATCGGTCACGTCCAACATCCTGCCCCAGGCCATGATCTCGCTGGTGAAGGCCATCCAGGAGAGCAGGATGGACGATGCCCGGCGCATGAACGCCGAGCTGGTCCCCATCTACAGCGCCATGTTCCTGGAGACCAACCCCATCCCCGTCAAGACCGCGGTCCGGCTCATGGGACGGCCCGCGGGGCCGTTCCGGCTCCCGCTGTGCGACATGAGCCCCGGAAACCTGAACACCCTCAAGGCGGTGCTGGCCGAGCGCAGGCTGATCTGAGATGACCGCCGTGATCAAGGTGGTCGTGGGTGGAGCCACGGGCAAGCTGGGCAGCCTGGTGTGCTCCCTGGTCTCATATCAGCCGGACATGCGCCTGGTCGGCGGTCTGGTGTCGAAGGGGAGCGAGCGCGTGGGGACGGAGATCGCGCCGGGAGTGCGGGCGCAGGGGATGGATAGCGCGGACGAGGTCCTCCGGGACGCGGACGTGTACGTGGACCTGACCTCCCCCGCGGCCGCAGGGGAGAACCTTCCCGGCCTCGTGCGTCCCGGCCTCAACTACGTCGTAGGGACCACTGGCATCCCCGAGGACGTGATGGTAGGCCTGCGCTCCCACCTGCACGAGCATGGGGCCTCAGCGGTGGTGACGCCCAACTTCTCGGTCGGCGTCAACGTGTTCTTCCGCACCTGCGAGACCCTGGCGCGAGCGCTGCGGGGCTACGACGTGGAGATCGTGGAGGTGCATCACTCTCAGAAGAAGGACGCGCCCTCGGGCACCGCCCGCCGGGCCGCGGACATCATCGCCCAGGCCACCGACGTGGACCGCATGGTGTACGGCCGTGAAGGGAACTTGGGTGCGAGGGGACGAGAGATCGGCGTCCACTCCGTCCGGGCCGGGGACGTGGTGGGCGAGCATACCGTCATATTCGCTGGAAGGAAGGAGAGGATCGAGCTGACCCACCGGGCCCACTCCCGGGAGGCGTTCGCCGAGGGCTGCGTGCTGGCCATCCGTTGGGTGTCCGGAAGGAAGGACGGCGCGGTCCACTCCATGGAAGAGGTGTTGGGACTATGATCAAAGTTATGAAGTTCGGGGGGCACCAGCGTCGGTGGCGTGGAGGCCATCGGAAGGACCGCCTCCATAATCCAGAGGGAGAGCGCCAAGAAGGCCGTGGTGGTATCCGCCATGTCCGGAGTGACCAACGCCCTCATCAGCGGCCTGCGGGAGCGGTCGCCCATCAGCGAGCTGATCGGCAACCTGCGGGGAAGGTACGCCACCACCGCCCAGGCCCTGCTGGGTCCGGAGCTGTACCCGCAGTACGAGCGGGAGCTGGACCTGAGCCTGGACGACCTGCGGCGGGCGCTGGAGGCCCGCTACGAGTTCGAGGTCGACCACGTGCTGGACGACACCATCTCGTCGTGGGGCGAGCGGCTGTCCTCTCTGACCATGGCGCACGTCCTGCGCTCCCGCGGGGTGGAGAGCGTGCCGTTGTCCTCGGAGCGGGCGGGCATCGTGGCCGAGGGGACCCCCGGCAACGGCTCGGCGAACCTCAAGGACACGCACGCCAACCTGCAGCAGTACGTGGTGCCCTGCTGCTGGAGAAGGGCATAACCCCGGTCATCACCGGCTACTACGGGTGCGACACGGAGGGCCGGCCCATGACCTTCGGGCGGGGCGGTTCCGACTACTCCGGCAGCGTGGTGGCCTACGGGGTCGACGCGGACTGCTGCGAGATCTGGACGGACGTCAACGGCTTCATGACGGCCGACCCCAGGACGGTGGCCTCGGCCAAGTGCATCTGGGAGATGGACTACAACGAGGCGGCGGAGCTAGCGTACTTTGGCGCCAAGGTGCTGCACCCCCGCACCATCGAGCCGGTGCGCCGGAAGGGCATACCGCTGGTGGTGAAGAACAGCTTCGATCCCGACGCCAGGGGCACCATCATCCGGGGGCAGCGGACCAACGGCGGAGATACCCTCAGGTCGGTGGCGGTGAAGTCGGACCTCTCCATCGTCAAGGTGTACTCGTCCGAGATAGTTTATCAGCCCAGCCTCATCTCCCGCCTGGTGGGCGTGATCTCCGACGCGGCGGTGAACACCTACGCCGTCTCCACCTCGCTGTCCACGCTGGCCATGGTCATACCGACGCCGGCGGCGGAGGAGGTCAAGAGGAGGATGGACGCCCTCAAGGAGCCGCAGGTGGAGAAGCTCAACGTCAAGGGGAACGTGTCCCTGATATGCTGTGTAGGGGACAACCTCCTCAACACTCCTGGCGTATCGGCGAGGGTGTTCGCCAAGGTGGCCGAGGCCGGCGCCAACATCGAGCTCATATCCGAGGGCGCGTCCGACGTGGCCCTTAACTTCGTAGTACCCAGCGAGAAGGCGCAGGACGTGGTCCGCGCCATCCACAACACGTTCATCGGTGGTTAAGATGAGACAATTCCAGAGCAAGGACGGTCAGATGGTCATCGGCGGAGTGAAGGCGGTCGACATCGTCAAGAAGTACGGCTCCCCGGTCTACGTGACCGACGAGGATGCGGTGCGCCAGAACTACCGCACGGTGTACGGCGCGTTCGCCAAGCATATGCCCACCCGGATCAACTACGCCTGCAAGGCCAACACCAACCTCGCGATCCTGCGCATCCTGGAGCAGGAGGGGAGCTGCATCGACGCGGTGTCCATCGGCGAGATCGAGGCCTGCCTGCGCGCCGGCTACTCCCCGGACCGCATCCTCTACACCGGCGTGAACGTCTCCACGCCGGAGCTGAAGGGTGTGATCGGAAAGCGCGTTCCGATCAACGTGGACTCGTTCTCCGAGCTGCGGCGTCTGGCCGATATATCCACGGACGTGCCCATATCGTTCCGGGTGAACCCCGAGGTGGGCTCCGGGCACCATGAGAAGGTGGTCACCGGCTCCCGCTCCACCAAGTTCGGCATCCCCCTGAACAAGGTCATGGACGCCTACGCCGAGGCGGTGAAGCTAGGCTTCCGGCCTGTCGGCCTGCACTGCCACATCGGGTCCGGCGGAACGGACATCGAGCCCTTCATCAAGGGCACCGAGGTGCTGGTGTCCATCGCTCAGCGCCTCGATTCAGAGCTGGGCCTCAAGATGCGGTTCATCGACATCGGCGGCGGCATACCGATACCTTACCACGTGGAGGAGGAGCCCATGGACCTGGAGCTGCTGGCGGCGGAGGTCACCAGCCGCATCAAGAGTGGGACCTCGGCGGAGGAGATCATCGTGGAGCCCGGCCGGTACATCATCGCCGATAGCACCGTGCTGCTCACCACTGTGGTCGATGTCAAGGAGACGCCGGACAAGATGTTCGCCGGCGTGGACGCGGGGTTCAACACCCTGGTGCGGCCGGCCTTCTACGGCTCCTACCACCACGTGGCGGTGGCCAACAAGTTCGGCCGCCCGGCGGAGGCCACCTACGACGTGGTCGGCCCGATATGCGAGTCCGGGGACCACCTGGCGCGCGAGCGTTCACTCCCGAGGGTGGAGGAAGGCGACGTCATATGCGTGTACGATGCCGGCGCCTACGGGTTCTCCATGAGCTCCAACTACAACATGCGCCCGCTACCGCGCGAGGTGCTGGTGCATAAGGGCGATATGAACCTCATACGCGAGCGGGAGAGCATCGACGACATGATGAGGTACCAGCGAATGCCCTCGAGGTTGATGATTTGATCTTCTGGAAGTACCACGGCCTGGGCAACGACTTCATCCTGCTGGAGGACCTGGAGCTGCAGGCCCCCACCGGCCCCGAGGTGGTGCGGAGGCTGTGCGACCGCCGCACCGGCATCGGGGGGGACGGCATCCTATACGTCCGCCCGGACGAGGAGGGCGACGCGTTCATGAAGATCATGAACTCCGACGGCAGCGAGGCGGAGATGTGCGGCAACGGCATCCGCTGCGTGGCCAAGCACCTATATGACTTTGCCATCGCGCCTACGGAGCGCATGCGCATCAACACCCTGGGCGGGATGAAGGAGGTCACGGTGAAGGTCACTGAGGGCGAGGTCTCCGAGGCCTCGGTGGACATGGGCGCGCCCCGCCTGGACTGCCAGGACATCCCCATGTCCTGCGAGGGGCAGTTCATCGACGGCACCGTGGACGTCAGCGGCGTGCAGGTCAAGGGAACGGCGGTCAGCATGGGAAACCCCCACTTTATCACGTTCCAGGAGCTCACCGACCAGCAGGTGCAGGAGCTGGGACCGGTGATCCATTCCCATTCCCTCTTTCCCCGCAAGACCAACGTGGAGTTCGTCCGCCCCCGCGATGGGCGGCTGGACGTCACGGTGTACGAGCGCGGGGCGGGGTGGACACAGGCCTGCGGCACGGGGGCGTGCGCCACCGCGGTGGCCGCCGGGCTGCGGGGCCTCGCGCCCCTGGGCAAGAACGTCACGGTCCGGCTGCCAGGAGGCGACCTGACCATCAAGGTTAATAAGGACCTCTCCATGGTCCGGATGACCGGCCCTGCCGTCCGTGTCTTCCAGGGCGAGATGGAGCTTTGATCAGGTGATACAATGGCAATTGAGTTCGCGGAACGTTTGAAGAGCATCCCACCATATCTGTTCGCGGAGATCGAGGAGAAGGTTAGCAAGAAGATGGACCAGGGCGTGGACGTCATCGACTTCGGCATCGGCGACCCCGACCTGCCCACCCCCGCCCCCATCGTGGACGAGATCAAGAGGCAGCTGGACGACCCGGACAACCACCGCTACCCCACCTCCGCCGGTGAGAGGGAGACCCGCATCGCCATCGCCGAGTGGTACCTCGCCCGGTTCGGCGTGGAGCTGAACCCTGACCGCGAGGTCGTGGTGCTCCTGGGCTCCAAGGAAGGCTTGGCTAACGTCGCGAGGGCGTTCGTCAACCCCGGGGACAAGGTGCTGTGCCCTGATCCCGCATACCCCGTTTATTCTCAGGGCGCCACCCTGCTGTGCGACGCCCAGCCGGTGAAGGTGCCGGTGTTCGACAACGACGACTTCCTGCTGAACTTCGACGACTGCCCCACCGACGCCCGCATGCTGTACCTGAACTATCCTAACAACCCCACGGGCGCGGTGGCCGACGGGTCGTACCTGATGAAGGCCCTGCGGTGGTGCAACGAGACCGACACCATCCTGTGCTACGACAACGCATACTCGGAGATGACCTTCGATGAGTTCGTGGCACCGTCCATACTCCAGTACGGCCGCCAGGCCATCGAGTTCGGCTCACTATCGAAGACGTTCAACATGACCGGATACCGCCTCGGTTACGCGGTAGGGGACGCCAAGCTCATCGCCGGGCTTAAGAAGGTCAAGTCGCAGATAGACTCCGGCGCTCCCAAGTTCCTGCAGAAGGCCGCGGTGGCCGCGCTCCGCGAGTACCAGGGCGGGAAGAGGCCGAAGATGGTGCAGGACAACGTGGACGTGTACCAGGAGCGGAGGGACGTGATGGTGAACGGCCTGCGCAAGCTGGGGTTCACGGTCAAGATGCCCAAGGGCACGTTCTACCTGTTCTTCGACGTGGAGTGCGACTCCATGGACTTCGCCAGCCGCATGCTGGACGTGGGCGTCGTCGTCACACCGGGGGTCGGCTTCGGCCAGAACGGGGAAGGCTTCGTGCGCATGGCCTTGACCCAGCCCACCCCTCGCATCGAGGAGGCGCTGGAGAGGATGCGCCAGGCCCTCTGAATTTTTTCCCTTTTTATTTGCACTTGCACTGCTTGAGGGCCTCCACCGCAGGGAGGGGCTTTCCCAGGATGAACGTCTCCAAGGCCCCGCCGGCGGTGGACACGTAGGAGAACTTCTCCGCCAGACCGAACCGCTCGGCCGCTCCCACGGTGTGCCCTCCGCCGATGAGGGTGTAGGCCTGGGAGTGCACGATGGTGGTCATCAGCTCCCTGGTCCCCAGGCAGAACTGCTCCTTCTCGATCAGTCCGGCCGGGCCGGACATGAATATCGTCCTCGCCTGCGATAGCACCTTGGCGAACTTGGTGGTGGAGAACTTCCCGATGTCGAAGATGGGCACGTCGATGGGCAGGTCGCCGACCATCATGTCCCTCCTCTGGCCGTTGATCTCCACGGCCACGTCGAACGGCAACAGTATGCGGGTGCCGTGCTCCTTGAACAGCGCCTTGGCCGCTTCCAGCGTTTCGGGCGTCAGCTCGGCCTGCAGGATCTTGGTCGACGGTGCGCCCAGCTCCACCCCCCGGGCGGTGAGGAAGGCGTTAGCGCTGAGCCCCACGAGGATGACCCAGTCCGCCGTGCCCTTGCTCAGCACGCGGTCGATGACCTTGATAGAGTCGGCGAACTTGGCGCCTCCCAGGATGAACACGCAGGGGTGCTGCGGATCGTCGAACACCGACTGCAGGGCGGTCAGCTCCTTCTCCATGAGGCGGCCGACGGCGGACGGAAGAACTTCCGGAAAGCCGACCAGGGAGCACTGGGAGCGGTGCGCGGTGGCGAACGCGTCGTTGACGTAGTAGTCAGCCAGCGGTGCCAGGGCGGTCACCAGCTCGCACTTGGCGTGCTCCGCCGGGGTCTTCTTGTCCTGCTCGTAGGGCAGTTCCCTCACGTTCTTGAGGAGGATGGCGTTGCCGGGCGTGAGGCCCTTGATCTCCGCCTGCGCGGTCGGTCCGACGATGTCGTCGACATACTTGACCTGCTTGCCGAGGTACCGCGACAGGATGACGGCGTGCTTGTCCAGGCAGCAGAAGTCCCAGTCCCCTGGTCGACCCTGGTGGGCGATGATGACCACCTTGGCCCCCAGGTCCAGGAGCTCCCGCACGGTGGGGATGATCTGCCGGATGCGGTTGTCGTCCTCGATCTCCAAGGTCTCCTTGATCAAGGGGCAGTTGATGTCCACCCGCAGCAGAACGGTCTTGTTCTCGAACTGAAAGTCATCGAGCGTGTTGAACTCCTTCATGAAGATCGCCGGTCCCTGGTCGGGCCCCGTAACCTCCATGTTGCCTTCCTGAATTAACCTTTCTGCTTCCCTAACGGGCGCGCCACCTTTATGGGACGGGGGCGAGATGACGGCCGGGATGCATATGTTGCCGTGCCGCCACCGCCTGGTACCAGAGAGGGAGAGCTTCTGTTGGCGGGAGACGGCGCGCATGACCGAGGACGGCAGGGCGCTCCTCTTCCACGCCAGGGAGGGCGGCCCGGTGCGCTGCGGCCCCGCCCTGGCGGTGGCCTGCCCCTTCCGGGAGTGGAGCGAGGCGTCGACCAAGGCGGGCATGGTCCCGTGCCCCCACTGCCGCCGCCGGCACCGCCAGGGCTCCAACTCGCAGCAGCTGTGCGAGGCGTGGAGCTCCGTCAAGAGAGAGCTGGCCCGCATGCGCAAGGAAAGACCGCCGGCGCACCGCTACTACGATGAGGGGACGTCGGTACTGCCATACGAGGAGCACACCACCGCCCTGGTCCGCCGCCTGGTGTGGCAGCGGCTGAAGACCGCGGTCCTGAGAAGGGACGGCTACCGCTGCCAGGACTGCGGGGCGAGCTTCAACGGCCGCAGCCGGAAGGTGTACGACCCCCGGGCCCGGCGGGGGAAGGGCGGGTACCGGCGGGAGTCGCTGGAGGTGCACCACATCGTGCCGAGGGCGTGCGGCGGCTCCGATCACCCGGGGAACCTCAAGACCCTGTGTCCGGGATGCCACCGCCAGTACACCGAGGAGCTGGTGTCCGATCTGACGGTGCGGCGCAGGGAGCGCAGAGAGCAGTACCGCGAGCTGCAGAAGCTGGGCTACGAGGACGGGCAGGAGTACGATCCCCGGGACGATTAAGAGCGCCACCATGGCAGACGAATACTTATATCGAACCGGATATGAATGGCAAGGGATGCAATGGATATCCTGATGTTCTTAGTGAGCCTGGCGGTCATACTGCTGGGCTGTGAGCTGTTCACCAACGGCGTGGAGTGGATGGGGAAGCGGTTCAAGCTGTCGGAGGGCTGCGTGGGCAGCGTTCTAGCGGCCGTCGGTACGGCATTGCCGGAGACTCTCATTCCGATCATCGCCATCCTGTTCGTGGGCGGTGACGCGGGGCACGAGATCGGCGTTGGTGCGATCCTAGGCGCGCCGTTCATGCTCGCGACGTTAGCATTGTTCGTGTGCGGCCTGTCGGTGTTCTTGTTCGCCAAGAGGAGGCAGACCAAGACCCTACACGTCAACGGGCTGTGCATCCGCCGGGACCTCAAGTTCTTCCTGGCGGCGTACACCCTGGCCATACTGGCCGCTCTGGCGCCCCCCGAGTTCGGGTGGTTCAAGTGGCTGCTGGGGTTCACCCTGGTCCCGCTGTACGGCGTGTACATCTGGTACACCTACACCCACGGCATAGGGGCGTGCGCGGAGGACGACGTCAAGCCGCTGTACACCCACAAGATGGTGTCCAAGGTGAGGAAGCAGCACCCGGAGTCCGGATACGCTGACCCGGTGGCGGGGACCATCGACCTCATCCGGGAGAAGGAACCGTCCACCGCGCTGATCATCCTGCAGACCATCATAGCGCTGGTGTTCATCATCTTAGGAGCGAACCTGTTCGTGGAGCAGATCGAGGCCGCAGCGGCGGAGTTCGGCATCAGCACCGTGATCCTGGCGCTGATCATCACGCCCATCGCCACGGAGCTGCCGGAGAAGTTCAACTCCTTCATGTGGATCCGGAACGGCAAGGACACGTTCGCGATAGGCAACATCACTGGGGCCATGGTGTTCCAGTCCTGCATCCCGGTCACGGTGGGCATACTGCTGACGAACTGGCACTTAGATATTTCTCACACGCCAGAGCTGCTGCAGGCCATCAGCATCGGAATTGCCCTGTTCTCCGGCGTGGTGCTGTACCTGGAGTCCAGCCACACCGAGATCAAGAAGAGCGGCCTGTTCCTGGGCGGCGTGCTGTACGTCCTGTTCATGGCCCTGGTCCTGTTCTTGGTGTAGGGCAGAAACCACTTCCTACTGCCTTTTTATCGCTATCGCCTGATGCGACAGGCCCGTTCAGCTAACGTGTCAACACCGAAAACCTATTTACCGCACATAGGGGCTAACGAAACCAGAGCTCTCGCATATCATAAGGTTGTTGTTCCCGCTCAGTATGTAGGAATGAAAGTTATCCGCAACGGGGCGTTGGCCGGTTCCATATATCATTACCTTGAAATCACCCGGATATGACATGTCCCGTATCTGAGCCACGCCGGGTACCAACGGCTCGATGCCGCTGAGAACCATCGAGTCATTGGCAAACGGTATCGCCTGGAGGCTAGCTCCATCTTTCCCGATCATGCCAATGGGGAAGAACGCTAGTGCATCCTTATTGGATGAGATATATGTTCCAAGATCTCTCATTGTTGAATATGAACCTGTTTCAGCTGACTGATTGAACCTCACATCATCTGCTGCTCCCAAGGTGCATCTCATCAGTCCAGCGAGCTCTCCGTCCTGGTCACACATTGGCAGTATCGCTTTTTCATCACCACTGCACCATCTGTTCAGATCTCCCGATTCGGCAGGTATCTCTGACCAAACGTATTCTGACGTGCTGTGAGGCATCCATATCATGGCATCTTTCACATCTTCAGGCATAATGGACTCGTTGATGTGGCCATTGACAAACAGTATCGTCCTGAGGACGGTCTCGTTCAGGGAAACTAATCCGTGGGGATTATTCATAGCAATGACGGGAACAATGGCCCCATACGCCAGCAACTCAGAGTGCAGGTATGCATCATCCGGCACCTGGGTATTGGACTGGATCAACAGAATGCTATAATCATATTGGTTCCAGTTCATTATCGACATTCTATAGCTCAGATTTCCGCTAACCATGTTATTGCGAACTAAGATCTTGCTATCATATGTCCTTGACCCATTATCGATCAGGCTCCAGGAGATCTCACCATCATCGACCAAAAGGTCGGCTTTCGCTATGTTTCCTTTGTCAATTGAAGTTCCTGATGGTTTCATCTGAAGCATAGCGAATACGACAGCAATCACAACTGCCATTGCAATAAGCGAGAGTAACAACTTTTTCGCCATGCTCGTCACGAAGATATATTATTACGACCAATATTTTAATTGATAATGTAATATTATCATATAAAAATATTAAAGTGAAAAGGGTTTTATCGGGTTTTACTTACCGATGCCCAGGCTCTTGTCGGTCTTCTTGATGGACCGCATCCCATCGGGCTCCAGCTTCATCATGGACCGGATGCAGTCAATGCTCTCCGGGACCACGTCGCTCTCCTGGTGCACCGCCTGGTAGTAGTACAGCGTGTTCCCGATGACCTTGACCCCGTCCTGCCACACCACGATCTCCATGAAGTCGCCGCGGTCCCGCATGAGGTCCTTGCCCAGCTCCATGATCTGCGCGGTGCTCTTGATGCCGTCCTTGCCGCTCACGAACTTCACGCGGGGGACGTTGTCCCACACCGCCAGCACGTCCTGGTCCTTGGCCTTCTTGCGTAGGTCGGCCACGATGCAGTGCACGTGCATCAGCGTGGTCGGCGCCTTGACCACCATGGTGGTTATGTTCAGCCACGGCATGATGGTCTGCACGTCCGGACCGTGGTGAGTGGGCAGCTTCAGCGTCGGCTCCAGCGAGTTCAGCGCGGAGCCCTTGTTGTCGGCCGGGTCCGCGCCCCGGCGGACCATGGTGGCGGAGACCTTCTCGATGCCGAACACCTTGTCCAACGGGTACAGCGTGCGGACCAGGCCGGTGGTGTTGCACGAGACCACGCGTGCGAACTGCGCTCCCCACGCCTCGTTGTAGTTGGCGAAAGCGTTGAACGATACGCCCGTGAGCCCGTGGTCCTCCCCTCCCTGGAAGATGGCCTTGACACCTGCCTTTTCGTACATGGCCTTGTACTCCTCCGCCACCCCGCCGGGCGTAGCATCGACGATGATGTCCACTTTCTTCAGCAGGTCCTCGATCGTGCCCTCCACCTTGATGCCGTCCTTCTCGAAGGTGGCAACCTGCTCGTTGGTGGCGGTGTACAGCGGGAAGCCTTCCATGCCCGCCAGCCTGGCTTCGTACGACGGTCGCGTCTTGGTGACCCCCACGATCTCCATGTCGTCCTGGGCCTTGACCGCGCTGGCCACTCGCTTGCCGATGGTACCGTAACCGTTGATGCCGACCCTAACCTTCATTATATGGTCTCCGTCAGACGAGTCAAATACAGTGGTCGTTATTTGAGTTTTGGTATCCCGACGGTGCGGGAAAGAGAACCTGGACGCCCTCTGCCCGCCAAGACTGGCCGGAAACTAGGATTAATACCTTTGCGTGCCATGGATTGGCAAGAGATTAAATACGATTGCTCTTATTTGGGAAACAATGCAGGGCATTACCACACCCCAACCCACCGTTTCTTCGTTGCTGGGCGTAGTGGTAGTATTGATTAGGTAGAGGCATCCAGATCGTTGGGTGTCCTCGCTCATTTCATGAAAAGGTGATTTGTTGAGAGGATCTAAGGCCGTTCTCACATTGCTGGAAAACGAAGGGGTCGATGTCATGTTCGGGTACCCCGGGGGCTCCACCCTCACGCTGTACGATGACTTACTGACCTCGAAGATACGTCACGTGCTCGTCCGACATGAACAGTGCGCGGCCCACATGGCCGACGGGTATGCCCGTGCCACGGGAAAGATCGGGGTGTGCACCTCGACCTCCGGTCCCGGGTCCACCAACCTGGTCACGGGGGTCGCCACCGCGTACGTGGACTCCTCCCCCATGCTCGTCCTCACCGGCCAGGTCACCACCTCGGCCATCGGGAACCAGGCCTTCCAGGAGGCCGATTCGTTCTCGCTGATGATGCCCATCACCAAGCACAACTTCCGCATACTCACCCCCGGGGAGATACCGGAGGCCATCAAGAGGGGCGTCGCCATCGCCAACGAGGGGCGCAAAGGACCGGTGCACATCGACCTACCGTCGGACGTGCAGAAGGCGGAGGTCCCAGAGGCGGAGATGTCCAAGGAGTTTCCAGATTCACCTCCGCTGGAGGACTTCGCCGACCTCTCGGAGGCGCTCAAGATCCTGAAGAGCGCAGAAAGACCGCTGCTCCTAGTGGGCGGTGGGATCATATGGTCCAACGCCAGCGGCGAAGTGGTCCGACTGGCCGAGATGCTCATGGCGCCGGTCACCACCACCATCATGGCCAAGGGAGTTATCCCCGAGGACCATCCGCTCTCTCTGGGCATCATCGGCATGCACGGCCGCGAGGTCGCCCGCAAGGCCTTCCTGGAGGCGGACGTCATCCTCGCCGTCGGCACGAGGTTCTCCGACCGCAGCTCCGGTGCTGCGTCCGAACTCCCCATGTCCACCAAGATCATCCACGTGGACATAGACCCCGGCGAGGCGGGGAAGTCCGCCCGCACGCAGGTGCGCATGGTCGGCGACGCCAAGAAGGCCCTGCGGCTCCTCATCGAGGGGCTGAGGACGTCCAAGGGAGAGACGGCGTGGTCGCTGCGCATCAAGGAGCTGCTCGATGCCTGCAATTGCAACATCGACATCCCGTCGATACCCATACTCCCACAGTTCGCCATCCACGAGCTGAACCGCTCCCTGCCCCACGATGCCATCGTGTGCACCGAGGTGGGGCAGAACCAGATGTGGGCGGCCCACTTCTTCAAGGCCCGGTATCCAAGACAGTTCATCACCTCCGGCGGCTTCGGGACCATGGGGTTCGGCTTCCCCGCGTCCCTGGGTGCCAAGACGGCGTTCCCGGAGAAGGCGGTCATCGACATCGCCGGTGACGGCAGCATACAGATGGTCTCGCACGAGTTCGCCACCGCGGTGTCGGAGGACCTGCCGGTGGTGGTCTGCGTGTTCAACAACGGCTGGCTGGGCATGGTCCGGCAGTGGCAGAAGCTGTTCTCGGACCGGCGGTACAGTGGCACGGAGCTGAGGGAGAACCCCGACTTCGTGAAGCTGGCGCAGGCGTACGGCGCGGACGGGGTGCACGTGGAGCGGCCGGAAGAGCTGAAGGAGGCGCTGAGCATCGGCCTCGGCGCCGGAGTTCCGTTCCTGATAGACATTCACATGGACCCGGAGGAGGACGTCCTCCCGATGATCCCCCCGGGCGGTAAGGCAGACTCGGTCATAAGAGGTAGGTGCAAATGGAAGTCATAAAGATAGTCGGCGTCGACTCCCAGGGACTGTTCCAACGGATCCTGGTGGAGCTGGGAAGAAGGAAGATAAACATTGAGAAAGCGTTCATGGCCCGCAGCAAGGGACAGGTCACCATGATCGTGGAGGCCGAGACCGGCAGCATGAACGGTCGGCTGCTCCACGCCCTCATGGCCCTGCACGACGTCAGCTCCGCGGAGTACCTCAAGGAGGACTACTTCTGCTTCTGGGAATCGTCCCCCAGCAAGGGCTCCGACTACATCATCGCCTGCAGCGAGGACAAGGATGCTGGCGAGATGAGGCGGACCGCCGAACATTGCTTATACAGGGGCACAGATAACGGCGGCAAAAATTAACGAGGGCATGGTTCTCATGGTTACCAAGATCTATCACGATTCCGACGCGGACCTGGACGTATTGAAGGGCAAGAAGATCGCCGTGATCGGCTACGGGAACCAGGGCCGGGCCCAGGCGCTGTGCATCCACGACTCGGGCATGAACGTCACCGTGGGAGCCCGCAAGGGCGGCGAGTCGTGGGACCTGGCGCAGGCCGACGGACTCAAGGTCGCGGCCATCCCGGACGCGGTGAAGGGCGCGGACATCGTGATGATCCTGCTGCCGGACGAGGTGCAGCCCCGGGTGTACAAGGAGCAGATCGCCCCCAACCTCAAGGAGGGCGCCTCCCTGGAGTTCGCCCACGGGTTCGCCATCACCTTCAAGTTGATCGCCCCGCCCCAGAACTGCGACGTCATCATGGTGGCACCGAAGTCACCCGGCCGGATGGTCAGGCAGACCTTCCTGGAGGGCTTCGGTGTACCTTCTTTGATCGCGGTGAACCAGGACGCCTCCGGAAAGGCCAAGAGGACCGCCCTGGCCCTGGCCAAGTGCCTCGGCTCCACCAAGGCCGGCGTGCTGGAGACCGACTTCCGGGAGGAAGCCACTTCAGACCTGTTCGGCGAGCAGGCCGTGCTGTGCGGCGGCGTCACCGCCCTCATCGAGGCCGGGTTCGAAACGCTCATCAAGGCGGGGTACAAGCCGGAGATCGCCTACTTCGAGGTGCTCCACGAGCTTAAGCTCATCGTGGACCTTATCCAGGCGGGCGGCATGATGCACATGTGGGACTCCGTCTCCAACACCGCCGAGTACGGCGGACTTACCCGCAGGGACAAGGTCATCAACGACGAGTCCAAGAAGGCCATGAAGACCATCCTGGACGACATCAACTCCGGCCGCTTCGCTGACGAGTGGACCAAGGAGTGGACGGTGGACCTGAAGAACATGAAGGCCCTGGAGAAGGAGGAGTCGGAGAAGCAGGTCGAGATCGTGGGCCAGGAGATCAGGAAGCTCTTCGAGCGCAAGAACTGATCCTACGATAACTGACGCTCTTTCCCAAACCGTTTCATTCCATCCCTTTTTTGTTCTCGCATCTCTGCCCGAGAGGGTTGCCTGAAAGTGATTTCATCAAATCTAGTTGCCAGCAATATTATGAAAATCGAACGTAGGGCGAAAGTGCTTTTTCCTAAGGAAACATCTTAGGACTGGAGGGGATTTGATGGAGAAAATACGAATGAGCATCCTGGACGACATCCCGGAAGGGTTCGTCCTAACCAAGTACGAGCAGGAGATCCTCGACCGCTATCCTAGCGCCTACATCGAGGCTGTTGTGATGAGCAATACCAAGGGAGAGGTTAAGAACGTCGATGAAGGGGATTACATGTGGGTGCATATCTACTGAGGCGGGGAGATGATATACGAGTCAAAGCGAATTCGAACGAAGGATGTAGTGACCAAATAATTTTTTTTTCAATCCGACCAGCTTGAATATCTCAATTGCACAGGATCTTCATTTTGGGTGCAGAATCCGGAATTTAGGTGCAAGCGGGCTTTTAGGTGCAAAGCCCTGCCCGAGGAAAACCATAACTACAGGCGGGGCGATAGTTGGACGACACCATGGTTAACCGCCTGCTCATTTTGATCGGCGAGCACGACTTCGAGGTCGAGCTGAACGATAGCGATACCGCCAACGCGCTGTGGCTGGCGGCCCCCTTCGAGGGCTACACCAACGCCTGGGGCGACGAGATATACTTCGAGGTGCCCGTCAAGAACAAGATAGAGAACGGGCGCAAGGTGCTCAAGGCAGGCGAGGTGGCGTACTGGCCCGAAGGCCATGCGCTGTGCATCTTCTACGGGCCCACGCCGGTCAGCAGGGGCGTGGACCCCGAGGCCATCTCCGACGTGACGCCGGTGGGCACCCTGGTCGGCGACCCCCGCAGGTTCGAGGCCGTGGGGGACCGCATGAAGGTCCACGTCCGCCAGGGGTGAGGGCGCGATGCTTTTCCCGGCGGTGAGCGTGCTGGCCCTGCTTCCCCAGAAGGAGGGCCTCCTGGCCAAGAACGATCACATCGTGTACTCGGTGACCGGCCAGGTGGGCGAGGAGAAGGTCGAGGGCGTGGTCGGGATCAAGGTAGTGATGGTCCGGGAGGGCAAGTTCCTGGTGGACGTCCTGCCCAAGAAGGTCCCGTCCATGAAGAGGGCCCGCCTCACATTTCCCTGGGACGGCAAGGAGCTCTCGGACCTGGGCGGCGTGGTGGCCGGCTGGTCCGTTCTGCACGACGGCGAGAAGGTCGGCAAGAGCACCATCTCCACGCCCTACGGGGAGAGGGAGGTGGAGCACTACATGCGCCTGGAGGATAAGGACAACGGCACGCTGAAGAGCGATCAGTTCGTCGATCCGGTGCACCACCTTCCGCTGGGGGCGAGGATGTCCGGCCGTAGCGGGGACGTTGTTTTCGTACTGATCGATACGAGCCTGGACTGGATCAAGTAAAGTGTTGGGGCATCACCGGCCGCCCACTGCCTGGAATCTGTCGAAGGCCATGGTGGGCACGATCATGTCGCCCACGGTGGTGGCGTCGTTGCCCACCTCCACCACGTTCCTCAGGCCTTCGAACATGTTGCCGGTGATCAGCGCGTGCTTTATCTGACCGGCGGGCGAGCCTCTCTTCACCAGGTACGCGGAGCGGACCTCCAGGGAGAAGGCACCGGAGTACGGGTTGACGGTGGGGAAGGCGAAGCGGTCCACCACCACGCCGTCCTCGATGGACGAGACCATGTCCTCCGGTGAGCGCCTTCCAGGCATGACCACCAGGTTCACCGGCGCGCATGCCAGCGAGCTCCTGAACTGGTACTGGGGGTCCTGCGGCCGGCGCCTCATGCCGTTGCCCGACGGTTCCCTGGCCTCAACGCTGGCATTGTAGCTGTCGTACAGGAAGGTGCGGAGCACGCCCTTCTCGATCACGTTCTTCACCGTGGTGGGCACCCCCTCGTCATCGTAGGCCGAGGACAGGGGTCCGCGCGCGTCAGAGGGGTCGTCCACCATGGTGAGCGCGTTCGACGCTACCTGCTCCCCCTTCCTGCCGGCCCAGGGGCTCCTCTTCTTGTGGGCGCTCTCCGCGCTCACCGCCGGTACCACGGACGTGGAGAGCATCTGCTCCAGCTCCCAGGGGGCGATCATCACCGTCCCCTTCACAGGAGCGTCCAAGGTGCGGGCCTCCTGGGCCGACAGCGCTTGCTGGGCGAGCCTCTGGCCCACCGCCTCGGGATCGTACCCCTGCAGCCACGGCGAGTTGTAGGACGCTACTCCTTCACCGGGCACAGCACCGGAGGCCATGGCGTCGTAGCTGGCGTACACCAGTGTGCTCCTATGGGACACGTCCACGCCGTTGGTGTTGAGCACCATGGACTCGACGGTGGCCGCCCGCATGACCCCGCGCGGGACCTTCACGCCGCGATCGGCCGCCGCGTCGACCGTGGCCCGCACCAGTTCGATGAGGTCCGCCACGTCAACGTTCTCGACGCTCTCGTCCCACGGCCGCGGCGACAGCGTGGCGGAAGTGGGCGAGGGGAACCGATCGTAGGTGGCGCACTGCGGCGACCTCTCGGCCAGCAGGGCGGACACCTTGGCGCTCGCCTCCGCATCGCCCTCGAACACGGCGGTGGAGGAGACCTGCGCTAACCGCCGCCCCTTGAGGGCCCGCAGGGCGATGCCCTGGTCCTCCTTCTCCTCGCATATCTTGATGCGGCCGTCGTCCACGTACACGCTCTTGGTGCTGGACCGGGAGGCGAACACCTCCCCCTGGTCCGCTCCGGCCTTCCCCGCCGCGGCCAGGGCCGTTCGGGCCAGCGTCACGATGTCCAGCTTGACCTCCATTCAGTCACCTCCCACGATGATCTGGGAGCGGCAGTACGGGCCGCCGGAGGACACGGGAACGAAGTCCTCCGTCCCCTTGCCGCAGGTACCGGGGTCCATGGAGACCTGGTCGCCCACCGCGTCCGTGGTCCGCAGTATGTCCAGCGCCTTCCCGGTCAGCGTCATGGCCCGCAGCGGTCTCGTGATCTTACCGTTCTCGATGAGGAAGCCGCGGTGGGACTTGGCCTCGAAGCTCCCGCCCACGGGGTCCTCCATGCCGTTGACGAACTTGTCGGTGAGCACGCCGAACTTGACGTCCTCCAGCATCTCCTCCAGCGTCCAATCGCCGGCCTCAAAGAAGGTGTTGGTCATGCGCACCCACACCCGTCGGCCGAAGTCCTCCGCCCGGCCATTGCCAGTGGACGGCACGTTCATCGCCGCCGCCGTCTCCAGGTCGTGCAGGTAGCCGTGGTACACGCCGTCCTTGATGACCACGGTGCGCGACGCGGGCGTGCCCTCATCGTCGAAAAGGATGGTACCGTAGCCGCCGTCCAGCGTCCCGTCGTCCACCATGGTGATCTGCTCGTTGGCGACCACCTGCCCGACCTTGTCGGTGAGGAACGAGCGCCTCTTCACCACCTCGTCGGCCTCCGAGGCGTGGCCCATGACCTCATGCGCCAGCAGGCCGCTGATCTCCGGGTCGGTGATGCACGTGACACGGCCCGAGGGCGGTCTCACCGCCCCCAGCTGGACGATGGCCTCCCGCGCGACGGACTCACCCATCTCCCGGAGGTCCCGCTGGCGTATGATCTCCATGCCCGCCGAGCCGGCCACCCCGTCGCGGTACGATTCCATCCTCCCGCTCTCCGCGGCCACGGCGATGGCCGTCATGCGCAGCCGGCCGTCCTCCCATCGCAGCCGCGAGCCGAAGGAGTTCACCAGAACCGTGGTCCTCCTCCCCTCCGAGTAGATGGCGTTAGTGTTGGCGATGCGGTCGGAGATGTGCTGCGCCTCGTCCAGCCCCTTCACCAGGGCGAGCTTCTCCTCCACCGGGACGGTGGCCGGCGCCTCCTTTAACTTCATAGGGAACTTTCCCGAGCGGGCGGGCTGCTCCGGGATGGGCTGTCCGGGGCAGTCGCCCAGCTTAGCGGCGCGCACTGCCTTGTGCGCCATGTCGCGCAGGCTCTCCGGATCGAACCTCCCGCCGGAGGCGAAGCCCCACGAGCCCCCGATACGGGCCCTGAGTCCTACGCCGGCGATGCGGTTGGTGGACAGGTTCCGCAGCTCGCGGTTGGACACTGAGATCAGAAGACCCCAGCGGTCCTCGTAGCGGGCGTCGCAGAACTCCGCGCCCTCCTCCTCCATCACGCGTAGGGCGCGTCCCAGCATGTCCTCCATCAGATCACCCTCAGTTCTTTTTTGGCGGTGGTCAGGAGCTCGCACCCGGTGCGGGTCACGACCACGTCGTCCTCGATCCGCACGCCTCCCACACCCGGAAGGTACACCCCGGGCTCGACGGTCATGACCATGCCCTCCTCCACGTCCAGGTCCACGTGGGGAGCGAAGCGGCCCCCGTCGTGGACGTTCAGGCCAAGCCCATGACCGGTGGAGTGGATGAACCTCCCCTGGAACTCCGTGGAGTCGATGTAGTCGCGGGCCGCGGCGTCCACCTCCGTGCCCTTGACCCCCGGCCGCACGGCGGCGATGGCCCGGCACTGGGCCTCGGCCACCACCTCGTACATGCGGCGGAAGTTATCGTCGACGCGACCGGCGAAGAAGGTGCGGGTGATGTCCGAGCAGTAGCGCCGCACCTTGCACCCGAAGTCGAACAGGGCCGGCATGCCCTCCTCCAGCTTACGGTCCTGGGGAGAGTAGTGAGGCTCCGCCGAGGCCGGGCCGAAGGCGGCGATGGTCTCGAAGGACACCGAGCTGGCGCCTGCCCTCTGCATGCGGTAGGCGATCTCCGCTCCTGCCTCACTTTCCGTCATCCCCGCGCTCACAAAGTCCGGAATGTCGTCCGCCACCCGGGAGGCGATGCGGCAGGCGTCGCGGATGGCATCGATCTCCCTGCGGTCCTTGATCCTCCGGGCCGCGGCCACCGCCTCGGACACGTCCACCAGCTCGACCCCGGGCAGAGCGGAGCGGACCTCGCTGCACCAGTGGTACGATATGCCGGGACCGTTGATGCCCACGCGCCTCGCGCCCCGCAGGGAGGAGCGTAAAAGCTCCTTACGCTCGTTGGGGTTGGCGTACGGGACCACCTCAGCCGGGGTGATGCGCGCCGAGGTCTCCTCCAGGGCCGAGGTGATGATGCGCACTCGGCCGTCCGGGTACAGGACGGCGGGACAGTGCTCGAAGAGGCCGGACACGGCCCCGGTGGCGTAGAAGAACGACGCGTCGCTCATGGGGTCCTCCTCGTTGACCAGGAGGACCGCGTCCACGGGCTCGCGCAGCCTAGAGAAGATGCGGAGGGCTCGATCTTTCATGATTGACCGCTACATCAAAGGTACTTGTCCGCATAAAACTGCTTATGTCCCTGCGCCGTGTGCCGGCCCCGCGCGGAGAGCACGGTCCAGCAGGCGAGTGCCATAGGTTGAAATACGTAAAAATAATGTAACGGGAATGAAGGTGAATCACATGGTCACACTTGGTACCGCTTTTGAGGACCTCGACAATGAGCTGGAGAGCATGCTGGATATGGTCGCCGAGGCCCTTGACCTGATGGACAAGGACAAGAAGGAGGAGGCCATGCAGGTGCTGGCAGACCTGGAGGACGCGATGCTCGACTTCCTCGACTACGAAGAGGTGGAGGACGAGGAGGCAGAGGAGGTCGAGGAGGAGCCCAAGGCCAAGGCCGCTAAGAAGCCTGCCGCTAAGAAGGCGGAGCCGAAGAAGGCCGAGGCCAAGAAGCCAGCGCCCAAGAAGAGCGCTCCCAAGAAGAAGTGATCACGGGCCCCGGCCCACTTTCCTTTTTTTCAGACCCCTATCCACACGTTGCCCAGGACCCTCTTTATGGCCGCCACCGCCGACAGCGCGGCAAGGTAGCTGGTGGACGGCGTCATGGGCGATGGCACGTTCTGCGTCTCGCACCGTAGCTCGCCGAAATCGCCTTTCACGACCAGGGTGTGCGCGTTCCTCTCGGCCGTGGGATCGCAGATGATGGTGACGTGGGTGTTGTCGAACCCCAGCCCCAGCAGCGAGATCGTCGCCGCCACGTTGAGGTTCTTGGGGAACTGGTTGGCGGCGTCGCGGGCCTTCCCCTCGAACACCACGGTGGGCTCGGTGAGCTTGTCAACGTCTATGCCCTTCATCTTCAGGCCGGGAGCTCCGCGCAGGCCGCGGGGGCCCTTTCGGGTGATGAGGTGCACCTCCTGGATGTGGGCGGCGGAGGCGGCGTGGAGGCCGTCCGTCCCGCATATGGCACCGGACGGCACGTACAGACGGGAGCGGTGCTTCTTGGCCAGGGTGAAGCACTGCTCGCGGAAGGCATCATCGGCGAACACCCCCACGCTCATGACCATGACGTCCGCGCCGTTCTCCAATACGAAGGGGATGAACTTGCGGGCGGCCTCCTGGCTGGCCGCCTCCACTGCCAGGTCCACCTCGCCCAGGATCTTGACGATGTTGTCGTTGACGTTGTCGACGTAGCGGGCCTTCTCCAGGCTCTCGATGAGGTGCATGGCGTAGTCCTTGCTCTGGTCGGTGACGTAGATGCGGTCGACCTCTGGCATGTCGTGGACCGCCTTGGCCAGCACCGACCCGATGGAGCCGCAGCCGATGATCAGTATTCGCACGAGGGGCGGAACGACGGACCGGCATAAGAATATGTCCCACCGCCGGAGCAACCTTTTATCCCCGTTCGGTCAATCCCTTTCCGATGAGGTACGAGATCCTCGAGCACACCGCCGACGTGATGGTCAAGGCGCATGGACACACCGTCGAGGAGTGCTTCCAGAACGCCGCCTTCGCCATGGTGGACCAGATCGTGGACGCCAGCACCGTAGCGCCCTTGGTGGAGGAGACCATCGCGGTGGAAGGGGTGGCGCTGGACGAGCTGCTGTACAACTTCCTGTCCGAGGTGCTGTTCATCTTCGACGCCCGCGGCATCGCGCTGAGCGAGTTTCACGTGACCATAGGGGCCGGGACGCTGGAATGCCGCGCCCGGGGGGAGGGGTTCGATCCTGCGAAGCACTCCCCTAAGCAGGAGATCAAGGCGGTCACCTACCACATGCTGCATGTGGACGAGCAGGAGCCGTCCGTCACCGTCATCTTCGACGTATGATGCCCCGCCGCTCGGCCGTCGCGCACCCCATCCAGGGTCTGGTCAAGTACCATGGGCTAATGGACGAGGAGCTACGGCTGCCGTACCATGACTCCATCTCGGTATGCACCGCGCCGCTGCGGACCCATACCACCGTGCGGTTCGGGGAGTCGAGCGACAAGGCGACGATCGACTGTAGGGGGGTGTCCGCCCATGTCATGGAGCGGATAAGGAGGGTGGTCGACCCCCTGCGTGCGGAGGCGGGAACGTGCTCCGGTTTCCGCATGGAGTCCAGGAGCGACTTCCACTCCAACGTGGGGCTGGGCGCCTCGGCCTCGGGCTTCGCTGCCCTGGCCCTCGCGTCCTCCTTAGCCTTGGGCCTGGAGTTGGACCCGGAGGAGCTGTCGCGCTTCGCCCGTCGGGGGGCCGGCTCCGCCGCCCGGGCCGTGACCGGCGGCTTCTCGCGCTGGTACGCTGGAGACGACGTGACGTCGATCTCCCGCCCCCTGCCTTGCCCGGAGGACATGGACATGGCCATGATCGCCGCGGTCGTTCCGGCGCACAAGCTCACGGACGAGGCGCACCATGATGTCACCACCTCCCCGTTCTTCCAGGCTCGGCTGCGGCATGTGCCCCTTGTGCTAAAGGAGATGGAGCGCGCCATCCTCGAGGGGGACGTGGAGGAGATCGGACGCCTGGCGGAGGCGGACACGCTGGAGCTGCACGCCGTCACCATGACCGGCTCCCGGGGCCTGGTGCTGTGGCGGCCCGAGACCCTGCAAGTGATGCTGGAGGTGCGTGCCATGAGGGCCGAGGGAGTCCCCTGCCACTTCTCCATCGACACCGGGGCCACGGTGTACGTCAACACCGACCGGAGCAGCGCTCCCGCGGTCAGGGAGCGCATCGCCGCGTTAGGCCTTCAGACCCTGGAGTGCACCGTGGGGGGCGGGGTACGAGAGGTGGAGGAGCACCTGTTCTGATCGCGGGACGGTGGAGGGGCGTGATGCGCGGAGATAATCCTTTTTATACTGGACGCGACTAAGCGGCCCCCATGGATGTAATCGGGGTCGGAGCGCTGAACGTGGACCTGTTCTACGACGTGCCGTCGCTCACCGTGGCCGGCCAGACCTTCGAGGCCGGCGGGAGCGTGATGGTGGAGCCGGAGCGGTTCACCCGGATATCCCAGGCCCTGGCGCAGAGGAAGCCTCTGGCGCGCAGCGGGGGCGGCTCGGCGGCCAACACCGTGGTGGCGCTGTCCCGCATGGGGTACTCCACCGGCTTCCTGGGCGTGACGGGGAAGGACGAGAACGCCAAGCTCCTCCTGAGCTCCATGGCGGGAGTGGACGTCAGCCACGTGAAGAGGTACCAGCGGGCGGGGGTGTGCCTATCCCTGCTGTCCCAGGGAGAGCGCTCCCTTCTGAGCATTCCCAACTCCAACGACCTGTTCTCGTTCACCGCCGAGGACGTGGAGTACCTGAACACCGCCAAGTTCGTTCACCTCAGCTCGTTCTCCAGCACCTCCGCGCTGCTGCAGCAGAAGCAGCTCCTGGACCTTCTGGACGATGGGGTGTACGTCTCCTTCTCCCCCGGGGAGAAGTACGCCCGGCGGGGGCTGGACCAGATCGGCGACATCATCGGGAGGAGCCGCGTCGTCTTCCTCAACCAGCGGGAGATGGCCGTGCTGACCGGGAACGGTCCCGCGGAGGGCGGCAGGTCATTGCTGGACCTGGGGACCAAGGTCGTGGTGTGCACCCTGGGCGAGGAGGGATCCATCATCGTGACCTCCACCTCGGAGGTCCGCGTCCCGGCCCGCAAGGCGGTGGTGGTAGATACCACAGGAGCGGGCGACGTGTTCGCCGCAGGTTTCCTGGCCGGCTACCTGGACGGGGCCTCGCTGGAGGTGTGCGGACGCATCGGGGCCTCGGCCTCGGCGCTGAGCCTGTCCTCCTATGGCCGCGAGGGCTATCCCGACGAGCGGTTCCTGCGCAAGTTCGCCAAGGAGCTGGGCTGAGATGACGGACGTCATGACGTGCTCCGGCCCGTCATCGAGGGCGGACGCATCGGCCGCCAACACATGGACGCACTTGCTCCAGAGCATGCTCGCCGGCCATGGAAAAATACACATAAAAGGTAGGAATCTCATGAGGCTCGGGTACGGGCCTGAACGCCGACACCTTCACAGCAGGACCACGTGGGACGCGGGTGAGGGCTGAGGGGTAATAGCATGGACTTTGACGGACTTGAGGAGACCATGACCGGGGGGTGGAGGCAGTTCATAAGCGACAGCGAGGGCCCCATCACCAAGAACGACAACGCTTTCGAGCTGTGCCGCGACATGATCGAGAACGGTGCGAACCTCTTCCGCATCGTGAGCCAGTACGATGATGTAGTATCGAACATCATCCAGCGCCCCAACTACAAGGCGGGCGACACCCTCAAGCTCGTCCTCCCCTTCCTGAAGGCGTACGGCGCCACCGACTCGTCCATCCTGGAGTACTCCCGGAAGAGCATCGTCACCATCCCGGGGGCCAAGAAGACCATGCGCTTCGTGCAGGAGTTCATGACCCCCTTCATGGTGGCCACCTCCTACGAGCACTTCATCAGCGCGCTGTGCGACGCCATAGGGTTCCCGCTGGAGAACACCTACAGCACCGCCCTGGACATGGACGCGGTGAAGGCCGACCCGCTGGAGGCGGAGCGCCTCAAGGCCTACGCCCAGGAGATCGCCCGCATGGAGGAGATGCGCATGCCGGAGAACGCTCGGTGCATCGAGGACCTACGGGCCCGGGACCGGGAGACGGTGCAGCGGCTGGACGAGATCTTCATGGAGCAGTTCATGGACATGTCGATGAGCCAGGCCCTGATGGACGTCAACCCCGTGGGCGGCGAGGAGAAGGCCTCGGCGGTCATGGACATACGGAGGAGGACGGGCATCGGTCTGGAGGACACCATGTACGTCGGCGATTCCATAACGGACGTGCAGGCGTTCCAGCTGGTGAGGGAGGGCGGCGGCCTATCGGTCTCGTTCAACGGCAACGAGTACGCCCTGCGGGAGGCGGAGATCGCGGTGATCTCGGACAACACCATTGTGACCTCCATCCTGGCGGAGTCGTTCCACAAGGCGGGTATGGAGGGAACGAACGCCCTGATGGACGACTGGACCATCGATGGCATCCGGTCCACCGGCCTGGTGAACGAGTACCTCCTGCGCGAGCTGGTGAAGGTGTTCCCGGACAAGCTGCCCACCGTGGCCCGGGTGACGCCCAAGAACATCAAGTCACTGACCCGCCAGAGCCTGGCGGAGCGGCGCCTAGTGCGGGGCGAGGTCATCGGCGGGCTGAGCTGACCGCGTTATAGCTCTCGGAACAGTCGAGGCTTTCCGACCGCCGTTATGAGGATGTCCACGTCCAGGATCACCGTGGCCCCGTGCCCCTGGTCCAGGCGGGCCTCCTCGCGCTTGTTCTCCACGATGATCTCCACCGCGTCCGCTCCCGAGGCCAGGGCCCTCTCGCGCACCAGCTCGGAGCCCACCCTCTTGGCGTACTCCACCCCCTCCTCCATGGTCTCGAAGTCCCGGCGCTCCTGCATCCAGAACAGGGTGCATGGCGGGTTCTCCACCGTGCTCACGCCCCTCTTGGGGCGGATGAGCATGTGCACCGTCTCCATGATGTTCCCGGATATCGCACCCGCCGCGTTCCCGATCTCGGAGTGCTCCGGTAGGACCAGCTGAGTGTGGAACCGCTCCGCCACGCCGGGCAGGTAGGCACCCACCGGGGCGCCGATGCCGATGATGGGCTTGTTCAGCTCCAGCTTGCACGCCACGTCCAGACGGCCGGTCCCTCGCACCATGTTGTCCATGAGGTACTCCGCCACCCCGCCTATGGGCAGGTCCCCCACCTGCTCGAAGATGAGCTTCTTCATCACCTCGATGGTGATCTTCTCCACCACCGCCCTCTTCACGCGCTCGATCAGCTCCTGCGAGCTGATGTTCATCTGCCGGGCCTGCAGCTCCACCGCCAGTCGTGAGGCCTCGGCGTCGTACTCCACGTACGAGCCCTCGGCGTGCAGTATGTCCGTTGGGGTCAGCCCGACCCTCTGGACCTGGCCGATGACCTCCATCTTGCGCATGTTGAGCGACGAGGGGTGGATGCTCATCATGCCCGCCAGCTCGAACACCGAGCACGGCTCCCCCCTTATCAGCTCCAGGGCCCGGCGGTGCTCCGGCCCCATGTCCACGCCCGGCACGTCCTTGGAGAAGAGGAAGAACTCGGTGGCCTGGGGCACCAGCCCCAGGTCGGACAGCATGGACACCGGCCGGGGCCGCGCGCTCTGCAGCGCCTTCAGCTTCTCCTTGATGATGGGGTGGGACGATGCGGCGATGCACAGCGGCACCGCCCGCGAGGGGCTGAGCTGTACCTTTCCGCCGGCCACCACCACGCGGGAGTCGCCACCTATGCCTGACGTGAAGACGTCCACCGCCCGCACCCTGGTGCGCCAGCCTCCTAGTACAGCACCCTCGCTGTCCAGGTGCGGTTTTCCGTTCCTCAGGATGCCGATGTCGGTGGTGGTGCCGCCCACGTCCACGATGATGGCGTCCTGCAACGACGTCAGAACCTTGGCCCCGATGATCGATGCCGCAGGACCGGACAGGATGGTCTCCACCGGCCGCTCCCGCGCCACCTCCTCGCTCATGAGCGCTCCATCTCCACGCACGATCATGAGCGGCGCGCGCAGGTCCATGCGCTCCTGCACCTGCTTGATGGATGCGATGAGGTCGGAGATGATCGGTATGAGGCGGGCGTTGAGCACCGCGGTGATGGTCCTCTCATGGAACCCCAGGGCCGAGGCCAGCTCGTGACCGCACACCACGGGGCAGGAGGTCAACGACTGCACCATCCTCTTGATCTCGGCCTCGTGCTCGGGGTTCCGTATGCTGAGGTAGCTGGATATGGCGAACGCGTCCACCCTGTCCTTCACCTCCAGGATGAACTCCCTGGCCGCCTCGCGGCCCAGCACCGCCTCCTGCAGCCCCTGCAGGTTGTGCCCGCCGGAGACCTGCACCACCTCCTCCACCGGGATGTTCCTCCCCGCCTCGTGCCCGATGACGATGAGGCCCACCCGGCATCCTTTACCTTCGACCACCGCGTTGGTGGCCAGGGTGGAGGATATGCCCAGCAGGCGCACCCGCTCGAACAGGGCGTGGTCCAGCATGTCGATGGCGTGGGATATTCCCTCGGCCAGGTCATTGCGGGTGGTCAGCGCTTTGGCCTTGCTCATCACCGTGCCGTTCTCCATGTCGATGATGACCGCGTCCGTGTACGTGCCGCCGGTGTCGATGCCGAGTCCCAGGTTGCCCGAGCTGCTCTGATTCAGATCCATACCTCCGTTGGTGCTTGTTGACCGTTGGCCGAGGGGTCCTGGGCCGGTCCTCTACCGTTCCTTGTGAACGAGCGGGCGAGTGCCATGGGGATCGATGAACAATATTCTCTGGGCGCAGGCTCCGGTACGTGAGGCCTTGTATTATTGACGCCCTCGCCGCCCCGGGCCGCCCTCTCCCCTGGGACCTATATTCTGGCCGGGGCCGCTTCCCGTGACCCGGCACTGGCCATGCTGGACCGCGACCTTGATGACGATGTCACTGGCCTTTCCGCCCGCTGACGAGCATAGGCGCCGGACATGAAAACCACGATAGATGCTCCCGGAACCTGACCATTCATCAGCCTGCGATCCCCCTCTGAGAGTTGAGGTCGATACTGCAACATGCTCCCTGCTTATAATGGTTCAGCCGCACGTTGGCAGCGGGAGAAAAGTGCCTCCTTCCCCGCATGTCCCTACCGTTCGAGGAAGATCACCTGTCACCAGGGTGCAGGGCCCTCTTGATCATGGCCGTCCCCTCCTGGGCGTTGGTCGCGTGCAGGTCGGCCCCGATCTCCTGGGCGAACTCCTGGGAGGTGGGCGCGCCCCCAATGATGACCACCACGGTGGAGCGCAATCCCTCCCTCACCAGATCGTCCACGGTGTCCTTCATGGAGTCCATGGTGGGCGTCATCAGGGTGCTCATGGCCACCACCTGGGCCTTCATTGTCCGGACGGCCGAGGCGAACGCCTCCGGGGGGATGTCCCTCCCCAGGTCGATGACATCGAACCCCGACGCGGCCAAGAGGGTCTTCAGTATGTTCTTCCCGATGTCATGCACGTCCCCTTCCACCACGCCGATGGTGATGGTGCCGTGTCCCTTCAATGCCTCCTGGGGGACCTTGGGGAGAAGCACGTCCAGCGCCCCATACATGGCCTCCGAGGCCTGCAGCACCTGGGGGAGGAATATCAGGCCCTTGGCGTAACGGTCGCCTATGGTGTCCATCCCCTTGACCAGGGCCAGGTCGATGATGTCCAGGGCCACCATCTTCCTCTTGAGCAGCTCCCGGGACAATCGGGCCGCATCTGCCCTTTTGCCGTTAACGATGGCTTGCTCTAGCTCTGAGAGCAAGTGCCCCTGCTCACTGTCTTGCTTCCTCTTCGGATGGGTAGACCCGCTCAGAACACCATCTGCTCCCTTTTTTTACCGTTAGAAATAGCATATGATACATAATAACTATTTTGTTAAACTAAAAGCTCCCATGCGTTTTATTTGTTTTTCGCGTTATAAATCTAAAATATATTATAATTATATATGTTCTATATTCATTCAAATATTTCAGTACTGGATAAGAAAAAAAAATGGTCTCACAACTGTGTGATTTTCGATTGAAAACCGACGCTGTTTTATACGAGGGGGTTCCAAGTAGGGCTCATGAGAGACGAAATCTCACAACTGGATACGGAAAAGGCAAAGAAAGAGCGCGTGGCCAAGCCGAACGAGAGCATGGACCTGCCTGGAGAGACGCGGGAGGATTTCGCGAAGACCTATCAGGGCAAGGCAGAAACCTACCTGAAGGAGGACCGCCCGGAGTCGACCTCATCGGAAGAGAAGATGGGCCAGGAATCCCGGAACATGGAGGGGAGCGGAAGTTCCACCAACACCGAGCGCAGCGCATCGGGACAGCGGTCGACCTCCGAGAGGTTCAACCGACCCGAGCAAGACCGGTAAGCTTCCTTACCTGGTTGATGTCAAGGACCTCGTCCTCGCGTACCAGGCTGAAACCGGCGAACTCCCCGATGATCTGGACCTGAAGGACGACCTCCGGGCCGTCCAGGTCCACCTTCCCGGTGGGTATGTGCTCGGCCAGCATCCGGACGAGGTCCTGACTGGAACCCCCATCGAAGTGCCTTTTCTCGATATCGATCCTCCAGCGATCGTCCGGCTTTATGCGCTCCCCAAAGGTCTTGGCGGCGCTAATCAGGGCCTCAGGCTCCGATGAGACCCACTCCTCCACCGGTATCCAACGGTGAGTGAAGCGGAACACCTCCGGGAACCTCATGGCGAAGGACCGCAGCCTGCGGACGGCCTCCTTGCCGTCGCCCTTGATCCTCACCAGCATCAGGCCTTCCACGCTGGACTCCATCATGTCCTCCAGGACCAGATCGGCCTGCTGCACGCGCTCCGCGACCTCCTCCTCCGCCTTGACCTTCTCGTTCTGATGGAAGGTCACCAGCACATTATAGTCCCTCATGCGACACCCATTTAAGATTGGTCTTCAGGTTAGATAACCCTATCGTGCTGGCGACACCTGGGCCGGGGCCTGGCCGGACCTCACCTCAGGTCCATCTCCATGAGCGCGAACAGGACGGCGCCGGCCAGGGTCATGATCATGGACAGCAGGGCGACCTCCCAGCTGAACTGGGTCAGCATCGCCACCGAGGTCACCGACCCCACCGCCGCGGACAAGGCGTAGGATCGCCCCACGCTTATCTTACCACGGAACAGCTGTATGACCGACAGGTTCACCGCCAGGAAGACCAGGAATATGGTGAAGTTGGACACGTTGGCGGTCAGCTCTATCCCGCCCAGGAAGCAGAACGCGACCGAGGCCACGGTGGTCAGGGCGATGGCCGGGAGGGGCGTGCCGGTGTGAGGGTGGACGCGGGACAGCAGCCCGGGGAGGGCGGAGCGCATGGACATCCCGTAGGCGATGCGCGAGGACGCTATCAATATGATCAACACGGTGTTGGCCGTGGACACCAGCGCGATGAGGGAGAGGAGCATGGAGGCGTTCTCCCCCGACGCCTGGAGGGCCACGTCCGCCAGGGGGGAGGTTGAGGCCGCCAGCTCCTGGTAGGGGACGATGCTCACCACCGACAGGGCCACCAGCACGTACAGGACGGCGGTGATGGCCAGGGATAGCATGAGGGCCAGGGGGATGGTCCGCTCGGCGTCCTTGGTCTCGTCCCCGATCTTGACCAGCCCCTCGAAGCCGATGAACGCGAAGAAGATTATGCCCACCGCTCCCACCACCCCTTCCAGGCCCGATGGCGATTGAGCGTAGTCCACGGTGCCCAGGTACCCCGCGCCCAGGAAGATGACGATGACCACGCCGATGAGCTCGATGACCGTCAGAACGGCGTTGAGCATGAGGGACTCCTTGATGCCAGCGTAGTTGATGGTGGCCAGGGCCACGAGGAGGACGCTCGCTCCCACCGCCTCCGGTATGCCGACGATCGATGATAGGTAGCCGCCGAACCCCTGGGCCACGGTGGCCGCCGATATGATGCTGGATATCAGCACCAGCCAGCCCACGATGAAGGCCCAGAACTTGGAGCCGAAGGCCTTCTCCACGTACACGTACTCGGCCCCGCTGGACGGGAACAGCGACGAGAGCTTGGCGTAGCTGAGGCCGCTGAAGGCCGCGATGCCCGCGGCCATGGCGAAGGACAGCCACACCATGTTCCCCGCCCGGCCGGTGGCCACCCCTATGAGGGCGTAGATCCCCGCCCCCAGGATTGTGCCCACACCGTACGCTACCGCTCCCCACAGTCCTATCTCCCTGCGCAGCCCCTGGGCCATGTTGATGTAATGGGCGGTGTTCATATGCATATTTGCCCCCGCGGAGGCTTTATCCCGGTGGGGGGCCATATCGTCCCCCATGGACCCAGATCGGCCATCGCCCGGGCATTGGTGGTTCTCCAATGTCAGGAGGGAAGCGGACCGGGACCGACTGGGCCTGGGGGAGAGGGCGGGCAACGTGATCGGCCTCTTCATCACAGTCATCGTGGCCCTGGTGCTCTTGGACGTGCAGGCCACAGACCAGGGGTTCTTCACCCCCGCCTTCGGTCCGGTGGAGCAGGTCGCGTTCTACGGCTCCCTGCTTTTCGGGGCGGTGCCGATGATCGTGCGCGCGGTGGTGGGATGGAGGAACCTGGGAAGGCTGATGGACACGGTGAACTCGGTGGCCTTCATAACTGCGTGGTCGTACCTGCTGACGACGTTCCCGTTCGACTTTCCCCGCCTGTGGGACTACCTTCCGGACGTGATGGGGGCGGCCCTGTCGTGGATAGGCAACGACCTAGTGAGGTTCGTTATCGCTCTGGCCATGGTCGTCACCGCCATCTCCGCGGCCTACAACATCATCATGTTCTTCGCGGTACGTCGAGAGCTGAGGTCCAGGGGCCTTGGCGCCACGTGAGTGAACGGATAGTTCAGCGCCCGCAGCATTCCGGTCCGCAGGTGACCTCCTTCTTTCCGGTCAGGGCGGCCCTGATCATGGCGGCCGCGCAGCCCACGCCCGCATCCACCGAGACCGCTCCCGCCGGGCAGTTCATCTGGCAGGCCCCGCACTCCATGCACTCCGGGGCGGCCACCATGCTCACCCTGGCGGCTCTTGGAGCGAAGACCCCCTGGGGGCACACCTCGATGCACCGGCCGCAATTGATGCACCGGCCGGGAGTGAACCTCAGGGTGTTGATCGCACCGTCCTGCACCTCTGTCGGGCCCATGATCATCGGGAACTCCATCAGAACCATCCCCACTGCATCGCAGCCGCCATAATGAGCGATGATAGCCCTAATATCACCATCGCCGCTATCACCGGGACCCAGCGAAATATCTCCTTCCTCACCCCGGTGCGGGAGGTGTAGGTGGAGCTGCCGGTGAAGTTCAGGGCCAGGTATCCGACCACCGAGGGGACCATCAGGAGGACCGATGCCACCAGGAGCGCGAGGGCGAGGCCGTGCACGCTCCCGTCGGACAGCACCGCTGCGATGAAGGGCAGCGAGAGGACGAACCCCAGGAACAGGCCCTTGGGGGAAAATTCCTTTCCTGGCAGGTAGGGCAGGAGGAGAGGGAAGAGCACTGTTCCTCCCAGGACCGCGGTCAGCGCGATAAGGGGGGCCAGGGCGCCGCTGAGCAGGAAGAGCGCCAGCATCACGGGCAGGAGGTACTTCAGGGAGAGCATGAGCTCCACGGGGGTCAGGACCGCCCGCTCCCGCAGGGGGAAGGACACCTTCCGCATCTCTGGTGTCGCCTCTCCCGTCTGCAGGTACTCCGGCAGGTCCTCCGCTCTTACGGGGCCGTACGCCACCTCGAAACCGGTCGCCGCTTCCACCTCATGGGCCGATACTCCGGGCGCGGCCAGCTGCGGCAGGATCATCTTCCTGTGCTGCACCACCTCCTCCAGCCCCACCGCGCTTACGCGCTCCACCAGCTCCTCCGTGCCGAAGGTGCCCTTCCCGGCGGCGCACCACACGTTCACGCCCTGGGTGTCCAGGACCAGGATGTAGCAGTCGATGCCGGCCAGCGCGGACCGCAGGGCATCGAAGCTCAGGGCATAGTTGGCCGAGACCAGCACCGGGGAGCTTCCAGTGGGGGAGCCCAGCCGGTACAGTCCAGGCGCGACCTTGTGCTCCATCCGGTGGTAGCCCAGCCGGGCCTGCAGATGCATGTTGCGATCATGGGGCGTCAGCTCCGAGGTGGTGCTCCTAATGTCCGCGGCCAGGTCCATCCCTCACTCGTCACCGCTGTCGTGGAACAGGGCGCCGAGACGGTCCTTCACCGCGCTCGACACCTCCTCGTTCTTGATGAGGTAGATGCAGCATACCTTTCCGTCCCTCTCCCTGGTCACCACCGAGAGCTTGTCACCAGGGGCCAGCCCCGCCTTCTTCCTGATCTCCTTGGGAAGAACCATCTGTCCCCTCTCATCGATGGTGACGATGGCCGCCACCGTCACCTCGCTCCTGCCGGGCTCACCGCCCCTCTCCTTCCGCCGTCCTTTGATCATGATATGTCTTCCATGGACCAACCACTATATGAAAAATCTGAACTTTCCGATATATGGGGAGGAGCAGGGGCAAGGATAAGTGCGTGCCCACCCATATGTACCGCCGGAGCCCCATGGACGAGATCGACGTGGCCCTGTGCCGCCTCCTGCTGTACAACTCCCGCATGTCATACTCCGAGCTGGCCAAGGCCACCGGGGTGAGCGTGCAGACCGCCCACCGCCGGGTGCAGGCGCTGGTCTCCCAGGGAGTGATCACGAGGTTCAACGCCGCATTCTCGGCGCGGGCGTACCGCTCCACCTGGGTGCTGGTCCATGGTCGGTCCCAGTCCCCCTCCCTGGAGCGGGTGCTGAAGGACCTGGAGAAGGAGCGGGAGATGGACATGGTGATGGTGGCCTCGGGGAAGTACCTCTACATCTCGGGCGCGGTCCTGGACCCCGGACGCATCGCCCGGTTCACGTCCGCGGTGACCAGGACCGCCCGCCTGCTGCACCCCCAAGTAGGGGTGGTGTACAACCCCTCGCTCATGGACATCGACGAGGAGGCCATCATCTACCCCATGGACGTCAAGATCGTGGAGGCGCTCAAGGACGACCCCCGGCGGCCGGTCACCGAGGTGGCGAGCGAGCTGGGAGTGGCCCCCCGGACCGTGAACCGGCACGTGGAGCGGCTGATCAGCGGCAACCTCGTCCACTTCGCCTACGAGTGGTACCCCCAGTGCTCCGGCGACATCATCACTGCCCTCCACCTCAGCATCAAGGAGGGGGAGGACCCGGCCAGGGTGGCGGTGGCGTTGGTGCGGCAGCTGGCGTCCCGGGAGATCATCACCTACAACTTCAGCGACCATCCCCATGAGGTCATCTCGCTGGTGTGGAGCCCCACGCTCAGGGACGTCAACCAACTGGTGAGGTCCCTGGAGGACGACGGCGTGTTCCGGGAGGTCGTTCCCCGGGTGGTCCTCGATGCCCGCTACTACGAGGGCATCAAGGGGACGGTGCCGCCGACCGTCCATCATTGATGCCGTGAGGTCAGGAAGGTACGATCCTTCCCGTCCCGGCGGGAAAAGTTGCACGTGGGGCGACCCCGGGGGACATGTTTTCCTCCCACCCCTTGACGGAAGAAGAAGAGGAGAGGGGACCTCCCTGTCACAGGTGAAAAGATGATGCAACAGTTCAGCAAGGGCAGGGGCGCGCTCATCCTCCTCTCGGGGGTGCAGGCCGCCCTGCGCCTGTTCTTCGCGGCGAGCATGACCGGCGTTCTGGGCGCGGACCTACAGCAGCAGGTGATGGGGATGGTGGAGGGCCATGTGGCAGATTGGACCATGATCATGACCCTGCCGTTCCTTCTCCTGGGCGCCCTGGGAGCGGTGTCCACGGCGGCCTTCGCGTCCCGACGGACCTGGGGCGACAATGGGATCATGCTCATCTCCGCGGCCACCATGGCGTATGACCTGTGGGCGGCCCTGGCCGTCCAGCCTTCGGCCGTCATCGGCCTCGTGCTCCCCGTGGCGTCCATTGTCTACATGGTGAGGTCCCGGCGAGCGGTGCGGGCGCTCCCGGAGGCGGGGCAGTGAGGGCCCTGGTCGCGTTCGGCAGCCGATACGGCACCACCGCCCGGACGGCGGAGGCCATCGGCGAGGAGCTTTGGAGTAAGGGCTACGACGTCGAGGTGGTGGACCTGCGCCTCCGTCCAGACGTATCAGCCGACGGCCACGATCTGGTGGTGGTCGGGAGCGCGGTGTTCGTGGGGAAGTGGACCAAGGAGGCCCGTCGCTTCCTCATGGTCAACGCTGACGCCCTACGAGGCAGGAGGGTGGCACTGTTCGTATCCTGCTCCGATGTCCTGTTCCCCGACAAGGTGGATGCGGGGAGGAAGATGTACCTCGAGGACGTGGCCGCCTCCGCCGGGATACGGCCCCAGGCCATGGGTATGTTCGGAGGGGTGATCGACTTCTCCCAGTACGGCACCATGACCCGCGCCCTCCTCGCCGGCGTGGGGACCAGGAAGCAGCTCACCGGCAAGGGCATCGATGTCTCCCGTCCCTACGACTACCGCGATTGGCTGCAGGTTCGGACCTAGGCCCGGGAGCTGTAGCGTCACTCGTGGAACACGATGTTCTCGTGGCTTATGACCGCGTTGCCGTTCCCGTTACGCCCCGCGGCCTTGTCCTCCCGGCACTTGGCCAGGCGGGACTGCATCTCCGTCGAGGAGACGTTAGCGAGGCCTTTGGCGAAGGTGCCGATGCGGACCACGTCGCCCTTCTTGAACCTGCCCTCCACGGCGGTGATGCCACACGGCAGCAGTGATCCGCCGTCGCGCAGCGCGCGCTCCGCCCCCTGGTCCACCATCACCTTGCCGCGGGGGCAGGCAAAGAGGATCCACCGCTCCCGGTTGGTGTAGTGGGACTGCGCCGTGAACAGGGTCCCCAGCTCCTCCCCCCGCGTGACGCGCTCGATGACATCAGGCGTCCGACCGTTGGCGATGACCATGTTGCACCCCGACTGCATGGCGATGCGGGCGGCGTTGATCTTGGTGCGCATGCCGCCCGTGGACCGCTCCTTGCGCTTCTCCCCAGCTATTAGCTCCAGGTCCTTGGTGATCTCGTCCACCATAGGGATGAGCTTGGCGTCGGGGTCCGCCTCAGGGTTGCGGTCGTACAGGCCGTCCACGTCGGTGAGGAGGATGAGCAACCCGGCGTCCATCTTGCTGGCCACCAGCGCCGAGAGCTTGTCGTTGTCCCCGAAGATCTCCTCGATCTCGTCGGTGGCGATGACGTCGTTCTCGTTGACCACTGGCACCACGCCCAGCCGGAACATCTCGTCAAGGGCCTTGCGCAGGTCCAGGTACCGGGCGCGGTCGGAGAATGCACCGTAGGTCAGCAGCACCTGCCCCACGCTCTTCCCGTACCGGCGGAAGGCGTCCCTCCATGCCAGCATCAGGGTCGCCTGCCCCACCGCGGCGCACGCCTGCTTCATGGCCACGTCCTTCTTCTTTCCGTCCAGGCGCAGCTCCGAGGACCCCGAGCCGATGGCGCCGGAGGTTACCACGATGCTCTGCACGCCCTCCTGGTCCAGGTCCGACACCTGCCGGGCCACGTCGTCGATGTACGCCTGGTCCACCGTGCCGTCGCCCTGGCAGATGGTGTTGGTGCCGATCTTGACGACGATCCGCCGGGGGTGGAGGTCCCTCATCGTATCTTCCTGTGGGTGAACCTGCGGCCGTCCTTGCCCACATAGTCGGCCACGACCTGGCCGCTGCCCCGCAGCTTGTACTTGTAGATGACCAGCCCCTCCAGCCCCACCGGGCCCCGGGCGTGGGTCTTGTTGGTGGATATGCCCACCTCGGCCCCCAGGCCGTAGCGGTAGCCGTCGGCGAAGCGGGTGGAGGCGTTCCACATCACCGAGGAGGAGTCCACCAGGTCCATGAACCGCTGCGCCGCGCCCTCGTCGGCGGTGATGATGGCATCGGTGTGGTGCGACGAGTAGCGGTTCACGTGGTCGATGGCCTCCTGCACGGAAGCCACCACCTTGATGGAGATGATGAGGTCGTTGTACTCCGTCCCCCAGTCCTCCTCGCTCGCCTCCTTGACGTCGATTATGCCACGCACGGTGGCGTCGCCTCGCATCTCCACCCCCGCGCGGCCGTAGTCCTGCGCCATGCGGGGCAGGAAGGCCTCGGCCACGGAGGCGTGCACCAGCAGGATCTCGGTGGCGTTGCACACCGCGGGGTACTGCACCTTGGCATCGTGGCACACCCTCACCGCCATGTCCAGGTCGGCCGCCTTGTCCACGTAGGTGTGGCAGATGCCCGCGGCATGGCCCAGCACCGGGACCTTGGTGCTCTCCATGATGGAGCGCACCAGCTCGTTCGATCCCCGGGGGATGATGAGGTCTATGAGGTCATCGTGCTTCAGCAGCTCGCGGAACTGCTCCCTGGTGGACAGCAGCTGCACCGCGTCCCTCAGCCTCTCGTCGTCCGAGAGGGCGTGAGCAATGGCGTCGGCCAGCGCCTCGTTGGTCTCCCGGGCCTCGGCCCCGCCCTTGAGCAGGACGGCGTTACCCGAGCGGAGGCACAGGCAGGAGATCTGGACCAGGGCCTCGGGCCGGGCCTCGAACACCACCCCGATGACGCCGATGGGGCAGGACACCTTGTCCAGCACCAGGCCGCTGTCGAGCTCGGTGCGCGATAGGATCTTCCCGACCACCTCCTCCTGGGACTGCAGGGAGCGTATGGACTCCAGGGACTCCTCCAGCTTTCCGCGGTCGTACCGCAACCTCTTGATGAGCACCGGGGAGAGCCCGCCCGCACGTGCCGCCTCCATGTCCCTGACGTTGGCGGCCAGGATGTCCTCGGACCTGGCATGCAGGGCCTGTGCTATCTTCTCCAGGGCCCCGTTCCGGTCCTCCAGGTCCAGACTGGCCAGCCGGTACGAGGCCTCTTTCGCCTTGGTCGCCGCCTCTCTCACTTGGTCCATATCGAGGAGACAAAATATCCTCGACCCATATAGCTTTCGCCCCCTGACCTGCGTTCGGCCCGGCCGATGTTTCTAGCTCTTACGCCAGGAGGATGCAAAGGGTTATCAACCATAGGTTCTGGATAGAAAACGGAGGTGAACGAACGGTGCTCAGGATACTGATGTTCATCATGATGATGGCCGTCGTGGCCACGGTCTCAGCGGCGGTGTCCGCCATGACCAACTGTACGACGGCCAAGGCATGGAACAAGATGAAGAAGATGAAGAAGAAGATGGGCGAGGCGGCGGAGAAGGAGGACTGAGCGGAGAACGACCATCGGGCCATGTGGCCGGATGGGTGCCCTCGCACGCAGAAAAGTGGCGTCGGAGGGCGTGAAAAAGACGGTGAGAAGGGGTTTCTGGCCCCTCTCACCTTTTTGTTTTAACCCAGCATCTCCTTCAGGTCGGCGTCGGGGTCTCCCACGGCCTTCCACCCGAACTGCTCCTGGATGAACTTCCAGTTGTTGGGGGTGATGAACGCGGGGAGGGTCGGCCCCACCCGGACGTTCTTGATGCCCAGGGCCAGGAGGGTCAGGACGATGGCCACGGCCTTCTGCTCGAACCACGACAGGACGATGCTCAGCGGGAGCTGGTTGACCTCCACGTTGAAGGCCTTGGCCAGCTCCACCGCCAGTACGATGGCGGAGTAGGTGTCGTTACACTGCCCGATGTCCAGGAACCGGGGGATGCCGTCGATGCTGCCGTACTCCTTGTCGTTGAAGCGGTACTTGCCGCAGGCCAGGGTCATGATGACGCTGTCCTGTGGGATCTTCTCCGCCAGCTGGGTGTAGTAGTCGCGTCCCAGGGTGGCGCCGTCGCATCCGCCCACCAGGAAGAAGTGCTTCACCTTGCCGGCCTTCACCGCGTCGATGATGGCGGGCGCCAGGGACAGCACGGCCTTGTGGTGCGCGCCGGTCCACATGTCAGGTCCCCTCCGCTCCGGGAGGTCCCCGATCTCCTGGGCCTTCTTTATGATCTCGCTGAAGTCCTTGCGGTCGGCGACGTGCTTCACGCCCGTGACCGCCGCCACACCGGTGGTGTACAGCCGCCCCTTGTAGCTCTCCGGCGGGATGAGGACGCAGTTGGTGGTGACCAGGATGGGCCCGCCGAACTCCTCGAAGTCCTTCTTCTGCTTCTGCCAGGCCCCTCCGAAGTTGCCGATGAGGTTCTTGTACTTGTTCAGATTGGGGTAGGCGTTGGCGGGCAGCATCTCACCGTGGGTGTAGACGTTCACGCCGGTGCCCTGGGTCTGCTCCAGCAGGGCCTCCAGGTCCAGGAGGTCGTGTCCGGTGACCAATATGCCCGGTCCCTTCACGGTGCCGGTGCGCACCTTGGTGGGTGCGGGCAGGCCGAAGCGCTCCGTGTTGCCGGCGTCCAGCATCTGCATGACCTTGAGGTTGATCATCCCTGCCTTCATGAGGGTGTTCCACATGTCCTCATGGGAGAAGTCCACGTTGGTCAAGGTCTTGAACAGGGCCTCCTCGATGAACGCATCGACCTCTGGGTCGGTCTTGCCCAGGAGCCGGGCGTGGTACGCGTAGGCCGCGATCCCCTTCAGGCCGTAGAGCAAGGTGTCCATCAAGGAATGTATGTCCTCGTCCTTCCCGCATACTCCCCGGACGGTGCAGGCGATCCCCTTGGCCGTCTGCTGGCATTGATTACAGTACATCGCCATGTGATCTCACTGAGGTAGAGACCGACTTTTTGATATATAACCAATCACATTATGGAAAATAACAGAATAATATTTTTTACCTATAAAAAATAGACAAGTGGTCGCATGGTTATCACCCTGGACGAGAAGGACAAGATCATCATCTCCATGTACTCGGCAGACCCCACTGTCTCCCAGGAGGCCATCGCCCGGGTGCTCCGGCTATCCCAACCGTCGGTGGCCAGCAGGGTCGCCAAACTGAGGGACCGGGGCGCATTGGAGCTCACCGTGGGCGTGAGCCCGCTGAAGATGGGGCTGTACCTGGCGAAGGTGGACCTGTCGTCCACCAACCCCTCGGTCATCCTGGACCGCTTCGCCGACTGCCCCTACTTCGCCAATGGGTTCAGCGTGTCCGGCCGCCACAACCTGTGCCTGTTCTTCTTCAGCGAGAGCGTCACCACGCTGGAGTCCATCGTCAACGGCCACATCCGCTCCGACCCCTCGGTGAAGGACGTGGACTTCGACATAGTGATCGCCTCCCAGAAGGACTATGTCATCCCGGTCAAGCTCAAGCCCGAGAGGTGCTCCACTGCGCCCTGCGGCATCGGGCTGAACTGCCGCGACTGCCCCTCCTTCAAGGGACGGAAGTGCATGGGATGCCCGGTGACCGGGCAGTACCAGGGCACGTTCTACTAGACGCCGTGGGACGTCCTCGTCGGGGCCGGGGCAGCTCACTCCTTGGAACATCCGTCCCCCCGCCAGGGGGCCATGTCCTTCATGAGGGGCATGGTGATGGTCATGAGCAGTCGGGCCGCGATCCTCAGGCCCATTCCCACCCTCACGTCGTAGTAGTAGCCTTCCTTGTCCCGATAGAACGCGTGGTCGGCCGGAAGCCATTCCTGGGCCTCCGCACTGGCCTTCTTGAAGAAGCGGAAGCGCATGTACTCCGAGAACGAGGGCCGCATGTCCCTCTCCTCCAAGGCATCGTAGAACGCCACCGCCGCCTTGCGGAGGCGGGCGCTCCTCTTGGCCCGGGAGCTGGGGCTGGTGGGCCAGGGCAGTGCCATGTACGCCAGCTCGCTCACCACCTGCGGACCCCCTAGGGCGATGCGCAGGGCGTCCAGCGTACGGTCCAGCCCCGCGCCCCCGTTGGCCACCACCATCACCTTCTTGCCGAAGAAGCGGGGGCGATGGTTGGTGTAGGCCATGCGGTCCATGAAGTTCTTCATGAGGGCGCTGACGTTCTGCACGTAGCCCGGGGACACCAGGATTATGCCGTCCGCCTCATCTATCCTCCTCTCAATGGGCTGGCGGTCGTCCCTCAGGGGGCAAAGGTCCTCTCCCGCCCGGATGCAGGTGAAGCAGCCCCGGCAGGGGCGGAGGTCGGCGTCCGCCAGGTAGAGGTGCTCGAACTCCACCGGCCCCTCACTGGACATCACCAGCTCGATCTCCTCGACGACCTTGCTCCCCGTCCCGTTCCTTCGGGGACTGCCCATGATGGCAAGGACCTTCACACACATACCTCCGTGACAGGGGCCTGAACGAGGGCCCGCTAATAATAGTGATGCGTCACAGGTGCGTCCTCAGGGGCCCGGGACCAGGGCTCAATGACCGTCGGGGAGCGGGATGCTCACCGAGGCGTTACCCCACCAGGCGGTCACCGCGTCCGCCTCCCGGACGAACATGATCCCGTCGAGGTAGCCGATCCAGCCCTCGTACTCGTAGCGGGTGCGGAACAGCACGTCCCGCAGCAGGACGACCTCCCAGTCGTGGGACACGTGGACGTCCAGCCGGGGCCCCTCCTCGGGCACCGCCATCTGCCCCAGGATGGGCGACAGCACGGTGCTCGCGGCCTGGGGGGCCGGCAGCAGCCACTCCGGATCGATCTGCCCGTCGAACCACGCCCGCATGAACCCGTGGCCCAGGCGATCGGCCACGGCGAGGGTCCGGTCGTCCTTCAGGTAAGGAGCGCATAGGTCCCAGGTCTCGCTTTGGCCCAGGACCGACCTGCCGCTCATGGTCAGGCCTTGAGCGATGGCCTCCGCCGTCTCCCGGCACCGCAGGGCGGGACTGTGAAAGAACCTCACCGGGCGATCGCCCGCTATGCCCCTGCCGAACCGCAGGGCGTCCTCCCGGCCCTTCTGGTTGAGGCCCACCCGAAGGCTGTCGGTGACGCTGGAGATGGTCAGCCGGTCGGCGTGGCGGATTATCACCGCCGCTATGGCGTCAGCGTGGCGGTTCAGACTCTCGAGGACCTGGCTCCCGTTCATGATGCACCTTGGACGTGAATTGCGAAGGACTAGTTCATTCTTTGTGGCGCTTCCTGACCTGCGGCCGGCGGCCGATGCAGACCCTCGGCGAAGACGATCTCGAAGCAGGCCCCCTTTCCCTCTCCCCCGGTCTCCCTGATGTCCGCCCCGGTGATGGAGAGTATCTCCTTGGACAGGAACAGGCCGAACCCGGAGGTGGAGCTGCTCCTCTGGAACAGCCGGGACCGGTCCTTGACCCCCACCCCGTTGTCCCGGAAGAAGAGGACCAGGCGACCGCCCTCCTCCCTGGTGCCTATCACCAGCTCCGTGCCCTGGCTGTGGCGAGCGACATTATGGGCCAGGTTGTAGAGCACTTTGCCCACCATGGGGTCGGCGAAGATGGTGTAGCTGTCCACCTCCACCCTCACGCTCAGCGAGGCCTTGTCCAGGGGGATGAGGGCGTTGTTGAGCGATTCCCTCAGGTCGAACCACCGGGGGGCATTGATCCCGATGTCCTGGTAGTCCTTGGCGAACGCCACATGCTTCTCGATGGAGCGCACGCTGCCCCTCGCCTTCATCAGCAGCTTCTTGACCTCGGCATCGGTGGTGCGCTCCGTGGCCAGCGTGAGGTAGCCGTCCAGCACCAGGGCCTGGTTGTTGATGTCGTGCCGGGTGATGGAGCTGAGGAGGTTCCACTTCCGGTTGGCCTGCCTCAGGGCCTCCTCCCCCATCTCCTTCTCGGTGATGTCCTCCAGCACACCATCGATGAGCGATATCTGCCCCCCGTCGTCGAACAGAGCGGTGAGGGTCATGGAGCACACGAAGGTAACTCCTGACCTCGTCACCATGCGCACCTTGCGGTCCTTCACCCGGTGCTCCCTCTTGACCTCCTCGAATATCTCGCGTCGGTCAGCAGGGTTCAGGTAGAATTCGTCGGGGTTGGCCTCCAGGATGGCCGCCTCATCGGGGAAGCCCAGTATCCGGCACATGGCAGGATTGGCCTGGATGAGCCGTCCTCGCCTCTTGATGTCGCTGCGGAAGATCCCCACGTTAACGTTCTCGATGAGGGTGCGGTACTTGTTCTCGCTGTCCTGCAGGGCCTTCAGCGCGGCGTTCAGCTCGTCGATCTGCTCCTGCAGCTGGGGGTAGTAGCTCTTGCGGTGGGAGGTCTCTCCCAGGCCGATGATCTTCTGGCGGAGGGCCTCCGCCCGGATCTCATCCTCAGAGGGCGGCATGGAACAGTCTCTCTATGTCCTCCCGGCGAACGGGACGGGGGTTGGTGACGTGGCAGGCATCGTTGAAGGCGTTCTCCGTGAGGTAGGGTATGCTCTCCTCCTTCACCCCCAGGCGGGACAGCCCCATCTTGATGTCCAGCCTGTCGGTCAGCTCCCGGAGCCTCTGCCTCAGGCCCTCTGGGCCGCTTCCGGACGGGCGCCCTCCCATGGCCTCCTCCAGCCGGGCGTACCTCTCCGGAACGCAGGGGTGGTTGAACGCCACCACATGCTCCAGCAGCTGGGCGTTGCACTCCCCGTGGGGGGCGTCCAGGAAACCTCCCAGACTGTGGGCCATGGAGTGCACTAGGCCCAGGCTGGCGTTGGAGAACGCCAGGCCGGCGTACATGGACCCCAGCATGACCTTCTCCCGGTGCCCCAGCTCCTCCGGCTCCTCGTAGGCGAGAGGAAGGTTCAGGGCCAGGACCCGGGCGGCCTCCAGGGAGAACATGTCCGTCATGTGCGAGGAGGCGTTGGACACGTACGACTCGAAGGCGTGGCACAGGGCGTCCATCCCCGTGGCCGCGGTGAGGGCGGGGGGCATGGTCAACGTCACCTCGGGATCGATCAGGGACACGTCCGGCACCATGGCCTTGCTGATGATGCCGAACTTGCGCCTCCTGACCTCATCGGAGATGACGGCGAACTGGGACACATCGGCCGAGGAGCCCGCGGTGGTGGGGATGCATATCAGGGGAGGTCCCGGAACGGACACCTCGTCCACCCCCTCCAGGTCCAGGACGTTGCACTGGTTGGTGACCATGGCCCCGATGGCCTTGGCGCAGTCCATGGGGCTCCCGCCCCCCACCACCACCAGCAGGTCGCACCCCGTGCTCCGGTACCTCTCCGCTCCCCTCGCCACCTCGGAGGCGCGGGGGTTGGGGGAGACCTCGTCGAACACCGTGACCGTAAGCCCTTGCGCCTCCAGCAGGCCTCGCACCTCCCCCGCCCATCCCGCCCTGCCGACCCCGGCATCGCTGACCAGGAACACGTTGCGGCCGTGGAGGTCCCTCGCATATTGGCCGACCAGGTCCCTTGACCCATTGCCCAGGATTATCTCGGGCGCGACGAACTTACGGACGGGGAGGGGCTTGGTCATCTATCCTCTCTACGACCAGGGAATCCTGCGCTAATAACGTTTCTATGTCGACCCCGGCAAATGATTTCACTCCCCCTGGGTCCGGTCCTTCGCCGACGTGAGCGGGGGCCGTGATGCTAATATGGCCCGGCTGCATTCCGGTACGATGAGGGATAGAACGAAGAGCATCGGTTGGTTCACCACCGCCCGTGGTCCAGGGTCCTTGAACCTGTTCACCACGCTCATGGAATGGGTACGCAGCGGGGAGATCGACGTCCGGGTATCGTTCGTCTTCATCAACCGCGAGGTCAAGGGGAACGCCTACCGCCAGCGCCTCATCGACATGGCCGCCGCGGAGGGCATCCCGGTCATAATCTTCCCCTCCGATGGCTTCCGGCCTGACCTCAAGGTCAAGGACCTTAACGGCTGGAGGGAGGCATATGGGGAGGGTTTGCGGGAGCGCATCGCCGAGCATCCCATGGACTTCGGGGTGCTGGCCGGATACATGCTCATCCTTGACCGGATAACGTGCGAAAAATACGATATCATCAACCTGCATCCCGCCCTGCCCGACACCTACACTGGTACGTGGGAGGAGATCGTGGGCCAGGTGGTGAGGAACCGGGACCCGCGGTACGGGGCCATGGTCCACATCTGCAGCCCGGAGCTGGACCGGGGGGCCATCATTTCTTACGACTCCTTCCCCACCGCCCCCATGCTGGACGCGCCGGTGGCGTTCGAGGAGAAGGTGAGGAGGGTGCGCAGCGAGGAGGCCAAGAGGGAGGCCCCACTTCTGATGGAGTCCATCAGGATGATGACCGAGGGGCAGGTGACCGTCCAAAGAGGGAAGGTCCATGGCCCGGACGGCGGTGAGCTGGCGGGCTATACGGACCTATCAGAGAGGGTGAGCCAGGTATTGAAGGGATGATGGAAAAAAGGGTCCGCGCCGCCATGCGTATTTCGTACCCAGAACGCGTTGTTCGCACCATGGTCCTTTGAACCTCTTTATATACAATATCTCCGTTTCATGCCGTTAATTTTCAGGTGAGGCAAGAATGGAACTTATGATAACCCCGCGGGACCACGGGAACCTCGAGGATTACGACAAGACCTACAGCGGGTTCAACTGGTCGTCCGTTGAGAAGGAGTTCGATTGGTCCAGCGGGGGAGCGTACAACGTGGCGGCCGAGGCCATAGACCGGCATGCGCGCAACTGGAGGCGGAACAAGATCGCCCTCTACGCGGTGCAGGCCCGGGGGGAGGTCCACAAGTTCACCTTCGGGGACATGGCCGAGCTGTCCAGCCGCTTCGCCTCCGGCCTGGAGAAGCTGGGCGCGGTGAAGGGGGACCGCATATTCGTGTTCCTGGACCGCACCTCGGAGCTGTACATCTCGGTGCTGGGCATCACCAAGATGGGGGGCATCGCCGGCCCCCTGTTCTCGGCCCTGGGCCCCGACGCCATGAAGGACCGGGCCCTCGACTGTGGTGCCCGCTTCATCGTCACCTCGCCTTACCTGTACAAGCGCCTGGAGCCCATACTGGACGACCTGGTCGACGTGGAGAGGTTCATCATCGTCGGTGACAACGAGGGACTGGGGGAGAGGACCATGAGCTTCCAGGAGCTGCTTGCCCTGGGAGACCCGGGGTACCAGGCGCTCAGCATGGCACCAGGGGACCCATATATCATCCACTATACCTCGGGCTCCACCGGCAAGCCCAAGGGCATCCTGCTGGGCCACAAGGCCATGATCCAGCAGCTGATCACCTGCCGCTACGTGGCCGACCTCCGGGAGGAGGACACCTACTGGTGCACCGCCGATCCCGGGTGGGTCACGGGGACCTCGGTGGGCATCTTCGGGCCGTGGTACCTGGGCACGACCATCGTGTCCTATGAGGGCCGGTTCGACGCCCGGGCGTGGTACTCGCTCATGGAGCGGTTCAAGGTCAACGTTTGGTTCACCGCCCCCACCGCTCTCCGGATGCTCATGAGGGCCGGGGACGAGATGGCGAAGGGGTTCGACCTCTCCCGCCTGCGGCACATCTGCTCGGCAGGGGAGCCCCTCAACCCCGAGGTGATCCGGTGGGGCATGAAGGTGCTGGACAGGCGGATCCACGACAACTGGTGGCAGACCGAGACGGGAGCTCCGTGCATATCCAACTTCCGCTCCATGGCCATCAAGCCTGGCTCCATGGGAAGGCCCGTCCCCGGCGTCATCGCCGCGGTGGTGGACGAGAACGGCATGGAGTTGCCCCCCGGGCAGGAGGGCTTCCTGGCGCTGCGGCCCGGCTGGCCGGCCATGATGGTCGGCATCTGGAGGAACACCCCCAAGTTCAAGGAGTACTTCGATATCCCCGGCTGGTACATCTCCGGCGACCAGGCCTACAAGGACGAGGACGGGTACGTGTGGTTCCTGGGGCGGATGGACGATGTCATCAAGACGTCGGGTGAGAGGCTCGGTCCGTTCGAGGTCGAGTCCGCGCTCATTGAGCATCCTGCGGTGGCGGAGTCCGGCGTCATCGGAAAGCCGGACGAGCTGCGCGGCGAGATCGTGAAGGCGTTCATCATCCTCCGGCCGGGGTTCGCGCCCACGGAGAGGCTGAAGGAAGAGATCACGCTGTTCGTAAAGACCCGGCTAGCGTACTATGCCTACCCGCGTGAGATCGAGTTCGTGGACAGCCTGCCCAAGACGCGTTCCGGTAAGATCATGCGCCGCGTCCTCAAGGCCCGGGAGCTGGGCCAGCCCCCCGGCGACCTCACCATGCTGGACGATTGAGCTCGAACGCCACGTGGAACGAGGCCTCTGCCTTTCCCGTCTCTGATGCGGAACTGAACACGGAGGGCTACGAGCTCGGAGTTGAGCACCGCGAGCCTCACCTCCATGTCCAAGGGCCCTCTCCCGACATCGTCGGGGGGGGGGGTGTGTTTTCGCTGCCGCGCCGAGCTTAGAACGCCTCGTTCTCCCAAGGACCCTCCCCGCCTTCGACAGCATCGCCCCCTCGCAGGACCGGAAATAGATTGTACGACCATCAGGGCCTTCGCCCCTTGTCCGTGCTTGGTGCGCATCCGTTCGATCGAGCCCAGGGACAATTTTATGCTCCGATGATGCCGTACCCTGGCCAACAGGGGTTCATGGATGAAAGCGGTTGTCATATACGATACGGTGTCGGACGCCAAGGTGACTGGCAAGGTGGCCGAGACCATTGTGGGGTGCCTCGCGGCCAACGGCGTGGCGGTGGACTCGTACTTCGTGGGGGACGTGGCGAAGGCCGACCTCAAGGCCTACGACTGCCTGATAATCGGGGCGCCTACCATGGCCTGGAGGCCATCGACCAGGATGAAGGAGTTCCTCTCCGGACTGCAGGGCAATCCCATCTCCGGGAGCAAGGCCGCGACCTTCGACACGCAGATGAGATCGGCCATCAGCGGCAACGCCACCAAGCACATGGAGAAGAGGCTGACGGACCTGGGGCTGAAGATAGTGGTGCCGGCGCTGCTGGCCTACGTGCAGAGCGAGAGCCGCGTATACCACCTGCGCGAGGGGGAGAAAGAGCACATTATGGCGTGGTGCAAGGAGCTGGCCAAGGCCCTGGTCAAGGTCTGATCGTCCCTATTGCGATGATCGGCGGTGGCCTCACCTCCGGCGATGGGGCCGCTCAATAACATTATTAAAGCCGATGCCCTTGCCCAGCACATTAGAAGCGAAAGCATGAGCCGATCCAGGAGGATCGTCGAGATCGACGTCCTGAGGGTCATCGCGATCGTCGCCATCGTGGTCTCCCACCTTCACTTCTCGATTCCTTCCTTCCAGGAGAGCAGCACCATACTGATGGCCGAGTCGTTCATCGCCACCATAGGCCTGACTCTGTTCTTCCTCCTCTCTGGTTACTCCCTCATGCTCAAGCGGCCGGAGTTCAGGACCGCGAGCGACCTCCGCACGTTCTTCAAGAAGAGGTTGCTGAGGATCTACCCCCTGTACTGGCTGGCCATAGGTTTTACCCTGCTGATGCACAGCTACGGCTTCACCAGCGGGTGGGTCACCAACATGGACGTAGGGCAGCTGGTGCTCACACTTCTAGGCTTGCAGATCATCTTCTCCTCCACCTTCACCCTGGTGCCCTTCTGGTTCGTGAGCGCCATCGTGGTGTTCTACCTGCTCTTTCCCCTCCTTATCTACGTCTCAGGAAGGATGAGGTTTTCGTTCACCTTGTCCGTCACAGCCGTGAGCGCGGTCATCTTCGCTATCCTGCTGGCGATCAGCGCCATCACCGACGAGATCGACGACCGGTTGCTGATATACTTCTGGTTCTTCATCGCCGGCATCGTCCTGGGCCGGGAGGTGGATATCCCGTCCATCACCTGGTCCCGCTCCCTGCCGTGGATCGTGATATCGGCCATCGTGCTGCCCTTCACCGAGCCCAAGGTGCTGCCTTCGCCTCTGAAGGAGCAGGTGGTGGCCGTCCTTCCGCAGTACCTGTCCGACTTCCTGTCCGTGGTCCTGGTGGGCATCATCGGAATCCTGGTGATGGTCCAGGTGGCGAAGTGGTACCGGGCACACCTGTGGGCGCGGACGTCACGCGTCATGATGTGGATCGCCCCCCGCACCCTGTCCATCTACATGTTCTCCGGCGCCCTGGTGCTGCTGGCGGCGTCCCTGGGCGAGAGCATCTCCCCCTCCCTGGTGCCCATCGTCGCCATCGTGGTCGGTGTTCCCCTTGCGCTTCTAGTCCCGCCCCTGGTGCAGGTGGCGGTGGACCGGGGAGTGGACCTCCTCGCCGGGCGAGCCAAGACCTGAGATAAGGGGCGACCATGGAGGGGGAACGCACGGTCCGTTCCTCAGTTCCAAACCCAGTCGCCCGAACGATTGTTGAAGTAAGGACGGCGCATGATAATTTGGAATCACGGTATAAATATGCCAGTATTTCTCCACCGGCCCATATGTAGATCCAGGGGAAGGATTGGAAGGAAGCCAGGTCTAAGGAAGGGGAGTGCTCGTGGTGAACGCCTCAGAAGCAAGGACCGTTATTGTAAGTGTGCCGTTTCCTGCCATCCTCGTCGACGTCGATGGTAAGATCATATCTATGAACGATCGGGCCCTCGAGGACCTGGGGCTGAAGCCCAGCGATGAGGGGCACAGGCTCGGCAGTGTTCTGGCGGAGGGCTCGGACGACGCCGTGGGGAAGGTATTGGAGGCGTTGAGGAAGGGCGCCCCACTGCCAGGCGATGCGGTCATCGGAAGCCCACGGAACAAGAAAGAGAGGTATGTGCTCTCCGGCACTCCGGTGCGCGATGAGAGGGACACGGCGGGAAGCATTATCTACCTCACACCTCAGGAGACGTGCGGCGAGGACGGGCTGACCGCCTCTGACCTCAGGTACGAGAACAAGAGGCTGGCCACGCTGCTGGCCAATCTCCCGGGTATGGCCTACCGGTGCAAGCTGGACGAGAACTGGACCATGGAGTTCATCAGCGACGGATGCATGGAGCTCACTGGTCACGCCGTCTCCGACCTGCTGGGGAACAAGGTCATCGCCTACGGTAACGTCATTATCCCAGAGGACCAGGACAAGGTGACCGATGCGGTCATGGGGGCCGTGACCAAGAAGCAGCGCTACTCCACCAACTACCGCATCAGGACCAAGGAAGGGGAGCTCAAGTACGTGTGGGAGAAGGGCATGCCCATCGTTTCCGAGGATGGGACGCCCATCGCCGTGGAGGGCTACATCATGGACGTCACCGCCTCTGCCAGGGTGGAGCAGTTCTCCAACGTCGAGGTGGCCCGGCTGGCCAAGAGCCTGTCCCAGCTGGCGGAGGGCGAGCTGGACCTCGACATGACGGTGGCCGAGGGCGACCAGCACACCGTGGGCGCCAAGGAGAGGTACTCCATCATCAACCAGAACCTCAGGAAGGCCCGGGACTCCATCCGGATGCTGGTCGACGAGGCCCATGCCCTGTCGGGCTCGGCCATCCGGGGAGAGCTGTCCGCACGGGCCGACGTGATGAAGCTGAACGGCGAGTTCCGCAACATCGTGCAGGGCGTCAATAGCACCCTGGACGCGGTCACCGTGCCGATCAACGAGGCCATGCGCATCGCCGACTCGTACGCCAACGGCGACCTGACGGCACGCGTTGAGATCGAGACCCAGGGTGACTTCACCAAGTTCGCCGGCTCGCTGAACACCATCGGGGAGAGCCTCACCACGCTCCTCCGGGAGGTCAACCGGTCGGTCAACATGGTGTCCGCCACCTCGCAGGAGCTCGCTTCCAGCGCGGAGGAGATGAACGCCTCCACTGAGCAGGTCTCTGCCGCCATACAGCAGATAAGCAAGGGCGCGCAGAACCAGGCCACGCAGGTAGACGAGACCGCGAAGATCATGGCCGGCATCTCCACGGCGGTGTCCCAGCTCTCCGACAGCATCAACGTGAACGTGGAGGGCGCCAAGCGGGGTGCCGACAGCGCGGAGAGGGGAAAGGCGGCGGTCGTCAACACCGTCAGGAAGATGGACGAGATCTCGGCCGTGGTGGACGAATCGGCCAAGGTGATCGAGATACTCGGCAAGCGTTCCGAGGAGATAGGCGAGATCGTCGGCGTGATCACCGGCATATCGGAGCAGACCAACCTCCTAGCGCTGAACGCCGCCATCGAGGCGGCAAGAGCGGGAGAGCAGGGCCGCGGGTTCGCCGTCGTCGCCGAGGAAGTGAAGAACCTGGCCGAGGACTCCAGGGAAGCGGCGGAGCGCATCGCCAAGATGATAAGGGAGGTGCAGCAGGAGACCAACAAGGCCGTGCACTCGATGAAGCTGGGCACCAAGACCGCGGCCGAGGGCAGGTCGGTGGTGGAGGAGACCGGCCGGGTGTTCGAGGAGATCTCGGACGTTGTCGGAGGGTCGGCCAGGAACATGTCCTCCATGGTATCCCTGATGGGCAGCCAGAAGGAGGGTACACAGGCAGCGGCCAAGTCCGTGGACGGCATCGCGTCCATAGCGGAAGAGACGGCCTCCGCTTCAGAGGAGTCGGCCGCCTCCACTCAAGAGCTCACTGCCAGCATGCAGGACATGACCGCTCGCGCGCAATCACTGTCGGAGATGGCCATCAACCTTCAGAAGGTGGCCGCCCGGTTCAAGATCGACGCTGAGGAGGGCGAGGCCAAGGTGCCGGTCAAGGCAGCAAAGGTGGCGAAGGAGGGTGCTGCACGAGCTCGCTCCAAGCCCTCCGGGGCGGTACCCGCTCACGGCCATACTGTGGCGGCGAAGCGCACCGCTGCCCAGAAGGGATGAGGCTAGGCACCACATCAAGGCCTCCGAGCCACCATGTCATGGGCCCAGATGGTGGCCTGGGAAGCCTAAAAACCATTTCCCGTCTTTTCCATATGCTGAATCATGGTCGATACAGCCTACTCAGCAAAAGTTGCTCGAGCCTCAGCGCTTTCTTCTCATCATCACTATGATCGCCAACGCGGCAACGACCAGCGCGATGACGAGCACCATGACGAGGCCGTATGGCATGCCCGCGCTCACGGCGTACAAGGTGGTGGTACCGGCAGCGGTGTCCTCCCCGCTGACCACTGCCATGTCCGTAGCAAAGGTGTCGAACCCGTCCGCATGCACCGTGACGGTGTAGCTCCCTGGGGCCAGGGAGGTGAAGGTGAAGTGTCCCTCGCCATCGGTCACGGTCCGCAGGCCGTTGCTCAGTCCCACGGTGATGTTGGCGAGCGGGTGGCCGTTAGCATCGATCAGCGTCCCGCTCATGCTCCCGGTGCGGACCGTGCTGAACGTCCAGTTCTGTTCCAGGGCGTTGCCCGCCAGGTCCGTTCCGAACACGTGGACGGAGTAGACGCCATCATACTGCAAGGCCGAAATGCATCGAGCCTCGTTCCCGCTCCATATCATGCCGGCATCCACGCCGTCAAGCTGCACGATCGCGCTGGACATGTCCATGGGCTCGGAGAAGCGGACCACGACGCTCGATGTGATGTCGACATCGGCCCCGGTGGGGGTGACCACGGCGACGGGGAAGAGGGTGTCTACGGTGAACGATATTGCCTTCTCCTGGACGTTGCCTGCCGCATCATAGGCCCTGACACGCACGGTGTGTGCTCCGTCCTGGAGGCCGTTGAGATGGATGTCGTTGGTGGACACTGCGGTCCATGGCCCGCCGTCGACGCTCACCTCGAAGCGGTCCATGCTAGACAGGTCATCGCTGGCGGTCCATGATACGCTCACGTCGCCGCTGTTGAGGTGTGAGCCCATGGCGGGGGCCGTGAAGCTCAGTGCGGGCGGGACGGGATCGTGGACGAAGGACACGGTCACGATGCGTATGAGGCCGGCCATGTCCGTCACCCTGAGGTACGCTGTGCAGGGACCCGCCTCCAGCTCGAGCTGCGCGCTAGAGCCGGTGACCACGGTCCACGACACGCCGTCACTGCTGAGCTCGACCTGCGCGATCCCGGACAGGTCGGAGGCGGACCACGTCACCGTGCCGGTGCAGGAGCGCTCACCCGCCAGCGGGGAGGTGATGCTCACCACCGGCGTGCTGAGGTCGATGTTGACGGTGATGGACCTGACCGCCTCGGCGTTCCCGGCCGCATCAACGGAGAAGAACTGCACGGTGTGGCCTCCCTCCGTGCCCAGCAGGAGCTCGCCGATATAGGTGCTCCATGTTCCACCGTCCACGCGGTACCTGGTCTGCGCCACGCCGCTGGTATCATCATCTGCCGTCAGCGTGACGGTGACCGCGTTGGCGTTCCATGAGGGTGCCGCCTTCCCGCTGGTGGACGCCCTGGTGGATGGAGCGGTGACATCGTAGACGGTGGTAGCATCAGGGACCACGGGGGCGATCTCCACGTTCCCGGAGAGGTCGGTAGCTAAGGAGTAGAAGGTGTAGGTGCCTTCCGTCCCACCGACCTCCTCGAGGTCGAAGGCCGCCGTCGTTCCGTTCCACCGGCCAGAGGGGTTGGACGGGGTGGTGTACAGCACGTACCCATCCGCTCCCGGGGCCCGGTAGAAGATCTGGACCGTGCCTTCCCATGCTGACGCCCCGTCGGTCACGTTCCACTGAACGAGCGTGGCGGTGGAGTTGATGTACGACGGCAGGGGCAGGACGTGGGAGGCGGGAGCTTCTATATCGGCCCGGGTGAGCAGCACATCGTCAAGGTACGCGCCCTCGTCCCCTCCGGACGCATCGCTGACGAAGCAGAACCTGACCGCCGTCGCATGGTCTAACGTGATCTGGACCGACTCCCACCCGCTGGAGGTGCCCGCGGGCTGTACCCAGGCCGTCTCCCAGCCCTCCGCGGTCAAGATCTCGACGTACAGGTGGTCGGTGAGGCCAGCGTCGGTCCGGGACCAGTAGTGGAACGACAGGTGGGTGGTGGCGGACATCGCGGGCATAGCCCATGTCATGTAGGACAACATGGACGCGTCATACTGTCCGTTGATGTTGTTAGGATGCCCATTGCCGCCGGACCCCGAGGCCGCGCACCATGCGCTGAAGGATCCGGAATTGGACCTCTGAACGGCGGTGCCCCAGGTGTCCGTCCCGGAGGCTGCGTTAGCGTCTGTCAGCTCAACCCCGGCCATGGTGCCCTCGAAATCGAGGTATCGCACCACCGCCAGGCCGGTCCACTCCACGTTGTCGAGCCATCCGCAGTCCTCTCCCTGGCTCACGTAGTTGTCCTTCTCGTAGCTCCAGGTGAGGTTGTGCAGGCCAGACGGGAGGGTAAAGCTCCCACGGGACCATCCCTGCTCTCCTGCAATCTGCTCGCGCAGCTCGCCGTCCACGTAGAAGCGCAGCATATCGCACTCCGGCTCCGAGGACACCTTCCAGTCGAAGATCAGGGTTCCAGGACCGTCCACGAAGGCCACCAGCATGGAGGCGCTGCGGTCCCCCACGTCCCCGCTCTGCATCGAGGACTCGGAGCCGTTACCGCTGCCCACTCCGACCCACTGGGCCGTACCGGCGTAGCTGAGCGCAGGGTAGTTCCAGTCCAGGGCGTTGACCGTCGAGATCTCGTCCAGCGGCCCCTGGGCGATGGCCACCTCGCAGGGTATGGTCGCCGGCAGCCCCATGGCCTGGGAGGATATGGTGCTCGAATCACCGGGGCGGTACGTCCCTGAGTACTGCTCCACCCGGAAGGAGGACAGCGATGGATCATCTCCGGAGGAGTAGGCGATGACCGAGGTGCCGACCTCCAGCATGATCTTCACGTCGGCACGGCCGAGGTAGGCGGACAGCTTCGATATGTCCAGGCACATGAAGTAGGTCATGGGATAGATGGTGGCGTAGCCAGCCGTGTAGGCGTGAATGTACGGCTCCACCGTGCCTAGGGTCTTACCGCTGACGGTGCTCACCGCCGAGACCGCTATACCGGCATCCTTTCCCGGGGCCAGGTCGAAGTGCCACACCGCCAGGGCGGAGGTCTCGTCCTCCTCCAGGGTGAGGTATCCTGCCTCCCCGTCGTTGGCCATCGTCTTCAGGAAGGCGGCGTAGGTGATGTAGTAGTAGCCGCCGTCCCCCCAGCCGCTGCCCCAGGAGTTGGCGACCTTGAACACGCCCTGCTCCCCGCCGTCGGACATGTTATCGTAGTAGCCCACTATGGTCTGCGCATGGTCGGGCTCCAGGCCCGAGTACTCGGCGGAGGAGATGATGTTGTTCTTGTTCCCCTTGCCGTCCGCATAGTGGTAGGCGAAGTCGCTGGCGTAGAGGGAGAACACCACCGGGACCTCGGAGGACAGCAGGGCCTTGATGGCCGAGACCTCGGTCGCCGCATCGTAGCTGAGCATGTGGTACGCCTCCGCCTGGTACGCCGCGGCCTCCCTCCACGCCTCCTCTCCGCCCCACACCGTGGCGCTGGTCTGGTAAGGCATGGTGGCCATGGTCGCCACGCCGATGCCCCTCGCCACCTGGGCGTTCCCGCCTAGAGGGCTCCCCAGGTCCGCGCCGCCGTTCTGGAGGTCATAGGTCCACAGGGGGCTGAGGAGCTCGCGGTCATAGCCTAGGGAGGCCTCGGTCCAATTGTGGGCCTTGGCCACGAGGTAGCCGAGCGCGTAGTATGTCTCGGCCCACGCCCCGCACGATCCCAGGCTGCCCTGGTTCCCGATGGCGGGGAAGTACTCCGACGTGGAGAGGTCCACGCTGGTGCCCGCCTTCAGCTTGGTCAAGCTCACGCGGTCCACGATGGTCACGTTGCCGACCATGGCCTCCCATTCCTCATCGGTGGGGGCCCGCAGGCCGGTGGCCAGAACCGCATTCCCGGTGCTGCCATCGAAGACGCCCACGGTGGCCTTCAGCTCCTCCATCTCCACCGCGGTCATGACGTGGGAGACGGTCGAGAGCCCGCCATCGCTGGACGCTCCGTCCGCTGACGTTCCTCCCTGGGATCCGGTCTCCAGGTCGTTCACGGCAACCGCCGTGATCGGCGACCCCAGGGGAATTGCCATCGTCGATGAAAGGACGATCAGGCAGAGGATGGCGGCCGACAGGGGAGAGGGAGCGTGCATCATGTCTCCTGGAAGAACTAGGACCGGGAAAAAATAATTACTGACATATTATACTTTTACTCTCATAAATCAAACCTGGTAACCTATCACGTTGGGAACGACGCTGCGGTCGCGGCGGGATTGGCACATGACCGACGCAGTGCCGAGCCCGGGAGGACCGTGTAACGCTACTATTCAAGGTAGCGGTGCTAGATGTCAAAGGGGGTGTACGCCGCCCTGCACCCGTAGGTCGCTCATTCTGGCCTCCCCGGCGGCTCGCTCTCCGGGACTAATTGCTCCCCGCTCTCTTCTTTCCTGGAACCCTCGTCAATAATCGCTGGTGATAATCACCTGGTTCGGCTTATTATATTATCTAGCTGTTATTTTTTTTCTAGCTCGGCGGTGGACGGAACGGAAGCGACCTCGATAGCGGTGATGTTCGCCCTCATCATCGGCATACTCACCACCATCCTCATGATCACGGTGTGGAGGATGAGCCACCAGCAGAGCCGCTACATCTTCCTGGCCATCCAGATCTCCATCATCACCCTTCTCTTCGGCTTCGTGATGGACATGGAGTCCTCCTCCCTGGAGGCCAAGCTGTTCTGGAACAACCTGGAGTACTTCGGTCACATCTTCGTCCCCACCCTGGTCTTCGTTTTCTCCATGGCGTACACCCAGAGCAGGTTCTCCTCGCCCAAGTTCATGGTCCCCGTGGTGTCCGCCGCCGCCCTCCTGTGGCTGCTGGTGGTGACCAACTCCCTGCACCACCTCCACTACGAGAGCGTGGCATTGGCCGCGGACCCCGTGCGCTCCTTCGAGGCCGTTCACGGTCCCGCCTACTTCGCCTACGTGGCGTTCGTGTTCAGCATGATGGTCCTGTCCGCACTGGTGCTGTACAAGAACTACAAGAAGGTGGGGCCGGCCTACAAGGGCAGGATGCTGCTGTTGGAGCTCGCGGTGCTCTTTCCGCTCATCACGATGGTCCTGGTGTTCCCCCTGTGGGAGTACATACCGGCCGAGATCCTCATCATCCTGGGCATCCTGATCAGTTCTCTGCTCCTATACCTCGGCACCTTCGGCTTCGAGATGTTCCGCATGCTGCCGTTCTCCTTCGACAGCACCGTGCAGACCCTGAAGGACGGTGTCCTGATAGCGGACGAGTTCGATCAGATACTTTACCTCAATCCGGCCATGAACGGCGTCCTGGGCGTACCTCACTCCTCGGCCATCGTGGGCAAGAGCCTCAAGGACGTCCTGCCCCTCCTCCCTGTGGACGACATCAAGGCCCAGGGCAGGAAGACGTACCACGAGTACGCCCAGCAGGAGCTGCTCCCCCAGCGCTTCTTCGATGTCCAGGTGTCCAGCATCCACGACCGGTCGGGGAAGAGCCTAAGCCGACTGTTCATCATCAAGGACGTGACCGAGCGGCTGCGTATGGAGGCCGAGATCCGCGAGTCCCGGGAGAGGTACATCCAGTTCTTCCAGGTGAGCCCCAACCCCATCGTCATCTTCGACCTGAAGAGCGGGCACCTGACCGAGTCCAACCAGGCGTTCGAGACACTGATCGGCAGGGACCACGATGACATCGTGGGAAGGTCGACGCAGGAGATCGGCCTGTGGGTCAGCAAGGAGGACGAGGACGAGTTCCTGGACATGGTGTCCAAGGAGGGATGGCTCACCTACTTCGAGACGCAGCTGAGGAGGAGGGACGGCAGCATCATCGACGCGCTGATCTCCACCGAGGCCATCGACTTCAACGGGGAGAAGCACTGCCTGACCAGCGTCCTCGACATCACCGCCCGGAAGAGGATGGAGGCGGAGCAGAGGAGGAGGCTGGACATCATCTCCGCCATCGCCGCCATCTCCTCGCGCCTCATCGCCCTCCCGCCGGAGAAGATCCCCGGAGTTGTCCAGGACGGCCTCACGTCCATGGGGGAGCTGTTCGCGGTGGACCGGGCGTACCTCTTCCAGATCAGCGATGACGGGTCCGCCATGAGCAACACCTTCGAGTGGTGCGCTCCTGGCATAACGCCACAGATCAGGAACCTGCACGACATCCCGTGCGAGACCATGCCGTGGTGGATGTCGAACATCCTCGCTCACGAGGTCATCAACATCCCCCGGGTGGCGGACATGCCCTCCGAGGCCGATGTGGAGAGGGAGGCCCTGGAGGCCCAGGACATACGGTCGCTGATCGTGTCCCCTCTGACGTGGGGCGGGAAGGTGCAGGGCTTCATCGGCCTGGACGCGGTCCGGGACGAGCGCTCCTGGAACGAGGTGGAGATCAAGATCCTGGAGACGTTCTCGTACGTCTTCGCGCAGGCGTTCGAGAAGAAGATCGCTGACGAGACGATCATCGAGAACGAGGAGAAGTTCCGCGCCCTGTTCAACAGCGCGGGGGACTCCATCTTCATCCTCTCCCTCATCGGCGAGATCATCGAGGTCAACAAGGTGGGCTGTGCCCGCCTGCAGAGGACGCGCGAGGAGCTCCTCGGCCGCAACGTGGTCGAGATCGTGTCCCCTGAGACCGCCGCCCTGATCCCCACGGCCATACCGGCCCTCATCCGCGACGGGAGCATCTACAGCGAGATCACGGGCATCGCCAAGGACGGCACCCCCCTGATGGCCGAAGCGAGCATAAGGCTCATCCAGTACGAGAGGCACCAGGCCATCCTGGTCATCAACCGCAACATCACGGAGAGGAAGGCCGCCGAGAAGGCCCTCCGCTTCGAGAGGGACCGGTTGGACATCACGCTCAACAACATCACCGACGGCGTCATGATGGTGGACGGAGCGCTCCAGATACTGGTGTGGAACCGGACCGCGGAGAGGATGCTGGGCCTCAGCCATGAGGCCATCAAGGGCAGGAAGCTCACCGACCTGTTCCCTGGCGAGGGAACGGAGACGTCCGGGGCCCTGCACGCGGTGAGCAAGGCCATTGCAACTCAGTCGCCGTTCACCAACTACCGCCAGGTGCTGCCGGACCGCGAGAGCATCGATCTCCTGCTGAACGAGTCCGCCGCCCCCATCATCGACAAGGGCCGGACCATGGGCGCCATCCTTGTGCTTCACGACATCACCGCCGAGAAGCGGCTGGAGAGCGAGCAGGAGAAGGTGGAGCGGCTGAAGTCCCTGGGAACGCTGGCCGGGGGCATCGCGCACGACTTCAACAACATCCTCACCATACTCATAGGGCAGCATGAGGTGCTGTTCAACGATGGCCTGACCAAGGATGCCATCAGGTCCCGCCTCAAGGACTGCGCGGCGGTCCTGGAAAGGGCGAAGGGGCTATCGGACAAGCTCCTGACGTTCTCGCAGGGAGGGAGCCCGGTGAAGAGGGCCGCCCACATCTCACAGGAGCTGGAGAACATCGTGCGGGAGATGGTGCTGCCGGCGACCTTCGCGTGGGACCTGAGGCTGCCGCCCGACCTCAAGGACGTGGACCTGGACCCCCGGCAGATACGGCAGGCCATGTTCAACATCCTCAAGAACGCGGAGGAGGCCATGCCCCGGGGCGGGACGGTGCACGTCGCGGCCACCAACTGCCATCTGGACAGCGCGGACGAGTTCCTGCCCAGCGGGAACTTCGTGCACATCGTGATCAGGGACGAGGGCCAGGGCATATCCGAGGCCAACCTGGCGCACATCTTCGAGCCGTTCTTCAGCACCAAGCATGGCCGGGCAGGGATGAGCCTGGCGGCGACGTACTCCATCGTAAAGCAGCACAACGGCCTCATCAAGGTGGAATCGAAGCTGGGCGCTGGCACCAGCGTTCACGTCTACCTGCCGGTGTCCCAGGGGCAGAGGCCCTCGGCCGAGGCCTCGGGGGAGGATCGGCCCCTAGGTGCCAAGCCCCGGAGGGCCCGCGTACTGATCATGGACGATGAGGACATGATATTAGAGGTCGCTAGCGAGATGCTGGGCATGCTGGGCCACGAGGCCTTCCGCGCCCATGATGGGGAGGAGGCGGTGGACATGTACATGAAGGCCCAGCGCATGGGCGCCCCCTACGACGCGGTGATCATGGACCTCATCATACCGGAGGGCATGGGAGGTAAGGACGCCATCGCCCTCCTCCTGAAGAACGATCCTCAGGCCACGGCCATCGTCTCCAGCGGGTACAGCAACGACCCGGTGATGAGCAACTACCGCGCCTACGGGTTCGCGGAGGTGATGCCCAAGCCATACTCCCTCAAGGAGATGGAGGGTGCTGTCGATCGCGCGCTGCGGGCCCGCCCCCGCAAGAACACGTGATTATTCGAAGAACGGCCCTTCTGACTAGTTAGGCGATATTTCAACGAGACGCCCATTATAATGATCCCTATCCCATTGGTGAAACAGTAGACCTGACGGGGAGGTTCGTCGGTCTCCTGGTGGACCGTGTGGCCTCAGTAGCTTCACCCACCGACCTGACCCCGGAGGTGGTGAGGGACCTCCGGGACGCTGGCATCACGCAGATCAGCGTGGGCGTCCAGACCTTCGACGAGAAGGTGCTCTTCGAGAACATGGGCCAGCGGACGGGGCTCTACCGCTCTACGCCTGCTCGGAGGTGAGGAGCATGGCCTGGGCAGGTTCGCTCGGAGCCTGTACCGCGGAGAACTGACCAAGCAGGAGTTGGACGCCATAGTGATGCAGGACTGCATGGTCGGTCGCTACGTCCGCCTGCTACGGACGCTAGGCCTCATGAGGCGCCAGGACGATCGCTTCGTCCTCACCGATCGAGCTCTTACAAACGGAAGCTCTACCACCAAGCAGATCGCCATGTCCACGCTGATCAAGATGAACGAGGTGCTGAGGGAGGGGACCACCCCGGGGCTGGAGATGGTGGGTCAGCAGCAGGCGGATGCATGCATGGTCGACGCGGACGTCATCGTGCCATCTATGAACCCCTCGGATCATTGAGCAATGGATTAGGACGGCATGAGGTTAGCAGCATTATCCTAATTCGATCTCTATACATTAGACGAGCTCAGGAGAAAAGACCAGGTTTGTAGTTTTACAGAATCTGCTAGATGGACCTTAAGGGCAACCTCTCATTATCAAGGCCATGTAATTCATACTGGATAGTGTAAAATGACAGTATCATCGTTGATTACTTGCTCAATAATATTAAAATGTCTTTCATATATCAAATCTAAAATATAGAAGGAAAGGACCATGAATCTCAAGAAGCTCTCTCAAGGCAGCTCGTTGTTAATGGGCCTCGCTGTCGTGCTCTCGGCCTCGGTGCTAGTATCTGCGTACGGCACGTTCTCGAATGAAGTGTTTACATCCCATAAGGATTTCAAATCCCTTTATGGTATGACCTTAAGTGCGGAGAACGTCACGGGGGAATTTACGGACTTTGCCACTGGCGCTGAGCACAACACCGATACTATTTATGACCAGGGCCTTAATGCCACTTCCACCGACTTCTCGGGTTCCTATCACATCGTGGTGCGCATCTTATGCGATGATATGCCCACTAATATGTACCCTAGTGATATAAACAGCATATCGGTCTATGACACTGATGAGTCGAGATATGTGTCACTGATTCTGGTTGACGGTGGAAATTTCCTGGAGGGCATTACCGAGGATATCAATACGGCCATTGGGGAGACCGACCACTACAGGTTTACCATCAACATAAACACCCCGGCCGATGGCTACTACCTGATGTTCACTGCTGAGGCGGCCTGATCCTAGTAGTCCGGCTCTGGTGAAATAAGAAGGTCAACAGGGGCACCATACCCCCTCCCTTCCATATTTTTATCTCCACAACTTCGAGCGACCTTTTAACATTCCTGCGCCCTGTGTGTGGTAGGGGATTGTGCTCAGTAAAAACACCTATTGATATGTCTTTTCAACACAAGCATGCTCGTACCTACACGTCTATCGCATCAAAAAATGGTTCTCCCATAAGCATCTCCCGGATGCCATTTTCGAATGAATAATTTGAGGATCTGGTTTTTAAATTGACAATAGCCCTGAATAAGCTCACATTGGAAGAAAAGAAGAAACGCCAACCGAGGTCATGAAACGAGATAGCTCTGCTCATCATCGATCGACAAGCCCAGTCACTTCAGTAGAATAGGAACGCTGGCGGGAACATGAGTAGCACGAAGATCAGGATGGCGAAGGTCGGAACATGATGGAATAGCATCTTCTTCCGGGCCATCGCCACATGCGTGGTCATGAGCAAGGCGCCCAGACCAAAGGCGTGCGTTCCCATAATGAACATCAGGGCGAAGTTCCTATCCGTGGTGGACAGGCCGCGGAGAGCTAGCGAGGTCAAACCGAACAGCACCAGGCCGATGCCGAGGAACAGCGGTATGTGCTGCGCGTACCGGTGGTTCACGATATCGATGTAGTTCGCCCTGCTCAGGAGCGCGATGGCGAACAAAGCGGCAACGAAGCAGAGCATCAGGACCTGCAGAAAGATCAGGTAATTGCCAGCCGAAGTAATGGTCCCAAACCCGACCAAGCGTGTGGACATGGCCCGGTTCATCAGTATATAGCTCTCCAGGCCAACGCATACGCTGGTGAGCAATACTGTGATACCATATACGTGGCGGGGCTGCACCATCTCCATCCCATTTTATGCGTCAATTATTATCGTTGATGATTTAGAACTAACTACCCATGGCATCAATTTCGATAATGTGCGTCGATCGCCGGCACGCATCGTTCTGGTGGGTCGAGGATGGAGCGGGAGCAGGGCGTGATAGTTCGTACTGAGAGAAGGACCTGTACCACGGGCACATCAAACGACCATCGTTTGCTCATATCAGGACCGCTCGAGCGTTAGGTCTCTTACTTCGATAAGAGGGCCGAATGCCTACCTATTTGAGGGAACAGCCCATGCCCGCTTCTGTAGTGGGGGCGATCAACATGCTCACCCCTCAGGGGGCCGAGCGGTCGACCCCAGGATCCAGTTACCATAGTCTTCGAAAGCTTCTGCGATATCATACCGGACGATGCACGGGACGTCGTAGGGGTGCAGCTTCTTGATGGCCGCCACCACGGCCGGGAAGTCCTCCGAGCGTATCTTCAATAGCGATGCGAACTCCGAACTGTCCTCGATCTTACCCTTCCACCAGTACATCGAGCTCACAGCGAAGGTGTTGGCGCAGGCCGCCAGGCGTTGCTCGAGCAGGGACCTGCAGATGGTGCGGGCAATAAGCTCATCGGGAAAGGTCACTAGAACTGTAGAAACCTCGCTGCTCATGGGGTCCAGTATGCCATCGCGCGATATGAAGGTCGTCCAGCATGCATCCGCGATCTCAATGAAAACCGTGAGAGGACCTGTGCTACCCTGAGGACCTCAATATCATATCTCATAAGCTGCTCCTCCTTCCATAAAGTCATCCGTAGTTTCGTAGAGCTTTGCCAGCTTCACTTCTGTGGGCGTGATGATGAGATTGACCTGCCAGATCTCGATCCCTCGCTTGATGCAGGACTGCACCTCGCCCTTGATGAGGTCGCTGTGCTTGCTCTTAATTGTCACCCTGAATCCCGGATTGTCGTAGATGAAGCAGTTCAGTAGAATGGCCCTCTCGTTCTGCTTCAGGCTGCTGGCCAGCCCCTCGATGTGCTTTATGAAGCGATCGGAGGAGTCAAACTCGCTGACCTGCTTTGTCTTGATATGAGAGCTAACCGGTACCTGTAATACGATGAGCGGCATCTTAACCTCGATATAGGTGTTGCCGACCAGGAAGTCCAGCCGAGAGTTGCCGAGCTTCTGCTCTCTCTTGACCGAATCACCGTCATCGACCATTCTGGAGAACTGCTTTGTCCTTAGGAAATGCTCCACATATCGATTCACAGCGTTCTGGTTTATTCCGATCCAATGCTTGTTTCTACTGGATACTGAATCGAGCGAAATTGCTTCGACCGTGTAGGGCGTTTTCCTTGATCTGTCGTGGCTCTGGGAAAGAAGGCAAGGAATGCTGGATAACAAGATGTTGCCTATGCGTCCTGTGACCGGGCAGTGGCAATCGTACATGGTCCCTCCGACCTCGACCTCCATGATGAACCGGTTCCTTCTCTTGTAGATAAGGCCCTCTGTTAAGGGACGCTCGAAAACGAATGCATCATCGCTGACCATGACCCACCCTCTTGCGGACATCACCGAATTGATGAAGAGATTTATGTCCATTCCCTGAACTCATCGGTCATGGAGGTGCGCTCGGTGAGCTTCCTGATAGGAGGTTAGCAAATCGCCAAAAAGGATATGAGGATGTCTACAGAACGGACATTGAGGCAACATCCACTCCCTAGGAACGGTTTTAGGTGCATAGTTGGTTAAACAATTGAGGGGATTCTAATGTAGCGGATCTTGATGAATGGAGTTGGTGGTCTCCCGTCTGATTTCCGCCTGACATTTGATGGTGAATAAATATCTGACCATTCTCGCAAATGCTCTTGAATATTTTCAATATTAAGTTTCTTGACTCGCAGCCGTAAGTTAACTAAAGTGGACTATCTTTGATCCTTAACCCCATGATGACGAGGTCCCGCTCAATGCCATCCATCACTGCCACCTTTGGCAAATAGCCCCATTGCTCGAAACCAAAGCTCTCGACCAAACCTATGCTCGGAACATTGTGGGCGAAGATGAAGCCTATGAGGTTCTTCACGCCGATCTCAGGACCATGCTCGATGGCCCGCCCTATCAGCATGCGGCCCATGCCTTGCCTTTTATAGCCTTCCGCCACGTAAATGCTCAACTCTACGGTCCCAAGGTAGGCGGGACGACCATAGAACGACTGGAAGCTAAGCCACGCGACGACCTTTCCATCCTTCTCGACGACCCATAGTGGCCGGAAGCCCTTCTTATGTTCGTGGAACCAGGCTGTTCGGCCCTTCACGGATGCCGGAGCCATGTCTGCGGTCACCATCCTTCCAGGAACCGTCGAATTGTAGATTTCCACGATGGACGACAGGTCCTCCTCTCGAGCGTCTCTTATCAACACCGTAAACCACTACTCCCGAACGATGTACACTAAAAAAAGCTATACCCATGGTGCGTGCGATCATAAATAGAACCAGACATACGGTTTTTATACACAGTGAGAAAGTACATACTGAAAGTCCAGGGAGTATCGTTTTTCAAAGTTATCTCACCCTTTGATGTAGTATCAGGAGCTGGCTCGAACCTGAGTACTAGAAGGGGATTTTTCTAAGCTATGTATGATATCCAAAGCAGTAATGCAAATAGCTGGGCCCACCCTCGTTCAATATCTGCCAGCAATTCAACCACGATCCTCATGACCCACCACCATTGTACTTTGCCGGTGACGAGAGCATGTCAAGAGGCTGCTAGGCTACCAAATAAAAGGGGTATGAGGTCCCCTTCATGCCCCTAAGAAGACCTAGAGATACTGAGTTCTCGGACCATAGTTGAAAAGCAGCTGCGCAATATCGGGTTGCATGCAGGGCCTCTACTCGCGGCAGCAAAGGAAACCATATCATGTAGGGCCGATTGCTCAGCTGATCTTCAACGAGGCCACGTACGACCGCCCGGAGGGAGCGTTGCTCTCCGCATCGGGATCCTTGATCGCCTCGGCCTTCTTGCCCAGATGGGACGCCGCCAGCCAGGTATGGCACATGGCGATGCCTGCATCGATCCGGTTCCAGCTTTCCCCCAGCAGTCCCTTGTAGATATAGACGTTGATCATCCTGCTGTCGCCGGTAAAGAACCACCTCTGGTGGTACAGCGCCGATGGCGCTAGGCGAGCCGGCTCCAGAAGATCGTCCGCTCCCTTGGCCTCACTGATGGCCGACAATGGTTTCCGCTCGAACTCGCTTATGCTGTTACGATGGATGGGCTCGGCAGGGCGACCGAAGGCGAGCATTATCACGAGGGAGAGGTCGTTCACCTGGCCAATGCTCTTGGTAGGCTTGGCAAGTCCCTGATAGCATGTACCGATCCCTTGGGAGGAGAGGAATAGGTCCATCTGCTGCAACAGGAAGCCGGCGTTAGCCTTGTACTCGCCCCTCTCCTCGGAATAGAGGGCTAGGAAGTGGGGCGTTCCCGCATTCCTCCACCCCTTGGCCTGACCGGCGTCGAGCACCTGAAGTTCGGTCCGGATGTCTGGGAAGAGAGGCATGAGGGCGGTCAGGTTCTCCTTGACACTGCTCATCGTCTCTTCATCCAAAGCCTCGGGCTGGTATTTCCTCACCGACTTGCGCTTGAAGATCGCCTGATATAACTGTTCGTGGTCCATGGCGCAACTTTCCTTCATGCCCTTTGTGGACATACGAACACGTGCTAAGGCAAGATAATTATTTTGGTACATCAGGGGGGGGGAAAGTAATGTAGTGACGAATAGTGGGAAATTACCAGATCATATCTGGCATCTCAATCAAACGGAGGTAGGAGCTCGATCATCCCGCGATGTCATGGGCTTTCCTCATAAAGTGCGGGAAAGCCGCCCCCGGGCGCCTGAGAAGATGATATGCCCGGTCCTATGGTCAAGGAGCTGACCAAGGGCGCCCGAGAACGGGTGCAGGAAATTATATTATCTATTGATTTATAATTATCTTCGCAACTATCATCAGTCGTTCCTTTACCTACGAACGCCCTTTAATGTTCTTCCATGGACCCTCTCGTGGCAGTAGATACATAACGTCTGGAGATTAGAACAATCGTTGGAGCCACCACGGCTCAATGGTACCATGTGATGAACGTGCAAACCAACATATGGGCCCGTCGGGACGAATGGTCGGTTAGTATTCCTATCTGGATAGTGGCCGTATCGGCCACACTGGACGCATCTATAATGATCTCTCCCCAGAACTGTTCGTTGGACCTGGCGCCATTCTGGACTTTGTGAGCTACCTCCAGGATACAACCTATCGTGACGTATCCAGTATTCTCGTTGCTGTGCGTCGAATGATGTCCTCTGCTCCTGTTCCTTTTGAGGCGGAGAGAGGGATTGTAAGATATATTCGGCAATCGAGGAGAGAAAGCCCATTTCTAGTCATGTAATAACAAATATTATAATATAAATTATATATTTTTATAATGGTTGAAGATGATAATGTGAATAAGCATCCACTTTCGCTCACCTCTTCCCGTAACTAGGGTCAGGGAGGATCGAGCTCCTCCGGTCATGCAGAGATACCCGCAGCATGTTGTTAAGCGGCTCGCCTGCCCGGCCTGCGGCGAGGCGAACAGGATCCGGTTCGGCGCTTCGCAGATGCTGTTAGAGGCACCGTGCAGCAGCTGCGGTGTCCTGATTCGGTGGAAGAGAAAGACCATGGCGAGCGCCCACGGCGTCGTACCTGCCTTCGCCGACTATGAGCCGGAGGTCGCGGTCCCCGATCGGGGGGGGGCAGGGGCGCTAGGGCAGCAAGGGGTCGGGGACCCGAGCGTGACCCGCGGCCTTTCCGAGCGAGGGGCAGGCCCCTAGACCGGCGGTGGGATCTTTCGGTCAACACAAGTCCTAGATGTGTTGACCATCTGTTGACCGATGTGTTGACCGTAGCCAATAACTTCTTTTTTCCTCCGGTCAACGCATCAACACATATTTTCTTAAGATTTAGGCGAGGGGGGCAATAGGGAATAATAGGACCCAGCGAGAGGATCATTCATCTACAGATCGAGGGAACGAGAACGAAGGACAGAAAATATTGAGCCCAAATTATAGATGACTGGATAGAATTGAAGTGCTCCCGCCGGGAATCACTCCATCCTCTATCCAGACAGTATCCTAATCCTCTTATCAAAGCCATGATAGCTCGTTGAGCAAGGCTTCCAGAAACCTCTTCAAAGTATTTTTTTTCCTCTCGAAATAATCTTAGTCACATCAAGCTCTCATTCCGTGAAGTCGAGAGAACATATATTAAAAGGTTTTAATATCTCAACCTCACTCAGATTAGAGGTTATTTCATGGATGTGGTTCTCATCCTGTTCAAGAGCGACCTGCCCAAGGAGAAGGTCATTAATAACTTCGAGGCCAGATCCGACCTGTACCGCGCCGTTCCTGGCCTGGTGCAGAAGTACTACATCCATGACGAAGCGACCGGTCACTTCGGCGGCATCCACGTTTTCGATTCTCATGAGAGTGCCGAGGCGTTCATGAACTCGGATTTGGTGAAGAGCATCGGCGGTGCACAAAAGTCCCACGAGCCGCCGACCGTTCGACTTCTCCACGTAGACCTTGTTCTTTATTAGGACCAACAACCAACGGGCGTTGCTGGAGGCTCAATTATAAGAGAAGGAGGAAACGGTGTTGCAGGCCAAGCGCATCGGTACCGAAAATACCAGAATTGACCTTAGAAACCGGATGACTAGATAGAAGTGAAGTGCTCCCGCCGGGATTTGAACCCGGGTCACGGACTCGAAAGGCCCGAATGATTGGCCGGACTACACTACGGGAGCGTGTGGCAGTTCGATAAGAGAAGTTGTACTTAATCCTTGTTGGTATGGGCTTGCCTTGGCCCATGGAGGCAGATCATTCCCTAACAATGCGCTCGATCAGGGGCGCACGGATCGCCGCTCACTTCGCGTTCAGCGGTCCGGGCGCCGTAGAGCCTAGCCCGGACGCCACCGCCGGCTCCGCGCTCATGCACGAGTACCGGTACTTCCCCTTGGGAACACCGATGATGAACCGGACGCCCCTCCCTTTCTCGCCCGCCTCTATGATGGTCATGCCGCTGTGCTGGAGTATCTCGCGCGACAGGAACATGCCCAGCCCGGTCCGGCGCCCGCAGCCCTTGGAGAACAGGTGCTCCCTGTACGCATCGGGAATGCCCTGCCCGTCGTCCTGATAGATGATGTCCAGCCCGTCCTCCCTCTCCTGCATGGACACGTTCATCCGGGTGACCTTCCCGCCGTGCTCCACAGAGTTGTCCAGGAGGTTATAGAACACCTTTTCCAGCAGGGGATCGGCGTAAAGCTCCACACCGTTGATCGCCTGGAACACCTTCGCCCCCTTCAGGTCCAGGGTGCGCTCCAATGTGTACAGCAGGGAGCTGACGTTCTGCCACTCCGGCTTCCGGGCGCCCATGTCCTGGTAGTACCGGGCGAACTCCATCTGCTTCTGAATGGTGTGCACCGCCTTGGACATGGAGTCCAGGTGCCTCCTCACCTCGGGGTCCTCGCACCTGATGATCGCCAGTGAGGTGTGACCTTCCAGAATGGTCAGCTGGTTGATCACGTCGTGGCGGGTGATGCGGTTCATGAGGTCCAGCATCTCGTGCGCCGATCTAGCGTCAGCTTCGGCCAGGACCTGCGCGGTAACCTCCCGCATAGTGATGTTCCGGCCGATGATGTACTCATCGAAGTCGCGGACCAGGGCGACCTTCACCATGAAGAACTGTCCAGGCAGCATCTCCACCATCTCCTCCTCCAGCGAGGGGTCGCTGGAGAGGAGCTTGTCCTGGGGGAGCTGCGGGAACGCCTTCTCGATGGTCATGTCGTCTATCTGCCTGCCCTCCGTCAGGGAGTCCACCGAGGGGCTGTGGAACATCACGATGTTGCGGTCGTCCAGCACCACGAGCATGCCCTTCATGGTGCGCATGGCGCTATCCATGGCGTAGGGGACCATGGAGAACAGCTCGAAGCCGAAGGTCCCGATGAACAGCAGGACATCGCTGACCAGCAGGCCGAAGGTGACGAACAGGCAGCCCGGCAGGTCGTAGATCTTGACGAAGTTCAGTATGACCACCAGGACCGACAGGCCGCCGGCCATGCCTATCACGCCTACCCGGTAGCGGTGCCCCTTGCTTATCGTCCGGTAGTGATTGGCCAGGATGGCCATACCGGCGGACAATAAGGTCAGGGCGTAGACCACGTAGGCGTAGAACGCCGGGCCGTAGACCGCGTGGAAGGACCGGTAGAAGTCCGCCGACACCTCGGTGCTGGTGTAGAACAATCCATGGTAGGGGTTGGTGGCCACCAGGAGGAAAAGAACTACCGCCGGTGCGGAGATGGCCGCCACTACCTTGCGGCCCATGGTGCGGTTGTAGCAGAAGGCGTAGATGAACAGCAGGAACAGCACCACCGCCGCCAGGTACCCGACGTACTCCAGGTCGTTCCACAGCAGCTTGGACGCCAGGTCCGGCGAGGAAACGTCGAGGAGGTACCCCCAGGCCATGAGGGGCTGGGCCAGCATGAGGAGGGCGAACGGCTTCCGGTAGTCGCGCCGGCTCCTCCTCCATGCGATCAGAGCGAGACCGCTGGCGGTGACCGTCAGGATCGACGACATGATGGCAAGGAAGATGATGTCCTGCATCAGGGAAAGAGGGCCTTTTGGATATTATAAGAGTTATTAATAAAATATCCATAATAGATATTCACGGCCCCCCGCCCCCACGCTAATAATGTAGGTCGACCATACGGGGCACATGGCGATCCAGGACACGGTCAGGATGGTCGGCGGGCTGATGGAGCTGGCAGCGCGCACCGCCCCCAAGGCGGTGGGGCAGGACTTCATCGAGGTCAAGGTGCTGGAGGAAGAGGAGCGACTGGCGGTGGGAAGGGACATGATCGCCATCGCCGAGGAGCGTTCCTCGCCCAACTGGGCGCGGGACGGGCAGAACGTGGTGGACTGCTCCGCGGTGGTCCTCATCGGCCTCCTGCCGCACCCCGGCGCGGGGCTGGACTGCGGGGCGTGCGGGTTCTCCGGCTGCAAGGAGTTCAACGAGCGGTCGATGGAGAAAGATTTCTTAGGACCGAACTGCGCCCTCCGCCTGCTGGATCTGGGCATCGCCCTGGGCTCGGCAGCCAAGACCGCGGCGGAGCTGAACGTGGACAACCGCATCATGTACCGCGTGGGCGTCTCCGCCAAGCGGCTAGGGCTCACTGCCACCAACATCTGCCACGGGATACCGCTGTCGGCCACCGGGAAGAACATATTCTTCGACCGCGGGGTCAAGAAGTGAGCCGGATGGAGGCTGGAGCTCATCCCCGAGTCCCAGAAGCCCAAGGGGCGGGCCTCCTTCGCCTTCCGGGACCGGGCCAAGGGTGATCTCATCCCCTCCGACATCGTGGTCGGGAACGGCAGGGGAAAGGAGAAGGTCGCCGTCAGGACCAAGGCGCGGTAGGGCGAACGCATCGGCGGTGGGCCAGTAGCCCCCGCCCGTGCCATTTTTATCGTCCTCGCCCGCCCTAGCCAAAGCACAAGCTTTGAATACGGGGGGCGAATATGTCAAAGCACGTCGCGACATACCGAGAGAGTTCACATGTTCACTGGAGGCCTCATTTGACCCAATTCGATTCCGCAGAGATGAACGAGGAGATAACACGGTGCCCGTTCCCCAACCGCAAGGAGGGCGAGATGTTCGGTGTGGCCGACCAGCTGCTGGGCGCCTCCCGCATCAAGGTCATGTGCGAGGACGGCACGGCCCGCATGGGGCGCATTCCCGGCAAGATCCGCAAGCGCATGTGGATCCGGGAGGGCGACCTCCTCATCGTCAAGCCCTGGGAGTTCCAGGGCGACAAGGCGGACATCATGTACCGCTACACCAAGACCCAGGCCAGCTACCTTCACCGCCGCAAGGCCATACCCAAGAACCTGGACGTGTTCTAAGGCGGTCAGGCCATGGTCCAGAAGGATGCCTATGAGGCGCTCGAGCACCGGATCATGGCCCTCCGGGCGAACAGCCGTACGGGGGACGAGCGCAAGACCCTGGACGAGGTGTTCGACCGCGATACCATGCTGGGCATCTACAAGCTGATGACCGATGGGTACATCGACACCATCCAGTACCCGGTCTCCACCGGCAAGGAGGGTAACGTGTTCGCGGCCGCCGACGAGGACGGGAAGCTGTACGCGCTCAAGATCTACCGCACCTCCAACGCCACCTTCAACCGCATCTCCAAGTACATCGAGGGGGACAAGCGGTTCCGCGGCCTCTCTGGCTCCCGCAGGAAGATCATCTACGCGTGGGCGAGCAAGGAGTTCCGCAACCTGCAGCGGCTGGAGGACGCCGGGGTGAAGGTGCCGTCCCCCATACGCTACCACCGCAACATGCTGGTGATGCAGTACATCGGGACCAAGAAGGGTCCTGCCCCACTGATCCGGCAGGCCGTGCTGGACGAGCCGGACGTGGTGTACGAGGACATCGTGGAGTACATGCGGTTGGCGTACCAGGAGGCAAAGCTGGTGCACGCCGACCTGAGCGAGTACAACATACTCTACTATCGGAAGAAGCCGGTCATCATCGACGTGGGGCAGGCCGTGCTCACCGAGCACATGAACGCCAAGGACTTCCTGGTCCGGGACATCGAGAACATCAACAGGTATTTTAGAGGTCTAGAGGTCAATGTACTGAGCAGGGACGAGGCCCTCCGGACCATCACAGAGGATTCACCATGAGACTGGTACGCATTCCCAAGGAGCGGGTCGGGGCCCTCATCGGCACCGACGGGGAGACGAAGGAGTTCATCGAGAAGCGCATGGGGGTGAGGATGAGGATCGACACCGAGGGGGAGGTCGACATAGAGGACAACCCCCAGGACCCCCTGGCCGCCCTCAAGGTGATGGACCTGGTGAAGGCCATCGGCCGGGGCTTCTCGCCGCACCGCGCCATACGCCTGCTGGACGAGGACGAGTACCTGGAGGTCGTGGAGCTGGGGGACTTCATCAGCAAGAAGGGCGACCAGCTCGCTCGCGTCCGTGCCCGCCTGATAGGCTCCAACGGCAAGACCCGGCGCATCATCGAGGACCTCACCGGAGCGAACATGTCGGTGTACGGCAGCACCGTGTCCCTGATCGGCAACTCGGTGCAGCTGCCCATCGCCAAGACGGCGGTGGAGATGATCCTGCGGGGCAGCGAGCACGCCACGGTGTACCGCTACCTGGAGCGGTCCAGGGCCACGCTGCGCATCGCCGAGATGGGCTTCAGCTGAGGACAAGGGAGAAATACCCTATCCCCCTTGGGCCGATGGGCGAGGCCGGGACCATCAACCGCCCCGCCATGTGATCACATGAACGAGATCGTTGATCGGGCCGACAAGGCCTTGAGGTTCCAGTACCTCTGCGACCACTGCCTGGGCCGCCTCTCCGCGCACGTGGAGACCGGCACCACGGACCTGGAAAGAGGCAAGAACGTGCGCGAGGCGGTGGCCGGAGAGAGGGCCGCCAGGAACGAGGCCATGTCCGAGCCGTCATTCTGCTGGCTGTGCGAGGACATGTTCCAGGACGTGGAGCGCTTCGCGCAGGAAGCGATCGATACGCTGGCGACCATCGATTACGACACGTTCCTGATAGGCACCAAGGTCGATCCCGCCGTGCAGGACCGCGAGGAGCGCCTGTGGGCGGAGGTGAGCGGCGAAAAGGCCGAGCCCATCAAGGCGGAGCTGAACCGGGAGATCGGCAAGATCGTGGAGCAGCGCACCGCGAAGGAGGTGAGCTTCACCGCGCCGGACGTGGTGGCCATCATCGACACCCGCTTCGGGCACGTGGAGCTGGACATCGCCCCCATATTCATCTACGGCCGCTACCGTAAGCACTCAAGGGAGATACCGCAGACGCGGTGGCCGTGCCGGGTGTGCCAGGGGAAGGGGTGCAAGCGCTGCGGCGGCACCGGGAAGATGTACCAGAACAGCGTGCAGGAGATCATCGGCGACGTGGTCCTGAATGAAGCGGGAGGGAAGGACCACTTCTTCCACGGCATGGGCCGGGAGGACATCGACGCCCGCATGCTCGGCACCGGCCGGCCGTTCGTACTAGAGATATCGGAGCCCAAGAAGCGGCACCTGGACCTTGCTGCCCTCACCTCTATCGTGAATGAGAACGGAAGGGGGGAGGCGGACTTCTCCGGCCTGCGCCGCTCCACCCGGGAGGAGGTGCGCCAGATAAAGGCGGCGACCCCCGACAAGGTGTACCTTGCGGAGGTCAAGGTGCACGGCAAAGTTAATAAGGACCGAGTCATTGAGGTAGTCCAATCTCTAAGTCGAGCGCGTATCGTTCAGCAGACGCCAACGAGGGTCGCCCACCGTCGGGCGGACCTGGCCCGGGAACGGGGCATCCACGACCTCCAGCTACTGGAGCTCCATGAGGACCGCCTCGTCCTGCAGCTGAGGACGGAGTCCGGGACGTACGTCAAGGAGTTCGTCAGCGGGGACAACGGTCGCACCGTGCCCAGCTTCTCGGCGGCGCTTGAGGTGCCGTGCGAGGTGACGGCGCTCGACGTATTGCACGTGATCGATACCGTTAACGAGGGATAAATATGGTACAAGCTTCCAGAGGCCTCAAGCGCAAGACGCGCAACATACTTAGCAAGACCCCCCGCACCAAGGGGATGACCCCCATCACCCACGAGTTCCGCGAGTTCGAGGTAGGGTCCAAGGTCAGCGTGGTCATCGACCCCGGCGTGCACTACGGCATGCCCCACCAGCGGTTCCAGGGGAAGACCGGAGTGGTCACTGGGAAGCAGGGTCGCGCTTTCGTCGTCGAGCTCTACGACGGCAACAAGCAGAAGACCGTGGTCTCCCGGCCGGAGCACCTGAAGAAGAGCAACTGAGGTTGCCCTCATGGCTGAGGAACGCTACGTGACCTTGTCCGAGGTCAAGCAGCTCCTGGAGAGCGCCACCCAGGTCCGGGAGCTCACGCCGGACCAGAAGCTGGCCTTCGATCACGCACAGAAGGTCGCCAAGCTGGACCCGGAAAAGGCCATGGCCCTGAAAGGGGAGCTTTCCCAGCTGGGCTTCATCTCCGAGGCGCTGTGCACCAAGATCGCGGACCTTCTACCCACCCACAGCGAGGACGTCCGTGTGCTCTTCACCAAGGAGAGGATGGTACTAGAGAAGAAGAATATAGAACAGATACTATCTACGGTAGAGAAGTACCTGTAAACCCATGTGGACGTCTGGAAACCCTTTAGACGCTGAGGCGGGGTATTGATATGGAGGACTACGCGCTGATATTAGATTATCTTCCTCAGGGGATCCCTACTGACAAGAGCTTCAGGAGAGAGCCCCTAGCCTATGCCATCGGAGAGATCGAGTTCAAGCTGTTCGAGCTCGTCCCCAAGGTGGAGGCGGTCGTCGTGATCGGCGACCGGGTGTATATCGGCAAGGACCCCGCGCTGCGTGATAAGATCATTCACGTCAAGAGACGGGTCGGCTACGAGGAGCTCACCGCCGCCGCGCAGGCCGAGCTGCCCTTCGTGCTGCAGGACATCGTGAAGCAGCAGCAGGAGCGCTTCATCAAGTTCTTCAACGAGGCGCAGGCGATCACCACGAGGTTCCACATGCTCGAGCTCATCCCCGGGCTGGGGAAGAAGACCATGTGGGCCATCATCGAGGAGCGCAAGAAGGGGGTGTTCACCGACTACGAGGACCTGGTGAAGAGGGTCCCCGCGCTGAAGCACCCCGACAAGCTGGTGGCCAAGCGCATCGAGGACGAGCTCTCGGACCCGTCGCAGAAGTACCGCATCTTCGTCTCCCGGTGATCGTGCCAGGAGATGGGATGACGGGACAGGCCAGTGGCACCGCCGTTCTTATGGAAGCCACCTTGACAGGAGACCTGTGATGGACCAGCCACGGACGGGGGACACCATCGAGCGACTGTCCGCCCTGGGCGTCACGCCCACCAAGGGACTGGGCCAGAACTTCCTCATCGATGACCGGGTGGCGGAACGCCAGATCGACTTCGCCGCCATCTCCGACAAGGACACCGTCCTGGAGATCGGTCCGGGGCTGGGGGTGCTCACCCACCGTCTGGCCGCCAGGGCCGGTAAGGTCGTAGCGATCGAGATGGACCGCCGGCTGGCCGAGCACCTGCGGGGGACGCTGCCGGAGAACGTGGAACTGATCGTCGGTGACGCGCTGACCGTCCCGTTCCCGCCGTTCGACAAGATGGTGGCCAACCTCCCCTATTCAATTTCCTCGCCCATCATCTTCAAGCTCCTGGAGCATCGCTTCCAGAAGGCGGTGGTGATGCTGCAGAAGGAGTTCGCCGACCGCATGGTGGCGCGGCCGGACAGCGATGATTATTCACGACTAACGGTGAGCGTGTTCTACCGCGCGGAGTGCCGCATCCTGGAAAAGGTGCCACGCTCCCGCTTCTGGCCCGCTCCCAAGGTGGACTCCGCGGTCGTCGAGCTGGTACCCCGCCCCTCGCCGTTCGCCGTCAAGGACGAGAAGCTGTTCTTCCGCCTGGTGGAGGTGCTCTTCCAGCAGAGGAGGAAGAAGATCGGCACGGTGCTTAGGATGAAGAACCTGATGACCGCCGAGCAGCGCTCCCTCGTTCCCTACGTGGATATGCGCATCGAGGCCCTGGCACCGGCGCAGATCGGGGAGCTGGCCGACGCGGTTCACGACCTTCGTTCCGCGCGCAGCAGGTGAGCAGAAGCTCATCCTATTGCGGCGCCCACATCGTCCAGCTTCAGCACCATGTAGTAGCGGTCCTTGCCCTCCCCGTACTGGTCCTTGCGGAACTCGCTGACGCGGAAGCCGAGCTTGTCCTGGTACACGTGCACCGCCCTGGCGTTGTTGGGATCGACAGTAAGACTGACCGTCGACACCTGCCCCCTCAGGCGGTCCAGGGACTCTCTAAGCAGGTACGTCCCCCACCCCATGGCCTGATGCTCCGTGGCCACGGCGATCTCCACCAGGTGGGCGTGCCGGGGATCGTCCCATGCCCTCATGAATATGGTGAGCCCCACCAGAGTGCCGCCGTCGAACAGGCCGAAGACCTTGCCGTGCTCGACGTAGACCGGTGCGGCCCAGATGTTCAACAGGGCATCGTGGAAGGCGTCCTGGTCCACCCGTAGCATGGCCTCCACGCTCGCCAGGCCCTTCCCCATCTGCTCCACCCGCATCCTTGCCTTCTGGTCGATCGTCCCATCTCCGGCCATCGGTGCTCACCTCTCCCTTCCCGGAAGGCGGCCCTCCTCCTTTAACCTGCGGCGGTGGGATGCCAAGATGACCGGGCCTGGGCTCCGTCCTTCATCAGGCCCTCGGCCCCCCGCTCTCTTCCAATCAATGCTCTCCGTCCCATGCTGGCAGCCCGGTGGTTGGCATGCGACCAATGTGTTTTTCTAGCGCGGGGGCATATCATTGATAGGTAGAGAGATGCAGATCGGTATCGTCGGAAAGCCCAACGTGGGCAAGTCCACGTTCTTCTGTGGTGCGACCCTGGCCAGCGCGGAGATCGCCAGCTACCCGTTCACCACCATCAAGGCCAACAAGGGCGTGGCCTTCGTGCGGGGGAGGTGCCCCCACCTCGACTTCAACACCCAGTGCGTCCCGCGCAACGCGGGGTGCGACAACGGCACGCGCATGATCCCGGTGGAGCTGCTGGACGTGGCCGGCCTGGTCCCCGACGCCTGGAAGGGGCGCGGCCTGGGGAACCAGTTCCTGGACGACCTGCGGCAGGCGCAGGCCCTGGTGCACGTCATCGATGCCTCCGGCTCTACCGACATTGAGGGCAACAGCGTCCCCCTGGGCTCCCACGACCCGGTGGAGGACATCAAGTTCCTGGAGCGGGAGATCGCGCTGTGGATGAGGGGCATCCTGGAGAAGGGGTGGGAGAAGGCGGCCCGGCAGGCGCACATGGAGGGCAAGGCCATCGAGCCCATCATATACGATCGCCTCACCGGCCTGGGGGTCACCGAGGCGCAGATATCCGCGGCCCTACGAGAGTCCAAGCTGCCCGACAACCCCATGAACTGGGGCCCGGAGGAGATGTACCACCTCACCGACAACATCCGCAAGTACGCCAAACCGATGATCATCGCCCTCAACAAGGCCGACCTGGCCGACGATGCGACCCTCCAGAGGCTCACCAGGGCGGCGGGGGGCATGTGCGTCCCCACCATGGCCGAGGCCGAGCTGGCGCTGAAGAGGGCGGCCAAGGCCAAGCTGGTGAACTACGTCCCTGGTGGCGACCACTTCGATCTCGCGGACGCATCGAAGCTCAGCGCGCCGCAGGCCAAGGCCCTGGACAAGATCCAGGAGGGCGTGCAGCGCCTGCACGGCACGGGGGTGCAGCAATGCCTGGAGAAGGCCGCCTACGAGCTGCTGGACCTCATCATCGTGTACCCGGTGGAGGACGAGGCCCGGCTCACGGACCACGACGGCAGGGTGCTGCCGGACGCCTTCCTAGTGCCAAAGGGCACCACCGCCAAGGGCCTGGCGTACAAGGTGCACACCGACCTGGGGGATAACTTCATCCGGGCCATCAACGTGCGCACGCACCGCACCGTGGGCAACGACTACGTGCTGCAGAACAACGACGTGATGACGATCATCTCCCGGAAGTGATGCCGATGGGGCGATGGGACGTCCGCCTGCTCGCCGCCACCTACCGCCGGGTGGAGAACGACCAGCTCTCGGTGGAGATGTACGGTACGCTGGACGACGGGCGGTCCATCACGGTGCGCTACGTCGGCTTCGAGCCGTACTTCGACGTGGTGGAGCCCACCGCGGCCGCCCTGGAGCAGCTGCGCAAGGACCCTGACGTGCGCAGGGTGGAGGACATCTCGCTGTTCTACAAGGGTAAGCTGCGGCAGTCCGCCAAGGTGTACGTCCGCTTCCCCTGGCTGGTGCCTGACTTCCGCGCCCGCCTGCGGCGGGAGTTCGAGGTGCTGGCAGCGGACATCCCGTTCCACCACCGCTTCCTCTATGACTTCGACGTCCACGCCTGCATCCGGGTGTACGGCAAGGAGGGCGTGGGAGAGCAGCGCACGGACCTCATCGTGGACATGGAGCGGACGGAAGGGAACGCGCCGCACTTCGAGAACCTGCCGCCGTTCAACCCGGACCTCAAGGTCCTGTCCTTCGACATCGAGAACGCCATCAAGGATGGAACGATCCTGACGATATGCTACGTCATCCGGGAGGGGGGCGTGCTTCGCGGCGGCCCGCCCATCAGCGGGGACGAGCGGACGATCATCGACGAGTTCACGCGCGTCGTGCAGGAAGAGGACCCCGACGTCATCACGGGTTACAACATCGACAACTACGACATACCGACGTTGATGGAGCGAGCGAAGGTGTGCAAGGCCGGAAAGCTGGCGTGGGGTCGCGATCTCTCGGAACCGCGCAAGGTGGGCCTGCGAGGGTGGCGCCTCACCGGTAGGTTGGTCGTGGACGCGTGGTGGGCGGCCAAGATGCAGCTGCGGCCCAAGCAGGAGACGCTCAACCACGTGGCCAAGCTGTGCCTGGGTGAAGAGAAGTTAGACGTCGAGCCGTCGAAGATGGACGAGGAGTGGGAGCGGGACCGCCACAAGGTCATGCGCTACTGCCTCAAGGACGCCGAGCTGGCGTTACGCGTCCTGGAGTACGTGGGCTCGCTGCGCCGCACCATGGACCTGGCCGCGGTGTCCATGCTGCCCATGGACGACGTGCAGTCGTCCGGTAACTCGACCCTGATCGACTCCATCCTCATACGCGAGGCGGACCGCGTGCCACCGCCCTTCGGCCCCGTGGGCGTGCCGCTCACCGGCAACTTCGACGACGAGGAGGATGCCATCGAGGGCGGCTACGTGCACACCATCGAGCCGGGGCTGTACCACTGGGTGGTGGTGCTGGACTTCAAGTCCATGTACCCCTCGCTCATCATCTCCAAGAACATCTGCTTCACCACCCTCAGCGAGGAGGGCACCAACGTATCGCCGACGGGCATCAAGTTCCTGTCCAAGGACATCCGGGAAGGTCTCCTACCGAAGATCCTGAAGGACCTCATGGCCCAGCGGGACGACATCAAGAAGAAGATGAAGGTCACCCAGGACGCGGACGAGCTGCGCTACTACGACGGTCTGCAGAACGCGGTCAAGATCCTCATGAACGCGGTGTACGGCGTCTTCGCCTCCTCCTTCTACCGCTTCACCGACCGCAACATCGGCAGCGCCATCACCGCCTACGCGCGGGAGACGGTCAAGACCCTCATCAACAGGCTGGAGGGAGATGGCAATAAGGTCATCTATGGCGACAGCATCACCGCGGACCGCTTCGTCACCTTACTGGATCCAGAGGGAACGGTGCGGATCAAGAACATTGAGGAGCTGTTCAACGAGCATCAGGACAATGTGAGAGAGAGAGGGCAGAAGGAGGTCATCGTCCTCCAGGGGTACAAGGCGCTGTCCATGCTGCCCTCAGGGAAGAGCACCTGGTCCGACATCAAGGAGATCATCAGGCACCGCACGGACAAGCGGATCTACCGGGTGGGGCAGAAGTTCGGCGAGAGCGTCACCACGGAGGACCACTCCTTCATCACCTGGCAGGACGGCCGGCTGACGGAGACGAAGCCCCGGGACATGCTGTATAGGAGCATGATCAGGGTGGAGGAAATACCTCCGGTTAAAAAGGTGGAAACACTGGATATGTACGAGCTGCTCAGGCACCGCTCGTACGGGACCACCTGCGGGAGCTCCGTCAATGGGCCGGATCTCGAGAGCAACGATGAGCATGTGTGGCTCAGCCGTACGGAGAGGATGATGCCTGTTAAGCTCAAGAGGTTCATCGAGACCGGCAGCCCGGAGCTCGAGGCGCTCTGCCGGCTGCTGGGAAAGCACATCGCTAAGGGGAGCGGTTCCACCGTCGAAGCGGCGATAGGGAATGAAGCTGAAGAGCAGCAAGAGGAGGACTACCGCCTGCTCTTCAAGGGGGCGAGGACGAGCACCATTGGATCGGCATCGGGTACAGGGGGGCCGACCTATGGAGGAGCTCGCAGCACAATGGCCTTCCTGTACGAGGACCATACGCCCAAGCAGCAGATGATGGACCAGATGGTGGCGGTGCTCTTCAGGGGCCTGTGCGGCCAGATGGGCGAGGGAGAGAGGCTCCCCGACTTCATGTTCCATCTGGAGGACCAGTACAAGAGGGTCCTGCTGGACAACATCATTGTAAAGGGCAGTTATGAAACGAGCTCGCTGCACCTGGCCTGCGGCATCAGCCTGCTGCTGAACCAGCTGAACGAGAGGTACACAATGGAGTGCCTTGAGGGCGAGCGCACCTACCGCATAACCCAGACCCATGACAACTTCGACGGTGTGCTGAGCGGCAGTATTAGAGAGGAGGAGTACGACGGCTACGTGTACGACCTCTCGGTCGAGGGCACACATGCCTTCGTGGACAGCTGCGGTCAGGTGCTCCTACACAACACCGACTCGCTGTTCGTCCAGTCACCGCACCACGACCTGGAGGGCACCGTGGCCTTCGGCAAGGAGATCTCCGAACGGTTCTCCCGGGAGATCTCCCAGATGGAGTTCCAGAAGGTGCTGGAGCCCCTGTTCTCGCACGGGAAGAAGAAGCGCTACGTCGGCCGCTCGGTGTGGCCCGATCAAGAGCTTCTGGTCCGTGGCTACGAGACCCGGCGCACCGATGCCTTCGATCTCCAGAGCGGAGTGCTCATGTCGGTGTTCGAGAAGATCCTGGACGGGCAGACCGACGAGGCGGTGCGCATCGCCCGGGAGAACGTGCAGCTGGCCATGGACTGCAAGGTGCCGGTCGAATCTCTGGTCATCTCCCGCACCTGCAAGTCCTTCAACTCCTACAAGGACCCCGACTCCCAGGCCAACGTGCAGGCGGCCAGGAAGCTCATGGCCATGGGCTACGACTTCATCCCGGGAATGAAGGTGTCGTGGATCGTCACCGACTCCCGCAAGACGCCGCAGGAGGTCGAGCCGTACGTGAGCGGGAGGAAGTTCGAGCACCGCCCCGACTGCCGGTACTACGCGGAGAGGGTGGCGCAGACCGCCGCGCGCGCGACCGAGGTGTTCGGGTGGGGGGAGAAGGACCTGCTCACCGGCTCGCAGCAGGTTACCCTTTTTGATAGCAGTTTCGCCGGCGGCTCCGATACCGGACGTAAGAAAAAGGAGCCAGAGGTGAAGCGTCCCAAGAAGAAGCTTGACCTGCGGGATTTCATGTGATAATCTCCTATCCAGATATCCTTCCAAGTGCCCCTTTTCAAGCTTGAATATCCAACCCGCACAACCACGCAGATACGTTTAAACTCCTGCCCGGAACTTTTCGTTCGGGTTTCGAATTGATCGGCAAGCTTGAAGTCATCGGTGAGTGGGGAGCGGACGGTTCCCTCGAGGAATCGGAAGAGCGCAGGATCATGGACATCAAGGGGCTCAAGAAGGAGATCAAGCACAAGGTTTACGAGCTGGACATGAAGCTGCTCCTTGCCGGCCTGCCCACCATCTTGGGGATCCACCAGGACGCGGGGGAGAAGCACTTCTCGCTGGAGGTGCACGTGCCCTTGATGCTGGAGGACGAGAGCGAGTACGATCTGGACATGCTCCACCGCCGGGCCCTGGCCCTCAAGGCGCTGAAGGACCGTGGGTACTACCTGGAGAACCACCGGGAGGGCTTCGTGAAGTGCTTCGTTGAAGGTTCCCTGGACGATCTGGAGAGAGAGCTGTCGTTCGTAGAGGAAGCCCTGGTGGCCTCGGACTGAGACCGCCGATACGCCGTATCACACTCCCCGATAACTATAATAACGACAGGTGTTTTGTCGGACCCTAGTCACGAGATCATATCTCGTCGGAGATGTGCCCCCTTCTGGGGGGTGAATCCTCAAACGCCGCTCACGCGGCATGGTGATACACATGACAGCGAACCAGGAGACAGCGCCCGCGGTCGAGGCCGAAGAGAAGCAGACCGTGAAGGGCAAGAACATGTACCATTTTATCGCCGAGGCTTGGAACCGCCCCTCTGATACCTATGTGAAGGGCCTGCAGTGGGAGAGGCTCATCGAGTGGCGCCGGGAACCCAACTTCATCAAGCTCGACCACCCCACCAGGCTGGACCGGGCCCGCAAGCTGGGGTTCAAGGCCAAGCAGGGCATCATCGTGGTCCGGGGACGCGTCCGCAAGGGCTCCCTGAGGCGCCACCAGATCCGCAAGGGCCGCCGCGCCAAGCGCCGTGGTATCAACAAGATCACCATGGGCAAGAGCCTGCAGAGGATCTGCGAGGAGCGCGCTGCCAAGAAGTACCCCAACATGGAGGTCCTGAACTCCTACTGGGTGGGAATGGACGGGCAGCACGAGTGGTTCGAGATCATCATGGTCGACCCCCACCACCCGGTCATCAAGGCGGACAAGACCATCAACTGGATCTGCTCCAGCAAGCAGAAGGGGCGTGTGTTCCGTGGCCTGACCGCTGCTGGCAAGGCCGGTCGCGGCCTGAAGTGGAAGGGCAAGGGTGCCGAGAAGGTCCGCCCCTCCATCAACGCCCACAAGCACATGGGCAAGTAAACCCCCTTCCCAATCCCTTTCCTTTTCACCATTTTTTTTATTGTTACTAACTAAGCCTGCTCCTTCCTCTTCAGGAAGAACACGTAACCGGCCACCCCCGCCGCGGCCAGGGCGACGATGACGGCGGCCGCGGGCATGAGCCACGTGAGCTGCGGAGAACTAAGCGAGATGACCTTGTCCCCCACGTCCAGCTCGTCCCCGGCCTTGAGGTCCACCGAGTACATGGCGTCGGGGGAGCCGTCCACGTGTATCGTCAGCGTGTACGTCCCGGACATCATGCGCACGTCGAACGTCCCATCGGACGCGGTGGTGGCGCTCTGGTTGCCCACCGTGACGAGCGCTCCCACGACCGGTGTCCCAGAGGTGTCCACCACCCGTCCGTGGATGTTTCCCATCCCCCGGGTAGTGAACGGCAGCACCACCGCTCCGGTGCCCTTGCCCGAGAGGTCGGTGGCGCTCAGCCGTACCTGGTAGTCCGTGGTCTCCTCCAGCGGACCGTCCGGCGTGATCCACAGCTCCTCACCGGACCACGACGCGGTGGCGGGGAAGGAGGAGGACCAGTTCAGGGACCCGTGGTCCATGGGCTCAGAGAAGCGCACCACGATGGGCTGGTCCAGCGGGAGGTTGGTGAACTCCGTCATGTAGGCGTACGGCAGCGTGGTGTCGATGGTGAAGTTGCGGCTGGCGGTGGTGACGTGGCCGAACCGGTCGGTGGCCCTCACGCTGAGGTTATGATCTCCGTCCACCAGGGAATACAGCATGTCGTACGAGCGTCCGGTCACGTTGGTCCACGGACCGCCGTCGAAGGAGCGTTCGATGGACACCACGCTCACGTTGTCCAGCGCCGTCCACGATGCGTAGATGTCCCCCTGGTGCTGGGCGGAGCCCTCCGCCGGGGTGAGGATGGTCAGCTCGGGAGGGGTGCTGTCCACCACGATGACGTTGGAGGCGTAGGCCCGGTTCCCCGCCCCGTCCACCGAGGTCACGTTGATCACGTGCGACCCCTCATCCAAGTCCCAGGAGAAGGAATAGTACTCCACGCTGGCGAACGTCCTCACCGTCCGGCCATCGATGCGCACGGTGTCGTTGTGCTCCCCCGAGCCGTTGTCCACCACGTGCGCGTTGATCGTCACCGTGCTCGCCCCCAGCACCGCACCGGAAGCGGGCGTGAGCGCCACGTCCGGCCTCTGGACATCAACGCTGAAGGTGACGACCCTCTCCACCATGTTGCCGGCGCGGTCGTACGCCCGGACAGTGGCGGTGTGCACACCCTCCGCCAGGTTGTCGGTGCTGGCCGCCGTTTCCAGGGACACGTTCTGCATCGGCCCGCTGTCCCAGCTGATCTCGTAGTGGTCCATGCCGCCCACGTCCACCGCCGACCAGCGGACCTCCACCGACGAGGAGGGGGTCCAGCTGTACGGTTCCGGACTATCGATGGTCAGCTCCGGAGGCACGTTGTCGGACTGGGACCCCGCCCCGGACCACGAGATGTTGTCCACCCAGCCACAGCCTCCGCCGTCCCCGCCCCGCTCCAGCGTCCACCGCAGCACCGTCTGCCCCTCGGCCAGGTCCAGGGTCACGTGCGTCCAGCCGGTGGCGCCGGTGAGGCGCTGCACCTCCCTGCCGTTGGACCGGAACGTGAGCACGTCCGAGGTGTACTGGCTGTCCATCCTCCAGTCGAAGCTGACGCTACCCGGACCGTAGAGGCCCAGGGAGAGCCAGGAGCTCGATGCCTGCGCCACGTCCCCGCTCTGCAGGGACCTGTCGCCGCTGAGGGCGGTGTGGTTGCTCACCGACCAGCCGGCACCCCCGCCGGTCGTCAGGTATAGCTCGCTGGCATCGGCCGCCTCGGCCAGGCCGTTGATGGAGTAGGGGTACAGCACCGATCTCACCCCGCTCACCGGAGAGGCCGGCACGTCGGGGGAGGGCCCGCTCACCTGCGTCGGTCTCCCCGGTACGTAGCCATCGGAGTACAGCTCGGTGCGGAACGATGAGCATGTGCCGTCGAGGTAGCTGCTGGAGCTGAGCACAAAGGTGTGCAGCCCGGTGAGGTACTCGCTCCACAGGTCGGTGAGGTCCAGGCACAGGAAGTCCGGCAGGCTGCGGGTGCTGGAGACGTACACCGGACCGACGCTGGCGGAGCCGCCCTGCAGCGAGACGTTGATCCCGCCGTTCTGCTGCTGGGAGGATGAATAATGCCACGTGCCCAGCAATTTAGGCTGGTAGTCGGCACGGTCGGTAACGTACATCAGCTCGTTGTCCTGACCGGTCTTCTTGAGCGCAGCGTAGGTGATCCAGTAGTACCCGTTGTCCAGGTAGTTGCCCCACGAGTTCACCACCTTGAACGCCCCCACGTCCCCGTCCACCCTGATGGTGTCATCGTAGCCCACGATGGTCTGGGCGTGGTTCTGCTCCGAGTAGATGTACTCCGAGGAGGAGATCACCATGTCCTCCGACGACCTGTTCGCGGCCTCGTCCTCCAGGACGGTGGCGTCAAGGACGAAGCACACCGGGGTGCCGGACCTGACCACCGTCCGCACCTGGTCCACGGTACCCTGCCAATTATTGGTGTCGAAGTCGATGTTCTCCACCGTGGCCGCCCGGTGCAGGGGGGCATTCCGGAAGGCCGTCTCGTTCCCCCAGCTCAGGTAGCTGGAGCCTACCTCGTGTCGCCCATCGTAGGGCATGGCGCTCCACGTCGCCCCTCCCCAGGTGCACAGGACCTGGCCGATGTGCCCCAACCAGGAGCCCACGTCGGTCCCGCCGTTGGCCTTGTTGTACGTCCAGGCGGGGCTCATGAGGTGGTCCTTGTTGCCCTCGCTGGCATCTGTCCAGCCGTTGTCCTTGGCCTCCAGGTAGCCGTAGCAGTAGTACCCCAGGGCCCACGCGGAGCAGCTGCCCACCGTCCCCTGGTCGCCCACCATCGGGAAGCAGGGGTCGCTGGACAGGTCCCACCGGGGATCTGTCGTTACCGTAGCGGCGGCATCGCGCACCACCACGTTCCCCACCATGGAGTCGTAGGCGTCCTCGGTGGGTGGTGCGTACCCCGTGCCGTACCCCCCGATGACCGAGTTGTAATCCACATCAGGGTCCTGGACCCCCAGGACATCCTTGAGCCTCTCCACCTCCTCCGCGGTGATAAGGTGGTAGCCGTCAGATGAGGAAGAGTCGACCTCCGTGGGGAGGAGGGGCAGGGCTAAGGACGAGACCACGACAGACATGGCCAATAACAGAGACAGCGCCCAGAGCCGGCGACCTCCCCTCACGTTCACCCAGCTAAGGAACACCTTTACGAATTTCAAGCTTTCTAGAATTCGACCTAATGAACGGCCGTTAATCCTGCATTCCGGTGCGCAGCACGTGCAGGCGGGCCTCCACCTCGGCGCCCCCCAGGCCGATGAGGGGGAAGAACGCCGGCGGATCGGAGGGCAGTGCCCTTATCGTGTCCATACCCTCTATGCCATGGCCGTACACCACCGCCAGGGCCTTGTTCTCCCATACCGTGCGGCCTAGGTCCTTGTTGCTCACGACCTTTAGCCGGGGGTCCCACGCTCCCAGCGCCTCGTGGGCATCGGTGGATGAATGCACGATCACCCGGCAGCCTCGCTTCATCAGCATCCACGCCGCCAGAGCGCCCCGCTCGTCCTCCACTATGGCCACCACCTTCCCCTGGCTTCCCATGGGCAGCCCGCCGGGGCCGGAGAGGTACTGGCTGAAAAGATACGCTTTCTTCTCGCGGACCTCGATGTAAAAGGTCACGTCCGGCGTGCTGAGGTTGACCCTCACCCCCCGTTCCTCGTTGGCCAGGAAGATAGCAGAGCCGACCTCCCGTCCCACGTCCATGCTCTTGTAGGGGTGGTTCCCCTCCCGGCGGGCCTTGACCGCGAAGGTCTGCCCCTCGCGCAGCACGCCGCGGGAGTACTCGGCGGCCAGGCGCTGCATCGCCCCCATGGCGCTGTCGCCCACCAAGGCGGGCGAGACGGACGCCACGCCGAACACGCGGCGAAGGATCGGTATCGCGTCATCGATGCGGTCCGTGGTGACATATATGCGGCCCTGTTCCGACGTCACCAGGGCCTCGATGCCGTGCGACGCCAATGAGGTCATCATGTTGTCCACCAGGATGCTCTCGAAGTACCGGCGCACGCCGGTGCTCTTCAGCCCCACCTCCGCATATCGGACCAGGATGACGTCCACGGCCGTGTGATGTAGGCGCCGGTTAAAGATGTTTCGCGAGGCACATGTTATAAACGCCCGGCGGCCTTCGTTCGCTCATGGAGGCGTTGATGGCCTTGGGCGTCCTGGCAGCGGCGGTGCTGGCCGGCCTCATCGGCTCCCTGTTCGGCCTGGGTGGCGGCATCATCATCGTCCCCGTCCTGACCATCGCGTTCGGCCTGCCGCTGAAGGAGGTCATCGGGGCCAGCCTCATCGGGGTCATCGCCTCCTCCACCGGGGCGGCCACGCGGTACGTGAGCGAGGGCGTGGTCAACGTGCGGCTGGGCATGGTCCTGGAGCCGGCCACCACCCTGGGCTCCATCGTGGGCGCGCTCCTGGCGGTGTACCTGGACCAGCAAATACTGGCGGCCGCCTTCTCAATGGTGCTCATTTACGCGGCCTCCTATATGTTCCGCCGTCCGCGGAGCGTGCCAGAGGACGGTCGCTGCGTTGAGAGCCTGTCCTGCTCCTTCTGCGACCCCCAGAGCGGGGAGCGGGTGAGCTACAAGGTGAGGAACCTTGGCCGAGGACTGCTGGCCAGCTTCGGGGCCGGCAACATGTCCGGCATGCTGGGCGTGGGAGGCGGGATCGTTAAGGTGCCGGTGATGAACGTGTGGATGGGCGTCCCCATGCGCGCGGCCACCGCCACCAGCAACTTCATGATCGGCGTCACCGCGCTGGCGGGAGCGGCGGTGCTGTACTCCAACGGCCTGGTGCAGCCGGTGCTGGCGGCCGTGGTGGCGGCCGGCGTCTTCCTCGGCGCCTCCCTCGGTCCAAGGATCTCGAAGCGTACCGCGGGCACCTCCCTCCGCCGGGCGTTCGCCCTGCTGATGCTCGGGATCGCCGTGCTCATGGTGCTGCAGGCCGCCGGCGTGCTGGAGGGAGGATGATGAAGCACCGCCACGACCGGCTTGATCGATGGATCGGCGCCGTCCTCAAGTACGGGATGCTGCTGAGCCTCGCGGTCCTGCTGTTAGGCCTTGCGCTCTACATCGTCGAGCCCTCCGGACCGGAGGTGGACCTCTCGCTGCCGGAGATCGCGCAGGGCGTGCTGCGGGGCGATGCTATAGCCGTGATCGACCTGGGGATCGTGCTCCTCATCGCCACCCCCCTGAGCCGCGTGATCACCGCCACGGTGGTGTTCATGGTGGACCGCGAGCCCCGCTACGCGGCACTCTCCCTGATTGTGCTGGCCATGGTCTCTTTGGCCATATTTTTGGGGTAACTGATTCCCCCTTGTTGATTTGAACACGCAAAGCTTCATCAAGCCCCCCCGAATGTCAGGGCGGGATGCACAGTAATGACCGAGAAGAAGGGTCGGAATGATAGGTGGTACTATTCATTCCTCCCGTTTAACATGGCCAACGGCGGTACCAACACCCTCATACCGCTTTTTGTGACCGAGGCCCTCGCGGGCTCCGTGGCCCAGGTAGGGCTGATCAGCGCAGCCACTTCGCTGGCGTCGGTCCCGTCGCACATACTGTGGGGCGACCTTTCCGACACGGCCAAGAAGCGCCGGGTGTTCGTCCTCATCGGGTTCGGCGGCCTAGCGCTGTCGCTGCTGCTGATGGCACTGTCCTCCAACTTCTACCAATACTTGATCGCCAACGTCATGCTGGGCATCCTGGTCAATGCTGCCGCCCCGGTGGGCACGGTGCTGATCCTGGAGTCCTTCAAGAAGGACGAGTGGGCCAAACAGCTGGCAAGCTTCAGTAAAGTAGGCGGCATAGGATGGGTGCTCGGTCTCATTATGGGGACCATCTGGCTGGGGGCGTTCACCGACGGGGACCAGGCCTCCGCCATGCGGGCCCTGTTCTTCCTGGCCACCGGGCTCGCGGTGGTCTCGATGTACCTGGCCTACCGCTGGGTCCCGGAGCCGTCGCAGAACGTGGACCGTGCCCAGTTCAACGGCTGGGCCCTGCGCATACCATCGTTCAACTTCGAGCGCATGCGGTTCATGCCCCACCGCATCTACCACACCCTGAAGATCAGCTCCGAGCACCTGCGGCCGGAAAACTTTCCCTCCAATCTGAAGAAATACTACATTTACGTGCTGCTGACCTTCGTTGGTTTCCTGACCTTCTACGTGGGGCTTCCCACCTTCCTGCGGCACTACGTGGGCATGAGCAGCACCGAGGTGTTCATCGTCTACATCGCCTCCTCCGCCTGCTCCGCCCTGGGATACACGCACGCGGGGCGGTGGGCAAACAAGTACGGCAGCAAGAAGGTGCAGATGTGGGGCGTGTTCGGCCGCGGCATGCTGTTCCCCTTGTTCTTCCTGGCCACGTTCCTGCCGCTCCCCATGTTCGGCTACGTCATCGTGTTCTGCGTCCTGCATGCCCTGGTCGGCTTCGCGTGGTCTTTGATCTCCGTGTCCGGGAATTATATCGTGTCCAACTGCTGCAAGCCCGGCAACCGCGCCGAGTCCAGCGGGATGTACAACGCCATGCAGGGATCGGCCACGGTGGTGGGGGCGCTCATGGGCGGCTTCATCGCCCAGGACCTGGGGTACCTCACGGTGTTCCTCCTCGCCTCCGCCATACTGGGAGTGAGCCTGGGGGTGCTGAGCCGCATCGACGCCGATCATGGCTACACCGACGAGTGTGCGCCCAAGACGCCGGAGCAGGAGCACGGTCACGCCACGGTGTGAGCGGTACGGTCTTAAGGCGGGGCCTTCTCGCGGCACCGGGAATGGAGGGTGGCTGCCCCTTCCCCTTTACTTTTCATAACTCCCATGGGGGGCCTACAACCTCATAACAGATGAGAGAATTGTTCCTGACCGACATCGCCAGGCCGGTCCAGCATGAAAAATAAAAGAAAGGGGAGCTCCGTGGGAGGAGCGTTCTTGTTCAGAGCCTCCGCTTGTGCGTGACGTAGTAACCGCCACCGAGCATGAGGCCGAAGATGGAGCCCCAGGCCACCGTGGCGGCCATAAGGTCCAGGGGCCGTGGCACCGGGACCTGCGGAAGACCGACAGTGGAGACCAAGGTGATGATGCCCTCCTCCGCCCCCTTGTATGTTCCCTCGAAGTACAGGAAGCGCTCGTCGTCGCCCACCGCCGCACCGCTCAGCCACAGCTTGTTGGGTGCCGAGTACGTGCCAAGGAGGCTGCCGTTGTCGAGCTGAAGCGCAACGATCCGCCCGACCTCGGATGAGTCCAGGGGGAACAGGTACGCTGTGGACGCCGTGATCAGGGCCTTGGAGTCGAAGGTCTCGTTGTTGGGGAGAACGTAGCTCCACATTACCTCGCCCTGGGGGGAGAGGGCTTGGGCGCGGGGAGAGACAAGGATTTTGCTATCGTCCATCGTACCATCGTCCTTCGAACCATAACCCTTGGTGTTCTGGCAGTATATCGTCCCGTTGCTGGAGATGGCGCTCAGCGTCAAGCCGCAGTAATAGAGCGTAGAGGTGTCTGCGAACAAGGTTGTTTTGAACACCACGGTGCCGTTGGAGGCCATACACCATATCTCCTCCGGCACGGACATGTTCTGCCCATGCGTCACCTCGTCGATGCCTGAGACCACTGTGTACAGGTCCCCCTCAGGACCCACCATTGAATCATAGGTTATGTAGGCCCCCTCGGGCCCGAAATCCCTGGTCCATAGGAGAGATCCATCCGGGTCGATGCCCTGGACCATGCTGCCGTAGGAGGTCACGTATATCATTGAGCCGGCCAGTGGACCTACGAACACTGTGTTGACAGCGCTAATGATATCAAGGTCCCACACAACGTGACCGCTCTGGTCGATGGAGAACAAGGTGCTGTTCCGGAGTGTGGAATCCAACCGGTGATAGGCGTGAGCGATAACGTTGCCATCGGGATGGACTACTGGATTACCGAGGATCAGGTCCCAGTGGTCAGGATATTCTTGCGTCAGATTGAAAACCCAACGGGTTGCCCCGGCGCTATTGTACGATATGATCTGAGAATCATACCCAGACATAGAATAAATGCTAAGGTAGATGTTACCAGAGCTGTCCACCACGGGGTTGGAGCACCAACCATCAACGGATACCTTCCATTTCACCGAGCCGTCCTTGCTCAGGGCTTGAAGGGCGTGCGGCACCTTTCCATAGTAAGAATCAACCTGGGAGAGCAGTATGTAGGTCGTTCCGTCCGGACCTAGAGTGGGCGTACCAAAGTATAGATTATTGCTCTTCCACTGGATCCCCGATGATGCGCTGTCGACCGCATAGGCATAGGTCTGCCCATCTAATGTGCCCGAGCCAAGGTCGATGGCCTGGACCATGCCCGGAACAATAAGAAGGAAGGCCACGACAAGGATGGACGTACGTCCCCGTGAACCGATTCCCAACGTTCTCCCCTGTGCTGGACTTGGGTTATTCGCTTATTAACCATCCGCCGTGATAGTCAAAAATGATACTGAGACGAGGTCGCTTTCATCGCAGATGCCAGTACACCTTGGGATATGCTATCTCACGTCGATAGGACCCTGTTGCGCACTGCTTTACGACCGCTGGTCGTCGTAGACACCACTGATCCATCCAATACGATGAGCGCTCAGGTTCAATATCGTGGCCCTGTTTTACAAGCTAATTTCTTCGCTTATGTGTGACATAGTATCCGCCGCCCAACATGAGGCCGAAGATGGAGCCCCACGCCACCGTGGCGGCCATAAGGTCAAGCGGTCTCTCCACCGCTTTCTGCGGAAGGCCGATGGTGGAGACCAGGGTGATTATGCCCTCCTCCGCCCCCTTGTACGTTCCCTCGAAGTACAGGAGACGATCATACCACATCGTCAACCCTTCCAGCCATAGTTTGTTGGGTGCCGAGTACGTGCCAAGGAGACTGCCGTTGTCGAGCTGCAATGCCACTATCGAACCAACCTGATCAGGGTCCAGGGGGAAGAGGAACATGATGGAGTCGTTCAGCAGGGCGTTGCTGTAGAGCGTGAAGTTGGTTGGAAGGTCATAGCTCCATACTTCCTCACCTTGGGCGGAGAGGGCTAACGCTCGAGAGGGCATGAGGATGCTATCATGATCGATGTTGCCCTCATCATCGGCCCCGTAACCGATGGTGTTCTGGCAGTAGATCGTTCCATCCTCAGATATGCCGCTGAGCTTGATATTGCAATTATAAAGCACACTGTGCTCGCTGAAAAGCGAGGTCTTCATGACCACGCTGCCGTTCTCTGCGACGCGCCATATCTCCTGAGGGGTCGACCAGTTGCGATCGTTGACCTTATCATCGAACCCGGCCACGGGCATGAACAGGTCTCCCTCGTCCGATACCAGAGAGGGCGAGCCGATGGATACGTTCTCATCCTCCAGGTTCAGCACCCAGGGCATGGACCCATTGGCATCTATGGCTTGGACGATCCCCCGGTAGCTGGTCACATATATCAGGGAATCCGACCGGGAGCCGACATACACATCGCTGATGGTACCGACCACCCCATCGGCCCATTGCATCTCTCCCTTTTTGTCGATGCAGCATATATCGCTGTTCTCTCCGTAGGGGTTGACACGATTATAGATGGGCACCAGGACCTTGCCGTTGGGATGGATCAACGGCTGACCAAGGACACGTTCCCAATGCCCGGGGAACTCCTGGGACATGTTGAACCGCCAGCCGATCTCTCCGTTCGCTTCGAACTTGATGAGCTCGGAGTCGTAGGTGTCGGTGGAGCGGGTGGATACATATACCGAGCCCGATCGGTCCACCACGGGGTCGGTGCAAAGTCCGCTTATAGGCACCTGCCAGTTCTGATCGCCGCCTGAGGTCATTGAACGCAGGCCCACCGGCAGCTTTACGCCCGATTCGTCCTGCTTGGATATGAGAACGTAGATCGTTCCGTCAGGAGCGACGGCCGGTTTTCCGTAGAATAGATCATCGCTCTTCCACTGGATTCCAGAGGATGCTCCATCGACGTTGTTTGCATAGGTCGGCCCATCAAATGTGCCCGAGCCAAGGTCAGCAGCCTGTACGATGCTCGGAACGATAAGTAGGAACGCCACAATAAGAACGAAAGATAGCCGTCGAGGACCAGATCCCAACTTTATCCCCGAAGGTTCGACTCAGGTCATTCATTAATTAACTACCTGTTCTCATGTTCAAAACCGATATTGAGAGGAGATATGGTCTTCATGCGCACCCGTGTTCCAAGATATATGTCCTGAAGTGTCGATAGTGCTACATCCATATGGATGACAATGGTGTACCAGGACAGGAGCAGCTATCGACCGGACGGCGACCGTGGGGACGGAAATCCTGGAGGACGACCTCAGTTCAACATGTCCTCCTTCCGAGTGGTGATCTGTACACCAACAACACCGGCTATGATCATCATCACGAAGATTAGCCGTAGAGGATCGGACGACTCACCGAACAGAGCTATGCCGATGATCAAGGCGCCAATCGCCCCGATCCCCACCCACACCGAGTAGGCGGTCCCCATGGGAAGGTGCCCTTTCAGGGCCAGGGACAGTAGGTACATGCTGATGAACAGGAAGATGAGGGTAGCTGCAGCCCACAGGGGATGGGTGAAGCCTTCCGACAGCTTCATGCATGCCAACCAGAGGGGCTCGAAAGCTCCGGCAACCAGAAGAATGACCCAGCCCTTGCAGATGATGGAGCTGTTCGATCCCGATGTATCGTGAGGCATGTCACGCACCTGCCGTGAGCTGCAGCCCCGCGATGCCTATGACCATGAGGAGAACGAAAGCAATCTTCATCAAGGCGACCTTCTCCTTGAACAGGACCACGCCGGCGACCAGGGCTCCCGCGGACCCAATGCCCGTCCAGACCGCGTAGGCAGTACCGACCGGCAGACCCAGGTCGATGGCCAGGGATAGGAAGTACATGCTGGCTAGAAGGAAGAGGAGCGTGGTGAACGTCCACTTCAGGTGTCGGAACCCCCTGGACATCTTCATTCCGATGACCCAGCATGGCTCCATAAGTCCCGCGAAGATGAGAGAGGCCCAGGCCAGGGAAAGCATGACCGGCGTGATGCTCGGATCCCGCATTAAGGTTGCTGATGCGGTCTGCACCTACCTTCGAGGTCGATCGAAGAAGTAGTTTTTTTAGAGATGCGGAAAACAATGAGATTGTCCTCTGCGCTCGTGAGACATACTCATGTACCTCTTACAGTGCCGTTCCTTTTTTCGGTACGAACATCCCCGACAAGTCCACGCCCTCGTGTTCCAGCAGTTTCATCTTTCTGTCGACCCCGCCGGCGTAGCCGGTCAAACTGCCATTGCTTCCCACCACTCGGTGACAGGGTATTATGATGGAGATCGGATTGTGCCCCACGGCCCCGCCTATGGCTTGGCTGCACATTTTCGTCTTCCCTGTTCGCCTCGCTACTTCTTTGGCTATTTTACCATACGTCGTCACTTCGCCGTACGGTATCTCGGCGAGGATCTTCCATACCACCTGGCGGAACTCTCCTCCTATGGGTTTCAGAGGAAGGCGGGATATGCTCGGCCTTCTACTGGCGAAGTAATCGTCCAGCCACCTCTTGCCGGCGCGAAGGACCGCCAGGTCCCCACTTTCTGTGAGTTGCCCCTGCACGGTGTCTCCGAAATGCTTCTGTTCCTTTATCCACAGTCCGACTATGTTCTCCTCATCACTTGCCAGCGTGATGTCCCCGATGGGCGATTCGTAGTAAGTTGAGTAGTACATCAATGCCTCTCCTTGGTGCGGACGAAGAGCTCTGTTACGCGTTAAGTAACCGCGTGTTTTGACCTATCCGAGCGATCGTATATGAACTCCCTGTATAGAGCGACGGGATCAATGTCGCATATAGTGTATGTTCGTGTAACCCACTTTTTGAGGAAAACCGTGAGATTTTTTTTACTCTGGGTTGAGAAGGTATCTGCTAATTAGCAAACTTTAGCATAGATTAGCATTTGATCACATCAATCACATTGTATGTTGTCTGAGTAAAGAAGTATGGCGTGGACAGAAATGTCGAAGGATATACATCGAGAATTAGAAGAGCCATAATTGCAGGGGAATGGGTTGGAACCCCCCCCCAACCACTAAGGACGACATCCAGAATCTCAACGGCACTCGCAGTTGATACTAACCATTCGATGGATCATTTCGTTTCCGATTCTGGCTAGTATACAGAACACAGCGTCTTACAATGCGCCGTGCTATCCCTACACAGAAAGAGACAGTGTTTACGCCTTGTGCAATCGAATAGGAGGTCTGAAGACAGTTGTGCTCTGCAGCCCCCTGACTATTAATAACTCCGCCATCAAGTATGTTATGGCAATCATGAAACCGCTAACCTATGACAACCTCGCAGGGTGGATGAGCGAGGCGGAAGGTAAGGTCCGGAAGGAGCTGGAAGCGCTTAGCCAGCGCCCCGACTCCTATAATGAATCGATCCGTCAGATGATAGCGACCCATGAAGGGCGGCTATTGGCGTTGAAAGACCTAAGGCTTCGGATACGTGCCGAGACCGGAGTGGAACTGAAGGGGACCAGGGCGCCGCCAGATGTAAGGAAGTAGGTGTGCGCAGGATAAAACGTTGTTGAGGCCTTCATGACATATCTTAGAGTGACGATCGCCAAGTGGAGCATTGATGTGTACTCGCCTGAGGCTGAAGCGATCTTCCATATGATAGCTACCGAGGGGGTCAGAACCTTTAAAGCGCAGCCTGGCTTCATCCGGTACCGTCTGATGCGTGCAGACGCCCGCACGACCATCGCGGTCGCCGAGTGGGAGTCCGAGACGCTTGGCAAACCCGGCGCTCAGGCGTACCGAGATTGGATGAAGGAGAGCGGCATCGCCGACAAGATAGTCCTGGAGACCTACGATGGTGACATCGTCGCGGCCTCTTGATGATTGCCCTGCATAACAGGCCTAAGGGCAAACGCCCCGTAATTCTTCAGAAGGATCTTCAATCGCACCCGTGCTCTTCAAAATTATTGAATTGTTAAGAAAGATCAAGAATGCAGGGGAAGGGATTTGCCCCCCCCCCCTCCGAAGCACTAAGGATAAGGCCCTGAAGACCCCGCTACTGGAACCAAGGTATAGGCCGATCCAATGCATTGGGCTTTCACCCCTATGTACTGCTCAGCTTAGCGCTTCCTGAACTATCTTGGTCATATCCTCGATGTTGTAGGCGCTTCCGCAATAGGAGCAGAACTTCAGGCCTGAGACGCTGGAGTTCTTGTCAATGGTGATGCTGGCCCCACAGGTGTGACACCTATAGGGGATGGCCAACCCCCTAGTGCCTATCTGCTCGATCAGCTGGTTCATGTCCACCGTAACGTGCTTGACCGTTTGCACTCGGGACTTTTCCCTAACCTTTCCTGCTAGGGACCACAGCTTGTGCTGCTCATAGATCTTGGCAGCGTTCTCGAAGTTACCGGCTTTTTCGAAGTTGAGGGCCCCCACGAGCTCGGCTATCGTCGCCCGGCCCGGTACGATATCGCCGTTGGTGGCCTTCCACTCCTGCACTACCGTTCGAACGGCAATGTCCTTCTCGGCCATGGCGTTCAGTTCGGCCTTCCACTTCTCCACCTCGGCCAGCTCGACCTGGTGGGCTGCATCGGCCTCCTTCTTTGCTACCTCAAGGCAAGCTGGGCAGTGCAAGGCTCCAAGAGTGCCATACTTTTTCCTCTGTTCCTTGATGGTCTGGTCCGCCGCCACGTTGACCAGGATAAAGACGACGACGACCGCGACGATCACCTGGATGCTGCCAAAGGTGACACCCTCGATGAATGGACCCTCACCGCTGAACTCGAGTATCGCCAATACCAGAATGATAATGAATGCCAGGATGGTGATGCCTCTTATGCCATCGGCCGCTCGCATTTTTATAAATGACCGGCCGCACTTCGAACAGCGATAGTCCTTGCTCTGTGCCACCTAGCGAGCTAAGCTAAGGAATCATAAAAAGGCTTTCAGATAAAATCTATTTTTTGTTAGTGTGACCGAGATATGGTTCCTCGATGCGACGAGTGACCCAGATGATAAGTGTAAAAGAAGTGCAGGGGAAGGGATTTGAACCCCCGAACCACTAAGGATAAGACCCTGAATCTTACGCCGTTGGCCAAGCTTGGCTACCCCTGCTTGTAGCCCTCCTTATAATTGCTTGAGATATAAACCTTATGATTCTCGGACGCCCCGAGGCGTCTCACGATGTGCGTTCCTGGAGATAGGCCAGATATCTCAGAAAACAGAATGGAACGATTATATCCCCCCTCGATATTGGGTAATATGGTGAGGGGATAACGGAACTCAGAGCCCCGTACGGCAGCAGCAAGGGAGCGAGCAGCGATCAGGAGGACTTCACCTCCCTGGACGACCCGCGGATGTTCATCAACCGAGAGCTAAGCTGGCTCGACTTCAACCGCCGGGTGCTGGAGGAGGCCGAGGACACCGCCCAGCCGCTGCTGGAGAGGGTCAAGTTCTTCGCCATCTGCGGCAGCAACCTGGACGAGTTCTTCATGTCCCGCGTGCCCGGTCTGATACGTCAGGCGGCCAAGGGCGCGCTGGAGGCCCCGGCCGACGGCATGACCCCGAGGGAGCAGCTGGAGGCCATCAAGGAACGCGTCGATTACCTGCTGGACGAGCACCGCCGGGTGTGGGTGGAGCAGCTGCTGCCGGAGCTGGACGCCGCCGGCGTCCACATCCACCGCATGAGCGATCTTTCTCCCGAGAGGAGGAGCGCGCTGCGGGCGTACTTCGAGCAGAACCTGTTCCCCGTCCTCACGCCCCTGGCCTTCGATTTGAGCCATCCCTTCCCGTTCATCTCCAGCGGGGCCATCAACCTGGCGGTGGTGGTCCGCGACTCCATAGGCCACGAACGGTTCGCTAGGGTCAAGGTCCCGGGCGGCGGGCTTCTGCCCCGGCTGCTCAAGATCGACAACGAGCCCGGAGAGCGGAGGGACATATCGCACTACGTGTTCATCGAGGACCTGGTGGCCGCCAACCTGGACATGCTCTTCACCGGCGTGAAGGTGGAGGCCGTGCATCCCTTCCGGGTGACCCGGGACGCGGAGTTCGAGATCGAGCTGGACGAGACGCATGACCTGCTCACGGCCATGGAGGAGGGCGTGGAGTCCCGTCGGATGAACGACCCCTCCCGGCTGGAGGTGGACGTGGACATGCCGCCACGCATCGCGGAGATGCTGGCCTCCAAGCTGGGCCTCTCCACCAAGCTCATCTACCGATCGTCCATCCCGCTGGCGCCGGTGGACCTGTGGCAGATGCTGGACGTGCAGCGCCCGGACCTAAAGGACTCGCCCTTCTTACCGTTCGTGCCCAAGCTCCTGTCCAACGAGAAGACCATCCTCGGCAACGTGGCCGAGCGCGACGTGGTGCTGTACCACCCCTACGACTCGTTCCAGCCGGTGGTGAGCCTGCTGGAGCAGGCGGCGGTGGACCCTGATGTGATGGCGATCAAGATCACCTTCTACCGCATCGACCACAACTCCCCGCTGGTGGAGGCTTTGATGGAGGCGAGGCGGAACGGCAAGGCCGTGGCCGCGGTCCTGGAGCTGAAGGCCAAGTTCGACGAGACCAACAACATCACCTGGGCGAGGCAGCTGGAGCAGGCCGGGGTGCACGTCGTGTATGGCCCGGTGGACATCAAGATCCACGCCAAGATGTGCCTCATCGTCAAGCGGGGCAGGGATGGACCGATCCGCATCTGCCACCTCTCCTCCGGCAACTACAACTCCAAGACCGCCCGCACCTACGGGGACATCGGCTACCTGACCGCGGACCCCGACCTCGCGGCGGACGTCGCCGACCTGTTCAACGCCCTCACCGGATACTGCCACAAGGAGGAGTACAAGAAGATACTGGCGTCACCGAACGGCATCCGCCGGGGCATCATGGAGAGGATCGACCGGGAGATCGCGAGGCACCAGAGCAGCGGGGACGGCTACATCGCCTTCAAGGTCAACGCCCTCATCGACAAGGGCATCATACAGGCGCTGTACCGCGCGTCGATGGCAGGCGTCAAGATCGACCTCAACGTGCGGGGGCTGTGCAGCCTGCGGCCGGGGGTGCCTGGCCTCAGCGACAACATCCGGGTGACGAGCATCATCTCCCGGTTCCTGGAGCACTCCCGCATCTACTACTTCCGCAACGGCGGGGAGGGCGAGGTGCTGCTGGGCTCCTCGGACATGATGCCCCGCAACCTCGACCGCCGGGTGGAGGTCCTGTTCCCGGTGCGGGAGAAGCGCCTGCGCAAGGTGCTGGTGCGGTGCATCCTGGAGGCGCACCTGCGCGATAACGTAAAGGCGCGCGAGCTCCTCTCCAGCGGGGAGTGGGTGAAGGTCCATCGCCGGAAGGGGGAGAAGGTGTTCGACTCTCAGGAATGGCTGCTGGCCAACAGGGGAGCGTGGCATGGGGAAAGGTGAGGACCCCGGGCTCTGCCTGCTGGGGACCACCATGCTCCTGCACCACGTGCGCGAGCTGAGGGAGCGCTCCTCAGAGGCTAGGGACATGGACGTGGAGGGCGTGCACCAGACGCGGGTCGCGTCCCGAAGGGTGCGCGCCGGCCTCCCCATCTTCAGCACCTGCTTCAAGCGAGCGCAGTACGAGCGCTGGCGGAACGGCGTGAAGGGTCTCACCCGAGCCCTAGGGGAGGCTCGTGATGCGGATGTGCAGATCGATTACCTGCGCGGGATGGAACAGAGGGTCGAGGGCGAGGTGCGCCGCGCGATCACGGTGCTGCGCGAGACCAAAGAGGCACAGCGTCGGCAGCTGCAGGAGCAGGTGGTGGGCTGGCTGGACAACCTTTCCGAGTCCGGCCTGCTGCAGGACATGGAGGACCGCCTCTCCCGCACCGTGGAGAACCTGGAGAACATGAGCGTCAGCGTCCGCGGTCGGACCGGGTACGCCACGGGGAGCGCCCATGCCGCGATGCGGGTGGCCGAGGTGCTGAAGCTGGACCGGTACGTCACAGACCCGGAGGCCAAGGTGCAGCACCACCAGTTGCGCATCGCCATAAAGCGGCTGCGCTACACTCTGGAAGCGTTCCGGCCGCTGTTCGACGATGAGCTGAAGACCGAGGTAAAAGCGCTCAAGGAGGTCCAGGACCTGCTGGGGGAGATGCACGACTGTGATGTCTGGCTAGACGGCATCGACGCCTGGAGCAGGGACGTTATCGCCGAGGGTGACGTGGATATGGAGCAGGCAGTGGCCGCCATCAGGGAGGACCGTTCCCGGGAGCGGGCGGCCCTGTACGCTCGCTTCACAGACCGCTGGAGCGAGCTGCGCCGGCAGCGGTTCTTCGAGCGCCTGCCGGAGAGGTTCAGCACCGGCGCGTCGCAGCCGGGGCCGGGCATCCCCCTGGTGGAGCCTGCTTCCAGCGCAAAGATTGCGATCGTCTCCGACGTGCACGGCAACATGGACGCGCTGAAGGCGGTGCTCGATGATGCGCGCCAGCAGGGCGTGGGAGCGTTCTTCAACCTCGGAGATATGGTAGGCTCGGGAGCGTACCCGGAGGAGGTGGTGCGGACGCTCCGCGGCGATCACTTCCTGAGCGTGGTGGGCAACTTCGACCTCAACGTCCTGGAGCACTCCCGGGCGGCCCGCAGGTCGCGATCACGATCCATGAGGACGGCGATCATCGCCGCGGCGGCTAAGGACCTGTCCGAGGAGAGCCTCGAGTTCATATCCTCCCTGCCCGCCGAGCTGCGGCTGCAGATAGGGAGCAAGAAGATCCTCATGCTGCACGCCAGCCCCGCCGACCCTCGCGAGGGCCTGGGTCCCGACACGACGGAAGAGCGGTTGCAGGAGCTCGCTGGCATGGCCGATGCCGATGTAGTGCTCGTGGGGCACTCTCACCGCGCGTTCGTGCGCCTCGTCGACGGTGTGCTCTTCGCCAACCCCGGCAGCGTGGGCCGCCCGGTGGACGGGGACCCCCGCGCCTCGTACGCGGTCATGCGCACCGACGACATGTCCATCGCGGTGAGGAGGGTGGAGTACGACGTGGAGGCCGCCGTGCGCGGCCTGAGTGAGAAAAAGCTGCCGGAGGAGGTGGCCGAGACCCTGCGTCGTGGGATCTCGGGCAAAGAGCTGGACCGTGAGAGGTGCGCTGCTGGGAGCAGCAGGGCGTGCCTGGAGGCCGTGGAACGGAAGGCGCGGATATACAACATCGATCATCCCCACGCCGAGAACGTGCTCCGCCTCGCCACCTCGCTCTTCCGGCAGCTCCGGCCGCTGCATGGCCTGAAGGCGCGGGACCGCATGCTGCTGGAGGCGGGGTGCCTGCTGCACGATGTGGGAACGGTGGAAGGGATGAAGGGGCATCATCGCACCAGCTACCGCATCATATCGGAGATGGACCTCCCCCTCACAGGAGAGGAAAAGCGCATGGTGGCCTGCCTGGCCCGGTACCACCGCAAGCGCCCCCCGCGTCCCGACGATCCCGAGCTGGAGGGACTGGACGAGGGCGCTCAGGCGCGCCTCTTCGCCCTGGCCTCCATCCTGCGCCTGGCGGACGGACTGGACTATCGTCATGATGGCTGGGTCAGGGAGGTGAAGTGCACCATCACGGAGGACGAGCTACTGTTGACCATAAAGGCCAAGGGCATGATGTACAAGGATGACCTGAACATGTCCAAGGCCGACCTGTTCGAGTCGACGTTCAATAGGAAGGTGAGGCTGAAATGAACAACTTGAGCCCCCGCTCCGACCACGTGGTCTCGTTCATCGACCTGGGCACCAACTCGGTGCGCATGCTGGTGGTCCGCCTCAACCCCAACTACTCCTATACTGTCATAAGCCAGGAGAAGGAGGTGGTGCGGCTGGGGGAGAGCGAGTTCGGCGACAACACCCTTCGCCGGGAGGCCATGGACCGCACGGTGCTGGTGTGCCAGAAGTTCGTGCAGCTGTCCCAGGCCTACGGGGCGGACGAGATCATCATGATAGCCACCTCCGCCGCCCGGGAGGCCACCAACCAGAATGTGCTGGTGGAGAGGATGCGGGAGGAGGCGGAGGTGGAGCTGGGCGTGGTCTCTGGAATAGAGGAGGCCCGGCTCATATACCTGGGCGTGAGCTCGGGCATCGACCTGGGCCCGCGCAGCGCCCTGTTCATCGACATCGGGGGCGGGAGCACCGAGGTCATCATCGGGGAGCAGGACAGCTACTCCATGCTGGACAGCCTCAAGCTGGGCGCCATACGGACCACCTCCATGTTCATCCCCGAGGGGCACAAGGGGCCGGTGGACGACGGCGTATACAACAAGATGAAGCGTCACGCCCGGGGCGTCATGGTGCACACCGTGCGCTCGGCCTCCATGGTCAAGATCGACCAGGTGTGGGGGAGCTCGGGCACGGTGATCAACCTGGCGGAGATGGCGGTGAAGGCCTACGGCGGCCGGCCGGGCGTGCTGCGCTACTCCCACCTCAAGAAGCTGGCCGCCATGCTGCGGTCCCTGGACCTGGCGTCCCGGAGGCTGGTCCCGGGCATCAACCCCGACCGGGCGGACATCATCCTGGGCGGGGCGGCCATCCTGGAGACGTTCATGGAGGGCCTGCGCATCGAGGAGCTGTACGTCTCCGACCGCGGCGTCCTCAACGGCATGCTGGTCGACTACCTCTCCGGGATCGAAGGATACCCGCACGCGCAGCGCATGTCAGTGCGGGAGACCAGCGTCCTGCAGCTGGGGCGCTCGTGCAACATCGACGAGCAGCACGCGGAGACGGTGCAGCGCCTGGCGCTGGAGCTGTTCGACAGCGCCAAGGAGGTGGGGCTGCACTCCCTGGGGCGCAAGGAGAGGGAGCTGCTCAGCTACGCGGCGTACCTTCACGACGTGGGTGACTTCATATCATTCAACAACCACCACTCCCACTCCTACTACATCGTGAGGAACGCCGACCTGCTGGGCTTCGAGGACCGGGAGATCGCCATCATGGCCAACCTGGTGCTGTACCATAGGAAGCGCCCTCCCCGCCGCAAGGACCCGGGCATGGCGGACCTGGACGGCCGGACCCAGCAGAACATCATAATCCTGGCGGCGTTCATGCGCCTGGCCGAGACCCTGGACCGCAGCCACAGCGGGCTGGTGGCCAGCGTGTGGTTTAAGAAGGTGGACAAGAGCGAGGTCACGCTGGACGTGGTCACCGAGGTCGATGCCTCCCTGGAGGTGTGGGGGCTGGACGATGACCAGAAGGCGTTCTGCCGCGCGTTCGACAGGGGCCTGAGGATCAAGGTCAAGGGCCCTAACGGTTATCTCCTCAGCGGTGCATAGTAAGCACCATGGATGCTCCCCTCAAGGAGTACCGGGACAAGAGGGACTTCTCACGCACGCCCGAGCCGGCGGGCGGCGGCGACACCGGGACGCCGTTCTTCGTGGTGCACGACCATCATGCCTCCACCCATCACCACGACCTCCGCCTTCTGCTGGACGGCACGTTGAAGAGCTGGGCGGTGCCCAAGGGGGTGCCGGAGGAGGTCAAGGTGAAGAGGCTGGCGGTGCAGACCGAGGACCACCCGGTGTCCTACGGAAGCTTCGAGGGAGAGATACCGCAGGGCGAGTACGGTGCTGGGCACGTGGAGATCTTCGACCGCGGCGGATTCGAGCTCCTGGAGCGCAAGGAGGACACCATCGTGGTGAGGCTGGAGGGCGGGAAGCTGCGCGGCACCTATGCGCTGGTGCGGTTCAAGGGCAAGGAGTCGTCCAAGAAGAACTGGCTGGTGATGAGGACCAAGTGAAGAAAACGGAGAAAATGGTTTGGAAAGAAAGGTTTCTCGCACTTACTTCTTCATTATCTTCATCCAGCCGCCGCTCTCGAAGACGCCCAGTCCTCTGGACTTGAGGGTCTTCTCGAAGTCATCCCATGGGATGATCTCCAGGCGGTCGTTGGATCCCTTGGTGAACTGGATACCGTTCGTTCCCTTTACCCTGCCCGGCTTGAGACCTTTCTTCTTAGCGATTTCCTTGGCCTTATCGACGTTGATCTGCTCCATGACCAATGATTTCCCTCCTAGTTCGTTGTGGGCGATGTTGGCCATACGACCCAGATAGTAATGGCTAGGACGCATATATAAAATTTATCCTATAATGTTGATTAGCCAGTATCTAAAATTGTGAGCGGAAAGGTGACAAGTACGCATTTCTTGGTAGGAAAATGAAATTGTCTGGCTATAGACTCTATAAAATTATAACCGATAATTTGGTCATCAATAGTTTTATTCATGTTCTGTATGCTTCTGGAACGGTTAGATATCATGTCCTTGTTCGGCTCATCAGGCATAAGAGGCGTCATCGGTCAGGACTTCACCCCCGATCTCGCGGTCAGCATCAGCGAGGCGGTGGCCAGCATGAACCACGAGATCGTGCTGGGTAGGGACACCCGCACCACCGGCCAGATGGTGTCGCAGGCGCTCATCGCGGGCGCGACCTCCATGGGGGCCAGCGTGCACGATGCGGGGATGGTGTCCACCCCCACCCTGGCCCGGGCGGCCGCGGACTTCGACTGCGGCATAATGGTGACCGCCTCCCATAATCCTTCTCAGTATAATGGGGTGAAGCTGTGGAACCCTGACGGGTCGGCGTTCGACACCCCCCAGATGACCGAGGTGGAGAACCGCATCGGCAACCGTATGGAGGGGAAGAGCTGGCGCCACGTCGGAAAGACGTACCAGCTGGAGGGAGCGGTGGAGAGCCACGTCGAGGCCATCGTCAAGGCCATGGGCTCCGCGACCGCCCAGGTGGTCCTGGACTGCGGGTGCGGAGGGACGTTCGAGGTCAGCCCCCGGGCCCTGCGGACCCTGGGCTGCCGCCTCACCACCCTGAACTGTCAGGCCGATGGCCACTTCCCCGGACGGACCTCGGAGCCCACCGAGGACCAGCTGCAGGACCTGAAGGAGCTGGTGCTGAAGAAGAAGGCCGACGTGGGCATCGCCCACGACGGGGACGGGGACCGCATGGTGGCCATGGACGACAAGGGGAGGTTCATCGACGGCGACCGCCTCATCGCCCTGTTCGCCAGCTCCCTGAAATCCCAAGGGGTCGTGGCTCCTATGGACGCCTCCATGGTCCTGGACGACCTGGTGGGCAAGGTGGTGAGGTGCAAGGTGGGTGACGTGTACGTGGCCGAGGCGCTGAAGCAGCACTCCCTGGACTTCGGGGGAGAGCCCTCCGGAACCTACATCTTCCCGCAGCAGACGTACTGCCCCGACGGGGTGTACGCCGGCGCCCTGCTGGCCAAGATGGCCTCGGAGCAGAGGATATCGGATATGGTGGACGCCCTGCCCTCCTACCCGGCCAAGAGGACCTCGCACCAGTTCGAGGCCCGGGCCCGGAAGGATGTGGAGGCCCGCCTTTCCGAAGCGGCATCACATCTGGACTGCGATCGGGTGCTGACCCTGGACGGCTTCCGAGCGGAGTACCCAGACGGGTGGTTCCTGGTGCGCCTGTCAGGGACGGAGCCGAAGCTGCGGGTGGCGGTGGAGGCCCGCGACCGCGCGGAGGTGGAGCGGCTGTCGGAGATCGCCGCGGACATGGTGAGGAGGTGCCTGAAGTGAAGGCGCTCGTCCTCGCGGCGGGGGAGGGCACTCGCTTGCGGCCCCTCACCACCAACGTCCCCAAGCCCCTCCTGCTGGTGGCCGGACGCCCGTTCATGTCCCATGTGCTGGACGCCCTCTCGGCGCTGGACGTCAAGGACATCTACATCCTGGTGGGGTGGAAGGCCAACAAGATCAAGGAGTACTACGGCGACGGCTCCCGCTTCGGCCTGCGCATCAAGTACCTGGAGCAGCGGGAGCGCATGGGGACGGCGCACGCCATAGGGTGCGCGGACGGATCGATCGACGAGCCGTTCGTGTGCGTCAACGGCGACGTCATCGTCTTCCAGGACGACCTGGAGAGGATGATGGAGAAGCACCGCGCCACCGGTGGGCACGTCATGGGAACGGTGACGGTCGAACATCCAGAACGCTTCGGGGTCATCGAGGCCGACGGCGACCGGTTGGTCAAGATACACGAGAAGCCCAAGGCCCCGCCCACCAAGATGATCAACGCCGGGGCCTTCGTGTTCAACCCCGACATCTTCGAGCGCATCAAGGAGACGCCCAAGTCGGTGCGGGGGGAGTACGAGATCACCGACACCCTCAACTCCCTGGCCTCCGAGGGCGGGGTGCGCATCGAGGAGCTGAAGGAAGGGTGGATGGACGTCGGCCTGCCGTGGGACCTGCTCAATGCCAACGAGATCCTCATGGCCCGCCTCAAGGGCAAGGTCGAAGGGACCGTGGAGAAGGGGGCGTACCTGCACGGCGAGGTCGTGGTGGAGAAGGGGGCGCGCATCCGCAGTGGCGCGTACATCGAGGGACCGACGTACATCTCCGAGGGGTGCGATATCGGACCCAACTGCTACATCCGCGCCTCCACCTGCCTGGGGCCGGGAGTGAAGGTGGGCGCCTCGGTGGAGGTCAAGAACTCCATCGTGATGTCCAAGACGCACGTGCCGCACCACAACTACGTGGGGGACAGCATCCTGGGGGAGAGGTGTAACCTCGGAGCGGGTACGAAGGTGGCGAACCTCCGCTTCGACGACAAGCCGGTCAAGGTCTCGTTCAAGGGCCAGCTCATCGACTCCGGGAGGAGGAAGCTGGGAGTGATCATGGGCGACGACGTCAAGACCGGCATCAACGCCATGATCGACCCCGGGACCATCATATTCGAGAACTCCATCATCGGGCCGGGGGCCACCGCTCGCGGCAACATAGGGCCGGGAAGCAAGATCCTCTAGACCACTTTCAGCACGATCCTGCGGCCCTCGCGGTCGTAGGCCTGCCAGCTCCCCCTGTCGTAGGGGAGGCAGGTGATGATGTGGGTGCTGCCGAAGCTGCCGAAGAGGTGGAGGTCCTCGTCCGAGGGACGGTTGGACGGACCGGGATGGGAGTGCACCGTCCCCACCACGCTGAGGTCGATGGGCAGCATGTGCAGCTGCATGGAGGCGGAGCGCTTGCTGGAGTAGCTCCCCGGGAAGAGGAGGATCTCGGTGATCACGCCCTCCTCCGCCCGCAGGGCCGCCACGAACTCGTTGGGGAGGGACTCGCGGGACGCCTCGCTGATCATGTCCAGCACGTCCCCCTCGATACCCCACGTCTTTCGCGTGCTCATGGGGAGCAGACCAGCTTTTCACGCAGGCGCTCGTAGAAGTCCCGCTCGAAGCGCACGAAGCGGCTCCGGCCCTCGGCCTTGGAGAACTCCGTCATCTCGTCCCCTTCCAGCGGATGCTCGTGCTGCCCGTCGATCACGCACAGGCAGGGCTTGGGCCGCACCACCTCCAGGCGTATGCGGGAGGTGCAGGGGACCACCAGGGGCCGGGTGGCGAACTTGAAGGGGGCCATGGGGGCGATCACGAAGGCGTCCATGCGGGGGTCGATGATCGGCCCCCCCACGGACATGGCGTAGCACGTCGACCCCGTGGGGGTGGAGACGATTATGCCGTCCGCCCGCACGTCCATGGCCAGTTGGTCGTCCACGTACACGTGGAAGTGCCGTATCTTGGCCACGTGGGCGGTGTGCACCACCACCTCGTTGGTGGCGTCGTACAGCCTCTCCCCCGTCACCTTGGTGGCCACCTTTATGCGGTCCTCCACGAAGAAGTCCCCCGCCAGGAGGCGCTTTATCCCCGTGGGCAGGTGGGAGTCGGTGACCTCGGTGAGGAATCCCAGGGCTCCGGCGTTCACCCCCAGGATGGGCGCGTTGGTCCTCTGCAGGGAGCGCAGGATGGTGCCGTCCCCTCCCACGGTGATGAGGACGTCCACGTCCATGTCCTCCACCGCCATCCCGGGCCGGCCGAACAGGCGCGCTATCCCTGACTCCAGGACCACGTCCTGCCCCTCCAGCTCGCTCAGCACCGCCCTGCTCATCTTGATGGCCTCTGGTATCTCCGAGTTCGCCGTTATCCCCAGCCTCATAGCATCAGCTCCTTCACCCGCGGGTCCCCGTAGGCCAGGAAGTTGCTCCTGGCCGAGAGGTCGAAGGGCATGTTGAGCCTCCGCCCCTGGAGGTCCACGATCTCCCCGCCCGCCTCCCTGAGTATCAGGGCGCTCGCCGCGATGTCGATCACGCGTATGCCTTTCTCATAGACCTCGGTGTTGAAATAGTATGCATCGAACCTCCCCTGCGCCACCAGTGCCATCTCCAGCGAGGCGCATCCCATGGCCCGCACCCGGGAGGAGCGCTTCACCAGCTCGAAGGCGCGGGGGTGGGCGAAGCGGCCGAGGTAGAACAGCATGGCCGGCTCCTGCGAGGGCAGCTCCCGCACCCGCAGGGGGCTGCCGTTCATAGTGGCGCCGTGGCCGCGCCGCGCCCGGTACATGTCCCCGTTGACCAGGTCCAGGAGGAGGGCGTGCTCCACGCCGTCCAGGGAGCCACGGCCGACGGCGAGGGATACGCTGAAGAACGGGATGCCGTGGATGGAGTTGTGCGTTCCGTCGATGGGATCGATGACCAGCGTGTCGGCATGGCCGCGGTCCACCAGGCCCGCCTCCTCGCTCAGCACGTTGACCGGAAGGTCGCGCTCGCTGACCTCCCGCAGGATGATGTCCTCGGCCACCTTGTCGATGTTGACCGTGGGCGTCCCGTCCGCCCCGATATAAAGCTCCTTCCCCCGGTCGAAATCGCGGGGCAGGGCCTGCACCGCCTTCCGGACCATCCGGGCGATCCTTTCCAGATCCCGTTGCATCGCTTGCGGTATGGTGGCCCCCCTTTAACATCCTTGCGAGGTGGAGGTGCGATATGGACCTGGCCGCATCGGCTGGCGGAGGCTGATAAAAAAAAGAGCCGGGTCTGGCCCAAGGGGCCGGGTGCTCTTCCCCAGAACGCGCCGCCTACCGGCGTTCCTGGAAGGGGAAGCCGTTCCCCAGCCCGTTGACCATGCTCTTGATGCTGATGGCCGCTCCGTACTCCACCGCCAGGGACCGGGCCTCCGTGGCCGGGAGGCCGGAGCGCACCAGCTCATGGTAGAAGCGCCTCTCCGCCCGTCGGGCCGCGCGCTTCATGCGCAGGTAGGAGATCGTGAGCCTCAGCCCCACGCCAGGGGCGTAGGCCACCGCGTACAGGACCGCGCTGCGGTCCGGCTGCTCCATCTCAATCCCCCGTGGAACGCTCCTTCCTCTTCCAGTCGGAGTCGCCCTGCGAGGTGACCCCCTTCATGATGTTGCCCAGGGACATGTTGCTCATGTAGTCCCGGGTGAGCTGGAACGCCTGCTCGCCGCTCATGCCCGAGTCCTTGAGGGCCTTGTAGAAGTTGGCCACCGCACGGCCGTACTCCTCGCTCTCTTTGGCCCCGTACATGATCTTGGCCAGCCCCTCCAGGAGGCCGGGGACGGTCTCGGACAGGACCTTCATGATGTCCCTTATCTGCTCTGCATCCGGCATTTCTTCGTTGGTCATGCTTACCCCTCGTCACGTTGAGGACGTTCACGGTCACCGACCCTGCCGCCCTCGCTCATGATATGAGCGTTCACCTCACTTATTCAATCCGAGCACTTCTGACCACTTCTCGACCACCCGCGGGGACACGTTGAAGGTCTTGGCCTTGCTCCCCCGGTCCTCGGTGAGCAGGTCCTGCCTCACCAGCTCCTCCAGACGCTCGCGCACGATGCGTCGGCTGGCAGAGCCGGTCCTCGATCGCAGCTCCTCCGAGATCTGCGTTATGTTCAGCCCTGGGCGGTCCATGAGGATGCGCATGATCTCTCGGGACATGGGGTCCTTGACGTCCGGGAGGATGACGTCCACGGCGATGACGCCGTGCCGCTGGTACATGTCCAGGAGGCGGAAGTAGCGCTGCACGATGCCCTGGAACTGCCCCAGCTGGTCCACCAGCTGCTGGTAGGGGCGGGTGACCTCCCGCAGGGAGGCCTCCAGGCTAGCGATGCGCTCGGTCAGCTCCTCGATCCTCCGGTCCTTGTCCCTGCTCTCCGGCAACGATGTAGGGAAGCGCACCGCGACATAGAAATAAGTTCATCCTGCCCCGCCCACCGCAGGTATATAACAGGGGGTGCGTTCCTTCGGAGGATTATGAAGGGTACCATGTTCGAGGGCGTCTTCACCGACGGCGAGCGGCTGTACACCCGCAACTCCGCGCCCGGGAAGGCCGTGTACGGCGAGCGCTTGGTCAGCGCGGACGAGGTGCAGTACCGGGAGTGGGTGCCCACCCGCAGCAAGCTGGCGGCGTACCTGCGGTCCGGCGGCATGTTCTTCCCCTTCCGCCGGGACACCGCCGTGCTGTACCTGGGAGCGGCCAGCGGGACCACCGCCAGCCACGTGGCGGACATCGTGACCGAGGGGACCGTCTACTGCGTGGAGGTGTCCCCCCGGTCGTTCCGCGACCTGGTGCCGGTGTGCGAGTCCCGCCCTAACATGGTCCCGTTCCTCGCCGATGCCACGAAGCCGCAGGAGTACTCCTTCGGGGTGGAGGGCGTGAACGTGGTGTACCAGGACATCGCCCAGAGGGGGCAGGCCCAGATATTCATCAAGAACTACCGGGCCTTCTCGGCCCAGGCCGGGCTGCTGGTCATCAAGTCCCGCTCCGAGGACGTTTCGGCGGACCCAGAGCGCATGTACGAGGAGGCGAGGAGGCAGCTGCAGACTGCCGGACTCGTGGTGAGGGAGGTGGTCCGCCTCGACCCCATGGAGAAGGACCACGCCATGATCGCGGTGAGCTCGCCGTGAGGTACGTGTACTGCATCGCCTTCCAGGGCGAAGAGTTCATCATGGTTTTCAACCCCCGCCGCAACGGGTGGGAGATGCCCGGCGGGAAGGTGGAGGAGGGGGAGAGCGACCTCGAGGCCGTGATGAGGGAGTTCCGCGAGGAGGTGGGCCACGAGGTCACGGAGATATGCCACCGGGTGGAGTCGCCGGAAGTCACGGTGTTCGTCGGCATCATGGGCGCTGAGGCCGGCCCGGCGGAGATGACCTGGCGACCGTTCCGGGAGCTGCCCGAGCAGCTGTCGTTCCCTATGGTGGAGTACCTCCCCCTGATCGACTGGGCGAGGGGGAAGAGATGCGCCCCGCGGCCTTGAAGGGAGCGAGAGGGGACCGTCAAAGAATATATATCAGAACGGGGATTGGCTTCATCTCGCCACCTAAACACCCTTAGATTCACATTTGGAGACTTCACTATGGCTCGTATGCATGCCAGGAGAAGGGGCAAGTCCGGGTCCCAGCGCCCGCTGATCACCGAGAACCCCGCGTGGGTGCCCCTCAACAAGGACGAGATAGAGGAAAAGATCATCGCCATGGGCAAGGACGGCGTCACCGCTGCCCGCATCGGATTGCTGCTCCGTGACCAGCACGCCGTGCCCGACGTCAAGCTGGCCACCGGGAAGACGGTGCTGGACATCCTGAGGGAGAATGACCTGCAGGCCAACATCCCCGATGACCTCGTCGCCCTGATGAGAAGGGCCATCAACCTCCAGACCCACCTCATGGAGAACAAGAAGGACCTCGCCAACAAGAGGAACCTCCAGATGGTGGAGTCCAAGATCCGCCGCATCGTGAAGTACTACAAGCGCGAGGGAGCCCTCCCCGCGGACTGGCAGTACTCCATCGCTAACGCTGAGCTCCTGATCGAGTGATGGCGTTGGAACCAGGCACCCCGCTGCCTGACAAACTCCTTTCCCGCATTTCTATCGCCAAGGAGGAGGTCGACCGCTTCCCAGAGGTCCGTGTCATCTCCCACTATGACGCCGATGGCATATCATCGGCGGGCGTGCTGTGCAACGCGCTGCTCCGGGCGGGCAAGCGCTTCCACTGCACCATGACCAAGTCCCTCACCGAGAAGCTCATCGAGGAGATGTCGGAGGGCTGCGACCTTCTCATCCTCAGCGACATGGGCTCGTCCCACCTGGACGCGCTGGAGAAGCTGCCGTGCAAGGTCATCGTGCTGGACCACCACACCCCGCCCTGTGACTCGGAGAAGGTGGTGCATGTGAACCCTCACCTCGCGGGCATCGACGGCATGACCTCGGGGTCCGCGTCAGCGGTGTGCATGCTGCTGGCCTCGGCCATGAGCGAGAGCAACTGGGACCTGCTGGGCATCGCCTTCGCCGGGATAGCAGGGGACCGCCAGGCCATCCGCGGCCTGTCAGGGCTGAACCAGTGGCTGTTCGAGGAAGGCGCCAAGAGAAAGGTGGTGGAGGTGCGCCCCGGCTCCATGCTGCCCGAGGGTCCGCTATTGAACGGCCTGGTGGGGTCCACCGACCCCTACGTCATCGGCATCTCCGGCTCCGTTCCCGGCGCCAAGGCGCTGCTGGAGGAGGCCGGCGTTCCGGTGGAGGCGACCTCGGACGACATCGACGAGGCGCAGCGCATGAAGTTGTCCTCCTTGCTGGCCCTGAAGCTCACGGCCCAGGGCACGCCGGTGACCACGCTGGACGAGGTCGTCCACGAGCGCTATCATTTCCCTCGCTGGAGGATGAGCGCGGACATGTTCGCCAGCCTCCTCAACGCCTGCGGGCGTTCGAACCATGAGGGCGTCGGCCTGTCACTGGCGCTAGGGGACGCGGAGGCGATGAAGCAGGCATTGGCGCTGAGGCAGGAGTACGTGGACGAGGTGCAGGCGTCCCTGCTGCGGGTGATCGAGAAGGGCGTCACGCAGGGCGAGAACGTCCAGTACTTCTACAACGAGAACCTCGGCCTGTCGGGCATCCTCAGCGGAGTGACCATGCAGTATTTCGGGGACCGCAACAAGCCCACGCTCGCGCTGGCGGACACCGGCAGCGAGATCAGGGTCTCCTCCCGCGGAACGTTCCCGCTCCTCGACCAGGGCGTGGACCTGGCGGCGGCGCTGCGGGAGAGCGCGCAGAGGGTGGGAGGAGTGGGCGGGGGACACCGCATCGCGTCCGGCGCCACCGTGCCCCGCGGCCGGGAGAAGGAGTTCCTGGAGCTCGTCGACCGGATGATAGGGGAGCAGAAGGCGCAGAAGAAGGACGCCGCGTGATCAGCGCCAGGTGACCTCGACCTCATCGGTGCGGAAGCGCTGGTCGACCTTGGTGTCCTCGATGCTCATGCGTATGCCCGCCCGGTGCATTATGAGGCCGGTCCAGGCGATCATCGCACCATTATCGATGCATAGCCGGGGCTCGGGCACGAACATCTCCCCGCCGCGGTCGTGAGCCATCGTCGTCACCATGGCGCGGAGGCGCTTGTTCTGCACCACCCCGCCGCCCAGGAGCACCTCGCTCTTCTCGATGTGCGCCATCGCACGCTCCGTCACCTCGGAGAGCATGGCGAAGCAGGTCTCCTGCACCGAGAAGCATATGTCCTCCAGGCGCTCCCCGCGGGCGCGGTGGGCCACCGCCGCGGTCATGATGCCGGAGAACGCCAGGTCCATGCCCTTCACCGAGTATGGCAGCTCCAGGAGCTTATCGCCCTCCAGGGCCAGCTTCTCGATCTTGGGGCCGGCGTAGTAGCCGAGGCCCAGCTCGCGGCCCAGCTTGTCGAACATGTTGCCGACGCCGATGTCCAGGGTCTCGCCGAAGATGCGGAACCGGCCGTTGGTGAACGATATGACCTGCGTGTTTCCACCCGACGCATAGAGGAGGACGGGATCGGTGCACGCGGTGCGCGCCACCCCCACCTCGAGGTGGGCGATGCAGTGGTTGACCCCCACGATGGGGCGGTCCAGCGATACGGCCAAGGCGCGGGCGGCGGTGGCCACGGTGCGCAGGCAGGGACCTAAGCCTGGTCCCTGGGAGAAGCACACCACGTCCACGTCCCGCAGTCGGATGCCAGCGGTCTCCGTGGCCTTCCTTATCAGGGACATCACCACGTCGGAGTGATGGTTGGCCGCCTCGCGGGGATGGATGCCGCCCCGCTCCGGGCGGTACATGTCCAGCTCGTTGGCCAGAATGTTGGCGTCCTCGTCCACGATGCCCACCCCACAGGTGTGGGCCGTACCCTCGATCCCCAGGCAGATCATGGCCCGTTCCCTTACGCCTTCTCCCCGTTGCCGGACAGCTGGTTCAGGCGGGCCATGATGGCGATGGCCCCCTCGGTGACCTCATCGTCCACCACCAGGATGGGGGTGTGCTTGCCCAGGATCTCGTAGTACGCCGCCTCGGCCAATCCCTCGGGGGTGGACGTGTCCACCATGCTTACCTCCAGGGAGGAGGGGATACGCTCCTTGATGTAGTCGCACTTCTGACATCCAGGCTTGGTAAAGAGCAAGATCTCTGGCATCTGATTCCCACCTCTATACGGGGATGGGATTAATACATTTTCATCAATTATATGATGCCCACATAGGTGCGGTTATATCACCACAGCACGATGACTGAGGGGATGGGACGATGGGGACGAAACTGAAGGCGCAATGCAAGGCCTGTGGCTTCCGGTCCGAGGACCTGTACACCGGCTTCGGCTTCCAGAGCGCGGGCGATCACTACATGTGGCCGGCCATCTGCCCGAAGTGCAAGAGCTTCGGGCTGAGGGACCAGAGGCACCCCCCGCAGTCGTGCCGGCGGTGCCGCACGGTGATGGTCTTCTACGGCTCTCCGGACTTCTCCAAGAAGTACTTTGCCGACCTGATGCAGGCGGAGCCGGTGAGCGAGGACACGTCGTCCAACATCACCGTCGGCCACCATGTCTGTCCGTCCTGCGGCAAGGTGATGCTCACCTTCGAGGATATCGGCTACTGGTCCTGAGGACGGCCTGGCCAGCACGCCGGACCGTGGGAGCCAGATGCCTGGCCCATGAGGCGTTCCGCAGTGATAGCTTTTTAATCTTCTCTTGGGAGATAATACTAGGGCTATTCTATATATCCCTCTAGTTACAAATGAGGTCGGAAATCGATGAGAGCGAACAAGAACCACCGCTCGACCTCATCTTTAAAGGGGGGGACGGCCGGGCGGGCTTTGACAACGGATAGCGGCGGCTGTGCGCATCAGGGGTGCCGCTCATGATGCAGGACGTGCCAGCGGCCAAGGTGCTGGGCATGGGGGTGTTCGAGGTGGGCTGCGTCACGCTGGCGTGGTCCATATACAGCCTCATACCGCGGGAGGGCATGATGATGCTGGACGCGTCCGCCATGACCTCCCTGATGGTGAACATGCTGATACTGGCGGTGGCCGCCATCCTCATCTCCACGGGGCTGTTCTTCGTGGTGTACGGGGACGAGCTGTTCAGCTGACGGCCGCCCGCCTCGGGCGGGCGCCATGTGCTTCCTCGGAGCAGGGGGCTCATGCCGGCCCAGGCGGATCACCGACCGACCAGCGCTAGCTTTTTCACAGTATATTTTATCAATCAATAAAAAGGACAGCCAGTGTACGAGCGGCCCGTTTTTCACCGCTGGCCAACAGCGAAAAGGATATAGACCATGACGGTATATGGAAAAATCCCGAGACACACGGGCTCATGGTCTAGTGGTTATGACGTCTCCCTGACACGGAGGAGATCGCCGGTTCGAATCCGGCTGAGCCCACTCACACTTCTATCTAGCAGCCCTTTTGCCTCGTTTCCAGACCTCTGGGAGGAGCTGACTAAACTTTCACGTGGTGCTCGAATACCTCAATACGAATGATGACGGTCAAAAGATTTGAGGATTGGTGTATGAGATGCTGAACGTTATCTCCCCTGGTCGTTGCTAGAGCCTCAAAGAGAGGTCAGATATCAAATCGATGTTAAGCGATAGCCATAAAAGAATAAAACCTGAAATTCGGATTAAACATGTAGCTGGTATCGGTATGGTGCCGGACGAAGCATGATTGAAAAGATATGGGTCATGGACGGCAATCCTCCTCGTTAAGTGAACTCATTGTCTTCACCAGCGTTTTATACGCTTCCAGTCCCTTCTCCGTTATCTCGATGATGCAACGATCACGACTGAAAGTTGCTCTCGTTCTGATGGTGATAAAACCAGAGGACCCTAATTTTTCAAGATGGTTGCTCAAGCTCCCCTTGCCTACGCCAGTCAGAGTCATGAGGTCCATGAAGGTCACTTTGCGGTTGAGGGCCAGGGATACGAGTATCAATACCCTGGTCGAGGACTTGAGCGATGGGTCGTTGAGCTGCTCCCGGAGCGCATTAAGGGCCACCGTCTCGGATATAACATTGCTATCCTTCATTCCTTAGCTAGCACCTCCAGCTCATCTGGAGCGTGCAAAAGAGCGTAAATCGAGGCGAAGAAAAAGATAAGCGTAATGGCCACCCAGAGGAGCGTAGTAGAGGCAGAAATACCGAAGGCCTCTCCAATGAACGTGAGAACGAAGCTCAGGACGACGATGAACACATATGACAGTATCGCTAGTGCACCCTCAACAGGCGTTCCTTCGGGGAACGAAAGCTTCAGACTGAACCATGCCACTAAGGTTAATGGGATCTCTGTTGCGTAGAGGATTAGGTAAAAGTACGATGGTAAGAATATCGCCGCCACAATTACCGAGAAGAAGAACACTATTACCAGGGGCCAGATCAGGAGCAACGGTCTCCGTTCCCATCGATTCCTCCATACTGTCTGCCTCAGCTCAACGACCCGATATGCTTTCCTGAACAATAGGCCTGTGGCCACGATGAGGGCCAATACGATGGTTAGGCCCACGACCAACCCCGCCACGACATCTATTCCGACCATCGACAAGTAAATGATAATGGCGATCGCGGCCGCCGTCATGCCATAGTAAACTCCCCAAGCCCTTCTGAAAACATACCTCTGGAAAGCTAGGTTTCGCTGGACGATGCACTTCCAATCATTGGCGGTGATGTTTCCGTCTTCGGCTTGTTTCATCAACATGGTCTCGCTTCTTCGATGTATGGGGTTTGAACCTCAAACAGCAAGTCGTCCTGAGCAACGGGACGGTTGCCCAATCACCAAGGACATAAACAGTTTCGATTTAAGCCGATATCAGTTGAGCCTGACGCTCCTCGTCTTGGTTTTTTCCCGACAAGGGGCGTATCTGGAATATGCTGATCGATTGGGTGAACACTGATCCCTTATTTGATATGCCGGACCAGTTCAAATTTTGAACTAGTGATAAAAAAGTTCAATCGGTATCACGTTGTCCATACGGATTCGAACATTACAATGAAAGTGGAAATGATGGCGTTCGATGATAGATCATTGTGCAAGACCAGGGACCTTCTGAGTGGTTCTGTATGATTGAAGCTGAAAATTTGACCAAGAGGTTTGGCGATCTGGTCGCAGTTGACGATCTCACATTAAAGGTTAAAGAAGGGGAAGCTTTCGGTCTTCTTGGTCCAAACGGCGCAGGCAAGACAACAACGGTCAGAATGCTTTGTTGCCTGATATCCGCAACAAGCGGGTACACTAGAGTGGCTGGCTATGAGGCCAATGATAAGGAGGACGCGGTAAAGATCAGGAGAACCATCGGGTTCGTTCCTGACAATGTCGGCCTCTACGATAAATTGACCGCATACGAGAACCTGAAGTATTACGGCAAATTGTACAAGTGTCCAGAACCGAGGATGAAGGAAAATATCGAGCGCCTCCTAAAGATGCTTGACCTGTGGGATAAAAGAGACATCGCGGCCGGAGCATTCTCCAAGGGAATGAAGCAGAAACTCGCTCTCGCTCGTTCCCTCGTCCACGATCCGCAGGTGCTTTTCATGGACGAACCGACCGCGAACTTGGACCCCGAGGCCTCAAAGACGGTCCGGGACTTCATCCTTGAGCTCAAGAAAGAAAAGAGGACGATTTTCCTTAACACTCATAATCTAGACGAGGCGCAGAGAATCTGCGATAGGATTGGTATTCTGAACACCACTCTAAGGGCCTATGGCACTCCTGAGGAGCTTGTGTCCTCCGTAGGGGCAAGAAAGACTACGATCCAACTAGAAAATATTGATGGCTCGATTATGAGCGCAGTGGAAGGGGTTGCTTCCGGAAAGGTCGTACGGGACCGCTCCACTTTGGTAATTGAGTTGCCACATCCACTAAAGGAAACCCCAGCTATTGTGCGGGCAATAGTGGGAGCAGGAGGCAACATACAAACAGTTTCCATCTCCTCTTCGACTCTAGAAGATGCTTATCTCAAACTGGTGAGGAAATAAGGATGGATCTGGAGACATCGCTGGTCATCGCGGCAAAGGAGTGGAAGGTGCTCCGTAGAACAAGGAGCATTTTCATCTACACCGTTGGGCTTCCATTGTTCATTTCTATTGTTTTCTCTTTCTACATCGGCAGCCAATGGACTCCCGGGGTCCCTTCTGAGTATTCATTGGGCCTCACCATGCTGCTCTTCGTCTTCGTTATCTTGGCGGCGGTTCTGCCGAGCGCGATCGCGGCGTACAGCATCGTTGGCGAAAAGATCGAGAAGAGCCTGGAGCCATTACTGGTGGCCCCCGCCACCGATGGCGAGATACTCCTGGGTAAGAGCATTGCTTCTTTCGTGCCGCCCGTTCTCGCCACCTGGGCGGGGGCTTCGATATTCATGGTAACGACGGACCTGATGATGCGCAGCAATCTGTCATTCTATTATTTTCCAAATTGGAACGCTGGAATAATGCTGCTAATTCTCGCTCCTCTGGCCGCATTATCAGGCATCGGATTGGCTATAATCGCGTCATCGCGCCTGAGTGATGTCCGGGCGGCGAACCAGATCGCCGGTCTGGTGTATCTTCCGTTCCTGTTCATCTTCATCGCTGGATCGACCGGAGCCATTGCGCTCAATGTCGAGAACCTTCTAATGCTCTCCGGCCTACTGTTGACCGTTGACATTGTTCTGTTCTACTTGAGCAGAGCCACGTTCAAGCGGGAAGAGATATTGACGAGGTGGAAATGATCAATGTCCTCATTATGGGTGCTGGCAACACCCAGACCCCCCTAGCACATGCTAATGTCATGACAAATGGTAACTCTCGATTGTGAGCAATGATCAGGTTCATAGCGATGGAGAAAATAAAGAATAGGATTGTCACGCTGTCGCTGCGCCATATATAGTAATTTAGATCTTATTATGGCCATCTGGGTATCGGAAAGTGTGGTCTCGGCTGAGCCCACTAATCCTTCTATCCAGATAATTACTCTTCATTTTCCGAGCGACATATTTCTTACCGCGCCAAAATTGTAAAAATTGCTTGTCCAGTCTCGGCATGGTACCAGATGGGTTTACGATCCAGAAGATTGTGGGACTGCATGGAATAAAGTGAAATTAATGTTGATCGGGATAAAAAACCATATTCACAGCCTTAATATTGTCTTTCTTCATTGGCCAGAGAGTATTTGATTCATTATCCTTTTCTCTGCCTTCCTCAGATGCTCCACTACGGTGGATATGGACAAACCCATGGACTTTGCCACATCCTCGGCGTTGGCGCTTCGGGGGTAGTCATAGTAGCCCATCCTCCCTGCCTCGATGAGCAGTTCCCTCTGCCGATCAGTCAGCGAGCGGAGGAGGTCTGAGGCGGTGAACGATGCCTCTTGGACCGAAACCTTGGTGATATCGCCGAAGAACGGTGCCCGGTCGATCATCTTCCGGATCGACTCTTCCTCACCAATGAAACTAAAGACCAACTTGTCCCGAGATAATATCATAGGGCGGGTGCTCATCAGCCCAAGATCGAATCTCTTCGCCAATCCTTCGAACCCCTCGGAAGCGGATGTCTTGATAATGCACACCGCCTCATCGCCACGGTCCTCGACCACCTCCAATATCTTTAGGTTTTCTGCCGGCACTAGTGAACTCATGGTCTTTCCAGGAATGAAGCGGAACCGGACGACCCTTATGCTCACGCCATTCTCATAGTTCAGGTAAAGCAGTTCGAGTATCTCGAACTCCTGGATGGTTTCATACCTGTTTAGCGAGCCCACCATTGATTTGGACGGAGCAATCTCAAGAGTGACCTTTCGCATGGTTCTCTGAAAAATAGTTCTTACTATATCAACTGCCGTAAATCCACGGCAGCAGCTTAATACGATTTCCAGCCATAGTCTGCCATGAGAGGATGGGTTTCCTCAGTGTATCTAGTTCGAGCTATAGGCCCATACCAGCATACTATGGTCGATCATCCGTGTTGGATGGCGGCAATCGCTATGCTCTAGATGATCATACGTTTGTGTTTACAGGTGGTGGATTAAATGTCAAAAGCCAGGTTTGTGATAGGCGAGACCGAAAAGCACACCTTCGTAGTTGATAATAACATACTTTGGAAACGCATAATCATCGAATTGGATGGAGAGACGGTGGTGAAGGAGTCTCATTTTACACCAACGGGCAAGAAGTTCGAGTTCGACGTGGGAAGTTCCGAAAAGCATCATGTGGAGATCAGCGTGGGGGGCTTCTCTACTACCGAACTCTTTGTTGATGGCAAAGCCGTTCAAAAAACATGAACGTGCTTCGCTGAGGCTCGATGACATGATCGATATCAAGGACCTAACAAAGAAGTTCGGTGTTTTTACCGCGGTGGATAGTCTCAACCTACATGTCAACCAGGGCGAGGTGTTCGGCTTCCTCGGCCCTAATGGGGCGGGGAAGACCACTACCATCAGGATGCTCGCCTGCCTCATCTCCAAAACCGACGGCGAGGCTAGAATAGGTGAGTACGAGATTGGGAAAAAGGAGGATCAGATAAAGATCAGAAGGATGATCGGCCTATCACCGGAGAATGTAGGACTATACGAAGATTTGAGCGCCTATCAGAACCTTGATTTCTATGGTAGGCTGTATAAGCGCACCGAGGCTCAGAGGATGGAAGATATCGAGCATTTCCTCAAGCTTTTGGGCCTATGGGAAAAGAGGGACCGGCCCGCCGGCTCGTTCTCCAAGGGCATGAAGCAAAAGCTAGCCATTTGTCGGGCATTGATCCATAATCCCCCAATCCTATTCTTAGATGAGCCAACTGCCAACCTAGACCCCGAGGCAGCGAGGACGGTCAGGGACTTCATCCTCGAGCTTAAGAAGGAGAATAAGACCATACTCCTCAATACCCACCACCTCGACGAAGCGGAGAGGATATGCGACCGCGTGGGGATAATGAAGACAAGGTTAGTGGCGATGGGAAATCCGGAAGACCTTAAGGAATCACTATGGGGAAGAAGGACCGTGGTCCACCTGGTTCAGGTCAGCGATGCCATAGTCTCTGCGATAAAGAAACTGGACGTCAAGAGCGTGGAAACCTTGGACGATCGGGTTATCGTGGGTGTTAGCAACCCCGACCTGGAGAACCCAGACATCGTCGACGCGGTAGTGAAGGCAGGTGGCCGCGTCCAGTTCGTCACCGAGATCAGACCGTCCCTAGAGGATGTTTACTTAAAGCTGGTAAGGAAGGGATAGAATGGACTTCGGGATTGCTTGGACCATAGCCAGTAAGGACCTGGGAACTATTTGGAAAAAGAAGACCGTCCTTTACACAACGATCATACTCCCATTTATCCTATCCGTTGGTCTACCAGCACTCATGTGGTATGTGGAACAGCGCAAAGGCTCAATATCAGCGATTGAAAATCTGTTGCACGCCTTCCCCTTCGTCTTCATCACCATCGCCGGCTTCATTCCCGCCGGTATCGCATCCTATAGCATCGTGGGAGAGAAAGTGGAGAAGAGCCTAGAGCCGCTCTTGTCGACGCCAGCGACTGATGGCGAGATATTGCTGGGCAAGAGCCTTGCCGCGTTCATACCGGCGCTCATCTCCGCCTACATCGGTCTGAGCATCTTCATGGTCCTTGCCGATGCGGTAACGTTCGGCCAGCTGGGCTACATATACTACCCGAACTCGACCTTTGCGATCATCATTCTCGTGGTCGCTCCCCTAGCGATTTTGATTGGTGTAGGGTTCAACGTGATGATATCCTCCAAGGTCAATGATGTGCGCACCGCCACCCAGCTCGGAGCCCTCGGCGTATTGCCGTTTGGCGTAATCTACTTGGCCTCCGAAATTGGGCTCATTACGCTCGACACCAATGCCCTGCTCTATATCTCCCTTGTTCTGCTTATAGCGGCTGTGATCTTACTCTATCTCAGCCAGGCCACGTTTCGCAGGGAGGAGATATTGACGAAGTGGAGATGATGCTGATTCACTGGAAGGGGGAGCATGCTAAAGCCCCTTGAAGCGTAATATGAAAGTGAATCAAAGGTTGAAAAATACGAACATGATGATATTGAGGCAAATGCTGATGGGATGCATAATTTCGGCTATGACCATGACATTGCTTGCTGTGCAGGGCGTTGGCAGGTCTTGCGGGTTGCTCCTCATCGGGACCTTGCTGCCTATCCTGGATTACTTTGGAAAAACAACAAAGAAGGTGAGCGATACAGGATGGCGATGCCAGAATGAACCGGATGCGGCTGGGAAATAAGGAACCTACCACCTTGCCGATGGAGGAGGCCCCAGAGGAGCGGTCGGATGAGAAGGAGGATCTGGAACGACATGTCCAGCAGTCGAGATACAATAAATAGGCACATGATTTCGGCCTTTGGTCGATACCTATTCATCTTCTTATTACGTGAACCAACCGACCGCTGCGAAGATGTAAAACGAACATGGTGTGAATGGCAAACAAACTGAGCAATAAAAAAATGGATCTTCAAGCAGGCTCGCTTCCCTTGAAGTAATTAAAATTTCATATTTCCTCGTCTGGCTCGAACAAGCGTTATCCCGGCTGAGCCCACTCTCCTCCATCATCCAATGCCTCATCTTAGCGGTTCACGGCGGTCCATTTCAAAGACCATGCCCCCTCACCCCCTATCAAGATCGTCGACCGTGAATCTTAACGTGGGGAAGAGGCCGCCCATCACTTCAATCCGATGTAATTGGGGCCCTCACGATCAGACCTCGGGGAAGCTAGGCGAAAGAAAGAATGAGGCCGATACATATATCTTATTGAAAAATATCCAATCAGATAATAATGAGTCCTTGGAAGTTTGCTCGGGGTAGCACGTTACTGATGATAATGGCGGTCTTGCTGTCGACCTCGGTCCTGGTCTCGGCATACGTTACGTTCTCGAACACTGTGTCGACCGACCGGGAAGATTTCGTCGTGGGGATGACGCTCACCCTGGAGGATGTGCCGGGTGGATATAAGAACTATGATGCTGGCGGCAGTACAACGCACGAGGATGATGCTGATTATGATCAGGGGGTCGCTGTCTCAGCCAACAATTATAGTGGCTCCTATCACATCACAGTTCGGTTTTCTTACTCTGACCTGGAGTATTTTCCAACATATTACATTAACTTCCTGGTGTGGCAGTCAGGTCTAAATATCGCTTATCTGGCAACGTCCAACTCGGGAGTGTATGTGATAGCCAACACGCAATCTGTCAGCATTGCCAAAGGTGAGGTCCAACATCATGCCTTCTCCTTTGGGATAAGCACCGATGCTTCTAAAAGTAAAGTTGAATTCTATGCCATATCAGATCCCTGATATGGCTTGGCAGGAGGTTTGCCCTGTTAAAAAGAGATGGGCTCTCGAACCCCTTGCTCTTTTTTAGGTGTGCGGGAAGGACCTCATCACCTATCGCTCCATTGGACCTGAGCATCTCACCCCCCTGTCTTTAGAAGATTGAGCCTAAAATGGCGTATCGTGGTCCCTGAGTATCGGCATAACCGAATGTTCTGCATGATCCATTCGATGCGGGCTTACACTCGGTACATCATGCGGGCGCAGGTACCGCCAGGTCGTTTGTTGAAGAACATACCAATCCTATCGCTTCGCTAAGATCGATCAGTTGCTGTTCTCTTGCAGAACACCTCTGCTCTTGCACTAACAGAAGAACAGTTCATTTTGTCTTCCAACCTATGTACGACCTAAAGTAGGTTTTTATAGGACGAGCAGCCCCTTGTTTACTGACTTATGCCTTCAACGCATGCCGTGCTCATCGGAGGGTCCGCTGGTAGCCTCGATCCACTAAGAACGATACTTTCAGGACTGCCTGAGGACTTGCATGCTGCCGTCTTTGTGGCCATCCATATCGAGCCTCATTCGGACCGCATGCTAGTGGACATAATGCAGAAATATTGCAAGATGCCCATGAAATACCCTTTGGACGAGGAGTACTATATCCCTTCCATTGTCTATGTAGCGCCACCTGGTCATCATATGCTGCTCAGCGGAAGGAAGGTCTGGATCTTTCCGGCCAACTTCGTCTATTATCCCAAGCCGAACATCGACCTAATGTTGCAGTCAGCAGCTAACGAATTTGGCAACAAGGCGATTGCGGTCATCCTTTCGGGCCTAGGCACCGACGGCTCTGTCGGCGTCAGGGCGATAAAGGAGAAGGGTGGAACGACAATAGTTCAAAGCGTGGAAACAGCCAAAGCAGGTGGGATGCTGGAAGCGGCCATTAAAAGCGGTTCCGTCGATTATGTCATGCCGCCTGAGGTCATGCCCAGCACCATTGAACGGCTGGCCAGAGGAGATCTGGAGGACGGCGAGAAGGCAGAAAAAGAATTGGAAAAAGCGATCGACTCGTATAGAGAGCTGCACCCATAGAAGTCGCATCGAAGTAGGCATTTCACAATTGGTCAAGAGATAAGGGCGTTTATTCGAAAGAGTAAAAGATCTGGTTTGTTTCTCATAGACTCAGATAGGTCTCTTTTTCCGAGACTGGTACAGGTGGTTAGTGGAGGTTTGAACTTTGACAATGATCGCTGTAAACCGATTCAAACGCCTTTTGCATTCGTAGCTAGGCAACTTGCGTCCACGCGTGTGCCATAAGGAAAAAGGATCGATCCCTATTGAAGAAAGGCCTATGTAGAGAATCCTTCACCCCGACCTAGGCCTTCACCATCTCCTCGGCTTTCAGTGCCTGGACCGCGGGTAGCTTCCGTCCCGCGAGCATCTCGAGGAAGGACCCTCCGCCTGTGGACACGTAGGATATCTCGTCCCTCAGGCCATAGCGGTCCAGGGCCGCGTTGGTGTCCCCACCGCCGACCAGGGAGAACGCTGGTGAACGGGCGATGGCCTCAGCTATAGAGCGAGTGCCGTTGCTAAAGGGCTCCATCTCGAACACCCCCATGGGGCCGTTCCATATGATGGTCCCGGCTCTGAGAAGCTCGGCCGTGAACATCTCGATGGTCCGGGGACCTATGTCCATGACCTTCCTATCCGATCTTATTTCTCCAACGGCGATCGCGCCGGAGGCCGTCTTAACGCTCTTCCGCTCGGCCACGGCGAAGTCCACCGGTAGGAGGATCTTGCCCTTGTCCGCTTTATCGAGTATGTCCCTGGCCTGGGCCACCGTGCTCTCGTCCACCTCGGCGCTGCCGATCTTATTCCCTAAAGCCAGGAGGAATGGGAAGGCCATCGCACCTCCCAGGAGCATCCGGTCGACCTTTTGGGCCAGATGTTCAAGGACCCCTATCTTGCTGGCGAACTTCGCCCCTCCGATCACGGCCACCAACGGCCTTCTGGGCTCGTCAAATGCCTTTTCCAGCATTTCCAGCTCCCTCTTCATCAGCAGGCCACCTCCATTCTCACCGATGTGCCTGGTGACCCCGACGTTAGAAGCATGGCTGCGGTGAGCGTTGGCGAACGCATCATCTATGTAGACGTCGGCATTGGAGGCAAGCTCCTCGGAGAAGGTGTCGTCATCTTCTTCCTCTCGGGGATCGAACCTGAGGTTCTCCAACATGATCGCTGAGCCTGGGACCATGACCTTCACCGCCTCCCTGACCCTGGGCCCTACCACCGCCTCCATGAAGGCCACCTTCATGCCGAGCAGGTCCGACAAACGATCGCTCACCGGGCGGAGGCTCAACCCGGCGACCGGCTTTCCCCCGGGCCTGTCCAGATGGGAGATGATGATCAACCTGCTCCCTTGCTCCAATGCATAGCGGATGGTCGGCAGGACCGCCGAGATGCGCGAGTCATCGGCGACCCGGCCACCCTTCAGGGGTACGTTCAGGTCCACCCTCAACAGGACCTTCCTTCCCTTTATGTCCATCTGATCGATGTACCTCATGGTGCGACCTCCGATCACTACTGGGGAGAGGATGAATAAAATGCTTGGGGCGATCGTGCGCAAGCGTTACCCTGCTGGCCCTGGCAATCGTCTGACCAGATCTCAGGACCGGGCCTCTTCCACCATCGTGACCCGGGCGTCGAGCAGAGCCCTGAGCATTGGAAGGTTCTCGGCCCCGGCCTTGCCCAGGCAGATCCTTAGGGTCCGTCTCCCCTCCTGCTTCAGTGCCATGTAGTCTCCCAGGGAGGCGGCTCGGATCAACTGTCCGAACGTGTAGTCCTTCTCCGGTACGGGCAGGTCCTCCTCTGGCTCATCTACGAGCTGTAAGAAGAGGCCCGTGTTAGGACCGCCCTTGTGGAGCTGCCCGGTGGAATGCAGGAAGCGAGGGCCGTAGTCAAGGGTGGTGGCGATATCCAGGTCACCTAGTAGCCTGCACCTCATCTCCCGAAGCTCATTGGTGGTCGCGGGCTCAGGAGCGAGATAGGCCTGTATGGAGACATAGTCGCCCGGTCTGGCCCTGGACGACCATTCATGGACCGCCCTACGAACCCTTTCCGTGTGGTCGATGTGACATGTCTCCACACCCGTCGCGGTTATCTTCTCGGTCCCATCGGCGGCCATCATCCTATTGGTCAGGTCCTTCGTCATCTGCACGTCCGGTTGGTTGAAGGGATGCACCCCCATCACCGTGGCCGCAGAGGCCACCGCAAGCTCCCATTCGAACATCAGGAGGCCCAGTTCCATCCGGTCTTCCAGGGACATGTGGACCGTGGGATGCCCGGCCCCCGCCAGTTCCTCCAGCCGGTCGCTTATCTCGGCGTCCTCCCCTCGGACGGTGAGGCCTATGAACAGCCGGTCCGAGGAGTATCCGTCCGCACCGAGGGGCGGCTCATCGATCACCGGTATCATTCCCTTGCCGTCCTTACCGGTGCTCTCGGCTAGCAGCTGTTCGATCCACATGGGAAAGCTGTGGATGGTCGGTGAGGCCAGGATGGTGATCTTGTTACGTCCCGACCGCGTAAGCTCGCCCAACGTGGCCCCCAGCGCCAGGCCGTCCGCGTACCCGTGGCTGGCGCCCGTCGCGCCCGATCCTTCCGGCTCGGGCAGCTTATCGAGGAGCAGATGCACATCTACACCGATCACTGCTGCCGGGACCAGCCCGAACGCCGTCAGGGCCGAGTAACGGCCGCCCACATCGGGCGTGGCCTCGATGACGCGCCGGAAACCTCTCTTCGCAGCTAGCTCCGCGAGGGGGGAGCCGTGGTCGGTGATAGCGATGAAATGTTGGCCCCTCTCAGCTTCTAGGTCGCGCAGCTCGTTCCAGAAATATCTGAAAAGGGACAGCGTCTCCAGGGTGGTGCCGGACTTGCTTGAGACGATGAAGAGGGTCTTACGAGGGTCCAGGCCCCTTCTTACGCGAAGCACGGCCGAGGGATGGGTGCTGTCCAGGACGGTGAGCGAGGGATGACCTCGATTCCCGAATGTCCTTTGGAACACTTCCGGGGCAAGGCTCGAGCCCCCCATCCCCAGCAGCACCACGTCGGTGATCCCCTCTGCTGCCACCCGCTGGGCCAGATCGACGAATCCATCAAGGTGGGGCCTCATCGATGCCTTGAGGAACAGCCAGCCAAGCCGGTCGGTGATCTCCGGCACCCGTTGGGGGAACCAAAGGGTAGGGTCCCGCTCCCTTAATCTCCTGGGCATCTCCTCCTTGAGCCATCGTTCTAGCGTGGCATCGACCTGGCTTTGGTAGGGGCCTAGATCGTTTATCATGATGCCTTCACCCCGGAAAGCCTCCCAGTATCGTATTCCCCGGTGCCGGCTGTAGCCTCATCATCGGTCCCTGCTTGGACCTAGGGATCTTTGGCGAACCATATCTCGCTGCACGATCCGGTCTCATCCGGACCTATGATGTCCAATCCCATTGGTAATAATACTTTACACTCCCAGGGGCGATCGAGCATCCTTATGGCCCGAGGACGGGGCGGTCGTCAGGGTCCTTGCCCCTCTGTACCAACCTGGTCGGTCTGGCAATAGCTTCCGCGGGCTGTTGATTGATCGATGTGCACCGATGAGGACACCTCGAGAAATCACAGTTGATAAGTAGCAGTGGATGGAAAGTGATGCAGCGATGGCCACCATGAAGAAATGGCCTGTGGGAGAGAAAGGGGACCCCGGTCAAGGTTCGATCAAGGATTACGAGAAAAAGTCTATTCCCGACGTCTATGGAGAGCTGGCTTCCAGTGAGAAGGGACTTTCGACCGCGGAAGCTAAAGCGCGCAAGGAGCGCTTCGGACCAAACGAGATCATCGAGAAGAAGGTCAATCCGTTCAAAAAGTTCCTGGGCTATTTCTGGGGGCCCATCCCCATAATGATCATGGTAGCGGTGGTCCTGTCAGCCATCATCGGCCATTGGGAGGACTTCTTCATCATACTGGCCCTCCTGATCACCAATGCCATCGTCGGCTTCTATCAAGAGAGCAGGGCGGGCAACGCCATCGAGCTCCTGAAGCAGAGGCTGGCCCCCGAGGCCCGGGTGCTCCGAGATGGCCGATGGGTCCAGATCCCCGCCAAAGACCTAGTGCCGGGAGACATCGTGCTGGTCCGCCTGGGAGACATCGTACCGGCGGACGTCAAGCTGGTAGAAGGCAAGTACCTCGAGGTGGACCAGTCGGCCCTGACGGGAGAGTCCCTACCCGTGGAGAAGGCCGTTAACGATGTCTGCTACTCCGGCTCCATCGTCCAGAAAGGGGAGATGAGCGCCGTGGTGGTGGTGACCGGAGCCCATACATACTTCGGGAAGACGACAGAGCTGGTGGAAGAGGCCAAAGCGACCAGCCACTTCCAGCGGAACGTGGTCAAGATCGGTGACTATCTGATCGCCATCGACGCCGTCCTGGTCGCGGTGGTTTTCATAGCGGCGATATCACGTCATGAGAGCATACTGGATACGCTGCAGTTCGCCCTCGTCCTGACCATCTCCGCCATCCCCGTGGCGCTGCCGGCGGTGCTCTCCGTCACCCTGGCCATCGGCGCCATGGCCCTGGCGAAAAGGGAGGCCATCGTCAGCAAGCTGGTGGCCATAGAGGAGATGGCCGGCACGGACATCCTCTGCTGCGACAAGACCGGTACCATAACTCAGAACAAACTTACCCTGGCCAATGTCATAGGCTACGAGGGGGTCGACGAGGCGGAGGTGGTGCTGAACGCCGCCCTGGCCTCCCGGGCTGAGGACAAGGACCCCATCGACAACGCCGTCCTCTTGTATGCCGGATCGATGGAGGGCACAAAGGAAGCGCTGGACGGTCACGTCGTAAAGGAGTTCACGCCCTTCGACCCGGTGATCAAGCGCACCGAGGCCCTGATCGAAGGCAAGGACGGCCAGTTCCAAGTGGCCAAGGGTGCTCCTCAGGTCATCATGGGCATGACAGAGAACAAGGAACAGATCTCCGCCCAGCTGAAGGAGGACGTCCAGGGAATGGCCGCGCGGGGATATCGATCGCTAGGAGTGGCCCGCCGAGGAACAAACGGATGGAGGCTGATAGGGCTCATCGGCCTGCACGACCCTCCCCGCCCCGATTCCGCCGAGACGATCCGCAAGGCGAAGCAGATGGGGCTCGACATCAAGATGGTGACCGGGGACCACGTCGACATCGCCCAGGAGATCGCCCGAGAGGTGGGCCTGAGAACGGACATCGTCCCGGCCTCCTCCCTCATGGACGTGCCGGACAAGGAGGCCTCTGAGGTGGTGGAGAAGGTGGGGGGCTTCGCCGAGGTCTTTCCCGAGCACAAGTACCGCATCGTACAGCTACTTCAGGGAGAGGGGCACATCGTGGGCATGACCGGCGATGGGGTCAACGACGCCCCGGCCCTGAAGAAGGCTGACGCGGGCATCGCGGTGGAAGGGGCCACGGACGCGGCCAAGTCTGCGGCCGACATAGTGCTGACCCTCCCCGGTCTTGGCGTCGTCGTCGATGCCGTGATCGAGAGCAGGAGGGTGTTCCAGAGGATGATCAACTATTCGATTTACCGCATATCGGAGACCATACGGCTCCTGTTCTTCATCACACTGTCCATCCTCATATTCCAGTTCTATCCCATCACCGCGCTCATGATCGTGCTGCTCGCCCTGTTGAACGACCTGCCGATCCTGACCATCGCTTTCGATAACGTCCGCTACTCCGCCAGACCGGAGAAGTGGGACATGCGCGTCCTGCTTGTCGTGGCGACCTTTCTGGGGGCGATCGGGGTGGTGATGTCGTTCATGATCCTGTACATAGGGCTGAACGTCTTCCACCTGAGCCACACTGAGATCCAGTCGTTCGTCTACCTGAAACTTTCAGTAGGCGGGCATCTCGTCCTTTTGGTCGCCCGGACCAAGGGGCCGTTCTGGTCAGTGAGGCCCGCCCCTCAGCTGTTGTGGGCGATCATCCTGACCCAGACCACTGCGACCCTGCTCGTCCTTTTCGGGATCCTGCTGCCCCCGCTGGCCCCCCAGTACGTGGCTTTTGTATGGATCGCTATGCTGTTGGTGTTCGTCTTCACCGACCTTCTGAAGGTCAGGCTTTATTCCTACCTAATGAGGAGAGGTGTGGTCACTAGAGGCATTGGTGCCCCGGAGGAGATCGATGGCAAGGGGCCAACCGCCTCTCATTGATCTCTTTACAGAAGGCCGCTTCGAACGGCGGAAGAGGGCCCCTGGCGCTCACGTCGTCATCACCACACTGGTCTCTTGATGATTGACGGGCCAAGATGAAGCGCCCGAGTGGCCGCTGGGCGGGGCCATCTATTCCTGACCACATCGTCTTGGATAGGGCGGTCCCATCCATGACCCTCTCGGTCCGAGAATGCCGCCAGGCGCGTAGTAAGAGGCGATGATCAAAGAGCGCTGACGGGAGATGGTCCGTCATTCTGTTGGTAATGTCTCCCCCGTCCGTTACACCACTGACGAACGGATAAATACTGGCGCTTCGAGAGCTGGTGTGGGAGACAGGCGCGCCGGCGGTACGTCCGTTGAACCCCACCACAGGAGAGATGAGACGATGCGAATGTTGTTCACCGAGGTCATGGGAGATGAGGACAAGTTGCGGGAGGCGTTCCCCAAGGACGACCTGATCATAGTCGACGGCCCACTGGATGAGGATGAGCTTGTACGCCAAGCCAGAGATGCTTCCGTACTGTCGGTCTTCATAAGGACCAAGGTAAGCGGGAAGGTGATCGATTCCCTGCCCCGATTGCGCATGATCAATACCCGCAGCTCCGGCTTCGACCATATCGACGCCAGGCATGCGCTGGGCCGGGGCATAGCCGTCACCCACGTGCCCGACTACGGTCCCAATGTGGTGGCAGAGCACGCCTTCTGCCTTCTCCTGGCCTGCGCCCGGAACCTTGTGGCGGCGGCCCGGTCGGTGAGGGAGCTGAAAAGGTTCGACTTCGAGCCGTACATGGGCATCGAGCTCCGAGGAAAGGTCCTGGGCGTCATAGGGACGGGCAAGATCGGGGCCGAGGTCATAAAGATCGCCCAGGGGTTCGGGATGAGAGCAGTAGCCTTTGATGCCTATGAGAACGAAGCACTGGCTCAGGAGCTCGGATTCCCTTATCTCCCCTTGGAGCAGCTCCTGAAGGAGAGCGATTTCGTGACCATCCACGTGCCCCTGACCCCCGACACGGAAGGCCTGATCGACCGGTCCGCCCTCCGAAAGATGAAAGAGGGGAGCATCCTGATAAACACCGCCCGAGGGCGGATCGTCGATGAAGCGGCCCTCGAGGAAGCATTGACCAACGGCCATCTGGCCGCGGCCGGGCTGGACGTCATCGATGACGAAGCCCACCCGGAGGACGACCCGCTCCTAGGTTCGGAAAAGGCGGTCATCACTCCCCATATCGCGTTCTATACCCACGAGTCGATAGGAAGGATGCTCGATGAGTCGATCCAGACCATTGACGCGTTCAAATCCGGAAGAAGGATAAACGAGGTCCCTCGGGAGTACGTGGACAAGGTCAAGATGCACACTCACCCCCAGGACTAGTATGGGCTGGCGAGCGGGGCGGTGATCGTTGGCCGACCTTGCGCTAGAGGATCTTTTCCGAAGAGGTAAGTGGGCTCGAACGGCAGCATCTGGCTATGGTGATAAAGTGATCTTCCTCACCACCAACATTATTAAAGAAGACCCTCCAATGGTATGGCATCACTATGGAGATGGAACATGACTAAGATCGCGATAAACGGACTAGGGCGCATCGGCAGGACCGTGGCCAGACGCTACGTGACCGATCCCCCGAGCAACATCGAGCTGGTGGCCGCCAACGACCTGTTCCCGCCGGACAACCTTGCATACCTTACCAAGTACGACTCGGTCCATGGGAAAGCACCGTTCGAGGTGTCGAGCGGACCCGACCACCTCCAGCTGGGCTCCAGGCGGATACAGATGTTCAATGAGACCGACCCCGCCAAGATCCCTTGGAACGAGCTGGGCGTGGACATAGTGTTAGAGTGCACCGGTGCGTTCCGCGACCGGGAGAAGGCGGCCAAGCACCTGGAGGCTGGGGCCTCTAAGGTGATCGTCAGCGCTCCCTCCGACAGCGCCGACCTGACCATCGTTCTGGGTGTGAACGAGGACTTGTACGATCCGGTCCGGCACCATATTGTCTCTGCCGCGTCCTGCACCACCAATTCCCTGGCCCCTGTGGCCAAGGTCCTTAACGATTCGTTCGGCGTGGACTATATGATGGCCACCACCGTTCATGCATATACGGCCAGCCAGAAGCTGGTGGACGGGCCGGCCAGGAAGACCAGGAGAGGGAGGGCGGCCGCGGTCTCCCTCATACCTACATCCACCGGTGCGGCCAACGCCACCACCAAGACCATACCGGAGCTGGAAGGCAGGATGCACGCCACGGCGATCCGGGTCCCCATCCCTGACGGGGCCCTCACCGACATCACGGCCTTCCTCAGGAAGGATGTCACCGAGGAGATGGTAAATTCCGCTCTGAGGGACGCCGCCAAAGGAAGGATGAACGGAGTCGTGGAGTACAGCGAGGACGAGCTGGTATCGGCCGACATAATAACCAACCCCTACTCCTCCATCATCGATGCGCCGTCCACCAAGGTGATTGGAGGGCGAACGGTGAAGGTGCTGTCCTGGTATGACAACGAGTACGGTTTCTCCTGCCGCATGCTGGACCTGGCCTCCTTCATCGCCCAGAAGGGGGGTCTGAAGAGCGAGGTCAAGCTGGAGCGGCCGGTTTTGGCGTGAGCGCAGGGGGATTCACGATGAGACAGGAGACGCCACTAGTGGGGAAGGCCCCAGCACCGGAAGCGAGATACATCCGATGGTTCAAGGACATCAGAATCGAGGACGTGCCCCAGGTAGGAGGAAAAAATGCTTCCTTGGGCGAGATGTACAGGGAGCTAACCGGAAAGGGAGTGAAGATACCCAACGGCTTCACCATAACCGCCGACGGCTACCGTCATCTGCTCTCAGAGACCGGCATCCGGGAGCGGATGGAGAAGGCCCTGGACGGCGTGAACAAGGATGATGTCAAGGACCTGGCCGTTCGGGGAAAGAAGGTCCGCGACCTCATCCTGGACGCCGGCATACCAGATGATCTGTGGGAGGAGATAAGGGACGCTTATGACCGCCTCTGCGATGAGTACGGCGAGGATGCTGACGTCGCGGTTCGCTCCAGCGCCACCGCGGAGGACCTTCCTACCGCTTCCTTCGCCGGGCAGCAGGAGACCTACCTGAACGTCCGCGGCCACCCCGCCCTTAGAGAGGCGTGCAGCAAGTGCTTCGCCTCCCTGTTCACGGACCGGGCCATCTCCTACCGGATCGACAAGGGGTTCGGCCAGTTCGATGTCGCCCTCTCCATAGGGGTGATGAAGATGGTCCGCTCCGATCTGGCCTCCAGCGGGGTGATATTCACTCTGGACACCGAGACGGGGTTCCGGGACGTGGTGTTCATCACCGCCTCCTTCGGGCTGGGCGAGAACATCGTTCAGGGTGCTGTCAATCCGGACGAGTACTATGTGTTCAAGCCCACCGCCCGCCAGGGGTTCAGGGCCATCATAAGGAAGAAGCGGGGGGAGAAGGAGAAGAAGCTTATCTACGGCCAAGGAGGCTCCAAGCAGCAGACCGTGAACGTGGAGGTTCCGCAGGAGGACCGCCTCAGGTTCTGCCTGTCCGATGATGAGATCCTGAAGCTAGCGTCCGATGCCCTCATCATCGAGGACCACTACTCCCAGAAGTATGGCCACGCCACGCCCATGGACATCGAATGGGCCAAGGACGGGGAGAGCGGCGACCTCTTCATCGTTCAATCTAGACCGGAGACGGTGCAGTCCCAGAGGCCGATGGACGTGCTGGAGACGTTCGTCCTGGAACAACGGGGGAAGGTGCTGACCAAGGGGCGCAGCGTCGGCTCCAAGATAGCCTCGGGAAGGGCCCGCATCATAAAGGATGTGACCCAACTGCCCGACTTCAAGCCAGGGGAGATATTGGTGTCCAACAGCACCACGCCGGACTGGGAACCGGTCATGAAGATCGCTGCGGCCATAGTTACCAACCTGGGCGGACGTACGTCGCACGCCGCCATCGTCAGCCGGGAGCTGGGCATCCCAGCGGTGGTCGGCACGGACGATGCCACCCGCACGATCTCCGATGGGGGCACGGTCACGGTGAGCTGCGCCGAGGGGGACGACGGCTTCGTCTACGAGGGCGAGCTGCCCTTCAGAGTAGAGAGGACCAGTCTCAAGGGCCTCCAGCGGCCTAGGACCGAGATGATGATGAACTTGGGCAATCCCGAGGAGGCGTTCGCCCTCTCCTTCATCCCCAACAACGGAGTAGGTCTGGCCCGCCTGGAGTTCATCATCAGCAGCTTCATCCGGGTCCATCCCATGGCCTTGCTGCACCCGGACAAGGTCTCGGACCAAGCTGACAAGGACGAGATCGAGCGCCTTACGTCTGCGCACCAGGACAAGAAGAGGTATTTCGTCGAAACCCTGGCCCACGGCATGGCCACCATCGCCGCGGCGTTCTACCCTGCGGACGTGGTGGTGCGGCTGAGCGATCTCAAGACCAATGAGTACGCGACCCTCCTGGGCGGACATTACTTCGAGCCGGAGGAGCACAATCCCATGCTCGGGTTCAGGGGTGCCTCCCGCTACTACTCCGATCGCTACCGGGAAGCCTTCGGCCTGGAATGCCAGGCCGTCCGGTTGGTCCGGGATGGGATGGGCCTCACGAACCTGGTCCCCATGGTCCCCTTCTGTCGGCGGACCGAGGAGGCGGCAAAGGTCCTGGAGGAGATGGAGAGGAACGGGCTGAAGCGGGGGGAGAACGGGCTGAGGGTCTACATCATGTGCGAGATCCCCAACAATGTCCTGCTCATAGACGAGTTCAGTCGTTACTTCGACGGCTTCTCCATAGGCTCCAACGACCTGACCCAGTTGGTCCTGGGCATAGACCGGGACTCCGAGCTCCTGGCACAGGAGTTCGATGAGAGGGACCCCGGCGTGCTGAAGGCCATGTCCATGGCCATACAGGGAGCAAAGCGTAACGGCCGGCACAGCGGCATCTGCGGAGAGGCCCCTAGCGACTATCCGGAGATCGCCGAGTTCCTGGTCAGGGAGGGCATAGATTCCATCTCGGTGAACCCCGATTCGCTCATGCAGATCACCGTCAAGGTGGTGCAGATGGAGGAGAAGCTGGGGAAAGGGAGAACATGAGCCGGTCCGGTGGCCAGGACGTGGTGGGATGATATATACCCTGGCGCTCAACCCCGCCATCGACCGCACCTTCTGGGTGGAGCGGATCGATTTCGAGGAGTCCAATCGTGTCCAGGAGGAGGGCCGCTATGCTGGGGGCAAGGGGATCGACGTGTCCAAGGTATTGACCAACCTGGGCGTGCCCAACACCGCCCTGGGCTTCATAGGCGGCTACGCCGGCGACGAACTGGAAAGCCGGTTGACCAATGAGGGGGTGCGCAGTAGCCTCGATCGCATCGGCGGAGAGACCCGGACCAACATAATCGTGCACGAGAGGAGCACTGGGCGGCAGTTGGTCCTCACCGCCAGCGGGCCAACGATAACGCACCATGAACTGAGCACCCTGCTCAGGCGATTGGATAGGCTGGACGACCCTAAGTTCCTGGCCATAGGGGGCAGCCTACCGCCCGGCGTACATCCCCAAGCGTACTGCCAGATGATCTCCATGTTCAGGGAACGAGGGGTACCCACGCTGCTCGATGCCGACGGGGACGCCCTGAAGGCAGGGATCGAAGGCTCCCCCGACTTCATCAAGCCGAACCTACACGAGCTGAGCGAGCTGATGGGGAGGGCGCTGACCGGGACCTCGGCCATTGTCGAGGCGGCAGAGGAGGTCCGGGAGCGGGGGGTGAGTACGGTCCTGACCTCCCTGGGGGCCCAGGGCATGTTGCTGGTGGGAGATGGCGTCCGATACAGGGCCATCCCACCTCAGGTCGATGCCGTGAACTTGGTCGGTGTGGGCGACTCCGCCGTGGCCGGCTTCATCTATGGGCTCACCACAGGTCAGGACCTCGGACGTTGTCTCATCTGCGCCGTGGCGGCCGGAACGGCGACCGCGTTGAAGCCCGGGACCGCCCGGGCCTCCAGGGAAGATGTGATGGAGATGATACCCCGGGTCAGACTGGAAGATCTGTCAGGGAGCGGATGATGATGGATAGGATGACCGTACCCCTTGACGTCCCACGAGCAGAGACGAAGGCCTATCTGGACAACTACCAGACCATGACCAGAGGTAGTGGAAGGCTCATGTTGCTGGCCGGGGACCAGAAGGTGGAGCACATGAACGATGACTTCTTTGGAGAAGGCATTTCACCGGACGACGCCGAACCCGAACATCTCTTCAGGATCGCGAGCAGGGCCAAGGTCGGGGCGTTTGCCACCCAGTTCGGGCTGGTGGCGCGATATGCCATGGACTACCCCGAGGTGCCGTACCTGATCAAGCTCAACTCCAAGACCAACCTGGTAAAAACCTCCCAGGCCGAGCCCATCAGCCAGGCGTGCATGAGCGTAGACCAGGTGGCCCGGTTCGGCCGGGAGAACGACCTGAGGATCGTGGGAGTGGGTTACACCCTCTACTTGGGCAGCGAGCACGAGGCAGTGATGCTCAGGGAGGCGGCCCAGATGGTCCATGAGGCCCATCGCCATGGTCTTCTCAGCATACTGTGGGTGTATCCCCGCGGAAAGGCCGTCACGAGCGAGAAGGACCCCCACCTGGTGGCCGGGGCGGCTGGTGTGGCCGCCTGCCTGGGCTCGGACTTCGCCAAGGTGAACTACCCCGAGGGGGACAATGCCTCTCAAAGGCTCCGGGAGGCGGTCATGGCCGCGGGGAGGACCAAGGTCATCTGTGCTGGCGGCTCCAGGATGGAGGTGGAGCCCTTCCTCCGGAGGCTCCATGATCAGATCCATGTGTCCGGTACCGCCGGCAACGCCACCGGTCGCAACATCCACCAGCGTTCCTTGGACGAGGCGGTCCGCCTCTGTAACGCGATATATGCTATCACCGTCGAGGATGCTCCGGTCGAGGAGGCCATGAAGGCGTACTGGGAGGACCTGGGGGCATGACCCACCTGATCCTGCTGCGCCATGGCCAGAGCGAGTGGAACGAGGAGGGGAGGTTTACTGGTTGGACCGATATCGACCTTTCCCCCAACGGCCGGAAGGAGGCGGTCGAGGCGGGCCGGCGGCTCAAGGAGGCGGGATTAACATTCGATGTGGCCTTCACCTCCGTCCTGAAGAGGGCCATCCGCACCTCCTGGTTAGTGATGGACGAGATGGACCTGATGTGGGTCCCTCTCCATCGCTCCTGGCGGTTGAACGAGAGGCACTACGGGGCGCTCCAGGGACTGAGCAAGAGGGCGTTGGCCGAGGAGTACGGCAAGGACCAGGTCCATGCTTGGCGGCGGGGATACGAAACCAGGCCTCCTCCTCTGGCCCTCACCGACCCGCGCCACCCTAGGTTCGATCCACGCTATGGGGGCGTGGAGGCCTCCCTCCTGCCCGCCACGGAGTCCCTTCACGACACGCTGGAGAGGGCCCTGCCCTTCTGGGAAGCGGAGATCCTACCCCTGGTGATGAGGGACAAGCAGGTCCTGGTCTCTGCCCATGGCAACAGCCTGCGGGCCCTGGTAAAGCACCTTGACGGCCTCTCGGATGATGAGATCCCCGATCTCAACATACCCACCGGGATACCGCTGGTATACGAGATGCGGGAAGGGAAGGCGGTGGAGCACCATTACTTGGCCTCCCAGGAGGAGCTGGCCCGGGCCACCGGGAGGGCGGCCGGGACATGAGGGCGTCGTCCTGTCAATGGGCCTTGCCCGTTACTGCTTTCCCTGCCGCCGCTTCCTCACACCTTGTGCTGGCCTCCCCGCTTCCGGAACTACGGTGAGGCCCATGGTACAGGAGAGTAGGGATCGAGCGGACTCGGGCACCGTCCCCCCTTCGGCGCCGGTCCACAAAGGAAAGCTTGATGTGGGAACGGTTGGGAATAGCAATAAGGGAGCCGGGAGATGAAAGAACTCCAACAGTTGAAAAAGAGGGAAGAACGCCAAGTGGACGGGACGAGCCTTAGAGGCATGGAGGCGTTCATATTCGACATGGACGGGGTCATAACCGATACGGCCCGGGTCCATGCCACCGCCTGGATGAAGACGTTCGATCGTTATCTGCAGCAGCGGTCGGCACGGTATGGTGATCCGTTCGTTCCCTTCGATGAGAAGGAGGATTATCTGCGTTACGTGGACGGCAAGCCCCGGTACGATGGAGTAAGGGACTTCCTGGCCTCCAGGCACATCTCCATACCCTTCGGTGGACCGGACGACTCCCCGGACAAGGAGACCGTTTGCGGGATAGGCAACGCCAAGAACCTACTGTTCCTCCAACTGCTCAAGGACGACGGAGCGGAGCCCTACTCCGGATCGGTGGAGTTCGTCCACCGCGTAAGGTCGCTGGGGCTGCGCACGGCGCTCATATCGGCGAGCCGCAACGCCAAGACCGTTCTCAGCACCTCAGGGCTCACCGATCTGTTCGAGGTCGTGGTCGACGGGGTCGACGCGGCGGAGCTGGGCCTCAGGGGCAAGCCCGCTCCTGACGTGTTCCTGGAGGCGGCGAGGAGGCTGAAGGTGCGGCCGGAAGAGGCGGCCGTGGTGGAGGACGCCTTGGCCGGGGTAGAGGCTGGACGCGCGGGCGCCTTCGGTGCCGTCATCGGGGTGGACCGCACCGGGGAGGAAGAGGAACTGAGGGAGCACGGCGCAGGCATCGTAGTCAAGGACCTCATCGATCTGCTTCCCCTGATAGGGGAAGGGCCGGCCTCTCGCCCCCCATCCGCCATGGAAGACGTGGATAGCATATTCAAGCGACTGCGGAAGGGGGTACCAGCAATCCTTCTCGACTACGATGGGACGCTCACCCCGATCGTGCTGCGGCCATCCATGGCCGTCATCTCCGGAGAGATGCGCGAGACCCTGGACCGCCTGTCCAAGAACTGCCTGGTGGCCATCGTGAGCGGCCGGGACCTGGAGGATGTCAGGACCATGGTGGGAGTGCCCAATCTGGTCTACATAGGAAGCCACGGCTTTGAGATGGCCGACACCAATGGCACGGTGCGCGTTCATGAAGAGGGTAAGAGGTTCCTGCCAGCGCTCGAAGCGGCCGAGGGCGAGCTCCGCGCCACCATCGCAGGGACCGTTGGAGCTTGGGTCGAGCGTAAGCGTTTCGCCATATCGCTCCACTACCGGGAGGTGGCGACCGGCGACATACCTCGGCTAGGGCAGCTCTTCAGTACAGTGGCCAGCCACTACCCGGACCTGCAACAGATGGGTGGCAAGAAGGTGTTCGAGCTCCGGCCCAACCTGGACTGGAACAAGGGGAAGGCCGTCCTATCCCTCCTGGACATATACCATGTGGACGGCTCCATGGTGGTGCCACTGTACATCGGCGACGACGTGACCGACGAGGACGCCTTCCGGGCCCTTCGGGACAAGGGCATAACCATCCGGGTGAGCGATCAGGAGCGGAGAACGGCGGCTGGCTACAGCCTTCAGAACGTGGCCGGGGTCCAAGCGTTCCTGGGGCGGCTGGTGGAGCTGTTCGAGAACGAGACAGCTAGGGGAATATGGACCCTCCACTACGATGGCTTCGATCCCGGGCAGGAGAGGCTTCGGGAGACGCTGTGCACCACCGGCAACGGCTTCATGGCCAGTAGGGGAGGGGCTCCGGAGTCCTCGGACGGAAAGGACCACTACCCAGGCAATTACATCGCGGGGATCTACAATCGTCGGGTGAGCACGGTGGTGGGGCGAACCATAGAGAACGAGAGCATGGTGAACATACCTAACTGGCTGCCGTTCTCCATCAGCATTGACGGGGGAGAGAGCATCGACCTGTGCACTGTCGAGCCTGTCAACTACCACCAGGAGCTGGATATCCTTCGGGGGACCCTCAGCCGGACGGTGAGCTTCACCGATGGCCAGGGGAGAAGGACGAGGGTGAGCCAGCGCAAGTTCGTCAGCATGCACGACCCCCATATGGCGGGGCTGGAGACCACCATCACCCCGGAGAACTGGTCAGGAAGGGTCCGTGCGCTCTCCGCGCTGGACGGCAACGTCGACAACTCCATGGTGGAAAGGTACCAGTCACTGGACAATCATCATCTGGAGACCATCGGGACCGGCATGGTGGGGAAGGATACCATCTGGCTTCAGGCGGAGACGAACCAGTCGCATGTCCGCATAACCGAGGCCGCGAGGACCACGGTCCATGACTGTCCAGGCGGGGAATGTGAGAATATCTCCGCGGTGGAGCGACCAGGTTTCGTAGGGATGGAACTTGATATCCCCATGGTGTCTGGACGTCCCATCCGGGTGGAGAAGGTAGTCGCCGTCTACACATCCAAGGATAGGGGCATATCCGAGAGCAGGTCTGAAGCCCTCCATGCGTTGGAAGGAGCGGCGGACTTCAACGAGCTGCTGGGGATGCACGAGCGATCCTGGCAGGGACTGTGGGACCGCTGCCACATCAATGTGGACGCCGAGCATGAGAACATCGCCCAGATTCTCAACCTCCATATCTACCACCTCCTGCAGACGGTCTCTGGGCACACCATAGACCTGGATGCCGGGGTACCGCCCAGGGGCCTTCATGGCGAGGCGTACCGCGGCCTCATAATGTGGGACGAGATATTCATCTTCCCGTTCCTGAACCTGCGGATACCGGACGTCACCCGGTCCCTGCTCCTCTACCGCTTCCGACGCTTGCCGTGGGCACGGTGGGCCGCTGCCCAGGAGGGGCTGAGGGGTGCGATGTACCCATGGCAGAGCGGTAGCAATGGGAAGGAGGAGGCCCAGACCCTGCATCTCAATCCTCTCTCTGGCCAGTGGATGCCCGACCACTCGCATCTGGAGCGCCACATCAACCTGGCGGTGGGGTACAATGTTTGGCAGTACTATCAGGTCACCGACGATCGCGACTTCATGGCCTTCTACGGCGCACGAATGATGGTGGAGATCGCGCGGTTCTGGGCCAGCAAGGCCCGGTTCAACCAGGCCCGGGGGAGATATGAGATCCTCGGGGTCATGGGTCCGGACGAGTTCCATGAGAAGTACCCCGATAGGGATGAGCCAGGGATCGATAACAACGCCTACACCAACGTCCTCACCGCTTGGCTTCTCGGACGGACCTTGGACGCCCTCCGTCTGCTGCCCCGCGAGCGACGCCGGGACCTGGTGGACGGCCTCGCCATCGACGCTGAGGAGATGGGTCTCTGGGATGACATCAGCCGGCGGATGTTCGTTCCCTTCCATGGTGATGGGGTCATCAGTCAGTTCGAGGGGTTCGACCAGCTGAAGGAACTGGACTGGGAGAGCTACCGGGCCAAGTACGGCAACATCTATCGCCTCGACCGCATCCTAAAGGCGGAGGGAGATTCACCCGACCGATACAAGCTCTCTAAACAGGCGGACGTGGTCATGCTCTTCTACTTGCTCTCCCCCGAGGAGCTGAAGGAGGTGTTCGAGCGTCTCGGCTATCAATGGGGCCCAGATACCATATCGCGCACCATCGACTACTACATGGAGCGCACCTCCCATGGCTCCACGCTTAGCCGGGTGGTCCATGCTTGGGTCCTGTCCAGGATCAATCGGGAGCAGTCCTGGACCTTGTTCCTGGAGGCCCTGCGCAGCGACATATCGGACATCCAGGGAGGTACGACCAGCGAGGGGATCCATCTAGGGGCCATGGCCGGGACGGTGGACATCATCCAGCGATGCTACTCCGGACTGGAGACCAGGGGCGATGTGCTGTGGTTCAACCCTGGGCTCCCCGCCGAGCTGAGGCGAGTGCACTTCGATATCGAGTACCGCCAGCACCGGATCTATGTGGAGATAGACAAGATCAAGCTGAAGCTGACCAGCCGTCTCCAGGACATAGCGCCCATCTCGGTAGGTTACGCCGGCAAGGTGTATACGTTAGCATCGGGGGACTCGCTGGAGCTGGAACTGGGCCAGGTAGGTGCCGAGCGTTCCGAACCCCGCCCTCCTAAAGCCTCGATCTCAGCGGCCGATGCTAACGACCGACGATAGCCTCTCTCCCTTACGTTGGAAATGAGGCCGAGCTCTCCCTGTTCGAGATGCCCATGCGTCGCTGTCCGAACGATCTTGACCCTTTTTACGATCACAATGTGATCAGCTCGTAGTCCCGTCTGCCTAGCCCGATCTCCTCGCCGTAGCTGAGCTGGAGGGTCGGTTCGGTGAAGGCCCTGATGCCCTTGAACTTGTCCCCACCCGCGGCATGGTTGCTCTCCAGCAGAGAGTCCCTGAACCCTACCTGAGCGTTCACCAGGTCGTAGCTGGCCTGATCGATCGCCACCGGATCGGTGGATGCCAGGAAGCCTATGTCCGGCACGATGGGCGCGTCGCTCCAGGGGCAGCAGTCGCAATCGGGAGTTATGTTGGTGAGGAAGTTCATGTAGCCGACGCGGCCCTGATGCGCCTTGGCCACGCCGTAAGCGTACTCGGTCATTCGTTCCATGAACGGCGGTATCTCCGTGGCCCAGTCCATCTGGATGGCCTTCTCAGGGCAGACGGTCATGCACTCCCCGCACCCGATGCATCTCTCCGCGTCGATGCTCGCCTTCCCCTCCGGCGAGGAGATGGCTTTCTCCGGGCACACCTCCTGGCACTGGCCGCAGCCGATGCAGGAGTCCCGGTCCACCATCATGCTGCAGGCATGCTGCTCCCTCTTGCCCGCGGCCGGCGCCCCGCCCATGGCCAGGTTCTTGATCGCGCCCCCAAAACCGGACATCTCATGGGCTTTGAAGTGGGTCATCACCATCATGCTGTCCGCGCTCACGATGTCCCGGGCCAGCTTCACCGAGGAGAAGTGCTTCTTGCCTATCTCCACCTCCACCATGCTCTCGCTCCGGAGCCCGTCGGATATTATGAGCGGCGCTCCCGTCACGGTGTAGTCGAAACCGTGCTCCAACGCGGTGATAAGGTGGTCTACGGAGTTGTGGCGGCTGCCGGCGTACAGCGTGTTGGTGTCGGTGAGGAACGGCTTGGCCCCCCGCGCGCGCACGCTGTCCACCACCGGGCGCACCAGCACCGGGTTGATGTACGAGTCGTTGCCTCTCTCGCCGAAGTGGAGCTTGATGGCCGCAAGGTCGTCCTCATGGAACAGCGACCCCAGCTCGGCCTGGTCGAACAAGGCCTGGACCTTGCTGACCTTGTTGCTCTTGTCGCCTCGCGCCCTAAGGTTGTAGAAGAAGACCTTGCTCGTCATGATGCTCGCCACCTGTGCCCCCACCGGAAGCCGGCTTCCGATAGGCCAGAGGTACAAAGGGCAGGTGCGGTATAATAATTATTCAGGGGCCCTGGTCCCGCTTGGCCCTCTCACTGCGGAACCATATTGTTGGCCGAGCGTCACGATGACGGTGATGCTACTTCTGCACCGCCCCGTCATTGAAGCCGTCGCTCACGTGCGTCCCGTCGCAGAACGGCTGTATCCGGGACCTCCCGCAGCGGCACAGGGTAACGCGGTTCCGTAGCTCATAGGTGTATCCATCCGCGCTCTCCACCGGTATCCCGCCCTTGACCCACAGGGGGCCGCTGATCTTCCGGCCAGGGTCCTGCAGCACGCTGATGCTCTTCTCCAGCTCCGGCTCGATCGGCCGGCCCTCCTTGTCGAAGGCCACCAGCCTCCCGGCGGGGCACTGGGCGACGATCTCGATGGCCTTGTCCCTCTTGCCCTCATCGCCCGAACCCTGGACCAGCTTCCACACCCCGCCGGCCTTCTGGCAGAACTGCGCCCGGGCGCAGATATCGGTCCGGTCGGTCATGTCCATGGTGGGCCCGGTGAACATCTTGGAGCGGTCGAGGTAGTGGTCGCGGGGAGCTCTCTCGGCACCGTCGAAGTCCACGTCCCGGTGGGTCTGGTCACAGTAGGGTGGGTTCTTGGACCGGCCGCAGCGGCATAGGGCGTAGCTCTCCTGGTTGGGATACTCCTTGGTCTTGGCCCACACCGTGGGAAGGTTCTCTTCATCCCGGAGCGTGGTCTCCTCCACCAGCGGAACGTTACCTGACACCAGGAAAGGGCCGTCCTTGCTCACCTTGATCCTCGCTCTCTCATTGGCGACCATGATCGACTCCGTGTAAGCTAATATAGCCGCAGGAGTTATTGTTTTGCCCGGCGCGAGGTCGAAAAGCGTGGGGATGCGCCGCTACCGCGTCCTCGCTCACTTGTGCTTCTTGAGCGTGAGCAGTGCGATTATGGCGGCGGCCGCGGCCGCGGAGACGGCGAATGCCATAGTGAGGCCGTCCATGAGGACGATGCCGTTGCGGCCCAAAGATGCCCCGAGGGTCATATTGTCCGCTGACGTAGCGGCCCTGCTGCTGGAGAACCAGTTGTGGTAGTCCAGCAGGGACTGCACCCGGCCCCATGCTCGGGCCCAGGCGGACAGGTCGGTGCTCACCTTCACGGCGGTGCCGTTGGGATGGTCCGATGCCTCATCGGCGAGGTGCAGCATGGTGTCGCCCTGCGGTACAGCAGACTCCTTCTCAGTGAGGTTAGAGCCCTCCGCTGTATTATCGCCCTCGTCCTGGTCCAGAAAGGGAAGCTCTGACCCATTGGCGTTCACCTGCTGCTCAGGCCGTGCCTCCGGAGCGTCCGGCCCGGGAACTAGGAGGGTGAAGTTCTGGTAGGCGGACCTCTCCGAGGCCGAGGCCCGGATGCTCACGGTGAACGCGCCGAACGCGTCGGGCAGGCCGGAGACCGACCCGTTCGAGGACATGGCTAGGAAGGGTGCGTCGGTGTCGAGGAACAGGGTCGAGGGCACCGAGGTGCTGACGTGGTAAGCATAGGTGACGTTAACGGTGGCGTTGACCACGGGATCGGACGTGAACTCGATCCCCGGAGCATCGTCCTCCACGGGGTCGGGCAGCAGGCCGCCGGCGTAAGGATAGTTCGCCGTGCCGGTCAGGACCATGGTGCCGATCATCTGCCCGCCCGCCGCCCAGATCGATTGCTCGCCGAACGCCCAGCGGGTCAGGGGGTACACTCCGTTGTAACCGAGCTCACCCCAGTACAAGGGCTTGCCGCAGGCGTCCGCCCAGGCCTCGGGATCGCTGAACAGGTAGGTATTGCTGGCCCCGCTGGCCGAGGCGTAGTAGTGGCGGTGCAGTATCTCGAAGCCGCTGCCGCCGGTCGCCAGCTTGAAGTCGGCGAGGCCCCAGCCGAACATCTTGCCCAGGCCGGCCACGCCCATGGTGCGGGGGTGCGTGGAAAGACCGGCGGTGTCCGCGGCCACGGCCTTGGACCAGGTGCTGAACGCGGCCTTGCCTCCATGGCCTGACCAGTAGTTGGTGTAGCAGCTGTCGTGGTCGGGCTCGTTGAACATGTCGTACATGGCGACGGCGCCCTCCCCCTCCAGGGCGATCGTGACGTCGCTGACGTACGCGATGTATCGGGAGTACGCGGTGCTGGAAGTGTCGAACACCGAGCCGGAGCCGCCGTAGGCGTAGGCAGGGTACTCCTGCGAACCGGCCATCACGAGGCATACCCACACGCCGTGCTGCTCGGCCTGGGCGCAGACGAGCTTGAGCATAGAGATGTACTCATCGTGGTGTTCCAGCCACGCCAGGTACTGGATGCGGGAGCCCCAGGCGTCCCCAGCCCCCAGCCTCACCATGTTGCAATCGTAGTACGCCGTGAGGGCGAAGTACTGATGCCAGAACTGCTCGGCGGTGGCGTGGTAGGGGATAGTGCCCTTGCTGCTGGTGTCCGGACCGTTGAGGTGGGAGGTCCGGCCGGCCACTGTGCCCTCGCCCTCGATGTAGGCCAGGATGGCGTTCTGCAGGGCGGTGGTCTCCACCACACCGAATAATTCCTGGGTGGTGACATCCCCGTCGATTAGCAGGCTGGTACCGGAGACGCTGACCCGGCCGTAGGACGGGGCAGGAGAGGCCGAGACCGAGGGAGCGTCAGCTAGGAAAGAGAAGCCAGGTAGGACCATCGAGACGATGATCAGAGCTACCGCTAAGAGGCGTTTAATACTGCTCACCACTATCCCTCGGTTGGAGTGGCCCTCCCACCGGGATTAAGGGTACTTGAACGTTTCTTTCTTAAAACCAATATTAAAATTAATGAATAATTATTTTTCAATATAATGCTTGGACCGCCACCCTCCATGATGGGTTCCCCATGGGAGCGGTAGGAACATCACCCCAGACGGTCCTCGAAGCAGGCCCAGGCGCTGCTGTCCTCCCATATCCTCACCGTCAGCGTGCCCTCGGGGACATCGCCCACCGTGTCGCGCACCCCCTTCCAGATCTCCACCGCCAGGTTCTCCATGGTGGGGATGCAGGAACGGAACTCCGGCAGGTCGTTGAGGAGGCGGTCGCGGTAGCGGTCCAGGACGGCGCTCAGTGCCTCCCGCAGGACGATGATGTCCACCAGGTAGCCGCTGTCGTTCAGGCGGGAGCCGCGGACGATGGCCTCCACCACGTAGTGGTGGTGATGTTCCTCCCGCTCCTGGGCCGAGGCCTGGGGCATGAAGTGCCGCGCCACCATCTTCATGCTAAGCCCGGTCTCGAACACCTCATCCCTCCGGGTATGTCAGCAGCACCTGCAGCGCCGAGTGGCCGTCCTCGTCCAGCATCCGGTAGGCGTCAGACACCGCCTCCAAGGGGAAGCGGTGGGTGACCAGCTGCGAGGGGGATAGCGTCCTCACCACCCTCCAGGCCAGCTCCCCCCTCCTGTCCTTGGTCCACCTGCTGGACAGCTCTCCTGACACCCGGCTCACCTGGCTGCTGATGACCCGCAGCCGGCGGCGGTGGAAGTCGTCCCCTAGCCGGCATCCGGACGGCCCGCTGCCGTACCATGAGCCGACCACGATCCGACCCTCCACGGCGGCGATACGGGTGGCCAGCTCCAGTCCCTCGGGCACGCCGCTGAGCTCGATGACCACGTCGGCCCTGTTCCTGACCAGGCCGGCCTCCTCCCGGAAGCGCTCGTGACCTACCGTAGGGTCAACGCACACCTCGGCCCCCATGCGCAGCGACCGTTCCCGCCTCAGGGGGTACCTCTCCGCGGTGACCAGGTGCACCCATGGCATCCGGGCTAGGATGGCGGTGGTGAGCAGCCCGATGACACCTTGTCCCAGCACCACCACGCTCTCCCCCACCAGGGGCGCGGCGTCCATGACCAGCGAGAGCGCGGTCTCCACCGCCGGGAACAGGACCGCGTCCTCCAGGGACAATCCCGTGGGCACGGGGTGCACCTCCGACAGGGGCAGGGTGAAGCGGCCCTCGTGGGGGTGGAAGCAGAAGACCTCCCTGCCCATCCACACCGACGGCACGCCCTCACCGGTCCTCTCCACCACGCCCACCGTGGCGTAGCCGTACTTGAACGGGTAGCAGAGGCCGGACCGCATGGACGGGATGGCCTCGTCCAGGACAGTGCCTTCGTCCACCTGCCCTCGGTAGAACAACATCTCCGTCCCCCCGCTGATGGCCGAGAGGACGGAACGTACGGTGACCTCCCCCCTGCAGGGAGGCTCCACTTCTTCCCGCCTGATCTCCACGGTGCGGGGGGCGGTGTGATACAGTGACCATCGCTCCATTTTTCTCGCCCCGATAATGTGAGCGCGGCCGTCATGTAGGTATCGCAGGGAGGCAGCGCCCTCCCGCCGTTAGATGCGTTCCTCGTGATGCGCCATGTGGCGTGAGCGAACTATCTATATTACCGGCTTCGATGTTGGACCTGCCGAGGCACAGGTCACATGAGCGGTCGCGAGGTAACGATAGGGCTCGTCCAGATGAGAATGGTGCAGGAGCCTGAGGCCAATCTCAGGAAGGCCGTCCGCATGATCGGGGAGGCCGCGAGCGAGGGGGCGGACGTGGTCTGCCTGCCCGAGCTGTTCACCACGCCCTACTTCCCCCAGCACGACACCGCGGAGGGTCGGGGCCGGGAGCGGGCGCCCCATGAGGCCGTGCCCGGACCGTCCACCGATGCCCTGTCCCAGGCGGCCAAGGACTCGGGTGTGATCGTGATCGGCGGCTCGATGTACGAGGCGTCCGGCGACCGCCTGTTCAACACCTCCCCGGTGCTGGACCAAGACGGGCGGCTGCTGGGTAAGTACCGCAAGACGCACATCCCGCACGACGAGAACTTCTACGAGCAGAGCTACTTCGACCCTGGCGACACCGGCTTCCAAGTGTTCGACACCGCCCGCGGGCGCATCGGCGTCCTGATATGCTACGACCAGTGGTACCCCGAGGCCGCCCGCGCGGTCGGCCTCCTGGGGGCGGACATGGTGTTCTACCCCACGGCCATCGGCACGGTGCGGGGGATCGGGCAGCGGGAGGGCGACTGGCAGCAGGCCTGGGAGAACGTCATGCGCGGACATGCCATCGCCAATGGCATGGTGGTGGCGGCCTGCAACCGGGTGGGCCGGGAGGAGGAGATGGAGTTCTGGGGAGGGAGCTTCGTCATCGACGCCTTCGGCCGGACCCTGGCGCGCGGCTCCTCGGACGAGGAGGTGGTGCTGGCCACCGTGGACCTGGAGCACGGGGAGAGCGTCCGCGAGGGCTGGCGGTTCTTCCACAACCGCCGACCGGAGTGCTACGCCAGGCTGATCGGGCCGAAGGGCAGAGAGGGATGAGGAGAGAGAAGCATGGAGAAGACGACACCGAGGAACCTGGACTACTACATGCCCGCGGAATGGGCCCGCCATGAGGCCACCTGGCTTTCCTGGCCGAAGAACCCCCTGACCTTCCCGGGGGAGGTGCTGCAAGGAGTGGAGAACGTCTACGTGCAGATGGTCGCCGCGCTCAGCGCGGGGGAGAGGGTGAAGGTCCTGGTGAACGACGAGCCGTCGGAGGCGCACGCGCGGCAGCTGCTGCAAGGGTCGGACGCCCACATGGACAACGTCCTGTTCGCCCGCATACCCAGCGCCGACGTGTGGATACGCGACTACGGTCCCACCTTCCTGCTCAACCAGAAGAAGCCGTGGAAGGCCGGGGTGAAGTGGAGGTTCAACGCCTGGGGCGGCAAGTACGATGACCTTATGTATGACGACCGGACGGGCGAGGACGTGGTCCAGTACGCCCGGGTCAAGGTGTTCCGCCCCGGCATCGTCATGGAGGGCGGCTCTATCGAGGTGAACGGTCGCGGCGTGGTGCTCACCACCGAGCAGTGCCTGCTCAACCCCAACCGCAACCCTAACCTCTCGAAGGGGGACATCGAGACCTACCTGGAGCAGTACCTGAACGTCAACAACGTGGTGTGGCTCAAGTCTGGTATCGAGGGAGATGACACGGACGGGCACGTGGACGACTTCGCCCGGTTCGTGGGGCCGGAAACGGTGGTGTGCGCCCACTCCGAATCGGGGGGCGGCCACAACCCCCAGGTGCTGCAGGACAACCTCGACATCCTCACCGCCTACCGGGACCAGTACGGGCGGCCGCTGGAGGTACTGAAGCTTCCCATGCCTGAGCCCATCCCCCTGCCGGAGGAGGAGCGGGTGCTGCCGGCCAGCTACGCCAACTTCTACATCGGCAACGATGTGGTGCTGGTCCCAGTGTTCGATGACCCCAGCGACCAGGAGGCGGTGCGGACGCTGGAGCGGTGCTTCCCGGGCAGGAGGGCCGTTCCCATCATGGCCCGGGACCTGGTGTACGGCTACGGGGGCTTCCACTGCGTGTCGCAGCAGGAGCCGGAGATCGATCGCAAGCTGTTCGAGAGCGCGAAGAAGTGACGCTCCCCTGGCCGTCTGTCCCTTACCTGACCCGCTCGGCCTTGGCCCGGAGGACCGCGCCCTTCAATGACCGGGCCGCCGATCGCACGTCCTCGGCGCCCAGGACCGCGGAGATAACGGCCACGCCCTCGGCCCCGGCCAGGATCACGTCGCGGGCGTTCCCGTGGTTTATCCCTCCGATGGCGATTACTGGCACGCTCACCGCGGAGCGTATCTGGCGCAGCACGTCCAGGCCGTGCCCCGGTCCCGCGTCCCCCTTGGTGGGGGTGGAGAACACGGGGCTGAGGGCCAGGTAGTCTGCCCCGTCCCGCTCCGCTTCAAGGGCCTCCGCCACCGAGCCCACCGAGGCCCCGATGATGAACCTTGCCGGGCTTATTGCCCGGGCGGCGGACACGGGGATGTCGTCCTGCCCCAGGTGCGCCCCGTCGGCCCCGGCCGCCAGGGCGATGTCCAGCCGGTCGTTGACGATGAACGTAGCGCCGCAGGACCGCACCAGGGTCCCCATCTCAAGGGCCAGGGAGTACAGCTCCCGGCCGGACATGCCCTTGTCGCGCAGCTGTATGGTGTCCGCCCCTCCCTCCAGGGCTGCCCGCACCAACTCCAGGTGGTCCCTCCCGCGGGACGCCTGCCGATCGGTGACGATGTACAGCTCCATGCTCCTCACGGTGACCTCACCCGGGCCCCCTGGGAAAGGCCCGCCGGCGTCAGGGCCGAGACCTCGTCCAGCAGGAGGGTCTTGAACGAGGACGGTGCGCTGGTCCTCACAGCGGCGCGCTCCCCCGCCAGGCCGATGGCGGCCAGGGCGGCCGCGGACGACAGTACGTGATCGTCGGAGGCGGCGGCGAACGCCCCCACCAGGGAGGAGGCCATGCAGCCGGTGCCGGAGATGCGCCCCATGAGCTCGTGGCCGTTGTCCACCAGGACGGTGCGGGACCCGTCGGTGACGATGTCGGTGGCCCCGCTCATGACCACCGCCGCTCCCGTTCCCCGGGCCAGCGCCTGGGACGCGGCCAGGGGGTCCCCGCTGAGGCCTTGGGAGTCCACCCCCCTCACGCTGCCCCCCGTCCCCGCCAGGGTGCCGATCTCTCCGGCGTTCCCCTTGATGATCGCCACCTCCAGCTCCCGCAGGAGGGCCTGGGCGGTCTCCGTGCGGTACCTCGTCGCCCCCGCGCCCACCGGGTCCAGGACCACTGGGACCTTCAGCTCGTTGGCCCGGCGGCCGGCGATGAGCATGGCCTCCACCTGCTCCCGGCGCAGGGTGCCGATGTTTAGGACCAGCGCACCGGCCATGGCGACCATCTCCGCCACCTCCTCCACCGCTTCGGCCATGACCGGGGCCGCACCGATGAACAGGGTGATGTTGGCGCAATCGTTGACCGTCACGTAGTTGGTGATGTGATGGACCAGCGGCCGCTTCTCCTTCAAGCGGGCGAGGGCCCCGGAAAGGTCTGTCGCATCCATGTGTATACCGCCAGGGCCCGGACGGGGTCCGCCGCGAGCCACCAGGTGCGGAGATAGGTGGGACGTGATAGAAAAACGTGCGGGGGCATGGGAGACCACGATCCCGCTCGGCCCGGGGGCCGCGGAACGAGCGCTCGGGCACGTCCAGTCAAGGAACAATCGGACCTCGGCTAACCTTCACCCCAACGGTATTAAGTGCCTTGCCGTCATGGTCGAACGCACGCCGTGAGATGGATGAGGAAGGGCAATTCAGGTCTGGACGCGATGTTCACTGGCGACTCCCCGTTGGCTAGAAAGCAGGCATCGTACTTCGAGAACGCCTCCGCCTTCCGGCTGCAGATCGAGGCCACCTCGGCCTGCTCCGCCGATTGCTCCTACTGCTACGCCAAGCGGTCCTCGCGGGGTGCGCCGCTCACCTCCCGGGAGATCAAGGGCCTGCTGCGCCGGGCGGCCTCGCTGGGCATACTGCAGGTGGACTGGATGGGTGGGGACCCCATGGAGCGCCCCGATTGGATCGAGCTCCTCCAGACCGCCCGCTACAACGGGCTGACCAACAACCTGTGGACCAGCGGGTCACGCCTCAACGACATCGGGCGGGCCAAGTGGGTGGCGGACCTCACCGAGGGCGGCTATGTCATGGTGCACCTGGACTCCCTGGACCCGGACGTGCTGCGGTCCATGCGTTCCACCTACAACCCCATGACCACCCGGGACACCCTCCGGGGGGTGGAGCTGCTGCAGGACATCGGCAAGCCCCCGGAGGAGATGGGGAACCTCCTGATGCTCACCTCCATGCAGGGCCTGGACGATGTCATGGAGACCATGAGGGCGCTGCACTCGAGTTACGGCCTGAGGACCTGCCTCATGTCCCTGAAGCCGGTGAGCGGGGAGCACGACATGGACGCGCTGTTGCCCTCTCCAGAGGTGGTGAGCGCGGCGTACCGCTACCGTGACTCCCTCTTCCTGGCGGGGCACTCCATGGGCTGCCAGGACTTCCCCCGGGAGTACTGCGGGACCACCGTCTTCGTCTCCCTGGAAGGCGTTGTTTCCTCCTGCTACTCCCTCCGCCGAGGCCTGGGAACCATAAGGGAGAGGGACCTGGGGGACATCATGCTGGTAGGGTCCTCATCGCTGTTCTTCCACGACCTCCGCCGGCAGGCCCAGCAGGCGTGCCCAGCATGCGGTCAGGACCAGTGCTGGGGGTGCCGCGCCAACGCGTTCTACTTCGGAGGCGGCATGAGCTCTCCCGACCCCCTATGCTCCCTTCCCGACGCCCATGGCGAGCGGCGGGACTAGTCGTAGAGGGTGGGCTCCAGCACGAACTTGCAGTAGTTGCTCTTCACCCCGAAGCACTCCGACTGGGTGACCCTCAGCGGAACGCCGGTGCGGCTGTCGAAGACCGCCTCCAGGATGCCCTCGTTCAGGATGCACAGCGTCTTTCCAACGTCGGGCACATCGGACATGTCGTAGTCGTCCTTCACGATCAGCGTGAGCGGCACCAGGGAGTACACGTTAAGCTCCCCCAGGTCGTGCTGGGTGAAGAACTCCTTGACCTCGTCGATGAGCCCCTTGACGTCATCCGACTTCATGTGCCGTGCCATCGCCGCCCCGATCTGGCGGCCGATGTCCTTGAGCACCGGGTCCATGTTCAGGCCGATCGCTTCCACGCCTATGACCAGCGCCCTCAGCTCACCCTTGAGGAACTTGGCCGGGGAGCCGATGCTCTTGTCGATGATGCTGCTGATGGCCTTGGTGAGGTCCTCGCGGGGCACCACCGAGCTGCCTACCGGTTTGGAGACCAGGTAGAATATCTTGCGGCGATTGTCGGTGGGGTCGTCCCGGGAGGCCACCAGGCCCTCCTTCACCATCTTGTCCAGGTGCACCGAGAGGGTGGATTGGGCCTTGCCCGTGAGCTGGGCGATCTCCGACAGGCTCAGGTCCCTCCTCTGCAGTTCGCTGAGTATCTTCTGACGGACCGGGTTGGAGATCTGCTTCAGCCCGGAGCTGGTGGAGTACACATCTAGGGCGGAGCTTTTCTTCATGTGGTCAATGGACTAAATTGCTCCGTGCGTATTAAGTCTTAGCGAATGTTCGGTTCAACGCGTGTTAAGCCAATGGTTTAGTATAGCTGATTGGAATGACATCTGGGTCATACCATGAGGGTGCTGAAGGGCAAGGATAGCATTGAGACGAGGGCGGTGTGGTTCGAGAGCGACGCGGTCAAGATGATCGACCAACGCCTCATCCCCCAGCAGTTCCAGGTCATCGACCTCCGGGACCACCTGGAGGTGGCGGAGGCCATACGCAACATGACGGTGAGGGGCGCACCCTCCATCGGTGCCGCCGCGGCCTACGGCATGGCCCTGGCCGCCCGCAACGGGGTGGACCTGGCGCAGGCGGCGGCGGTGCTCAAGGGCACCAGGCCCACGGCCTACGACCTGTTCTACGCGGTGGACTTCATGCTCACCTCTCTGGAGCTGGGCGACGATCCGGTGGAGGCCGCGGACGGGTACGCGGACCAGGTGGTGGAGAGGTGCCGCCTCATCGGCAAGCACGGGGCGGAGCTCATCGAGGACGAGCACAAGATCATGACCCACTGCAACGCCGGGGCGCTGGCCACGGTGGACATAGGCACCGCCCTGGCGCCCATCCGCACGGCGTGGAACGACGGCCGCCATATCTACGTGTACGTGTCCGAGACCCGGCCCCGCCTGCAGGGCATGAGGCTCACCGCCTGGGAGCTGTACAACGAGGGCATACCGCACTCCATCATCGTGGACGGCGCGTCCGGCCACTACCTGAGGAAGGACGTGAACATGGTCATCGTGGGTGCGGACCGCATCGCCGCCAACGGCGACTTCGCCAACAAGATCGGCACCTTCGACAAGGCGGTGCTGTGCCGCGAGCTGGCGGTGCCCTTCTACGTGGCCGCGCCCATCTCCACCTTCGACTTCTCCATCGCTACCGGCCAGGACATCGTCATCGAGGACCGGGCGGAGGAGGAGGTCACCTACGTGGGAAGCGAGCGCCTCGCTCCGGAAGGCTCGACGGCGCTGAACCCCTCCTTCGACATGTCGCCGGCCAAGTACGTCACCGGCTTCATCACCGAGGTCGGCATCCTGCGTCCGTCGGAGATAGAGCGGGTGCGCAAGGCCCAGGTGGTGGAGGGCGAGCGGCAATGAACGAGGCCTCGGCGAGGAGGGACCTGGCGGACATCGCCCACCTGTCCTACGACCGCCGCCTCACCTTCGGCTCGGGCGGCAACCTCAGCCTGCGGCTGGACGACCGCACGGCGCTGATCACGCCGTCCGGCACCATCAAGGGCTTGCTTACTCCGGAGAAGATGATCACCGTGGACATCACCACCGGCCAGTCCCAGGGCGGGCGGCCGTCCATGGAGACGCCCTTCCACACCGCCCTGTACCGCTCCCGCCCCGACGTGGGCGCGGTGGTGCACCTGCACCCCCCGTCCTGCACCGTCCTGGCCCTGCTGGGCCGGGAGCTGCGGCCGGCCATCACCCCCGAGGGAGTGCTGGTCCTCGGTCCGCGTGTTCCTATGATCGGCTACGCCACCCCGGGGTCGGACCAGCTGGCCACGAGCATCGTCTCCGGTCTAGCGGACGGCGCCGCGGGTCTGCTGAGGAGCCATGGGGCGCTGACGGTGGGGAGGGACATCACGGAGGCGTTCTCACGCATGGAGACGATGGAGTACATCGCCTCCCTCCAGCTGCGGTGCGAGGAGCTGGGAGAGCTCCCGGACCTGCCCCCGGAGGAGGTGGCCAGGATGCTAACCAAACATTCATGAGCCGGGAAGGAGTGGGGTGCCGCGATGATCCTGGTCACGAAGTGGTTCGGCGTGTTCGTGGTGGACAAGGAGAAGCAGCAGGTGGTGCGCCACCACCTGTTCGAGAAGGACCCCAAGGCCATCGCCGCCAAGCTGGCCCTCGTGCAGCGGGGAGAGCTGCTCCCTGAGGAGAAGAGCATCGCCCAGAAGCGCATGCGGGTGGGCGAGCCCCGACTGTCCGCGCTGGGCAAGCCGGAGGTGGTGGACACTGCGTTCATCAAGCCCGGCGATTACGGGTTCTCGCCGCAGCTGATGCAGAAGGTGATGGTGGAGCTGGGCAAGATCAGGACCCGCGAGCCGCTGCCCGCGGACCGCTTCATCGTGCAGGCGGTGCGGGCGCTGGACGACACCATCGAGATGATCAACCTCATGAGCGAGAGGCTGCACGAGTGGTACGGCCTCCACTTCCCCGAGCTGGCCGACTACGCTCGCGAGGAGAGGTACGTGACGCTCATCGCCGAGAAGGGCGCCCGCGAACCTATCCTGGAAGCCCTCGACCTGCAGCTCGAGTCCGTGGGCTCGGAGCTGGAGGACAAGGACCTGGCGGTGGTCCGTAACTTCGCCTCTTCCCTTCTGTCGCTGTACGCCGAGAAGAAGCGGCTGGAGGAGTATATAGCGGACCGGATGCAGGAGGCCGCGCCCAACCTCACAGCGGTGGTGGGCGCGAGCTTGGGCGCCAGGCTCATATCCATCGCCGGCGGTCTACGCCGACTATCGCACATGCCCGCGGGAACGGTGCAGTTGCTGGGTGCCGAGAAAGCGCTGTTCGCCCACCTCAAGCAGGGCAAGCGGCCGCCCAAGCACGGCGTGATCTTCCAGCATCCCACCGTCCACCGCGCCCCGTACTGGCAGCGGGGGAAGATATCGCGCACCATGGGCGCGAAGCTCGCCATCGCCTCCCGGGTGGACTACTATCGCGGCGAGTTCGTGGGCGACCAGCTCAACGCGGACATCGCCCAGCGGGTGGAGGAGGTAATGAGGAAGTACCCCGAGCCGCCCCCGAGGCCGGCGCGGCCGATGCAGCAGGACCAGCGCCCCCGCCACGGTCCCCGCCCGCCCCCCAAGGGAGGGAAGGGAATGCGGGGCCCGCCCCGCTGGAGCGGAAAGAAGAGGTGAGCCGTTCCCGGCATAGCCCCCCGCTTTGTCTGGCCCGGGGCTTTTTACGTTCCTCCAGCCCATGGGCACTTAAGCAAAATATATAAACAGGCGGGGATTTCCCTCATATGATAATATGTGGACTCAGGCTGAGGTAAGGGAGCTCAAGGTCGGCCGCTATATGCTCATCGACGAGGAACCCTGCAAGATCCTATCCATCGACACTTCCAAGCCCGGTAAGCACGGCGAGGCCAAGAGCCGCATCGACTGCGTCGGCCTGTACGACGGGAAGAAGCGCAGCGTGGTGCACCCGGTCAAGCACAAGATCCAGGTCCCGATGATCGACAAGAGGAAGGGACAGATCCTGAACATCGCCGGCGACGAGGCCCAGATGATGGACCTGGAGACGTTCGAGCAGTTCTCGCTGCCCATCGACGAGGAGCTGCGGGGACAGATCAACGCAGGGGACGAGGTCCTCTACATGGTGGCCATGGGGAAGCGAAAGATAACCAAGGTCTGAGCGGGTAGCTACCATGCCCGTACCGGGTATCAGCTTCTTAGGGGCGGACTCGCCCCTCCAGGAGGCCAAGTTCGTCGTGGTCGGAGTGCCTTTCGACCTGACAACCACCTTCCGCCCGGGGGCACGTTCGGCCCCGAACTCCGTTCGCGAATCGTCCTATCACTTTGAGCAGTACATGCTGGAGCACGACCTGGACCTGGGCGAGGTCAGGGTGCACGACATGGGCAACCTTCCTGACTTCCCCTCGGTGGACACGATGAGGGAGGAGACCCGCAAGGTGGCCAAGGAGATCGTCGGCTCGGACAAGTTCCCCGTGTTCCTGGGCGGGGAGCACACCGTCACCGTGCCGGCGGTGGAGGCCTTCGACGACGTGGGCATCATCTTCATCGATGCCCACCTCAACTACAAGGACGCCCGCATGGGGCAGCGCTTCTGCCATGACACCGTGGCCCGCCGGGCGGCGGAGCACGTGGGCAAGGACAACATCCTGGTCTTCGGCGTGCGATCGGTGTCCCACGAGGAGCACGTCGGCGGAAACCTGCCGGAGTACATCGATGCCTTCACCATCGCCCAGGAGGGAGTGGAGAAGGCCTTCAAGCGCGCTCTCAACATCATCAAGAAGGACAAGATCTACCTCAGCCTGGACATGGACGGGCTGGACCCCACCTACGCTCCGGCCACCAGCATGCCTGAGCCCTTCGGCCTCACCGCCTTCGACGTCAAGAAGTGCATCAACATGCTCGGCCCCCGCCTGTCCGGCCTGGACGTGGTGGAGATCTCGCCGCCGTACGACAAGGGCAACACCGCGGCCCTGGGCGCCCGCATGGTGCAGGAGGCCATAGCGGTGGCCTGGAAGTACCAGAAGGTGGAGGAGCGGACCGGCACCAAGCCGTTCTGGCGCCGCTGAACGTACCTCCACGGCGTTCCTTTTTCTACAATAAAAAGTGAGGAAGAGGTTTTAGAGGCTCATCACGCCAGCAGGTCGGTCAGCACCTTCTCGCACTCATCGGAGCGCTTCCTGGCGTCCTCGCTGGTCCGGGCCTCGGAGTATATGCGGAACAGCGGCTCGGTGCCCGACGGCCGCACCAGGGTCCAGCCGTCATCGTAGCATATCTTCACGCCATCGGTGGTGTCCACGCGCTGGAGGCGGTAGTGCTCCACCAGGGTGGCCAGCACCTTCTCCTTGCGGTCATCGGCGCATTCCAGCTTGCGCTTGTCCTGGCTGTACGAGGGGATGCCGTCCACCAGCTTGGACAGGGGGCCGTCGCGGGTGACGATCTCCAGCATCTTGGCCACCGTCATAGCGCCGTCCCGGCAGTACTGGTGATCAGGGAAGATCAGCCCGCCGTTCTCCTCGCCGCCGAAGAGGGCCTTCACCTCGATCATCTTCCTCGCCACCACGGGGGAGCCGACGCGGGTGTAGATGATGTCCCCGCCTGCCCGCTTGACCACGTCCTCCACCGCCATGGACGAGGAGACAGGGGTCACCACGGTTCCGCCGCCGTTCTCCCGGACCATGGCCTCTGCGGTGATGGCCAGGGACTTGTCGCCGTACATGTACCGGCCCTTGTCGTCCACGAAGATGGTTCGGTCCGCGTCCCCGTCATGGGCGATGCCCATGTCCGCGCCGGTGTCCTTCACCATGGCGATGAGGTCGCGGAGGTGGGACTCCACCGGCTCCGAGGGGTGCCCTGGGAAGGTGCCCTGGGGGTTGCCGTTGATGGTGATCGCCCTCACGTTCAGGTCGTCCAGCAACATGGGCGTGGAGACCACCCCCGCCCCGTTGGCGCAGTCCAGGACCACGGTCAGTCCAGCACCCCGGATGGCGTCAGCGTCCACCAGCCTCTTCACAGATGATAGGTAATCGTGCACCGCTCCGGAGGCCTGGCGCATCTGCCCCACGGCGTTCCAGGGCATGCTGCGGAACTGCTTGGTGAAGTACAGGCGCTCGATCTCCTCCTCCTTGGCGCGGGGCATCTCCGTCCCGTCGGAGTCGATGCACTTGATGCCGTTGAACTCCGGGGGATTGTGGGAGGCGGTGATCATGATCCCGCCGGCCAGCCCGTTGCTCTTGACGTAGTGCTGCACCACCGGGGTGGGCACCAGTCCTAGGTCCAGCACCTGCGCGCCGGCGCACATCAGGCCCGAGGACACCGCGCTCTTGATCATGGCGGCGGAGGTGCGGGAGTCGTTCCCCACGGCCACCCGGCCGCCCATGAAGGTGCCGATCGCCTTCCCCAGGTCCATGGCCAGCTGGACGCCCATGTCCTTGTTGATCACACCTCTCACGCCATTGGTTCCGAAAAGCCTGTCCACCATGTCGTATCACCGAACTTTGTGGGCCTCGGAAGTGAGGAGGATGTGTATAATATCAGCGACGTCCTTGGCCGAGTCGGAGGCGTTCTCGATGCCGTGGAGCATGTCGCGCATCAGGAACACCGCCCGGGGGTCGATGTCCGAGAACAGGATCTCCTTCTTAGTGACGAAGTACAGATCGTCCAGGACGTGCTCCAGCCGCTCCACCTCGCGGGAGTGCTTGTCGGCCAGCTCCTCGTTCACGCCCAGGTGCTCGATGCTGGCCCTCAGCTCCTTGGTGGCCCGCTCCAGCTCGATGGTCATCTCATGGTAGTGCGTCCACAGGCTGGACGGGACCTTGACCTTGGCCTCCAGGATGAGCTGCAGGTTCATGCCCGATTCCTTGGACCAGTCGGCGATGAAGTCCATGCGCCGGATCAGGCGCAGCAGGTCCTCGCGCTCCTTGGGCTCCATGTCGCCCTTGCTGAGCTCCATGCTGACCCTCTCCTCGATGTTGTCCGCCTCCTTCTCGGAGAGGAGCATCCGGTTCAGCGCCTCCATGGCCTTCTCGGTATCGGAGTTGCATAACGCCGCCACCGCCTTGTTCAGCTCCCCGGTGGCGTCCCCCACCGCCCGCACATGGTCCTTGAGGCCTCTGATAACCATCGACTCGCGGCGCTTTCCGAACCATTCCATCAACGACTTCCTTTCACTCAAGCTTGATCGCCTCCTCCACGCCCTCCGGTGGCCTTGGGTAAAGTATTCCTGATCTCTTGCTCCAGATGAGGTTGACCCGGTCCCCGACGTTGTACACCCGGTCCTCCGAGGTGCTGACATCGAAGTTGATCGCGTCCTCGCTGTCGCTTTCCACCGTGATTCGAATATAAGTGCCCATGTAGGTGATTTTAACGATTTCGGAATTCAGGCCCTCGTTCGCCGGGTGGACCCGCTCTGGCCTGATGGACAGCACCACCGCGTCCCCTCTCCGGAAGGAGGAGGGACGGGCCTCCACCACCGTGCCGTCGCGCAGCTCCACCAGGGAGCGATCCACCAGCACCTCCTTCACTACCCCCTCCATGAGGTTGGTCTCCCCGAAGAAGTTGGCGGTGAACAGGTTCTGCGGCGCCAGGTACAGGGCCTCGGGGGTGTTGGACTCCACGATGCGGCCGTTCCGCATGAGCACGATGCGGTCGGACACGGTCATGGCCTCCTCCTGGTCGTGGGTGACGTGCACCACGGTGAGGCCCAGGGACTTGGTTATCCGCCGCAGCTCATACCTCAGGTCCATGCGCACCCGCGCGTCCAGCGCCGACAGGGGCTCGTCCAGCAGCAGGAGCTTGGCCCCCGACGCCAGCGCCCGAGCGAGCGATACCTTCTGTTGCTCCCCCCCGGACAGCTCGTCGGGGAACATCCCCATGCGGTCCAGCAGCTTGACCATCTCCAGGTAGCGCTGCGGAACCGCCTTCACGTCCTCCTCGGACATGTCCTTTACCAGCGGCCCGTACGTCACGTTCCCCAGCGCCGTGAGGTGAGGGAACAGCGCGATGTTCTGGAACACGTAGCCGATGTCCCTCTCCTCGATCGGGACGCCGGCCATGTCTCGTCCGGCGATGAGCACCTGCCCCTCGCTCGGTTCGATGATTCCGGCGATCATGCGGATCAGGGTGGTCTTGCCGCAGCCCGAGGGGCCGAGGATGGTGACGTACTCCCCGTCGGCGATCCGGAGGTCGATGTCGCGGGAGGCGGTGACCTTCCCGAACCGCTTAGCGATCCCCCGCAGCTCCACCTCCGGCATCAGTCCACCTTCAGCTCCTCTTCCAGCCCCTTCTCGGGGTAGGGGAACACCGAGGCCTTGGGTATGGCCCAGTTCAGTCCTACTTCGTCGCCCACCGCCACCTGGTCCCGCCGGCTGGCCGGCAGCTTCACGGAGAAACGCCCCAGGTCCCCCACGTTGACGTCCAGGTGCACCACCCGCCCCTCGAACAGGGTCCTCTCCACGGCCCCCATGACGAAGGCGTCGCTCCTCTTCACCACCCGGGTGTTGCCGACCTTGATGGCCACCACCGCCCGGGAGTCGATGGGCAGGTCGGACGAGCGAGCGAACACCATGTGGCCGTTCTCGTCCTCCACCGTGGTCATGCGGCCGTCGCTGGAGCACAGCACGTTCCCCACGAAGAAGTTGGACTGCCCCACGAAGTTGGCCACGAACGGCGAGACAGGGTTGTCGAACACCTCCCGGGGGGTGCCGATCTGCACGATGTGCCCGTTGCGGATGACGGCGATGCGGTCGGCCATCACCATCGCCTCCTCCTGGTCGTGCGTGACGTGGATGACGGTCAGCCCCAGCGCCTTGGCCAGGGAGCGCAGCTCGTGCCTCAGGTCGATCCGCAGGCGAGCGTCCAGGGCCCGCAGCGGCTCGTCCAGCAGCAGGACGTCAGGGTTGGTGGCCAGGGCCCGGGCCAGGGCGTTGCGCTGCTGCATCCCTCCCGACAGCTCCCGGGGGTACGAGTCCGCCCTCTTGGTCAGCCGGACCATGTCCAGGAGCTCGACGAGCGCCTGCTTGCTCTCCAGCTCCGGCACCTGGCGGATGGAGGGCCCGAACAGGATGTTCTCCGCCACCGTCATGGTCGGAAAGAGGGAGTACCGCTGGGACAGGAGGACGGCGTTGCGCTCCTCCGGCTCCATGGTCGTGACGTCCCGGGAGTCCAGCAGCACCTGCCCACCGTCCGGTCGGGTGAGGCCGGCGATGACCCGCAGGGCGGTGGTCTTGCCCGCCCCCGTGGGACCCAGCAGGCACAGGTACTCGCCGTTCTCCACCTCCAGGTCCAGGTCGTCGGCCGCCACCACGTCCCCGTAGTGCTTGCGGATGTCCCGGAGCGTGATGCTGGGCACTCAGATCGCCTCCTTCCGCTTCCTGGTCAGGTACCGCAGGACGAGCATGAAGATGTAGGACACGATGATGAGGATGATGCAGGCCAGGGCGGCCTGGTACAGCGCATCGGCCCGCACCAGGCTGACGATGTATACCGGCGCGGTGAGGGCGTCGGCGCCCAGCACCGCCTGCGTGGCGCCCGTCTCCCCCAGGCTGCGGGTGAAGGCCATGATGGCGCCGGCCAGGATGGAGCTCTTGATCAGGGGGTACAGTACCCGCTGGAAGCTCTGGATGGGCTTGGCCCCCAGCGTGCGGGCCGTCTCCTCGTACGAGGGATCGATCTCCTCCACCGCGCCGGCCACGTTCCTCACCACCAGGGGGTAGGTGAACGCCACGTGCGCCAGGACCAGGACCAGGAAGCTGGCGCCGCCGGTCAGGCCGGTGGAGTCCCAGAACAGGAACAGGGAGTATCCCAGGGCGGCGGTGGGGACGATGAGTGGGACGTTCACCAGCACGTCCAGGACGTTGGATGCAGCGCGGTCCCTATGCTTGGTGATGTACAGCGCGAAGGGTATCCCCAGCGCGATGTCGATGACCGTAACGATACCGGCCACCAGGAAGGAGTACCCCAGCGCATAGGACAGCGCTCCCAGGTCCAGGGAGGCGGGGTCGGAGAACAGCACATAGGTGAAGATGAAGAACGAGGGAACGAGGACGATGAGGGCCAGGAAGAACAGCGCCCCCCCGTCCTTGAGCTTGGGGAATATGCCCCGGCTCAGCATCTTCTCCTGCATGGGCCACACCTTCCGCATGGGGAGGTGGAACCTCATGATGACCAGCTTCAAGATTACCAGCAGGACCAGGGCCAGGGCGATGAGCAGGATGCTGACGAAGGCCAGCGACGGAGCGTAGGTGGGGTCGGTGCCCACGAGCGCCCTCCAGTCCCCAATGAGGACGGACCCCGTGTAGAAGGTGTCGGCCTCGGCGATTCCCAGGTTGGCCATGGTGCTGAGGGCGATCATGGTGCCCCCGGTCTCGCTCATGCTGCGGGAGAAGCAAAGAATAACGCCGGTGGCCAGGCCGGCGCGGAACAGGGGCAGGGTGATGGTCCGGGCCGCGGTGAGGCGGCTGGCCCCCAGGGTACGGCCGGCGGTCTCGTACGTATCATCGATCTCCTCCAGGATGGCCGCCAGGGAGCGGACCATGTAGGGGTAGGAGAACACGATGTGCAGCAGGATGATGAGCATCAGGGGCGAGGATATGGTCGCCAGGGAGAAGGGGACGGGATCGGGGTTCACCACCCAGAAGATCGCGGCCGAGAAGCCCAGGGCGGCGGTGGGAACGGCCAGGGGCATGTCTATGAGGGTGTCCAGCAGCTGCTTGCCGCGGAACTCCTTGCGGACCAGGACCCATGCAACAGGCAACCCGGCCAGGAAATCGATCACGGTGACGAGGGCGGCGATCTCGAACGACACCACCACGGCGGCGGTGATGGTGGACATGGTCGCCGGGTTGCTCAGGACGTTGGCGTCGATGGCGGACCAGTCGGTGAAGGCGTAGGTGACGACGTAGATGGTGGGAAGGACCACGAAGAACAGGAAGAAGGCGATGATGAAGAAGGTCCAACCCCTTCGGAACCCCCTTCTGCTGATGAAATCTACGACCCAGTCCCTTCGCTTCATTTCACAGCCCTTGGTCAATCGTCCGGTAAATGCTGAGGCGATATATACCTATTGAAAGGTGTCCGTGGCCACTGGATTTATTGCCTGGCCAGTATCTCGTTGATGACCTTCCGGCCCTTCTCCACCACGCAGTCGGGGCCGATGATGCTCCCGCGCACGGTGGCTCCCTCCTCGATGAGGGCGCCCCTCAGGAGCATGCTCTCCCCCACCTCCGCCCCCTTGGTCACCAGGACATCGTCCTCGGCGTAGACGTGGGGGCCTATGCGGCACCCCCGGAGATGCGCCCGCTGCAGCATGTTGTTCCCCACGATGGTGGCGTCCTCCTTGATGAGTTCGGAGGATACTTTTCCGCCTCCCAGGTCCAGCAGGGTCCGCTGGGCCTGCAGGATGTTCTCCCTGGTCCCTCCGTCTATCCAGTAGCCCGAGAAGCCGTAGCCGTAGAGGCCGCGGTCCAGTACATTGGGGAAGACCTGCCTCTCCAGGGAGACCACGCCGTGGGGGATGTGGTCTAGGATCTCCCGCTCGAAGATGTACACCCCAGCGTTGATGGAGTTGGAGATGGCCTTGCCCCTCTCGGGCTTCTCCTGGAACTCGGTGATGCGGCCGCGGGTGTCGGTGGACACCACCCCGAAGGCCGAGGGGTCCTCCACGTTCCACAGGGACATCGTCCCCATACCGCCGTGGGAGCGGTGGTAGCGGAGCATGTCATTGAGGTCGATGGAGCTGATGACATCGCCGTTGAAGGCGATGAACGTGTCGTCCAGGTAGCGCGCCACGTTCTTGACCGCGCCTCCCGTGCCCAGCGGCGTGTCCTCGTTGACCAGGACCACCTTGCGGCCGATGTCATGGGTGCGGAAATAGTCCTCCAGGGCGTCCTTCATGTAGGAGACCGCCAGTATCACGGTGTCCACCTCCGCTGGGAGGGGGTCGATGATGTGAGATATAAGCGGCTTGCCCAGCAGGGGCACCAGGGGCTTGGGCATCCTGAGGGTGAGGGGCCTCAAACGGGTCCCCAGCCCTCCGGCCAGAATGAGCGCTTTCATCTGTCGTGCCAGTGATGTTCCCGGATCACACCGGGGAGATGCTGACCACGTTGTTGCCGCGCAATACGACGGTGCCCATGCGTCTGGTCTGCTCAGAGGTCCGCTCCTCGGTGTCCTCCAGGACCATGTTCATGTAGTCATCGTAGCCGACCAGCTTCCCCTCCAAGACCCTGGTGTCCTTGAGCAGAAGAGAGATGCGGTGGTCCATGGACTTCTCGAGCAGAGCGAGTGGCATTACCATAAATAATCACTTGCGGTAGCATTGTGGGGACCGAATTTAAGCTTTCCGTCCTTCCCGCTTCGTGGATAGATGATAGCTCTCTCAGGGAATCTACCATGGAGAGGGACGAATTGAATACCCTTAAATCCATGGTTATAGATGGCGTTTTACAGTATGGATGCAGAGACCCGTTTGATCTTCGATATCGCCCTTCTTTTGAGCGCTACGGGGCTCTTGTCGCTTGTTCTCGGCAAACTGCGGCTGCCGGCCATCATCGGCTATCTGGCCGGTGGATTGATACTCGGGTCCAGCATCATCCCTGGCTTCCAGATGGAGGAGGCCACCCTGGAGGTGTTCTCTACCCTGGGCATCATCCTCCTGATGTTCTTCATCGGCATCGAGCTCAACCTCAAGGGGCTGCGGCGGACGGGGCCGGCGGCCTTCCTCATCGTCTCCATCGAGATCACCCTGATGGTCATCATCGGCTACTACCTTGGCCGTCTCATAGGCCTGGACAACGTGCAGTCCATCTTCATGGGCGCAATACTGTCCGGCGCCAGCACCGCGGCGGTGCTCATGGTGGCCAAGGAGAACCGCCACATGAAGGGGGACCTGTCCACCATGGTCATGGCGCTGATGGTGTTCGAGGACATCGCCCAGATCGTCATCCTCACGCTGGCCTCGCCCCTAGCCTCGGGGACCGTCGATCCCTCCAAGAACGTGTACTGGGTAATGCTGGAGATCGTGGCGTTCATGGGCCTCAGCATCCTGGTGGGCCTGGCGGTGATGCCGCGGGCCATGGACTGGCTGCGCCGCAACTACTCCAAGGAGACCGTGTTGATTATATCCCTGGCCTTCTGCTTCTCTCTGGCCTTCATCTCCGGATACGTGGGGCTGTCGGTGGCCATCGGGGCGTTCCTGGCCGGCATCATCGTGTCCGAGTCCTCATGCAACAACATCGTCCGCCGGCGCATCGAGCCGATGAAGGAGGTCTTCATCGCCATCTTCTTCTTTGCCATCGGCATGCGGATCGACATCTGGACGGTAGTGGACAACATCCTTCTGTGCCTGCTCATAGCCGCCGTCTTCATAGGGGGCAAGCTGCTCAGCATCCTGTTCGCCAGCTACCTCACCACCCTCGACCTGCGCTCCTCCTTCTACCTGGCCTCGAGCATGGTGGTCATGGGGGAGTTCGGGTTCATCATCGCCACCCTGGGCCTCAACGGAGGCATACTGGACCTGTCGATGTACTCCACGGTCATCGGGGCCGCCCTCATCACCATGGTGGCCCTTCCCCTCCTCTCTCGGGCGGGGCCCCGGCTGTTCGACTACGGCTCGAGGAACGCACCCCAGTTCGTGCACCACGGCGTGCGGCGGATGGAGAGGGTGAGGGGCGAGGTGCGCAGGAAGCTCTCTATCTCCCCCGAGTTCCGCCTGGAGGTCCGCGGCCAGCTCCTGATGGTGTTCGTGGACCTCATCCTGGTCATCACCATCGTCCTGATCTTCAACCTCCTGGACCCCGTCCGGGAGGCCCTGACCCCGGTGGCGGGGGACCTGCACCTCCTACCATCCCTGCTGCTGTTCGTCACCAGCATCGTCCTCATCCTGCCGGTCATGGCCAACATCATCACCCGGGTGCGCCTCATCGCCTTCTTCATCATGATGAACGTGTCCGAGGGGGAGAGGCACACGGTGAGCGGCAGCATGCGCATCTACCGGGCGTTCAGGAACGTGGGCGGGTTCCTGGTGATCACCGTCCTCATCCTGCTGATGGTGCCGCTGCTGCCCCAGGTCTCCACCTTCGACGATACCGCCCTGCTCGCCTTGACCCTGCTGGTGGTGGTCCTCTCAGTGCTGTCGTGGGGCGTGCTGCGGCCGGCCTTTGGGAAGATATCGAGGGGCATCGTGGCGCGCATCGTGCTGATGGACGAGGAGGTGGACGATGAGACCGGAGAGCGCATCGTCTGCGAGAACGAGAACTAGGGCCCCCGAGACCGCTCCTCCATCCACCGCTTGACCGCCGTCTTGCTGGTCCCGTCGATGCCGAAGTACTCGCAGAACCGCTTGGTGGTCGTTAGCAGCAGCGTCTGACCCTTCTTCTTGGTGGTCACCAGGCCCAGCTGGTGCAGCTCCCGCACGTCATCGTAGACACGGGCTCCCAGGGACCGCGCCAGGTCGCTCTGCAGTATGGGCTGATGGTACGCGATCATGGCCGCGGTGCGCAGGACGTCGTCCGGCACCTCCTTGGGAGCGAACTGCCGGCCGAAGGGGCGGTACTCCTCCCGCACGATGAGCGAGTACCCGATCCCGGTCTTGGCCACCTCGATGGCCGACCGGCGCTCGTCGTACTCCTCCTGCAGCCTCTTGAGGGCCCGGCGGACCACCGCGCCACTGAGCTGGGTCTGGACCTCCATCTCCGAGACCTTCACCGGCTGGGAGGAGGAGAACAGCACCGCCTCGACGATGCGGACGGGGTCCAGGTCCACTCTACCTCACCACTTCCGAGCTGGCCTGGAAGGCGCGGGGGGCAGGCGCGTGGGGGGCGTCCTCCAGCGTGCCGATGTCCCAGTCCATCTTGACCTCCAAGGAGATGGGGCCGTAGGGCAGGTCCTCCTGCCACACCGATATCTTGCCGGCCCGGGCCAGGAACAGCAGGGCCATGAACACCGTGACCATGTCGTCCCTTCCTCCCTGCCAGATGTCGGTGAGGTCCACCGACCCGGGGCCGCACTTGCCTATGCGCTGCCAGACGTCCTCCACGTCCCTCTCCATGTCGTCGTTGTGGGCCTTGGAGTCGAAGGCGGCGTCCAGCTTGGCCCGGTTGATCTTGCGGATCTCCTCCCGGATCTGGTTGCGCTCCTCCTCCCGCTGCGCCTCCTCGAACGCGTCCAGCAGCTCCAGCAGGGTCACCGGCCGGCTGCCGCGGTGCCTCACCACCTCGTCCAGCTCGATCTCGTCCGGCATGCACAGTATGGTCCGGGGGTCGTCCGCGATGAACAGGTCCATGTTGTCCTCCTCGTATGCCGGGGAGCGCATCTCGGAGTTCAGCAGCACCTGCTCGCTCTGCATGCGCAGGATGGACCAGGCCATGAGCATGAGCTTGCCGGCGATGACGAAGTTCACCTCCTCGTCCCGCACCTTCTCCGCGTACAGCTCCGAGAACCGCATGAGGTCGATGTCCCACGGATCAAGGTTATTGGACAGGACCAGATCGAACACCGTCTCAATGGAGCGGTCCAGGGGATCGCGCTGCAGCACCGGGGAACCGGTCTCGCGGAGCACCGTGAGGTAGCGGTCGATCTTCTCCGCCCCCGCGCCCTCGTCGATCATGGCCTTGTGGAACATGAGGTGCTCCAGCACCCCCTCCGCGGCATGGTTAGCCATCATGATGTCTCCTCCATCTTCTCCTCTGGGATCCTGAGATCGGCCGGCAGGTCGCGCATCTGGGAAACGTTGGGACGCATGAGCACGTGCGATATGCCGCCCTCCTGCTTGGTGACCCCGATGACGTGGTCGGCCTTGGTGAGCGTTATCTTGCGCAGCGATATCTGGACGAACTGGGCGGTCTTGGACGACTTCTGCACCCGTCGCGCCACCATGTCCGCGTTGATGCCGTCGAGGAACATGTCCACCTCGTCCAGGAGGTAGAAGGGCGAGGGCTGGTACTCCTGGATGGCGAATATGAACGCCAGCGCGGTGAGCGATTTCTCTCCACCGCTCAGCGCCTCCAGGCGCAGGACCTTGCCCTGCTTGGGCTTGGCCTTGATGGCCATGCCTCCCTGGAAGGGCTCCTCCTTGTTCTCCATGACCAGTTCCGCCTCGCCTCCCTGCGACAGCTCCGCGTACGCCCGGCGGAAGTTGTCGTTCACCGCCTCGTACACCTTGTTCAGCGAGGTCTTCTTCTTGAGGTTCAGCTCGCTCTCCAGCCGCAGCAGGTCCTTCCTCTGGGCCTCCAGCCGGGCGGTCTCCGCGGAGAGCTCGTCGAACCGCCGCCTCCTCTCCTCGTAGTCGTCCACGGCCTTGAGGTTCACCGGGCCCATGGAGCTGATGGCGTGGTCGCACTGCCGGATGGTGTCCCTCAGCACGTCCATGGAGGGTATGGGATGCACCACGTCCACGTTGAGCTGCTTCAGTTCCTCCTCCAGCTCCTTCACGCGGGCCTGCCCCTGGGCGATGCGGGTGTTCAGTCCCACGATGATCTCGCCCTTGGTCTCGATGTTGGTGGAGAGGTTATCGCGCTCCCCCTCCAGGGCGGTCTTCTCGCGGAAGATCCCCTCCTTCTTCTGGCGCAGGCCGTTCATCTCCTGACCCATGGAGTCCTCGATCTTGCGCAGGGCCACCAGCTCGGTGCGTGACCGGGCGGCCAGCGCCACCGCCTCCTCCCGGTCCTGCTGCAGCCGGGCGATCTTCTCCTCCCCCTGCTTGTGCGCCGACAGCAGCTCCTTGGCCCGCTTCTGCATGAGCTTGATGCGCGCGTCCAGGGTGTCCCTCTCCGAGCGCAGCTCCGAGGTGCTGCCGGTCAGCTCGGCCACCTCGCCCTGCAGGGCCTTGAGCTTCTGGGACATCTCCGTGGGGGCCAGCCGCTCCATCCTGGCCCGGGCCTCGTCCCTTCCCGCGCGCCGGGCCTCCAGCTCCTCCTGCCCTTTGGTGACGCCGTCCACCAGCTTCGCCAGCGCGGCGGCGACCTGCTCCTGCTCGGCCTGCTTCCTCTCCCGCTCGGTGCGTAGGGCGTTGAGCTTTACCCTCAGCTCGTCGCGCTGGCCTTCCAGCGCCTTCAGGGTGACCGATGATGCTCCGCCCGCTCCGGTCAGCTCCCTCAACCTGCCCTCCAGGGTGAGCATCTCGGTCCGCACCTGGCGCAGGCTGTCGTGCAGCCGGGCGGAGGACTCGATGGCCGCGTCCAGCTTGGCCGATACCTCCTCCAGTCGGCCCTTGGAGGCCGCCCCGAACTTTAGCTGGGACTGCTCCACGTTCCCACCCACCATGGCCCCCGAGGCCTCCAGGAGCTCTCCTCCGGAGGTGACCAGGCGGACCCCGCCCATCAGCCGACGGGCCTTCTCCAGGGTGTCCACCACCACGGTGTCCCCCAGGACGTACCAGAACGCTGCACGGTACCTCTCATCGAACTTCACCAGGTCGATGGCGAACCCCGCGGCCTCCTTGGCGGCCATGATGGCCTTCCCCCGGGGGCGCCCGTCCAGCATCTTGGTGAGCGGCAGGAACGTCGCCCGCCCCAGGCCGTTCCTCTTCAGGTGCTGTATGCACTGGGAGGCGACCTCGTCGTCGTCCACCACGATGGCCTGCATGCGGTTCCCGGCGGCGACGTTGAGGGCCGTCTGATACCGTGGATCGACCTCAGCCAGCTCGGCGATGGTGCCGTGTATGCCCCGTATGGTCCTCGAGTCCCGCACCTCCATGATGCCCCGGACCGCCCTGTTGTAACCACGGGCGATCTCGCCGGCCGCCTCCTCCTCCGCCTTGAGCCGGGAGAGGTCGCGGTGCAGGGCCTTGATGGCCTGCTCCAGCTCATCGGACTCACGGGCCAGCCGGGACTCGGCGGTCCTCTTCTGGAGGTACTCCTCCTGCAGGGCCTTGATCTCCTTCCCCGAGCCCCGGTCGGCGTCCTTGATCTCCTTGATCCTCCACTCCGCGTCGGTGACGCCGAACTCCTGGGCCTTGAGGTCCTCGTCGATGGCCGCGATGTCCGCCTCCAGGCGCTGGGCGCGGCCCTCCAGGCGGTCCCGCTCCATGTTCTGGCGGTTCAGTGCGTCCTCTCGCTGGCGGACGTCCTTGTCCCTGCCCTGGATGTCCTTCTCCAGCTCCGCCAGCTCGGTGTCGCAGGCGCTGATCTGGCCCTGCACCTCGGCCAGCGCTTTCTTCTTCCGGGCCAGCTCCGCGGTCCTCTGCTCCAGGAGCTTGGCCCTCTCCTCGTGCTGGGCCGTGAGAGTGAGCACCTCCGAGGAGGCCTCCTCCTGCTCCTTCTTCAGGCCCTCCAGCTCGCCCCTCAGCTCCTCCATGGAGCTGTCCGCGGTGGCGATGCGGTCGTCCGACCGGGCAACGAGGACCCGGACGGCATCGATCTTCTCCTTGAGCTCGCGGAACTCCTTGCCGCCCCTGGTCTCCAGCTCCCGGTCCACGGCCACCATGGACTCGTCCAGCTGCTTGACCTTCTCGGCGATCTGCAGCTTGCGATCCCGCAGCCGCAGGATCTCCGCCTGTATGTTGCCGATCTGCCTCTGAGTGCTGGCGATGTCCGTCTCCGCTGCCTCCTGCTGCCGGAAGGCCAGCTGGGCCTTGGAGCGCACCAGGGTCTCCCTCATCCGCAGGTAGGTCATCGCCACCTCCTTCTCCTGCTCCAGCTGGTCGATCTGCCGCTGCAGCTCGCCTAGGATGATGGAGATGCGGTCGATGTTGGCGTCGGTCTCGTCCCGCTCATGCTGGGCCTTGGTGATCTCCTCGTCGAACTTGGAGATCCCCGATATGTCCTCCAGCACCCGCCTTCTCTCGAGGTTGGACATGGTGACCATCCGGGTCACGTCCCCCTGCTGCACGAAGTTGTAGCCGTCGGCGCTGATGCGGGCGTTGGACAGCAGCATGTCGAACTCGGAGAGGGATGACTTGCGGTCGTTGACGTAGAAGTACGAGCTGTAGCCGTCCCCCTCGGAGGAGAGCTTTATGAACCGGGTGAGGCGCACGTTGTCCTCGTCGATGGGGATCATGCGGTCCCTGTTGTCGAACACCAGGGAGACCTTGCAGTGGTGGGCGGGCTGCTTGTTGTTCCCCCCGTTGAAAATGAGGTCGGTGAGCTTCCCAGCGCGGATGGCGCGCGAGCTCTTGGGCCCGAGAACAAAGAGGATGGCGTCCGATATGTTCGACTTCCCCGAGCCGTTGGGCCCCGTGACCGCGGTATAGCCTTCCAGCAGGGGCACGGTCAGCTTCCTGCCGAAGGACTTGAAGTTCTCTAGCTCGATCTGTTTAAGGTACATTCAACCTCCGTGCTCGGAGGCGAAGGAGGGCTCCACATCTGGCATGGTCCCATTTCGCGCATCCCACCAAGATAGTCCGACGTTTGTCGGACGATAGAAAACGAATGGCGATGTAATATATATAATAATTGTTGCCCTGTTATTAAAAACAGGCCGCTGGGTGGAATTTTTGGAGATGTTCATTCGTCCGCCGTGACATGTCTTGGAAGCACTGCCCAGGGGTCATTGGCGTGCTCATCCAGTGATGTTCTTAGCGTACTTAACAGTTCGTTAAAATTATCCTTTTCCATGGGGTCCCCGAAAGTGCCCGCCGAGAGTTGGTGATGATCCCCTGCACCCACTGGAGATGGTGCTAGAGGGTGAGTCCAAGATAGCAAACGATATGACCTATCCCACGGTTGTCCGCGGTCGATGACCAAGATACTCCTGTTGTCACCTCACACCGATGATGTGGAGCTAGGCTGCGGCGGAAGCGTGGCCAAGTTCATCGAGCAGGGGCATGAGGTGCTGTGGATCGCGTTCTCGGTGGCCGAGGACTCCCTCCCCCCCGGCCTGCCCAAGGACACCCTGGCCCGGGAGTTCGAGAAGGTCATGGAGCGCTACGGCCTGGGGCCGCAGGACCGCGAGATCCTGGGCTTCCGCGTCAGGCACATGAGCGAGCACCGTCAGGAGGTGCTCGACCACTTGGTGAGGGTGCGGACCCGGTTCGCGCCCGACATCGTGGTCGGCCCCTCGCTGCACGACTACCACCAGGACCACCAGGTTGTCGCCAACGAGATGGTGAGAGCCTTCAAGACCACCTCCAGCATCATCTCCTACGAGCTTCCGTGGAACAACGTGAGGTTCGACAGCCAGCTGTTCGTGGCCCTCACCGAGCAGCATATGCAGAGGAAGTGGGAGGCCCTTCAGGAGTATAAGTCCCAGCTGATGCGCGAGCGGGGGTACTTTGAGCGCGACTTCATCTTCGGCGCGGCCCGCACAAGGGGCGTGCAGTGCAACGAGCGGTACGCCGAGGCGTTCGAGGTCATCCGCTGGAGGATGTAGACCAACGGAACGAAGGACGTGAGAGAACCTCGTCACCGCGGCCCTTCATAGAGATAGGCCCATCTCCCGCCATCTCTTGTCGCGACCCTCCAGGTCCTCCGTGGAGTGGGCGTCCGATCCGCGCACCAGGGCCACTCCCGCTCGGCGGGCCAGGTCGATCCATGCCGCGTCGGGTGTGAGGTACTTGGTGTTGATCTCCAGGGCCACCCTATGTCGCGCCATCAGCGACATCACTTCCTCCAGCTCCTCCTTTGATAGATCGATGCCAGTGCGGGCGGTGAACGTGCCGGGGTGGGCCCAGGTGTGCGCCCGTTCGGACTCGATGACCGCGTGCAGCGAGCGGAGGAACACCTCCTTGTCCCGGGGGAACCCATGGTAGGCGAAGATGGGGCAGTCCACGATTTCCAACACCTCCTCGCTCACGTCCAGCGACCCATCGGGAAGCACCTTGGTCTCGCAGCCGGAGATGATCGTGATATCGTGGTCGTGCCTCGCCCCATCTATCTCTTCCAGCAGAGCATGGAAGTCGTAGTCCAACGTTCGCCGCACGTGCTCGGTGAAGGCGATCAGAGGGATGCGTGACCGGGCGGCCGCCTGGCACATCTGGTCCACGGTGTTCGCGCCATCGGTGTGGGAGGTGTGCACATGCCACTCCCCGATGAGCCGGAGGTCGGCATGCCGCTCCCACGCCCTCATATCCTCACCCCGGGGCGGCCGTCCCGCACCTCGATGCCACCCCAGTAGCGCACGATCCTCGTTCCCCACCTCACGTCCATGGTCGGCACCCTCTCGCCCAGTGATTTCTTCACCGAGGCGTAGATGATGTTGGCGCCCGCCATGGTGGACAGGACCATGGTCCCCTGGACCCGGGGGTTGCACTCCAGCAGACGGGGCACGCCCTCCTCGTCCAGCTTGAACTGGAAGCCGAAGGCGTAGTCGAGGTCCAGCGCCTCCGCCAGCCGGATGGACCACTCCATGACGTCCTCCCGCCTCTCCACCGTGCCGGCGAAGGTTATGCCGGACACTATCCTGTCCCTCCGGCGCGGTATCGCCACGTACCCATCGCCGCGGAACAGGTCCACGGTGTACTCGGTGCCCGGGAGGTGCTCCATCACCATGAGGGTGGGGAACGAGTCCCCCAGGGTCTGCCTCACCTGCTCCATCCGCACCAGCAGCGAGCTGGGCTTCTCCTCGTAGTACAGCCGCTTCAGGTCCACGCCGTCGTCGATGATCCTTACCCCGCGCATCCCGTTGGAGTCCGGGGGCTTGATGACCACCCTGCGGTCCGGCCACCCCAGCGCGGAGGCGGCGGCGACCAGCTCATCGATGGTGCTGACCGCCCTCATCTGCGGCACGGGGACGCCCCGCGCTCCGGCCAGGCGGGTGAGGGCGGCCTTGTCGTTGGACCGCTCGATGGCCTCCGGGCGGGACACCACCACCTCGATCCCCTCCTCGTGCAGCTCCTCCCGGCGGCGTGAGACCACGCTCAGCTCGGCGGTGTTCTGCGGTACGATCACCCTCGCTCCGGTATCCCGGCACACATGCCTCAGCGCGTCGACGTAGCCGGCGCTGCGGGCGCTGGGGACCGTGTGGAAGGCGTCGCACAGGTACCGCCCCACCGCGTCCTCGTTCACGTCCGTGCCGATGGCGCGGACCGGCCGCCGGTCAGGGTTCTCCCTCAGGGAGTGAAGCGTCCCTGCTATCCCGGGCGCCCCCGAGCCGGTCACCACCGCCACGATATCATCCAAAGTGTACCCTCCCCGCGACATGGGCCATGGTTCGAGCGCTGCTGGCGTGCATGGTTGGTGCCTTCTCCCTCGCTGGCATATCTCTCCCGGATGTTGAAGGTAACGCGCCTGGTCCGCTCAGCGGGAGAGCAGGCGGGCATACGCCCTCTGCAGTCGGTCCCTCATCACGCCCCAGTTGTACTCCCGCTCCGCCGCCTCCCTGCCCTTTCGGCCCATCTCCGCCCTCACCTCCGGGTCGCGGAGGCGCTCGATGGCCTGGCGGAAGTTCTCCTCGCTCCACTCGAAGGCCACGCCGCAGCCGATGCGCTCCACGATCTCCGCGTTCAGGGTCCCCTGGGACACCAAGATGGGGAGGCCGAAGGCCATGCACTCCCCCAGCTTGTTGGCCGTCCCGGTGCGGTAGTTCTCGTTGGCCGGGTCGGCGAGGATGAGCACCACGTCCACGCGGTCGTACTCCCGCAGGAGCTGAGTGAAGGGCAGGTGACCGATGTACTCCACCTGCGGCGTCCGCTGGGACGCCCTCACCACCGCCTCCTGCAGACGCCCGGAGCCGGCGATGCGGAGGACGCACCGCGGCACCGTGGTGACGGCCTCCATGCTCTCCTCCAGGTACCGCATGGGCTCGAAGGTGACGGGGTTGAACAGCACCAGCGGGTCGGACGGGCCGTGGCGCCGGACCTGGGAGGCGGGGGGCAGCTCGATCACGTTCATGATGACCAGCACGTCGTCCCGCGCGTGCCGACCGAGCTCCTTCGCCATCACCTCGTTGATGGTGATCGCCAGGTCGACATGGGGAACGAGCAGGTCCTCGACCAGCTGCACCACGCGAGTGACGGCACGGGGAACGTCCAGGGCGATCATCTCCGCGTACCGCTCGTGGGCGTCGAACACCACTGGTATGCCGCGGAGGCGGGAGATCAGGAGGCCCGCGGGCAGGGTGTCTAGGTCATGGGCGTGGACCGCTCCCGGTCCCGTCCTCTTAGCCTCGCCCAAGGCCCTCAGCATGAAGAAGGGGTAGTTCAAGGCCAGGGCCATCTGCCCTCCCACCTTCCGGGTGCGCAGACGGTGGACCTGCACCCCTTCCATCTCCTCCCGCGGGGGGCGGGCCCAGGTACGGTCCCAGGCCGCCACCACCACCTCGTACCCGCCCTGGATGAGCGCCCGGGCTTCCTTGTGGACCCGGGGGTCGGGGCGGTACTCGTTGGTGACCAGCATGAGGACGGGGCGGTTCATTTCGCTCCGCTCAGACGTTGGTCTCCACCGTCCGCCCCTCGCGGAGGGACTCCAGGCTCTTCTCCAGCATGACCACCGTCTTCACCCCTATGACGCCGGAGTTGCGGGTCTCGGTGAAGGGGTCCCCGATGGACTGCAGGAAGTGCACCAGCTCGGTCCGGATGGTGTTGTTCCGCTCGATGCCCAGCTTGTAGGTGTAACCGCTCTCGTAGATGGTCACGTCCTGCGCCACGGCATCGATGAGGGCGGAGCGGTTCTCCCCGATGATCTCGATCTGCCGCACCTTGCGGGGTGCCAGCCAGCTCAGGGTGGCGTGGGCGATGACACCCGAGGGCATCTCGCAGGAGATGTACGCCGCCTCCTCCAGCTCCTTCCGCCGGTAGGGCTTCCCGGTGCAGGTGATCTTCTCCGGCCAGGCGTCGAAGATGAAGTTGACCATGTCGAAGAAGTGCGGCGCCAGGTCCACGATGACGTCCCGGTCCGCGAACGGCTGCTCCAGGTTCATCCACACGAAGTTCATGAGGTACGGGCGGCCGAAGAACTTCTGGGTCATGAGCCTCCGCATCTCCAGCAGGGCGTTGTTGAAGCGATAGATATGCCCCACCGACAGCGTGAGGTTCTTCTCCCCCGCCAGCTCCACCAGCGACTGCCCCTCCTGCGAGGACAGGGTCAGGGGCTTCTCCACCAGGACATGCTTCCCCGCCTCCAGGGCATCACGGCAGGCCTGGTAGTGGAGGGTGTTGGGCAGGCAGATGTTCACCGCCACGATGTCGTCGTCCTTCAGCACCTCCCGGTAGTCGTGGTACAGGCCGTGCACCCCGTAGCGGTCGCGGCAGAACTCCAGGTTCCCGTCCATCTGGTCGGAGACGGCCTTGACCCGCACCCCCGGGATGTTGCTGTACTCGTCCACGATCTTCTTGCCCCAGTAGCCCACGCCCAGCACGGCCACGTCGAAGCGCCTCATCCTCAATCCCCGTAGTGTTGGATGATGCTCTCGCACACCCTATCCACTTCCTCATCGGTGAGGGCGGGGAAGATGGGCAGGGACAGCAGCCGGCGGGAGTGCCGCTCGCTCTCCGGGTACGACCCCTCGCTGAACCCGAAGGCGTCGCGGTACACCGGCTGCAGGTGTATGGGCACGGGGTAGTGCACCGCGGTCTCGATACCCTGGGACAGCAGGTGCTTGGCCAGCTCGTCCCGGTCGTCGGCCTGCACTACGAACAGGTGGAACACCGGGGTGATGTCGCGGCCACCCATGGGCGGCAGGCGCAGCTCCTCCACGTCCTTGAGCCGCTCGGCGTAGCGGCGGGCGATGCTCCGCCTCCTCTCGTTCCACTCGGGGAGCATACGCAGCTGCACCCGGCCCACCGCGGCGTTGGCGGTGTTGAGGCGGGAGGTGAAGCCGAACACGTCGTGCAGGTAGCGTGAGATGCGGCCGCAGTCGCGCAGCTTGCGGACATCATCGGCGAGCCTCTGATCGTTGGTGGTGACCATCCCGCCGTCGCCCCCCACGGTCATGTTCTTGGTGGGATAGAATGAGAAGCAGCCCACGTCCCCGATGGCGCCGACCTTCTTGCCCTTGTACACCGCGCCATGCGCCTGGCAGGCGTCCTCCACGATCTTGACCTTGTCCCCCGCGCGCTCCCGGATCTCGTCCATGGGCGAGGGGTAGCCGAACAGGTGCACCGGCATGATCGCCGCGGTGCTCTTCCCCGTGCGTATCTCCTTCGGATCGATGTTGTAGTCCTGGGTGGAGGCGTCGGCGAACACCGGAGTGGCGCCAGCATGCACCACGGAGTTGGCGGTGGCGATGAAGGACAGGGGCGTGGTGATGACCTCCCTTCCCCTGACGTTGAGGGCCAGGAGCGCCAGTATCAATGCGTCCGTTCCGGACGACACGGAGACGGCATGGTCCGTGCCGGTGAAGCGGGCGAACTCTTCCTCGAACTTGAACACGCTCTCGCCCAGCACCATCCGCTCGTTGCGAAGGGCGTTGGACATGGCCTCGACCATCTCCTCGGTGAGGGCCGGCCGCGATGTTGGGATCTTGTTCATGTGGATCACTTCCTCTTGATCTGACGGGCAGGGTTGCCTACCACCGTGGCCCCGGGGGGCACGTCGTGGGTCACCACCGAGCCGGCGCCCACCAGGGCGTTCTCGCCGATGGTGACCCCGCACACGATGACCGCCCCGGCGCCGATGGCGGCGCCCTTCTTCACGGTGGTGGGCGTGATGCTCCAGTCCCCCACCGCCTGGGGGTGAAGGTCGTTGGTGAAGGTGGCCCGGGGGCCGATGAAGACCTCGTCCTCGATGGTGACGCCCGAGGGGATGAAGGCGAACGCCTCCACCTTGCAGCGGTCGCCAATGGTGACGCCGCGCTGTATCTCCACGTACGCCGCTATCTTGCAGTCGCGCCCTATCTTGCAGCCGTACAGATTGACGTAGTCGCGGACCACGGTCCCCTCACCGATGTCACAATCGACCATCGAATGATACTTGGCCAGGAGCTTCATCCGGGAATCGAAGCAATTCATTGGCCATAAACGTTTGCCACTGGATAACCCGGTGCGACGTCAGCTGGAACGCTCTCCGGCATCAGTGCCGGGGCCGGCCCTTACCTATGCCCCGGAACACGAAGCCGGCGGAGAGGAAGTCACCCATGCGCAGCATGTTGCGGCCGTCCACCACCGCGGGCGTGCGCATCAGGCCTTTCACCCACTGCGGGTCCAGGTCCCGGTAGCAGGAGTGGTCGGTGACCAGGACCAGGCAGTCCGCTCCCCTCAGGGCGGCCTCCAGGTCCCTCTCGATCGGCACCTTGTAGTCCCGGGCCACGAAGGGGTCGTGCACCGTGAGGTCGGTGCGGTCCACCAGCCCATCTATGATAGTCAGGGAGGGCGAGTGCCGGGTATCATCCGAGTCGCGCAGGAAGGCCAGGCCCAGGACCGCCACCTTGCTGCCGGCCAGGGAGCGTCCGCCCTCGCGCAGGGCCTCCTCCGTCAGCTCCACCATGTGGCGAGGCATGCGCTCGTTCATCTCCCGGGCCGCGGTGATGATCTGCGGCTGGAAGTCCTTGAGTGCCGAGGCGAACAGCCAGGAGTCCTTGGGGAGGCAGTGCCCGCCCACCCCCGAGCCGGGTATGTGCATGTCCCGGAAGGGGCAGGTGTTCACGAGCCTGCGCACCTCGAAGGCGTCCGCCCCCAGCTCCTCGCAGGCCAGGGCCACCTCGTTGGCGAAGGCTATCTGCACGTCTCGGTAGGCGTTCTCCAGCGTCTTCGATATCTCGGCCTGCAGCAGGGTGGAGGTGTGTATCTTCCCGTTCATGTACGTGGAGTACAGCTCGATGCCCGCCGCCACCGACCTTTCATCATAGCCGCCCAGGACGCGGTCGTACTGGGCCAGGTTCTGCAGCAGGCGCCCGGGCATGACCCGCTCGGGGCAGTGGACCAGCAGGAAGTCCTTGCCCACCTTCATCTTGCTGGCGTCCTCCAGGATGGGGATCACCACGTCCTCCATGGTGCGCGGGGGGAGCGTTGACTCGATGGACACCACCGCACCGCGGCGCATGTTCTCACCCAGGGTGCGGGTGGCCGCGCGCAGGATGTCCAGCACCGGTCTCCGCGTCCGCTCGTCGATGGGCGTGTCCACGCACACGATGAGGGCGTCCGCGGACGAGAGCTTGCGGGGGTCGGTGGTGGCGATGAGCTTGCCCTCCCCGACGGCCGCGGAGAGCATGTCGGCCAGCCCGGGCTCGTCCCCAACGATGGGAGAGACGCCCCGGTTAATCTTGGCGACCCTCGCCTCATCGATGTCCAGTGCGATGGTGGACACTCCCTTGCTGGCGAACATGCACGCGACGGGCAGTCCCACATAGCCCGCGCCCACGATGGCGACCGACGATAGGCTCATCGTCCCGGGAAGGGGGGAGCCCGACTTAAAGGGTTGGTAACCGGTCTCAACTCACGCGCCCATATGAAAAAAGCTTAAGAGCCAGTTACCGCTCTCTACTGACCCATGCTGAGGATGGGCGTTATCGGTGTCGGCTCGATGGGACAGAACCATGCAAGGATATACTCCGAGATGGGGTGCTTGGAGGGGGTGTACGACGCCTTCTCCGAGTCCGCGCAGAGGATATCCAAGAAGCTGGACACCACCGCCTACCCCGACGTGCGGTCCCTCCTGGAGAAGGTGGACGCGCTGAGCATCTGCACGCCGACCACCACCCACTACGAGACGGCCCGGCAGGCCATCGACATGGGCAGGTCCGTGCTGGTGGAGAAGCCCTTCACCGGAGAGGTGGAGAACGCCAGGAAGCTGTGCGAGCTGGCCGAGGAGAAGGGCGTGGCCCTGGCCTCGGGCTTCGTGGAGCGGTTCAATCCCGTGGTGGAGGCCACCAAGAACTCGGTGGCCTCGGGAAGGTTCGGGAGCGTGGTGTCCATCGCCTCCCGCCGGGTGTCCTCCTTCCCCTCCCGCATCAGGGACGTGGGCGTGGTCATGGACCTCGCCATCCACGACATCGACGTCCTGAGGCACCTGTCCGGCAGGGACATCGAGTCGGTGTACGCCCTGGGCGGGAAGATGGCCAACGACCTCTTCGAGGACCACGCCGTAATACTGGTGCAGCTGGCCGGGGGGGCCACCGGCATGGTGGAGGTCAACTGGCTCACCCCCATGAAGGTCCGCAACGTCACCCTCACGTGCTCCAACGGCCTGGCCCAGATGGACTACATCGACCAGAGCCTGGCCTTCTCCACCGCCAAGCTGGAGGGCGTGGACCTGGCCAACATGTCCCAGATACCCATGGAGCTGGACACCCACCACGTCATGGTGAGGAAGGAGGAACCGCTCAAGAGGGAGCTGTCCTCCTTCATGCACGCTGTGGAGACCTCCACCCGGCCCGAGTCCGATGGGTGGAACGCCCTGGCCAACATCGCGGTGTGCTCCGCCGCCCTGGCCTCCATGAGCAAGGGGTGCTGCATCGAGATGCGGCCATAAGGCCGCCGCGGCAGCGCCCTGGTGTTCTGGCATCGCGGTCCCACGTCCTAGTCCTTTTTATGCCAGGGCAGTATATGCTGGGCTCAGCATGTTGGTCAGCGTGGTACTTAACATCATGAACGAGGAGAGGTACATCGCCGACCTCCTCGACAGCCTGGTGATCCAGGAGCAGCCCCTGGAGGTGGTGGTGGTGGACGCCGACTCCAAGGACCGCACCCGGGACGTGGTCAGCAGGTTCTCCAGCAAGTATCCCTTCATCAAGCTCTACGTGCACCCCGGGACGCGGGGGGAGAGCACCAACTTCGGCATCTCCCAGGCTACCGGGGACATCATCGCCTTCACCGGCGGGGACGACCTGGCTAACCCCAACTGGGTCAAGGAGCTGCGGAGGAGCTTCCTGGAGGGAGCGGACATCGTGGCCGGCCGCTCCATCATGATCGGGCTGAAGGCGTGGGAGGACCTGGACCGGGTGGAGCTGTACCACCGGGGCTACGACGTCTCCTACCCCTCGGCCAACATGGCCTTCCGCCGTGAGGTGCTCAGCAAGGTGGGGGGGTTCGACACGTGGTTCATCACCGCCGAGGACATCGACCTGAACTACCGCTGCGTGGACGCGGGGTACCACATAACCTGGAACCCTGATGCCATGATCTACCGCCGGACCAAGTCCACGGTGTACGGCTTCTTCCACCAGGCGTTCTGGAACGGGGCGGGGAGGAAGCAGCTGACGCTGAAGCACGGGAGCCTGTGGGGCCGCTACGACCCCCTGCGCATGTTCAAGCAGAAGATGACGTTCTGGGCCCTGGTGCGGTTGGGGATGGCCCTCCTGGGCTACGTGGGCTTCAAGGTCTTCTCGGACAAGGGGCCCTATACCAAGAAAGGGAAGGCCGCGGCCACATGATATCTGGACCCTGGCCATTATAAATGAGGTGTTCCTTATGCCAGCTGGGTCTACCTTGAGATTGAGCGTCATAATCCCCACCCTCAACGAGGAGGAGTGCATCGGGCAGGTCATCGACGATGTCAACACCAACCTTCGGGGGAGGGGCTTTGACTACGAGGTCATGATAGTGGACGGCCGCTCCACCGACCGCACGCGGGACATCGCCCAGGGCAAGGGCGCCGTGGTGGTGGAGGAGCCGCGCAAGGGGTACGGCAGGGCGTACAAGACCGGCTTCGAGAAGGCCCGGGGGGACGCGATCGCCACCCTGGACGGGGACTGCACCTACCCTGCGGAGAGCATCGTGCCCCTCCTGGAGCAGCTGGACAAGGAGAACCTGGAGTTCATCACCACCGATCGCTTCGGCCACATGGAGGAGGGGGCCATGAGCAGCATGCACAAGATCGGCAACCTAGGCCTTTCGTTCACCACCCGCCTGCTGTTCGGCCGCATAATACGGGACTCTCAGAGCGGGATGTGGGTGTTCCGCCGGGAGGCGCTCAAGAAGATCAACGTGCAGGCGGACGGCATGCCCTTCTCCGAGGAGATCAAGGTGGAGGCCTTCCGCAAGCTCCGCTCCAAGGAAGTGATGATCGTTTACCGGCGGCGGGTGGGGGAGGTCAAGCTCTCCTCCTGGAAGGACGGATGGAACAACTTCCGGTTCCTGTGGACCAAGCGCTTCCTGGGGCCTAGAGATAAGTCCTTGCGATCCTGAACGTCTCCCGGAGGCTGTCCTTGACCTGCCGGTTGTAGAAGCTGGCCGCGGGGTGGTAGGCAGGGATGAGCACCTTCTTGCTGCCGCGGACGGTCACCTCTACCGGGCGGTTGACCTCGTCCCTCATCTTGATGTCCCTCTTGAGCAGGTCCCGGGCCGCGGAGCGCCCCAGGGTGATGATCACCTTGCGGTCGGCCAGCTCCTCCTCCAGGAAGGGGAGGCAGGCGTCCATCTCCTCCTGGGTGGGGACACGGTTGTTGGGCGGGCGGCACTTCACGGTGTTGGTGATGTATACGCTGGAGCGGGACAGGCCCGCCTCCTCCAGGATGCGGTCCAGCACCTTTCCCGACCGGCCCACGAAGGGGCGGCCCTGCTCGTCCTCGGTGGCCCCCGGGGCCTCGCCCACCAGCGCCAGCGGGGAGCGGGGGTCCCCGTCCGGCAGGACCACGTGGGCCCGGCCCTCGCACAGCAGGCACCTGCGACAATCGCCCTCTGGCCTCATCGCCGCAGGATCTCCTCCGCGGTGACCAGGGGGTTGAGCCTCACACCCATATCGTTGAGCTTGGCCTCCCCGCCCTCCTGCCGGTTCACCACGCACAGCACCTCGTCCACCACGCCCCCCGCGGCGCGCACGATGCCGATGGCCTCGATTACCGAGCCGGCGGAGGTGATCACGTCCTCCACCATCAGGACCCTTTCTCCCGGTACCAGGGACCCTTCGATCATCCTCTGGGTGCCGTGGTCCTTCTTCTCCCGCCGCACCATGATGTACGGCACCTTGGTCCTCAGGGAGAGGGCCACCGCCAGGGGGATGGAGCCCAGGACCACGCCGGCGATCTTGTCGAACGCCAGGCCCCTGACCTGCACCTCCCGGGCCATCTCGTCAGCAATCGCCTCCAGCACGTAGGGATCGGTGCTCGCCTTCTTGATGTCGATGTAGTAAGAGCTCTTCTTCCCCGACGCCAGCGTGAAATCGCCGTACATCAGGGCCCTGCAACGGACCAACGCTTCCTTCACTCGAACGTTCATGTTACCACGGCTCCTTCTTCTTACCGAGCTTGAACCCTATTATGTTGATGCTCCGGTGGAGCACCGGTACGAACACCAGCAGGGCGAGGAGGGCGAGTATGCTCTCTCCCACGATGTAGTGGTCCATCACCCACCCGGGGAAGACCAGGGCGGTCACGGCCAGGGCGCCGACCACGAAGTCGTACTGGTCCAGCCCCGGGGCCTTCTGCCCTCGCACCATGCCCAGGCGGCGTTTGATGAACGCCCCGGTCATGTCCCCCAGCAGGGAGCCCAGGGACAGGCAGAACACCACGCCCAGGGGCATCAGCCCATCGCCCCACCGCCAGCTGTCCGAGGCGTCCACCGCCATGGTGATGATGGCCAGCAGGAGACCCAGCGATGTGCCAGCCGAGACCCCTCCCACCAGCCCCCTCCAGGTCTTGCCATCGCCCAGTATACGCTTTCCCCTCCAGCTCCGTCCCAGGTCCACCGGGGTACCGCCTCCGAACAGCACCGCCGCAGAGTTGGGGAGCATGGCGGGCAGGAACAGGAACACGCCGCTGATGGCGACCACAAGAAGGTCCATGGGGGCCGGATTGCGCACCGCATAGATTATTTTTCCCCGCTTCAGGGGCCGCCGGCCATTAGGCAACAATGATAAAGCTGGGCAGAACGGTGCAGGCGCCCATGAAGACCGAGACCGTTGCTGGTGCCCAATCCAAGCCCAACCCGCATGGGGTAGAGGCCAAGACGCTCTATGACCACGAGGAGGCTTTGATCTCCCATCTGGCCCTGCAGCCGGGGCAGGCGCTCAAGAAGCACGTCACCCCGGTGGACGTGGCCTTCTACGTGCTGGAAGGGCAGGGGGAGGTGGAGATCGGGGATGAGAGGCAGACCATCGCTCCCGACATCCTGGTGGAGAGCCCTAAGGGTGTCCCTCACCTCTGGCGGAACGTCGGCAGCGGACCGCTGCGCATCCTGGTGATGAAGCTCCCCCGGCCCACCGAGAAGACCAAGATGCTGTGAGACGACGGGACCATGGTCCCATCAGAGGGCAACACGAACGGCGATCGGACCGTCCGTCATCCGTGACAAACCAAGGGAAGGGGTTTGACCGGGGCGCTCACGCTCACTCGGCGGAGCTGCCTTCCTTGACCGGCTTGGTGTCCTTGCCGTTCACCGGGAACAGCGGGACCACGGCCCGACCGAGGGCCTCGTTAAGCACCTGGGCCATGGCCATGTACACCGCTCCGGCCCCGGGCAGCAGGCCCAGGTAGCCGGCCGCGACCACGAGGTCCTTGTTGGCGAAGCCGTCACCGATGGCCAGCAGGAAGAACACCAGGGTCAGGCTCATGAAGGTGACCTGCAGCACCCGGTTGGTCCGCAGGGTCCCGATGGTCATGTAGGCGGTGAACACGCCCCACAGGAACAGGAACGCGCCCTTGCTCTCGGCGGTGTCGGCGGTCGCCAGGCCGAGCTTGGGCAGGATCATCATGGCGATGAGGATGATCCAGAAGAACCCGAAGGAGACGAAGGTGGTCGCTCCGAAAGTGTTCCCCTTCTTCCACTCCAGGAAGCCGACCAGCACCTGGGCCAATCCCCCGAAGAATATACCCATGGCCAGCACGGAAGCGCCCAGGGAGGAGATTATCCCGGCGTTGAACAGGCTCAGGAGTATGGTGGTCATCCCGAAGCCCATCAGGGCGATGGGCGCGGGGTTGGCAGTGCGATCGACTGGGGCGGTGGTCTTGCTTACGAGGCCATCTTCCGTCATAATGCTCGCCCGGTGACGACTTTATGATTATATAATACGGCCGTCGGGCCGCAGGGACGCCCCCGGACGGGGCTCAGCGCCCCCGCTGGGTGAAGAAGTTGAGCACGTCGTTTACCGGGTGCTCGGAGGTCACCACCGTCAGGCGGTCGGAGAACTGGTTGGCCCTCCGGTCCAGTATCACCGCCGCCCCCACGTCGGTCTCGGTGCGTATCAGCCTCCCGATGGCCTGTAAAAGCTTCCTGGTCACCGGGGCCTTGACGGTGTACTCCCACCCCCGGCCGAACTTGATCTCGTAGTAGTGCAGCAGGGCCCTCTGCTTGGCCGTGGGCTTAGGGTACGGTATGCCGGCGATGATGGCGACCTCCAGCTCCCGGTCGGGGAAGTCGATGCCCTCGCTGACCCGGCCTCCCATGACCGCCAGCAGCACCGCCCCCTCGGTGGAGCCCTTGAAGCGGCTGACCTCGTCCATCAGCTCGGTCTGGGCCATACCCCTCTTCTCCATGTGCACGGTGCGGCGGATGCGTGACAGCAGGCCGTCCTCCAGGAAGCGGTCCATGAGCGCGTAGGAGGGGAAGAACACCACCGTGTTGCGGTCCATGACGTTGCACAGCGAGACGGTGTGGTCCTCCATCCGCCTGATTATCTCCTCGTCCTTCACGATGTCCTCGTAACGGGTGGTCACGTCCTCCAGGTAGAACACCTTGCGGTTCTCGTCCGGGAAGGGCGAGGGGAAGGTCATTAGAGGCGTGCTCTTGGGAAGGCCGGTGGAGTCCCGGTACTCGTTGAGCGGCCGCAGCGTGCCTGACATGTGCACCGAGGCATGGCAGTCCATCAGCGCCCGGCAGGCCAGGGAGGGGTCCATGCAGTAGGCCTCGAACGCGGGGTTGTCCCCCCCGACCACCAGCTTCACGTAGCACTCCTCGTCCAGCTCCAACCAGAACAGCAGGAAGGACCCCAGGGAGTGGAGGTAGGAGCGTGGGAGCCGCCCCAGTTTCCTCTTCTCCTCCCTTATGGTCTCCCCGTACGCCATCAGGGACTTGGCCATGGTGGTCAAGCCCTTTGTGGTCACGGTGAACGCGCTCATCAGTCCCTCCTCCAGGAAGGGCGGGGGGATCAGGCCATCATCCTCGATGAGGAACTCGTCCTGCGCTTCCTTTAAACGCTTGCGGCAGGCCTGCACCATGTCCAGGGCGCTGACCCCCTCGGCCACCTCGGGATCACCGTGCTCGTCGATCTCCTTGGCCACCAGGTCCAGGAGGCGGGCGGAGAGGGACACCGAGCGGATCTCGCGGGCGTACTCCAGAAGGTTGTGGGCCTCGTCCACGATGACCACCGCGTCGGTGATGGGGATGTTCATCCAGTCGAGGAGGTTGTGCCGGATGAAGGGCATGAAGAAGAAGGCGTAGGGGGCGGTGACCACGCTGGCCTTGGGCAGCAGGTCCTTGATGAGCTCGTGAGGGCACAGGCCCGAGCGGCCGCAGTAGGTGATGAACTCCTCCACCGTGGGCAGCTCCTCCCGGCAGTAGTGCTCCACGTCGGCGAAGTCGGTGGAGAGCACCGCCTCATAGAAGCGGCAGCCCTCGGGCTTGCCGGCCCGCGACCGGGCCTTGCGCTCCGCGCACATCTTGGACAGCTCCTCTGGTGTCCCGCCTCGCAGCTCAGGGTCCCTCTGGATAAGGGGGCAGGTGCTCTGCCTCCCCTGCAGCCCGACCCCCAGGACGGGGCGGGACTGGTTTATCCTCCTCAGCTCCAGCATCACCTGCCGCTGCTGGGAGTTGGTCCTGGTCAGGTATATGACCTTCTTTCCCTGGTCGAGCGCGGCCTGAAGCGTCCCGGTGAGGGCGCAGATGGTCTTGCCGGTGCCCGTACCGGACTCCAGAACGATGTGCCCTCGCGACCCCACGTTGGTGGAGATGGCGTTGACCAGTTCCATCTGGTGGGGGCGTGGAGGGTAAGGAAAAAGGTCCATTCAGGGACTCAGCTCTGAACGGTGGTTATGTAACTTTCGGTGGGGTGTGTGAAAAACCATTGAAAGGGGGGGGGAGCTCAGTCCGCCCTGCCCCTCTGCCAGGCCTCTTCGCCCAGCTCATCGTATACCGACATCTGGCCGGTGACATCGCCTTCCATGGCGCCGCTATCGTCGATCAGTTCGTGGATTCTTTCCTTGCGGAAGAGCCAGTAGTGGATCCTCCACTCCCTGCCATCGTAGAGGGTGGTCTCCTCCCGCTCCGTGGTGAGTATGCCGGTGTCCTCCAGCATGTAGAACGCGTCCCTGTCCTCGGGCTCGAGGATGTTGTCGATGATCCGCTCGCTGTAACCGAAGAAGTTGAGAATATGCTGGGCCATCTGCTTCGCCTGCTCGTCAGGCATGCCCTCCTTATCAATTCCGTTCCTAATCGCCAAGGTCAACTCGTCCAAGGTCAGAGTGGTGTCGTGGGCCAACTTCTCGTTCTTGATCATCGTAATACCATCCAAGGGGCGTATGGATTTAACGTTATCATCCAAAGTACCGTTGTTTTGGAAATGCTCGTATAAACAGTTTGAGAGATAATTATCGTCGCAGAGAACGTTAATATCCCTCGTCCGTTTCATGGCATCTCCCTTTGATCTCGGATAATACTTTTTGAGCGAGCCCTATATAATCTCCCGCGGTCTCAATACCAATAGTGATTCTGACATGTTAGCGGAGTTCAGCATCGTGCCGGTGGGAGCGGGGGAGTCCCTCAGTGCCTATGTGGCGGAATGTCTTAAGATCGTGAGGGGGAGCGGCCTCCGATACCAGCTGACGCCCATGGGAACGATAGTGGAGGGCGGTTATGATGACGTCATGGAGACGATCGGCCGGTGCCACAAGCGTGTCAGGACGATGGCGGGACGCGTGACCACCACCATACGGATCGACGACCGGGAGGGCCACTCCGACGAGCTAGAGAGAAAGGTCCAGAGCGTTAAGGAAAAAGTGGAAAGGTGAAAGGGTTTCAGATCTGCAGGTAGTCCCGGTTCCCGATGCTGCTGAGCTCGATGAAGCGGACCTCCTCGAAGCCCTTGTTGGAGGCCAGCTCCTTCACCGTGTCCTCGGTGACGGGGTTGTCCACGGAGACCAGCATCAGGGCCCTGCCGCCCTTCTCGTCCCGGCCCAGGCCCATGCGGGCGATGTTGACGTTGCGGCCGCCCAGGGTGGTGCCGATCCGTCCGATGATGCCCGGCACGTCGGCATGGATGGACATCAGGAAGTCGCCCTCCAGCGGCATGTCCAGGTCGTAGTTGTCGATTCCCAGCAGGCGCGGTTCGGAGCCGGGGAAGGCGGTGCCGCGGACCTCGCGCTTGACGCCGTTGGACTGCAGGGAGACGGAGATCATGTTGACGTAGCGCTCCGACTCCTCGACCTTCGACTCCACGATCTGGATGCCCTTCTCCTTGGCGATGATCTCCGCATTGATGATGTTGGGCTGCTCGCCGGAGAGGTTGGAGAGCACGCCCATGAGGGCCGAGACCGTCAGCATCTTCGAGTCCACCGAGGCCAGGTCGCCGTAGGTGGTGACCTGCAGCTTGGCCACGGGCGCGTCGGTGAGCTGCACCGCGAAGGCGCCCAGGCGCTCGGCCACGGAGATGAACGGCACGACCTTGGGGTCCATCCCCCGCACCGGGGCGTTGACCGCGTTGGAGATGCGCTTGTCCACCAGGAACATCTTCACGTGCTCGGCCATCTCTGCGGAGACCTTCTCCTGCGCCTCCTTGGTGCTGGCGCCGAGATGGGGGGTGACCACGATGTTGTCCAGGGTGAGCAGCTTGGAGCCGGTCGGGGGCTCCTGCGAGAACACGTCCAGGGCCGCGCCGGCGATCCTCTTCTCCTTGAGCGCGTCGTACAGGGCGTCCTCGTCGATCAGCTCTCCCCTCGCCACGTTGAGGACTATGGCGTTGGGCTTCATCTTGGCGATGAGCTCCTTGCTGATCAGGTGGTGGGTGGTGGGCGTCAGCGCCGCGTGGACGGTGATGACGTCCGCCTCCTCGATGACCTGTTCCAGGGGCATGAGGCGCACCCCGAGCTTGACGGCGACCTCGGGCGGGATATAGGGGTCGAAGCCCACCAGCTTCATCTGGAAGGACCTGGCGCGCTTGGCCACCTCTCCCCCCACCCGGCCGATGCCCACGATGCCCAGCGTCTTGCCGTTGAGCTCGAAACCGGTGAACTTGGACCGCTTCCACTCCCCCTTCTTGAGGGAGGCGTCGGCCCACACGATGTTGCGGGCCAGGCTCATCATCAGGGCCATGGTGTGCTCGGCCGCGGATATGATGTTGGCGGCCGGGGTGTTCATCACCAGGATGCCCTTGCGGGTGGCGGCCCGTACGTCCACGTTGTCCACGCCCACGCCCGCCCGTCCTACGACCTTGAGCTTCTTGCCGGCCTCGATGACCGCGGCGTCCACCTTGGTGCCGGACCGGATGATGAGGGCGTCGTAATCGCCGATTATCTTGATAAGCTCCTCATGAGCGATGCCTGGCCGGATGTCCACCTGGACCTGGCCTCCGCTCCTGAGCATCTCCAAGCCCTCCTTCGAGAGCTCGTCAGTGACCAACAGTTTGATCATTTCATCGCCTCCAGGACCTCGTCCATCTTCTTCAGCAGCTCGCGGATCTCCGCGACCGTGAGGTCGCCCATGTGGCCGATCCGGAACGTGGTGTCCTTGATGTTGCCATACCCATTAGAGATTTCGCATCCGCGCTCCTTGAGCCCCTTGTTGAGCCGGCCGAAGTCGATGTCGCCGCGGTTCAGCACCGTGATGGTGTTGGACATGTACCCTGGCTCGGCGAACAGGCCGTGGTGGGCCATGGCCCAGCGGTGGACCTCGTCCGCCATCTCCTGGTGCCGGCGGTACCGGGCGGCCATGCCCTCCTTCAGTATCCGCTCCAGCTGGAAATCGAGCGCGTAAATGAGCGAAACCGGCGGAGTGGTGAGGGAGTAGTTCTTCTCCGCCATCTTCTTCATCTGCAGGAGGTCGAAGTAGTACCCCTTGTTGGGAACGGTCTTGGCCTTCTCCAGCAGCTTGTCGGAGCAGCATATGATGGCCAGCCCGGGCGGGAGGGCCAGGGCCTTCTGGGTGCCGAACACCAGGGCGTCCAGGTCCAGCTCCTTGATCTTAAGGTCCGAGCCGTAGATGGCCGTCACGCCGTCCACGAACATGAGCGGGTCATGCTTCTGGCGCACCGCCTTCACGATGTCCTTCACCGGGTTCAGGACGCCGGTGGAGCTCTCGTTGGCCACCAGGGTCACGGCCTCGATGTCATCGCTCAGCTGACCCTCCAGGTCGGCCGGCTTGATGGCCTTGCCCCATTCCCCGTTGAGCTTCTTGACGTCCTTGCCGTTCTCCGTGCCGATGCCCTGCCATCGGTCGCCGAAGGAGCCGTTGGAGATGCCCAGCATGCGGCTCTTCACACCATTGCGCACGCACGCCTCCAGCAAGCCAGAGGCGGAGGCGGGGGACAGCATGATGTGCATGTCGGTGTCCAGGGTCTTGTGGAGCTTCTCCACTACGCTCTCCTGGAGCTTCTCGTATTCCTTGCTCCGATGGGTGATCATCGGCCGGGTCATGGACTCGAGGACCTCCTTGCGGACCTCGACCGGACCTACGGTGAACAGTGTGTGATTCAAAGACATCCCCCTGGGTTATTTCCCGGACCGTTCAGGCCAGGGTGGAGGAGGACATCTGAAACCGTCCTCCACGTCCACGTCCCGATCCGCTCGCGGTCGACTTCACGCCCAGCATGCGGCCTCTCCTGGAAGGGTACGAAAAATCCATTCTGGAAGGCATGATAGTGCTTGGCATGTAGCCTTCCGGTATCATGGAGATATGAATATAAACCTTGCGTTGACAGAACAGGACCAGGCTGCTGGACCGGCAATGGCACGCGACCCTGCAGGCCAGACATCATGCGGCGGCCTCCCCTACGAGGGACGCCCTCCACCCTTGGACGCTTTGCCGCGCCCCTTGCCACGTTTCAAGGCCGGCAGCACATGTTCTTCAGGACCACCATGTCCCTCTCCCGGGCCGCCTTGAGGCCCTCCAGGGGCACCATCTCGACCTCGAATATGTCCGCACATGGCAACTGATTTATGGTGTTGTCCAGGGTCTGCTCGTCCTCCACGCTCATCACGAACGCGGCCGAGCGCTGCCCCCCGAAGAAACCGCCGCTGAGCATGCCCTCCTCCTCCATGGAGATCAGCATGTCGATGCTGGGAACGATCTTCTTCTCCAGTATCTCCTTGTTCTCTTCCTCGCTCTTGCCCATTCCCTTCTCGCTGAGCGTCATCAGTACCAGGTATTCCATCGTATCACCCGTTCAGCATGGACGGACCATGCGACGAACCCGCCGAGGCCTGCTCGGTGGCATAGCATGTAGGCAGCCGCCCCATAATCACCTTATCGCCTTTTTGGCACCAACGGCGGATGGCCTCCTGCCTTGGTGGTACGCTAAAAAACGAGGGGGAAGGACCGGTGGGGAATGGAATCAATCAGAAGATTGAAGTGCGAGCATGTCACCAGGCCCCGTTCCCGGCGACGCTCAGGAATCGCTCCTTGGTCATAATACTTATGGGTCCAGCATCACCGTTCAGGACCACCCGGCGTCCATGCCCACCACCATGGCATGATAAAAACAGTAGGGGGGTTTCCCCCCTAAAGGTGGAGCGCTCACTCCTTGGTGACCAACCTACCGTTGGAGCCGGTCTCGCTCTTCAGACGGTTGGCGTCCAGCACCCAGCCGATCACCAGGACGCCGACGGATATGGGCAGAGCGATGACCAGCGGATCGACCACGGTCCATGGTGCCCCCAGTAGGGCGTCCTGCCCGGTGAGGAGCTTGCTGAGCCCTATGGGCTGCGACTCCTTCAGGTGGACGAAGGCCGTCCATAGGAACCACGACAGGGCGCCCAGGCCCATGGACAGCTTAGCACCCAGGGCGGACGGGTTCTTGCTGAACAGCCCATGCACGAAGGCCGGCAGGAAAGCGCAGGCGCACAGGCCCATGAACATGGCGGTGGCCCGGGCGATGATGCTGCTGGGCATGACGAGGGCCAATCCCACGCTCACGGCGATCATGATGACGGTCCCGATCTTGTTGGCCGGAAGTGAGGGAGACGGAAGGACGGAGGCCTTGGTCCTGACCCGCTTGATGTGCGACCACAGGTCGAACCCGGCGGTCGTCCCCATGGTGTGGAAGATCGCGCTCAGGGTGGACATGGCCGCAGCCAGCAGCACCAGCATGAATATCACCACGAACAGGTCGGGCATGGCCGAGTTGATGAACAGCGGCATGATGTTGTCCACGTTCCCGCCCGCTGCCACACTGGCGATGACCCCCATCTTCTCGAAGAAATAGACGTTGGTCAGCGGTCCCACCGTATACACGATCCCGGTGGTCAGAAGGATGAACAGGCCGCCCACTGGCACGGCCCGGCTGAGGGCCTTGTTGTCCTTGGCGGTCATGAAGCGGACCACCAGCTGCGGCTGGGCCAGCACTCCGATGCCCACGCCCATGATGATGGTGGTGATGAGAACGTACCAGATCTCCGAACCGAACGTCGGCATCGCCGTCCAGCTGAACATGCCCTTGCTGACCAGGCCTGCAGGTATCTGCGGCGAGAGGTCGCTGAGCTTGGTGAACGCGGTCCCAGGGTCGCCCAGGAGGAAGAAGGTCAGGAAGAGCAGTATGACCATCCCCACGATCATGATGATGCCCTGCATGGCATCCGTGTACATGACCGCGATGAGACCGCCGAAGATGACGTAGACGGCGGTGATAATGGCGAACGCCAGCAATGCGATGTTGAAGTCCACCCCCAGGGTGGTCTCCACGAACCTCGAGCCCCCGATCATGACCGCAGCGGCATACAGGGGCATCGACACCAGGATCACTATGGCGGCGGTGTACTGCATGAACGAGGACTTGAAGCGCTTCCCCATGAGGTCGGGGAAGGTGACCGCCTTCAACCTCTTGCCGAGGAGCCTTGTCCGCTTCCCGAAGACCGCGAAGGCCAGCAGGACGCCCACCGCGATGTTGAGCATGGCCAGCCATATCAGGCCCATGCCGTACTGAGCGGCTATGCCACCAAAGCCCACGATGGCCGAGGTGGAGATGAACGTCGACCCGTAGGACAAGCCTATGATCCAGGGGCTGATCTGTCGACCAGCCAACATGAAGTCCTCGGAGGCCTTGGTCCTCTTGTAGCCCAGGTATCCCAAGGCCAGCGTCAGGACCACATAGACCGAAGTAAATATCCAGAACGTGGTAGTGTCCACCATATTATCCCTCGTCTACCTCGTTCCTCTTCCACCAACCATACACGATGCATAGGACGGTGAAACCGATTGACAGACCGTACCCGAGCAATATCAAAGGGTCGTCGATGCCCAACATTGTCTTTTTCCTCCCCTAATCACCAGGGGATGTGGGCTGGCCGAGCATGACGGTCTGGTCCCCTCTTCCTCCGGCCTAGTCGAATCACAGTACGACTATTTTAAGTGTGCCATGCTAGACAGGTGCATGCTAGCACTTCACTTACTGGCTATGTGAACTGGGATAGTTCCAGCAGCCTCGCCCCGGAGGCTAGGAGCTTCTCTATGGCCCCGTCTATGTCCTCCACCCGGAGGATGAGCACCGCGCACTTGCGGCCGGAGTAGGCGTAGGAGTACTCGATGTTGATCCCCTCCTCGCCCAGGCACACGATGGCATCGTACAGCCCGCCCGGACGGTCCTCCATCTCCAGCGCCAGGACGTCGGTGAAGCGCACGGTGAAGCCCATCCCCTGGAGCTTGCTCAGCGCCCTCTCCGGCCGGTCCACCAGGGTGCGGATAACGCCGTAGCCAGCGCCCTCGGCGATGGAGAACGCATAGATGTTCACGCCCTCCTCCTTCATGGCCTTTGCCACTGCGGCCAGCCGCCCCGGGCGGTTCTCCGAGAACACGGAGAGCTGCTTGATGTGGTACCTATCGTTCATCAGATCTCCCTCCGGTCCACCACGAACTTGGACTTGCCCTCGAAGCGGGGAAGGGTCCCCGGCTCCACCAGCTCCACTGTGGCGCCCACGTTGAGGCCGTTCTTGAGGCGGTAGGCAATGCGCTCCCGTATCTCCATCAGCTCCACGATGTTGTCGGTGAACGCCTCCTTCTTGATCTCCACCTTCACCTGCATGGTGTCCAGGGTCCCCTTGCGCTCCACGATGATCTGGAAGTGCCCCCCCACCTCGGGGATGGACATTAGGATGTGCTGCACCTGCGACGGGAAGACGTTGATGCCCCGCACGATGAGCATATCGTCCACCCTCCCGAAGATGCGCTTGATGCGCGGATGGGTCCTACCGCAAGGGCAGGGCTCGGGATCGATGGAGGTGATGTCCCCGATGCGGAACCGCACTATGGGGAGGGCCTCCTTCTGCAGCATGGTCAGGACCATCTCGCCCTTCTCTCCGGGCGCCACATGCTCCCCGGTCTCGGGGTCTATGATCTCCACGTAGGTCATGTCGCCCCACAGGTGGATGCCGTCCCGCTCCGAGCATTCCGAGAACATGGGCCCCGACAGCTCCGAGGTCCCGTAGCAGTTGTAGCCCTTGACGCCCAACCAGTCCTCGATGCGGTCCCGCATCTTGATGGACCACGGCTCGGCGCCCAGGAGCCCGACCCGCAGATTGGTGTCGTTCTTGATGGAGATCCCCATCTTCTCCGCCACCTCGCCCAGGTGCAGCATGTAGGAAGGTGTGGCGGCCATAGCGGTGACCCCCAGGTCCTGGATCAGCTCGATCTGCCGCTCGGTGTTGCCGGTGGAGGCGGGCACCACCGCCGCCCCGATGCGTTCGGCCGCATAGTGGAACCCCATGCCGCCGGTGAACAGCCCGTAGGTGTTGCTCACCTGGATGACGTCGTTGGGCCCCAGCCCGATGGACACCAGGGAGCGGGCCAACGAGTTCGTCCAGTTATCGATGTCGTTCTTGGTGTACCCTACGATGGTGGGCTTGCCGGTCGTTCCCGAGGATGCATGGTACCTCACCACCTCCCGGCGCGGCACCGCGAAGATCTTATCCGGGTAGCCGTCGCGGAGGTCCCTCTTGGTCATGAAGGGCAGCTTGGTCACGTCCTTCAGGCTGTTGATGTCATCGGGATGGACGCTGGCCGCCTTCATCTTGTCATGGTAGAACTTGGAGAAGGAGTAAAGCCTGTACACCAGGGTCTTCATTGAGCGGTACTGAAGCGCCTCCAGCTCCTCAGGTGGCATGTTCTCGATGCGGGGTTCCCAAGCGACCATAGGTCCTCACCGTCAGAGCGGTCGTGATCGAAGGGTCGGGACCGGACCGCCCCGGAACAGCCCCTCCTGGCGATGACCGGAGCATGGCCCCGGTGCGGTGTGAGGGGTGATAGCAAGTAGCATTTATATGCTTATTCAACAGGCACCCGGAGCTAGCGGAAAATTCATTGCCGGGAGGCGATTATGGAGAAGCATGGTTGACAAACTCGACTACCTCTACGCCATGCTCGACGATCTCGACGACGACCTCAGCGCCATCCAGGAGGACCTGGAGATTGTGCTTGAGCTCCTGGACGAGGGGGACGTCAACAAGGCCCGGATCATGCTGTCGGAAATGAACAACTTCCTCATCGACTTCCTGGAACCGGAGGAGTGCGACGATGAGGAGTGCGAGTGCCACGCCACCGAGGACGGGGATGAGGAGGAAGAGGAGGAGCCCGAGCCGGAGCCCCAGCCCAAGAACAAGGGCAAGAAGCCAAAGAAGTAAGGTGGTCTGAGAGAAAGGCGGCCCTGATGTCGGTGTGGACCCCCACGGCCGCCGAGGAACATCCTCCTCAGCACGCCAATGGCCGCCCCAGTCCTCGGCCACGGTCCGGAGGCCTCTTTTTTAACCTCCGGCCCGTCGCCTGCTGAACTAAGGAAGGGTGAAATAGCTGCCCCTCCATGCGATGGTGAACCGTATGAGAACCGACCTTGTGAACATCCTGGCCTGCCCCGTGTGCAAACAACACCCGCTGATCCTGAGCGTGGTGCGGGAGGATGCCGAGGGCGTGGTGGAAGGAAAGCTTCACTGCCCCCGGTGCAAGGTCGACTACCCCATCATCGAGAGGATACCCAACCTAATGCCTCCGACGACGAGCGAGCAGCCTTCCACGCCATAGAACAGTACGGGACTCAGCTCAGCTTGGCCAGGGCCTCTTTTATCCTCGTCATGCCCTTGATGATGTCCTCTCTGGAACAGGCATAGGAGATCCTGAAGTGCCTCTCTCCCGAAGGTCCGAACGCCGCGCCCGGGGTCACCGCCACATGGGCCTTGTCCAGCAGGTAGGCGGCCATGTCCTCGGAGCTCATGTTGTGATCATAAGAAGGGAACACGTAGAACGCGCCCCGCGGCTCCGGGCAGTGGAGGGTGGGGATCTCCCTCATCAGGGACATTATTAGGTCCTTGCGGGCCCAGAACTCCTCCACCATCATGTCCACCGACTCCTGCGGTCCGGCCAGGGCCTCCACGCCCGCCTTCTGCACGAACGAGGTCACGCACGTCAGGGAGTGGGTCTGCAGGGTGTTCAGGCCTTTGATGTACTCCGCCGGCCCGATGGCCCACCCCAGCCTCCAGCCGGTCATGGCGTAGGTCTTGGAAACGCCGTTGACGGTGATGGTCCTCTCGAACATTCCGTCCATGGCAGCGATGGAGTGGTGCTTCTCCCCGAAGACCACCTTCTCGTAGACCTCGTCGCTCAGCACCTGCAGGTCGTGGTCCTTGGCCAGGTCCGCAATGCCCTTTATGTCATCGTAGGTGAGGACCGAGCCGGTGGGATTGGCCGGTGAGTTCAGTAAGATCATGCGGGTCCGGGGCCCGATGCGCTCCGCCACCTTCTCCGGGGTCATGCGGTACTCGGTATCGGCGTCGGTGGGGACGTACCGCGGTACGCCTCCAGCCAGGCGAACACAGGCCTCGTAGGTGCCCCAGGTGGGGTCCGGAAGAACGACCTCATCCCCCTCGTTGACCATGGCCAGCATCGTCAGGAATATGGCCTGCTTGGTGGGGGTGATGATCACGTTGGCCTCGGTGCAGGGGATGCCATTGTCCCTGCGCGTCCTCTCGGCCACCGCCTTACGCAGCTCCGGGATGCCCGCGGACGGGGTGTAATGGGTGAAATGGTTGTGGATGGAGCTGATGCACGCCTCGTTTATGTTCTCAGGAGTAGGGAAGTCAGGCTCGCCCATGGAGAAAGAGACCACGTCAGCGCCTTCCTGCCTTAGCCTGCTCACAATATTGGCGATCTTTACAGTCCCCGATTCGGGCACGTTGCTGAGGCGCCTTGATAGCATCGGAGGTGGGATATTGAGGGCCTCGATTTATACTTGGCGTCACCGGCGCCCGTTAATGCCTAGCACGGTCACGCATTCCGCAACATGTCCAGCAAAAACATCCGTCGAACATGGTCTGGAAATTTTCATATACGTGTCGGGTTTAACGAATGATGGTGAAATAGAATGCCTTTCGAGTTGGATATGTCCAAGTTACGCTACGGGACCGACCTGGTGAAAAGAGGCTTCGCGAGGATGCAGCAGGGAGGCGTGGTCATGGACGTAACCAACGCCGAGCAGGCCTTGATCGCTGAGGAAGCGGGCGCCGTCGCCGTCATGGCGTTGGAGCGCGTCCCGGCGGACATCCGCGCTCAGGGCGGGGTCGCACGCATGTCCGACCCAGCGATGATCGAGAAGATCATCGGTTCCGTGACGATACCGGTCATGGCCAAGTGCCGCATCGGCCACTTCGTGGAGGCGCAGGTACTGCAGTCGTTAGGCGTCGACATGATCGACGAGTCTGAGGTCCTTACGCCGGCCGATCCGTTCTACCACGTCGTCAAGAAGGACTTCACCGTGCCGTTCGTGTGCGGAGCGCGAGACCTGGGCGAGGCGCTGCGGCGCATCGATGAGGGCGCGGCCATGATACGCACCAAGGGAGAGGCCGGCACCGGGAACGTCATAGAGGCGGTTCGCCACCAGCGGGTCATCATGGGCAAGGTCCGGGAGCTGAAGGGCATGGAGTCCTCGGAGCTGCGCACCGTGGCCCGCGATATCCAGGCCCCGTTCCCGCTGGTCGAGGAGGTCGCCAGGATCCAGCGCCTGCCGGTCATCAACTTCGCCGCCGGCGGCATCGCTACGCCGGCGGACGCGGCGCTCATGATGCAGCTCGGCTCGGACGGCGTGTTCGTCGGCTCCGGCATCTTCAAATCGAACGATCCAGCGAAGCGCGCCAAGGCCATCGTTGAGGCCGTGACGCACTACGACGATCCGGCCGTCATCGCCTCCGTGTCCAAGGAGCTGGGTGAAGCCATGCGGGGCATCGAGATCTCCGCCATACCAGAGGACCAGCGCCTGCAGGAACGCGGCTGGTAAAATCCCTTCTTCCTTACTTTTTATCCGACGGGACCTTGGGCGCCGACTGCAGGATGTCCGATATGACCTCGGGCGCCCGCATCTGCCGGGGACCCAGGGAGACGCTCATCTCCGCCGCCTTGACCACCGGGCTGCGGTAATCGCCCTCGGGGAAGGCCCCCACGATGGCGAGCACGGTGCCGGTGGAGCGGGACTCGAACAGCGTCTTAAGGGAGCGCTCCTCCCCCTCAGGGTGAAGCGCTACCACCAGGTCCGCCCCCAGGGAGGTGATGAGGTCTTTTATGGATCGGTCGGCGATGCTGTAGCCAGGGACCTTCTGCCCCTTGAGCAGGCCTCCCATGTCGTTCAGGAACTTGATGTAGTTGGGCGATATCTCCGTCCCCGGCTCGATGGTGATGACCTTGTCCTCCCGCGTGTGGACGTGGACGGTGAGGAACCCCTTACGGTTGGCGATGGAGTTCTGACACAGGGAGAGGCAGTTGTGGACGATGTCGGCACGCCCCCTCCGGCTGGACTCCGGAAGCTTCTTCATGAGATCGTGGTGAAAGTAGGCATCGAGAACGGGGATCGAATGCATCGACTGCACTGCCTCTAGCTCCTCGTCCTGCTTCTCCTCAGTTATAGGAACTAGCTCTAGTTCGGCGTCGGCTAGCACGATGATAAGTTTCACGAGAGTACATAATCGAGCATGTTCAAGTCCCTTGCGTCCTTGATTTCCTTGGCGACCCTCTGCCCCGTGCTCATGCCCGGCTCGACCATGTCCGAGTAGGGGGAGCCGGAGATGAAGGGGTTGGTGCCTGCCACGATGCGGCAGGAGATCTCGAACACCTTGAACTCCAGTTTGTCGGTGACGATGGTCTCCAGGCAGAACGGCCCGGTGAGGCCACCGAACAGCTCGTAGCTCTTCTGGATGACGCTCTCGCCCATCTCCAGGACCTTGGACAGCAGGCTCTCGCGGATGACTATGGGGATGTTGCCGGTCACCACCAAGGAGGGGAACATGCCGTGCTTCTTCAGCTCCTCCGTGGAGCCCAGCTTGTATAGTTCATCGATGTTGCTCTCGTCCCTGCGGTCCATGGATAGCAGCTCCAGGGAGCCCTCACCCACACGGTAGCCGTCCTTCCGTAGGGGCGAGTAGAAGTAGTGAAGGTAGTACCTGGTCCCCAGCACGTACTCCTGGATGGTGTACGATTCCTGGCTCAGGTCGATGCCCATCTTGAACTCCATGTAGTCCTTGGCGATGAAGAAGCCCCGGCCGCCCTTGGCCCCATTGTACTTGACCAGCACCGGCTCCTTGATGTCCTTGGCATCGGCGATCCGCTTCGGCATCTGGATGCCGGCCGACTCCAGCCAGGACCTCTGGGTGTCCCGGTCCTCCTCCCAGCGGAGGACGGAGCGGTTACCGAATATGGGCACCTCCATGGCCTCGAACCTTCTAGTGCCCATGTACTCCACGAAGGAGCCGTGGGGGATGATGATGACGTTCCGGTCCGTCAGCTCGGACGCCCTGTCCACGAAATCATCATAGCTGTCGAACCGCAGGAACTCGTCCGGCTTGGAAAGGGGGAAGGCATCGTAGAACTTGGTCTTCTGGTTGACCGCCAGGCCCAGGGTCTTGAACCCTTCCTTCTTGGCACCGTTGAACAATTGGAGTGAGGTGTGAGAACACAGAGTGGCGATGGTTATGTCCTCAGGATCATAATCTTTGAGAATCTCATTGATCCTTTTCTTTGGGACCATAACAAAGCAACTCGAACCCCTCTCATAAACTTTTCCTAGGGCACCGAACGAGCGGAGAGTCGACCGTCATATCAGCTTGATGCCCAAGAGGTCGAAGATCAGGTAGACCAGGGTCGCCCTCGTGACCCCTGCCAAGAAATTGGTAAGGACGAAGTATCGCAGCCTCATCAGCCCCCTCTGGTTGAACAGGGAGAACAGGTACAGGGGTACCGTGTCGACCATGAGCGGCACGCTGAGAATGGCGTACAGCCCGTAGTACCGGGTCTTGGCCACGAAGCGCTGCATCAGCTCCATGAACTTGCGCGTGAACGCGCTGCGGGACATGACGCTCATTAGGCCGTTGTTCACCTTGTCACCCAAAGTGAAGACGATGATGGAGCCGACCGCCTTGCCGGCCCCCAGGACCAGCCCCTTGATTATTATGGAGGTGTCCGGGCTGAAGAACAGGCCGGCCTCCACCGGGATGGGCAAGAAGACGGTGGCTGCCACCGCATAGAAGAAGAACACTATGCTGTATAGCACGGGGTCATGAGACAGCCCGTCTAGGAAGCTTATGAAGCCACCAAAAAGGTCCACGACCTAGCGGATAGTGGACCTGGGTTTATATCTTATCGTGCTAAAGATTGTCTTTGTGATCGAACGGAGGACAAACAGGACAGAACTGTGGAGCATTTACCAGAGTGGAGAGCCAGGCCCTGAACCGAAGGGCCGTCACGGCGGTCAAGCACTTCGTCCCATGGAGGAGGCCACGGAGGCAAGAGGTAGGTCCAAGGCAGGGAGCGAGCGGGCGAACAAGGCGCCCCGGCACGGCTTTTGTTATTATCCAGATATTTTTCCAACTAGGTAAGATATTTAAATGAATTAACTGATTACTACTGATAGGGAAACCAATGGCGCCGAAGATAAGTGGTGAGAAGGACGACTGGATGAAGCAGTTGGATGCCGAGTTGGAGAAACAGACCCAAGACATAATGAAGGACGCGGCCGAGCTGCAAACCCAGATGGGCGCTTTGAACAAGACCTTGATCGCCGATTTCGACCGGATCAAGGAGCGGTTCGACAAACAGAGGGTGTTCCTGACCATGGAGCCACAGAGGAGCGTTTACGCTCAGCAGGACGACACCCTGGAGAAGTGGGACTTCAAGCCCGACTTCCGACCGCAGGAGATCCGCAACATACAGCTCATCGACCGGACCCAGGAGCAGGGCCGGATGGGCGATTCCCTGAAGGCATGGTATTACAACGACAATGGTGTCGTCCGCCTGCGCATGATCTTCGAGTACTGCGAGGGCGAGCATTATTACAAGTACGCGGGATGGAAGAGGGTGTTCGGTCAGTTCGTCATCTACGACGCTGCCCTGAACGACGTGGACATGGACGACATACACGAGAAGATGGCCATTGTGGTCAAGGCCTGGTATGAGAGCCACCTGCGCCACAACCGTGAAGTGCTGATCACCGCACTGAAGGAAAAGTTCGAGAAGGGCGAGACCTTCACCGAGTGAGCGCCATAACCCTGCAAACCCCTTATCTTCATTTTGCCTTCTTACCTCATTTTCGTTTCCCCCTAAGGTCATGAGCCCATGCTGGATGGGTTCACTGTTCTCGGCACTTTCAGCCACCCCCTAACAATGCATTTAATACTCAGAAAGATAGGTAGAGGTGACTTCATCAACGAGGTATGGAAATGATGAACAAGGAAGAGCTCGCACCCCATGTAAAAGAGATCGCCAGGGTGCTGGAAGACAAGGTAAAGGAGCAGGATATAGAGAAGGACCTGGACAACTACCTTAACGTGTACAGGATGTCCTTGGAGGCCTCCAAGCGGCACATCGTCCGCAAGTATGGAGGCGACCCCAATGCACTGACCAAGGGGGAGAGGAAGCTGCTCTCCCAGCTGGGCCTCAGCGAGCAGAGCGTGGACCTTTTAGTGAGGGTCATGACCTCGGCCACACGTGAGGTGACGGTCAGCGGTTTCCCCAAGACCATCCTGAGCGGCATACTCGCCGACGAGAACGGCAACACCGTGAAGTTCACGGTGTGGGACGTGTCCAAGGCCGACCTCAAGGCGGGGGAGAACTACCTCATCCGATACGCTTACACCAAGGAGTGGAACGGGCAGCCCGAGGTCCATCTTGGAAACCGGGTGGTGGTCGAGCTGAGGCCGCAGGACGAGGTGAAGGTCCCGGAGGGCGTCGTGGTGCCTCAGGTGAGCGGGGGGTTCTCCGCGCCGGTGACGGCCAAGGTGGCCGAGCTTAGGGAGAACATGAACAACGTTACTCTCACCGCCCGCATACTCTCCCTGCGGAACAAGGAGGTGGAGACCCCCACCGGGAAGAAGGCCATGTTCACCGGAGTGATGGCGGACGAGACCGGCAAGGTGGAGTTCACCGCTTGGCATGACTTCTCCCTCAAAGAGGGCGAGGTCGTCACCATCACCAACGCCTACGTGAAGGGATGGAAGGGCATCCCCCGTCTGAGCTTCGGTGAGAAAGGCCAGGTGACGCGTCCCAAGATCAAGTTCCCCAGCGAGCAGGAGCTGTCGCAGGCCTCCAAGAAGAGCATCGAGGAGCTGGAGCGCTCCGGGGGCGCCGCCGATGTGGTGGTGCAGGGAACGGTAGTGGACATCAAGAAGGGCACCGGGCTCATCTTCCGCTGTCCGGAATGCAACCGGGTGGTGCAGAAGGGCGTGTGCCAGGTCCATGGCAAGGTGCAGCAGGTGCCGGACCTACGCATCAAGGTGGTGGTCGATGACGGTTCGGCCGCCATGACCGCAGTGATGAAGAAGGACGTGACCGAGCACATCACGGGGGTGACCCTGAAGGAGGCGCTGGACGAGGCCCGCGAGACCATGGACCCCGAGTTCGTGGGGCGGCGCTTCGAGGAGATACTCCTGGCCAAGCCGGTGGAGCTGCGGGGCAACGTCATATCCGACGATTATGGGCTTTCGATGAACGTGACCGAGGCCAAGATTGTGTACCTGGACGTGAGGACGGAGGCCGAGGCATTGCTGAGCAAGATCGAGGTGAACCTATGAAGACGAGGGAGGTCGCCTGGAGGGTGTTCTCCTCGGAGTACAACTCCTCCACCCTGGAGATCAAGGGAGAGGGAGAGAAGGCGCCGTCGTACGTAGTTACTCCCCTGGGAGCGATGATCAACCGCATATTCATCGTGGGCCTGATCACGGACCTGCAGAACAACGGCACCGAGCAGGAACCGTACTGGAGGGCGCTGCTCTCCGACGGTATGAGCAAGTACTACATCTACGCGGGGAAGTACAACCCCGAGGCCACCGTGGTCCTAGCCAAGCTGGAACCGCCGGCCTACGTGGCGGTGGTGGGCAAGAGCCGCACGTACTCACCGGAGGAGGGAAAGGTCTTCGTGTCCATCCGCCCGGAGAAGATCGTCACCATCGACGAGAGCGTGAAGGACAACTGGGTACTGGACGCGGCGCGGTCCACCCTCCGGCGCATCGACTGCATGGAGGAGGCGCTGCAGATGGAGACGCCTAGCGTGGACGCGCTGGTGAAGCTGGGGTACAACCAGGCCCTGGCCGACGGCGTGGTGAGGGCCCTGGCCCACTACGGCGAGGTGGACCTCAACCGGTACCGCGGAATGGTGCTGGAGGCGGTGGAGCAGCTCCTGCCCGACCGCGCGGGAGAGCTGCCCATCCTGAGCGACGCTCCTGCCTCCGGACCGGAGGAGATCGAGGACGAAGAGGAGGACGACGGCGACAAGGAGGAGCTGGTCCTCAAGCTCATCGACAAGCTGGACACCAACAAGAAGGGCGCTCCCCTGGCCGAGCTGACCAAGGAGGCGGCCAAGGCCGGGATCGGGGATGCGGAGCTGGAGGAGATCAACAACTCGCTCCTGGACAAGGGTCTGATCTACGAGCCCACCATCGGCAAGATGAAGCGCATCTGAGCGCCCCTTCCCTTTTTTCATTTTAGATCAGCGGGTCAGCACCATGGAGACGTAGCCGACCACCTCATGCATGGGCGTCACGTCCCCGGAGCTGCCATACCGAAGCAGGGAGGCGCCCGTGGCCCCGCTGGCGAGCATCATCACCATGACCGGGCCGTACCCGCACATGGAAACGTCCTTGCGTATCACGGTGTTGTACACGCCCTCCGCATCCAAGGCCAGGATCTTATCGATGACCGCCTGGTCCTGCCGTTTGGCCTCCGGGGCGGGAATGTAGTGGGAGAAGTCGGTGGAGGCCAGGACGACCACGTCCCGGCCCTCGATGGCCTTACTCAGCTCCTCGGCCACCTCCCGGGCGGTCTCGAAGTCCTGGGCGGCCATGGCGATGGGGACGATCTTGGTCTTCCGATTGAAGTACTGGATGAACGGTATCTGGACCTCGATGGAGTGCTCGTAGCGGTGGGCCATGGGGTCGTCCACCACCACACCGTTCAGGCGGTCCACTATCTCGTGGTCCACCTGCACCTTCCCCAGCGGGGTCTGGAAGTCCTCCGAGGAAACCGCCACTGGGGCCCCCAGCGCATGGTGGTTGGGCCCGATGATCACGAACGTCTCCGGGAACCCGTCCTGGGCCAGGGCGGCGAAGGTGTAAACGGCGACCGGGCCGGAGTACATGTACCCGGCGTGCGGCGACACCGCTCCCACTATCCTCCGGGGCCCGTCCTGATTGAGCTCCGGGACCTTTCCCAGACGGGACCCGAAGAGATGACCGATCTCGTCCACCGTCTGCCTCTCCGACAGGGGATAGAACTTGCCCGCTACAGCTGGCGACCTCATGGCGATCGTGCTAACTCCGTCCCCATAATATTTCTTGGTGTTGCCCATCGTTAATCATTAGGCTAAGGTTTTTTAGAAACCAACAAATAAAAAATAGGATGTAGCGCCCCTCCCCGGGGGAAGGTGCGGTAAGGCGTTTTAGAGGGAGGCCTCGAAGTCGTCCATGGTGAGCTTGAACTCATCGTAGGACTTGATGAGGCCCTTCTCCTTCAGGATCTCCCTGGTGAGGAGCCAGTAGACGCAGGCCAGGGCGCGGCGGCCCTTGTTGTTGGTCGGGATGACCAGGTCCACGTTGCGGGTCTCGTTGTTGGCGTCGCACAGGGCGACGATGGGGACCCCGATGTTCATGGCCTCAGCGATGGCCTGCTGGTCCGCAGCGGGGTCGGTGACCAGGAGCACTTCGGGCTCGATGTACTCGGGCAGGATGGGGTTGGTCATCGTGCCAGGAACGAACCGTCCGGCGAAGACCTTGGTGCCGAGGGTCTTGGCCATGACCTTGGCCGGCTTCTGGCCGTACTGCCGGGCCGAGGAGATGAGGATGTGGTCGGGCTGGAACCGGGCCAAGAACTTGGCCACCGCCCTGATGCGGGCATCGGTCTGCTTCACATCCATGACATATAATCCGTCCGATCTGACCTTGAAGATGAACTTCTTCATGTCAGCGCTTTTCTGCTGGGTACCAATGTGGACTCCGGAGGTGAGGTACACGTCCTCAGGCACCAGGAGCTCGCTCTTGCTCTCATCGCTCATGTGAAAACCTCATGTTTCTCTTCTTACAGAGATAGGGAGCACGTCCCTATCGTACTCGAGCCTGGCGATCTCCACCGGGTCGATCATTCCCTCGGGTATGTCGATAAGGACGGGCGCGCCAAGGGACACCTGAAGGGACCTTGCACCGATGATGCGCGCCTTCTCAAATCTAGTGTACTTCATAATAGCACCACGTGGGAGTGGCCTGATATTAGCAGTCCGCTTATAAACCTTTCGCTACGCAGGGAATCGACATCCAGATAGTGTATCGCCATGCTTCTCAGTCCATGTTTTTTGCATCACCTATACCGAGCTTTGGGGTGTGACCAAATGGTTTGGTGGTATGCCGATGACAGAAGGTCATCTTAACCTTTGCTGACCGGAGAGCGTAACGGGCCGGCGCCCAAGCTCATATGTAGGACATCCCTATCGGGGAACATCCTCCTTGAAGACGATGGGGTGGGACGAGATATGGTATCCGAAACTGAGACACCGATCGACGTTCGGGCCCAGCGGCATTACGGCGAGAAAGGGCTGATAGCCCTGATAGCCCTGCTGAGCGCGTTCATCCCGTTGTCCATCGACCTGTACCTACCGGCCCTGCCCCGCATGATGGAGCAGTACCAGGTCACGGAGGGCGTGCTCAACCTCACCCTCATCTTGTTCTTCGTCTTCTACGGCCTGGGCACCCTTTTCTGGGGACCTCTCAGCGACAAGTACGGCCGGAGGCCAGTGCTCCTCACCGGCCTGAGCATGTACATCATCACTAGCCTGCTCTGCGCCCTGTCCGGCGGGATCGCCGAGCTCATCCTCTTCCGCACGCTCCAGGCCCTGGGCAGCGGGGCGGTGACCGCCGTGGCCACGGCCATGGTGAAGGACGTGTTCTCAGGGAGGCGCCGGCTGGTCGTTCTGGCCACCGTGCAGTCGATGGTCCTCATCGCCCCCGCGGTCGCCCCGGTCATGGGGGCCATGCTGCTGCAGTTCACCACCTGGCAGGGGGTGTTCGTGGTCCTGGCCGGCATCGGCACGGTGGCCCTGGGGGGCGCCCTGCTGCTCACCGAGACCTTGCCCCGCCGCTTCACTGGGTCGGTGGCCGGCGCCCTGGGGAGGCTGACCGTGCTGATGCGGAACCGGCGCTTCGTGGTCATGCTGCTGCTGTTCTCCCTGACCAGCGCCTCCTCCATGGCCTTCGTGGCCTCCTCCTCGTACATCTATGTGGCGGGCTTTGGCCTGGACGAGACGACGTACAGCTACTTCTTCGCCCTCAACGCCCTGGGCCTGATTCTCGGCCCGGTGGCGTTCATCTTCCTCTCCCGACGGTACGACATACGGAAGCTGATTACCGCGAGCTACATCACCATCGCCGTGGCCGGCCTGGCGGTCGTGGCCTTCGGGAGCTCCGCCCCCCTTGCCTTCGCCCTCACCCTGCTACCGGCCACGCTGTGCAACAGCCTGATCCGCTCCCCTGGGACCAACCTCATGCTGGAGCAGCATCGGGAGGACGCGGGGTCGGCCTCCTCGCTCATCACCTGCTCCAGCGTCCTGATGGGCAGCGCGGGCATGTCCTTCATCTCCCTGGGGTGGAGCGACGTGGTCGTGGTGCTGGGCGCCCTCAACGCCCTGGCCGGCCTGTCCTGCCTCATCATATGGGCCGTGCTCTCGAGGGAATGAAAGCGTGATGGCCCCTACCGTGCCCCACGCACACAATGAAATCCTCTCACGGGGTGGGCGGGCCTAACCGCTTATTCATATAGGGGACCAGGCCGCCGGAGCCCAGGATGTCCATGAGGAACGGGGGCAGGGGAGTGAACCGCACCTCGCCTCCCCGGGAGGCGTTGCGCAGTATGCCGGCCGTCAGGTCCAGCTCCACGGTGTCCCCGCCGCTCAGTATCCTCCCCGCCTCGGGGCACACGATGATGGGGAGACCCACGTTTATGGCGTTGCGGTAGAAGATGCGCGCCACGCTCCCCGCGATGACCGCGCTCACCCCCGCCGACCTCAGGGCCAGGGGGGCCTGCTCCCGGGACGAACCGCAGCCGAAGTTGCGGCCGGCCAGAATTACGTCACCCTTGCGCACCCCCGTGGCGAAAGTGGGGTCCACGTCCTCCATGGCGTGGGCCGCCAGGTGCTTCGGGTCGTAGTTGTCCAGGTACCGTCCCGGGATGATGAGGTCGGTGTTCACATGGTCGCCGTACTTCCATACCTTGCCGCTGATCATATCAAGCCCTCCGGGGATCGGCGATCTCGCCCTTCAGCGCGCTCGCGGCCACCGTCTCGGGTGAGGCCAGGTAGACCTCGGCGTCCGGCGACCCCATCCTCCCCCGGAAGTTGCGGTTGGTGGTCGATATGCACCGCTCCCCCGCCGCCAGCAGGCCCTGGTGGCCGCCCAGGCACGGCCCGCAGCCGGGGTTGAGGATGAGGGCGCCAGCGGTGGCCAGGGAGGCCAGGATGCCCTTCTGCGACGCCTCGATGTATATCTCCCGAGAGGCCGGGACGACGATGAGGCGCACGTCCCGCGAGACCCTCTTTCCACGAAGCACCGCCTCAGCCGCGGCCAGGTCCTCCAGGCGCCCGTTGGTGCACGACCCCAGGACCGCCTGGTCGATCCTCAGCCCCTCCACCTTGCGCACGCTCACCACGTTGTCCACCTGGTGCGGGCAAGCGACCTGGGGCTCCAGGTCCTCCACGTCCATCTCCACTTCCTCGTCCGCCCGGGAGGTGTGGTCCCACAGGGTGGCCTCCGTCCTCTGCGCGGTGCGCTGGGCCAGCCAGTCGTAGGTCTTGCGGTCCGGGAGGCACACCCCTGCCTTGGCCCCCATCTCTATGCTCATGTTGCTGAGCACCATGCGGGAGGAGATGCTCATGCGGCTGATGGTGTCACCCACGAACTCCACGCACTTGTAGTCCGCCCCGTCCGCGCCCAGGGCGCCGATGATGTGCAGAATGACGTCCTTGGAGCTCACGTGGGGCGGGAGCTTCCCCCGCAGGTGGATGCGCATGGTCTCCGGCACCTTCAGCCAGATCTCGCCCGTGGCCCATACCGAGGCCATCTCCGTGGCGCCGATGCCGGTGGCGAACGCCCCCAGGGCACCGTAGGTGGTGGTGTGCGAGTCCGTCCCTACGATGAGCATGTTGGGCAGCACGTGACCCTTCTCGGGGAGCACCTGATGGCAAATGCCCTCGCCCATGTCGTAGAAGTGCGGCAGCGCGCTGGCCCGGGCGAAGCCCCGGACCTCCTTGTGGCCCTCCGCCGTCTTGATGGTGTTGGCAGGGATGCGGTGATCGAACAACATGACCACCTTGCGGGGGTCCCATATCCTCTGCCCGCCCATCTCGCGGAACGACCTCAGGACCAGTGCCGAGTTCTCGTGCGACATCGCCAGGTCGACCTTGGCGTTCACGATATCCCCCGTCCCCGCATCCTTTCCGCAGGCCCGGGAGAGGACCTGCTGGGCGAAGGTCTTGGCTGCCATCATCCCTTCCAATCCCAAGGTCCCTTAAAACCCTATCGCCCACCGTACCGGCCTTCATGGGTGATGGTGTAGCTCCAGAGAGCTTGACCGCGGCGGGGCGGTGGCCCTGTTCTAAATAAAAGATTATTTATATAAGGATAACCTCTGAAAAATAACAATTACGGTGTCGTTTCTCGTAAAATAATTATCAATTGCCGTAATTCATCTACGATTGTCGAAGCCAACATTCGATAAAGATTTATATCGATTCACAATACCTAAAGCCATAGGTTAGGGAGACTACAGTATGGAGGAAACGATACCACCTAAGCAGGCTGGGAATCTCCAGGATTATGAGGCCGCCCTGAAGGAGTTCACTTGGTCCTCGGTCGACAAGGAGTTCGACTGGTCCAAGGGAGGAGCCTACAACGTGGCCCGGGAGGCTATCGACCGGCACGCCCAGAACTGGAGGAAGAACAAGATCGCGCTGTACTCGATCACCGCCACCAACGAGGTGAAGAAGTACACCTTCGGCGAGCTATCGGACCTCACGGGCCGGTTCGCCTCCGGCCTGGAGAAGATGGGCGCGGTGAGGGGGGACCGCATATTCGTGTTCCTGGACCGCACCTCAGAGCTGTACATCGCCATGGTCGGCATCACCAAGATGGGTGGTATCTCGGGCCCACTGTTCTCCGCGCTGGGCCCCGAAGCGGTGAAGGACCGCGCACTGGACAGCAGTGCGAAGATCATAGTCACCTCACCTTACCTATACAAGCGCCTGGAGCCTATAATGGATGACCTGGTCGACGTGGAAAAGTTCATCATCGTCGGTGACAACGAGGGGCTGGGCGAGAAGACCATCACCTTCAATGAGGTGATCGAGTCCGGCGACCCCAACTACCCGGCGGCCGACATGGCGCCCACCGACCCCTACATCATCCACTACACCTCGGGCTCCACCGGCAAGCCCAAGGGCGTCCTGCTGGGCCACAAGGCCATGATCCAGCAGCTCTTCACGTCCCGCAACGTCCTGGACCTCAGGGAGGAGGACACCTACTGGTGCACCGCCGATCCCGGGTGGGTCACGGGAACATCGTACGGCATATTCGGGCCGTGGTACCTGGGCACGACCCTCGTGTCCTACGAGGGACGCTTCGACGCCAAGGTGTGGTATAGCATAATCCAGGACTACGGCATCTCGGTGTGGTACACCGCCCCCACGGCCCTCAGGATGCTGATGAAGGCGGGGGACGACCTGGTCAAGGAGTTCGACTTCTCCGACCTCCGGCACATCTGCTCTGTCGGTGAACCGCTGAACGCCGAGGTGGTCCGATGGGGCATGAGGGTCTTCGAAAGGAGGATCCATGACACCTGGTGGCAGACCGAGACCGGTGCCCACCTGATCTGCAACTACCCCTGCATGACCATCAAGCCCGGCTCCATGGGAAGGCCCATCCCCGGCGTCACCGCCGCGGTTGTGGACGAGAACGGCAACGAGGTGCCGCCCAAGAAGGAGGGCTTCCTGGCGCTGCGGCCCGGCTGGCCGTCCATGATGCTGGGCATCTGGAGGAACACCCCCAAGTTCAAGGAGTACTTCCGGGTCCCTGGCTGGTACATCGCCGGCGACCAGGCCTACAGGGACGAGGACGGGTACTTCTGGTTCCTGGGCCGCGCGGACGATGTCATCAAGACGTCAGGTGAGAGGCTCGGTCCGTTCGAGGTCGAGTCCGCCCTCATCGAGCACCCCTCGGTGGCCGAGGCCGGCGTCATCGGAAAGCCGGACGAGCTGCGCGGCGAGATCGTGAAGGCGTTCATCACCCTCCGTCCAGGGTTCGCACCCTCGGAACAGCTCAAGGAGGACATCAGCAAGTTCGTCAAGACCCGGCTGGCCTACTACGCCTACCCGCGTGAGATCGAGTTCGTGGACAGCCTGCCCAAGACCCGCTCGGGCAAGATCATGCGCCGCGTCCTCAAGGCCAAGGAGCTGGGGCAGCCCCTGGGCGATCTGTCCACCCTCGACGACTGAGCGCTGAAACCACTTTCCATCTCTTACTTTTTTTATTCCCCTTCATGATTTCACATCCCTCATGATCGATGGTCCGGGCACATCGACGTGAAATCGTCGAAAATATGGCCTGAGGGAGCGTGCTCTTAAAATTATGAAGTTAAGAAATGGTTTGGAGTGCTCGCTTACAGCAGCTCCTTGGGGACCTTGGTGAAGAGCTCCTTCCAGGAGACGAAACCGATCATCTTGTTGCTCTCGTCCACCACGGGAAGCCTGCGCACGTTCTTCTTGTTCATGATGCCCAGCGCCTCCGACACCTTCATGGTCTCCGGTACGGTCTGCACGGGCGAGCTCATCACTTCCGATACTTTGAGGTGGAGGAACTTGGATTGATTGGTCAGGTAGTGCCGGAGGACGTCCCTCTCGGTGAAGATGCCGATGACCTTGTCCTTTTCATCGAGCACGATGACGCTTCCTTGGTCGTGCTCCACCATGAGCTCTATGGCGCTCAGAACCGAGTCGTCGGGCGACACCACTTCCATTTTCCTGATCATATAATCCTTAACGAGAGCGGACATAGTATCGTAGTATAATACGGCGGTCGATTCATAAACTAATGGGTCTCCTTAGCGCGCACCCCACCAGGTCGCTGGAACGGCTACGAAAAGAGTAGGCGGATAGTCCTATCAACGCTGTGATCGAACAACTCTAGGGACCGCTGCATCACGACGTCCTGCTCTCGCCTTGCTCCCCTTCCTGACCGTCCCATACCTCCAGGTTCCTTCGCCGATAGGCCTCGGCATCGAACTTGCGGGCCAGGCCGGCCCGGGACATGTACCTCACCGTTCCGTACACCTCCCTTTCCTTCCAGGGGCGGTCGTGGAGGCCCCCCACGCTCCACAATATGCCCACGTACCCGTTGGGATCGCGGCCGTCGAGCTGGTACCGGTCGTTGAGGCGTACCAGCCTTTCGATGGCCAGCCGGGGGGAGGGGGACCACTCCAGCACCTTCTTGGCCCAGTACATGCGGAGGTAGCCGTGCATGCGGCCATGGGACGTCAGCTCGACCTGCATGGCGTTCCACAGGTCGTCCCCCGTCTCCCCGCCCTCCAGCTCCTCCATCGAGTACTGGTGCTCCCGGCGGTCCCCGGCATGCTTCTCCAGGGTGCGGCGGGACCATTCCGGAAGGCCGTCGTAGCTGTCGTATAGGGGATTGTAGTAGCAGAAGTTGTCGCTCAGCTCCCGTCGCACGATCAGCTCCTCCAGGAAGGCCCCCTGGGCCTCCTTTGACGCGTCGGACCCCAGCACCTCCAGCGCGACCCTTTGGGCCGAGAGGGTGCCGTAGTGCAGGTACGGGGACAGGCCGGACGGCCCGTTCCGCAGGGGGTCGTTGCGGTCCTCGGGGTAGTTTTCCAGGCGATGCCGGATGAAGGCATGCAGCCTCCTCTCCGCGGCCGGCCGCCCGGGGAGGATGCCCGTTTCCCTGACCGAGCGATCGATGTCCAGGTCGCCCAGCACATCTCGTACCGTCCATTCGGACCCCTCCTTCCCAGGGAAGGGATGCCGCTCCACCGCAGGCATATCGCCCAGGTAATGGTCCAGCAGACGGGCCAGCCGGGGCCGCAGGGTGCGCGCCGCCCACTCCTGCTTGGGGGAGGCCACCCAGCAGGGGACGATGTTGTGGGCGTCGACCTCCACATGGGGGCAGGAGGTGGAGCCTCGGACCAGGGCCTTCCAATCCCGCCTGATCCTCAGGGGATCGAAGTCCTCCACCACCATGGCGGGGGAGCGGCCGCTCAGGAAGGATAGGAGCGCGTGCGGTCCCCCGGGCAGGAGGTGGAAGGGGACGTCCAGCTCAGCGAGGTCCTCCTGCACCCCCTTCAGGGAACGGAGCATGAAGCCGTACTGTCGGAGGGTGGCGCCCAGGAAGGAAGGGGAGAGGGCGAAGGCCACCTCCAGGGGCCGCCGCATGCGCACCGCCTCCTGCTGGGCGTACCACAGCGCGTGGTTGTCTGCGCACCGCTGGTCCCGGCCCATCCAGTAGATGACCGGCCCCTCTCCGGCCGTCCCCGGCCTAACCTCCCGAGCTCGTGAGAGCGGCATGCCTGAGGGATGGGCTGACCAAGGTATTGAACTTCATTGGACTCCGAACCACTCTGCTTCCTTCCGGAGGCGGCGGTAGTCCGGGTCCAGGAGCACCAGGGTGGCGGCCAGGGCAGCTTCCACCACGGCGGCCAGGAGGAGGCCGAGGAATAGGTACGAGACCGCTGCCATAGCCAGCATGCCGATGGCCGCGATCCACCTCCACCGGTGGTTGCGGGCCGCCCGGCGGTACTCGCGCAGGAACTTTTCCGTGGTGCGGGGGGAGGTGAACACCGAGGCGAAGATGGCCGAGGAGTACAGCGTGGCATCGTACATCGAGTCCCGGGGGTTCCTGCGCGGACGCACTTTGAGGATGCACTTCCTCACGAACTTGGGGCTGCTGATCGCCATGCCCACCCCCTTCGCCACCGCGGTGGGGGGCGGCTCCAAGGCGGCGATAGCTCTTTCCCTAGAGTCGTGCGCCAGGAACATGATGCCAGTGTTCACGCTCTTGTCCTGGATGTAGTGGAGGGCCCTCCCCAGGGACTTCGCGGCCCAGTAGTCGTTCCCCTGAAGGTAGGCCCTTCGGGCGCGCCAGGCGTAGTCCATGACCATCCCGGTATGGGGGTGGTGGTGAGGTGCCCGTATGATGCGTCCCCTCCCGTTCTTCCCCATCCGAAAGAGGGCGTCGGGCAGCCTGTCAGGCTCCACGGAGCCGTCGCTCAGCGCCTTCTCTAGCTCCTTGGGGAGCTGCATCTCGCGCGCTATGGCCCGAGCTATGGCCTTATGGCTCTTCCACTTCATCCCATCCCGAGGACAAGGAGAGGGAGGTCTTATTTAAGCGATAGAGGGACGTGTCCGAATTCCTCCTGGCGCCCGCCTTGTCTGGATGCACATAGTCGGTCCCGTTTTCTAGGGCCTGATGCTCCGGGGACGGACGAACCATTTAAGAGCGCTCCCCTGCCTATGGGATGATATGCCCCTGCAGCGCCTCTTCGTGAAGCGGGATGCCAGGACCTACCCTCGGCTTCCGGTGGAGACGGGCATCGCGGATGTGAGGACGTTCCTCCGCCAGGCCCAGTTCCAGACGGTCGATGTCAGCCCTCAGCAGTTGCACGGTGAGCAGTACTTCCAGAAGCTGGGCCTGCGCCGGGCGGTGGACGTTTGGGTCAACCCCTCGGGGGAGGGGTGCGTGATCACGGTGGACATCTCCGCCTCGCTGGGGGACACCGAGGCGGCGGTGGGCCTCATAGGGGCGGTCATCTACCTGCCCTTGGCGGTGGCGGTAGGCGCGGTGTCATACCTCGACTACGACCGGGACGCGGCCTCCCTCATCTCTAGCTTATGGTATTATCTGGACAATGTAAATAAAAACGGAAATGTCGCCCCCGGGGGCTTCCAGCCGGGTCTCCGTTGCAGCAACTGCGGGATGAGCCAAGAGGCTGATGCCAGATTCTGCAAGAGATGCGGCGCGCAGGTGCGTCCGTGACCCTCCAAATCATTGTCTGACATTTAGCCGACAAGATATATAAGTGTGAACATACAATTCATTCAACATGTCTCAGGATGGGAGGACAAGCGTAGGCCTTAGCGGTCAGACCGTGGGGTTCGTTACCATCGCGGTAGGTTTCGCTATCATAGTCGCCTACTACATGACGGACAGTTTCTTGCTGATTATACCGGTGACCCTCATCGAGGTCGGCTTCTACGGCCTGGCCATGGGGGCATTCGGAGAGGTTCGCGGCTCCCACTCGGGTGTCGGGGGGTCTAGATGGGGCACCGATCCCGCCTACACCATGTTCTGGGGAAGCCTGCTCGTGCTCGTGGGCGCCCTGTGGCTGGTTAACGTGGCTTGGCCCAACAACCTGCCCGCGCTCGCTGCGGCGTTCATGATCTGGTTCGGTGTGGCGGTCATGCTGCTCACCAGGAAGGGGACGACCAAGGCCCAGGTCTGGTAGACAGCGACGAGAACGCGGGTGCGCTGGTACCCCAAGCCCCTGGGACTATCGTGTCCCAGCCCCCGCCCTCAATCATTTTAAGTAACGCTTCCCTTGCTCGTCGGACAAAGGTAAGCGAACGATGAAAAGCCTTTTATCGCTTCCACATCGTCCCCTGCGGAGATAATATGAACCTCAAGGAGCGCGTGGCACTGTTCTCCGTCATCGCCGCAGTGCTCCTAACGGTCACCAAGCTCGCCGTGGGGGTGGTTACCAACAGTCTGGGAGTGACCTCCGAGGCCCTCCACTCCGGCATCGACCTCATCGCCGCGCTCATGACCTTGTACGCCGTGCGGGCCGCGGCCCGCCCCCCGGACGAGGACTACATGTACGGGCATGAGAAGGTGGAGTCCCTGTCCAGCCTGGGCGAGGTCGTCCTGCTGTTCATCACCGCCGCTTGGATCGTGTACGAGGCGATGAACCGGCTGCTGTTCCACGATGCCCACGTATCCCTGGGGTGGACCGCCCTGGCCGTCATGCTCCTGTCGGTGGCGGTGGACTTCACCCGGTCCCGCGCCCTCCTCCGCGCGGCCAAGATATGCAAGAGCCAGGCCTTGGAGGCGGACGGGATTCACTTCTCCACCGACCTCATCTCTTCGGTGGTGGTCATCATCGGCATCCTGCTGACCATGGGCGGGATGAACGACTTCGATTCCTACGCCGCGCTGGGGGTGGCGGCGGTGACCGTCTTCATCGGCCTCCGCCTGTTCAAGAGGTCCATCCACACCCTCCTCGACGGGGCGCCCAGCGGCATGTCGTCGCTGGTCACACAGGAGATCATGGCCGTTCCCGGGATCCACCGCGTGGAGCGGGTGCGGGTGCGGGAGTCCGGGGCTCGGACGTTCATAGAGGCCACGGTGCGGATAAACCAGTTCCTGCCGCTGGAGCAGGGCCATCACCTCACCGATCTGGCGGAGAAGCGAATCATGGCCGCCATACCGGACTCGGACGTCATCCTGCACGCCGAGCCCATCTGCCTGGAGGACGCCTCCCTGGAGGACCGCATACGCGCCGAGGCCTCGACCATGGAGGAGATCAAGAGCGTGCACAACATCGCCTTCACCGAAGGCCCCTCGGGCCGGGTGGTGGAGCTGCACATCGAGCTCGACGGCGAGCTGACGGTAGAGGCGGCCAGTGAGCTGGCCAGGCGGCTGGAGGAGAGGATCAGGGCCCTCGATCCCAATATCCACCTGGTGGCCTCGCACATCGAGCCGGTAGGCTGCCCGGCCTGTGAGGGGGAGGTCTCGGAGATCAAGAAGGACATAGTGGAGACCACCCTGAGCAATCTTGCGGCCCAGTTCCCCGAGGTGCTGGCCTGTCGGGACCTGCACGTGCACGCCACCAAGAACGGCCTGCGGGTGTTCCTATGCTGCCAGTTCGATCCCCAGATGAGCGTGGCCCGCGCCCACGAGCTGGTTCACCTACTGGAGGGGCACATCCGCTCCCGGCACGATGAGATCGAGACGGTCACCATACGCCTGGAGCCCAGGGGCTGCTCGTCCTCCCCCGGCCAGGGCGGCGATCACGCCGGCACGTTGTAGTGAAGGCAGCGGGACATGAGCGCGGCCACTTCGTCCACGCTCCTTCCGTCGCCGACCCGGTCCCGCATCAGCTCCGCCACACTCCCCTCCTCGATGCGCCTGGCGATCAGCGGCAGGTAGGCGCGCTCCTCGGCGGTGGCGACCTCCTCCGCCCTGACCAGCAACCGTCGGAGCTCGGGCCTCAGGGTGACGATGCCCTTGTGGATAGCGTGGTCCGTCATATCGTACAGGGCGTCCGCGTCCTCCTCCAGGTGCAGGTCGGCACGCAGCAGCGAGAGGACCAGGGCCGTGACCGCCATGTCCGACCGCAGGCACTCCTGCTCGTCCACCACCTTCAGCTCCAGGCACTCCCGGTGCGGCCGTATGATTATGCCGCGGGAGTCCACCCACTCGTGGCATAGCGCCTCGCCGCCGACGGCGCGCAGGTCCCGGTACACCGCCTCCAGGACGTCCAGGTGGTCCCTCCACCCCCGCAGCCTCTCCGGCACCAGCCCGTGGCAGATGCTAGGCACCCGGGCCTGGTTCTCCCGGTAGTAGAGCAGGCGGTTGTCCATGCTGCCGGTGGCCTGCCCCTCCACGAAGGGGGAGGAGGCCGTGACCGCCACCAGGTACGGTATGAGGGCTCGCAGCCGGTTGAACATCCGCACCATCTTCTCCTCGCTATCGTAGTGGACGTTGACCTGCAGGGCCTGTATGTTCAGCCAACCATGCTGCCGCAGCCCGAAGAGGCGGTCGTAGGCGTCGTATATCTCCCGGTCCTCATGGTCCCACACCGCGGTCTGCTCCAGCCTCAGCAGGGGGTGCATGCCCAGGCCGAGCAAGTGGTAGCGGTGGCCGGTGGCATGGTGGAAGCGCCCCATGCCCTGCCACAGCGCCTCCTCCATCTCACCGATGCTGGTGTGGGGAACGGAGGGCACGAGCTCGATGACATGCTTCTGCAGTTCCTTGCTCACGTTAATGGGACCGAAGGGGAACTCGTTCACCATCTCGCCATGCATCTCCTCGATGATGCGGTCCACGATGGGCAGGGGACGGAGGTCCGACGTATTGACCGAGTACTCGTGCTCAGTTCCCACGGTCGTTGGAGAACACCTCGGCGAGGGGGAATTCGGCGACCTTCTCGGTCTCTGGCTCCTCCACCCTGCACACGCTCTCCAGCTCCTCCGGGGGTAGGGACCTTACCAGCTGCTGGATGTTCTGGACGGCGAGCTCGAACTGCTCGTCGTAGACCGCCCGGTCCCTCTTCAGGAAGGCCACCAGGTCGCATATGCGCTCCTTCTTGAGGTAGATCTCCAGCTTGCCGTCGCACACGTCGAAGGTGAACGGACCGGCCACGCACGTCTCCGGCTTGACCTCCTGGACCCGGCAGCGGCCGTTCTTGTATCCTATGCAGAAGCCGGTGGACTTGCAGTCCAGCATGCGGTGCTCGCGGAAGAGGATGTCATCGAACGTCATGCCGTTCTCCAGAAGTATGGAGATCCTCTCCTCGGTGAGGGGGGGCTTGGCGTAGTAGCAGCACCTTCCGCCGCACTTGTCGCAGATCTTCATCAGCAGGTCCACGGTCATCTGGTTCATCTTAGGACACCTGTAGGGAAATCCCCGGAGGGTCGGCGGACCCCTCGCCGAGATGGCGTGGCTGGTCCGACCGAGCGCATGCATCGAGGGTGATGGCCGTTGATTCCAGATAGGGTATTTAGACGTTTGGAAATCATCCTCGAACGGAGATAAGTACCAATGGGAAAGCAGTGCTGGAGGCGGCCGCGACTACGTGTGCGTGCGGCCGTGATGCGCGCCGGGGCTCACCTTTACCTGCCCGGACCGCCCATGATGTCCCGCAGGAGGTCCCGCCACGCGTCCACCTCGTCGTCCATGCGCCCGGTGATCTTGATCATCTCCGCCAAGTAGTCCATGCGGAACCTGTCCCGGAACCGGTCCACCTCCTCCTTCTCCTCCTCCGAAGGGACCCAGCTCTCGAACATCAGGGAGGTCATGGCCACGTCGGCCAGGTAATCGCCCTTCACCGCCCCGCCCCACCGCAGGACGACGGGGCCGTCGATGGACACCAGGATGTTGTACGGCATGTAGGCCATGTGGCATGTCCAATCCCCTCCCGGCATCTTCTTCACCCTCTGACGCAGGGCGTCCTTGGCGCCGTCGTCCAGGTCCGTCCGCTTTGAAATCCTCTCGTTGAGGAGGTCCTTGAGGGCAGGCAGCTCCGGCACCTTGTGCATGTATATCTCATGCTGGGTGTAGGCGAAGAAGAGCGCCAGCCGGCGGTGCCAGGTTGGATTTTTAATGATCCATTGGGTGAAGGTGGGGCCCACGACCTGGTCCAGGACGATGCCGGGCCTGCCGTCCATCTCCGTGATGTCATGGACGAAGGGCGTCTCCAGGCCGTACTGCTGCATCAGCAGGGTGGTGCTCCTCTCCCTCTCCACCTCCTGCCGGGGGGTCCCCTGCGGGAACAGCATCGTCACCTTGTTGTCGCCCATCTCCTTCAGTTCGTAATCGCATGCCTCCAGGAACATTCTCAGACCTGCCGGACCAGGCGGTCTTCGCACCCGGTCCGCAGGTCATGCGTTGTCCCGAGCTTATGATGCCTTCGTACGAAAGTACGGTCCGTCGTCCCGCCCTCGCGCCGCACGGGCGAGGCCCTGGGGACCTCGATGGCGATATGGCGTCAACGTCCTGGTAGAGGGTCACCGGTCCTCGGGCAGGGCCGCACCAGTCGGGGCATCGCTCAGCCCCTGGCGCTGACGGGGGAGCTTCCACCGGTGCACCGCCGCCCCGGCCAGCATTGCAGCCGTCAGGCCCAGCGCGATGATCGCCACCCAGGCCGAGGGGTCCACGGTGGCGGCCGGCGGCGTGTTCACTATCCCTGCATCGGGAGTGTCGGAGGTGCCGGAGGCCATCTCCTGGTCGGGCCCGGTCCAGCGAGGGGTTGGAGAGCACCGCCAGGTATATCACGAGCACCATGCCCAGTACGCACACCAGGCTTGATGATATCAGGATCACGATGTTGGTGCGGTCACTGGGGTTGAGGATGTCCCGGGACTTCCAGGTCAAGGCGTAGTACACGAAGCCATGGTCCTCGGTGCGGGAGACAAAGCCCCCCTCCTCCAGCTTCTTCAGGTGGCGGTGCACCGCGGCCTTGTCGATCCCCAGCACCTCGGCCAGCTGGGAGACGGTGCGGCGATTGGTCTGCAGCGCCTTCAGCATCTCCAGCCTGGTGTCGGAGGCCAGGGCGAACAGTGACCGCCGGTCGAGCTCCACCTTCACGGCATTACCCTGTAGGGATAGGGTTTCCGGGCCCTTGAAGGCTGGCATCTCATTCTGCCATCGCGGGACGGACCGTGGCGGAGTACCAGCCATAGTAGTCCTGTCCCTGGCTGTAGATCAGCGTGCCCAGGGGGGCGAGCGTGGAGAGGCTGTTCGCCTTCACCATGGTGTCCGATATGGTGTACAGCACGTCGCCGATGTACACGGAGCGTATCACGGTGGCGTCCTTGTGCGTTATCGCGCCCCGCTGACCTATGCCGCTCTCATCGACGTCCAGGACCAGGGCCACGGACAGCGGCCGCTGGTAGTACCACGCCTCCGACCATGCCCCGTTGGTGTACGATGTGATCGGTATCACCAGGACCTTGCGGGAGGCGTCGTACAGCACCGCGTGGTGGTCGTACTGCGCGGGCGAGTACGAGAACCCCTCCACCAGGTAGGTATCGATCTCGGACATGTGCGCCGGATCGGTCACGTTGTACAGGGAGACCTTCACCGAGCCGTTCTCGAAACCTATGCCCATCAGGCCGTCCTCGGTCATCTGCAGGTAGGTGGACGCACCGGGGACCTTCAGCTCACCTAGCACCTTCGGGGTGTCGGCCGACAGGTCGATGATGAAGAGGGGGTCCACCTGCTCGTAGGTCACGAGGTACAGACGGTCGCCCATGTAGCGGGCCGAGTAGATCGTCTCCCCCGGGGCGATGCCCTTCAGGACGCCGACCTCCCTGAGGCCCATGTCCAGCACGTGGACCTGGTTCTCCAGGTTCCCACCCCAGGAGGTGGTGGCCACGCGCAGCCGCCCCTCGTGCTCGTCCAGTGCAAACTGGTTGAGGGGACCTCCCTCCACCGAGCCCTGGGCAACGAGGACCATGCTGGTCCCGTCAACGGCGATGCGGTAGATGGTGGTGGTCAGCGACCCCGGGGAGCTGGTGATGAGATTGGACACGGCCCCCTCCCACCGCGGCATGGTGAGGTACAGCGAGCCCGGCGACATGTAGCAGATCGATGAGTACCCCGCCAGGGCGGTGAGGTTGGACCTGCTCCCGTCGCTGACGTCCAGGGCCAGCACGTTGACGAAGGTGGACACCGAGGTGCATCCGGGATCGTAGCTGATGGAGCTGGCCGGCACGTCCTGGGACTCGGTCCCGTTCCACACCTGCGGGGGAGCGATCTCCCCGCCGATCCACACGCTCTGCTCGGTGATAAGGTAGACCACGCTGCCGACCATCCTCGACGTGGTGGTGTAACCGCTCACTCCGCCCGATAGCAGCAGCGAAGGGTGGGCGGGATCGCTCACGTCATAAACGTTGATGCAGGTCTGTGATATGTAGGAGGAGGACAGGCTCAGGACATCGATGGCGACAGCGCCGTCCGAGGTCCCTCCCGGGTAGGCCTGCTCGTAGGTGCTGTAGATGGCCACCAGGCGCTCGCCGGTGAGATACAGCCCATCCACAATCACCTCGGTCGCGCTCCCGATGACGATGTCGGTTATATTAGAAAGCGAGGGCGTGGTGGCGATGAGGTGGACCCTGTTGCCCTCCGCCAGGAACAGCGTGCTCCCGTCCGTCTTGATGATGTCGCTCTCGTCCACGCCCTCCTCCTGTACGGTGGTGCGCGAGTATCCGCTGGTGGCCGCGGTGTCGGCCTCGTTCACGGCCTCGAACTGGCCCGTGCCACGCTCCTCCGCATGAGAGGTGATGTAGTACCGCATCTCCTCGTCCGAGGTGAACTGAGAGAGCTCGCTGTCCCGCAGCGGCTCCGCGGTGTTCATTACCGCGAGGCAGGACAGCAGGAAGGTCGCGACCAAGACTATCGACAGCACGGGCAAGAGCTTCATCGCGGTGGAATCGGCCTGCCCCACCATAAACCCTCTTTTCCCGTTGACCGTTTCGTCAACCAATGTTTTCTTAGATGATTATCACTCTTGGTAGTGGGAGCCAGTAATATTAATAGTGCTTTTTTGAAGAATAAATAAATATAAAAACGTGTAGTTCAAATAGCATTTTCCTGTGCGGCCGAGAATAAAAAAAATATTCGCTTTACTAGCTTGCCTCAGCCTGTCGGTGCCTCTATCGGCATTGGTCACCAACTCGGTCAGCGCCGCCGATGTCCGGACCGTCCTGTCGGACGGCTTCGAGGACGGCTTCCCGGGGAAGTGGAAGGTGGGTGACCTCGATGAAGGGTCCGATCAGGACTACTGGGGCACCACCCAGTACACGTACACGTCTTACTCCCACGCGGCGTACTGCGCCGCGGTGGGGGACAACTCCCAGCACGGCGATATGCCCAACGTGGACATCACCGGCGTGGGCGGCTCCTTCTGGGCCGCTCCCAACGACTTCACCCTGAGGTACGATACCAGCATGTCCGCGTACATGGCGCGGGAGCTGGACTTGGAGGATGGCCTCACCGGCCTGACCCTCACGTTCAGGTACTGGACGGAAACGGGGACGGGGGACCACCTGGAGGTCTCGGCCACCACCTCCGATGCTCGGGACCCGAACGTGAGCGATCATGCCCCGCTGTGGAAGCAGCCCTCCGCCGACTCCTCGGGATGGGCGCAGGCGACCGTCAGCCTGCCTGAGGGCACCACCTGGATCAGCTTCAACTTCTACTCCGGTCCCACCGCCCCGGATGACGAGGAACACATCGGCGCGTTCGTGGACGATGTGGTGGTGGAGGCGTCCGAGCAGATGGACCTGGTCTCCAGCATCACCGGGCTGCCCTCCTCCTCCAATCAGACCGCGGTCTCGTTCACCGTCACCGTGACCGGCGACGTGGACTACGGGACCAGGGTGGAGATATACTACCGCACCAGCGGCACCGGGGACTTCCAGCTTTACACCACCTACAACAACCCCCTGGGCCGCTGGCCGGTGGGCATCATCACCTTCCAGGCCAAGGGCAGCGGGCAGTACGAGCTGTTCTCCCGCGCGTACAACGGCCTGTGGGACCAGGAGCCGATGAAGGCCGTGGCCGATGCCACCGTGTGGGTGGACGCCACGCCGCCGGTGGCCTCCCACACCCTCACCGGGACCACCACCTCCGGGGGATGGTACTCCTCTGAGGTGTGGGCGTACATCAACGCCACCGACGACAGCAGCGGGGTGCGGTACATCATGTACCGCTGGGACAGCAGCGCATGGGCCCAGTACCGGGGACCGGTGGTCATGGAGTACGAGGGGGACCATGTCCTGCAGTACTACGCCATCGACAACGCCGGGAACTCGCAGGCCGTGCGCACGGTCAGCGGCATACACCTGGACCGCCTGGGGCCGGCGGTGACGTTCGAGGCCACGCAGGGGTGCAACTTCCCCTACGGGGACATCATCATCGGGTTCGAGCTGTCGGACCAGTCATCGGGCGTGAGCTACATCGGGTACAGCGTTGACGGCGGGAAAATGGTCCAGATCTCCAAGGCCGCCCGCCAGATAACCCTGGCCGGCCTGGACAACGGGACCCACAGCATCGTGCTGACGGTGAAGGACAGCGCCGGGAACCCCTCCCAGACGCTGCTGCAGTTCACCGTGGGCGAGGCCGAGGAGGAGGACACCGTGGTCGGCACGGCGCTGGTGGTGGCCATGCTGGCGGTGGTGGCGTTCCCCATAGCCGGGGCGGCGGTCATGGTCTCCCGCCGCAAGCACTAGGCTCACGGCCTCCGGCTCACGTACGGGTCGCCGTCGCGCAGGAACCGCCACGGCCACGCGGCCGCCTCCCCAGCGTATTCGACCCCGATTCGTGCGGCGGTGACCGCGGCGGCGCGTTCCCCGCCCTCGAAGCGAAGATCACCAAGGACCATGTCCATGCCGTTCATCTGCCGCGTCAGCCCGTAGGCGATGCACAGCTTGGACGGCCCGGAGCACAGCTTCCGGAGGTCGGCCTCCCCCTGCACCACGATGCCCCTCCGGGCGGCCATGATCCCTACGCCCTCGGTCGGGCGCACCGCACGCAGCAGCACCGCCTCCGGCGTGCCGGGAGGGCCGCACACCACGTTGAGGCACAAATACATGCCGTAGATGGGGTAGATGTAAGCGTGGCCGGGCGGGCCCCACATGACCTCGTTCCTGGCGGTACGCCTTCCGCGGAAGGTATGGGCCGCGGGGTCCCGCACGCCACAGTAGGCCTCGGTCTCCACCACCGTTCCGGCCACCGTGCCCTCGGGGGAACGATGCACCATCCTGCGGCCGATGAGGTCCCGGGCCACCTCCAGGGCGGAGCGGGCGAAGAAGTCCCGGTCGAGCGCTCCCTTCACCCGGAGGTCATGACACAGGTGGTTCTTGGACCTTTCTTCACCCCATCCAGCAGTTCCACGCTATCGGTATTGATATTGGAACTCAGCACTGAAAGCTTATTAAACCGGGGCCCAATCTTTCGGCGCCCAGCAACGGGCACTGTGCTGCTGGACTTTCAGCCTCACACTATAAGGTAAGACAATGATGGACCTGCTTCTAATCATACTGCTCTATGCCTTCCTAGGGGGAGCCATAAAGTACATCGATCAGGCCTACGACGAGCGCTCCTACTCCCTGCGGTCCGCCGGTACCCTCGCGGTGATGTCCGGTGTAACCATGGGATACCTGATGGCATGGGACAGCCCGTTCTCCACCGCGTTCTTCTCCGCTATGCTGATATCTCTGGTCCTGGCGCGCAAGATCGACAACCGCGCCTTCGCCCTCGGCACCGTCCTGGCCGTGGCCTCGCTGCTGGCCTTCTACCCCAGCAGCAGTGTGAGCTGGACCGTGCTTCCCATAGCAGTGTTCCTGCTGGCCGGCTTCGTGGACGAGATCGCCGACGGGCTGGTGGACAGGTACGGCCTCCAGGGCTTCCTGCAGGTGTTCCTCAACTATCGCCCGTTCAGCGACTTCGCCCTCTTCGGCATGGTCCTGGCCGGCCTGTTCCCATGGGCCTACCTGCTTCCCTACTTCGGCTTCACGATCTCATACATGTTCGTGGAGAGGTGCTCCGTCCGGGAGAACTACATCAGCGACAGCGTGTCGCGCATCAAGCACCGGGTGCTGAGGCGGGCCAACTAATCTTTGCCGCTGACGTACTGGCAGTAGCCGTAGGATATGGGACCCTGACGGGTGGTCTCGCACGGGAAGTCAGAGCACCGGAAGCACAGGTCCACGCCCCGTCGGTACGCACAGGTGCACACCTCGCAGAACGGGTTTTCCCTAGCTTTGCAGCCCGCGCTTCCGTTAGGGCACTTCCCTTGCATCCGCCGGGGGCAGGCCTCGCAGGCCACGCCGCAAACGCCGATCATCATCTTCTCTCCTCCAGGTACGGTCGTACACGGATGCGCTCCCGGACCTTATTACTGCGCGCCGCCCGGCCCCACTCCCCGTTGGCCCGGAACACGTGAAGTAGGGCGGGCAGCGGCCTCCGTCCCGATGCGTCCACCGTTCCGGCGGGCAGCGGCCGGCCGACGGACAGCTCCTCCACGGCCAGGTCCAGCGCCCTCCTCGCCCTCCGGTCCAGCTCCACCGTTCCGGCCGCGCGGTCCCGGGGGACCTGCCCCCCTCGCACGATGCCTCCTCTCCACTCCCACCCGATGTCCCGGGCGAACAGACGGCATATGGACAGCGAGACCTCGTGCTCCCTCTCCCCCACCAGGTCCGAGTTGGTGACGGCCACGAGCGCCCCTCCTTCCTTGATGTGCCCGCGGAGGGCCTCCATGGCCCTCATCACCGCCGCGGGCGGGGAGCCCAAGTAGATGGGCAGGGAGAGGACCGCCAGGTCCGACCCCTCCATGATGGCCTTGAGGTCCGCCACCCCCTCGGCGGTGGTCACGGCCCGGCACACGTTCCGCTCCTCCACCTCCCAGCCCCTGCTCCGCAGGCCCTGTAGTACGTGCAGGCCCAGGGCGCGGGAGGTCGATCTGGTCCCCCGGGGGCTCCCGGTCAGCAGTACGGCCCTCATGGCTCCATCCCCGCCTCCCGGAAGGCCTCCCGGACCGCGATGGACGCCATCTCCGGACGTTCGTTGGAGAACACCAGCGCCATGGACGAGCCGTTCGCTCCCAGGGCCGAGGCGTTCCGCGCCGCCAGCTCCCGGAAGGTGGTCGAGGCCTCGTCGTCCCGCTGGGGCAGAAGGCCGACGAGCACCAGGTGACGGACGTGGTCGTACCGGGGCAGGTGGCGCACCTCCCCGCGATGTGCCTCCACGTAGGGGAGGGTGAGGGGGCGCATGCGGTCCAGGGCCTTCTTCAGCTGGGAGGAGTGCCCCCCGAAGGTCACCGGCGTTAGAAGTACGATCACGTCGGACCGGGCGAAGGAGCGCAGGACGTCCTCGGCCTCATCGGCCACCGTGCACGCCCCCGGTGTCTTCACCCAGCAGTCCAGGCAACCCCGGCACTGTCCGATGCGTCGCTCCCGCAGGCGCACCACCTCCGTGGTGATCCCCTTATCCCCCAGGAACGCGGCGGAGGCCTCGGCCGCGGGCCTCATCTCGTCCCTGATCGAGCCGTCCAACAGCAGCGCCCGAACGTGCAACCCTCCTTTCCCATTATATCTGGCCTGGATAAAGTAGGTTTCCCGGCGGATGACACCGATCGATGCTTAAATTTAAGAATAGTTCGTTGATGGTGGGACGATGTCGTTCTCCAACCGAGAGATGTCCCATGCCGGCTTGAAGCGGGTCTACAACAAATGGCGGATGGCGGCCCTGCTGCTCAACTTCGCGGGCCTCCTGTGCTTCCTCATGGCCCTGGAGCGGACGGACATGACCAAGCCCCTCATGGTCGTAGCCGTGATCATGCTGTGGGTAGCGGTCCTGGTGTCCCGCAGGTACTACAGGTCCGAGCAGGGGAAGTCCTTTGAGCCGGTGGCCAAGTACTCGTACTACATCAGCATGTTCCTGGCCCTGATCATCTCGGTCCTGGCCGTGATCTCCATCGTGCGCTGGTGAACCGCGATAAAGGGTCCGGTGGCACGAGCGGCGGCAATTGGCCGATAGCATGAGCATCGCGTGGACATAAGGGATCGCTGAGGTGGGGTAACATGCCGGAGCTGCCAGAGGTGGAGACGTTCAGGCGCTACATCGACCGCACGTCGATGGGGCGCACCATCGAGCGGGCGGAGGTCAAGAACCCCATCATCGTCCGCCCCTTTTCCGCCGCGGAGGTCGTGGCCGCGGTGCAGGGCTCGAGCTTCATCTCCTCGCACCGCCACGGCAAGAACCTGTTCCTGGAGCTCAGCGGCGGAGGGTGGCTCACCTGGCACTTCGGCATGACCGGGGAGCCATTGTTCTTCGTCCGGGCGGAGGACGACCCCCGCTACGATCGCTTCCTCCTCACCTTCCCTGAAGGGCATCTGGCGTTCAACGACCCCCGCATGCTGGGCCGGATCGGCATCACCACCTCGCCGGAGGAGTACATAATGAGGAAGCAACTGGGCCCGGACGTGCTGACCCTCACCCGGTCGGAGTTCGTGCGGACCATGGAGCGCTCCCGCGGCCCGGCCAAGACGGTCCTCATGGACCAGCACAAGATGGCGGGGGTGGGTAACCTGTACTCCGACGAGGCCCTGTTCCAGTCGCACATCGATCCCCGCACCCCGGTGCAGAACCTGAGCGAGGGTGACCTGGACCATATATACCTCAACGTGCGGCGGGTCCTCCGGCGGTCTATCGAGAACGGTGGGGACCTCTCCCTGCTCCCGCGGACATACCTGCTGCGTCACCGGTCCCGGGACGGTCGCTGCCCGCGCTGCGGCGGCACGTTCGCGTCCTTCGCCCTGGGCGGCCGAACGTCGTACTGCTGCCCGCGCTGCCAGGGCGGGGGCGGGGAATGAGGGTGGAGGTCCTGGGCACCCGGGCCCACATCGAGGTCAGCGCACCGGGCCACGCCCTCCATGCTGGCGTACTGATCGACGGGGTGCTCTTCGACGTGGGCGAGAGGGAGTACCTCGAGCGGAGGCCGGAGGCGATATTCATCACCCACTTCCACGAGGACCATGCCTTCTTCGTCAAGGAGTATGCGGAGGTGGCGGTCCCTCTGTACGGTCCCCAGGCCTGGCCCGGTCTGCCGGTCAGGGTGATGAGGGGGCCGGTGGAGGTGGCCGGCATGACGGTCACGCCGGTGCCGACGAACCACAGTGTGGCGCTGCGCTCCTGCGCCTACCTGGTGGAGAAGGACCTGGCCCGGGTGCTGTACGCCGGCGACCTGTTCTCTGTGCAGGAGCGGTACCGGGACCGCATCCCCGAGCTCGATCTGGCCATCATCGATGGCAGCTTCATCCGCCGGGGCGGCCTGGTGAGGCGGGACCCCGCCACCGGGCGCGACCACGGGCACACCGGGATACCCGACCAGGTGGAGTTCTTCTCTCAACTGGCGCGGCGCATCGTGGTCACACACCTGGGAAGCTGGTTCTACCATGACATCCCCGGGTCGGTGCGGAAGGTGGAGGAGCTGGGCGGGGAGGTCAAGGTCACGGTGGCGGAGGACGGCATGATCTTGGACGTGTCAGTGGACCAGGTCCTGTGAGCTGTCCGGGATCTACAGGTCCTGCCGCAGCACAACCGAGGGGTCCTTAAGCCCCGAGCCCGTGACCAGCAGCACCGTGCGGGCCCCTGGCCATGGCTCCAGCTGCTCCAGGGCGGCCATGGAGGCGGCCGCTGCCGGCTCGGCGAATATGCCCTCCCGGCCCAGCGACCGTATGGCCTGGACCAGCTGGTGATCCGTGACCGTGAGGCCGTAGCCCCCGGAGCGGTCCATGGCCTGGATGGCCGAGCGGCCGTTGAACGGCACCTTCACCAGTATGGCCGAGGCGATGGTCTCGACCTCGCCTGGAACGCGCAGCTCGGTGCGGTCCCGCCATGCCTCCACGATGGGCGCCACCGCCGCGGACTGCACAGCGATCATCTGCGGGACCCGGTCCGCCACCCCCAGGGCCCGCAGCTCCTCGAAGCCCTTGTGGATCGCGGTGAGTATCCCACCCGTCCCAGTAGGCACCACCACCCGGTCGGGCACGCCCATCTGCTCGAACACCTCGAAGGCGATGGTCTTGAGCCCCTCGATGAAGAACGGGTTCAGGCCGGTGGAGGCCAAGTATGCACCCTTCTCCGCCTCCTCCTGGGACCGCTGCACGGCCTGCGGGAAGCCGCCCTCCACCGGCACCAGCTCCGCCCCGTAGGCGGTGATCTGGGCCACCTTCCCCGGTGGTATGTGGCCGGGGATGAAGACCCGCGTCGTGAGGTTGGCATAGGCCGAGTACGCGGCCACACTGGCCCCCATGTTGCCGGTGGAGGCCACGGTGGTGGTGGTGAAGCCCCGATGGACCGCGTCCGATATCACCACCGTGCTGCCCCGGTCCTTGAACGAGCCGGTGGGGTTGTCGCCCTCCACCTTGAGAAAGACCTCCTCCCTGCTGTCCCGCCGGGGGATCAGAGGCGTACCGCCCTCGGACAGCGTGATGAGACGGGGCACGGGGAGCATGGACCGGTACCTCCACAGCCCCGCTCCCTCCGGCTCCCACTTCATGGGGAGGTCGACCGCTAGGAGAACGGAACCGCACCGGGAGCAGGTGTAGCGGAACTCCTGGAACGTGGTGCCGCACACGGTACAGCGGAACATGGGGGCGTATATGGGCAGGGGCGGTATATCACAGGAAGGTCACGCTACGCCTTCTACAAAGAAATAAAGCCCCCCAGGGTGGTATCCGGGGGGATGCCCTCGGAAACCGAGTTCATCTGTGGGGGGATAGAACTGATCGACCGCATCAAGGAGATGTGGTACCAGCTGAACCTCCATGCCTGCAAGCGCTCCCCCTTCTTCTCGGAGCACTTCGCGGAGCGGACGTTCCAGCTGCGCAAGGAGGAGCTGGTGTCGAAGGCCAAGAGCTGCCGGCTGCGCATCGAGATCGCCCGCGACATGGTGGCCACCCGGGACCTGGGCTTCTGCGCTAGCAGCCTGGACTACTTCGGGAACGGGGAGATCGAGTCCCTGTTCGTGGACGATGAGGCCCGCCGGAGGGGCGTGGGGGACCTGCTCATGCGCCGCACCCTGGAGTGGATGAGGGACCAGGGAGCCCGGAGCACCGCGGTGTTCACAGTGTACGGCGATGAGTCCATATTCTCGTTCTACGCCCGGTACGGGTTCCGCCCCAAGATGGTCATGCTGGAGACGGTGCTGGAGACGGCCCGCACCGAGCAACATTGATATGCCCGCTGGTCCACCTATAGTAGGAGGGACCGAGCGTGGACGAGGGAGAGGCAGGTCATTCCATGAGGGACATCGAGGACAGCGTGATACTGATCACGGGCTCCACCGACGGAATAGGAAAGCTGACCGCCCGGGGGCTGGCCACCAGGGGGGCGACGGTCCTGCTGCACGGCCGGGACCCTAAGAAAGGGGCGGGGACCGTGAGGGAGATGAGCGGGCTCCAAGGGAAGGTGCACTACTACAACGCTGACCTGTCCTCCCTCCAGGAGGTCTCCCGCCTGGCCCGGGAGGTGGCGGAGGACCACCCGCAGCTGGACGCCCTGGTGAACAATGCCGGCATAGGCGAGGGAAGACCAGAGGAGCAGCACCGGGAGGAGAGCGTGGACGGCCTGGAGCTGCGGCTCGCGGTGAACTACCTCGCTCCCTTCCTCCTCACCCGCCTCCTGGTCCCGGCGCTGGAGGCCGGGGCGCCCTCGCGCATCGTGAACGTGGCCTCGCTGAGCCAGCGGCAGCTGGACCTCACTGACCTCATGTTAAAGCGCCGCTACGACCCGCAGGCGGCGTACGGGCAGAGCAAGCTCGCCCTTGTCATGCTCACCTTCGATCTCGCCGAGGAGCTCCAGGACGAAAACATCACCGTCAACGCCCTGCATCCCGGGACCCTGCTCGACACCAAGATGGTCCGGGATGCCTTCGGCCATGGTCAGGGCGATCCCCAAAGTGGGGCTGAGGCCGTTATGGACCTTGTTGCATCCCCCCGCTTCGAGGGTGTCACCGGACGGTTCTTCGAGCGGGGCGAGGAGGTGAGGGCCCATCCTCAGGCTTACGACGTACGGGCTCGGAGGAGGCTAAGGGACATCAGCCTGGAGCTCATCCGGAGGATATGTGAGAACGCCCTTCCAGGGATGAATATGCGGGCTCGATGAGGTATCCACACAAGTTAAGATAAAAAAAGGAAATGGCGAGACGAGCCACGTGAAGTGGGGCGTCCACGCCTTAGATCGCGGCCGGCACTTCCTTGCTGGTCCGCGCATTGGCGATCCTGTCCAGCTCCCCTGACCCCATTATCAGAGTGAGGTCGAGCAGCATGACCAGGCGGTTCGGCAGCTTGCATATGCCCTTAAGTATGCCCTGCTCCGACCCGATGGTGAGGTTCTTGGGTGGAGGCGATATGCTAGCCCTCGGCACACGCATCACGTCCTCCACCTCGTCCACCACGATGCCTATCTGGGTATCGCCGATCTCGGCTATGATTATCCGGGAGGCGGACGATTGGCCGTTGCCTCCCTCGGAGGCGATGTTCAGCCTCTTCTTTAGGTCGATCACCGTGGTGATCTGGCCACGGAGGTTCAGCACGCCCTCCACGTACGCGGGCATCTTCGGCACCCGGGTGATGTCCTGTACCTTTCCGATCTCGCGGACCTGCGAGACGCTGACGGCGAAGGTCTCCTTCCCTAACCGGAAGGAGACTATTTGCTCCTCGTCGCCTGTTAGCTCTACCTTCTCACGCTTCCTTCTCGCCATGTGTTGACCTCCTTACGCGGGAGTGGGGATGCCCCTCTTGTTGAGGGCGTCCTTCACCTTCTCTGGGACCTTGGGGGCAGTGCCCCGGGCGGCGGTCCCCTTGGCAGGGGCCTTGCCCTTGGCGGGCATGGATGTAGGCTCATCGACCACGCTCATCCCGCCCTCATACCTGAACCGGCCTGCGACCTTCTTGAGGTTCAAGGCCATCTCCGACAGTGATTGCGCTCGAGCGGTCATGTCCTCCATGCTGGCCGTGAGCTCCTCGGTCGATGATGCCGATTCCTCGGAGGCGGACGCGGTCTGCTCGGCGATGGACGCAATGCCGTCCACGGACTTGGCCGCTGCCTGGGTACCATCCCTCTGGCTCTCCATCATGGAGACCATGGAGGTCATGTTCCTGGCCGACCCTCCGACAACATCCGAGATCTCCTCGAACACCCGGCCGGTCTCCTCCACCACCGACCGCCCCTCCGTGGTGGTCTTGGTGCCCAGCTTCATCGATTCCACGGCCTTGCTGGTCTCCACCTGCACCTCCTTGATCATCTTGGCGATCCGCTCCGCCGCCTCGCGGCTGTCCTCGGCCAGGTTCTTCACTTCCTCGGCGACGACGGCGAAACCGCGGCCCTGCTCTCCGGCCCGCGCCGCCTCTATCGCGGCGTTCAAAGCGAGCAGGTTGGTCTGTTCCGATATGCCGGTGATCACGCCGACGATCTCGCCGATCTCCTCGGAACGCTTGCCAAGTATCTCGATCACCTTGGCGGACTGCTCGACCACCGTGGAGATCTCGTCCATTTTCTTCACGGTGTTGATGACCGCGATCTTTCCCCTCTCCGCGCTCTCTGCCCCTCTCTTCGCACCGGTGACGCTCTCATTGATGCTGTTGGACAGTTGAGTGACCGCCGTGGATATGCCGGCCATGACCTTGGCCGTCTCATCGACCTGCGCTGCCTGCGACTGCGCGCCCTTGCTGATCTGCTGTATCGCCGCAGAGACCTGCTCGGTGGAGGCGTTCATCTCCTCCGCGCTGGAAGCGAGCTCCTGTGATGTCGACGACACCAGATCGATGGAGTTGTTGACCTCCTTGAGCAGCGAGGTCAGGCTCTCCCCGATGGCGTCCAGGGATTCAGCGAACTTGGTGAAGTCGCCCTGCGTCTCGATCTCGACGCGTGCCGTCAGATCGCCGTTGGCGTACGAGTCGGCGATGCGCATGGCCTCGTTGATAGGCCCGATGACCGAGTCCAGGGTGTCGTTGACGCCCTGCACGATCCTGTGGTAATCGCCCTGATGCTTCGATGCGTCGGCCCGAGTGCTGAGGCGTCCTTCCACCGCGGCCCGGCTGAGCATGTTGGCGTCGGCGACGAGGGAGTTGATGGCATCGATGGCCTGGTTGAGGTTGTTCTTGATGGTGTTGAAGTCCCCGTTGTAGTTGTCGGTGATCTTGTCAGGTATGTTCCCCTTGGAGATGTCATCGACATACTTGGCGGCGACGTTAAGCGGTCCAATCACGGCATCGAGCGTCTCATTGACGCCCTGCACGATCTTGGCGTAGTCGCCCCTATGCTTGGTGGCGTCGGCCCTCGTGGCCAGCTTGCCTTCGACAGCTGCTTTGCTTAGCATATTGGCGTCGGCCACCAGCGAGTTCACTGCGTCAATGGCCTGGTTGAGGTTGTTCTTGATGGTATTGAAGTCCCCGTTGTAATTGTCGGTGATCTTAGCTGGTATCTCGCCCTTCGATATCTTGTCCACGTAGGTGGCGGCAACGTTAAGCGGTCCGATGACAGCGTCGAGCGTTTCGTTGACGCCCTGGACGATCTTGCGGTACTCGCCCATGTGCTTGCTCGCGTCCGCCCTGGTGGCCAGGCGGCCTGCCTTGGCGGCGGACACCAGCATCTCGGCGTCCGTGACCAGGGCCTTCAGGTTGGACCTCACCTGCTCTATCGTCACGTTGATGGCGGCCCTCCTCCCGGGGTACTTCTCCAGGGCCGCGTCGAAGTTGCCCTTTCCGAACTCGGATACGCAGCCCAGCACCTTGCCCGTCAGGGTGGTGTACTCCACCAGCATGTCGTTGAGGCTGACGGCCATGTCCTTGAAGGCGCCCTGGTACTTGTCCACCGGGATGAGGACATCGACATTGCCCTTGTGATGCTCCTGGGCCATGTGGTTGATGTCCTCGATCATGGAAGTCACGGTGTCACGGACCATCGCGATGTCCGAGAAGATGGCCGTGTACATGTCGAACTGCTCCTGGGTGTCCTTGTCGGGAGCGTCCAGGGACAGGTCCAAGGCCATGTCCCCGTGGGCCACCTTCTTGAGGTTCACCATGAACTTGTTCACGCTGTTGCTGCGATACTTGGCCTCCTTGGCCTTGGCGGTGATGTCCTGCACGATCTCGATGTGGCCGATGTTCTCCCCCTTGGGGCCCTTGATATAGGCGGTGTCGACCTGGAAGTTCATGCCCTGCTGCTCGAAGGTGGTCTGCAGCTTTCCCTTGCGCAGGCAGGTGATGCCGCAGTTGGAGGTGTTGCAGATGTTGGCCTTCCAGGTGGAGCACTGCTTCCCCAGCATGTCGGCGCGCTTCACTCCCAGGAACTGCTCCACCGGCTTGTTGATGAAGGTCCAGTTCATGTCGCTGTCCGTCACGGACAGGGGCCAGGGGAGGGCGTCCATGATCTGCTCATAGAGATATATCCTCTCCTCGGCGGCCTTGTTCGCCGCGGCGGGGGTCAGGATCACGTACCCGCCGATGACGCTGTTATTGGCATCGAGCAACGGAGCGGCGTGCAGCGCCATCTCCACCTGCTGGTCATCGCTCACCATCAGCTTGATGCTGGCCAGGTTCAGTGTGCTCCCGCTTCGTACCGCCCCCAGGACCGGGCAGTCCTTCTTCCCCAGGGACTGGTTGAAGGCGTCACGCACCCTCATTCCCTTGGCCTCGGACGCGCCTATCCCGGTCAGCGCGGCGACCGCATCGTTGAACTGGACAATCTTTCCCTCGCTGTCCATCACGAAGGCGGGGAAGGGCATGGTCCTCACGATCGCCTCATCGTACGACTGCTTGGACACGTTCACATCTTTCTGGCCATTGTTATTGGATGCATCATTCATGGTTTCCACCGGACGGTAACTCTGATGACCTGTTCCGTTATGGTTTTAGATTCTGTTTAAAATATATAAGTCGAGGAGCAGTAAATTATCGTTACGATTCTGAGAATCATCATAGGTAATCCGCCCCTGCCCCTTCGTCCCCCATGCCAGGCGGGAAAGGGGCGGGCCCTCGGCGACCCCGGCAAGCGCCCGGTCCGCTCCACAGGGGGTGTTCACGATGGTGCGTCGAGGATACGGTGGGCAAGCATTATGTACCTCCGGCCAGGAGAAGGGCGTGATAACATGCCAACGACCACGATGATGGAGAGGAGCGGCACGGTGGGACGCTGCATCGACGCCTGCCAGGAGTGCCACGCGGTGTGCGTGGAGACCATCCTGCACTGCCTGAAGATGGGCGGAAGGCATGCGGAGGCCACGCACCTGCGGCTGATGAGGGACTGCGCCGACCTGTGCGCTCAGAGCGTGGAGCTAATGCTGCGGGGATCGGAGTTCATGGGACGGTTCTGCGCCCTGTGCGCGGATGTGTGCGACCGCTGTGCGGAGAGCTGCGAGGGCTTCCGTGACGATGAGACCATGGATCACTGCGCGAAGACCTGCCGGGATTGCGCCCGCGCCTGCCGGGAGATGTCCGCCACCTGAGGCCGTCCGGTTCGAGGGGCCCACCGGCCTGAACTGCATAAAGCCGCCTCCGGGCACGCCCATGGCGTCTTGGAGCGTACATTTTACTCATCGTAGCAGAGCCACCATTTCTAGAGGCTGTCTTTTCTAAAAACATAAATTATTTATCCCGACGGGCTCGAATATTCAGTGCTCATGCCCCCCGGGCATGAATGAGAGGTTCGAATAAGGGCAGATGGGGGGAACTCCCTGCCTGCTTGGGGAACAATGGGAGGACTGATATGGCAGACACAGGAATGATGGGATCATTGGTGGGCCTGATCATCGGCACCATCATCGGGATAGTGCTGAGCATCATCTACTTCGTGATAACGCTGTTCGTCGTCAAGGCGGCGGCGGACATCGTGTTCGCGGAGAACCTGGGGACCGACATGGCGGTGCTGGCAGCAGCAATAATCACCGTGGGGTCGATGCTCGGCGGGTCCGGAATGCGCAGAACCATAGCATGATCCGGCGGACCGTACCGCGGGGTTCGCCCCTGTTACGGTCATCGCATCGTTCCGTGACCTTTGCTCTTGGCCACCATCGGCTGCAGGGGAAGGTTGTTCGGAACCTCGGAAAACCTCTTCCTCAAACCCTACTTCCTTTTTCGTTTTTCGAAATGAGGCCGGGGCCATCGCCCAGGGATTATTATAACCGTGCTGGCCATAGAGAACAGTGTCGGCCTAGCGGCCGATGACCGTCCACCTGGTGGACGCGACGGACCTGTGGTGTGGGAGCATGGACCTGCATGAGGAAGGCGGGAATGCACGGCCCCTGCCAGCGGAGAAGGGGGCGGAGGACCGTGGAGGGCGCATCCGGCTCGAAGATATCCCCGATGCCGCGCTTCTGACGCGGTCGGACGGGAAGGTCTTGAGCGCGAACGCCGCCGCACGGCGGATGTTCGATCGGACAGGGGAGGACCTCCAGGCCCTGGCTCTGGACGGGCTCGTGGTGCCTGACGAGCGGTCCGCGGCGTTCCTGGACGAGCTGTCGGCCACCGGGCGGGCCCGGGGGGAGCTGACCTGCCGTCGCAGCAATGGGGCCACCTTCCAGGGGGAGGTGTCCGCCAGCTCTTGCACCGATGCCGATGGAGCTGTCAAGAACGTCCACCTGATAAGAGACATCAGCGGGCAAAGGGCGGTGGAGGAGACGCTCAGGTCGAGCGATGAGCGCTTCCGCTCCGCTCTGCGCCATGCACCGGTGTCCGTCGCGGTGCAGGACCGTGACCTCAGGTGCGTCTGGACCTTCAATCCCCAGGCCGTCTCCCCCAAGTACGTCCTGGGCCTCACGGACGAGGAGGTGTTCAAGCCGGACGATGTGAGGTGGATGACCTCTATCAAGCGGAGGGTACTGGACGAGGGGGTCGAGATCAGGGAGCAGAGGTGGTTCGACGGGCCATCGGGCCCCGTCTACCTTGATGTCACATGGTCACCAGTTCATGATGTTGGAGGTCATGTTTCTGGCATCACCTCAGTGTCGATCGACCTGACGAGGACGAAGGCGACCGAGGATGCGCTGAAGGAGAGCGAGGCCAAGTACCGCAGCCTGTTCGACGAGAACGTATCGGTCATGATGCTCATCGATCCGGAGAGCGGGCGGATCGTGGACGCCAACCAAGCAGCGGTGGAATACTACGGTTACGACCACGCGGCGCTCACCGCTCTGAGCATCACCGACATCAACAGCCTCCCGCCGGACGAGGTCAGGGCGGAGATGGAGCGATCGGTCTCCGGCAGGAAGCGCAGCTTCATCTTCCGTCACCGCCTGAGGGGGGGCGAGGTCCGCGACGTAGAGGTCTTCTCCGGCCCCATCACGGTCAGGGGCAGGAAGCTGCTGTACTCGGTCGTCCACGATGTCACCGAGCGCCGGAGGATGGAGCAGCAGCTGAGCGAGAGCGAGGAGCGGTTCCGGACGCTCATCGGCGAAGCGCCGGTGGCCATCGGGATGGCCCGGGAGGGGAAGGTCATCTTCGGGAACCAATGCTACCTGGAGATGTTCGGCCTCCGGGGCTCCGATGACGTATACGGACGTCCGTTCACCGAGCATGTCCTGACAGAGGACCGCGAGACCATTCTGGGTATCGCCAGTAGGGTCGCCGCGGGCGAGGTGCGGGTGGTGGAGCTGGAGATCCGCGGTGTTCGCATGGATGGGACCGTGTTCCCCTTCCATGTCGCCCTCGCCAGAGTGGTCCTTCCCGATGGTCCTGCCAACCTTTCCTTCTTCACCGACGTCACCGAACGGAGGAAGGTCGAGGACGCGCTGAAGGAGAGCGAGGCCAAGTACCGCCAGCTGTTCGAGTCGGTGCAAGAGGTGTTCCTCATCTACCGCCTCATCTACGACGCCCAGGGCAAGATCGTCGACTGGGTGTTCGAGGACCTAAATCCCGCGGGCCTCGCCATTCTGGGTCGCGATAAGGTAGAGGAGGTCAGGGATAGGAGGGGCTCAGAGCTGCTGGGCCTCGACGTAGCACGGTTCTACCTGCCCATGATGGAGGAGGCCCGGAGGTCGGAGGGAGCGACCACCTTCCAGTACCGGAGCCCATCTGTAGGTAGGGACTTCCTGTCATCCTACATCGTCCACGGCGACCGCCTGATCATCGCGCAGATGGACATCACCGAGCTCAAGAAGGCGCAGCAGGAGGTGGAGGATTACGCGATGAGACTGAAGCGCTCCAACGCCGAGCTGCAGCAGTTCGCCTATGTGGCCTCGCACGACCTCCAGGAACCGTTGAGGATGGTGGTCAGCTACCTGGGCCTCATGGAGAGCAGGTTCGGCGACGAGCTACCGGTGCAGGCCAAGGAGTACATGGGCTTCGCGGTGAGCGGCGCGGCGCGGATGAAGCGGCTGATCGATGACCTTCTGCAGTACTCTCGCGTGGACTCCCGGCCGCTGCGACTGGAGAGGGTGGACATGAACGAGCTGGTGGCCTCGATACGGGAGGACCTGCACCTATCCATCGATGAGAGCGGGTCCGAGCTCTTGGCCGATGCCCTGCCGAGCGTTTGCGCGGACCGAAGGCAGATCAAGCAGCTCCTGACCAACCTGATCACCAACGCCCTGAAGTTCCATGACGACAGAACGCCACGGGTGGAGATCGCCGCCACCATCAGTTCCAAGGAATCGATATTCTCGGTGCGGGACAACGGCATAGGGATCGACCCCCGGTTCAGGGACAAGCTGTTCGTCATGTTCCAGCGGCTGCACACCCACGACGAGTTCCCGGGCACGGGGATCGGGTTAGCGATATGCAAGAAGATCGTGGAGCGGCACGGCGGCCGGATATGGTTCGATTCGGAGGTGGGCAAGGGGACCACGTTCTACTTCACCATCCCCATGCCCGAGCGAGGCGCAAGAGAGCGGGACGGCACCCGCGATCAGGTCAGGTGAACCCTAGGGAGAAAGCCATATGATGCGGGAGCGGGCCCGGGGGGATTCGAACCCCCGTCATCGGCTTCGAAGGCCGAAAGGATAATCCAGGCTACCCCACGAGCCCATAGCGGGGGCCTTACGACCCTCGCTGCCCCGGCCCAGGCAATCCTGGGATTTAATTGTATTCCTGGATTGTCGCTCCCCCGCGAGCGTATGGCCCGTCATCGGCTACTACTTCGATCTGCCTCCTCGTTACCATAGGGACGCTCGAAGGGGCCCTAGGAAGGTATTAAACCGGAAATGCAGAATAACCGACCATGAAAAGGGTCACCATGGGCGATGGTGCGGGCGGAGAGCTGATGCACGAGCTGCTGTCCCTCCACATCATACCCTTCCTGCCACAGTTCCCGGTCGAGGTCCCGCTGAGGTCCTTCGACGATTCCGCGGTGGTCGATGATGTGGTCTTCACCACCGACGCTCACACCGTCAAGCCGCTGTTCTTCCCCGGAGGGGACATCGGCTCGCTGTCCGTGAGCGGCACGGTCAACGACATCGCGGTCATGGGGGCGACCCCCCTGGCCCTGTCGCTGGCGGTGGTCCTGGAGGAGGGGCTGGAGATCGACTCCCTGGAGCGGGTCATGAAGTCCGTGGGCAAGTGCTCCGAGGCTGCCCGAGTACCAGTCGTGACCGGCGACACCAAGGTGGTCGAGTCTGGCGCGCTGGACGGCATGATCGTCACCACCTCGGCCATCGGCAAGCGGAGCCCATACATGGACCACAACCTGCGGATCGCCCGCGACCACCGGCCGGTGACGTCCAACTGGCTCACCGATGACAACATCCAGGAGGGCGACGCGATCATCGTCACGGGGACCCTGGGCGACCATGGCGTGTCGCTGCTGTCCTTCCGGGAGGGCTACGGCTTCGAGACCGAGGTGCAGAGCGACGTGGCGCCGCTCAACCACATGATCGAGGAGATACTCAAGGTGGGAGGGGTGGTGAGCATGAAGGACCCCACGCGGGGGGGCTTCGCCAACGCCATCAACGAGTGGTCCTCCAAGTCCGGCATCGGCATCGTGATCGAGGAGACCGCCGTGCCCATCGCCGAGCCGGTGAGGAACGCCTGCGAGCTGCTGGGCCTGGACCCGCTCACCATCGGCAACGAGGGGAAGGCGGTCATCGGGTGCGTGCCCGACATGGCCGAAGAGGTGCTGAAGGCCATACGTCAGCATCCCCTGGGCCGGAACGCGGCCATCGTGGGCACGGCCACCAGGAAGTACCAGCGCGTGGTGCTGCACACCGAGGTGGGCGGCCACCGCATTCTGGAGCCGCCGGTGGGCGACCCCGTGCCGAGGATCTGCTGATCACAGCAGGGACTCGATCCAGAAGCACAGCAGGAACGCGGCCACGCCGGCCACGGCCATGCGCGCGCCCTGGGCGAAGGGGTTCCGTCCCCCGGACCGACCCATGGCCGCGCCTACCACGAACAGGATGGTGATGGCGAGCCCCAGGCTTATCGACGCCGCCAGCTGGATGTCGTTGTCGCCGACCAGCAGGAAGGGCGCCAGGGTGATGGCCCCGGAGATCACCGGGGCGGTGAAGTTGACCGCCGCCAGCAGCATGATGGTGAGCTTGGAGATGCGGTGGAGATGCGTGTCCTCCAGCGAGGTCAGCATGGCCCGCTCCATGTCCCGCATCTTGATCGATTGCTCCATGGTCTCGGCCTCGAACACGCTGATCCCGGTGGATATGCCCAGCGCCACGCTGCTGGTGATGATGGTGACGATGACCGTCCTAAGACTGGGCTCACTGGAGAAGGCGGATGCAATAAGGATGCCTAGGATGACGAAGGTGGAGTCGAACATCGTGTTAACGAAGAAACGGCGCAGGGTAGGCCCCGTCTCCGGCTCGTCCAGCACGGCACGGATCTTGCCTCTGAAACTGTTGGTGTTCAAATCGAGTACCGCATGAACGAATGAGGTGGTCGTTTATGACCGTTTCGCCAGGCCCTCGGCCCCCGTTGGCCAGCGGAGAGAGGCCCATATGTTAGCGGCACGTTCGTGAGGTGGGGCGCGTCCACTAGCCAATTCTTTAATATGCCCTCTTCATTCAGACTCACGCACGGGCTCATGGTCTAGCGGTCATGACGTTGCCCTTACACGGCGAAGGTCGCCGGTTCAAATCCGGCTGAGCCCACTTTACCTTACTGGCATGCCTCATCGCTCCCCCTGCACAATTTTGTGCATCGGTCATCTGGACACCCTCGTGTCGTTCCCCGGTTCTCTCGGCTTTCCCTTCATGCTTTCCTTCACCTTCTCGAAAAATTGCTGTATCTTCACCTGCGCCCGCCCTAGCTCGTTGACCGTGAGGCCCAGATACCCGATGGTCTCCTTCTCCGACCTGTGACCGAGGCCGACCATGATCTCGACCAGCGGCACACTGGAATAGTGTATGAGGCGGCCGCTGGAATGATGGGTACATCGGCCCAGGCAGGTGTCGATCGCAGCCTCGAACGATCAAAGGGGCAGTTATTATAGCTCCGCCTGCAACTATATGGTTGCGGGTAAGTCCCGGACGGTAGGTGTGCACCGGACGGTGTACAAGGCAACAATCCTTCCGGGGTCCGTAAGTGAGAGAAGATGGCAACTAAGTCGTTCCATGAGGCGTTGGTGATTAAGGACAGAAGGGCAGCCAGAGCGCTCATCAACGTGATGGAAAAGAAAGCAACTCAGAAGCAAAAAATAAAAAGGGATATTTCTGCTGAACTAGGGCGTGGTCGATCGTACCTGAAAGATCGATATTCCCACTAGCTGAGGCCATCCGAGACCCAGCAAAGGTCCCACAGTTGAAAAAGGACCCCTCGACCTTCGTTTGCCCGAAGGACCCTGACATCCAGGACTTCATAAGGAACAAGGCCATCCATTACGAAAAGCGGGCTATCGCTCGGACCTACTTGTTTGTTGATATTGACTCGGCCACAGAGGAGGAACCTGGAATCATGGCCTTCTTCTCGATTGGCATAAGTCATTTGACCGTAGGGCCAGGAGTGCCCAATCACTTCCGCAGAAAGTTGAACGTTATGCCGAAGAAACCTACTGTGCCCTGCTATGTCCTAGGCCAGTTAGGAAAGAACGAGAAGTATCGAGATCAGATCAAAGGCTCTTAGATCATAGATTATGCGATGCATTTCCTTCTCGATGAGCATAGGGTCGTAGGCGGTTGCTTCGTAAGGATCAACTGCAAGGAACATGAAAAACTGACATCCTTCTACGAGACCAACGGATTCGACTTCATCCAGAGGAACGAGTCAGGCGATCTACTTCAGTTTGTGAGACGTCTTGACATGTATTATTGAACCGTCCCCTTTGGTCGTGGGCGCTTCAACCCTCAGAAGGTTAACAAGGCTTTCTGGCGGGTCGCCGAGAGCAGGGCGATAGATTCCGCCCATGGGAGGACCTACTAGCAGAAGAAGCTCAACCCCTTTTTTTGTCCTTCGAGTTATTGTCGATGCTCTTCAATCAATAAAATAGGGACATCAGTTATTAATTTGATGATGGAGTGGTGGCCATCTAGTCATTAAAGGCTGCGACCTTTGTGACGCTATGATACAAGAGGGTAGAACGAAAATGAGTTCGGGGAATAAATGGATCGTTGTTTCATATGCGTTGGTCGCGACATCATTCCTCATGGTCTCTTTCTATGCATACAGTGGCTACCAGTCTCAGGTCGACCACGATGAAAAGGTGGGTCTGTTCTCAAGCATCCCTGGTGGAAGGGCGTGGGACTACCTTCAGAACTCGACGTTTTCAGAGTTGCTGTTTGAGGTTGATATTCTTTCCCCATATTTGGACGAGGGCTCAGATTTGAAGCAGTTTGACGTGGGGTATCTAGCTGAGCACTTTGATCTTGCTGAGAGCATCTTGAAAACAGAGTGCATGACTAAGACCATCAGATATGAATGGAGTCATAGCCAGTTTGATTATTCCTATGATTTCTCATCGCCGCGCTATCCAGAATACACCGCGTCCGAGCTAAGGGAATTGGCTGGATCGTGCCGTAATTATTCGACCAGTGGTCATACCAGTCTCATTCACACCATTTTCCTGGATGGACGGTACGTTCCGCCAACTGACGATGAGATGGCAATCGGCGGAGTTAACTATGCTGGCACAACCGTCGATGCTATAACCATTTTTATTTTCTTACCAGAGACGGTCGAGAACTCGCTCTACGGTCCCGAATACCCTTATCTCAGCAGAGATATCGCCCACGAGCTTGGGCATCTGCTCGGCCTGGTCGCTCCCTTTGAAAACGGTTCGGCCAACAATGCTCCAACTGCTGTAGACCATCAAAATAATAATAGCGCTCGCCATTGCTCGAACATCTCCTGTCTGATGAGCACAGACATTAACAAAAAAACTGTTTTATGTCCTGAGTGCCAAGCGGACCTCGCATACCTGCGTAATAGTACAGCACCATATGCTGTTTTATCAGTCCCCAAGCTTGAGTGGATTCCCATTGTGGCAGGTGCAACTCTAGGCATTGTTGCCGTGGTTACTTTGATAAGAAGTAGGCGCCGTCAAAGATAGGCATTGGATGGCCAATCCTCGAATATGCTGAGAGCTGAGATCTTGTAATGTGCTGAAACCCCCGTTCAATTCGAACGGATATGGTAACAACACAGTTCTCAGCCAATGACCATCTCTTTTTTCGGCACCATGATGAATGATATGTAGAAGACGGCCGCCGCCATCAATAGCACCAAGCTCATGAACCAGAAACCGCCCACGTATCCCAGGGTCGTTCCAACGATCGCTCCCGTGAGGATGGGGCCAATGGCCTGGCCTATGTCCATGGCTGTGTTCAAAAAGCCCATGGTTGAACCTGAACCCGCTTCAGTGCATAGATCGGATACCAAGGCGACCGTGGAGGAGGTGACGGACGAGTAACCGATCCCGTAGATGGTCGAAACGATGATGAGGACCCACGCGTCATTGGTGAACGGAACGGCTAAGAGGGATAGGCCGCCGATCAACGTACCTGTGATTATGAAGCGATCACGACCGTGCTCGTCGGACATCTTTCCCAAGATGGGCTTCGCGAGAACGATGGTGAGAAGCTGAGCGCCCGAGATGAGCACGATGGACAGGGTGCTTATCCCCTTATCAAGCGCATAGAACACGATGAACGCTTCGAACGCTCCGTAGGTGAGGTACTGCGCTGCCTCTACCGAGGAGGCGACCATCACTCGGTGATCGGTCATGATCGAACGGACCTGCTGGCGGATCGATATTCTATCCACACGAGGTTTTCTGGCAGCATCGCCATCAGAACGATAGATCACCAAGACGGACAACAAGGCAGAGATGCCGGCCATTCCCACGACCCAGTAGACGTCCTTGAAGTTGTTGTTGGTCAGCAACAATATCGCTCCTCCCAGGAACGGAGCTATGCCCCGCCCCACGATCGTTGCCGATGAGTAAAGGGAGACCCGGACGGCCTTCTCTCCGGGAAAGTTATCCACGATGGCCGCGCTCGCGACCGTGCCGAAGAGGGCGGTGGCGAATCCATGGTAGAAACGCACGGCGATAAGCTCCCAGGGGTTGGAGACGAGCAGGTATAGAAATGGCGCGGTGGCGAAGACGAAGACGGCCGCATACATGACCTTCTTCCGGCCGAACATGTCTGAAAAGGAGCCTGCTGGCAACGATATCAGGATCCCGGGGATGGTAGAGGCCGCGATGACCAGGCCTCCGAGAAGGCCGGCGTCAGCGCCCAAGCTCTTCGACAGGAAAGGAAGCACCGGGTTCTTGGCCATGGTCGAGCTAAGTATGGCCAGTGCTCCAGCCAGGCTCAGCCCGTAGAAGAACCGATCCTTTCGCTTCTTGCCAGCATCTTCCGGTCCCTCCATACATGGTACAACGGCGAGGGGCCGATAAAAACGCTGGCGAATGAGAAGGGCGGGAAGACCAAACAATCAATACCGAGGGGCTCGCAGTTCGAACATCAATGACAGCACGCGAGGGCATCTTCCGTGAGCCGGTGACCGCCGCCCGCATCGCCCAGGAGGGGCCGACGGCGGTGGACATGCACTTCCACACCAATCACTCCGACTCGCACACCACCGTGGCCGCTACGCTGAGGAGAGCGAAAAGGCTGGGGGTGGGGGTGGCCATCACCGACCACAACACCATATCCGGCTCGGAGGAAGCGTTCCTCGCCGGCAGCGGCGTGCTGGTGGTCCCCGGGATCGAGGTCTCCGCGGCGGACGGGCCGCACATCCTGCTGTACTTTTACGACCTCGACAGCATGCGGGACTACTACGAGAAGCACGTCCGGCCGTTCAAGAGCGCCAGTCCGTACTTGGCGATCAGCTTGGACTCCTGGGAGATCGTCCGACGGTCCTCTACCTATGACTGTGTAAGGGTGGCCGCCCACCCCTACGGGTACCTGCTGTTCAACAAGGGGCTACAGAAGTGCATCGACGCCCGGTACCTGGAGCAGGAGATCCTGGAGCACTTCGACGGGGTCGAGGTGATGTGCGGCGGGATGACGCGGAAGCTCAACGACAAGGCCGCGGCGCTGGCGGAGCGCTTCCAGAGGGGACGCACCGGGGGCACCGACGGTCACTTGCTCCATGACCTGGGCAACGTGGTCACGGTCGGACCCTCCGACGACCTGGAGGGGTTCCTGGGAGACATCGTGGAACGACGCACCAAGGTCATGGGGAAGGAGAAGACCAACGTGCAGAAGACCATCATGGGCTCGGTGGTGATGACCAAGTACATCCGCTACACGTTGCCATCGCTGCGGGTGCACTATGAGCAGAACGCCCCCCGGGCCCGCCGCTTCATCCGCGAGCTGCGCTCCAAGGGGCGCTGATCACAGTATCCAGGAGAACATGCGGGCGAAGGTGCACTTGAGCTTCATCCCCATAGGTCGAGTTCTATGGTCCTGCAGCGTCCACTCCCGGCACAGGGCCAGGTCCTGGAAGAACGCCTCCTCCTGCCCCGCCGCCACCTTGGGGCAGTACATGATGGCATTGGTCTCGAAGTTCAGGGCGAAGCTCCGGATGTCCCAGTTGGCGCTGCCGATGGAAGCCACCTCGCCGTCGATCACGATAGTCTTGGCGTGCAGGAACCCGTCCTCGAACAGGTAGGTCTTCACCCCAGAGGGTAGCAGGTCACCGAGGTAATCGATGCTGGCCCAGTGGACCAAGGGGTGGTCCGGGATGCGGGGCATCATGACCTTGACATCCACGCCGGAGAGGGCAGCGACCCTCAGGGCGTCCATCACGCTCCCGTCCGGAACGAAGTACGGGGATTGGATGTAGATGCGGTGCTGGGCCGAGGTGATGAGCTTCAGGTACGCCTCCTTGATCCTGCTCTCCCGCCGGTCCGGACCGCCGGACACTATCTGCATCGCTCCCTCGCCCGGTCGTCCAGGTGTAGGAAAGAAGCGTGCCGTGGTCTCCATGGGGCGAGCGAGGGTGAAGTTCCAGTCCAGGAGGAACCGGGACTGGAGGTCGAGCACCGCCGGACCCTCCACCCGAAGGTGGGTGTCCCTCCACCGCCCCAGCTTCTTCTTGCCCAGGTACTCGTCCCCCACGTTGTATCCGCCCAGGTACCCGATGCGGCCGTCGATGACCACGATCTTGCGGTGGTTACGGTGGTTGACGCGCAGGTTGAGCGCCGGGAACCGCTCGATCACCGGGGGGAAGAAGGACAGCACCTCCACCTTCTGCTGCCTGAGCCACGTGATCTTCTCCTGCGGGAGCCGCGTGCCTACCCCGTCCACCAGCAGGCGGACCTCCAGGCCCTCCGCCGCCTTCTTGACCAGCAGGTCGAGGAACCGGTTCCCCAGCTCATCGTCGCGTACTATGTAGTACTCGGCGTGGATGTGGTCCCTGGCCCCCTCCATGTCCCGGAACAGGAGGCGGAACTTCTCCTGGCCGTCGCCTATGAGGTCGACCTTGTTCCCGAAGGTGAGCCGGGAGTGGTTGGCCAGGAGCATGCGCACCATGCTGTAGTGGTCGGCGACGTCCGAGCTGGGGCCCGGGTCCGGAGCGTTCAGGGCGATGGCACGGTACAGTCCTTCCATACCCTGGCGGTCCTCCGCCTCCTTGGTGCGGTACCTTCGCCGGATGCGGTGGGCGGACCACCCGAACAGCAGGTAGAACACCAGGCCGAAGGACGAGAACACGAAGAGGAATAGTAACCACAGCACCGCCGCCCGGGGGTTCCGCCGCTCGAAGTGGAGGATGGCGATCGCTCCTACTATGTTCACGACCGCCATGATGATCGCCGCATTGTCCACGAGCGTGGAGACGAGGTCCGCCATCCCTATCCGCTCCCAGCCGGGAGAACCAGCATGCTCTTCGATTGGCAGCTGGGGAGATAAAAAGCTGGCTACCGATGGCGCGATGCCTGCCGCAGGACCCCTCGGCATCAGCTCCCATATGAAGGCCTCGCAGCCCTGTCCCCTCAATGCAGCGATCAGAGCTCAATGATGACCGGCCACATCATCCTGCAACTGGCCGTACAGCCTCGCCGCGAGAGCATGCTCCCTCCGGCCTTCCTCCAGCCTTTCCAGCTTCAACAGGGTGTCCCCCTTTCCTTGATGAAGGTTAGGATTGTGGGGGTCCAGGGTGAGGGCCACATCGCACTCGGCGAGGGCTTCGGTGTATCTTCCCATGCGGAACAAGGTGGCGAACCGGCCGCCGCGGTACTTCGGCTCGTTTGGCGCCAGGCCGATGACGATATCCCATTCCCGCATCGCCTCTTCATAACTCTCCTGCTGGACCAGCGATATGCTCTTGTTGGCGTGGTAGCTAGGATCGCCCCCCTCCAGTGAGATGGCCACATCGTACTCCTGGACCGCCTCTATATACCTGCCCACCTCGTCCAGCGTCACCCCCTTCATATGGTGGAGGCCGGGGTTGCTCGGCTCTATGGCGATGGCCCGGTCATGCTCGACCAATGCCTCGTCGGCCCTACCCAGGCTGGCCAGCGCCCTGGCCCTGCAACTATGGGGCTCGGAAAGGCCGGGATCGAGGCGTATCGCCATGTCCAGCTCGATGAGGGCTTCGTTATATCGATCGAGGTTCAGCAGCAGCGAGCCCCTGTTATGATGATAGATCGCCCTGTTGGGCTCCAGGCCTATAGCTAGGTCATACTCCCGTATGGCGTCGCGGTAGGCGCCCAGACTTATGAGGGCATTGCCCTTGTTGCTGTGAAAGTCGGAGATGCGGGGGTCAAGACGTATGGCAGCATCATACTCCGCGACCGCCTCATGGTACCTTCGCAGCGCCCGCAACGAGTTGCCCTTGTTGTTATGGCAAGTAGGCTCTTGAACATCTAGGCTCGCCGCCCTATCGTACTCCTGGATGGCCTGGAGGTACCTTTTCAGCTCATGGAGGACGAGCCCCCTGCTGTTATGATGCTCCCCGCGGTGGGGACCCTGGGCGATGGCCAGATCGAACTCCCTCAAGGCCTCATCGAACCTCCCCTGAGCCATGAGGATCTCACCGAGGAGGCTATGGGCGCGCGCATCAGCAGTGTTCACGAATATCGACCTATCGACCTTGGACCCCATCAGGGGACGTGGGACGCCAATGAACGTGCGGCCTATTTCAATCATGGCTCACGACCTGGATGGGTGGCCATAGCGGCGGTTTGATCGATCAAGGGCAAGACCACGCCATGCTACTCATGCTGACCATGACAACGACCATGGGGCACAACTGGGAGAGAATGGAGGTAAAAGGTTTCTGTTCTTCCCTTGCGCTCACCTGACCCTTTCACTTCGGGCGAAGAGCTGTGTTCCAATTATGAAGAGCACAACCGATATCGCCGCCGTGATGGCCAGGTCGAACCACGGGCTGTACAGGACCACGGCGTCATAGGTCGACGTGCCCCAGTAGAACACCCCCCTCATGAGGTCCACGACGTACGTGGCAGGCATCAGGTGGACCAGGACGTTGATCAACCCTGTAGAACTGTCCACAGGGATGAACGCTCCAGAAAGGAAGAGCTGGGGGAACATGGCCATCATCACCGCCATGCCCGCGGTCTTGGGGCTGGCGTTGAAGATACCGCTCACCAGGACGCCGAAGGCACCTCCCAGGAGGAGCATCAAAGGGACGACCAGGAGAATGAGCCCTATGCCTTCTAAGCTTAGATGGACCCCCATGGCGATGCCGGTGAGGATGGTTGCTGCGACCGCCACCAGGGAGGTGGCGCCGCTCCCGATCATCTTACCGAGGATGATGGAATATCGTGACACCGGCGAGACGAATATCTCCTGGGTGAACCCGGTCTCCCGCTCCTCCACCAGAGAGGTCACGCTATTGGCGGAGAACATGATCGCTATACCAGCGACCATGCCGAGCAGGGCGAACTGGAAATAGTCGTAGGGAAGGTCTCCGCCCAGGTTCTGACCGATCACGCTGCCGAAGAGCCCCAGGAACACCAGCGGGAAGAACACGCTCATGCCGACATTGATCTTCCAGTCCCGGAAGAAGCGCAGTATGTCACGCCCGCAGATCGAGGCGATGGTGCTGAGTTCCCTCCGTATGGACATCAGCACACCGTCCCATCATCGGTCCCGTTGCTCACCAGCTCGACATATGCTTCCTCGAGCGAGGGCGTATGCACGTACATCATGGACAGCGGCACCTTGATCTGGGACAGTATCGTCTGCGGGGTACGGTCGCTGAACCTGATCATCAGGCATCCGTCGTTCGTGACCCGGGGGTCGAACTGGGAAAGACTGGCCTCCAGGGCGGCCCGGTCCTCGGCGTCGACAAGGATGTACTTGTCCACCATGAGGTCCTTCATCTCTTCCGGTGTCCCGCAGAACAGTATCTTACCGTGGTTGACGATGCAGACCCGGTCCGCAGCCTCCGCTTCCTCTATGTAATGGGTCGTCAGGAAGATCGTCATCTTCTCTTCCTGATGCACCTTCGTGAGATAGGCCCACAGCGACCTTCGGCTGACGGCGTCAAGACCTTGGGTGGGCTCGTCGAGGAACAGCACCTGGGGCTTGTGCATGAGGCTGCGGATGATCTCCAGCTTCCGCTTCATCCCGCCCGAGAAGGTCTTCACCTGATGGAAGATCTCCTTGTCCATCCCCAGCACCGTGGCCAGTTCATGGACCTTGTCCTTATATTCCTTAGGCATCATGCGGTAGGTCGGCCTATAGCTATAGATCCCATAGAGGCTCACGTGGAGGCGGATGTTCTCCTCGGCCGTGAGGTTGCCGTCCAGGCTGGGGCTCTGGAAGACGATCCCGATGTTCTGACGGATGTCCTTCTGCCGCTCGTCCATGTCATGGCCTCCTATCCTGACCACACCGCTCGTCTTCGCCAGCGTGGTGGTGAGGATCGATATGGTGGTGGTCTTGCCTGCGCCGTTGGGGCCCAGGAAGGCGAAGAACTCACCGGGATGGACCTCGAAGCTTATCCCGTCCACCGCGGCCTTTTCCGAATCACGATATCGCTTCACCAGGTTCTCCACATATACCACTGGCTGCTGGTTCTCTGTCCGGTTCATGTTGTCACCCTAACATAGTTAGACATCTCTAACATAGTTAGATTACTCTAACACTGTTCAATTTTATATAGCTTTCCGCCCATTCCCTCATGATGAGAGACCGATCGTACCCCCGAGGTCCACGCATCAGTCCGGAAGCGGTGATCAGGGCAGCGTTGGAAGTGCTGGACGAGGAAGGGTTGGACGATGTTACCCTCCGAAAGATAGCCTCCAAGCTGGACATCCGGGCCCCCACTCTTTACTGGCACTTCAAGAACAAGTCCGATCTGATCGATGATATGGCCGAGGTCATCCTCAAGGACGGGGGGATGTACGACCTGAAGCCTCCAAAGGATGGGGGGGCCTGGGCAGAATGGTTGGCCCAGACCGCACACTCCCTTCGACGTGCGATGGTATCTCATCGGGACGGAGGACGGGTGGTCGCCGGAGCATCGTTCCGCTCCAATGCCATGAAAAAGCTGAAGTCGACCAATGTTCTCGTTTTGAACGAAGCGGGGTTCGATCCTCTACATTCCATTCTGGGCTCCGAGACCGTAACGGACTATGTGTGGGGGTATGTCATTGAGGAACAGGCCACCCCTCCTCTCACGTTGGATGACATGCCAGGGCTGCGGGAGAGGATGGAGGAACCGGACATGGTCTTGGTGGGACAGGCAATGACCGAGCTCATGAAAAGACCTCCCGAAGAGCTGTTCGATTGGGGCCTTCAGATCATACTCTCAGGGCTGAAGAAGGCACTGGAGGAGGAGTGAACGTGATCACTGGATGGGTCGCGAACATTGCTCTCAAGTAAGCATTTGTTGCTAGCTGAAACGGCAGGACAGCTCGGGCGATCAGGGCACCTGATGATGTTATCGTTCTACATCTTCCTGGACTTGATCCCCTTGCCGGCATCGAAGGCCCGGGCGATGGCATCGCCCACCCCGTAGTAGTTGCGCTCGTCGGGAGTGAACAGCAGGGGCCGGACCTTGGACATGTGGCAGGTGCCCTTCTCATCGAGCGTGCCCTCCTCCACCTTCACGTCCACGATCTCGCCGATGAACTGGGTGTGAAGGCCTATCTCCGTCGTTCGCAGCAGCCTGCACTCCAGCACCATGGAGCACTCCTCAACGAAGGGGGCGTCGACCAGCTCCGAGCGCACCGGAGTGAGGCCCGTGGCCGCGAACTTGTCCTGGTCCCTCCCGCTCGCCATGCCGACGTAGTCGACCTCGTTGACCATGTCCTGGGACAGCACGTTCACGGTGAAGGCCTTCCGCTCCACGATGTTCCCGTAGGTGTAGGTGGCCTTGCGCAGCGACACGCCGATGGCGGGGGGCGAAGAGCAGCAAATCCCGGCCCAGGCCGCCGTCATGATGTTTGCCTCGCCCTTGGTGCCGTAGCTTCCGATCACGAAGACCGGCGTGGGGTAGATCATGCTCTTGGCGCCCAACGATCTCTTCATATCAGTCCCTCCCGTACCCGATCCCAGTGGGGGGTGCTCCGTCCTTGGCATCTAAAGGTCAACATCCTCTCGTCCTCCTTGTTCATCTCCATCGTAACGTGACCGATGGCGGACCTGATGACCTAGCGCATCGTACTTAGACCTTGTCCAAGCGGCCCTTCGTCCGCCCTGGCCAGAGGCCTCGTGGTACTGAGGAGGTCAGTATCATTGCCCATGTTTTATCCCGACAGCTTTATAAAACGCGACCCTTCATCACGCCCTTCGGCCTGCCCGGCACATCGCTGGACAGATGATCGAATATACCAACAGAGAAGGTAATGACATGGGATTGTTCGACAAGGTTAAGGGAGTCAAGGAAGCAGAGACGACCAAACTGACCAAGGAAGAGTCCTTCGCCTCCATCGTGCTGGCCACGGTGGCCGCGGACGGCGTCATCAACGAGGAGGAGGCCCAGGGCCTGGTGGTCGGACTGGTGCGGATGAAGCTCTACTCTGGCTACAGCGCTAACCAGATGGGGACTATGTTGAACAAGCTCGTAGGGATCATCAAGAAGCAGGGCCTTGATGCCTTGGTCACCATGGCCAAGGAGGGTCTGCCCGCAGACATGAGGGAGACCGCGTTCGCCGTGGCCGCCGACCTTGCTCTCGCTGACGGTGAGATCGCCACTCAGGAGAAGGACATCCTCACCAAGGTCCAGCAGGGCCTGGGCATCGCGGAGGACAAGGCGGTCAACATCATCGAGGTCATGCTCATCAAGAACAAGGGCTGAGCGGCCGCCAGTCAACGATATCCAAGATGTAAACCCCTTACCTTCACTTTTCCTTTCCCTCGTTCCCGACTTTCAAGGGCCGCTATGGGGTTCAATAAGGTTCTCGTCATCGAAATAACGCTTTCCTCCCAGGGGTCCGTATAAAGCTATATAATCTGGACGTCGCTTTGGCTTGGCAATGTCGAAGATCAGGGTGCTCGCTGTTGATGATGAGCCGTACCTCCTCGACCTCACCAAGATATTCTTGGAGAACGACCCCCGCATCCTGGTGGACATCGCGGGGTCCGGGCAGGAGGCCCTGACCATGGTGGGGACCACCTTCTATGACTGCTTGATCTCCGACTACCAGATGCCGGTCATGGACGGCCTGGAGCTGCTCAAGGTGCTGAGGTCCAAGGGCTGGGACGTCCCCTTCATCCTGTTCACCGGCAAGGGGCGGGAGGACGTGGCGGTGAACGCCCTGAACCTGGGGGCCAGCTTCTACCTCCAGAAGGGAGGCGGTGTGGAAGCGCAGTTCACCGAGCTGGCCAACATGGTGAGGAGGTCGGCCGAGACCTACCGCTCCCAGAAGGAGCTGGAGGAGAGCGAGAACCGCTTCCGCAACCTGCTGCAGCAGTCCTCGGACTTCATACTGATCATCGACCAGGAAGGCTTCATCAACTACTGCTCCTCCTCGGCCAAGCGCATCGTCGGCTACTCCGAGCAGGAGATGCTGGGAACGAACGTGTTCTCCCTCATCCATCCGGACGATGTCGTCGAGATGCGGGAGAGGGTGAGGCAGGTCCGGACCCACGAGAGCGGGGGAGGGCCCGTCGAGTTCCGCATGCGGACGGCCAGCGAGGAGTGCGAACCGATGGAGGCGGTGGGCGCCAACATGATGGACGTGCCCAGCGTGGAAGGCCTGGTCATCACCGTGCGCCCCATCACGGAGAGGAAGAAGGCGGAGAAGGACCTGAGGGAGAGCGAGGAGGCGTACAAGACGCTGTTCGAGAAGAGCCCCTTCCCCATCGCCCTGTGCAGCCTGGACGGCACCTTCGTGGACGTCAACGAGAAGCACCTCCAGACCTCGGTGGCGAGGAAGGAGGACATCCTCGGCAGGAACGCGGTGGAGCTGGGCTACACGGACGAGGAGACGGCCCGGATCATCAGCGAAAACTTCCTGGAGGGCGGGAGCATCGAGGCGTACCCCCTGGAGCTGAAGCGGCCGGGAGGAGAGGTGCTGAAGATGCTTCTGTCGTCCCGCCTGGTCAAGTACCGGGGGGAGCCGCACATCATCAGCGTGCTCAACGACGTCACCGACCTCATCGCGGCCCAGAGGGAGCTGCAGGTGAAGAACGAGGAGCTTAATGAGGAGAGGGACCGCCTGCAGAAGATCGCCGACCAGAGCCCGGGGGTGGTGTACCAGATGCTGCTGAAGGACAATGTCCCGAGGTTCATCTTCGTCAGCAAGGGAGCGAAGCTGTTCGTGGACGTGCCCGCCGATAACTGGCTGCATGACCCCTCCTGGCTGTTCGACCGCATACTGCCCGAGGAGCAGGGGCAGTTCATGAATGCCATGCGTCAGTCGGCGCGCACCGGTCAGATGTGCCGCCACGAGTTCCGGCTGCGGGACGTCGACGGCACCGTGCGGTGGATGCTCAACACCTCTTCCCTGTCCCAGGAGAAGGAGGGCGGGACGGTGTGGACCGGCACGCTGACGGACATCAGCGAGCGCAAGCGGAGCGAGGAGGCGGTGAAGCAGATCAATCGTCAGCTGAACCTCATGGGCACCATCACCCACCATGACTGCCTCAACAAGATCGTCGCGACGGAGGGGTACATCGACCTGGCGGCCCGAATGGCCGATGACGAGGCCACCATCGACCTGCTGGACAAGGCGCAGCGCTCCATCGACGCCATCCGTGAGGAGATGGACCTGACGCATGACCTGCAAGAGATGGGCGGCAATGAGGCGCAGTGGGTCCGGGTGGGCGACGTGATCGCAGATATGTCGACACTGTATCCCGTCCGCACGCCGGAGGCCTTCTCCCACCTCGAGGTGTACTCCAACCCCCTGCTGCCCAAGGTGTTCATGAACCTGGTGGACAACTCGGTGCGGCACGGGGTCCATGCCACCGACCTGTGGATCGAGTGCTCCGAGGACCCCGCGGGGTTGACCATCACGTATAACGACGATGGGGTGGGGATACCCCTGGAGGACAAGGAGAGGATATTCGCCCGCGGCTACGGCCACAATACCGGCCTAGGCCTGTTCCTGGTGCGCGAGGTGCTCAATTTCACCAACATCTCCATCGTGGAGCGTGGGAACGAGGGGCAGGGGGCGCGCTTCGAGCTCCGGGTGCCCAGCGGCTCCTACCGTTTCACCGAGCAGGGGGCCTAGGGCTCCTCTTCCGCCCGCTCGTGGGACGCGGAGCGGGCCCGGTCCCTCCACCGGGAGACGGCGATGTAGGTGACGAACACCGCAACGAACGCGGCAATGATCGCCAGGTCCCAGCCCTCCAGGCTATCCGCCAGCCGCATCCAATACTGCCCCAGGAGGTAGCCGACGGACACCAGCACGGTGTTCCACACCGTGGCCCCCAGGAACGTGAACAGGGCGAACCGTCGCAGGTCCATGCGTGATATGCCGGCCGGGAAGGAGATGATGGACCGAATTCCAGGCAGGGCATGCCCTACCAGGATGCCGTAGTTGCCCCACCGGGCGAACCACGCCTCCGCCTTGTCCAGGCTGTCGGCCCTCAGGCCCAGGTACCGGCCGTAGCGGTCCAGCACGGGACGGCCCAGACGGCGGCCCAGAAGGTAGGCGATGGTGGAGCCGCACGTGGCGCCCAGGGAGCCGACCAGGACGACGGCGATGGGGTTGAGCGTGCCCAGGTAGGACAGGTACCCTGCGAAGGGCATGATGATCTCGCTGGGTATGGGCGTTAGGACACCTTCCACCAGCATGGCCAGGAATATGCCCAGGTATCCCGAGGAGGATATCAGGTTCAGGATCACGTCGCTCAGCGTGGTCACGATGCTCATGTGCTCTCCCTGAAGCGAGACACCAGGACCGTTATAGCGTTTTCCTCCGCCCGGTTACGCAACCCTCTTGAACGAGGGAGGCGTTAGGGGAGCGTTTCCCATGGTCGACTTCCGCCCCTTCCGTGGCGTCCTGCCCAAGCTGAGCGCCGATGAGGACATCGCTGACCGCGTTTCCCCTCCCTACGACATCATCTCCGCCGAGGAGCAGACCCGCCTGCAGTCCCGGCCGTGCAACATCACCCGGATCACCCTGGGGGCGGTGGACGGGAGGTACGAGCAGGCGGCGCAACTGCTGGACTCCTGGCTCTCCTCCGGGAAGTTGTCCCAGGACCAGGCGGAGTGCTACTACCTCTACCGCCAGAGCTTCCACGACAAGGGCGGGGTGCTCACGCGCAACGGCATCATCGGCGTGCTTCGCTCTGAGGGCTACGAAGCGGGCAACATCATACCGCACGAGGAGACGTTCCCCAAGGTCAAGGAGGACCGGCTGAACCTCCTGCGTGCCACCGAGACGCACTGCGAGTCCATCTTCGGCCTGTACGACCGCTCCGACCTGGACATGGCGGGGATCGCCGCCAAGGCAGAGAAGCTGTTCGAGTGCACCGATGCCTCGGGCACCGTGCACGAGCTGTTCCGCATCTCCGACCGGGCCACGGTGGACGGGATCCAGAAGGAGATGGGCGGGAAGAAGATCCTCATCGCCGACGGCCATCACCGCTACGAGACCTCGTACAAGTACGCGCAGGAGAACCCCCAGGACCGCAGGAAGGGGTACGTGCTGTGCACCATGGTGTCCTCCCAGGACAAGGGAATGTTCGTCCGCCCCACCCACCGACTGATCCGCCACCTGAGGTTCCAGGAGGACCAGCTCCTCGAGGCCTTGGGTAAGCGCTTCACCCTCCGGCAGGTGAAGGACCCGGCCGCGGCCGAGTCCGCGCTGGAGGCCGCCTCCGTGCCCACCTTCGGGCTCATCTTTCCCAGCGGGAAGGTGGTGGTAGCGGAGTTCACCGCACCGGCGGGGGACATCCTGTGGACGGTAGACACCTACGTGTGCCAGGAGGTCATCCTCAAGGACGTCCTGTACAAGCAGCCCCAGGGGAACGAGCTGGACATCGACTACGATCACGATGTCGCCTCGGTGCTCCGTAAGGTGAAGGCAGGCGGTACCGACCTGGCCATCTTGGTGCGCGCGCCACCCCTGGAGGAGGTGTGGTCGGTGGCCCAGGCCGGTCGGAAGATGCCGAAGAAGACCACCTACTTCTGGCCCAAGATCTGGTCGGGGTTCGTCGTGTACCGCATGAAATAATATATTTAGTGATATTATATATATCGAAAGTTATATGTAGCGGTGGTTACCAAGTAGGTTCGCGAGCGCTTTGTCCGATGAGGGCTGGGTGCCCGCAAGCCTCCTCCATTCTTTTTTCTTGACCCATGGATGAGCGGGAGCGCTACAGTCGCTCGTCCTCGTCGTCCTCGTACTCGTCCCGGTGCTGCCGGGACCGCCTCTCCAGGTCCTCCATGCCCTTCCATGAGCGGGCCGGCGGGGCATGGCCGGCGTACCGGCGGCGGCGGAAGGTGTAGAACAGGAGGGCAAGGAGCACGGCCGCCACGGCGGCGATCACACCGTAGAGGGCCAGGGGGTTGGAGGGCTTCACCGGCATGGTCTCCAGGCTAACGGACTGGCCCGCCTTGATCTCCACGGACATGGTGGCCGAGTCCCATCCCAGCTTGCTGACGGTCAGGTTGTGCGCGCCCGCGGGGGCGGTGAGGGAGAACGCGCCCGAGCTGTCGGTGGTGGTGGAGGCCCCGTTGTCCAGGGTCACGGTCACCCCGGCGACCGGCTTCCCCTCTCCGTCGGTCACCACTCCGGAGATCGTCCCCAGGTTGGTGGTGGTGAAGGTCCAGGAGCTGCTCACCTCGTTGCCCACCAGGTCGGAGGCGTTGACCACCACGGCGTAGGTGGCCCCGTAGGACAGCGGCGAGAAGGGGGTGAAGCGAAGGCTGTTGCCGTCCCACTCCGTCGAGCCGTCGACCCCGGCCACCGCGATATCGGTAGCCTCGCGGTCCATCTCCTTGCTGAAGTTGACCTCTACCACCGTGGACACCAGCATGTCGGTACCTTCCGGCGAATGGTCGGTGATGCTCGGGACCACGGTGTCCACCAGGAAGGTGACCTGGTCGGAGGCGGTGCTGTTGGCCATGTCCATGGCCACGATCTTTACGGTGTGATATCCCTGGCCGAAGATGCTGGACACGTGGTTCTCCCCTGGAACGGCGGTGGTCAGCTTCACCCCGTCCAGCCAGATCTGGTACCCGATGAGGTTGTGACCGGCGTCGGACCCGTTCCACTCCACGGTGACATCGGCGTGGTTGAACCCTTTGCCATTGGACGGGGAGGTGATGGCCAGGGTCGGCACCGTGGTGTCAACGCTGAAGGCCACCACCGCGGTGGACGTCCTGCCGCCCCAGTCGTGGGCGATCACCGTCACGTTGTGGTGCCCATTGGGTATGCTGCTGAAGGTGTTGGACGTCTGCGAGGACCCCAGCGAGGTCAGCGAGGGGTTGGAGTCCAGCTGTATCTCGTAGTTCTTGATCCCCACTCCGCTGGACCCTTGCCAGGTGACGGTCACGGCGGAAGTGTTGAGGTAATCACCGCTATCGGGATTGGTGATGCGAAGGGCGGGAGGTACAGAATTGATGTAGAACGTCACAGAATCCTCGGGGCCTTCACCAGGAATGGTGGTAATTCCCCGTACTGTGACATAATGGGTGTCATCGGAAAGGCCTGTGAAGTTGTACCACGATTGCAACGGTATCGAAATCCAACTGTACGTGTCCAACTTCACCTCGAAACCAGTGATGTTGTCCAATGGGTCGTACCACTCCCAGGTGACGTTGGCGTACGAGGTCTGAAGGTACTGGATGGGAGAGGAGAGAGGCGCGGTGATGTTGATCTGCAGCGAGCCGCCATCGGCCGGGGCCGCCACGGCCGAGGAGCAGGAGAGTGCGGTCGCACCGCCTAGAAGAACCAGTAACGCTAGCAACAGCCCTAGTGCACGTCCCATACCGCTTCCCACCTTCACGGCTTGAGCTGGGCGACAATCAGGGTCCCACGTATTAAAAGTGAGCTTGTAAAAATTGAGAATGAAGATGAAAGTGGAGCCACTGGAGGGAATTGAACCCTCGACCTACGCCTTACCAAGGCGTCGCTATACCACTAAGCCACAGTGGCGGATGGAGACCATCAATTCGCTTTTTGTTAATATAGGTTTCTACCCGGCCGGTAGGCGGGAGGCCGGTGCTATCCGGCCATGGGCGTGGACAATATGCCCAGCGATTCGTAGCTGTAGACGTTGATGCCAGCTCGTCCCTTGCGCGTGATCCTCTCCCTGATGCTGAGGTACCCCTCGTTGGGAACGATGACCACCACGTACAGACCCTCGTCCGCCGCGAAGCCGTACTCCTCCACCGCGTCCTCACGCGCCCAGCTTAGGTCGGACTCGATGAACTCCGCCCCTATGGGCAGGAGGTCGTAGGAGACGGTGATCACCCCGCGGTTATCGGGGGCGATGAGCTCATAGTCGGCCTCCAGCTCGGCGTCGTCCTCCTCGATCTGCTCGATGCGCTGCAGGATGACGTCCTCGATGTCGATCAACGCTCCTCCTCAGACACCCGCGGATATAACTACTCTTCCCGCCCCATGGTGGGCGTGCCGAAGACCCTGACCTCACCCCCGGCAGATGGTCTTCTCCAGGTACACGAAGACCAGGGCGTCGCTGTACCTCTCCGTGCGTATCGGAACGTAACCCAGGGAGCGGTAGAACGGCCGGGTGGTGTCATGGTCCTCCCGGGTGAACAGCTCATAGCGCCGGACGTGAGGGAAGTGCTCCTCCACGGCCTGCATGAGGGCCCTGCCGATGCCCTTCCTCCAGTGGTCGGGATGCACCACCACGCGGCCGATGTAGCAGGTGTCCTCCACCACGCGGGCCCTCACCGAGCCGATGATCTCGCCTCCTTCCACGTACTTCAAGACCACGCTGGTTGCCAGCTCCTCCCGCAACCCCTCCAGGGTCTGGGTCATGGGCTTGATGGAGGGGTCGCCTACGTGCACCGCCTCCTCCCGGAAGGCCGCCCGCTGCAGCTCCAGCACGGCGGGGAGGTCGGCCTCCTTCACTTCCTCTATCATGCCCTCACCAATGATGCGCACCGTTATGCTCCTTTCCCTGGTCAGCAAAGCTTATCTCCCTGGAAGGGTAGCAGGGGACGATGAAGGAAGAGATGAGCGCGTTCGACATCCTGGCCATGTCCAGGGAGATGCAGTCCCTGGTGGGCGGCTACCTCGACAAGGTGTTCCACTGGGACGTCAAGAACGTCCTCGTGAGGATCAACACTCAGGGGCAGGGGAAGAAGGAGCTGGTGCTGCAGGACATGAAGTGGCTGTACCTGGCGCCGGAGAAGCCGGAGGTCCCCGACATGCCCTCCCAGTTCGCGGTGAACCTGCGCAAGTACCTCACCAACACCCGCATCGCCGCCGTTCACCAGCAGGAGTTCGACCGCATCCTGGTGCTGGACCTGGAGAAGGGGCCCAACACCTACCAGCTGATCATCGAGCTGTTCGGGGACGGCAACCTCATCGTGGTCTCCGGCGGCAGGGTCCTCAACTCCGTGTACTCCCGTAAGTGGCGGCACCGCGAGGTGCGCCCGGGCCTGGAGTACGCCTTCCCGCCCCCGCGGTTCAACCCCCTGAGCATGGACGCCGCCTCGTTCCGCAAGGCCTTCCTGGGGTCCACCTCCGACGCCGTGCGGACGCTCGCCACCGCCATCAACATCGGGGGGCAGTATGCCGAGGAGACCTGCCTGCGGGCGGGGGTGGACAAGGACCGCAAGGCCAAGAGCCTCTCCCCTGAGGAGGTGGACCGCCTGTTCGACTCCCTCTCTCTCCTGCTGCAGGAGTGCTCCACCCGCCTCCGTCCCCGCGTGGTGCTGACCGACGGCAAGCCGGTGGACGTGGTCCCCATCCCCCTGCTCCAGTACGGCGCGAGGGAGCTGAAGGAGCACGAGACGTTCTCGGACGCCATCCACCAGTACGTGGTCGACCGGGAGCCCCTCTCCGGGGAGAAGGAGGACCCCGAGACCCAGCGGCTGGAGCGGCAGCTGGGGCAGCAGCGGGCGGCGGTGGAGAAGCAGCTGGCCGAGGCCCGGGGGTTCGCCGAGCAGGCCGAGGCCATCTACTCCGACTACATGGGCACCGACGCCCTGCTGAAGAAGCTCAAGGACGGTGCGGAAGGGCTCAACTGGGACCAGACCCGGGACCTGCTATCCACCATCCCGGGCGTGCTGAAGGTCGACCCCAAGGATCACTCCGTTTCCGCGCTCATCGCCGGGAAGGAAGTGGACCTCGATTACGCCCTGGGGGTGGAGGGGAACGCCAACGCCCTGTACCAGAGGGGCAAGGACGCCAAGGACAAGATGCAGGGCGCGCAGGTGGCGCTGCTGGAGACGGAGAAGCGTCTGGCCCAGAAGATCAAGGAGGGCGAGGTGCGAAGGAGGGCGGAGAAGCACGTGGTGCGCAAGACCAAGGAGTTCTGGTTCGAGCGGTACAAGTGGTTCCTCACCTCCGAGGGCAAGCTGGTCCTGGGCGGCCGGGACGCGCACAGCAACGACCAGCTGGTGAAGAAGCACCTCAAGGCCACCGACCGCTTCGCCCACGCCGACGTCCACGGGGCGCCCAGCGTGGTGGTGCTGAACGGCGCGGAGGCCACCGAGGATGAGATGGTGGAGGCCTGCGCCTTCGCCCTGGCCCACTCCAAGGCCTGGATGGCCGGGGCCTCCGAGGGCACCGCGTACTGGGTCCTGCCGGACCAGGTGAGCAAGATGGCCCAGGCAGGCGAGTTCGTCCCCCGGGGGGCGTTCGTCATCCGCGGCAAGAGGAACTACATCTACCACCTCCGGCTGGAGCTGGCGGTGGGGGAGATCACCTACGAGGGGGCGAGGAAGGTCATGTGCGGACCGCTCCCCGCAGTGCAGGCGCACTCCTCCCGGTACGTGGTCATCGAGCCCGGACGGAAGGTGAAGACCAAGGCCTCCGCGGCCTTGGCCAAGATGTTCGAGGTGCCGGAGGAGGAGATCGCTCGCATCCTGCCCCCGGGCGAGGTGGAGATCGGCCGCACCGAGGGCATCGAGGAGGAGCCGGAGAGGCTGGAGCAGAGCGGCTGAAACGAGATCCATGGGGAGTCAGACCCCTCTGGACCTAGGCCAACTTTTCCAGAGCCTGCTACCCAGGGCCGGCTCCCAGCTATGGAACAGAAGCGGGACCTATGCGGATGGAACATTGCAGGGAACGTGTCAGAAAGATGAATGCTTGGTGGGGGTTAGAGAAGCGCCCGAGCCGGGATTCGAACCCGGGTCTAAAGATCCGCAATCTCTTAGGATATCCAAGCTACCCCACTCGGGCATTCCCCTGTAACAGTTCCCCCTTTAATTCCTTTTCGTTCGTCCGAACCTGCCAATGGTCCACATCCAGGACCGCTTGTGCTCGCTCGTTACTCTGTCCACGAGGAGCGTGAACTTGTGCTCTTGAGCGCCTCGCTCCACCGAGCGGGTCGCAGCTCCTATCGGCATTATTGAGACGGGCGCCTGAGCGATGGGAGGTCTGGAGCAACAAAGGGATATGATTGCTCTATGTCATTCGCCCCGCCATTGAACATATGTGATGCGTCTGTAGGCTATGAGGGGCGCCCGATGGCCTGTCAGCCTGTAGTACACTTGAGAAAGGCTTTAGGATCCTGGCTGACCTCTCTTAACGGACCGAGCTATAAGAAATATCTATGGTTGGGAGATTGCATTCAACAATTATGGAACGCAAGATAGTCTACTTCGAGACCTTAGGGCCGGAGAACACCGAAATAACCATGGGATTGGCTCGGGAACGAGCTAAGGAGCTGGGCATACATAAGATTGTAGTGGCCTCCACCCGAGGAGAGACGGCGTTGAAGGCGATGGATTTTTTTGGAAACGATGTTCAGCTGATAATCATCCCTCACCAATGGGACTTTCGCCGCGAAGTGAATCCCTTCCTGCCTGAGACCGCAGAAAAAATACGTGGTTCAGGGCATGTGGTCCACTTTGGGACGATGCTCTTCCATACCGGCGACCTGTACGAATCGTCGACCCCTATGGTGATGGCCAACCTGCTTAGGACCTTCTGTCAGGGATTCAAGGTCTGCTTCGAGATCGTACTTATGGCAACGGACGGGGGACACATCAAGAGCGGCGAGCCCATCATAGTCATCGCAGGAACCGGAAGAGGTTGTGACACTGCATTGGTCATGCAGGCCGCGTCCTCACAAAATCTGAAGAAGCTCCGGGTCAACGAGATCCTCTGCAAGCCGCTCTATCCACTGAACATCGAAGAGATGAGGGCTAAGATGAGCCAGGAAGCTTAGTTATGATGCCAGTAGGCTGGAGAAAAATAGGGTTGTGACACTCCTTGCTGTGTAACCCATTAGGCCATCAGTAGCCGGTTGTAAATGCCCGTCTTCCGCCGCGACGAGGAGCCGCCTCTTGTATTTTTTTAATATCGGGGTCAGTACGAGGTGGTCATGTCCACCTTGCCCGCCTTCCGGGCCATGCGGTCGGCGAACCAGAAGATGAGCAGGGAGAGCCCTAGGAAGGCCAAGGTCGACAGTGCCAGAAGGAGGAGTATCATGGGGTTGGAGAATCCCCCCAGGCCGCTGATGGACTCGATGCCCCCACCGGGGTGCAGGGACCGCCGGACCAGCTCCAGCCAGTAGGTGATGGGGATGACCATGCCGATGCTCTGCCCCCATGACGGCAGCACGGTCAGGGGGAACAGCGTCCCGCAGAAGAGGTAGAACAGACCACCGATGCCCTCGTTGATGCCGGTGCTGTGCTTGGCGGTGAGGAAGGTCACGCCGGCCAGGGCGATGCCGATGGAGAGGATGCACCCCAGGCCGATGAGCATGGAGAGCACGAACAGGGGCCAGTCCACCTGCAGCAGGTCGATGGGCAGCCTCAGCACGAGGAGCCCGAAAAGCATGGATATGACGGCCGACACGCTGGTGAGGGCCACCTTGCTGAGCGACCGCCCGATGATGTACACGTGCAGGGAGATGGGCGCGATGTAGATCTGCCTCAGCGTCTGGTAGTGCTCCCGGTCCTCCATGATGACGTAGGTGGCGCCCAACAGCACCTGGGCCACGAACATGAAGAACACCGCCCCCAGGTAGGTGTAGGTGAACATCAGCGGATCGTTGCCCACCCCCTGCTTCACCACCATGAACATCACCACCAGGATGAGCGTGGCGGCGATGGGGCGGGCGATGGAGTAGATCATGAACAGCCACGGGCGGGTCCAGTTGGACTCCATCTGCCAGCCCAGCCAGGCCGCTTGGCGCAAGGTGCGGAGGTGGTCGCTCACTGCCATCGCAGGGTCAACCTCCCTTCCTTCCGGCCCAGACCTTCCATGTAGTCCAGGGACCATCGGGCCCCCACCAGGAACAGCACGGCCAGCACCATGAGGATCGCGAGCTCCCAGGTCACCGGCAGGAGGCCATCGGCCACCGCTCCGAAGAGCAGCTGGCGCATGGCGTCCAGGCCCAGGGTGATGGGTATGACGGCGGCCGCGGCGCTGACCCACGGGCCCAGCGCGCGCACCGGGAAGTAGAACCCCGAGACCAGGTAGATCGGTTCCTGCAGCAGGTTGGAGATGTTCCACGCGTCCCGGCCGTACAGCATGAACAGGGAGGCGAACATCATCCCCATGCCGTAGATGGCGACGAGGGTCACCAGGAACACCGCCACCAGCAGTACTGGGTCTGCTACCGTCATGTGCACGTTGAACAGCAGGATGCCCAGCACCAGGGTGGACAGGGCGCGGATGCCCGCCGAGAACATCCCGCCCAGGGCCATGCCGGCCAGCAGGGCCATGCGCGACATGGGGGTCACCAGGAACAGCTGCAGGTTCCCCGTCTCCTTCTCCCAGTACAGCTGGGCCGCCATGCCCCACAACACGTTGAGCCAGAACGCGGTCATGGCCCCGCCCAGCACCACGAACCCTTCGAACGCGGGGTCGGCGCCCAGGGCCCGGTAGTAGTAGATGTAGGCGGCGATGCCCAGCAGAGGGAGGAGCACGTCGAAGACGGTCCACGACGGTTCCCTCATGGCCCCGATGGCCCGGGGGTAGGCCCTGCCCACCGCCGCGCGGAAGTTCAGCGTCCAGTCGACTACCCCAACCCCCTCCCCACCAGCTCTATGAACACGTCCTCCAGGGTGGGCTCGCTCTTGCTGAGGTTGAGCACCTTCCCCCCGTGGGACCCCACGGACGCGATCACGTCGGATATGGAGGACTCGTCCTCCACCACCAGCCTGATCCTTGCTCCGTCCTTCAAAGCCTCGGCGCTGACCCCCCGGATGCCCGGAATGGCCGAGAGGGAGGAGCTGTCGAAGGGCGTGGTGTCAAGGACGAAGGTGGAGGAGCGGTTCATCCTCCGTTTCAGCCCCTCCGGGGAATCGCACGCGAGGATGGTCCCCCGGTCGATGATGGCCACGCGGTCGCACAGCTCCTCCGCCTCCCTCATGTAGTGGGTGGTGAGGAGCAGCGTGCGGTCCTCCTTGGAGCGGACCCATGAACGGATATAGTCCCGAATGGCCCGGCTGGTCTGCACGTCCAGGCCCAGGGTCGGCTCGTCGAGGAAGATGAGCCGGGGATCGGTCACGAAGCCGCGGATGATGTTCATCCGCTGCCTCTGCCCGGTGGACAGGGTCCGCACTTTGGCGTCGGCCTTCTCGTCCAGCCCGAACGCTCGCAGCAGCTCGTCGATGCGGTCGTTGGCCTCCTTCCGCGGGAGACCGTAGAACTGGGAGAACATCCACAGGTTCTCCCTCACCGTCAATAGGCCGTAACCGGAGATCTCTCCCCCGGACACCATGTTGATCAGCGGCCGTATCCTGGCGGTCTCCTTGGCCACATCGTAGCCCAGGACCCTGGCCGAACCCTTGGACGGCAGTAGAAGAGTGGATAGGATCTTGATAAGGGTGGTCTTTCCCGCCCCATTGGGGCCCAGGAGGCCGAAGAGCTCGCCCTCCTCGACACTAAGGTTGACGTTGTCAAGAGCAACGATGGGGCTCTTACCGTTGAACGAACGGGATAGAGCCGTCACCTCAACGGCAGGGGCCATATGCCCCGGCCGACAAGCTTGTGTGTAGAAAAAGTTATCGAATGTATTACTTTTCCATGTGCTGCCAGTAGGTCGTCACGTAGCCAGCTATGCGGTTGCGCATCATGATGCTGTCGACGTTGGTCAGCTTGGATACCAATACCTTGTTGTTCTCGAAGTCCGCGTTGAAAACGGTGGGGTACTTCTGGACGAGGTCGAGTGCGATCCTTTTGATATAATTGGGGCGAATGTTTCCCATGAGTGTCACCTTAGGCAAAAGTCGGTTAAGCTGAGTCCATATTTAACCCTTTTTGATACGTTACTCTGTCCGGAAGGCGGCCAGGGGTGTCGATCGCTCCGTGGCCAGTAAGGCCCGGCCGAGCATATCACGCCCCCTTGTTGACCTCGTTCCATGTCCCCTCATATCAGTGAACCTTTCCCGTCCCGCCAGGCAACAGGAGGATTAAGGTCGCCCATCGGCATGGGGAGCCCATGCGTAAGGTGGCCAAGCTGACGGTGGAGAGGGAGGAGCGGGAGCACATGATCTCATCCATCAAGGTGTTCTTCCGGGAAGTGAGGGAGGAGGAGATCGGCGACCTGGCGGCCGGCCTTCTTTTAGACTTCATCATCGACAAGCTCGCTCCGGGGTTCTACAACCTGGGAGTGCAGGACTCCTACCGCTACATGCAGGAGCGGTTGGAGGACCTGCTGTCCATCGAGAAGTGAGCTGCCGCGCCCGAAAGACGTCCCCTTACGGGGCCCGCAGCTCCCGACGCGGCTTGCCGCAGGTCATCTTGCCTTCGGGGCACTTCCCCTTGGATATGCAGGGGGGCCCGGCGTCCTTGAAAATGAGGGGGGAGACCTCCCTTACGAGGGCGAGCATCTGGTCGGCTGCCTCCCGTATCTCATTTTGAGCGCGGCGGCAGGTGCGGAGCTCGAAGAAGTGCCACAGCTCGCGGGCGTTCATCGTCACGGTGATGTTGGTGGTGCAGGCGTTGGGAAGCACGTAGCGGGCGTCCTCAACAGGCACCCTCTTGGACAGCTCCCGGTACTCATCCCAAATGCGCTCCATGAGCGCCCGGTAGCGCTCCTCCAGCTCGGGATCGGCCTCGATGGAGGCGGGGACAACGTAATCGGCGCCCTTCATGTCCACATAGCGCTGGGACATCTGGCTGAAGGACGCCAGGCGATGGCGAACGAGCTGGTGGCTCATGGAACGAGAGCCGCCCTCGATGGAGAAGGTATAGTTCGCGTGCTCGATGACCGAGTGGTGCCCCGAGGCCAATGGCACGTTCAGCCACTTAGCCCCCTTCCTCTCGTCCCACTCCTCCATGAGCTCGCTGGCGCCCTTGCTGGAGTAGCAGGAGTGAGCGGCCGAGGCGCACAGCCTCTCGGCATCCTGGGTGTAGGAGAGAAGGGTCACTCGCACATGACCAGTATATTCATACACGTTAAAAACCTGCTACTGCAGGGAGCGCTCGAAGTGAAACCGCACCTCGGCGTTGCTCTGCACCTTCCGGGGAGTGGACGGCTGGCCGTCGCTCCGTATGTCCTTGAGGCGGTAGACCTTGATATCGTCCCGGTCCAGCAGCTCCATGATGCCCTCGATGTGACCGTCCCCGATCACCGCCAGGACGATGGGGTAGCGGGAGGCGGCGGCATCTATGCGCTTGGCCATTAGTGCGTTGCGATCGTCTATGAGGACCTTCTTCAGGCTGGGGAACTGCTCCTGCATCTCATCGAGGTACACGTCCCCGTTCTCCTGGAAGCTGTCAATCTCCTTCTCCATCCTCCTGCGGCTGATGAACAGCGAGGACACCGCGGAGAGCGCCAGCTTCCACTTCTCGCGGCGGGACATCTCCTGGTTCAGCCGGGCGAAGGTCTCGTTGGCGTCGGCATCGATGAGCAGAACCGCCGCTCCCATGGACCGGCCCGCCTCGGCCGCCGCCAGCATCTCCGCCCCGGCCTCGCCCCCGTACTGGTCGGCCAGGCGCTTCTGCATCTTGGCCAGCAGGCGGTACGTGATCTTGCCCTGGGGCTTCCCTCCCGGGTTCTGGAGGGCGTGGTACCGGGCCCGGTCCAGCTCCACGCAGACCGCGTCCGGGCGCTCCCTCTCGATGAGGGCCTTGACCTGATCGGCTATGTCGAAAACATGCCCCACGCCCAGGAGGACTATCATCGCCAAATTCAACACCAAAGGTCATTAATAACCTTTGTATGGTGTTCCCACCATGGATTCCGAGTATGAGCTGGTTGCCTTCGATATGGACGGTGTCCTGGTCGATCACATCAGCTCCTGGACCTGGGTGCACGAGCACTTCAAGGTCAACAACGAGGCGTCCCTGGTGGACTACATCGAGGGGCGCATAGACGATGCGGAGTTCATGCGCCGGGACATCGAGCTGTGGCTGGCCCTGCGGGACGACCTGTGCATCGACGACATCGACGAGATCTTGAAACCGGTGCCGGTGATCCCCGGGATAAGGGACACGGTGGACGCCCTCCACCGCCGCGGCATGCGTTGCGTCATCGTCAGTGGGGGCCTGGACATGGCCGCCCGGCGCATCGCCGAGGATAATGGGTTCGACGATCACATCGCCAACAGCCTGGCCTGCGACGAGCGGGGCCGGCTCACCGGCGAGGGCGTGCTGCGCGTGGAGCTGACCAACAAGAGGAAGGCGCTGCAGCGCTTCCAGCAAAAGTTCGGAGTAGCGGAGGAGCGCACCGTGGCCATCGGCAACAGCTTCGTGGACGTGTCCATGTTCAGCGCCTCCGGCCTGGCCATCGCCTTCAACCCCATAGATGATGAGGTGCAGCGGAACGCCGACGTGGTCCTCCGCTCGCGGGACATCCGGGACGTGCTGCCGCCCATCCTGGGCTCTAAGTGAACTTGTGGCCGTGCTGCCCGATTAGGGGCACGAAGGTCACCAGACCCAGGGCCCGCTCGTGCAGCCGGCCGTGCTCCCTCTTCACCACCGTCAGCTGCTGGTACGTCCTCCCGCCCACCGGGATGACCAGCACGCCGCCCTCTCCCAGTTGGTCCTTGAGAGGAGGGGGGACCCCCGGTCCGCCCGCGGTCACCAGGATGCGGTCGAAGGGGGCCTCCAGCGGCAGGCCCTCGGTGCCGTCAGCGATGATCACCTTCACGATGTCGCTGTGTCCCAGCCGGGCCAGAGTCTCCCGGGCCTGGTTGCCCAGCTCCGGTATCCGCTCCAGCGAGAACACCTCCCCCCGGGGGCCGATGATTTCGGCCACCAGGGCGGCGTGGTATCCCGACCCGGTGCCGATCTCCAGCACCTTCTGGCCGGGGTGCAGGTCCAGCACCTCTAGCATGTAGCCGACCATGTGGGGTGCGGAGATGGTCTGCCCGCTTCCGATGGGGAGGGCGTTGTCCACGTAGGCCCAGGGCCACAGCTCCCGGGGCAGGAACTCGTGCCGGGGGACCTTCCTTATCGCCTCCAGGACCGCGCGGTTGGTCACGAAGCCCGTCCGTTCCAGCCTATCGACCAGCTCCACTCGTTCCTTCTCGTACATCTTCTCCTCAGTAGCTAGTGGTGCGCACCGCCTTTGTATATATTCTCACGATATCGCGGGCCAGGACGCTGCCCCGCCGGACCGTGCCCTCCGTGGAGCGGATGTTGTGTATCACCACCTTCTCCTTCCCCACGGTCATCATGTCGCCCACGAAGAACTCCTCGTCGGGCATGGCGTCCATCTGCGTTGCGATCGTCCGGGTGTGCTTGTTGATGGAGATCTTGACGACCACCTTGTCGAACTTCTTGGCCCAGATGGTGGCGACATTCTTGGTGTCGCATTTCTCCACCCGGCGGCCGTCGCACTCCAGGCCCGTGACCAGGAGGTGCGTCTCCCCCAGGTACAGCTCGTCGCCCAGGCTCAGCAGCTCCCCCGCCTCCAGCTCGATCTCCTCCTTCTTGGAGTTGCCCAGCTCGGAGACGATGATGGGGATCTTGAGCATCTCCGGCTCCCTCACCACCGTGGAGTAGGTGTGACCGCATTCCTGGCACTTCACGGTCGCCTCCATGCTGTCCTGCTTCTTGCTCAACTTTCCCTTCAGGACCTCATGGACGGCGTGCTCGTTGCACGAGGGGCAGTCCAGGTAAAGCGCGTTAGGTACTGTCATCGGTATAACCGACCGGAACCATGTAGCGTTCAACCGAATATAATTATCGCTTCTTCATATCAAGGCCGAGGAGCTCGAAGGCCCCTCCGTGCCCGGGGACCACCACATCGGCGAGGTCCACGATCCGGTGCATGCTGTCCAGCGCCACCTCCCGGTCGTAGTGGATGCCCGGCGGCGCCCACTTCTCGATGTTGTCCCGGGTGGGAACGGCGTCCCCCGCGATCACGTGCACCCGGTCATCGGCCTCGACCACCACGCTCATCGAGCCGGGAGTGTGACCGGGAGTGTGCAGCAGGCGCACGTGCGGCGCGATGTCCACGTCCGCCGTTATCGCACGGTGACCGGGGCCGGGCCTCTCCTCCGCCCGGGCCATCCTCACCGCTCGGGTGAAAAGGCTGTCGTTGCCCACGTGGTCCATGTGCAGGTGGGTGCTCACCACCATGTCGATGTCCTCCGGCCCCAGGCCCAGGGAGCGCAGGCCGTGGAGCAGGGCGTCCCGGTGCCGGGGCGTGGAGGTGTCCACCAGGATGTGATGCTGGTCCGTCGCGATCAGCGTGGCGGTGGAGTGCGCTTCCCGCAGCACGCCGTCCTCGCGGCGCAGCCAGCCTTCCACTATCACCTGCACGCTCACCATATGTCCACGACCTCACCGCACTGGCAGACGAAGCGGCCTTTGCGGCACTTCATCTTGCCACCGCAATGGGGGCACTGCGCGTGCTCCGCGAAGTACTCCAGCCACACCTCCCGCACGTCCTTGTGGGCCTCGTCCCGGATGTTGTCCAGGGCGGTCCGGAGCTGGGGGGTGGTGGCCAGGGCCTCCAGCTGGGAGTAGTCGCGGGGACCGGACTCCCTCTTGAACTCCACCTCCACCCGGCGGCCCAGGGCCAGGCCGATGAGCATGCCGGCGATGAAGCCCCCCAGGTGGGCCTGCCAGGAGACGTTGCTGGGCAGCAGCAGCACCAGGAAGATATCCAGTATTATCCAGCTCAGGGCCGAGAGCCAGATAGGCACCCGCGGCAGGAAGATGGGGCCCACGAACATCGGTATCTCGTCGCGCGGGTACAGCACCAAGAAGGTCCCCACCACGCCGGAGATGGCCCCCGAGGCGCCCATCATGAATATGTTGGGAGTGTTCTGCACCAGGATGAGGTACCCGGCCGCTATCAGGGAGCCGGCGATGCCCGAGGCGAAGTACACCAGGGCGAACCTGCGCTTCCCTATCCGGGTCTCCAGGGGGTTGCCCAGGAAGAACAGGAACAGCATGTTGCCGATCACGTGGGTGAAGTCGTAGTGCACGAACATGCTGGTGAACAGCGTGTACGCCGCCGTCCCGTTCCCCAGGTCCTGCGGCTGCATCGCCAGGTCGGTGAAGACCAGGAACCGGTTGGAGAACAGGATGATGAAGAATATCCCCAGGTTGCTGAGCACCAACAGGTGGGACAGGTCGAACCTCTTGAACCCCGCCACCACCACGGCGGCGACCATTATGGCCACGATCACAAGGGAGGCAGGTTCCATCCCCCCGCACATCCATCTTGCGCGATATGACCGTTTCGCTCTGCTTCTGGCCTTGCGGGACCAGGGGCGGGGTATTATAGACGGGGAGCGTTCAGCTGGTCCGAGAGCATGGAGTACCGCCGGGAGATCGACATCGAGGAGTGCGAGCTGGTGTACCCTCCCAAGGAGGACACCTTCCTCTTGCTCGAGCACCTGGCGGTGGTCCCGGGTGAGCGGGTCCTGGAGATGGGGTGCGGCACCGGGCTCCTGTCCTGTCACATTTCTGCCGCCGGCGGTCTCCTGACGGCCGCGGACGTCAACCCCCACGCGGTGCGGTGCACCCGGGACAACCTTCATAGAAACCGCCTGGCGGGAGAGGTGGTGGAGAGCGACCTCTTCCAGAACGTGCCGGGGAGGTTCGACCTGATGGTGTTCAACCCCCCGTACCTGGCCGCGGAGGAGGAAGGAGTGCTGGAGAGGTCCTGGGCGGGCGGCAGGACAGGCCTTGACGTCCTGTCCCCGTTCCTGCAGGGAGCAGGGGAGCACCTCCGGCCAGGAGGGCGTATCCTGCTCCTCCTCTCGTCGGAGATGGACGCGCCGGGACTGGATGCCCTGCTGTCCGGGTTCGCCCATCGCCGGCTGGGCTCCCGGCACTACTTCTTCGAGGAACTGTGGGTGGAGGAGCTAAGGCTTCCTGGACCGTGACCGGTGGGCGAGGACGCATCCATTGACACCTCGACACCCGATGGAAGGTATCATTAATATCGGGAACCGACTAGTAGAGGCGTTCGCGAGATAATTCATGTGGAGGGTGCCCAAGGAGGTAGGGCTAGTACCCGTGCTAGTCTATGTACTGCTCGCCGTGCTAGGCCCCCTCTTGGACCCCTCGGGCGAGAGCGTGTTTGACCCGCCTTATCTCCTTACCTTTCTGAACGTGATCTTCCTCACGGGGACCGGCCTGGCGATCGCCGTGCTATCGGCCAGTGGCTACCTCCGTCACGGAAGCGTGAACGTCCTCCTGCTGGGCTGTGCGGTCATGGCCAGCGGATTGGCCCCTCTGATCAGTGGATACTCCTCCAACTTCATCTCCGCCAACTCCGGGGTGACGGTCCACAACATCAACTTCCTGCTATCGTCCATCCTCCAGTTCCTCAGCGCCATGGTCACCATCCGGATGGTGGACCGGACCATCGAACCTCAAAGGCCGCGCATGCTGACCATCTCCTACGCCCTGGTCGCCCTCTTCGTCGCCACCATCACCGCGCTGACGTACGCTGGTGTGGTCCCCACCTTCCTGTCCGGCACCGGCCCCACCCCCCTGCGCCAGTCCGTGCTGGCCCTGACCCTGCTGTTCTTCCTCCTCAGCTCCGTGATGCTGTACGCTCAGCATTTCCGGCTCCGGTCCAAGGCCCTGTTCTGGTACTCCCTGGGACTGACCATGTTCGCCATTGGCATGGCCAGCCTGCTGTTCCAGACCACCAACGGCGACCTCTCCAGCTGGATAGGGAGAATAGCACAGTACAGCGGGGGGTTCTATTTCCTGCTCGCCGTGCTCAGCCTGAAGGGCACCACCAACGTGCGGGCCGACATGTCCGAGCGCTGGTCAGAGGCATTCATGAACGACCAACAGGAGTCGGCCAACTTCTTCTCCAACATGCTGAACGCGTTCGTGTACGGCAGGGTCGAGGCCTCCCGGGAGGGAGGGTCGGACGACATGCTGATCCTGGACTCCAACCGGGCGTTCGAGCGGGTGAGCGGGACGGAACGGCAGGCGGTCCTGGGCAGGAGGCTGAGCGAGCTTGTTCCAGGGCTACGTGACAACCCCCCTCCGTGGTTGACCCAGATCTCACTGGTGGCCCGCGAGGGCACCTCCTTCCAGACCGAGACCTACGTGGAGCCGCTCCGGAAATGGCTCAACATCTCCGCCTACAGCCCCCGCGAGGGGTACTTCGTCGCCATCTTCGAGGATGTCACCGAACGATGGAGGATGGAGGGGGCTCTGAGGGAGAGCGAGGAGAGGTACCGGCGCCTGATCAAGTACGCGCCCACCGCCATCTTCGAGATCGACCTAGAGGGGGACAGGTTCAGGACGGTCAACGATGCCATGTGCGCCCTCACCGAGTACTCTCGAGAAGAGCTGCTGGCCATGGACCCCTTGGACCTCCTCACTCCGGAGGGGAGGGAGCTGTTCCGTTCACGGACCGAGAGGCTGAGGTCAGGGGAGGTCATCGAGGAGACGGTGGAGCACGAAGTGCTGATCAAAGGCGGGCGGCGGCTCAGCATGGTGATGCAGGTCATGCCCCTCTATGAGGACGGCAGGCCGACGGGCGAGTTCGTCATCGCCCATGACATCACCAAGCGCAAGAAGATGGAGGAGGAGCTGAGGCTCTCCAACCAGGAGCTGCAGCAGTTCGCCTACGTGGCTAGCCATGACCTTCAGGAGCCGCTGAGGACCGTGTCCCTGTACGCCAGTCTGATGGAGAAGCATGGGGGCGAGCTGTCTGTCGAGACCAAGGAGTACGTGCAGATCATCAGTGAGGCGACGGCGCGGATGCGCCGGATGGTGAGCGACCTACAGCAGTACACCCGAGTGGAGGTGAAGAACCGGCCCTTCGCCCCCACCGACCTGAACCTCGTCCTCTCCGGCGTGCTGGACGACCTGCGGTCGACCATCGAGGAGAGCGGGGCCGTGGTCCTGACCGACCCCCTGCCCACGGTGTGGGCGGACAGGGGGCAGATGAGCAGGGTGCTGCTGAACCTGATAAGCAACGCCATCAAGTTCCATGGTCCCGATGCTCCAAGGGTCCATGTCTATGCCACGCAGAGCCCCCTGGAGTGGACGGTGGCCGTCCAGGACAACGGGATCGGCATCGAAAGCAGGTACGCCAACAAGCTCTTTGTGCTGTTCCAGCGCCTGCACTCGCAGGCGGAGTACGAGGGGACGGGCATCGGCCTGGCGATATGCAAGAAGATCGTGGAGCGGCACGGTGGTCGCATATGGTTGGAGTCCGACGGCCGTAGCGGCACGACGTTCTTATTCACCCTTCCTTCCCTGCCCCCCCGGCCCGGCCGGAGGGCAGGACCCCATTGGACCTAAGCCGCTCGCTCCCCGTTGACCAGGCCCCTCAGAAGTCATGATCACGTCAGCATAGTGGTGGCGACCGTGCCTGGACGGTGGACCAGATAAATTATTCAAAAGTGAATAAATATTGCTTCGGAGGGCCGGGCCCTTCTCCCGTAATGATTAATATGTGCAATCGTTAATGACCGTGGCGTGAACCGAGGAAAGCTCAGCGTAGCCTTGGCACTCATCCTATGCTCAGCCATGATCTTGACCATCATACCGACCAGCGCGGCGGCGGCCGTACCGGACAGCAAGCTGTTCTTCACCGAGACGGTCGATGAGGCCGTCTTCGCGGACTGGTTCGACAACTGGGAGAAGACCGATAAGAACAACTTGGACAGCGCGGACACCTGGTGCCGGACCAACCACACCGTGTACGGCGGGACCCACGCCGCCTACTGCGCCAAGTCCGGCTACAACTCGCACTACTGGAACGGCACGAACCAGCCGTACGACTTCAACCTCCTGGACCAGGCCGCGGGGCTGCCGCAGTCCCAGTACACCCAGAGGTACGACACCAACATGGACGCGGTGATGCGCCGGGCGGTGGGAGGCCTGAGCGCCTACTCCGTCAACACCCTGTCCTTCTACTTCCACTCCGACACCGGCGTGTCGGACGCCAAGCAGCCGGACACCGGGACCACGGTCGGCTATGACTTCCTGAACGTCATCTACTACACCGGGACCAACAGCAGCCTGGTGAAGCACGTGGCCTGGACCGATACCCAGGAGCAGGCCACGTCCAAGTCCTGGATCCACGCCACGGTGACCATACCAAACAACGCCACCTGGGTGGGCTTCGAGTTCGTGTCCGGGACCACGCCGCCGACAAACGGGGACGCCTCCGATGCCTTCACCGGTAAGGGCGTGAGCGTGATCAACGGAGACAGGGGCATGAGGGAGGGCGTCTACCTGGACACCATCACCCTGACCGGCACCGTCCCCGTGGGGTCCCTGCCCCTGACCACCACGGTCAACGAGCTGGACGCCTACCAGAACTCAAGCTCCTTTACCGTGAGCTACACCTACAACCACCCCAAGGTGGCCATGGACCACTACAAGCTCTACTACCGGGTCAACGGCACCGGGGAGTGGAACATGTACACCACCGCCCAGGAGCAGGACGGCACCTTCGAGCCCGGGCCGGTCACCTTCGTGGCCCCCTATGATGGCACGTACGAGTTCTTCACCCAGGGAACTGACGTCAGCGCCTACAGCGAGACCAGGCGGGACGCGGCCGACACCAGCACCATCGTCGACACCGTCTCCCCGGTCACCACGGCCGCGGTCTTCGGCGAGAAGGACGGGTCCAAGTACACCGGCGCGGCGGCGGTGAACCTCACCTCCACGGACGCCACCTCGGGGGTCGAGAAGATCCTCTACCGGGTTGACGGCGGCTCGTGGTCGGCCTACACCGAGAACATCGGGCTGTCCACCACCGGCACGCACGTCGTGGAGTTCTACTCCGTGGACCGGGCCGGTAACGCCGAGGGCGTGAAGAACGTCTCCCTGACCATAACCACCGGCTCCCCCGGCATCGTGTTCCAGGAGCCAGACGACAGCTACCCCGAGGGGAACGTCACCATCGGCTTCACGGTGGTCAACGGTGCGACCATCAGCAAGCTGGAGTACTCCCTGGACGGCGCTGCGTTCGTAGAGGTCCCAGTGAACTCCACCTCCGTCTCGCTGACCGGGCTCAGCGATGGTGAGCACAAGCTCATCGTGAAGGCCACGGACGTCTCCGGCGAGAGCATGGAGAAGGAGGTCAGCTTCAAGGTGGGCAGCTCCGGCACGGACATCCTGGGGACCATCGCCAAGAACCCCATGGTCATCGGCGGGATACTGGCGGCCGTCCTCGCGGTCATCGCGGGGGCCGTCCTGCTGGCCAGGCGGAAGAAGTAACGGGGACACCCCCCCCCACCTTTCCCTTTTTTCTTATCACCTACACCTAGAGGGCCCAGGGGGCCATGCGCCATCGTCCCCTCTTTAGTGCTGGCCGGCAGAAATCGTTCATAAACCTTTTTAAGCCCTGAAAAATTGCGTTCCTTGCCGGCAGGGCAGTGATAGGAGGAGCTACATGTTCAAAGGCAGCAAGGATAAGAAGCAGGCCCGGGCCAGTAGATTGGCCGCCTACGTCACTCAGGCCATCGAGCAATCGGGCGGGGTGGTCCTGATGAAGCAGGACATCCAGGACAACATCGATGAGCTGGAGTACCTCAAGGTGGAGCAACCAGAGAAGAAGGACTACTACCAGGGGCAGATAGACATCCTGCACAAGGTGATGACCAACTCCCTGGACAAGTTCGAGGATACCGAGGCGTCGGGCGAGAGCGGACCGAAGTAGCTGGCGACGTACGCTCTAAAGGAGGTAGTACGCTCCGATGGGCATACGCCCACCGGCATGGGTCTCCGGGAGGCGCCGGCTCAGGAGGACAGCAGCCTCTCGATCTCCTTCCGGATCAGCTCGCTGGCCGTCTTCCCGTCCAGCTTGCCCTTGAGCTCTCCCATCACCACGCCCATGAGGGGGCCGACAGCACCCACGCCCTTCTCGCGCACGAAGCCTTCCTTCTCACGTACGATCCTCGAGATCACGCTGGTGGCCTCGTCGGCGGACATCACCGAGATGCCCAGCTCCTTCACCGCCTGGGGGACGCTCTTGCCCTTGGCCATGAGGGACAGGACGTCCGGCATGGCCTCCTTGGCGAACTCTCCCCGGGACAGGGCGGCGAACGCGGCGCGCAGCGCGGCCTCGTCCACCTTGGTCATGTCCACCCCCTGCCGCTCCAGCTCGGGTAGCGTGGAGAGCAGGGTACGGGCGGCGGTACCGGCCAGCTCCTTGCTCTTGGCCACATCCTCGAACAGCTCGTCCCATCCGTCGCGCACCAGCTGCCGGGCCTGCTGCTCGTGCACACCATAGGTGGACGCGATGCGGGCGGTGCGCACCTCCGGCAGCTCCGGAAGGTTGCACGCGATGCGCTCTAAGTGCCCCTTATCCAGCGTGATCGGCGGGACATCGGTCTCGGGGTACATCCTCGCCGCCCCGGGCAGGGGGCGGGAGTAGGTGCTGCTGCCGTCCGGCAGCGGGTCCCGGGTCTCCTCTGGCACGCCGTTAAGGGCCTCGTACGCGCGCGCCACGGCCGCGCCCAGCGCCGCCCGGGCCTTGCGCTCCTCGTCAGCGCACAGCACGAACGCGTCCTGGGGCCCCAGGGCGAACGACGCGCGGACCTCGTCCACGCTGGCCTGCTCGATCCCGTAGTTCGGCAGCTCGTCGGAGTGGAATATGCCGGCCACGCCCTTGGTGCGGGCGTACTGCGCCATCTCCGCGCCCAGCCGCAGCTTGGTGTCCGGAGAGCGGAGGAGGCCGGTGAAGCCAGGCAGGGGAGCGCCCAGCACCTTCCCGCCCTTCTTGAGAGCGCCCAGTATGACCTTGGAGGGGCTCTTGGAGAACATGTCGGTGAGGTCTCGGACCTCGGCGTCCCGGCGCTGCACGTTCCTCTCCACCAGCGCATCGCGGATGCGCAGCAGCGAGCGTTGCCTCTCCACCTCCTTCTCCACGTACAGCGGAAGAAGGCGCAGTTCCTGGACCCCTTTGATCTCGATCCTGCTCCCGCCGGGAATGGATATGTTAACGTCCTCCCGGATGGTGCCGATGCCCCGCTTGACCTTGCGGGTGGCGCGCATCATGGAGCCCAGGCGCTGGGCGGCCTCCTTGACCTCCTCCGGGGTGTGCAGCTCGGGGCCGGTGGCCACCTCTATCAGCGGTATGCCCAGGCGGTCCAGGCGGTAGGTGATCTCCCCGACCTTGGTGTCCACCTTGCGGGCGGCGTCCTCCTCCAGGCAGAAGGTGGGCACCGAGATGATGCGCCCATTGACCTCCAGGACGCCATCGGTGGCGATCATGGCGGTGCGCTGGAAGCCCGTGGTGTTGGAGCCGTCGATGACGAGCTTGCGCATGAAGTGGACCTCGTCCACCGGACGGGCCCGGAGCATGGCGGCGAACGTCAGCACGATGTCCAGCGCCTCGGCGTTGGCGCAGTGCGGCGGCTCCTCATCGGCGTCGACCAGGCAGGAGGCCGAGGGCGGGGCCTGGTAGCGGAACCGCATCCTCTTCTCGGCCTGCACCAGCGCGGCGCGGTCGATCTCCCCCAGCTCCGAGGTGGTGGGCCGCAGGCGGCGCTGGAAGGTCGCTCCCTCCTCTTCCACCAGCGATGTCTGGCAGTCGCAGAACAGCTTCCGGGTGTCCAGCTGCTGGTGGATCTCCAGCCCGCAGGTCAGCTCATGCTCGCTCATGTTGCTCCCTCCTCGTCGTCAGCTCGCCCCTCAGGTCCGTGGTCATCAGCTCCGCGACCCTCTTCCCCTCTTCCCCCTGGCCCAGCACCCACATGAGCTTCACCAGGGCGGTCTCGGGCAGCATGTCGCCGCCGGAGATCACGCCCGCGGTGAGAAGGTCCCTCCCGGTGTTGTACACGTTCATGTCCACCATGCCGTGCAGGCACTGCGAGGTCATCACCACCGTGGTGCCTCCGTCCACCGCCTTCCTCACCGCCTCCACCATGTCCGAGGACACGTGCCCCAGACCGGTGCCGGCTAGGACCGCACCGCGGCTCTCGCGCAGCACGCGACCGAACACCGTGGGGCTCATGCCGGGGTAGATCTGCAGCAGCGTGACGTTGGTCTCCATGGCAGTGCGGGCGGTGACCTTCCCCGGGGACCGTGGGCGGTAGCTGCCGGTGAAAGTGATGGGGCCCTCGAACTCCAGCCGTGCCAGCGGTGCCGCGTTGATGCTCTGGAAGGCGTCCCGGCGAGAGGTGTGCATCTTGCGCACCTTGGTGCCGCGGTGCACGGCGGCCGCGGTGTCGGATGAGCTGTCATGCATGAGCACCACCACCTCGGCGGCGTCAGTGTCCACGATGAAGCGGGCAGCTGACAGGAGGTTGGTGTACGCGTCCGAGGACGGGCGGTCCGAGGACCGCTGTGCGCCGACCAGCACCACCGGTCCGGTGAGGTCCTGGAGCATGAAGGACAGCGCGGCCGAGGTGTAGCCCATGGTGTCGGTGCCGTGAGGGATGATGCACCCCTCCGCCCCGCCGTTGATGCGGTCCGCCACCGCCTCGGCGATGAGCTTCCACCGCTCGGCCGTCATGTTCTCCGAGAATATGGAGAACAGCACCTCCGACCTCACGTCGCAGAGGTCCGCGATCTCCGGCACGGTGGCCACCAGATCGCCGGCGGACAGCGCGGGGTGGACCGCTCCGGTGCGGTAGTCGACGTAGCTGGCTATGGTCCCCCCGGTGCCCAGCACCGCCACCTGCTTTCGGCCCTGGCCTTTGACGGCGGGGCGGGCGGCCTTCTCCCTGCTCGCCCCCTTGGAGACCACCGCCAGCTCGGAGGTGGCCTCGATCCTCACTCCCACGTTGTAGCCGCTCTTCAGCTTCAGTACGACCACGTCGGGATGGCTGAACTCGTGATGGGGCATTAGGACGCCGGTGTGGTCGTGGCCCTCGCTCCTCACCTGGAGCGTGTCGCCCTCGGCAGCACCGGACCGCTGCAGGATATCGCGTACGCGCGGGGAATAGCTCATTGCGCTGACACCGGGCTGTGGATGCAGCTCTTTCCTTATAAGCTGTGTCGAAGGGCGGGCGAGGCGTCCATGGTGAGAGCTGTTCTAGTGGACAGAAAAAAGTGAGATAAAGGGTTTGGACAAAAGGAGTTTGGTGGGAACCGCGATCTCTCTCAGAGACCGTAGTTCTTGGCGTTGAAGGCCGGTACGTCCTTGTACTCCTTCATGGCCCAGTCGACGAACTTGCCCTCCTCGTCGGGCAGGGAGTTGAGGTCGACCAGGATCTTGTTCAGGGTGTCCTTCTCCTGCTTGCTGAGCTTCAGCTTGCCGGCGTTGTTGGACGCCTGAATGAGCTCCGCGGCCTTCAGACCGGCGGCGCGGGACCTGAGGTAGTAGCTGTTGCCCTGCTCCACGATGGCCTGTCCGATCTGGTAGGCGTTGTCGTAGGCGAGGCAGTAGGCCTCAGGGCACCTGAACCGGTCAGAGGCGACATAGATGTCCCTCAGGGCCTTGTCCTGCTTTAGCTGCTTGGCGGCGTTCATTAGAGCGGCCTCGTAGCCGATGACGCCGAGCCAGCACTGGACGGAGGACCCACCGAACTCGGAGTGGTACTCCACGGACTCGTTGGAGAACAGGTCGCAGGTCTGAGCGATGAGGTTACCCATCAGGTCAGCGTGCGCGTCCTGGGCACCCTTGCCCTCCTGGGCGGAGGGGCGGCCGGAGATGGCCTTCAGGATGGGGCCCTCGTAGCCGCAGTCCTTGTCAGGTCCAGTGGCACCGCACTCGATGGCCACCAGGGTCCTGGCGGAGGCGATGGCACGGGTGACGGCGGAGAAGGTCCTGGGGATGTCCTTGTCCAGGTAGCCGCCGGCCATGAACATCGAGGTGTTCGCACCGGCGCAGTTGGTGTCGCCGCCGGGGACTACCTTGTTCTTCTTGGCGATGTCGACGATCTGGGTCCACAGCCACTCCATGTCGATGGAGCCGAGGTAGCCGATGCCGAACAGCCAGCCGCGGATATCCTGCCTGACGACCGCGTAGTCGGCGATCTCCTTGCCGCCGACGGACTCGACGGAGAGGACATCGGCGCCGTTGGTGGCAGCGACCTCCAGGGACTCGATGCACTTCTCAGGGTAGCTGTGCAGCTTGTCCATGCCGAAGCGGAGACCGGCCTCGCCCTCTCTCTGGTCCGCCACGGTGTGGCGGATGGCAACGGCAACGCCGTACTCGTCGTGGTACTTCTGAAGGACGGCCTTCTGGCCGGCGACCACGGGCTTGGCATACTTCTCAGCGTTGGAGCCCATCTGGGAGATCCACTCGTTCTCCAGCTGGAGGGAGGGGAAACCGAGGGTGACAGCGCGGTTCATGATGTCCGTGGCGATGTAGTCCACGTACTCCTTGGTCAGCCTCTCCGGGGTCTTCTCGGTCCCGGGCCTGGGAGCGAAGTTGATCTCCGGTGACACGAAGCCGGCGCCGACCTTGAGGCCAAGGCCGTAGGACAACGGGTACTTCGCGTCGCCGAACACGAGCTCATCAGCGGACGCATACTCCATCTTGGTAAACTTCTTGGTAGCCATTTTTTTCACCTCGATTAGATCTTCCCTGCGACGACCTCGTCCCACTTCTCCCTGAGCCTGTGCCAGGTCCAGCCGTCCACTATCTTGGCGGCCAGGTGCGGGCCGTCCTTGGCAGCTACAGCGTAGATGCCCATGTCGAAGGACTCGACGTACTCCCTGTTCACGGCACCGCCGGCGCCGATGAACGGAAGGTGAACGTCGTTCTCCGCCAGCTTGGCGGTGATCCTGGGGAACGCGGACATGGTGGTGGTCATGAGGGCGGTGCCGGTCACGAAGTTGGGCTTGTTCTTCAGAACGCAGTCGACCACGGTGTCGACCAGAACGTCCCTGCCCAGGTCGATGACCTTGTAGCCGTTGGACTTCAGGAGAACGGCGGCGATGTTCTTGCCGATGTCGTGGGGGTCTCCCTCGGCGGCGTGCATGACGGCGGTTCCCTTGGTCTTCTTCTCGGTCTTCAGGCTGGCCTCGGCGATCTTCATGCCCTTGTCCATGGCGTCAGCGGCGACCATGACATGGGGCAGGTAGTAAATACCGCGTCCATAGAGCTCGGCCACGACGTCCATTCCCTTCAGCAGGCCGTCCTGGATGACGACCTCGGGGGCGGAGGACTGGAGGGCTGCCTTCACATCGTCCTCGATGAGCTTGCCCTTCAGGTTCATGATGTCCTCAGCGACCTTCCTCAAGGCGGGGTCCTTGGGGAGAATCCTGGCGGCGATGGTCTCTGGCTTTTCCGAAGACTCCATCTTGATGTCGTATCTGGTCAAGATCTTGTCAATGCTTATACTGTCGAAGTCTAGCATGTGCTCTACTCCCAATCAATCTCCGAGAGGTCCGAACAATCGTAATTTTCCTGCCTCTCGGGCGGTTTGGCATTATAAATGATATATTTTAACTTAACCCAACATTAGCTTTATCTGATTCTAAATTTATTAATTCTAATAATATACGTAGCAATTATTCATCATTATATTTTCTTATCATGATCGCTACTATCCTTCTTAAATATTACACCATCCAGTATCTCAAAGACATAAAGGCCGCTCTATCCTGAGAAGCACGCCCGCATAATTTTTCAAGCGTCCGGGAGGACAAAATTTCCATTATAGGAACATAAAAGGAGAAGCCTTAGCTATAAAATAATGTTCATATTATAAATATAAAACGTAATATGTTCTTCTCCCGTTCGAAAAGCGAGAGCGTACGATGTTCGTCGATGTTCGTAGTACGCCCTGCCTTCTACTGCGGTCTCGGGGAATAATTCTTATTCTCCAAGGGCTTCGTGAGCCTCGTGCACAAGGTAACTGACATATCCATCGAGGCGGACGTGCTGGCCGAGAACAGGAAGCTGGGTCATGAGAACCACCACCGGCTGAGGGAGCATGGGGTCCGCTCCTTGGACGTGATGGGGTCCATCGGATCGGGCAAGACCCTTCTGATCCAGCAGATGGCCCTGAGGATGAAGGCCAAGGGCATGAGGGTGGCCGTCCTCGCCGGGGACCTGACCGGTCAGGACGACTTCGACCGGTTCCAGAAGGCGGGGATCAAGGCGGTGAACGTCAACACCGGCAAGGAGTGCCACCTCGACGCTCACCTGGTAGACCACGCGCTGGACCAGCTGGACCTGGAGAACCTGGACTTCCTGTTCGTGGAGAACGTCGGCAACCTGGTGTGCCCGGCCGACTTCCCCCTGGGGACGGACCAGCGCATGGTCGTGATCTCCGTCACGGAGGGGGACGATATGGTGCGAAAGCAGCCCCTCATCTTCCTGGAGTCGGACATCACCGTGCTCAACAAGATCGATCTGCTGCCGTACATGGACATCGACGCGTCCCTCCTGGACCGTGATTACGACCGGGTCAAGAAGGGGGCCAGGCTGTACCGCACCTGCGCCAAGACGGGCGAGGGGCTGGACGAACTGTTCCGGGCGCTGAACCTCCAGGCCTGAACCGTCAATTATTATTACGGCCACCAGTTATCACACGAGGCATTTCCATGAAGGTCCTAGTCGTAGGAGGGGGCGGGCGCGAGCACGCGATAGCCGCTGCCCTGTCCGCCAGCGGTTCGATCGTCTTCTCCGCCATGAAGAACCATAACCCCGGCATCGCCCGTCTGTCCCAGCGGTACAAGCTGGTCCCCGAGACCGACGTGGGGGCGGTGGCCGCGTTCGCCTCGGAGTGCGCGGTGGACCTGGCGGTCATGGGGCCGGAGTCCCCCCCCTGGAGGTCGGCCTGGTCGACGCCCTGGAGGCACGGGGCATAGGCTGCGTGGGCCCCCGCAAGGCGGCGGCCCGGCTGGAGATATCCAAGTCCTTCACCCGGGACCTCATGCGCAAGCATGACGTTCCGGGCAACATCGCCTACCAGGCCTTCGACGACCTGCAAGGGGCCAAGGCCTACGTACGCGACCACGACGAGGACCTGGTGGTCAAGCCCGTGGGCCTGACCGGCGGCAAGGGCGTCAAGGTCATGGGGGAGCACCTGCTCACCAAGGAGGAGACCTACCGCTATCTGGAGGAGATCTTTGCCCACCGCATCGGCGGCGGGGGCGTGGTGCTGGAGGAACGCCTCATCGGCGAGGAGTTCACCCTCCAGGCCTTCTGCGACGGCAAGAACGTCATCCCCATGCCCCTGGTGCAGGACCACAAGCGGGCCTACGAGGGCGATGTGGGGCCGAACACGGGGGGCATGGGAGCGTACTCGCAGCAGGACCACCTCCTGCCGTTCGTCACCCCTGAGGATAGGGACGTGGCGTTGGACATAATGAGGAGGACGGTGGCGGCCATGGACAAAGAGGGCTGCCCCTACAAGGGCATCCTGTACGGCCAGTTCATGAACACCCGGAGCGGGCCGCGGGTCATCGAGTACAACGCCCGCTTCGGCGATCCCGAGGCCATGAACGTGCTCTCCATCCTCTCTTCCTCGTTCACCGACATCTGCGCCGGCATCGCCGGTGGTGATCTCAGCGAGCGGGCGGTCTCCTTCGCCCGCAAGGCCACGGTGTGCAAGTACGTGGTCCCCCAGGGCTACGGCACCACGCCTGCGGCGGGCAGGGAGGTGCGCGTGGACGAGAAGGCCATCGCCGACCTGGGCGCCCGCGCCTACTACGCCATGGTGAGCGAGGAGAACGGCAGGGTGGTCACCACCACCTCCCGGGCGGTGGGGGTGGTGGGCATCGACGATACTATCGAAGCAGCGGAGAGAGCGTGCGAGAGGGCGCTGACCCACGTGACCGGGGAGGCGATCTTCGTCCGCCATGACATCGGCCGCCCGGAAGTTATACAACGGCGGGTCGAACATATGGGGTCCATAAGGAAGTAGCGTGGAAGGGCGGTGTGGAAATGGACCTGAAGAACCTGGAAGAGATCGCTGTTCGCATCGAGTCCCGCCTGGAGGAGAAGGACCAGGTGCGCGAGGTCGCCATCAAGTCGACCCGGGCCATCAACCGGCTGTCGGGCAGCATCGTGCATATGATCCACAAGGGGGACGACCCCCTGCCCCTCATGCACGAGGCCCTGGACGAGACGCATCGGCTGCGCTCCCTGCTGGAGGACTACCCTGAGATCTGGGAGTCTGGCCTGGTGGAGGGCGCGCTGCAGGAGCTGGCCGAGGCCGCCATCCTCCTGGCCATGGTCAGGGAGGAGGAGCTGCCGGACCCCGACGACATGGGAATCACCGGCAACTCCTACCTGCTGGGCATGGCCGACGTCATCGGGGAGCTGCGCCGGTTCGCCCTGGAGCGGCTGCGGGAGGGGGACGTGGAGAAGGCCACGGAGTACCTCAACATGATGGAGGAGATGTTCCTGGTCATCATGCGCTTCGACTTCCCCGACGCGCTCATACCCATTAGAAGAAAACAGGATGTGGCCCGCTCCCTGCTGGAGAAGACCAGGGGGGAGGTGGCCGTGGCGGTGAACTCGGCCCGCCTTCAGAAGAAGATGGACGAGCTCAGCCGCAAGCTGTGAACCTCACAGCTTCTTCTTCATCACCGCTTCTATCTCTTCCTTGGGGACCAGCCCGACGATCTGGTCCACCACCTTCCCGTCCTTGAAGAACAGGAGGGTGGGGATGGCCATGATCCGGTAGGTCTGTGATATCTTCTGGTTCTCGTCCACGTTGAGCTTGGCGAACGATACCTTGCCCGCGTGGTCCTGGGCCAGCTTGTCGATGACGGGGCCCATCATGCGGCAGGGGCCGCACCAGGCCGCCCAACAGTCCACAACCAGCTTGGGGTGGGCCTTCACGTACGCGTCAAAGCTATCCTGACCAATGTCCTCAACATGCTCAGCCATAGTGATCTTCCCGAATTATCGAGCAAGGACTATTTGGAGCTATTCCCGACAACGGCCATCATGGAAAGTAAAAGAGGGAAAGGTGTTTCAGTTCTTCTTCTTGCCCTTCTTCCCCCGGTTCATGTATGTTATGAACACGATGAAGATGAGCAGCGCCACCAGGATGGCCAGGACGATGTTCAGCGCACCATATATGGACTCGCCCACGTAGAACGTGGAGGTGTAGGTGGAGCTCCCGTCCAGGAACCTAACGTACTCGTTGTTGGGGTCCAGGACCACCTGGACGGTGTGCTGGCCATTGCTCAGGCCGTGCGCCGTCCAGTTGTACGTCAGGGTGGTGGTGGAATTGGCCGCGATGTCGAAGGTGGTGGTGTTCACTTCCACCCCATCGGCCAGGAACCGCGCCGTCACATCGTTCATGGCCAGGAGGCCGCTGTTCTTGACCGTGGCCGTGATGACCGTGGCCGTGATGACATGCAGCGTCCGGGTGGAGGTGTGGTTCACCGTCCCGTTGGTCAGCGTAACGCTGAGCACGATGTCCTGGGTGGTGGTCGGCGCGGTGACGGTGATGTTGAAGCTGTCCGCGCTGCCCTTGCCACTGGTGGGAGTTATGCTACCAGCGCTCACCGAAGCGTTCCAGGTGTAGTCACCGGACGGACGGTCGACGGCGACGTTGACCGTCACCACCCCCCTTCTCCGACGGTATCAGGTACTCTGCGCCTGAAAAGCTCACGCTGTAGTCGTTCGCCTCCTGGGCCATCGCCGGTACGGCGAGGACCGATGTCAGCAGCAGTGACAGCACCGCTGCGATCGCGATTATCTCTTTCTTCGGCGTCCGAACACCCCCTTGTTGACCCTGAGGACCACGAACATCACCGCCAGCAGAGCGATGATCACCCCCAGGACGTATGTCATAGCGGGAACCTCCGGGGCGCCCATGCTTATGCCGTCGCCGCTGACCGTGAGGCCGCTGTCGCCCGCGCTGAGATCGGCCCTCTGTATCTGCTTGGAGCCGGCCGACGAGGCCTGAGAGGAGCTGACCGCTACCCGCCACCGAGGCGTTGACGTCGGGCGACTCCTGGTTCCTGGTCAGCACCACGTTGATGGTCTGGCTGCTCCCTGCCGCCACCGACACCGTCCTGTAGTCGTTGCTGGTGCCGGATATGGTGGCCGTCCAGCCCTGGACCGCCAGCTCGTTGCGGTTGGACACCGTGAGGTTGTAGGTGTCCCACGATGTTGCCGGCGTTCTGGATGACGAACGGCACGGTGATGGTGTCGCCATCCACGGTCTGCGCCGCGGACGTGTTGACGGTGACCGCGTAATGGGGCACGATGTTGACGTCCACGTCCACCGTGGTGGTGGCGCTGGTGTGCTTGGCGGAGGTGGCGTTCAGCTCGATGGCCGAGTGGCTCACCTTAGCGCTGTCAGGCGTCTTTATGGTGACCTGCACGGTCTTGAAGCTGTTGGCCCCCCCAGGGAAGCGCGATGTTGTTCTCCGAGAACGTCACGTCCCAGCTGGAGTCAGTGCTGAGGACGTAGGTGTCGTCGATGTTGCCCCGGTTGTACACCGTGACGTTGTACGTTACGGACTCCCCGGCGTTCACGGTCTGCTTGCTACCGGTGTCCCCACACCAGCTCCACCGCTCCCCTTGATCTGGCGGACCAGGTCGATGTCCCGGCTCACGCTGGAGCTGACCGCCTGATCGAAGGAGCGGGAGTAGGTCACGGTGACCCCCGGTACCTCCTGGTTGGTCCAGGTGGCGGTCACATTGTAGGTCCCCCGCGGCAGGTACGCGACATAATTGCCGGCACCGTTGGCGGTGGCGGTGACCTGGGCGGCATCGGAGAACACTACTTTGGCGCCGCCGGCGGCCGCCCCGTTGTATCGCACCGTTCCGCTGACCGGAACCCCGCTCTCGAAGGCCGCGTTGGCGGTGTTGGTACCATCGGAGTTGACGGTGATCACGCCCAGGTAGACGTTGTTGGAACCATCGATCCCGTAGGCGCTGTAGGTCCCGGGCGCCAGGCTCACGGAGTATGAGCCCGCACCGGAACTGGCGGTGGCGTCGATGGCCGTGGACGACAGCGCCACGAAGGTCCAGCTCACGCCGGACGAGGCCCCCGCTGATGGAGCCGCTGATGGTGGCGTTGTCCAGGCCACGGTTCAGCGCGATGTCCATGGTCTGCTCGCCGTTGACCGTCACGCCCTGGCTGGCGGTGTAGGCCACGTACCGGCTGTTGCCATCGATGGTGCCGGTGGTGTGGTACTCTGCCCCTACAGTGTAGGTGCCGTTCACCAGATAGGTGGTGAACGAGCCCTGGCTGTTGGCGTTCATGGTCACCGCGGCCGCTCCCGAGGACACGGTGATGTTGGCCGGGACCAGGAGGTCCGAGCCATCGTACTGCAGCTGCCCGGTGAGGGCGTAGGAGCGCTGGGGTGCGATGTCCAGGGTGCTGCCGGCGGTTATGGCCACCGACCGCAGGTCGGTGTAGTACTTGCCGCTGTTCACCAGCTCGGTGTACACCGTGTACGTGCCCGGCGTCAGGTACTGGGTGAGCGACGAGGATGCGGTCACGGTGGCGTTGTCCGCCCCGATGAAGCGCACCGAGCCCGACGCCCCTGAGGGGATGTCGACGTTGACCGTCACCCCGGGCCACGGTGTCCAGCGCCACGGTGACCGCGGCGGGGTCCTTGCCCACCTCCACGGTCAGGGACTGGGAGGCCTGGTACTTGCTGGAGTTGTCACCGGAGACGTTCTGGTCCACGATGATGGAGTACGTCCCGGGCGCTGCGCTCACGGCGAACTGCCCGGTGCCGCTGGTGGTCGCGGTGGTGGTCACCGCCCCGCCGCCGGTTGGCGGTCAGGGTGACCGTGACGCCGTTGACCGGCGACCCGCCCGAGGTGACCGTCCCGGTGACCGTGCGGTTCACGGCCACCATCTCGATGTTGTTGGTGACGGACGAGCTCAGGGGATCGTAGGTGTTGGTGTACTCAGTGTAGCCGTCCTTGGTCGCCGTCAGCACATAGGAGCCGCCGGACGGAAGGGTTATGTTGTAGGCACCGGAGTCGCTGGAGGTGAAGTAGGTCACCTGCGAGGCGGTGCTCTTGGACTGCACCTTGAGCACCACGTCGCCGATCCCCTCGCTGCTGTCCATGGCGTTGTTGACGTTGCGTGCGTCGTACCACGTGGTGCCTGATATCTGCACGGAGTCCTGCAGGGCGATGTCCTGGGAGCTGGTGCCGCTCACGCCCACGTTGCCCCAGAAGGCCTTGCTGGACCCGGAGGCGTACACGAAGTAGTCGCCCGCGGGCAGGACCAGCCGGTACTCCCCCGGTGGTGTTGGTGGTGGTCCGCAGGAACGTGGCGTCGCTGACCGAGGTGTAGACCACGGACGCGCCGCTCACCGCCGTGCTGCCGCTCTTGACCGCGCCGGTGACCACCGATCCGGAGGTCATCGCCAGGTCCAGGGTGGCGCTGTTGGTGCTTGCCGTCAGAGGCTCCATGGCCACCATGCTCGCCCCGTCCTTGAGGGTCAGGGCGTAGGCGGTGTAGGTCCCCTGGGGCAGGGTGATCACATAGTTGCCCGAGGAGTCGGTGGTGGTGAACAGCTCTCCGGAGTCGGAAATGAAGCCCACCGCCACGTTGGCCTGCGCGGCCCCGTCGATGGTGACCTGCCCAGAGACCTGCGTGGCCTTGTACATCTGCAGGTCCACGGTCTCGCTGGAGCCCATGGTCAGGGTCACGGTCTCGGACCCTCCACTGATGTTGGAGTCCGCGATGTCCACGGTGTACTCGCCGGGGAGCAGACGGTTGAAGGTATAGGCCCCGCCAGCCCCGCTGGTGGTGTTGGTCACCTCACCGCTGGCAGTATCCGTTATGCTTACGGCCACGCCGCTGGCGGTGCCTCCCTCTTTGAAGGACACCGTTCCGGTGACGGTAGCGGGCTCCACCGCGACGTTGCGGCGCAGGGAGCCAGAGGCGGCCAGGTCCACGGACTCGTAGCCGAAGGTGTGGTCCTCGAAGGTGGCATACAGCACATTGTCGTCGCTCTGCGGACCGATGAGGGAGTAGCTCCCGTCGGTGCCCGAGGTGGCAGAGGAGCTGAAGCCGGTCTTGTTGTTCTGCAGCACCACCTTGGCGCCCGAGATCGCCTCATCACCGGTGCTGAACCGTCCATTGCCGTCCATGTCCCAGAACACATAGCCGGAGAGGGTCGAGCCGGAAAGGGTGACATCGCCATTGGCGGTGAAGCTCTCCAGCCGCTGGGCCTGGGCGTACGACACGTTGTAGTTTACCCGGTCCAGCTCCGACCCGATGAGGGTGTCGCCCTTCAGGTCGCCAGCGGAGTAGACCACGCTGACGTTCCCGAAGGGCAGGTATACCTGGTAGGAGCCGTCCGCGGCGGTGGTCACCGTCTGGTGCGGGATGCCGAACTCGTCCACCACGGTCACATGTATGCCCGCGTAGGGCGTGCCGTCGCTGGACCTGGCGGTGCCGTTGAGCACCGCCCCGTCATAGTACTGGATGAACACCACGCCCGACTGCAGCACCGAGGCGCTGAGGTCCACGGTGCCGTTGATGGCGCCGGAGTCTATCTGCGACTGCAGGTACTGCGCCTCCTCGTAGGAGACGGCCTGCCAGTCGGTGGCGTTGTCCGGCAGGTAGTACGCGGTGCGATACACCTGCTTGAAGTGGGTCAGGTTGTACGCGGGCATGGCGTCGATGTCGGTCATCGAGCCCGAGTTGCCCGGTATGCCCTGGCTGGTCTCACCCGCGTCCGTGGGACTTATACCCATGAACGTGCGGTACAGCATGGTCTGGTAGAACAGATCGGTGTAGTAGATCTGGTACCCCAGGACGGTGCTCTTCGACGTCACGTTCTGGAGGTCCACCGCGCTGTAGTCGCTGAGGATGGCCTTGATGGTGTAGTAGTCCGTGGGCGACCCGGAGACCGAGTCGATGGTCCGGTCGTTCAGCTTGGCGGGGGCGTAGAAGATGTTGCTCCCGGTGGCGCTGAAGGGGAACAGCCTGCTGTCCACCGCCACGTAGCCGATGTCGCTGCCGCTGATGGTCCTGACCTCGTGGTATATGTCCACCAGGTTGTCCAGTCCCACCTTCTGCAGCTCGATGCGCGCCGCAGCGTACTTGGCGTTGTCCACGCTGAGGTCGCTGGTGAACTTGCCGTACACATCGGGGTTATCGATCACCTTCTGCACGTAGTTGGACGGGTTCTGCATGATGTCCTTCAGGGCGGAGGCGTTGGCCCCGTTGCTGGTGAGGACGCTGTTGATCTGGTCGGTGAACCCGGTCTTCTCCAGCAGCCGAATGGTCAGCAGGGAGACGGCGTCGCTCTCGTTCTCCGACATCAGGAAGGAGGCGGCGTACATGTAGCCGTCCTGGAAGTTGTCCGCCACGGCGGGATGGCCGCCGGCCTCGATGGCCTCGAAGCCGTAGTCCCACCAGGACAGGAACGCTGGCCTGTCCGCTTCGCTGAGGTTGTTGTCCTGCGTCTTGAACCACGACCACGCGGCCGGGTAGTACTGGGACGGCAGGGGAAGGGAGTAGGTGAAGGCGCCCAGGTACCAGTACGTCCCGTTCACCGTGTCGTAGTCGGACGGGTGCAGGATGTCCGGTAGGGCGTAGTAGATCTGCTTGTCGTAGTCGGTCTTGGTCTCCGCCGGGATGCCCGCGTCCATCGCTCCCCAGGCGTTGGGGAGGACGACCAGGAAGGCCAGGAACAGCACGCCCACCATGTGGCGGGCCTTGACGTTCTTCCGCAGGGTGCGCACCGGGTTGGACCAGAAGCCGCTGAAGGTCCGGGGCATCTCCTCGAAGCGGAGACGCTTGATGATCAGGGCCAGTATCCATCCCGCGGCCATGGCGAAGGCGGGGGAGGCGTTGAACACGAACCTGCCCGCGGAGGCCGCCATGTACATGCTGACGCCCATCCACACCACCACGAACACCAGGTATGGGGAGGTGTCCTTGGGTATCTTCACTGCGGCCCATACCAGGCCGATGATGGAGAGCCAGAACGTGACCACGCCGAACGACATGGCCAGGTTGGAGAAGGACGGGGCCGTGGCCTCCGAGATGGTGGAGTACAGCTTGCTCTTCACCAGGTATCCCTGTCCGGTGACGATGGCGTCAAAGAGGTTGGGGGCGAGGAAGAACACCGCCACCAGGGCCAGTATGATGATGCCCGCGACTACCGGGATCACCAGTGTCCAGGGGTAGTCCCGGGACACCACGAACAGCCCGCCCACCAGCATGGAGGCCAGGAACAGGTAGAAGGGGACATCGAACCACTGGCTCCAGTAACTGAGCTGCCAGTACAGTGGGGCCATGAGGACGAAGCCGGTCAACAGCATGGTGCCGATGACGAAGAACTCCCCCATGGAGTCGATGTTGCGGAAGCGGTTTATGAGCACCTGCACCAGGAAGTAGACCAGCACGATGATGAGCATGTAGGTGTAACCGGTCCACATCATGGCCACGGTGGCGAAGCAGACGCCGCCCAGCATCGCGTAGATGAGGGAGCGCCGATTGGAATCGACGTAGCTCTTCAAGCCCGAACGTATGGACTTGACGGCCTTCCAGTTCTCCACCCATTTGTCCCCTTTCATGGTGACGAGGGAGCGGAACAGGAAGTACAGGCCGAACACCACGAAGAACAAGATCATGGCATCGTGGTCCGCGTCCGCGAACACGCTGCGGGTGATGTTGCCTGGCATGATGGCGAACAGGAATGCTGCCAGGAGCCCGGCGCGGTTGCCGAAGGCGGCCCGGGTGAGCATGTACACTGGAATGCAGGTCAGGGCCCCCCAGAACGCCGTGGAGAACAGGAGGGTGAAGCCCGTGCTGTCGGTGATGGACATACCCGAAATGCCGGACATGAACATGCTGGTCACCGCTACGGACCAGTCGTACAGCGGGGGCCTCATGTTCCTGACGCCCATGGGGTAGTTCAGCATGGGGTCGTTGACGAGATGGTTGCCAGTGTCCTCAACATAGCCGATCACGCGTTGGTGATAATACGAGTCCGAGCCACCTGCGACCAGGAAGCCGTTGTCCACCGCTGTGGAGTATCCAAAGTAGCTCCGCACGAAGAGTGCGAGGAAAACGACAGCCACCAGGATAAGAACGGTGCTCCAGTTCCGGCCCAACCAGGAATCTTCCTTGAACAGGGCGCGGAGACCACCGCTCCTCGGCTTCCTTAACTTCTGGGGACGGCCCTCTGGCCTCCCATCTTTTGCATCCATCGTTAACGTCTCCTAGGCAGAATCGTCCTCAGATTACTGGTCCGGTATAAAAAGTCTGGCTTGAAAGGGCTTCATTCTGGCACAACCATGCGCGAGGGTGTGCGAGGATGCCTTTTCGGCACGTCCGGCGGACGCGGAGAGGAGGTGCACGGCGTGCCCCTGCGAGCGGGATCGAACGGCGCTAGGGTAGAAAGGGTCCGGGGACCTCACGGAACCCTTCTAGCCTGCCTGATCTCCGCCGCCAGCTGCGCCGCGGCCTCCCGGGGCCGGGGGGACGAGTAGATGGAGCGGCCCACGATCACGTGGTCCGCGCCCATGGCTATGGCCGCCGAGGCGCTCCCGCCCTGCGCCCCCACGCCCGGGGAGAGGATGAGGAGGTCGCCCACGATGGCCCGCACCCGGGCGATGCTCTCCGGGCGTGTGGCCGGCGCGATGACGCCGGCCGCTCCCGCGTCCGCGGCCATGCGCGCGAAGCGGTCGGCCAGGGGAGCGGTGAACTCCTGCCCCCCGGGGTGGGACATCTCGGTGACGACGAACACATCGAGGCCCTCCGCCGCCGCCACCGCTGCGGCCAAGGAGTCGGACCCGGTGAAGGCGTGGACGATGACCCCGGAGGCGTTCCTTTTCTTGACCTGCTCCACGATGAGCCGGTCGGTGTTGGGTATGTCCGCGATCTTGAAGTCGCATATGACCGGCGCCATCCTCGACAGCCGGGTGATCATCTCCGGGGAGGTGGAGAGCACCAGGGGCCAGTTGATCTTGATGGCGTCCACCAGGTCGGACACCTCCTCGGCCACCTGGAGCGCCTTCCTCTCGTCCGTCTCGTCCAGTGCCAGTACCATGCGTGTGTTGGTCCTCATGCGCGTCGCCCACCCCGATTACGGTGCGTGTATTTGAGAGGTGCCGCATCCGTGGGGTCCTTAATTTACCACCAAACAGGTGTTCCGCCCCCGGAACGGGAGCGGGCAAACGGTCCGAAGGAACATTTAATAGCGGCCCCCGGCCTCCGCACCCTGATGAAGGTCGAAGCGATGGAGGCAGGGTCCTTCCATGCCGGAAGGCTGCCGCGGGGTTGCGTCCTGTGCCGCCAGGGGACCAAGATGGTGCTGCTCGTCACCGGCAAGTGCTCCACCGGATGCTTCTACTGCCCCCTGTCGCTGGAGAAGAAGGGCAAGGACGTGCTGTTCGCCAACGAGATGAGGGCGGGCGGGGACGAGGACGTGGTGGAGGAGGCCCGCATGATCGGGGCCCAGGGCACCGGCATCACCGGGGGGGACCCCGTGGCCTGCCTGGACCGCACGGTGCACCACATCCAGCTCCTGAAGAGGAAGTTCGGTAAGAGGCACCATGTCCACCTGTACACCTCCTCCCTGGACGTGTCCGCCTTCCGCGCCCTGGAGGCCGCGGGGCTGGACGAGCTGCGCCTACATCCTCCCCTGGAGCGGTGGGAGGACATGGACGGCCGGGGGATCGAGGAGTTCAAGAAAAGCTCGCGCATGAAGGTGGGGCTAGAGGTACCGGCCATCCCGGGGGAGGAGGGACGCCTGCTGCGGCTGGTGGACTTCGCCCAGAGGGCGGGGCTGGACTTCGTGAACCTGAACGAGCTGGAGTTGTCGGAGGGCAACTGGGAGAAGCTGAGGGCTAGGGGACTGGACGTCAGGGACGACGTTTCCAGCGCCGTCCTGGGCAGCGAAGATACGGCCCGCACGGTGGTGGAGGCCGAGCACACCATACCGGTGCACTACTGCTCCTCCAGCTTCAAGGACTCGGTGCAGCTGCGGAAGAGGATCAAGCGCCGGGCCCTGCGGGTGGCGCGGCCGTCCGACATCATAACCGCGGAGGGGACGCTGCTCAAGGGCGTGATCGAGGGTCCCATGGACGAGATCATGGCGGTGCTGCGCGAGGAGCACGAGGTCCCCGAGGAGCTGTTCAGAAAGGACGAGGAAAAGAAAAGGGTTGAGGTGGCCCCGTGGGTGCTGGAGGAGATCGCTCCCCTGCTACCCTACGAGTCCTTCCTGGTGGAGGAGTACCCCACCGCCGACCGGCTGGAAGTGGAGCGGGAGCCGCTCACGCCACGCTGATGCTCTGGACGTTGTGGTGCCGGTTGACGATGTCCCGGGCGATCTTGAGGTTTCGACCGTTCTTGCCGATCGCTCTCCCCTTGACCTTAGGATCGACGGTCACGGTGGCGTGGACCACGTTGCCCCGGTTCTCGATGACGACGTTCTGCACATTGTAGTTGTAGAACACGTTCCGGATGAACTTCTCCGGCTCGTCCGAGTACTCGATGACCTGGATGTTCTTCCCGGTCTGGTTCTTGAGGCGTATGACGTTCTCCCCGGCCTTTCCCACGGCCCTGTTGGCCTGGCCAGGCTCGACCACGAACACCAGCTTCTCCTCGGTCTCCATGCAATCCTTCACCCTGGTCTTGGTCACGGCCTCGAAGAGGTTGATGTACCTCAGGGTGTCCTCGGTGAATGTTATCTCAGCCGGCATAGGATCACAACGAAAGGATGTTGGAGGTACCCTTGTCGATCACCGCTAGCGCGGACACCGAGAACGGTTTCCCACATAGAGCCCCTAGCTCCATGTTGGTACCCTCAAACTTGACAACCTTGACATTGTTGTGGTTTCCAGATCTGAGGAACTCACTCGGGCAGTTCGCAGATAGGATGACCATCTTGGCCTCTCCGCTGTTTACCGCCTTCTCTGCCTGCTGCACGCCGTAGACCACCTTGCCGGTGGTCGCAGCGGCCTTAATCGCTCTTCCCAAATCTATCATTCGCTTGCCTCCTTAGGCCTCTTCTTGGGCACGTAGACCAGGTTGACAGCACCTGTCCCCAGGGTCACGGGTTGCCCCACGATGATGTTCTCCGCCACGCCGTCCAGGTCGTCCGCCTCTCCAGTGAGGGCGGCGTGGAGCAGGTGGGTGGCAGTGATCTCGAACGCGGCCCTCGCGAGCACGCTCGATTTCCTGCCGGAGATCCCATGCCTACCGATGGCCTTGACGTCGCCGTCATTGGTCATCAGGTCGGCCACGAGCATGATGTGCCGGATGTCCACGGTCAGACCCTGTTCTCCCAGGGTCCTCGACGCCTCGTTGATGATGGAGTTCCGGGCGGCCTCCACCCCCAGCACGTCGTATATCTCCTGGATGGAGTTGGTGGTGGTCCGCTTGCGGTCCACGTGCTCCTCCGCCAGGACGTCCTTGAGGTTCGAGCCGGCGGTATATATGACGTACTCGCCGCTCTGGGCCCTCAGGATGGCCCTCTCGATGCCGTCCAGGCCCTGGATGACCGCGTCACGGGTGGCCTGCACGATGCCCTGTAGCTTCTTGAAGCTCGCCTCCTCGGAGGAGATCACCACCAGGCGGCGGTCCTTGTCCTCCTCGTCCTGGACCAGCGCCACCTGCCCGCGCAGGCGGCGGTCCTTGCTGAGCCTCTCCACGATCTGCTCCTCGGTGATCCCCTTCTGCTCCAGCTTCTGGCGGTCAGGGTGCACGATGACCTTCATGTTGGCGATGTCGGTCTCGATGTCCGCGATGTCCAGCAGGGTGGTCTTCTCGATCTTGGACGCCACCTTGCGGACCACCTCCACGTCGCCGCCCAGGGCCGGTTCGATGTAAACCGTCATCATGGGGGTGGAGGGCACACGGCGGGCGTCCACGATCTCGATGAGACGCGGCAGGCCCAGCGTGACGTTGATCTCCGCCACACCGGCGTAGTGGAAGGTACGCATGGTCATCTGGGTACCGGGCTCGCCGATGGACTGCGCGGCCAGTATGCCGGCCGACTCGTTGGCGTCCATCTTGTGGAGCTCGTACTTCTCCGCGGACTTGAGCAGGACCTTCTTCACCTTGTCCTTAGGGAGGTTCACGCCGTCCAGCCTCTCGGCCAGGGCGACCACCACGCGGCGGGGAAGCTCCTTCCCCAGGTCGGCCAGCATGGAGTTGATGTGCTCCTCCATGGCGGACGGGGGACGGGCCTTGACGACCCGGTGGAACTCGGTCTTCTTGGCCGGCTCGGGGGCGGCCTCCTTCTTCTCGGCCTTCTTGCCCTCCTTCTTGGCCTTCCCCAGGAGCTTGGCGACCTCCGCGGCCTGGGCCTCGGTGAGCCCCAGGGCCACCATGTCCGCGGCGGACGCCGCGGCGATGTCCGTGATGCTGCTGTAGCCCTGGAGCAGCTTGTCGGCGGTGGCCTCGTCGAGACCGCGCCTGACCAGGGCCTTGAACGTGTCCTTACGGGCCATCAGTCCTCACCTCCGCCGCCTCCGGCGTCGTACTCCGGCTCCTCGGCCTCCTCTTCCTCGATGGTCTCCATGAGGTCCTTCTCCATGGTGGCGTAGCCGGCTACCTTCTTCTCCTCCAGCCGGGCCAGGGCCTCGGCGTCGTCGCCCAGGACCTCGGACAGGACATCGTCGATGTCCACCGCGTCGCCCTGCACGCTGCGGCAGGGGTCCACGCCGTCCTCGCCGTACTGCAGCTGGACGATCATGTCCGCGGTGTTCCTGACCGTGCCGTCCTGCTTCAGCTTCAGGTCCTCCAGCGCGTTGATCAGACGGCGCTGCATGTAACCCGACCTCGAGGTACGCACGGCGGTATCGACCAGACCCTCCCTTCCACCCATGGAGTGGAAGAAGAACTCCGTCGGCGTCAGGCCGCTCTTGTAGGAGTTCTGCACGAAGCCCTTGGCCTGTGCGCCCAGGTCGCCCTTCTTGAAGTGCGGCAGGGTGCGGTTCCAGTACCCTCTCGAGAGCCGCTCGCCACGGACGGCCTGCTGCCCGATGCAGCCGGCCATCTGCGACAGGTTGAGCATGGAGCCCCTGGCGCCCGAGCGGGCCATGATGACCGCGGAGTTCTCCATACCGAGGTGGCGGCCAGCGATCTGACCCGCTTCGTCTCTGGCGCTGCCCAGGGTCTTCATGACCTCGACCTCCAGGGTCTCTTCCAGCGAGCGCCCCGGCCTCTGCTCCAGGGTCCCATCGCGGTAGGCCTGCACGTACTCGGACACCTTGTGCACCGAGTCCTTGAGCATGTCGTTGATCTGGCGGGTCGCTTCTTCCGGTATGTCCTCGTCATCGATGCCGGTGGTGAAGCCGCGCACCATGATGGCGCCGATGGCCAGCTTGGTGACGTTGTCCAGGAACTCCCGGGCGGCGTCCGCACCGTAGTCGCGGGTGACCTTGTCCAGGATCTTGCCCTTGAACGACCCGATGGCCTTCTCGTCGATGGTCCCGGTGATGAGCTTCCCCTGGCGGATCTTGACGTACGCGTCAAGGTCGCAGTCCTCCTTCTTGCACACCGAACAGTTGCGGCAGATGGAGGCCTTGAAGGTGCTGTGGAAGCCCGCCGGCAGGACCATGGAGAACAGCTGGTGCCCGGTCCAGTACTCCTTCCCGTCCACCACCGTGGGCTCCGGGAGGTGGTCGTGCTTGACCTTGGACAGTATGCTCAGCGTCTCCTGCTTGTCGAACTTGGGATCGAGGTGGGTGAGCAGGAAGGTGCCCGTGATGTGGTCGTGGATGGCGCCGATGACCGGGCCGCCGAAACGGGGGGACAATATGTGCTCCTGCACCCTCATCAGGATCATGGCCTCCGCCCGCGCCTCGTCGCTCTGCAGCACGTGCAGGTTCATCTCGTCACCGTCGAAGTCGGCGTTGTACGGCGGGCACACGCACAAGTTGAACCGGAAGGTCTTCCACGGCATCACCCTGACGGTGTGGGCCATCATGGACATGCGGTGCAGGGACGGCTGCCGATTGAACAGCACCACGTCCTTGTCCATGAGGTGCCTCTCCACCACGTACCCGACCTCCAGGCCGTCGGAGATCATCTCCGCGTTGCGCTCGGTGACCTTCATGCGCCTCCCGTCGGAGCGGATGACGTAGTTGACACCGGGGGTGTACCTCCCGTCCTCCAGGGGCGGGCTGGCGCCCTTCTTGACCATGGCCTTGAGCACCTCGAGGTTGGCCTTGGTGGCGTGCACCGGCACGGTCAGCTCCCGCGCGGCCTCGTAGGGCACGCCGACCTCGTTGATCGAGAGCGAGGGATCGGGGGAGATGACGGTACGGGCCGAGAAGTTGACGCGCTTACCGGACAGGTTGGAACGGAACCGCCCCTCCTTGCCCTTGAGCCTCTGCACCAGGGTCTTCAGCGGACGCCCCGAGCGGTGCCTGGCCGGCGGGATGCCGGACGTCTGGTTATCGAAGTAGGTGGTGACGTGGTACTGCAGCAGCTCCCACAGGTCCTCCACGATGAGCTGGGGGGCGCCGGCGTCACGGTTCTCCCGCAACCGCTGGTTGATCCTCAGGACGTCGACCAGCTTGTGCGTGAGGTCGTCCTCGGAGCGGTCGCCGGACTCCAGGGTGATGGACGGGCGCACCGTCACCGGCGGAACGGCCAGCGCGGTCAGGACCATCCACTCCGGACGGCAGGAGTTGGGGTCGATGCCCAGCGGGGGCAGGTCCTCGTCGGGGATGCGCTCCAGCCGCTCCCTTACTTCCTTGGGGGTGAGCTTGTGGCCGTCCTCGCGGAAGGTGGTGGGCTTGTCCAGCGTGATCTTGCCCTGCTCCTGCCCGCAGTGGGGGCAGGTGGTGTTCTTGGACGCGTCCTTGGCCGTTCCCTTGGCCAGCAGGCGGTAGTCGATGGCATCGCCGCCCAGGTCGTCCATCATCTCCCACTCCTGGGCCTTGCGCTGCGCCTCCTCCTTGGTCATGAGGAGCTTGCCGCAGGTCTTGCAGGTGGACTGCAGGAGCTTCTTGATCTCCTTGACCAGGCCGACGTGGATGACCGGCATGGCCAGGTCGATGTGGCCGAAGTGGCCGGGGCACTCGTCGACCTTGTTGCCGCAGGTCTTGCACCGCAGGCCGGGCTCGATGACCCCTAGATGGGGGTCCATCAGGCCCATGTCGATGGGGAAGCCATCGTCGTCGTAGGTGTCCGCGGTGATGACCTTGGTGGCGGACATCTTCCTGACCTCGTCAGGGGAGAGCGCCGAGAACTTAATCGAACCGATCCTCTTTGAAACGCCTCGCATCATCTTAGGTCCTCCAGCTGAAGGCGCATGACGACGCCAAGTGACAGCAGCTCATCGAGCAGCAGCTTGAACGCATAGCTCGTCTGCACCAGGTGCACATTGGTGTTGTTGCCGCACACCGGGCAGCGTATCGCCCCCCGGCGGTCCATCATGGCGATGTGCCCGCAGGCGGGGTTTCCGCACACGTAAAGGAACGTACCATCGGACTCGTCCAGCAGCCGGTCCTTGATGACCATGGCCGCCCCGTGCCCGATGAGGCAGTCCCTCTCCATCTCACCGAACCGCAGACCGCCCTGACGGGAGCGGCCCTCGGTCGGCTGCCTGGTGAGTATCTGCACCGGGCCGCGGGAACGCACGTGCATTTTGCCCGACACCATGTGGTGCAGCTTCTGATAGTAGATCACACCGGTGAAGATCTCGGCCTCGATCTTCTTGCCGTTCTGACCGTCGTACATGACCTCCTTGCCAGTGGTGCGGAAGCCGGCGCGGCCCAGGGACTCCCTGATGGCCTGCTCCTTCTCACCGGAGAAGGACGTTCCGTCCACCGACCGGGCCTCCATGGCCCCGACCTTGCCGCCGATCATCTCTAGGACGTGGGCGACGGTCATACGCGACGGGATGGCGTGGGGGTTGATGACCAGGTCCGGGGTCACGCCATCGCAGGTGAACGGCATGTCCTCCTGCGGCACGATGAGACCGATGACGCCCTTCTGCCCGTGCCGGGACGCGAACTTGTCCCCGAGCTCGGGTATGCGCTCGTCCCTCACCTTCACCTTGACCAGACGGGAGCCGTTCTCCGACTCGGTCAGCATGACGGAGTCGACCCAGCCGTTCTCGCCCGGCCGGATGGTGATGGACGTCTCCCTCCGCTTCTGCGGGGTGAGGAAGTCGGTCTCCTCCTCCAGGAACCGGGGGGGAGAGGTCTTTCCCACCAGCACGTCACCGCCCGAGACCAGGGTCTCCGGCGATATGAGGCCGTCCTCGCCCAGGTTGGCGTAGGAGAGGTCGGTACGGGCGCCGCGGACGTCCGGGGAGGGTATCTCGAAGTGGTCCTCCTGTCCGCCTGGATAGCGGCGCTCCTCGGCCCGGTAGGTCCTCATGAAGGTAGATCGCCCGAGACCGCGCTCGATGGACGCGCGGTTCAGGATGAGCGCGTCCTCCATGTTGTAGCCGTGGAAGGATATGACCGCCACCACGAAGTTCTGCCCCGCTGGGCGGTCGTTGAACGCCACGAAGTCCATGGGCTTGGTCTGCACCATGGGCTTCTGCGGGTAGTGCAGGATGTGCCCGCGGGTGTCCGGCCGCTTGCGGTAGTTGGTGCAGCTCAGGCCCAGCGACTGCTTGGCCATGCCCGAGCCCATGGTGACACGCGGGGAGGAGTCGTGCTCGGGGTAGGGGACCACGCCCGCCGCCACTCCCAGGATGACCATGGGGTCGACCTCCATGTGGGTGTTCTCCGCGGTGATCAGCAGCGGCACCTTGTTCTCGCCGCCGCAGTGCTTGCACCTCAGCGAAGCTTCCCTGCTCTCCGTTCCGGGGTTCATCCAGTCCACGTCGGTGGGCGACAGGGCACGGGCGCAGGAGGCGCACCGCTCCGGGGGATCGTACGGCTCCACCGCCACCAGGGAGTCTTCCTCCTCCTCGGCGTCGATCCATTCCATGACGCCCTCGCGTAGCAGGTCGGACCACTTTATCCGTCCCTCCCGGATGTCCTCCAGGTGGCGCCGGGTGATCACGGTGCGGCCTTCCTGTATTACAAGCAGGGGCCTCCTCAGGCGGCCCTCATCGCAGTTGATGACGACCTCGCCCATCTCCTCGTCGTAGCGGATGTTGATCTCGCTGGACAATAGCCCTTGCCTCCGGCCGGCCCGTATCTCGGACACCAGCAGGCGGGGGTTGTCCACGTTGCCCACCAGGTCGCCGTTGACGTAGACCTTGGCGCCGGTGCTCATCTCGCCGGCCTTGACCTCCACCACGCCCCGGTCCCTCAGGAGCCACTGGACGTCCTCCTCGCGGAAGCCCTCGGACACGTCGATGATGAGGGCGGCGTTCTTGACCAGACCGCAGTTCTGACCTTCCGGCGTCTCGTTGGGGCACAGCCGGCCCCACTGGGTGGGGTGCAGGTCACGGGCCTCGAAGTGAGGCTGGGAGCGGGTTAGGGATGACGTTACCCTGCGCAGGTGGGACAGGGTGCTCATGTTGGACGTGCGGTCCAGCAGCTGCGACACGCCGGCCCTCCCGCCGACCCAGTTCCCGGTCGCCAGAGCGTGCAGGAGACGGTGGGTGAGCAGGTCAGGGCGGATGGCCGAGCCTATGCGCAGGTCCTTCTTGCGCGCGAAGCTCCTCTCCAGCTGGTACTTCAGGTCCTTCATCAGGTTGGTGAAGGCCACCCGGAAGAGGTCCTCCATGAGGTCCCCCGACAGCTTGAGGCGCTTGTTGGCGTAGTGGTCCTTGTCGTCCTCCTTGCGCAGGCCGATGCTCAGCTCCAGGACCGAGCGGGCGATGCGGCCCAGGAAGTGGGCCTTCTTGATGCGGTCCTCCTTGGTGTCGCCCAGGTGGGGGAGCAGGGAGCGGTCGATGATGGACTCCACCTTCTTCTCCCGGTACTCGCGGGCCTGCCCGGTGGCGAACTTGCGCTCCAGGTAGTTCAGCGCGTCCTCGGTGGTGAACACCCCGTTGGGGGGGTAGAGCTTCTTGTCGTGGCACTCCTCGATGTTGGCGTACACGATGTTCGCCATGTCCGGGACGCTCACGATGGCGTCGTAGATCTCCTTGTCGTTCTCCATCCCCAACGCCTTCATGAGGATGACCAGGGGGATCTGCCCCGACGCCGCGGGGACGGTGACCATGAGGATGCCGTCCTTCTTCTTCTCCACCAGGGTGAGGGCGCGGTAACCCTCCTTCTGCGAGAACACCTTGGCCACCTCTAGCTGGGTGCCGTAGCGCTCGTTGTACTCGACCATGACCCGGTTGGGGGCGAGGTCCTCCAGGGATATCAGCACCCTCTCCGTCCCGCCGATGATGAAGTACCCGCCAGGGTCCGCCGGGTCCTCGCCGAACTCGATGAGCTTGTCCTTGTACTCCCCCTCGGTGAGCTCCCGCTCCTCCTCCATGCTCTCCTTGAAGAGGTTGCACCGCTTGGAGCGGAGCATGATGGGCAGGTCGCCGATGTGCACCTTCTCCGGCTCCTTCTCGATGCCGTCCTCGATGATGGTGAACTCCAGCTCGATGGGTGCCAGGTAGTTGAGGTTACGCAGCCTGGCCTCCATGGGCGTGAGCTTGTGGGTGGCGCCGTTGGCCTCCCGGACCACGGGGTTGAGGATCCGGATGGTGGGGCGGCTGTACTGGGGGTCGATGTTGCCGGTCTTCTCGTCCCGTCGCCGGCCTACCCTGATCTCGACCTGCCGTCCGTCCGTGCGGTCCTGCTCCAGCTTGATGATGCCGCGCGTGGTGTCGTCGGCCGAGACCCGCAGGTTGTCCACGATCTTCTGCATGCGGCTGTTGGGATTGTCCATCGTGGAGAGGAAGTCGTTGAAGCTAGCTATGTGGTGATTGACAATGGACCGGTCCTTGAAGTACAGTTCTATAAGATCACGCAATTCGTTCTCACCCCTTGAGCTCCTTGCTAATCACCAGGCGGTACACTATGAACTCCTCGGCGGTGTCGCTCTTCCTTCTGATCTGTATCACCCTTCCGGGGCTGATGGGACCCTCTATCCTCTCCAGGATCCTGATGCAGGCATCGTCCTTCCGGATCTTGGGGAGCTGGTCCTTGGTAATCCTCAACTTGGCCAAGATCTTCTCGGCCTCCTGCTCCGTGAGCAGAGTATGCTCTGGCACGAGATCGTGCTCCAAAACGTGTAAATCAGACTCGACCACCTAGTTCACCTCGTCCGCGCATGATGTTGAAATAATTCTTTGACCATTGGTCAGAATAGGAAAACACGGCCGTATTGGCTTCCCGAACGTTACACCTTCCATCGTTCAACTCCTATCTCCCCAGGGCGGGCCCGCGGGGATTTTCGGAGCGCACGGGAAGGCCGCGCGCCTTTCGAACCCCGGACCACCTGGTTAAAAGCCAGATGCTCTTTCTAGGGATGGCGTGACGTTCACCGCCGCCGTCCTACCTAGCTGAGCTACGGGCCCATGGCAAGCTAATAGGCATTGCAGAAGCCCATGTAAAGCCTCTAATTATATAAAGGTTGGCTCGGGCCCTGGGGGACCTTCCCTGCTCATGGGCGTTTTTCGAAACGTGCGACCGCGGTGACGGCCCACGGGAACGGGAGCTTCTCCAACTTCCGATGCCTATCGGGATGCCTGCCTCCCATATCGCCTAGTCCTTAATTATGCTTTTCCAGGCGCCTCTGCACTGCATCGCCCCGGAGCTCGCGGAGGGCGTCGGCGGCGATCCACCGTCCCGCCCGGGTGCCCGTGGCCTTGATGCGCTCGGCGCAGGCGATGGCCGAGGCATTGAGATCCCGGTTCCTCTTCCCGATGTTCCGGAGGGCCCAGTTCACCGCCTTGCGCACGAAGTTGCGGTCGTCGCCGGACTGCTCCTCGATCGCGGCCAGGAAGGGGTCGAAGAGCTCGTCAGAGGCCTTCTTGTCGTGCACCGCCAGGGCGGCCATGAGGGCGAAGGCGGCGCGCTTCACGAACTCCTCCTCCCGCGACGACCACTCCACCGCCTTCTCCCATCCCCGGGGAGCGTAGGAGAACACGTTGGAGCAGCACTGGTCGCATATGTCCCAGGAGTCGAAGTCCGCCGCCCACGCCTCCATCTGATCCTCCGTCACCTGCCGGGGGTCCTCCACCAGGGTGGCCAGCATCCGCGCCTCATGGACCTCGGTGCCCCACAGCTCCTGGGCCAACCGGTGGTCCTTCCCGATGGTCTTGGCCAGGTCCCGCAGGAAGTACAGGGAGGACCCTCCCAGGGCGCGGTCGGTGCGGATGCCGTAGCGGGCCATGCCCTCCCGGGAGGCCTCGTCCGCCCTTCCCTTAAGCTGCTCCATGATCCCGTCCAGCGATGGCGCTTCCCGGCCCGCGGTGCTCTTTCTCAAGGAGCGACCCAAGAGCGTGCGCAACCATAATAATTTACTGCGTTGATATTGACGGGTGGAGGGACCGCGTGAGGACGGCTATACTGTCGTCGCTCACCGATGTGCGCCCGGAGACAGGGAGAACGCTGGAGGTCCGTCCAGCGAACCAGGGAAGACATCCATGACGCAGGAGGACGAGGACGCTCGAGGTGAGCGGAAGGCCACCATCACGGTGGTGAGCTACGACAGCACCGTGGTGGAGAGGAGCGCCGTGGCCGACATGCGCTCCGCCCTGGACTGGATCGGCCGGAGGAAGGTCACCTGGATCGTGGTCCAGGGGAGGCTGGACATGGGCGAGCTGACCATGCTCCGGAAGTGGGGCGGCCTCCACCCTGTGGTGGTGGACGAGATCGCCGAGGAGGGGCCCAGCCGGCCCAAGCTGATGGACCTGCAGGGCGTCATATTCCTCACCTGGAGGCTCCTGCTGGCCGACGGTCTGGAGGTCAGCGAAGAGCGGGCCATCTGCCTGCTGGGAAAGGGGTTCCTCATCACCATGGTGCCGCCCGGCGTGGGCATGGACAAGACCATGGAGGCCCTGGGCAACGAGCACAACGAGATCAGGAACCTAGGGACGGACTACCTCCTGTACGACATCATCGACTCGGTCATCGATGACTACTTCGACATATCGGAGCGGATGGGGGACCTCATCGAGGACGCCCAGGACAATATCCTCAATGACGGCGGGTCCCAGGCCCTGGCCGATGTGCAGCACCTCCGGCGCGCCCTGATCAAGGTTCGCAAGGCCATCTGGCCCCTGCGCGAGGTCATCAACGCCCTGGTCAAGGGGCAGTCCGATCTGGTGGACGCATACACCGCACCCTACTACCGGGACGCGTACGAGCACACCATCGAGCTCATGGACACGGTGGACACCCACCGCGACATGGTCTCCGAGATGCTTGACATGTACCAGAGCAAGGTGAGCAATCAGCTCAATCAGATCGTGAAGGTGCTGACCCTAATTTCAGTGATCTTCGCGCCCCTGACCTTCATCGTGGGCCTCTACGGCATGAACTTCGTGCATATGCCCGAGCTCGCCAATCCCTACGCCTACCCTCTGGTGCTGCTCCTCATGCTAGTGCTGGCCGTCCTCATGGTGTGGCTCTTCCGCCGCAAGGGCTGGTTCTGAGGTTTCAGCAAGACCTTATATACAAGGAGAAAACTGTATCGGCTCAAATTCCGGTGATTATCATGGAGTCCGAGAAGATTTGCAGCTCATGCGGCATAAGGCTGGGCAAGAACGATGGCATGACGTTCTTCAAGTGCCCCGAGTGTGGCGTGGTCGAGATCGGCCGCTGCCCCAAGTGCAGGGACCAGAGCATCACGTACACCTGCACCAAGTGCGGGTTCACCGGACCTTAGGTGGGAACATGGGAAAGGTGGCCGCCGTATACAACATGATCCCGGAGAGCCCCGACGTCTCTCACGAGGAGATCATCAAGGCAATCCCTGGCGCCATACCCGAGGGGGTGGGCGTCAACAACGTGGTCGTCAAGCCCTTCGCCTTCGGCCTGAAGATCATCGAGATCACCTGCATCATGGACGACACCTCGGGCATCATCGAGAAGTTGGAAGAGGCCCTCAGGTCGATCCCCCAGGTCCAGAGCGTGGAGAACACCACCGTTACCTTGATCTAAAACCCCTTACGGCGCCCCGGCGCCGGCGCAGACCTTTTCTTTATTCCCAGCTCACTACGTAGCGCGCCGTCTGGTCCCACTGCGCGCTCAGGCTCGTGAGGTTCACGTCCAGGACGTGCCCTCCCCGGGAGTGGTCGCTGCTCACGAAGTGGAAGTGCAGCTCCGCCGAGCTTAGGCCGGCCGAGTCCTCAGGGCTCCACAGGCCCACCATGGTGCCCTCGATGCCGGAGTAGCGGAACACCGTCTGGTTCTTGACCACGTCCGCCAGCGGCGGATAGGGGGCGGACTGCTGGGGCACCGAGCGGACGGTGATGTCGTCGAACGTGCCGGTGATCTTGATCATGACGAACGTGCCGGTGGTAGGCAGCGAGGTCTCGATGAGGTCTCCGAGGGCGCTCAGGTTCAGTGACCCCATGAGAGCGATCGTGCCATCGACGTCGAACCGGGTGACCTGGGCGAAGGGCGTGGTCTCGTCATCGCCCACCTCCTGCACCGTCCCGTCGGGGAGCGCCCGGAAGCAGCGGCCGTCCAGCACGATCATCTCCCCGTTCAGGCCGTGGAACGTGCCCAGGCCGGTGTCGCCCTGCGCGAGCAGGTCGCCGATGGTGGCGATGCCGTCGAACTCCCCGTCCATCAGGCCGCCCAGCGAGCCCACCTGGTACAGCGTCTCGCGGTCCTTTTGCGGGGGCGCGCTCAGCGCGAAGGTGGCCGCGCCTAGCACGGCGGCGATGGCGATGATCACGAGGGCGATCTGGAGCGGACGGTTCATCGGCCGTCCATCCTTGCTGGCTTATTAATATCCGTGGACCTGGGTCCCCGTTCCTGATATCAGGGCTCCAGCATCTCGAAGCCGGTGGGGGCGTCCCGTTTCCTCACCGCGCCCACGCCCAGGAGCTCGATCATGATCACTTCCAGGATCTGCCACACCACCACCCCGCGGCGGATGCAGCCCATGGTCGCCTCCCCGTCCCGGCCGAAGGCGGCGTGGATGTGTAGCATCATGTTCCCCTCCTCGTTGGGGAACAACGTTCCTGAACCGGTCATCTCATGCACGTCCTGAAGTGTATGGCCTAGGGGCACCACCGGGCGAGCGTCGCCGTCCTGCGGGCCCACCACCAGCTTGCTGCCCCGGTCGGCCGCGCCCACCACGATGAGGGCGGCAGCCCTCACCCCGTGGTCCTCGGCGAACCGCTCCAGGACCTCGTGCACCACCTCTCCCTGCTCCAGCCTGATGACGAAAATGCGGCCCGGACGGGCCTCGGCGTACTTCATGGGTATCGTTATTGGAATAAAAGGGGGGAAGAAAAAGGTTTACTCCGGGAAATCGCGGATGAAGCCCTTCTCCATGAGCATCTGGGTCTCGCCCCGGGCCCGCCGGATGGCGGTCTCCGCCCGGTGCATCAGCTCGTCCCTGCTCATCTTTACACGGGCCACCCCTGTCTCCATGGCCTTCATGCCCACGGCCACCGCCTCACGGGGGAACACCTCCCACTCGTCCATGGTGGGCACGATGTGGGTCTCGGTGAGGCCCTTGTCCTCGGCGGTCTTGGCGATCTCCAGGGCCGCGGCGATGCACATCTCGTCGGTGATGGTCTTGGCCCTCACGTCCAGCGCGCCGCGGAAGATGCCCGGGAAGCCCAGGGAGTTGTTGACCTGGTTGGGGAAGTCGGAGCGGCCGGTGGCCACGATGCGTGCCCCCGCCTCCAGGGCCTCCCACGGCCATATTTCAGGTATGGGGTTGGCGGTGGCGAAGACGATGGAGTTGTCGGCCATGCCCTGGACCCACTCCTTCTTGATGGTGCCCGGCCCAGGCTTGGAAGCGGCCACCACGATGTCCGCCCCCTTCATGGCGTCCCCGATCCCGCCGACCACGTTCTCGGCGTTGGAGTGGGTGCACATGAACCACTTCTCCTTGTGCGACTTCCGGACGTCCTCCCTGCCCTGATGCAGCGTGCCCTTGCTGTCCACCATTACAATGTTCTTGATGTTGAACCCCGCGGAGACCATGACCCGGGCGATGGCGATGTTGGCCGCGCCCGCGCCGACCATGGCGACCTTGGCCTCGCCCATCTTCTTGCCCACCAGCTTCATGGCGTTGATCGCACCCGCCGTCTCGATGGTGGCAGTGCCCTGCTGGTCGTCATGCCAGACGGGGATGTCCATCTCCGCGCGCAGGCGGTCCAGGATCTCGAAGCACTTGGGGTTCTCGATGTCCTCTAGGTTTATACCGCCGAAGGAGGGTGCCAGGTACTTCACGGTCTTGATTATCTCCTCGGGGTCCTTGGTGTCAAGGCAGATGGGGACCGCGTCCACGCCCCCCAGGTACTTGAACAGCAGGGCCTTGCCCTCCATGACCGGCAGGCCGGCCTCGGGGCCGATGTCCCCCAGACCGAGCACCCTGGTGCCGTCGGAGACCACCGCCACCATGTTCCCCTTGGCGGTGTGGTCGTACACCCGCTCAGGATGGGCCTTGATGTCCTTGCACGGCTCGGCCACGCCGGGAGTGTACCATACCGCAAAGTCATTGAAGCTCTTGACCGGACACTTGGCAGTGATCTCGATCTTGCCCTCGTAGAAGGGGTGGTATTTCATCGCCAGGCGGGCCGGCTCGTACGCTTTCTTCAGCATCTCTTCCTCGGTCTTCTTGTCCATGGTCATGGGAAACGAACTCCACCCGGTTGGGATCTGCCCTGCAGGGCCCGGGCCTCTCGAAATCTTACATTTTATTATATAAGGATTGGTAATGTCGGCCCCTGTCATGTTGTTTTCTCGCTCGTTATAGTGCTCGAACATACGATTATCGTAGTCGTTCCCTGCCCATCTGCCCGGCAGGGGCCCATGTTGTATGTGTGGAGGCAGCACATTGCCTGCGCTGGACGGTGTTCTGATTCCCGGGACCGGGTTGATATATCCCCCTGCTCTTACTTTGCCACATGGTCAAGGTGCCGCACACGCTCATCATCGACGGATACGTGGACGAGCCCGCCTGCCTGGGCGTTCCGCCGTACATGTCGCCGCAGACCAGGGCCGCGGTGGGAGCGGCCCGGGAGGCGGGGGCCGAGGTCACCTACCTTACCATCGAACAGCTGCGTAAGGGAGCGGCACTGCCCAGGGCCGACGTCTCATTGCTCATCGCCGGCTCCGCCGTCCCTGGCAAGTACCTGCGGGCCATGCCGGCCTCGGGGCGGGAGATCGAGGCCTTGTCCGCCCGCCTTCCAGGCGTGACGGTGCTGGGCGGCCCCGCGGCGTCCGAGGGACGCTACCGCGGCATGTTCCATCACCTGGACACGGTGGACGCGGCGGCCGCGGTGTTCGACATCCTCACTGGCACCAGGGACAAGGAGCGCTGGCGGACGATGGAGGAGTGGAACTCCTGGCTCCTGTCCGGGGCGGAGTCCGTCCTCTCGCATCCCGATTTCCCGCAGCCCCTGATCGTGGAGGTGGAGACCTACCGGGGCTGCGTTCGCTACGCCTCCGGCGGTTGCTCCTTCTGCATCGAGCCGCTGAAGGGCGCGCCGGCGTTCCGCGACCAGGCCGACATCGTGGCGGAGTGCCACCGGCTTCGCGAGCTAGGCGTGACCAACATGAGGCTGGGGGCGCAGACCTGCATCGTGTCGTACAAGGCCGACCTGACCACCGGCGACCCGCCCCGGCCCGACCCCGGGGCGGTGGAGGAGCTGTTCGCCCCGCTGTCCGCACTGAACCTGGACGTGCTGCACGTGGACAACGCCAATCCCGCAGTGATCGCCGCCTACCCGCAGGAGTCGGGGTCGGTCCTGCGCTCGCTGGTGCGGCACTGCACCAGCGGCAACGTCCTGGCCCTGGGCCTGGAGAGCGCCGACCCCGCGGTAGCACGGGCCAACAACCTCAATGCCACCGCCGAGCAGGCCCTGGAGGCCGTCCGCGCCATAAACCGCGTGGGCAGCGAGGTGGGGGTCTCGGGGCTGCCTGAGCTGCTGCCGGGCCTGAACCTCATCGTCGGCCTGGCCGGGGAGACGCGGGACACGCTGCGATCGAACGAGGAGTTCCTGCGCACCGTGCTGAACGAAGGCCTGCTGCTGCGGCGCATCAACGTCCGGCAGGTGATCCCCGTCCGCCGGGACTTCGCGCCGACCGTCTCCCACCCGGAGTTCATGCGCTTCAAGGAGATGGTGCGGCGGGACATCGACCTGCCCATGCTCCAGCGGCTGGTGCCCCAGGGACGGGTGCTTCGTCGGGTGTACACCGAGCTGAGGGACGGCAACACCACCTTCGGCCGGCAGATCGGCAGTTATCCATTACTGGTGGGCATCCCCTACCCGCTGGAGGTGGGACGGTTCGTGGACGTGGCGGTGACCGACTGGGGGTTCCGCAGCATCACCGCCATCGAGCACCCGCTGCGCATCAACACCTGCTCCCTGAAGGCGTTAGAGGCGCTGCCGGGGGTGGGCCGCAAGCGCGCCGTCCGACTGTTCCACAAGCGGCCCCTGCGCAGCATGGAGGACCTCCAGGCAGCGCTGGACGACCGGGGCGTGGCCGCGTCCCTGGGGGACCTCGTGAGCTATGAGGCGTGACGGAATTCTGAAAATATTTATCCCCGCACCCCCTGACCTCGGAACATGGACGTCCTCCAATACGCCAGGTACCCGTTCCTCAAGGACGCGGCCGAGCACGTGAGGGACCAGGGGGTCACCCTGGAGGACCTCCTCACCCACGAGGCCTTCCGCCAGGCCCGGGCCAGGGGCAAGGCCCGGGTGCTCGACGCCCTGGAGGACGGCGTGGTGGGAGTCCGCCCCGTGGGCAACGAGGCGGAGCAGCTGGAGGAGATCCTTTCCTACCCCATCGCCCGGATATTCGTCTCCGGCGTGAACGACCGGTTCCTCACCAAGCGCTACGCCCTGGCCGAGGGGGTGGCCATGGACCTGAGGCTGGAGAAGGAGGAGCTGGAGGTGGTGGAGGAGGTGGCCTTCCAGCTGGGGGTGAGGCTGAGCACCGAGGGCGAGGCCCTGCGGATGCACTTCTCCGACTACCTGCGCTACACCTCCCGCATGCGCAGCAAGGAGTGGAAGCTGGTCAACACCGAGGTCAAGGAGGGTCACGTCACGCTCACCCAGGCGAGGCTGGCCCGGGTGCTGCAGCAGGCCCTCCAGGACCGCATCGAGGAGGAGCTGCCCCTGCCGGTGGACGCGTTCATCACCACCGCCCTGGGGACGGACCTGCAGGAGCTGAAGACGCGGACCGCGGTGAAGAGGGAGCAGTTCAAGGCCGAGGACTTCGGGAAGGTGGTGGTGGAGAACTTCCCGCCCTGCATCAACCACCTCATCGGCATGGCCCAGGCAGGGGAGAACATCCCGCACCTGGGGCGCTTCGCCCTGACCGCCTTCCTGCACCACATCGGCCTGTCCTCGGACGACATCCTGGCGCTGTACGCCGCTTCCCCCGACTTCGACCAGGGCAAGACCAAGTATCAGGTGGACCACATCACCGGCCAGACCTCGGGGACGGAGTACACCCCGCCGGAGTGCGCCACCATGAAGAGCTACGGCATCTGCTTCGAGCCGGACTCGCTGTGCAACCACCCCAAGGGCTACGTGAAGCATCCGCTCAGCTACTACCGCATAAAGAACCTACCCCGCAAGCGTAAGGACGACAAGGGCGCTACTTCAGCCGCTTCCAGATCGCCACCGCCCGCTGGACCGCAGTGAGGTTGCCCACCACCGCGAACCACAGCATGACCAACTCGAAGGCGGAGAGGCGTATGCTGTCGGTGATGTGCAGGAAGCCGTGGAGGTAGTAGGGATCGCCCGCGGCGACGTTTCCCGGCAGGAGCACCATGAACACCAGCTGGAGGAGCGCGGCCGCGGTGAGCAGCACCACCCGGTCGGCCCGGCCCAGGAGGCCGGCGTACAGCCGCCCCGCGCCCACCGCCTGCGACTGCGTGCCCATATAGCTGGTGAGCAGCACACCGATCATGGCCATCATGCCGATGTAGGGGTTGCACCACGCCGACACCGCCACCGCGCCGATCATGACCACGTCGGAGTAGCGGTCCAGGATATGGTCGAGCACGTCCCCCTGCTTGGACGCCTTGCCGGTGAGGCGGGCGACCTTGCCGTCGATGGCGTCTAGGAAGCCGCTGAGCAGGATGGCCACCGCCGACAGGGGAAGGAACAGCTCCCACTGGTAGGGGCTGAAGAACAGCAGCAGGCCAGCCGCCCAGGCCATGGCGAAGGAGGCCCAGGAGATGGTGTTGGGATCGAACCGGGACATGGCCTTGGCCACGGGAGTGATGATGAACTCCACGCTGTCCCGCTTAGAGTCTAGTACCATCCCATAACCTCCTGGCTCCAGTCCACATGGCCCACCTCGTACTTTTTCCTTTCTCCGGCCAGTATCTCCTCCGCCGCCGCCACGACCTGGGCGAGGGGCAGGTCGGTGGTGTCCACCTCCACCGTCTCCACGCCGGACTCCACCGCCTCCACTAGGATGACGTCCAACGCCTCCGCCTCTATGTTCTCCCGCACCTTGGCGGGCGACCAACCCCGAGCCTCCAGCCTTCCCTGCAGGACCGAGGGGCGGCACCTCAGGACCACCACCAGGTCGGTGTCCACCAGGTGGGAGAGGTGCCCCACCAGGACCACGTCACCGGCCGGCAGCAGCGTCGGCAGGCGCTCCGCCAGGACATCAGGGTCCACCTCCAGGCTACCCCTCTCCTCGTCCCGGCCCTCGTACAGCCCGTGCTCCCGGACGAGGTCGCCTAGCTCCACCACGGTGCGTCCTCTCTCCGACAGCGCGGCCCCCACGCTGCTCTTGCCAGTGCCGGGGGTGCCGGTTATGGAGACGATCATGATGTCACGTAGAGTCAGTTATAATAAAAAAACATCCTTGCGGATCGGGCTCGTCCCGACCGCAGAGATCCCCGTGGACCTTCTCCAAAAGCCATTGAGCGATGTATGTCACCCCACTGTGAATATTAAAGACGTGGTGGAGCATGCTACAGGAACCTATTTATATTGGATTCCGACCCTCTAATGTCTGGCTCTGTTAACTTTAGTGAGCCATATCGGAGCGGACGCTCCCTTGAGCACCGTCGGCTCAGGGCCGGCAGCGGTCTAGCAGGGAGTCGACGAAGAGGAGGCGGGAGAGGGCTTCCCGGCGCCTGTCTTTCACCCGGCCCAGCAGCGTGGGGGGACACTCGATTTGGAAGTCGAAGCCATATCTGATGTCCATGAGCGTGAGCCCCTGGGGGGGCGCCAGGCCGAAGGATGCGTCCCTCCGGGCGCTCCCGTCCAGCGCCTCGCGCACATCGGCCAGGGATGCCTTCCCTTCACCCACCATGGCCATGCTGGCCACGATGCGCCGTACCATGTTGCGGAGGAACTCCCGGGAGTGCAGGTCGATGACCAGCGAGCCGTCCAGGGGCGTGACCATCAGCGCGCTGATGGTCTTGACCGTGGAGCGGCCCTCAGGCTTGCAGAAGCGGAGGAAGTCGTGCCTTCCCTCGAACAGCCGGGCGCACTCCGCCATCGTTCCGACGTCCAGGCCCTCGCCGTCCAGGACGTAGCGGTACCACCGGCCCTGGGCCCTGCGGGGGGTGAAGGTGAGGGGGACCTCCGCCACGCCGTAGGCGTAGACGTCCTGGAGCGAGGAGTTCAGCGCGCGCAGCAAGGCCGGGCGCGGGAAGTCGGTGTCGAACGCGGCGACGTTGCCGAGCGCGCTAACCCCCCGGTCGGTGCGGCTGGCGACCCGGAAGCGCGAGGCGGGGACGGAGTCTATGGCGCCTATCCTCATGAGAGCGTTGATGAGCTCCGATTCCACGGTTCGCTCCCCCGGCTGCCTCTGCGACCCCATGAACGCGGGGCCGTCGTAGGCCAGCTTGATCGCGGCGTGCCAGACCACGTCAGGATTAAGTAGAACTGCTCTATTAATGGTTCCGAGCGGCATGGGTGTTTTCAGGGTCGTACTGGTCGAGCCAGAGCACGAAGGGAACGTGGGAGCGGTGGTCCGCTCTATGGGCAATTTCGCCTTCGAGGACCTGTACCTCGTCGACCCCTGCCCCATCGGCGAGGAGGCCTTCCGCCGGGCCAAGCACGCCAGCCATATCCTGGAGCGGGCGGCGGTCGTTGGCACGCTGGAGGAAGCGATCAGGGGCTGCTCCCTGGTGGTGGGCACCACGGGCATCGTCACCCACGGTCCGAGGCACTTCATACGCATCCCCATGAAGCCCCGGGACCTGGCCGAGCGGACAGCGGAGCACGAGGGCCGCATCGCCCTGCTGTTCGGACGGGAGGGGAAGGGCCTCACCCAGGACGAGCTGGCCCTGTGCGACCTACTGGTGCACATACCCTCCGATGATACCTACCCGGTGCTGAACCTGTCGCACGCGGTGACCATCCTACTGTACGAGCTGTACCTGATGGAGGGTCACCGCACCTCGCGCGTGCCCATATCCTCGGAGGAGGAGCGGGAGCTGCTCTACCAGTTCTTCGCTCAGCTGCTCGCTGCGATCGACTACCCGGACTTCCGCCGGGAGAACACCGAGATCATGTTCCGGCGCATGATGGGGCGCGCCGTCCCCACCAAGTGGGAGTTCTACACCATCATGGGCGTCATAGGCGACGCGGCCAAGATCATCGATGGAAGGAAGAAACTACCACGCTGAGCGCCGGCGGTGATCGCCGTCCACCAGCTCCTCGATGGTGTGGGACAGCTCCTCCCGCTCGGGGGACCGCCTTCCCTTGCGCTCCGATACTCCTTGTATGCCGGTGATGACCGCCATGACGCGGATGAGGTCCTTGTACGAGGGGTCGACCCGGGCCCCGAATATCACCTGGGCCTGGGGGTCCAGCTGCTCGCTCATCCCCTCCAGCACCTTGGTCACCTTCCTCACCGAGAGCTTCTCCCCGCCGGTCACGTGGATGAGCGCGCCGGTGGCGCCCTCGTAGTCGATCTCCAGGAGGGGGTTGCTCAGAGCCTCCCTAATAGCGCCGTCGGGATCGGTGCTCTCCCCGTAGAGGATGGTGGAGACGCCCTTGTGCCGCATGATGGTCCGCAGGTCGTTGAAGTCGATGTTGACCAGCGAAGGCAGGGTGACCGCCTCCACCAGGGCCTTGATCATCTCCGACACCAGCTGGTCCATGACCCCGAAGCCCTGCTCGATGGGCAGGTGGTTCACCATGTCCATCAGGCGGTTGTTGTCCAGGAGCAGCATCATGTCGGAGTTGTCGTTTAGCCTCCCGATGCCCCACCGCGCCGCCTCCATGCGCCGCCCGCGCTCGAACTCGAAGGGCGTGGTGGCCATGGACACCACCAGGGAGCCGTGCTTGCGCGCCTCACGGGCCACCACCGGCGCGACGCCCGTCCCGGTACCGCCGCCCAGGCCGGCGGTGATGAAGGTGAGGTCCGCGTCCTGGAGTATCTCCCTGAGGGGTTCCAGCGCGTTCTCCATGCAGCCCTCCCCCACCTCGGGGATTCCTCCCGCGCCCAGGCCGCGCGTCACCTGGCTGCCGATGAGCAGCCGCTGGTCGGCGTTGATCGTACGGAGATGGCTCTTGTCGGTGTTGATGGCCACTGTCTTGACGCCCTGTATGCCGATGCTGGTGAGGCGGTGCACGCTGTTGCACCCCCCGCCCCCGCAGCCGATGACCAGTATCTTGAGGTCCGCGGCGTCCGCCGCCAGGTCCTCGTCCGACAAGAAACCGATCATGGCCCCAACACCTCCGGTGCGTCCATAGCGATCGATGCGGCTAGTGCATCTCCTCCATGACCCGGAGCCTCTTGCGAGTGTACTCCCTCACCGCGTTCCTTATGGCATCGTCGATCGAAACGGAGTCGCCGTCCTTGACCAGGCACTCTAGCTCCACCACGTTGCCCTTGGGAAGCTCCACCGTCACCCGCTCGATGTGGTCGGGCGTGAAGTTGCTGTCCACGAAGCTGTCGATGGCCGCTCGAATGGCATCGGAGATCGTGGGGTACTTGCCTTCTCTAACGAGCGTGTCCAAGGCCTCGACCTTGTCGCTCGGTATCCTGATGGTGATCCGTTCTGTCTCGCTCATGCAATTCGCTCGGTGGTGATGTCCGACATTATTGGTATAATTGTCGGACAAAGTGTCATTATGTATATAGAACTATATAAGACTATACGAAGATATTATTTTCATTATTTTTATACCAGTTGCAAAAAGTATCGTACCTCTGGGATAATAAGCTACTGGTCGTCCCGAGCGGCCTCCGCGTCCGACCCTAGACATATAAGAGGGACTTTAATTATATAGCCATACGTAAAAGCTTTATAAAGGCATATAAATACTCAGGCCTGGTGACCCAATGGCCAAGATAAAGATCGAGAACGTCGTGGCTTCCACCTCCCTGGGCGAGGAGCTAGACCTGCAAGCGATCGCGCTAGCCCTGGAGGGAGCTGAGTACGAGCCAGAGCAGTTCCCCGGTCTCATCTACAGGCTGAAGGACCCCAAGACCGCCACCTTGCTGTTCCGCAGCGGCAAGGTCGTGTGCACCGGGGCCAAGAGCCTCGAGAACGTGAAGGTGGCCATAGGCAAGGTCGCCAAGCAGATCGAGAAGGCCGGTATCATCATACGTGAGGAGCCCAAGGTGGAGGTGCAGAACATCGTGGCCTCGTCCGATCTGGGCCAGGAGATCAACCTCAATGCCATCGCCATGTCCCTCGGCCTGGAGCGGGTGGAGTACGAGCCGGAGCAGTTCCCCGGCCTGGTGTACCGCTTGGACGTGCCCAAGGTCGTTGTTCTGCTCTTCGGCTCCGGCAAGCTCGTCTGCACCGGCGCGAAGACGCCTCCCGACGTGGAGGCGGCGGTGGCGAAGATCACCGAGGAGCTCAAGGCCGCGGGGCTGCTGCGCTGAGCTCCCTTCCCATATACGACAACCACCTCCACCTGCAGCCCTCAGGACGGGGCGTGGAGGCCCTGCGGGACTTCTCATCGGCCGGGGGCACGCACGCCATGCTCTGCCACCTGCCGTACGCCGAGGTGCCGATCTGCACCGCCGAGGACTTCTCCCGCTCCTACGACATCACGGTGCGCATGGCAGAGCGGGGCAACGCCGAGACCGATGTCAGGGTGTTCGCCTGCGTGGGCCCCTACCCTGTCCTGCTCTTAAGCCTGGCGGAGCGCTTCGGTCTGGAACGGGCGGTGGATGTCATGAAGGGCGGGATGGAGGCAGCGCAGAGGGTGGTGCTCGACGGCCGGGCGGTGGCCATCGGCGAAATCGGGCGGCCCCACTTTCCCGTGCCGGCAGACATCTGGGAGGCGTCCAACGACATCATGCGCTACGGCATGGAGCTGGCCAGGGAGGCCTCCTGCGCCGTGGTGCTGCACACCGAGAGCAGCGACCCCGCGGTCATGCTGGACCTCGCCACCCACGCCGACCGGGCAGGGCTGGCCCGGGACAAGGTGGTGAAGCACTACTCACCGCCGCTGGTGCGGGAGGAGGAGAACCACGGCCTGTTCCCCTCGGTGCTGGCCAGCCGCACGGCGGTGCGCGAGGCGCTGGGCAAGGGGGACCGCTTCGTCCTGGAGACCGACTTCCTCGACGAGCCCGCCCGGCCGGGGGCGGTTATGAACATCAATACCGTTCCCAAGCGCACCAAGGCCCTGCTCGCCTCCGGGGAGCTCACCGAGGAGCGCGTTTTCCGCATCCACAAGGACAACCCGGAGCGCATCTACGGGATCAGGATCGAGTGAGCTACCGGAGGATGGCGAAGGAGTCGAAGCCGCCGGTGGGCGCCTCCCACTGCACGTCGCAGCGCTGCACCTCGGCCCAGGGATGCTCGGTGCGCAGGCGGTGGACCACCTTCTCGATGTTCTCCCTCTCCCCCTCGAAGACGGCCTCCACCGACCCGTCGGGAAGGTTCTGCACCCAGCCGCATACCTCTGCGGCGATGGCGTACCGCCGCGTGTAGGCGCGGAAGGACACCCCCTGCACCTTCCCCTCGAAGCGGACCCTCGCTCTCGCGGTCATGCTACCGGGGAGGGCGCCCTTCATATCTATAGGCCTGCCCCGAGCGAGCGCATCGCCCGTGAAGAGACCGGCTGGGTCCGGGCCGATGCATCGCCTTCGAAAGTCCACCACAGTGGTCGATTTAAAGGGGCGGGAAGATTTTAATAGAGTACGAAAATTAAAAAGTCCTGGGTCAATGTATTAATAGTTAAAATCCCCATTTCGCCCCCTAGGGATGCACTATGAAATCTTTGGTCGAGGAAGCGTTAGCTAGAGAGAGCGCCGCGGCTACACCGTTCGGGCCATCAGCCGGATCGTCGAGGACGATAACACAACAGTCAAGCTCTGCTGACGCGGAACTGCTGGATCTGCTTCAGAAACTGAAAACGAACATCAAGATCATCGGCTGCGGTGGTGGCGGGTCCAACACCATAAACCGCATCGCCCAGGAGGGCATATCGGGGGCTGAGCTGTACGCCGCCAACACCGATGCCCAGCACCTTTTGGCTGTACGCGCACCGCACAAGATACTTCTCGGAAGGCGCTCCACCAGGGGCCTCGGGGCGGGCGCACTGCCCAAGGTCGGTGAGGAATCGGCCATGGAGGCGGAGGAGGAGCTGCGCAAGGCCCTCCTGGACGCCAACATCGTGTTCGTCACCGCGGGCATGGGCGGCGGCACTGGCACCGGCTCCGCCCCTTACGTCGCCAAGATCGCCAAGGACATCGGCGCCCTCACCATCGCCGTGACCACCATACCCTTCCGCGGGGAGGGGAAGATGAGAATGGAGAACGCCGAGTGGGGCCTGGACCGGCTGCGCAACAACGCGGACACCGTCATAGTCATCCCTAACGACCGGCTGCTGGAGCTCTGCCCCCGCCTGTCTATAAACGCCGCCTTCAAGGTCGCCGACGAGGTGCTCATGCGGGCCATAAAGGGCATCACCGAGCTGATCACCAAGCCCGGTCTCGTGAACCTCGACTTCAACGATGTGAAGACCATCATGAAGGGCGCCGGCGTGGCCATGATCGGCCTGGGGGAGTCCACCGGGCAGACCGAGGACCGGGCCCTAGAGGCCATCGAGGACGCTCTCAACTCTCCCCTGCTGGACGTGGACATCGGCGGCGCATCGGGCGTGCTGGTGAACGTCATCGGCGGCGCGGACATGACCATCTCCGAGGCACAGAAGGTGGCCGAGGTACTGCAGTCCAAGGTACAGCCCACCGCGCGCATCATATGGGGTGCGGCCATCGACCCCACCCTGGAGCACAAGATCAGAGTGATGGTCGTCATCACCGGCGTGAAGTCCAAGCAGATCCTGGGGAAGGCCAGAGAGACCGCCCGGCTGAAGGACACCGACGTGGACTTCATAAAGTAAGGTTCCATCGAAGCTAGCATAGCGCACCTCCCTACGGGCCGGGGCCAACCCCTCGGCCTCTTTTTTTATCACCCAGGTAGCCAGCGAGCGGATGACCAGCACCGAAACCTTTTAACGTAGAAATGCTTCTTAGCCTACGCCCGGGCGCGCCCAGTGGTCACTATAGCTGGCATTGCCCAGGGGGGCTTATGATGAAGTCATTCCTCAGTGATGCCATATCGCGCGCAAGTGCCCAAGGCGGAGAAGTCAACTCACCGTTCGACGAGAACTCGGCCGACCAGGAACTGGTCCGGATCCTGGAGAGCCTGAGGACGAACATCAAGATCATCGGCTGCGGTGGTGGCGGTTCCAACACCATCGACCGCTTGTCCGAGGTCGGCATAATGGGCGCTGATATCTACGCCGCCAACACCGATGCCCAGCACCTTTTGGCCGTACGGGCACCGCACAAGATCCTTCTCGGAAGGCGTTCTACCCGAGGGCTCGGGGCGGGCGCACTGCCTCACGTGGGCGAGGAGGCGGCCAAGGAGGTGGAGGAGGAGCTGAGGAGGATCCTCACCGGCACCGACATCGTGTTCGTCACCGCGGGCATGGGCGGCGGTACCGGCACCGGCTCCGCGCCCTTCGTGGCCAAGATGGCCAAGGACATGGGGGCGCTCACCATCGCCGTGGTCACATACCCCTTCAAGGCCGAAGGGGTGATCCGCTCAGAGAACGCGGACTGGGGCATCGAGCGGCTCCGGCAGGCCGCGGACACCGTCATCGTCATCCCTAACGACAAGCTCCTGGAGATCTGCCCCCGGCTGGCCCTCAACGCGGCGTTCAAGGTCGCCGATGAGGTCCTGGTGCGCGCGATCAAGGGCATAACCGAGCTGATCACCAAGCCCGGTCTCGTGAACCTCGACTTCAACGACCTCAAGACCATCATGAAGGGCGCCGGCGTGGCCATGATCGGCATGGGCGAGGGAGAGGAGGAGGACCGCGTGGAGCACGCCATCAACGAGGCCATCAACTCCCCGCTCATCGACGTGGACATCTCCGGGGCGACCGGAGCGCTGGTCAACGTCACCGGCGGGGACAACATGAGCATCTCCGAGGCCGAGAAGGTGGCGGAGATCATACAGGCCCGGGTGTCGCCCAATGCCCGCATCATCTGGGGTGCGGCGGTCGACCCAGCCCTCAAGGACACGGTCCGGGTCATGGTCGTCATCACCGGCGTGAAGTCGAAGAACATCGTTGGCCCCCGGGAGGACCGGACCAAGAAGGTCGTAGACGTCGACTTTATTAAGTAGATGTCTCTAACGATAAGGCGCATCGCTACAAAATTGGTGTCACTATGGACGTAGTGGAGAAGTCCTGGGAAGTCCAAAAGGACGTCGAGGAACGGGTCAGGAAGATCGGTAAGGGCAAGTACGGTAGGGTCATCAAGATGGCCCGCAAGCCCTCCCACGACGAGTACATGAAGGTCATTCAGATCACCGGCCTGGGCCTCCTCCTGATCGGAGGGGTGGGCTTCCTCATCTACTGGCTCATGATCTATCTGCCTACGTACTTCGGTTAGGCAACACATTTCGGGATTGATTTAAATGAGAGACGATCAGCAGTCTGCCGCTCCCACGGGAGGTTCAGGCATGATTTCGTTCACCGGCAGCGGCGGGGAGGCCAAGGTACCAGCCTCGGGCATGACCACCTGGAAGTTCCAGGTGAAGAGCAAGGAGGCGGCCAAGAAGAAGGTCCACATGAAGGTGAGCGTGGAGCTGACCCCCGCGGACGCGGCGGAATGGTCGGTGCGGCTGTACGACGCCACCGGCGGCTCGCTGTTCGACACCCACAGCTCCCAGTCACAACCGGAGTTCGATTTCTTCCTAGAGGGCTCCAGGCCCAAGGAGCTACACCTGGAGGCGCACGCCCCCGTTGGGGCGGCCTACAACGACAAGGTCGACATCAGATTGGAGACCTGCCTGGTGGAGCTTCCCACGGAGTGCGACCGGCTGGAGTTCACGGCCGAGGCCAGGCAGTCCATCCTGGCCCTGAAGACGTCCATAGGGCACGAGAAGGACGTGGCCGACGGCATCAGCGCCCGCACCAAGTCCGGCAGGTCCGATATATCCGCCATCCTGGCCCCCACCAACCTCCGCGGCTACGTGCTCATCGAGGGCATGAACACCGACCGGATGCGGGACACCATCAAGGGGGTAAGGAAGGCGCACAGTTTCGTTGATGGCGAGATGAACTTCGCCGAGATCGACCACTACCTCGCGCCCAAGCCCCTGGTCTCCGGGATAATGGAAGGCGATGTGGTGGAGCTGGTGGCAGGACCGTTCAAGGGCGAGAAGGCCAGGGTCCAGAACATCGACGAGGCCAAGGAAGAGATCACCGTGGAGCTGTTCGAGGCCATGGTCCCCATCCCGGTGACGGTCAGAGGAGATCACGTTAGGGTTCTAGAGAAAGATAGGTGAAGCTATATGGCAGATACAGTGGAAGTACTAGTGGAAGGAGGCAGGGCCACCCCCGGTCAGCCTCTCGGACCGGCCCTGGGCCCCCTCGGTGTGAACATCCCCAAGATCGTGGCGGAGATCAACAAGAAGACCCACGCCTTCGACGGCATGAAGGTCCCTGTTAAGATCATAATCGACTCCAAGACCAAGGACTTCGAGATCAAGGTCGGGACCCCTCCCACCTCCTCGCTCATCACCAAGGAGCTGGGCATAGAGAAGGGCAGCGGCTCCCCCAAGGCCAGCAAGGTCGGAAACCTGACCATCGCCCAGGCCATCAAGGTCGCCCAGATGAAGGGGGACTCCCTCATGGGCAAGGACCTCAAGATGAAGGTCCTGGAGGTCGTGGGGACCTGCACCTCCATGGGCGTCACCATCGAGGGCTTGGACTCCAAGGTGGCCCGCACCGAGATACTGGCCGGCAAGTTCGACCAGCAGCTCACCGAGTGAGCGCCCGGCAAACCCCTTTTCCAAAACTATTTAAACCATTGTTTTCTTAGGGAAACCGCACTGTAGGAGAGCTTCACTGCTCAATTGCACTACAGGAGGTATGTTATTTGGTAGAGAAGACAACCCTAGCGGCCGTCAAGAAGGCCCTTGAGTCCTCCCCCAAGAGGAACTTCAAGGAGTCGGTTGACTTGGCCATCAACCTCAGGGATGTGGACCTGTCTGTTCCCAAGAACAGGATACAGGAGGACGTTGTTCTGCCACATGGAAGGGGGAAGGCGCTCAGGGTCTGCGTCATCGGAGGTGCGGAACTGGCCGCCAAGGCCAAGGACGCCGCCGACATGATCATCACCCCAGACGAGCTGGGCAAGATCGCCGATGACAAGAAGCAGGCCAAGAAGGTCGCCTCTCAGGTCGATTACTTCATCGCCGAGGCCCCCTTGATGCCCCAGATCGGTAAGAGGTTGGGTATCGTACTCGCGCCGAGAGGAAAGATGCCCAAGCCCATACCCCCAGGGGCTGACCCCAAGCCCGTCATCGAGAACCTGCGCAAGTCTGTGTCTGTCCGCTCCAAGGACCGCAAGACCTTCCAGGCTCCCGTGGGCACGGTGGACATGAGCCCCGAGCAGATCGCAGAGAACGTCGATGCCATTCTCAAGAGGATCATCGGCAAGTTAGAGAAAGGTAAGATGAACATTGACTCGGCCTATATCAAGACGACAATGGGCCCGTCGGAGAGACTGATCTAGGAGGCTTCTGTATGGCACACGTAGCATCTTGGAAGAAGGAAAGGGTCAAGGAGCTCGCCGACGTCATGGTGAAGAACCCGGTCGTTGCCATCGTCGATGTCCATGGGATCCCCTCCCCGCAGATGCAGGACATGCGTCACGGGATGAGGAAGTTCGCCTCCGTCATGATGACCAGGAACAATCTTGTCCTGATCGCCATCGACGAGGCGGCCAAGCAGAGGCCCGGCCTGGAGAAGCTGAAGCCGCTGGTCGGGGGGCAGTGCGCCATCGTCGCCACCCCCATGAACCCGTTCAGGCTTTTCCAGCAGATGGAGGCCACCAAGTCCAAGGCCCCCGCCAAGCCCGGCGACATCGCTCCCGAGGACATCGTCGTCAAGGAGGGTGAGACGCCCTTCAAGCCCGGCCCCATCGTGGGCGAGCTGCAGAAGGCCGGTATCCCCGCAGCCATCGAGGGCGGCAAGATCGTCATCCGCAAGGACAAGGTCATGGTGGAGAAGGGGCACAAGGTCCCGGAAGAGCTCGCCAAGCTCCTGCCCAAGCTCGAGATCCTTCCCATGATCGTGGGCATGGACCTCAAGGGCGCGTTCGAGGATGGCATCGTATACGAGAGGGAGATCCTCAACGTCCCGGTTGGCTATTACCCCAACATGCTGGCCACCGCGGCCAGGAACGCGACCGCCCTGGGTGTGAGCATCGTCTACCCCACCAAGCAGACCATCGGTCCACTGCTGGGCAAGGCCTACCGTGGAGCCTCTGCCGTTGGTGTCAAGGCGGCTATCCCCACAAAGGACACTATCGGTCCCCTCCTGGCGAAGGCCCGGGCAGAGATGCTCGCCATCGCCTCCCAGGTCCCTGGCCTGGAGGACGACCGCTTGAAGCAGCAGCTCACCGTGGCTGTTGCGCCTGCGCCTCAGGATAAGAAGGTAGAGAAGAAAGAGGAAGAGAAGAAGCCCGAGGTCAGCGAGGATGAAGCCGCTGCAGGCCTTAGTGCTTTGTTCGGATGAGATAAATTCAACGGAGGAATGAAAATGGAGTACATATACAGCGCCTTGGTCCTTCACGCTGCTGGAAAGACCGTCAACGAGGATGCGATCGCGAACGTCCTGAAGAGCGCCGGTGTTGAGCCGGACGCCGCCCGGGTAAAGGCCCTCACGGCCTCCCTCGAGGGCGTTAACATCGACGAGGCCATCGCCTCGGCCGCTGTTGCCGCCGCTCCCGCTGCCGCGGCCCCCGCCGCTGCCCCGGCCGAGCACAAGGAGAAGAAGAAGGAAGAGGAGAAGAAGCCGGAAGTCAGCGAGGAAGAGGCCGCCGCTGGTCTGTCCGCTCTGTTCGGCTGAACAGGTCGAACGCCGTGGCATGTCCACGGTCAACGGCCTCAAGGCCCCCTTCCAAACACCTTTCATCTCATTCTTTTAAAAAGGTTGTTTAAAAAAGCATCTGGAAGAGCTCAGAGCTTTGCTTCCAGCTTTCCTGCCAGCTCTTCCAGGAGGCTGTTGGGCAATGTCTCGTAGGTCCCGGCGTGGTGGTAGTCGATCTGGCAGACCACGTTGCGGTCCCGGAAGAGGAGGCTCTTGGCCTCGTGGCCCAGCGTAGCGTGCGGAGCGTCCAGTATCACCCCTTCGTCCCCGAAGGTGGTGTTGCAGAGAAGCACGGGAGAGGTGTCCGGGCTGGCGTTGGTAGCGCTGGCGTAGACATAGTACAAGGACGCATCATCGGTGGAGTGGAAGAACGACACGGTCACGTCGACGATGTAGCATGGCACCGCCTCCGAGGAGTTCTGGTAGAAGCGGCATTCCGCCACGTTGGAGATGCCCTCGGGAAGGGAGCTCCCCATGACCTGATCGACGTCGGTGAGGACGTCCGTTCCCTCCCACCCCCGGCCCATGTCCTGCACGTCCAGGATGTGGTCCGAGGCACTGCCGCCCATCAGGTGCTCGCTGATGCCGCCGACCTCTCTCTCGATCGCGGGGGAGGAGAACGGCAGCAGCAGGAGCGCGGCGACGACCACGATGCCGATGACGGTCAAGATCACTAGCGCGATCGTTCCTCCCTTCCCTCCGGCCGGTGGTGCTGCCTTGCTCCCTTCCATCGAAAAGACCTCCTAATGCTGGCAGTTCGTTGGGCGGGGCCATCCCGGTGCCCTGCTATTAAACCATGTTCGCTGAGTGTCATGCACCCAGAACACCATCGTAGAATGAGGGGCGAAACGGCCAGTAATTCGGCTTGGCCGCCCCATAAGTTATATGGATGCAGGTGAATCATTCCGTCCATATGCGCCTGTCCGAATACTACCGCCTGGCCGTGGACGAGGCCAAGAAGGTCGATCCCCGCGGGGAAGAGGTCGAGTCACTGCTGGAGAGGACGAGGGGGGCGTACCAAGCGCTCGATGCCTCCGGCAAGGGGCTGTTCGACATGGACAGCCTGTGGAACCCCTACGCCGACAGCCGCATACTGTGCGGGGAAGAGGATGCAGAGATATCGACGGTGATGTGGGGCATAGATATCTCCTCGGCGGAGGTGCTCCTGGCGGACCGGCTGCGCGAGAAGAGGAGGATAGACGCCATCATCAGCCATCACCCCCAGGGCCGGGCGCACGCGTCCCTATATAAGGTCATGCCGGTCCAGGAGTGCATGATGTGCTCCTGGGGCGTTCCGGTGACGGCGGCAGAGGACATACTCGGGCCCAGAATGCATGAGGTGATGTGCAGCACGCACTCGCAGAACCACGCCCAGACGGTGGACGCCTGCCGCCTGCTGGAGATGCCGTACATGTGCCTGCACCAGCCCTGCGACCTGCTGGGACAGGACTTCATGCGGCGGCTGATCGATGAGAGCCGGCCCGAGCGCCTCGGCGACCTGCTCAGCCTGCTGGCCACGCTGCCGGAGTACCAGCACGCCATCCGGGAGTGCAACCCTCCGGCCATCTACGTGGGCGGTCCAGAGCGGAAGGTCGGCCGGGTGGCGGTGAAGTTCGCCGGGGGCACCGCCGCGCCCAAGGAGATGTACGAGCACCTGTCCCGCTCCGGCATCGGGACCGTCCTGTGCATGCACGCCCCGGAGAGCCACAGGGAGGAGGCGAGGAAGAACCACGTCAATCTGGTGGTCGCCAGCCACATGGCCTCCGACTCCCTGGGAACGAACCTATTGGCCGACCGCTTCGAGGAGCGCGGGCTGGAGATCATCCCCTGCTCCGGGTACATCCGGGTGAGGCGACGGTGACCGCCCCCCGCCTAGGAAGAACGGCCAGGGTGCTCAAGGACCCCTCCAAGCTCTCCTTCGACTACGTTCCCGAGAAGCTGGTGCACCGGGAGAAGCACATGGAGCGGCTGTGGATGCTGTTCCGCCCGGTGCTCGAGTCTGGAGTATCGCAGACCGCCTTCCTCATCGGGAACGTGGGTACCGGGAAGACGGCCACCAGCAAGCGCTTCTGCCTGGACCTGGTCAAGGAGGGCGCGGCCATGGGGAAGGCCATGGACTTCATCGTGGTGAACTGTCGTCAAAGGAACACCGAGTCCAGCGTGCTGCTGCGCCTCGTGACGCACTTCGATGAGCGGTTCCCGGACCGCGGGTTCTCCACCGCGGAGATGCTGCGCACGCTGCACAAGCACCTGGACCGGCAGAAGGTGCACCTTGTGGTAGTATTGGACGAGGCGGACGTGCTGCTGCGCAAGGGCGTCGGTGACCTCATCTACCACCTGTCGCGCTTCGACGAGGAGAAGGTGGGCGGGAAGGCCTCCATGTCCCTCATCCTCATCTCGCAGAGGTACCTACTAGATATGCTGGACCCGGCGTCGATGTCCACCTTCCGGCGGGCCAACGCCATCATCTTCGACAGGTACACCGCCGAGGAGCTGCGGGACATCGTAGCGTCACGCGTACCGCTGGCCTTCTACCCCGGCACGGTGCCGCAGAGCACCGTGGACCTCATCGCCGACGCTTCAGGAGAGCTCGGTGACGCGCGCTTCGCCATCGAGATACTGGAGAAGGCCGGCATGCTCGCCGAGGAGGAAGGAAGCCAGCAGGTCACGCCGGAGAACGTGCGCACCGCGAAAGCACTGACGTACAACGTGGTGACCAGCTCCAAGATCGAGGTGCTGGACGTGCAGAAGAAGTTGGTGCTCCTGGCTGTGGCGCGGGCGTCGCGGGAGCAGGCCTATGTGACCACTCGAGAGGTGGAGGGCGCCTACAAGGTCGCGGCCGAGGAGTACGGGGAGCGGCCCCGGGGGCACACCCAGTTCTGGGCCTACCTGCAGCAGCTTGGCAACGAAGGTTTGGTGGAGACCAAGGTCACCGGTGACCCTTCCGGTGGCAGAACGACGTACATCTCGGTCCCGGACATGCCGGTCAAGGTGCTGCGTGAGCTGCTGGAAGATATGCTGAAAGAGCGGTGAGCGGACGCATCTGGCACATTGGGGTTTGACGGCCGACAGCATGGTAATGGCCACAACGATGATCGTCGCTATTCCTGCAACGAGCACGAAGAGATCGTCGAGCAATGCCTTGACCAGATCAACCTCGGAATCTTCCGATATCGAACCGGTGTTCTGGACATCCATAGATATGCCGGAGCAGGCGGCGGCCACGTTATTATAGTAAGGTTCACCCATCTGCTGGATCCCGTTTATTATTGGTCCGAACAGTGTGTTCAGTACGCTTTCCATGAACTCCACGGCCCAGTCCACGAACGCATTGAACACGTTCACCGCCGCCTCCGTGGCGGCTTCAATCGAGGTTATGACCACGGTGGCGCCACTCTGCAGCAGGTCGATGGGCAGCCTCAGCACGAGGAGCCCGAAAAGCATGGATATGACGGCCGACACGCTGGTGAGGGCCACCTTGCTGAGCGACCGCCATGACCATGAGCCTTTGTGCTATGGTGGCAGGGGCGGATATCGCCCATACTTTTCAAAATATTTCTGCCGTATTGCCATTACAATATCGTATGTAAAACCAAAACGCATCCTCTTCCCTTCGAATCCAATTGCCCCTCCAGTCCATCGTGTCAAAACGGAGTTGGGAGCCCTCGAATCTAAAGTCAAATCGGTGATCGTTTCATATGGTATGGTCTCCTCGTTTCTAAAACGCCAGTGCAAGATAATGGCATCTCCGATAGTAACCTCCTTAGGACGCCTTATTATTTGCCAAAAAACAATAAAAGATAGCATCACTATGCTGAAGGTGATGCATGCTGACACGCCAATCATGAATCGTAATTCATCCTCTCCCTTTACCCAGCTTCCGGCTCCCGAAAGAATGAATAATCCTGCTGCTAGGCTAATGGTTGCAAGCATACCTAGTTCTAGGATGGCTATGACATCTGGCGGATTTTTCATTTTTCTCCCTCAACTGGGATTAAGGGTTGCATAAGAAATGCATATGGATCCTATGTTCAAACCTAAAGCCACGGCCTCCATGGCTATATGGGCAGTGGGAATCTTTAGTTTTATGTACACAATCTCAATTGCATCGAATATTAGGCCAGCAACTCCGATATCGAAAGCAACTCTTGATAGGTCGTCATTTTGTGCTAGTGTAGCTACTGCAGACAGGGCGATCGCGACGCAACCAAGGGCAAGAGAAATCTTACCCATAGTGCTTTTTGCGATCAAATAAATCCCAGACTGGATTTTCAATATCCATTGGGATATCGCGAGATCGATAATACTAAACCCTAGACCAGTTCCACTCCCCTCATCGACACCAATACCACTTCTGATCGATTGGCAACCAGATACGGTTACGGTTCCGGTTTGGGCTGCCGTTTTCACGAGTCCATCGTTTACCATAACTTCTGTTCTGGGTGCTGATTCAGCATCGAGCATTTGGTTTATGATTATCCCGAGGACAACCGACGCAACGAAAACAATTAGGAAACTGAAAACATTTGTCACGACCGTTAGTACTAATAAAGCGGTTTCTAGTGCAATTGTTAATACAAAAAATATATCGAACAAGCTACCACTTAGAGCCTCGACCATTTTATTAATGGCCTGCGTGGATACTGTCCCCATTGTATTCTGTTCACCTTTTATGTTCTCGACTGCAGATAATATCTCGCTGCAATAACCTCCTATCGCATCTTGTATCTGATTTATCATAGGGCCAAATATCGCATCGATAGTGGCGCTGATGAACTCCACGGCCCAATCCACGAACGCGTTGAACACGTTCACCACCGCTTCCGTAGCGACCTTGATATCGTTGATGACCGCGGTGGCGCCGCTCTGCAGCATGCCGATTAGCTGCTGACCGGCAGCCACGACCATATTCACGAAGTTGACCAATGTTGTCACTGCCTCATTGGACACCCAGACCAGGTAACCAATGAACTGCTCAAGGATGGTGGGCTGAAGCGTCGTGTCCGGCAGGTAGCCGACACCTGAATTGGACGGCATTTTTATTGGAAGGTACGAGAACACGTCCGTAGGCAGGCCAAGCAGGCATATGGCCTGAGGATTGCTTATCAGAGTGCTATTGCTGATGATCCGGTCCTCCTCATCATACTTAAGTAGGTTAAGAAGCTCCTCGGCCGTGTCAGCACCTATCGCAGCATTCTTGCCCAGATATATCATGGCCACGATATGCGGCTTAGGGATCGCTCCGCTCCCGGCCATATTGAACTCCGCTCCGAGCAGCACCGGCTCGATGCCCGCGTCCAGGTTCAAGAGCGCTTGACCAAGCTGCGACTGTAGGGCTATCGATCTAGGCACCACGATGGCATTCATGCCTTGGAAGAAGTGGGCACTGTTCGTCGAACAGTTGACGTAGAACAGGAACACCTGATCATCGCAATCATACCGCAGGCCGGTGGAGGTCTGCTCCAAGCCGTAAGTGTCGTCACCATCCCAGCCTGAGATGAGGACCGTCGGAGCGATCGGAGATATGTCCCTATCGGCCCAGAAGGTGGCCGAAGCCTCGCTCCCAGAGCCTGTGGAGTCTACTTTTTCGCCTGTGGGTGGTGGCCTCCGCTCGATTTGTACTATACCGTTTTTCTACAGAACGATTCTAACATAAAATCGTTCTATAATAGAACAATATTCATAGTAAATCGTTCCATATCAGAACGATACGATGGACTTTGAGGACATATTCGAGGAGAGCACAATCTACGCCCTGGGCCGTTCCCTGAGGCCGAGGGACATCGACCTGGGCCCCATCATACGCAGGTCCGACCTCAAGATCGTCGCGGTGACGGGAGCGCGAAGGTCCGGGAAATCCAGCATCCTCATGCTTCTGGCGCAGAGGCTCAAGGCGGAAGGCAGGAAGGTGGCCTATATTAACGCGGAGGACAGCAGGCTATCTGGACCGTTCCTTGAGGACCTGATAAAATGGTTCGGGGACGAGGGTTACCTGCTCGTGGATGAGATCACCTCCGCCGACGACTGGGCGGGATGGCTGGCCAGGAACCATGAGATGCTGAAAGGAAGGCTAAGGATCATCGTGAGCTCATCAAGGAGCGGCCTGACGCAGCCGCCCAAGGCGCTGAGGGGAAGGATCGCGAGCGTAGAGGTGTTCCCCCTCTCGTTCGATGAGCTCCTTCGTTTCAATGGTATAGAGCGGAAGGCCACCACCGCAGGGAGGGGTAAGCTGGAACGAGCGTTCCTGTCGTATCTGCGGTTCGGTGGCTTTCCGGAGGTGGCGCTGATGAGCGAGGACCTGGAGAAGATCGAAGCCCTCGATGATTACTTCAAAACGATATTGGGCCTCGATGTGGCCGAGGCATCAGGAGCGGACGTCGCCTCGGTGACTTTGTTCGGTCGCTATGTATTGGAAAGTCCGTTCTTCTCCGCCTCGAAGTGCCTCAACTACTTCAAGAGCGTCGGCCACAAGGTGGGCAAGGAGAAGCTGCTCCAGTTGGAGCACTACGCACAGGAAAGCTACCTGTTCTTCTTCGTTACGGTATTAGGCCGCTCGGTGAAGGACGCCGCCCAGTATCCTCGGAAGGCGTTCCCGGTGGACACCGGCTTCTTCTATGCGGTGACGGGCTCGGAAGATATGGGACGGACGCTGGAGTGCGCGGTCTTCCTGGAGCTGCGGAGGAGGCTGGGCCCGGGCGAGGAGATATCGTACTGGAGGGACCGCTCGGGAAAGGAGGTGGACCTCCTGGTCCGAAAGGGTGGCAACGTGCTGGAGGCCATCCAGGTGTGCTACGATATGCGAGATCCCAGGACAGCGTCAAGGGAGGTCGATGCTCTGAGCATGTGCCTGGACGAGTTCCCCACCGCCAAGGGGCTGCTGATCACCATGAAGCCCATGGAGACGGATGAACTGAAGGATAACAGGATCTCCGTCGTCAACGTTCTGGACTGGATATCGAAAAGATAACTTCGTTTCGAAGGGTAGGGACCTGGTGCATCTAGCCTTGAGGACCGCCCATCAGCCTTCCCTGTTGGACCTCTGCGCCTGATGATAGGCGACCCTCAAGTAATAGATCCAGTACGCCCTCCATGGCCCGTACCTCTCCGCGTGCGTTTCCATCTCGTCCTCGGTCATGGGGTGCCCGTACGCGTGCGAGACCACGGTGCTCAGAGATTTATCGCTGGAGGGCAGCCGCTCCATTCGGCCCAGGCCCCTAACCATGACCAGGGACGAACCCCACGGCCCGATGCCGTCGATCTCCTGCAGCCAAGCCTTGACCTGATCATAGTCCCCACGGTACAGGAATTCCTCGTCCGATGAGCTCCAGGCCTCCGCCGCGCTCATGAGGTTATGCACCTTCCGCTCGTTGCGCACCACACCGGCCAGCCGCTCCATGCCCATGTCCACGATATCGGATGGCTCAGGGAAAACATACAGTGGTCCCGTAGGGCTGTCCACGCTGTGATCGAACGCCCTTACGAGCGCACGCTTCATCGACCGCGCCATGTTCATGGGCGTGTGCGCGCTGAGCAGGGCCCAGCACGTGCTCTCGAAGGGCGTGGTGAAGCGCACCTGGTGCAGGCCGTACAGCCGGGCCACCGCCATCCCCAGCGGCGGGTCCAGTATCGCCTTGTCGTACAGCGGCCGAAGCTCGTCATCGATGCTGAGGAACCGGCCGACGGCCGTCAGGACTTTACCTACCCTTTCCTTTCCCGCGGCCTCCGCGGAGGTCACGGTGACACCCAGGCGGGGCTCCTCGATGCTGCCGTGCGACCGCACGTGCGCCAGGAACGTCCTGCCGCCGAGGCGCAGTGGAAGATGGATCGCATCATCCACCACCACCTGGTCGTGCATGGGCGGGAACCCGGAGATCACGTCCTTGGCCTTGGTGAGGCAGAACGGGGCCTTCGGTAAGATCATGCTCTCTTTCATGGGACCTCAGGAGAACCAGTGGGCCCGGGGCTCGGAAGAGCGGTTGACCACCGTCATCTGCTTCTTGGTGAACATCTGCAGGCGGGACATCGAGGACGGTATGCCGCTCTGCTTCCACCCCTGGAAGTACTCCCCGCCCGGCAGCGTCCGCACGCACTCGTTGACCCACACGTTCCCGGCCTCCAGCTGCCTGGCGATCAGCATGCCCTTCTGCCAGTCCCGCGTCCACACCGTCGCGCCCAGACCGTAGGGCGAGTCGTTCGCCAAGGCGATGGCCTCCTGGTCCCCGCGCACGACCCGCACGGGGCACACCGGACCGAAGGTCTCGTTGTGCACCACCGTCAGGCGGTCGTTGGAGTGCCGCAGCACGGTGGGAGGATAGTAGTACCCAGGACCGGGGATGACATCACCGCCACACAGCAGCTCGGCGCCGTCCCTCACCGCCTCGTCCACCGACCTCATCACCCGCTCGCGCGCCCCATCACGGATCAGCGGTCCGATGTCCTCCTCCACGTCCAGGCGGGTGGCGATATCGACCAGTCGTTCCAGCAGCTCGTCCGCCACGTCCTCGTGCGCGTAGACGCGCTTGATGCGCACGCAGATCTGCCCGCCCCGGCTGAAGGTGCCGTAGGCGATGCCCCGGGCCGCCATCGCTACGTCGGCGTCGGCGCACACGATGGCAGCGTCGTTCCCGGACAGCTCCAGGATCAGGGGCTTGATGCCCGCGTTGCGCGTTATCTCCAGCCCCGTGGTCATGCCGCCGGTGAACGCCAGCGCGTCGATGTCCGAGGTGACCAGCATCTTCCCCACTTCCGGACCGCCGATCACCGGCGCGTACATGTCCTGCGGGTACCCAGCCTCGTGCACCAGCTCCGCGATCTTCAGGCCCGAGAGGGTCGACAGCTCCGACGGCTTGAACACCACGGCGTTCCCGGTCAGCAGCGCGGGTATGGCGGTGATCATGGTCTGCCAGAAGGGGAAGTTCCACACCCCGATGTGGCCGATGACGCCGTGAGGGTGGAACGAGAGCTGGGCGGTGGTCTCGTTCCAGGTGACGGGGCAGGGGAAGTCCGCGTCCCGCAGCCGCTCGGCCTGGGCGATGTAATGATCGGCCCCGGCCAACACGCTGTTGTACGCCGCCCGCAGGGCGCTGGCGGGGATGCCCACCTCCTCGTGCATGACCCCCACCACCTCGTCCGTGCGTCGGCGGCAAACGGACTCCAGCTCCTTGACCGCGGCGGCGCGCTGCTCGAACGTGTTCTCCGAGGACCATAGCCTCTGCGCCTTCCTCGCCCGGGCCTCGACCTCACGCAGCTGGGTAGGCGACGTAGAAGTGTGCTCGGCGATCACCTGTCCGGTGCGGGGGTTGATGGAACGGACCATACCACTCCATCTCATCACGGCGGTAATGAAGGTTGCCCCACCCCCGCAAGCCCTGGGCGGGAGAGGAACGAAGCGCAAAGGATTTTAGCTGTCGGGGAGTTAATGAGACCAAGGCCGCCGTGCGGCCGTGGGATGGGGAGATGACGTTATGAGGGACAAGGTGGTAGCGACCCTGCAGGACCTCCTGGCCATGGAGAGCGACCTGCACTGCGACATGAGCACCATCATACGCTACGTCCGCCGCCGCCTGGAGGCCGCGGGCATGCGGGTGCGGCAGGTCGGTCCCGAACGTTACCCGGCGCTCATCGCCACCTACGGCAAGAACGGCATGATATTCTCGGGACACCTCGACACCGTGCCCGTGGGCTCCAACTGGACCATGTTCCAGGGGGAGATCGACGGCAACCGCATCTACGGTCGCGGCACCACGGACATGAAGGGCGCGTGCGCCGCCATGATCGAGGCCGCTGGAGACCTGGTCAAGGAGGACATCCCCTTCGGCATCTGCCTCACCACCGACGAGGAGGAGCAGATGGACGGCGTGGCGGCGATCATCCAGGAGGACGTGGTGCGCAAGGCCAAGGGCGTGCTCATCATGGAGCCGACCGAGCTGGCGCCAGCGTACCGAGAGAAGGGCGTGTACCGCTTCCGCCTCACCACTCGAGGGCGCGCGGCGCACGCCAGCCAGCCGTGGCTCGGTGATGATGCCGTGCTGAAGATGCACTACTGTCTGGGCCGCCTGCTGGACCTAGCGGAAATCTCCTCGCAGCGGTCGACCGGCATGACCATGTGCTTCTCCACCATCCACGGGGGCAACAAGAACAATGTGGTGTCGGACCACTGCACTGTGGAGGTCGACGTGCGATACCCGTCCACACAGACCACGCACGACATCGAGGACATCATCATAAACCGGCTGCGGGGCGAGGTGTACGAGATGGACGTGGAGTACACCATCGGGGCCTTCGAGTCCGACCCCCAGTCGGAGATCAGCAAGGTCCTGTCCGACTTCTTGGGTACCGATCCCATCGTGGTCCCGTACGCTACCGAAGCGCCTCGCTACGCTTCCGTCAACCCGCACGTGTACATCTGCGGTCCTGGTGATCCCAAGCTCGCGCACACCATCGACGAGTACGCCGAGATCCAGGAGCTGGAGGAGGCGTATGACATGATCGTGCACCTGGCCAAGTACGTTCAGGGGTAGGCCCGGGACACCGTGCGCGGAAACGGTATGGCGTCCCGGATGTGCTCCAGGTCGCACAGGAACTTGACCACTCGCTCGATCCCCAGCCCGAAGCCGGAGTGCGGCACGGAGCCGTAGCGGCGCAGGTCTAGGTACCACTCGTAGGAGGTGCAGCAGATGTCCTGCGCCTCCATGCGCGCAAGGATCTTTTCCACGTCCACCTCCCTCTCCGACCCGCCGATGATCTCCCCGAAGCCCGCCGGGGCCAGGAGGTCCGCGCACGCGTATGTTCGAGGGTCCTCCTCGTCCTCCTTCATGTAGAAGGCCTTGCACTCCTTGGGGAAGTGGGTCACGAACACCGGCAGGGACTCGTCAGCGGTGAGGGCCCGCTCCTCCGGCGCCCCCAGGTCGGAGCCCCACGTTATCTCGTGGCCCGCGGCCTGCAACCTCTCGATCGCCTCGGTGTACGTGATGCGCTTGAACGGCGGCCTTATCAGCTCGAGCGGGGTGAGGTCCTGGCGCAGCAGCGTCAGCTCCTCGCGGGTGTCGTGCAGCGCCCGCTGCACCATGGCGGTGACCATCTGCTCCTGTATCTCCATGTTCTTGCGGTAATCGACCCACGCCGCCTCCAGCTCCAGGTGCCAGAACTCGGTGAGGTGCCTGCTAGTACGGGACTTCTCGGCGCGGAAGGAGGGGGCCAGGGAGTACACCCGTTCCAGCGAGAAGATCAGCGCCTCCAGGTACATCTGCGCGCTCTGGCTGAGGTTGACCTCCTGATCGAAGTACTTCAGGTTGAACAGGGTGGTCCCGCCCTCGCAGGCGTTCTGCGTGAACATGGGCGGGGTGACCTCGATGAAGCCGTTCTCCCGCAGCCAGTCCCGGGCCCCGGCCATCACCGCGGCCTTGACCTTCATGACCGCGGTCTGCTCCCGGGAGCGTATCCACAGGTGGCGGTTATCGAGCAGCAGCTCCTCGCTCTGGTACTGGGTGATGGGGAACGGCCTCGCCGTGCCCAGGACGGTGAAGCTGGACGCCCGCAGCTCCTTCCCCCCGGGGGCACGCTTGTCGTCGAACAGCCGCCCGCGGACGATGACCGAGGATTCCACCATCGCCTCCCGCGCGGCCTCGAACTCCTCCTCCGGGAGGTTCCCCCTCTTCACTGTGACCTGCACGATGCCGGAGGAGTCGCGCAGCACCAGGAAGGCGATGGCCCCGCTGGACCGGGCCCGGTAGATCCAGCCTCGGACCTCGGCCTCGCTGTCCGACGGTTGATGGAGAAGCTCACGGATGGGAAGGAACGTCATGTTCCTTCGTAGTCGGTTCAACTATCTTTTTATTTCGCCATGTCAGGCGGAGCGTGGTAACGTGGGGCGGAACAGTCACGGTGCGCTCGGCCACGACCTGTTGCCTTCCCTAGACCGCTTCGGAAAGGATGATAGCTGTGCTCTGACCATGCGCTAGCGTGAACATCCGGACCGCGGGCATCGAGGACCTGCCAGTGGTGCAGGAGGTGGAGAACGCCTGCTTCCATGAGGAGCGGTACTCCACCGAGGACCTGTCCGCCATCCTGGGGGAGGAGGGCTTCGACACTCTCCTGGCGGAGGACGGCAGGACCATGGGGGCGGCCATCGTGAACTACCGGCCGGAGCTCGTCGCGGCACAACTGGTGTCCCTCGCCGTCCTGCCACCGTACCGTGGCAAGGGGGTCGCCCGCGCCCTGCTGCGGGAGGCGGAGAGCCTGGTCAGATCGCGCGGGGCCCGCCTGATGGTGCTGCAGGTGGGCACCGTCAACGTCCCGGCCATGAACCTCTACGTGCACCATGGCTTCCGCATCGAGGGCATGATCGGCGACTACTACGGCCCGGGACGGGATGCGTTCTTCATGAGCAGGGAGCTGTAATGGGCCAGCATACGCCTGGAGGGGCTGGCGGCCAGCTCCCCCGGGGGGAAAAGCAATATATATCGACCGCAGTATTCGCGGTGCAGTCATCTATCGCGGATGTTGGCTCGGTGAAGGAAGATGGAAGAGACCCTCTGCAACGTTGAATTCATCAAGGACAACAACGACTACATAGCCAGGGTTCAGAGCGAAATAGGCGGGGTCAGAGAGTACCGCAGTTCCTCCCTCGAAGAGGTCCTCGAGCAGGTCATCATCGACCTTCAGGAAGAGTTCGAGACCGCGGGCTGAGCTCCTTTTTGGCTTTTGGTCAGTGCAGAGGATACGCTCATAGGGCATATCTTCCACCACCGCTATAGGGTCTTGAGGTGTTGAGATGCAGAACCGGGAGAAGTCCGACTACGATTCGGTGATATCCTCGTACTTCGGGGACGAGCAGGTGACCGCCTTGATCAACCTCAAGGTAGAGACCAAGGAAGCGGACGTCATCGCAGAGGCCATCGCGGAGAACGACGCCGTGGACGACGTGTACCTGGTGACGGGCGACGTCGACGTGGTGGCGGTCGTGAAGTTCGATACCTACGCGCAGCTCAAGCGGTTCCTCATGGAGACGGTGTCGAGCATCCCCGGCATCAAGGAGAGCAAGACCTCCATGGTGGTGACGACATTCAAGAAGAGCGGGGAGCTGAAGTACGATAAGGGCGAGGCCGACGGCTCCGATAAGTAGGACAAGGAACAATATATTTCCCCAACAAGGGGGTAGGAAATATGGCGGACAACATAAAACTGAAACAGATCATGGACGTATTGGACCAGCTGGCGGAGGACACCTCCGTTCCCCGGAACATCCGGAGGGGGGCGGCCGATGCCAAGGGGCGCCTCCAGCAGCCCAACGAGGCCATGGACGTCAAGGCGGCCAGCGCGATCTTCATCCTGGACGAGCTGGCCAACGACCCCAACATCCCTCTTCACGGAAGGACGCTCATCTGGAACATCATCAGCCAGCTGGAAACCGTAAAGTGAGCTGGGTCCAAACCTTTTAATCACCCATCCGCCATGAGGCTCGACGAAGCGGGCGTAGTCTAGCGGTTAGGACTTAAGCTTCCCAAGCTTGAAGCCCGGGTTCGAATCCCGGCGCCCGCACCACCGTTCAATTTTTGACACATGGGGTCCTGTGAAATAAGATGCATATCCACAGAGCGCCTTGCAGCCACGTGGATGGAAGCGCAAAGGTCCTATTGCTGGCCGTTCTCGCATCACTGATCGCTCCCCTGATCATCATATCAGTGCTTCTGATGGGCCGCACAGATGTGTTCGATATCGTCATCCAGGCGGTGCTGCTGTTCACCATCATCCCGTTGATCGCCATGGGGGCGTACATGTGGGCCACCGGGAAGGGGGCCATGCTCATCTCCGGATACAACACCTCGCCCCAGGAGGTGCGGGACCTCATGGACTCGACGGCGCTGGCGAGGTTCGTCGGCAAGCTGCTGGTGATCTCCCTGACCATAATGCTCGCCAGCCTGGAGGCCCTCATGTTGGCAGATGCCGAAATCATCTTCTGGATTCTCCTGCTGGCCGGCATGGCCATCATCATCTACGGCGCGTACTACTCCAACACCGGCGGCCGCTTCCTGAAGGAGGGCGTCACCGTGGAGGACATGCGGGCGGCCAGGAAGGTGGACCGCAAGACCTACGCCATACTGGGCGTCCTGGGCGTTATCGTGGTGGTGGTGGTGATCGTCCTCGTGCTCGTGGTGTCCGGAAGCGGGAGCGTGAGCGCGTCCGTGGGCTCGGAGAGCGTCCACGTCACCGCCCCTTTCGTCGACCAGAACATCACCTACAGCGACATCTCATCGGTCGAGCTGAGGGACCACTTCGATGATGGCCGCCGCGTGGGCGGTCTCGGCGGAACGGAGGTCAATAGCGGAAGGTTCCGCAACGACGAGCTTGGGAACTACATCCTGGCAAGGTACAACGCTGTAGAGAGCTGCATCGTGGTGCACCATACCGGCGGGACCCTGGTGTTCAATGTGGACACTGTGGATGGTACGGTCCAGCTGTACGACTACCTCCAGGCCAAGCTCTGAGGCCGGGTACAGCAGGTGGCAGACCTCCGCCTGCCTATAATGATAGAGGCCCCTATCTGGAGCCGGACGGCAACCCCTCGGTGTTCAAGAAGGAGCAAGTGCCGTCGGGGAAGCCTCAGACGTGATCACAGGTACCGGGGCAGGGTGAAGAAGAACGTCGTCCCGGTCCTGCCGTCCGAGCGCACCCAGATGCGACCGCCGTGCCGCTCCACGATCTTCTTGCTTATCGCGAGCCCTATCCCGGTGCCCGGGTACTCGTCCCTGGAATGCAGCCGGGAGAACATCTTGAACAGGTTCCCCTGGTACCGCGGCTCGATGCCTATGCCGTTGTCATGCACCGCGAAGGTCCAGCCGGGATATCCCGGCGCGCAGTGGACGCTCACCCTCGGTGGCTCCTCGCCCCGGAACTTGATGGCGTTCCCTATCAAGTTGGTCAGCAGCTGCACCATCTGGGGCTCGTCGGCCAGCACATTGGGCAGGGTCCCTACCTGCACCTCGGCGCCGGCCTCCGTGATGGAGAAGTGCAGGTCCTCCTGCACCCTTCGGACCACCTTGTTCATGTCCACTGGGTGGAACTCCCTGGTCGTGGTGTCCACCCTGGAGAACTGCAGCAGGTCGTTCACCAGCTGCCTCATGCGCTCGGCCCCGGAGATCACGTACAGCATGTACTCCCTGGCCCGGGGATCGAGGTCTGCATAGAACTGCCGGTCCAGGAGGGACAGGTACGCGGTGATCATCCTCAGCGGCTCCTTCATGTCATGGGAGGCGATGAAGGCGAACTCCTGCAGCTCGGCGTTGGACCTCTTCAGCTCCAGCTCCGTCCTCCTCCGCTCGGTGATGTCGATGAACGAGCCCACCGCCCCGATCCGCCGGCCGTCCTCGCCGTGGATGGGCGAGGAGTTCACCAGCAGGTGCCGCAGCTCGCCGTCCGGCCACACGATGTCCATGTCCACGTCGGTGAACGTCTCCCCGTCCAGGGCGGAGCGGGTCAGCGGGAGGTCCCGGGGCGCGTAGGGCTGACCGTCCGGCCGGTACAACGCCAGCGCTGCGTGGGACTCGTAACCCTGCCCGTAGGGCATCGGCCGGTTGTAGATCTCATCGGTCCGCCTGTTGGTCATGAGCACCCGCGCCTGATCATCCACCACCACCAGGGCGTCGGGGGTGTTGTCGATGATGGCCTGCAGCCGCGCCCTCTGCTCCTCGATCTGCTGCTGCACCTCCTTCATCACCGAGATGTCGACGAATGTGGTGGCGAACTGCCCCTCCTTGGGCCTGAAGACCGATATCTGGAAGTGCTTCTTCATCGGTTCGAAGTATGTCTCGAAGAACGCCGGCTCGCCGGTCCGCACCACCCCCGCGTAGATGTCCAGGAACGGCGGCTCCCCGGTACCGTACAGCTCGCTGGCCAGCGCCCCCACGGCCCTCTCTCGGGGGAGCTCGGTCACCCGCTCGAACGCCGGGTTGACGTCCAGGATGCGATAGTCCCGGGCGACGCCGTCCCGTTCCAGCACCATCTCGTGAAGGGCGATGCCCTCGTTGCTGGCCGAGAACAGCGAAAGGAATGTGCTCTGGCTCTCCTGCAGGGCCTCCTCCGCCTCCCTCAGCCGAGTGACGTCGTGGCCCACCACCAGGGCCCCTACCTGCAGCCCGTTCTCGTAATGGGGCTTGAGGCTGAAGGTCGCATGGATCCGCCTCCCGTCCTTCCTCATGATCCGGTATTCCACCGTGGTGGAGGTGTTCTCCCCCACCAGCCTACTGGCCACCTCCTGGCGGAAGGTCGGCCGGTCCCGCTCCTCGATGAGGTCCCCGGGATCGAGTGCTAGGAGCTCGTCCTTGGTGTAGCCTGTCAGCAAGGACATGGCCTCGTTCACCTTGCGGAACCGGCTGCTCCGAAAATCGATGTCGAATATGGCCGCCGGGGCATGTTGGACCAGGTGGCGGTAGCTCTCCTCCCGGGCCCGGGCCTGCGTGACGTCCCGCACCACCGACACCGAGCCCCGTATCCTTCCCTCGGGGTCGAGTATGGGAGCGGCGTTGACCTGGCGGTGCCGTAGCTCCCCGGTGGCCGGCGTTCGGACCAGCTCCTCCTGGCTCTCCACCACCTCTCCCCGCAGGGCGCGGAGGGGCGGGGCCTCCTCCGGTGGCCGGGGAGTGCCGTCAGGACGGAAAACGGGGTAGCTGGAGGCGATCTGGTCCGCCCCTATCCCGTCGGGCGGCAGCTGCAGCTTGAACTCCCTGGCCACCGCCGGGTTCACCATGATCAGCTTGCCCGCCTCATCGGTCACCCACACCTCGTCCTGCATGCTGCTGATGAGGGAGGAGAAACGGTCCCTCTCCGATCTAAGCTCCCTCTCCAGCTCCATGCGCTCGGTCACGTCCTTGAACATGACCCCTACCAGCCGGCTCCCCTCCCTGCCGATGCGGAAGGCGTAGACATCGTACCACTCGTGCCGCATGGCCGCGGTCCGAGCGGTGAACCGGCGGGCGATGCCGCTGGTGGCCACCTCGCCGTAGAAGCGGAACCAGTGCTCCTCGGTACCGGGCACGATCTCCCTCATGCGGCGGCCCAGGCAGTGGCGGATGCCGGTCTGCCGCTCGAACGAGCGGTTCGCTTCCAGGAAGACATAGTCCACCGGGCTTTCGTCGAGCATAACATCGATGATGCAGAAGCCCTCGTCCAGGGAATCGAACAGGATGCGATACTTGTCCACGCTGCCCTGGAGCAGGTCCCGGGCATCCCGCTGGGCGGTCATGTCCACCGCCGTGCACAGGATGTGCTCCTCCCCATCCCAGCTCACCACCTCGGTGGCTGCCAGCACCGTCAGCGGTTTTCCGCTCTTGGTGCGGACCTCCACCTCCCTCTCCCCGTTCCCGATGACCGTGCTGAACGGGGGCCTCGCCCTGGTAGCGTTGCTGAACAGCACCGCCTCGTCCCCCGGAGCCTGGCCCACCAGCTCCTCGCGCTCCCGCTCGAACAGCCTCAGCCAGCTCTCATTGACTTCCACGTATCGAAGCTCCGAGGCCCGGAGGACGGCCATGGCCGACGGGTTGCGCCTGAATACGCTGGCAAAAAGTCCTGCTCCCTCCCTCATCCTTCTCCCCTTGCTCTCACGTTGGAACGGCCTTCCCTTCCATCACCGCCCTAGGGATCGCTCCCTTCGGCGGTACCTGGACCACTAGCGTGCTGTCCCATCCTGACCTTGATGTCAGACTGCCCTGCTCCCATTTGCTTGAACATGTCGTTGGCATGTTCCGTGTCTGCTGCCCCGGCCGATCTTGGGACCTTCGCTCGGCGCCCCCCGATGGGGCGGTAGCATCTTCGCCTCGATCCCGAGCGTCTGTGACGATGGTGGTGCCCAGGCGAGGTGCTCACCCGGTCGATCTCCCTCGCTCCATCCGTGAAGTCGTAATAGATTGTATCCGCCCCTACATAAGCATCTGTCCCCTTGCCCTCGGTAGGGACGAAAAAAAGTGGCGGGGAAAAGGTTTACTTCACGCTGAACGTGACCGCCACGTCCCTGAGGTTGCCTGCCTTATCGACGGCCCTGACGGTAACGGTGTGGGAGGCGTGGGACAGCCCGGCGTAGGTGTAGCTCAGGGTGCTGGACGACAGCGTGGTCCATGCGCCGGTGTCCCTCTTGATGTAGTACGCCGCAATGCCGGACGTGCCATCGCTGCCCGTCCACTTCACCGTGGCCGAGGTGCTCGTCAGCACCGCGCCGCTGGCAGGGGCTGTCACCTTCAGTGCGGGGGTCACCGAGTCCACGGTGAACGTTCTGCTCACGTCCCCGTAGTTACCGACCTTATCCACCGCCCTCACGGTGAAGGTATGGCTGCCCTGCGATAGTCCGCCGAAGGTGTAGCTGGTGGCCGTGGCCGACACCCGCGTCCACGCCCCTCCGTCGCTCTTGACCAGGAAGTAGGAGATGCCAGCGGAGGCATCGCTCGCCGACCACCTCACGACCGGTGAGGCGGAGGTGACGTACCCGCCGCCGGTGGGCGAGGTCACCGCCAGCGTGGGAGCGACCGTGTCGACCGTGAAGGTGGTGGTCGCCGCGGCCGACCTGCCGCCCTTGTCCACGCACTTCACGATGACGGTGTGCTTGCCCTGGGCGAGGGAGCTGAGGCCGTAGCTGGTGGCGGTGGCGGACAGCGACGTCCATGTCCCGCCGTCCCTCTGTATCGACAGGGTGCTGATCCCCGCGCTCGCGCTGCAGGACCACGTCGCCGTCACCGATGTGGACCGCAGCACGCTGCCGCTGGCAGGGGACGAGATCGCGATGGTGGGTGCGCTCCCGCCCACCGTCACCGTCCGGGTGGCCGTGCTGCTCAGCCCGGACGTGTCGGTGACCTCCAGGGTGATGGTGTACGTGCCGTCCTGCCCGTAGGCATGGGTCGCGGTCTTGGTGCTGCTGCGGGCGGTGTCAAAGGCCCCATCGCTCTCCCAGTCCCACCGCACCTGCAGCTTTGCAGAAGTGTCCTGGGCGTCCGAGGACGAGGAGGCGTCGACCGCGAAGGTGGTCCCGCTGCTCCCCTGGGAGGGCGTAACGGTGAACGATGCCACGGGCCTGCTGCCTCCCGTGTAGGGGTACCCTGCGGTCCCGGTGAGCACCATGGAGGTAATGGCCTGCCCTCCCGCGGACCAGATGGACTGCTCCCCGAAGGTGTACCTCACCAGGGGGTACACGCCGTTGTAGGCCAGCTCGCTCCAGAACAGGGGCTTGCCATCGGCATCGGCCCAGGCCTCGGGGTCGCTGAACAGGTAGGTGTTGCTGGACCCCGTGGCCGAGGCGTAGTAGTGCCGGGAGGCGATCTCGAACGGCACCTTGCCGGTGCAAAGATCGAAATCGGCCTTCCCCCAGCCGAAGAGGTACCCCAGCCCGGCCACACCCATGGTACGGGGGTGAGCGGACACGCTGGCGGTGGCCGCGGCCACCGCGCTGGACCAGGTGCTGAACGCCGTCTTCCCTCCCTTCGACGACCAGTAGCCGGTGTAGCAGTTGTTATGGTCTGGCTCGTTGAAGAGGTCATAGCAGAACACGCCGTCCTCGCCGTCCAGCAGGGCCATGACGCCCTTGCTGTAGGCGATGTAGTTCCTGTACGCCGTGGAGCCGGTGTCGAACACCGTCCCCGTGCCGCCGAAGGCGTACGTGGGGTACTCCGCCGCCCCGGCCATGACCAGGCATATCCACACGCCATGGGCCTCGGCCGCCGATGTCATGCTCCGGAGCAGCGACGCGAAGGCATCATGGTGGTTCACCCAGGCATCGTACTGTATGCCGGTGCCCCAGCTGTCCCCCGGCCCCAGGCGGACCAGGTTGCACCCGTAGTAGGACAGCAGGGCGAAGTAGCTGTCGAAGAACTGGGCGGCGGTGGCGCTGGGGGTCACCGGCGCGTAGCTGCTGGTGTCCGGACCCAGGAAGACCGAGCTCTTTCCGGCGTACTGGGTCTGCCCCTCGATGTACGCCAGTATGGCGTACGCCAGGGCCGTGGTGTCCACCACCCCGAAGAACTTCTCGGTGGGCGCCTGACCGTTCACCAAGATCTTCGTCCCTTTGACGGTCACAGGACCGTATGACGCGGCCGACGCGGCGGGGAGCTCGTTGATCACGATGGCTCCGGGCAGCACCAAGGCCATTATGGCGATCGCCACTGTAACCTTTCTTGCCATGCTTGTCGTCATCATCCCCCTCCCTGGTCAGATGGCGTGCGTCGTGGGCACCCCTAGGAACGACGGACGGGCATGGAGATAGGGCATCGGTGGCGAGGACCGCGCGGTGCAGGCCTCCTGGCCCTTGGCAAGCGCTCGTCCCCGCGGGCCCCCTGCAGGGGCCTAGGTCCCCATCATGACCTATCCTTCGAGAGGGCATCCCTCCCGACGCACTGCTGGATAATGATTATCATCAGTGATAAGATTATCGTGATAATAATTCGATATGAAAATAATATTCTTTAAGAGCAGGGGGCTGCTGGCCAGCGTGGGCCATGGCTCGGCGGCGTCACCACTGCTGCTCGTTCCCGCCGGAGCATCGGCGCACGACCTCCGTGATCCTCCTGCCGCGGGTCTCCTGCCGCTTGGCCAGCTTGATCCATCCCAGGAGCTGCTTCCGGCCGGAGGCGCTCAGCGCATCGAACCTCTCCCGTGCCTCCGCCACGGAGGCCAGGGCGTCCTCCAGGTCCCGCGGCACGACCAGGTCGTCCACGTCGTCCAGGACGGTCCAGGACCCGCTGCGACGGGCCTCCTCCACCTTGGCCATGCCCGCCGGGGTCATCAGCCCCTCGCGTATCAGGCGCTCCACCCGCAGCTTGTTGGACCGGGACCATGCGCTGCCTTTCCGCCTAGGACCGAACCGCAGCTCCACCCTTTCCTCGTCCAGGCGGTGCATGCGACCGTCTATCCACCCGAAGGCCACGGCCTCCAGCACCGCCTCGTCCAGTGTCAGCGTCCGCTTGCCGCTCCCCTGCTTGTAATAGATCAGCCACACCCCTCGTGACCGGTCATGGTTCTCCTGCAGCCATTGTCTCCACTCCCTTCGGTCTAAAGGCTGGAACCGCTCCTCCCTGCCCTCCGCGTCCATCGCTGAGCGGTAGGGACGTCACCACGGACAAGGTTATCTACCGACCGCCGATAGTAAGAGTAGCATGAACCACACCATAATCCACTTCGAGATACCGGCCGACGACCCCGCCCTGATGAAGGAGTTCTACAGCAAGGTCTTCGGCTGGAAGGTGACGGACATACCGGCAATGAGCTACATCATGCTGCACACCGTGCCTACAGACGAGAAGGGCATGCTGAAGGAGCCCGGTGTGAACGGCGGCATGTACCAGCGGACGGCCAAGGAGCAGGTGCCCATCAACTACATCAGCGTGGAGTCAGTGGAGGAGTATATGGAGAAGGCCACCAGCTGGGGCGGGAAGGTCATCGCGCCCAAGCAGCATATACCGCACGTGGGGTTCATCGCCTGGATCGCCGACCCCGAGGGCAACCCCATCGGGCTGATAACGCCGGAGATGTGAGATACCTATACCAGGAGCAATGCTGCACGTGGCCGCCTAATGTTCCTTCCACCGCTTTCGGTAGTTGTACCGTGGGCGCTCGGGGTCCTGGGTGGAGTGCCTGAATCCATACGTGGGGTGCGGGGCCAGGTGCTGCCGGGCATACCGTGAATCGGCGCAGGTCTGGTCGTAGAACACCTTCATGAGCAGGACGAACCACAGCAGGTATCCCAGCAGGATCACCAGCACGGTGGGCCAGTACAGCGCGAAGGTGAAGGCCACGCACGCCGCGGTCATAAGGGTGGCCATGACCAGGGAGGCCACGTACCGGCTGATGAGGGCGTGGTTCCCGGCCAGGGTGCCGAGGTTGAAGTAGTTGATCTGCCGCACCATGGGCGTGAGCACCTGCTGCAGGACGACCCACACGATGAGGCTGGCCCCGATGGTGAGGCCGAAGGCGATGTAGTGCGCCACGTCCTCGGTGAGCGTGAGCGCGATCATGGCGGAGAGGTAGAACAGCTCCGCTCCCAAGAGAGAACGGGAACCCTTGTAGAGGCGGAACCCTTCGCCGGGGAGGACGATCTTCCCCAGCGTGCGCGAGATGACCGCGGCGGAGTACTTGATGAACAGCGGCATCTTCCGCGCCAGGCCATCGGCCATGTGGTTGCTCCGGCGCATGAGGTAGGGGCACACCGCGCTGAGCACGAAGGTGAAGGCCCCGGCCAGGGGGTACATCTCCGCCCCCTTGGTGGCCGTCGCCGCCTGGCTTCCCACCGTGGCGTAGAGGATGGACTCGTCCCCCCGGGCGCACATGGAGGTGGACACCGCCAGCGACTGCCGCGAGCTGTAGCCCATGAAGTACGACACCACCGCGGTGAGGAGGACATCATCGACGAACACCAGGACCACGGCCAGGGCCACGATGCCCGCCACCGCTGGGAACAGGGTGGGGTCGATCATCATGCCGAAGGCCATGAAGAACACCGCCACGAAGGCGTCCCGGAAGGGCGTTATCTTCTGCTCCATCCGCTCCGAGATCCTCGTCTCCGCGAAGGTCATGCCGATGAAGAACGCGCCGATCATCCCCGGAATGGAGCAGAACTCCGCCAGGGCCGCGGACAGGCACACCAGGCCCAGGGCGAAGAGGACGAACATCTCGTCGTTCTTCATCCGCATGAGGTACTTCACGGTGCGGGGGATGACCACCGCGGCCAGTACGATGAAGAAGACGACGAACACGGCCCCGCCCACCAGGAAGTCGGGCAGCGTCACGCCGGTCCCGCTCTTCACCACCAGACCGCCCACCAGGGCCAGGAATATGGAGGAGATGAAATCCTGCACCACCATCACGCCCAGCAGGAAATCGGTCTCCGGGTTGTTCAGTCGTTCCATCTCCAGCAGGGATTTCACGGCCACCCCCGCACAGCTCATGCTGACGATCAAGGCCAGAAAGAGGGTGTCCATGAACGGCCACCCCAGGGCCGTTCCCAGGAGGATGCCGGTGAACAGGTTCAGCCCTATGTTGAACACCGAGAGGATGATGGCCGGCCGCCGGACCTTCCTCAGCTTGGTCACCGAGAACTCCAGCCCCACGAAGAACATCAGGAGGATTATCCCCAGCTGCGATATGGCGCTGATCAGCGAGGTGTCGTGGATGAGGCCGTGGTAGCTCAGCCCACCGATATCGATGTGCATGAACGGACCGATGAGTATGCCGGCGGCCATGTAGCCCAGGATCACGCTCTGCCGCAGGCGGCTGGCCAGGGCCGCACCTGCGAAGGCCACGAGCATTATCACCCCTACTTCCAGCATGAAGCTGTCCGACACCGCATTCACTATCCTCAGGGCCCGGACACGGGGAAGGACGCTTCGCTGGCCTAGGCATGGACGGTGACCTTAAAGAGGTTCATCTTGACCTAGGCCTCTCCGCCCTCCTCCGTTCGAGGCCCAGTGCATCCCGTTGCGAAGGATGGGGGCAGAACGTACATATAGGTTGTTAGGTAGGAAACCGGGGAAAAAAACCATTATCGATTCCATCACTGAATAGATGTGGCGAGGCGGGCAGGCCAGTGGGCCGCAATGGACCTACGAGGCCTCTGCCCGTCACCAGCGACGGGCGCATCGGGCCAATGTGCGCGGCGGCCCCACGGGGATGGGGTATTTCCCCTGCAAGGGCATGAGGAGGCGAGAAGCATGAGGATCGATGGTTCACAGGGAGAGGGCGGGGGACAGCTGCTGCGGTGCGCGGTGGCGATGTCCGCGCTGACCGGGAAGGAGGTCGAGATCACCGACATCAGGGCCAAGCGCGGCAAGGTGGGTCTGGCGGCCCAGCACCTCACCGCAGTGATGGGCGTGGCCTCCCTGTGCGAGGCGGAGGTGGACAACGCCTACGTGGGGTCCACCTCCATCCGCTTCCGCCCCGGGCCGGTGGTAGGCGGCGCGTACAAGCTGGACGTGGGCACCGCGGGCAGCGCGACACTGGTGCTGCAGGCCTGCATGCTGGCGTCCCTCCGCTCGCCCATGGCCACAGAGCTGGAGATCGTGGGCGGGACCAACGTGCGCATGTCCCCCCCGGTGGACTACTACACCTGCGTGCTCCTGCCGCACCTAGCGCGCATGGGCTACGACGTCGATCTGACCGTCACGAGACGAGGCTTCTACCCTCAAGGAGGGGGCCTGGTGACCGCCTCCATGGCCCCGTGCCCCGCGCCCTCTCCCCTGCGTCTCGACCAGCGGGGGGAGCTGGAGGAGGTGGGCGGGGTGTGCTTCTCCCAGAACCTCCCCGAGCACGTGGCCCAGCGCATGGGCCATGCCTGCCGCAAGGCCCTCCTGGGCAGCGACCTGAGGCTGCGCACCGACCGCTCCACCGGGCCGTCCACGGGGGCGGGGACGGTGCTGTACGCCCGCTACCGCCATACCGTGCTGGGGGCCGACGGGCTGGGCGACAGGGGGGTGCCGGCCGAGAGGGTAGGAGAGGAGGCGGTGTCCCGGCTCAAGGTGGAGATGGAGGGAGAGGGCACGCTGGACGTGCACGCCGCCGACCAGCTGCTGCCATACATGGCCCTGGCCACCGGGCCGTCGGTGTTCATGGTGCGCGAGGTCACCTCGCACCTGCGGACCCAGATGTGGCTCCTGGCCCAGTTCCTGCCGGTGGCGTTCGATGAGAGGGACGTCCCCGTCGGGGTGGCGGTGGAGGTCCACCCTAACCGTACATCCCCGGGGCCGTGACCTTCCTCAGCTCGTCCTCCTTGCCCGCCCGCTCGTACATGTCCTTGAGGCCGTTCTCGATGGACTCCGCCTCCTGCAGCAGGGGCTCGATGTCCAGGGAGCCCTGCAGCACCAGCTTGTCGATGGTCTTGGTCACCGCGGCGGCGGCGCGGGCGTCCGGGAAGTCGGTGCTGGCCTCGGACAGTATGGTGATCACGTCGAACAGGCGGTTGAAGCCCTCGTTGAGGAGCACCCCGGACAGCCCCACGATGACACCGGCATCGAAAATGGGGATCCCGTTGGAGGTGAGCATTTCCCTCGCCTCCGTGGTGGAGCCGACCGCCATGACGTGGCCGTCCCCCTCCTTCCGATCGGGCGGGTCCTTGGTCTGCTTGGTGCTGAGGCCCTCGGGCGAGATGATCATGCGGCACTTGTGGTCCTCCACCCAGTCCATGATGATCTTGCCCAGCTCCTTGATGTCGTGAGGCAGGGGCTGGAACTCGGAGACGAACACCACCATGCGGTCCTTGCCGCCGTTGATCTCTCCGGCGTACACCCGCACCGGGCTGGTGGGTATGCCCTCCTTGATCATGGACACCGCCGGGAACGTATCGGAGTCCACCACCCCGATCTGCCGCAGCCCCAGGGACTTCACCAGGTAGTTGGCCACGATGGAGCCGACCAGGCCAGTGGACGGAAATCCGTCCACCACGTAGGCGTTGCGGATGTTCATCTCCTCTATCTCGATGATCCGGATATTGCTCATGCCCCTATCATTCCAGGGCCGGCCTAATAATGGGTTGGTGAGAAGTATTATCACCATCGGCCCCCGTCCCACGCTCATGAGGCCCCGGGTGACGGTCAACTGCGCCATGACCGCGGACGGCAAGATCGCTGGCAGGTCGCGCCAGCAGCTGCGCATATCGTCGCGGGAGGACCTGGACCGGGTCAAGGACCTCCGGTCGGATTCGGACGCCATACTGGTGGGGGTGGGCACCGTGCTGGCGGACGACCCCCACCTCACCGTGAAGGGCCTGCCGTACGAGGAGAACCCCCTGCGCGTGGTCCTGGACTCCGCCGGCCGCACCCCCCAGGACGCCAAGGTGCTGGACGAGAGGGCGGCCACGCTCATCGTCACGGCCGAGGGCTGCCCCCGCACCTGGCCGCGGGGGGAGGTGCTGCGCGTCGGAGGCGAGAGGGTGGACCTGCACCTCATGCTGGCGGACCTGCACGCCAGGGGCATCAGGGAGCTGATGGTGGAGGGGGGCGGGGAAACCATCTTCTCCTTCTTCCAGCAGGGGCTGGTGGACCGCTACCTCGTCTTCGTGGGCAGCATGGTGGTCGGCGGTAGGAGTTCTCCTACTCCGGCGGACGGCGACGGCCTGCCCGAGGAGCATGCGGTGCGGCTACGCCTGGTGAGCGCGGAGCGGCTGGGGGATGGTGTGCTGCTCATCTACGAGGTGCCGGATGCCGAGGCCCCGGTTCCTGGCCGATGAGATGCTAGGCTCCCTGGCCCGGTGGCTGCGCATCATGGGCTACGACACCGCCTACGCCCGCGATGTGACGGACGGGGAGGTGCTGCGCCGGGCCTGCGAGGAGTCGAGGATCGTCCTCACCAGGGACCGGCAGCTCGCCCAGCGGGCCGGGGAGCAGGGACTGCGGGTGGAGAGCGAGGACCTGGAGGGGCAGCTGCAGCAGGTGGCCTGCGCCCTGGGGCTGGAGGTGGAAGGGAGGATGACACGGTGCACGGTGTGCAACGGGGAGCTGCGTGACGCCACGCCGGAGGAGGTGGAGCGGGCGCCGCCCCGGGTGAGAGCCTGCCAGGAGGTCGTGCTGATCTGCCAGGACTGCGGGCAGATGTACTGGCAGGGCACGCACTGGGACCGGATACAAGAGCGCCTATGCCGTTTGGCGGTCAGATGCGGTAGTGGTCCTCGCTGAGCACCTTGCCCGTGCCGGCGTTGACGAGCATGATGCCATGGGCCCCCTCCACGCACCATATGGGGACGTAGAACACACCGCGGTCCTCCAGCACGATCTTGTCCGTCCGGGGGGCCACCTTCCGCCTCACGGTTATGGTGACGTGGTCCTCCTCCCGCACCAGCTCGCTCTCGTAGGAGTTGAGCCGCACCAGCTCCCTCAACACCAACCGCTCGGCCTCCTCCCGGCCGATGGTGGGCTCCAGGGTCCGGTGGGCGGTGTCCAGCGCGTACACCACCTCGGTGCGGTCGTTCCACTGCTCCACCCTGTGAGTGAGGCTGTTGATGGACAGCGTCCCTCTCTCCACGCCTACCTTCTTACCCTCCATGTACAACGGGCACACGTACCCATAGACGAAGTGGGGGACCAGGTCCAGCCGGTGGACGAAGCCGGCCACGGTATGCCGGGACAGCTCCTTCACGTCCTCCAGCCCCACGACGGGGCGCACGATCCTCTCCCCCAGAGATGGTGCCTTTACGTCCTCCAGAAGGTCGGGGGAGACCATCTGGGGGAAGTCATCGGCCATCAGATCGTCCACCAGGCCGTTCTCCCTCGTCCCCACCACCTTCTCGATGCGGGCACGGCCCAGCTCGTGCTGCAGGGCCTCGTGGTCCCATAGTGTGACCGAGCGGTCCAGGGACTCCAGGGCGGACGGGGGCAGGGGGACCAGGGAGGCGATGACCTTCTTGCCGGGCAGACGCTGGAAGTGGGACAGGAACTCGTCCACGGTGGCCCGGTCGGGGGTGGTGAGAAGGCAGAAGGGGACCTCCCTGTCACCCTTGCGGGCCAGCAGGTAACCGTCCCTTTCCGTCACCTGGACATCACGGGCCAGCAGTATCTCGGTCACCAGGTGTTTCAGGGAGGTCAAAAGGCACCGCAGCCATCATCAGGATGTAATATTAAATACGTTTCTCGCCAGCTTTCAGCATCTGGGTCGCCCATTATATTAAAGGATGTAATTTAGGAGGCACATATTAATTAAAGACGTCACGTTCGGGCGCTGGGGCACCGTATGGACCGCAGGTTTCTAGGCGCGCTTATCGTGGTCGTAGTAGTGATCATATCCGCCGTGTCGGCAGGACTTCTTTTGAGGGATGAGCAGGACATCGGCAGATCGCAGCCTCCGGTCAACACCGCCAGCGCCTGGGTGGACCTCACCGCGCTGTCCTCGGGAACGGTCAGGTCGGAGGATCGGTGGGGAAGCATGGAGACGTTCGCGGAGGCCGCTACGGGCACCCTGAGCTGGTACCACCAGGTCTCCCTGGTGCAGTCGGCCAACTCGGAGAGCGTGGTGCTGGACGGAAAGGTATGGTGCCTGCTCCGCGGCAACGTCACCGATCAGGTGCTCCTGCGCTACAAGCCTCAGGTCCAGGGCGACAACTGGAACTACTCGGTGGAGTGCTACGCGCCCCAGGCGGGCAACGCCTTCGATCCCTCCTACGGCGAGCAGAGGATCGGCCTCACCGCGTCCCTGGTCAACGGACAGGGGGACGCGCTGGCGGCGGTGAACCTCAGCTACGGGACCCCGGGCAACAACCGGGTCAGCCTCACCCAGACGACCACCGGGGAGGTGACCACCTTCGCGGAGACGATGCTTCCCTCCACCACCATCAAGGATGGCTCTGAGGGAAAGGTGCCGGACCGCTACATCATCTCCTTCCAGCGCGCTGACGATGTGCGCTGCGTGGTGACGGTGCTGCACACCTCCGGCGTCCTGGTCGGCCAGGGCACCGTGGACCTGCCCCCGGGCTGGACACCGGCCCAACTGGTGCTCGCCAGCAACTCCACCGTCCTCACCCGCATAGGCATCGACTCCAATGCTCCCACCTCCGCCACCGTGTACGCCGGAGGATGGGTGGTGGACAACCTGGCCTGCCGGGGCGCCACCGCCCGATATCCCATGGCCGGACCCTCCTACGAGTACTGCGTGGAAGGGGCCGGAAGCCCGGAGTACAACGCCTCCCGGAGCTCGGCGGTGGCAGGGGCCGTGGTCACCATCGGTGGGGTGAAAGCTGATTTCAATGGCACCAGCGGCCGCTACGAGGCGGTGCTCGACCTGCGGTCCCAGTGGGGGATGGCCATGAACTACTCGGTGGAGATGGACGGGATGGTCCTCCACGACACCATGGACCTCACCATGATCTCCTCCGCCAACCACGCCGCGGTGTCCCAGTGGTGGAACGGCTGGGACTGGGCCAGCGTGTTCGGGCAGGACGACTCCAACGGCGCGCGGGACATCATGAGCAAGTACAAGGGGTACGCTCATCCCCTGACCTCCTACGTGGAGTACCCGGTGAGCAGTGAGGGCGGGGCCAAGGAGATCCTCACCTACCCCTACGTCGAGATCGGGCTTCACAACCCCCACGACTGGGAGGGGGGAGCGCTGAAGGTATGGAACCGGGCCGTTAGCGATGCTGGCATCGGCCTCACCTCCCTGAGGAACGCATACGATTTCGCCAGCCGCTGGGACGACCCCGACCGGGGAGGGAAGGGCGACACCTACATCTCCATGGCCAACCCGGGGAACAAGGCGTCCTACGAGATGCTGTACGCCCTCTACCTCGCGGGCATACGCATCGATGGGCGCTCCTCGGACCTGGCCGCCGGCGCCGCCGGAAACCACACCCAGCTCGGCTCCTGGTATGATATCGGGGGGTACCTGGGGACGGGCGGGGGATGGGACCCCTACCAGGTCATGGACCTCATGGACGCGGCCCGCTCCCTCAGCTGGGACAACGCTCAGAGCTGGAACAGCACCTTCGCCCTGGTGAGCGGGGTGGCAGAGAACCACGGGGTCCTGAGGGCCTACGGTCACCCGGGGAAGGCCATCGCCATACCGGAGATGATGCACTGGATCGATGATGACAAGACCAACTACACCCTGGAGAACTGGAAGGCCACCGACGGGGAGGTCGCCAGCTACATCTACGGCCGGTGGTCCACCGAGGTCATCTACGAGCCTACTTCCTCCGCTGAGAGCGCGTGGACGTACTCCGTGATCCGCCCTGACGCGTCCACCGAGGGGTACTGGAACGTGCCCATCACCATCGAGGTGGACCTCGGGGGAAGGGAGGTCAAGGACGTCCTGATCGATGACGGCGAGCACCAGGTGAGCAAGGGCCTGGGCACCCTCAAGGACCTCGAGGGAGGAAGGATCATGGACGTGGGGTACGACATACGGGACGGGAAGCTGTACGTGTCGTACATCTGGTCCGAGAACTCGGAGCTGACCGTCACCTTCGTGGACGGGGACGCCCCCGCCCCCGACGCCATCACCGCCCCCCTGGAGCTCATGAGGACCGAGGAGTCTTATATCCCAGGCGCGACCTCTGAGAAGAAGAGCGCATGAGAGTACGACGAACGCTTCTTCCGATCGGACTGCTGCTCCTAGCGGCCGGCGTGTCCCTATTGGCGATGGCCATTGCCCTAGGGCAGGCCGAGCTATCGCTCGTCCTCATCGTCCCGGTGGTTCACGGCTCCGGGCCTCTGGTGGGCCTCTCCGTGGTGATGTTGTTCATGGGCATGGTGGTGACGTTCCTGTCGCTGTCCTCCGGCCCGGTCCAGGGGGGCGAGGGTGCGGAGGAAGGTGAAAGGAAGTGGGGAGGCGTGGTCCTCATCGGGCCCATCCCCATAATCTTTGGTTCGGGTCGGGCCCTGCGGGGATCGTGGGTCCTGCTGACCGTGTCCATCGTGTCCGGCCTACTGCTGCTGGTCTTCCTGCTCACGGCCCTTGGGTAAGGCGTCGGGCCACCGCCACGATGTCCTCGTCCTTGCCCCTGCGGCTCCTCAGCTCGCTGGTTATGGAGATGTACCTCTCGAAGTCCAGGCCCCTGCGGCGCAGCACCCTCCCCAGGGCGTGCTCCAGCGTCTCGTTGTGGAGGGTGTTGTGCAGCGCCTCCCGGAGCAGCTCCACGTCCTCCGGGCTCAGCGGTGCCACTCCTCTACCACCCGCAGGAAGTTCTGGAATATCTCCGAGCCGTGCTGCGTGTTCTCCACCTCGGGGTGGAACTGGAGCCCGTAGAACGGCCTGTCCTTGACCTTTATGGCCTCCACTGGACAGCTCTTGGTGTGCGCCAGGACCTGGAAGTTCTCCGGGACCTGGGTGACCTCGTCGTTGTGGCTCTCCCACACCACGAACTCCCGGGGCAGGCCGCGGAATATATCGTCCTCGTCGTCCACCATCAGGGTGGCCTTGCCGAACTCCGGCTTCCCCGCCGCCTCCGTCCTGCCGCCGTAGTGGTTGGTCATGAACTGGAAGCCCGCGCAGATGCCCAGGATGGGGAAGTCGGCCCGGTCGAGGTACTCGCCGTTGCGGCCCATCTTTTCCCCCTCCTCGGCCACGTGAGGGGCTCCTCCGGACAGTACCAGCGCGTCCACGTCCAGCTGCTCATAGGGGGTGTTGTTGGGGATGATCTTGGTGTCCACATCGAGATACTTAAGCACCCTCCACTCCCGGTGGGTCCACTGCCCACCGTTGTCCACCACATAGACGCGCATGAGTGCTAATCGACCCTCCTTATTTTAATCCCTCTCCCAGGACCGGCAGGGCGATGGAAGTATGGGCCCGAAGGGATGGGGTGGAAGATAGGGCTCCTGATGACAGGAACGATGGGTGGGAGCCCTGCCATCGTTCCACCGTCCCCGATATTGCTGGTGACAGGTTTATTACCCAAGGTTCGTTTTTTGGGATGATGAAAGCGGTTCTGTTCGACCTCGGGCACACCCTGATAGATTACTACGACGACTGGAAAGGTCCGGAGGAGAGGGTGGTGGACCGCGTGTACCAGATGGTCTCGCAGCGCGCGCCCGGGGTGGACCGCGACGAGTTCGTTACCCATCTATCGGGAAGCCTGGCCCACGCCCGGGAGAGGAAGACCCAGGAGATGGTGGAGGTGCCCCTGGTGGACCTCATGGGCCAGTGCCTGGAGCACTACAGGGCGCTGGACGAGGACAACCTCCGGGACAGCCTGGAGATCTTCTACGGCGTGCTACTGGAGGACCGCCGGCTGGTCAGCGGGGCGGTGGAGCTCCTCCACGGCCTGAAGGAGAGGGGCCTGGCCCTGGGCCTCATATCCGACGTGGCCTGGGGGCTGCCATCGGAGTACCCCATGAGAGACATCCAGCACTTCGGCCTGGACGCCTACTTCGACGACTACGTGTTCAGCACCGACGTGGGTCTAAGGAAGCCGCACCCCAAGGTGTTCAAGATCGCCCTGTCCAACCTGGGCGTGAGCGCCTCGGAAGCCATGTACATCGGCAACTCGCTGGCGCACGACATCCGGGGCGCGAAGGGAGTGGGCATGAAGGCCGTCCTCAAGCGCTCCACCTACTGTCCCATGGCCGAGGTGCAGGCGGACCACACCATCTCCTCGCTGGACGAGGTCGAGGCGCTGATAGAGTAATTTATTCTATCATTTTTATTTATCTCATTCCCATTCCACGGTTGCTGGCGGTTTGTGGGTGATGTCGTAGACCACCCGGTTGACGTCGCTCTTCATCTCGTTGGTGATGCGCACCGAGATGTGCTCCAGCACCTCGTGCGGGATGTGCGAGTAGGCCGCGCTCATGCCGTCGATGGACTCCACCGACCGCACCGCGATGGTCCTCCCATAAGCGCGGTTGTCCCCCTGGACGCCGACAGACTGGCAGGGCAGCAGCACGGCGAAGTACTGCCACGGCCGCTCCATCTTCCCTTCCGCGGAAGCCTTCTCGATCTCCTCCTCCACAATGGCACAGGCCTCGCGCACGATGGCGACGGCCTCGTGCGTGGGCTCGCCCAGCACGCGGATCGCTAGAGCAGGTCCGGGGAACGGCTGCCGCTCCGCAACCTCCACGTTGAGGTACCTCGCGACCTTCCGCACCTCGTCCTTGTACAGGTCCCGCAGCGGCTCCACCAGCTTCATGCTGAAGTCCTTGGGCAGGCCCCCGACATTGTGGTGGCTCTTGATGACGTCCCGCACCCCGTCCCCACTCTCGATCCAGTCCGGCGCGATGGTTCCCTGGACGAGATACTCCGCGCCGTACTCGTTGGCGGTGCGCTCGAACACCCGGATGAACCGCTCGCCGATGATCTTCCTCTTGCGCTCGGGATCGGTGACGCCCTTCAGGGCATCGAAGAACTCATCACTGGCGTCGATCAGACGGTAGTTGATGCCCAGGGAGTCGAACATCTTCCTCACCGCCTCGTCCTCGTCCTTGCGCATGAACCCGTTGTTGACGTACACCGTCAGCAGGCGGTCGCCGATGGCCCTGGACACCAGGACCGCGGCCACGGTGCTGTCCACGCCCCCGGAGCAGGCGATGATGGCCTTGCCCTGGATCTGCGCCCGCACCTCCGCGATCTGCTCCTCCACGAACTTTTCAGGCTTGAACATCCTCGCTCACCTCCTCCGAATCTCGCACCACGGCCTCGGCCATCCTCTGGCGGTGCTGCACCAGCTTCACTGCCAGGGCAGGGTCCTTCAGGGCCAGCATCTGCACGGCCAGCAGCGCGGCGTTGTCCCCCCGGTCCAGGCCCACAGCGGCCACCGGGATGCCGGTGGGCATCTGCACGATGGAGAGTATGGAGTCGAGGTTCACCTTGCCGCTCACCGGCACGCCGATCACCGGGCGGACCGTCGCGGCGGCCACCGCTCCCGGCAGGGCCGCGGACAGGCCGGCCACGGCGATGAACACCTCGGCATCGCTGGTGGTGACGGACTCCCTAACTCGGTCAGGCGTGCGGTGGGCGGAGGCGACCACGGTCTGGGAGCTTACCCCCAGCTCCCTCAGGACCTCGGTGGCCTTCTTGGCCACCGGGACATCGCTCTTGCTGCCCAGGATGATGAGGACTTGTGGCATTACAGAAGCAAATAACGACCGGCTAAAAAAGGTTATGTTGAGAAGGGGTTTGAGCGCTGGACGCTCAGGACTTCATGATGGCCAGCAGGAACAGGCCGATGGCGATCAGGGCGCCGATGAGGGCCGCCAGGATGTTCAGGAACGCCGTCCAGATGGTCGCACCGATGCTGATGTTGATCAGGCCAGCAGAGGTCGGGTCCATCAGCCTCAGGCCCACCCACATTATCCCGATGAGCAGGCCAACGACCAGCAGTACCATGCCGATGGTGCGGCTCTTGCCGCTCCCGAAGTAGGCAGTGAACACGCCGGCCAGTACGAGGAACAGGCCCAAGGTCATCAGAAGTATTGTCAGGAATTCCATCAGTTCCATTTTGTCACCTATCTTTAGAATTTAATACCTGTGAGCGTCTTGGTGTCAATGACCCCAGGGATCGACCGGATCGCGTCCACCACTACCTGACCCAGGAGGTTGAAGTCATCCGCCTCGATCTTGGCGATCAAATCATACTCTCCGAAGAGGGGATGCAGTTCCACGACCTCCTTGACCTTGAGGAGCTCGTTGTAAACCTCATGCTCCTTGGCCGGTGCCGTGCTGATTAAGACGAACCCCACTGCCAAACTCTCACCTTGGACCCCATTAGTTTATGTGCCATAATAAATGTTTCGACCCTGATTATTACTCTGGCTGGCACGTTCTACGATTTCTATGCTGGCAGCCGAGCGAGGACCGGCTCGGCCCGGGCCTCCACCATCTCCCATGTGGGCAGGTTGGTCACCGAGCCCCTGGCCTCCAGGACGAAGGAGGCGGTGGCGTTGCCGTAGGCCGCTGATTCCAGCACATTGTGCCCGTTGTACTGCCCGGCGTAGAAGCCGGCCCGGAAGGCGTCCCCCGCCCCGGTGGGGTCCACCACCCTGCTGGGCTGGGCGGCGGGCACCGACCACGAGCCCTTGCCAGTGAGGACCACGCATCCGTCCTTGCCGCGGGTATTGATCACCGTGCCGACGTCCCGCAGCAGCTCCTCCGGACCGGCCGCGTCCAGGTACCTCAGCGCGGTGCGCATCTCGTTCCCGTTGCAGAAGAAGCGGTCCGCCAGGGGCAGCGCGGTGCGGAACGAGCCCTGGTCCCAGATGCGGTGTATCTCCTGCGCCGGATCGAAGGACACGTCCTTGGACCAGCTGCGGAGCTCGCGCATCAGCGGGACGTAGTGCTCCGGGCGGCCGGTGGAGATGTGGATGAAGCGGGAGTCGCGCGCCGCAGCGGTGCGCGGCGGGAAGTCGCCCATGTCGCGCATCGGCCCCTGGTACACGAACGCCACCTGGTCCTCTTGAGCGTCGGTGACGATGAGCACGGTGGACGTCTCGTAACCGTCAACGGTCACCACCTCTGACAGGTCCACGCCCCTCCCGCTCATGAAGTCGCGGAAGTCCGGTGGCAGGTCGGGACCGACGAAGGAGCACAGCGCGGTGGGGACCCCCAGGGACGCGGCCACGGTGGCGATGTTGGCGCCGGTGCCCCCGAAGTAGCGGTGCTTCTCCCGGATGTCCACCGAGGTGTTGGGCTCCGGGAAGCGGTCCAGGCTCATGATCTGGTCAAGGCACACATGCCCGTACACGGTGAGGTACGGCCTCATGTCCCCTCTTGCCATCCCTGCAAGTACTTCCTTTGCTCCGCGGTGAGCTCGTCGATGCGCACGCCCATGACCTTGAGCTTGGTCCGCGCCACCATCTGGTCCAGCTCCTGCGGTACATTGTACACCTGCGGCTTGAGCGAGGCGTGGTTCCTCACCAGGTGCTCCAGCGACAGGGCCTGTATGGCGAAGCTCATGTCCATTATCTCCACCGGGTGGCCCTGCCCCGCGGCCAGGTTCATCAAGCGGCCCTCGGCGATGAGGTAGGCGTTCCGACCGTCGCGGAAGGTGTACCGGTCGACGGACTCGCGCACCCTCACCGGCGGGCCGGCCAGCGTGTCCAGGGCGGTCTTGGATATCTCGTTGTCGAAGTGTCCCGAGTTGCCCATGACGCAGCCATCCTTGAGCACCTCCAAGTGCTCCCGCCGCACGATGTCCTTGTTGCCCGAGGCGGTGATGATGATGTCCGCCACCCGCGCCGCGTCCAGCATGGGCATGACCTCGTAGCCGTCCATCTTGGCCTCGATGGCCCGCACCGGGTCCACCTCCGTGACGATGACGTTGGCCCCCATGCCCTTGGCCCGCATGGCGATGCCCCGCCCGCACCAACCATAACCGGCCACCACCAGGTGCTTACCGGCGATGAGCAGGTTGGTGGCGTTCATGAACCCGTCGAAGGTCGACTGCCCCGTCCCGTAGCGGTTGTCGAACATGAACTTCATGTGCGCGTCGTTGACCGAGATTACAGGAAACTCCAGCTTTTTCTCGGCGGCCATGGCGCGCAGTCGCACCACGCCCGTGGTGGTCTCCTCGTTGGCCCCCTTGACGTTGGCCAGGAGATCGCGGCGGGTGGTGTGCAGGATGGTGATGAGGTCCGCCCCGTCATCGATGACGAAGTCCGGTCCGAGGTCCAGGACGGCGTTGAGGTTGGCGTAGTACTCCTCGTTGCTCTCCCCCTTCTTGGCATAGGTGTCCAGGCCGTAGTGCTTCTTGAGCGCCACCGCCACGGAGTCGTCGGTGGACAGGGGGTTGCAGCTGGCCAGACGAACGTCCGCCCCGGCCTCGGCCAGGGTCAGGGCCAGGATGCCGGTCTTGGCCTCCACGTGCAGGGCCATGGAGACCTTGACCCCTTTCAGCGTGCGCTCCTCCACCAGGCGCTCACGTATGTCCTTAAGCACGCCCATGTGCGCGCGGGCCCACTCCAGGCGCCTGATCCCCTTGTCCATCAGCTCGTCCATGGTTCTCTTTCCGGAAGAAGCGCTCGCTCCTTATTTCCTTTCCCCTTCCAACAGCCGGCACATGGACTGCCTGGACTGCATGAGGTTGAGGCGGTTGTCGAAGCTGTCGATCAGCTCCCTCCGCGCCTCGGCGTCGTGGCGCAGCTTCTCCACTGCCCGCTCGATGTTCGGGACCGCCCTGGTCAGCTCGTCCACGATGGTGACGTGCGCCTCCACGGCGGTGCGGGACAAGGGGTTCAGGTCGATGGCCAGGACCCTTTTCCCCGCCCTGACCAGCGCCCCCGCCCGGTCCCCGTCCTCCAGGGGGATGAGCACCACGTCCGCGGCGTAGATGCCCTCGGTGCAGCACATGGCACGGTCGGAGGCGATGCCCTCCAGGCGCGATGACTGCACCCGCCCCAGAATGTCCTCGCCGCCCTGTTGCTCGAGGTAAGAGACGACCTTCTCCACCCTCACAAGGCTGCGGTGGAAGAGGTTGACCTCCACTCGCGCAGGTATGGACCGGGCCAGGGACAGCAGGCCCTCGGCGCATAGGCCGGCGGCGTTGCCGTTCACGGTGATGACCGGGTGCTTCGCCTCCAGCAGGCACGCCGCGGCGGTGCGCGACGCCGTCAGGGCGTTCTCGGTGGTCCTCTCGCCAAGAAGGTAGTCGAAGGCCTCCCCCCGCCCGTGGGCGATGAGGCCGGTGGGAGAGACCACCCCCTTGCTCACCAGATCGGACATCCTCTCCCGCACCACCAGGGAGCGGTAGCGGGGATGGTCCCTGGATATTTCCATGGGCCGAGGAACGGCGAGGGTGAAGAAATCCTTATTGGTAAAAGGTGTGGAACAACTATCAATTATGAAATGGGAGACGAAAAATAAATATGCCTATCGTAATCTTTAAATATCCATTTATCATTGTACTTGAACATACCGGTCTTCAGACCCCTGGTGTGTATGAAGCTTTTAGGTGTTATCCAGGAAATCAGTTTTGACGGCAAGCTCATTGTCAGAGGAACTTTTGCACCCGGTTCCCGGGACAGGATCGTGGACAACAGGAACAAGCCCGTGGGCTACATCCGAAGGGTCTTCGGTCCTGTGGATTCGCCGTACATCATGGTCGAGCCGGTAGGGCGAAGCAACCTGCTAGCAGCTGTGGGGAAGCAGGTCTACGTCGAGGAGGCCACACGTTATGACAAAGGTAAGAGAAGGGACCGAAGAGATTGAGAAATGCCCCGAGTGCGGTGGGAAGCACCTCGTGAGGGATTACGAGAGGGGCGAGCTTATCTGTGAGGATTGCGGTCTAGTCCTGGACGACCAGTTCATCGATCAGGGACCGGAGTGGAGGGCCTTCGACGTAGAGCAAGGAGAGAAACGCGCCAGGACCGGCGCGCCGATGACCTACACCATTCACGACAAGGGTTTGTCCACCGAGATCTCCTGGAAGAACAAGGACAGCTACGGCAAGAGCATCCCGACCAGGAACCGCGCCCAGCTCTACCGTCTGAGGAAGTGGCAGCGCAGGATCAGGGTGTCCAACGCCACCGAGCGCAACCTGGCGTTCGCTCTGTCGGAGCTGGACCGCATGGCCTCGGCCATGGGATTGCCTCGCAACGTGCGCGAGACCGCGGCCATGGTGTACCGCAAGGCGGTCAACAAGAACCTCATCCGCGGCCGCAGCATCGAGGGCGTGGTGGCCGCTTCACTGTACGCGGCCTGCCGCCAGTGCAACGTTCCAAGGACCTTGGACGAGGTCGCCAACTCCTCCCGGGTGGGGAGGAAGGAGATCGGTCGAACGTACCGCTTCATGACCCGTGAGCTGAAGCTGAAGCTCATGCCCACGAGGCCGCAGGACTACGTCCAGAGGTTCTGCTCGGAGCTGAAGCTCACCGGTGAGGTGCAGTCCAAGGCCGCGGAGATCCTCAAGGACGCGGCCAAGAAGGAGCTGACCTCCGGGCGCGGTCCCACGGGCGTGGCGGCCGCGGCCATCTACATCGCCTCCATCCTGTGCAACGAGCGCAGGACGCAGCGCGAGGTGGCGGACATCGCGGGCGTGACAGAGGTCACCATCCGGAACCGCTACAAGGAGCTGACGGAGAAGCTGGGCATCGAGATCCAGCTTTGACCGCAAACCCCTTCTTCCCGTTTTTTATTATTGAAGAATCAAGATGATCACCTGGTCAATGCCCGGAGATCACGGCCGGACGCGGGACAGGCGCATGTATTCCGTGCCCTCTTCCTTCACCCAGGCGAAGAGGATCTCCTTCTTCACCCCGTGGGCCAGCCGTACCGCGCGGGACATCTCCGGCCATATGGTCTCGTAGTCCTCCGGCACGGCGTGCACCAGCCAGCGGGCGTGAGATCGCTCGGGGTCGTCCTCATACACCCGGAAGTGGGAGCCGTACTTGAAGCCGGTCTTGACCACCAGGCCGCGGGACCGCAGGTCGTTGTACGCCCTGAGGCGGAGGTCGAAGTCGTGCTGGAACTTCAGTGCCCGCTTCTTGAACCTATCCAGCGGTACCTTCCTTCCGGACACGATGGTCGACACCTCCAGGCGGCCCTGCTCCATGAGGTAGGCGGCCTCGATGAGGGAGAGCTGCAGCGCCTTCCCCAGCTTCTTGCCGAAGAAGCCGTGGTCGTACACCCTCTGCACGGCCATCTCGTCGAACACCATGACGCGGTCCTCCAGCATGGCCGCCCTTGCCGGCGGGCCCTCCCAGGACATGTCGGCCACGCCCTTGGGCTCGCTGCGGTCGGCATGGTAGAAGGTGATGTCCCCCTCCTCGTCCACGATGGCGATGAGCAGCTCCTTCCTGGTCCGCTCGGAACGCTCCATGGCCTCCATGAAGGGAGCGATCTTGAATACTGACCGCTCGGAGATGGCGGTGACCCAGTTCTTGGTCTGGCTGCTGCTGGGCGTGCCGCCGCGGGGGAACACCCGGAAGTCGAACTCCTCCCCCGCCGGCTTGACCAGGTAACCGCGGGATCGCAGGTCGCGGTACACGATGTACTTGATCTCGAAGTCCCGGTGAGCCGTGGAGGCCGACGCCACGAGCCGCTCCAGCGTGATGGGCTCGCCCTCCTGCACCACCTCCAGGCGGTTGCACTCCACCAGGTAGATGGCCTCCATGAGGTCCATCTCCAGCCCCCCGCCGGAGAGAGGATAGCCGTAGAACCCCTTGTTGTATATCTGGCTCGCCTCCGTGGGGTCCCTGATGATCACGCTGTCCTTGACCAGCTCTCCGGGCATGTACCTGGCAGAAACCCCCCTCGGTATTAATCCTTTCCAATCGCCTCGGCCATGCCCCCGGACCAGAGGCCAGGGTCATCATGAAAGGGAGAACGTTCCAAGGTTCGGCGGTTTTGGGCATAATTTATATACGTGCGCGTGAAGATTATCAGTTGTTAACTTTAAGTTAATTACTGAGAGGAATAACTGATGGTCGAACTTGATGCCCTCCTGTCCGTGATCGAGAACCCTGCCCGCAGGAGGATATTGGAGGCCTTGGTGCGGGAGGCCCACTACCCGCTGCAGCTGTCCAAGGAGCTGGGGATGAGCCAGCAGGCGGTAATGAAGCACCTGAAGGTGCTGGAGGCCCAGGGGCTGGTGAAGAGGTACCGCGAGGTCAGCGACCTGGGAGGCCCTATGCGCCACAAGTACTATCCCGCGCTGAACTTCACCATCGTGGTGGACGTGGGGCCGAACATCTTCAACGCCGAGCTGGTGAAGCGGGAGCACGTCTCCCTTTCCAGCGGCGAGGGGGCCGGCGGGGAGGAGCAGGAGAGCAGGATACGGGAGCTGAGGGAGCGGATGGCCGACATCGACCGCAACCTGCTGGCGCTTCAGAGGCAGAGGGAGGAGCTCATAGAGGAGAAGGAGCGGACCATGGACGAGGTCTCCCGCCTGATGGCCGATCAGCCCGATTATCAGCTAAGGAAGGCGATGTACGAGTTCATCGCCCGGCCGGACCTCGACCCCGAGGGGCTGCTGCGGGAGCTGTCCATGCAGGACGAGGCCATCAAACGATACCTGAGACAGTGGCTGGAGGGATAGGATGAGCGAAGATGTGGACCCCAAGAAGATGGTGGAGAGGTACGTGGAGCAGATGATCGGCATGGCCCGGGAGGCCGGCCACATGCTGGACAAGACGATGAGCGCCATGGAGAAGAGCTCCAAGGACCTGGTCGGCAACATATCGCAGGAGACCAAGGGCAACACCGAGGAGATGAAGCGCCTGGCGTCCGAGGTGATGGGGCAGGTCAAGCAGGACATACCGAAGGTCCGGGCCGAGCTCCAGGCGCTGGAGGCCAGAGCGAGGGATAAGTTGAGGGAGTTCGAGCGGCGGTAGGCGAACTCTTTATATAGAAGTGCAATCATGTACATCTAGTAAACAACAAGAAGTTGTCTACTTGATTGGAGGAATGATGAACCCCGATGTACCCGAGAGGGAACGCACGCCGGTGCCCCGCAAGCGGTGGAAGCCGCTGGACGGGCCAGACAAGAACGCTCACGCTTGGACCAGCCCCGATGTCCCCGCGCTAGGCTACGAGATGCAGCCGGCGGCGTGGGACGTGTGGAACGCACATTAGATGAACAAGTACAGGGAATTAGAATTTCGATGGTGAAAGGAATGGAGTCTTCGGAAAAGGTATTGAAGGTCGCTGAGGCCAAGTCCAAGGACGCCGAGCGCGGCATCGCCCGGGTCGACCCCGCGGTGATGGAGGTGCTGGGCATCACGGCCGGCGACGTTATCCAGATCGAGGGCAAGAAGCGTACCGTGGCCATCGTCTGGCCTGGATATCCAGAGGACGCCAACCGTGGCGTCATCAGGATCGATGGCACCATCCGCCGCAACGCCCAGGCCAGCATCGACGAGAAGGTCGCCATACGCAAGGTCAACGTCAAGGAGGCACGCAAGATCTCCTTTGCGCCCACCGAGCCCCTCAAGATCATGGGCGGGGAGGAGTTCCTCAGCCAGAGCTTGGAAGGACGCGCGGTCACGCGGGGCGACGTCATCCAGATCAACGTCATGGGCCGCCGCATCGACCTCATGGTGGTGTCGTTCACGCCCACCTCGGAGGCCGTCCTGGTGCACCGCACCACGGAGGTCAAGATCAGCGAGAAGCCGGTCAAGGAGGGCGTCTCCAACATCCCCAAGGTCACGTACGAGGACATCGGCGGACTGGGGGAGGAGGTCAAGAGGGTCAGGGAGATGATCGAGCTGCCCCTCCGCCACCCCGAGCTGTTCGAGCGCCTGGGCGTGGAGGCCCCCAAGGGCGTGCTGCTGCACGGTCCCCCAGGTACTGGGAAGACCCTGCTGGCCAAGGCCGTGGCGGGGGAGACCAGCGCCAACTTCGTGACCATCGGCGGACCGGAGATCATGTCCAAGTTCTACGGTGAGAGCGAGGAGCGGCTGAGGGAGATCTTCAAGCAGGCGCAGGAGAACGCCCCCACCATCATCTTCATCGATGAGATCGATTCGATAGCACCGAAGCGCGAGGAGGTGACCGGCGAGACCGAACGCCGGGTGGTGGCCCAGCTGCTGTCCCTCATGGACGGCCTGGAGGCCCGCGGCAAGGTCGTGGTCATCGGCGCGACCAACCGGCCCAACGCCCTTGATCCCGCCATCCGCCGCCCGGGACGGTTCGACCGCGAGATCGAGATCAACCCCCCCAACCGCGAGGGGCGCCTCGACATCCTACAGATCCACACCCGCGGCATGCCTCTGGAGGAGGACGTGGACCTGGAGAAGCTGGCCGACCTCACCCACGGGTACGTGGGAGCGGACCTCTCCGCCCTGACCAAGGAGGCGGCCATGCACTCCCTGCGCCAGATCCTTCCAGACCTGGACCTGGAGCTGGAGATCATCCCCATGGAGGTGCTGAACAAGCTCACCGTGTCCAGGGAGGACTTCCTGGCCGCCCTGCGCGAGATGCAGCCCTCCAGCCTGAGGGAGGTGTTCGTGGAGACCCCCAACGTCAAGTGGGAGGAGATCGGCGGCCTGCACGACGCCAAGCGCGAGCTGCAGGAGGCGGTGGAGTGGCCGCTAAAGTACGCCGCGGTGTTCGAGCACATGAACGCCACCCCGCCCAAGGGCGTGCTCCTGTACGGCCCACCCGGTACTGGGAAGACCCTGCTGGCCAAGGCCGTGGCCACGGAGTCGCAGGCCAACTTCATCAACGTGAAGGGACCGGAGTTCCTCAGCAAGTGGGTCGGTGAGTCGGAGAAGGCCGTCCGGGAGACGTTCCGCAAGGCCCGCCAGGCCGCGCCGTGCATCATCTTCATGGACGAGATCGACTCCATCGCCCCTGTCCGGGGCGGGGAGGCCGACAGCCACGTGACGGAGAGGGTCATATCGCAGATGCTGACCGAGATCGACGGGCTGCAGAGCCTGCACAACGTGGTCATCATCGCCGCCACCAACCGGCCGGACATGCTGGACCCCGCCCTGCTGCGGCCCGGACGGTTCGACCGCCTGGTCTCCATACCGGCACCGGACCTGGAGGGCAGGAAGCAGGTGCTCCGCATCCACACCGCCCAGAAGCCCCTGGCCAAGGACGTCGACATCGATGAGCTGGCCAAGAAGACCGACGGGTACACCGGGGCGGACCTGGCGGCCCTGACCAACGAGGCCGTGATGCTGTCCATCAGGGCCGTGGTGGGCAAGGGCAAGGAACTGACGCAGGACGAGCTGAAGGCGCAGAAGATTACCATGGCGTTCTTCCTCCAGGCGCTGGAGAAGGTCAAGCCGGTCACCCGGACCGAGCTGGGAAAGCTGCCGCGGATCAGGGAGGACTACGTGTACGTGAGGTGATGACAATGGCCGACGACAAGAAGAAGGGACGCAGGACCTCCTGGGACGACCTCTTCGGCAACTTCGACGACGAGTTCGAGGAGATGAGGCAGCGCATGGACGCCCTGATGGACGGGTTCCTCAGCGGAAGGATCGACCCCAGCGTGAACCAGCCCATCGTATACGGGTTCTCCATGCGCATGGGGCCGGACGGGAAGCCGCACATCAGCGAGTTCGGCAACACCGCGCCGGAGAACGTGCAGGCCGAGGGCGCGCGCGAGCCCCTAACCGACATCATCGAGGAGAAGGACCGCATCCGCGTCATCGTGGAGCTGCCGGGAGTGGACAAGGACGACATACAGCTGCAGGTCGAGGACCGCCTCCTGGACATCTCGGTGGACCGGGAGGACCGCAAGTTCTTCAAGCAGCTGGACCTGCCCGCGGCGGTGGACTCCGACAGCACCACGGCGTCGTACAAGAACGGCGTGCTGGAGGTCACCCTCACCAAGGTGGCACCGAAGAGGCGCGGCAAGGCGGTCAAGATCGACGGCTGAGGCCGGCAAAACCTTTTTCCTTTCCCTCATTTTTTTACATATCTGTGAAGCACAGGCCACATTTGTTTGTCTATGGAAAGTTTTCATATAGAAGTTCACTTGTATAGAGGCCCGTGCAGAGAGATGAGTTGATCGAGGCTGTGCGCTCTGTACTGGCCAGGTCCGGCTTCTTCGTCTCCCGACCCCTGGCCATGCGGGGCATCAGCTTCGACGTGGTGGCACGGCGCGACGAGACCCTCCTTATCATCAAGATACTGAGCAATGTCGACGCCTTCTCCAAGGACAATGCCGAGGAGATGCTCACCCTGGGCGAGGCATTGGGAGCGTCGCCCCTACTGGTCGGGGAGCGCTCCGGTTCCGGCGAGATCGACGAGAGCATCGTGTACTCGCGCTTCGGCGTGCCCATCATCTCCCTCACCACCCTGTCCGACCATCTCCTGGAGGGGGTCCCCCCCTTCATCTTCGCCGCTCCGGGCGGACTATACGTCAAGCTTGACAGCGACCTCATGAAGCAGCTGAGGGAGGTGCGCAGCATATCCCTGGGCACCCTGGCCGAGATCGCAGGGGTCTCCCGCCGCACGATCCAGATGTACGAGAGCGGCATGGGGGCCATGATCGACGTGGCCATCCGGCTGGAGGAGTTCCTGAACCAGCCCATAGTGCTGCCGGTAAACCCGTTCCAGCACGCCTCGGCGCCCAAGCCCAAGGAGAAGGAGGCGGCCCCGCCGCCGTCGTCGGACATGTTCGGCACGGAGGTGTTCCAGCAGCTGAAGCGCATGGGCTTCTCCATCGTGCCCACCTCCCGCTGCCCCTTCGAGGCCCTGAGCAAGGACCGGCACATCATCATCCTCACCGGCCTGGGCCGGGACGACGGCCGGCTCAAGGAGAAGGCCATGGCCGTCTCCGACATATCCAAGGTCACGGAACGCAGCTCCGTGATATTCATCGAGAAGGCCCGCAGCAAGCAGAGCATCGGGGGAACGCCCATCGTGGGCAAGGACGAGCTGAGGAAGATCACCGAGGCCTGCATCCTGTACGACCTGGTGGCGGCGAGGGAGAGCGATGCGAAGCATAAGGATTGATGCCGCGACCATCACCCTGCTGCCGGTGGTCAAGGGCCCGGTGAGCGAGTCGGAGCGGGTGTCCGAGGCGTACCAGGAGGTGCGGCCGGACGTCATCGCGGTGTCCATATCACGCGAGGACCTGGACGGCCTCCACCGCCGGGAGGACTACGACAAGTACGAGCCCAGCGACCTGGAGATCATCTACCAGGCCTTCCTGGAGCATTTCGGGGAGGTGCGCATCCCCCCGCCCGCCTACGTGAGGGCGCTGGAGCTGGCGGAGCTGCACGGCACCCCCATAATCCCGGTGGACATGAACGAGGAGCTGTACACCGAGACGTACTGCCAGAAGGTGCGCACCCGGGACATGATCCGGGAGTCCTTCTTCGCCCGCCGGGCCACGGGGAAGAGGTACGAGCTGTCGAGCGCGGAGGCCTTCGCCTGCAGCTGGGACGCCCGGGTCAACAAGGCGCGGGGGTTCCAGGAGCTGGAGAGGGCGAGGGAGGAGCACATGGCCCGCGCCCTGCGGAACCTCGGCGGGAAGTACTCCAACATCCTCGCGGTTATCGAGTGCGAGCGCGCGGAGGGCGTGGCCCGCGCGCTGGAAGGCGCTGCGAACCAGGACATGCCCATTAAATAATGACCGGCTGATGCCAGTGCATGCGGGATGGTGTTCCCCCGAGGGGAAGATGGGGAGAGGCCATGGACCGCCTGGTGCTGTTCCTGGAGCGGGACCGACTGTCCATCGTGGGCATCTTCGCCTACGTCCTCATCGTGTCCCTGGTGCGGGACGTCTCCGAGTACTACCTGCTGGACAACACCTTCGTGATCGAGCCGCATCCCTGGGTGTACAGCATCGCGCACCACGTCATCTTCTACTACCTGACGTTCTTCGGCCTCGTCCTGCTGCTGTCGGCGTTCACCCGCCGGGGCGTGCGCCGCGCCGTGAACTTCGTGTCCACGTTCTTCTGGGTGATCATCCTCCCACCGTACCTGGACCACTTCCTGTTCGGCTCCAACGAGAACTACGCCTACTTCTCGCCGGCGGACTTCGTGAACTATATCCTGCACTTCAGCGGCGCCACCTTCCACCCCGGGCAGGCGGTGGAGATCATAGCCGTGGTGGTAGCCATCCTGGGGTACGGGCTGTGGGTGAAGCGCGCCAGCTTCGGCTCCGTGGAAGGGAGGGTCATCATGACGGTGGAGATGGCCGCGATGGTGCTCTTCACCCTCCTCGCGTTGTTCATCATGGCCACCCCGGGGTCGTACATGCCGGTGGGGGCCCTGAACGGCGTGCCCGTGTTCCCCGGCTATGACGTGACGAGGTACCACCAGCTGCACCTGTTCATCTTCTCCTACTACCTCGTCCTACTGCTGGGCATTCTCAGCGCGCTCCTGTACCTCAACAACCCCCAGGCCTTCCGCCAGATCGGCCTCAGCCTGCGTCCGGCGCAGACCGTGATGTTCGTGGGCATCGTGGCCGCCGGCATCGCGGGGGGATGGTCCTCCTACGCCGGCAGCGTGTACGTCACCGGCATACTCGACCGGCCGTACTGGGTGAACCTGGAGTTCGTCATACTGGCGGTGGTGAGCGCCATGCTGGCGTGGCTGGTGAGCACCATGTGGAACGACCTCAGCGACCACGCTGGGGACCTCCCGGGGAAGGCCGGCCGGGCGCTGGCCTCCGGGCTGGTGGGGAGGCGGGAGCTGGCGCAGGTGTCGGTGGTGCTCCTGGCCCTGTCCCTCGTTGCGGCCGCCCTCCTGTCGTGGTGGCATGTGGCCCTCCTGTCCGCGATCTACGTCCTATCCCTTCTGTACTCCTTTCCCCCGGTGCGGTTCAAGGAGCAGCTCCTCAGCCCCCTGCTCCTGGGCCTGGGTACATTCCTCGCATTCCTGTACGGGTACATGACGCCGCTGAGCGCGGTGCGGCTGTACCAGTCGGACCCCAACATGGTGTATCCGGACAGCTGGGCCACGGTGATGCCCACGCCGACGGCGCAGGCCGGCCTGCTGGGCATGTACATGTTCCTTGGCCTGGCGGTGGGCTCCATGGTCACTGACATCGACGGGTTCCAGGAGGACCAGCGCAGCGGGGTCCGCACCGTGTACACCCGCTGGGGCCGGGAGAAAGGCAAGAGGGCGGTGGCGGCGCTCGTCATGCTCACCTCCCTCACCCCCCTGGCCCTGTTCCGCGAGGTCTCGGACCTGGTGGCCTTCCCCCTGATGGGTCTCGCCGCGTCGTACCTGTTCCTGCGCACCGGTCGGTCCAGGTATGTGCTGGTGGTGGCGCTGCTCGGCATGGCCTACGCCGCCTGGCGCTATTTGTCCGCATGGACCTAGGGGAGGGAGGAGAAGAACAGGTAGGGGAAGCGGCGCGCCACCAGCCGGAGGAGGGACTCCCAACCCTCCTCGCCCCTCGAGATCCTTAGGCTGGTGGAGACCATCTCGGGATCGTCGTGCATCTTCCTCACCAGCACGGGGGTGTTCACCACGCCGATGAGCCACTGGGCGGTGGGGGAGATGGTCCGGGAGGCCCGCAGGATGGGGAGGATCTCAGCGCGCACCCCCTGGCGGTACGCTCGCAACGAGCGCCCATGGTGGACCAGCCCCTCCACCGCTCCCGCGGCCAAGGCAGCGCTCTTCAGGGCGTTGGTCATGCCCTCTCCGGACATGGGGCTGGTCAGCCCGGCCGCGTCACCGACCGCCAGGCAGCGCCGGGTGTGAAGCCGGCGGCGGACGCGCATCGGTATGGGGTGCGCCGACGGGCGGACATCGGACGCGGCACCGAAGCGCTCCTCCACGTCCCGCCGCATGTGCTCCATGCCCGCGCGGTACGTGTCGGCGGTGAGGTCCTTTCCCACCACCCCGATGTTGGCGCCCCCCCGGGTGGCGAACATCCACCCGTTGAGGGGGAACTGGAAGCGGAAGGGGAAGCGCTCGATGGGCGTGCCCAGGAAGTGGAACTCCATGCTCCCCCCGGGGTCGCGCTCCAGCCCGCAGGTCATGGCGATGCCGATCCCCTGGTCCTCCCCAGGGTAGGGGCCCAGGACCGAGGACGCGGTGCGGCTGGTGGCCCCCTCGGCGATGATCAGCGCCCGGGCATGGACGGGCCTCCCGTCCACCTCGAGCTCCACGCTCTCCGTTCCCTCGCGCACCCGCGATATCCGGGCGGGACTCCATACCTCCGTCCCTGCCTTGACCGCCTCCTCCACCAGGTACGCATCGAAGGCCGAGCGCCGCACCGTCACCGCCGCCCGGTGGGGCAGGACGAACTCCTCGCGGAAGGTGGAGTGGACCACGCTGACGGAATTGATCTCCTTCTCGATCACGGACCCCGGCAGGGGCCCGTCGAGCAGCGCGGCCGCTCGTTCCAGGAGACCACCGGCGCAGCATTTATCCCGTGGGATGGTGCCCCGTTCCAGCAACAGGGTGCGCAAGCCCGCCCGGGCGCATAGACAGGCCGAGCGGGCTCCTGCTGGCCCTGCGCCCGAGACCACGACGTCCATCACGGTGTCGGCGGTTACCCTACTTCCTCCTTCCTCTCCACCTGCCCAAGGCCTGGCTGGAGACCACTATGGCCACCGTGCCCAGCACTGGCAGGAAGATGGTGAGATCGATGTTGCCCGTGGTCACGTTGATGACCGACTCGCCGCGCGAGGCCACGGAGCTGATGGGGTTCTCGTTGAACTTCCACACCCCGCTGGCCATCTGGTTGTTGACGTACTCCCACAGCGTGGGTCCGGCGCCCTGCTCCCGGCCGATCTTGGCGCCCACCACCAGTATGATGTCGAGGTCCTGGTCCCCGTCCAGGTCGCCCAGGTTGACCCCGTGCACCTCATAGTTGCCGGAGCTGGGGCACATGATGGCTAGCTTGGAGGTGGTAACCGCCTGCGCGGAGAACGCGCCGTAGGACGACTGCATGATGATGTATAGCTTGGTGTTGGAGGTGGTGTCGCCGCCGGTGGTGACCACGATGTCATTGGGCTCGTTGGGCACATACACGCCCTGCTGCTTCTTCATGTCGCCGATGGCCAGGCCCGAGATGTAAGCGGTGCTGGACGTCCATACCTTGGTGCCTGCCACGGTCCACTGTACCGTGCTGGAGGTGTGCGATATAGTGAGCTGGTCCAGGGACAGGGTGCTCTTCACCACATCCGTGACCGCCCGGTTCAGGTCGGTGATGCGCACATAGTAGTAGCTGTTGGGGGTGTAGGACAGGTTGTAGCTCTGGGTGACGTTGGTCGTCGATGTTATCGTACCGAGGTTGAAGAAGGTCTCGTTGTCCGGTGAGTAAGCAATCTGGAAGCCCTCCCCGTCGGCGCTCACCTTGCCCACGATGTTGAGGGTCTGGTAGGCCGCCGGCGCGTTGGGTATGCGGTACACCCAGCCCACCGCCTGCGTGGCTACGAAGTCCACGTCCACGTGCACGTAGTCCACATGCACGGTCTGCAGCGCGCTGGCGGGGTTCACGAAGCGTATCTGCAGCAGCGAGGTGATCTCGGCGTAGGTGTCCACGCCCGCCGCGTACAGGTCGAAGGTGGCGGTCCTGTTCGAGGTGTCGGTGGAAAGTGGCTTTATAGTGGTCGCCGTCCACGTGACGCCGCCGTTCAGCGAGTACTCGATGAAGTTGGTGCCGTTGTACCCGCTGTCCACGTAGAACTCCATGGTCAGCCGGGCCCCGGCGATGGGCGTGGTCATGTTGGAGGCGTCCAGGTAGTAGTTGTAGAACTGCATGGTGGTGGCCTTGCCCACGTCGTAGTACGTCCCGTCATCGTTCCTGCTGTTGGAGAGGGTGGATCCAGTGGTGTCCAATATGGGGACCTTGGAGCCGGTGGCGGAGTAGGTGGGGTAGAGCACGTTGGTCTCCGTGAGGGTCTGGTACACCGCGTTGGCGGATGCCAGGTTGGACAGCGCGCCCACTGCGGTGGCAGTGTAGTTCACGTCCAGGGCGCCCATCTGGTTCGGTGCGTCGTACGGTACCGAGGCGTTGACCTTCTGGGTGTAGATGATGTACACCGAGTTGTCCGAGGACAGGGTGCTGGTCCTGACGATGTCGGCGATCCCGTCACCGTTCATGTCCGCGGCCTTCACCTTGGGCAGGATCTGGGTATGCGCCCACGGCAGGTTGCCGGTGACGCTGGGCACGGTGCGGGTGGAGTTGGTGGTGCTGAACGCGCCGGCGTAGGAGCTCTGGGATACCCACATGTTGAGCCACACCTTGGTGGTCCCGTCCTCGTACACGGCCACAATGTCGTTGTACCCGTCGAGGTTGAAGTCCGCCACGTCGAGGTCGGCGGCCGCGGGGTTGGTGTCCTTGTTGGCCGCGTCGGCGGCCACCCACGCATCGGTGCCGTACAGCAGGGTCCTGGTCCAGCTGTTGCTGCCGTCGTTCCAGAAGACGTATACTCCACGGTTGAAGTACATGCCGTAGCTGTTGGTGTAATCGGCCGAGCCAGAGCTGGTGGCGGTGGTGTACACCACCACGTGTATGAAGCTGGCGACCACATCCGCGCGGCCATCCCTGTTGAAGTCGGCCACGGTCAGGGAGGAGCACATCTCGTTGTTGGTGTAGTATCCACTATAGAACTGGTCGGTTGAAGTGGCGGTGGTCCACACCGTGGCGTCCTCGTTGACGTTGCCCTTGTTATTGTTATACGCCGCCTGCGTTCCCGAGTACGCGTCGAACGGATACGTTATGGTACGGGCGCTAGACCACGAAGATCCGTCGTTCTTCTCGTTCTCGTACCAGAACAGGTTGGCCACGCTGGTGTCCTGGGCGCCCACCACCAGGTCGTTCCGTCCGTCGCCGGTCAGGTCGGCCAGGGTGAGGCCCAGGGGCCCGTTGCTGGGCTCGTCGTCGATGATCTTCTCGTTCCACTGGTCGCCTCCTTTGAACCACGCGATGGCGTTGTTCGACCACGTGGCACCGGAGGAGCTCCAGGTGAACGAGCCAGAACCGATGGCGGCCGCCACGTCAGTGGTGGTCAGAGGTGCCGTGACCTGGAACTGGCAGCTAAGCTGGCTGTAAGACTCGCCGGTGGTGACGCCGCTGTTGCCGGAGTCGGTGAAGGTCGTTATCTTGAGCGTGTAGTAGTTGGTATTGGGGAGCCACCATCCCTGGTTGGCGTCCTTGAGCACGATCCGCAGGGTGTAGTAACCCACGTTGCTGGACCCGTTGCCCACTCCCCCGATGGTCAGGCCATTGGTCTTGTACAGTGAGTACAGGGGAGCGCTGTACGCGTAGTCGGCACCGGCCGCAGGGACGGTGGTGGGCGACTTCATGATGACGTAGCTGCCCGAGTAGTCGTCGATCTCGATGCCGCTGAGGTACACGGTGTCGGTGTAGCGGTCGGTGTCCTTGACCTTGATCATCAGGTACAGCTCGTCGGTGTGGTTGAACGTGTTGGTCGCCACCAGGTTCTTCCCGTTGGCCATGTAGGTGCCGAGCTGCGGGTAGGTGACGCCGCCCACGTTGATGTAGTCGGCCAGGTTGATGCTTATGCCCTGGTTGTCCTTCACTATGATCTGCATGGTGTACTTGTACGCGTCCGCCGGGGCCGTGAAGTTGTACACGTACTGCCGGAAGGTGGAGAACGTGCTGCCTATGGCGAAGGCGTTGACGGACGACTGCGGGGTTATGGGGTTCATGCCCATGAGGGGATGGTAGACGTACACGGTGTTCTGACCGGCCACGTTGGCCAGGGTGTCGCTCCACAGCTCTATGGTCACGCCCTCGCTGGCGTTGAAGTTACGGGTGATCGTACCGTCGGACGTCCTCTTGATGTAATAGAACGTGATGCCGTTGGCCCCTCCCGCCTCGCCGCCGCTGGCGTCTGGCGGGTAGGTGCCATTGGTCAGGTAGCCGAGGAAGCCAGAGTAGGGACCGTAGCCGCCGGAGGGGTTCTGGTACACTCGTACGGTGAACCCTTCGGTGGACTTGTGGCCCGAGTCGTCATTGGCCGACACCAGGAGCGTGGCGCCGTTCCAGGCCAGGTTGGCGGTGTAGTACCCGGAGACGTACTCGTTCAGTCCGCTGTCGTAGGAGAGCTTGATGGACGAGGACAGTCCGATGGAGGTGGCGTTGAGGAAGACGCTGTTCTCGTCCAGGTTACCATAGGGATCACTGATCTGCACGTAGAAGCGCACTGAGGCGCCGTCATAGGCCGGCGAGGGGGTCATGCCCCGGCTGCCGATGATGGGCTTGGTCATGGACGTCTGGCTCCCTCCCTGCAGGGGGGTGGTGTACACCACGGTGTTGGCCGCGGTGTCCACGATCATAACGCTGACGCTGGTGTTGGAGCCCAGGACCTTGTTGTCTAAGTAGGACCAAGTGACGCCCGTGTCCCAGGAGGTGGCGCTGACGATGCCGTCACCGATGTCCAGGGTCTGCGGGGTGTTGTCGATGAAGATGTATATGGCGGTCTTGTAGTCCTCCAGGACCTCGCCGCCCTGATGGGTTATGTTGACCCAGTAGTGCGTGCTGCGGATGTCGAGGGTGGAGGTGAAGTCGGAGTACACCTTCTCCGAGGGACCGGGCATGGAGGAGACGTACATGAGGATGCTGCTGAAGAGGGTGACCGTGATGGCCAGTATGAGCAGGTTGCCGATGATGTCCGATACGCCCTTGCGGGTCCACGCCTTTCGCTTATGAAGGACCTTGGAAGCTCCTGCACTACCGCTCCTAAGACCGGGCCGAACCGATGCGCGGCCTATTAGCTCGAAGTCGTTAATGTCTCTCATTACTTCACCACCGGCCCCTAACCGGGTGCAACGTTTGACACTCCTGTCGAGTCTATAAATATGTATACATCATAAAATTGAATTTGCAGAATGATAATTATAGTAATATAGAAATGCAATTCCTCTAATATCTGGATAGGTAATGAGGATAGCATGTTGGAGATCGAGGTGAAGTGCCCGGTGGACGAACTCGGACCAATCGAGAGCCGCCTCAAGGAGCAGGGAGCGAGGTTCGAGGGAGAGGTCGTGCAGGAGGACCGGTACCTCGCGCACCCCTGCCGGGACTTCGGCGTCACGGACGAGGGGCTGAGGCTCCGCCGGGTGGGGGACGAGGTCGTGCTGTACTACAAGGGCCCCAAGATCGACAAGCTCACCAAGACAAGGGAGGAGCTGAGCACCCCCGTGCCCGACCCCGCCTCCCTGGAGCTCATATTCCAGCGCCTGGGCTTCCGGCCGGTGGAGAAGGTGGAGAAGGTGCGGCGGACCTATCGCCTGGGCGGGGTGGAGGTCCTCCTGGACCAGGTCACCGGCCTGGGGGGGTTCGTGGAGCTGGAGGTGCAGGACCTGCCCCTGGAGGTCGGTCGCTCCATGATCGAGGAGGCCATGAAGTCTCTGGGACTGGAGAGGACGGAACGGAGGTCCTACCTCGAGCTTCTTCTGGAAAGGCGGCCCTGATCAGATCTCCATCAGCTTCTCGGACAGGAACTGCCTTATCTCCTCATCGTCCGGTATGCTGATGGAGGACTTGAAGCGGTCCGAGCCGTCCTTCATGGTGAAGCCCCGGCTGAGGGATATGAACTCCGTGGCCCCGCTGCCGCTGACCGCCTTCTTGCGCGCGATCTCTATGAAGTTGTTCTTGCCGAACGGTATTCGCTCGGAGCTGATCACCTCGAACTGGACATTGCGGTCGTTTGAACCATCGCTCATGTTGTCACCTTAGTTACCACCAGAGGGCCCTCGCCGCGAAATAAAGGTTTTCCCTGCATCCAGCATACCGGCCGGATCGTCATCAAAGCCCTTCGCTCACCTCGACAGTTAGAAATACGGAGGCGCTCATTGAACGGGCATGGGCCCCGAAGGGATGGAACCGATGGCTCCTGCCAGCACCCCGCGGTGCGTGCGCTGCGGAAGCCAGCTGGAACCCGGTGCGAACTATTGCCACAGATGCGGTCAGCCGGTGGCCCCCGCTGTCCCCATGTATCCGCAGTACCCCCCGTATGTGCCGCCCAAGGACGCCTCCCTGCGGGACCTGGTGATGGGCGTGGGCATGTACGCCACCCTTGCTTTCCTGGTGCTCATGGTCGTGAACGTGTGCATCGCGGCGTGGGGCACCGGCCTGGTGTACCCGCACATGGACAAGCACATCTACCTGTTCATCATCACGCCCTTCATCGTCAACATCGCCGAGCTGGGCGGCTGGCCGTTCTTCCTGTACTACGTCCTGCTGGTCGCGACCATCGCCATCTCCTTGGTATGGGTGGTGGTGAAGAGCCTGAGGCCGATGGCGAGCGAGCTGAAGATCGAGCGGCCGGCCCAGGGGCACAGCCCGCTTTACGTCTTAGGCACCGTGCTCATGGCCGTCCTGTCGTTCAACGTCATCTACTACTTCCTCGTGGAGGCGTCGGGAGTGGTGCCCTCCACCCCGTCCTTCTCCACCCGGGAGCTGTGGCAGGTCCTGTTCTCCTTCGCCCATGCCTCGGTGTGGGAGGAGGTGGCATCGAGGGTCCTGCTGGTCGGCGTCCCCCTGCTCCTCATCGACCTGGTCCGCCGGAGGATGGTCCCCGACCTGAAGATGAGGAAGTGGCATAACTACCTTCTAGGAGGGAACTTCCCCATCGGGCGCAAGGAGGCGGCCCTCATGCTGTTCTCCGGCTTCATGTTCGGCATGGCGCACGTCTTCTCCTGGGACCTCTACAAGGTGTTCCCCGCGGCCGTGGCCGGAGTGGCCTTCGCGTACCTGTTCCTGAAGCTGGGGCTGTACGCGTCCATACTCATGCATTTCGGGATAGACTTCATGAGCGTGCCCATGAGCGTGTTCCCCGACGATACCACCATCACCCTGATGCTGGGCCTGGCCGTCCTGGCATGGGTGGCGGTGGGGGCGCTGTACGTCGTCCTATACGCCTCCAAGGGAGTGGGCTGGATGCTGGGCAGGAGGATCTGGCCGGACATCCCATGGCCCCGGTCGAGGCCGGCCCCCATGCGGCAGCACTACCCCGTGCCCGTTCCGGCCGGTCCGTACGGGTACCGCCCCGCCCCTGTGCCGGCGCCCCTGCCCCGGGACCCCACGGCCTTCGGCTACGTGTGCGGCCGGTGCGGCAACCGGGAGGCCACCTACGTCGATGGCTCGCTGACCTGCCAGAAGTGCGGTAACAAGGGTTAGAGATCGTTCAACAGAGCGGTCAGGCGGTCGCGGCTCCTCACGCCCTCGGGGAGGCTGCGGGACTCGATGACGTAGTTGCCGCGGTATCCCTCCAGGCCCCGCAGGACGGCGGGGAAGTCGATGGTGCCGTCACCTATGGGCAGGTGCTCGTCGAACTCCCCGCGGTTGTCGTGGATGTGGACGTTGATGATGCGGTCCCTCAGCGGCAGGAACTCCGCGATCAGCCCGTTGGTGTGTGCGTGGCCGATGTCCAGGCATATCCCCAGGCCGGTCCCCTCGATCAGCTCGGTCAGCTCCTGGGGCCGGGTCCCGGTGGCGGTGTACATCCGCGGCATGTTCTCCAGCGCCACCCTCACGCCCACGTCGTTGGCCACCTGGTCCAGGCGGAGGAGCGAGGTCCGGGCCGCCTCCTTCACCCCGTCCCGGTGGACGAACCCCAGGGGGGTGAGGAAGGCGGGGTGCACGGTGTAGGTGTCGATCCCCAGCCGTCCGCAGGCCTCCAGCCCGACGACGAGCTCGCGCAGCGACGCCTCCCTCATGCGGGGGTTGAGCGAGCCGATGTTTATGTCGCTCATGGGAGCGTGCACGGAGAAGCGCATCCCGTACAACGGCGTGAGCTCCCTGAACCGCTCCTCGATCCCGCTCAGCTCGTGGCCTCCCTCGGCCACTATCTCCCACGCCTTGAACTCCTGAGAGATGGCCTCCAGCGCCTGGGGGAAGGGGATGGCGGTGAAGGAGGGGGACGATACGGCGATCATTCCGGTCCCTCCACCGTGCTCTCCGCCAGGTGGTCGATGGCGGCCTTGATGTCGTCGTCCTCCACCGTGACCTCGATGGTCCCCAGCGGCGATGCCCCCTCCTGGAAGGAGAGCTTGCCCACGTACGCTACCTGCTTGTTCAGCCGGAACGTGGTGCGGCCGTCCCCCATGCCGCGCAGCATGACCGAGCGGGCCGAGTCCCGTATGTGCTCGTCCAGGACCATCTGCCGGAGATGCTCTCCGCTGTCCCCGCTCGCGATCAGCCCGTCCGTCGACTCCTCGATACTGCTCTCGGGGAAGATGTGCTGGAGGGCGGTGCGGACCTTCTCCCGGTCCTCGGTGGGGTAGCAGGGCGTTCTCGCGGTGACGCGGACCATGTCCGTCCAATGGACCACGTCGTTAAAAAGAATTGGTACAAATAGGCCTGCCCGCATTGAGGTCCCATCATGAGGGACCGCATCCTTGACACCTTGGCCAACGAGGGCATACTCCTGGAGCCGGAGGCAGCGGAGATGGTGCTGGGACGGTCCGATCCGCTCAACTTCGTGCGCAGCGCGCTGGCCTCCATGCAGCAACAGCCGCTGGTGCTCACCATCGATGACCTGAGGCCGTACACCGACGTGCAGGTGACCCGCATGGTGCCCGAGGCGTTGGAGGAGATCAGGCAGAGCCGGCCCGCGCCGCCGGCGCGCAGCGACAGCGACGTGTGCATCCTGCGGGACATCACCGGTAACTCCACCTGCGAGGGCAACATCATCGACTTCGCCCGCTACTTCAACGACCGGTTCCGGAAGATCAAGAAGATACTGTCCCAGCGCCGCGAGCTGGTAGGATGCCTGCCGGTGCCCAAGGCCACCAAGTTCGACCGGGAGGTGAAGATGGTGGCCATGGTGAACGAGGTCCGCCCCACCAAGAACGGCCACAAGATCCTGGAAGTGGAGGACGATGAGGGCCGCTGCCCCGTCCTCATACTGAAGGACAGCCCCTTGATCCAGGAATCCATCGTGCCCGACGAGGTCATCGGCATCGTGGGGAAGACCAGCATGAAGGGGGACATGGTGGTGATGAACGAGCTGATACGGCCCGACCTGCCCCTGAAGCGGGGCATGCGGCAAACGGACTCGTGGTCCTCGGTGGCGTTCCTCTCCGACGTGCACGTGGGCTCCAACACCTTCCTGCACAAGCCCTGGGAGCGCATGATCCAGTGGCTCAACACCGAGGGGAAGGAGGAGATCCAGTACCTGGTGGTGCCCGGCGATGTGGTGGACGGGATCGGCGTGTTCCCGGGCCAGGAGGAGGAGCTGGAGATCGACGACATCTTCGCCCAGTACGAGTCCCTGGCCGACCACCTCAAGCAGGTGCCGGACGGCATCCGCATCATCGTGCAGCCGGGGAACCATGACGCGGTGCGTCCCGCGGAGCCGCAGCCTACGTTCCCCAAGGACCTGACCAAGATGTTCGACTCCGCCATCACCTTCGTGGGCAACCCCTGCTACCTGGAGATCGAGGGGCGGAAGATCCTGTCCTACCACGGCCGGAGCTTGGACGACTGGATCAGCAACGTGCAGGGGCTGAACTACAACAACCCCCTCAATGGCATGATCGAGATGCTGAAGCGGCGGCACATGGCCCCCATATACGGCGGGAAGACCCCCCTGGCCCCGGAGAAGGAGGACTTCCTGGTGATCGACGAGGTCCCGGACATCTTCGTGAGCGGGCACGTGCACGGGGCCGGCATCGGCGAGTACCGCGGTGTGCGCCTCATCTGCGCCTCCACCTGGCAGTCACAGACGGCGTTCCAGCGCATGCACAACTTCAACCCTGTCCCCGCCCGGCTTCCCATCACCCACCTGGGCACGGGGGAGACGCGCATGGTGGACTTCACCTGAGGTTGCCCACCAGAGTGATCATCACCAGGTAGGAGAGGAAAACGGTCACCATCATCACGCCCACCCTTCTTCCGGTGACCCTCAGGCTGGCAATGAGGATGACCACCAGGGTGGAGGTCAGGACCATGATGGTGACGCTGGCCCAGAACACCGCCCCGGTCGTCACTATGCCTGCCATTACCGCGCTCAGGCCCAGCACGAACAGAGTGTTGAACACGATGGTCCCCACGATGTTGCCGATGACCACCTCCGACTGACCTCGGCGGGAGGCGGTGATGGTGATGGCCACCTCGGGGACCGTGGTGCCCAGGGCCACCAGGGTCAGGCCGATCACGTCCTTGCCCACCCCCGCGGCCGAGGCCAGGGAGGTGGCCCCTTCTATGATCGCTTGTGCCCCCACCGTGAGCAGGGCGATGCCCACGGCGATGAGCAGCACCATGCGCGGCATGGACCGTAGCGGCGGAACATCATCGGCCGCCATCTGCCCGCCCTCCACCACCGCGCAGACGTCCCCCCGGCAGGCGTTGACGTACATGGTGTGGAAGAAGATCAGCAGGACGGCGAACATGGCGATGCCGTCCTCCAGGCCCAGCCGGCCGTCCAGGGATAGCAGCACCAGGAGGGGGCCGGTGATGAGGAGGAAGGACGCCTCCCTCCAGATGGTGCCCGTGTTCAGTGTCAGGGGGCCGAGGAGGCTGCCGATGCCCAGCACCAGGGCGGCGTTGGATATGTTGGCCCCGATGATGTTCCCCAGCGTAAGCTGGTTGGAGCCTTCCAGAGAGGTCAGGACGGAGAGCACCGTCTCCGGTGACGATGTGCCGATGGCCACCACGGTCAGACCGATGAGGAGGCGGCTGACCCTATAGAACAGCGCCAGGGCCACTGCGCCGTCCACCAGCCACCGCGAGCCCAGGAACAAGGCGGCGGCGCCAGCGAATATCGACAGCAGCGCGACCGCGGCATCCATGGTGTGACTAACTGGAGCGTGCCCGACTTAAGGCTTGTCAGCCGCTGAGGAACAGGAACAGGACTATGAGCAGGTAGCCCAGGACCAGCATGAATAAAGAAGTGAGCCAGAAGAACTTGAAGGTCCGGGCCCGGACCTTGGGGTCCTTCCAGTTAAAAAGTTCACGAAGCGGTTTCAACTTCCTGAGCCCCTGCCTTGTCCTTGATGCGCTTCAGCCGGAAGGTGTTCTCACGTTCCATCTCCTCGAGACGCAGCTCGATGAAGGCCTCGGCGGCCTCGAGCTCGGGAATGACCTTGTACTCCAGCGCATTGACGCGCCTCTTGGTCTTCTCGATCTCGTCCAGAAGCTTCTTCATGGTGGTCTCGATCTCGGCTGCCTGCACCAGGGTCTCCACCAGGCTCTCGAACGCCGCGGTGGCGTCATCGATATGGGTGGAGGTGCCGATGACACCGTAGCCACGCTGATCGATGGTGCTCTTGATGGAGTTGGTCTCGATCTCAGGGACCACCAGGCCCATGATGTTCTTGGAGCGGAGGGTGACCTCAGGGTGCAGGCGGAGGGCGAAGGCCGCGGACTTGACGGCTATGGCACCGTCCACGGCCATGGCCGTGGCGATCTTGCCCATCGCCAGCTCGTAGTCCTTGGTGATCTTGCTGCGGACCTGCTTGGCCTGCTCGAGGATCTTGAAGAACTCGATGATGAGGCCGTCCCTCTTCATCTTCAGGATCTTGTAGCCCGACTTGGTGAGCTTGATCCTCTTCTTGACCTCCAGCAGCTCGGACCGGGTCGGCTTTACCTCGCGCGCTGCCATATCCTCACGCACTCTTTCTGTGGGCCGGGTGGTACTTCTCGATGTACTTCCGGTCTATCCTCGAGAGCTGGTTCTCGGGCATGGCGGCCAGGAGCTCCCATGCGATTTCCAGGGTGGTCTCGATCTCCCTGTCCTCATCGGAGCCCTGCCGGACGAACTTGTTCTCGAACGCGTCGGCGAACTCCAGGAACTTGCGGTCCCTCTCAGACAGGGCGTCCTTACCGACGATGGCCACCAGGCCACGGAGGTCCCTGCCCTCGGCGTAGGCGGCGTAGCATTGGTCGGAGACGGCCTTGTGGTCCTCACGGGTGAGGCCCGGACCGATACCGGCGTTCATCAGCCGGGACAGCGAGGCGCCCACGTTGATGGGTGGCGATATGCCGGCCCTGTTCAGCTCCCTGGAGGCCACGATCTGACCCTCGGTGATGTAGCCGGTCAGGTCGGGGATGGGGTGGGTGATATCATCACCGGGCATGGTCAGGATGGGGATCTGGGTGATGGAACCGTTCTTCCCCTTGATACGCCCGGCCCTCTCGTAGAGGGTCGCGAGGTCGGTGTACATGTACCCCGGGTAGCCTCGGCGGCCGGGAACTTCCTCACGGGCCGCGCCGATCTGCCTCAGGGCCTCGCAGTAGTTGGTGATATCGGTCAGGATGACCAGCACGTGCATGTTCAGCTCGTAGGCCAGGTACTCCGCGGTGGTGAGGGCCAGACGAGGCGTGATGATCCTCTCGATGGCGGGGTCGTCCGCCAGGTTCATGAACACCACGGCCCGCTTCAGGGCACCGGTCCTCTCGAAGTCGGCCATGAAATACTGGGCCTCTTCGGCGGTGATGCCCATGGCGGCGAAGACCACGGCGAACTCCTCGTTGGAGCCGCGCACCTTGGCCTGCCTGGCGATCTGCAGGGCGATGTCGTTGTGCGGCAGACCGGAGCCAGAGAAGATGGGCAGCTTCTGCCCACGCACCAGGGTGTTCATTCCGTCGATGGTGGAGATGCCGGTCTGGATGAACTCCTTGGGCTCGGCACGGGCCCACGGGTTGATGGCCGCCCCGTTGATGTCCAGGCGGTCCTCGGGGGTGATGGCCGGGCCGCCGTCGATGGGGTCACCGGCACCGTCGAGGATCCTGCCCAACATGTCCTTGGACACAGGCATCCGCATGGTCTCGCCAAGGAAGCGGACCCCTGCGGCCTTCTCGATACCGGAGGTACCTTCGAACACCTGGATGACCACGAACTTGTCGGAGGTGTCGAGCACCTGTCCCCTCTTCTGGGTCCCGTCGGGCATGGTGACGGTGGCCAGCTCGTTGTATCCCACCGGCTCGGTCTTCTCCACGAAGACGAGCGGACCGGCGATCTGTGAGATAGTTCTGTACTCCTTGGATACGATGCTCATTTCTTCTCCCCCAGGGCCTCGAACTGCTTGGGCATCTCTTTGACGATCTCTTCCAGCTCTTGGTCGATGGTCTCCTCGAACTTGGACTTGGCCAGCCTGTTGCGGACCGGTAGCCCAACGATGTCGTCCACCGCCACGTCGTTCTCCACGGCCTTGTTGGCCAGCTCGGAGAACTGCTTGATGAGCTTCATGTACCGGTACTGCCGGCTCATGGGGCAGTACGTGTCGATCTTGTGGTAGGCGTTCTGCTGCAGGAAGATCTCACGGATCATCCTGGCGACCTCCAGGGTCATCTTCTGCTCGTCCGGCAGGGCGTCGGAACCGACCAGCTGAACGATCTCCTGAAGCTCGGCCTCCTTCTGCAGGACCTCCATGGCCCACTGCCGCAGGGCAGGGAAGTCCGGAGCGACGTTGGCCTTATACCAGGCGTCCAGGTTGGACGTGTACAAGGAGTAGGAGGTGAGCCAGTTGATGGCCGGGAAGTGCCTGCGCTCACGGAGCTTGGAGTCCAGCGCCCAGAAGACCCTGACGATACGGAGGGTGTTCTGCGTGACGGGCTCGGACAGGTCACCGCCGGGCGGGGACACCGCGCCGACGACGGACACGGAGCCCAGGGTGCCGTTGGGGTTCTGCACCCGGCCGGCACGCTCGTAGAACTCCGACAGCCTGGCGGACAGGTACGCGGGGTAACCCTCCTCACCGGGCATCTCTTCCAGCCTCGAGGAGATCTCTCTCATGGCCTCGGCCCACCGGGAGGTGGAGTCGGCCATCAGGGAGACGTTGTAGCCCATGTCCCTGTAGTACTCGGCGATGGTCATGCCGGTGTAGACGGACGCCTCACGGGCGGCCACAGGCATGTTGGAGGTGTTGGCGATGAGGACCGTCCTCTGCATGAGGGGCTCCCCGGTCTTGGGGTCCTCCAGCTCAGGGAAGGTGGCCAGAACCTCGGTCATCTCGTTGCCGCGCTCGCCGCAGCCGATGTAAACGACGATCTCGGCGTCGGACCACTTGGCCAGCTGCTGCTGGGTAACGGTCTTGCCGGTACCGAACGCGCCGGGGATGGCCCCGGTGCCTCCCTTGGGGATGGGGAACATGGTGTCGAGCACCCTCTGACCGGTGATGAGCGGGATGTCGGGCAGCAGCTTCTTGCCGAAGGGCCTTCCCCTTCTGACCGGCCAGTTCTGCAGCATCCGGACGTCCTTGCCTCCCACGCGGCCGATGGTCTCATCGACGGTGAATGAGCCGTCACTGAGGCTCTCGATCTTCCCGGAGACTCCCTGGGGCACCATGATCTTGTGGACCATGTAGCCCTCCTTGACCGTCCCCAGGACGGAGCCGGGAAGGACATCGTCGCCCTTCTTGGCGGTGGGCTCGAAGGCCCACTTCTTCTTGTGATCGAGGCCCGGTGCGCTGACACCCCTCTTGATGAAGTTGCCCATGGATGCCATCAGCACGGGTAGGGGCCTCTGAATACCATCATAAACACTACCGAGCAGGCCTGGCCCGAGCTCTGCCACAAGGGGCTGCCCCGTGTCCACGACCTTCTCCCCGGGTCTTAAGCCAGACGTCTCCTCGTAAACCTGGATGACGGTCTTGTCGCCGGTGATCTTGATGACCTCACCCATGAGGCCTTCCTGACCCACCTGCATGACATCGTACATCCTTGGGGAGATACCGACGGCAGTAACGACCGGTCCGGCCACCCTGTGAATCTCTCCTTGCTTTGCCATTTCAATCCCTCTCGGTCTTGTATAAATCTACGCCGATTGCGCTCTTGACCTTCTCTCTAAGGTCCCCTTCCTCTCCTCCGACCGGAATGACGACCGGGGAGATGTTGCCCATCATCCGCTTGCGGGTGGTGGGTCCGATCTTCGATAGTTCGTTAGCGTTCACTGCCAGGATACCGATGGAAGTGTCATTGATCAGTTCCAGTACCTTGGCCTCCATCTCGTCCGGCTGGGCGGTGTACACCCTCCTGACGCCGGCGAGGCGGAAGCCGAGAACGAACTCCTCACTGCCTACAACCGCGAACTCCATCACATCACCAGCAACTTCTTTATCGCGTCCGGCTGCATGCCCGAGGCCTTACCACGGGCGATGATCCGGAGGTTATCCACCTCTATCCTCTTCCGGAGCAGGAAGTCGATAACCGGAAGCACCGACAGGGGGTACATGTGGGAGAACTTCTCCGATTCACTGGCCAGATACTGCTGCAACGCCAGCATGGCCTCGCTAAGGTTTCCAGTCTGCTTCGCCGCTTCCACGCCCTCCCTGATGTCGCTGTAGAAGCGCAGCTTAGACATCTCGTCGACCAGCTGGTCGAACGACTCCAGGGCCGCCAGGCGGTTCGCCTCGTCCAGGTCCAGGTCACGGCCTCCCTTGACGAGGTAGGTCTTGATCTTGTCCGCCGGCAGGTTGGCCTGCTTCAGCTTCAGGAGCGTCCTCAGGTTGGTGACGTCTATCTCCCTCTTGATGAAGGTAAGGAAATCCCTCTTCGGCTTGGTGTCTGGCATGACCGCTGCCAGCAACCGCTCGTAATAGAGCTTGTCAAAGTAGTCCTCGATGGGGGCCAGCGTGCCTCCCTTCTCGAAGTTGGCCAGGATCTCCTCGGGGATGTGGATATCTCCCTTGGTGGTCACGGCGTCGAGGACCTCCTTTGGGGTGTTCAGGGCGATAAGGGCGTTCAAGCTCTCCTCGCTCAGGTTACCGGCCGGGACCAGGTCCTCCTGGATCTCCTCAAGGGACGCTCCCGAGTACTTGCCCCGGAGAACGGTCTTGATGTTCCAGAAGTCCCACCTTCGAAGGTAGGTGGAGACCATGTCCCGCAGGTCCCCCGTGCAGAAGCTGATGACCTCCCGGTAGGTACGGGCGAGGTTCTTGGACACGCCGAGCTCGATCAGGTCGACCCCCGAATAGCGGGAGGCCAGCTCCGTCATCTCGACCTTGTACCGGGTCTCGCCCATGAACCTGCCGATCTCGTTGAGGTCCATCATCAGCAGCTTGGGATAGTTGTCCTTGGTCAGCAGGTGGTTCTTCTTGGACTTGACCCGGGTGGTCGCGTACTCGTAGTTCCCCCTGCGCAGACTTTGTCCTTTCATTTATTCACCAAAGCACCCTTACTCGAAGAGTAGGTTCGAAACGTTCTTCAGCTCTTGATCCCAGATCCCTTCCAGGATGGTCTTGAAACGGTAGTCCAGGCGGACCGCACCGTCCTCGGACTCAAGGATCAGGCCAGGGTCCATGTCGGTCTCGTTCAGGGACGCGCAGCCCCTGAGACCAGCAAGAAGGTCGGCCTCTCCCTTGGGGATGTAGACCTTGGGATGGTGGATGATCTTCTTACCATCGGCCAGCATCTTCTTGTACAGGGCAGACTTTTGCTTCGGGTCCAGGGCGGATAGCTCCGTGAGGGTCTCCGCGAAGGTCTTGTTCAATATCTCCTTGCGGGAGTTGAGCACGACCTTCTTTGACTCCAGCTCTGCGCTGGACAGCTCCTGCCGCCTCATCCTCTTGAGGGTTTCCTGGAGCTCCTTGTCTTCTGCCTTCTGCAACTTGTCTATCCTCTGGTCGGATTCCTGGAGTATCTTCGCTCTCTCTTGTTCCGCATCCTGGATGCGCTTCGCGGCCTCTTGCCTGGCGCCTTCCAGGATATCATTGGCTACCTTGTCCAGTGCCATGAGTCAGCCCCTGTCCCGTTGCTTCCTGCTTAGAACTTGATCCAGAGCAGGATGGCCATGACCAGACCGAAGATGACGATGGTCTCAGGAATGACGGTGAAGATAAGGCTCTTACCGAACAGCTTCTCATCCTCAGCGATCGCTCCTACCGCAGCGGCACCGATGGGCCCCTCGGCAATACCCGTGCCCAGTCCCGCAAGTCCAACGGCCAGTCCAGCACCAATCGCAACCAGTCCACCACCAATGCTAACTTCTACCATCTTTATTCCTCCATAGTGTGCTTTCTCTCGATCTTCAGCGGGTTGAACTCCAACCCGCCGCCTTCAAAGAATTTGGTAAAGAGCTCGACGTACTGCAACCTGATGGATTGCAGGCCCGCCGAGATTAGTCCCAGGATGAAGATCATCAAGTGGCCCACCACGAACACGAGCAGGGCCGCGATGATAAGAACTCCACCTTCGGGCGCTATCAGTCCGATCGCGATGTAGTTGAAGGCCAAGGCCATGCCGGACTTGGACATCCCGATCGCGGTTATTCGAGTGTAAGAGATTACATTGCTCAGCATCTCGGGGAGCTCGATGATCGCCTTCCCACCCTCGGCCACCAGGGCCAGGACGAGACCGGGGATAATGAGCAGGAGCGCTCCGATGAACAATGGGTCGGTCACGTTCAGGTCTCCGCCCAGGATGAGGACATTGACCATGACCAGCAGCATCAGGGCGCCACCGGCCAGTATGAGGATCCACGAGAACTTCTCGAAGATCGCGGCCTTTAGCCCATGCCTCAAGGTCACGTTGTACAGCCCGAGGATCAGACCGACCATCAGGTGCAGGAAACCGATCCAGATGCTGATGTACAGAAGCATCTTGACGTCCTCCAGCTTGCTGAAGTAGCCCAGCTGGACAGGGAAGTCGCCGATGTTGAACAGCACGTGCGGGATATCAATTCCCAGCAGGCCAGACCAGGTGTAGGTGACACTGCTGAGCTCGGACACCTCTTGGTGAATGGCGGTGAACTCGATGCCGAACATGTCACCGAACAGGAATATTCCCAGGAAGGTCGACGTAAGACCGCCGTAGAACAATATGGTCGAAAGGCCCCGCCAGTCCTTGCTCTTGGCCTTCTTCAGCCCCAGGCCTCCCAGGATGCTAAAGATTATGCCGTATCCCACGTCGCCGATCATTAGACCGAAGAACACGGGGAAGAACAGGGTGAGAACGACGGTCGGGTCGATCTCATTGTAACGGGGGTTGTTGATGAGCTTTGTATAGAAGGAGAACTGGTCCGCCACCTTGCGGTGGGTCAGCTTTACCGGGGTCTCCTCGCTCATGGGCACCGTGATGGCCTCGGCGGTCATGACGCCCGCCTCCACCGATGCCTCGGACTTGGAGTGGTGCTTCTCGGTCCGCTCCTTGGTCTCCAGAAGCTCCAAGTAGATGTCGTCGCCGAACTTGTCCGCAAAGGCCTTGTTGACCTTGGCGTACTCGCTGGCAGGTACCCATGCCTCCAGTACGAAGGAGTGGGCGGTCGCGCCCATCCTCAGGGGAAGCTCGGCCTTCTCCACCTCGATGCTCAGGTACTCGTCCGATGCCAGGATGTAGTTGGCGTGCCGCTCCTGGAGCTCCTTGAGCTTCCCGGAAACGTCCTCGGACTCCTTCGTGAGGGTGGAGATCTCCTGTTCCAGCTTGCTCGCGATGTCCGCCGGTCGACCCTCGCCTGCAGGCGCAGGGACGTCGGTATAGCCGGCCTGCAGGAGGGCCTGATGGACCTCCTCGGACCTGGCCTTGGGAACGAACAGCGCGATGAAGTTGGCGTCGGCGCTGTCCCTGAACATCTCGTAGTCGTCGCCCAGAACCTGGCGGATGCCGGGCTCGGGGTCGGTCCTTACCTGACCGGTGAATACCTCGAGGTTCTTGTAATCACGGTACATCTCCAGGTCCAGGGGGATCCCCTTGAACGCCTCCACCGATTTCAGGTAGGTCTCCGCCTCGGTGAGGCGGGACTGCTTGGCGTTCTTGGACTCTACGACCACCGCGATCTCTGACTCGATCTCGGCGAGGGTCTTGTCAAGGGTTGATTCCAACTGCTTGACCGACATCCTCTCATGGTGGCCCTTCTCGTCGAGGTCCAGGTCCTTGCCTACGGAACGAAGCTTCAGAAGCTTGTGCGATGCATCGGAAGCGGTGGCAAGGGGGGTACCTAGGGTGAACCCCTCCTCCTCAGAAAAGTCGACGACGTGGATGTTCTCAAGTGAATACAAGAGGTCGATAGTACCTGGCAGCCGGTCCTTGGTCCCAATGACCAAGATCTTACTCATTTGTTCCGGTAGCAGCATCGAATGTCCTCTCAAAGTGGTTCTTGATGTGCATCTTAGCCTTGGGGATTCGATCCTTAGCCTTCGCCATCAGCTTGGCAGCCTCCTCTGTCCCCTTGCGCATCGAGTCGCTCCTTTGAGCGGCAAGGCTTGCCTTTTCTTGTGAGACGGCGGCCTCGTTCTTCGTGCGGATAGCGGCCTCGGCGGTCTGGTATCTCTCGATCGCCTCCCTGCGGGCGGCGACGATGATTGCCTTCTGCTTCTCGTCCGCTTCCTCGATTATCCGGCTAGCTTTGGCCTCGGTATCTCGTACCTGGAGAAGTGTATCAGCTTTGCCCACAGATCTCTCTCCGGAAGGTTTCATGAGTATAGACTCATGATATTTAAAGTGTTGCGAGTTCTGACGTTATCATTTATGTATTTCATCAACCACCCAGCAGTATTTTTAAAAACGGTAATCATCGAGGCTGGAGGATAAAAAAACTTGACGCTTACGGGTCACCGCTCCGCGTCCTCCGCCGGCCCCACGTAGCGGCGGACGGAGATGCCGCTCTCGGTCAGGACCTCCCGGGACAGCTCATCGATGTAGTCGTCCTTGTACACGATCTCCCTGATCCCCGCGTTGACCAGGATCTTGGCGCACATCACGCAGGGGAAGTTGGTGGTGTATATGACCGATTCCTTGATGCTCACGCCGAAGTACGCGGCCTGTATGACGGCGTTCTGCTCCGCGTGCACACCTCGGCACAGCTCATGGCGCGTCCCGGACTGGATGTTGTTCACCAGGCGAACGCACCCCACCTCGGCGCAGTGCTTCAGCCCCTTGGGCGCTCCGTTGTACCCCGTGGTGAGGACCCGCTTCTCCTTGACCACCACCGCTCCCACGTTGCGGCGCAGGCAAGTGGAGCGGCTCGCCACCAGCTCGGCCATGCGCATGAAGTAGGTGTCGTTGTCGGGCCTTCCCATGAGGGGATGATTTCCTCCTCCCCATATCTAACTTACCATCGCCGGGCGGACGGCTGGATGGTCATCAGGGGCGCGACGTGGCTGCCAAATCTATTATAGTATCCCTGGTATTGATGAGCCCGTGCCTCCTAATAAAAAGGGGTTGCTGGGACGGCTGTCCTCTTTCAAGGCCTTCATCATCGCCCCGGTGCTCTTTCTATTACTGCTAGGAGCGGTTTTCGCCTACAGCGGCCTATGGCCCCCCATGGTGGTCATCGAGTCCAAGAGCATGCAGCACGGCGACGAGAGCTCCATAGGGGTCATCGACACGGGCGACATCGTGGTGGTGAAGAAGGTGACCTCGGTGGACGAGGTCATCACCTACCTCGATGGCTTTGCCACCGGGCACTCGACGTACGGAGAGCCGGGGGACGTGGTCGTTTACTACAAGTCAGGGATGTCCAAGCCCATCATCCACCGGGCCATGGTCAACCTGGAGTACAACACCACGGGAGGGGGCTTCGACCTGCCCGTGCTGGCCAACGTACCGTCCAGCATGTGGTCGGTCACCGGCAGCGAGAAGTCGTACTGGAACATGGAGGGCATCCTGGAGCTGTACGACATCGGCTACCAGAAGATCACCCTGTCCATCGACCTGACCGCCATGCTCGACTACATGAAATCGCCCAGCTACGACGGCGAGCCCCACGGGGGCCTCATCACCATGGGCGACTTCAACTGGTACGAGGGCGCCAACGGTTCCCTGATGGGCAAGTACGACCAGAAGTGGATAGGCACCATCAAGGAGCCGGTGAAGGACGAGTGGCTGGTGGGCAAGGCGCGGGGCGAGCTGCCATGGTTCGGCCTGCTGAAGCTGTACGCCACCGGCACGGCGCCGTCCTACACCCCGCGCAACAGTGTGGTGGGGCTGGTGGCCAGCGTGGCCGCCATCATCATACTGCCCATCGTAATGGACATCATCATCGACCTGATGAAGAAGCGTGGGGTGACCTTCCCCAGTTGGAGGTCCAAGGATAAGGGCTCGGAGAAGAAGGACCCTCCCCAGTGATCAGATGAGGGTGGTCTGGTTCTTGGGCCGGTAGTTCTTGATGGACTGCAGGATCTCGTCCTCCTCCAGTATCTTCAAGGTCTCCACTCGGGGCACGGAGGACTCGATCTCCTTGGTCCGGCCGCCCCGGCCGAACGACTTGACGCGGGCGTGGATTATGCCCAGCATGTCCAGCTCGGAGATGAGGTCGGTGATGCGGCGCTGCGTGAGCATTGTCACTCCGACCATGTGGCTGAGGTCCCGGTAGGTCTCGTAGACGTCGCCCGTGGTCAGCCGCCCCTCCCCCTTCTCCTCGTTGAGGATGATGCTCATGAGGACCAGCTTGGACTGCGTGGGCAACGTCCGGATGGCCTCGGTCACGCAGTCGAGCTCGATCTTGTTCTTGGCCTTGTAGACGTGGGCCTCGGTGACCTTGTCGTCCCCGTTGCGCTCCGCGATCTCCGCGGCCACCCGCAGGAGGTCGAGGGCGCGGCGGGCATCGCCGTGCTCCTGGGCCGCCAGGGCCGAGCACAGGGGGGCGACGCTGGGGTCTATGACCCCCTGGTAGAAGGCGATGTTCGACCGCTGGTTCAGGATGTCCTTGAGCTGCTCGGCGTTGTATGGGGGAAAGACCATCTTCTCCTCCCCCAGCCGGCTCTTGACCCGAGGGTCGAGGAACTCGGTGAACTTCAGGTCGTTGGATATGCCGATGAGCGATACCTTGGCGTTCTGCAGGTCGTCGTTGATCCTCGACAGATGATATAGAACGTCGTCGCCCGACTTGTACACCAGCTTGTCGATCTCGTCCAACACGAGGATCACCACGCGGTTGGTGTCGTCGATCTTCTCCCGGAGGATATTGTACACCCGCTCGGTGCTCCATCCGGTGAACGGTATGCGCTCGTTGAAGTCCTCGATGAACATGTTACCGATGTTCTGTAGGACACCGTACTGGGTGTCGACGACCTCGCAGTTCATGTAGAGGTAGCTCACCCGGTTGAACTGGCTATCGGCCTTCTTGATCTCCTTGCCCAGGTACTTGACGGAGGCGGTCTTGCCGGTGCCGGTCTTGCCGAAGATGAGGACGTTCGATGGCCGGTCGCCCCTGAGAGCGGTGACAAGGATCGATGCCAGCTGATTGATTTGCTCCCGCCGGTGAGGCAGCTCGTCCGGTATGTAAGAAGGCCTCAGGATCTCTCTGTTCCTCTGGAATATCTTTTTGGAGCTCAGATACTGTTGGAATATGCTCTCGTCCATAATCGACCCCCCCGCTCGATTACAAAAGGTACCCGGCTACCCCTCTTTTTCCATTGGAAAGTGGTCGGGGCCTTGCTCTAAAAGGTATGAAGGGGTGGTATATTTTAGTTTGTCTTGAGGTAACACCCAGACACACACTGGGAGCGCGATGATGGAAGGGGGGTAGACCCCCACCCCTTTATTTCCACTGGAAGTTGCTGTTGCGGAGTGGACGCAGAGGAAACATAGGTGCGCGAAAGATTGCATGTGGATTAAGAAAACGAAAAAATGACATCTGGCCAAAAAAAAATTTACATAATGGAGCTTGAACGAATATCGGACCAGTGTGCAGAGGAAAGAGGAGGATAGGAATGCGAGTGGAGAAGAAAGAGAGGAGAGATAGAGAAATGCAATATACTAACGTTATATTATAGAGAGAAGAAGGAAGGAGAAATTATTAAGAAAGGAAAACAGAACGATGGAAAACTTTCCGTCGCCGTAGTCACCTTGAAGGAGGACATCAGCGAATTGGAGGATCTCGCCTCCTCGATGAACTATCAGGTCGTTTTTGAGGTCCTTCAGAAAAGGGACCGTCCCAACGCTCGAAGCTTCATCGGCAAGGGGAAGCTGCAGGAGCTCAAGGAGATACTCGCTCAGCGACCGGTCGACCTTCTCATATTCAACGGTTATCTCAAACCATCCCAGCATCTGCTCCTGGAGAACGAGCTCGAAATCGAGTGCGTCGATCGGGTCAGGCTGATCCTCAACATCTTCGCCACCCGAGCTTACTCCCGCGAGGCACAGCTCCAGGTCCTCCGAGCCAAGCTGATCTATGAGATACCTCTCCTGAGGGAATGGATACACAACGCCAAGAGCGGAGAGCATCCTGGTTTCCTAGGCTCAGGAGAGTACGAGACCGATGCCTACTACGAACTGATCCGCCGACAGCTCAGCCGCATCGACTATGAACTCGCTCGATTGGAGAAGGAGCACAGCAATCGCAGGAAGCAGAGGAAGAAGAGAGGCTTCAACCTGGTGACCATTGCTGGCTACACCAATGCCGGTAAGTCCACCCTGCTCAATGCCCTCACCTCTGAGAAAGCGCTAGTAGAGGACCGCCTGTTCTCCACCCTCTCCACCACCACCGGTCGTCTGGACCGGGAGAACAAGCAGATACTCATCACCGATACCATAGGCTTCCTGTCCGATTTACCTCACTTCATGATCGAATCGTTCAAGAGCACCATCGATGAGGTCTACTTCGCTGACCTCGTGCTGCTCGTCGTGGACGCCTCTGACAGTGTAGAGGAGATGCAGAGGAAGTTGCAGACCTCCCGGGAGGTCCTCTTCCCGGAGGTGGACCCCCAGACCCTCATCCTGGTCCTCAGCAAGAAGGACAAGGCCACCGATGTACCGTCGAAGATCGCTATGGCCAGGAATATGCTCCCGGTCCGAGATATCATGGTCATCTCCTCTGCCACCGGGGACGGCATCAAGGCGCTCCGTGATTCCATAACCTCGACCTTCGAATACCCCGTGGAGATGCGCTTTTGCCTGCCTCACACCGACGGCGTAAGTCCCTTCCTTTCCTGGCTTCACTCCCATACCGAAGTGGTGCAGATCAAATACGGCGAGAAGGTGGAGGTTCACCTCTACGCGCAGGAGAAGGATCACTCCCGCATAGTCAACAGCATCGTGACCCTAGGCGGTCACCCCATTTGAAAAACGACTGGATAGGTTCCCCGATGAGCAGACTTGGTAACAGACCCGGTGCGCCTACCGGTTCCAGTGGAAATGGAGGGGTCCCCCTCTTGGGGAGCCTTACTTCACCCCGAACTCCCTCTTCTTGCTCATGAGCTGCTCCTCGAACTTCAAGGGAAGCTTCCACGCCAAATACTCTGCGTCGTCCAGTTTCTTGACGAAATTGGCCTTGCTCTTCTCCTCCAGCATCTTCTCGAACTTATTGACGCTGAGGCGGTAGGAGAGGACCCAGACGATACCGACGATCAGCAGCGCGGCACCGATCCCTAAAAGCCAGTAGCCCCACGCCCCGACCTCCACGAACTGCACGTCCAAAAGATCGAGCAATCCCATCACGAACAGGGCGATGCCGACCACGAGGATGCCGGCGGAGATCTCCCCAGCATGCTGGACCGTAAATGGCTTCGACATGAGGGCCGAATACGCGGCGGTCTATTCAAGATTATCCACGTAGGTTCAATGCAGTAGGAAAGAGTTCAGGCGGTGGCACGATCTACATCGGTGCATCTTCTCGAGCCCAGCCCCGGTACCCTGCTGCTCGCAGCAATCGCCGCCATCGTGGCCCTCATGGCAGTGAGCGACTTCGACCCCCCGCAGGAGGTGAGCCTGGGGGACGTGGGCGAGGACCCCGCGGAGCTGTCGGTCATGGTGCGCTCCTGTCGGCCCTGCACCGGGGGTTTCCTCCTCAACATCTCCGATGGTGCCGGGGGCGAGGTCAAGGCCTTCTGCCCATCGGACGTCCTCTCCGCCGCACTGCCCGATGGCACCTCCGCCACGGTGACGGTCCAGCGCTCCTCTGACGACCCAGGCTTCTTCGTGGTGTCCGACCTGAGGACCACCGGAAGTGATTGATAGGAGCATTTCCTACTCCCCGCGGTACCGCATGCTCATCGCCGCCGACGACACCGATTCCTCCACCTGGATGTGCACTACCTTCCTGGCCACGGAGCTGGTGCGGGCGCTCCCGGACCTGGACCTCATCGGCCTGCCGCGGTTGGTGCGGCTCAACCCCGCCGTCCCGTGGAAGACCAGGGGCAACGGGGCCATCTGCGTCCGGGTGGGCCACGGTGTCGGACTGCGGCGCCTGGTCGGCCACATCGGGGAGCGGGAGGTGTTCGCCTATGCCCGCAGCGGTGCCGAGCCCGATGCCGGGGAGATCATGGAGCGGTGCCGTCCGGTGCTCGAGCGATGGTCCCAGATGGACGACTCAGACCCGGGCCTGGTGGTCACCTCCCGTCCGCCCCGGCCCGAGCTGTACCGCCGGGCGGTGAGCGAGATAATCCCCAAGGAGGAGGCGGTCGCGGCGCTGCAGGAGGTCGGCGCGCTGACCTACGAGCTGAACTCTGGGAGGGGGCTCATCGGCGCCGCGGCGGCCGCGGCATGGGCACCGCAGGACCGCACCTACGAGGTCCTAACCTACCGCTCGCGGGACCGATGGGGCACGGAAAGGGACGTTTCCGAGAGGGACGTCTCTCTCCTGGACGAGAGGTTCCCCTCCACCTTCAACAACTTCGACCATCACACCCTGAGGCCCGCGATCATCCCGCACACCACCTGCCCCATCCTCTACGGGATCAGGGGCGATTCGCCCCTCGACCTGATCAAGGCCCAGGCCTCCATCGCGTCCGAGCCGGTCGACCGCTGGCTGCTGTTCATCAGCAATCAGGGCACGGACGATCATGTGCTTCGACAGAGCTTCGACCTACTGCCCAACCGCAGCTACGAGGTGGTGGGGGAGGTGGCCGCCCCACCCCGCACCATCCCGGGCGGTCACGTGCTGTTCCCCCTTCGCATGACCGAGGGTGTGCTGGAGTGCGCTGCCTATGAGCCGTCCAAGGGGTTCCGTGACCTCGTGCGGGCCCTGGTCCCCGGGGACCGCGTCCGGGTGATGGGGGAGCTGAGAGAAAGTCCGCGCACGCTGAACCTGGAGAAGTTCGAGGTCATCTCCCTGGCCCCGGCCACGGTGAGGTGCAACCCCCCCTGCCCGCGGTGCGGCAAGAACATGAAGTCGGCGGGAAGGGGGCAGGGGTACCGCTGCCGCCGCTGCGGCACCACCGCCGAGCGGCCAATGGTCCAGCAGCAGTCTCGAGCGCTGGTCCCGGGATGGTACGAGCCGCCGGTCTGCTCCCGCCGCCACCTGTCCAAGCCGCTGATGAGGATGGGAATATAATCGACCATCGACGTATAAACCTACCGACACTTTTTTAATGCCCTACGTTACTGGCATGGGCGGATGGGAGCATTCGTTCCCTTTATGAAAGGAGTATGATCCATTGAAGGAAGCAGTCATCCTCAGCGCCGCCCGCACCGCGGTCGGCAAATACGGAGGCTCGTTGAAGAACTTCTCCGCTCCTCAGCTGGGAGCGTTCGCCATCGCCGAGGCGGTGAAGAGGGCGACCCTGCAGCCCGCTGACGTGCAGGAGTGCATGATGGGCATCGTGCTGTCCGCGGGGACGGGGCAGAACCCGGCGCGGCAGGCGGCGCTGAAGGCCGGCCTTCCGGTGGAGATCGGGTCCCTTAACGTGAACAAGATCTGCGGCTCTGGCCTGAAGTCCGTCATGCTGGCCGCGACCTCGGTGCGCGCCGGAGAGAACGACGTGGTGGTGGCCGGGGGCATGGAGAACATGAGCGCCGCGCCCTACCTGCTGACCGAGGCCCGCTTCGGCTACCGCATGGGGGACAACAAGATCGTGGACCACATGGTCCGGGACGGCCTGTGGGACGCCGCCACCGACCAGCACATGGGCACCACCGCGGAGATAGTGGCCGAGCGGTACCATGTCACGAGGCAGGACGCCGACGAGCTCTCCTACCAGAGCCACGTCAAGGCCCTGGCGGCCATGAAGGCGGGGAGGTTCGACGCGGAGATAGTGCCGGTCATGATCAAGAGCAAGAAGGAGGAGGTCCCCTTCCGGCAGGACGAGGGGGTGCGCTCCGACGTTTCCTTGGAGGCCCTGGCCAAGCTCCGGCCGGCCTTCAAGGAGGGGGGCGTGGTCACCGCCGGCAACGCCTCCCAGCTGAGCGACGGGGCCGCGGCCGTGGTGGTGGCATCGCGCGAGTTCGCCGATGAGCACGGAATCAAGCCGCTGGCCACCATCGTGGGCTACCACACCGGCGGCACGCGGCCGGAGTGGATCATGGAGTCGCCCATACCGACCACGCAGGCCCTCCTCAAGAAGGTGGGGATGACCGTCGACGACATCGACCTGTTCGAGCACAACGAGGCCTTCGCCACCGCCTCGGTGGCGGTGAAGAACGAGCTCAAGGTGCCGGACGACCGATTCAACGTCAACGGCGGGGCGGTGGCCCTGGGGCACCCCATCGGGGCCTCGGGCACCAGGGTGCTGACCACCCTGCTCTACGCCCTGAAGGACCGCGGGGCCCGCACCGGGCTGGCCACGCTGTGCCTGGGGGGCGGCAATGCCGTCTCCATGATCGTCCGCCGGGAGTGAGCGGACCACCCCCGGTCCGCCACTGGACCGGGGCCTTTTTCGCGGCCGCGTCGGCGGCCTGATATATCCCGACTCACCTTCACGTCCTGGTGTTACCATGCCTACCGTGGAGAAGCTGATGGCATCGGTGGAGAGCTACCGGGACGATATGATCGACGAAATGTGCGCCATGCTGAGGATCCCCGCCATGGGCCCGGAGAACGGGGGGCAGGGCGAGCAGGACCGCGGCCGCTTCATCGTGGGCCTCTTGTGCAGGTGCGGATTCAAGGACGTCCGGGTGCACGAGGCCCCGGACGACAGGGTGGCCTCCGGCGTGCGCCCCAGCGTGCTCGCCGTCCACAAGGGCCGGCAGGACCGCACGGTGTGGCTGGTGTCCCACATGGACACCGTGAGCCCCGGGGACCACAAGGCCTGGACGTACTCCCCGTTCGACGGCACGGTGGTCGACGGGAAGCTGTACGGCAGGGGCTCGGAGGACAACGGTCAGGCCGTCATCTCGTCGCTGTTCGCCGCCCGCGCCCTCCTGGACCTGGGGCTGGAGCCCGAGATAGGAGTAGGCATGGCGGTGGTGGCCGATGAGGAGGCCGGCTCCGAGCACGGCATCAAGTACCTGCTGGAGAAGGGCCTGTTTGGCCCCAACGACCTGTTCTACGTCCCTGACGCGGGCGAGCCGGACGGCTCGGTCATCGAGGTGGCGGAGAAGTCCATCATCTGGCTCAAGGTCACGGTGAAGGGCAAGCAGGTGCACGCCTCCCTGCCTGACAAGGGCCTCAACGCGCTGCGGGTGGGGTCCGAGCTGCTGCTGTTCCTGGCCGACCAGCTCCGCGGGAGGTTCCCGGCCAGCAACCCCCTGTTCGCCCCCAGCCGGTCCACCTTCGAGCCCACCAAGCGGCTGGCCAACGTGGAAAACGTCAACACCATCCCGGGGGAGGACGTGACCTTCTTCGACATCCGGCTGCTGCCGGAGTACGACCCCCAGGAGTGCATCGAGGCCGCGCAGGAGGTGGGTCGCCTGTTCCAGCAGCGGACCGGGGCAACGATATCGGTGGACGTGGTGAAGGTGGACCCGGCAGGTAAGGCGTCCCGCTCCGACGGGGAGGGCGCCACCGCGCTGAGCAAGGCCGTGCGCCGGGTGCTGGGAAGGACGCCCGTCATGATGGGCATCGGGGGACAGACCTGCGCCAACTGGTTCCGCCGCAAGGGCATGGACGCTTACGTGTGGGAAACACTGGACGAGGTGGCCCACCAGGTCGACGAGTACGCCCGGGTGGACAACCTGGTGAACGACGCCAAGGTCTTCTCCGTTCTCCTGTCCCAGCTGTGCTACGCCGGGACCATCAAGGACCCCCTGCCCGACTACTGATCACTTCCGCACGCGGTAGCGGAGCCACACCGTGCCCCGGTCCAGCGTGCGCGAGGAGATGAGCTCCAGGGCGGTGGGTGACTCCCCCGCGGGCAGGTCGTCGGCCTTCACCAGGGAGCTGGCCGACGTCCCGCCGATGAGCTGTGGCTGCACCAGCACGGAGACCTCGTCGATGAGGCCCTGGCGGAGCAGCGCGCCGTTGAGCGTTCCTCCGCTGTCCACCCGCACGACCTTAACCCCGTGCTCCTCGGCTAGGCGCTCCAGCGCCTCCCGCAGGTCGACCTTCTCCTGTCCGGTGACCAGCACCTCGATCCCCTTCTCCTGGAGGTACCGCAGGTGCTCCTGCGGGGTGGCCTTGGAGCACAATGCCACGCCGGCCCGCCAATAGGGCGAGGGGACCGCCTTCTTCCAGTTCCGGAACCGGCCCCGGCCGTCCACCACCGCCAGGAGCGGTCTGGAGGGGTCGGTGGACCCGTCGTGCTCCCACGAGCTCCAGTCGCTGGTGACGAAGGTCTCCGAACCCACCAGGGTGAGGTCCTCGTTCCACGTGGAGATGAGCGAGTAGTACAGCTCCAGGTCCACGTCCACCCATTCCATCCGACCGTCCACGCTCACGGCGTTATGAACGACCACGTACGGCAACATGAGATCGAGGATGGTACCGCCGCGGCGGTCATTCAACTTTGCTACTGGCGGAAGATCAGTCCGAGAAAAGCCGGTCCAGCATCCACTTGCTGTCGAACTTGATGATGTCCTCGTACCCCTGCCCGGTGGACAGGAAGGCGATGGGCTTGCCGATGGCGTTGGCGATGGACAGCGCGGCCCCGCCCTTGGCGTCGGTGTCGATCTTGGTGAGGATGACCGCATCGATGTTCACGGCCTTGTTGAAGGCCACCGCCTGCTCGATGGCGTCGTTCCCGGCCAGGGAGTCGCCCACGAAGATGATGAGATGGGGGTTGACCACGCGCTTGATCTTCTTCATCTCGTCCATGAGGTTGGCGTTGGTCTGCATCCGCCCGGCGGTGTCCACCAGCACCACGTCCCGGTGCTTGGCCTTGGCATGGTCCACCGCGTCGTAGGCCACTGCCGCGGGGTCGCCACCCGACTGGTGCTTCACGATCTTGGTGTTCAGCCGCTCGGAGTGGATGGTGAGCTGCTCGATGGCGCCCGCCCGGAAGGTGTCGGAGGCGGACAGAACGGTGGTCAGGCCCTCCTTCTGCAGTCGGTTGGTGATCTTTGCTATGGCCGTGGTCTTGCCGGTGCCATTGATCCCCACGAACATTATGATGACCGGTTTCTCGTGCGCGCGAACGAAGCCGTCGAAGTCGAACTCGCTCTTCTTGAGCACCGCCTCGATGGCGTTGCGCAGCGCGGCCTCCACCACCTGGTCGAGGCTGTACTTGCGGTCCACCCGCTTCCCCACCAGCCCCTCGCGGACGCCGCTCTTGATCTCCTCGATGACCGGGAGGGCCACGTCGGATTCCAGAAGGCCCAGCTCCAGCTCCCACAGGAGCTCGTCGACCTCGCCCTCATCGATCTTGCGGCCGCTGTCTCCGACCGCGGCCTCCGTGCTGACCTGTTGTGGGGTCTCTGGTAGTTCGGCCGCCTTGCCCCGCAGCGCGGAGAGCTTCTTCTTCAGCGACTCGAACAGCGGACCATCCCTCCACTCAGGGATGCTGCAGCGCCTGCATCTCTTGCTGCACGGCCTGCGATAGCACGTTGGCCTGGTCCTCGATGGCCACCCGGCGCTCGTTGAGCTTGTTCATGGTGTCCATGAGCTCCTTGGAGCGCTCGTCCATGGTGGTGACGGCCTCGTCCATGCTCTTCTCAACAGAGATACCGGTACCGATGCCCACGATGGCCTTGGCGTTGGTGGCCACCTTGGCGAAGACGAAGGAGTTGCCGCCGATGGGCACCAGGAGCTCGTCCCCCTCCTTGGCGTTCCGGTACTGGTTCAACGTCTCACGTGCCCGTCCCAGCTCCTCCAGCGATATCTGGATGAGCTGCTGGTTCTCCGCGATGCTCTCCAGCTGGGCCCGGAAGAGCTCCAGCGTGGACATGGCCTGCCGAAGCTCCTGCTCGTTCATCAGTGACCCTCAGCGAGGTACTTCACGGTGTGGCTGATGATCTCGTCGCCCGCGATGGGCTTGATCTCAGCGATCTTGATCTGAGAGCGGTTGAGCTTGTGGCGGCTTCCCAGGTTGGAATAGATCTGCTCGGTGACCCCGGCCTCGTCCTCAGCGGCGATCTCGATGCTGAACTTCTGCCAGCTGAACTTACCGGTCTTGAACTCACCTAAAGCGCGAAAGGCCTTCATATAAATCCTCTACCCTCGGAATGTAATCACTCCAATAAACCTTTTGGTATCGCACCTCCTTGTTGTTCCCATGGCCTCCAGGGTGTCATTCTACCGTCCTGGCGGGAACTTTCCAGCGTTCTCCGTCACCGGGGGAAGGTGCGCGCTGCAGTGCGACCACTGCCGCGGTCGCTACCTTCAGGGCATGCATACGGTAGGCGCACCGGAGGAGCTGGAGCGGGCGGCGCTGCACCTGTCCGCGCAGGGCGGTGAGGGGCTGCTGCTGAGCGGCGGCTGCGACCCCCAGGGGCGCGTCCCCCTGCACCCCTTCCTCGGCGCGGTGCGGCGCATCAAGAGCAGGACGAGCCTAGCGATCAACCTCCACCCCGGCCTGCTGGACGAGGCGGAGGCGGAAATGGTCGCGGCCTGCGGGGCGGACGCGTTCTCCATCGACATGGTGCAGGACCCCGCCACCATCGAGGGCACGCTGCACCTCCACGCCTCGCCCCGTGACTACGCCCTCACCCTGGAGCTGCTGGAGCCCACCCGGTGCGTCGTCCCCCACGTGTGCGTGGGGCTGCAGTCCGAGGAGGGCGAGGAGGGCACCTTCGACCTGATCTCCTCGCACCGGGTCCGGGCGGTCGTCGTCCTGGGCCTCATGGGCGCCCGGGGGACGCCGTGGGAGGGCCGCTCGGTGAAGGCGGACCGCCTGTCCGGCGCGGTCCGACAGGCCGTGAGCTCCAATATCCCCACTGTCCTCGGCTGCATGCGACCGCGGGGCCACTGGGAGGTGGAGGTGCAGGCCATACAGGACGGGGCGGCGGGGGTGGTGAACCCCTCCCCGCGGACGGTGGAGTGGGTAAAAGAGAAGGGGTACCAGGTCCGGGACGTCCCCTGCTGCTGCGCCCTTCACTTGTAGATGGCGCCCTTGGTGAACTGCTTCCGGGTCTGGAAGGCGAAGGCGGCCCACGCCCCGTACGCGGCGATGAACGCCACGGCGAACAGGCTCACGAACGCCAGGAAGGTGGGCGAGGGCGTCCGGTGAACGTTGTAGGAGACCTCCACCGGGTGGTCAGGGCTCACCACGATGTAGTACATGCCGAACGGCGTGTTGGGGAAATCCAGATCCACGCCCGCCGACGTCTCGTTGGTGGTCATGACGGCGTGCTGCTTTAGCAGGTCGGCGCTGCCGGCGTACATCAGGTAGTTGTCCTCCGAGATGATGATGACCTCCGACGACGACGTGCTCTCCAGCCATATCCCGTCCACGGTGGTCAGGCCCAAGGGGTCGCGGTTGTTGAAGGACGCCACGGTGGTGGTGGTGCCCACCTCGCTGGAGATGTTCGCCACGGTGTTGGAAAGGAACGGTGCCACCACGATGACGAGGACCGCACCGGAGACGCCGATGATGATCAGGCTGCGGTAGATGATGGTCTTGAGCATGTACGACTTGGCGCTGGAGCTCTTCAGGTGCTTCATCTCCAGGTAGCGGAAGAAGAACCCCTCCACCCCCACAATGAGGGCCATGAGTATGATGAAGTAAAGGATGGAACCGATGTTGAAGTAGAACGGCTTCACCTGGATGTCGCCGCCCAGGGCCGTCAGCAGTATGACCGCCAGAAGGACGATGCCGACCTGCACCAGCATGAGCTTCCTCTTGGTCGCGCGGACATGGGCGAGGTGTATGCCGCCCTCCAACGCTTCCCGGTTCAATCCCATAAGAATCGAGCGAAAATTATAGATTGTAAATAAATATGTTTGCCCCTGACTCCTTCCCTTGGATACTATCCCTCAGGCGTCCAGGGGGACCTCCAGGGTGGCCATGCGGCGCCCGATCATGAACACCGCGGCGTAGGTTGGCACCTCGCATATCCCCTGCACATGTAACCGCTGCCCCTTTATCTCCACCTCCGCGGGCCTCGGGACGTAGAGCTCGATCGGCCGGTCGGGGTAGATGTCCGGGACGGCGTCGCGCAGTGGGTCGAAGGCGCTCAGCTGCTCCCGGTCCATGGGCGTCACCCGCAGGCCGGTCTTCCCGTGCAGGGACCGGGGCAGGCGTATCAGGCGCTTGATGTCGCTGGTCACCGGCTCGTCGATCTCGGCCGTGAAGCGAGGTTTCACCTCCTCCTGAAGGAGGCGGAGGAACAGGTCCAGGTGCCGCCGGTCGGAGAAGCTGGACAGGGCGTTCCCGGACAGCATGAGGTCGGCGCCGTCCCTGCTCCCCTTCTTGGAGTACAGGTCTCGAAGCATGCCTTCGATCATGGCGTCCGACTCCTGGGCCAGGGTGGGCAGCCGTGCCCGCAGGTCGTCCAAGTCGCGGGAGCGCATCTCCTCCACCAGCCACGTCATGCCGTCGCGCATCCTCCGCCGCCATCCCCCGGAGGTGGGGGGCGGCACGCTCCTCACCCTGCTCTCCATGGCCCCGGTGCGGTACGTCTTGACGTTGGCCACGCGCTCGGGGAACACCCACTCCATGTTCAGGTCCGTGCCCGCGATGTAGTCCACGATCTCCCGTCGCTCGTGGCTGCGCAAGGTGGCCAGGCGGGCATCGACCACGTGTATGTGGTACCCCCGGCCGCCGGAGAACACGATCTTCAGGTTCCTGACGTCCAGGCCCAGGTCGCCCAGCAGGAAGTCGTCCAGGAGGCGCAGCAGCTCCACCTTGATGCGCGCCAGCATCTCCACGTAGGTCAGGTCCTCCGCGCCCTTCACGTGGTCGGCGTCCAGGTCGAACACCACGTCAGCCCCTAACCACTTCTTCTCCTCCATGGTGGCCGCCGCCGGCAGCTGGTAGTACGCTGACGAGTAGTAGGCGTGCGATGGCACCTGCCCCTGCAGGAAGGAGTGCAGCTGCCCCGCCTCCCCGAACCCCAGGTGGCGCTGGACGTAGTCCCGGTCGAAGAACATGAAGCCGAACTCCCGGCGGTCCAGCCTCTCCGGTGCGCGGGGAGGGTGGCTCTGGTAGTACCGCTGGAACCAACCCCTCATGAACGCCTGGTCGGGGCCCATGGGGGCTAGAACCGCATCCGCATTATTAGAAGTGCGGTGGACGGTCCGCCCCCGGACGAAATCATAATACCGCCTGGTAGGAATCCCTGCCCCCATGATCGTCTACATCTCGCTGGAGTACTCGAGCGAGGGGCCGGCCCCCTCGGAGATCGACCGCATGCTGGGGCCGGCAGGGGTGCGGCGGCAGGGTGCCTTCTTCTATCTGGAGGTGCCGCGCGAGGATGATCTGGCCTCCGCCCTGGACCGCCTCCACGCCGCGCTGCAGGGCACCGGGGTGCGCTACCACCTGGCCGAGCTCTCGGAGGGCACACCAGCGGAGGCCAGCGACCCTGCGGCCGGCGGGGGTCGGCAAGAAGCGAGGCCGGAGGCCATGGACGCCATCGTGGCCCAGCTGCGGGACACTGGCGGATCGGACGTTCAGCAGCTGCGCTCCAGCATCTCCCTGGACGATGAAGAGCTGGAGGCGGCGCTGGAGAGGCTCATGGACGATGGCCTGGTCACCGCGCACTTCGAGGGAAAGGTCACCATATACCATCACGCGGGTCCCATGCTGCGCTCCCTCCGCCGCTGATGCCTTTCCACCTCCCGATGGCTTTTGTAAGATGTACAAGCTCCAAAGATGAACCTTTCATTCGACAAGGATTTATACTCCGCACAGGTTAGTTTTGACCTACAGGTGTGAATGGGATGAGTGCGGTCTCCGCCAATCTGCGCGTGCTGATGCTGTTCGTGGTCCTCACCGCCATCTTCGTGGTGGTGGGTTGGGCCGTGGGTAACTACTTCCTGGGCAACTGGATAATGGGCGCCGTGGTGTTCCTGATCATAGCCGGGGCCATGAACCTGATATCTTACTTCTTCTCGTCCAAGATCGTATTGGCGTCCTACCGGGCGCGGGTGGTGACCGAGAACGAGTCGCCCCGACTGTACCGCATCGTGAGGTCCATATCCTCCACCGCCGGGCTTCCCATGCCCCAGGTGGCCATAGTGCCCTCGCAGACGCCCAACGCCTTCGCCACCGGCCGCAACCCCAAGAACGCCACCGTGGCGGCCACCGAAGGGATACTAGGGCTCCTCAACGATGACGAGCTCACCGGCGTCCTCGCGCACGAGATGGCGCACGTCAAGGACCGGGACATCCTGGTGATGAGCGTGGCGGCCACCCTGGCAGGGGCGATATCCTTCGCCGCCCGCACCTTCATGTTCAGCACCATGTTCGGCGGGGGAGGGGACCGCGACAACGGCAACCTCATCATCGCCATCGTGGTTGCTATCACGGCACCCATCGCGGCCATGTTGCTGCAGCTGGCGGTGTCCCGCAGCCGGGAGTACAAGGCCGACTACGAGGGCGCCATGATGATCGGGCGGCCCATGGCGCTGGCCAAGGCGCTGCGGAAGCTGGAGTCCGGCAACAAGGCCCGGCCCATGAACATGGGGAACCCCACCTCGTCCTCGCTGTGGATCGTGAACCCCTTCTCCGCCAAGGGGCTGGTGAACCTGTTCTCCACGCACCCGCCGATGGAGGAGAGGATTCGCCGCCTGGAGGAGATGGCCGGCGGCGTGCGGTTCTAAGCGCGCACCACCAGGTCGTCCATCAGCCCCGTGCGGTTGAGGAACCTATACGCCCGGTCGAGGTTGTACACCTCCTCCAGTTTATGGTGCACGTCCGTGCCCACGGACACCATCACCTTCCCCGGGAACTCCCGGTAGTACCGCTCGGCCCTCTCCCAGAACATGAGGCCGTCGCGCTTGTACGGCCAGGCGGTGTTCACCTCCACGAACACCTCGAACGTGGCGAGATAGTCGGCCACGGCCTCCGGCGACCACGGACCGAAGTTCTTCTCTAGGTCGTTATGGGCCAGCCCGCAGGGGACCTCGATCTGGCGCAGCAGCGGCTCCAGGTTCTCCAGCGACGTGCCCTCGGCGGTCTGCACGAACTCGAACAGCACGTAGTCCAGCCGGTTCAACTGCTCCAGGGGCAGTGCCTCTAGATCGCAGTGGTCCGGCCGGGTGTCGATCTCCGCTCCCGCCAGCACCTCGATAGTGCGGTGCCTCCGCCCCAGCTCGCGCAGCACCTCGATGTAGCGTTCCAGGTCACCGGCGGACATAGAGCGGCACTTGTCGGTCATGAGGTGGTCGGTGATGCCGATGTGCGTGAGGTGGTGCTCCGCCGCGGTGATGACGATCTGCTCCGCGGTGAAGTCCCCGTCCGAGAACCGGGTGTGGGTGTGCAAATTCATTAACGGGTCTGCTCCCATTTCTCCAGCTCCTGCACCTTGGACAGCGTGCCGCCGCGCTTGATCTCCTCGCGGATGCGGTCCTCCCTCTCCGCCACGTCCACCGCGCGGTTGGCGATCTCCACCGCCCGCTCCTGCGGGATGACCACCACCCCGCTCTCGTCCCCCACGATCCAGTCCCCGGTGCGCACCAGCTGCTCCCCGCAGATGATCTCATGCCCGATGCCGCCGTACCCTTTAGGCTCGCCGGCGTTGGGCGCGATGTGGCGCGAGAAGGCGGGGAAGCGCATCTCGTAGAGGGAGTCCACGTCCCTCACCGCCCCGTCGATGACCACCCCCTCCACTCCCTTGGAGCGGCAGCTCCATGCCGCCAGCTCTCCGAACACGGCGATGTCGCTGCCCCCCACGTCGATCACTAGCACGTCACCCTCCTGCGCCCGGTCGATGGCCTCCACCGGCTTGGCCCAGTCGCCCTTGGAGGTCTGGACCGTCAGCGCCCGGCCGATCATCCTCGTCCCATGGGAGATGCGGGGAACGATGTTCTTCATCACACCGGCCTTGTGCATGGCATCGGCGATGTTGCAGGTGGATACCTTGGACAGGGCCGTGGCCACATCCTCCGCGCCGTACTTCTTGGAGGTGGCGGCAGCGAGGCCCTCGCCCGTGGCCATGGCCTCCTTGACCCTCCGTGCCGCACCGGCCACGTCCTGGGCCTTGATGATGCTTCCCCCCACGATGATGATGGACGCACCGGCGCCCAGCAGCGCCGGGGCGGTCTCCGAGGTTATCCCTCCGGCCACCGCCACCGGGACGCCCACCGCGTCGGACACTTGGCGAACGAGGTCGGTGGGCGCGCTACCGCCCTTCATCTGCTCGTCGATGCCCACGTGCAGGCACACCAGCGAGGCGCCGAGGGACTCGACCTCACGGGCCCGCTGCGCCCGGTCCCCGGTGCCGATGAGGTCCACCATGACCTGGGCCCCGTACTGCCGGGCGGTGAGCACCGCCTCGCGTATGGTCCCGTCATCGGCCAAGCCTAGGACGCTGATCACGTCCGCTCCCGCCTTGGCGGCGATCTCCACCTCGAACGAACCGACGTCCATGGTCTTCATGTCCGCCACGATGACGTGCCCCGGGAACGCTCTCTTCAGCTCGCGCAGCGCGTCCGCTCCCTCGGACTTGATGAGCGGCGTCCCCGCCTCGATCCAATCCGCCCCTCCCTCCACCGCCTCGGAGGCGATCTCCAAGGCCCGCTTCAGGTGCATGAGGTCCAGGGCCACCTGCAACACCGGTCTCATGGCATCCAGCACGCCATGGAATCACTTAATCCTTTGGCGTGCCGGACGGGCAGCGATAACAGTACGTCCAGACCGGGAAGGAAATGCTATTGGTTACATTTTATAATAATTACTACATTAATAATATTATATACCCGCCACGTACCACACGGCATGAAGAACACCGCGGTACGGGCCAGATGCATCACCGGCGTCGAGGGCCTGGACTCCATCCTGGGGGGAGGCATACCCTCCGGCAGCCTGGTGCTGGTCACCGGCGTGCCGGGTGTGGGCAAGACCTCCCTGGCCCTGGAGTTCGCCGTCCGCGGCGCGGCCCGGGGGGAGCGGTCGCTGGTCCTCACCACCGTGGAGAGGCCGGAGAAGCTCATCGCCTCGGTCCCGGAGTTCGACTTCTTCGACTACAAGCTCATGGAGAAGGGCACCCTCACCTTCCTGGAGCTGAGCGACTTCCTGGACGGCACGTCCCTCTCCGGCAAGCCGGAGACCAGCGAGGACTTCGCCAAGCTGGGGGAGAACATCTCCGCGTACATACTGGAGCACAACATCAAGCGGCTGGTCATAGACACCTACCACACCATCTTCTACGGCGTCGATGACGAGTCCATCTCCCGTGATCTTCTCCTGACCCTGTCGGAGACGATGTACGTCAAGAACTGCACCGGCATCCTGGTGGCCGACGCCAACCCCAGCACCAGCATCGAGAGCATCATCTCCGATGGCGTGATAATACTGGGGAACCTGGAGCGGAGGTCGGACCTGCTGCGCACCATGCAGGTGCTGAAGATGAAGGCCGCCTGCCACTCCCGTGCCAAGTACGTGATCGACCTCACCACCTGCGGCGTGCTGGTCACCCCGCTACTGAGGGGAGGGGTATGACCGAGGACGTGGGCGCGACGGTGGCCAGGCGCCTCAGCGACGTGGGCCCGTCCGTGGCCGTGGCCCTGGAGTTCTCCGTGGGCTCGTACTTCGACGTGCTCCGCGGCCTGGTGGACGACTTCGCCCGGGGGCAGAAGCTGAACTGCGTGTACATCACCTCGGCGGTGCCGGCCACCACCATACAGGCGTCCCTGGACGCGCTGGAGATCGACTCCTCCAAGGTGCTGTTCATCGACACCATATCGCAGATGATAATGGGCGACATGGAGCGCGCGTCCAACAAGATCATCTACGTGGAGAGCCCGACCGTTCTCGAGAACGTCATATTGAAGGTCGATTTCCTGTCGAGGCGGCTCAAGGGCGCCAACGTCATGGTGGTCGTGGACTCCATCAACTCCCTGGCCATCCACAATGACACCAAGATGCTGTCGGAGTTCCTGCACGTGCTGATAAGCGGCCTGAGCGCCAAGGAGGCGTATCCGATTATTCTTAGTATAAAAGAGCAGCTGCGTCCGGAGGTCCACGAGATGCTCAATTTGGTGTGCGACCAGGTCATTGATCTAGAGCATCCAGAGTGAACAGTTAATCTTTTCTTATTATATTAGAATGATTATCATTACTGATTTCGAGAGCATTTTCAAGATATTCACGACAAAATCTTTATTAGCGCTCTTTGGGTAGCAGATGCTGGTAGCTTGTCTACCAAAGAATGGAGGACTATACAATGATGAAGAAGAGCTTCAAGAACCGCTCTGCGGTGTCCCCGGTCATCGCGACCATCCTGATGGTCGCCATCACCGTCGTGCTCGCCGCAGTCTTGTATGTAATGGTAATGGGATTCGGATCCGGACCCAGCAGCAACCCGACGATCGCTCTCAGCAAGAGCTCGACCGCAATCGCTCACCAGGAGAGGATCGAGGTCACCTCTATCACCGAGGCCACGCCTTACTCTAACCTGAAAATATCCCTGGTAGGAACTACTAGCACCGTCGGAACTGCTCCCACTGGAACGACCACAGTAACCTATACCTGGTCTACCCCTCTGTCTGCAACCAGTGCCACAGGTATCGTGTCCTGCACCCTAACTGATCTGCTCGGCGACGGCAAGCTCGGGGCCGGCGACTACTTCCTGGTGACCGCTATCGGCAATGGAACCCCCATCACCCTGAGCCTCCTGTATGGCTCTGAGTCAGCATCCATCGCGTCGTCCGACTGGGTCTCTACCTAAACTCCTTAACCAACAAACCTTTTCTTTTCTTGCTTATCATGATATGTTTTTTATCCGATCCCATCTTCGTCCCTCCCCATGAGCACCGATGACGAGCGCCGCTCGCTGATCATAAGCAACCTGCGAGGGCATGCGCTCACCACCATCGAGCTCGAGAACATCTTGGCCGACGCCGGCGCGCGCTGCCCCGATGACCTCGCTCGGACGCTCAACATCATGCGCCGTAAGGGTCTGATCCAAGGCAAGCTGTCCGTGGAGCGGGGGGCCTGGATATGGTGGGCCGAGGATTAAGCTGAACTAACAGCTCCACTATCACTCCAACATGGAGAGGCTTCTCGTCGACGGCCGGACCCGTTCCTATTTCCTTCACCTTCCGCCCGAGCCGCGAGGAGCGCCGTTCATCATCGCCCTGCACGCGCTGGGCAGCAACCCCTACCTCATGGAAGCGATGACCGAGCTCTCCCTGCTGGCCGATAGGGAGGGAGCGATCATCGCCTACCCCATCGGGATCCACGCCTCGGACCGCGGGGAGCGGGCGTGGAACGCCTGGTTCTGCTGCCGCGACGCGCTGTACCAGAAGGTGGACGATGTCGGCTTCCTCTCCGCGATCATCGACGAGGTCGATTACCGCTACGATGTGGCAGGCACGCTCATCACCGGCATGTCCAACGGTGGCATGTTAGCACACCTCGCCGGGATACTGCTCTCCAAGAAGGTGACGGCCATCGCGCCGGTGGCCGCCACCATCGGTGACGTGATCCTGGAGCTGAAGCCACAGCGGCCGGTGCCGGTACTGATGATCAACGGCAGCGAGGACCAACTGGTGCCGTTCTACCACAGCACCCGGTACAACCTCCTGCCGGCCGAGGAGGCCAAGGACTACTGGGTCCGGGTGAACGGGTGCTTCCCCACCCCCACGGTCAAGGAGCAGAACGGTGTGCTGACGGAACGGTACCGCTCGCGCGACGGAAGGGCGGACGTGATATCTTACAGATCGAAGGACGCTGGCCACGTGTGGCCGGGCGGACGCGTGCGAATGCACGACGAGCCCGATCCCCAGACCATGAACGCCACGTCCGTGATATGGAGGTTCTTCCGCGACCAGCTGCGCTAGAGGTCGAACTTCCCTTCCCGGTGCTGCATGCGCGGCCGGGCCTGCGGCACCTTGCGCGCCCTGGGCACCGTGGGGTAATAGGCGATCACCAGGGTGTGCGCCACGCCGTCCGACCACCGCTTGCGCGGGTCGCCCTCGGTGGCGAGGCCAACGAACACGTCGAAGGGCAGGAAGATGAACCAGAACAGCTTAGGGACGGAGCGGATGAACGTCTGCCGGTAGTTGCGGTGCTCGCGCATGGACACCACCTTATGCCGCACCAGCATCTTGCCCACGGTGCGGCCGAAGCGGCCCTCCAGGAAGCCGGCGTACAGGAACCACCCCACCCCGGCGCTCACGCCGGTGGCCACGGTCAGGTTCGGGACGTCGAGGAAGGACAGCACCAGCCAGGTGGGAACGAACACGATGATCATGTCCACCAGCCCCGCGATGAACCGGCGGGCCCAGTGGCTGCGCAGGGCGGCGCTGCTCTCCAATATGTCGAAACCGGTGTGCATCCCTATCCAAAAGGTGTATGCTTGGAGCGAGGATAAGCCTTTGTGTCTGACAATCGTCACATGATTTTTTATTTTTTATAAAAAAAATTAGCCAGGTACCTCGGATCGCCCATCATTCATCACCAGATCAGTCCAGATAGGATCGTCATCGGTACAATGCTACTAAGAGCTGATCGCCTTTAAACGTTATCTCTCCTTCCGGCACCATCTTATCATACCCGGACCACATAATCAGTGGTGATCCACATGGACGCGTCAGTAAGCAAGTCATCGTCGCTCCAGCACGTTCTCTTCATCAGCCACCACAACTCCGCACGCTCCCAGATGGCCCAGGCCGTCCTGAACGACCGCTACGGGCGCTACTTCCTCGCGTACTCGGCCGGCACCGAGCCCTCGGACGAGGTGGACCCCCGCGCGGCGGAGGTCATGAAAGAGATCGGGTTGGACATCTCGAACAGCAGGCCCAGGAGCGTGGACGAATACGTGCGCGAAGGTACAAGGTTCGACTACGTCGTGACCACGTGCTACGAGGCCAGGCAGCACTGTCCATACATCCCGGCGCCAGAGCAGGTCCATGCTCGCTTCGATGACCCCCGCACCCTCGAGGGCGACTGCGAGGAGCAGCTTGAGCAGATGCGGGCGCTGCGCGACCAGATCGTGGAGTGGGTGGACCGCTTCTTTGGCCCCCGGGCCTCGCTACAGGAGATCGAGGAACAGCCAGTACGTTAGGCAGTTCAGCACCGTGAGCGGCACCCCGGCGCGGGCGAACTCCATGAACGTGATGGTGTGACCCTCCCGCTCGGCGTTCTGGACGATGATCACGTTGCTCGCCGCCCCCAGGATGAGAAGGTTCCCGGCAATGGTGCTGCCCGCGGCCAGGGCGATCATCTCCGTGGGGCCGACGCCCGACTGCAGCAGCAGGGGCATGTACAGGGCCACGAACGGCACGTTGGATATGAACTGGCTAAGAACGACGCTGGTGCCCAAGACCATGGGTATGGACGTCAGGTCCCGGGACCCGCCCAGCAGCTCCTGGAAGAAGCCCGTTCCCCACACCGCGGCCATCAGCACGAACATGGAGGCGAAGAACACCAACGTGGGCCAGTCCGCGTTCCTTACCACCTCGTACCGCCGGGGGGAGAACAGCACGATGGGGGCGGCGCCGGCCAGGGCGATGTACGTCAGCCGCAGCTCGATGTCCGGTCGCACCACCACCAGGGCGACCTTCAGAACGATCATGGCCATGATGATCGCGAGGGACACCTTGCACCATCGGGCCAGGTCAGGGTCCTTGATGCCGTCCCCGTCCCACTCCGCGAGCTGGCGACGGAACTCCTCACGGTACAGGAGGCGCAGGACGACGTATGCCAGCAGGAGGTTCACCACCGTCGGTGCCAGCAGGTGGTAGAGGAACTCGGTGAACGGCGAGGATATTCCGCCGTCCAGGGCGATGAGCAGGTTCTGAGGGTTGCCTATGGGGCTCAGGGCGCTGCCGATGGTCACCGCGAAGGCCAGGGCCAGGAGCAGGAGCTTGGGCGATAGCTTATGCCGGGAGGCGTAGTGAAGCACCAGGGGCGTTCCCACGATGGCCAAGGTATCGTTCATGAGAACGGCGGACAGGGCGCCCACGGCGAACAGCAGCAGCAGGACCAGGGAGTCCACGCTTCCCGCCCGGCGGAACACGCGGTGGCCCAAATGGAAGAGGTAGCCGCTGCGGTGAAGGGCCTCGCCCACGATGAACATGCCCAGGAGGAACAGCATCACGTCGATGTTGATCGCCCCCATGGCGTCCGGGAGAGAGATCTGGAACGTGACCAGCACGGCCACCGCGCCGCCCAGCATGATCTGCCAGATACGCAGACGGTACCGACCCACCTGCCGCACGGCGATGAGGCCGAACACCGCGCACAGGACCACCACCGGAACGCTGAGCTCCATCCGCGGCGTGTAATAAGGGAGGAAGATAAAGACCTGCTCCGGTGAAGTCTATATCCGAAGAGCGCCTAGGCCGTGGACATGGCCGTCCGCCTCTACGTCTACGACGAGGACCAGTGCGACCCCAAGAAGTGCACCGGGAAGAAGCTGGTCCGCTTCAACCTGGCCCAGGAGATCGCGTCCCTGAAGCGGGCGCCGTACGGGGCGGTGGTGCTGACGCCGTTCTCCCAGAAGTCCATCTCCCGCGAGGACCGGAAGGCGGCGGAGTCGCACGGACTGCTGGTCATGGACCTGTCGTGGAACCAGATCGATACCTTCCCCAAGCTGCGCCGGGACCTGCGGCAGCGGTCGCTGCCCTACATGCTCGCAGCCAACCCGGTCAACTGGGGCAAGCCGTTCAAGCTCTCCAGCGTGGAGGCCCTGGCCGCGTCGCTGTACATCATGGGCTACAAGGAGCAGGCCGCTCTAGCACTATCGAAGTTCAGCTGGGGGGAGCAGTTCCTGAAGCTCAACCACGAGCCGCTGGAGCGGTACTCGTCGGTGGAGACCAGCGCCGAGGTGGTGCGCATCCAGATGGAGTACGTGCCGCCCGAACGGCCGGAGTGAGGTGCTTCGGCACTTTCGCGGCACCGGCAGATACGTTCATCAACGCACCGAGGCCTAACTGTGGTGCGAGGGGAGAAGCCTCGGAGCTGCGAGATTTACTTGAGGAACTGAGCAAATCAACCTATATTACGTGGCGGATAGGGGGGCAGCGGTTCCGTGAGAAGGGAGGGGTGAGGGCTTGCCAGATGAGGAGTACAGCTCGGAGGACGCGGTGGTGAACGCCCCCGCCGAGGACGACCAGCGGAAGGACGAGAAGCTGGAGCCAGGGGTGGACATCAGCATGGTCTCCAAGTGGGAGGCGTTCTTCCAGGGCACCGATTACGTGCACAAGGTGAGGGAGGTCGCGGACCTCTATCCCGAGGAGAGGAGCGTCAACGTGGTGTACTCCGACCTCGACCGCTTCGATGCCGACCTGGCCGTTTACCTTCTGGACCATCCCGACCTGTGCCTCCTGGCCGGGAAGCAGGCGCTGAAGAACCTCATGCACCAGGAGATGAGGACGGCGGACATCAACCTGCGGCTGATCAGCCTGCCGCGCGACTCGCGGGTGGAGATACGCGACCTCAGGGCCAAGCACGTGGGCAAGCTTGTCTCCGTCGAGGGGTTGGTGCGCAAGGCCACGGAGGTTCGCCCCAAGATCACCGACGCGCTCTTCCAGTGCCTGCGGTGCGGTCATGTCATCAAGGAGTCGCAGGAGGGCCTGTTCTTCAAGGAGCCCATGGAGTGCTACAAGGAGCAGGACGGCTGCGGGCGCAGCGCCGGCTCCACCAAGTTCAAGCTCCTCACCGAGGAGTCACGCTTCGTGGACACCCAGAAGGTGGAGGTCCAGGAGAGCCCCGAGGGACTGAGGGGCGGCGCCCAGCCGGAGCGGCTCACCGGCTACCTGGAGGACGACGCCGCCGGCAGCGTGTCGCCGGGGGACCGTGTGATCCTGAACGGCATCCTGCGCTCGGTGCAGAAGGGGCAGCCCGCGAAGTCGACGCTGTTCGACATCAACCTGGACATAGTCGCCGCGGAGTCGCAGCGGACCGATTACGAGGAGATCAATATCACGCCGGAGGACGAGGCCCGAATCGTCGAGGTGGCCCACTCCCCCGATGTGTTCAAGAAGATCGTGGCCTCGATCTCCCCGTCCATCTTCGGCTACGACGTGGAGAAGGAATCGCTTGCATTGCAGCTGTTCGGCGGCGTCCCCAAGAACCTGGACGATGGAACGCGCATCAGAGGTGACATCCACATCCTGCTCATCGGCGATCCGGGAGTTGCCAAATCGCAGATGCTTCGCTACATGTCCCGCCTGGCCCCCCGGGGCATCTACGCCTCCGGCAAGTCCTCGTCGGCCGCCGGACTTTGTGTAGCACCGGAGACAATGATCATGGTGGACGGAACGCCCACGAGGATCGGCGACTTCGTCGAATCCCACATTCATTCTCCAGTGGAAGTGCTGCCCGGTCAGTGGAGCGAGATGGTATCGTTCCAGTGCTCGGTGGCCACCATGTCGGACATGTGCCAGACGTTCCGCGAGGTCGAGTCCATTTGGAGGATCAAGACCCCTTCATTTCTTGTGGAACTCGAGGAGATGTCCGGTATCCGACTGACGCTGACCCCGGAGACCAAGGTGTGGGGAAAGCCAGACGGTGTCCGCGAGGGGTGGGTCAAGGCGTCCGACATAGCCGTCGGACAACCTGTCCTGGTGTCAGAGGACGGAACGTACTTCCGATGGAGCAAGGCATCGAGGACCTCGCGCCGGGACGGAGGACTGCCACCCTTCGTGTACGACCTCACGGTCAAGGACAGCCACAGCTTCCTGGCCAACGGGTTCGTGGTGCACAACACCGCCGCCGCGGTCAAGGACGACTTCGGGGAGGGGCGGTGGACGCTGGAGGCCGGAGCGCTGGTTCTGGCCGACCTGGGCCTGGCGTCCGTCGATGAGATGGATAAGATGACCGACCAGGACCGCTCGTCCATGCACGAGGCCATGGAGTCGCAGTGCTACGACGAGGCCACCGAGTTGCTCACCGACCACGGCTGGAAGTGCTTCCGCGACGTGGACAAGAGCGACCTGGTCGCTACCCTATCCCCGGAGGGCGAGCTGCGGTTCGTGCGGCCGACACTATACGTGGACGCCGCCCACGACGGAGAGATGTACCGCCTCCAGGGAAAGGACGTGGACCTGCTGGTAACGCCTAACCACAACATGTACGTCTCACTTCCCGGGGACGAGGGCTTCAGTGCCTACTCCCTGGTCCGCATGGACGAGGTCCCCCTGGACGGCAAGCTCCGCTTCCAGACCAGCGCCGCATGGGAAGGGAAGGAAGAGGATAACTTCACCTTGCCCGCGGTCGGGGGCAAGGGTCGGAGCAAGAAGTACCCCATGGACGGCTGGCTCGAGCTCCTGGGTTACTACTTAGCGGCCGGCCGGGTGCAGCGGAAGGACGGTGCGCTAGAGAGCGTGCGCATCGGGAACCTCACCACCTCGTCCAAGGAGGAGTGCATCGGCGCCTGCGTTGACGGCCTGGGCCTAAAGCAAAAGGTCGAGGACGGCGAGATTGTCATAGCGGACCGTGCGCTGGCAGCGTACCTATCGTCCCTGGGACCCCGGGACGGGGAACGCATCCCCCGTGAGGTCCTGGAGCTGTCGCCGAGGCAGCTGCGCGTGCTGTACGAGGCCCTCATGCTCGGTTACGAGGGACCTGGCCAGGGCAGCGGGGCGGAGCTGCGCACCCGGTCCAAGGGCCTGGCCGACGACCTGCAGGAGCTGGCGCTGCGGCTGGGCATGTCCGCCCGGGTGGACGTGTCCCTGCCCGGACGCTACCGCTCCCGCCGGGGGCGGAACGTACCGTGGTACACAGTCATCATGCAGGAGGGGGACGGCGGAGCGGTGGAGGTCGAGCTCGACGCCTCCCGCCCCCGCGTGGTGGAGAAGGTGCGCTACCGCGGCCGGGTGTACTGCGTGGAGGTCCCGGACCACCTGCTGTACGTGCGCCGCAACGGCCGGGCGGTGTGGTGCGGGAACACCATCTCGGTGGCCAAGGCCGGCATCACCGCCACCCTGCAGTGCCGCTGCTCCCTGCTGGGCGCCGCCAACCCCAAGTACGGGCGGTTCCAGGAGCACCAGTACATCGCCGAGCAGATCAACATGCCACCCGCCCTGCTGTCCAGGTTCGATCTCATATTCGCCCTGACCGACAAACCGTCGGTGGACAAGGATGCCAACATCACGCAGCACATCCTCAAGTCCCACCGCCGCGGCCAGGTGCGCAAGTACGCCGATCCTTCACAGCTCGCAGGAGTGGACGGAGAGAAGATCCTCAATGACACCACCACCATGCAGCCGGTGCTGGAGCGGGACTTCTTCCGCAAATACGTGGCCTACTCCAAGCAGATATTCCCCGTGCTGTCCGACGACGCCATGGCCATCATCTCACAGTTCTACCTGAAGATCAGGAAGCAGGGCGAGGGCGAGGGCGCCTCGGTCCCCATCACCGCCCGTCAGCTGGAAGCCTTCGTGCGGTTGTCGGAGGCCAGCGCGCGCGCCCGGCTCTCCGCGTTGGTGACCGTCGACGACGCGCAGCGCGCGGTGAGGATCGTGGAGTACTACCTCCGCCGCATCGCCGGCGAGGGCGACAAGCTGGACTTCGACATAATCGCCACCGGCACCTCGCACTCGCAGCGGGAGCAGATCGGGATAATCAAGAAGCTCATCTCCCAGCTGTCCAAGAGCGCCGACAGCAAGAAGGGCGTCTCCGCCGATGAGATATACAAGTCCGCGCTGGCCGAGGGCATCGCGGAGGACCGCGCCAAGACCCTGATAAAGAGGCTGGGCCAGAACGGTGAGATCTACTCGCCGGCGCCTGGCTACTACAAGCTTGCCTCGGAGGGATGATATGTTCGCACTGCGCATGCACCGACATGGCCGGGAGTTGCTCCTGGCCGCCGCCGACCGGGAGCTGGTGGGCACCGAGCTCAGGGACCAGGACCTCAAACTAGATGTGTGTCCGGAGTTCTATGAAGGGGAGGAAGGTGATGAGGAGTTGCTGCTGAACCGCCTCACGATGTGCACCATGGCCAACCTTGTTGGCGAGCGGGCCGTGGCCGTGGCCGTCCGCGCCGGCTACATCGATGACGAATGCATCCTGCGGATCGCTGGGGTCCCCCATGCCCAGCTGGCGAAGATGTGATGTTCTGCGTCAAGTGCGGCCGCGAGGGCCGGACATACAGCGCGCTGTGCCCGGAGTGCTTCCTGCAGAGCAACCGCTTCACCTCCATATCGGAGTTCTTGGACCTCAACGTGTGCGCGCACTGCGATGATTACCTCATCGGCAAGCGGTGGAAACGGTACGCGGACGAGGTCGAAGCGGTGAAGGACTACGCCACCGATAATATGATGGTGCGGCAGGACGGCCGCCTGTACGACCTTGAGGTTGGAGTGCAGCGCATGGACGCCAAGCACTACCAGGTGCACCTGGTGGCGCACCTCATGCACGACGACCTGGAGATCGAGGAGGTGTTGGACACCACGGTGCGGGTGCGCCGCAACGTGTGCCCCAAGTGCAACAAGATCCAGGGCAACTACTTCGAGGCCATCGTTCAGGTGCGGCCGTCGGACAAGCGCTTCTCCGAGGAGGAGAAGGAGGCGGCCCTGAACCGCGCCCTGGCCTATGTGAACGGCGTGGCCAAGGAGAGCCGGGAGGCGTTCATCGCCAAGGTGGTGCAGGCGCACGGCGGCTTCGACCTGTACGTGAGCACCATAGCGCTGGGCAAGGGCCTGTCCCGTGATCTGGTCTCGACGTACGGCGCGGAGTACAAGGAATCGTCCAGCCTGCAGGGGCAGAAGGACGGGCATGACATCTACCGCGTCACGTACCTGGTGCGCCTTCCACCCTACCGGGTGCGGGACATCCTGCTCATCAATGGGCGGCTGTACATGGTGCACAGCACCGGACCGCAGTCGGCCAAGGTGAGGGACCTGAAGAGCAACGAGTTCATCACGGCGTCCAACGTCGACCTGCGGGAAGTGAACGTGGTCGGCACGCGGAAGGACGTGCTGGACGCCGTGGTCCTGACCGAGACAGAGAGGGAGTACCAGATAATGCACCCCCTGACGTACAAGACGGTGGAGATCAAGCATCCCCGGGGCTTCGAGCGGTCGGGCGACACCATCAAGGTGTTCCCCTACGAGGGGGAGCTGTACTTCATCGGGAACTGACGGGCTGAGGCAACGTTTCCATCAGTCGCAGGAAGTGGTCCCGGGCGGCTTCCGCTTCCTCCTGCCGTCCTTTGAAGATTACCTTGTTCCCCTCCTCCCGCCACCGCGTGGATGGAAGGGAGGCGATTCGCACGCGATGCGCTGCCGCCACCTCCTGGAACAGCGGCTCAAGGATGGACTCGCCCTGCCACACCGTGATCTCGACCTCCACCTCTCCGCTGGCGGTGATGCGCGGCAGGATGAACTCGCGGAACATGGGCAGCATCTCGTTGGGGAAGCCTGGCAGGAGGAAGACGGTCATGCCGTCCTTGCTCGCCTCCACCCCGCACGCCGCCCCAGTGATGTTCATCACCGCCTTCGCTCCCCGCGGCACGCGGGCCATGCGTAGCTGGATGTCGTTCATCACCGATGTCGTTCCGTGCCAACGGAACAGCGTCTCGTGCAGGGCCCGCTCCGCCTCCTCGTCCACCACCAGGTCCGTCCCCAGATAACGCGCCAGGGCCTCCCGCGTGATGTCGTCCAACGTCGGTCCGAGACCGCCGGTGACGACCAGGATCTCGATGTCAAGGTCGTGAGCGTGCCGCAGCCCCTTGACGATGTCCTCCTCGCGGTCAGCCAGCACCTCTAGCAGGTCCAGGTTGGATCCCCTGCTACGTATCAGGGAGATCATCTCCCGGGGGTAGGGGTCGATCTTCCCGGTCAGAAGCTCGTCGCCGACGTGCAGGATGCCGATGCGCATGGCCGCCATCAACATCTCGCGGGTGATTAAGCTTGGGGTCCTGGCCATACAAAAAAGGAGTAAGAGGAAGGAGTTTAAGCCGCCATCTCCCGGCGGCGGAACAGGAGGTAGGCCAGCACCAGGGCCACCACCGTGTACGCGACCATCACGGCGATGGACGTCCACACGTCCGGATAGAAGGCGTACAGCGTCATCGTCTGCCCTGTCCCGATATCTATGGTCTGGATTGCGTCCACGGGATAGGGGTCGGTGGTGATGTACGAAAGGCTGGAGCCGGCGAAGTTCAGCAGGAACCATGGCTTCACCCCTCCCAGCGAGCCCAGGATGGACGCCACGATGTCCAGGACGAAGAAGAACAGCGCGAACGTCAGTATCAGCGAGCCGGTGGTCCCCTTCATGAACGAGCTGATGAGGAACGCCACTGCCAGCGCCGATATCCCGTACAGGACGGCCAGGCCCAGGGAGGCCAGGCCCAGCGTGGAGAGCCCGTTGCCCATGACCAGCCCTGCCACCAGGGCGATGGCATAGTATATCACGAGGATCAGCACCATGGCCGCCACCGCGGAGATGAACTTGCCCACCAGGATGCTGACCTTCCGGATGGGGTTGGGAAACAGCAGGTAACCGGTCCGACCCTGGTACTCGGAGACGATGGCGTCCCCGCCGAACAGGGTGGCACCGATGACCACCAGGATGGATGCGAATCCCGCATATTGGCTGACCACGCCGTCCGCGGTCTTGGGGTTGGTGGAGGTGGCCAGCAGGGCCGTCATGGCGATGAGCACCAGGGCCTCGATGACCAGCATGCCCAGCAGCCTGCGGCTCCGCATGTACTTCATGATGTCGTACTTCGCCACCACGCCGATCTGCTGCATGTCGGACGGCAGCGGCCACTTGCCCCGGGGGGCCTCGTTGACATTTACCTCGGTCATGATCATCACCTCGAGTCCTTGATCAGCGACATGTACAGTGATTCCAGCGCCAGGCCCGACTCCTTGAAGGAGACGACCGTCAGGCCCAGGGACTGGATGTCCGTCAGCATGCGGGCCTGGTCCTCCTCCCGGCCGGTGAGGGAGAACATGAACTGGTTCTCGCCCGCTGCCCGCAGCTCCTGCACCCCTTGCAGCCTGGAGACGCGGTTCAGCACCTCCCCGTTGATGTTTTGCAAGGTGCGCACCTCGATCCGCTTCACCCCGGACTGGTCTATCAGCTCCTCCACCGAGCCGGTCTTGAGCAGCTTGCCGCGGTTGATGAGCGCCACGTCGGTGCACACCTCCTGCACCTCATTGAGGAGATGGGAGGACATGAAGACGGTGTAGTCCTGCTTCTTCAGCTCGTTGAGGATCTCCCGCACCTCGTACATGCCGCGGGGGTCCAGACCGGACGTCGGCTCGTCCAGTATGATGACCGACGGCTCGTGCAGGATGGCCTGGGCTATGGCCACGCGCTGCTTCATACCCTTGGAGAACTTGCCGATGCGCTTGTCCGCCCACTCGGTCATCTTCACCGTCTCCAGCACCTCCTTGGAGCGTCGCGCGATGTCCCCGGAGGGCATGCCCCGGATCTCTCCCAAGTAGGCCAGCGTCTCCGTGGGCGTGAGGTAAGGGTAGAACTCCGGCGTCTCCACCACCGCACCCACGTTGGCCAGGGCCTCCTTGGGGTGCTGCACCACGTCGATACCGTTCAATGAGGCCGACCCGCCGGTGGCGGACAGCAGGTTGGTGAGGATCTTGATGGTCGTGGTCTTCCCTGCCCCGTTGGGGCCGAGGAAGCCCAGGAAGGACCGGCGAGGGACCGTGAGGGTGAGGTCGTCCACCGCCCGGAAGCCTTCGAAGTCCTTGGTCAGTTTTTCAATGGATATGGGATCGCCCAACTTCTCTCCTCCTTGAGGCCTTGCATTCATTGGACCTGGATATATATCCTTTTGGCCTCGTGTCAAGAACTGGAAGAGGCCACTGCCGGTCAGTGGAGAGATATATCCGGGGCGAGATACCGTGGGCATGGACCCGGTGGCGATGGTGGAGGAGGCGGTGGTGGCCATCCTGCGGGAGGCGGTCGTCCACGTCCCCAAGGACGTCACGCGCGCCCTGCGGCAGGCCGCGAGGGAGGAGACCAGCGACATCGCCCGCACGCAGCTGGAGACCATCGTGAGGAACATCGAGGCGGCCGAGCGACGTTCCCTGCCGCTATGCCAGGACACCGGGGTGCCGGTCTTCTTCGTCACCGGGAAGATCATTCCTGAGGTGGAGGAAGGTATCCGCCGGGGGGTGCAGCGAGCGACCCGGGAGGTGCCCCTGAGGCCCAACGCGGTGCATCCGCTCACGCGGGAGAACCCCGGCAACAACATAGGGGCGGGCCTGCCACGCATCGTGTACCGCCCGCGGAGCGTGGACCACACGGACATCACCGTCCTCCCCAAGGGGGCGGGGTCGGAGAACATGTCCGCGCTGTGCATGCTGACCCCCTCGGAGGGCATAAAGGGAGTGAAGCGCTTCGTGCTGGACGCCGTGGTGCGGGCCGGCGGGAGGCCCTGCCCGCCCACCATCGTGGGCATCGGCATCGGTGGAACGGCGGACCACGCCGCGGAGATGGCCAAGGAGGCCCTGCTGCGGCCGCTGGACGAGCCCCACCCCGACCCGCTGCTGCGTGGCCTGGAGGACGAGCTGCACGAGGCGCTGAACCGCACCGGGGTGGGCCCCATGGGGCTGGGCGGCCGGACCACGGTCCTGGGCGTCCGCGTGGGGATGGCGTACTGCCATACCGCCTCCCTTCCGGTGGCGGTGAACCTGCAGTGCTGGGCGGCACGGCAGGCCACCGCGCGGATCTTCCCCGACGGCCGGTGGGAGGTGCGGTGATGAGGACGCTGCGCGCACCGCTGAGCGAGAGCGAGGCCCGCTCCCTGCGGCTGGGGGAGGAGGTCGTCATCGACGGCAGGGTGCACATCGGCCGGGACGAGATGCACATGCGGGCGCTGGAAATGCTGGACCGCGGCGAGCCCGTCCCTTTCGACCTGCGCGACGGGGTCCTGTTCCACTGCGGGCCGATCGCAAGGAAGGACGGGGAGTGGACGATCCTGGCCGCCGGGCCCACGACCTCGGCGAGGATGAACTCGCTGGAGCCGCGGTTCGTGCGCGAGCTGGGGGTGAGGGCCATCATCGGCAAGGGCGGCATGTCGCGGCCCACCCTGGACGCCATGAGGGAGCAAGGTTGCGTCTACCTGGCCTTCACCGGCGGAGCGGCAGTGCTGGCGGCCGACCGCATCCGGAGGGTGGAGCGGGTGGAATGGCTGGACCTGGGCATGCCCGAGGCCCTGTGGGTGGTGGAGGCCGATGGCCTGGGGCCGCTGGTGGTGGCCATGGACGCCCACGGCGGGTCATTGTATGAGCAGGTGGACCGCCGGGCGGAAGAGAACCTGGTGGAGATAAAAAAGGACCTAGGCCTGTGACCGGTCGCCCGGCTCCTGCTCCTCCCTCTCCAGAAGCTCTGGCCGACCACGGATGCGCCTCATGATGAGCAGCGAGACCAAGCTGGTGGACAGCGCCAGGACCAGGCCGACGACCATGAGGGAGTGGGACAGGTCGAAGTCCCTCACGAAGCCGCTGGTACCTGGAAGGGAATCTCGCTCCAGGGACGCGTCCTGGACGATATTGGAGAGCGGGGCGATGACCACGTCGTAGGACACGCCCACGTAGCCGTTCTTGGATATCATGAGCGCGTAGCTCCCAGGGGACAGCTGCTTGAACGTGTAGTTGCCGTTCTCGTCGGTGGTGGTGGCCTGGTTAATGCCCTCGGCGGACAGCGTGACCTTCGCCCCTGACAGCATGTTCCCGTTGTGCTCCACCCTGCCGGTCAGCCCCCCATAGTAGTTGGACGAGGCCTTCAGCGTCAGGTCGATGACCAGGTCGCTGCCCTTGGCGATGGTGATGGGGTCCGGATACACCGAGGCGTTGTAGCCGCCCTTGGAGGCCATCAGGATGTAGACGCCTGGGGTGACGTTCTCCAGCTGGTAGGTGCCGTAGGGGGCGGTGGACTGCGCGGTGAAGTTGGAGTAGGAGTTGATGAGCGACACCGTCACATTGCTGATGGTGGTGACGCCATCGGTGACCTGCCCCTTCACCGTGCCCAGGACCTCGTACAGGACGAAGGACAGCGTGCTGGTGCTGGCGGAGATGCCGGAGTAGGAGGTCATGGCACGGTAGCCCTCATAGGAGGCGGTGACCTCGTACGTGCCCGCCGTCAGCGTGGCCTCGAAGTTGCCCCCGGCGTTGGTCAGGACGGGCGCCTGGGACACGTTGGTGTCCATGTTCCGTATGGTAATGGTGACACCCTGGAAGGGGTTGCCGTTGAGCCTCTCCACATGCCCGCTGAGGGTGATGGTGTTGGCCCCCGCCACCGCCCCGGGCACAAGGGCGATGCCGATGACCAGTACGGCGACCAGAACGGCGGAGGCTCTCATGATGTCCGCCCATCGTGCTTCGCACATAAAACTTTTATTCTGCCATTGGGCGCTTCCAGCATCATGCGATGATATCACCTCGAGCAGCTGGCAGGCGTGCCCCCATATAGTGGTGAAGCGTCCGCACTTTCGATTATCTCCCCGAAAGCTAGTAATAATGGTACGGGGAATCGAGCATGATTTCAAGGGGGTAAGCAAGTTGCGAAAGGTTTCTAGAAAGTTCAAGAAGGACGAGGTGATCTCATTGCTGGACCCCCTCATCGCGAAGTGGTTCAACGGGAAGTTCAAGGACTTCACCGAGCCCCAGTCCTTCGCCATACCGCTCATCCATAGACGTGAGAACGTGCTGGTGTCCTCGCCCACCGGGTCGGGCAAGACCCTCACCGCCTTCACGTCGATCATCAACGAGCTGTTCAAGTATTCTCAGGAGGGGCGGCTGGAGGACCGCGTCTATGCCATCTACATCTCGCCCCTCAAGGCCCTGGCCAACGACATCAACCGCAACCTCGAGGAGCCGCTGCGGGAGATGAAGGAGGTGGCCGAGAAGGAGAACGTGGAGTTCCCCCAGATCCGCGTGGGCGTGCGCACCGGGGACACCTCCCAGGCCGACCGGCAGAAGATGCTGCGGAAGCCTCCGCACATCCTCATCACCACGCCCGAGTCCCTGGCCCTGGTGCTCGCCGCGCCCAAGTTCCGCGAGAAGCTGGCGCAGGTCGAGTACGTGATCCTGGACGAGATACATGAGGTGTGCGACTCCAAGCGCGGCGTGTTCCTCTCCCTCACTCTGGAGAGGCTGCAGGAGCTGTGCTCCCGCCCCTTCGTCCGCGTGGGCCTGTCCGCCACGCTGGCGCCCATCGAGGAGGTGGCCGAGTACCTCGTGGGATACCAAGGCGGCGTGCCCCGGGAGGTCAACGTGGTGGAGATCATGCGCCAGCGGGACCTTGACGTCCGGGTGGAGTGCCCCACCGACGACATGACCGCCCTGCCCTACGAGATCGTCAACTCCAAGATGTACGACCAGCTCTTCGAGATGATCCAGGAGCACCGCACCACCATCGTGTTCACCAACACCCGCTCGGGGACGGAGAACGTGGTGTACAAGCTCAAGGAGCGCGGCCTGGAGAGCATAGAGGCCCACCACGGCTCCCTGGCCAAGGAGATACGGCTGGACGTGGAGGAGCGCCTTAAGAAGGGACAGCTGCAGTGCGTGGTCTCCTCCACCTCCCTGGAGCTGGGCATCGACATCGGGTTCGTGGACCTGGTGGTGCAGATCGGGTCGCCCAAGTCGGTGGCCAAGGGGCTGCAGCGCATAGGCCGCAGCGGGCACGGCCATGGGCTGACGTCCAAGGGCCGCATGCTGGTGTTCGAGAAGGACGACCTGGTGGAGTGCGCGGTGCTGTGCCGGGCGGCGCACCGCAAGCACATCGACCGGGTTTCCATATCCGAGAACTGCCTGGACGTGCTGTCGCAGAGCCTGGTGGGCATGTCCCTGGAGCAGCGGTGGGACGTGGACCAGGCGCTGGAGGTGGTCCGCCGGTCGTACTGCTACCGCAACCTGCCCCGGGACAAGTACCTGGAGGTGCTGCGGTACCTGGGGAGCAAGGACGCCTTCGAGGGCGTGTACCCCAAGCTGTGGTACGACGAGGAGGAGGGCCGCTTCGGCCGCCGGGCCGGCTCCCGCATGATATATTTCCTCAACCTCGGCACCATACCGGAGGAGGCGAACTACAAGGTGTTCACCGAGAAGGGCGGCCTCATCGGTGACCTCACGGAGAAGTTCGTGGAGAGATTATCTCCTAGGGACGTGTTCGTGCTGGGCGGCAAGTCGTACGAGTACGTGCGCACCAAGGGCATGAAGGCGTTCGTGCGGGAGGCCGCCGGCAGGAAGCCAACAGTGCCCACGTGGAGCGGTGAGCTGCTTCCGCGCTCGTTCGACCTGTCCATGAACATCGCCATCTTCCGCCGGGAGCTGATGCACAAGCTGGACCACCCGGACGAGGAGATCATCGAGTGGCTGTGCTCCTTCGGCATCGACCACGGCTCCGCCCGCTCCATACTCTCCTACTTCCGGGAGCAGAAGGCGGCCTGCGACTTCATCCCCAACGACAAGGAGCTGGCGGTGGAGGGGTACATCGACATGAGCGGCAACCACAGCGTCATCTTCCACTTCCCCTTCGGGCGGCGGGTGAACGACGCGCTCTCCCGCGCCTACGCCTTCGTGCTCACCCAGCACATCGGCGGGAACGTGTCGGTGACCATCACCGATGACACCTTCATGGTCACCTCCCCCAAGCCCATCGAGCTGGAGGGCGTGGCGGGCATCCTCCGCTCCACCATGCTGGAGGACGTCCTGATGCGGGCCATCAAGGACTCGGAGCTGTTCAAGCAGAGGTTCCGCCACACCGCCTCCCGCAGCTTCATGATCCTGCGCAACTACAAGGGCCGAGAGGTCTCGGTGGGCCGGCAGCAGGTGCGCTCCACCTACCTCCTGGAGTCGCTGAGCAACATGGAGGGGGTCCCGGTCATCGACGAGACCTACCGCGAGATCATGGAGGACGTGATGGACATCAAGAACGCCCAGGCGGTGTTGCGGTCCATCGAGGGGGGCGAGGTCAAGGTGAGGACGCTGGGGTACACCTCCACGCCCTCGCCGTTCGCGCACAACGCGGTCCTGGCGGGCATATCGGACATGGTCCTCATGGAGGACCGCGGAGCGCTCCTGAGGGAGCTGCACCGCAAGGTGCTCTCCAAGGTCCTGGGGTCCGAGGTCTCGGAGTTCGAGTTCACCGAGGAGCAGGTGGTGCCGTACTTCCGGAAGCGCATCGGGATGGTGTCCAGCAAGGAGGACCTCCTGGATCTCATAGGGCGCACCGCCCCCATCCGGGTGCTGAAGGAGAAAGGCCGTAACGTGTACCCGTACACCATCGCCACCCGGGAGCAGGTCGACGCCTGGTCGCGCGAGCTGCTGGAGGAGGGGGCCATCGCCTCGGTGTACATCGACGACGCCTACTTCGTCCCGTCGGAGGACCTTCCCACCTACAACGCCGTCCTGTCCAAGGACCGTCACCTGGGGGAGCTGGAGAGAACGATCCTTCAAGAGCTCGTGGAACCGCGCACCCCACAGGAGCTGGCCGGGTCCCTGGAGCTCGCGACCGACAAGGTGTACCCTGCCCTGCGGAAGCTGGAGGCCACGGGGACGGTGGGTCGCGTGCGCCACGCCGACGGCCGGTGGTCCTACCAGCGCCGGGAGGTCGAGGTTCGGCCTCGCTCCGAGGCGCTGGACGCGGTCCTGCTGCGCCACCTGGAGTGCTTCGCCCCCGCCACCGCGGAGGAGATCGCGTACTCCCTCGGCATCGACGACGGGGAGGTGCGCCAGGTGCTGGACGACCTGACCCAGGAGGGGCGGGTGGCCCGGGGCCGCTTCCTCGTGTCCGAGCACCAGCAGTACATGCTCAAGCGCGATCACCTGCGGCTCAAGACCAACGACCTGAAGGCGTACGACCACCGCACGGTGGAGAGCTACCGCCGGTCCAAGCAGGAGCGGATGTTCACGTCCATCGATGCCCTGTTCGACCACTTCGGGGACCTGGGCATGCCGCTCGACGCGTTCTACCGCGTCAGCGGCTTCGACCTGCGGGACTGGGAGGAGATGCGCCGTCGGGGCGACCTCCTCCTGGGACGCTTCCTGCGCGGCCGGGTGCGGTACGTGCGGGCCAAGGACGCCCCCGCCTACGTGGCGGCGTACCGCAACACCCCCCTGCGGCCGCTGGACCAAAAGGTGCTGGACGTCATCCGCGCCAGCGATGACGGCATGACCCTGCGGCAGCTGGTGCCGGTGCTGGGGAACTCCAAGGACGAGATCAAGGAGAGCGTGGACCGCCTGGACCGGAACATGCACATCGTGCGCCGGTTCGAGGAGCGGGAGGAGTGGTCGTCCGAGAACGTGTACCTGGCGTACGACGCCCCGGCCTTCGAGGGGGACCCCTGCCGCGCCATCGTGGAGCGCTTCCTCCGCGTTCACGGACCGGTGTCCATCTACACCATCACCACGGCCACCCAGCTGCCCATCGCCCACGTGTCGGCGGTGCTCGACTCGCTCGACGTGGAGACCATCAGCGTGGGCGAGTCCCGGGAGGAGATGTACCTCTACCGCGACGAGCTCACCGCCCTCCACGAGCCGCCTGCCCCCTCGCCGGGGATGAGGGTGGTGTCGCTGTACGACCCCTCGGTGCAGTCCATGTGGGCCTCCATCGCCTCCCGCTACGGCGACCGGTGGATCTTCCCCATCGTGGCCGACGGCCGCCTGGTGGGAGGGGCGGAGAAGTGGAACATGAGCGGGTGCATCGAGATCAGGGAACTGGACCTGGAGGACCCCTCGCTGCTGCCCCAGGCCCTGGAGGCGCTGGACCGCTTCATGTCATTCTACTCCATGATGGGGTACGACATCGTGCGGCTCCGCGAGGTCCTCGATGCCGCACCGCAGGACCTCGCCCCCGACGTGGTCCGGGTGCTGAACGAGCACGGCTACGTGGGCATGGGCAGCATGTACGTCAAGGGCTCCATGGTCATGGACCACCACCCCTGGGAGGACGTCCTGTCCCTGGTGCTGTGGAAGCAGCACATCGAGCCCAAGCACCGCTTCAACAACGTGGTGGAGGCGATCAAGACCACGGGAGGGCTGCGCTCGGACGCCGCCGCGGCCCTGCGGTGCAAGAACCGCATACCGCTGAAGAAGATGCACGAGATGGGCTTCCTGTACAAGGTCCAGGCCATCCCCGACTATGTCACCTACTGCTCCCTGGAGTTCGCCTCACTATGCCGCCGGGCCAAGGACCGGGAGATCACCGAGGACATGGCCTCGGTCATTCGGACCATAGAGGAGAGCAAGCCCCTCTCCCGCAACCAGCTGTTCGACCGCTCCCCCCTGGGCCACCGGGGCACGCACGATGCCCTCAAGGCGTTGAGCAACGCCACCATCGCCTACCTGGACCAGAACAAGAGGGTCCGCCTGGTGCCGCCCAGCGAGCTCAGCGTACCCGAGGCCCGGCGGGAGATCGTCCGCCACTGCTTCCGCAACTTCGGGCTGTTCACCGCCGAGAACCTCTCCCGCTTCATGCGCTCGGAGATGGGCATGAAGGAGCTGCGGGCCACGCTGGCGGAGCTGGAGAGGGAAGGCTTCCTGGTCAAGGGCTTCCTGGTGGACGGGGACGAGAACGTGCACTGGGCCATGAGGGAGGACCTCGACCGGATCGGCAAGGTGAAGGTCACGGAGAAGTTCGTCCTCGGTCCTGAGGACGCGTTGCACACCTACCTCGCGGGCCGGATACGGCAGGAGCTGGGCGGCACATACCACTCGCTGGTGATGGACGGCCCCCGGGTCATCGGCTCCTTCTGGGGCCGGATCAAGGCCACGGACATGGTGGTACAGAACTTCCGGGGCGAGGAGGAGGCGCGTCTGGTCCTCACCCGGCACCTAAGGTCGCTGGGCCTCACCGCCCGGGTGGACGACCACGTCCCCACTGTCCCCGACTGGGAGGTGCAGGCGTTCTACGAGAAGACCCATCCCGGGGAGGTATGAGCGGGCTGCTATCGTTAAACATCTTAATACTGTTAATATTAAATATCGTTAACCCGATTCCCGGTCCATGAAGATCCCCTGCGAGCTCATCGTCTGGTACGTTCTGCCCTCGATCAGGAGGGAGCTGGCGAGGGAGCTGGTGGAGAAGCACAAGTTCACCCAGGCCGAGGTGGCCAGAAGGTTCGGGGTTACGGACGCCGCCATCTCCCAGTACCTGAAGTCCAAGCGTGGTACGAACAAGGAGCTGGAGAGCAGCGGCAGGTACGACGAGTTCCGAGAGGAGATCGCTCGCGCCGCCCAGCGCATCGTGGCCGGCTCCGACATCGTGACCGAGACCTGCCGGGTGTGCGACATGGTGAAGCGCAGCGGCATGCTGGTCAAGGTCTACGAGACCCACACCGGCATCAAGGCCCCGGAATGCGTGTGCAACAGCTGCTCGAGGAGCGATCCGACAGGATAGCTTCCTTCTTCCGCTCGCGGTCCTCAGCGATGTAGAGGTACTCCTGAGCATATCCAGCGTACCGTCCGAAGTGCCGGCGGGCGTGCTCGCTCACCTTCTTGTAGCTTCCGGACACGCCGTATATCTCCTTCATGGCCCGCGCGATGCGGACGTCCACCGGGCACGCCTGCAGGTGGTCCAACGAGAACAGCGCGATGCAGTCCGCGACCTTGTCCCCGATGCCCTTGACCCGCTTTAGGTACTTCACTGCCTCGGGGTAATCCAGCCGGCGGAGGTGCTCCAGGTCGAACTCGCCGTCGCTGACCGCGCGCGCATAGCAGCGGATCCAGTCGGCGCGGTAGCCCAGGCGGCAGGCGCCGATGTCGCGGTCGCTCTCGGCGATCTCCTGCGGCGTGGGGAACGCGTGGTGGCCACCGGGCAGCCGCCGCCCGTAGGTGCGGCACAGGGCCTCGATCATCTTCTTGATGCGGGGCACATTGGAGTAGGATGCCAGCAGGTATGAGGCGGAGCACTCCCATACATTCTGGCGTATGAGGCGCAGGCCGCGGAAGCGGTGGATGACGGACTCGATGCAGGCGTCCCGCGAGATATCCTCGTATATGGCCTCCAGGTCATCGTCCAGGCGAAGGTAGCGGCGCAGGAAGGCGTCGCTCACGTCCCCCTCCACGTGCAGGCGGTCGCCGTCCTGCCGCAGGCGGAGGTACGTGGAGCCGACCACGCCGTGCCACCACTCCCCGTCCCGGGACCAGCGGAACACCTGGCCGCTGTCCAGGGTGTACCCCAGGTCCAGCAGCGGTACCCTCATCCTTTCTTCCTGGCGACGAACATCATGAGCTCGCTGGTGGCCTTGTACGGTCCGCCCTGGTAGTCGCCATAGACCTCCAGGACCTGGAAGCCGCACCGGTCCAGCAGCTCCAGGGCCTCGCGGTGGAACAGGTAGCGGAGGGTGAACAGCGACGTCACGCGCCGGAGGGTACCGTCCTGACGCGAGATGTCGTAGAAGTACGTCACCGTGGTCTTCTGGCTCGGCTGGTCGAAGGTCTGGGCCTCGAACCAGGAGATGACCTCGCCCTGGTTGGTGAGCCGGGTCCCGCGGTGCCGCAGGAGGTGCTCCGGCCGGTCCAGGCGGGGGGAGAACACCACGAAGGAGAACAGTCCCCCGTCCTCCAGGTGGTCCCTGATGTTGGCCAGGGCCATCTCCTGGTCCTTCACCTCCAGGAGGTGGAGGAAGGAGTTGTAGGGTATGATGGCCAGCTTGTACGTGCGCTCCAGCCCCACGTCCCGGATGTCCCCCTGCACCATGTCGACGCGCTGCTGCACGTCCTGGTCCTCCAGGTATAGCTTGGTGGCGCACTTGTCCATCATGGCGGTGCTGCGCTCCACCCCGGTGATATCGTACCCCGCCCGGGCGAAGGGCAGGAGTATGCGGCCGGTGCCCGACATGGCCTCCAGTATGGGGCCGCCGGTCCGCTCGGCCAGCTGCAGATAGAACCTCACGTCCTCCTGGTAGTCCTCATGCCAGATGTCGTAGTACTTGGCCGAGGCCTCGTACAGGTCCAGGTTCTCCACGTCACCGCTTGTACCCGATGCGTCGAAGGAACTCTCTCCTTTTCTTGGCGTCCTCATCTTTCTCAACTCCCAGGGGCGGCTGTCCGTCCACCACCCCCATGATCCCTCTCCCCCTCTCGGTCTGGGCCACCAACACCTCGGCCTCGTTGGCCGTGGCGCAGAAGATGCCGCACACCTCGGGCACCGCCTTGATGGCCCCCAGCACGTTGATGGGGTAGGCCTGGGAGAGCACCACCACGAAGGTGTGTCCGGCAGCGATCCGCTGGGCGTTGTCCACCGCGGCCGCCCGCAGCCCATCATCGTTGCCCTCGACCCTGATGAGCCGGTCCCCCGAGGCCTCGCAGAACGCGATGCCGAACCTTATTCCCGGCACCGCGTTCACCATCGCCTCGTAGATGTCTTCGGCCGTCTTGATGAAGTGGGACTGCCCCACGATGATGTTGGCGTCCGCGGGCTTCCTCAGCTCCACTGCCTCGGTTCTCATGCTCTCCGATACCGAAGGGCCCCTCCGGAAATAAATAGCCTTGCCATCTGGGAAGGCAGGAGAACGTTATTAGGCCGGGGGTGCGATGGCCTTCCCATGATCTACGTAGGTCCCGCGGGCTATCCTCCGGGGAGCAAGGGCGCGGTCAAGGCCGTGGAGAACGTCAGGGCCCTGGGGCTCGATGCCATGGAGGTCCAGTTCGGCAGGGGGATCAACCTCAGCGTGGAGAAGGCCCAGGAGCTGGCGCCGCGGGCCCGGGAGCTGGGGATCTCGCTCAGTGCCCACGCCCCGTACTACATCAACTTCAACTCCGACCGCGAGGGCAAGGCCAAGAGCGAGGACTGGCTACTGCGCTCCCTGCGCTCCGCCGACGCCTTCGGGGGGCGGATCGTGGTGGTCCACGCCGCGTCCTACAAGGGCGGGAGGCCGGAGGCGGCCACCGCCGCGGTGGTGGAGTCGCTCAGAAGGGTGAGGAAGGTGGCGGTGGACGAGGGCCTCAGTCCCATCATCGGGCTGGAGACCATGGGCAAGGTGGGCACCTGGGGGACGTACGAGGAGATCGCGCAGGTGATGGAAGCGGTCGAGGGGGTGGAGCCGGTGCCGGACTTCGCGCACCTTCATGCCCGGAGCCAAGGCTCGTTGCGCACCACGGAGGACTTCCGGGCGGTCCTGGACGCCGCCCTGGCCCTGGCCCCGGGGCGGCTGCACTGCCACTTCAGCTGCATAGAGTACACCGAGAAGGGGGAGAAGCGCCACCTCCTGCTGGAGACCAAGGACCCGGACTTCTCCCTCCTCAGCGGCCTGCTGCGGGAGTGCCGCAGGGACGTCACCATCATCTGCGAGACCCCCGACCCCTCGGGGGACGCGGCCCGCATGAAGAGCATGCTGGAAGGGTGAGTGATTCTCACTTTGCGATGGCAGCTCGACAGATATTTAACCCAACAGGGTCTCGTACGTAAGCTTATTGGCCAGAGGTGATGGTCTGTCAGGAGCCGCTACTAACGAGCCAGTGGAGGACGACTTCGAGTTCGATTGCCCGGAGTGCGGGACGCACATCCGGGGAGAGGTGGACCACTGCCCCAAGTGCGGTGTGGAGTTCGTCATCGAGGAGGTCGCGGACATCGAGTGCCCTCACTGCGGCTCCGCCATCTCCGGGGAGAGCGTCACCTGCCCGGAGTGCGGCCGCGCCATCGACCTGACCGGACAGGACACCGAGCCCGAGCCGGAGCCCGCGCCCGTGCCTCCGCCCGCTGCCGCGCCGGAGCCCCCTCCGGTCTTGGAGCCCAAGGCCGCGGTGCCCGAGGAGCCGGACAGGGGGAGGACGGCGCAGGAGAAGGAGGCCAAGGAGGAGTTCTCCCACCTGGTCAATGCAGTAGGGCCCCTGCTCGCATTGGCCAAGGACCACTCCATCGACACCACCGCCACCCGCCGGCTAATCGACAAGGCCGTGGCATTGGGGAAGAGGCGGGAGATCGAGCCTGCGGTGCAGACCATGAGGGAGTGCCGCGACATGCTGGAGCGCGTGATCGCCGACCGTGTGGAGCGAGACATCATGTACCTCGAGAACCTGGACGAGGTGGCCCGCAAGATGGGCTCCGACCATGAGGCCATCGCCGGCAACATCGCCGAGACCAAGGAGAAGCTCGCGGCCAAGGACCTCGCCTCCGCCCTGGAGCTGGCCCGCACCGGCAAGCGCCAGGCCGAGGTGCTCACCGGGAAGTACGTGGAGGCGCACGAGCTGTACGAGTCCCTGGAGAAGCTCATCCTCAACTCCGAGCGCTTCTACCTCGACGTGAGGGAGTCCCGCAAGCTGCTCAACGAGGCCCGGGACGCCGGCGAGTCGGGGGACTGGAACACCATGGGCATCCTCTCCCGCAAGGGCCGGGAGGAGCTGAACAGGGCGCTCCCGGACATGCTGGGGGAGGAGCTGCGCAAGGCCAAGCAGGCGCTGCTGGAGGCCAAGTCCAAGGGCAAGGACGTGACGTCCATGGTGAAGCTCCTCAAGGACGCCGGGGTGTCCATGAAGCGGGGCCGCCACGAGGAGGTTCTGGACCGCCTTCTGGAGTTCCACGCCGAAGAGAGGAAGCTGTGATCACGGCCGCAGGGGCTCCAGCTCCCGCTCGATGATGGACCTCTCCTGCGTCTTGAGGCTCTCCGGGCTGATGGACACCACGAATATGGACTGCCGCTCGGAGACGGTGTCGACCATGGCCCGCAGGAAGCGGACCACGCCCTCGAAGGTGGCGTTGCTTATCAGGTAGTGAAGGTCGTCCAGGAGGACGATGGAGGGGCCGTCCCGGCGCATGTGGTCCTCCGCCAGCATGACTATCTTCTCCAGCGAGGGCGGTATGGTCCGACCCTTGTCGGACTCGTGCTCCGTCAGCCAGTAGACCTCGGCCTTGCGTCCCCGGAGCCTGTCCACCACCGAGGCGGGGTTGCTGCGGCTGAACACCAGGCCCCGGTAGCCCTCGTCCAGCTGGGTGGCCAGTAGCTCGTAGGTCAGCTCGGGGCGGGACTCCTCCACCACGTACGAGCGGTGGACGGACAGTCCGGCCCGGCGACCGTGGGGGGCGATGCTCTCGCTCCCCAGCACCTCCCGGGCGATGTCCAGCGTGATGTCGGAGCGCATCAGGGAGGCGAAGGCCAGCACGCGGTTCATGCCTCCCTCGAGCTGCCGCACGTTGTCGGGGCAGCGCTCGGCCACGAAGGCCATGACCTCGTCGGGTATGTCCAGCTCGGCATCGCTGGCCAGGCGGCGCAGGATGGCCAGCCGGCTGGCCTGGTCCAGGGGGCCGATGTCCACCACCAGGCCGGACTCCACCCTCGATGTCAGCCGGTCCAGCAGGCCGGGGATGTCCCTCGGGGCCCGATCGGCGGTGATGACGATCTGTATGCCGGTGGGAACGAGCTTGTTGATCACCTTCAGCAGCTCCTCCTGCACCCGGTCCTTGCCGGACAGGTACTGCAGGTCGTCCACCAGCAGCAGGCCGGTCTGCTCCATCTCCTCCCTCGCCCCCTCGTACCGGTTCCCGATGGACTGCAGGTACTCCTCGTCCAAGCTCTCCAGCGGCAGGTACGTCACGCTCAGGTGGGCGTCGATGCCCTTGAGCAGGTGCCCCACGGCCTGCAGCAGGTGCGTCTTCCCCAGGCCCGTCCTGCCGTGTATGAACAGGGGGTTGTACAGGTACCCGGGATCGGCGGCCACCGCCCGTGCCGCGGCCTCGGCGAAGCGGCTGTTGCCGCCCACCACGAACGAGTCGAAGGTGAACCGGGGGTCCATGCGCGGTATCTGTACCTCCCGTGTCTCCTCCGCCGCCGTGGGGGCGCACTTGGGGCAGTACCCCAGGAGGTCCACGGGGCCCCCGCACCGCTCGCACGTGCCCCCGCTGGACACCTGGGAGCGCATCTTGTGGTACTGCAGGATGAGGTCGTACACCCCCTTGGCCTGCTGGTCCACCTTCTTGCGGTCCGCCTCCTCCGTGGCCGGCGGCCCCATGAGGTCGGCCCGGCGCTGTCCCCCTCCCGGCTCGTTGGCCATCTTCTCCTGGCGGACCTCGGCCAGGGGCATGGGTCGTCGCGGCGCCTCCAGCCGCTTGATGCGGGCGTGGGGGAACAGCTGCTCGAAGTCCCGCAGGCTGACGTCGCCGTGCAGGGTCACCACCGCCTCGGGCTGGGACGCGTCGGCCCACATGTACTCCGTGGCCCGCTCCCCCAGGAACCACACCTCCTCCATGCCGTAGGGCTGGAAGACGTTGAGGCACAGGGTGGGCACCCCGCTGGCGAAGGACAGCAGGGCCTCGGAGCGGTCGCCCTCCTTGGACAGGCTGGTCTTCAGGTACCCGGTGAAGGAGGCCGCCTTGACCCTGCCCAGCGCCTCTCTCAAGATACCCTCACCCCCCTTCCAGCGGGAGACGACCTGTCCCTGTGGCACACCCAGCTCCAAAAGCATGCAGACCGGGAGAACATCGTGCCGTCGGCATAAAGCGTTTATGTCCTGGTTGTTCGACCAGCGCAATCAAACAGGGTGGAAACCATTAAATCGGGGGAGGGCTTGATGGAGTTCGCAGGCCACTGTAGCTCAGCGGCAGTCCCAGGCAACGCCCGGGACCGCGAAAGAGCGACAGTTTCGTAAACTGTAGGTCGGGGGTTCGAAACCCCTCAGTGGCTCCACTCACTCCCTTTTCAGGTACTCCTTTACGATCTTGATGGCGCACACGTCGCCGCACATGGAGCACCCCTCGCTCTCCTCGGTGGACCCCCGGGCTCGGTACTCCCTTGCCTTTTTCTCATCCAGGGCCTCACGGTACATGGCGGGCCAGTCCAGCGCCTTGCGGGCGGTGGACATGCGCAGGTCCCTGTCCTTCCCCCGCCCCCGTGCCACGTCCGCGGCGTGGGCGGCGATCTTGCTGGCGATGAGCCCGTCCTTGACGTCCTGGGGCGTCGGCAGCGAAAGATGCTCGGCCGGGGTGACGTAGCACAGGAAGTCCGCCCCGTGGTAGGCGGCGATGGCCCCCCCGATGGCGCCGGTGATGTGGTCGTACCCGGGAGCGATGTCCGTCACCAGGGGACCGAGAACGTAGAAGGGGGCGCCCTGGCACACGCTCTTCTCCAGCCGCACGTTGGCGGCGATCTGGTCCATGGGCACGTGCCCCGGGCCCTCCACCATGGCCTGCACCCCTGCCTCCCGGCTGCGCCGGACCAGCTCCCCCAGGTTCAGCAGCTCCTGCACCTGCGGGGCGTCGGTGGCGTCGTGGATGCATCCCGGCCGGAAACCATCGCCCAGGGACAGTACGAACTGGTGCTCCTTGGCCAGGTCCAGCAAGTAGTCGAAGTTCTTGTAGAGCGGGTTCTCCTCGCCGTTGTGCAGGATCCACGCCACCAGGAACGAGCCGCCGCGGGACACCACATCGGTGACCCGGGGGGTGCGCTTCAGCCGCTCCACCGCCTCCTGGGTGATGCCGCAGTGCACGGTCATGAAGTCCACGCCGTCCTTGGCGTGCTGCACGATGCCGTTGAAGATGTCGTCCTCGTCCATGTCCACCAGGGCCCCCTGCCGCGCCATCCTCAGGCCGGTCTGGTAGATGGGCACGGTGCCCACCGGGAGGTCGCAGGAGGAGATGATCTTCCAGCGGATGGCGTCGATGTCACCGCCGGTGCTGAGGTCCATGATGGTGTCCGCGCCGTACTCCAGGGAGAGGCGGACCTTGTCCATCTCCTCCTCCACCTCCACCCGGTCGCGGGAGGTGCCCACGTTGACGTTGACCTTGACGCTCAGCCCCTCGCCTATACCGCAGGCGCGGGGCGCGTGCCTCGGGTTGTAGGGTATGACCACCCTCCCCTCCCGCACACGCCTCTCCAGGACACTAGGCTCCATGCCCTCCCTGCGGGCCACTTCCCTTATCTGCTCAACGTAGGGTTCGACATCCACGGCCATCTTAGATCGGTCGAGACCTAAGCTCATCGTACTAGAAGACCCTTCCGAAGCCCGGGAGGGTGAAAGCGATGCAAAAGCATGCCCGCAGGACCATTTTTTTCCTGTCGTTCCGAATAGAGGTTTTGCTTATATAGCCAGATGTACCTCGAAGGGTATTAATACCTTGATACCATTACATTGATGGTCGAAGTAGGAGAAGGGATGGACGACTTCTACATCTTAAAATGCGACTGAAATAGCCCGCTCTCTCGGGGAAGAAGAGAATGGATTTCGAGGTTTGATTCAATGGAAGATAGCAATTATGGGGCAGACAAGATCCAGGTGTTGGAGGGTCTGCAGGCGGTCAGGAAGAGGCCCGGGATGTACATCGGCTCCACCGATGCCCGGGGCCTTCATCATCTAATTTACGAGGTCGTGGACAACAGCATCGACGAGGTGATGGCCGGCTTCTGCACCAAGATCGACGTCACCATCAACGCGGACGGCAGCGTCACGGTGTCCGATGACGGTCGAGGGATACCGACGGGCATGCACGAGAAGTACGGCCGGCCGGCGGTGGAGCTGGTGGTCACCACCCTGCACGCCGGCGGTAAGTTCGACCGCAAGAGCTACAAGGTGTCCGGCGGCCTGCACGGCGTGGGCCTGTCGGTGGTGAACGCCCTATCGGAGTACCTGGAGACCACGGTCAAGAGGGAGGGCCACGTGCACCAGATGCGGTGCGAGCGCGGCCATCTGGTCACCCCGCTGCAGGTCCTGGGCGAGACCACGGAGACGGGAACGCAGCAGCACTTCCGCCCCGACCCCGAGATCTTCGACGAGCTGGACTTCGACGCCGAGACGGTGGCGCACCACCTGCAGGACCTGGCGTACCTTAACCGCGGGGTCAGGATCACGTTCCGTGACCTCCGCCCCGGCCGGGAGCGCGAGGACCTGTTCCACGCCGAGGGCGGCATCGTGGAGTTCGTGCAGCACCTCAACAAGAACAAGGTGGTCATGCACGAGCGGCCGATCTACCTGACGTGCGAGCGCGACGACGTCATGGTGGAGGTGGCCATGCAGTACACCGACGCGTTCTCGGAGAGCGTGTTCTCCTTCGTCAACAACATCAACACCATGGAGGGCGGGACGCACCTCATGGGCTTCCGCTCCGCGCTCACGCGCAGCATCAACGAGTACGCCAAGCGGAACAAGCTCCTCAAGGAGAACGAGGAGAACCTCAGCGGGGAGGACGTGCGCGAGGGTCTAACGGCCATTCTGAGCGTCAAGATCCCGGAGCCGCAGTTCGAGGGCCAGACCAAGACCAAGCTGGGCAACGGGGAGGTCAAGGGCATCGTGGACTCGTGCGTGTACGAGAAGTTCAACCAGTTCCTGGACGAGAACCCCAAGGCGGCCGAGGCGTGCATCAAGCGCTCCATACTGGCGTACCAGGCCCGGGAGGCGGCGCGCAAGGCCCGGGAGCTGACGCGGCGCAAGGGCTTCCTCGAGGGCAGCGGGCTGCCGGGGAAGCTGGCCGACTGCCAGGAGAAGGACCCCGCGCGGTCGGAGCTGTACATCGTGGAGGGGAACAGCGCGGGTGGCTGCTTCTCCGGCGACACCAAGGTGGCGCTGGCAGATGGCAGGGACCTCAGCTTCAAGGAGATAGCGGCCGAACAGGCAGAGGGGAAGGAGCACTTCTGCTACACCATCCGCCATGACGGGAAGGTGGGCATCGAGAGGGCGATCGAGGCCCGGGTCACCAAGAAGGACGCCGATGTGGTGGAGGTGACACTGGACAACGGCGAGATGATCGAGTGCACCCCGGACCACCGCTTCATGCTTCGTGATGGTACGTACCGGCAGGCCATCGAGCTCAGGGCCGGCGACTCCCTCATGCCGCTGTACAGGAAGGTCTCGGACACGGCCGAGAAGGGTGTGACCATCAACGGCTACGAGATGGTCTGGAACCCCAACTCGGAAAGCTGGCTAAGCGTACAAACGGGCAATGGGCACCCCATTATAGATGTCGAAGAGCAAACGTTCACGTGGGAAGTCGCCGCCTGCTACAATCACACGGTCGTCTCGGTGGAGATGACCGGGAAGAGGGCGGACGTGTACGACATCGAGGTCCCTCACAGCCATAACTTCGCCCTCGCCTCAGGGGTCTTCGTCCACAACAGCGCCAAGCAGGGCCGCAACCGCGAGTTCCAGGCCATACTTCCACTGAGGGGCAAGATCCTGAACGTGGAGAAGTCGCGAATGGACAAGATCCTCAAGAACGTGGAGATCAGGAACCTCATCACCGCCATCGGCGCGGGTGTCGGCGCTGACTTCGACGTCAGCAAGGTGAGGTACCACAAGGTCATCATCATGACCGATGCCGATGTGGACGGTGCTCACATCTCCACCCTGATGCTGACGCTGTTCTTCCGCTACATGCGGCCGCTCGTCGACAGCGGTTACGTCTACCTGGCCATGCCTCCGCTGTACAAGGTCTCCAAGGGCAACAAGGAGCTCTACGCCTACAATGAGCGGGAGCGGGCCGCGGCCATGGAGCAGCTGGGCAAGGGCGCCAACATCCAGCGCTACAAGGGGCTGGGGGAGATGAACCCCCATCAGCTGTGGGAGACGACCATGGACCCGGCGGTCCGGTCGTTGAAGAAGGTGACCATCGAGGACGCCGTCCGAGCGGACGAGCTGTTCACCATCCTCATGGGGGACCAGGTGGCTCCACGAAAGGAGTTCATCACTTCGCACGCGAAGGAAGTGGAGAACCTGGACATCTAACGGTGATCATAAATGACAGACTCTAACACATCCAACGAAACCACAACGGCTCCGGCGCGGGAGATCATCCGGCCGATCGAGCAGGAGATGAAGAAATCGTACATCGACTACGCTATGAGCGTCATCGTCGGCCGTGCGCTGCCGGACGTGAGGGACGGCCTCAAGCCGGTGCACCGCCGGATATTGTACGCCATGTACGACATGGGGAACAACTACAACAAGCCTCACAAGAAGAGCGCGAGGGTGGTCGGCGAGTGCTTCGTCGCCGGCACTTACGTTCTTACCAAGAGGGGATTGATCCCGGTGGAGGAGGTAGAACAGGGCGAGGAGGTATACACCCAGCAGGGTACCTCCGTCGTCACCGAGCTCTACGAGATGCCGAAAAGGGAGCTGGTGAGGGTCACCATGGGCAACGGTCTGAGCATCACCGCTACCCCCTCGCAGCTGTTCAAGGTCATCACCCCTGGAATGCAGTACCAGTGGAAGGAGGCCAAGGACCTCGGCGCCAACGATCACATCATCATGCGGTTGGACTATCCGGACGACGTACCGTACGTGGACCTGCCGGACTGGAACGGGCGCAAGATGAGGCTGGACGAGAACATCGCCTACCTCATGGGGCAGTTCTTATCAGATGGTTGCATAGAATCATGCTATGATGTGGCGGGACAAGGAAGATTTAGTTTTTACTCCACATCATCCGGAGTTATCCAGCATGTTAGTGATGCCCTCAGAGAAGCCTTTGGTTATGATGCTTCAATATACGGTTGGGGTACCGACCCTCAAGGAGATCACATTGATGGAAAGGTAATGAATCATATCCGACTATGCGACAAGGATATCAACATTTTTTTAACAAACGCATTGCGCATAGATTCGACATGGAAAGCAAAAACCAAACATATCCCGGACGCTTTCTTTAGATCGCCCAAGTCTGTGATCATGTCGTTGATATCGGGTATGATCGATGGTGATGGGCACATTCATAAAAACAGATGTACCATCAACTATACAACCATCTCAGAAAGAATGGCCGATGACATCCAGCTGCTCCTTCAGCATGCTGGAGTACTCAGTCATAGGTTCATCCAGGATAAGAGGGACGATTTCCAAATCGTACGTGGATACGTCTTGAGGCATAACCACCCTCTCCATTATATAGAGATAGAGGGCCGGTTCGCCAAGAGCCTCGCTCAACAGCTCGACCTCCATAATGAGCAGAGGAAGGAGAGGCTCGCGGACATACTGGCCGCGCCGAACAAGGTATCATCGTTCGACCGTATACCTAACGCCGGGAGCGTGCTGTTCGAAGACCTCTCGGAGCACCACCTCGGCTCGGGATGGTATCAGGACGTGGAGGGGAACAAGTTCCGCAGTGGAATAAGCTACCCTGACGGGACCAAGATACGATACTCGTCCGACCTGCGCGACCGGCCCCTGGGGCGCACGCAGATCGTGGACTGGGGCATCCAGGACAAGCTGGGCCGGATAGGCTCGAGATGGGCGCCCTTCATCGATGACGTGCTGGAGAACAATACCTACTTCATGAGCGTGGAGAAGGTGGAGACCGCTCCCGCGGAGCACACCTACGACCTACAGGTCGCCGGGGCTCACGAGTTCGTGGCTAACGGCGTGATAGTTCACAATTGTTTAGGGAAATATCATCCACACGGCGATTCCGCGGTCTACGACGCCCTGGTGCGCATGGCCCAGGACTTCTCCCTGCGCTACACCCTGATCAACGGCCACGGCAACTTCGGCAGCGTGGACGGCGACGAGGCGGCGGCCATGCGTTACACCGAGTGCCGCCTGCAGAAGGTGGCCGAGGACATGCTCCTCGACATCGACAAGGAGACCGTCGACTTCACCGACAACTTCGATGCCTCGCTCAAGGAGCCGGTGGTGCTGCCGTCCAAGGTTCCTAATCTATTAGTCAACGGCTCCGCCGGCATCGCCGTGGGCATGGCGACCAACATCCCCCCCCACAACCTGCGGGAGATATGCGACGCGCTCGCCCACCTCATCGACGAGCCGTCGGCGGACAACATCGACCTCATGGCGTTCGTGCGCGGTCCGGACTTCCCCACGGGCGGGATAATTTACGGCACCAACGGCATCATCGAGGCCTACTCCACCGGAAAGGGACGTCTGAGGGTGAGGGCCCGCACCAACATAGAGGAGAAGGACGGCAGGAAGCGCATCATCGTTTCCGAGATACCGTACCAGGTGAACAAGTCGGCCATGATCGAGAACATCGCCGAGCTGGTCAAGGACAAGCGTATCGAGGGGATAACGGACCTCCGCGACGAGAGCGACCGCGACGGTATGCGGGTCGTCATCGAGCTGCGGCGCGACGCCATGGAGGAGATCGTGCTGAACCAGCTGTTCACCCACACCCAGATGCAGGTGACCTTCGGGGTGATCAACCTGGCGCTGGTCAACAGCGAGCCCAAGGTGCTCACCCTGCGCGACATGCTGCTGGCGTTCATCGAGTACCGGCAGGAGGTGGTCACCCGCCGCACCCAGTACGACCTCGGGCAGGCCAGAGCGAGGGACCACATCCTGCAGGGGCTCATCAAGGCGGTGGACTCCTTGGACGAGGCGGTGCGCATCATCCGCGAGGCCCGCACCACCGACGAGGCGCGCGACGGCCTCATGCAGCGGTTCGAGATCGACGAGATACAGGCCAAGGCCATCCTGGACATGCGCCTCCGCGCCCTTACCGGCCTGGAGATCGAGGACCTGCGCAAGGAGTTCGCGGAGATCGAGCGCAAGGTGCTCGAGTACGAGGGCATACTCGCGGACCCGTCCAAGATCATGGCCATCATCAAGGCCGAGCTGGCCGAGGTGCGGGAGGCGTACGGCGACGAGAGGAAGACGGAGATCGTCATCGACACCGGGGAGCTGGACATCGAGGACCTCATCCCCAACGAGGAGATGGTGGTGATGATCTCCAGCGACGGCTACATCAAGCGCCTTCCGCTGGACACCTACAAGCAGCAGCACCGCGGCGGTCAAGGGCTCCTAGGAATGGAGACCAAGGAGGACGACCGGGTGGTGGACCTGTTCGTCACCATGACGCACAACACCATCCTGTTCTTCACCAACCGGGGCCGGGTGTACCAGCTCAAGGCCTACCGCATCCCGGTGGCCGGGCGGCACTCCAAGGGCAAGCCTATCGTGAACCTCCTGCCCCGGCTGGAGGAGGGCGAGAAGGTGGAGAACAACCTGCCCCTGGACGGCCTGGGGGACGGCGTCGACCTCATGTTCGCCACCCGCAACGGCATCGTGAAGAGGACCGCGCTCAGGGAGTACCGCAACATCCGCTCCAGCGGCATAATCGCCATCAGCCTGGAGGAGGGCGATGCGCTGGTGGACACCAAGCTGGTGCGCCCGGAGGACGAGATCGTGCTGGCCACCCGGGACGGGCAGGCGGCGCGCTTCGACGCCTCCGAGGTCCGCTCCGTCGGCCGGCCCTCCATCGGGGTCATCGGCATGCGCCCGGAGCAGGGGGACGAGATCGTGAGCATGGCGGTGGTGCGCCCGGAGGACAAGCTTCTGAGCATCACCGAGAACGGCTATGGCAAGATCTCCCTGGTCTCCGACTACCGGAAGAGCCACCGCGGCGCCAAGGGCGTGATCACCATAAAGACCACGGACCGCAACGGCAAGGTGGTGTCGGTGAGCACCATCGCCGACGACGATCAGATCATCCTCACCACGGTGCAGGGCAACGTCATCCGCACCCGGGCGGAGGAGATCCGCACCATGGGCCGCTCCACTCAAGGAGTGACCATCATGGGCCTCACCAACGGGGACAAGATCACCGCGGTGGCCCGCCTGGTGGGGGCGGAGGAGGAGATGAGGGTGGCCCTTACCGAGTCCAAGGAGGACACCTCCATGCTCCCCCTGATGGAGGACAAGGAAGAGAGCGATGAATGATGGGCCAGCTGCCGCCCGGACGGCGGTTGGTCCACTTTTTTAATTTTATCGACGTAACCTTTTTAATTAGCGGCAGATTTGAATGTCCGGGGAAAGACTACGCTAAGGGACTCCATACCGGGCCTCGACCGGATATTCCGAACCGACATCGAAGCACCAAAGGTAATACTGGTCACCGGCCCGCCCGGATCGATGAAGACCAGCTTCTGCTACTCGGTCATGTCTAACTACCTCGAGAGGTCCGGAGAGGTCGGACTGTACGTCACGCTCGAGGAGACCACCTCCAGCCACCGCAACAACATGCAGAGCCTGGGCATCGACCCCACTCCCAACATGGAGATATCGGACATCACCGACCTGAGGGAGCTGGACGACGTCATCGAGGAGGACACCCCCACCGACTACATACAGTTCATTCAGGAGACCATCGAGTACTACAAGAAGAAGCATGGGGACAAGTTCTCCGTGTTCACCCTGGACTCCCTGGGAGCACTATACTCGCTGATGGAGAACCAGGACAACATGCGCAAGAGGATGTTCTACTTCTTCAAGACCCTGCGCGACCAGAACCTGACCTGCTTCATCGTCATGGAGCGCGTGCGCGGGGGTCCGTCCGACCTCTTGGGGAACGAGGGGTTCCTGGTGGACGGGATCATAGAGCTGGGCCTGGACCGCAACAAGGGGAAGCTGGTCCGGTTCATTAGAGTAGAGAAGATGAGGGCTTGCAAGCACAGTATGGAGAAGCATACGGTGGAGGTCGGGGAGAGCGGGCTGAACATCCTGGGACCGTCCCTGGGATAGGGTCGCGACCGCGCGGACCGTCTTGTTGGCATGGAATGGAGGGATACAGATGGCCACTACTGATGAGACCCCCATATGGGAGGTCATCGAGCAGTTCAAGGACAAGGTTAAGACCCAGGAGGCCGAGCTCAAGAAGAGGCGGGACAAGATCGAGTCCTTCGAGGCCGACCTGGACAAGGGCCGCCGGGAGCTGGACGCCCGTACCGCCAAGCTGGACGCGCGGGAGAAGGAGATGCAGACCCGGCTGGCCGACCTGACGCCGCGGGAGAGCGCGGTGCAGGAGCGGGAGCGCAAGGCCTCCGCCCTGGAGAAGGACATCCTGCTGCGCGAGGAGGAGATCAACCGCTCGCGCGGGGAGCTGGAGCGTAGGCAGCTGGAGCTGACCCGGCGGGAGGACGGTTTAGCCGCCCTAGCGGAGCGCAGCGCGGCCTACGAAAGCAACATACGAGGCATGAGCGCCCGCATCCGGGAGATGGAGGAGGGGCTGCTCAAGGACCAGGAGCGCTCCCACCAGCTGATGGAGGAGCTGTCCGCGGCCCGGGAGTCTCTGCTGGCCAAGGTCAAGGTCCTGGCCGATCAGGAGGCGCTGCTGGCCGAGGGCCGCAAGGTCGTGCTCGACGAGCAGAAGCGCATTGTGATGTGGGAGAGGGCGCTCAACGAGCGCGAGCAGGGCCTGGGGAAGCGCGCCCCGTCCGCCCCCACCCCCGAGCCGGTGGAGGTGGAGGAGCCCGTTCCCGAGCCCATCGTCGAGAAGATCGAGGAGCCGGAGGAGCCCGAGGTCATCGAGGCCGCCCCCGAGCCGGTGATCGAGGAGCCGGTCAAAGAGGTGGAGGAGCCTGAAGAGGAGCCTACTCCCGTCTTCAAGGCCGAGGCGGAGGAAGAACCCACTCCGGTCTTCAAAGCCGAGGAGGAAGAACCCACTCCCGTGTTCAAGGCCGAGGAGAGGCCCAGCGGCCCCACCTGCCCGAACTGCTCCAAGGGCGTGTCGGAGAGCGACGCATCATGCCCTCACTGCGGGCATGCGCTCAAGGCCCCTGCGCCCAAGAAGAAGGCCGCGGAGAAGAAGGAGGACGTGGTCGACGACCCCTCCAAGAAACCCGTTTCGATACGTAAAATCATTCGCCGAAAGTAGGCCGTCAGCGCCTACCCAGGCATCATTTTTTATTTTCCCGTTCGTTTAATTTTTTGTTAATTGTATGCTCAGATATAAATAAACTGACACGTCTGTTAGCGACGAATTCCCGGAGTTAAAAAACCTAGGGATCGGTGGGTTTATGAAAGGTCGTATTGTCGCTAATCGAGCTGCGAGCATCCTGATCGTGATAGGTCTTCTGCTATCCTCCTTCACCGGCGTGGTGCTGTTGATGGTGAGCACGACCGAGGGCCAAGGCTTCCTTCCGTCGGACTACTCCAACGGGGACCGCATAATCGGCGCCGATTACAACGTTCACAGCTGGAACGTGACCTCCACCTACACCATGAACGGTAACCTCACCATCCGCGCGGGCGGTGTGGTCACCGTCACCAGTGGAGGGCTGGTCTTCGCGGAGAACATCGGAAGCGACAAGGTCGCGGGGACCTCCGACGATAGAAAATACACTCTTATCATCGAGGACGGCGGCAAGCTGGTCCTCAGCAACTCGACCCTGTCCACCAACCTGAACCAACTCAACGCCTTCCCCAGCCTGGGGTTGATCGTCCGCCACGGCGGTATACTAGAGACGTACGACAGCATGCTCAGCTTCCCCGGCCACATGATCGTGGACGACTCCACCCTCACCATGTACCGGTCCAACATCACCGGCAATGAGCTGGTGGGCTCCTACTGCAACGACACCTATTTCCCGGAGTCCATCTACCAGTACGCCCCGGTCCTGCTGTTCATGTCCTCGACCGTGAGCATATACGACTCCTCGCTGCCGAACATCTACCAGACCCCCGACATCGAGAGCGGACGGCTTAGCCAGATCTACTCCGGAATGTACGATCAGACCTATCCCTTCGTGGCCGACAACGACAACGACGTCACCGGGGCCCGGGAGGCCGCGGACTACTACCTGTCCAGGATGCCCTCCGCCAAGGCCAGCAACGACTCCACCGGATCGGACATCAGCTCCCTGCTGCGCTCCGACCAGGCGTACTACGCGGTAGCCAACAGCAAGACCGTGTGGCTGGACGGCTTCGACACCGGCGGCCTGGTGTTCAACGCCGCCGACAACGTGCAGGCCACCCTGTACGTGCAGTACTACACCGGGAACACCTTCTCCAGCGCCTCACACGTGCAGTTCCAGTACCGGAACGGGGCCGTGGAGACGACCACCATGACGTTCAGCAACACCCCGGTCAACCCGGTCACCGGTACCGCTGACCAGGTGACGGCCAGCGCCACCCTGCCCTCGATGTCCTCCATGGACCTCAGCGGCCTGAACATCGGGTTCGCCAACAACGGCGGGCAGACGCTGTATATCAACAAGGTGTGGATCACCTTCAAGATGACCCTGCCCACCTACACCAGCATCACCCTGGCCGGCAACACCGAGTTCACCGCTGTGAACTCCATGATAGGCGTGGACTTCTCGGACAAGGTGAACCACAACACCATGGTCCTGCGCGACAACTCCAAGGCCTATCTCTACGGTGTCACTACCGATAATGATACTGCCAAGGCACCGACCACCATAGCGAAGAGGCAGCCTGCCTTCGTGACCGTGGAGAAGACCATAAAATCTGTTGTCTCAAACAAAACAATCGGCGTTGATACAACTGGATCTTCAATTTCCGCCGTTACAGCAAAGGATGCAAGCTATTTCACCGTGCCCTATTCGACCACTCTAAGTCTATATAATTTCAATACAAGCGATTTAACCGGACCAATTAGTGGGGCTTCTTTAGCATTCGATTACACTGCAAGCTCCTATACCGGCACAAATTATCTCCGATATAGCGTCAATGGGAGTTCATTAACTAACACCAACATAAGAATAAGCCAAACCGCTCAGGAAATTGCGCCTGAGTTCAATCTATACTCCCAGGGCGTGGATTCTATAGAAAAAATAAAAACCCTAGTTGTTCAGACAGTGAACAATGGTGGTTCGGGAGAAAGTTACTCAGTAAATAGTGTGTGGTTAAACATAACTCTCAGCCCTACCATCTACATCTATCGCTGGGCCAACATGACCGTCACCGATGTCCAATCCCTGCCGGTCAATGGGGCGGAGATATCCTCGGTCATCGAGAGCTCGGGCATCCCCGCTTACTACAACACGCCCACGGGAGTGCAGGGCTACCCCTCCAGCGAGGTCCTTCGATACCTGAACAAGAACCCCGCCTCCTACACCGTGACCGACAACGAGGGAAAGGCCAGGATCCCGCTCCTGTCTGAGGTGCTGGACCCCAAGAACCCCAACCCCTTCGTGGCGTTCGCGTACGAGCTCACCATCTCTTACGAGAACTCCACCGGTTCGCTGTTCCAGAACAGCACCGGTGTATCCTTCCTGCCTTACCCCGACATGACGCCTGAGAACACCTGGAAGGAGATCGAGGTTTCAATCCCCAGCCTGGCGCTGGAGCTGCCGGACCTGGTGGTCCTGCCCATAACCGTCACTCCGTCCACAGCGTACGCGGGTGACACCGTCCAGATAGCGGCCACCATCCACAACCGCGGTAAGACCACCGCCACCAAGGTGGATGTGACCGTGGTCGGCTACATCGGAGGCAAGACCGCCGCCTTCTGGAGCAACCAGACGATCTACTCCATCGCGGTGGGAACTGAGAACGACCAGGCCCTTTCGACCATAACCTGGACGGACGTGCCTGCGGGCGTCCACACCATCACCGTGACCATCGATCCGAAGAAGACGGTGTCCGAGGAGAGCAAGACCAACAATGTGATGTCGGTGCAGTTCACCGCCCTGGAGAACCTGGCGGAGCTCACCCTGACCTCCGGTGACATCACGTTCAACCCCCAGCCCGCCCTGTCCACCGAGACCATAACGGCAACTATCTACGTCAACAACACCGGCCGGGCTCCGGCCGCCAACGTGACCGTTGACCTTTACGCCGGCAACGCCCAGTCGGGCGGCCTGTACATCGGGTCCACGGCGGTCACCGTGTCCACGGGCAGCTTCGCCCAGACCACCTACACCTGGAAGCCCTCGCAGATCGGGACCTATCCCATCTACGTGTACGTGAACTCCAACCACCAGGTCAGGGAGTACGACTACAGCAACAACTCGGCCTTCCGGTCCGTGACCGTCAACATCGCCACCAGCGATGATGACCTGGTGGTGGGGGGTGTCCAGTACCCCACCCTGACCATCACCGGGCCCAACGACTTCAACTGGGCCAAGAACGTGGTGGTCCTCAACAGCGGTGTGCTGACCATCACCAACACCGCCTTCACCGAGGTGCAGTCCAGCTCCTACCAGCTGAAGGTCATCGTCAAGGACGATGCCACCCTCCGGCTGGTGTCCGGCACGGTACTGGGCTCCAACATGCAGATCGACCTGTACCTCATGGACAACGCCAACCTGACGGTCATCGGCTCCTCCATCGCTTCTGCGGTGCACATCCGGGCCGATGACAACAGCACGGTGCACATCGCCTCCTCGACCATAGCCGGGGACCTGATGACGCCGGAGACCTCGTACGCCGAGGTCGTGGCCCAGGACACCGACTTCGGTCAGTCCTGGTCGTCCTTCGGAGGGCATGCCACCGCCTACGTGACCAACATATCCATCGGCTCCCTCGATCCCGAGGACTCCGCCACCATCTATCATTACCGCTGGGTGAAGGTCGTGGTGCTGGACGGTACCGGCGAGAGGCTGATGGGAGCGGACGTGACCATCCGCCGCCCGGTCAACGGGAGCAACCAGAACGGCGTCAGCGGTGCTGACGGCTCGCTGAGCTTCCGTGTTCTCACCGACGTGAGGACGGCGGGCATGTCCATCTACGAAGGCTTCGTGGGCAGCTACTTCGCCAACGCCAGCTACACCTACGGTGGTCACACCTACTACGGACTGTACACCATGAACGTGGGCATTATCGGCTACTCTGAGCCGGTCACCAGGACCTCCATGGCCCCGGTGATCATAGCCGTGGCCGGCGCCCTTCCGGACCTCGACCCGCCGCTGGACCTCTCCACCACCACCCCCTACCACAACCAGGTGGTGACGGTGAGCACCGAGATCACCAACATCGGTGTGGTCGGCGCCCGTGATGTGGAGGTGTACTTCAACGACACCGGTGTGACCTTCTACCACACCACCGTCGACTACATCGCTCCGGGGGAGACCGTCACGGTCTCCACCACCTGGACCGCCTCCACGCTGGGCCTGCGGACCATCAGCGTGGCCGTCGATCCGTTCAACCGCATCTCGGAGTTCGACAACAGCAACAACGGCAACTCCACGCAGGTCACAGTTCACGGCATACCTGACCTGTACGTTGCCGCCGGCGATGTGGTAGTGAACCCCGCATCGCCCGTCCGCGGGCAGACCACGACCATAGAGGCCACGGTGCACAACAGCGGTGATGTCTCCGCCTCCGCCGTTAGGGTGAGCTTCTACGCCACCCAGCCCTCGGGAGGCGTCCGGACCCTGCTGGCCGATGCCATCATCAACAGCATCGACGTGGGCGACTACGGCGAGGCGTCCATCTCCTGGACCCCCAGCATCGCCGGGGCGTACACCCTGGAGGTGGTGATTGACAGGCTGGGCACGATAACCGAGATCTCGGAGACCAACAACACCTACTCCTACCAGCAGCATGTGCTCAACTACGCTGACCTCAGGGTCAGCTACATCAACTTCGATCCTGCTAGCCCGGTGAACGTCGGCGATGATGTGAGCATCGAGGCCGCAATCAAGAACGTGGGGGACATAACCGCCAGCAACGTGCGGGTGTACTTCTACATCGGCAGCTCCTCCGGCACCCTGGTGGACAGCAAGACCATATCCACCATCGCCGCCGGTCAGACCATAATGGTGACCGGCCAATGGACGTCTAACATCACCAGCGGGCTGGGCAGCGTTACCGTTCCCGTGACCGTGGTCGTCAACCCCGACGAGGCCGGGCGCACGACCGAGGTCGACTACGACAACAACCAGGCCAGCGTGGACCTGGTGGTCAACGACCAGCGGGCCGACATAACGTTCAACGATGACCTGGAGGTAACCCTGGGTGACATCGATGTCGACCACGCCAGCCAGGGCGAGACGGTGTACGTGAACGTCACCGCCCGCAACATCGGCAACACCGCCGCCAGCGCCGTGGAGTTCAACTTCTACGTGCTGAACGAGACCGGGAACCCGACCCTGTTCGCCACCGTGATCAAGGACGTCGGGGTCGGCAAGCAGGTGCTGGTCAACACCACCTGGCAGATCTTACGGAACATGGGCAACTACACTATCCTGGTGACCGCCAACGAGGACGGCCTGGTGGAGGAGAGCGATGCCACAAACAACGAGGTGTCGAAGGCCTTCGTGATCGATGCGCCCTACATCAAGATCGAGATGAACTCCCTGGAGGGCAAGTCCTTCAGCCCCGGACAGACCATCCTGGTAACCGGCACGGTGACCAACTACAACACCTCCCTGCCCATAGGGTTAGCGAAGGTCTCCGCCTACCTGGTCAAGAACGGACAGAGGGTGGGCCAGCTGTTCCCCGCGGAGACTAGCTCCCTGGGCATCTACACCATACCCCTGTACATACCTGACGGTAGCAGCGGGAACTACGAGGTGCACACCGAGGTGACCATCGGGGACAAGACCACCAGCACCTTCAAGAACGTGAGCATCAAGTCCGTGGCCGAGGGCGGCATCCCATGGTACCTGTACCTGGTGATCCTCGCGGTCATCGCCGCGGCCATCATATTCTTCTCCGTGTGGCTGTACAAGTACGGCCTGGGGAAGATGGTGGAGTGCGGCGAGTGCGGTGCGCTCATACCCGAGGCCTCCAAGCGCTGCCCCAAGTGCGGCGTGGAGTTCGAGGTCGGCACCGCCAAGTGCAGCGAGTGCCAGGCGTGGATACCGTCCAACTCCACCTCCTGTCCGGAGTGTGGCGCCAAGTTCATCAACGAGGCCATCGCGGAGGAGGAGAACGCCTACCTCGCCAAGATGAGGGAGCAGTACGACGCCTACGTGGACACCTTCCGCTCCGAGGCCAAGGCCTCCATGGGCAAGAAGTACTCCGACGCCAAGTTCTCGGAGTGGTGGAAGAAGCAGCCGTCCTTCGTGAGCTTCGAGAGCTGGCTGAGCCAGGAGGAGGAGAAGCGGAAGTTCAGCGGCTCCTCCTGCCCCACCTGCGGCACCCTCAACCCCCGCGGCGCCACCATATGCCACAAGTGCGGATCGAACCTGGAGGTGCCCAAGGCGGAGCAGCCCCGGGTGGAGGAGATGAGGGCAGAGGCCCCTGCTCCGTCCGAGGAGGCCAAGCCCGAGCAGCCCCAGAAGCCCCTGCGCCGCATCGTGCGCCGGCCGGTGGAGAAGAAGAACTCCCCCAAGCTGGAGGAGCTCAAGCCGGTGGAGGGACAGGAGGCCGGTTCCGAGGAGAAGAAGCCGGAGAACTGAGACCTCTGAGAAACCTTTTCCCAACCCCCTTATTTTTATTCAACATCAAATCAAGGTTAGCGCACCATTTTTAACGGCCCCGGTCCATATCGAGAGGATGAGCCAGACCTGTTCGCGGTGCGGGACACCGGTGCCTGAGGGCGAGGGTGCGTGCCCGGTTTGCGGCACTATCGTCGGAGAGAGCGCTACGCGCACCGTGACCGAGGTCCGGAGATGCCAGAACTGCGGCTCCACCATCTTGGAGGAGGGGAGGTACTGTGGCCGGTGCGGCTTCCTCACCGACCAGCCGTACTCCTGCCGCAGCTGCCATGCTCCCGTGGGCTTGGAGGAGCGCTACTGCACCCACTGCGGGACGCTGGTCCGTCCGGAGAAGCTGAACCGCTCCACGTCCCGGCCCCTCGCCGCCCTGATGCTCGCGCTGATCCCCGGTCTGTTCTCCATCTGGGGCCTGGGGCAGTTCTTCAGCGCGTCGTTCTACAAAGGGGCGGTGTTCGCCGTGCTGGGCCTGGCGCTGCTTCTGGTGGCACCATTATCGCTTATCATAACGTTCAGTGGGCTGGGAGACCTGGCCGCCCTGTCCGTCCTGGGCGCCGTACTGTGGTGCGCGCTGTGGGTGCTGCAGGCCATGGACGCGTACTGGGAGGCGGGCGGGGAGTGAGGCCTATCAGGACTAGAGCTCTCCCCTAAACATTTCATTGAACCGCAGCGAGGGAGGGATACATCCTGGCACCACTTCCGTGAGGCCGGGTCCGGTTTCCTATATCTGATCTGAAGGAAGGCATATCGTGGCGAGGGGACAAGGCCAATGCCTCATGTCCCAGGACGCGCGCTGGGAGGGGAGAGCGGCGGGGCGTCAGGTGGAGCTTATTTAAGGATTCAGGTGGATAACAACGTTCGGAGGAACGGGCGTGCTATCTGAAAAGTTCCACGAGGTCCTGAAGCATGAGGGCGTGGTCGCCATCGTTACCAGCTCGGGTGGGGGACCCCACCTGGTGAACACCTGGAACTCCTACGTTGTGGTTACGGAGGACGAGAGGATATTCATCCCCGCGTACGCCATGCGGAGGACGGAGAAGAACTGCCAGGAGAACAACAAGGTGATGGTGTCCCTGGGGAGCAGGGAGGTGCTGGGGTTCAGGGACTACCAGGGGACTGGCTTCATCATTGAGGGCACGGCAAGGTTCATCGACGGCGGCGAGGAGTTCGACATGATGAAGGCCAAGTTCTCGTTCCTCACCCGGGTCCTGGAGATCACCGTCGCCTCCTGCAAGCAGATGCTCTGATCCTCGAAAAGGTCAAGGCATCGGGGCCGAGGACCATGCTCACCATCAAGACGATAACGTCATGAGAGACCATGTGGTCCAGTGGTCCTAGCGGGCGTGGTCAGAGCGCCTAGCGCTCACTCGGACATCTTTTCCTTGACCTCTTTCATGATCTTGTCCGGGTCCTTGTAGTACGCGGAGACGATCTTGGCCACCTGGCGGTAGTTGTTCACCCCGATCTTCTTCATGTACTCCAGGATCTCGATGCGGCGCCGCACCTCTCGCTCCATCTCCCTAGGAGACCAGTTGCGCACCGCGCGCACCTTCTCGTACACGTAGGAGTGGCCGGAGTAGGTGAAGCTGTCGTCGGCGGGGTTCCAGGTGAACACGGCGTTGGTGATGAGCTCGTTGGTCTCGGGGTCCATGCCCACGATCTCCGTCAGCCCCTTGACCCGCCGGGTCATCTTGGTGCCCACCTTCACCTGCCCCTGCAGCATGACCAGGTTCAGCGCCGTCAGCAGCGCCCGGGGCAGGTCGATGGGGTCGTTCTCCAGCCGGTGGACCATGGCCTGCACGTCCTCGGCGTGGAAGGTGGAGTAGGAGATGTGACCGGTGGCCATGGCCTGGAATACGACATAGGCCTCCTTGCCACGGACCTCACCGACCATCAGGTACTGGGGCCTCTGCCTCAGCGCGGCGGTGAGGAGGTCGAACATGTTGATGGAGCCGCTCAGCGAACCGCTCTTGCCCCCGAAGCCCTCACGGGTGAGACCGGGGATCCAGTTCTCGTGGGGAAGGTTCAGCTCCCGGGTGTCCTCGATGCTGACGATCTTCATCTGCGGGGGGATGAACAGCAGGATGGCGTTGAGAGTAGTGGTCTTACCCGATGCCGTCCCGCCGCACACCAGCATGGAGGAGCCGAACTCCACCGAGATCCACAGGTAGGCCATCATCTCCGTGGACATGGTCTTGAACTTGAGCAGGTCCACTGGGGTGAAGGGGTTGTCCTTGAACCGCCGGATGGTGAACGAGGAGCCCCGCTTGGTCACGTGCTTGCCCAGCGTGGCGTTGAGACGGGAACCATCGGGGATGGTGGCGTCCAGCAGGGGGTTGGCCACCGAGATGTGCTTTCCGCACTTCTGCGCCAGCCACACCACGTAGGCGTCCAGCTCCTCCTCCTTGTCGAAGGTGATGTTGCTCTTGATGCTGCCGTACTTGCGGTGGTAGATGTACAGTGGGATGCCCACGCCGTCGCAGGACGCGTCCTCGATGCTGGGGTCGTACATCATCACGTTGATGACGCCGTAGCCGACGAAGTCGCGTCTCAGGAAGTAGAGTATCCTCTCCTTGGAGATGGGGTTGAGGTTGACGTTGAGCTTGGCCAGCAGCCTCTCGGTGGCCTTGTTGAGGATCTCCCTCTTCTCCTCCAGGCGGTTGGTCTCGGCCAGGTTCAAGGACACGATGAGGGCGGCCTTGATCACGTCCAGGACGTTGTGCTCGTCCTCGGTGAGGGTGGGCTCTATTACCTCGTAGAGGTACTCCCCCGCCACCGTGTCGTACTTGATGCGGACAAAGGAATAGGGGTCCTCTATGGGTGTGATCTCCACCTCCTCGATGTTGGGGTCCGATATCTTGGGGATCTCGGTGATGGACGCGGCCGCCACGGTGGTGCCGGAGGGCAGTCGAACGCGCATGGGCTTGCTGCGGACCTTGGCCAGGAACGACAGGTAGCGGGAGGTGATGGTGAGCTTCTCCTTGTTCTCCTTACTCTCCTCCTCGAACAGGGGCTCGACCTCCTCTTGTCTCATCGCTTCGTCCATATCAGATCAACCTCGTTCCCAGCAGACCGATGAGCAGCATGATGAAGCTGTGCTTGAACCCTGTGGAGAGCTGCCCGTCCGACAGCACCCCGGCCAGGATGCCATCGCCGAAGGCGTGTATCACGACCGAGATGATGAACAGCAGCTGTATCGTGGGGATGATGTCCACGCGGATGGTGGCGATGGAGCCGGTGTCTATGCCGGCCTTCTCCGCGCCATCGGCCACGGCCTTTCCGGCCTCGGTCATCTTCGGCAGGAAGGTGGTGTTGAGGATGAAGATGGTGGCGATGAACACCGCGAAGGCGATGTATATGACCATCATGTAGGTGGACATGGCGATCTTGCGCTCGGACTGGGCCAGCATGGTCTCCCGGGCGTCGTGGGCCACCATGGTGAGCACGTCCGCCACCGAACCCCCGGCATCGTTGGCCTTGATGATGATGGACGTCATCCTCCTGATAAGGGGGGTGTCCACCCGGTCCGCGAACAGCCGCATGGCCTCCGAGGCCGGCACGCCCCAGTCGATCTGCGCGGCCATCCGGCGGATCTCGGGGGTGAGCTTGCCGTAGCGGCCCCGGGAGGCCACCTTGATGGCCTGGGCCAGGGTCATGCCGAAGCGGCCGGCCTCGGCCACGTCCCGCAGGAACTCGGGCAGGCGCTTCTCGATCTCCTGGATCTTCTTATGGCGCGAGGACTGGTAGAACCCGTACGGCCCGGCGATGGCCATGAGGCCCAGGCTCACGAAGTCGATCCACAGCAGGGGGGTGTCCAGACCCCCGATGGCGTCCAGGAGCCCGATCACCCCGAGTATCCCCGCGATGACCGCGGACACCATGAGGATGGTGCGGCTGTAGTCGAGCTTGTGAATGTCCAGTTGGTTCAGGTCCATTATGTCCTCGGCCATGCCCTCACCTCAAATCGTCGACTCCTTGGTCATGTTCCAAATGAAGAATATGAATCCGAACTGGGACATGGGGATCATGAGCCCGATCACCAGCTCCAGCAGCAGCACGGTGGTGCTGCCGTCCCCGCCCCCGCCTGGGACGATGGCCATGATGGCCATGATGACCACCAGGAACAGGGGGAACGCCACCACCACGGTGACGAAGGACTCCGCCATGAGGCCCAGGGTCTCCAGCTGGGACTTCATGTCCAGCTTGGCCTCCTTCTCGTACTGCTCCGCCTTCTGCAGGAAGTAGGGCTTCAGCTGCCCACCGGAGGTGGAGCTGGTGACCACGCCCTGCAGGAACTCCTGGAACTTGATGGACGGGGTCCTCTGCGCGGCCCGGTTGATGGCCGTGAGGATGTCGATGCCCAGCAGCTCGGTGTCACGGGTGATCCACTCCGCCTCGCTCTTGATCTGCCCGTAGATCTCCTGCTTGGCCAGCTCCTTGAATATTACGTCCACGTTGACGTCGGCGGAGGCCATTGCGGAGATGAAGCTCATGGCCGCCCCGATGCGCTTGTTGATGTCCCGCGCCCGGGTCTTGGCCCGGGAGCCGGGTATCGACATCAACACTATGTACGTCATCACCGGCGGCAGGACCACCAGCATAACGAAGAAGACCAGCACCAGGGCGGTCTGCACGTGCAGGAGCGTCAGTAGCACGCCCCCGAACAGGGTGGCCACCACCAGGCTGGCGATGAAGACGAGGATGGTGCTCATCCACACGTAGGCCACGTACTCCTCCGGCCGCATCCTCATATGCGCCTGCAGGAGCTGCTGCTCCAGCTTGGGGTTGGGCTTGGCACGGAGGTTCACCGCCTTGCCCATGGTCCTCCAGGACAGCATCTGGAAGGGGGTGAGGGCGATGTAGTCGGGCAGGACCCCCTCGGGGAGCTTGATGATGTGGGGGCCCCACACCTCGGTGTGCTCCGAGGTCCTCTTGGTCTTCATGTAGTCCTTGCTCTTGCCATCGAACTTGGTGAACGTGTCGGAGACATCAGGCGCCAACGGCGATCCCCCCTTCCTGCAGCTCCCGGCGGACCTTGTTGGTGGTCTTGTCAGGGTCCTTGAGGTACTGGTTGATGAGCCCCCAGATCTTGTGGTGGTCGGTGATGTCCCGGAACACCATGTACTTGATGATGTCCACCCGGCGATCGAACTCCGCCGACATCTCCTCGTTGGTGAGGTTCTTCATCTCCATGATCTTGTCGAACAGGAAGCTGTGGCCCTTGAAGACGAAGCGGTCCGTGGCCTGGTCCCACTCGTAGACGGTGTTGGATATGAGCTCGTTGGTGTCGGGCTCGAAGCCCACGATCTCGATGACCTGCTTCATGCGCCGGGTGAGGTCCTGCCCCACCCTGACCTGGGACTGGATGATGACGTTCCGCAGGGCCGTAAGAAGTATCCTGGGGCAGTTGATGGGCTGGTTCTCCAGCCTGTTGACCATCGATTGGACGGAGTCCGCGTGCATGGTGGAGTAGGTGGTGTGACCGGTGGCCATGGCCTGGAACATGGTGTACGTCTCCTTGCCTCGGACCTCGCCCACGATGATGTAGTTGGGCCGCTGACGCAGGGAGGCGCGCATCAGGTCGTACATGTCGATCTCGCCCGGGGCCTTCCCGTCCACTCCCCTCTCCCCCACCCCGGAGCGGGTGGTGCCCGGTATCCAGTTCATGTGCGGGAGGTTGATCTCGCGGGTGTCCTCCATGGTCACGATCTTGGCGCCCGGAGGGATGAACAGCGCCAGGGAGTTCAGCGTGGACGTCTTTCCCGATGCCGTGCCGCCGCAGATGATCATCGACTCCCCGTTCTCCACGCCCAGCCAGAAGTAGGCGATCATCTCCGCGCTGGCGGTCTTGGACTTCACCAGGTGCACGGGCGTGAAGGGCTTCTCCTTGAACCGCCGGATGGTGAAGGTGGACCCCTTGGTGGTGACCTCGCGGGCGTAGGTGGCCTGTATACGGTGGCCTTCCGGCGATGTGCCGTCAAGGATGGGGCTGGACACCGAGATCTGCTTCCCGGAGCGCTGCCCCAGTGCTACCACGTAGTTGTTCAGGGCGTCCTCATCGTCGAACTGCAGGTCCGTCTTGAGGCTCCCGTACTTGCGGTGGTAGATGAACAGCGGTATGCCGACGCCGTCGCAGGAGATGTCCTCGATGTTCTCGTCCCGCATGAGGATGTCCACCTTCCCGTAGCCGACGAAGTCGCGCAGGATGTAGTAGTTCAGCTTCTTCTTTAACAGGGGCTCGACCTTCATGCCCCGGCTGGTGATGTACGATTCCACGCTCTCCACCAGGTACTCCTTCTTGTCCAGGCTGGTGAGCTTGGTCCACTCGTACCCCAGGGCCCGCCCCAGGGTGTCCTTGATGAGCGCCAGCAGCTTCTCGTCATCCTCCGTGAGGATGGGCTCCAGCGACTCCATGAAGTACTCGCTGGTATCGTTGTTGTACGTGATCCGGGCGTAGCTGTACGGCTCCAGCACCGGGTACAGGTCGACCGACTCGACGTGGGGGTCCTCGATCTTGGGGATCTCGGTGATGACCGACCCCACGCCCTTGGACCACTCTATCTTCTGCTTGACCTCGGCCTTGGAGAGCATGACCCGGCCCGCTCGGTTGGGGGCCATCCGGCGGATGAACTTCAGGTACCGGTCCCGCACCTTGCTGACGGCCTTCTCCTTCTGGGGGTCGTCCATCTGCTCCTCCTTGGTGTCTATCGGCTCGGCCTCTTGCATGTTCTCACCTCAGGACGTCAGCATGGTCATGCTGACATAGGCGCGGTTGTAGGCCAGGGTCCCACAGTTGTTCAAAGTCAGGCTGATCTGCACGATGTGGTTGGACGCATCCACCACCGTGGACGCCAGGGTGTAGTCGCTGGCCACCAGCCCCGCGCCCTCCAGGGTGTCCTTGAGGTAGTCCTCCCAGGCGGTGCTGTAGGTGGTGTTCATCAGGAGCCGGCAGGTCCGGTCCGCCGCCACGGTGTAGGTCTGGGCGTCGATGTACACCAGGTCCAGGCTGAACCCTACGGTGTCGGTGCCGGTGTATGACAGCGGCGTTCCGATGACATCGATCTGGGTGAAGGCGATGTTGACCGCCCCGTTGGTCTTGGTGATGTCCAGGTTGGGGAAGGCCCGCATGGTCTGGCCGTCCTCCTGCTTGATGATGATGGCCCCGTTCTCGTAGGCGATCCACTGCTGCACGTAGTACCGGTTGGGGGCGTAGATCTCTATCTTCCCGCCGCCGGACACGTCCACCGCCACGCTGCCCGTGGTGGTGGCGTAGCTGAACCTCATATTGATCCCGGTGTTGTTCTCCCCTTGCGGATCCCTGGTCAACAGCCCGGCGGTAGGCGTGGCGAACACTGGCACGCCCTCCGATCCCACGGTCATGGGGGCGTACATGTTGAGCGAGGCATCACCGGTGGTCCTCTGCTGGGCGATCATGCTGTCCACCTTCCCCTTGAGATCCCCGAACTGGTCCATGACCTGGTTCATGTGCGAGCGCTCGTTGTCCAGCATCCAGGCGGGGACGTAGGAGTTTACGATGAGGGACATGAACGCCAGGAAAACCAGCAGCGCCATGATCGTACCTATGGTGGAGGCCACTCCCTGGCGGTCCCTCCTCAAGAGAGCTGCCCTGCGTGTTCTGGTCAGAGCCCTAGTGCGCACTGGTGCCACCATATTCCTTATCTCCACAATCGACCGGTTCAAAACATGGGCTGTATCTTAAAGCCTTCTAGCCGGATTGCAAAAAAGCATAGTGACATTCTGGGATGGATAATTATATCATGAAAGATGAAAGAAAAGAGCGGGCATGGACCGGTGGGACGAGGTCGTTATCAAGAGGACGAACGATGCCCTCCCCGGAGGGCGCTCGGCGGGCTACGTATCGAGGACGGTAATCTACGGTCACATCTGCATTCTAAGAATGCTGCCCGGCTCGACTAGGAAGATTTATAATACGGGTGCCGTTTACTGACCGGCGACGCCGCAGTAACTCAGCTGGGAGAGTGCAAGACTGAAGATCTTGAAGTCGCTGGTTCAAGTCCGGCCTGCGGCACTTCTTCTTATTTTCCGGTCCCCCGGGCAAACCTCTATTAGTGGTGTGCGGGTTATCGCCACTGGGGTGCAAGATTGCAGCTAATGGGGTTTGAGACCAACACCATCGAGGCCAAGCGCTTCTCCAAGGCCGGAGAGCACGTGGCGAACATCCGCATCGACCACAACAGCACGGTCACGCAGATCACCCGTTCTTCCGACCGGACCGCTTCGGTCGAGTTCCGCTTCACCGTCAACTACGTGGGCATGGGCTTCATCAAGATCGAGGGGAACGTTCTATTGGAAGGCGAGGTCGACACGCTCATCAAGGAGTGGAGCGCCACCTCCTCCATGCCCAACGAGGACGCCAACATCGTTCACAACATCGTGGTCTCCAACTGCCTCCCCACCGCGCTCCTCATCGCGCGGGACATCCGGCTCCCGCCGCCGTTCCCCCTCCCCCGCATCAATATCGAGAAGAAGTCCGGACCGGCCCCCCGCACCCAGCCCGGGCCGGAGTTCGCCTGAGCGGGGCGAGGGCGACCATCGTGGGCGCTGACCCGCCCCTTCTTTTATAGATCGGACCCTCACTTGATGTGGTCCAGGGCGAACGAGCCGATGGTGAGCCCATGCCGGGTGGCGGTGTAGCGGATGTACGACCGCGACTGCACGTCGGTTATGCCCTTGATCATGAAGAACAGCTTGAGCTGGTCGACCTTGAAGTCCACCATCCCGTCCATGATGGAGCCCAGCATCTGAATCTCCTGCTCCCCGTGCATGCCCTTCTCGATGGTGTACATGGTGACCGCGCGGTCCCTCTTGCGGCGGCCGCAGAAGGGGCTGAGGAAGCGGAACGCGGTGTTGGGGTCAGAGTAGGCGATGAGCGTGGATATGGTCCTAAAGGCCAGGCGGTAGTAGTCATGCTTCTCCTTGAAGACCTTGGCCGTCTCGTCCACCGCCTCCATGATCTTGTCGTGGGCGGTGGGCTCATCGATGTAGATGGTGTACTTGTCCTTGGTGGTGTCACCCATGCTCCGCGAGTAAGAATCGATGTAGCGCACCAGGCCTAGGGCCTCGTACTCCTCGTAGGCCGGGAACACCAGCTTCATCTCCTCCCGCAGGTCGGCGGTGGTCTTGTCGGTGGAGACCCATATGGCGGGGATGCCCTTCTTGAGGCCCTCGGCGATGAACTGGTTCACCATGGTCTCCTTGCCCACGAAGGGGGGACCGTGAACCAGCACGTTGGAGCCGAACGGTATGCCTCCCAGCAGGAGGTCGTCCAGGCGGGGGTTGCCGGTCTTGACCTTGGCCGAGTCGGCCTCCACGGCCAGCTCCGCGTCCTTGTGCTTGAGCTCCTCCTCGATGGCCCCTTGCTCCCGGGTCCGCAGCTCGGCCTCCTTGCTGCGGATGTACTCCTCCTTGGCCTTGAGGTCCCGCTCCTTCTGCTCGATCTCCGCCTTGAGCTCGTCCAGACGCTTCTTGAGCTCCGCCTCGTTCAGGCCGCCGGTGATGCGCTTGGCCTCCTCCAGGCGGCGCCTCTCCTCGGTGACCTTGCGCTCCCGGAAGCTGAGGTCCTCCTCCCGGCGGGCCAGCTCGTTCTCCCGGTAGGTGTTGATCTCCTTCAGCTGGTTGAGCTCATCGTCCCGCTGGGCGACCTGGGCCTGGAGGCCGTTGACGGTGTCCTGCATCTCCATGAAGGACCGCTCCCGGTCCTGGCAGCCCTTCAGCTTCTGATCCAGCTCCTTGCTGGCCTCGGGCTTGGACATCTTGGCCATCTTGAGCTCGTCGTCCCGCAGCCGCAGCTCTATCTCCTTGGCCCGGAGGTCAGCATCCGCCTTCTCCATCTTGGCCCTGAGGTCCGTCTCCCTCTTGCTGGCCTCCGATGCCTTGCTGCCCATCTCGGCCTTGAGCCGCTCCACCACCGCCGCCTCGCCCCCGTTGAGGTTCAGCGCCCTCTCCCGGGCATCGAGCTCGTTCTCCAGGTCGCGGAGCTTGGCCTCCTGGCCCTTGAGCTCCTCGGGGCTGGACGCCACCGCGCGGTCCCGAAGCTCCTGGTTGGCGCGGGTCAGGCGGTCGATCTCCGCCCTCAGGCCCACGACCTCGAGGTCGCTGGTGCTCCCTGCGGTGGAGGGCATGCTCTTCAGCGAGGCGATCTCCGCCTCGTACTGGGCGATCCTCCCCTTGAGCTCGGGGTCGAAGTCCAGTATATTGACGTTGTTGTAGAACGTGGGCTGCTGGGAAGGGTCCTCTTCCAGCCATGCCATCAACGTGGACTCGCCTGCCATCCACTTACGAAGCTCGTCCGCTCTGATAGCGGCGATGTCCCCTGTGCTCGGGACGTTGGCGGCTGAGGTTCCATCGGCCGAGGGGCCTTCGCCCTCACGGGCCTTCCTTTTGCGGGCCAATTATGCACCTGTCTTCGTAAGTAATCCTGGGGAGCGCTCAAGGGGATATTAACGATTTCCTGCTATTTTATTCTTAATTGATAATACGTCCCGCCCCTTTGGGGCGAGGCGAAAACAGGGGTCGAAAATGCCCTATCCAGTATGCCAATCAACCCGGATAGCGAGAAACAAAAACATATATACCGACAGCCTCATTCGATTAGGATAGCGAGAGCGTCGCGTGGAGTTCACAGCATGGAGAAGCAGATACACGTCAAGATCGACAAGAAGAGCGACTTGACTCTGCGTGAGGTGCTCAGGAAGATCGAGGAGATCCAGGCCGAGCATCCCGAGCTGGACGTATTCTTCGACGGGGATATATATGCTATATGCAGCCGTCCCCGCAAGGTTGCCGAAGAGCAGTGATCCTTTCTAACGGTCTTGCTACCTCCGAAGGCCACACGCCACATCTCCTTCTAGTAGGTTAAGCTTCTGGTGCCTCACGGCCGGCAGTCCATGGAACGGGCGGGCGAGGCGATCTTCGCTGGACCCGCCACGGAGGGGACCAGGCTAAGCTTAATATCGCAGATATCATCACGTATATCGACGGACGGCCCATGACCTGGACAGGACGGCCCTGACGGTCTGTCGATGCCTCGTCGAAGTGCTGAGTTGATGATGATGAACAAGAAGGACCTCCTCAACAGAACGGTCAAGCACGTTGACGCGACCAAGTACGACTCCACGCCTATCATCGACAGCATGCGCGAGATGTCTTTCACCTCCCGCGACACCGCCCGGGCGGCCGACATACTCAAGATGATGCTGGAGGACCAGGACTGCACCACCTTCCTGACCCTGGCGGGGAGCACCAGCGCGGGCGGGTGCATGAACCTGTACGCGGACATGATCAGGTACAACATGATCGACGCGGTGGTGGCCACCGGCGCGGCCATCGTGGACATGGACTTCTTCGAGGCCCTGGGTTTCCAGCACTATCACGGCACGCCGTTCATCGATGATCACATGCTGCGCGACAACTACATCGACCGCATATACGACACGTTCATCGACGAGGAGCAGCTCCAGAGCTGCGATGCCACGGTGAAGGAGATCGCCGACGGGCTGGAGCCGCGGCCGTACTCCTCGCGGGAGTTCATCCGCGAGATGGGACGGTACCTCACCACCCATGCCCGGAAGAAGGACTCGTTGGTAGAGCTGGCGTTCAAGAACAACGTCCCCATATTCTGCCCCGCCTTCTCCGACTCCAGCGCCGGCTTCGGCCTGGTCATGCACCAAGCAACCCATCCTAAGGAGCACGTGTCCATCGACTCGGTGAAGGACTTCTACGAGCTCACGCGCATAAAGATGAAGGCCAAGACCTCTGGGCTGTTCATGGTGGGCGGGGGGGGTACCGAAGAACTTCGCCCAGGACACCGTGGTGTGCGCCGAGTGCCTGGGAAAGGACGTGCCCATGCACCAGTACGCGATACAGGTCACCGTGGCCGACGTGCGGGACGGCGCCTGCTCCAGCTCCACGCTGAAGGAGGCCAGCTCGTGGGGCAAGGTGGAGACCACCTACGAGCAGATGGTGTACGCCGAGGCCACCACCGTGGTCCCCCTCATCTTCTCCTACGCGTACCACAACGTGGACCTGAAGAAGCGTCCCCGGTACGAGTGGGCCCGGATGCTGGACACCAATTCCGATCTCTAAGTTACCTTCCCCCTCCCGGGGGCGCACCTTTTTATCATAGCTCGGTGCATCCGCGCGTCGCATGACCACGCCCCGCCTGGGCCGCCCCACCATCGCCCTGTACAACTCCTACGACCCCCGCGCCTTCCGCGAGGCCCACCGCCGGGCCCTGGCCCGGGCGGGACCGCTGGCCCTGGCCTTCGACTTCAACCTCGTGACCTTCGGCTTCCCCTTCCCGCAGGAGCTGACCACCCCGCAGGAGATCGCCGACTGGGTGGCCACCACCACGTCCATCGGCGAGAACGGCCTGTTCCTCCGGGACCTCACCTCCAAGGGCCGCTTCCAGACCTTCCCCTACCCCAATCGGGGCTTCCCTCCCCAGCTAGGGGAGGCGGTGCTGACCACCAGGAAGCCGGAAGCGGGCAGGAAGGTGAGCGTGGACGATGTGATCGCCCTCCTGAAGCAGGGGAGGAGCGTCATGATAATCTTCGGGCTGGGCCCGAAGGGAGCGCCCCGCGAGGTGTTCGAGATGGCGCGCAAGCACCTGGACATCACCCCCGGCGGTTTTTCCCTGGAGACCTGCACCGCCATGGGGGCGGTGGTGGGGGCCATCGCCCACCGGCTCTCGCTTTGACCCCTCGCTCCAGGACGATGCTGGCCAGCTCGCTTTTCACTAGCCAGCATGCCTGATTATCCAACTTGGCGAACAAGATACTAACTGTTATATCGTAACCTCGTCCAACAGGTCCCGGGGACCGAGCAGGTCCATCCTCGGCCCCCTAAGTGAGTTGGGTACATGATGAAGAGAAAGGCTACCATCGCGTTTCTGGCACTGATCACGGTCGCCGTCATGAGCAGCGGCGCCATGTACGCATATTTCAACGATACCGAGACCAGCAGCGGCAACTCGTTCACCGCTGGGACCCTCGATCTGACCGTAAACGGCCAAGAGACGTGGAACTCCACCGAGTTCACGCTATCGAACCTGGTCCCCGGCTCCTCGGGCTTCAAGACCATGCTGCTGACCAACGCCGGCAACACCCCGGGGGCCCTGACCGGGAAGCTGACCAACATCAACAACGGGCCCGGCATTACGACCGAACCGGAGGCCCTGCTGGGCACCGACCAGGGAGAGCTGGCGGCCAACATGATGATCACGGTGTGGGTGGACGGCAACAGCAACGGCCAGGTGGACGGGACGGAGACCACGGCCTACAGCGGCTCGGTCGCTGCGGCCACCTCCAACTGGAACCTGGGCTCCCTCGCCGGAGGTGCCACCTCCAAGGTGTCCATCAGCTACCTCGTCCCCACCTCGGTGAACAATGTGATCCAGGGCGACATCTGCACCTTCAGCATCGAGTTCACGCTGACCCAGTCCTGAGGCGGAAGGACCGATCAGGGGGACTAAGGTGAGGATAAGGCCACGCCACATGGGCACCGTGCTTCTGTCAGCGCTTCTAGCCCTGGCCCTGATCGGCGCCCTGGCCCCGGCCCTGGGATGGAGGGCGGACGTTGTCCGCTCCGGCAGCATGTCCCCGGCCATCGGCGTAGGTGACCTGGCCGTGACCTCGCCGGTAAGTTCGGAGGACCTCCGGGTGGGCGACGTGGTCTGCTACCACCTGGCCGATGGTTCCCTGGTGTGTCACCGGACCATCGCCATCGACGCCTCCACCGCGACGTTGCTGACCAAGGGCGATGCCAACGAGGACGCGGACCCGTACCCGGTCCCGTTCGACGATGTGGTGGGCCGGATCACGTTCACCGTCCCCCTCCTGGGCTACGTGATCAGCTTCCTCCAGGGGCCGTTCGGCTGGGCCACCATGGTGCTCCTGGGGCTGCTCACCATCTTCAGCGGGAAGGACAGCCCCGCCCGCCAGGAGAACAGGCCGGAGGAGGGAGGGAAATGAACCGCAAGGCATGCGTGATCCTGCTGGCCGCTGCGGTGCTCCTCTCCCTCGGCACCGGCGGGATAGCGTGCAGCTCGGTGGACACCGAGGAGTCCGGCCAGAACGTGGCGGTGGGGTGGACACCCTTGACCTGGGAGCAGAGCAGCCTGGAGGACTTCACCGCCGGCACGAGGGCTGGCACGGACATCGCCACGTACCCGGGCGACATCGTGCTCCAGTCCTCTTGGGAAGGCTCCTTCACCTCTGAGATGTTGGACACAGGAAAGGCTGGAACGGTGCTCGACCATGCGTTCTGGGACCGTACGCTCCCGGCCGGAACGTCCGTCCTCTTGGAGGTGCGTGCCAACAACACCCTGACGGGGGGCGCTCCGTCCGGCGGCTGGCATGCCTTGGGCGACGGCGTCCACGGCTCGCTCGAGAACGTGACGGGAAGGTACGTACAGTGGCGCGCCACGCTCACCAGCGATGCGCTGGACAAGACCCCGGTCCTGGAGGAGGTGAGGATATACTACCGCCTGGCGTAGGCCGTGGGCCCATGACCAAGGTGGCGGTGTGCTCCGTCATCCTCCTGCTCCTGGTCTCCCTGCCCCCGCCGGCCGCGGAGGCCGCCGAGACCACCGTGGACCTGACCCTGGGAGGGCAGGGCAGCATGGCGTGGACCGCCGGCCGCATGCTGCCGGGGGACGTGGGCTCAACGACCATCGAGCTACGGAACGCCGGCACCGTCGACGCCAACCTCATGATCTGGATAAGCAACGAGGAGGCCACCGACCACGGGGGCGACGGAGCGGCGTTGGCCAAGTACCTGCGCTTCTCGCTGTCGGCCAACGGGCTGCGCACCTCGCTCGCCCTGCCTGCCGCGCTGGACGACCTTCCGGACCATCCTCAGGGCCAGGGACAGCTGCTCATCGGCCCCCTGGCCGTAGGGGAGGCGGTGACCGCCATATGGTCCTGGGAGTTCCTCGAGACCGGCACCACGCAGAACGATGCCCAGGGGGACGGTCTGAGCTTCAACATCAACTACATGCTGGTGGACATCCCCGAGGGAGGGGGCTCGTACAACTTCGTCCTGGTGGACATCCTGGGGAAGGAATCGGTGGTGGGCACGGACCTCAGCGGACACGTCCTGGAGGCGGTGGTGGCCACCGATCGGACCGGACGGTACAGCCTCAACATCCCGGTGGGGACGACCATCACCACCCCCGGCGGCCTGGTCCCCAGTCGGATCACCTTCGCTCCCGGGAACTCATCCACGCTGCCCAGCGGACCCTCGGGGTCGGAGACCCTGTCGGTGTTCGACCTCAATGGCTACCTAAACGGGAATGTGGTGGACGTGCGGCTCTCCCCGGCGCTGGAGATCGTGGTGGCCATGGAGGCCTCCCAACAAGGCTCCACCCCCCTGGGGCTGTACCAGTTGAACGGCGGTACGTGGCAGCGCCTACCGTCCATGTCCGAGACCACCGTGACGTGGGAGGTGCGGAGCAGCGTGAACCGCACCGGTCCGCTGGCGATCTTCGCGGCGTCCAGCAGCGGTACCGTGGCCCGCCTCACCGTCCACGACTTCCAGGTCACTATGGACGTCACCGAGCTGTGGTGGCCGGTGGTGCTCATGACCAACCGGGGCGGCTCGGTGACGGTGGACCTTGTCATCGTCAACGAGGGCAACATGTCCGGCAGCTACGACGTCGCGATGATGCTGGACGGGGAGCAGGTGGCCAGCGAGAAGGTCGCGCTGGAGCCGGGGGAGAGCAAGGAGATCAGATTCCGGGCCACCAACCTGGCGGAAGGGACGCACGAGGTCAGCGTGGCCGGTGAGGCCAAGAGCTTCACCACCGGCACCAGTGTGGAGTGGACCACCTTCATCGTGCTGGTCGTCATCCTGCTGGCGGTGGTGCTGTTCTTCACCCGCCGGAGGAGGCCGTCCAAGGAGATCGCGCCCATCGTCATGGCCGACTACCAGAAGCGGGTGCTGCGGGAGCTGGGGGAGGTGAACCTCTCCTACCAAGAGCTGCAGGCCCTCACCAACATCGAGGACGCGCACCTGCGGGTGGTCCTGGAGGAGCTGAAGAAGGAGGACAAGGTCATCCACATCAAGGAGCGCGGCTCGGAGATGTGGGCCCTGGCCGGCAAGCGCTGGGACCTGTAGGTCAGTACTTCTCGTACCTGAGGTCCAGCGACGGCACCGTGACGCCCTCCTCGGCGACGACGGCACCCACCACCTGGGCGCCCGTCCCGTAGGTGGAGAGGACCTCCTTGACCTCCTGGGGAGGCACCACCAGGGCGAAGCCCATGCCCATGTTGAAGGTCTGGTACTGCTCCGCCAGCTCCAACGAACCGACCTCGGCCAGCACCTGGAAGACGGGGTTGACGGGCATGGGCCGCTCTATCACGATGCCGATGCCCTTGCGCATGCGCAGGAAGTTGCGCAGTCCCCCGCCGGTGACGTCGATCATGCCGTGGACGGTGCACTTCCCCACAATCTCCAGCACCTTACGCACGTAGATCTCGGTGGGGGTCAGCATCTCCAGGCCGATGCTCTGCTGCAGCTTGGGGAAGCGCTCCTGCAGGCCGATGTCGCTGGACTCCAGGACCTTCCTCGCCAGCGTGAGGCCGTTGGAGTGCACGCCCGAGGACGGCAGGCCGATGACGACGTCACCGGGAGCGACCTTGGAGCCGTCGATGATGCGGTCCTTCCTCACCATGCCCAGGCAGCTGCCCGACAGGTCCACCTCCTTCATGATCTCCGGCAGCACCGCCACCTCCCCGCCCACCAGGTCGCAGTTGGCCAGCTCGCACCCGCGGTTCAGGCCGATGCCGATCTGCTCCATTAGCGCGGGGTCCGGTTTGTCGATCGCAAGGTAGTCCACGAAGGAGATGGGCTCCGCGCCCACGCATATGGTGTCGTTGACGTTCATGGCCACGCAGTCGATGCCGATGGTGTCCCACTTGCCCATGGCCTTGGCGATGAGCAGCTTGGTGCCCACGCCGTCGGTGCACAGGGTGAGCGCCACATCGCCGAAGTCGATGAGCCCCGTGAACTGCCCGGGTAGGTCGATCATCCTCACCGGACCCGACCGGCGGAAGACCAGCTTCTTCACCAAGGCCTCGATGGCCTGGGACTTGGCGTCGATGTTCACTCCCGCCTGGGCGTATGTCAGAGGCTTCTTCGGACCGGACATGCTGACCGGTACGGTATCCGCTCCACGGCTTGAAACCTTTTATCCGCCTAGGGCCATAATCTTTAAGGTCGAGGTGAGAATAGCTCATCCCTATGAGCAAGCGCTGGCTCACCGAGAGGAGGCAGGAGTTCTACTACCGAAAGGCCAAGCAGCTCAACTACCGCTCGCGGGCGTCGTTCAAGCTCCACCAGATCGACGAGCGCTTCGGCATCTTCCGTGAGGGCGCGTCAGTGGTGGACCTGGGTGCCGCGCCCGGCGGTTGGCTGCAGATCGCCAAGGAGCGTGTGGGGCCGCAGGGCAAGGTGGTGGGGGTGGACCTGCAGCACATATTGCCGCTGGAGGGCGTCACCACCATCCGCGGCGACATGACCAAGAAGGAGACGGTGGACGAGCTGAAGGCCATCCTGGGAGGCGAGGCCGATGTGGTGATATCGGACATGTCGCCGAACATCAGCGGTAACTACTCCATCGACCACGCGCGGTCGGTGGACCTGTGCACCCACGCCCTGCAGTTCGCCCGGCATACGCTGAGGCCCGGCGGCTCGCTGGTGATGAAGATCTTCGAGGGGGACATGATCAACCAGTTCCTGAAGGAGGTGCGCAAGGACTTCTCCTCCGTGCGCCTGCACGCTCCCAAGGCCTCCCGCTCCAGCAGCTCGGAGATATATATCGTGGCCAAGGGGTTCCGCCGGTCCACGGACGCCGGCCCGAGGGAGGCCAGGACGGCCGAGTTATATCCTACTGGTTAATATCAGGACTGATTTCTAGATATTCATTGATTAAATACTAACGGAAGTGATTAGTGATTAGGGAGCGGAGAACCCCCCCTAATCAGAACCTCAATCGATCATCCATTTTTCCTCCGCCGCTCCCACCCTTTTTCTCCCATCTCTCCTGTCGCGTTGAGCATCCCCCGGACCGTCTGGGACGCGGGGGTGATTCTTTAAATTCATCCCTCACCATTCAGTGAATCATGATCACCTATCTCACGGTCACTTTCAGCACCGAGGGCGCCCTCCCGTCCGAGGTCATGGACGCCCTGCACGGCCTGGGGTTCGAGCCCACCACCGGTAGCTACGACTTCATCTACCGGTGGGGCAACAAGGCGACGGTGGAGGATGCCATCTACCTGGCGGACAAGGTGCATCAGACCCTCAAGGGGAAGCACGTGCTGTTCAAGCTCCAGACCGTAAGCGACTACCTCTGAGGTCCGATGCAGCACGGGAAGATCGTCTGCATCGGGCAGAACTACCGGGCCCACGCGCGGGAGCTGAGCTCGCAGCCCCCGGCGGAGCCCATGCTCTTCCTGAAGCCGCCATCGGCGCTCATCGGTGACGGTGACGTGATACAAGCCCCGGACGTGGGACGGGTCGATCACGAGGTGGAGCTGGCCCTGATCATCGGCCGCACCGCCCGCCATGTGACCGAGGCGGAGGCGCTGGGGGCGGTCTCCCACCTCGCCGTGTTCAACGACGTCACGGCAAGGGACATGCAGGGCGCGGCCCGCAAGGCCGGTGACCCGTGGACGCTGTCCAAGGGCCTGGACACCTTCGCCCCCATGTCCCGCCCGGTCCCGGTCTCCGCGGTGGACGACGTGCACGATCTCGAGCTGATACTGGAAGTGAACGGCGAGGTGAGGCAGAAGGGCAACACCTCGGACATGGTGTTCCCGCCCGAGACGCTCATCGCGTACATCTCGCGGTACATGACCCTGCACGCCGGGGACATCATCGCCACCGGGACCCCCCAGGGAGTGAGCCCGCTCAAGGACGGGGACCGGGTGGTGGCATGCATCCCGGGAGTGGGCGAGGTCCGCAACCTCTTCCGCCGTACGTGATCAGTCCCAGAAGCGTTTTGTCCTAGCGTACGTCAGCTCGGCGCTGAGTATGTCGCGCAGGAACTCGTCCTCGTCCTGGTAGAACGAGGACAGGACGCGGGCGGCGGTGTCCGGCCCGATGCCACGACCCGCGAGCGTGACCATGGCCCGCCGCCCGTGCTCCCTCACCAGGCTGGCGTTCTTGTACATGCGCTTGATCTCCTTGGTCTCATCCTCCGTGGGCTTGGCCTTCTTCAGCAGGGCGATGTCCTGCTTGTTGTACGGAAGGAGCGCAGCGATCATCTGCCCTCCGCATTTGGGGCAGAAGATGCGTTCGGGAGCGTCCTGGGGCTTGAGCCTCCACTGCGTCTGGCAGCTCATGCAGGACATGCTCATGACCTCCGCCTCCAGCCGCTTCTTGAGGGCCATGAGGATGGTGTGGTCGGCCCGCTGGGGCATGATCAGCTCCCGGGAGTGCTGCAGGCCAGCGCGGCCGATGGTGCTCAGGCGGGTGGTCTGGAAGGTGATCTCCCCGCTCTCGATGCGCTTCATAGCCCTCATCGTGCCCTCCACGTCGAAGTCCTCCCACAGGACCTTCCTCACCGCCTCCTCGAACAGCACGGTGTCCTCGTAGGCCTCGGCCAGGCGGGTGAAGTTCACCTGCCGGTAGTCGGCGTCGCGCTCGATGGCCCCGAACTTCTTGGCCACGAACACGAAGCGGAAGCGCAGGTAGGAGGAGGACTTCAGGACCAGCCGCACCATGCTCTCCACCCCCTCCGACCTGATGGAGCGCAGGGTCTCGACGATGAGCTTGGGGTCGATGTCCCGGGGCAGCTCGAACACGATGCGGTACGGGTCCGTGTGCACACCTACGCTCTCGCCCAGGCGGGCGGTGAGGAGGACGGACATGATCTTGGAGATGGTCTCGTTGACCTGCGTCCCGAAGCACATGTTCAGCACCGCCATGCGCCGCCCCATCTCCAGCGTCACCAGCTGGTCGGACGGCACCGCCCCGTCCTGGTCCTGCTCCTTGAGGTACTCCCTCAGCTCCTTGCGGGCGTCCGCATCGCCGCTGTACTCGTCCAGGGAGCGCACCCGGCGCAGGCGGCCCACCTCCTGCGCGACCTCGAACGGCACCGGCAGCTCCTCACCGACCCAGGACGGTATGGAGCCGATGTCCCGTATCTGCTCCACCAGCAGCTCGTCCTCCCGCACCTCCACGATCCTCCACGTCTTGCCGTGGGTGATGAAGGCCGCGTAGGGCTCGGCGAAGGAGATGACGAACGACTCGTCCAGCGTTCCTATCACTCGACGGGAGGAGATGTCCCGTATCAGGAAGGTGCGCTCGTCCGGGATCATGGACAGGTTGTCGTAGAAGTAGCGCATCCCGCGGTTGCTGCGCCGGTACCTCTCCTCGTTATCGAACAGCAGGCCGATCCCGGAAAGCTGCTCCAGCACGGCGTGGAACTCGTCCCGTGGAAGGTTCCGGAAGGGATAGGAGCGCTTAATCACCTGGTACGCCAGCTCCTTCTCCACCTGCCCCACCATGGCCATGGCCACCAGCTGGTTGGCCAGCACGGACAGCGGCCGCTCGCGCACCCGCAGGCTCTCCAGCTCCCCGGCCATGGCCCGGCGGGCGATGACCAGGCTCTCCGCTATCTCGTCCGGATTGGACGCCACTATCGCCCCTTCGGACCGCTCCCCCACCGAGTGCCCGGCCCTCCCCATGCGTTGTATGAGGCGGGACACCTGCCGCGGGGAGTTGTATTGGATGGCGAAGTCCACCGAGCCGATGTCGATGCCCAGCTCCAGCGAGGAGGTGCATATGAGCCCCTTGAGCCGCTCGCTCTTGAAGTCCTCCTCCATTTCGATGCGGACCTCCTTGGACAGCGAGCCGTGGTGCACCCCCACCTTGAAGTCCTCGTCCCACAGGTGGTAGCGGGCGGCGATGGCCTCGGCGGTGTCCCGGGTGTTGACGAACATCAGCGTGGAGCGGTGCTCCTCGATCAGCTGCTTGCAGCGGCGCATGCCCGACACGAGATGCGGATCGCTCTGCAGGCGGCCGGCCAGGTCCCGGTCGGCATCGGTGACCGGCGGGGACTGCACGTTCACCTGCAGGTCCTTGGAGAGGCGGGCGCGCACGGTGCGCACCTCCCGTCCCACGCCCCCGAGGTAGTTCGCCACCTCCTCCACCGAGCCCACGGTGGCCGAGAGGCCCACGCGCTGGAACTCCCCCGCCACCTCCACTAGGCGCTCCAGCGCCACCGACAGCTGCGCCCCCCGGTCGTTGCTGGCCAGCTCGTGGATCTCATCTATGACCACGTGCTTCACGCGGGCCAGGTGCTCCCGCAGCCGCTTCCCGGTGAACAGCACCTGCACCGTCTCGGGGGTGGTGATCAGCACGTCGGGAGGGTCCCGCGACTGCTGCTGCCTCTCCGCCTGCGAGGTGTCGCCGTGCCGCACCGCGACCTTGAGGTCCAGCGCCTCCCCGAACTCCGTGAGGCGCTTGAGCATGTCGCGGTTCAGGGCCCGCAGCGGCGTGATGTAGATGCACCGGATGCCCTTGCCCGGCGTGGTCACCAGGCGGTGCAGGATGGGCAGCATGGCGGCCTCCGTCTTCCCTATGCCGGTGTGCGCCACCAAGAGGAGGTGCTCGCCCTTAAGGATGTGCGGTATGGCCTCCCTCTGCGGGCCGGTGGGCTCGTGTATGTCCTTGTCCCGGAGGACCTGCTGGATGTGTGGATGGAGCTGCTCGAAGACCATGGCCAGGTGACCTATTCCGACGTGTCAGGGCTATATCAACCTACCGCCCAGCGGTTCGAACGATGCACATGTCCAGGGCGTGCTCGCAGAACGGTCGTCAACAAAAAAGGAAGAACGTGAGAAGGGGTTTCAGGCGTTCTGGGCCGAGGCCTTGGGCTTCTCGGCCGGGGCGGGCTTGGCCGCACCCTCGCTCTTGGCGGCACGGGCGACCTTGCCCTCGGCCTTGGCTCCCTCGGCGGCGGCCGGGGCGGCGTTGGGATCGGTGGCCTCCACCAGCAGCTCGGAGATGTCCAGGACCTTGATGCTGGCACCGATCTGCTTGGCCCCCGCCTGGAGGTTGAGCACGCAGAAGGGGCAGGTGGTCACCAGGATGTCCGCGCCGGTGGCGACGGCCTCCTTCACCCTCTCCGCGGCGATGTTGACGGCCAGGGCGTTGAAGCCGCTCTTGTAGCCGCCGCCCGCGCCGCAGCAGCGGGACGCCATGCGGTTGCGGGGCATCTCCACCAGCTCTACTCCAGGGATCTTCTTGAGGATCTCACGGGGCTCCTCGAAGACGCCGCCGTGGCGACCCAGGTGGCAGGGGTCATGGTAGGTGACCTTGGCCTTGATCTCCTTGGTGAACTTGAGCTTCTTCTCCTTGATCAGCTTGTTGACGTACTGCGAGAAGTGGTACACCGGGAAGCTGGGGTTGGAGAAGTACTTGCCGTAGTCGGTGGAGGTCGTTTTGTAGCAGCCCGCGCAGGTGGTGACCATGGCCTGGGCCCCCCTCTTCTCCACCGCCCGGATGTTGTGCTCGGCGAACTTGGTGGTGAGGTCGGTCTGACCGGTCCTCAGCATGGGGGAGGTGCAGCAGTACTCGTCGCCTCCCAGGATATCCATCTTGACACCGGCGCGGTTCAGCACGGTGGCCCCGGCCTTGGCGATCCGCTGCATGCGGTAGGAGCCGGTGCAGCCGGCGTAGAAGATGATGTCCGGATGGGCGGCGTGCGGGATCTCCGCCGGCCACCACTCGCCCCTCTTCTCGCGGGGCTCGCTGTAGGGGTTGCTGAACTCCCTGATGCTCTGGGCCAGCTTGGAGTGCGCGGGCAGGGGTCCCTTACCCTGGTCCACCACCCACTCCCTGACCTTCTCCCAGAAGTCGCCGAACTCGATGTTCACGTGGCACACCGTCTCGCACTGGGCGCATCCCGTGCAGCTGAACAGGGCGTCCACGAACTCCTGGTCCACCTTAACCTTGCGTCCCAGGATGGTGTCCATGGGGGACCGCTTCATGAGCTGTGTCAAGTAGAACACCTTGCCGCGGGGAGTGACGGACTCCCACGGGGTCTGCTCATAGGTGGGGCAGACACGAATGCAATAACCGCATTGCAGACAAGCAAGAAGTTCCCTGTTGATATCCGGCATCTTTACCATGAGTATACCTCTAAGAACTGAGCCCGTTATCACCTGTTAATAGCGATACGGAACCACAGTATGGAAGAAAACTTCTTTAAACTATCGACGGAACGGGAACGGCGGCCGTTCCTTGTCCAGACGTGCTGGCGCATCCCCGTCCGCGTTCTGGTCGGCCTGCCGCCTATCCGTCCAAGATGGGGGTGTAACCGTACCAGCTGCCCCCTCTTTTCAGATACTCAAGATTATCCTCCAGGGTCTTCTGATGGCCTTTCTCCCAGTCCACGAGGCGCTGCATGAGGGCCTTGAGCTCGGGGTCGCGGGTCAGGGAGGCGACCTCGCCGTACATGCGCACCGAGGCCTTCTCTACCCCGATGGCCATCTCCACCGCCCTGATCTCGTCCTGGGAGGTGAAGCACGCTCCCTCGGGCACGTGGGGAAAAGGCTTCTGGGGAACGATGTTGGCGTACTCCGGCTCGGGGGTGATGGTGCTCACATCCTTGCCCGGAAAGATGCGGTCGATCTGCCTCAGCAGCCACGCCCGATGGTCCTTCTCGTCCTTGGCCAGGCTGCGCAGGATGAGCTTTCCCTCCTTGTCCTTGACGCACTCGCTCATGCGCAGGTAGAAGTCCCTTCCGAAGGTCTCCACCCGTATCGCCGCGGCTAGCAGGCTCAGCTGCCGGTTCAGCACCCTCTGGTCCTCCTCCCAACTGCCCGTTCCAGAACGCATGACCCTCACTCCAGGGTAGAGAAACGTCCCCGCCATTAATTATATTACCGATATTTCGTTTCCGGTCCCTCCCTCCTCCGGGGATCCTTGTCCAGAGGCACTGGGGGGTGCGAAAAACGAAAGCTGACGAGAAAACCTTTATCATTGACAAGCGGTTTGCCGCCACCCAGGCATGGCCAGGATAGCGGAATACCGCGATCGCAGTGGAGTGCCGTACCTGAAGCTGGTCATTCGATGAACGGTCAAGAGCTTTTAGGTTTGTTCATCATCATCTCGCTCTCGGGAGCGCTGGTATCGCTTGTGACGGCCCGCTGGGGCAGGGCGTGCCGTGCGGTGTCCTTCGGCACCGCGGCCCTATCCTCCCTGATAGGCCTGATGCTCTCACTGGTCGTGCTGCTGGGGACCGATAGTGTGGTCCTCACGCTGCCCACGGCGGTGCCCGGTCTCGGGACGTTCTCCCTAATCGTCGACCAGCTGTCCGCCTTCTTCCTGCTGGCCATCTCCGTCCTGGGCCTGTGCGTCTCCATCTACTCCCTGGGCTACACCAAGGAGTACGAGGGCCGGTACAGCCCGGGGACCATGGGGCTGCTGTTCAACGTCTTCCTGCTCAGCCTGGTCCTGGTGGTCACGGCCGGCAACGCCGTCCTCTTCCTGATCATGTGGGAGACGATGTCGCTGTCCTCGTACCTCTTGGTCGTGTACGAGAACCGGCGGACGGAGAGCGTTTCGTCCGGGCTGCTGTACGTGGTCATGACCCATCTGGGCACGGCGCTCATCACGGTGGCGTTCATCCTCATGTGGATGAGCACGCCGGGAGAGCACTCCTTCGACTTCGCGGCCTTCCGGGAGCTGGGCACGCTGGGCGCGATGTCCGAGCTGGCGCGGAACGCGGCGTTCGTACTGCTGCTCCTGGGCTTCGGGACCAAGGCCGGGCTGGTCCCGCTGCACGTGTGGCTGCCCCAGGCGCATCCCGCGGCCCCGTCCAACATCTCGGCCCTCATGTCGGGCATCATGGTCAAGACCGCGGTGTACATGCTCATCCGCTGCTACTTCGACTTCCTGGGCACGTGGGACACGTGGTGGGGCCTCCTGGTCCTGCTCCTGGCCTGCATCTCGGCGCTGGTGGGCGTGCTGTACGCCCTCATGGAGGAGGACCTCAAGCGCGCCCTGGCCTACTCCACGGTGGAGAACGTCGGCCTAATCCTCATCGCCCTGGGGGCGGCCATGGTGTTCGAGTCCTACCACCTGGCCGATCCCGTGGCCAACGCCCACCTGGCCGACCTGGCGGCACTGGCCCTCATCGCCTGCCTCTTCCACACCCTCTCGCACTCGCTGTTCAAGGGCCTGCTGTTCATGGGCGCGGGGGCGGTGCTCCACGCCACCCACACCAAGAACCTGGAGGAGCTGGGGGGGCTGGCCAAGAGGATGAGGTGGACCGGCGTGCTGTTCTTCATCGGCGTGCTGTCCATATCCGCCATCCCGCCCTTCAACGGCTTCGTGGGGGAGTGGCTCATGTTCCAGTCGCTGCTGCTGACGCAGAACATCAGCGATCCCATGGTCAACCTCCTGCTGCCGGTGGCGGTGGCCGTCCTGGCCCTCACCGGGGCGCTGGCGGCCGCATGCTTCGTTCGGATCTTCGGCGCCACCTTCTTGGCAAGGCCTCGGAGCAGGCACGCCGCGGAGGCGGTGGAGGTCCCCAGGAGCATGCTCGTGGGCATGGGGATCGCCGCGGGGCTGTGCGTCCTCACCGGTGTACTGTCCGTTCTAATCGTGCCGGAGGTGGACCAGGTGTCCTCGTCCGTCCTGGGGATCAGCATCGCCGGAAAGCTGGTCAACGGGCTGGTCCTCAGCCCCCCCGCGGGGGAGTTCTCCAGCATGAGCCCGGTGACCATCGGCGTGCTGCTGATGGTGGCCATACCCGCCGCGCTCCTCATCTCCCGGCATCTGGGAGGGCGTCAGAAGGTCGAGATGGGCGACACGTGGGACTGCGGGACGCCCCTAACCTCGCGCACCGAGTACAGCGCCTCCGGGTTCTCTGAGCCCATCAACCGCATATTCAAGTCCATCTACCGGCCGCACACCGAGGTCAGGACGGAGTACACCACCTCCGCCCTCATCAAGCGGCGCATATCGTTCTCGCGGAGCATCGAGCCGGTGTTCGAGCGCTACATCTACGCCCCCACGGTGAGCGCGGTGGTGGGCCTGGCGCGCCGCCTGGGCGTGATTCAGATGGGGAGCATCCAGGCCTACCTGGCGTACATATTCGTGGTCCTCCTCGTCCTTCTGGTGGTGTTCCGATGATCGCCGAGCTGCTGCAGACCGTCCTCCTGATATCGATCGCGCCGCTGGTCACGGGCATCATCCGCAAGGTGAAGGCGCACCTGCAGAGCAGGACCGGCCCCAGTGTCCTGCAGCCCTACCGGGACCTACGGAAGCTGCTGTCCAAGAGCTCGGTGGTCTCCCACGATGCCTCGTGGATGTTCACCCTCACGCCCTACGTGTGCATCAGCGCGGTGGTGATCGCCGCACTGCTGGTGCCCGTCCTCTACGCCCGCACCTTCGGCTTCGTGGGCGACCTCATCGTGCTCATCTACCTCCTGGCCATGATGCGCTTCTTCATGGCCCTGGCCGCCCTGGACACCGGTTCGGCGTTCGGGGGCATGGGCTCCAGCCGGGAGATGTACATCTCCTCTATCGTGGAGCCCACCATGCTGCTGTCCATCTTCGCCATGGCCCTGGTGGCCGGCACCACCTCCCTGGGAGACATTGCAGGAGGGATCGTCAGCAGCAGCTGGGACCGCGGGGTCCCCACCCTCCTGCTGGCCGCGGCGGCCTTCTTCATCGCCACCCTGGCCGAGAACGCGCGGGTACCGTTCGACAACCCCGCCACCCACCTGGAGCTGACCATGGTCCACGAGGCCATGCTCCTGGAGTACTCGGGCAAGCAGCTGGCGCTGATGGAGATGTCCTCCATGACCAAGCTGGTCCTGTTCCTGGCCATCATTTCGAGCGTGTTCTTCCCGTGGGGGATCGCCACCGACCTGGGCCCCCTCTCGCTCACCGCCGGCCTGCTGGCGTTCCTGCTCAAGGTGCTGCTGCTGGCCGTCATCATCGCGCTGATCGAGTCCGCCACGGCCAAGATGAGGCTGTTCCGGCTTCCCAACATCCTCACCGTGGCCTTCATCCTGGCCCTGCTTGCGGTCATGTCATTCTACATCCTGGGGGCGACCTGATTGAGCGACAGCATCAGCACCATCATCGACGGCCTGGCCGCCGCCATACTGCTCACCACCTTCCTGGCCATCGCCAGCAACCGCATGTTCTCCCTGGTCCGGCTGTTCGCCCTGCAGTCCATCGCCCTCGGCCTGCTAGCCATGGCCGTGGCCTTCACCACCAGTGCCCTGCACATCTACGCCGTGGCGGTGCTGACCATTGTCATCAAGGGCCTGATCATTCCCTGGATGTTGCTGTACGTGATGGAGAAGATCAGGACCACCAAGGACGTTGAGCCCCTGGCCAGCATACCACTGTCGCTGCTGCTGTGCGGGGCGCTGACCGCGGTGGCGTTCTACATCACCGAGCCCATAATCTTCACCAGCGGGGCCATCACCACCATCACCAAGAACTGCCTGGCCATCTCCCTCGCGGTGGTGCTCATCGGCTTCTACACCATGATCGCCCGCAAGAAGGCCATCACCCAGATCATGGGCCTCCTGACCATGGAGAACGGGCTGTTCCTGGCGGCCATCTCCGTGACCTACGGGATGCCCATGATCGTGGAGCTGGGCATATTCTTCGACATCCTGGTGGCGGTCCTCATCATGGGTCTGTTCGCCTTCCGCATCAACCGCACGTTCGACAGCGTGGACACCACCATCCTCAGGAGGCTGCACGATTGATCGAGTACATACTCCTCGTGCCGCTGCTCATCGCCGGGCTGTGCTACCCTCTGAAGAGGAGGGCGCTGGTGGAGGCGGTGGCGACGCTGGGCTCGGTCATCACTCTGGCGGCGTGCCTCGTCCTCTCCTACGAGGTGTTCACCCACGGGACCCTGGACGAGGACCTCCTGTACATGGACGCCCTGTCCGCCTACGTCCTGATGCTGGTGGCCCTGGTGGGCCTCCTGGCCGGCCTGTACTCCATCACCTACCTGCGCCGCGAGCTGGCGGAGGGGGAGATCACCGAGCTGAAGGTCCGTCACTACTACATCTTCTTCCAGCTGTTCGTCTTCACCATGCTCCTGGTGTGCGTGTCCAACAACCTGGGCATCATGTGGATCGCCATCGAGGGCACCACCCTGGCCTCCGCGTACCTGGTAGGTCTGTACGACCGCGACACCTCCATCGAGGCGGCCTGGAAGTACCTCATCATCTGCTCCGTCGGCATTACCCTCGCCCTGCTGGGGACCATCATCGTGTACGCCTCCTCCATACAGGTGCTGGGCGAGGAGTCCGACGCGCTGAACTGGTCCACCCTGTGGGCCAACGCCTCCTCCCTGGACCCCGGGCTGCTGAAGATATCCTTCGTCTTCGTGCTCATCGGCTACGGTACCAAGGTGGGGCTGGCGCCCATGCACACCTGGCTGCCGGACGCGCACTCCCAGGCCCCCACTCCGGTCTCGGCCCTGCTGTCCGGCGTGCTGCTGAACTGCGCCATGTACGGGATCCTCCGCTATCACATGATCGTCTCCGGCTCCTCCCTGGGACCGGGCTTCTCTGGTGGCCTGCTCCTGCTGTTCGGCATCATCTCGGTGGCCACCGCGGCGGCCTTCATAATCACCGCCAAGGACTACAAGCGGATGCTGGCGTACTCGTCCATCGAGCACATGGGCATCATCGCCATCGGCTTCGGCTTCGGGGGCTTCTGGGGGATATTCGGCGCGCTGTTCCACATGCTCAACCACGCGCTGGCCAAGACCCTGCTGTTCTTCGGGGCGGGCAAGGTCCTGCACCGTCTGCGCACCAAGGACATCGACCGCGTGCACGGCCTGATAAGGATCATGCCCATCACCGGCGCGCTGTTCCTGGGTGGGGCGCTGGCCATCACCGGCTGTCCCCCCTTCTCGCTGTTCCTCAGCGAGTTCATGGTCATGGTGGGCGGCCTGACGTCGCAGAGCTTCCTCGGCACCGCGCTCTACGTAATCCTCCTGGTCATAGTGTTCGCCGCGTTCATGAAGCACGTGGGAGGCATGGTCCTGGGGGAGCCGCCGGAGGCCGAGGCGGTGCAGGAAAGGAACGGTCCCGAGGTGATCATCATGGCCGTCCTTCTGTTCTCCCTCCTGGCGCTCGGCCTCTACGTCCCGGCCTTCCTCAACGATGTGCTGCAGCAGATATACCACCTGTTCGTCCCGGGAGGGAGCGCATGACCGGGGAGCAGCTGCGCAGGATCGCGAAGGAACTGCCTCCGGAGCTGCACTCGCAGGTGAACTCCGCCCGCTCGCGGGGCAACGACCTGCGGCTGACCACCGGCACCGATGCCATGGCCGCACTGGCCCAGCACGTCCACCGCCAGTACGAGGCCCCCCTGGTCACCATGCACGCCACCGATGACCGGGCGGCGGAGGACCGCTTCAAGCTGTACGTGGTCCTGGCCCCCCGGGGGATCGATGGCTACGTCACCATCATCGCCGCCCTGGAGCCCCGATCCAGCACCTACCCGTCCCTCACCCCTCACATCAATGAGGCGGACTGGTACGAGAGGGAGATACAGGACATGTTCGGCCTGCAGGCGGTGGGGCACCCGGACCCTAGGCCGCTGGTCCTTTACGATGACTGGCCACAGGGATCGTTCCCCCTGCGGAAGGAGTTCTCCCCCACCTCCCGGCCGCCCCGGGTGAAGAACGAGTACCCATTCACCAAGGTGGAGGGCGAGGGGGTGTACGAGGTCCCCGTGGGACCGGTGCACGCCGGGGTGATCGAGCCAGGCCACTTCCGCTTCTCCGTGGCCGGGGAGCCGATCATCAACCTGGAGGTGCGCCTGGGCTACGTGCACAAGGGCATCGAGAAGATATCGGAGAGCACGCCGTACTGGAAGGGGACGCACCTGGCCGAGCGCATCTCGGGGGACAACTCCGTGGCCCACTCCACCGCCTACTGCCAGGCCGTAGAGTCCATCGCCTCGGCGGAGGTGCCGGAGCGGGCGGAGTACGTGCGCACCGTGATGCTGGAGCTGGAGCGGATATACAACCTGCTGGGGGACATCTCCGGCATCGCCCTGGACACCGCCTTCAGCGTGGGGGCCGCCAACGGCTACCTGCTGCGGGAGAAGGCCCTCAACCTCAACGAGTGCCTTACCGGCTCCCGCCTGCTGCGCTCCGTGAACGTCATCGGCGGGGTGCGCCGGGACCTGTCCGCCCACGACCGGGAGAAGGTGCTCTCCGCCCTGGTGCGCCTGAAGCTGGAGTTCGAGGACCTGGTGGACCTCATGATGTCGTCCACCTCCCTGCTGGACCGCATCGAGACCACCGGACGGCTGTCCCGGGAGATGGCGGTGAAGCTGAACGTGGTCGGCCCGGTGGCGAGGGCCAGCGGGGTGGACCGCGACGTCCGGCGGGACCATCCGTACGCAGCGTACGACCGCCTCAACTTCCTGGTGCCCACCGCCACGTCGGGGGACGTCAGCGCCCGGACGAGGGTGAAGATCGGCGAGGTGAGGGAGTCGTTCTCCCTCATCGACCAGGCCCTGGACGGCATGCCCCCGGGGCCCATACGCACGGCGGTGGAGAACATCCCCGCGGGGGAGGTGGCCATGTCCCTGGTGGAGTCCCCCCGGGGGGAGCTGGTCCACTGGGTCCTGGCCGGAAAGGAGCGGCCGTACCGCCACAAGGTGCGGGACGCGTCCTTCTGCAACTGGCTGGCCATGCAGGAGGCGGTGCTGGGCAATATCGTCCCGGACTTCCCGCTCATAAACAAGAGCTTCAACCTGTCCTATTCGGGGAACGACCTGTGAGGTGCCAAGATGTTCAAGTTCCTTAAGCTGGGCGTGCTCAAGAGGGGGGTGCAGACGAGACCTTACCCGCAGGAGCGCGCCGAACCGTACGACGCCTTCCTCGGACTGCCGGTGGTGGACGCCGCGGCCTGCGACCGCTGCTCCCGCTGCGTGGCCGCCTGCCCGGTGCAGGCCATCGCCCTGGTGGAGGACGGCGTGGAGATCTCCACCGCCCGCTGCATCTTCTGCGGGGACTGCGCGGAAGTATGTCCCACGGCCATCCACATCGGCAAGGGGTTCGAGCTGGCGGCCCGGTCCAAGGACGACCTGAGGGTGGTGTACCGTCATGGATGAGGAGACCGAGAGACTGGGGCAGGAGCTGAAGGACCGCATCATGAGGGTGCTGGGCCGCTCCCTGGCCATCCGTGAGGTGGACGCCGGCTCGTGCAACGGCTGCGAGGTGGAGGTCAACGCCCTCACCAACGCCATACACGACATCGAGCGCTTCGGACTGCACATCGTGGCCTCCCCCCGCCACGCCGACATGCTGCTGGTCACCGGCCCGGTCACGCGCAACATGGAGATGCCGCTGCGGCAGACCTACCACGCCACGCCGGCCCCCAAGATGGTGGTGGCCATGGGCTCATGCGCTATATCAGGGGGAGTGTTCCGAGGCTCCTACGCCACCCTGGACGGGGTGGACCAGGTGCTGCCGGTGGACGTGTACATCCCCGGCTGTCCGCCCCGCCCCCAGGCCATCATCCACGGCATCCTGACGGCGGTGGGGAAGATGGATAAGAAGGCCTGACGACTGGGCGCTCCCGTCCCCGGAATGGTGGGACTATTTCACCACGATTACCGAGCTGGGGCTGTTGCGTATGACGTGCTCGGACACGCTGCCGATGAGCATCCTGTTCAGCCGCGATTTCTCCGAGGTGCCGACCACCAGCAGTCCGACGTTGAGGCGCTCGGTGGCCAGGACGACGGTCTCGGCCGGGTCACCGCCCTCCAGCAGAGCTCTGGCGTCCACCCCATGGTCCCACGCCTGGTCCACGATGGCGTTCAGCTTCTTCTTGGACTCCCGTACCTGGGCCTTCTTCTCCTCCTCGGTGCCGTTGTCGCTGATGACGATGAGCACCAGGAGGTTGGTGTCCAGGAGCTTGGCGAACTCTATGGCCACCCACATGGCCTTCTCCGAGCTGGGCTTTCCGTCCGTCGCCAGCAGCACGTTCTTACCCCGGAGGGAGTAGTAGGGAGGGATCTCGGCGTCCATGTTCTCACATCACACGAATGGCAGGTCTTCCGAAGGCCCTCACTTCACCACGATGACGGTGCAGCCGGAGTTACGGACCACGTACTCGGACACGCTGCCGATGAGCACCCGGTCGAGGGCGGTCTTGCCCGAGGTGCCCACGACTATGGCCCCCGCCTTGATCCTCTCCGCCGTCGCCAATATGGTCTGGTAGGGCGAGCCGCCTTCCAGCAGGGTGGTGACCTCCAGCCCGGCGTCCTGGGCCATGTTCTTAATGTCCACCAGCTTGGCCATGCCCTCCTTGATGAGCTCGGTCTTCTCCGACTCGGTCTTGGGGCTGACCACGTAGACCACGAACAGCCGGGAGGATGTCAGCAGGGCCATCTCCATGGCGTACCTGATGGCCTTGATCGAATGAGGCTTTCCGTCCGTCGCCAGCAGCAGGTTCTTCCCCTGGATCTGTCCTTCCGAGGTCGAGCTCTCCACCATGCCTGGTGGAACGAGGAACAGTGCAATAAAAGGTTCTCCATGAGTATCGGCATCAAGCTCCCGTGCGCCAGCACACAAGTGCGAAGGTAGAACTAACCCTATGTCAATATCGTAGTCCATGGACTTGGTGGAGATGCTGGCAGTGGTCCTTATCGTCGTTCCAATAGCGGGCGCGTTGCTCAGCCTGGTCGCCCGCGGCAAAGCTCTCACCGTGACGGTGGGGGCCACCGCGGTCATCATCTCCATCGCATCACTAGCCCTGCTGATCGAGGCCTCCCCCGGCCCCTTCTTGAAGGAGATAGAGGCCTCCGTCCTGTACCCCATGGGTCCCATCATGATCATGGTGGACCTGCTCCTCGCCGCGCTGTTCGTGTACATCGGCTGGCGGATACGCAGCTACGTGGTCATGGGCATCTCCGCGGCCAACCTCGCGCTGGCCCTCCTGGTGGACGCCTGGACGGGGTTCCAGGAGGTCAGCCCGGCCCTGGTAGTGGACCACCTGGCCGTCATCATGGTGCTGATCACCAGCCTGGTAGGCTCGGTCATCGCCATCTACGCCCTCCGCTACATGGAGCACGACCCCCACCGGCCGCGCTTCTTCGCCGCGGTCCTGCTGTTCCTGGGCGCCATGAACGGGGCGGTGATGTCAAACGACATGCTGTGGCTGTTCGTCTTCTGGGACCTCACCACCCTGTGCTCGTTCCTGCTCATCGGGCACACCGGCACCGACGAGGCCAAGAGGGCGGCCCGCTGGGCCCTCACGGTCACCCTGGCCGGCGGCCTGGCCTTCGTGCTGGGGGCCACCGCGGCCTTCCAGCTCTACGGCTCCCTGTCCCTCGGCGCCTTCCCCACGTCCGACCTGGGCGACCTGGCCCTGCTGCCCCTGGCCCTGGTGGCGGTGGCGGCCTTCACCAAGTCCGCCCAGGTGCCGTTCCAGTCCTGGCTGCTGGGCGCCATGGTGGCCCCTACTCCGGTCTCGGCGCTGCTCCACAGTGCCACCATGGTCAACCTGGGGGTGTACCTGCTGATCCGGTTGTCACCGAGCATCTCCGCGTCCTACTACCTGAGCGTGGCCATCGCCCTGGTGGGAGGAGCGTCCTTCCTGGCCTCCTGCATCCTGGCCATCACGCAGAGCAATGCCAAGCGGGTGCTGGCGTGGTCCACCATCGGGAACCTGGGCCTGATCACCATGTGCGTGGGCGTCTCCACCCCGCTGGCCATCACTGCCGCGGTGGTCCTCCTGCTGTACCACTCCATATCCAAGGCGCTCATGTTCCTGTCCGTGGGCGTGGTGAAGGAGAGGCTGGGCAGCGAGGACATCGAGGACATGCAGGGCCTGCGGACCACCATGCCCTTCGCCAGCCTGGCCCTCTCCCTGGGTATCCTCACCATCGTGCTGCCCCCCTTCGGCATGTTCGCCTCCAAGTGGCTGATCAGCGGGGCGGCGTTGACCTTTCCCCTGCTCATGTTCCTGCTGGCCATTGGCTTCGCGGCCATGGTGGTCTTCTACTTCAAGTGGATGGGGGCCATCCTGTCCGTCGGTCCCGGGGTGCGGTCCGTACCGCTGAAGGGGGACCCCCTGCCCCGCACCTACCGCTGGACGCTGGGCAGCCTCATGGTGGGTGCCGTGGCCCTGTCGGCGCTCATCGGCCCGGTGCTGCGCTACCTGGTGCTGCCGTTCATCGACCGCAACTTCGGCGTATCGGTGGTGACCGACGACCTCACCCTGTTCACCTCCTCTGGGGAGTTCCCGGTGTTCCTGTTCCTGCTGTTCGCGGCCCTCCTGTTCGTCGGGGTCGGCCTCCTGGTCCGGCCCAAGGAGGGGGAGGTTACCACCCCGTACGGGTGCGGCGAGACCATCCCCTTCGAGTCCCGCGGCAGCTACTACTTCGGGGAGGCCCGGGTGAAGCAGGGGATCATGATAACGGAGCGGGTGGGGGCGGCACTGATCATCGCCACCCTCCTCCTGCCCTTCCTGCTGGAGGTGGTGTGATGGACTACGTGGCGCTGCTGGCGCAGGTCCTGGCATTGTTCCTCGCGCCCCTGGCGGTCGGCTTCCTGCGGGGAGTGGACCGCAAGCTGACCGCGCGGATGCAGAACCGTCAGGGACCGCCGCTGCTGCAGCCCTTCTACGACATGGTGAAGCTGCTGTCCAAGACCCCCCGCCTCATCAACAACCTGCAGGTCTCGTTCGCCGCCGCCTCCCTGCTGTTCCAGGCCGCGGCCCTGGCCCTGTTCGTGGCCGGCGGGGACCTGCTTATCGCCTTCTTTATCTCCGGGGCGGGGTCCATATTCCTGGCGCTGGGCGCCTTCACCGTCCGATCCCCCTACTCCTACCTGGGAGGCCAGAGGGAGCTGCTGGCCATCTTCGCGTACGAGCCGGTCCTGTTCCTGGCCGTCCTGGCCATCGGCGTGCACGGCTCCTTCCTGGTGGGCGGAGTGCAGGAGAGCCTGCTGATCGACCTTCCCCTGGTCCTACTGGCCCTGGTCCCGGTGCTGGTGATCCTGCTGGAGAAGTCCCCCTACGACGTCCCGGTGGCCCACCAGGAGCTGGTGTCCGGACCGTACGTGGAGTACTCCGGTCCCTACCTCGCCATCGCCGAGGGGGCCCGGTGGTTCCAGCTGGCCTTCGTCCTGGGAGTGATCACCCTGTTCATCTGGCACGACAGCGTTCTGATATCGGCCATAGGGAAGGCCGCCCTGGTGCTGGCGGTGCTGTTCGTCACCATCGTCATAGACAACATCACCGCCCGCCTCACCCGGGGGCGCATGGTCACGTTCATGCTGACGGTGGGCATCGCCCTGGTGGGCATCAACCTCCTGTACCTGTACCTCTTCCCCGCGGGGGTGCTGTGATGGGGCTGGTGGACGGCGCGAGGAAGAGGTCGCCGTGGATACTGCACTTCGACACCGGCTCGTGCAACGGGTGCGACCTGGAGGTGTGGGCGCTGCTCACCCCCCGGTACGATGTGGAGAGGTTCGGCGCGGTGAACAAGGGCAACCCCAAGCACGCCGACATCCTGCTCATCACCGGGCCGGTCACCAAGAGGTGTGAGGAGCGCCTGCGCACCCTGTACGAGCAGACCGCGGGTCCGAAGCTCGTCGTGGCGTGCGGGGACTGCGCCTCCACCGGGGCGCCCTTCCATAACTGTTACAATGTGTGCGGAGGAGTGGACAAGGTGATACCAGTGGACGTGTACGTGCCCGGGTGCGCCGCCCGCCCGGAGGCGCTCATCGACGCCCTGGTGCTGGCGCTGTCGCTGTGGGAGAAGAAGGTGGAGGAGAGCCCATGACCGCAGAGGAGCCAGAGTTCGACCGGGAGGCGTACCGCCAGGTCCGCTCCCGCTTCCAGGGCCTGGTGGACGCCGGGGGCCGGTTCATCGCCCTGGTGGTCCGGGACCAGGGGGGGACGCTGGAGCTGATCTACGCGTTCGACCTCGGCCACAAGGTGGAGAGCTTCCGCTTCACCGTGCTGCCGGAGTGGGAGATCGACTCCGTGGCCGAGATCTATCCGGGAGCTATGGTGGCGGAGCGGGAGGCGGTGGACCTGTTCGGCGTGAAGTTCAAAGGCGTCCTTCCGGGAGTGTTCCTGGAGAAGGGAAGAAGCCCCACCGAGCCGCTGCGCAAGCGCCCGGCGGCAGGCAAGGAGGTCGGGTCCGATGGCTAAGGCGACGATCATTCCGTTCGGTCCCCAGCACACCGCGTTCCTGGAGCCGGTGAACGTGAAGCTGGTGCTGGAGGAGGAGACGGTGGTGGGAGCGGAGCTGAACCAGGGGTACAACCACCGGGGGATGGAGCATGCGCTCTCCCTGGACTACAAGAAATCGCAGTACCTGTGCGAGAGGGTGTGCGGCATATGCTCGTTCCATCACTCCTCCTGCTACTGCCAGGGCATGGAGGCGCTGTACGGGATCGAGGTGCCGACGCGAGCGCTGCTGATACGCACCATCATGATGGAGTGCCAGCGCCTCACCTCGCATCTGCTGGCGTTGGGCCACATCGCCGAGGCGGTGGGGTACGAGAACCTGTTCATGCAGTGCTTCCGCGACCGGGAGCTGATGATGATGCTCGTCAATAGCCTCTCCGGCAACAGGGTGCATTACAGCATGAACATCATCGGCGGTGTCAAGAGGGACCTGGGGCCGGAGCAGGTGAAGGACGTGGAGGTCACCATGAAGGAGGTGCGCCCCCGGCTGGAGGAGCTGCAGCGGGTGTTCGGCCGGGATAGCACTCTGGGGAAGAGGACCCACGGGGTGGGGAAGCTGCCCACGGGCGAGGCCGCGCGGTGGGGCACCGTGGGGCCGGTCTCGAGGGCCTCGGGCCTGCCGCGGGACATCCGGGAGGACGGCTTCGCCGCCTACTCCATGGTTAAGTTCAGGCCCGTCGTGCGCGAGGACGCGGACATCTACGCCCGCATGATGGTCCGCATGGACGAGTGCCTGCAGGCGGTGAGCATCATCGAGGAGTGCCTGCCCCTGCTGCCGGAGGGACCGGTGGCGGTGCAGGTCAAGGGGCACCCCACGGGGGAGGCGTTCTCCCGCGTGGAGGCGCCCCGGGGGGAGCTGTGCTACTACGTGCGAGGGCAGGGGGCGCTGGCGCTGGACCGCATCAAGATGCGCACCCCCGCGCTGATGAACGTGCCGGTCCTCCTGGCCATGCTTCCGGGGTGCCAGCTGGCGGACGTGCCGGGCATCGTGGTCTCGGTGGACCCCTGCATATGCTGCACGGACCGGTGATGTCATGTCCATGTTGACCTCGTCCCTGAAGAACCTCTTCCGCCGGCCCGTCACCACCAAATATCCTAAAACCCCGGCCGACCTTCCCCCCGGGAACCGGGGAAGGATCCTCTACAACATGGAGAAGTGCATCTTCTGCCGGAGGTGCGAGCGCGCCTGCCCCACCAGCGCCATCACGACCAACAAGGAGGCCAAGACCCAGACGGTGGTGCGGAACCGCTGCATCGCCTGCAACACCTGCGTGGAGGTGTGCCCCACGCAGACCATCTCTATGGTGCCGGAGTACTCCAAGCCCGACACCGCCCCCGTGGTCCACGTGTTCTCGGTCGACCTCCCCATGCACCAGTACCGGGTGGAGCACCTTCCCCCGCACGGCGGCCGGAGCGGGACAGAGGAAGGTCCTCCGGGGAATTGAAATAAGGACGATATTATAATAATATGTTATGACCCTCTACCTCAGGAGGTCCAGGTTTGGCCAAAGGAATGAGGACGTTCACCCTGCGGGTCCCCAACAGGGAGCTGTACAAGATAGTGAAGCGCCTGGACGATAAGGTGGTGCCCCACTTCCAGAGCGGAGGGTCGGACCTGGTGAAGTACGCGCCGGACGAGGTGTGCGAGGACGTGGAGGACGTCCGCCTGGTGACCATGGGGAGCAGGGACCGCGTGCGGACCACCCATAACTTCAGCCCCCGGTCCGACGGCCGTACGGACGTCATGATCGAGCTGGAGGTGTCCCTGCTGAGGGGCGGAAGCACCTCCGTGAACATCAACCTGGCGCTATGGACCATCACCTACATGGCCATAGAGTCGGCCTTTCTGGAAGGCAAGGGGATCGAGGAGGAGCAGGCGCCCATACCCCTCACGGCCTGAGGCTTTTACCGAAAAAGAAGATCACTGGATGCTCTCGGCGTCGGTGGAGGCGAACCTCCATAGGAGGATAAGGGACACCGCCACGAGCGCGATGGACAGCCCCAGGGAGACCGCGGCGTTGCGCTCCAGGTAGACCAGCATGGAGCTGGCCTGTGCCCCTGCGGTCCCGGCCGAGATGCTGTCGCCCAAGGCCACCAGGGCCATGGCTCCCACGATGGATGCTATCAGCACGCCCACGCAGGCCAGGTTGAACGTTCGAGGGGTCAACGAGGAACGGACGAAGGGCGATTATTTCAAGGTGGGCCCCTGGGTCTCAATGTCAGCAACTACCTCCTCCACCGCCCGAACCCTGACCTATGGGCAATGCTCCCTCGTCCAGGCGGTGTAGCCGCCCTCTAGCACCACCACGTGATCGAAGCCCCGGGCCACCAGCAGGTCAGCGGCCCGGCGGGCGCGGTTGCTGGTGCGGCAGTACAGCATCACCTCGCACGATCGGTCCAGCTCCCCGCACCGCCCCTCGAGCTGGGACAGCGGAAGGGAGAGGGCCTCCGGGAGATGACCGGCCTCGAACTCATGCCTCTCTCGAACGTCCACCAGGAGGCAGCGACGCTCACGAACGTGCTCCTCGTGGTCCCTGATGCAGGAAATGGGTCGAAGAGTGTACCGGCTCATGCTCCAAGGCTAGGCGCCACGGAAGATAATACTTGTCCTAACCCCGGATCTCCAGCTCCTTGTCCACCCGGCCGGTGGCCCTCAGGGCGTCGATGCTGCCCGCGTCCGCGAGCAGGAACACCAGCTGGCGGGACGGGAGCGAGTCCAGAATCTCCTCGTACCGATGGGCGTCGCCCACCTCTCCCAGGGGGTCGACCATGATGACGGGGCACACCGGCGCGTTCTCCCGGGCGAAGGCCAGGGCGTGGCTCAGGAGGGCGAGCCGCACCTCGGTCGTGGTGGGAGGCGCGTTCATCGTCAGCTCCAGCTGACCGTCGGGACCGTAGTCGAGGGCGTCCACGCCGCCCGGGGGGCAGAGCCGGTGGAACAGCCCGGTGGCCTGCATGGCGCACCGCAGGGACAGGTCGCTGGTGCACCAGTGGTCGCTGCACTGTACGGCGCGCTCCGGTCCGCTGGGGCGCCCCGTGGCCACGGCTATGATGTCGGTGCCGTCGATGAGGTTAGCATGCACGCAGGCCTCGGGGAACAGCCTCTCCTGCTGCTCCGTGAACTCCTCCCCATCGTCGCCCTCGGCGGTCACCTGGTGATCGCTGGACCTCATCAGCTTCCAACCCCATCCCTGCTGCTCCACCCCCTCTGGCGTGCGGGAGAACAGGGCGAAGCGCTCCAGCGTCTCCCCGTTCACGAAGGACAGCGCCACCTTCACCTCCGCCATGCCCGAGCCCAGGGCGTCCACGTTGGGCACATCCCCCGGATCCGATACCAGCTCGTTGCCCAGCAGGCACCAGGAGATGGCCTCCAGGATGGTGGTCCTTCCCCTCCCGCAGGGGAGGGCGATGAGGTTGACCTCCGGGTCCAGAGGGATGGATATCTCGCCGCTGAAGCGGCGGTAGTTGACCATGGTGATGGAGGTGAGCTTGGCCATGCCCTCCACTATGGACGGTGATGATTAATAACTTGGTCCGGCCCCCCCAGGGGTGGCGCTCACCGCTTCCTGACCCTTTCAGGGGAGTAGTCCAGCATGATCCCCATCCTCCCCTCCACGGCCTCTAGGCGCCCGCACAGGTCGTTGATCTCCGCATCCCTCCGGCGCTTCTCGATGACCGTCTTGAGCTGGTAGTACTTGAAGGTCCCGATCATCATGGGGACGGACTGCGCCAGGGAGGCGGTCAAGGTTATGAAGTAACCGTTGCCGGTGTTCAGGGCGGCCAGCCCGACGAACGCCAGGGGGACCACGATGGTCAGGTACCACCATGACAGGCCTGCGACGGTCTCCCTGTCCCTTCCCTCCACCGCCCGGGTTATGAGGGCGAAGGTGCCCAGGATCAGGACAGGGATAGCTATAAAGAACAGCACCAGCTGGAACACCATGTCCGAGGTCATGCTGAGCTCAGTCATCGATGCAACTCCCACCCCAAGGGTCACAGGGGCTACCACGATAAAAAGGAATTGTGACAACACATCGCATCGCCCCCTCCCATCGGCCCGTGGTGTGGAGGGCGGGAGGTCTCGCGTTCACGCGCCCCTCGATCGAGGGAGGGGCTCTTTTCAATGGTCCATCATCAGCGTTCCTTGGTAGCATGGGTGCGCCTAGGTCTGTCGCTCAGCGTCCTGGCATGTCTTGGATTTATATATCGTTTGCTATAATCAACCGGCCCTCCCTGATCCCTGCGGCGATGTTCCCCAGGATCGGCGGACTGCAGCGAGGGGGTGGCCCACCAGTGCCGATGGTGAAGCGGCTCCATGAAGAATGCGTATTTAATTATTATTTTACTATAATATTAATACCTGCAACGCTCTTACAGACCACGTGCTCGTCCGGATCAACCTTCCCTCCACCGACGAATCCGCTCGGGAGATCCACCGCAGGTTCGTCTCCAAGGGCCCCTGCCCCTACGGGAACGGGCGCTTCGTCCTGGGGATGGTGAAGGGGGCGGAGGAGAGGGATGAAGGCCTAACGCTCACCGTGGAGGTGACAGACCCATCGGTCCTCGAGTACCTCACATCGGAGGAGGCTAAAGCGGATGAGGGCCGGGGCCTTCTGTCCCTGACGATAAGGCCCAGGGGCTCGCCGCGCCGCCCCCGCCACCGGCCGTACCAGCGCGTTCCCTGACCGGACCCCCGTCCATGATATGTTCACCCGATGACGTAGCGACGCGCGTCGATCCCCTGCCTTGCAGGGAATGATAACCATGGGAGCAATTATATATTAAGATTTTGTATAAATTAATCCGCCGTCCTGGGACGCCCCTCCATCTCCTGGCAGAATCACTCTTGATGGGCGCACATCGTGGGCACCCGGGACGGTTTTGTCTTCTCGCCTATCTCTGATCCCTGCTCTGCGATCGGACCTCACCGCGACCGGTGGCCAAAAATGAACAGTTGATGAAGAGGAAAAAACGCTGATTTATATAACTCGAAGGTGCTGGCGTCACGCAGAAACGGAGATATTATATCATGGACGAGAAGCGCATCGAGGACAGGCAGCTCGCCTTCCTGGTCGATGGAGATAACGCCTCCGCCACGCTCATCGAGGAGATGCTGGCGGAAGCCTCCAAGTATGGGTCGATTATCATCCGGAGGGTCTATGGCAACTGGACCGCGGGAGGGCAGGTCAACACCTGGAAGACCAAGCTCAAGGAGTACGCGCTTACCCCATATCAGCAGTTCCCCAACATCTCCAACCGGCATGTGACCAAGAACGCCACTGACATCGCCCTCATCATCGATGCCATGGACATCCTCCATGACGGCATCGTGAAGGGCTTCGTCATCGTGTCCAGCGATTCGGACTATACCTCCCTGGCCATCAAGATACGGGAACACGGTCTGTTCGTCATCGGCATGGGCAAGAAGGAGACCCATGATTCCTTCCGCCGCGCCTGCGACGTGTTCGTATCCACCGAGAACCTGGGAAAGGAGCCCGAGGAGGAGGACAAGGAGGCGCCACAGGCACCCAAGGGCCATGCCCGGCCGAAGAGGACCCCCCGGGACGCCATCGACGTCCTGAACCGGGCCTTCGAGTATGCCGTCAACGATGATGGGAGAGCGCTGAACGGGGACATAGGTGCGGCCTTGCGCCGGCTGGACCCCGCGTTCGACACCAGGACGTACGGTAAGCAATCGCTGCTGAACCTCATCGAGGAGCTGGACGACCTGTATGAGGTGGAGAGGTCGGATAGGGGAGCGATATATGTGCGCCGCAAGGGCGAGCCGCTGCCCCCGGTGGCAGAGGAGCCTCAGCCTGTGCCGGAAAGGCGCCACCATGCGCCGGAAAGGCGACAGCCCCCGGTGGTTAGGAACGTGGAGGACCACTCCGGACAGAGCGGACACACCGCCATCGACGCCCTCCCCCTGTTGCTGGAGGCATACCGCACGGTGGAGAAGAACAGGGATGGAACGGTGGAGACCTTCCGCCTGTTCAAGGCCGCCAAGAAGCTGGACCCCAGCTTCGACAGCATGAACTACGGGAAGGAGAAGATCTCCCACCTGCTGGAGGCGCTGCCCGGCCACTTCGAGCTGCTCGGAAGGCGGGGCAAGAGCATGCTGGCCCGGAGAGTGGACAAGGTGGAGGAGGTCATCGAGGAGAACGAGGTGCTTCCGTCATCGGACCTGGAGCCGCCCACCGCGGTCGAGCAACCGGCCGTGGAGGAGCCCTCTGCGGAACCCACCCTGCCGTCCAAGAGCCAGATCGACCTTCTCAAGGTGGTCACGGCGGCCTTCGACAGCACGGTGAAGGACGATGGCCGGGCCTACCTCCCGCAGATGAGCAAGGAGGTAAAGCGCCTGGACCCCGAGGTGGACTTCAAGACCCATGGGAAGGCCAGCCTCCGGGAGTACCTGGAGGAGTTCAGCGACGTGTTCACCCTGCACAAGGAGGGCCGCAACATATACGTCAGCCGGCGGAAGGGCAAGAGGCCCTCCCAGCACATCAGCGAGCTCGTGAAGTGATCGAAAAGGACGAGGGCGCCTCGTCCCCCTTCCCTCTGTTTTTATCAGCGTGCTATGAGGCCTATGGCCCAGGTGGTGCCGCCCACTATCAACAGGGAGGCCAGTATGGCCCCGAAGTTCTGGTACAGGCTGAAGTCGTTGGCGAAGAAGAACAGCCAGATCACCAGGAAGGAGAGCCAGGCGATCACTGCGATGCCGCTCAGGGCCGCCTTCCACCGGGAGATCCTCATCACTGGTGGGTACCCCGGCATCTGCTGGACCACGGGAGGCCGCTTCATCGCCCAGGTCACCCAGGTCAGGGTCATCGCCCCTATGAGCAGCAGGAGGGACACCAGGAACACCGCCAGGTTCTGCGCCAGCCCCAGGCCCGAGGTGAAGAAGAACAACCATACGACCACGAATATGAGCCATCCGAAGATCGAGACGATGGTGAGGGTCACCCTCCACATCAGATCCCGCTGAAATCCGCCCTGTTGCCCCATCATGTGGAACCCCGCACCTCTATCGCTCATGGTTGGATATGAGGCTTTTTCCCCCTCCCTTCGTCGGGTGGCGTGCCATCGGCGGTAGCTGCCCGCTCACTTGGTGCCTTCCCTCAAGGCCTTGTACCGGCGGACCTCGATGTTGTGCTCGCGGATCATCTTGTTGGCCTTGTACAATGCCAGGAGCTTGCGGTGGGCCGCCAGGTCCAGCGGCTCCAGCTCCACCAGGCTCTCCATCTCCCCGATGGCAGCCATGATGAGTCCCTTGCTCTCGTACAGCTCCGCCTTGTGCATCAATGCGCTCGGCGTCCTGGGCTTCAGTGCCAGGATCCTCTCGTACAGCTCCAGGGCCTCGTCCGTCCGCCCCTCGGCGAAGGCGGCGTCCGCCCTCCCCTGGTGGTCGCTGGAGCAACTTTCCATCGAGGGTACCACCAGCCCCTCGTCCAGGACCGTGAGGAGGTGCTCCAGCTCCACCATGCTGGCGCCGGTGACGTCCGCCAGCCGCCGCATGGCGGAGGCGTACTCCCCGTAGTCGTCCGTATCCGTCTCCCCCCTGAGGCGCAGGCAGCGCCCCCCGGCAGGGCTGTAGGGCGGCCAGGAGAGCGGGTCCTGGATGTGCCACAGGCATGCCGCCAGCTCCACCCACCGCTCCGCCCGGGCCTGGGAGCGGGGGAGGTGACCTCGAGACACCTCCCGGTCCATGAACTCCTCCAAATCCATGAGCGCGCCCTTCGCATCCCCGGGGTCCGCGGGTAGCGCGGCCGCCCGCCTCAGGGCCGGCTCCAGGTCGTCCAGGGGCACGCTCAGGGCAAGGTCCTGGAGCGTGGCGGATATGCTCCGGGGCGGGAAGACGTGGACGCTGTCCGCCGACGCCTCGTCCATGCGGTACTTGAGTGTCCCCAGGTTCCACTTCCCCTCCACGAACTCGGCCACGGTGTCCTGCAGAGACGTTCGAGCACGCTCCCGGGCATCATCCTCGTCGGCGAGGTCCCAGCGCCGATCACCGTCGAGATACTGATAGTAGGCGCACTGCCACCACCTCGCTCCTTCATCCCGCTCTTCCATGTCCCTCCCTTCCAGCAAGGCCTGAGGCCCATCGTCCTCTTGAAGTTGCCCCCATGAACAAGTTTACGGCTGTTCTCCAGCCCTCATCCTCAATGAACGCGCTCACGGGATGGTGTCCGGGTTCCAGGTCATGTGCAGCCCCTCGTGGAACGAGTCCATGTACCTCTCGTCCTCCGCCGAGAGGCTGAAATCGAACACCGCGGCGTTCTCCACCAGGCGCTCCCGGTGCACCGACTTGGGGATGACTACCATGCCCTTCTGCACCACCCACCGCAGCATCATCTGCGCCGGGGTGCGCTCGTACTTCCTGGCCAGCTCCAATAGGCGTGGATCGTTAAGCCTCGATCCGCGGGCCAGGGGGCTGTGGGCCTCCAGCACCACGCCCCGGGAGCGGCAGTAAGAGAGAAGCTCCTTCTGGTAAAGGAAGGGGGAGAACTCCACCTGGTCCACCGCCGGGACCACGGGGGAGCGGCCGATGGTCTCCTCCAGGTGCCGGACGGTGTAGTTGCTGACCCCCACCGCCCTCGCCCCTCCCTCTTCCAGGATGCGCTCCATGGCCCTCCACGTCTCGTGCCTCTCGCCCCGCGGCCAGTGCACCAGGTACAGATCGACGTGGTCCATTCCCAACAGCTCCAGGCTGCGGGCGAAGGCGGCCAAGGCCTCCTTCTTACCGTGGTCGGTGTCCCACAGCTTGGTGGTGACGAAGATCTCCTCCCGAGGAACTCCGCTCTCCCGGATGGCCCTACCAACCCCCTCCTCGTTGTTATAGTAGGTGGCGGTGTCGATGTGACGGTACCCCAGGTCCAGGGCCTGGCGGACCACGTGGTAGACCTGATCGTTGGGAACCTTGAACGTGCCCAGGCCCAGGACGGGGATCCTGACCCCGTTGTTCAGGGCGATGGTGCTGGACAATGAGAGTTCGGGCATGCAGAATATAGATGTTGTCCCAGGGGATAAATGCGCTGGAAAAATGGAAGAAAGGGAAGAAGGTTGGAAACGGTTTAGCCGCCCAGGGTGATGTCGATCTCCTGGTCGATGGCGACGTCCCTGTACTGCAGGTAGTAGCCGCTGTTGGACTCCTGAGGCAGGTAGAACTTGGCCAGGAACATGGTCGTCTGATCGACCGCCAGGGATTGGCTCTTGAAGTCCATGGAGGCCGGGTTGGCCTGGACCCAATCCTCCCCATTGAAGAGGTAGAGGTTGCTGGCGTTGACGGTGTAGCGGATGTTCCAGTCGTTGGTCACTTCGACCAGCACGGCGTAGTAGGTCCCGTTGGTGTCGACGTCCCACCCTCCGACCCCTGCCTTGAAGGTCAGGCTTCCGGTCACCGGCACGTTCAGCGGGCCCACGACCACAGGCGAGGATATGGCCTTACCGGTGTCGAGGTCATAGGCCTGGAAGTAGAACGTGTAGTTGAGGGTGTCCCTGAACTCCAGGGTGAAGGTCCTGACGCCCAGGGCGGAACCGTTGCTCTTGTAGCTGCCCACGTCCCCACCGATGACGTTCTTCAGGGTGTAGAGGCCCTCCCTCTTGGCGAAGGTGAAATCGACGACCTTGTTGTTGGAGTTGGTCACTATGATGTCCGACGCCGCGATCTCCTGCTCCTTCTGACCGAACATCTTGAACAGCACGTTACCGGAGTAGCCGTTTAGGGGCGTGCTGGTGATGTTGAACTGGTACTTGTGGTCCCAGCTGTAGTTATAGCTGCTCAGCCCCTCACCGGGGTAGTCGATATTAAGGCTGACCTTCTTGTCCGCCTCGTTGACAGTGTCAGCCCAGTAGCTGACGCTCAGGGTCTTGTTGGTGGAGGTTACGGCATCGCTCGCCGTGTCCACGTTATCGTCGTCATTATTGTCGTTATTGCCATCGTTGCCACTAGGGAACAACGTGCTAGCGTTCAACGCAACAAAAATCCCAGCGATAACCACTATTGCCACCACAGCAATCGCGATGATCATGTTCTTCTTCATGTTCTCACAGGTCCGTTTGAATCGGTTTGACCTTTATTTAGAATAGGATATATAAATATTATACCCCCATCCCCTTACATTTACTGAAATCCAGATTGATATTTTACCGTTTTGTTTATAATATTCATTTCCGAGGTTCAGAACGGTAGCTGGGTGCGGCCTAGCCCGGATCTCTGAAGAAGGAGTCAAAATCCAGGGAAGTAACTGAGTAGACACTATGTTATAGTCGATAGCCTTAGGATATATCGTGTCCCTCCCTACCTTCGACAGTGTGATGGCCATCGTAGGCTACACGCTGCTGGCCGTGGTCTCCGCCATCCTCCTTCTGGGATTGGTAATGCTGACCGTCACCATCATATCCATGCGGAGGGGACGTTTCTACCTGCCCTGGCTGCTCCGCCCCGGCCTCATAATCCTGGAGGGCTTGGCCAAGACCATCTGGAGGATCGGCAAGATCGACGACCGGGAGGTCAGTGCTTTCTCTATCCGCCTGCGCAATCAGCTGAACCGGGAGAGCTTCAGCAAGGTGCCCATGGCGGACCGGGCGGTGTTCCTCCCGCAGTGCCTGCGCTCCTCTGACTGTCCATCACACCTCACCACCGAGGGGCTGGTGTGCAAGCGGTGCGGGAGGTGTGACATCGGGCGTTCCATCGATGAGCTGGAGGCGCGGGGGTGCCGGGTGTTCATCGTTCCCGGCTCCACCTTCCTGACGCGCATGGTGAAGAAGTACCACCCCAAGGCCATTGTCGGAGTGGGCTGCCTCATGGAGGTCAAGGAGGGCTTGGACATGTTAGAGCGCAAGAACCTGCTCGGCATGGGCGTGGTGACCACCCGCGACGGCTGTGTGGAGACGACCCTGGACTGGCCCACCCTGCTGGAGACCGTCACCCTGGTGCCCTCCAGTGAGGGTGCGCGCTAGACGTGCATTACGCCTGACCACAGCGAATCGTTGAAGTATCGAGGTGCCAATCCTGCATCATGCAGACGGAGAGGACGTTCAGGGACACCCTGGTCGGAGACGTCTACGAACTTATCGTCAAGAGGCCTTCGACGATTGCCAGAGGTGCCAAGATATCGACGGTCATCGAAGGAATGCTCGACAACCCGGTCTCTCGCAAGGTATACGTCATCGACGATGAGGGCAGACTATTGGGCATGGTGAACACTGAGACCATACTCCGCCTCATGGGCTACCGCGTCGGGATCCGGGAGGCTGGTACGCTCTCCTTCTATCGCTTCCTGAGGGACGTGCTCAAAGATGACGTGAGCACCCTCATGACCTCCACCCGCTCGGTGACGAGGGAGCACCGCCTGGTGGAGGCCCTTGAGATCATGGTCCACGACCATGTGAACGACCTTCCCGTGGTGGACCCGGAGGGGCGCATCATCGGGGAGCTGGTGAGCTTGGAGCTCTTCGTGAAAGGTAAGGGCCTGTTCCGCGTGGAGCCCTCGGAGAGCATCAACCCGGGGTCACCATGAGCTGGCTGGACACTCCGATATTCGGGACCCTGACGTTGGAGAAGCTAATAATATTCCTTTTGATAGTGGTCCTTGGCGCGCTGATCGGCAGGATCATGCACAACCTCGTACGTAGGGCCCTGGACGAGAGGGCGGGAAGGCGCATGTCCAAGCTCATCGCCCGTGCGGCGATGTACTCCATCCTCATCGCGGCCGTTAGCATCGCCTTCAGCGAGGTCCTTAGACAGGAGCTGACCGGCCTCATCATCTCCCTGGGGTTCGTGGGGGTGGCCCTCGCCTTCGCCTCCCAGCAGATCATCGAGAACATGCTATCGGGGGTGATAATCTCCATCGTCCGACCGATCCAGCTGGAGGACTGGGTGGAGGTGGGACAGGCCCCCACCACCGGAGTGTGCCGGGTCAAGGACATTAAGCTGATGAACACTGTCCTCCGGGACGTAGAGGGGCGGATCATCGTCATCCCCAACTCCCTCATCCTCAACGGCAAGGTGGTGAACTACACCCAGGCGGGGTATGTGGCCACCCAGATCGACCTGTGGGTCGATCCCCGGAGCGACCTGGACATTATTAGGGGCATTATATACGACGAGGCCGACCGTGACATCCGCATACTGCCGGAGATACAGGAGCGCGAGGACAAGGGCCTGATGGTCAGGCTGCTCCGCCGGCCGGCCATCCGGAACCTCCTGGACCCGTGTGACGACCTGAGCATGCTCAACCCCCAGGTGAACATCCTGGACCTGCATGCCAGCAGGATGCACCTCAACATCCGCATATGGATCAAGGAGATGAACAAGCGTGATGAGATCGTCTCCGACTACATCTCCGCCGTCAAGAAAAGGTTCGAGGAGGCGGGGATAGGGTTGAGGGACCCCTGAGGGTTCATGCTCGCTGCTGGGCCACGGGATCATCGCCCATCCCAGCACTTCGGTCCACTGCCCCAGCCTACGCCCATCATCGCATCCCAAGACGGCGTCCGCAGGGGATGCGAGCCATTAAGTCCCAAGACGGGTTTTTGGCTCCGGATGGTCGAAGAGGGATCGGCGCACATACTAGACATAGACCATGTGTTCTCCATCCTCACGTACCTGGAGAGCAGGCGGGGGGAGAAGGTCCTAGCCTGCGAGCTCCGGACCATCATGCCCAACTACGGGCGCATGATGGAGATCGTCCATAGGCTGGAGGAGAAGGCCCTCATCGATATCCGCCTGGAGACCAAGCCCCGCAAGAGCTACATCCTCACGCTCACCTCCCGGGGGAGGACCGTGGCCAAGAAGCTGGCGGCGCTGGACGAGCTCATCGGGTCCCCGCCGGATGACCTGGACGGCAACAACTGAACCATCGTCAGGGAACAACGATATCGGCACTGGGACGAGAAGTATTAAAAAAGGGAAGAGGGGCGGGACCGCCCGTTATTACCGCTTCCGCCTGATCAGCCACACCGCGCCGCCGAGGATGGCGATGGAGGTGGCCACCAGCGCACCGAGGACCAGGGGGTCCTTGGTCACGGCGCCCAGGATGTCATTGGGCTCGCTGCCCACGGTGAAGTTGACCGTGCCCTGCAGGGTGCGTCCCGTGATGTCCGTGGCACGGATGGTCACGTTGTGCTGCCCCTTGCTGAGGTCGGTGAAGGACACCGAGGTGGCGTTGATCGCCAGTTGCACGAAGGCCTCGCCGTCCAGCGAGTACTCCAGCTTGCTCAGGGTTATAGGGTCCGCCACGGCGAAGTCGATGGTGACGTCCCCGCTGGTGTACGCATCGGGCTGGTCCTCGAACACGATGCCCGGAGCGCCCCCGTTGATGACGATGGTGGCGCTCTTGACCGCTTCCTCATGGCCAGCCTTGTCAGCGGAGTAGTACTGCACGGTGTGCGTGCCGCTGGTGGACAGCCCGACCAGTCCAGTATAGGTCTTCCACTCCCCGGCATCGATGCGGTACTTGGTCACGTTGATCCCGGAGGAGGCGTCGCTAGCGGTGAGGCCGAAGGCGGTGGCGCCTTCGTAGGAGCCGCCCACCTCATCACCGTAAACGGAGATGGCGGTGGCGGGACCGACGGTGTCCACCACGGTGGTGGTGTCCGCCACGTTGCGCTTGGCCTCCAGCTTACCATCGTAGTCCTTGCCCTGGGTGAAGAACTCGTACGCTCCATCGGATGTCGCCGTGAACGAGATGGTGTTGGAGACGAACGCTCCCTGTGGCTTCAGGGCGTTGGTGTACTTTGTCCAGTCCCCCGTGCCGTTGACGCGGTAGTAGAGGTACACCCACTCCATGGTCATTCCTAAGGGATCGTTGTCCTCCACCGTGACGTTGAACGAGCGGCTGGTCTGGTAGTTGGCCAGGGTACCGGCCGATGTTACCAGGGGGACCTCCGCGATGGGATCGCTGCCGACACAGCTGATGCTGTCCAGGTACACGCCCTCCTTCATGCCCCCGTTCTTGACGGCGATGTTGTAGGCGGCGAAGGCGTTGTCCGCATCCCCACCAGCGGGGGCCTCGGTACCAGATACGAACTCGAAGCCCACATAGGTGGCGGTGTTGGGTATGGTGACCGTGACCTTCATCCAGGACTTGGCCGTGGCCTCGGCGTAGGAGTCGGTCCAGGCCACGTTCTTCACCAGGCTCGAGTTGGATCCGGTGTAGTAGATCACATTAAGGAAGTCGTATCCGACCGACGCTCCCGTGGCCGGCTGCACCGCGTTCGAGCTTCCGGTGTCGGAGTAGAACCAGAAGGTAAGGGTTACGCTGCTGTAATACGCGAGGCCCATAGAGGAGACATACTTACGCATGATGGCATCCATGTCCGTATCGTAGCGCTGCACCAGGTTCGCCGGGTCCGTCGCGCCGAGCCCCAGGATATCAGCGTTCAGGGGCTGGGTGTTGCCGCTGGCGGTGTAATGGGTGTTATATCCGCTCTTGGCGCAGTACGCCGCATGCCCGCCGGCATAGTATTCATGGGTGGTCCGGCACCAGGTGTCCTGACTGGCCACGGAATTGAGGTCGAACTTGGACCACTGGGTATCCCAGGCCTCGAAGGACCCTTCCTCCACGTACTCGGTGAAGAACGTGGTCGTCTCCGGAACGTCCGATGCCGCCGTACCGGTCGGCACCACGATGGTGATGAACGAAGCGCATAGTAACAAAGCAACTGCTGCCCTGATCCTGTTTTGATTCACGATAGTTGATTACTATTCAAATCTATAAATACTTTTTATCTAAATCAGATATAATTATTAAAATACTTGATGGATAATTCCTTTTATTGCTCTTCGTGTTATCAAATAGGAGAATGAACACTCAGCCCATGAAATGTTGCTAGCTGGGCAGGGTTAACCATCAATGTCTCAATGGTAAGGAGCGAAGGCCGATCTGAACAGCTCAGCTCTAACCTTCCTCGAGCACCTTTCCGACGAACCCATCCACCTTGCCCTGCCACCCTTCCTCCAGAGGTCCCTTCAGGTCCTGAACGAACACCCGCACGTCCGCCACCTTGACCAAGCCCTTGGAGGTCAGCGTTTCGGTCAGCACTGGTATGGTGGTGTACCACCTCTCCAGCTCCTCGGGTAGGGGCAGCTTCCCCGTCTTCTTGTCCGGACGCGGCGCCCCGTGGGTGGCGAAGAGCGCATACCTCGTGCCCTCCGGCAATCTGACCTTCTTGATGAAGCGGCGCATGCTTCCTATGGGCTTGCCGATGCGGGCCGGGCTCCCGAAGATGTACAGGTCCGCGGGAGGCAGCTGCCCTGGCCTCACGTCCTTGATGTGGTGGACGTCGGCCTGGTTTCCCCTTGACATCAGCGCGCGCTGTATCTCCTCGGCCACCTTCTGCCCGTTCCCATACTTGGAGGCATGGATGATCTCCACCTTCATGTTCACACCGACCTACCGGGATATTAGGGCCGGGCAACCATAAGTGTCTTCGCCATGGTTGTTGGAGGCAGAGCAGCAGGACTGAACCGTAAGCCACTTCCCGCTTCGCAGCGCTCCTCCCTCCCGTTGTGCGCCCCGGAGATAATTGATGCTTCTCTGATGACAGGGCAGTGAGTCTTTTTGAAACTATCGTTATTTTAACAACTATCAATGATAGTAGCAAATTATATTACTATGCACGCTCGTAGAGTTTTCAGAGGCGAGAGAACGAAGAAGATATTGGCCATAGTGATCCCTGTCGTCCTGGTGCTGTTGATCGCGGCCGTCGCGGTGATGGCCCTCAACAACGGCTCCCAGGGGGACAGCGGCTCGGACCAGGGCGGAAGCTCGGGCGCGGATGACAGCACGAACACTGACGACGGCAATGAGGAGGACGACGGCACGGACGAGGTAGCCTCCGCGGACAACGGGACGGCGGCCAGCATCGTCCTGGGGAGATCGATCACCGTGGATGGGGAAACAATCTCCACCGACGCGTCCTCGGTGGTGTACCTGACCACCAGCGATGACGGCTACGACGTCGTGAACATCGTGAAGGCGGGAACGTACACCATCAGTGGCACCGCTACCAGCACGCAGGTGTACGTGAACGCCGGGGACAGCGATGAGGTCGTCCTCGTCCTCAACGGCACCTCCATCACGTGCAGCGCGGCGCCCGCCATCCTGGTGAGCAACGCCTACGATCCTCAGGTCCCAGGTGAGAGCGGCGTGACCATCCAGCTGGCGGAGGGGACCACCAACGTGATCAACGGCTCCCACACCGATGACAACGATGCCGCGCTGAGCTCCAATGTGTCCATACTCATCGAGGGCGATGGGACACTGGAGATCACCGCTGACAACGAGGGCATCGAGACCTGTATGCACCTCACCATCGACAGCGGCACCATCCTGGTCAGTTCGGATGAGGACGCCATCAACGCCAACGAGGATAACGTCAGCTACATCACCATAAACGGCGGGACCGTCTACGCCGACGCGTCCGGCGGGACGGACGGCGACGGCATAGACTCCAACGGCTACCTCATCATCAACGGCGGAACGGTCTACGGGCTCTCCAGCGGCGCCAACTGCGGCCTGGACTCCGACCTTGGTACTGTCATCAACGGCGGAACGGTCTTCGCCATGGGCTCCATGAACGATGGGGTGAGCGGCTCCTCGGAGCAGGCGTGCATAGATCTAACGCTATCCAACACCTTGACCACGGGCACGCTGATCTACGTGACCGACCAGTCCGGCGACCCCATAGTGGCGATACGCACGCTGAACAGCTACTCGACCCTCATCTTCAGCTCGCCGGACCTGTCCGACAGCGACACTTACAAGGTCTACGTGGGCGGCACGGTCAGCGGCTCATTCGACGACCTGGGGGTGTGCAGCTCGTTCACGGTGACCTCGGCGGGTGCCCTGCAGACTAGCTCCCCCCGCTAGCCGCACGATTTCGGCCGAGAGCAAACACCTTCCCACTCTTTTCAGACCATGACGGGTCCGGCACGGCGCCGGTGAGCGTGCTCCAGAGGCCGCCCGCTCATAAATCCAGCGCCCAACATCGTTATTGCCGCATCGCCAGCGCCCCATCGCTTTATAATTGGTGTTGTCAGAGGGGGATGCCGGACCTGTTCGGCATGAGGGAATGAAACATGGATACGAAACAGAAGTTAGAGAGGCATGTCGAGGAGAAGGAGAAGGTGCTTGGCGGGACCGTAAGGAAGGAGGAGACCGAGTTCAAGTCAAAGGACCCCGTCACCAACGAGAACGTGAAGGTCAAGGAGACCAGGAAGATCGAGAAGGATTGACCGGCCTCCCGGTCCATCCTGGACCATTTTCTTTCACTGCCCCCGGGGCGCGAGGTGGGGCGGTGAGGGGACCCTTTTTCATGGCGGCGGTCTTGATGGCAAGGCCGCAGGCCCAAGCTATCGCAACGGGCGGTACCTTGCCATTGTCCAGCTGTCATCCGAACGTTATGCCATCACAGGGTGCTACGGGCCACGAACCAAGAGCCGACCTCGGAGGCGATGCTGTCCGATGACACCTGCGTGGCGGTGGGCGAGGTGCCCACGAACACCGGCTGGCTCCAGGCCTTCAGACCATCGTCGTTGATCTCCGCGCGGACGTAGCCCTCGCTCCCGTCGATGGTGTAGTTGGAGTGTCCTCCCGCCTCGGTCTTCAGATGCCTTCCGTCCCGGCCGTAGAAGCTGATGCTGTCGGCCCCGGGGCTGCTCACGCTGAAGGTGCTCCCATTGAACCGGATGTCCTCGACGGTCGGCCCCTGGCTGGCATAGAAGGAGCCGCGCTTGATGGCGCTGATCACGCTGGCCGTGGTGAGCTTGCCCGTGACCTTGACCACTATCCAGCCTTGCCCGTAGTCGTCGGCGGCATGAGCATCATCGCCCGCCGTGCCCCATACGATCCTTCCGGTGCTCAGGATGTCGTCCCACAAGGCCACGGGGTTGCCGGCCAGCACGCCGTCGCTGTAGCCGTTGTAGATCTCCATGGCGGTGTAGTTGCGGAGCGCCGTCAGGTCGCCCAGGTCGTACGAGAAGAACATGGTGGTGGGATGGTTGAGCACCACTATCCCGCGCTGGGAGACGATGTTGTCGATCCTTTGCTGCTGCGACAGGGACTCGGAGGGGCCGTAGGAGATGTTGATCCCGTTCATATGGGGGTTGTACTCCAGACCGGACTCCGTGGATCCCTTGCTGTACTCCTGTCCCAGCACCAGTATGCCGCTTCCCTTGAGCTTGGTGACATAGTGGTGGTCGCTCAGGGCCACGAACGCGAACCCCAGGCCGGCGTAGCGCGCGGCGGCTTCCGCCGGCGAGAGATCGCCGTCCGACTTGGTGGAGTGGCTGTGCAGCTGTCCCTTGTACCAAGTGCCCTCGCTGCCGCTGTAGGGATTGTACGTGTCGAACGTCACCTTGTCGCTGTCGGGCGGGAAAAGGGTACCGCCCAGCGCGGACCAAATCGTCACCGAGGCGATTACCAATGCTGCGACCGCCACCGCGATTATCACTAGCGAACGAGCCTTCATGACCTATCGCCTCCTAGGAGACAGGGGGATAAATAACTCTTGTCTAGGAGGGAGCGCTAGGTAAAATGATCTTCCAGATGGGAAAGAAATGATGCCCATGTCCCTCCAGCCAGCATCGGTGGTTGCGGACATCAGAGCAGGAGAGTCAGAGGTGAGCGCTCTGTGATTCGCATGCCATCGGTAAGGAATGCCCGTGCGGGCACGTCAGCTTCCTGGGCCGAGAGAACGTTGGAGCGCCCCATCTCCGCTAGTTGTCCGGCTGTAGCTTGTCGATGAGGTCATCGATGAGCTGCGTGAGCCGTTCTATCTCGCCTTTGAGCCTCTCGGCCTCATCTACCAGGATCTCGGCGGTCTTGGCCAACGACTCGTCCCCCAGCTGCTTGGCCAGCAACCTCAGGCCCTTCTCGGCCCGGTTCATGGCGTCCCTCTTGTTCTCGTAGTCCTTGATCTGCTTGATTATGCGTCTGTTGTTGGTGCTGAGGGGGATGTTGAGCTTACCAATGACGATCTCGATGGGGCTGGCCATGCGTGATGATGAGCCGTGGTGCCTTTAAAAATGATACTACATCGACAACCGATTTTGATTCTGGACCAGGACGGTTACGGCAGGCCGCGTCAAGCTACGTCTTTGGTTCAGCATTTAATATTTGACTTATTTTTTCATTAACAAGACCCATTATAGTTTCATCCCGAGCCCCGCCACTCCCTCCTTAGTCCCATGATGGCGAAGAGGATATCGTAGCTGCTGGGCAGTGGTGCGTGGTCCGGAGAGCTATGCGGCGCGATGTCCGGATGCCTCATGGCCCTGGGGATGAGGTACGGCAACTACGAGGCCAACGATTGGGCCACCAGGGACCACGCCATGGAGGTCGGGGTGAAGTTCGTAGCACATTTCGAGGAAGATTACGGATCGATCGTGTGCCGGGCCATCATGGGCCACGACATCTCGGACCCGGACGGTCTGCAGGCGATCCTGGAGAAGAGGCTGTTCGAGAACAAGTGCGCGAAGCTGGTGTACCGGGCCATTGAGATCGCCAGGGAGATGCTATAGGTCGGCTCCCCTTCAAACTTACACATCCCCCCTCAAATGGAACATAGCGCATCAATCGTTGTTCTATCTAGAGAAGTGAACACCCCTGAGTTTGGCTCGGCCCTACGGCTCATTATACTCGTCACGTCTACTGGCAGAGGTGTAGACCGCGATCAAGTAGGCGAGGCCGGCAAAGATGCCAAAGGCGGATGCGATCATGGATGGATTGAATATCGCCGAATAGATCATCGGCAGGACCACTAATAGAACGAGGCAAATGGACTCTGGCAGCGTGATGTTCTCGACCCCGAGGATCCATCCCAGCGACCTCCTGACCATCAAGTAGGATTATCCTTGTAGAAAAATAAAAGCATCGCCATGATTCACAATATCAATGAAAATCAATTAAGACAAACCATCTGGATATGCTTAGAAGGGGGCTTGGGCAGACCCACTACCTAGTGTGTCCAGCACAGTCGATATCATTTCAATAATGGGCGGGTGGCTCTCGCTGATAGTGCATCCTTCGTTGGTCAATCCCCTCGGGCCTAGCGGCCAGCCTTGGAGATGAGCACCACGGAGAGGATTATCAGCCCGCCCCCCAGGGCAATGGAGCCAGTAGGGACCTCACCCAGGAACAGGAGAGCGAAGAGCATGGCGAAAACCACCTCGGACAGGAGGATGATGGTGGCGATAGTGACGCTCACATGCCGGAGACCCATATTGTAGGTGAGGTAGGCGATGCCGGTGCAGACCACGCCGGTCCACACCACAGAAGCCCACCCCACCCCATCTATCTCGTAGCTGGTGGTGAAGGTCGCTGTTATGGGCAGGAGGAACACCACCGACAGCAGGAACATGGCCCCGGTGACCATGGTCACGTCCTTCCCCTTGTCCAGGACCTGCTTGAGGTACACGGTGCAGAAGGCCCATATTGCCCCCGATAGCAAGACCAGCAGGTTCCCCTGGAAGGTGCCGCTGTAGATCGTGGAAAGGTCCCCGTTGGTGGAGATCAGGAGAACCCCTACCATGCCGGTGAACAGGCCGATCAGCACCATGCGGGCCAGCTTATCCTTCAGTATCACCGCCGCGAGGATGGCCACGAAGCCGATGTTGATGTTGAACAGCAGCACGGCATTGGTGGCCGAGGTCAGGGTCATGCCTACGTTCTGCAGGGCGATGCACAGCGCGTTCAACAGGCCCACCAACCAGATGGTGCGGTCCCGGAACAGGGAGGGATCATACTTGTCGGCGAAGACGATGAAGGCGAAGAGCACCGCCGAGCCGAGAACGAAACGGAGCAAGGCGAACAGGTAGGGGTCGCCGTCCTCCAAGCCCACCTTGATCGCCACATAGGCCGTGCCCCAGAGGGCTCCGGTCATCAGTAAAAAACCCTCGTTCCGACCTGAACTTGCCGCCATTTAGCGGGTGCATATGGTCAGCCTATTAAAAACGGTCCGTGCCGCGCACATCGGGACGCCGTTCACCAAGAAGCACCTCGATCGGATCCGCTCTCTGCAATACATCACGAGACCCCCCTTATTGAAAAAAATACGGGCCATCTGGATATGCATAAAAGTGGGCCCGGTCGGATTTGAACCGACGACCATCGGGTATCTCAGGTCCCATAGGGACTCCTATGAGCCTGACGCTCCACCGGACTAAGCTACGGGCCCTAGCATTCGTGGTTAATTGACCCTTTAGATAAATACTTTATTGAACTGTGGATAGGTCCCAGTCATTACGGCCCAATCATTATGACTAAATACTCGCTGCTGGTAGTTTGAGGGTCGGATCACCATGACGGAAGAGAAGGCCACTTTCGGGGCAGGATGCTTCTGGGGCGTGCAGGCGTCGTTCGACAACGTGAAGGGCGTGACCTCCACCGCCGTCGGTTACGCCGGCGGTACGCTGGACAATCCCACATACCGGGACGTGTGCGGTCACCGCACCGGGCACGCGGAGGTGGTGGAGGTGACGTTCGATCCCTCCATCGTCTCCTACGATGACCTGCTCAACCTCTTCTGGGACATGCATGACCCTACCACCCTGAACCGCCAGGGCCCTGACGTCGGCGATCAGTACCGCTCGGTGATATTCTACCACACCCCGGAACAGCGGGAGCGGGCCGAGAGGTCCAAGGCCGAGCAGCAGGCCAGCGGTCGTTACCGTAACCCCATAGTCACCGAGATCGTCCCTGCCAGCACTTTCTGGAGGGCCGAGGAGTACCATCAGAAGTACCTGGTGAAGCACGGCCGGGCGTCCTGCCACATCGTCCGATGACTCACCATGCCATGAGATGAAAGGTTATTCTGCGGTCAGCCCATTACGTCCTGATCCATCCTCGGATCAGGTGATGATATGACCGACCTAGGGGAACTGGAAAGGCTGTGCGAGCTGGCGGTGTCCAGGGGCGCGTCCGGCGCCCGGGCCATGGGCGCCCAGGGCGTGGTGATAGATCCACGGGTACGCCTCAAGTGCATGGTGCCCATGTGCGATCACTATGGAAAGAACCTCATGTGCCCTCCCAACGTCATGTCCATACACGATTTCACCACGTTGCTGGGCAGGTACTCCAGAGCGATACTGGTGCAGTACCCCATCCCCGTTCCCGCCTTTGCCGTGGACGAGGGCGCCAGGGGGATGGAGCAGGCGTACGCGGACAAGGAGTACTTCGAGCGCCTCCTTGTCACCGAGCGGGCCTTCATAGACCTCATGGGCTACCTGGAGAAGGCGGCCATGGGGTCGGGGTACCGGTTCGCCGTGGCCTTATCAGGAGGTGCCTGCCGCCTGTGCGACGTATGCGTCGGCCCGGGCAATGGCTGCCGCCATCCATTCCGATCACGGCCGTCGATGGAGGCCATGGGCATCGACGTGTACGAGACCGCCAGGAACGCGGGGCTGCCCTTCGATCTTCCACCGAGGGACCACCCGGTATGGAACGGTCTGCTCCTGGTCGATTGAGCTCGTGACCACCCAGGTGATCTCCGGCAGCTCGGTCCAGAGCTGCAGCGAGAAATGAGATCGAAAAGACCGATGGCCAGCAGATAGGATTAAGATAAAAGGAAGGCGCCGTCGAACGGGCTCGAACCGTTGACCTTGTGATGACCGTTCCCCTGTTCAGGGATTAACAGTCACACGCTCTACCAGCTGAGCTACGACGGCGTGTAGGCAAGGGAAGTACCAACACATATTAATGAATTTCGGCCCTAACCCAACTGGGCCTTGAGCTTCTGGACCGTATCCTCCATCATGTCCAGCAACTCCTTGAGGTGCTCCATGAATGGTTTGAGCTTCTCGGTCGTAATCGCCCCCTCGGGGGACGGCTTGATCAGCCCCTCCTGTTCCAGGATGCGCAGCGAGTACCGCACCTTGTGCTGGGGGAAGTCGAGCAGCTCGGACAGGCGGATGATGCCGATGGGCTCGTTCTCCATGATGGCCTTCAGCATGTGGACGTGCCTCTGAAGAAGGTCTATCTCGCTCTCTATCTTGCTGGTCAGAACGCTGTTGCCCTTCATTTGTCCCCCATCCTTCCGTGTGTGCCATGATAACATTGGTGCATATAATAGGGTTTTCTGAGCAGGAGCAAAAACTCGCGATGTGGTTTCTACGCGGAAACGGAATTAATTTCCAGATTATTTAAAATACGAGCTTCCAGCTCCTTCGGGCGTGAGTCAAATGGCGGAAGCCGAGATCGTCAAGTGCAAGGCCTGCGGAAGGAAGATGACCAAGGAGCGGTCCACCGCACCTGGGGCGCCCAAGCCCGGCTATGAGTGCGCCGAATGCCACGAGTGGGTGTGCGGTGACTGTACCGACTGGAACGCCTCCACCAACGACAAGAAGGTGTGCTCCCGCTGCTCCGGACGGACCGCCCCCCGGAAGTGCGGGTGCGACTGAGCTCGTCTCACATCGGCCCTCGAGGTACCGCGATCAAGGCACGGAAAGCATACCTGCGGCGAGCTCGACACCGTGGACGCTGTGACCTTCAACAAATGTCTTGGCGTGGCCGCTAATCAACGGTCTCCCGGCCGTTCCTGCTGCTGGAGCGGGAGCTATACCGGCCCTCGGAGATGGCGCCCCATTCCACCCTTTTTTCATGGGCGCCTCACCTTCCCCCTGAGGCCCCTCCACCCCCTGAGCGACCACCACCGAAGCCTCCCCTTCCCCCGGTGACCAAGGCCAAGATGAGAAGCAGCGGTCGCAGCGCCCACCCCCTGGTCGCGATCACCAGCACGACGTATGCCCCGCCGACGAGCATCCAGTCGTTCCAGGTGAGAGGGATCCAGGAGATGGGGTACGTTCTCACGGGAGAGCGGTCTCCGGAGTACTCGTCCTCCAGTATGGTGCCCATGGCATAGGTGAGCTCGAACAGGCCGTCGCCGTAGGAGCCGGCCGTCATGTTAGGCACCAGGAACTCCTCGGCCAGGCGGAACACGCGCACGTCGGTGAGGACGCCCTCCAGGCCGTAGCCGACCTCGATGCGCCACTCCTGATCATCGGTCGCCACCACCACCAGCACACCGTTGTCCCTGCCTTCCTTACCGATGCCGTTGTACTGGAAGGTGCGCAGGGCGTAGTGCTCGATATCGTGCGGATATGTGGTGTTCACCACCACCACCGCCATCTCGCAGGTGGAGTTCTCATTGACAACGTCGCATATGCCGTCGATGTAGTACAGGTCGTCCTCCGAGAGCGCGCCGGCCAGGTCGGTGGTGTAGTACTCCAACGTGGGGATGCCCTCCTCCCTTTGCGCCGAGGAGGGGAAGAGAAGGAGGTAAGCGGCCGCGGCCACGCCCCCTATCACCACGACGATGACCACCACGGCGGCCAGGGCCCGGAACGCAGGGCGCACCCGCTCTCACTGCCCCTGCTGGAAGTAGGCCGCCTCCCCGAAGCCAAAGGTGCCGGCCACCACATTGCTGGGGAAGCTGAGGAGGGCGGTATTGTACGTGCCGACCGCATCGTTGTAGAACGTCCTGGCCGCGGCGATGCGGTTCTGCGTCCCCTCCAGCGATACGATGACGTCCTGGATGGTCTCAGTGGACTGGATCACGGGATTGGACTCCACCACGGACATGAACGCGCCCATCTTGACCGTGAACTCGGAGCTGAAGTTCACCTGCTCCGCCATCGAGCCGTTGGCCATGGTGTTGAGCCACTGCGTGCGCAGGGCGGTGATGTTCTCCAGCAGGCCCTGCTCGAAGTACATGGAGATGTTCTCCTGCTCCAGCAGCTGAGGCACGAGCTCGACCTGACGCTCGATCTCCACCTCGATGTTGCTCCACTGCCTCTTCACGTCCTGCTCCTTGGCGACCAGGGAGTTGTAGGTCAGCACCATGGTGAGCAAGAGGACCACGACCACCACCAGCGCCACCACGCCGATGATTAGCCCCTTCCTTCCGGCCATGGGCCGAACCACATCATGCCGGTTAATGAAGCTTAAGCTGTGGAAGTGGGGAAATGGTAAAAATGAAGGAGTTTGGGCGGCTCAGCGGTTGAACCACGCCTTGGTCGACGCCATCATCAGGTAGATGAGGATGATCACCGGGATGGCTATCGAAAGTATGCCGGTGGGGGTGCCTGAGATGAGGGAGACCACTCCGCTGATGATGTTGAGGACCGCGAAGATGACGCCCAGGAACCAGGCCCATCTCTTGCCCTTGAGGAAGCCCCAGGCCAGTATGAACGCGACGATGGCCATTATCAGCAGCACGAGGCCGATGCCTAGGAAGATAGTGGGGCCGAGGTCCAGGAACCACTGCGGCACGTCCGTTCCCAGCTGGTCGATGAACTGCTGATTGTCGATCACCGCCCCCACGGCGAACATGGCGAAGGCAGCGATGAGCATGAAGATGCCGCCGATGATCTCCAGGATGGCCAGGATGGTCACGCCCAGCGGTCGGGACCTCTGCGGCGGGTACGGAGCCGGGCCGTACTGGGGATAGTTCTGTGGCGGGTAGGCCTGCTGATCATAGGGCCTGGGATCGTAGGGCGGTTGAGGATTCTGGTCAGTCGTCATGCGTAAATAATGCGACGGCCACTTATTTAAAAAAATTGCACGATTGTCAATATATACTGACATCGCGCCTTGGCGATGGCCGCCGACCCCGTGATAACCTGGAGATAGCAGTTATATAATTAGGCAGAAATGGAACGTGCATGGCCGCCATCCTGGTCCAGGACCTGAGGAAGAGATATGCTACCGTCAACGCCCTCGATGGCGTGTCGTTCACCGTCCCCAAGGGCACGTTCTTCGGCTGCTTCGGACCCAACGGCGCGGGCAAGTCGACCTTGCTGAAGGTCCTCACCGGGCAGATACCACAGAGCACCGGCACGGTGCAGGTGCTGGACATGGAGGTGAGGGACCACGGGGTCAAGGTGCGCGAGCGGGTGGGCATAGTCCCTGAGGTGGAGTCGCCCCCCAGCTACCTCACCGCCTACGAGTTCCTGTACTTCGTGTGCCAGGTGCGAAAGATGGACGACATCGAGGGGCGCATCGACCGGTGGCTGAAGTTCTTCGACCTGGAGGACACCAAGGGCACCATGTGCAAGGACCTCTCCAAGGGGATGCGGCAGAAGGTCATGCTCTCCGCGGCCTTCATCCACGAGCCCGAGCTCCTGTTCATGGACGAGCCCTTCGTGAACCTCGACCCCATTTACCAGCACAAGCTGCGGGAGTACCTCCTGGAGCTGAGGGGACAGGGGCGCACCATATTCCTGTGCTCCCATATCCTGGAGATCGCGCAGAAGCTGTGCCAGGAGATGGTCATACTCAACCACGGGAAGGTGGTGGCCAGCGGCCGCGTGGAGGAACTTACCGTGAACGAGGACCTGGAGTCCCTGTTCCTGCGCATGGTGAGCGAGGATGCATCTACTTAAGCTGATGCTGCGCGAGGAGTACCGCCTCCACGTCTCGTACTCCTCGGCCCGGATGTTCGTCGCCATCCCGGTGTTCGTGTTCGCCATCGCCGCGGTGATGGGCCTCACCCTCACCAACATCCAAGGCACCCTGGGGTTGAAGGATCTGATCACCAACCTCAACGGCGGGGTGTTCCTGTACGGCATCAGCGTGGGGACCATCGGCTTCATGGGCCGCACCTACGTGGAGCGGAGGCAGGGGAAGAACAACTACATCGTGGCCATGCCCGCCCTCCTGCCCATGTCATACTCCACCACCTTCCTGGGGATGTTCCTTCGAGATGTGCTGTTCTACCTCGCCCTCATGCTGGGGCCCGCCTTCCTGGGGCTGGTCACCGCGGCCGCCGTGGTCCACTACACCGCGGCCGCCGTGGCGGCGGTATGCACCACCATGGTGCTGTCCTTCATGTTCGGCATATCCCTGAGCTTCGTCATCTCGGTCATCGGCTCCCGCGACCGCAACGCCTTCGCGGTGATGGTCATCGCCTTCCTGGCCCTCCTTATCGGCTACGGGGGCTTCCACCTCTACGGCATGGAAGCGATCTTGCCGTCCATCGGCTTCCAGATGTCCCTCCCGCCCTTCGGGAACGATCCCGCCATGGCCGCGGCGTTCCTGGCCCTCACGGTCGGCGCGTTCGTGGCGTTCACTGCCCTGGCGGTCAGCTGCGTGGCCGAGTCATATGAAGGGGAGATCAAGAAGAAGGCGGCGCAGACCGTGCTCCTGCCGTCGTACACCCAGCGCTTCTCCCTGGCCCGCTCCTACCAGGCCATCCTGGCCAAGGAGTTCGTGGACCTGAAGAGGAGCGGCACGGTGGGGAAGATGGTCTTCACCTTCATCGCGCCCCTTTCCTTCCTCAGCTTCACCACATGGTACGTGAACAACGGCCTCAACGTCCCGGTGGGCTTCAACCTCGTGTTCTACGCCGCCATGGTGGGCTTCTTCGGCGTGATGCTGTACTCCTGGCTCACCAACATGGACGTGGTGGACTACTACGAGACGCTGCCGGTGAGCGTGCCCAAGGTCATACGGGCCAAGCTCATCATGTACCTGTTCCTCACCACCGGCATATCGACGGCCTTCGTCCTCATGATCGCCTTCCTGAACGACGAGACACGGCTACTGTGGCTCGCCCTCCCGGTGCTTTACGTCACCTCGGTGTACATGGTGGTGTCCATCTCCCACCTCACCGGCCTGCACCCCAACTCCTTCCTGTTCAACCCCGACGTGCTGCTGAAGTTCTCCCTGGTGTCGCTGCTGCCGGACATATGCCTCACCATACTGTCGTTCTCGGTGGACCGGGACCCGGTGATATCGATCGCGGCCATCATCGTCGTCCTGGGCTTCCTGCTGGCGGTGACCTTCCTGCTGCTGAAGAGGCTGGACCGGAAGTGGTCGAACACAGGGTTTAACTGAGAAGAAGGCGTCATCAGTAGGGATGGACCTCAGCTACATCATCAGGAAGGCGGTGCACCTCTCCGCGCCGCTGTTCCTGGTGTACTACTTCCTTCCCTCGCCATTGTGGCCCGGGGGCCCGTCACGAGAGTCCAGCCTGCTGATCGTGCTGGCCGTAGTCATGGCGTTCGAGCTCGTCCGGCTCTTGACGGGCAACAAGGTGCCGGGCATGCGCGAGTACGAGCAGGAGCAGCTGTCCGCGGTGGCGTGGGCCGCCATGGCCCTCACCTTCGCCCTGCTGTTCTTCCCCCTGGAGCTGTCGGCGCCGGTGGTTGTGGGCATGGCGGTGGTGGACCCTCTGATCGGCCTGGTCCGCGGCACGCGGTGGTACCCCGCACTGCCCTACGCGCTGCACGCTGCCATCATGATGGTCGTCCTATCGCTGTTCTTCGCGCTGGACGCGAGGGTCGTGCTGATCGCGCTCATCACCTCGGCCATCGCCCTCGCTGCCGAGGGCATTAAAAATCGCTATGTGGACGATGACTTCCTGATGATAGCGCTGCCGCTCATCGCCTTGACGGCACTGATGGGCGTTTAGTCCCTCTTCTTCTTGCGCCACACCACGGTCCCGAAGAAGCCCTTCTTGGGATAGCGGTCGTAGCCTTTGATGAACGGCTGGTAAGGGCCCTCGCACTCCTTCAGGGCCTGCTCCTCGCTGTCGAAGACCTTGCCGTTCCAAGCGCATTGGTATTTAACATCGCTAGGCTTTTTAGCCATCGGGACGTGTAATTCAAACGCTGTAGATAACCTTTGAGGTTAATGCTATCCTCCTCGGAACGTAGAGGGGTAGAATGTGGCGGTAGTCCTTTATATTCTTACAACCTAATTAGGGCGTCTATGAATAGAATCAAGGTTATCAACGAGCCATCGGAACTTGTACCGATGCTGCGTGCAGTTGATACCCAGATAAAACGTGAGGTCCTCAAGGAAGTGACTTTGGAGTGGAGGACCACCAAGGAGATCGAGGCCAAGTTCGGGGCGGAAGGGTCGGACGCGCTGAAGTTTTTTGAGAAGATGAAACTGGTCGAGACCCGCTGGCAGTCCACCAGTGGTTCCTTTCCAGAGAAGGCCTACCACACCTACTACACCTCTTTCCACATAAACGCTTCCTGGCCGGTGTATGAGATTTCCGATGTGCTCGCTGCCGCCATGATGCCTGAGGAGGAGTTCGAGAAGCTGGAGAAGCAGATCTTCAAGGAGGTCGGTCCTGAGGGACGCTTCGCCGGGGACATCGCCGAGAAGCTTGGGATCACTTCCACCATGCTGCGCAGCCTGGTGAAGCGCTCGGTCCGCCTGGACTACCGCGGGCACCGCATAGAGCGCCTCAAGGAGTAAGGGTCTTGATGACCGAGATCTATGTCCTTAGGCTCGGCCATCGCCCCGAGAGGGATAAAAGGGTCACCACCCACGTGGCCCTGACCGCCCGCGCCTTCGGTGCGCAGGGGATATTCGTCTCCACGCACGATGAGGAGCTGGAGCGCAGCGTGCGGTCGGTGGTCAAGCGCTTCGGTGGTGATTTTTCCATCACCACCGGGATCAAGTGGAAGGAGTTCCTGCGCAACTTCCAGGGGACGATAGTGCACCTCACCATGTATGGCACGCACATCGATGACGCCCTGCCCCAGGTCCGCACCGCCATGACGGAGAAGTTGCTCATCGTGGTGGGAGCGGAGAAGGTGCCCCCCGATGTGTACCAGGCCGCCACCTTCAACGTGGGCATGGGGAACCAGCCCCACTCCGAGGTCGCCGCCCTGGCCGTCTTCCTGGACCGCCTCAAGCAGGGCGAGGGACTGAGGACCGACTTCCACGGCCGCATGACCGTCCTGCCCTGCGCGCGGGGGAAGAAGGTTGTCACCGATCCCGAGTGAGAGCGAGTGCCTCGCGCTTCTGAAGGCCCAGGGCGTTCCGGAAAAGGTCATACGGCACGTGTGCACCGTTGCCCGCCTCGCAGTAACCATCGCTCAGCGCTGTGACGCGGACGTCGAACTGGTCCGTGCGGGCGCGCTGCTGCACGACATCGGCCGGTCCCGGACGCACGGCATAAGGCATGGCATCGAGGGCGAGGACATCGCCCGCTCCCTTTCCCTGCCGGAGCCGTTGGTGCTCATCATCCGCCGGCACGTGGGTGCCGGCATCCTACCGCAGGAGGCCGCCGCGCTGGGGCTGCCGGACCGGGACTACATGCCCTACACGGTGGAGGAGAGGATCGTCTGCCACGCCGACAACCTGGTGGGGGACGATGATTACCTCACCTCGCAGAGGGCGTACCGCGACTTCGAGCGCAAGGGCCTGCAGGACGTGGGGCGCAGGATGCTGGACATGCATCGCGAGCTCTCGAGCCGTTGCGGCCGGGACATCGACGACATCGTCCTGGAGATCAAGGACGAGAGACCCAGCGGCCCTTGCGCCGCGTACCTGGGTCCGAAGAAGCGATAATGGCGAAGGCGGACGTAGATGACGTTGCCTGGGATCAAGAAAATGTAGGAGGCGATGCGCCTCCGGGAAACACGTCGAGAGGAACGGCTCAGATCTTGGCGGCCGGTTTCTTCGTGGTGACCCTCTTCGGGAAGTACTTCAGTAAGATGATGTCACCCACCGACTGGATCCAGCGGAAAGGTACGTTCACGGCCCTCGACTCCTCTACCAACAAGGGGTTGGTCTCGCTGACGAACAACCCGTCCACACGCTTGTTCTCGAGGTCGATCACCAAGTTGTTGACGTTCCCCAAGAATATCCCGTTCGACGTGTAGACCTGCAATCCGATCAGTTCAGACGCTTCCTCGAGCATGAGTCATCCCACCGTGGTATCCGCTTCCTCATTTTAAAAGCTTATGTACCCACTTCACTTACTGGAAGCAACTCCGAGCCTCTTTGTGAGGTGAGCATCCTGTTTTGGAAATGTATATAAGACCGGAACTTCAATACGGTTTTTCAATCAATGTGCATAACCGATGGTGATGACATGGGCGAACTAGAGGATATCAGGGAGAAGAAGATGCAGGAGATGATGAGGTCGGCCCAGGCCGCCGAGGACTGGCCCTCCAAGCCGGTGGAGGTCAGCGACGATTCGTTCAACGACTTCATCAAGCGCTTCAACGTGGTGCTGGTGGACTGCTGGGCCCCGTGGTGCGGGCCATGCCGCATGGTTGCCCCCGTCATCGATGCCCTGGCCCAGGAGATGAAGGGCCAGATCGCCTTCGGCAAGCTCAACACCGACATGAACCCCAAGACGTCGATGCGCTTCCAGATCGAGGCCATCCCCACCATGCTGGTGTTCAAGGACGGCAACATGGCGGACCGCATCGTGGGGGCCAAGCCCAAGGAGGACTTGGCCAGGCGGCTCAAGGCCTTCCTGTGATAAACCGCTTCATTTCTACTTTTTGGTCTTCACAGGCACGAAGGTATTAGAACCTGGCCAGCCCTATTGCAAGGGGGATGCTAATGGACGCTGACATCACCATCATAGGTCTGGGCCCGGCGGGCCTGCAGGCGGCCATCCACGCCGCTCGCAAGAAGGTCAAGGTCGTGGCGATCGGGAAGAGCGAGAACTCCGCGCTGATGAAGGCGGAGGTGGAGAACTACCTGGGCATCGCATCGGCGGCCGGTCGGGACATACTGGCCAAGGGCCGGGAGCAGGCCACCGGGTTCGGGGCCGAGCTGCTGGAGGAGGACGTCGTCAAGCTCACCAAGGAGGGCGACGTGTTCGTGACGGTCACCGACAGCGAGCGCGAGGTGCGTTCCAAGGCGGTCATCCTGGCATTGGGCATATCCCGGGCCAAGCTCAACGTCCCGGGGGAGAAGGAGTTCCTGGGCAAGGGCGTCAGCTACTGCGCATCCTGCGATGCTGGCTTCTTCAAGAACCGCCCGGTGGCGGTGATCGGGGAGGAGAGCGAGGCCGCGGAGTCCGCGCTGCTGCTGTCGGAGATTGCATCACAGGTGTTCTGGGTGCACCGGGAGCTGAAGGCGTCGGCGCACATGCTGGACAAGATCAAGAGAACGAAGGTGGAGATGGTCCAGGCCAAACCGCTGCGCATCAGTGGGGACCAGACCGTCACCGGTCTGGAGCTGGAGGGCGGTCGGACCTTAGAGGTGAACGGCGTGTTCATAGCCCTCGGCGCCAAAGGGTCGATAGAGCTGGCGCTGGATCTGGGCCTCATGCCCGACCCCAGCGGCATGATCGCAGTGGACGGCAACTGCCGTACCGAGATGGAGCACGTCTACGCCTGCGGCGACGTGACCGGAAGACCATGGCAGCTGGCCCGGGCGGTGGGCCAGGGCTGCGTGGCGGGCGATAACGCAGCGGGCGTCGTGCGCCAGGGGAAGTGATTATATGTCACTGGAGATGGAGCTGGTGGCCGGCATCCTGCGCGAGGAGGGCGGCTTCCGCGAGGCGCTGCGCAAGGTGCTGGAGGAGGACCTCAAGATGAGCATCCACGAGTTCTGCTCCCAGACCGGTTTATCGCCTTCCACGATCTACAAGATCATGCAGGACCAGCGGGAACCGAACCTGCGCACGGTGAGGGACATAATACGCGCGGTGCGCAGGATGGAAACCAAGCCCCACGGTAACTTCATCGCCGTAATCGCGGCCCGCCCGGTCCTGAGCCGCATAGAGGAGCGCACGGTGAGGCTGAACAACCGTGACATTCGAGTGAAGGAGTACCCCGCCAACAGCATGGAGGACGCCATCGTGGCGGCGGTGATGGCCGAGAAAGATGGAGCGCTGGCGATCGTGTGCGCACCGATCGTGGCACCGACCATCCAGAAGATACTGACCATCCCGGTCTCCATCGTCATACCGAGGGACAGCATCCTCCACGCCATCGAAGTGGCGGCCCAGAAGACGCTTTAGACGCCCTGCCTCTGCTGCTCCAGCTCGTCCAGGATGGTCTTCCTCAGGCTGATGAAGTCAGGATGCCCACGGTCACGGGGACGCGGCAGGTCGATCTTATGGACGGTCTTCACGCGCCCGGGGCGGGAGGACATCACTATCACCCGGTCCGATAGGAAGACCGCCTCGTCCACCGAGTGGGTGATGAACACCACGGTCTTCTTGGTCTCTGCCCAGATGCGGAGAAGCTCCTTCTGCATCTGGTTCCGGGTCTGGGCATCCAAGGCACCGAACGGCTCGTCCATGAGGAGGATCGCCGGTTCATTGGCCAGGGCCCTGGCGATCCCCACCCGCTGCTTCATCCCTCCCGATAGCTGGTTGGGGTGCGAGTCCTCGAAGCCCTTTAGACCAACGAGCTCGATATACTTGTCCGAGACCTCTCGGCGCTTATCTGCTGGCACCCCCTTGATCTCCAGCCCGAACTCCACGTTACGGCGGACCGTCCTCCAGGGAAAGAGAGCGAACTCCTGGAACACCATACCGCGGTCCGGTCCCGGTCCTGAGATCTCCTTCCCCTTCAGGTTCAGGCTCCCTCCGGTCTTCTTCTCCAACCCCGCGATGATCCTCAACAGGGTCGTCTTGCCGCAACCAGATGGTCCCAGGATGCAGACGAACTCGCCGTCCCTCACCTCGAGGCTGATATCATCCAGAGCGACCAACTGGCCCTCACCCTTGGGGAAGACCTTGGTCATGTTATGGATCGCTAAACTTACTTCATTCCCATCCATGTGGAGACCCTCCTCTCGATGAGCTTGCTGATGCCAGTAGTTACTATCCCTAGTATCGCGATCATGAGCATGCCGGCGAACATGTACTCGTAGAGGCCGATCTGGCTGTTGGCATTGATGATGGCGCCGATACCTCCGCCCCTGGCCCCGATCATCTCTGCCGCCACGATACACATCCAGCCGATGCCAAGGCCCACGGTGACACCTGTCATAAGGTATGGGATGGTGTAGGGGAAGACGACCTTGGTGAAGATCGTCATCCTGTCCGCTCCCAGCGTCTTGGCCGCATCCATTAGTGTGGGCTCTACGCTCTTGACGCCGAACATGACGTTAGAGAGGATGGGGAAGAACGCCCCCAGGAAGATGGTCATGACCGGCCCTAGGAAGAGGCCGAAGGCGACAAAGAACAGGGGCACCCAGGCGATGGGCGGTATGGGCCGCATCAGCTCCACGATGGGTCTGCCTAATCCCTCGAAGATGCGGGAGTAGCCCATCGCCAGGCCCAAGGGTACGGCTAGCAGCAGCGCGAGCCCGAAACCGATGACGAACCTGCCGAGGCTCGAGAACACCTGCTGCATCATGGGCAGGCCGGTCGCGGGGTCCATGTTAAAAGCCTTGATGAAAGCGTCCAGCACCGCAGGGGGCGCTGGCAGGTAGGATTTGTTGAGGATCAAGGAGCCGATCCACCAAACAGTTATGAACCCGATCAACGAGAGGACATAGAGTACGTATTCAGATGCTTGACCTCTTTTGATCCCGAAAAAAGACCGGTCAGAGCGGTCTGGCTTCTGAGTCGACATCATTTCAATCCCCAGTACTTACTAAAAGAAGAAAAAGGTTTGGTGGTAAAAGGTTGGGAGGTCATCACGCAGCAACGAGGTTGTACCCGTTCTTCTGCGCTAGGACCTGTAACAGCAGGTGCTGTATCGAACCCAGTCCAGGGTCCCCGATGGTCTTTCCGTTGAGGTCCGCGAAGGACTTGATGTCGTTGGAGACCACCAGGGCAGAACCCTCGGTGTTCGCACCGGCGATGATCTTCACCGCAATGTTGTTATTGAGGTGCTTCAGGATCGCTGGCGGGGAGCCGAGGTAGCCGATGTCTACGGTGTTCGCGGCGAAGCCGTCCATCTCAGCTGGACCGGCGGCGAAGCCTCCGGCATTGGCGGCTATGGCGTTTATGCCATACTGCTGGAACAGCGAGGTCCCTCCGCCCACGGTAGCGTTCATGGCCACCAGGCGGGCGAACTGGTGAAGGTCGCCCGTGAGGTACCCGACCCTGACATCGGTCAGGCTGGCCGAGGGCTGAACGTCGCCGATGGCGTTGAGGTACGACGTGTCAACGTACTTGCTTATGAAGTCGTCCACCGAGGAGTAGCCAGCCGCCGTGAGCTTGGCCGTGCTGGTCTGATTCAGGTTGATGAACTCATTGGTGAAGTTCTTCAGACCCTGGACGAACGAGGTGGTAAGCTGGTCGCTGAAATTGGTGTGATTGAGCGAGGAGGACACCACTGTGTTGTTGACATTGCTGAACGTAGCGCCCATCTGCAGGAGCAGGGTGTAGTTAGCGCTGTCAGGGTGAGCAAGGGTATCCGCGATCCAGGCGTTCGCAAGGCTGTTCGCCTTCAGAAACGACTTCACCACATTGGGGTTGGCCTGGGCGAACGAATCGCTGGCAACAACAACGCAGCATGGATGGTCAGGCCAGATCTCATCAGACCAGTATAGAACATGGGCATTGCCGGACAGAGCTGCCTGTGAGGCATAAGGCTCCCAAGATACTCCACCGGAGATGCTTCCCTGAGTGATACCATCAGCCTGCAACTTTGGAGCGACGGCCGTGTACTTGATCGTCTTGCTGGACCCGGAGTTGTTCATCGCCAACGCCACAACGCCGATGACGACGACCGCGACCACGAGCACAGCCGCAATAATGTAACTCTTCTTCATCAGAGCACCTGAGCTGCCTAGCAACATCAGGATATAAATGGCTTTTGCATTCTTAGGAGATAATTAGCCTAATAATACAAAAGGCCTTGGGTTTTCTACAATTGTATCATCATCTGGACAAGCGATTAACGCTCAGAAATAGAGTGCCGTATCTGCCTTTCATAATATTCATTCAATATATTTTTCGTCATTGCATTGGAGATCATGGGTCTCTTCGGCTCTTTTTTTTAAACGTCGTCACCAAATTAGTTCTGCCTAGGCTTAAACAATAAAAGCTATTAGTTTAACTTTTCATTACTGGCCGACCACCATGTTCGAGCTGAACGTCGAGAGCAACACTCCCCTTACGCCGCTTACTGACGTCGACGAGATCGCCCTGCAGTTCCTCACCCACATCGGGTACATCCCCAAGGGGTACAACCCCAAGACCAGCGTGGTCGACACCCAGGACAGCGTCCCCTACCGCCTGTTCATGGACTGCTTCGTGCGGAACATGAAGCGGGCGTGGGTGGTGGACGAGCTGGCGGCACAGCTCAAGACCACCAAGCCCACCATCTACCGGCACCTCAACAAACTTAAGGCCGTGGATATACTAGAAGAGGTAGAGACGGAGCGTGATGGGTCGGTGAAGAAGGGCTACCGCATACGCTACGGGGACCTTCGCAAGGCCTGGAGCTTCACCGAGGCCAACGTGGAGATGGCCATGCAGAACTACCGGCAGACGATCGATCACCTCCAGAAGCTCATAGAGGAGGAGAACAAATGGCAATGAGAGAGATCGAGGAGATGATCGTCCTAGGTTCCAAGTACAGGATTATGAGCGCCCGGACGGAGGATGAGCCGCTGGTGTCCACCGGCGAGTTCCGCGGCTACGCCGCCTTCGCCAACGAGACCGCGCTGGTCCTGAAACTGGACGACTCGAACGACCAGGAGGAGGGGTGCGTACGCTTCATCCCCTACCATGCGATCCAGTGCATCGACGTCATGGAGCTGGGCTCCCGGGACGGGCAGGAACGAAAGGATGATAGCCGGGTATACTATCGCTGAGCAACGGTGCTTTATTGGGCTTTCATGAGGACCTCGTCCGGATGATCCTGGACGGCGAGGTGCAGGACAAGGAGGGGCTGCAGCGGGCCAAGATCGACCTGTGCCGGAAGTACGGCCTGCCCGGCGTGCCGCGCAACTCCGATGTCCTGGCCACGGTCAGCGAGGAGGACCGCCCCAAGGTCATGGAGGTCCTGCGACGGAAGCCGGTGCGCACGCTGTCCGGCGTGGCGGTGGTGGCCGTCATGACATCGCCCGCACCGTGCCCCCATGGGAAGTGCATCTACTGCCCTGGAGGGGTGGAGAGCGGTTCGCCGCAGTCGTACACCGGGAAGGAGCCAGCGGCCCGGCGGGGCGCGTCGTTCGACTTCGACCCCTACCAGCAGGTGCGGGGGCGCATCGAGCAGCTGGAGGCTATCGGCCACGGTACGGACAAGATCGACCTCATCATCATGGGCGGCACCTTCACCTCGCGTGCCCCGGAGTACCAGGTGGACTTCGTGAAGCGCTGCTTCGACGCCATGAACCTCTCTCCGTCTGCGGACCTGGAGGCGGCGCAGGCGGCCAACGAGACCGCTCCGCATCGCTGCATCGGCATGACCATCGAGACCCGGCCGGACGCGCTGACGGAGCAGCAGGCGGAGATGTCCATGGGCATGGGCATGACCCGCGTGGAGATGGGCGTCCAGATACTGGACGACGATATTCTGAGAGCGGTGAACCGCGGCCACGGCCTGCAGGCCGTGATCGACGCCACGCGCACCGCCAAGTGCCACGGCCTCAAGGTGTGCTACCACCTCATGCCCGGCCTGCCCGGCTCATCTCCCGAGAAGGACCTGGCCAGCTTCCGCCGGGCGTTCGAGGACCCCGACTTCCGACCGGACATGCTGAAGCTGTACCCCACGCTGGTGGTGCAAGGGACCAAACTTCACGATATGTGGTCCAGCGGCGAGTACCGTCCGTACACCACCGAGGAGGCGGTGGAGCTCATGGCGGAGATGAAGCGGCACGTCCCCCCATGGGTGCGGATCCAGCGCATCCAAAGGGACATCCCGGTCCCGCTTATCGAGGCGGGTGTGGACAAGGGGCACCTGCGGGAGCTGATCAGGGAGCGTATGCGGACCCAGGGCCACCGCTGCCGCTGCATCCGCTGCCGCGAGGTCGGTCTTCTGGGGATACGCAACTACGGTCCCGCGGACATCGAGGTCAGGGAGACGAGCTATCAAGCCTCGCGGGGAATAGAGCACTTCATCTCGGTGGAGGTCCCCCACCTGGACGCGCTCATCGGCTACGTTCGATTGCGGACCGGCGACGGTCCGGTGGCCAGCATCCGCGAGCTGAAGGTGTTCGGGCGCATGGCGCCCCTCAGCCAGCAGGGCGAGGGGTGGCAGCACCACGGCCACGGCAAGGAATTGGTGGCGCGGGCCGAGCAGAGGGCCCGAGAGGAGGGTTGCTCCACGGTCAGGGTGACCAGTGGGGTGGGCGTGCGCCGCTACTACCAGGCCCTGGGCTACCATCGGAGCGGCCCCTACATGGAGAAGCGGGCCGTCCGAACGCAAGAATGAATATGCCAGTAGCCCCTATCCCCTTAATGAACACAGGTAGGGGAAGATTTGAAAGGTCCGTAGAGGAGTGGAGGGAGAGCCTCACCTCGGACCAGTTCCGCGTCCTGCGGCAGCACGGCGACGAGCGGCCATTTCTGAACCAGTACTGGAACAACCACGACCTCGGCGTGTACGTGTGCGCCGGCTGCGGCAACGAGCTGTTCCTGTCCGAGAGCCAGTTCGACTCCGGAACCGGCTGGCCCACCTTCTCCACGCCATGCGAGGAGGGCGCGGTCTACACCAACCTGGAGATGAGGTTCGGGAGGAGGCGCATCGCGGTGTCGTGCGCGCGCTGCAGCGGACACCTGGGCCACGTGTGCGACGATACCTCGCGGCCCACCGGTCTAAGGTACTACGTCAACTCGGCGGCCATGATATTCTTCCCCGAGATGGATAGAAAGCAGGAACTGGAAAATAAGGAAGAGATGTAAAAAAGGGGCCCTGCCCCGTGACCTCTTTTTTAACTCAGGCGTTGGAGACGGACATCACCACGACGTCCCGAACCGCCCTCATCTCGCTGAACGGAAGGACCAGGCGGCCCTGTGGGTCGGTCTTGTACAATCGGGTCTCCACTTCCTCGGCCGGTACCACGAGGACGTTCTGGATGTCCCCGGAGGAGGTGTTGACCAAAAAGTTCTCGATCATGCCGAGGATCTGCCCATCATTGGTCATTACGGTCTTACCCTTGAGCTCTGTAATGAATTTTCTCATTAAACAACCCCATCTGAGCAACTAGTACGACTGGTGCATGCAATAGGTTGTCAATATAATAAATTATCGCGCTGCCATGCAACCTGGCCCAGTACGGTCAGGGGAAAGACCGGAAGGCCAGTTCCGCGGCTTGGGGCCTGGCGGTCAGGGACGTAAACCTCCACGACGCTCATCGCCTCGAGCGGCGAACGGCCGCACCGCCCTGGCCATGCCCTCGCATAGCGGCGGACGTTGATGCTGGAATGTGAACTGGGAGACAAATTTTTTTATTCATATCCGTAATCGTGTGGTACGGGATGGTGAGAAGTTGTTAGGCCGAGAGAAGTGGTCGGCTCAGGAGGGCGGGAGCGCCTTCGTCAACATCCTGGGCGACTACCGGTACATGAGCGAGGGCCACTACGGCAGCGTGGAGGCGGAGATCGCCGGGGTGAAGGTGTACCCCACCATCAAGGAGTCCCTGGACGCCTACGTGGTGCCGCTGTGCATGGAGCGGGCCAGCGCCGCGGGGATACCCGTGCCGGAGTACTACATCACCAACGACATCTTCGAGCCGCCGTGCATCGTGTACCCCATGAACCCCTTCATGAAGAGGCACAGCGTGGTGTACCGGTCCGGGCACGTGAACCGCATCGCCAAGTCCATGACGAGGAACTTCAAGTACGCCATGTGCGTGCAGAAGATCACCGAGGACGATGCCATACGCGACTACAAGTGCGTGATGGGCACCACCACCTGCGAGGCGGTGCAGGAGATCGCCGGGCGGGTGTGGGAGCTGTTCCACCTCCCCATATGCAACATCCGGGTCATCGAGGACGGCAAGATCATGCTCAGCGCCATCACCTCCTGCCCCCTGCACGAGCTGGGCTCCCGGGAGCTGAAGCTTTTAAAGAAGGCGAACGAATGGCAAATATAGCCTGCTTTGTAGAGCGCTACACCACCTCCCGGGCGGAGGAGATGACCGCCCTGGTGAACTTCAAGCTGGCCGCGCACCAGCTGGGCCACCGGATGGAGTACGTGTACCGTCAGGACATCGCCCGCATACCGTCCTTCGACGCGCTGTTCATACGCTCGCTGACCGACCCGCTCAACGCCGCCTACGTGGCCTCCCGCATGGCCGAGCTGCACGGCATGAGGGTTATCGACGATCCGGACTCCATCATCATCTGCTGCGACAAGATCAACATGTACATGCACCTCCTCCGCGCCGGGATCACCATCCCCGAGACCCGCTTCATCGGCAAGAGCGAGCTGGACCGGCGGGCGGTGGAGGGCCTGTTCGAGGAGCTGGGCAGTCCCCTCATACTCAAGGCCCCGCACACCTCGTTCTCGATGCACGTGGACAAGGTGGACACCGTCCCGGCGTTCCAGGAGACGGCCAAGAAGTACTTCCGCCGGGCGGACGAGATCGTCGTGCAGCGGTTCATCCCCTCGCGCTTCGACTGGCGGGTGACGACGCTGGACGGCAAGGTGCTGTTCGTGTGCAAGTACCTCATGCCGGGTGACTCCTGGAAGATACAACGCAACGACAACGGCCACATCGTGTGGGCCAAGATCGAGGCGGTGGACCTGCAAACGGTGGACCCCAAGCTGCTGGACGTGGGGATAAGGGCCTCCCGGGCCATCGGCAACGGCCTGTACGGGGTGGACATCAAGGAGGTCGACGGTGAGTACGTGGTCATCGAGGTGAACGACAACCCCAACATCGACGCTGGGGGCGAGGACGCTCGCAACCCCGAGGTCTACGAGCGGATCGTCCGCTACCTGGCCGGCGAGGCCTGAGCGAACGGTCATCACCATCTTTTATGTGCCGTAGGTACCTAGCGTAGCCCATCGATGACCGCCCGCCGCCCCGCTTCTCATTCCAGCAGGACCACGGGACCACGCTCGCAGAGGTTCTGGCTCACCATACTAGCGCTGGCCATCCTGCTCATGGCGGCCGTGGCCGCGGTGGTGCTCCTGGGGCGTGGCCCTCCCGACCAGGGGGCGACCGTGGTGTTGAGCGAGGAGGGGCGATGGGAGCTGGTCAGGACGTACGCTCCGGTGCTGCGTTTCTCCGCGCAGGAGCGCACCCTTCCCCTGGCCGTGGACGCGTTCATCGAGCACAGCCGCCTGATCGACGGTGACGGCACGATGCTGGTGGACCATCCCACCGTGGGGGACCTGGCCAGTGCTGGGTCCGACACCTTCCTGGACAACTACCAGGGGAGCGGCAACGATCTCGGGGTCATCGAGTGGTACGAGGGCAACGCATCGCTGTTGGAGCCCACCATGTACGCGCACGTCATCGATGGTCAGGCGACCGTCGTCCTGCAGTACTGGATGTTCTACGTGTACAACCTCGGCACGTTCAACTCCCACGAGGGGGACTGGGAGATGGTGCAGGTGGTCCTGAACGGCGACCTCGACCCGCAGCGGGCGGTCCTGAGCCAGCACCACAGCTTCGAGAGCAGGGAGTGGGGCAAGGCCACGGTGGAGAACGTCACCCACCCCGTGGTCGTGGTGTCGCGCGGCAGCCACGCCCTCTATTTCCCGGGGTCCCGCGATCTCCATGCGGGCGACGAGGCCCTGGGGGATGGGGTCAAGTGGGCGCCTGGCGACTATGCCATCGAGCCCCTGGGGGAGGAGTGGGGCCCGGTCCCGGGATGGTTGCTCTATCCCGGGAAGTGGGGCGAGGAGGGCGGCATGTGGAGCGGCGTCCGGGGGATGGACGGACCTCCCGGTCCGATGTTCCGCGAGGACGGGGCCATGTGGGACGGCCTGAGCTGGGGTTAGGGCCTCAGCGGTACACGCCGGGATCGTGCCACTTCTGCGGAAGTCGATCCAGGGTGCGCGCGAAGTCCTCGTACCACTTCATGACGTCCTTGCTGGATGACGGCCGTATCACCTTGAGGGCGGCGTCGAAGTGCTTCATCGTCACCTTGTCCGCGTCGCGGGACTCTCTCATGGCCACCATGGCCGCCTCCCGGCACAGGGCCTCAAGGTCCGCACCCACGAAGCCCTCGGTGCGTGCGACCACGCTCTCCAGGTCCACCCCCAGCAGGGGCATGGCCCGGGTGTTGATGTGCAGTATGCTGCGGCGGGCCTCGGCATCGGGCATGGGGACCAGGGCCAGGCGGTCGAACCTTCCCGGCCGGAGTAGGGCAGGATCTACGATGTCGGGGCGGTTGGTGGCGGCCACCACCATTACCCGGCCCAGGGACTCGAAGCCGTCCATGGAGGTGAGGAGCTGGTTCACCACGCGCTCCGTCACGTTGGACTCGCCGGACATGCCCCGGCGGGGCGCCACCGCGTCCAGCTCGTCCAGGAACACGATGGCCGGCGCCACCTGCTTGGCCTTCTTGAAGATCTGGCGGATGGCCTTCTCCGACTCGCCCACCCACTTGGACATGATCTCCGGGCCCTTGACGTTGATGAAGTTTACCTTGCACTCGTTGGCCACCGCCCGGGCCAGCAATGTCTTCCCGGTTCCCGGGGGACCGTACAGCAGCACCCCCCGCCCCGGCTTGATGCCCAGGCGGGTGAAGCACTGGGGGTCCTGCAGGGGCAGCTCGATCATCTCCTTCAGCGTCCTCTTGACGTCCTCCAGGCCGCCCACGTCGTCCCAGGTGACGTTCGGTATCTCCACCGACACCTCCCTCATGGCCGAGGGCTCCACGTCCAGCAGCGCCTCCTGGAAGTCCTGCTGGGTGACCTTCATGGTGTCCAGCACGTGCGGCGGCACCGGCTTGTCCAGCTCGAACTCCGGCACGTGGCGGCGCAGGCACTTCATGGCCGCCTCCCGGGCCAGGGAGGCCAGGTCCGCTCCCACGTAGCCGTGCGTGCCGTTGGCCAGCGCGTCCAGGTCCACGCCTGAGGCCAGGGGCATGCCGCGGGTGTGGATCTGCATGATCTCCTTGCGGCCGTTGAGGGTGGGAACACCGATCTCGATCTCACGGTCGAACCGCCCGGGCCGGCGCAGCGCGGGGTCTATCGCGTCCTCGCGGTTGGTGGCCCCGATGACGATCACCTGCCCCCGCCCGCCCAGGCCGTCCATGAGGGTGAGCATCTGTGCCACCACCCGGCGCTCGGTCTCGCCCATGACGTCCTCCCGCTTCGGTGCTATCGAATCGATCTCGTCGATGAAGATGATGGACGGGGCGGTCTTCTCCGCCTCCTCGAACTTCTCCCGCAGCTTCTCCTCGCTCTGCCCGTAGTACTTGGACATGATCTCCGGTCCCTGGATGGAGTAGAAGTTGGCCCCCGCCTCGCTGGCCACGGCCTTGGCGATGAGCGTCTTCCCCGTACCGGGCGGACCGTACAACAGCACGCCCTTGGGCGCGTCGATGCCCAGGCGGTCGAACAGCTCGGGGTGCTTGAGGGGAAGCTCAATGATCTCCCGCACCCTCTTGAGCTCGTCCTCCAGGCCGCCCACGTCGTCGTACGTCACCGACGTCGTCGTCGCCTCCGTCGCCTCGATGGGCTCCGTTTTCACGACCACCTCGGTGTGGCCGCCCACCACCACGATGCCGGTGGGTACGGTGCTGATGACCACGAAGGGCAGGAACCCGCCCATGAGGGCGATGTTGGGGATGATCATCGCATCGCCCTTGACCAGCGGTCTGTTGGTGAGCCCTTTCTTGAAAAGCTCCTCCACTCCCTGGCCGAAGCGGACCCGCTTCCCGGGAGGGATCTTGGGGGCGACCACGACCTTGACCGCCGGCTGCGTGTCCGCCTTCGCCACCACCACCTTCTCGCCGATGCTGACCCCCGCGTTGGAGCGGATCATCCCGTCGATGGAGATTATACCTCGACCCTCGTCCTCGGTGGAGGCCCGGAAGACCTTGGCGGCGGTGCGCCGCTTGCCCACGATCTCGATGAAGTCCCCCATGTCAACGCTGAGCTCTTTCCTCGTCTCGGTGTCTATGCGGGCCCGCCCCAGACCGACCTCCGACTGATGCTGCGCGCTTTCCACCTTCAGGGTCACTGAATCTGCCAAAACCATCCCCCGCGACCCTGAGCTATGGAGCCGATAATAATCCTATCTCCACCAAGTTCGAGTACCGGAAGCGAAAGTCCTTATCCTGATGCCTCCCTTGGCGGGGAGCATGGAAATGGCCCCCGAATGCGTGCCCTGTCTCCTCGGTCGAGTCCTCTACGAGGTCGAGCTGTGCGACCCCCGCCGGTGCGAGGCGGCCATGCGCGACTCCCTGCGGGTGCTCAAGGAAGGCTTCGTTCCGGGTGCCAACTCCGCGGAGGTGGCCACCCGCGTGCACCACCGCGCCTACCAGGTGGCCGGATCGCCGGACCCCTACCTTGACCTCAAGATCAAGAGCCAGCAGGTGGCCCGCGACCTCCTTCCCAAGGCCAACTTCCTCATCGAGTCGTCGCGTGACAGACTGGAGGCGGCGGCGCTGGTGGCTATCGCCGGCAATGTCATGGACTTCGGCATCGCCGGGTTGGATGACCCCACCGCCCTCAGCCGCCAGTTCGACTCCCTGATCCGGCAGGGGCTGGACGTCAACGACCTGGGCCGGGTGCGGGAGATAATCAAGGGCGCGCGCCGGGTGCTGTACCTCATGGACAACTGCGGAGAGGACGTTCTGGACGCCCTACTGGTGCAGGAGATCAGGGCCTACGGACCCAAGGTCATAGGCGTGGTGAAGGGTGAGCCCATACTCACGGACGTGACCATGCTGGACGCCCAGCGCTCTGGGGTGCTGAAGGAGTTCGACGAGGTGCTGACCACCGGCATGTTCGCCGTGGGCCTGGACACCGACCGCATGGGCGACCGGCTGCGCAAGGAGATGCAGGGCGCGGACCTCATAATCTCCAAGGGCATGGCCAACTTCGAATCCCTGTCCGAAACCTCCTTCGGACCGATCGCGTACCTCATGAGGGCCAAGTGCCGCCCTGTGGCCGAGGCCGTGGGCGCGAAGAGGGGCGACAACGTGCTGCGCCTGGTGCAGAAGGGGAAGAGGCCGGACAGGTGAGAGGCCAGCCGTGCGCTGCCAGCGCTCGGCGGACCATGGTCTCTGCGCCCTCGGCCGCAGGGCCCAAGTCATTACCAGTAAGAACGGCCAGAAGAAAAACGGTTATAACGGCCGCTCTCATGCCCATCTATCATGACCTTCCGATCGCTCACACCTCACGCTACAATGGACAACAGGAGAACGACCACGGAGGTGCTCGCATGAACGGCGAGCCGACCGCGGTGATCCTGGCCGGCGGGGAGGGGACGCGGCTGCGGCCGCTGACCAACACCCGGCCCAAGCCCCTGCTGCCGGTGCTGGGCCGGCCGTGCGTGGAGTACGTCATCCGCGCGCTGGTGGACGCCCACGTGAACACCGCCTACCTCACCTGCGGCTACCGCTCGCAGGACATGGTGGACGCCCTGGGGAACGGAAGGCAGCTGGGCCTGGACCTGCGCTTCGCGTTCGAGGACCATCCCGCCGGCACGGCCGGGGCGGTCAAGCTGCTAGAGGACAAGCTCAGCGGCACCATCGTGGTGGTCAGCGGGGACGTGCTCGCGGACGTGGACATCCGCTCCCTGGTGGAGTACCACCGCCGCAAGGGGGCGCTGGCGACCATGGCCCTCACCACCGTTGACAGGCCGGAAGAGTTCGGCATCGTCGGTCTGGACGATGACGGTCGCATCGTCCGGTTCAAGGAGAAGCCGAAGACCGAGGAGGTCTTCTCCAACCTCATCAACGCCGGCATCTACGTCCTCGAGGCCAGGGTGCTGAAGGACATACCGCCGGGTGAGAAGTTCGACTTCTCCAAGCAGCTGTTCCCCAAGCTCCTGGAGCGCTCGGAGCGGCTTTACGGCATGCCCCTCGCCGGCCTGTGGAAGGACATCGGCCGGCCGCGGGACCTGCTGGACGCCAACGTCAGGATGGCGGAGAGGAAGGGCACGGAGGTGCGGTCGGAGGGCGTGCGCGCCCACGGTCCCATCGTGGCGACCTCCTTCCAGGCGCAGGGATGCGAGGTACAGGGCCCGTCCTACGTGGGCGAGGGCGCGGTCATAGGTCATGGCGCACGGGTCGACAGCAGCGCCATCGGGGACCGCGTGAGCGTGTCCGAGGGTGCGATCATAGAGGACAGCATGCTCATGGACGGCTGCACCGTGGGAAGAAGCTCGACCATCAACGGCTGCGTGATCGGGAAGGACTGCCGCATCGGCGATGGTGTATCTATGAGCAACGTGCTCATGGGCGACGGCGTCCGTCTCGACGGTCCGGCCGCGATCAAGGACCAGACCCTGGAGTAGTGCGACCAATTGAAATATGGGAATTTGAATAGGTGCGCATGACCGCGTCCCTGGGCCGCCATGAGATGTTCCTCGTAGCCTCTGGCATCCTGTGGGGCACGTCCTTCGTCACCATCAAGATCGCGCTCAACAACGACGTCGATCCCATATTCTTCGCCCTGCTCCGCTTCATGGTTGGGACCGCCGCCATCATGACCGTGGTGCTGTGGCTGAGGCGCTTCGATCACCGCGTGATGCTGTACCCGCCCATCATCTTCAACTCCTTCCTCAACGCCCTGTCCTTCGCGCTGCAGAACGTGGGCATGGAGTCCACCTCCGCCACCAACTCCGTGCTGCTGGTGAACACCAACATAGGGGTGGTGGCCATCCTCGCCGCCATCTTCCTGGCCGAGGCGATAACCCCACGCATCGTGCTGGGCATCGGCATGGGCCTGGTCGGTGTGCTGTTCATCTCCACCGATGGGGACCTCTCCGCCATCTACAGCGGCACCTTCTGGGGCAACCTCCTGGTCCTGGCCGCGGGGTGGGTGTGGGCCGTCTACATCGTCATACAGAAGAAGGTGCTGAACCGCAAGACGGACGTTTTCATGGTCACCGCCGCCATCATGGCCGAGACCACGCTGTTCCTGGTGCCCATGACCCTGCTGTTCACCACCAGCTACGCACTGCCGTCCACCGGCTGGGCGGCGGTGGTATACATCGGCCTGGCCTGCACCTTCGGAGCTAATCTTCTCTACAACGCCGGCCTCAAGGGGGTCAAGGCCAGCGTGTCGTCCGTCATCCTGCTCATGGAGGTGGTGTCGGGGATGGTTTTCGCCATCATCATCCTGGGCGAGATGCCGACCGCCGTCACCGCCCTGGGCGGCGTCCTGGTGCTCATCTCCATCGCCGTCATCTCCCTGGCCAGCGGGGGCCCGCGAAAGGTCACGGAACCTGGTTCCTGAACTTGCTCAGCACGTCCTGGGCCTTGTCCCGCGCGTCCACCGCGATCGCTATCTCCTCCACGTTGGAGCCCTTGTTGCCCAGGATGTACAGCGACTCGATGTTCAGGCCAGCCTTGGACAGCAGCTTGGTGACCTTGGCCAGCTCCCCCGGCCGGTCGGGCAGGGGCACCACGTCGACCTCCCGCTCGGAGAACTCCACCTTGGCCGCTTTAAGGGCGCTGCGGGCGCTGGCCTCATCGTCGGTGACCACGCGGATCATCGGGCGCGTGGACCCCAGGTCGGTCGATATGCCGCGGATGTTGACCGCGTTCTTCGAGAACACGTCAGCGATCCAGGCGACGTCCCCCGGTCGGTTCTGGACATAGACCTCGAACTCTAGCGTCATAGTGCATATTCGTTCCATGGTGGTGGAATAAAAAAGTGATTGATTGTCCTCTGCCTTTGATCGTTGGATGCACCAAATCATAATATATCGGGTGCAGAGCGGTCCCAGGGGCGGGCGGCGGGAGTCGCGATTAGCGCGTTCAATTAACTATTTACACAACGAAGGCCTGGTCCAGTGACGGTGGCGTGACATGGAGGGAGAGGAAAAGCCCCGGCTCAGCCGTAAGCAGCTGTTCATAGCCATGCTCATCTTCTCCGCCCTGACCGCGTCCATATTCTGGCGCTACTTCCAGGGCACCTACCTGGCGGGCTCCGACGCCATGGGCCCCTTCGCCGATGTGGAGATGATGAAGGTCGAGAGCTCTTACTTCTCTTCCTGGCGTGACATCACCGCTCTCGGCTATCTCAACTTCCCCTCCCCCGTGCTGAGCGTGTTCTTCTACCTAACCACTGGCGTGATGAACGCTGACGTCGTCCTGCTGTGGAAGGTCATGCTCATCGCAGCCTTTTGGCTTACGGGCATTTTAATGTTCCACTGTGCCTACCAGATCACTGGCAGCTACCTCGGCTCCCTCATGGCCGGCCTGGTCTACGCTCTAAACCAGGTGTTCCTGTCCCAGGTGACGGAGGTCCACCACTACTTCATCTTGGGCTATGCCCTGTTCCCCCTGCTGTTCCTGATGATCTATCGGACCATGGAGGGCCAGATTCATCGAGGACTCATATTATTGCCCCTACTGGCCATCACTTATGGCACGATAAGCTCCCCCCATACAGTTCTGATCACCGGCATTTTCCTTCTGCTGTTCATCCTCACCTACGCCATCTTCCTGGGGCGGTCCTCGAGACGAGATCACCGCTATGGCCTGCTGCTAGGGGCTGTGTGCGTCCTCATCATGGTCCTGCCCATGGTCCTCATGAAGTACTCGGGAGGGGGCAGCTCCACACTGGACATACATTACTCCATCGAGGAGGCTGGGGCCTATAGCAGCTACTCCATTTACCATTCTTTGATACTGGCCTCCACCGAGAACACGTTCATACAGGGTGCCACGGGTGGGGTATGGACCTATCCTCCCGAACTGATGGTGCTCGGTCTAGCTATTGCCCTGATTGTCCCTACCATCGCTTTCCTGTCCATATGGATCCATTCCAGGCGGGCCCTTATACTCTCCCTTCTCCTTCCCTCATTGCTCTTCATCTTCCTGGCCAAGGGTCCGAACCCCCCTCTGGGGGAGGTGTTCACCTTCCTGTTCTCAAACGTCCCCATCATGGACTCCATCAGGGTGTACTCCCGCCTCCACCTCCTCACCGGCTTCGCCTACGCCCTCCTCATCGCCCTGGTGCTCGCCAATCTGGACGACCTTCGGTCCAACATACCTGACCTCAAGGGATGGGTCCAGAGGGCGGCACGCATCCTGCTGCGACGGAAGGTTCTGGTCCTGCTCATTGTGGTGGCCATGCTCTTGCCTTCCTCGGCGCTTTTTCTATCGGACGAGCCTCGATCCTTCGACCTGCCATCGGAGTACGCGGAGCCATACCTCTGGCTCCGGGACCAGGATGGCAACTTCCGCGTACTCAATCTGCCATACCAGCAGGTGTACTACACCGCCGAGGGTGAGATCGTTGACGGATATCCATCCACCATGACGCTGGACGTGGGCATGTACAGCACCCTGATATCTAACAAGCCCTATGCGTACGGGGTGGAGACACAGGACTACTGGTCGTTCCTGGGAAGCACCTTGGAGGAGCGGAGGTTCGGTTACCAGCAGTTGGCTCAGGTCCTGGGCGGCATGGCCAGCGTTCGCTACGTGGTGTCCCAGGTGCAGACCTCGGCCGTGGAGGAAGACCTCTTTGCTTCCTTGGAGGGCTTGACCTTGAAGCAATCGTTCCCAGGCGGTTCCGACATCTACGAGAACTCGCAGTGGGCGGCCCAGATACACGCCGTGGACCGCATGTGCCTGCTGGTGGGTACCCGGGCCGATATCCCGACCGCCCTGGGGCTGGGGGTGCTGAATCTCACCACCGATGGGATCCTCCTCATCGACCAGGTGAGCTCCCTGAAGGAGCTGGACAACTACCTGGACCAGGTTGATTTGGTGGTCCTGGGAGACGCAAGCCTTCTAGGGCTGGCGGCCGGCCTCTCCTGGCCGGAAGCATATACGGTAGACCTGGCAGAGTTAGCCAACTCCCACTCCACCCAGACCGAGCGGGCGTGGGTACGGTCCTCGGTGAACTACTCCTCCGGCGTATCGTCCAAGCTCACGGCCGACACGTCCGGCGCAAATTCCCTGGAGGTCAGTATGACCGCCGAGGAGGCTGGCAGCTATGACCTCTTGCTCAGCCTGGTCAAGGGGCCCGAGGCTGGACAGTTGAAGCTGACCATCGATGACAAGAACGTGACGGAACTGTTCCCTTATGCTCCGTACCTCAATGAGGAGTGGGTCAGGATTGGCGGGTTGAACCTCACCAAGGGACAGCACACCGTAACGATCTCGAGCGATGGGAGCGGCAACTGCAGCCTTGGTCAGCTCACCTTGGTCCCTCATCAAGAGGTGGACGACCGCCTCAGCGCCCTCAACCAAATGCTGGGAAACCATACGGCCAGTGTGATCTACATGGCCGGGGCCAGTTCTGGGCTGTGGTCCAATGGCACCTACTTCCCCTGGACGGGCCCTAAGGGGCAGGGCATTTCCAGCACGTGGGTCCTGGCGGCCTCGGACCTCGGAGGGTATGCTCAGATAGTGGACGACAACGCCTACCTGGGTCGGGCCATCGCCCTGGAAGAGAGGCAGCGCCTGGACTCGCCCACCATAAGGTACCTGCAGGGAGGCACCAATTACTCCGTCACTCTGTCGGTCAACAACCCAGGCGAAGCCTCCACCTCCAGCCAGATCGAGGTGTGGGCCGGGGTGAACGGCTCCCTCTCCCTGATACAGGTGGACAGTGCCGTCATCCCTTCCAGTGGGGGCTATAAGGAACAGGCTGTCAGCTTTTCCTTGCCCAAGGGCATGGATAGCGCCCAGGTCCGCATCTACGCGGGCGGAAACGGCCTTCGCATCGATCGCCTCTCCATGAGCGCCGAGGACAACGTGTCCCCCGAGCTGGGGATGGAAGTGGACCAGACAGGCGAGTACGTCCTGCACGTGGCGGGGGGTGAGGGAAGGATCAATATGGACGGGGAGGAGATAGCATATTCGGTCCACGAAGATGGTGTCTACAGCTACATGGTAGGGAACCTGACCGCTGGACATCACCTCCTCGGCGTGGGGAGTAAGGGCGTGTACGCAATTTACCTGAGCCCTGTCGTGTCCCAGGTCGAGACGCCCTCCTCTTCGGTCGAGTTCCAGCGCATCAGCAATGTGGAGTTCAGTCTGAAGGTCAGTTCCGAGGGCCCAACATGGGTGATGCTGTCCGAGAGCTACCACTCCCTGTGGAGCGCGGAGATGGACGGCACTGTTCTGGAGCATGTCCAGGCGGACTCCATGATCAACGCGTTCTACGTGCCCGAGGGAGGTGTGCACACCATCACCGTGCGCTTCCTGGGGCAGGACACCTATGAATCGATACTCCTCTCCATGCTCATCCTGCTAGTTGCGTCCACCGCTCTGTTCTCCTTGGTGCTGTTGGCGAGGACGCGGTCCTGGAGGCTACAGTGGAGGAGGGGAGGGAAGGGATGAGGGTATCGCTGCTCACCAGACCTCTTGACGATCGGCCCACCAACGGCTTCGAGCGCTACGCCCACAACCTCCGTGCGGGCCTTACGGACATGGAGGTGGAGGTGCATCTCCCCTGCCAGCGGTCGCCCTTACCCGTGCGTCCTTCCGGCTCGCTCATCAGCCCGGTGTACTACGACGTCCTCCTGTCCGGATGGAGGCTGCTGAGCCGCGACATGGACTCGGAGGTGGTGCACGCCCTCACCGACTCCCAGGCCTTCTTCTTCCCCTTCCTGAGGGGCAAGAAGGTGGTCACCTTCCACCACGTGGACAAGACCCCTCCCGGCTCACCGCAGGAGAAGCTGTTCTGCTGGTTCTACTCCATCGGTACCCGGATGGCGCTGAGGCACGCGGACCACTTCATATGCATCTCGGAGCAGACCCGGGAGGAGGTCATGGAGGCCTATGGGGTTCCTGCGGAGAAGATAACCCTCATCCCCCAGGCCATCCCGGAGATGTTCAAGCCGCGGAAGGTGAGCAGGGAAGGGTGGACAGTAGGCTACATCGGGGCGCTGAAGCGGAGGAAGAACGTGGAGGCGCTGATACGAGCCTTCTCCTCCGCCCTCTCCCAGGACAAGGACATGCGGCTGATCATATGCGGCGAGGGGCCGGACGATGCCCTGCTGAGAAAGATGGCCGAGCCTTTAGGGGACAGGGTGGAGTTCCGTGGCCTGGTCCCGGAAAGCGAGCTGGTGGGCACCTACAGCTCCTTCGACATTTTCGCCTTCCCCAGCGCCCAGGAGGGCTTCGGCTTCCCCATCCTGGAGGCCCAGGCCTGTGGGCTGCCGGTGCTCACCCTGGAGGGAGCGATGATCCCAGAGGAGGTCAGCAGGTGCACCCTGAAGTGCGCCGGAGAGCAGGGGCTGGCCGACAGCATGGTGCGGCTGAGGAACGACCAGATTCTTCGGGAGAAGCTGATAGAGGACGGTCTTCGATACGCGGCGACGTTCTCCGTGAGAACGATGGCGGAAAGGACTTACAACGTTTACCAGCGCCTGCTGGACGGCGGCCTTAGATAGTGGACTTGGGGATGTGGCAGCCGATGAAGTCGAAGCCGAAGGCCACGAGGTATCCCAGGAGCGCCGAGACCAGGAGCATGGACGGCACTTCCTTACCCAGCACCTGCAGGATGGACGAGCTTAGGAAGTAGGCCAGGATGGCCAGGCCCGTCAGTATGAGGCCATAGTCGATCCCCCTGCGCTTCCCGAAGCGGGTCACGGCCTCATTGATCAGCACCATCAACGTGATGGCGAAGACCAGCGAGATCAGGAGGACGGAATACAGGTCCTGCACCGTCTCCCCGTTCAGGGTCATGACCGAAATGGATGAAAGGATGCCCAGGAGCAGCGCCCCCATGAACCGGCCGGGGGACGTCATGAGGAAGAACTGGGCGCTGGCCGCCCCTACCTTTCCGGGGATCCCGCACTGCCGCAATATGGACAGGATGATGGTGGTGTTGAGCTTGGACTCCCCGCGCTTCCGGGCGTCGAACTTGAACTCCACCTCCTTGATCCTAGCGTCCTGGGGGATGAACTTGAGCAGGTCGAAGAGCACCTTGAAGCCCTTCCTCTCGAACCTCTCGCCCTTGTCGGCGATGATCTTCTGGCACATGTCCGTCCGTCCACCGAAGAAGCCGCTCATGGTGTCCGAGGAGCTGGGCTGTCCCTTTATGCGCAAGTATGACCGAGCCAACATGTGGGCGCCGCCGGAGGCGAACTGCCGGGAGAACAGCATGCTGAGCTTTTCCTCACGAACGCCGATGACTAGGTCGTTCCCCTCCCGTAATGATGCGGCCAGCGACCCGACGTAGCACGGGGGGTGCTGGAAGTCGGCGTCCATGACCACGAAGAAAGGTGTCCGGGCGCTCATGATCCCCTCCATCACCGACGCCGTCAGGCCCCGGTCACGGGGATCGCGCACGATCACCTGGTGGCCCCCTGAGGGAAGGGCCTTGTTCGCCACCTCGGCGGTGCCGTCAACTGAGTTGTCATCGGCGATGATCACCTGTGCGCCAGGGTACGATTCCAACAGGGACTTGATCATGAGCCCGATGTTGTCCGCCTCATTGTACGTGGGCAGTATTATCGTCAGGTCACCATCGTCTACGTTAGAAGGGGCCATGCCGTCCTTTAAATGACTCAGGCGAATATTTATGCATTTTCCATCCGAGCTTTCCAATATACCGCCCCTGGACCTCGATGCCGTATGGCTGTGTTAAAAGAAGTCGCGCCCCTTCAGTACCGGGGGGATCGGACCATCTCCGCCTTCTTGCTGGGCTTCTTCTCGTTCTTGTTTAGGAACTTGCGCAGAGGGCTGTAGTACACTCGCAGCTTGAGCACCGATGAGAACATATCCATAGTGGTGGACACCACGTTCACCTTGGAACCGACCTTGTCCTCCCACTTTATTGGTATCTCCGCCACCGAGAAGCCGTTCTTCTTGGTCAGGTAGAGGAGGACGACGTCGAAAATAAATCCGTTCACGTGGATCTCGCTCAACACCTTGCGCAAGGCCTTGGCCCTATACACCTTTGCACCGCACTGGGTGTCCTTGTAGGGCATGAAGAAGAGCGTCCTCACCATGATGTTGAAGCACTTGCTGAGAGTTCGTCTCACACCGTTCTGATTGGACACCTCTGCACCCTTCATGCGGCGAGAGCCGATGGCGCAGTCCGAGCCGTTCCGGACGGCGTTGAGGATCTTCATCATCTCCTCTGGCGGGATTGAGCCGTCGGCGTCCACGAACCCGATGATGTCGCCCGTGGCCTCGTCGAACCCCTTTAGCAAGCCTCCTCCCTTGCCAAGTCTCTCCTTAAACTCTAGGGCCTTGATGTGGGGATGCATGTTGCCCATCTTGCGGACGATATCGGCCGTACCGTCGGTGCAACCGTCCATCTCTACGATAATCTCGTATGTGATTCCGCTGCTCTGCAAGTACGAGACATAGCTCTCCAATGTGGCTTGGATTCGCTTTTCCTCGTTGCATGCGGGAATGATGAGGCTAAGTTCCAAGAGGTATCCCTCCCTTACTTTCTTTCAGAGCTATCCGCCATGTCATAAAGCATACGGATAGATGAACTCTGGTGATCAGAGACAAGTGGAATCGCGGTACATTGACCGGACACTGTTGGTCGAGTGATGTTGTTCTTCATGCCCCCATCCTCCGAAATGCTGTAGATGCTACAGCTTTTAGACAAACAGCACGACCATATTAAATTTTTCTATACGTAAAATCGAATGGTTCTTTCCTGGTGGATGGTTGCCTGAGAAAGCACACAATCGATGGCCAGCTTGATTCTCGTTGGCTTCTGACCGGTCACCAGGCGGAACAAGGGGTTCAACTGCCAAGCGCCTCTATCAGATTTTTTGGGCTCTCATGCACCGCCTTAGGTGCTTTGCCAGAGATATGGACACCCGTCCTTCGACTGGTGTTTCTTACGGCAAACATTTATGGTCGAACGCTCCTTCTCGAAACGCCCTTGGACAACTGGGCAAATGCATAGTTGACTGCTCCAATTGTAAACCACTGTTGATGATGAGAATGGTCACCCCTCGGTCTCGAATTTGTGTTATCTCCAAGCAGGACCCATGCAGTCCTGGTGGAGTGGAGTCCGTGGTCCACGGCATCTTGAGGGAGCTCGAGGGTCACGAGGAGCTTGACGTGCAGGTCACCTACTATGGCAAAGGTAAAGAATGCCAGACTGCGTGGACCTCGGTCCCGTACCGGGGCATGAGGCCCAAGCTCCTGAACCCGCTGGTATATGGTGCGGTGGCGGGAGCGGACGTAATCGCCGGTAGGTTCCGGGTAGTGAACGCCCATGCTGAGGCAGGATTCGGTTACGGTCTTCTTCATCGGCTGTTCGGCCGAAGGAAGGACACCTTGTTCATCCAGACCTTCCACGGAGTCTCCTGGTATATGGTCAAAAGCTTCCAGTGCCAGCTTGGTGGCTCGACGAAGTTGCTATCATGGATATACAGGCCCCTGGTCGCGGTGGCCGAAGGGATCGCTGCCCGGACCGCAGATATCGTGGTCGTGGTCTCCGAGGGGGTGGGCGAAGAGCTGGTCGAACTATATGGAGTGGACCGTAAGAGGATAAAGGTCATCCACAATACGGTCGACACGGAGAGGTTCATACCTCGGGACAAAGGCTCTGCCAAAAAGAGGCTGGGCCTGGAGGAAAACACGCCCTACCTTCTGTATGTGGGGAAGGAGCATGTGCGTAAAGGCCTGCAAACGGCCGTATCGGCGTGCGAGGAGCTTAGGAGAGAGGGACAGCCCGCGGTTCTCCTGATCGCAGGCCTGAGGCCCGATCAGTTGCCCGATTACGCACGTAATGAGGGGGTCCGGGCGCTGGGAAGGGTGAGCGAGGGGGACCTCCCCTTCCTGTACAACGCGGCCTCCGTGCTCGTTCACCCTTCTAAGTACGAGGGGCATCCCATCACTCCCCTGGAGTCCCTAGCGTCGGGCACACCGGTCGTGGCGTCCAAGGAGTCCAAGGTGGAGCTGCCGCCCTCGCCCGCAATAGAGATTGTGATGAGCGGCCGGATTGAGGACTACGTCGAAGCGTTGAAGCGCTCGCTCGCCTTGGACACCGACGCTATGGCCATGGAGGCCCGGGGGGCGATAAGTGGTTACTCTACATCCTATTCCGAATACTACAGGATGATACAGGAATGGGATAGGCGCATCGGAGGCGGTGAGGGGTGAGGCTACCTTGGTCAGGGATGCGAATCAGGATGTTGGAGGAACACCCTAGGGTTCGTGAGTACCTGACGGTCGCCGCCATACTAATCGCGATAGGTGTGATCGAGGGAAGGAACGTCCTCGCTCTCCTCGTTTTCAACCTTGGCATCGGGGACTTCAACTACACCTCCCTCCCCTTCACTGAGATGGAGAGGTTCCACTACTTCCCCCTGGTGGTCTTCGATTGGATGAAGATCCCCTTTCCTTTGGCCATAGGCCTGTTGATGATGGGCTACCATGTGCTGGGCGGTCTGTTCGCCTACGCCCTCTCAAAACAGTACTTCGTTCCAAGGCAGCCAGACCGATATCGCCTCCATTTTGTGGTCCCCCTGCTGGCCAGTATAGCGTACATGATGTTCCCATGGAATGCCTTTGGGGACAACTTTCCCACCTTGGTGCTGGTCAGAGCGTTCTCCCCCCTGGTCATCCTTCTCCTCCTCCTGGCGATAAGGAGGGGCTCCCTGCGATACTCGGTCCTGAGCGGTCTAAGCCTCTCGGTGCTGACCCTCGCCGACCCTCGTTCCGCGCTGTTCCTGATTCCAATATCCCTAATGATGGTCACCATCCCCGAGGTGTTGGTGAAGAGCACCTCGTGGAAGAGGGCGACGAAGGTGAACCTAGCGTTCGGCCTCTCCTCCTTTGTGGGACTAGGGGTACAAGCACTGTACCGACTCCCGGGCATCGTTGCCAGCGACTCAGGAATAAGGTCCTCGAGCGGCGTGGTCGCGACCCTGAACCCCAATTCGTTCATCCCCAACTTCGTCTATGCTAATCCCTTGAACTACCTGGCAGGGGTGAGCTACGAGGGGACGTATCGTGACTTCTTCATCTACACTACCCACTTCGGGGACCTGATACCGCTGGTAACGATGATATCGGCCTCACTGTTCATATTCATCATCATCTACCCTTACTTCCTGACGGACAAGGACGAGCGCTTGAGGTCCCTCATCATCATCTCGTTCATGGTCGTATCCGTCGCCCTGTTCTCTATACTGCCTGGGGGCGACCTGCCCTTCCTGCTCAACTCTCTGATCCGTTCGGACTATGTGCGTGACTCCTCCATCCTGACCGCCGTTCTACTGATGTTCCGGAAGACCCGGTTCGCCAACATGGTCATGATCCTTAGCCTGGTTCCCCTGCTGACGATGAGCTTGGGAGCTTTCCTATATTGGATCCAGGGTAGGAGGTGGGACCTCAAATCCCTACTCCGGCCAAAGGTCCTCTGTGTGTTCATAGTCCTGGCCCTCGTCCTGTCCAGCCTACTGATCTGGGCGGTCCCCCAGGTCTCCCGGGGCAATGGCGTACAGTTCTATGGCGGTCAGACCTTCGAGATAACCAACGAGGCCCTGGACCTGTCCTCCGTGGTGGCTCAGATCAACAGGGACCCCACCGTTGATAAGATACTCGTCATCCAGCCGGTCAACGAAGGGCTACCCAACATGTACACCCTGCAGGACATCGAGGGAGGCACGGTTCAGTACCTGGTACATTATGTGGTGGACACGATGTATAGCCCCATCATACAGGACGGGGACTATGCCTTCATGTGGCAGGTCCTGCACAGTCTTGGCGTACGCTACGTGGTGGTGGATGGGTATGCCATTGATGACTACTACTCAGAGGAGGGCAGCGGGAAGGTGTACACTCCGGCCTATCCTGAAATAGTAAGCGGGTTGAGCAACTCCACACTTTTCGAGCAGGTAGCTGAGAAGAACAGGATCACGGCGTTCGAGCTGTTAGAGGCTACTTCCTCGGGACAGGCCGGGCTTTTCGTCCTGGGTGGGCTAGAGGACTACCGGAGCGCCTACCCCTTCCTATCATCGCAGACATCCTACAGCTACCTACCGGTGACACTGGACTCCTATTTCTCCCTGGACTCGGTGGACCAGCTCCCCAATTGGCCCATATTGGTCGGCTCCCATAAGACCATGGACGATCTCGATGCATCGGTGGCCATGCTGCAGTCCCAGGGGACTGTGCTAACTCCGGCGTCATGGGTCCTCAACGAATGGGACCCATACAGCAACTGGTCGCCGGGTTACATCCAGGACCGGATCGGTGGAAAATGGTCGCCCATACTCCAGGAGGTGACCAACTATGAGTGGTCCTTCTCCTACGCCCCTGACTACGGGTACGCTTATACCATGGGAGCGACCGACACCATCTCCTACGGTCAGTCCTTCGATCCCGGCCAGTATGTGATACTGATACGGACCATGTACAGCTCCGCGGGAGGAGAGATCAGCCTGGGGGTCAACGGCCGATCGGTCGACCTGAAGACGATGTGGGCCAATGAGAGCTCGGAGTTCCTGTGGACGAACATTGGAACCTTTGACCTGAGCGGAGACACCAAGTTCACCCTCTCCAACGTGGAGGGAACGAACGCCGTGAACGTGATCTTGGCCATTCCGGTTGACGAATGGGAGGAGGCCCAGCAGACTGGTGAGAAGTTCGTTCAGAACCGCACCGTCATTCAACTCGCGGACCCCAACCGCTTCGAGTGGGACGCGACAAGCAACCAGAGCGTGTCGACCATCTCCGTGCTGCGGAACGGCCAATACAATATCTCCCTACAAGGAGAGGACGCCCAGAACATCTTGCTGGACCAGGGAGGGTTACTGGAGATCGACGATCTCAACGGGACCGTTGAGCTGACGAAGGGACAGGTCCAGGTCATCTTCCGTGATTCCCTGATCACAATATACCAGGAAGCGTTCGAGAGGCTGCAGTGGATCTTCAGCCCGGGAGTGTCCACCATCGATTCTCCGACCCTGGACTTCTGGGGCAGGCTGGATGATGACGAGCGGGTGGGCGGCAACTATTCCCTGAACCTCACCACGTCCACCTCAAAAGCAGGCTACTGGAGCAATGTGGTGAGCGGCCCCATACGGGTGGCTCCGGGGGAACAGTACCTCTTCAACATCCAGATGAAGTGGAACAATTCGGTGCAATCGCATGTAGCCATCGATGGCATCCGCAGCAATGGACAGATATATCGTCTGGCTGAGATCATGCACGGTCAGGATGGAGATGGCAACTGGACCTCGTTCTCCAAGCTAGTGCAGGTCCCTCAGGACACCACCCGCATAAGAGTGGTCCTGAACGCTGGCTGGGTCAATAATACCGCCCTGGTAGGGGCTACCACCTGGTTCGATAATCTGACCATACAAAAGATGGTCAATAAGAACTCCACCCTGATCTTGTACGAGGGGGACCTCGTGGCAACCGATGGTCTAACGGTCGCCCAGGAAACGGTCGAGTCTAATGGCTATTCCAACCAGTACTCCTTCACCTTCCAAGGCTCCGGCTGGGCCCTGTGCGAGGTGCCGGAGGAGTACTACAGCACCTCCCTGACGATCAAGGCAACAGAAGCTAAGGTTCTGACCCTGCCCGTGTTCTATACTACCACTGGCCTACTGGTGTCCGGAGAGGGAGACGCATCTGTCGTCCTGGAAGACCTCTCCAAGACCGAGATGAACGATCTGGGGCTCTACACGTTCGCCATCATCATAGGGGTGGCCGCTACAGTGCTGATTACAATAGCATATGATTGGAACAGGAACAGGGTCGGTCCCGGATCCGCAGCCAGAACAGAGGCAGAAAAAAAGGAAGAGAAAGATGACGGCCACTCCAAAGTTTAATGAGCACCTTGGCGGTTGGTCTAACTCGTTCTGATATCACATTTGAGAGCGTGAGACGGCTTGAAGATATTGGTTATCAACTGGAGGGATATCTCTCACCCTGAGGCCGGAGGTGCGGAGAAGTACATTCATGAGATTAGCAAACGACTGGCCAGAGACCATGAGGTGACCCTCCTATGTGCCCGCTTCCCAGGGTCGAAAAGTGACGAGAACTATGATGACGTAAGGATAATGAGGCGGGGAGGAAAGTACTCCCAGTATCTGAGGGTGGCAGCCTACCTCCTGACGCGCTCGAAGGAATATGATGTCGTCATAGACGATATAAACGGCGTGCCGTTCTTCTCATCGATCTTCTCCCGCGTTCCTGTGATAGCGGTCATCCATCATATTGTGGGTTGGCCAATTTTTCGGAAGGAGCTAGCGTTCCCCCTGTCGGTTGTCGGGTACTTGGGCGAGCGGTCGATACCGTTCTTCTACTCCCGGTGCCCCTTCGTCACAGTGTCCGATAGCAGCAAGATGGAGCTGGTCGACTTCGGGGTCAAGGAGGGGGCAATCAGCGTCATACAGAACGCCATCGATTTCTCCTGTGATGCGGAGTACGAGAGGTCCCCTATCCCGCGCATCATCTACTTTGGCAGGATTAAGGACTATAAGCGGGTAGACCACGTCATCAAGGCCTTCAGCAACGTGAGGGCCAAGGTGCCGGGGGCAGAGCTGATAATCGCTGGACGAGGGGACTTCGCCCCCCTTGGCAATCTGGTGGCCCAGCTGGGCCTGGAAGGAAGCGTTCACTTCCAGGGCGAAGTGGACGATGAGGAGAAGAAGAGGTTGCTGTCATCCTCTTGGGTCTTCGTCACGGCTTCGATGAAGGAGGGCTGGGGGATCTCGGTGATTGAGGCCAATGCTTGTGGAACTCCCGCCGTCGCGTACGATGTACCGGGCCTGAGAGACTCGATACGCGATGGGCAGACGGGGGCATTGTCCCGAGAGGAGGGCATAGAGGACCTGTCCAGAAACCTCCTGGCAATAATCAACGATGAGGCTTTGCGGGAGAGGATGAGCCGACAGGCCCGGGAGTGGGCCGCCGGGTTCAGCTGGGAGAAGAGCGCCGATGAGTTCGAGCACATCATCCTCAGGTGCTTGAAAGAATGATCCTCAGAAATGGCGCTAAGCTTGGCGAGGCCTTCATTAACGTCCTAGCGGCATGCTCAGCCCCTCGAAGATGCCATTGACGTAGCTCCGGGCGATCTCCTTCCTCTCCTTCCATGACCGGCTCCTGCTGCGCAGGATGGTGGTGAGGTAGTGCGACGCCATCATCCAGTTGAACACCAGGGCAAACAGCGCGTACTCCCAACGCCGGGAGTACAGGCGGAAGAATAGCACCCGGTTCCGCCCACCGTAGTAGGCTCGGTTGGGGTTATGCACGTGTATTAGACGCAGCGGGTCCGAGCTCTTGTCCGGCACGGGGATGTCATGCCAGTCCCTGGCCGCTGGCTGGCAGTAGTTCCGGTACCCCGCCTGCCTCAGCCTCTCCCCCAGGTCCGACTCCTCGAAGTGGATGGGAAAGAGCTTCTCATCGAACGGTCCCGCCTTGGTGACCGCCTCCCGCCTCACCATGAAGGCGTTGGGCATGTCCTTTGTGGGGATAAGGTCACAGAACTGACCGTGATCGACCTCGTCCCTGCCGATGAACTTAGTGAGCGAGGTAATCATGCTGCGGTCGACCCCGGCGCACCAGATGCGCTCCGGGCTTCCCAGGTAGTACATGATGGGACCGACCATCCCCGCCTCGGGATGCTCCTTGAAGGTCTGCACCAAGGTGCTCAGGCAGCCCTTGTCCAGGACGTTGTCGTCGTCCACCAGGAAGACGAGGTCGCCCTGCGAGCGCTCGATGCCCAGGTTACGAGTATGGGATATGAGAGACGGGGCCTCGGTTCGCACCAGCTGTACTCCAGGGAACTCGCCGCGCACCATCTCCACCGTGCCGTCGGTGGAGCCGTCGTCCACCACCAGGACCTCGACCTCCGCCTCCGGGCCGTCGCTGTCCATGATGGTCCGCAGCAGCCGGCCGAGCTTCTCCTTGCGGTTGAACGTGGGCACGACCACTGACACCAGTGTCGTTCCTGGCCCATCACGGCGAGCATCGCCTACGAGTTGCAGAGGCACCAGCGCGGTATGCCCGAACCCCATCATATTACTAACGGAATCGCTCGGCCATCACCTGTATGAACCCGGAGCCCATTCCCTGCGCCGTGACATCGGTCTCCGTCGGGGTGTGCGCGTACAACGAGGAGAGGAACATCCTCCGCTCCCTGGGGTCGCTGGGGGAGCAGAACGAAGCAGGGTACTCGCTCCAGGAAATCATCGTGGTGTCCAGCGGTAGCACCGACCGCACCGACGCGCTGGTGCAGGAGGCCAGCATGAAGGACGGTCGCATACGACTCCGGCGGCAGGAGCGGAGGGAGGGCAAGAACTCTGCGGTGAACCTGTTCCTCGCCAATGCCCACGGAGAGGTGTGCGTCCTGGTAAACGCGGACAACACACTGGAGCCGGACTCGTTGGCCAAGCTCCTCGCCCCGTTCCGCGATCCCGGCGTGGGCATGGCCGGGGGGAGGCCGGTGCCCACCAACGACAAGCGCACCCTGGCAGGCTTCGCGGTGCACATGCTGTGGGACATGCACCATCGGCTATCGCTGCTGTACCCCAAGGTGGGAGAGCTGGTGGCGTTCCGGAACCTGGGCGTCACGTTGCCGACCACCATGCAGTCCGACGAGGACATCATGCGCATGGAGCTGGAGCGGAGGGGCCTGCGAACCGTGTACGTTCCTGACGCGATCGTGCACAACAAGGGGCCGACCACCGTGCGCGACTTCTTCAAGCAGCGCACCAGGGTGAACATCGGGGAGCAGTACATGAAGCGCACCTATGATTACGACATCCCCACGTGGAACCCCCGGTGGCTGTTCCGATCGTACCTCGGCTTCCTCAGGGACAACAAAGCTCAGCTACCCCGGATGGTGGTGGCCATGGGCATGGAGGTGCTGGCCCGGGCGTACGCCACCCTCTACGTCAAGCTGGACCGAGGGGACAAGGCGGTGTGGAGCCAGGTCAGCTCCACCAAGGACGTGGGCAAGTGATCATTGTTCCCGCAGGATCGCGTCCACGGCATCGTTGAAGTCGAAGCCCTTCTCCACCTTGAACGCCTGGCAGCCGGCGCTCCGGCCCATGGCCACGTCGTGGTCCCCGTCGCCGATGACGTACGATGATCGGAGGTCGATGCCCAAGTCCCTCACAGCCTTTTCCAGCATGCCGGTGGCCGGCTTGCGGCAGGAGCAACCTTCGTCCGGACGATGAGGGCAGCAGTATATCCCGTCCAGCCTCGCCCCGTCAATCTCCAGGTCTTGCCTCAGCTTCTCATGGATCTTGCCGAGCATGGCCTCGTCGAAATATCCTCGTCCGACGCCGGACTGGTTGGTGACCAGGACCACGAGGTACCCAGCATCGTTGAGCCTCTTGATGGAGCGGCCAACGCCGGGGAACAGATGCAGGTCCTCCGGGCGGGAGCAGTACGGAACGTCCTTGGCGATGGTGTCGTCGCGGTCGATGAACACCGCCCGGCGGCCGAACATCCCCTTCTCCACCAGCCCGCAGATCACGTGGCCGGCGCACATGTACGCCTCCTGGATGCGCGGGGTGCGCCGGGACGGTATGATGAGCGCGTGGTCCACCATATCCTTGATCGTCCCTCCCGCGCCGGTGAAGGCGACGGTCACCGCTCCCAGCTCCTTGGCCCGCTCCAGCGCGATGATGACGTTCTTCGACGTGCCGCTGGTGCTGAGGCCCACGACCACATCGCCGGGGCGCAGGCATGCTTCCAGCTGGCGCACGAACACCCTCTCGTAGCCGTAATCGTTCCCGATGCCGGAGATCGATGACAGCGACGTGAGCGCCACCCCGTCCAGGGCCGGTCGCTCCATCAGGTATCGCCCCGACAGCTCGGCCGCCAGGTGCATGGCGTCGGCAGCGCTGCCCCCGTTGCCGAAGAACACCGCCCTCCCCCCCTGGCGGAACGCGGCGATCATGGCCTCAGATATGGTCTCGATCTGCCCCGGGTCCACGGACGCGATGACGGAGGCCGATTCCCGTAGCTCATTCTCGATCAGCAAGCTCATCGCAGTGCCTCCAGGTCTGCAGCCCGTACTTGTCAAAATTGTAGTTCACGATCTCCACGCCCATGTTGGTCAGCGCGTTGGCCACGTTGTGCTTGCGGTCGTAGTCGCAGATGAAGAACATGAAGCCGCCCCCGCCCGCTCCCGAGATCTTTCCTCCCACTGCCCCGTGGGCCAGCGCCGCCTTGTAGATCGAGTCCAGGCGGTCGTTGGAGATCTTGGAGGTGAAGCGCTTCTTGTACTCCCAGGACTCGTTGAGCAGCTCCCCGATGTGTCGGATGTTGCCGCGCAGCAGCGCGTCCTTGGTCTCCCGCGCCAGACGCTTGGTGTTCTCCAGCGCGTCCACCACCTGCTCCCTCCCCTCCATGTAGCCGGCCGTCTGGCTCTGGATGATGTTGGACGACGCACGAGTCTTCCCGGTGTTGCCCAGGAGGAGCTGGTAGTGCAGCTCGTTGAGAATGTCCGTCTTTACTCTAAGCGGCGTCACGATGGTCTGGGGGCCGTTGAACTCCATGAAGTTGAAGCCCCCGAACACCGCCGCGTACTGGTCCTGCTTCCCGCCTGCTAGGTTCAGCTCCTTCCGTTCCAGGACGTAGGCCAGGTTAGCGATGTCATACTGCGACATAGGCTCGTTCAGCCACTCCGCCATGGCGCCGATTATGGAGACGATGACCGTGGACGACGATCCGAGCCCGGACCCGGGCGGGGCCTCGCAGTGCAGGAACATGTCGAAGCCCCGCGAGACCTCGAAGTGGTTCAGGACCGCCTTGATGAGGTCCAGGTTCCCGTCGTAGATGAACATGTCCCCGTTGGCCTTCCACTTCTCCACCACGCCGTAGTCCAGCGAGCGGATGGTGATCTCCCGGTCGTCCCGCGGGGAGATGGTGCAGTACGCGAAGCGGTCTATGGTCGAGTTCAGCACCGCGCCGCCCCTCTCATCGCAGAAGGGCGGCACGTCGGTACCACCTCCGGCGAAGCTGATGCGCAACGGCGCCTTGCTCCGTATGAGCTGCTTCCTGTCTCCCATCGTGACATGATTATGGAAGGAGGATTTATTTTGATTGCTCTGCTGGGCATCTCGAGAGAGGCAAACTTGACCATCGCCGGGCCTTCTTGGATTAGGGATCCGACTGGCATTGGACGTGCGAAGATAGACATAAGATAGACATCGACCTGGCCAACAGGATAATGGAGAACGTGTCCTCGGAGGTCGGTCGACCGCTGATCCTGGACGTGCGCGACGTGCCCTATTGTATCTTACTCGGGGCCCTCGACCAGGACGATGCCGACATCAGCCTTTCGTGAACCGCTTTCGCCGGCCCGTGGAACGGTTCCGTGCTGTTCAGCGTTCCCTACTTCACGGCCTTGGAGAGCTACGGCGTGGTGGTGAACGGTAGCGATGCCACGGTGGCGTCGGCGAGCGACCTCATCAACACTTCTGGTGTGGCGGTCATCAACGGGACGACCTCCGCCTGTGGGTGCAGAGCGAGCTGGTCGGATCTCAGGGATACCCGCAGGAGAAGGTGCATGTGTACCGCACCGTGGACGCGGGCCTGCAGAGCGTTGGCGATGGCATCTCTCAGGCGTTCATCATTGACGAGGCGGCGGCCAGGGAGCATGCCGACGGGTCCTCGGGCACCCTGAAGGTCGCGACGATGATCTCCGACTACTCTGTCCAGTATGGATGCGCGATGAACCTGGGCTCGCAGGACCTGAAGACGATAGTGGACCGGGTCATCACCACCACGATCGCCAACGGCGAGATGGACGAGCTCAAGGAGAAATGGGGAGTATGTTGATCCTCGTCAAGGGCGGGCAGGAGGAGCGGCCTGCCTGCAAGGGGGGTTGCTATCAGCTCTAGGAACAAGGGACATGGCCTCTTGCATTACTATCAATGCTCCCATCTGGATAAGCTAAATCAATATTAATCCACGAATAACGTAGGGCATGCCAGGTGGCTTATATTATCAAGATTGATACTGATATTTACGAATTTTAATCTAGATCTTTCGATGAACGCGCGTGCTTTTCCCTTTAGAGAATTTATTACTAACAACAGATGTCATCTTTAATAGGGATAACGGAGCATCGGAAAAAACATGTCGGACTCTACGGGCGGTATGCCCCCTTCCCCGTTGAAAAAGAAAGGCGTCAACAAGATGTTGATCGCGGCAATCGTAGCGATTGTCGTGGTCGCTCTGATTGCCGCTGTCGTTTTGGGTGGCTTTTTAAACCCTACGCAGAAGTATGGCTTAGAGAAGATCAAGGAGCAAGGCAAGGTCGTGATGTGGACCGAGGCATCGTTCCCACCTTTTGAGTCGATCGGTGCTTTGAACGGCACGATCTATGGTTTCGATGTCGATCTCGCGAACCGGATCGTGGAGAACATCTCGGCCGAGATAGGAAAGAACGTTACGCTCGAGATAAGTGACAAGGTGTTCGCCAACATTCCCGCTGGATTGAAGAACAACCAGATCGACATGAGCCTGTCCGGGATGACCATCACTGACGAGAGGAACGAGTCTGTGTTGTTCAGCACTCCGTACTACAAGGCAGAGGCCGGGTATGGGCTACTGGTCAAGTCCACCAACACCGACATCCATAGCATTGACGATGTGGTCGCCCTTGGCAAGAAGATCATGGTGAACACTGGGACCACATCCGAGACCTGGATTCAGGAGAACCTGGTCGATACCGGAAAGATTGGTGCGGACAAGGTCAAGAGCCTGGACAAGATCATCAACTGCGTCCAGGACGTGAGGAGCGGTAACTCTGACGTGTTCATCATCGATAACCCCACGATCCAGAACTATGCGGACCAGTCCAACGGCGAGCTCAAGAACGCCGGTTTGATTGCCCTTCCCGACGAGCCCTATGGGGTCGCCATGAACCACCAGTCCACCGACCTGAAGGTCGTTGTTGATCGCGTCATCAATGATATGATAGCGAACGGTGAGATGGAAAAACTCAGAGCAAAGTGGGGACTAGTGTAACATCTTCAAACCCTTTTCTTTTCATTTTCACCCTGAGGTGCTTATCACGGACCTGAATAAACCGTACACTGACCGAAAGGAGAACAAAAAGATTAAAAAGGCATTATTAAAACTGAAAAACGCCTACTTTAAACGAAAGGAGATAATTAATAAAATAATTGTCGCTATTATAATCATTGTAATATTCTCATGGATGTTACAAACAGAAACCAACTCGAAATACGTTGGCCGTTTTCTCCTTGGGACCATTGGTACGATCGAGATAAGCATCGTGGCGATTATTATGGGTTTCCTGATTGGGGTCGTCATGGGACTTGGTCGGGTCTCGAACAGTTTCATTTTAAATGGAGTATCCACAATATATATTGAAATACTCCGTGGGACACCACTTCTAATTCAGATATTCATCATTTACTATGGTTTGCCACAATTTGGAATACAGCTCGATGCAGGTGTTGCCGCAACCCTTGCACTTGGATTGAACAGCGGCGCCTATCAAGCGGAAATAATAAGAGGTGGAATACAATCCATTCCCAAAGGTCAGATGGAAGCATCAAGATCGACGGGAATGACCTATCTTCAATCGATGCGCAATGTCATTCTTCCTCAGGGTTTTAGAATGGTCCTTCCGCCTATGACCAATGAATACATCACCGTCATCAAGGACTCCTCTCTCGCATACACTATAGGTGCAATAGAGCTGTCCAAGATCCAATCTCAGATTATACCTCAAGAGTTCGATGTGATGACCACCTTGCTGTTCACGGCATTGATCTACTTCACCCTGACCTTCTCTACCTCGACCATTATGAGAATGGTCGAGAGAAAGGTTCGCATTCCAGGCTACATGGGGGCTGAGTAAGATGGCCACTCCAGTCATAGAGACCAAGGACCTGAAGAAGAGCTTTGGCGACAATCATGTGTTAAAGGGCATCTCCATGAAGGTCATGCCCAAGGAGGTCATCGCCATCATCGGAGCGTCCGGCAGTGGAAAAAGCACCCTGCTGCGATGCATCAACCGCTTGAACGAACCGGACGCCGGGGACATACTGTTCGAGGGGCACAGCATCATCGGCAAGGACATCGACATCGATCTTGTCCGCTCGCAGATGACCATGGTGTTCCAGAGCTTCAACCTGTTCATGCACCTGACCGCGAGGAAGAACATATCCCTTCCCCTAAGGCAGGTCAAGAAGCTCAGCAAGGAGGAGGCGGACCGCCTGGCACTGGCGGCGCTGGAAAAGGTCGGCCTGAGCGAAAAGGCGGACGCCTATCCGGGGGAAATGTCCGGCGGGCAGCAGCAGCGCGTGGCCATCGCCCGCGCGTTCGCCATGCACCCCAAGGTCCTGCTGTTCGATGAGCCCACGTCCGCTCTCGACCCCCAGCTCATCGGCGAGGTGCTAGAGGTCATGAAGAAGCTGGCCGACATGGGCATGACGATGGTGGTGGTCACTCACGAGATGGGCTTCGCGAGGGACGTGGCGAACCACGTGATCTTCATCGATCAGGGCCTGATCTTAGAGGAGGGACCTCCGAAGGAGATCTTCACCAGCCCCAAGAACGATCGCACCAGGCAGTTCCTGAAGAGGGTGCTGCAGGAGGAGCACCAACCTCCCCTCCCTCAATAATTATGACCTACCCTTTTTAATAAACGGCGTTATGTAAGATTCCATCGTACTGAGGGGATTTATAGATGTCAGCGAACGCCACCAAGGTCTGGTTCGATGGAAAGCTGCTTAACGAGGACAAGGTCAAGGTCTCCATCCTGTCCTACGGCCTCCACTACGGCTGGGGAGTGTACGAAGGCCTGAGGGCTTACGACACCCCCCGCGGCAGGGAGGTCTTCCGCCTCAAGGACCACATGGTGCGGTTCCTCAACTCCTCCAAGGTGCTGCGCCTCGACGTCCCGTACTCCGTGGAGCAGCTGTGCGCAGCGGTCCGGTCCGTCTGCCGCGCCAACGGCCCCAAGGCCGACTACATCCGCCCGCTGGCGTACTACGGCGAGAACGGCGAGCTGTCCCTCAGCGCCCTCAACGTGCCGACGCACGTCGCCATCATGACCATCCACATGGGGAAGTACATCAAGGGCGGTTCGGCCGGAGCGTCGCTCATCACCTCCTCGTGGGAGAAGCCCACCAGCCGTTCCACGTCGCTCACCGCCAAGATCTGCGGCAATTACGTCAACTCCATCATCGCCAAGAAGGAGGCGATGCGCCAGGGCGCAGACGAGGCATTGATGCTGAACCACAACGGCATGGTGACCGAGGCGTCAGCGGAGAACATATTCATGGTGAGGAACGGGAAGCTGTTCACTCCGGGCGTGTCCGAGGGGCTCCTGGAAGGCATCACCCGCGACTCGGTCATGGTCATCGCCCGAGACCTGGGCTACGAGGTGGAGGAGAGGAACATCTCCCGCGGGGAGCTGCTCATCGCCGACGAGGTGTTCATGACCGGCACCGCGGCGGAGATACAGCCGGTGCGCTGCCTAGACGGCCTACCCATCGGCAAGAGCGTTCCCGGCCCCATCACCAAGCGCATCCAGAGCACCTTTTCCAAGGCGGTGAAAGGGCAGGCCGAGGAGTACACCCAGTGGATGGACCTCATCGACGAGGAGCCGCTCTAGCGTTGAGGCAACATTATAAAATAATTCGTTCACATTCATTGAACGGTAATAGAATGGCATCAACCAAAGATAACCTGAAGGCGGCCTTCGCTGGAGAGTCCAAGGCCAACCGAATGTACCTCGCCTTCTCCAAGAAGGCTGAGAAGGAGGGTTACCCTCAGATCGCCAAGCTGTTCCGCGCCGTGGCGGACGCGGAGACCATCCACGCGCTGACCCACTTCGACGTGCTGAAGGGCGCGGGCTCCACCGCTGATAACCTCAAGCAGGCCATCGAGGGGGAGAGCTACGAGAACACCACGATGTACCCGGAGTTCATCGCCCAGGCCGAGAGCGATGGCGACAAGGCCGCGGTGCGCTCGTTCACCATGGCCAACGAGGTGGAGAAGATCCACGAGAAGCTCTATCAGTCCGCCGCCAACAGCGTAGCGTCGAACAAGGACATGCCGGCCAAGAAGCTGTACATCTGCCCCGTCTGTGGCAACGTGGAGGAGGAGGAAGCCCCGGAGAAGTGCGCGGTGTGCGGTGCTCCCGGCTCGTCCTTCAGGGAAGTTCTCTAAACCCTATAACGGCCCGGTGACGGGCCAACCTCTTATCCTTTCATCACCCTTCTGTCTTCTGAGCTAATCATGTACGAGATCAGGTTCCATGGACGCGGAGGGCAGGGCGCCGTCATGGCCGCCCAGACGCTGGCCGACGCGGCGGTGAGGGCGGGTTTCCACGCACAGGCGTTCCCCTACTTCGGGGCGGAGCGGAGGGGCGCCCCGGTGCAGGCCTACGCCCGCATCGACACCCGGAAGGTGCGCACCAAGAGCCAGGTGCAGAGCCCCGACCTGCTGGTAATCATGGACGAGTCGTTATCGGACATCGCCGACCTGGCTTCAGGTCTCAGACCGGAGGGGAAGGTGGTGATCAACACCACCAAGCGCCCGGAGGAGGTGGACCTGGGCCAGGGCGTGGACGCGGTGTGCGGCACGGTGGACGCCAGCGCCATTGCGCTGGAGGTGCTGAAGATGCCGGTGGTCAACACCGCCATGCTGGGGGCGGTGGCCAAGGTGTTCGACGTCGTATCGTTGGATCACATCGTGGAGGCCATTGAGGACCGCTTCGGGGAGAAGCTCGGCTCGCGGGCGGGCATTCTCAACGCGGAGGCGGCGCGGACCGCGTATGACAGCACGGTCATCGGGCGCACCGTGGGCAGGAAGGTCTACGGCGAGATGCGGGAGTGGGCCCCAACATGGGACCAAGTGCCGATAGGCACGGCGCTGCGTCCCCAGAATCATGACGGCACGGACATCGGTCCCGGGTCGTCGCCGCAGAACCTCACCGGCAGCTGGCGGTGGTCCACCCCCCGCTACCTCAAGGACAAGTGCATCCGCTGCCTCCGCTGCTGGTGGTCTTGTCCCGACGCGGCCATCATCCGCCTGGAGGACGACCACATGCGGTGGGACCTCGATCACTGCAAGGGGTGCGGGATCTGCGCCGAGATATGTCCGGTGGCGGCCATAGAGATGGTGCAGGGGGTGCACACGTGGCAGTGAGGACCATCACGGGGGACGCGGCCGTGGCCTATGCGGCCATGCTATCGAGGGCGGAGGTGGTGCCTGGTTTTCCCATCACCCCGCAGACCATCATCATCGAGCAGATATCCGAGTTCATCAACGACGGGCTGATGGACGCTGACCTGATACCGGCGGAGAGCGAGCACTCCGTCATGTCCGTGGCAATCGGCGCATCGGCGGGCGGGGTGCGCACCTTCACCGCCACCTCCTCTCAGGGGTTGGCGCTCATGTACGAGATGCTCTTCGCCGCCGCCCCCAATCGCCTACCGGTCGTTATGGCGGTGGCCAACCGCAGCCTCGGGGCCGCCTCGGGCATATGGACGGAGCACAACGACTCGCAGCCGGTGCGGGAGAGCGGTTGGCTGCAGGTGTACGTGGAGGACAACCAGGAGGCACTGGATATGACTATCCAGGCCTTCCGCATCGCAGAGGACCACCGGGTCATGCTGCCCATCATGGTGTGCCTGGACGGCTTCATCCTGTCGCACGTGGTGGAAGGGGTGGACATCCCGGAGCAGGCCGTGGTCGATAAGTTCCTGCCGAAGTTCGAGCCGGTGAACATCCTGGACCCGCGGGACCCGATGATGATCAACCCTGTCACGCCGCCGGATTTCGCCACCGAGATGCGCTACCAGCAGGACCGGGCGGTGCACGACGCGCGGACGATCATCGGGGAGGTGGACGAGGAGTACGCCGCCCTTACTGGCCGTCGGTACGGCGGGCTGTTCGAGGAGTACCGCATGGAGGACGCGGATGTGGCGCTCATCGGTGCCGGCACGTGGGCCGGCATCGCCCGGGACACCGTGGACGCGCTGCGCGCCGAGGGCCGGAAGGTCGGTCTGATCAAGCTACGCTTCATGCGCCCCTTCCCGGGGGAGGAGCTGCGGCGAGCGACGTCAAGGCTGAAGGCGCTGGGCACCTTCGACCGGTCGGCATCGTTCAACGGCTACGGGCCGGTGTTCACCGAGGTCCGCAGCGCGCTGTACGGTTCCGATATCGAGATCACGGACCACATCGCCGGGATCGGCGGCAGGGACATCACCGTGGACATGGTGAGGGATATGTACGACATCGTGGATCGGAGCGCCGCGGGAGAGAAAGTAAGGGATTGCACCTGGCACGCGCTGAGAGGTGAGCAGCGATGAACCGCATGAGCAGCATGAAGGACGTCCCCCGGGAGGACATGCTCATGACCGGCCACGGCGCCTGCCCCGGCTGCGGCTATGCCGCCACGGCCAAGAACATCGCCAAGATGCTGGGGCCCAGCACCGTGGTGTACGTCCCCGCGTCCTGTCTCGTGGTCTTCGGCGCGCTGTACCCCGTGTCCGCGTGGAAGATACCCTACATGTTCACCGCCTTCGAGAACACCGGGGCGGTGACCACCGGGATGAAGGCCGCGCTGCGCCGCCGGGGCGTGGACGCCACCGTGGTGGGCATGGCCGGCGACGGAGGGACGTTCGACATCGGGCTGCAGGCGCTGTCCGGAGCGGCGGAGCGCAACGAGGACGTCATCTGCGTGTGCCTGGACAACGAGGCGTACATGAACACCGGCATTCAACGCTCGTCCGCGACGCCGTTCGGGGCGTGGACCACCACCACGCCGGTGGGCTCGCAGGTCAAGGGCAACCGCCGCTTCAAGAAGGACATCGCCCGCATCGTGGCCGACCACGATGTTCCGTACGTAGCAACGCTGTCAGTGGCGCACTTCACCGACTTCGTGCGCAAGGTGCAGAAGGCCAAGGAGACCAAGGGCTTCCGCTTCCTGCACTGCCTCACGCCGTGCGTCCCGGGCTGGAGGATCGAGCCTTCCAAGGGGGTGAGCATCAACCGCCTGGCCGTCGATACGGGAATGTGGACGCTGTACGAGGTGGAGAACGGCGTACCCAAGGTGACGTACAAGCCCAAGGCCATCGTCCCGGTGACCGAGTACATAAAGCTCCAGGGCCGGTTCCGGCACATGAGCGAGGAGGACGTGCTCACGCTGCAGGCCTGGCTGTGCGAGAAGTGGAAGGCCCACTACGGTGAGGACCCGGGGACCCCGCCCTGCCCCCTGCCGGTGCACGAGGAGGTGCTGGCGCACGACGGCGACCCGCTATATGGAATATGATCGGGGCGGTCCCCCGGAGCACTAGCATGTTGAAACGGCGCTCTGAGATCATCTATCGGCGCATGCTGCTGAAGCTCCTGCAGAGGAACCACGAGGCCAACGCCATGAAAGGATACCCCCGGTTCTGTGTCCGCCCGGGGGACGTCGTAGGCGACGACATAATCATCGACGGCCTCTACGAGGAGGACCTGCTCGTGCAGCTGTTCTCCGACGTCCTCCGGAGTTACCAGGCGTGGTTCAGGGAGAGCACCGCCATCGACATCGGAGCCAACATCGGGAACCACTCCCTCTTCATGTCCCGATACTTCAACAAGGTCTGCGCATTCGAGCCCAATGAGACGTCGCTGCACATCCTCCGGGCGAACCTGCTGATCAACCAGATCGAGAACGTGTTGGTGTTCGACTGTGGGCTGGGGAGCGAGTGCGAGGGCGTCACCTTCATGGAGTACCCCAACAGCCTGGGCATGAGCCACTTCATCGACAACAACCTGGACTATCAAGGGGCCCGAAAGGGCACCTCTCATCACATCATGAAAAGGTACTGTGTACAGTGCGGCGATGAGGTCCTGAGGGGCCAGGAGGACATATCCCTGATAAAGCTGGACTGCGAGGGGTACGAGGTCCCGGCCCTGAGAGGTCTGAGGGGGACGCTGTATCGGGAGAAGCCGCTGGTCCTGTTCGAGTCCTGCAGCTCCGAAGGCCCATCGGGGTCGAAGGCAATCATGGCCCTCCTGGAGGAGGCAGGGTACGGTCACTTCTACACGTACGAGTGGAGATTGGAAAATCGGGCGGTGGTCGCGCTGACGAGGATGAAGCGGGAGCTGCGGCCTATCGTGGTTCCCGAGGACCGATATTACAGCCTGCTGATTGCCTCTTACGAGAAGATCGTGCCGTGACCCGCATCGGGCGGTCGGCGTGCAGGTCCCTGGAGGAGGCGTGGGCGGGGCGCGGCCCAGGGACGGGCGGCCATGACCCGCTCTCACTCGAGTTATCGGAGGAAAGTTATTAGCTTCGGTCCCTGGTCTCCCATCTCGCTATGCCGTTCTCCCTGGGCATGCCCGCCCTCATTGAGATGCCGGACCTCCACCGTCTGGTCGACCTGTGCCAGGAGCTGGAGCTGTCGTTCATAGAGCTGAACATGAACATGCCGGACAACTGCCCTGAGGCGCTCGATCCGCTGGAGGTGAGGGACGTCGCGCGCAGCACCGGCATCGAGTTCACTCTGCACTCCCCGGACGAACTGGACCTGGGTTCCTTACATCCCACGGTGCGGGAGGGGCACCTCAGCCGCATGCGCGAGGCGCTGGGGTGGTCCAGTCAAGCAGGCGTTAGGGTCATCAACATGCACATGAGCCCGGGCATATATTTCACGCTCCCCGACCGAAGGGTGTGGATATACCAGCAGTACGTGGACGAGTTCACCGCCAACCTGTGGAAGGCGTACAAGGAGATGATCCCCCTGGCCAAGGCCTCGGGGGTGCAGATCTGCACCGAGAACGTGAACAACTTCGACCTGCCGTTCATCGTCCAGGCCATCGACGAGCTGTGCTACATGGACTCCTTCTTCCTCACCTGGGACGTGGGCCACGACGCGCGCAGCGACTTCCGCGAGCAGGCGCTGCTGATGAAGCATGTGGACCGGGTGAAGCACATGCACCTCCACGACTACAACGGCAGGAGCGATCACCAGATACCGGGCACGGGCCATCTGGACATACCAGGCTACCTGTCCTTCGCGCAGGAGCACGACGTGCGGGTGCTCATCGAGGTCAAGACCCCCCAGGCGCTGCGCGAGTCGGTGAAGGCCGTGCGGGCCATGCTGTGACCGCAAGGATATTGCTGGCCTTTCATTGACCCGGCCTGATTAATTTTATATATGGTCATCTCTTTGGCCTTTTTGCATTCTCGCGTAACCGATGAATGATGAGGATGTGTCACATCCGAATGAGGTGAAAACAATGGCAAAAGCAATGTTCGTTCGTTTCGAGATGCCCAAGGAGCTATCGGACAAGGCCTACGAGATCGTGGAGGCCGCCCGAGACACCGGAAAGATCCGCAAGGGGACCAACGAGGTAACCAAGCTGGTCGAGCGGGGAGATGCCGTCATGGTCGTCATGGCCGAGGACGTGCAGCCCCCTGAGATACTTGCTCACATGCCCCTCCTGTGCGAGGAGCGCAATGTCATCTACGCCTACGTTCCGTCCAAGGCCGAGCTGGGACACGCCGTCGGCCTGGAGAAGCCGACCGCCTCGGTCGCCATCCTGGACGCTGGAAAGGCCAAGCCCCTGCTGGACAACTTCGCCGAGCAGGTCAAGAAGCTGAAGCAGTGAGCCTGGAGGATTTGACATGCCTGAGGACGAGAGCAGCATACCTTCGGAAGTGGTGGAGATCATCGGTCGCACTGGTATGACCGGCGAGGCCACCCAGGTCAAGGTGCGTGTGCTCGAGGGCCGTGACAAGGGTCGCATCATCACCCGCAACATCATGGGCCCCGTGCGCATGGGAGACATACTAATGCTTAGGGAGACCTCCAGAGAGGCCCGCAAACTTTCCATACGGTGATCTTAAATGGTCGAGAGAAGGGTCTGCTCCTTTTGCGGAGCGGAGATGGAACCCGGCACCGGCAAGCTGTTCGTGAAGAGGGACGGCACGGTGCTATCGTTCGATACCAACAAGTGCTACAAGAACATGATCGAGCTGGGCAGGATCCCCCGGAGGACCACCTGGACCCGCGCTGCCAAGAGGGAGAAGGAGATCACCCTGGCGGCCGCTGCGCCCAAGGATGAGTCCGCCACCCCTGTCGAGGAGACGATCAAGAAGGTCACCGCCAGCAAGGTCCGCCAGAAGAGGGCGTCCGCTCCCAAGAAGAAGGAGTGAGCGCACCATGGAGCGCACGTTCTTGATGCTCAAGCCCGACGCCGTGCAGCGCGGGCTCATGGGCGACATCCTGGGCCGCATCGAGGCCAAGGGCTTCAAGCCCGTGGCCATGAAGTTCATGCGCATCCCCAAGGAGCTGGCGGAGCGCCACTACGGCGAGCACAAGGGCAAGCCGTTCTTCCCTGGCCTCATCGAGTACATGACCTCCGGTCCGGTGCTCGTGATGGTGTGGGAGGGAGAGAACATCATCGCCGCCATGCGGACCATGATGGGCGCCACCAACCCCCAGAACGCCGCCGTGGGCACCATCCGTGGTGACTTCGCGCAGCAGACCGGCCGGAACCTCATCCACGGCTCCGACGGTCCGGAGTCCGCCCGCCGGGAGATCGAGCTGTTCTTCAACGACTACGAGCTCCAGACGTGGAGCCGCAGCCTGGACCCCTGGTACCTGGAGTAAAACCGCTTACGGGCCTCGCCCGAGATCACTTTATTTTTTCATCATCCTCGTCGAAGATGTACAGCTCGTTCAATGTCGTCCCCAGTGCCTTTGCTATCTGGTACGCGAGCTTCAGTGATGGGTTGTAGGCGTTCTTCTCCAGGTACACGATGGTCTCGCGGCATATGCCCACCTTCCGGGCCAGCTGCTCCTGCGTCATGTCGTACCGGGCGCGGAACTCCTTGATGCGGTTCCTCATGCCACCTCTCCCTTCACCGAGAGGTACCTCTTGAACAGCCAATAGGAGGAGATCATGATGAAGAACATCACGGTGGTGAACGATCCGAGGGGGATGTCGATCACGTCCGCGAAGCTCAGTATGGTCACCACCGCCAGCGTGAGGTAGGCGATCCACCACGAGAACGCCATGGCCGAGTTGTGGATCCTCTGCGTCCTCTCGTCCTTGTAAACCTCTCCTTTCCTCATCAGGTTCCAGCGGAAGAGGGCAAAGAACAGGAGGGCGCAGCCGACGGAGACCGCAATCGTGATTATCGTATCGTCCGCGGTCTGGGATGCGATGAGGACGATGGAGAGGAGCAGCACCGCCATCCCCGCGAGCAAAGTTACCTTGGAAAGGCGCTCCATGCTCTCACCCCTCGCTCGTGAGGATGATGCGCTCCTTGCTGAGACGATTGACCAGCAGCGCGGGCAGGGACAGCAGGCCGGCGGCGATCACGGCCAGGAGGGCGATGCTGCTCCACGATACCGTACCTCCCTCCTGCGCCAGGGTGGTCGCCGCCGTCAGCATGGATATGATGAGCACCATGATGCCGATGCTGAGCAGGCGCGTGATGCGGGCCTCGAAGTTAAGCTGGATGAAGCCCGCCAGGCCGATGAAGGATGCCACCATGGCCGGTAGGACGACCACCACGTACGCCATGGCCGGCATGCCGATGATGGCCGACGAGCCCCGGCTCATGATGAGGAAGGTGCTCAGCACCGCGGCGGCGTAGGATATGAGCACCGCCGGTATAAGGGTCCCCAGTATCTTCCCGGCCCATAGGTCCCGGACCTCTACCGGCCCGCAGAACTGCGTCTCCAGCGTTCCGGACATCTTCTCCTGGTTGAACGCCTGTCCGGATAGGGAGAAGGAGGCGTACATGCCGATGAGGGTGGAGAAGAGCATCCATTGAAGCTCGGAGAACACCGAGGAGTTGATCCAGGCGAACACCATGGCGAACAATATGATGGATATCAGAACCCGCCGATTGCTCCGCAGCTCCAGCAGCTCCTTCCGAGCGACGGTGAGCAACACGCTCATGATGTCGCCTCCTGTCCCAGGACCTCGAAGTACACCTCGTCCAGCGAGCGGTTGCGTATCTTGTACTCCCTCACGTCCCAGCCCCATCCCACCATCTCCTTGACCCACAGCGGGTCGCGCAGGGACACCTCCACGGTGGCGCCCCGGCGCTCCGCCTCCTTGACCCTGCCATCGGTGCGGAGGCGGGTGACGGCCTCCCTAGCCTGGTCCTCGGACGTGAGCACCACCTCCACCTCCATGCTCTTGGGCGAGCGTATCTCGTCCATGGTGCCGCTCAACCGTACCACGCCTCGGTCCAGTATGGCCACCCGGCTGCAGATCCTCTGCACCTCGTCGAGGTTGTGGGTGTTCAGGAACACGGTCATCCTCCTCCGGCGGCCAAGGTCCTGGATGATGGTGCGGAAGTCCTTCTGGGCCTGAGGGTCCAGGCTGCTGGTGGGCTCGTCCAGGAACAGGACCTCCGGTTCCCCAAGTAGGGCCCGGGCCAGCCCGGCCCTCCGCTTGAGGCCGGTGGACAGTGTGGCCACCGTATCGTTCTCGCGTTCCTTCATCCCTACCTCCTCCAGCACCTCCTCCACTTTCCTCGGTCGATCGGGGATCTCGAACAGGCGGGCGTAGTGGTCGAGGTTGTCCCGCACCGTGAGGCGCTCGTACAGGCCGTGTCGCTCGAACAGCACGCCCACCTTCCGTCTCATCTCCTTGGATGTGGCTAGGTCCTCACCCAGCACCATGGCCCGGCCGGCGGTGGGGTTCAGCAGGCCCAGTAGGATGCGCATCGTGGTCGTCTTCCCCGCCCCGTTGGGGCCGAGGAAGGCGAAGATGTCCCCCTGGTCGACGTCCAGTGACACGTCCCTCAGTATCTCGCGGCCGGCAATGCTCTTGCCAAGATGCTCGATCTCGATGGCCTTCATGGTGCCGCCTCGCAGGCTGGTACGGAACTCACCTGGATTTCAGTGCAGGGATCAGGGCGCTCCCGGGTTGTTCTCATGTAATCACTCTTGTGAACGTTCCCTCACTTTATGTGAGGTATTTACCACACAGTGTGAGATATTTACCACAATTTATACTTATCCATGCTTGTCAGTAAGAACGCATCGGACCGGGGCTGGCAAAGATACTAATATCGATTCCAATATCGGAAGTTCCATGTCGACCAGACAGCCGATCGTGAGCGTACTGGGTCATGTTGACCACGGCAAGACCTCCCTGCTCGACCGCATCCGCGGTTCCGCGGTGGTGCAGCGCGAGGCTGGTCTCATCACGCAGCACATCGGTGCTACGGAAGTACCGATCGAGCACATCTACAAGGTCTGCCGGCCGCTCATCGGGGACAGGAAGTTCAACGTCCCCGGCCTGCTGTTCATCGACACTCCCGGGCACCAGTCCTTCACCTCCCTGCGGGCGCGGGGCGGGGCGCTGGCCGACCTCGCCGTTCTGGTCATCGACATCAACGAGGGGCTGAAGCCGCAGACCCTGGAGTCCATCACCATCCTCAAGCGGTTCAAGACGCCGTTCATCATCGCCATGAACAAGATCGACCTCATCGAGGGGTGGGAGACGACGCCCAACAAGCCCTTCATCCTGAGCTACAAGGGACAGAGCGAGGAGGCCAGGGGGAAGCTGGACGAGAGGATGTACAAGATCATCGGAGATCTTTATGAAAAGGGGTACTCCGCCGACCGCTACGACCGCATCGAGGACTTCACCAAGGCCATCGCCGTGGTGCCGATTTCGGCCCGCAACGGCGAGGGGCTGCCGGACCTCCTGCTCGTGCTCATCGGCCTGGCCCAGCGCTTTCTGGAGGAGCAGCTGAAGACGGAGGAGGGCCCGGCGCAGGGAACGATCCTGGAGGTCAAGGAGGAGAAGGGCCTTGGCTCCGCGCTGGACGTCATCATCTACGGCGGGACTCTTCACCGCGGGGACACGGTCATTCTGGGCACCAAGGGGAAGCCGCTCACCACCAAGGTCAAAGCTATATTGAAACCGAAGCCGCTGGACGAGATCCGCGATCCCAAGGACCGCTTCGACCAGGTGAAGGAGGTCTCTGCGGCCATCGGTGTCAAGCTGCTGTGCCAGAGCATCGACGGCGTGGTCGCCGGCGGCCCCCTCCGGGGCACGGGCGCCAACGTCAACGCAGCGCTGGACGAGGTGGTCAACGAGACCAAGGTGAACATCGACATCGTGGACGCCGGGGTGTACATCAAGGCCGACGCCATCGGTTCTCTCGAGGCTCTAGCGTTCGAGTGCAAGAACGCCGAGATCCCCATCCGGAAGTACGATACTGGAGCGATCTCCCGGAAGGACATCATCGATGCCGCCGCCTACGGCACGCCGCAGCACCGCGTCATCATGGGCTTCAACGTCGATCTGCTCCCAGAGGCCAAGGAGGCGCTGCCGAACTACCCTCTCAAGGTCTTCACCAACGACGTGGTGTACCGCCTCATAGAAGATTACCAGAAATGGGTGGAGGAGGAGAAGCGGAAGCTGGACATCGAGAAGAGGGCGGAGTACGCCTTCCCGGGAAAGATCAAGCTGCTCCCCAACTGCGTGTTCCGCGGATCGAAACCGGCCATCGTCGGCGTGCGAGTCCTCGCCGGAAGGATACGACCGAACCAGACGCTGCTCAACATCGACGGGACGGACATCGGCAAGATCCGCTCCATCCGCTCCGGCGAGGAGGTAGTGAAGGAAGCGATCCAAGGTCAGGAGGTGGCGGTGGCCATCGAGGGACCGACGGTGGGCAGGCAGATCTGCGTGGAGGACATCTTGTACGTCGATCTGCGCGAGACCTCGCTGAAGGAGATGCAGGCCATGGACCTCAACGCCGACGACCGCATGGTGCTCGAGGAGCTGAAAGAGGTCAAGCGGAAGACGGACAAGTTCTGGGGAATGTGAAAATCAGTTAGCCAGATACTCCGATTTCTTCATCATTCAGGGGTTTTTTGCACCGGGGCACCTGGACGGCCTCCCACGATTTGTTCAGATCGGAGACCGACCGCTTCACGGATATGCGGCCGTAGCTTTCCTCGGTCGTCCTCGTTGTGGCATGCCCTACTGCTACCGAGACCTGCGAGAGAAGGGTCGGGTCTCGGTCGATATTCATCTGAACATACGTGTCCCTAAACGTTTTGATGTGGAACTTCAACGGCTTGCCGTCCCTTGAGGCGCGCTCCTCGATCTCGTTCTTGATGCACCTCAGGTTCGTATAGCTGTAGAAGTCGAAGCGATCGTTGTGCCATGCGGGGATGAGTGCTTCGGTCTGTTCGAAGCCACTTCGCCTTGAGACGTTGGTCCCGGGCCTCTAGGAACCGGAGTACTGCCGCTCTTGCCGGTGGTAGGATCGGCGCGGTCCTCTGCCTAGCATATCGCTTCTCGCCCTTGGGATGGCGGACGAAGATGGTTCATTCCTCGGTGTCGATATCCTCGAAGTGGGCGAGGCGGAGTTCATTGTACCTCACACCGGTGTAAGGGTAGATGGCGACGATGAATCGGGCGACCTCGCCCCTCCATCCCCCCATCTCATTGGCCGCGGCGGTAATGCGAGCCAGCTCCTTTTCGTTGAGGGAGCTGAGGTCCTTGGGCAATTTCCGCGGGATGGGGTCCCCTTGCACCTCCATCTGCGTGAAGACGTTGTTACCGGCGAAGGCGCAGACCTTCTTGAGCAGGTGCAGCAGGCCTACCAGGTAGTTACTGCTGGCCGTCTTGACACGCTGTCCCTTTTTTCGCCCGTTCATGCCCGCAACCTCTTTCGGTTTCTCGGTCTCCATGTGCTTGACGAATGCACCGATGTCGCGCTGGACCATCTTCCCAGGGTTCGTCGTGCTCACCATGCCCCTCTTGCGAAGCTCGGTCAGGACGGCGTTGATGAGGTAGACCTTCCGTTCCAGGTCCTCGACGGTGCTCTTTGCTATACGCAACGTCATAAATAGTTGCGTATACATGGTGGTCCTCAGGGACCACCGATGAAACGACTGGAGATTCCTGACGCACCGCTGATCATCATGGCGCTGCAGGACGAGATACGTCGGACTCGAGACGCTCGATACGATCATCGATTGCATGCCGTGCTCTTGGTCGCTAAAGGCCACACGTGCCAGGAGGTCGCTGACCTCCTGGGCGATCCTCTTCGAACCGTGCAGTCATGGGTTCGATAGTTCATGGATGACGGCCTCTCCGGCTTGGAGGACGACGACCGCGACGGTCGTCCTCGTCGTCTTTCTGAAGAGCAGCTAGACGAGATCTCGTTAGCGCTTCGACTGCCGCCGGAGAACTTCGGTCTGAACAGCAACCTCTGGGACGGTCGGACGCTCGCATCGTACATTACAAAGTTCTTCGACATCGATCTTGGAACAAGGCAGTGCCAGCGTCTGTTCCGTGAACTCGGCTTCCGCTACCGGAAGCCGCGGCCGATGATCGCCGGATTATCGGACGAAGTGAAGGACGATTTCAAAAAAAACTGAGGTCGTTGATGAACGAGGTCGAGCTGTGGGCCATGGACGAGGCGATGTTCTCACTTCATGGGACGACATGCAAGATGTAGGTTCCTCCAGAGGACAAGGCAGCTCAATCATTGATGCAGCCGACGCACAAATGCGTCGGCTACTTCGGCGCCGTCCGCGTGACGGACGGCGTGTTCCTCACCTCGCGGTGCGAGGATCGCTTCAACGCCGAGACCACTTTCGAGTTTCTTCGAGAGCTGCGAGATCTTGATCGAGGCGTTCTCAAGGTCGTCATCATCGACAATGCCAGATATCATCACGCGGTGCTGTTCAAGGACTGGCTTCGGGACGTGGAGGAAGAGTTCGTTCTTCTTTTCTTACCACCGTACTCGCCTGAGCTAAATCCAATTGAGCGAGTGTGGAAGCTAGCCAGACGGTCGTGCACTCACAACCGACTGTTCGAGGACCTCGGCGAACTGGCCGGTCGTCTCGACCGGCAGTTTTGGGATTGAGTGAACGGATCGGAAGCGTTGAGGAAATTATGCGCAATCAATTAAGACGTTGCGTATAGATATGAGTCCTTGCGAGTTGGAGACAATTCAGTTGCATATAGAATGGAGACATGGAATAATCCACTCTGCCGAAGATATGTCCATTCTCAACATCGACAAGGTACCGAAACAAAATCTAATATTTGCCAAAAAGCAAGTTGGTGAGGAGGGCATTATCCTGTTTACGAAATTCATTCAGTTATTCCATGACAGAACAATTCAACGGTTATAGTGAGCCAGTAAACCATTGGAATTGTTTTCCAATATCGATATCTGTTAGATAATTCTCCTAGCCCCAATCGAAGGAAAGTGAGTATGGACGTCGAAAAAAGGGATATGCAAGATAGCTGAGAACCATTATGACTCTGAAGGTTTTCGATCGGTGAGTCCCTGGACAATTGGGGATAAAAGCTCGACTGGGTGGATAATCAATTACCTAGCAGAGATCCCAATCAGATCGCATAGTGCGGCGAGAGACAAGCTCTCCAGTTCAGCAACCTGGGTGTGGATTCGGTTAGTGACTCTGAACCAAAATTATCTAGTTCACTATTAAAATAATGACTTCTGCTTATATTTTGAGTCTTTTGGTGATACCTTAACGTTCACGTTTTTCAGACCTTCACAGTACATTGTAGATAATAACTCTGCATATTCCCTCATTTCGTAAAATTGATTGACCAGTTCATCCTTAATGGGTCCAATCCCTGTTCGTTTTTTTGTCTTCTTAATTTGAATATTCCCATAATCTATTGTCCATTTTTTATTGTCATTATCTGCCCTGCCAGCAATCTTTAAAAATTCTAATGCGTTGTCCATACAGCCTTCAGGAATCCAGCACCCTGGAGATATCTTATCATGGATGAGGTTACGTAGTTCTAAGGAACTGGTTTCGATTTGAATACTTTGCATTGAAGTTCCTTGATGCCACGTATCCAATTGGTCATCGGTCAATAAATTGATCAAAACCCTGTCCCAAAGCCTCGCAACAAGATATATTGGACATGGGGAATCGTTACAGAACAGGTGTGTTGCCTTATTTACAACAAATTTATCTGGCGTGCAGTTAAGAGACTTCAATTCTTTTCCGAACAGTCGCTCCAATTGAAACTGTTTTGGTAGACTCTTATCTCTCAACCTCTTATTCCGAGCTATGCCGACCTTTTTGAAAATATATGCTGAATCTGCGTAGGCTTGAGATAAATCATATTCAAGGATGGTCAGATTACTATTCAATTTGTATTCTTCTTTTTTTTGAATTTTCAATAGGTCTCTTGCTCCTCGATCAGAGAACTGAGTATGGAGGATTAACATATGGTCTATAGTTTTTGGCTCAATCCAATCGTTGGGACCCGGTCCCGATCTTATTTTCTTACATCCATCATAATTCTTTAATTGAGCTGCCTTTGATTCAAGAGAGTGGGAGGTGTTCTCTATTGATCTGGCGACATCAGCAATAATCGCATAGTCTTCGCTAAAAACCATTGTAAAATCTGGAGTGAGTCCTTTGTCTCCAAGTATTGGATATCTATCAAAAAAAAGCCCTGCGCTTTTCTTTACATAAATGGAGTCAAAATAAGAGTGCCAGCAGGATATTACATCAACAGTTTGATCATAATTGCTAAAATCTACCTTGAGGCCTTTTACACATTTGGCATGATCTTTGAGTTCAGCTTCAGGGGGATGAGCAGGACCCATAGAATCACACGAAATAGTCGTCTATCGTTCTTTCAATTTCTTCCCAGTCCTCTACCAATCCCTCATCAAAATTCTTAAACATCTGGCTGCTAATTCTCTGTAACGAATCTAACGATGACCTGAATGATGGGACAACGCATAATGATCTGGACGATACTGCAAAGATGTCATATGTGGACCCATCTTGAAAATCGACCAAGGAGATATGTAGGTAGGGATTCCGATGATAGACCGAAACGCCTGATTTCACTATTTTTGATATTGCTCTAACGAATTTGTCGTTATCTCCTTGTTCCTTGAACATTTCATGCTCGAACTCAATCTTTATCGGTTTCGAATCAAAGTTCCCATATGTTCTTTCCCGTTTCTCTAGAACCTTTTTAGTCCTTTTCGCTGGGGTCGCGAATGACCTAAGAACTATCCTAAAAAAGAAATCAATATCTCCTTTGTAGAATCTGAACATGCCATCTCTACTAACAAAAATATCAGATGGTTGGTGACCGTCCCTAGTTATACGAATCTTTGCTTTGTCGAGATAACGACGGTCTGTAGTGCAATAGTGGAATAAATCCTGTAAACTTCGACTATTGAAATCGATATCCCCATTTCCACCATAGGGATAAGTTACCGCTTTTATGACCTCGGCAGTCATTCCGTCCTTTTCGATTATCTTTGTTAATACATCATGGATTTCGTTTGAAGTAAATCCAGTCCTACTGATACTCATTGAATGTTTTTGAAGTAGTTTCATTAATCCCTTCTCTACAAATATTTCTTTCTCGAAGGTGATTGATGTCCAGATTCCAGGTTCGATTGGCAGGATGAAAAAATACCCAGATATTGCTTGTGATTTGTTCTCACTTGCGAGTTCGTTTTTATCTACGGTAAGATGGGCTTCAGAAAACGAATGATATCTTTTAATTTCAATGTTAAACCCATGTTTTTTGTATCTCATAAAAACATCTATTGGGTCTTCATCTGCGCCAAACAATATTGCAGTAATGCTCCTCTTTCTTTCCTTCGCCTTCTGTTTTAATAGCAATAAAAGAGGAGTCACACCAACTTCCTGACCGGGCATTATTAGCTTCTCTACGTTGAAGCTTTCAGAAATGCTCTCGGATTCCCGGTCGGTCAAGGACTATCGCTCCCTGTGTAAACCCATATATATGACTTACTATTTTTTTATTGTGTAAACCTATTTTGACTCTCCGAGTAATTGACAAGGTTGATATTCAGGTGATTTGAGAGTAACCTCGTACGGCATCATAGTAGATTGGTGACGACTGTGTCGGCCATATACTGACTCGCCATCGACCGATTTAAGCTTGAAAGAACATTATTTTGCTGCCTTGCGAGGTTCATTTCAACGGGCCCGGTGCTCATAGAACCGAGGGGATATCGCATCATTCCCTCACCCATGCCATGATCGGTCGTTCCTATCCGCTCTTCAGGACGCCTATAAGAAACGATATCAGCGATCCCACCTAGACCACCGTACGAAAAGCAGGGGATACCGGACATCGGAGGGGGGAGCGACCATTAATTGCCCGAAGTGAAGTTTATCGCACTCGAGGACAAAGACCTTAGCTCTGCCAGCTCCGCAACACATACTGATATTTCGTTGACAGTATCTATGGGAAAAAATAGAAAATTTTTATAAGACTGGCCTCACGTTTTACCGTTTGAATTAGACTTTGTTTTTTATTTGGCTCAGATGAGGAGTAATCCAGATTGAACCCACTCCTATCTTCGCTAAACCATTATTGTTGAAATTCAATCCAAACGTTTTCTGAGTCTATAGCTGACTCATATGAAAGCATACGGCCGCATGTTTCATTGAGCCGGAAGAGCGCTGTGGTAGTTTATCTGAGCCTTAGCAGGTGACGAAATATCCGGTATCCTACCGATACCGGATAGTTTTGAGTTGGACTGCTGAGAACCTATCTGAGCCTACTTGTCTCTTTATCCAGTCAATTGTTTCTTAAGTTCAATTCAAACGGTTCAGCGTCTGAAACAGCTTGTCGTGAAACATTAGCTTCCTCTCATTGCGGATTAATATCTCTTGAATTTGTCACACTTGGTTAACCTAGGGCGAATCACAGCGATCCCAGAAGTTGTTGAAATCGCTCAGGAGGAACGAACTAGTTGAGGTGTCGGAGATCCAGATGCCGACCATGTCGGTCAAGTCGGCGACGCCATTCTCGACTCGAGAATATACCCAGAGTAACTCGCAATCGTCGATGATTAATGTCCTCAAGTATGGAGCGTTAGGCAATACCCTGATGTCTGCGGTAACCGGCTGGAACGACTTGACAATTTCTAAATCGCCCTGAGATGTTGTGACGGTGTGTTGGGTAATTACTCGAACAATCACCCCTCTCTTCTTTACCATTTGAATATGCTTCTGCAGGGCTTTTACCTCCTGAGGTGAGAACAATGCCCCCATTATCGATATGTGGTGCTTAGCTCGACCCATAATCTCTATTGTTTTTGAGACTATATTCTCCGCGCCCTTGATGACCCAAACCCTAGGACTCTCTCTCTCGATAAGTTGGTCGTAGATCATGGTTAGCTGATTAGATACCTTGTCGACCTCAGAATAAAGCAAGGAACGTCTCTCCTCGATGACCTCCTTTGGATACCGTGGGGTGTATAGGTTCGGCCGCCCTTTCTCAACGGTGACCCATCGCTCCTCTACCAACCGCTTCATCGTTTCATAGATCTTGGTAGGTGGGACTTCCGCCTCCCTCGCCAGGACCGCAGCCGTAGTGGTGCCAGTCGTGACGAGAGCAGCGTACGCCTTCGCACCATAGAGGGTCAAGCCCAACTTCTGAAGCGTGGAAATCGTCTTTTCATCATGTAGCATCGGGCGTTATCTCACTTATCACCTTATTAAAGTTATGATATTTACATATAAACCGATGCTAGTAGCATAGTCATGAACGCGAAGACCATAGGAGAGAAGCTAACTCAAGCAGCAAGGCTGCCCGGACGGGCGCTGTGCGTGTTCGGAAGCGATACCTTGTCGGAAGAATCGACCCATATTGCGAAGGTCAACCAATGCATGGCCAGGGCGATATACAAGATAGCATTGGAAAAGCGAGCTCCTTCGGTTTACTTCGGGGCCGAGGCCAAGGCTGGTATTTGTCCTGGCGGACAAGGGTGGTGCGGGCTTTCAGCCCCCGCTCCAATGATCAAGTACTTCGTATCCACCGGAAGCCCCAGTTTCAGAAACGGCGCAGCAGAATATCTCAAGCCCAACCCGGACGCAGCAGCACGACATGCTGCCGCTCCCGGAAGGATAACACTACCTTCCAAGTACATCAATATAGCTGGGTGGGACCAGCTCGAAGATGATCAAGATGCTTTCTCTTTCATTTTGATCGGCAATGCTGAGTCCATTAGGAACCTTGGTGGTCTAGTACAGTACACATATGAAGACATTTTCAACTCGATCGTAATGCCCGGCGGCCCTTCCTGCGCCTCCATGGTGACCTATGCTGCAGGTTTCTCCGAGAAAGCCCCTCGGGATGCCGCTTTCGTCGGCCCGGTCGACCCCACCGGTAATGCCTGGTTCCCTCCGGAAATGATGTCCCTAGCCATACCGTTTGATATGGCAAGAAAAATGGCCGGGAACATAGAAGACTCGTTCCTGACCAAGCGACCTCATGTCGCCTTCCCGACCAAGAGGCTGGGGATGGATGAGAAGGCCGAGCACACATGATAGAATAAAAAGAGGGATATCTATGGATGTATCTCAGTCTAGACTGGCGGGCGAGGTTCTTGACTTAATACGAAAGAGGCGGTCAGATAGGGTCCCTTTTGACCCACAACGCCCAGTGCCTAAGGAAGATGTCGAGCGGATCCTCGAAGCGGCCCGATGGGCGTCCACCCCTCATAACATGCAGAACTTCGAGATCATGGTCGTGGACGACAAAAAAGTAATCGAGGAGCTAGGGGCGATCAAGTTCCCCATCTCCGAGGCCTTCCTCCGAGAAAGTTATGAGTTGCTCTCCTTCTCCGAGGACGAGCTGCGGTGGAAGGGGACGGGCATCCTAGCCTCAGGCTTTCCACCAGCCTGGTTGGACCCTTCTACGTTTAAGGAGTTTGCAGAGACCGCGCCACCCCAGCCACTCAACTTTGCCATCGCCGGGAGCCCCTTGCTAATGATTGTTCTGTTCGATCCGAGGCGGCGAGCCCCCGGCTCGGAGGCCGACTTCCAGGGCACCATGGGCTTAGGCACCGTCATGGAGAACATGTGGCTGGAGGCCACCTCTCTCGGCATCAGCGCCCGGTTGCTGGTCGCCTTCGGTGATCCGCTGATCGAGGGAGAGGTGAAGCGGGTGCTTGGCGTACCTAAAGAAATGAGGATCGCCTATGGGCTCCGTTTGGGGTATCCGTTGAAAGAGAGTGACAGTAGCCCGCGGATAAGGAGAGAGCTGGACACCTTCGTCCACCACAACCATTACGGGAACCAGGGGTTATGACTAGGCTCCTACAGATATGAATACCAAATAACTGAGCAACAAACTCCTTCCCCAATCAGTTAGGTGGCCACTACTCTCACTCCAGGTAGAGGAATGGGATGCGCCGCTCCCTAACTGGACGATTTAGTAGATTGACTCATCTAGCCACACACCGTAGTAAAACCCTCCATTATCCTATGCCAAATTAGATTGGCTGCTAAGCAATATTCTCTAACTAAAAATATCATCAAGTGTACGTGTCATTAAAAAAATAAAAGGGTTTTTCGAGCTAGTGCCTTGTTGCGTAACTAGGCCATGAGCAGCTTGTTGTAAGCGATCACCTTCAGCTGCGCCTCGCGCAGCCGGAGATCGCTGCGCCGTGTGCGCAGCGACTCGCCCAGCGTTCTCTTTATCGCGGAGAACTCGTCCTCGAACCCAGCGGCGACCGTAACCGTGAACGAAGCGCCAGTACTCCTCTCCGAGCATGTTCCGCTCCTTCACGGCTAACGGTCTCGAGGCCGAGCCGCCACGCCGCTTCATGTTGGCGTTGTTGCGCATCCTGATCACCGCTTCGATCTCTTGCTCCTCTAGATAATCGAAGTTTTTCCTCGAGTCGTACGCGCCGTCCGCCAGGACGGCGCTGACGGTGCCGTCCAGACGTTCTGACGCCTCGCTGATCAATGACGGCAATTGCTTGGCGTCTGAGGCGCGGCCGCTCGTCGCCGTCGAGGCGACGACGGCGCCGCTCGAAACGTCAACGACGGCATGCAGCTTGACGAAGCCGCGCGGCACGTCGTACCTGTGAGCCAGGTACTCTCCACGAGTAGTGACCGATAGTACAGTAGAATCGATCGCCAGCGTATGCTCGTCCGCCTTCGGCGTGACGAGCTCGTTGATCTCGTCGACGAGCTCACGACGCCACAGCGTCGTGTAGTCCGGTACGTCGAAGTGAAAGATGGAGCCGAGAACTCGAAGAACGCCCTCGGCTTGCCTCAGAGCAAGATGCCAGACGTCGCGAGCGAACGTGATGAAGCGAATGAGGGAGCGAGGATACGCGAACGGACGTCCTCGCTTCCCTGAGTTCATCTCATCGAGCTCGCTCTTCCACGACGTCAGCCAGGAGAGGTCGAGGACGACCTCTCCTCGTCGTACGTACTGCTCTTGAACTCAACAATAGCTATGTACCTCGGACTCCCAACGAACATCGTCTGGCATTGTGTTTCACACAACCGATGTGCGAGCGCACATCGGAAAATACTATGCCAGACACTTTTCGCTCATTTACGCAACAATGCATCGAGCTAGCATTGTGTTTAAACGAAGGGATTGAAATTCAATTTTAGTCATCTGGGTGAGACAATATGTGGTCCCGGTTGAGCCCAATTATGCAACCATGAATCGAAAGAAATGAGAGTGTTTCTGGAAACAGCTTGTTCTTTCACGGCTTTGATAGGGTTTAAGATATTGTATGGATAAGGATGAGGGGACTTCCGGCGAGAGCGTTCCGATAAATTACCGCAAGCGTCCGGTAACGATATGATGCTGAATGGTTGGCGACCACTCACTGTAACATATTGTTACCTCTCACAATATGAGACTAAACGACAAACCCCCAAGAAAAAAGGCACTCTGATAGTCACTTATTCCATCTAGTACCACACTTTCGGAGTTAGTACAGTGTATTAATAAGATATAATATAATATATATTGTTATATTATTATAGTATCTGGCTATGTCATAGCAATCGTTACCATCATAGACAATTTAATTCATTTCATAATAATGGATAGCGACATTTACGGTTTACCTATAGAAAGACCGATAAAGCTCTGCGTAATTATATCCCACATCCAACCTGAGCAGACTTGGTCTGAGTATGTCTGCCCTATTGGGGGGAAATGAATGGATCACGATCAATCAGTGACTCAAGACAAGAAGGAGAAGGAGATTACAATTATCGTCAATAGCCGCCCGAAACAGTGGACAGATAGGGACATATCATTCTTGGAGGTCGTCTCTCTTGCGCATAACGGGAGTCCGCCGACCGGACCGAACTGGGTCTTCACGGTTACCTACCGGAAGAAGGAGGACAAGAAGGAACGCTCGATGGTCGAGGGAGATAGTGTTAGGGCTAAAGACGGAATGATTTTCAATGTCACATCGACTGATAAATCGTAGTACCGACCTCAAACGCCTCCAGGATGAAGGGTACGATATTGAGATTCGTTCAGGATTCCTCTTACTAAAGGATGTCCCATACGTCAATGAAAGACGACAGGTTGAGCGAGGTACTCTCATTTCAAAACTGGATTTGAGTGGTGATGCGACCATACGGCCAGAAAACCATGTCGCATTCTTTCTTGGAGACTACCCCTGTGATAAGGAAGGAGTGAAGAACACCAAATTGGTCAACAGCAGCGGTAGGCAAACCCTGGCACAAGGTGTCGAATGCGACCACATGTTCTCCAGCAAGCCTCCAGCAGGATATCCCGACTATTATGAAAAAATGACGACCTACATCAATATCCTATCGAATCCCGCCCAATCTCTAGACCCTAGCGTGACCGCTAAGACGTTTCCAGTGATTTTGGCAAGTGAGGAGGATTCGTGGTTCACCTATACCGATAACGCATCTAGTAGGGCTGGTATTGGCATAGTTTCCGAGAAACTAACTGGGCAAAGGATCGCAATAATCGGGCTCGGGGGAACTGGCTCGTACATCCTTGATCTGTTGGCAAAGACTCCCGTGCTTGAGATTCATCTATATGATGGTGACGATTTCGTGCAACACAATGCCTTCCGCGCTCCAGGGGCGGCTTCGGTAAGTGACTTGGAAGCGCGCCTAAAAAAGGTTCAGTATTTCGCTCAAACGTACTCGAGGATGCACAATAACATCATCCCACACCCGTATTACATCGATGAAACCAATGTTGACCAGTTAGATGGTGTAGATTTCGCCTTCATATGTCTGGATAGGGGATCAGCAAGACGGATTGTCATTGAGAGGTTGCAGGTAAGGGGAACCCATTTCATTGACTGTGGGATCTGTGCTTACAACGCCGAAGGAACGCTGGGGGGTCATGTGCGAGTCACAACGATTACGTCAAACAAGAACGACCATATTCGAAAGTATATCCCATTCGGGGATGGGGAAGATAATGAGTACAGCACGAACATCCAAATTGCCGATTTGAATGCCTTGAATGCAGTTCTGGCTGTTATCAAGTGGAAGAAGCTTCGTGGTTTCTATGCGGACCTCGAACACGAACACCAGGCGACCTACGTGATTGATGGGAACACGATGGCAAATGAGGAACTGAAATGAAAATGAGTCATGTGTTCGTTGATAACATCCCCGACACTTTGGAAGATGGAGTTATGTATGTCTCTATCAAGTATGCAACGACCATCCACAAATGCTGCTGTGGTTGTGGTAATCAGGTTGTTGCTCCCCTCTCACCCAAGGATTGGTCTCTGACATATAATGGTGCTACAATCTCACTGTCCCCTTCAATAGGCAATTGGAGCTTTCCTTGCCATTCGCACTACTTTATCAAAGACGGCAAGGTCATTTGGTGCAGACGTTACTCTATAGATGAAATCAGAGAGGTCCGTGAAACTGTAACAGCTAGTCGAACACAAAAGAATAAACGCCGCATTAATAAAAAATAATTTGTTGTACCACTTTTGATGGGCATTTATGGAAAAGTAAAAAAGAATAGGTTTGATGCCCCGGTGAATTATTCCTCTGATTGAGCAAAAAAGTTGAGTTACTGGCTCGAACATTCCTGTGTTCTGGGGGATGTGAGAAATCTCTAGCCAGACGCCTCGATTTTTTCGTCAATCAGCGGTTTTTTGCACCGGGGCACCTGGATGCCTCCTAGGCCTGCTAGGGTCGGTGACCGACTGCTAACAAGGAGAGCGGTACCGTGGACCGCGATTGCCGCGGTTCAGGTCCTTGAGATCGTTATTACACGACAGGAGCCAGGAGAGGTCGAGGGCGAAGGGAGATTGTACAGCAATATGACTAAGTTCAGACCGAAGATTCTGACCCACCAGATGAACCACTCATTCTCAGGCGATTAATCCATGGCCGAAGGATAAAATAGCCACATCCGGTTCACAATCGATCGGTGGTCCAAGAATGGCCGATCTGGTAATAGAGACGGACAAGCTCACTAGGAAGTTCGGGGAGGTGGTTGCCGTCAACGAGGTCTCGTTCTCGGTGAGCAAGGGAGAGGTCTTCGGTCTGTTGGGCCCCAACGGCGCAGGAAAGAGCACCTTGCTGAAGCTCCTGACCGGGCAGTTGGACCCCACCTCAGGCTCGTACACCGTGCTCGGCATCGACCCCTCCTTGGACCCCCTGGCAGTGAAACGGAACATCGGGATCGTGCCCGAGATCGAGTCGCCCCCCTCTTTCCTCACCGGGCGGGAGTACCTGCACTTCATCGGGCTGGTCCGCGATATCAAGGACATACGGGCAAGGACGGAGGAGTGGATCGAGCGGCTGGACATGAAGGATGTGGCCAACGTACCATGCAAGGACCTGTCCAAGGGAACAAGACAGAAGCTGATGGTGGCCGCCGCCCTTATCCACGAACCGTCGCTGGTGTTCCTGGACGAGCCGTTCTCCGGCCTGGACCCGCGGTACCAGAGGCTGGTGCGGGAGTACCTGGCCGGATACATCGAGAGGGGCGGTACGGTCTTCATGTGCACTCACATCCTGGAGATCGCCGAGAAGATGTGCACCCACATCGCCATCATCGACCGAGGCCGCATCGTGGCCGTTGGTGCGCCCAAAGAGATGGGCGGGAAAGGGGAGACCCTGGACGACGTGTTCATGCGGCTGACCGAGAAGGAGCCACAGGCCGTGTTGTAGATGTCCCTGGCGACCAAACATCTGAGCCTCGTGCGCATCATGCTGTCCGAGGAACGGCGCCTTAATGCGTCCATGATCGGAGGGATACAGTTCCTGATGTTCCCCGTGGTCATCCTCATCATGTCCCTGGTTTTGGGCATGGCCTCGAGGCAGCTGATGAGGAACCTGCCACTGGACCAGATCTACCTGCTATTACATTCCATCATCATTCTCTACGGGGTCAGCGTGGGTGGCCTAGCAACGTTCGGAGAACGGATCGCCGAGAGGCGGTTCGGTCCCGTATCGTTGGTCCTTCAGACCCCCGCCACTCAACCTATCGCCTACCGCGAGCTGTTCGCCGCCTTCTACGTCAAGGAGATCATCTACTACTTCCTGTACTCCATCCTGCCCATCGTAGGCGGGATCGCTCTGTCGATACCGATCACGGGCTTCCAGATCAGCAGTGTCCTGTTCCTCCTGCTGACGCTGACGCTCTCGTTCCTCCTGGGCCTGTCGTTCTCTTTCTTCCTCTCGTCGGTCCGTGCTCGGTCGAAGGCTGCGCTGGGAGCGATGCTCGGAGCCCTGGGGCTGCTGGCCCTCATTGGCCTCGTGACCCACAGCTACGACCTGGCGAACCTGATACCGTCGATCGCCCTGCAGCGTACGCACGACGCCGTCTATCTTCTCCTGGCCCTTGTGCTCTTCACCCTGTTCTCGGCAGTGGCGCTGATGGCCATACAGGTCAAGGCAGGACAGCGCAGCGAGAGATATGAGCCGCATATGTTGGAGACCGCAGAACGGTTCTCCTTCGTCGGTCCTAACGCTACGCTTATGGGCAAGGACTGGATCGACCTGCTGCGCTCTCGGACCCTGGTCTCGGTGCTGAGCGCATACGTTGGGCCGCTGGCGGCCATAGCGGTTCTCCTCTGGTTCCTCGGGACCGTGCTGACGGTAGAGCTCGATTTCAACATGATCTTTTACGCGGCCATGATCGGCTTCTTCTCCATCTCCATCTACAGCTGGCTGAACCTGCTGGACAATAATGCGTTCATGGAGGTCCTGCCCATCACTGTGGCGCAGGTCATCAGGACCAAGCTCCTTCTTCTCTCCATGGTCGCCCTAGCAACCTCGACCGCGTTCCTGGCCGTCCTCAGCCTGCTGTTTGGACAATGGGGGTCCCTCCCTCTCGGCCTGGTCGTGGCATATGTGACCACAGCTTACACCGTGACCGCAACGGCGTACCTCACCGGGCTGCGAACGAACAGCAGCCTCTTCGATCCACGGGTCCTGGCGAGGTTCAGCGGGCTTAGCGTTCCTCCACTGTGTGCGCTGGTGATACTTTCGCTGAACTATTCGAGCAACGCGGTCATGGCCGGAGCACTGATACTCCTGGTCTGTGGGGTCTTGGTGCTGGTGACGCTTACAATGTACAGGCGCATAGAGAAGCGATGGGGCCGAGCCATGTTTGGGTTCTAATCAAGAGACAAATGGATGAGGAAGTATCATTCGTCAAAGATAAGAGAGTCAGTGACGCCGCCTGTGTTCCATAGAAATAATTGAATTTAAATGCTCAATATTTGGTTCAGGTGCTATGAATTGAACTGGCAATCGAGACACCGGCTTGAGGATTCGCACATACCGGGGGATGTGAGAAGTCTCAAGCCATCCATCCCAAATGCATCCTCGTTTCCATATCCATATGCATGGCGTTCTCTCAGCTATCACGTGCACAGCAGAAGACAACGGACCGATGGTCTGCATTGACAGTTCACTTTGCGGGAGACATGATGGTAACCGGCGTTCGAGGGGTGCTCGGTTGCTTGATGGAGACGTTCACGAACTCGGGAAGGCATGAAGGGCATCCATGATAACCGAGGTCCAGCGCGTCATATAGCTGGTAGAACGGCTCTTTGCGCCCCTCCTCGAGCGATTTGACCCTTTTACAGTCCATGCGATGGACCTCCATTACGTCTAGACCACTGTAACCTACGTACCTGGGAATAAGGCATCTCGCCCTCTGCTGGCCGTCTAGCTTGAGATCGCCGATCAATAGGGTCTCGTCCTCGTCGCCAGTTATGCTCGATGCTATGAGGTCCACGGTCAGGGGGATCCCGGCCACGTGGACCGACCTCAGCATGTCGGACAGATCGAACGCGGGAAACCGATCGATAACCCGATCGGACAGCCAGTTCAGTATGCCCTCCAGCACGGCCTTGGGGAGGTCCCAGTTCAGGTGTAGGGAGAGCCTCATGTCATCGATCTTCACGCTGACGTGACCTTCCCCATCGATGACAAAGGCGCCATGGATGGTCTCCCCGGTCAGATCGAGATCCTGGGTGAACCGTGGAAGGGTCACTTGCTCCCTTCTCACATCTGTCTTTCGACCTCTCGAAAAGAAGTTGCGAACAGAATCAAAGGAACTCCTGCTGATCGGTCCCGAGACGTCCATTATCGGTTCAGCCCATGCATGCACTTTGAGCGGGATATCGAAAACCTCGAACCGTGCTCCCTCTAGCAGGCGGACCTTCGGGGCGCCAGTAAGGGAGATCGTGGCGCCATAATTGACGCGGGAACGCTCGACCTGGGCCTTCTTACGTTCAAATCCCAGGCGACCCAGCGTCGTTATGAACTCGAAGCCGCTTGCCATCATGTCCACCATCCCGCCGTAATCCGGCACGGCCATAGTGTTCTGCCCAGAGTAGCTGTGCGGCATGCTGCTCCATACTGAGTTGAATATCCTGCCCAGACCGTTGTTAGATATGGCGACGGACAGGCTGTGGTCATCGGTAAGGCTGGCAAGCTCGTTGGCATTGCCTCTGTCGTTATCCCCGATGTTCAACCCTATGGTCATACGGCCCGGCCCAACGATCCCGGCGAAACCTATGGCAACGTGCATGGCCTGGTCATGAACTTCGTCGTTGGTCATCGGTGGGGGCACGGCTTCGGCTTCATTCTCTTGTGGTACCGGTTCGTTCTTGATGCTTCCCTCGTCGTTCGTGATATCCGATCGAACGCCCGCCATGGGCCCTAGAAAGGCACTGGAGCTTAGAGCGTCAGCAGGTAGCTTGATGGGAGGAAGAGCAAGGGGGATTCGAAGCTCCGTCAGGGAATCGAGCATGCTGGACCTCAGGGCCATAGGAATGGTGCGGTTAAGTCCGCGAAGGACGAAATTGGGGACGTCCAGGATGTCGGCCAGGAACAGCCGGTCCACTTTCAGACCATCAAGTTTCAGCCTCAGCAGGTCGGAATCCGGTTCGAAGGTCGGGATGACATTGGCCGATGCTGCCAGCTCGGCCCCCGCGCTCATACCGCCCGGAATGGGGACCGTGGCCTCCATCTTAATGACCGCCAGCATGCTCTTATCTGGATGGAACAATAGCATGGGCGGGTCCAAGAACCGCAATCGATAGTTGATAGGTGCTTTGAGCACTGACCCGTTCAGATCTTTGGAGTTAAGCCTGCCTGTAAATGCTGGTAGTTCAAAGGCCGAGGCATAGAAGGCTTCTGTTATCAGTCCATTGACAAGCTTCTCACTTACTTCGACCACAACATCGTATCCCGCCGTGCTCATCCCTATGCTCCTTGAAAGACTGCTAGGTAGTGTGCTGAGATACCACCATCGATCAATTGCCAGCAATATGATTTGGCTGCGTCGGCTATTTAATGTTGATTTCGTGCCGGGCTAGCTAGCCTGGCGCGCGCTAGATCAATAGGACGAACGTCAAGAAATATGGTCCGAACCCTCCTTACTCTGACCAAAAGCGCGGCTTTTTCTCTCGGCCATCTTTTTCAACATGTCTTCCAAGGCGCCGCGAGCATCGGCGCCATGTGTGAAGCGTTTCACCGCCATTCGGTTAAGAACGTGGCGGGATCAGGGGTGAAAGTGCAAAGGACGTGTAATTGAACTACATCCATATCCCGCAAGGTCGGATGGTCGTTTTTAAGCGTGAATCATTATCATGTTGTCCGATGTTACATCAATGGTAGTGTTAGAGGGAATCTAGATGGATCAGGAAGCCCTGGACAGCATACTCAAGGCCGGAGCCGTGACGCGGGAAGCACGTCAGCTCGGGGCAGGCATGATCGCCGAGGGCGTAAGCCTGCTGAGCGTGGCAGAGGAGGTGGAGGCACACATCCACAAGAAGGGGGCGAAGCCTGCATTTCCTGTCAACATAAGCATCAACCAGATCGCTGCCCACTACACACCGGCCTCGAACGACGTCTCTACCTTCCGTCGAGGGGACGTGGTGAAGCTGGATGTCGGAGCGCATGTTAATGGCTACATGGGCGACACCGCGATAACGGTCGAGGTGGGGACGAGGAACTGGTCCAGCCTCATCGAGGCACCGACCAAAGCGCTCTCCATGGTCATCGAGATGATCGGTGTTGGGGTTCCGGTCAGCGCCATCGGGGGCACGATCGATAGAGGGATAAGAAGCAACGGTTTCGTGCCGATACGCAACCTCGCTGGCCATGAGATAAAGCAGAACAACCTGCACTCCGGCCTGTCGTTCTCGAACTTTGATGATGGCAACGCCACGAGGGTACACGATGACATGCTGGTGGCCATCGAGCCGTTCGCCACCAACGGTGCAGGAGAGGTCGGTAACTCAAAGCCAGGCAACATCTATATACTTCAGAGGGACCGTGAGATCAAGGACACTGGTGCCAATCGCCTCTTCGGCATGATCAAGGAGGAGTTCGGGAGCCTGGCCTTCTGCGAGAGATGGTGCACTGCCCTCGATCCCAAGGCCCCCGTTCACCTGAGGACCCTGGTCCGGTATGGAGCGATCTATGCTTATCCCATCCTCACGGAAGTGAAGGGCGGGATGGTATCGCAGACCGAGCACACTATCCTCATCAACGGCTCCAGGGCCCAGGTGACGACCTAGGGCTCGGAGATCGCGTCCTTCTTCGTTCCTTCCTTGAGTACAAGGTGAGGGAACAATCTGATGGAACTCTCCGACTCTACGCATGAAGTAAAAAGGGGATGGCCAGATCTTATGGCTCAGAACATCCCGTTCTCGTTCTTCGAAGTAGAAGGGACTTCCTGCACGGCATCCCAGTGCTCGACGATCTTTCCCTTCTCCACGCGGAACAGGTCGGCGAACGCCACATGCTTGCCGGCGAACTCGCCCTCTGAATGAGTGAAGACGAGGTTGCCCTCGGCGATGACGTGGTTCGTTCTGAAATATCGCATGGTCAGTCCGGCCTTGGCCATGGCTTCCAGTGCTTCACCAAGTCCGGTCAGACCGTCGCCTATGCCGGGATTGTGCTGTACGTAAATGTCCGTGCTGATATATCGGGTCACGTCGCCTTTCCCCTGCTGGAGTACGCTCTCCACGAACTCCTTGACCAGGGCCTTGTTGGCGGCCGTCCTGTCCCTATCGACCACGTCCTTCGGACCATCGATCATACTGTGCCCTGAGACGGTCTTCACCTCCTCCGCCTGCATCACGTCCCAGTGCTCCATTAACCTACCATCACGCACCAGGTAGATATCGAAGACGATCGTCGGCCGGTCCATCCATCCGGTCGCCCGGCTGTGCGTGACAACCATATCGTCCTCGGCTAGCGCACGAACGATCTCGAACGATGTGGTTACCGGAACGAACCCCTTCAGCATCCCCGCTCCGTTCGGAAGGGTGGGATTGTGCTGGACGTAGGGCTCGCCCCAGTAGCGCTCCAGCGCGCTTACGTCCCTATCTGAGAACAGCTCCCTCGTAGCCTTCAACACCAGCTCCTTGTTGCTCTGTTTTACCATTGTCCTGCTGTCCATCTTGCTCACCTTGCTTATACAATTTACTTTCGTAACTAGGTAGTGTAAAGAAAGTATTTAGCCATGGACGGGCATGGACACCACTAGGTATCCCGAGGGTAACCACATGAAGGAGTACGTCGCAGAGCTTCAGGCGATCACCTGCCCGGTGGAGAGGACCGTGTCCCTGGTAGGGAATAAGTGGAGCCTCCTCATACTAAAGCAGATGTACTACACCGGTGGCCCGCTGAGGTACAACCAGCTATTGAAGGAGCTGAAGCCGATAAGCTCCAAGACGCTGTCCTCTAAGCTCAAGGACCTGGAGGAGTACGAGATCGTGACCAAGACCATCATCCCCGCCCGGCCCCCGCAGGTCCAGTACGCCCTCACGGGGAAGGGCATGGAGTTCGCCGAGGTCTTCGCCGCCATGGCCAAGTGGAGCAAGAAGTGGCATGGGGATTAAGGTTCTATTGCAGTGAGCAGATCGCTCTCAGGCTCAGGTAAACATCCTGCCCAATCTAGATCTCAACGCCGAAGGTGTCCCCGAACTCCTCCACCTTCCTGAACTCAGCTAGGTACTTGCTCCCCTTCTCTGTGATCACGTAGAACGCTCTCTCACCGTCCTCTACCTTCCTGACCATCTTCGAGCTCTCCAGCTGGGATAGGTAATAGATCAGACGGTCATGGGAGAGGTTCGCTCGGTGGAGCAGGAACGTTACCTTGGCCTCCTCTGCCTCTCGGACCGCCTTCAGTATGTCGGCCAGGATGCGGCACTTGGAACGGTACTTGGCCGGTGTCCTGTTGTTCATCGCGCTCGACCCAGCCTGAGCAGCCCGACGAGGAAGAGCAAGTAGCCGCATAGTTCAATCGGGGCGATCATATACAGACTGAGAGGATCACCGACAGAGTAGTGATAGGTACCATAGATGAGCCTGAATGACTGTGTGAGGAGGATAAGGGAAAAACCGATCAGTGTCAGTAGCGTGTTCTCGGTCCTCTTAGCCCGGTAATACGAGTAAAGGGAAATCACGATGAACAGGACCAGGAGGTGGGATACGACCGTGGATGCTAGGAGCAGATAGAAGAATAATTGCAACGAGTACAACAGTCCTTCAGATAGGGGGACCCATGTCACCCACAGAAAGAAAAGGAACTCGACCAAGAGCACCCCACAGCCGACCCACGCTTGTGCCCTGGTGAAGAAGATCGAGTTGTTCCTCCGCTCGTCCCAGTATACATATGCGATCAGGAAGAACGCCACCACATACGACAGGATGAACAAGTAAGAGGCAAACTCCAAGGCATCCAGGTCCCATTGGGATAGGCCAGTGTATGAGCCGATAAGCCTGACCACGTCCAGGAGAGGCGATATGGAGAGGATCAGGAACGCTGCGGCCAGGAAGAAGAGCCGCCAGCTTTGAAAACGAACGTAGCCACGGAGAGCCAATACGGCGATGCTGAGGGCGACCAACGCATAGATGGCCCGTATGGCCAGATAGAACGCATCTTCGTTCAAGGCTGCCACCTCTCCCCTGACCGCCTCTTGATGAGGAGGCAGCAAGCAAGCAATGCTACGATTGATACCACGGAGGTAGCAATGATCACGTACTGCTCACTAAGGCCAGGATCCGTGCCCTGGGGAGTGCCCCTGATCGAGACTATGTATCCATAATAAGTGGGATAGACCTGCCCAAGGAAATAGACCGAACCATCTGGAGCTATGGCCGCTGCCCCGAAACTATATGAGTATGAGCCATAGAGTGGTGAGGGGCCGTTCAGAATATCTTTCTCCCACAGGACGCGCCCATCTTGGTCCAGGGCAGTGAACTTCACGCTCGCGAATCCCAATGGGTCGTACACCGTTAAGCCGTAAAGGATGCCGTCCGCGCTCGTTGCCCAGACGAAGGTTTCGTGCTCGGTGGTCCACCTCAGAAGACCTTCGGGATTTATGGAGATCGTATAAAATGGGGAGTAGAAATTGCCGTTAAGACCAACGCTCTGCTTCTGGCACAACACATATACATTTCCCTGAGGGTCCATGCTCAGGGACATGAAAGTAACGTTTTCCTCAGCCTGGTAGGACCATAACGTTACTCCAGCTGAATCGATCCGATAGAGGGCATCGACGCCAATAGTAGAATTGCCCATGAGCACCACATCGCCGTTCGGAGCGATGGTTGGGCTCCCCCCTATCGATTCGTCCTCGTAAGCAATGGGTATCACGGCGTCGATGGTCCCGTTCGGCAGTATGTAGTACAGGTGACCGTGGTCCGATGTCAGGATGGTACCGTTCTGGAACATGCAGATGGTGGTGTGACCTGGGATTGTTAGATTCCAAAGAAGTTGACCATCGTGGTCCAGAGCACAAATGTCATCCATTGCACTGAAGAACACTCGTCCGTCCGGTCCGCCTATCACGGCCCCTATCGAGTCCTGATCTGAGAGTTCCGGGGGATTATAGCTCCATATGACCGAGCCGTTCTCAGGGGAAAGAGCGAACAGTACCGAATCCGTGCTCGAGTTCCAGAAACCATCCTGTGGGTAGGGAGGTGGAGGCACAATCTTAACCGTACAATAGAGAGTACCGTCCATCCCTGTGGTCATACCGCGCGGTTCGTTCAAGGTCTCCGACACCCATTTAACGGTGCCGTCCGGGTTAATGGCATAGATGCTCTCTGTGGAACGGGCAAAGATGTAACGCTCTTTAGGATACACGCCAACCGTCGTGTAGATCGTCCCGTCGGGGGCGATCACGAGGCCACTCACGCTTGAACTTGGCTGGGAGCTGAACACCCATTGAACGCCACCACCCTCCGCCGTTGTGTTGTAAGGGCTGATCCCATTCCCTTGTGGGTTCCCCTGAGATGAGGTCCACCCTCCGCTCTGCGCAGAGGCGATTCCGCAGGAAGCCGATAACAGTCCAGCTACCAGCGCGATTGCTACCAACCACATTGTCCAGGGTCCCTGGATCCTCTCCCATGAGCCTGACTCCCCTCTTCCCATGAGCTGCACTCCTAATGGATAATCACAGTTTAATTTAATCCGGCTTATGGATGATTTATCTCTCACGGCGGTTGGTCGATCACGAGCTGTCGGATCGGCCGCTCGTTGATTATCAGTTCATGATGCCCAGCCATCAGCCTTCATTAACGCCGGAGGAGATCATGCAAGCATGCCGACCCCCGGAAAAGGGCTCCTTGCCATCCTAGCGGTGGCCATACTGCTAATGGCTTCGCTGTCAGTCCTCCTGCTAACATCTAACGCCCAGCTGAGCAAGGACAGCTCCACCTCGAGCACCCGGCTGCAGATGAACACCATGCTCGAGGAAGGCCGGGTGGCGGTGGAGAGGGAGATCGAGAAGGTGAGGAACCTGACCTACGACCTGGCGCTCAAGCTGCGGCCTCTGGGTCTCAACGGGACGGAGGCGAGGGAGGCAATCAACACCACCATGGCCTTGAACCCCTACATTATCGACATCCTGACCTTCGATACCCATGGCATCGTGCAGGCCATCGAGCCGGAGCGGTACAGCTACATAGAGAGCGTGGACCTGAGCAGCGGCAACAAGACCTCGGAGCTCCTGCTGAACAAGGTGCCCACCATGAGCAACACCTTCCAGTCGAGGGAGATCGAGCGCGGCTCCGGCTACGCCTGCCCGGTGTTCGACACCGAGGGCAGGTTCATCGGTGCGGTGAGCACGCTCTACAATGTCAGCGCCCTCATGAACGCCCTTCTGACGCCGCTGGCGGCAGGGACGGGCTTCTACTTCTGGTGCATGCAGTCCGACGGTGTGAACATCTACGACGTGGACGCCGCGGAGATCGGCATGAACCTCATCCATGGTGAGGACTATGCGGCCTTCCCGCAGGCGCAGGCCGTCAGCTGGAGGATGGTTAACGAGTCGACCGGCTTCGGCAGCTACTCCTACTTCCAGAGCCTCGGCTCGCAGACCGTTGTGAATAAGGAGTGCTACTGGACAACCGTAGGTGCGGAGACCATCACCTGGCGGCTGGTCATCGTGCGCGTGTTGTGAACCAAACACCTTTCCCCCTTTTCCTATCTTCAGGACGTTATCTGTTCTGAGACGACGGCACCCTACCTTCCTCGATGATGATGAGGAGACCACTGCCTACTCGACGTGGCAGAACGCTTAAGATGTTCGCCCTCGAATCCTCATGATAGCTGCCGACCTTACGAACGGAGGTCAGCGCTTGACATGGAGAACAAAAAATGTACTCATCAACGCCATCAAGAACGCCCTGGGGGAGCTCGGAGAAGGCTTTGGCGGTCCTTCTGGCCATCGGCGCCGCGCTCGGCATCCTCCTGTCCCCGCTGGGGTTAGAGCCCCGCTCGAACGAGATCAGGACCCTGGCGTTCGCCGCCTTCTTCATCGTCGTGGGGATGCTATTACCCATCCTTGCCCTCATCCTGCTGTATCTTCGAAGGCCTAGGGCCGCCGGCATCCTGGCGGTGATCGATGCCGCGCTCCTGTTCCTCACCGCGCCCGCCGACCAGGCCCTGTTCTTCTTTACCGTGCCCCCTCCGCTCGCCGTCTCGGTGGGCGAGTACGTTCTCATCTTCATCGGCATCGGTTATATACTGCTCGGACCCAGGGTCTTTGAAAGAGGTCGAGACGACAGCCAATAATGATCGACCTATTGATGAAGGCCCACAGGGAGATGGTGGGACATCGGACCAATTTAGGTCTCAAGGCCCTTGTCTCTGAGTATAAAGCGTCCTTCACCCAGCTAGCGATGATGGGCTTCACCTGGTTCGGGTGGATGGGATGATGACACGCTCACTATCCAAGGTGATAGTCGTATAATAATCATATAATATTATATTATTTTTATATTATAGTTACAGGTGGGTAGTTTATGGAGCGGTGGAAGAGAGCGTTGGTCCTGGGCTTGTGCTGTTCGATGATGCTGGTAACCTCGTTACTGCCTGCGGTGTCTGGAGCATCATCTGCGGCCTATGAGGCAGGAAAGGTGGAGAAGGTTCAAACGGGGACCACGTGGTCCGGTAGCCCATACGTCGTCATGGACTCGCAGGGCAACGCCATCGCCCTTTGGATCCAGATCAACATCGATCCCAAGGACCTGGAGGTCCTGGGTCTGGAGCTGTGCACCAACCGTTACGAAGCGTCCTCGGGGTGGGGAACAACGACCGTCCTCTACCAGGGCAGGAGCGTCCAGTACGGCATCGCCATGAACCCTCAGGGGGACGCCGTGGCCGCATGGTTCGGACAGGGCCTGGACGACGATCGTTCCCTGTACATGTCAAGCTACGTGAACGGTCGGGGCTGGGATGGACCTCAGATCATCTACGTCGGGGCAGTACATCCCATGGATATCCAGGTGGCCGTGGGCTCCGATGGGTGTTATGCCATCGCATGGTCCGGTCTCAACAATTCAGATCCCACTGGACCGCTCTCGGACATGTTCGTGTACCGCTCGGTCCTAGGGTCCGCAGGAGAGGTGGTCTCCCTGCCGAACGAGTACAGCGCGTACCTGCCCTCGATGTCCCTTGGTCCCACGGGCAACCTTACGATCGCCTGGGTGGGCGGAGGGGACGTCATGGTCTGCGCATCGAGGTATGTCATGGGCTCGGGCTGGGAGGAGATGAAGAAGATGGAGGGGACGCCCTTCATCTATGGGCTGGTGAGCACCCAGGGCCCTGAGGTCGTACAGAACTCCGTTGGCGACGCCCTCGTGGTCTGGAGCCGAGACCTCAACGGCGATAGCGGGCTGTTCGCCTGTACCTACTCCACCACCGGCGGCTGGGGGAAAGCCATCCAGCTCCAGGGCGGGCAGGAGATCAGCGAATACCAGTCAGTCCTGGCCGATGATGGGATCGGGGCCGTCGCGTGGGTGCAGAGCGGGCCATCGTACTGCAGCGTAAGTGAGGTCACGCTGAACCCCTCCACGGGCTGGAATGTGCCGCTGGAGGTGCGCAACGGTACGTCCGGCAAGGAGTACCTTGACGCGCTCATGGAGCACGATGGAAACCTGGCGGTCCTGTGGACCGAGGCCTCGGCCCTCGATCAGAGATTGTACCAGTGCCACATCGATCTTGCATCTCAGAACCGATCGATGATGTCCACCCATCTGCCTCACCTGGCCGAGGGCCTCAGGGACTCAGCAGCATGTCCCGATGGAAGCATCATGTACGTGTGGGCCGGGACGACAGGAGAGCGGTTAGGTGTTGTCAATATCACGAACATCTACTCCTCCCGTTTATCGAGTTCCCTGCAGATCGGCGAGCAGATGGCCCTCGAGCAGGAAGGGGACCGTACCATTATCGCCGTCAGCTCGGTGATGGCGACAGTGCTGGCGCTCGGCGTGATCTACGCCATCAGGAACCAAGGTCGGCCCTGATAGCACGGCCGACCGACATTGACGGTAATGAGGCCGCGAGTTCCTCGGCCTCAACCTTCCCTTTTTACCTGGACCGATACCGGCACTCCGAGGAAAGAGCCATAGCGCTCTGCCGCCGCCTCCAGTGGATCGAAGAAGGAGGGGTCCACTGGGGAGAAGGGCTTGATATCGATGGAGATGCCCTTCCTGACCTTCTTCCCCCTCCATGTGCCCTGCGCCCGCCCATCGATCAGCAGGGCAGGGTAGAAGACGCCGTTGGAGGAGAGCTCCTTCTTGGAGCGCTCACCGTCCAGGAGGGCACTGCGCTCCTTGTACCCTATGACGTACCCATCGAAGGCAGGGAGGAGGAGCACCCTCGGTTCCATGCTCGCTCGCGGCGATGAAGTAACATGGAAGTGGGTGATCCCTCCATGCATCTCCTTGTGGAGGCGGGGACCGGCCGCGTCGATCCCCTCGCTCACCTCCGCCAGCGTAAGTCCGGACCACCATGCCAGGTCTTGGGCGGTGGCCGGCCCATGGCCGCTGAAGTAGCGGACGGCCAGCATCTCTAGGGCCTGCTCACGTGTGACGTCCCGTCCCGATGGGACCCATTCGTCCAGCAGCACGAAGGTGGGCTCCCTGTTCACCATCGGGCCGAAGCATATCGTGCCCTTCAGCGCGAGGTGCCACAGGATATGATAGCCGCGCTGACCCGCGATCGATACCCCCTTCTTTTCGAGAGCGGCCATGAGATCGCTGCGGGTGACCTGCCCCTGCTCATCCAGGACATCGGTGATGATCTCCCTGCTGAGCTCAAACACTTGCGAGTCTAGGTGCAACTGTGCGTTCCTGCCCTTGCTCCGAGAGATGAGGCGGGGCGCCACCAGTGCAAGCAACCAACGCACGTCCTCGGCGGTGGTGAAGTGCAGGGTCCCTCGAAAAAGCCAGGTGCGAACGATGGTGCGCGAGGCCACCGCCTCCTCCACGTCCGAGATGCGTGAGCCCAAGGTCCTCAGCCCCAAGGCCCACAGGGAGGCAGGTCGCTCCTGGGCCTGTATGGCGGTCAGCGCGTGCGCGGCGTCGTGCACGCTAGAGAAGGGGCGATCGAGGCCCTGGGCATACAACCGCCGGCGGATCAGCTCGGAGCTCATCTCGTAGTAATGGCGCGCTGGACTATATGTCCGTCATCGTTGGCGGGACACGGTGATAGGCGCCTAGAGCACCTGCGCTTCCACGGCCTTGCCCCGGAAGAGGTAGCCGCTGATCTCGCTGGTGACCTTGCCCGCGTCCTTGCCCACGATCTCCACGTAGGTGCAGCGGTCGCCGACGGTGATGCGGCCCATGTCGCCCGGGGAGAGCCTGCTCCTCACCCGCACCATCTTGACCACCTCGGCCTTGCTCAAGCCGTCCTTGTTGCCGACGTTGAGGCGGATGGAGCCCCGGGCCGAGGTCCTCGCCCCCGACCTCGCTAGGGGTGTGCTCCTCGGGGCCACCGGCCTGGAAGACAGGGGTGGCTTCGGCGCCATCTCCGGCCGGTGCACGATGGTCAGGTCCATCGGCGCGATGGGCTTCCCCGTGTGCCGCTCGATCTCCTTGATCATGCCCTGCTCCTCGGGGAGGAATAACGATACCGCCGCTCCCTCCTTCCCCGCCCGGCCGGTCCTTCCGATGCGGTGCACGTAGGTGTCCGGCTCGTCCGGCGCGTCGAAGTTGATGACGCGGTCCACCGCGTCGATGTCCAGTCCCCTGGCCGCCACGTCGGTGGCCACCAGCACGCGCAGGGAGCCGTCCTTGAACGAGCGGATGATGCGCTCCCTCTTGTTCTGCGCCACGTCGCCGTGCATCGCCCCCGCCTGGTACTGGCAGGCCAGCAGCTTCTTGGTCAGCTGGTCCACCCGGCGCCGGGTGTGGCAGAACACGATGGTCTTGGCGTCGTCCTGGTCCAGGAGCGTGCACAGCGCGTCGCGCTTAACGTCCTTCTCGGCGATGAGGTAGTGCTGCCGGGTGAGGTCCAGCACCGGCTCGTCCTTGGAGACCAGCAGCTCCTGCGGGTCGACCATCTGGCGCAGGGCCAGCTTCTTGATGTCCGGGGACATGGTCGCAGAGAACAGCAGCGTCTGCCGCTTCTTCGGCACCTTGGAGAGGATGTGGTCGAGGTCCCGGGCGAAGCCCATGTCCAGCATGCGGTCCGCCTCGTCCAGCACGACCAGGGAGACCTTCGATAGGTCCAGGTCGCCGCGCCCGATGAGGTCCTTGGCCCGGCCGGGCGTAGCGACCACGATGTCCACTCCCTTGTTCAACCGGTCCGCCTGCGGCCCGATGCCCACCCCTCCGTAGATCGGAGTGCACACGTGGCCCGTGAACCGGCTGAGCTTGCACAGCTCCTCCGATACCTGGGTGGCGAGCTCTCGCGTGGGCACCAGGACCAGCGCGGACGGGGCCCTCATGCGCGGCCTGATCCTCGACAGCATGATGGTGCCGTACGTTCCCGTCTTGCCTGTGCCGGTCTGGGCCTGGGCGAACATGTCCCCGCCCTTCAGCCCCTCCGGTATCGCTGCTATCTGCACGGGCGTGGGCGTGGTCCACCCCATTTCATTCATGGCCCGGACGATGTCCGGTGAGATGCTTAGGTCTATGAAGGTTGTCAAGATGATCACTCTTCTAGGAAAAGAAAAAACGAGCTGTGATGTGACAGACGATTTTGCTTTCGACATGTGGTCGCATCCGAGTTATATAAATTTTTCCCACCGGTTACGCCCTCCAGCGATGAGCACATCACTTCCACTATGCTATGCCCAGGAGGCCTGAGCATGTGATCAGATCGAACATCTGGACAGCCTCCTGGCGGTGGACGTGGGCGCATTCTCGGCCGTGAGAGAGCAGCGTGCATCGCTCGACGAGCGTTCTATCGTCCTTCCCCAATATTTATAGAGATAATGATACCTACCCTCCCGCAGTAAGGCGAAGAGGGAGATAGGTCGATGAGAAGAGCGGACCCCATTGAGATAGTTGACCTCAGGAAGTACTACGGCAACGTGAGGGCGGTGGACGGGATATCATTCAGCGTCCGCGCCGGTGAGGTCTTCGGCCTCCTGGGGGCCAACGGGGCGGGGAAGACCACCACCATCGAGATCCTGGAAGGTCTTCGCCGCCGGGACGGGGGCGAGACTCGGGTCCTGGGCCTCGATCCCTGGGAGGACGGCGACGCGGTGCACCGCCGCATCGGGGTGATACCGCAGGAGTTCAACTTCTTCGAGAACACCACCCCCCGGGAGGCGATACACTACTATGCGAAGCTCTTCGAGGTGAAGGTGGACGCCGACCAGATCATCAGGGAGGTGCTCCTGGAGGAGAAGGCCGATACCCACTTCGACAACCTATCGGGAGGGCAGAAGCGGAAGACCGGTCTCGCCCTGTCGATGGTGAACTCCCCCGAGATCCTGTTCCTGGACGAGCCCACCACCGGCCTGGACCCCAACGCCCGCCGGGCGATATGGGACGTGGTGCGAAGCCTGAAGGCCAAGGGCACGACGATCATCCTCACCACACACTACCTGGACGAGGCCCAGCAGCTGTCGGACCGGGTGGCCATCATGGACCACGGGCACATCGTGGCCCAGGGCACGGTGGACGAGATCATACGTCAGCACGGCTCCGGGGAACGGCTGGAGATCAACGGCAGCGAGGAGCTGGCCCAGCATATCCGGGACAGCACCGGTCTCACCGTCTCCCACGAGGAAGGGATCGTGAGCATCCTGCTGCGGGAGAGGGACGATGCCCTGTCCGCCCTGGAGGCGGCTAAGCGGTCCCACCTGGAGTGGGGCGACATACGGACCAGGAGGGACAGCCTGGACGATGTGTTCGTGAAGCTGGTGAGCGGCGGGACCGTGGCCGAGAACGGGGAGATACGGGAGGAATGATCCGATGGTGAAGGGCATCAGTGGCCGCAGGATATGGGCCGACTTCCGAGTTTATAGCCGCAACTACCTGAGGAACCACTTCGGCCTGTTCTTCGGCCTGGTGTTCCCGGTGATCCTGATACTCATCTTCGGGGCCATCTTCTCCGGTCCGACCTCGGGGAAGGTGGAGGTGTACGTACAGAACCACGACACGGGGCCGTTCGCCCCCGGAACGAACGTTTCGGAACAGCTCATCAACGCCATGAACGGCTCGGGCATCCTGGAGGTGGTGATGGTTCCCGCCTCGGAGGACCTCCCGCAGTACATGGCCGACCACTCCGCGGCCGACGGGGTGCTCATACCGGAGGGATTTTCGGCCAGTTACCTCCGGGCCGAGAGCGTGGACCTGACGGTGTACGGCAACCCCTCCACCAGCACCTCCAGTATCGTCTCCGGGACGGTGAGCGGGATCGCCAACTACCTCAACCTGCAGCGGTTCAACGGTACCAGCGTCATAGGGACGGAGGCGGCCACCGTTAACTCCCAGCAGACCCAGTACATCGACTTCCTCATCCCCGGCCTCATCGGCTTTTCCATACTGGTCAGCCCCATGTTCTCGCTGGTGAACATCTCCTCGGAGTACAAGAAGATGAAGCTGTTCAAGCAGCTGAGCCTGACGCCCCTGACCAAGATGGAGTGGCTCTTGTCGAAGGTGCTGTGGTACATCGTCCTCTCCTCCGCCTCCCTGCTGCTCATGGTGGGCGTAGGCATCCTGGTGTTCGGGGCGCACGTCACGCTGACGGTGTGGCTTATACCGTTCCTGGTCGTCGGCCCCACGCTGTTCGCCGCCCTGGGGATGCTGGTGGGCTCCATATCCAAGGACCCGGAGTCCGCGGGCGTGGCCGGCAACATCGTCACCTTTCCCATGATGTTCCTCTCCGGGACGTTCTTCCCCATCAGCACCATGCCGGAGTACCTGCAGACGCTGGCCCATGTGCTCCCGCTGTTCTACGTCATCGAGGGCTTGAACAACGTCATGGTGTACGGGAACATCGACGCCGCGCTTCTGGACCTGGCCGTGGTGTCCGTGATTACGGCGGTGTGCTTCGTGGCCGCGGTGCGGTTCTTCAAGTGGAGGGACGATTAGGCCCATTTCCGACAGCGCGAGATGAAGAACGAAAAGAAGGCACGGACCCCGGTCACCGGCAGCGGTGCACCAGGGGGCCGATGCGCTCGGCGGTCAGCATCCCCAGGACGTGCCCGACCTTGTCCACCACCGGCAGGGCCGTGATCTTGTGCTCCTCCATCTTCCGGACCGCTTCCTCGATAGGCTCGTCCGCCGTGGTGGTGATGACAGGCGTGGTGGTGATGTCCCCCAGGTCGGTGTGCCGCCGGGCCACCGCCCGGGCGATGTCCCATGAGGTGACGATGCCGAACAGGGTGCCATCCTCGGACACTACTGGCAGGTGGTTCAGCTCGTGCACGATCATCAGCTCCGCGGCCTTCTCGATGGTCGTGCCCCGGGGGATGGTCCTCACCTTGCGCAACATGACGTCGGCCGAGGTCACGTGGTCGAGGAAGCCCTTGAGGCAGTAGTTCAGCTGCCCGCCCTCCAGCAGGAAGGCGTCGTGGCCGTGGTTGGACCGTATCTCGCCGTAGAAGGCCTTGACGTTGTTGGCCGACAGAGCGGAGACGATCTCCTGGGACTGGTACGAAGGGTACAACCAGTCGGAGGATATCCCCACCACCAGCATGCGGGCCTTCACGCCTGACAGGCCGTCGATCAGCGACCCCTCCCGGGTGAGGTCGAAGTAGTCGACGGCCTTGGTCACGTACAGGTAGGAGTTGGGGTCAAACCTCTCGATGAACTTGTCGCCCTGGTGGTAGAGGTAGCTCTCCACCTGGAAGTCGGTGGAGAAGTCGAACCCCACCTGGTCCTTGTCCTGCAGGTTGCGGCCGAACTTGGTGAGCATGGACTCGTCGCTGAGGTAGGTGATGTGACCCACCATGCGCGCCACCGACAGGCCGTTCATCGGTGAGCTCTTTCCGTAGTAGTCCCCGTTGGCCCACGCCGGGTCGCTGGTGATGGCCCTCCGGCCCACGGCGTTGAAGGCGATCTGCTGCGGCGAGGACACCGCGGTGCTGGCTATCACCACGGCGTTGCGGAGCATGTCCGGGTATGTGACCGCCCACTGCAGCACCTGCATCCCGCCCATGGACCCCCCGGCCACCGCCAGGAGCTTGGTGATGCCCAGGTGGTCCACCAGCAGCTTCTGCGCGTTGACCATGTCCCGGATGGTGATCACCGGGAAGTCGGTACCGTACGGCCGGCCGGTGGCGGGGTCGGTAGACGACGGCCCGGTGGAGCCCTGGCAGCCGCCGATGACGTTGGAGCAGATGACGAAGTAGCGGTCGGTGTCGAACCCCTTGCCCGGGCCGATGGCGATGTTCCACCATCCCGGGCGGGCGTCCCCCTCGTGGTACCCTGCGGCATGAGCATCGCCGGACAGGGCGTGGCAGATGAGGATGGCGTTGCTGCGGTCCTCGTTCAGCTGCCCGTACGTCTCGTACGCGATGCGCAGCGGCGCCAGCTGGGCCCCGCTGTCCAGCTCCAAGGGCCCGGGGAGGTCGAGGTGCTCGGTCTCCACCAGCCCGATGCCACGGCTCAGGCTCACACCCCGTTCAGGGCCTGGTCCAGGTCGGCGAGGATGTCCTCGATGTCCTCCAGGCCGATGGCCAGTCTTATGTAGTCGGGAGTGACCCCAGTGTTCTCCTGCTCCTCCGCGGTGAGCTGCTGGTGCGTCGTCGACGCCGGGTGGATGACCAGGCTCTTGGCGTCGCCGATGTTGGCCAGGTGGGAGAAGAGCTTCACCGACTCGATGAACCTCTTCCCCGCCTCCGCGCCGCCCTTGATCCCGAAGCCCACCAGCGGGCCATAGCCGCCCTGGAGGTACCTCGCGGTGAGCTCATGGCTGGGGTGCTCCTGCAGGCCGGGGTAGTTGACCCACGCCACCTTGGGGTGTGCTTGGAGGAACTTGGCCACCGCCAGGGCGTTCTCGGAATGCCTCTGCACCCTGAGGTGCAGCGTTTCCAGACCCTGGATGAACAGCCAGGAGTTGAATGGCGAGATCGCTGCGCCGGTATCGCGCAGCAGCTGCACGCGGACCTTGAACGCCAGGGCCACGTTCCCCAGCCCGGGGAAGTCGCCGAAGGCGTCCCAGTACACGAGCCCGTGGTAGCTGGGGTCCGGCTCGGTGAACTCCGGGAACTTCCCGTTGTTCCACTTGAACTTTCCTGAATCAACGATGACGCCGCCGATGGAGGTCCCGTGGCCGCCGATGTACTTGGTGGCCGATGCTACGACGATGTCAGCACCGTGGTCGATGGGTGCCGTCAACCCCACGCCCGTGGTGTTGTCCACGATGACCGGGATGCCCGCCTGGTGCGCGATCTCGCTTATAGCCTCGAAGTCCGGAGTGTCCAACTTCGGGTTGCCGATGGACTCCAGGTATATGGCCCGGGTCCGCGGGGCGATCCCCTGGCGGAAGGCCTCGGTGTCCGTGGACCTGACGAACTTCACGGTGCGACCCAGCTTGGGGAAGGTGTAGTGGAACAGCTCGTACGTGCCCCCGTACAGGTTGTCCGCCGACAAAATCTCGTCACCTGGCCGAGTTATAGCAAGGTTGGCGTACGTGATGGCCGCCTGTCCGGAGGCCACCGCGAGCCCGGCGGTCCCGCCCTCGATGGCGGCGATGCGCTGCTCGAACACGTCGGTGGTGGGGTTCATCAGCCGGGTGTATATGTTGCCCAGCTCCTTCAGTCCGAACAGATTGGCGGCATGCTCGGTGCTCTTGAACACGTAGGAGCTGGTCTGGTACAGCGGCACGGTCCTGCACCCGGTGGTGGGGTCAGGGCTCTGGCCCGCGTGGATGGCGATCGTTCCCAATCTTCTCGTCTTGTTGCTCATCTGCTTACTCTCCTCTTCATTGATGCTCTTGATCTCGTGGTTCGCTCGAGCTTCCTGTACTGGGCGGTGTGACCGTTACGTGGTCCGCCGCCGGGTAGAAGCCCATATCGTTCTCTCTCGTCGTTCGCTTGCTCTACAGGGCATGATAAACATGCCAGTCATGATGGCCTCCGACCGGGGATCGGAGGCATCACATTAGCATGGGACAGAACAGGGAAGAAGCGGGCTGGCCAGAGGTGTTCCCAAGGCAGTACGATGCAGGACCGCTGGCTGCGGCCCCAGATCGTATCAGAACAGATCTCTTTCTTACTTCGTTCATTGGTCCACTTCCGGTCATGAGCGAGGCACTGTGTCTCGCCCGTTGAACGAGATAACGATTGTTAATTTATTTATTGTTTTGTATGTAGCTGATTCTGACCGGAATAATAGAAGGGATCCGGAATTTAAGGAACGATATCTAAAGCCGTCCTCGTCCAGATGATGTGCGCATTACAGGAGATACCGAGCGAACACCCTAACTTAGATCGCCCCGGCCGGTCACCGCTTCCCCTAATAGCTCGAAGGCATACGAGAGCATGGTCTCCCTGGCCCCCTCATCGTACTGCTTGCGCTCCATGCGCTGCAGCATGCCGTCCACCATGGAGGAGGCGGCGAAGGCCAGGTTGGCCGGGTCGGCGTCGCTGCGTACGGAGCCGTCGCGGACCCCCTGCTTGATAGCCGCCACCATGAGGTCGCTGATGGCAGCACCCGTGGCCGCCAGCTCCTTGCCCCGGGGACCGGCCCTCTCCAGAGGTCCGCAGAGACCGTTGTCGTGGAGCAGCCTGCGGTACTGGGGATGGGAGGACCAGAATCGTATGTAGGCGCGGCCGATGGCCATGAACCTGGCCAGGCCGGTGTCCGCCCCCTGCACCGCCTCCTCGTACATGCGCAGGGCGATGCGCATGCCGTCGTTGGCCACGGCGTAGAGCAGCTCCTCCTTGTTGGAGAAGTGAAGGTAGACGCTCCCCTTGGCGATCTCCAGCCGGGCCGCGATGTCGTCCACGCTCGTCGCCTCGTACCCGTTCTGGAAGAACAGCTCGCGCGCGGCCTCGATGATCTCCCGGTCCCTGCGCTCCCGCTCCCTCCGCCTCCTCTCCACCGTTCCCATGCTCCCGACCCTCCTCCTCTTTCCCCCTGTAGGCCTCCCCCTGCCGGAAGGCGCTAGGCCGTCCAGCCTGGGGATTTTAACCTCATTCCATGGCCGCCATGGACGCCCGGGCCACGATGCTGCGGGCGAACTCCGCCGCGCTGGTCACCTCGGCGGCATCGGGGTGTCCCACGGTCATGGGGCGCATCCGACCGAACTCCTGCATCTGGGCGTCGGGGCTGTTGATGAGGGCCTGCGCCACCTTCTCGTTCAGCTCCCCCTGGCAGTCGTACGCCCCCAGGACCACGGCCTGGGCGAAGGGCTCCTGGCACTTGGCCAGGATGCCCTTGAGCATGTCCATCCCGGGGGGCATGGCATGGGTGATGAAGAGCCCCACCCTCTTGCCCTTGGCGCACCGTCCCATGAGCTCCTTGACCGCCGCGGGGGCTCCGAACTGGTGCACGGGGAAGCCCACGAACACCAGCTCGTAATCGTCCAGGCTCTGCACCGTGCTCATCTCCTCCATCTGCTTGGGGCCGTCCAGGCTGGCGAATATCGCGTCGGCCAGCTTCTTGGTGTTCCCGCTCTGAGACGTGTATGTTACCAATGTCCTCATCGTACCACCCTTGTTTATGACCGTGGGTCAGTAAATGACCATTTCATATAAGGCTATGGCCCGGACGTAGTCTCAGTATCCAGGAAGGGGTGAGAGCGTCCCCCATCGGCTCCGCGATGCAGCGTTCCTTCGCCAGATGACCGAACGGCGCGCGACACGGATATGCGGCGGCATGTACGGCGATCATCGAAATGATTCGGGCCCGATATGCTGGCAGGCGAGCGGCGGTCATCAATTAAATAATGTTAATAACAATAACACGTAAGAGATTATTGACCTGGCTCTTCCTGACCCGTCATCCAGCTGTTTTTCGTGCAATAGCCAGATGTTTTTTTAATCCGCCTTAAAAATAACGTACCGCCATGATAATCGCCCCTTAGTTTTATTAAAGATGAGCCTATTATACGTATCAACAGGGACAAAGCGTCCCTATCCTATCCCCGGCGGGCCGTCAGGCAAGCTGGCTTAATGGATAGGTCCGGCGACCGGCAGGGGTCGATTTTCTGGCCCCCTACCGATAGCCGATCCGCATTGAGCGAGAACCCCCCGAAAGGAGTGTGGAACGCTTGAAAGACATTGATACCAGCTACGCAGCCGACTACGGAACGACCCCCTACCGGCGTTCCTCCCACGCCTGTGGTCACAGGCCCTAGGGACAAGGAAGTGAGCTATGAACGCGGATGATGAGCTAAGATGGGCCTTGCGCACACGCTCGCGGGGCCTGACCCGGCGGTCGCCCGGGAGGAAGCTGAAGATCCTGGTATCGGCCCTGGTGATCGTGGGCATGGTCTTCGCACCCATCGTTTCTATACTTCTGAGCTCCGCCCCCCTCCAAGGCTCGGAGGGAGCGGATGAAAGCACCATCGATGTGACGGAGACCGCGGCGACGGCCTCCATGACCACATCCAGCGGGGCGTTCTCCCTGAACACCGCCTCGTCCAACCTGACCGTGGTGCAGAAGACCGGGCTCATAACCGTGTACGCGCAGACGTACTCCCTCACGGTGGACTACCGCACGGGCGGTTACGTCACTTACAAGATACAGCCGTATTTCACCACCGACTACATTGTGTACCGCCGGGTGAACCCTGCGGGGCCCGGTGACGGCACGGTGGACCAATACAACAAGGCCATGGACTACGTGACCATGACCATATCCAAGTGGGGCCAGTCCGGCAGCACGGTGTGGTTCCTGGAGTCCTGCCCGCAGTTCAGCCTCACCCAGAGCTTCACCTTCTACAAGGACTACATGGAGCTGGACACCACCTACGCCGCCGGCACGTCCAAGGTCATGACCACCTACTTCGTGGGCGAGTACTCGGCCAGCGGGTCCATGTACAACCTCTACTCCGACGGCAAGAACCACCGCTACGTTCCGGGCTACCCGGAGAACTGGCCCAAGACGAACGGGCTTGGCGGATGGTACCCCTCGTACCAGATGTACGCCCCGGCCATGGACGTCCGGGTCCCCGGCCGCACCCTGGGCGTGGAGTGGGGGTACTCCGACACCGAGGCCTACATCTCCTCGCCGGTGTGGACCAAGGACATGGGCGGGGGCGGAGAGTCGTTCATCGCCCTGAAGTACACCTCCCTGGACAGCAAGGTCCCCAGCATCGCCTCCGGCGTCTCGGAGACGTTCCACCAGTTCATTCGGCCGTACAAGTACACCGATGGGCTGGCGCAGGGGAACGATGAGGGGTACGCGCAGTGGGTCTCGGCCAAGATCGCCCAGACCTGGGGCGTGCACAGCACCGACATATTCCCCCTGACCTTCGGGAACATGAACGCCTGGGACACCACCATCCGCTCCTACGTGGAGAGCTCACAGATTACGGTGGCCGGGCAGTCCAAGAACGCCGACCAGATCAACTGGAACTACAAGTCGGCACAGCAGATGACGCCCAAGACCAAGGCCGTCCCCTCGGCCTGGGCGCTGTACGACTCCGCCGGCCACGCGTACAAGAACAAGAACGGCTACTACGTCGCCAGTGCCGCGTCGTCGGCCTACCGCAACTACCTCATCTACCAGGACCAGTACAACAGCTGGTGGTGGGGCTCGACGGGAGTGTTCTTCGACCAGTGCGACTCCATCAACGGCTACAACCAGCTGCTGAGCGACTACAACAGCAAGCCCACCTTCGTGTACGATGGGTTCCTGAACCTGGCCAAGGAGGCCCGCGCGTCAGGGTACTGGAACTACGTGATCATGAACTCCTACACCGCCCAGCTGCACCTGTCCATGGTGTGCGACCTGACGCTGGTGGAGGGCTGGAAGGCCGTGGCGTCGTACAACACCGACTTCCAGAGCCACGTGATCAGCACCATGAAGTTCGTGAACAACATCCCCGAGCAGTACCGGCCGCACATCGTGGTGTACCAGAACTACGTGGCGGGCACGGACCAGGCCGCGGTGTACTCCGCGGTGTTCGGCGCCGCCCGGTACGGGTTCTGTGTCGAGCTGCTGTCTTACTCCAGCTTCTCCAGCCAGATACACAACCTGCAGATGGCGGAGAGCATGTTCAAGGCCATGGGAGCGTCGCGGCACCAGGACCCCACCATCAGCGCCGCCACCCTGGACACCGCGAAGGAAGGCACGGCGCTCACCACCAGCAAGCAGATGGTGGTGGTCACCGGGTCCGGCTCGCCGGTGATCAAGGACACGGGGGTGTACGGCAAGTACATGCTGACCAACCTGTGGAGCGCCACCAAGTCCTTCACCCTGACCCTGCCGTCAGGCACGTACACCGCCTCGGGAGGGATCACCATATCGAGCACGGTGAAGAACTCCGATGGCACGGTGAAGCTCACCGGAACCATCATCAAGGAGGCCACGGGGACGCTGACCAGGAAGTGACCGTAAACCCTTTCCACCTTCTTTTTTTGATTTCCCCAGGGATATGTTTTTACCTTCCATCCTCCTCATTAGCGGTGAGCTCGGCGACGCTCGCCGGGGCCATCAGCGACGAGGTGTAGGGATGAAGATCGAGGTCATGGTGATGGGCTGCGCGAAATGCAAGCGGCTGGAGAGGAACATCCAGCAGGCTCTGCTAGAGCTGGGTCGGGAGGAGGAGATCGTGAGGATCGAGGACATCGAGGAGATAAAGAAAAGGGGAACGATGCGTGTGCCGATACTCTACATCAACGGCGAGATGAAGGCCGTGGGCACCGTGCCCAGCGTGGAGGACATCAAGGCCATGCTGACCTCCGCCTCCGGCTGAGCCACGTCGATCACACTATCTGGGTCAGGCCCACCTCGAGCCGCAGCTGGTTCACGTCGATGATCTCGTCGTTCCTCAGCAGCGCGATCCCGGCCATGGGTCCCAGCACCTCCACAGCGATGATCTTCTGGGGGCGCCGCAGGTCCACCTTGCCCTTGACCACCGGCTCGGTGAGCAGGAGCATGAGGTCCTCGGAATGCTTGGGGTGGTGCCGCTTGTGCACGTGCATCCTCCAGCTCTCGTCCTCGCCGATGCCCTGGGCCGCCTCCTCCACCGCCTCGATCATGGCCTCATCGGTCGCCTCCACCCAGGTGTCCACCGGGACCCAGTGATAGGTGTGGTAGAGCATCTCGGGAGCGTTCATGAACTCCCTCCGCAGGTGCCTGATCAGCTCCCTGGCGTCGCCGTCCACCTGCACGCAGAACACCCCGTCTATGCACGAGTGCTCCAGGTGCTCGATGGTCTGGCCCGCCCCCTCGATCCTGTTCCTGACCTCCCTCTCCGCCGTACCTGCCTGGTTGGGATGGAAGGTCACCAGTAGGTTGTATCTCTCCATCTGACCACCGCTGCTCACACCGGTCCGTGACCTTTTCAGGTTTTGGATAATGCTCACGTCCAAATACGAAGGAACTCCCCTTATGTTAGCAAGAAAACCGAACCGCTTCGCCCCCGGTCATTGCGCGGTGAAGGAGGGATTATGTCCTCCGTTGCCGTTACTAGCTTGGCCGCCGGGGGTGAGGTGGCCGGAGGGAGAACGCATGGACGAGGAAAGGAGCGGAGCGAGGAGGGACGACCGTGGGTTATTCTACCGCATGGTGTCCATAGAGCACCTGGAGGAGCTGAGGGACGAGGTGGAGGAGCATCACCGGAACGGCGTGTTCGATGATGCGTTCTACAGCGAGCTGCAGGGCAAGCTCAGCTTCCAGCCGCCAGCGGGCCTGGGGGCGGAGAGCATCCTGGTCTTGTCAAGGCCACAGCCGGCGGTGTCCGTGAGCATGCGGTGGAACGGTGAGGACATCCCCCTGCTGGTCCCCCCAGGCTACACCGACGCCGCGGACCTGGACGTGCAGGCCGTGGCGGCGCTCAACGACCTCCTGCTGCCGGGACCCTACCGCTTCGTCAAGGCGCTCCTTCCACTAAGGTTACTAGCGGCGAGGAGCGGCCTGGTGCAGTACGGGCGCAACAACAATACTTACCTTCCACGCTTCGGCAGCTTCCACCGCCTCACCGCGTTCTACAGCGACGCCCCCTGCGTGGAGGACCAGTGGCAGGAGGCGGAGCTGCTGCCAGGATGCGCGGGATGTGACGCCTGCCTGAGGGCCTGCCCCACCGGCGCGCTGACCGAGGAACGATTCATGATGCGCTCCGAGATCTGCCTCACCTACCTCAACGAGAAGGACACCTCGCAGCCGTTCCCCGACTGGGTGGATCGCAGCGTCCACCACGCCCTGGTGGGCTGCATGCGCTGCCAGACGGCCTGTCCGTACAACAAGAACGTGCTGTACTGGTCCTCCGATCGGGGCTCGTTCACGGAGGGGGAGACCGCGATGCTGCTGGACGGGCGCGCCGCGCAGCTCGAGGACAAGCTCCAGAAGCTTGGTCTGACCCACACCATCTTCCCGCGCAACCTCGCCGCGCTCCTGGACTGGAAGGGATGAGAGGCTGGGGCACGGAGGTCTTGTCGGGGTCTGGATTACGAACGTTAACGAGCTGGCCACTTTATGGAAACAGGGATGCGATGTTTGAGGCGAGAATTTGGTCACTGTCTAGATATTTGACGAATTGGCTGATTATTGAAAGCTATAAAAAAGATTTTTAATGAAGATTGTCTAGGTGTATCGATGGGTTCCACGGAGAACAACGGACTACGCGGTGTCAAGGCCGCCACCACCCACATCAGCATGGTGGATGGTCAGGCAGGCAGATTGTTGTACCGAGGTTACACCATCGAGGACCTGGCCAGGAACTCATCCTTCGAGGAGGTGGCATTCCTCCTCATCTACGGCCACCTGCCCATCCGTCGGGAGCTGGAGGACTTCAACCAGGAGCTGGTCTCTCACCGAAGGGTACCTAGCGCGCTGGTGGCGTCCCTGGACATGCTGCCGTTGGACACCCCGCCCATGGCCATCCTGCAGGCCGGCGTGTCGTTGATCTCCGGCTACGACCCGGAACGGTTCGACGAGTCCCGGGAGGCCAACCACCGGAAGGCCATACGGACCATAGCGGTCATGCCTACCATCATCGCGGCGTGGAAGCGGCTGGTGAATAACCAGGGGTCGGTGGAGCCGAGGGACGACCTGTCGCACGCCGCGAACTTCCTGTACATGACGAGGGGCAAGGAGTTCCGGGAGGAGGCGGTGAGGTTCATGGACGTGGCATTGATCCTGCACGCGGACCACACGTTCAACGCCTCCACCTTCGCCAGTAGGGTGGTCGCTTCCACCGGCGCGGACATGTACTCGTCCATCGCCGCGGGCATCGGCGCATTGTCCGGGCCGTTGCACGGTGGGGCCAACGCCCAGGTCATGAAGAACCTGCTGGACACCAAGGACCCGGAGAGCGTGGAGGCGTGGGTGGAGGACCAGTTCAAGCGCGGCAAGCGGGTCTCAGGGATGGGGCACGCGGTGTACAAGACCATCGACCCCCGGGCGCGCATCCTTCAGTATATGGCCAGGCAGATCACCAGCGACTACCCTGAGTACCGGTGGTACGAGATGACCGAGCGCATGTCGATGGCCACGCAGAGGGAGTTCATGAAGAAGAAGGGGCGGCACATCTATCCCAACGTCGATCTTTACAGCGCCTCCATCTACCACGCCATGGGCATACATCACGATTTCTTCCCTGCGGTGTTCGCCATGGCCCGCTCCGCCGGGTGGTGCGCGCATATTTTGGAGGAGAAGTTCCCCGAGCCGCCGGTCAGGCCCGCCCTGTACCGGCCGTCCAGCGTCTACGTGGGCAAGCTGGATCAGGAATACGTCCCCATCGACGACCGGTGAACACCGGTCCGGTATCACAGAACGGTCGGGCAGGTTCTATTACCCCGCCGTGGCCTTGCAGGTGGGGACGGACATGACGGAGATGCAGTGGGACCTGGCGGTGCTGGTGGACAGCACCGACCCTGAGGCGATAAGGTCGCAACTGGACGCGTTCGTGCAGGACTCGTCGCGGTTCGCGGAGCGCTACCGCGGTCAAGTGCAGGGACTGAGCGCCTTGGAACTGAAGGAGATGCTGGAGGCCAAGGACGCGCTCTCGCTGAAGTACGAGGGGGTGGTGACCTACTGCTCCCTCCGCTTCCAGGCCGATCAGGGCGATCCGGTGGCGACCGCGCTGAGCGACGCCAGCTCCCGCGCCGGGAACCAGGCGGGGCAGAACACGGCATTCATGGGCATCGAGCTGGGGAAGCTTCTCCTGTCCCACCCCGAGATGGTCGACGATCCCGTGCTGTCCGACTACCGGCACTACCTGGAGAGGTACCTGCGCTCCGCCCCGCACTTTCTAACGGAGAGCGAGGAGAAGCTCATCATCACCAAGGACCGCTCCGGCATCCGCGCGTGGTCCAAGCTGCAGAGCAAGTGGCTCAGCTCCCGGACCTTCCGGCCGGTGATCGACGGCAAGGAGATGGCGTTGACCATGGGGGAGGCCATCCCCTACATCTACAGCCCCGACCGGGAGGTGCGCCGCGCCGTGTACCATGCCCTGGGAAGCACCCTGGGCACCGACCAGCTGCTGTGGGCGGACGCCCTGCGGGCCATCTGGACCGACCACCAGGAGATGTGCCGGCTGCGTGGATATCCTTCGACGCTCACGCCCAGCCTCATCGACAACGACGTGGAGGAGGGGACCATCACCACGCTCATGGAGGTGGTGAGGAAGAGCGCCCCGCTGTGCCAGCGCTACTTCCGCCTCAAGGCCTCGCTGCTCGGCCTGGACGTCCTGGGCAACTGGGACCTGAGGGCCCCTCTGCCCGGCTCGCGGGACGAGGTACGCTCCTGGCAGGAGGCCCGCGAGCTCCTGGTGTCGGTGTACTCCGACTTCTCGCCGCAGTACGGTCGTTGGGTGCAGGAGATGTTCGACCAGAACCGCCTGGACGGGGAGGTGCGGAAGGGTAAGAGGACGGGAGCTTTCTGCGACACGTGGGTGCAGGGGCGCTCCGCGTTCATACTCTCCAGCTACAACGGCCATCTCAACGACGTGTACACCCTGGCCCACGAGCTGGGGCACGGGGTTCACGCCTACCTTTACACCAGGGCGCAGAACCCCAGCAACTGTCAGGTCAGTTTGTGCGTGGCGGAGTGCGGGAGCATGTTCGGCGAGCTGCTGCTCACCGAGCGGCTGCTGCGCGACGCGACATCACCGGAGGACAAGAGGCAGTTGCTGGTCAAGTTGCTCAACAGCTTCACCCAGGTGGTGTTCCAGGAGGGCTTCCGGTTCTTCTTCGAGATCGAGCTCGCGAAAGCGGTGGACCAGGGCGTGTACCTGGACGGGGAGGCGGTGTCGGAGCGGTGGGTGGAGGCGCAGAAGGCGATCTACGGAACGTCGGTGGAGTACCTGCCGGAGAACCGGTGGGACTGGGCCCGGTTCCCGCACCACTACTTCTCGGACATCCGCTTCTACGAGTACCCCTACGTGTTCGCGCAGCTTTTCGTCTTCGCCCTGTACCGCCTATATCGGGAGCAGGGGAAGGACTTCGTGCCTCGCATGGACCGCCTCCTGGCGTCCGGGTCGAGCCTCTCCGCGGCGCAGCTGGCCGCGGAGCTGGGGTTCGACATCAGCGAGGAACGGTTCTGGCAGAAGGGCATGGAGCAGGCCGAGGAGTACTTGCGGCAGCTGGAGGAGCTGAGCAAATAGCGAGCGATAACGGGAGAAGTGGTTTGAAAAGGGTTTGGGGACCGGTGTAAGGACGAACTGGCCGATAAGCGAGATTCACTCCAGGTCCTCGTCCTCCTCCACCATCTCCTTGAGGGGCGTGCGGTTCTTGTTGGACCTCACCTGCCCGTCCTTGATAAAGATCACTCTCCCGGCCATAGAGGCCACGCGGTTGTCGTGCGTGACCATGATGGTGGTCATGTTCTGCTCGGCGCTGAGTCGGCGGATCAGGCGGACAATCTCCACCTTGTTCTTCGAGTCCAGGTTGCCGGTCGGCTCGTCCGCCAGCAGCAGCGGGGGCCGGTTGGCCAGCGCTCGGGCGATGGAGACGCGCTGCTGCTCTCCCGCGCTCAGCTTGCTGGGCCGGTGGTCCTCGCGCTCCTCCAGGCCGACCAGTTTCAGCAGCTCCTTGGCCCTCTCGGTGCGCTCCTGTGCGGTCATGTTCGTCAGCTCCATGGGGAGCTCGACGTTCTCCCGGGCATTGAGGAAGGGCATGAGGTTGAAGCTCTGGAACACGAAGCCGATCTTGTCGCTCCGTATCTTCGCCAAGGCCCCCTCGCCCAGGGCGGTCACCTCCGTGCCGTCGATGACCAGCTTTCCTTCGTTGGGACGGTCCAGGCAGCCCAGGATGGTCAGCAGCGTGGTCTTCCCGGAACCGGACGGGCCGCGGATGGCCACCGACTCGCCCCGGGCGATCTCCAGGTTGACGCCCTGGATGCCGATGACTTTCCGCTCGCCCATCTGGAAGGTGCGGCTCAGCCCGGTCGCTCTCAATATCGCTTCAGTCATTCTTCAACGCCTCCACGGGCTTGGTCCTGGACGCCCTCCAGGCAGGGTACAGGCTTCCCAGCGCTCCCAGGCATATCACGATGAGGAACGCCGTCGCGACCCATGTTAGGTCAGGCTGTATGGACAGGCTGGCCACCCGCTGCACCGCTCCCCCCACCGAGGTGGAGGACGGGAGCAGCGTAGATGCCAAGGTCGACGTGCCGACCCAGCCGATGATGGCGCCGACAACGCCGGCCAGGGCCGAGACCATCATTCCCTCGAGCATGAACTGGGCGATGACCGCCCCCTTGCTGAAGCCCAGGGTCTTGAGGACCCCGATCTCCTTGGTGCGCTCCTTGACGGTGTACAGCATCACGAACATGACGATCAGGCCGGTGGCCACCACCGCGATGATGATCATCTGCAGGGCGGTGTTCTCCATCTGCTCCACCGTGGACGAGGCGCTGGCCAGGGTCTGCTCGCTCATCTCCTGCAGGCTGTTCAGCTCCTCCAGGCGGTCGGACATGGTGGACACCGTGACGTCCTCGTAGGCGAGGGAGATGGCGGACGCGATGGTGCTCACCGAGTCCTCATCCTCCGCGTACACATAGAGGTACGAGACGTTGGTGCCCATGTCGTAGATCTCCTGCGCATCATCGATGCTCATGAACACCGTGCGGTTGCCCATGGTGGAGGTGTTCTGGTAGATGCCCACCACCGTGAACTCGGTGTCCTGGATGGTGATGGTGTCGCCGACCCCGCAGTCGTAGTACGCGGTCAGGTTCTCGGTCAGCAGGACCGACCCGGTCTCGTTGGCCTCCAGGTTCCGTCCTTCCAGGATGGTCGTCGGCAGCACGCCGTAGTTGGCGACGTTCTCCTCGGTGAGGGACACGCCCAGGACGGTTACCACGTCGGAGAGCATGTCGCGCATGCTGCTCATGTCTGGCATGCCGGTGCCGTTGGGCATGCCCCCGGAGCCGGGCGGCGATCCGCCGAAGAAGTCCTCGCGGTCGGGCATGCCCTCGGAATGGGTGACGTACGGCACCACGGCCTCGACGCCGTCGATGGACCCGATGGTCTCGATCACGGTCTCGTTGACCGTGGTGGAGGACTGCTGCTGCCCTGGCCCACCCTGCGACGAGGAGCCGGTTTTGCCCACCTCGATGAGGGTGGAGGTGTTCTCGATCTCCGCGGCCTGCGCCGCGTAGTCTACGGTCATCCTGTCGTTGAGCTGCTCCATCGCCGACTGGCTGGCGTTCAGCCCGGCGGGGATGGAGATCATGACGGCCATGGCGATACCGATCGCGATGACGGCTAGGAGCACTCTCCCCTTGCGCCGCGCGATGTTCCTGCCTGCCCTGCTTGCTATTCCCAAATGATGCACCTCGAGCGAGGACCTATCGTCCTGCTGAACGCACGATTGCTACGGACGTATTATAATGTTACTATGTTAGTTAGTAGCAAAATGAAAAGAGGTCCCGGTCCGAAGGGTGAAATCGGACTTGGGGAGGTTGCTGATCGGAGGACCGGAACCTCTGGAATAATGATGCATTCGGTAGTATTAAAACATTACTACATTCAATAGTAGCTATTATGCATTGCTTCCATCTCCCCGGTGGAGTTGATGGGATGGAAAGGTACCTGCATCCCAGGGTGGGCCATTGACATATCCATGCCCTCGGCCGTCACGTTGCCCGCTCCCTGGAATATCATATGGTGCTCGAACACCGGCAGGGCGTCCATCATATCCCTCGCCTCCAGGTGCAGGATCTCGCTCCGCATATCGTCCAGGCTGCCCACCATAATGGTGGTGGCTAGCAGGACGGCGATGGAGAGCACCAGGCAGGCCCGCGGGGAGAGGTATCCCTTGCTCGCGCCCTCGGTGAAGGAGCGGGCGCGGTCCGCCAGCGAGGGGTGGTCGGACATCAGGGACGCGCGGTCGGAGAAGGACAGGGCGAAGCACAGACCCAGCCTGGTGGTCAGGGACCGCCTCCCGCCAGTGCCTAGGAAGGAGGTCACCTTCTCTATGGCACTCAGCAGGGAGCCCTTGTCGCTCAGTACGGACCGAGCGGTATCATCGGCCAGCTTCTCCCTCTCCCGCTGCGCCGCCCTTACTGAGAGGTGGGAGACGAGGTTGAAGAACTGGACCCAGGCCAGCGCTTTTATGGCGGTTCGGAACCACACGTCGTGGTTCCTCACGTGCGACAGCTCGTGCGCCGCCACCGCCCTCAGCTCCTGCCGGTCCAGCAGCTCCAGGATGCCGAGGGAGAACACCACCGTGGTCCCCTTTCCGCGTCCTATGGTGAAGGCGTTGGGGCGAAGGTCCTCCACCAGGCCCAGTTTGGGAACACGTATCCCCAGGGCCATCGCCAGCTCCGCCATGTCTGACCTCAGCTGGGGGTAGTCCTCGGAGGAGAGGTCCACGACCTTGAGGAGCCGTCTCGCCAGTCGGTCGCCCAGCAGAACCGAGAAGATCAGCGACGAGGCTGCCAGCACCAACCCCATGATCACGAGGGCGGCGGTGATGGACACCATCGTCTGCTCCACGGGGGCCTGCGCCATGAACATATCGCCCGGGAAGAGCCCCTGAGGGTACCCCAGGTCTGAGAGCTGTATGCCGCTATGGCCGCTGCCCGGAGGTCCGTACAGCGTCAGGGAGGGCAGGAAGCACAGCGCCGCGGCCAGGGAGAGGACCATGGGCAGGACCAGGAGGGCGCTCCGCCAGCGGGCGCCAAGCCCGCTGTTGATCTCCATGAGAAGCAGTGAGCTGACCATGGCTATGAGCATGGTAAGGGTGGCGTAGTAGAACGCCGGTTGCATCACCTGCTGCAGTATCTGGTCCACGATCTCCAGGCCTATCCCCTATCCTCAGTCCAGCTTGTTCAGCTCCTTCTTCAATCGAGTGAGGCGTTCCTTGTCCAGGGCCACCTGCTCCACGAAGCAGTCGGTGACCTTCTCCCCGAACTTCTCCATCAGGCTTCCGAGCACGTCCTGGATGGCCGAGCGCTCGAAGTCGTCCCGCTTCATCCTGGGCCAGTATACATAGTACAGGCCGCCCTTGCCGCTCTTGACCTCTCGGTCCAGGACCCCCTTCTCGTAGAGGCGGTTCATGGTGGTCATGATGGTGGTGTACGCCAGCTTGTTATCTTCACCCAGGGCCTTGTGGACCTCCCTCACCGTGAGCGGCCGGTCCTCGGCCGCCCAGATGGTGTCCAGGACCTTGGCCTCCAGCGGCCCCAGGAACGAATCGGTTCGGATCCCTTCAAGATTGTACTGAGGGAGCGTGTTCTTTTCCTTCGGACTCATCTAAGTCAGTTATTATAGGGCCTAGTAGCTATTTAACCTTTCGAAAGAAATTATCGAAGCTAAGCCCTCGGTCCGCAGTTAGAGCGTACATCGGCCTAACCGTTGATCTCCTTGAGCACCCTCAGGGCCTCGCTGATGTGCTTCCTGGGCTGTATCTGCGAGGAGAACACCATGCGGATGACGCCTTTCTTATCGATCAGGTACGTCACCCGTCCGGGCGTCCTTCCCGCTCCCCAGGCCCCGTACAGGTCCCGCACTTTGTTATCGGGGTCGCTCAGAAGGGTGAACGGCAGCTGATGCTCCTCGACGAACTTCTTGTGCGATTCGACGGAGTCGGACGATATGCCCATCACATCGGCCCCGTTCTTCAGGAACTCCTCGTACATCTCCCGGAACTCGTGCGCCTGCATGGTGCAGCCGGTGGTGAAGTCCTTGGGGTAGAAGTACACCACCAGGGCCTTCTTTCCTTCCATCTTGCCTACGTCCACCATGTTCCCGTTCTGGTCCTTCAGGGAGAACGCCGGTGCGACCTCTCCTACCTTCAAATGCTTTGCCATATACTTCCTCCTGTCAATTACCGATCGTTAATCGACCTCTCATCACTTAATGAAAGTCCCTTCTTTGATCTCGCGGTAGGCGGCCTCGAGCTCGTCCTCGGTGTTCATGACCACCGACCCCCGCCAGACCATCTTCTCTTTGAGCGGCGGTCCGGAGGCCAGGAGGAACCGCACGCCCTCGTTCCTCGCTATCACGGTGATGGTGAACCCTTCCCCATAGACGATCAGGTCGCCGGCGGAGGCGCTCTCCAGCTCGCGGCCGAACTTACCCTCGCCTTCGAACACGTACGCGAACGCCGTTCTCGCCTGAGGGATGTGGGTCTCGAACAGCACACCGGGCGGGACCTTCACATCGAACAGGTCGATGGGCGTCACCAGTCCTTGTACCGGACCCTGCTGCTCCCGCATGCTGCCGGCGATGATGCGGATCTCCACGCCGCCTTCGGCGTTGAGGACGGGGATGGTCCTCCTTCCTACATGCCTATACTGGGGCGGTATCATCTTGCTCGCGGCCGGGAGGTTGACCCACAGCTGGAAGCCCTCCACGCCGTCCTCGTCACCATGCAGCATCTCTCCGTGGATGACGCCGCTCCCGGCGGTCATCCACTGCACGTCCCCCGGACCGATGCGTCCTTTGTTCCCCAGGTGGTCCGAGTGCTCGGCCGAGCCGTGGACCATGTACGTCACCGTCTCTATCCCGCGATGAGGGTGAGAGGGGAACCCTGCCTCATAGTCCTTAGGATCACTGGATTGGAAGTGGTCCAGCATCAGGAAGGGGTCCATCTGCGGCAGGTCCAGGGCGTTGAACGCTCTCGATAGCTTCACACCGGCGCCCTCCAGCGTAGGCTCCGACCGTCGGATGAGGTCCACCTTCCTGGTGACCTCGGTGATGATGGGGCGGCAGGTAACGTCGTATATGGCGTTTATCATGCCATTTACTTGCCAGCTCAGAGTATAAAAATTGAAGGACTGTAAGTGGTTTGAGCTGCGGTGGGCGTGTTAGGCTCACTTGATGGGCCATACCATGCGGGTCATGAGCTTGTCCGGAGGCACCTCATCGGGACTGTTGAGGTACTCCTCCCACATGTACTCGGCCGGCTCGTGGCCATTGGCCTTCATCCAGGCCATCATCTTGTTGTAAGAGTCGACGATCTTGTCGTACGGGCCCATGTGCATCCCGACGACGGCCTTGACGGCGGGTAGCTCGAACGGCCTCACGCGCCCCCTGTTCACCGTCTTCCCGGCCACTGGGAAACCGACATCCATGTCCGTCTCGTTGTCTGACCATGAGTGATAGAAGGCGAACGGGGGGCCCACACATTGTACGTCATTCTGAAGGACGGGCATGAGCTCGCCGAACATGCGCCCCATCTCTGCCGGTATGTCCTGCATCTTCACCTTCTCCCTGATGGAGACGGCCGCTTGCTTTTTTGTCGTCGTTACCTCGAACTCTCCCATGTTCTACAGAATGAGAGAGCGGGGATTTGAACTAGACCATGGGGGTGAGCGAATGCACCTAAAGAGGGAGTAGGCCCAGTGTTCAACCGGTGAAGTGAAAATGGCTATCCAACTGAAAATTCACCTTTATTTTTACATCAAGGAAATAATTATTATGAAAAAAGTCCCCTGGTCTTCTTAAGTCAATATTATTTCATAACCAACATAGACGGCGGGACGCTCATGACGAACCTGGCCCCCTTTCCATATTCACCTTCCTCGGTCAGCGCTATTCCCGTGATCGACAGTATCTCCCGAGAGAGAAAGAGACCGAGGCCGTTGTTCCTCCCGATGCCCCGGGTGAACAGGTAGGTCCTGATCGCCGGAAGAACTCCCACGCCGTCGTCCTCAACGACGATCCTGTCCATGTCTCCCTGAGATAAGTATGATATCTTGATCCTGGTGACCTTCTCCCCATGCCGAAGTGCATTATCGATGAGGTTGAAGAACACCTTCTTGATCATGGGGTCAGCATAGATCTCCAGTCCCTCAGGCAGGTCATTGACCAGGGTCACGTGGTCTAGCGGCACCTCCTTGGCACAGCTCTGAACTAGATCACGGACGTTGTGCCAAGCGGGGGCCTGGACCCCGATGCCCTCGTACTCCCGGGCGAAATCGATGATGGCTGAGATCCTGTTCGAGGCAGCCTCCGCACGCCTTAGGTGCTCCTCTAGGGGCGGCCCCAGGCGCGCCCGGTCCAGCAGCTCCAGGTTGGACCGGAGGACCATCAGCTGGTTGTTCATATCATGCCTGGTGATGCTGGACAGCAGGTTGAGCTTGCGGCCGGCCTCCCGCAACGATTCCTCGATGCGCTTCCGTTCTGTAACGTCATGGAAAGTCCACGTCCGCCCGTAGTACCTTCCGTCCTTGCCGAACACCGGAGCGGAGTAACGCTCCAGGACCATGCCGTTCTTGTACTCCACCTCGTCATGGCTGGTCTCTTCGATGTGTTCGTTGAGGTAGTTCACCTTCTCCTGGAACCTCTCGGGGTACTTGGTCAAACTTATAACATGGTTCAGCAGCAGTCTGTCGTCCTCGGGGTGGTCCAGCGCATGCTGTGGTGGGTGGTAGAGGTCGATGATGCGCTGGTTGATCATTATCCGCTGGAACTTGTCATCGATGACCAGGATGCCGTCCAATGAGGCGGCGGCCTGGGCCTCGAACAGTGCCGTCTTCTGCTGCAGCTCCTCCTCCGCTCTCTTCCTTTCCGTTATCTCGATGGACAGGAGGAAGATGCCCTCCGGCACCGGCGATATCCTTACGTCGAACCAGCCGCTGGTGCCGTCCGGGTAGGTGAACAGGTTCTCCATCTCCACCGGCACGCGCTCCGCCATGCAGCGCTCCATGGCCCTGAACAGCGGTGTCGCCTCGACGCCAGGCCAGGCCTCCATGAACCGGTGGCCGAGCAGCCTCGTCTTCGGTATCTTGCTCTGCCTCTCCGCGGCCTCGTTGACGTACTGGAAGCGCCACTCCCGGTCGACGATCTGGCACCCTTCGATCATGCCCTCCAGGGTGATGCGGAAGCGCTCCTCGCTCTCCCTGATCTTCTCCTCGGCCTGGATCTTCCGGATGATGCGCCACATCCCGTCCATAAGGACGCTCAGTTCCCGGGCATCGTCCTCCGTGTAGGGCTCCTGCTTGTTGCCCACTCCGATGATGGCCACGATGCGGTCCCGATCGAACACCGGCACGGTCATGTGTCGGGCGAGCGGAACATGGCCGTGAGGCAGCCCCTTCTTCAGATGGCTCGGCGCGCCATAATCATTGGTGATGACGGTCTTCCTCTGCCGCACCGACTCCGTCCACAGGCCGGTCCTCGTAAGGTCGAAGACCATGGGCTTCTTCTCGATCCTGCACTCCTCCATCGCCTCCTTGGAGTAGTGCTGCATGGTGAGGACCGACTCGTCCTCGTTGAGGAAGGCGATGTAGCCGATCTGGCTCCGGGTCAGCTCGATGCCGATGCGCATGGACCGCTCCGCGATGTCCTTGGGGGTCAGGCCGGACATCTGCGTGAGCTCCAGGAGCGCGCGGGTGCGCATCTCGTCCCTTCTCAGCGTCTCCTCCGCATGCTTGCGTTCCGTGACGTCGGATATGAAGGCCACCGCACCGCTGAACGCGCCGTGCTCGATGATGGGGGACGCTACCAGGCGAGTGTACACCGTCGAGCCGTCCTTGCGCAGGAAGGCCATGTCCCTCTCCTTCGCGGTCCCGAGGTGGGAGCTGATCATGTTCTCCAACATGAGCTTCTTGCCGCCCCCGTCCATGAAGTCCAGTATGCTCCTCCCCTGCATCTCCTCCTTGGAGTAGCCGAGCATCGCGGCCATGTTGTCGTTGACCAGGGTTGTCTTCAAGTCCTTGTCCGCAACCCAGATGCCCTCGATGGCGTTATCGACGACCTGCCGGTACTTGGCCTCGCTTTCCCTCAGGTCCTGCTCGGCCCGGGACCGCCGCACGGCCTCCCGCACCTTGTGCTCCAGCTCGGCGAACTGGGCCCTGGCCGCGCCCCCCTTCTGCAGGTAGAAGTCCGCGCCGGAGTTCAGCGCCTCGATGACCACCTCCTCACGGCCGCGACCAGTGAACAGGATGAAGGGTATCTTGTTCCCCTTTCCCCGCAGGCGCTTTAAGAACTCGATGCCGCTGGTCCCCGGCATCTGGTAGTCGGAAATGATGGCGTCGTAGGGGACCTCGGTCAACGCTTGCTCGGCCTCCGATACAGAGGGGTAGGTGTCCACGACTAGGTTGCCGGACATCTGGAGGTACTCCCTGCCGATGTCCAGAAGGGCCTCCTCATCATCGACGTAGAGGACTCTGATCATGTTCTCCGCTGACCGCCCTTCCATCTAGCAGGAAGATAAAAACGTTAATGGGCTGAAGGTCAATATTGAAAACCAGACTGGTCGGGGCCGTGGTCCGCATCTTTAATAAATGCCCGCGCGGTTCCATCCTGGGTGACATGTTGAACGGACAGGCATATCGTCCCATGGCCGTCAAGGCCCTGGTATTCCTGGAAGTAATCTTCGGCGTTCTGGGCATCATCAGCGGACTGCTGCTCATGGTCGATTCCAGCGGCGCGCTGCTCGGCTTCTCTCCCTCCATGGTGGAGAAGGTGCCGTTCCAGAGCTTCTTCCCGGTGGGGCTGTTCCTGTTCGTCATCTTCGGTCTGTACCCCCTGCTCATCGCCCACGGTGCGTGGTGGAAGGTCGATATGTTCTTCGCGGAGATCAGCCGGGCCGGAGGCATCCACTGGTCCTGGCAGGGCGGGATAGTCCTCTTGCTCATCCTCGCGGCATGGCTGCTGGTGGAGAACATGCTCATCGGTCTGGACTACCCGGCTACCTACATGACCATCGCGCTGGGGCTGGCTATCCTCATCGCCCTGATGATGCCCTCCACCCGAAGGTACTTCGCCCAGGGGACCGCGGACGGCGGCAAGGGTTGACGTTCCTGAGCATCCTCGAGCATCCATGCGCCATCGTTATAATTGCCTCACGGCATCTCAGGGTAGTTCAATAGGACCTAGGGGGAATTAATCCGCACGCCATCTCGTGGAGCAGTGGAAAGGACAGCTGCCTAGCGCTGTGGAAGGCAGTTGACCGGGGTTTCAACGTAGGATACATGCTTAACACCTACCGGCCGGAGAACGGGAGAGGGGCATGGCATGGGATAAGGACCGAACTGATCCGGGAACAGGCCCGTTCGGTCCAGATCCCCATGCTTCAGAAGGCGGTCGGCACCAGCGATTACCAGGAACGTTTCATCGAATCCCTGGTCGAGCTGAAAGATAAAGGGGTCGATACCATGATCTTCGGCGATATTGACCCTATCGAGAACAGGAGCTGGTGTGAGGATGTTTGCGAGAAGGCCGGCCTGAAGAGCTTCTTCCCCCTCTGGCGAATGGACCACAAGCAGATCGTTAACGAGTTCATCGGCTCCGGGTTCAAGGCGATCATCGTTTCGGTCGATTCCAGGGTCCTGGGCCGAGAGGAGCTTGGCAAGGAGATCAACGACGAGTTCCTCGAACATCTTGAGGACCTGAAGAAGGAGAGACCATCCATCTCTGTGTGCGGAGAAAATGGGGAGTTCCACTCGTTCGTCTATGATGGCCCCCTGTTTAAAACACCCGTCAGGTTCACTATGGGTGAAACGGTCATGAAGAATGGCAACTGGACGGTTGACCTGCTCCCGATACAATGATCATAGGTGGTCCCTACGCATTTGATCGATGTCAAAATGAGCGAGGAGACATACGACCGGACCCCCGAGGCCATAAAAAGGAGTGTGGTTCCCCTAAGCCGCAACAACTTACCGGAAAAATAACTGCTGGCTCCACCGGCAAGCATAAAACATACCACGAAAAGTTATTTTTCCCAGAATCAAGCCCCTGGGAAAGCCTCTCGATTTCGACCGATCAAGCCACAAATAAAAAACCTCTTCCATTTCATTTTTTCTTTCCCCCTCTCTTCTTTTAACTTTCTTAACTAATTTAACTTATTAATTCTTTCTAACAATGCTGGCTAATCATTTTGAAGGGAGTGAAAAAGGCAGTTAAAAGGGAGTTAAAAGTTAACTTTACTATCGAACAATCATCAGTAGAAAGTCCATTTATTTTGTTTTCTAAATCCTTTCCAAAACACACAACACCTCTTCTACATTAACTAAGCAGCTAGGCTGGATTAATCTGGTGGGGGAGGAATATCGGCGGGACTGGACCTTTTATGCTTCTCCGTTTCTTCTCTTCTTCTATGAATATGAAGTTTATGAGATAGATAATCGCCGATTTCACCAGTTTCATGAGTTCGATTGCCTGGGCTTTCAACTCCTCCTGGGAGGTGGAGTCGAGGTCATCGTTACATGTCCATATATGAACCTTTAACCTTCTGTGGGTCAAAGAATTTCGTATTTCCTTAAATCTTTCAAAGTGACCAGATTCAAAATCCTGAAAAATATCATATAACGCGTACAACGACATATTGTCGGCGTTCATAATGGCCTCCCTAGTCTTTCCATCTTTGCAGACCCAGATGGACTTCCAATGGATACTGGCCCCAGCGTCGAATTGGACCTTCTCCAATCCAATCCCCAGGTACTCATTAATGAACCCTGCTATCTTGTCCAGAATGTCATATGCTCCCTTGTATGCATTCTCAAGAAGGCCATTTTGCAGTGAGAACTCACAGTATTCAAGGGTGTCTGTGTAGACAGTACGGCCGCTGATTCTTGATATAGCTTTATCCGTGAACTGCGATTGAACCAATATTAGTCTGGCCGTGGCATAGTCCTGTTTTATCTGGTTGAGAAAGTTGGCGAGCTTGGGGTAGGTTTGTTGATCCTCGATCGCTAGGATAAGGCTGATGGATACATCATCGAGCATCGACGACTCGCAACTATCCTCATGGACGTGAAGGTTCAAGAATATTTTATGGGTTGAGCAAAAATCATAATATAATCTTTCAAAAATAGTGTCCTTCTTATTGTTCCTGGGCTTGTGATTGGGTTTTCGTTCTAGGAGTTCAGGATGCTCACTGAATATTTCTTCTATAGTTTGAACACTCTTCGCGAACGATCTCCGTGCAAATGGAGTTATGTCATTTCTCCCGATAGCGCTCAATAACATCTCACGGGCTATCTGGTTCATCTCAATGTAGTGAGCGCCAGATATATTTGCAAAGTGGCGCAAGGCCATCGCCTTGTTGCCTATGGCCATAGTATGGTCTGGCTGGAGTTTAAGGGCATTGTCATAGACATACATCGCCTCCAGTCCACGACCAAGTGTATCGAGGCAATTGCCGTAATTGACCCATAGCGATGCTAAGAAGGGAATGTCCTTTCTATCAGCTGTCTGGATTGCCTCACGGAGATTCTTTTTCGCATTTTGCAGACTGTTGTCCCGTATTGGGAAATTTCCCGCCTTCCTACGCCTAATCACGAAGAGGGACATGTTGGCGTTGGACAATTCCATGAGTAGATAGGGATTAAGTTTTTTGTGCTTATGTTTCTTAAAAGGTTTGTTCTTTCGGATACAATTGACAAGAGTATCCTCATCATCTAATCCCTGGCATATTTCAGCAAGCGCCCCTATCCTCCATACTCGGAAATGGATGTCCTCCGATAATTCCTTATCCAGATCTGACAAACATTTCTTCGACTCATTGAATTCACCCTTATCGATAAGTGAATAAATCTTTTCACGAGCCTCCTCAGCCTTGACCATATGGATTAGTATATGGGCATAGAGAGAATTATTTCTTTCAATGAATCTGCGTTTGTTGAGAAATATGTATCAATTACGATCTGCCCATAATCTTCTCATTTATTCTGCACATTGTTGCTATGTCAATCTTGTTCCTTTTCTTCCATTTTTTTCTTTTATGAGCAAGCCATGCCATCTTAATAAAGCCAGACAATTTTGCAGTTCGAGTTCTATCAAGCTCAGCCTTTGCTAAATTGCAGAAATCTTCCATTCGCCTCATACAAATATCTTTCACTTGCTCAACCTCGCTTTGGTCAATCTGAAGGATAACCTGGTAACTACTCAAAGATCGTAAATTTTCATCTGCAGCATCGATGACTGAAGCATCTAGGGTCACTAATCGTATGGATAAAATATCGTTATTAAGTTGAAAAAATATTTTTGTTAAATTAATCTGGATTTCTCTAATTAGATCATTAGCATCCCTCTCAATCTCGCTAATTATTGTTTTCTCTCCAGCAGAATTATAGTATTTTTCGACTCCACCAATCGTTTGAACATGCTGTTCGGGGTGTTTGGAAATGGTAATGTTATGTCCGTTTCGTAGATAATCGGCTTGTGTACAAAAGGCAGTAAATCGTTTTTTTGTAGGTGTTTTTAGAGTGTAATTTTTCAGGCTCTCGAACGTCTCTATCATGTCTATCAGTTGAAGGGCTCTCATTTGTGCAAGCACCATTTTTCCAAAGACCTCATTTTTCCTTTTCCACAATTCCTCTATTAATGAAAATTCCCTCCTCCTCTTTGTTTCGAGCAAATATGCTAGAGTTGCTGGGATAACTATGACTAAAATGGCCGCGATTGTAGGGGTAGTAGGCGTTATTGACGAAATGAAGTCAGAAATGAAATCCGACACAAAATCTTAAACAAATCATATTCATATTAATGTTGCTTTTATTTAAGACAACATATGCCAACTTTCATGTTTTTCCACATTGAATTCTTAAGATAGGTCTTGGTGCAAAAGTCTGGTAACAGGCTCTGAAGCATAATTATGATTTGTTATCTATATTGTTATCAAAATGTATAATAGTGGTCCAACCTATAGCCAGTTGTCTAGAAAGGTGATAGATTGGAAGCCACGAGTATAGCAATACCAAGCGAAGTATTCAATGTTTCCGGACAAGTTCGCCTCGACACGTTCGCGCTCGATCTCGATGCGGTAACGGTCGACCTCGACCGTTACGACGACATCGCGGTGAACTCGCTTCGTCTATCGCTGGAAGCGATACGGAAGAGGACGGACGAGTTCGCTTACTGGCAACGAAGGAGAAGCACGGGACGACCGGCGTACGAGGAGCGCACGCCCCTCGTGGCGTTCCTCGTTCAGCAGCTCCTCGATCTCACGTTCCGGGAGACCGAGGGCTTCCTGGCCATGGTACGTTCGTACTACCGCTTGGAACGAGTTCCAGACCATTCGACGCTGTCGAGGAAGTTGTCCTCGAAACGCTGGGCCGTAGTGCTGGAACGGTTCTTCCAGCATCTCGTGGACGAGTTGCCGAAGCGCCGCGCCGTCGTCGTCACCGACGCGACCGGGTACTCAGGACGAAAGAGATCGTGGCGCGAAACGAAGCATGCACAGCGTGCTTCTGAAGATTGGACCAAGGTTCACGCCGCCATCGAGGTGGACGAGTTCGTGGTGCTATCGTACTTGTTAACGAGATCGAACGTTCACGAGAGCCAGGTGTTCGCCGCCGTCTGGGATCGAATGCCGGCGAATGTAACGCCAACTCGCTCGCTGGCCGATGCCGCCTACGGCGGCAACGACTGCCTGGAAGCGGCTCGGAAGCACGGCGCTACACCGTTCCACGGCATCAAGAAGAACGCCGTGCTCGTCTCGAAGCCTCGAACGTTCTACCAGAAGCTGGTTTCGTTCTGTAGACACTGGCCGCGCCGCTTCGCGGCGCTGTACGCGAAGCGAGCTCACATCGAGACGGTGTTCTCGATGATCTCCGCGCTTCTTGGACATCGTTTGAGATGTCGAACGAAGAACGGTCGAAAAAACGAGGTTCGGGTCAAGCTCGCGTTGTTCGATCTTGTTCAGCTGGCTCTGAGAAAGGAGTTCTGGTCATAGGAGTTTTGCAACAGGGCCAAAAGAGTTAAAGAGGAGCGGGGGAACGGAGGGGGAAGGTTATGAACCTCAACGCTGCCCGTCGGCTGTTCGGGGACCGAGGGCAGGAGTACCAGCTCTCCACCGAGGCGTTAGCATTTCTGGTATTCCACCTCGATGAGGAGGGCCGCGAGATCGCGGAGAAGGTCCTAGACGCCGTCGAGGAGGAGAACCAGGCCCGCCGGACCCATAACCTTCCCACGAAGCGCAGAATCATAGCCGAGGACCTGCGGAGGGTGATGGGGAGATGAGCGAGGTCGCGAGCGGGGGCGTCATATTAACGCCGGTCGCCGATACGGGTGCAATGTCACTTCTCGGAAAGTACGAGGGGTGGCTGATCGGAGAGGAAATCGAGAGGTCTAGTCGAAAACAATACCTTTGGGTCGCGGAGCGGGTGATCGAGCATATGTTCAGTTCACAGCCGTCACTGAGCGTCGATGAGATGAAGGACGTACTAGCCCACCTTCCCAAGGAAGATCTGAACGTCCTCAAGGAAAAGATATGTTGGACCAGCAAGGACGGGAAGAGGGTGAAACAGAACACCGCCGGGACCAAGTCCACCTGCTTGAACTCCTTCATGGAGTTCGTGGGGAACCCCCATCGGGTGAAGATTCCCAAGAAGGTCAGAGTGGAGAGGATACCGCTGTCCAAGGATGAGAGCGAACGGCTGTACGCTGCGGCCGGTCACTACCGAAGCCCTATCTTGTCGGTGAGGAACCAGGCCATCGTGGCCTTGCTCCTAGAGGGGGCTGTAAGGAAGAGCAACTTCAACCCCCTGCGCTCGGACCTAGTGCTGGAGGAAGGATACTTCATCATCCGTGACACCAAGAACGGGAACGATGTGCCGGTGGCCTTAGCGGATACTGCCGTCGATGCGGTGAGAGCATACCTCAAGGTCCGACCGCCAGGGAAGGACGCCAAGGAGGACGCCTACCTGTTCATATCGCGGGTGGGGAAGGCGTTGAAAGAGGGGGCAGTTTACGACATAGTGAGGGAGTGCGGGGTCCGCGCAGGCATCAAGAGGAACGTGTTCCCGCACCTGTGCCGCCATACCAAGCTGACGGACCTGATAGATCAGGGCGTTAACCCCTGGGATGTGAAGGACCAGGCTGGACATGAACATATCCAATCCATACAGCCTTACATCCATACCGGCGGCAAGAAGAAGCAGCGTGAGAGGATACGCGCCGCCCCCCTGCTACACTCACAGGGCGAGCTGGACGCATCCGACAAGGAACCCATGGTGATGATAGAACCAGGACCGACGGCGGGGGCCGGTAACACGGTGGACAGGTTGCTGCAAGCCCTCGTTGAAGGTAAGATCAGTGAGGCAACCTATCTCCGGACCCTCGACGCCATGGTCCACAGCGAGGTTCCCGGAACTAACAATAACTTACCACAAAAATAACTGCTGGCTAGCCTTCCGGGCAAAAAAAAGATAGACAATAGTTATTTATTCTAAGCTACATTAAGGCGATTACCTAAAAAAGGTGTTTAGATGGTAGAATTCAAAGCGGTCATTAATGATGTCAAGACCGGTAAGTCGTACCAGGTCCCAGTCGCCGGCCACCACGCCAACTCCCTTATCGGCAAGAAGATCGGGGACGTCGTGGACGGCATCTTCGTGAGCCTTCCCGGATATAAGTTGACCATCGCTGGCGGTAGCGACAAGGACGGTGTCCCCATGCGCGCTGACCTCCCCGGCATCAGGCGCAAGAACATCCTGCTGTCCAACGGGATCGGTTTCGACTCCCCTCAGGACGGCATGAGGCGCCGCAAGCTGGTCCGCGGGAACACGATCTCCCCGGAGACCACCCAGATCAACATGACGATCTCCGCCGCCGGCTCCAAGGCCGTGGAGGAGCTTCTCCCGAAGAAAGAGGAGAAGAAATGAAGGTGTCCCAGCAGCCCGAGGTCAACATCGGGATGATCGGCCACGTCGACCACGGCAAGACGACCCTCACCAGGGCCTTGAGCGGGGAGTGGACGGACCGTCACTCGGAGGAGATCAAGAGAGGCATCTCCATCCGCCTGGGCTATGCTGATACCTCATTCTACCGTTGCAAGTCATGCAACAAGTACACCACCAAGGAGACCTGCCCGGACTGCGGCGGCGAGGCCGAGTTCCTGCGCTCCATCTCCTTCGTGGACGCTCCCGGGCATGAGACGCTCATGGCGACCATGCTCTCCGGCGCGGCCATGATGCAGGGCGCGCTGCTCCTCGTAGCAGCGAACGAGCACTGCCCCCAGCCGCAGACCAAGGAGCACCTCATGGCCTTGTCGATCATCGGCGTGGACAAGATCATCATCGTGCAGAACAAGATCGACATCGTGACCAAGGAAGAGGCTTTGGAGAACTACCGCGAGATCAAACGCTTCGTCAAGGGGACCATCGCCGAGAACGCCCCCATCATACCCGTTTCCGCTCACCACGATGTGAACATCGACAAGCTCATCGAGACCATCGAGACGTACATCCCAACGCCCAAGTACGACAGCTCCAAGACGCCCATGATGTACATCGCCCGGTCGTTCGACATCAACGTGCCTGGGTCGTCACCGGACTCCCTGAAGGGCGGGGTGCTGGGCGGCTCCCTCACGCAGGGTACGCTGGAGGTCGGCGATGAGATCGAGGTGCTTCCCGGCCGCAAGGTCGAGATAAGTGGCAAGACCTCCTGGGAGAGGATCACCACCTCCATACAGTCGCTCCACACCGGCAACACCACGCTGAGCACCGTGCGTCCCGGCGGCCTAATCGCCATCGGGACCAAGCTCGATCCCGCGCTGACCAAGTCCGACGGTCTGACCGGCCGCCTGGTCGGGAAGCCCGGGACCCTGCCGCCGGTGGTGCACAAGTTCGTCATGAACACCCATCTCCTGGAGCGGGTCGTGGGCGCGGCCGAGGACCTGGTGGTGGAGAACATCAAGACCAACGAGCCACTGATGCTGAGCATCGGCACCGCGACCACCGTGGGCGTGGTCACCAGCGCCCGGGGCAGCGAGTCCGAGGTGGCGCTGAAGATACCGGTGTGCGCGCTCAAGGACCAGAGGGTCGCCATATCCAGGCGCATCTCGGGCAAGTGGCGCCTCATCGGCTACGGCATAATACAGTAGGTGTCCATGCCCAAGGTGGTGCTGGACACCAACGCCCTCCTTTTACCTTTTGAGCGCTCCATCAACGTGGACGCGCAGTTACGCTCTCTTTTAGGCGAGTGCCAGATCTTCGTTCCGGGACCGATCGTGGGCGAGTTAAAACGTTCAGCCAGCAGGCACGCCCCCGCCGCTCTCCGACTACTGTCCCGCTACACCATCGAGGACACTGCGGCGGTGGGCGACAGCGCGGTCATCGAGCTTGCCGAGCGCCTCAACGCGTATGTGGTGACCAACGACCGCATACTCATCGGCAAGCTGCGGCAGCGGCGGATCAGGACGATACTGCTGAGGGGCGGCAGCCACCTAGCTCTGGACGACGGTTAGATCAGCGGCCGGGGCGGGTCCTCGGGCGACGGCGTGTTGGGGTTGTTGAGCATCTCCAGCCGAACCCGTAGTAGCATCTCTCCCCACAGCGAAGCCGCGTAGATGGGCACCTTGTTGCCGACCTGCAGCAGCGCTCTCTCCTTGGCCGTGTCCCTGACGGCACGGGAAGCGCAGGCGGTGATGATGTCGCATGTCTCGAAGAACGTCTCCGCCTCCTCCACGGTGCGGCCGGTGGTGTGCACCGCGAATATCGCCACCCGCTGGCCGAACGCCTCCCGTATGCGCCGGGCGTCCTCCGCCGATGCGACCGTCACGCCCACGCGCTTGAATCCGCGCACGAAGGCCAGCCTCGTCCCCTCGTACTGGTCGATGCCCGCCCGCTGGGGGTCGAGCACCTTGTCCCGGCCGATGGCGTCGATGACCTCGGGGATGGGCGTCGTCTCCACCAGGCCGGACACCCGGCCGCCGATGCCCTGGATCAGCTCCGGCTCCGAGATGACGGCCGTGCCGGCGCCCTCGCACACGATCACCGCTGCGTCCAGCAGGCCCTTGTCCACGGCCATGCCCAGTAGTTCGGAGACACCGAAGGAGAGGAAGTCCTTCATGCGCAGCTTGCGCTGGGGGGTGCACATCCCGAAGTCCCGGATGCGGAACTCCACGTTCTCCCTCACCGCCTCTGGAGTGATCACTTGAATGTTACGGACCTTGGCGAACAGGGGGCAGTACTCCACTTCCGGTCGCCCGACCTCGACCACCTTCCCGTCCTCAATCACTACCCTGGTCATGCCTAGAGCCTCGATGACGTGCCTGCCCATGTCCTTGCCTTCTCGCCCTGTGGCGTCAGCCCCTCAGAGGGAGGGCGCTATAAAAAACTGGTCGGTCGCTCCTTGACCACAGGATGGGTTGCTACCAAGGTGCAAATAGCACGTCGCGCATACCAGGACGTTCGATATGAACGAGAAGTTCGCGGTGGCGCTGAAGCAGATCGCCCTGCTGGGCGGGATCAACGACTACATCGCCATCTCCTCGCGGGAGCTGGGCTCGCGGCTGCGCATCAGCCAGCAGTCGGCCTCCAAGCGCATCCTGGAGCTGCTGGAGGAGGGCCTCATCCAACGAGATCTAGGGGCCAGGAAGCAGCGCATCAAGCTCACCAAGAAGGGGGTGGACGCCTTGCGTTCAGAGTATTCCGAGTACCAGAAGATTTTCGAGCTGAGGGACCAGCTGGTCATCCGGGGCATGGTCACCACTGGCATGGGCGAGGGGCAGTACTACGTGACGCAACCCGGCTACCAGGACCAGTTCCAGGAAAAGCTGGGCTTCGTGCCGTTCGAGGGGACGCTGAACCTGAAGATGAACCCATCCGACGTGGACAAGCTGGAGATCCTCCGCCGGGGGACCAGCGTAGTGATCAACGGCTTCCAGCGCAACGGGCGCACGTTCGGCGAGGTCCGCGCCTTCCACGCCACCATCCAGAACATCGAGTGCGCTGTGATCCTGCCCTCAAGGTCACACTACAGCGACATCATGGAGGTGCTGTGCAAGTACAACCTGCGACGCACGCTGGGGCTTCATGACGGCGACGTGGTGGAGATCCAGATCAAGGTGGAGTGAGATCAGAACCTCTTCTGCACGTGGTCCAGCACGGAGCGGAACACCACCTGCCCGTCCCCCGCCGCGTCCGGTCTCACCCCGGTGCGCGTCCAGTCCGGGTGCTGGTAGCGGAACATGGCCCGCTCGGGGTGGGGCATCATGCCCAGCACGTTGCCCTCCGGGTTGCATATCCCGGCGATGTTGCTGATCGCGCCGTTGGGGCACCATGGGTACCCGGCATAGTCGCCGTTGGGGTCGACGTAGCGGAACACCACCTGGTCGTTCTCCTCCAGCTTCGCCACGAACTCCTCCTCGCTCTCCGACGGGAATCTGAGGTTGCCTTCAGCGTGCGCCACCGGGATGGTGACCACCTCGCCCCTCGGCAGCAGGGAGGTGAAGGCGCACCGGCCGTGGTTCTCGTGCTTCAGGTACGACGGCCGGCACTCAAAGCGGCCCGAGACGTTCGTATACAGCGCGGCCTGGGGGGCCTCGGTCATGATCTCATCGAAGGATGGCAGCACACCGAGTTCCACCAGGATCTGGAAGCCGTTGCACACGCCCAGCACCGGCCGCCCGGAGGCGATGAAGTTCTCCAGGTCGGCGGCCAGGTGGCTCTTCATGCGGGCCGCGAAGATGGCGCCCGCTCTAACGTAGTCGCCGGCGGAGAAGCCGCCCGGCAGCATGAGCACCTGGTAGTCGTCCAGGTCCCGCCGCAGCTCCTCCGAGGAGCGGCCGATGAGCTGCTTGAGGTGCACCTTCTCGGGGTCGGCCCCCAGCGTTTTGAACGCCTCGTACGCCTCCTGCTCGCAGTTGGTGCCCTCGATGCGGAGGATGCAGACCTTGATATCTTCGACCTTCATCATATCACCTCAGCGATCTCCACAGCGGTTCGCTCCACGCCCTTCTCATGGCGTGCGTCTTGAGGTCCACCGCCGCGCCCCGGTCCCGGACGGTCATGCGGCTGCGGCCGACCGCGCCGATGCGGTACGCCTGCTCCTTGGCCAGCGCCTCGAACTCCGCGGCCCTGGATAGCTCGACCTCGACCACGAAGCGGGAGTTGGTCTCGGAGAACAGCTTCACCGCCGTGGGGAGGTCTCCCAGCGCGCCGAGGTCGCCCTCGAAGCCCAAATCTCCGCCCAGGCACATCTCCGCTAATGTGATCGCAAGACCGCCGTCGGAGCAGTCGTGGCAGCTGCGCACCAGGCCCTTGGACATGGCGCTGAGCAGCAGGTCCATGCGGGACCGCAGCACCGCCGCGTCCACTGCTGGAACGCTCCCACCGCTGCCGCCGTAGCGGCGGTACAGCGCGGAGGCGCCCATCTCGTCCCTGGTCTCACCGATCACGTACACCGGGTTCCGCTCCACCTTGAAGTCGGTGGTGACGCACTTCCTTATGTCGTCCACGATGCCCACTCCCAGCACCGTCGGTGTGGGCAGCGCAGGACCCTGGGCGGTCTCGTTGTAGAACGACACGTTCCCGGACGGGACGGCCAGGTCCATGTCCCGGGCCATCTCGCCGATTCCGCGCACCGCCTCCTCGAACTCGTACAGCCGCTCCGGCTTCTCGGGGTTGCCGAAGTTGAGGCAGTCGGTGAGCGCGTGCGGTCGTCCGCCCACGGCGATGATGTTGCGGCAGGCCTCGTCCACCGCGCTCCGGCCGCCGTTGTACGGATCTTGAGAAGTGAACCACGGATTGACGCCGATGGCGATGGCCAGGCCGCGGAAAGAGTCCGGAAGCGGCTTGAGCACGGTGGCGTCCGCCGGGCCGTGCAGGCCGGGCTTGCCCTGCAGGGGCTTGATGACGGTCGCCCCCCGCACCTCGTGGTCGTACTGCATGATGGCCCAGTCCTTGCAGGCGATGTTGGGGTCCGCCAGCGTGGAGAGCACCACGGAGTTCCAGCCCTCGGGGAGCTGCGGCTCCCTAACCACCACGTCCCTTGCGGCCGGCGCGGCCGTGGGGCGGCAGTACTCCGGCCCCTTGGTCAGGAAGTCCAGGTCCAGGTCGAAGACCTCCACGCCCTGGTAGATGAGCGTGACCTTCTGCTCCTGCACCACCTGGCCGATGACCGTGGCCGGGACGTCCCACAGGTCGAACACCTCCAGGATGCGGTCCACGTTCTCCTGGGGAGAGGCGAGCATCATCCTCTCCTGGGACTCCGACACCCAAATCTCCCATGGGGCGAGCCCGGCCTCCTTCAGCGGGACCTTGTCCAGCTGCACCACCGCTCCGCACCCACCAGCCAGGGCGATCTCGCCCACCACGCACGACAGGCCGCCGCCCCCGAGGTCTTTTATCCCGCTGACCAGGCCCTTCTCGTTCACCTCGAGGCAGGCGTGTATGGTCGGCTCCTTCGTTATGGGGTCTCCCAGCTGCACCGCCCCCCGGGACTCGTCCTCGGAGCGCGCGCTCAGCTCGGCGGAGGCGAACGTGACGCCATGGATGCCGTCCCGGCCGGTGCGGCCGCCCACCAGGATGAGGACGTCCCCCGTGCCCCGCACGGCGTTGTTGAGGAGCTTGTCCTTCCTCAGGAAGCCGATGCAGCCTACGTTCACCAGGCAGTTTCCGGTGTAGGAGGGATCGAAGAACATCCCGCCGGCCACGGTTGGAATGCCAATGCGGTTGCCGTAGTCGCGGATGCCCGCTACGACGCCCTGCGACAGGTACTTGGGCAGCTTGACGCCGGCAGGCACGGTCATGAGGTCCAGGGGACCGAAGAACAGGGGGTCCACCAGCGCGATGGGCTGGGCCCCCATGGCCAGGACGTCGCGGACGATGCCGCCGATGCCGGTGGCCGCACCGCCGTAAGGCTCGATGGCCGACGGGTGATTGTGGCTCTCCACCCGCAAGGCGTAGGCGTGCTCGTCGTCGAAGGACATGACGCCGGCATCGCCCTTTGCTAGGACATCAGGATGCTTGAGGCCGAAGATGTGCTGGCGCAGGAAGCACTTGGACGACTTGTAGCAGCAGTGCTCGCTCCACGCCTGGGCGATGGACTGCAGCTCCACGTCGGTGGGGATGCGGCCGCGGGAACGGAAGTACGCCTTGACCGCGTCCAGCTCCTCCAGGCTGAGGTTCAGCCCCATGGTCTTGGACATCTCCTTCAGCTCGTCGGGCGATGCCGAGAACAGGTCCACCTCGTACAGCGGGAAGGGAACGTCCCGCTTCGTGGTCAACTCCTTGCTGGCCATGCCATCCCTCACTTCAGCTGAACCTTGAAGGTCTGGATCACGGGGTTGGCCAGCAGCTTGCGGGACATGTCCTCGCACACCTCAGTGGCCTGGGAGGCGGGCACGTCCAGGTCCATCTCGAAGACCTTGACCGTCCTGACGCTCTTGATGCCCTTGAAGCCCAGCAGCTCCAAGGCCTTCTTGGTGTTCTCGCCCTCCGGGTCGGCGACCCCGTGCTTGAGCTCTATCCTGATCTCGGCCTTCACCATGGTCAGCACCGTTCGTGAAATGGGGCCCAATACTTAACTATATGCGGAAGTGGAAGGTGTCCGAACACCGCTCACGGCACGGCGATGATGATGAACTTCCAGTTCAGCTCGGCCATCAGCGGCAGGTCCTCCTCGGACGTGGCGCAGGACAGGATGGCGTTCTGGAACACAATGGGCGTGGGGTTGCTCTGCGCCGGCTCCGGCGTCAGAGCGATGTCCGCATCGTTCTGGATGACGTAGCGCATAGAGTCGAGGTTGCCGAAGTAGTACGCCTTGTACTCGCTGCGCTCCCCCTCCGTCACCTGGGTGGAGGGGATCCAGTCCATCGACTCCGCGGCGGTCACGTCGACCGGCACCCAGCCGTAGCCGGGCAGGAGGAACTCGGCCCACATGTGCGTCCCGGTCCCACCGCCGAAGGTCTGGTAGCCGCCCACGCTGCGGGCCGGTATGCCCAGGGAGCGCAGCAGGGCGCAGAAGTACTGTGACTGTGCGCCGCAGTCCCCGTAGCGGTGCGTGCGAACATACTCCGACTCACCGATGCCCAGCGCCCCGACGGTGAGGTGGGGGGTGAAGCTGTAGGAGATGTTCCCGATCACGTAATCGTAAAGCATCCTGGCCTGCAGGTAGGGGTTGCTCTCGTTGCCCACCACCGCCCTGGCCTCGGCCGTGATCTCTGGTGTGATCCGTATGCTTTCCTGCGAGGCGGTGTACTTGACGTAATCGTCCGACGTCCGGTCGTACTCCGTCACTGCAGAAGGATCTATATCGAAGTGCTTCTGGTACGTGGTGAGGGTGTACGTCACCTCGACGGCCAGGTCCCCCGTTAGGTTCTCCAGGGGGACCTCCATGTACACCTGCCCCAGGTCCCCGTCCGTCGACATGCTCCTGACCCAGGCCTGGGGCTGGACGGACGATACCGTGACATCTACCTGGCTGGCCGTCCTAATGGGCGCGGGGAGATATATCGACAGGTTCCCGGTCGAGGGAAGCTTATCGCGGGAGATGTTCAGCGTGCCCTCGGCGATGTAGTCCACCGGGGCGAAGTAGGTGTTCGAGGCGCTAGCGTCCGCGGCCATCACGCTGTCCATCATAAGCTTGAGCGCGCTGGGCGAGTATTGGTCCACCATGCTCTGGAAGAGCGTCAGGTTGCGGTAGGCGATGTTCTCCGCCACGCTGTAGTAGAACAGCTCCCTCCCGTCGGAGATGATGCTCTCCACCTCCGGGCCGTCCAGCCAGGCGTTCCGCTCGCTCTCGGCGATGAACGGGTAGGAGTGAGCGAGCTTGGCCTCGGCCTGCTCCCTGGTAAGGCTGTACTCGAACAGCACCCGGTCGCACCGGAACCTCATGTCCTGCGCCTCCCGGGCCGCGTGGTCGTCACCGGCCGCGGTGTAGTCCCGGTAGGCCCGCCGGAACAGGTCGGAGGCCGCACCGTAGTTCGAGCCCTGGAACTCCTCCATGCCGTCGTCAAACAGCTGCTGCGCCGACCGCTCCGGGCGGTCCAGGTTTATCGCCAGCACCGCTCCCCAGGCCCGAGAGGACCACGGCGGCGACGAGGATGACGGAGAAGGACTGTAACGGGCTCGATGTGGCCATGGTCGTTGGACATGGTACGCTTATTTCCAGGTTTGCGCGTGAATATCATCGCTTCATACGCCAAGCCCGTAGGCGGGTATGGCCTGGGCCAGGCCGGAGAGGATGTAGTTCACTGCCACCGCCGCCAGCAGCAGCCCCATGATGCGGGAGAAGGCCATGGCCCCCGACTTGCCCATGAGGTTGTAAATGATGCTGGAGTTCCTCAGGACGATGAACGAGATCACCACGGTGAGGATGATGGCGAAGGCGATGGCCAAGAGATAGAGCTGAGAGTCCGGGTAGGAGGAGGAGTCCGACACCAGGATCATTACCGTAGTGATGGCCCCCGGCCCGGCGAACATGGGAATGCCCAGCGGCACGATGCCCACGGCCTCCTTCTGCATGGCCTCCTCGTGCTCCTCGTCCGTTATCTTGGTCTTCGACTTCTGGCCCTGCAGCATGGAGAATGCGATGGTGAACAGCAGGATGCCGCCGGCGATCTTGAACGAAGGAATGGTTATGCCGTACAGGGAGAAGATCCACTGGCCGAACACCGCGAAGATGAACAGCACCGCCAGGACGACCATGCAGGTCTTGGCCACCACGCGCTGCTTCTGCTCTGAAGTATATCCTTCAGTGATGGCGAAGTAGAACGGGATGTTGCCCAGCGGGTTGACGATGGCGAACACCGTGGCGAAGGCCGAGATGGCGAACTCCAGCTCCATGCCCGGCGGGATGTCATTCCGGCGATTATACCTGCTGGTCCCGAGATGTTTTTCCGCGCGAACACCAGGTATCCGGTGTGACCGAGGTTCTCGTACGCCGGGCGCACCCCGCCAGGGTGCACTTCGATGCGGCGCTGGATGTTCTCCACCGCATCGACCTCGAGGTAGCCGTGCTCCCGCAGCCCGTTCACCAGGTCCTGTACCTGGTTAGTGTTGGGCACGAAGCCCGCGAAGCGGCCCCCCGGGCGGAGGACGCGGTCGACGTTGTCCAGCGCCTGCCAGGGGTCTGGCATGTCCAACGCCACGGCGTCCATCATGGTGTCCAGCTGGATGGTCTTTACGTCCCCGATGCGCAGGTCCCAGTAGGGGGGCCAGCCCGGCCCGCTCGATGTTCCTCCGCGCTCGCTGCGCGAAGTCCTCCCGCACCTCGACGGTGATGACCTTTCCCGTGGGCATGATCGAGCTCAGCAACGCCATGGTCAGCGCGCCGGAACCTACCCCCGCCTCCAGCACGGTGTCCCCGGCCCTAAGGCCCAGGCGGAACACCACGGTGGCGGCGTCCTTGGGGGTGATGATCTGCGGCCCCCTCTCCAAGGACTCCATGAGCTGCATCACGGTGGCCTTGAAGGCCCAGAAGTCCCTCCCGGCCAGCCGGACGAGCGAGCCGTCGGTCCGGCCCACGATCTTGCTGCCGTCCACCACGCCAAGGCCCTGCACCTTCATCATGTCCTTCTGGAGCAGAAGCCAGAACCGGCGGTCCTTGTCGTCCAGCAGGTAGATCATATCGCCCTCGGAGAGCATGGGGAACAGCATGAGGGACGGGGAAAAATACTTTCCCCATCGCCGCCCCGGTGGAACATATCCTCACGACCGTCCAGGAGCGAGGGTCCAGGCCAGACTGACGGATGCAAAAACCATTTTATACAGTTACGGCGTTGGCCGCCGTTATGGCAGAGGCCGATCTACCCAACAAGGCCATCAAGTGGTTGTGCTACCTTCTCATCATCGGTGGTGTGGCCTTCTACCTCGTGTGGGGTATCGCCTTCGGCAGCTGGAACTTCTTCGAGTCCCGCTTCGTGCCCGTGTACGCCATCTTCGCGGTCATGGTCGCCTTCGGCGGTCTTGGCCTCATGCTGCTGAAGACCAAGGACTGAAACGTTTTCCTGTTTTGTCGTTCTTTGATCATCAGAGGAGTTGACCGATGAGCTGCGGCCATCGATGATCTGGAATCTCTAACAGAAAGTCATTGCATAGCGGCCGATATCAACGGGTGTGCTTTGCTTATTGAAGGATAAAAAGGGATGAGCGGGAAGGGGTTTCACATGGCGCGGGCGGCGTAGACCACGGTGTCGGTGTCCTTGCCGCAGCACAGGCACTTGCCGTGGTACTCCTCCTTGTTGTAGGGGCTGCCCAGGATCTTCAGCTCGGTGCGCTCCTCGATCTTGCGGCCGCACTCCTGCTCGCCGCACCACCCGAAGCGCAGCCACTTCTCCGGCACCTCCATGAAGTCCATGCTGTCCACGTCGATGATGGAGTCGTCCAGGAACCGCTGGGCCTTGGCCCGCATGTCCTTGGCGATCTGGTCCAGCAATGAGCGGACCTCGTCCACCACCTGGGAGCGGTCGAAGCTGCCCTTCTTGCCGTCGTCCCGCCGGGCGTAGGCGACCACGCCCTTCTCGATGTCCCGGGCCCCCAGCTCCAGGCGGAGGGGAACGCCCTTGAGCTCCCACTTGAAGAACTTGGCCCCCGGGCGCTCGTCGCTCTCGTCCAGCGTGACGCGCACGCCGGCGGCCTTCAGCTCGTCGCGCAGCGCGTGGGCCTGCCCCGAGACCGCCTCCACGTTCCCCTTAGCCAGGATGGGCACGATGACCACCTGGAAGGGAGCGAGGGCAGGCGGCAGCACGAGGCCCTTGTCGTCGCCGTGCACGCCGACTACAGATCCGAGCAGGCGCTCCGACATGCCGTACGTGGTCTGGTGCACGTACTTGGTGCTGCCGTCCACGTCCTCGAACTTGATGTCGAACGGTCGGGAGAAGTTCTCCCGGTAGTGGTGTATGGACCCCAGCTGCAGGCTGCGGCCGCGCATCATGGCGGTGTCGATACCCACCGTGTAGTAGGCGCCAGGGAACTTGTCCCAGTCGGTGCGCTTCAGCAGCTTGTACGGCAGGCACAGCTTCTCCATGATGTTCTCCAGGATGACGAAGTCCTCCTCCACCTGGCGCTGGGCGTCGGCCTCGTCCACGTGGCAGGTGTGCGACTCGAAGAAGTGGATCTCCCGGACGCGGATGAAGGCCCGGGTCTGCTTGGTCTCGTACCGGAAGGTGTTGACCAGCTGGTAGATCTTGAGCGGCAGATCGCCGTGGGAGCGCACCCAGATGGAGAACATGGGGTACATGGCGGTCTCCGACGTAGGCCGCAAGATCAGGGGTATGTCCAGCTCGTTGAGGCCGGCATGCGTGACCCAGTACACCTCGGCGTCGAAGCCCTTGATGTGGTCCTTCTCCTTCTGGAACTCGGACTTGGGGATGAGGAGGGGGAAGCACACCTCGTCGTGGTTGGTGGCATCGAGCTCCTGACGGATGAAGGAGTCGATGTGCTGCATGATCTTCCACCCGTAGGCGGGCCAGACGTTCATTCCCTTAATGGGATAGCGCTTATCGGTAAGGCCGGCGGTCTCCACCAGCTCATTGTACCACTCGCTGAAGTTCTCTTCCTTCTTCATCCGTCGCACTCTCGCTAGTTGCACCGAATAAGGTTCTGGACTTAAAACTTTCAAGGCCGCTCCGGCCGGCGGTCGTCAGCGGTCCGATGGATCAGCGCAATACCTTGGCGATCTGGGGTGCGACCGAGATGACCGAGACCTCGCCCTCGATAGTGTTGGTCGAGTACACCGCGTTGCAGCACTTGCGCAGCCGGTCCAGCGCGCCCTTGGCAAAGAGGCCGTGAGTGCACACCGCGGTGACGCTCTTGGCCCCCATGATCTTCAGCTGGTTGGCCGCCGCCTCGATGGTGCCGCCGGTGGATATTATATCATCAACGATGAGCGCGTTCTTGTCCTTGGCGTCCAGGTTCTTGGGCGCCATGCGGACCACCTCGCCCGACAGCCTGGTCTTCTCGAGGTAGTCCCACTCCGTGCCGATGACGGTGGCGACCTCGCGGGCCCGCTGCAGCGCCCCCTCGTCGGGAGCGAGCACCATGTCGATCTCCGAGCCCTTGAAGAAGTGGCCGATGCACGGGGCCGCGTGCACGTCCTGCGCGTCCCCCCGGAACCAGTCCAGGACGATGGGCTTGTGGATGTCGATGGTGACGAAGCTCTTGGAGTTCTGCTCCACCATCTTGACCATTACCTTGGCGCTAAGCGCCTCCCCTCTCTTGAACCGCTCGTCCTGCCGGGCGTAGCCGAAGTATGGGATGACTGAAGTCACCTTCTTCGCTCCCAGCCCCAGTGCCGCGTCCTGGAGCAGCAGCAGCTCGACCAGGTTGTTGTCGGGGTGGGTGCTCTGCACGATGATGACATCGTCATCGATCCGCTCCTCCTCGATCCGCACGTAGCATTCCCCATCGGGGAAGCGGGTGGTATGGGCTTGCAGATACTTGCACTCCAGCTCCTTTGCCAGGTCCTGGGCGAGCATCTTGGAGGAGGAACCGCCGACGACTATCATAATGGAGGGCATTGGTGTTCCCGCTTTAAACCCTGCGCCGGCCTAGGCCCGGCCCCTTCCCGCTCGCGTCCCCCTCAGATAACCCTCCCGCTGCGCCGCGCTCCCCCCGGAGCGAGATGAGGACCATCTGGCATGCGTCAGAGGTCAGCACCAGGTTCCATAATCGTACAAATATCTTTTTAACGAAAGCCCCTGATATCTTTTCGGGATGCACATGGGAACCGAGGCGGATGGTCCGCCCCCGGTCGTTGGTCAGCCGACCGACCTCACCTCTTCTGACAATTCAGATGTCGAGGCCCCCGCCACGGAGGCGGAGATATCGGCACCAGCGCCCGACCGCAAGGCCGAAGGCCGCAACGCAGCGCCGTACGACACCGCCGATGCGGTGGGGATAATCTACGGCGACGTAGGCACCTCCAGCTTCAACCTCAGCGTCACCGGCCGGGTGGAGAAGATGGAGTACGTCCAGGTCCAGCACGAGGGCGCAGGCTGGGTGCTGGGACAGGTCATGGACATGCAGCGCAAGACCGACCTCTCCCTCGACCGGGCCAAGATGATCTCCCAGGGCGAGGAGGTCGCCATCCACGAGAAGGTCACCGCGGTGGTGAACGTCATCGGCTACCGCGATGAGCGCGGCCTGCTGCAGGTGCCGCGCACGCCCCTTCAAGGCCGGCCTGCCGGTGCTCAAGGCGGGGGACGAGCTGATCAAGAAGGTCATCGGGCTGAAGGAGAGCACCCCCACCGGTGCGTACCTCGGACTGCTGTTCGGCCACGACATCCGGGTGGAGATGGACATCAACTCCATGGTTCAGAAGCACGTCAGCATCCTGGCCAAGACCGGGGGGCGGGAAGTCGTTCATGTGCGGTGACCTGGTGGAGGAGCTGATGAAGCACGACGTCACCATCATGGTGCTCGACCCCCACGGCGAGTATGGCGCCATGCGCCAGGCCGGGCGTCCGGCCACCTCTACCCGCAACTTCAAGGTCAGCTGCCGCGGCTTCGAGGACAAGATCATAGAGTTCGCCACCGACACCACCGTCAATCCGAAGGCCCGGCCGCTGCTGTTCACCCTGGCCAACATCGAGGCCGGCGATCTGCTCTCTCTCACCAGCATCAAGAACGGGAAGGCCTACCTCACCGCGCTGCGCAAGGCCATAGAGGCGGTCAAGAGCGTCAAGAAGGAGTACTCCCTGAAGGGACATCATCCGGGTGCTGGAGAGCGACGAGGAAGCGAACACCGCGGCCCTGGTGAACGAACTGCAGTTCCTGGAGGACTGCAAGATCTTCGCCCCCGCGGGGACGCGCATCGACGAGCTCGTGGTCAAGGGGAAGATGACCATCATAAACCTCAAGGGCACCGTCCCGGAGATCGCCGAGCTCATCGTCAACCGCATCTGCACCGCGCTGTTCGAGCTGCGCAAGCTGGGCAAGATCCCGCCCATGATGCTCGTGGTCGAGGAGGCGCACAACTACTGCCCCCAGCAGGGGACGGCGGCGTCCTCCAAGATCTTCCGCACCATCGCCGCCGAGGGCCGCAAGTTCGGTCTTGGTCTCACCATCATCAGCCAGCGGGCGGCCAAGATCGACAAGAACGTGCTATCGCAGTGCAACACGCAGATGATCCTCAAGGTCACCAATCCCAACGACCTCAAGGCCATCACCGCCTCGGTCGAAGGTCTGACCGCCGGCATGGCCGACGAGATCCAGCGGCTGCCCATCGGGGTGGCGCTGTGCATCGGCGGGAACATCCAGATGCCCCTGTTCGTGGAGGTGCGCCCGAGGGAGAGCCGCCACGGGGGGGAGAGCGTGGAGATCATACCGACCAAGGACGACTAGGCATGAAGGACACCATCACCGACGAGAAGATATGCAAGTACCTGGACACCACCCGGCGGGCGCTGGAGAAGCTCACCATCGCGGCGCCGGAGCGCTCCTTCGGGAGGAGGATGGCGGACGACTTCCTCACCATGGCCCGGTCCTACTACAACGACGCGCTGCACTTCCACGAGGTCGGCGACTACGTCAACGCCTTCGCCAGCGTGAACTACGCCCACGGGTGGCTGGACTGCGGCGCGCGCATCGGCCTGTTCGACGTGGGGGGGGACGACAAGCTCTTCACGCTATACGAGTGAGCCCTGGGCGCTCAGCACCCGGGGACCGTCGAGATCGAGGGAGAGCCGGAAGGTGGGGCCGAAGCGTGACAATGTCCTTTCCATAGCGTCCAGGTCCCCCGCGGGCGAAGACGGAGTTACCCAGCATGATCATGGACGCATCGCCCAGACCCTCGACGGCTTCCAGCGCCCTCTTCACGTCCGGTCCTGCCAGCCCGGTGCGCATCGTGAACTCGCGGCTGGTGCGGAAGAACATGTCCGGCGTGGGGGAACGAGCGAGCACGCGGTAGCACTCCCGGCCCACCTCCTCGATGCTACTTCTTCGTGCGGGATCGCCCAGCACGTCCGACGTGCGCACCATCGGCCCGACCACCGCCGCCACTATGTCCTGCCTATCGGCCAGACGGTCGATGCACCCGAAGGGCGGCAGCCCCTCGATGCGGCGGAAGGTCATCCCCCCGCGGGTCAGCGCGGCCACGTCCCCCAGGCCGGTGCCGTTGCTCAGCTCCGCGCGGTGGGCGGCGGCGAACGCTTCCTCCCCGCTCCGTCCCAACGCCCTCGCCAGGGCGAAGGCCGCGGACAAGGCGCCGGCGGCGCTGGTCCCGAAGCCGGAGCTGACCGGCAGGTCCATGGTCACCTCGGCCGCGACGTCCACGTCCTGGTGGCCGGCTATCTCCTCCAGGGCGGAGCGCATCACCGGCGCGTCGTGTGGAACGCCGTTCACGACGAACTCCTTGCGTCCTGTTCCTTTCTTAACGTCGAGCGTGGTGGTCACGCCGCGGTCGATGCACATGCCGGCGCCCCGGGAGCCGGTGCGCAGCTGGTCGTGATGAACGCACGGCAGGAAGAAGCCGGTGATGTGCCCCGGAGAGTAAGCGGCGACCCTCATCCCAGGACCTTGACCGCCTCGTCCAGGACCGCGTCCGCCAGGTCGTGCTTGGTCCCCTGGTGCTCCCTCGTGCGCCCGTCGGCGGTGATGATGGTGGCCTGAGTGCTCTCCTGGATCACGTTCCCCAGGTCGTTGGCCACGATCACGTCCAGGCCGTGCTCCTTCATGCGCGCCCGGGCCCTCTTCAACAGCTCCTTGGGCGTCACCCCCACCTCGGCCTTGAAGCCCACTAGCACCCGGGCGTGCGGCCTCAGGAGCGGCAGGACCTTGGGCAAAGGCCGTAACTTCAGCTCCACCACCTTCCTGCCGGACGGCATCTTGCCCTCGACCTTCTGGGGAGCGTAATCGGACAGGGACGCGGGAACGATGACCACGTCGTGGTCGACCTCGTCCACCATGTCCACTAGCTCCTCCACGGTACGGAACGTTCGGTGCGCCAGGCCCGCGGGGACGGGAACGGACATCCTTCCGGTCCACAGCTCCACCTCCGCCCCCCTCCGCCGGGCGGCCTGGACCAGGTGCACCGCCGTGGCCCCGGTGCCGGTGTTGGTGAGCACCCTGACGCTGTCCACCGGCTCCTCGGTGGAGCCGCCGATGACGAGCACGCTCCTCCCGCGCAGGTCGCCGGGAGAGAAGCGGACCAGCACGCGCTCCAAGATCTCCTCCACCGAGGCCACCCTCGCCTTCTTACCCAGCATGATCGGCCCCACCAGCTCGACGCCCATGTCCCGCAACGCCTGCACGTTCCGCTGCACCGCCTCGTTCTCGTACATGGTCAGGTGCATGGCCGGAGCGACCAGCACCGGGGTGTGCGTGCCGATGGCCAGGGTGGCCATGGTGGTGACCGGCGTGTCGTCTATGCCCAAGGCCATCTTCGATAAGGTGTTGGCCGTGCACGGCGAGACCAGCAGCATGTCCGCCCGTCCGGGGTAGTCGCCCAGCAGGCTGACGTGCTCCGTAGCTCCGGTGAGCCGGGTGACCACCGGCCGCCCGGAGGCGAACTCCATGGCCTCCGGGGTCATGAGGCGCTGCGCCTCCGGGGTCATGACCACCTGGACCTGCGCCCCGTGGCGGATCAGCTCCCTCACCAGCTCGAAGGACTCCACCGCGGCGATGCTGCCGGTCATGCCCAAGACGATGAGCTTCCCCTCCAGCTCCCGCCCCTTGGCCGACCGGATGGACTCGGAAGGATGCATGAGGGACCAATCCCGGGGAACGATTTAACTATATGCGAGCGGGAGGTCCCCCTGTGAAAGCGGGGAGCGAGAGCGAGCGACATCAAGGCTACGCAAGCCGACTGGTTTGAACAAGAAGCCCTATCCAATGAGCGGGGTGGCTCACTCCTTGTTCACCCTGGACCACACCGCCTCCAGGACCTCGTCCAGGGGGCGCTCCGCGTCCACCACCACGTAGGAGGGGTCGTCCTCCGCCAGGCGGTCGTACATGGCCGCCACCTTCGTAAGGAAAGAAACCTTCTCGAACTTCTCCCTTCCCTTCCTCTCGGCCAGGCGGGCCATGGCCAGCTCGGGGTCGATGCGCAGCAGGAACGTGGCGTGGGGGCGCACTATGATCGGATCGTTGACCATCCGGAGCCACTCCAGCGTGCGCGACCCCAGGCGGGGGCGCAGCGTCACGCCCTGGTACGCCAGCGTGCTCCCCACGTAGCGGTCGCACACCACCAACCGGCCCTCGGCCATCCATCCCGTTATCTGCGAGGTGTGCTCGGCCCGGTCGGCGATGTACAGGAAGGTCTCGGTGAAGTCGTTGCGCGCCTCCTCGTTGCCACGGCGCACCTGGTCCCCCAGCCACGTGCCGGTGGGCTCGGCGGTCAGCTCCACGTTGCGGCCGGTCGTGCGCAGCCTCTCGGCGAACATGCGCGCCGCGGTGCTCTTCCCCGAGCCGTCGATGCCCTCGAACACGAAGAACTGGCCGGGAGGGACGGCCTCCACCGCGGTCAAGGACGTGGCCCTGGCCACGATGTGATCCTCCACCAAGGGACCCTCATCATCGTTCATTGATGCTCACTACTTCCCGCTGGACCGAGAGCGGTCGTCCGGCTATTAATGCTTAATGCGACCCCTGCACGTAGATTCAAGACCGTGCCCTTAAGAACGATGACCGCATCGTTAGGGACGGAGCGGGAGCGTCCCTGCGCGGTCTTTTGCTGCAGCGGGCCTCCTGCGCATCGGGAGACACTCCCCCAGGCCGTGCAGCCGGATAGCGAGGTTCGACCACATGGACATGGAAGCGGAGAGCAGGGAGAGAAGGTACGCGGACATCTATCCGACCGGCTCCACCTCTGCCAGCGGGCAGGTTTTGGGCGATCCCAGCCCCAGCCCTGCCCGGAAAAGGAAGGGGAAGTTTCCCATGATCATCGCCGTGGGGGCGGTCCTCATCGTCGCCGCCCTCCTCATCGCCCCCTTGCTGGGCACCCTCGGACTCACCGGCACCGCATCGGGCGTCCCGGCGCTGACGCACCTGGGGCCGGGCAACGGGGAGGAGATCAACGAGGCCTCGGTCACGCTGTCCTGGACGCCGTACGAGGGCGCCGAGCGGTACTCCATTGTGGTGGTGAGCCTGGACCAGTACGGTTACCGCCTGAACCTCTCCTCTCCCACCTCCAGCTACGTGCTGCACGAGGTCCTGGAGGACGGGACGTACCGGTGGACGGTGCGGGCCGTGGTGAACGAGGTGTACGGTCCGAAGGGCATGACCAGCTCGTTCACCGTCCGCACCGGGCTCGTCGCGCCGGAGCTCTCCACGCCGGACGACGGTAGCGCCGTCACCAACTCACTTCCCACGATATCGTGGGAGGGATCGGCGCACGCGGACGAGTACCGCCTGCAGGTCTCCACCTCCGCCACCTTTGACGATACGGTGGTGGACGTGACGCAGACCGGTACTTCTTACATCCCCACCTTCACGCCGGCGGATGGCACCACCTACTACTGGCACGTCGCCGCCCACCATGGGCCGCTGTGGAGCCCGTGGAGCGCGTCCCGGACGTTCTCGTACAACGTGGCGGTCTCCCCGCCCACCGCGATCGCCCCCATCGCTGGCGCCACCGTGCTGGGTCAACAGGTCCAACTGAACTGGTCCGACGTGGCGGATGCGGACCGGTACCAGGTGCAGCTGTCCCGCTCCGACCTGTTCGAGTCGAACATCGTGGACGCCAGCACCACCGCCAGCACGTACGACGTCACCAAACCGCTGGCGGAGAACAGCACCTACTCGTGGAGGGTCAGGGCATCGGACAACGGGGAGTGGAGCCCGTGGAGCGGGACCGGGCGGTTCTTCCTGGGCGTGGAGTCGTTCGACGTCAGCTTCGTGTGGACCTTCGACGATAGGCCGTGGTCGCTGGACGTCACCATCAACGGTTCAGATTACTATCCACAGCACGATCTGGGGCGCACGTACACGTACACCTCCTACGTCCTGGACGACGACCCCACGGTGGCATCCATCGCCGAGGAGCTGAGGGCCACCGCGGTGAGCAACGGTTACGATCCTTCTAGGTTCATCCTGTCCTTCGTGCAGGGCATCACGTACACGAGCGACGAGGCCACCACCGGCAAGGCGGAGTACCCCCGCTATCCGCTCGAGACCCTGGTCGCCGGCGGCGGGGACTGCGAGGACAAGGCCGCGCTGTTCGTGTCGCTGGTGCAGTCCCCGCCCGTGGGGGGCGATGCCGTCATGCTAAAGCTCACCAGTCCCGGGCTCACGGGCCACATGGCCGTGGGCCTGTCCGGGGCAGGGTACAACGGCACATCCTACACCTACGAGGGAGTGACGTTCTACTACGGCGAGACCACCTCCCTGGGCTGGGACATCGGGCAGTTCCCGCCCGAGCTGGAGGACTACAAGGTGGACGTGCTGCCCTGCTAGCGCGGCCCAGGGGTCAGCTGGTGGCGTTCTGCACCAGGAACGATATGAAGGAGGGCAGGGACTCGATGTCCTTGATCTCCTTCTTGCACAGCGTGGACAGGCGGCCGCGGATGGTGTCGTCGTAACGGACGCCGTTGGCCTTGAGGGCGTTGCGCAGCAGCTGCGCCAGGTGGCCGCCCTTGCGGTCCCAGTCGGTCAGTATAATCGCCTCCTTGCCCTGCCGGGCCAGCGTCTCCGCCACGCCGAACAGGCCGCGGGCGTCCTGCACCTGAAGGACCTCTCCGTTGATCCCGAGGCAGGACAGCGCCAGGCGGTCCTTCCGCCCCTCGATGAGGATGACCTGGCCGTCCTCCCGCTCTCGAAGCTGATTGAGCAGCTCCTCCACCTCCTCCAGCGTTTCCTGCGGGTCCCTCATGTGCCTTCCAGCCTTGAGCGCACGGTCTCCAGGTCCAGGGGCACCAGGACGGTCTTGTGCCGCTCGGTGCGGCCACGCACGATCTCCACCCTCGTCCCGAACAGCTCGGACAGCAGCTCCTCCACCGCCCTGTTCGCCCTGCCCTCGGTGGGCAGGGCCTGCACCTTCACCACCAGCCGTCGCCTCCATTCATCGACCTCGCCCACCTGGGGGCGCTTGGCGTTGGGGGTCACCATGATGTCGACCTCCACCCCTCCCTTGACCTCCCGGAGGACCTCGGAGACGTCCATGTGACGGGATGGCAGGAGCACGCTGAAAAGGTTTTGCCCCTCATGCATAGGCGTGCCCTTCGGACCGGGGGGAGGGGACCGGATACTCTCAAATACGGCCGATAGAATCAACCTCCTGATGTCAGCTCCCAGCGATGCCTTCACCTACGATGACCTGACCGAGGTCGCCCGTCGGGAGCAGCGCAACAAGACCATCTCCGAGGTGCGCAAGGACCTCTACCACGCCATGGTGGAGTGCCAGGACAGGTTGAAGAGGGAGAGCGAGCGGGAGTTCTCCGCCGACCCCTTCTCCACCAAGTCCAAGCTCGCCAGCAACCAGCTCAACAAGTTCCAGGAGAAGGCATCACAGGTCTTCGAGTTCCGCATGGACAAGATCCTGGACATGGCGCTGCGGGCGGCCGTAGGCAACCGGACCGAGACCTCCCGCCTCACCATCGAGGAGAAGGAGATCTACGATGAGGTCCACACCCTGCTGAAGGAGAAGCGCTCCTACATGCTGGAAGGCGTGAGGACCCGGGTCGCGGAGACCGAGGAGCTGTCCCTGGAGACGGTCACGGTGCCGGAGATGGTGGTGGAGGCCATGCGCGAAGAGAGCGAGGTCGTTCCCGAGCCACCCCAGGAGGAGGTCCCGGAGAGCGCGCCCGCTCCGGTGGAGGTGCCGGCCGCTCCCGAAGCGGAGAAGGTCGTTGACGCTCCCCCCGCGACGGCAGCGCCACCGGCGGAGTTCGTGATATTGAGGATTCTAGAGGACATCCCCAAGTTCGTGGGCCCGGACCGCACCTACAAGCTGCGGAAGGAGGACCTGGTGTCCCTGCCGGCCACGATCGCCAAGGCGCTGGTCGCCCGGAAGAAGGCCGTGGCCGTTTCCCTAGCTCCGTGACCCTCACAAGCTTATGGTGCGGAGGTCGTCCGGCGTCATGAGGCAGTCGACCCTGTCCTCCTTGCACCCCAGGGTCCGGGACACCGTCCGGCGGGCCAGCAGCGGGGTGTTGTTGTTCTTGCTGAGGTGAGCGAGGAAGATCCTACGCCGCTCATTGAAGGTGGCCCACAGCGCGTGCGCGCAGTCGACGTTGGAAAGGTGTCCTCGGTCCGACCGGATGTCGCTCTTCAGGCGCGGCGGGTACGGTCCGTTGATGAGCATCTGCACGTCGTGGTTGGCCTCGATGATGGCCAGGTCGGCCTCGCGCAGCGCGGCGAAGACCTCCGCCTCCACCCTCCCCAGGTCGGTGGCCAGGAGGACGTTCTTGTCCTCGTAGTGCACATGGAATGAGTTGGGGTCGGCGGCGTTGTGCGATATGTGCAACGGGTCGATGGAGAGGCAGCCGATCTCGAACCGCTTCCCCGTCTCGAAAAGTATGGTGTCGTGCACCGCCCCGATGTTGGAGCAGGCCAGCGTGTTCTTGTTGCAGCAGATGGGGACCTTGAACTTGCGGGACATGATGCCCGCCCCGCTGACGTGGTCGGAGTGCTCGTGCGTGAGAAGTATCGCATCCAGCTCCCGGGGGTCCAGGCCCACCCGGGCCATGAGGTTGGCGATCCGCCGCCCGGAGATGCCGGCGTCGAGCATGATCATGGTGTCCTCGGTGCAGATGACCGAACAGTTCCCGTCGCTGCCGCTGGCCAGGACATGCACCTCTATCAAGCCCATCGCGTCCCCAACCCTCTATCCGCGGGGGGTTAAAAAAACTAGCGACCTGATGCCACCGGTGCCGCTTCCCTTCTCGCCTGCGCCGTCCGGCACATGGACAGCAGTATGTCCTGTCGGGCGATGATGCCCACCAGCTTCTCCCGGTCGACCACTGGCAGGTGGTTCACGCCGAAGCGGATCATGATGATGAGGGCGTTCTCCACCGTCTCGTCCATGGGCACGGTCACCACCTCCGTGTTCATGGCGTCCTCCACCTTGGCATCCCCCACGCTGGCGTACTTGCGGCACAGGACCTCGTCCCGCAGCAGGCGATCGTAGGGCACGCCCAGGAAGGACAGGGTGGTGATGTCGAGGCTAGCCCCCTCCTTGCTCGCGGCATGCTCCAGGATGTCCCTCTCCGTCAATACTCCCACCAGCTTTCCCTCCTTGTCCACCACGGGGGCGCCGGAGATGCCCCACTGGGAGAACATCAGGGTCGCGTTCTTCAGGGTGGTGTCCTCCTTGAGCGTCACCACGGTGTTGGTCATGATGTCCCTCACCAGGGTCATGGTCTGAGGTTCTTGAACCGGGGATATTTATCGCTTATGACGTCAGCTCCTTTATCTTCCCGCTGACCCCTTCCGCCCCGGGGAAGAATATGAAGTGTCCGGAATGCGGGAACGAGATGGACGAGGGCATGATCAACACCGACGGGAACATGCTGGGCTGGACCAGAGGCGCCCTCAGCCTGTAAGGGGACACCCTGAGCTGGGGAGCCACCGCTCACCTCAAGGGGCATCGGTGCGTCCAATGCAGGCTGGTCACGGTCAGGTACCAGGGCCGGCAGGCCTGTTCAGAGATCATCGCTGCTAATTCCGTCGTTGAGTACGGCAGGGGCCTTCTGTTCTCTACGGTCACGAGAGTTCAGAAAGGCTTATGTATGACGACCATATTTCACGGGCTTACAGGGGGCCCGTAGCTCAGCTAGGTAGAGCAATCGGCTCTTAACCGATGGGCCGAGGGTTCGAATCCCTCCGGGCCCGCTCCCTCGTTTATCATTCTTGCTCAAATGTTCTTCGTCCCAGTGTAACTTTTCAACATGGGCCTTTGGGAAAATTGAGAAGGAAACGATCTGCTGCTCTGATCAAGCTCTTGCCTGGCCAGTGCAAGCAGCTAAGGTGTTCACAGGCGATGTCGGGAAAGGTCTGGTTTACTTCTTCTCCTTCTTGGCCGGAGGATAGGTTATCCCTTCCTTCTTGGCCATGCCATATCCTCCCTTCTCCCTTTCCGCTTCGGTGACCTTCTCTTCCTTGTCCGGGGTCTTGGTCGGGTAGTTTACCTTGTGCGCCATGGTTCCGTCATCCTCTTGATGCTGTCCTTTCTGATCCTGCAATATATAAAATGACGGAACGGTCCAGCGCACCTTCGAGGTGATGATGCCCACGCTGGGACAGGAACGCGGTGATGCCGATGCGGATGGTCGCCACGAGCTCACTTTAGCTCGACCACCACCATGTCGATGTCCTTATCGCTCAAGTTCGCCACCTCATGCGATTGGGCTTCCATAAAGATGGCCTTTCCTGACTCCAGCTCCAAGGTCTCCGCCTTTCCGGAAGGATAGGTCAGCTTGACCGTACCGCCGTTAAGTACGACCACCACATGCTCCGGGTGGGAGTGCATAGGGGCCGTTTCGCCTACTGGTATGTGCGCGCTAAGAACACGCACCCTGTCGTTGTCCACCATGACACCAGGCACGTTCTTGGTGATCTTCGTGGCATCCGGAATGGCCTGCCTTTCTTGTGTGGGCATCATTTCATAACCCCCGAGACTGGGGTCGTGTGACCTTCCCCAATCGACTTCTCATCTTCGAGTACTAATAAGGTCGCCAAGGCCAACGGAGCCTGCTCGGAAGCGACCCCGACGTCCTTTACCATCGTCCCGGCGTCCCCCGCTCATCGCGTGCCGGGATGCCACCTCTCCATGTGCCGGGCGTGCGTCTCCAGGTAAGCGCCGGGCTTGAACTTGGCGTCGTAGAACTCCAGGTCCAGATGGTGCGCCTGCAGGTACATCAGGGCCCAGATGGTGGGCACCGTCCCCGGGAACTTGCCGAAGGTGTCCAGCACGTACTGGCACATGGTGGTCACGCACTCCCGGAACTCGGTGGGGTGCCGCTGCGCGGAGCCCCGCACCTGCGCGCTCTCGCGCCACGGCCCCGGCGTGTCGCGGAAGAACGGACCGCCCCCGTTGAACTTCCTGGCCACTACGCGGTCCACCGCCTCCCGCATGTCCTTGACGTGCGGCGGGCAGGCGCCCTCGAAGTGCTTCTCCAGCCCGGTGGGATTGGGGACCGGCCACCGGTCGTCGGTGTCAAAGCGGAAGCCCAGGCCGGGAGCTTCCGGATCACCGCTGGCCCCCAGCACGCTGAAGGGGTTGATCCCATCGAACATCCATCCCCCCAGGCCCATGGCCTGCAGCTGCAGCATCCCGGCGTAGCACGCTGCCCCCATCTCCACCGAGGCCTCCGCCACCGTCAGCGTCTCCAGGTAGGAGAGCGGATACCTCTTGTCGGGGTCCAGGAGGTCGGAGTACCTCTCCAGGTCGGGGATCTCCGCGTTGTTGATATCATCGTAGATGCCGATGCCGTTCTTGACCAGGAAGCACAGCCCCAGGATCATGTGCTGGGCCAGGTCCGCCACGGGGATCACCAGCATGCTCCCCGGCCGGTTGACGCACCAGTGGTTGTGCGGCTCGATGTGCGCCTCCACCGCCGGGATCCGCAGCCGTCCGTCCTGCACCTTCACCACCGTGGGAGCGACGTCCCTGAACGCCCCCGGGCCGCACGTGTCCTCGTTCCTGCTGGGCGGCTCGGTCTCCGGCACATCGATGCCGCGGTACCGCCTGACCCCTTCGGAGCTCTCGGTCCCGGTGGAGCACGCCTGCTGGACCGTGCGGGAGGGCGGTCCGTCCCGCGAGGGGATGTGGTACACGCCCTCATCGTCGGTGTAGAACACCTCGCTGGTGTGGAAGCCCGCGGCCGAGGGGAAGGTCCTCCCCCACGCCGAGCCGGCATAGTTGGGCAGGAAGGGCGCGAACAGCGGGTTATGGGAGATCATGTAGTTCCAGCCGGTGATGCCTGTCACCGCCGACAGCACCATCTCCTTCTCCCGGGCCTCCAGCGGCACCGGGGCGTGAGCGGAGGCGTACCTCAGCATGCCGTCCGGTATCTCGGAGCCCAGGGAGAAGCGGCGGGACCGGCGGCCCCGCAGGGCCTCGCTCAGGGGAAATCTCATGGCGTCATCGTAACCGGGGGGTGAGTGGTCGTCCATGAAGATGACTCGGAGCGCCTAGGTGTTAGTCCTTCCGGTGGTCAGGAAGGTTTATCCCTGACCTCGGCCTCATAGCGGGCGGCGAGGACATGCACTACATCTACTTCATCGGCACCGCCGGCAGCGGCAAGAGCTCCCTGGTCCAGGCGTTCAGCGAGTGGCTGGACGTCAATGGCATCGGCAGCATCATCGTGAACCTGGACCCCGGGGCGGACTTCATACCGTACGAGGCGGACGTGGACATCCGGGACTGGGTGCACCTGAACGAGATCATGAGCGAATATTCCTTAGGACCCAACGGGGCGCAGATCGTGGCCTCCGACCTCATGGCCGTGAACGCCAAGGAGTGGGTGCCGGTGGTGAAGGGCATGGAGACCGACTACTGCCTCATCGACACCCCGGGGCAGATGGAGCTGTTCGCCTTCCGCCAGTCGTCCACCGCCCTGGTGGAGGAGCTGGGGCGGGAGGACAGCATGCTGGTGTTCCTGTCCGATCCAACGCTGGCCCGCACCGCCAATGGATTCGTGTCCGACATGATGCTGTGCGGCATCACCCAGTTCCGCTTCTCCCTGCCCATCCTCAACGTGCTGTCCAAGGCCGACCTGCTCAAGGACGAGGATCTGGAGAACCTTTCCAACTGGTCGCGGGACGCCTTCGCCCTTTACAACGCGCTGACCGAGAGGGACATGTCCTCCCAGAGCATCATCAGCATCGAGTTCCTGAAGGCCATGGAGAACGTGGGCATGTACAAGGAGCTGACCCCGGTCTCGGCCATGGAGGGGACCGGCATGGAGGACATCTACAACACCGTGCAGCAGTACTTCGAGGGCGGTGAGGACGCCGGCTCCCGGCCGTCCCTAGAGTAGCGCCTCACCCGGAACGCGGAACGCCTCCTGGTCCGCGGTGACGAGCTGGAAGGTGGCCTTGAGCCTGCCCCGGTCCACGAACACCAGGGCGTCGCTGAGCAGGGAGCGGTATATCGCCCTCTCCCTCCCCCGATGGTCGTAGCGGTACGTCACCTTGGCCACCAGGCCGTGCCTCTCCAGGACGTGAAGGTGGGAGAACACCTGAGCTATGGGCACTCCCGTGGCCTTGCTTATGCCTAGGGCGGAGAGGGGACGGTTCAGTGCGGCCAGGAGGATCTTGGCCGATCTCTCGTCCACCAGGATCTTGGGGGCGCCGTTCAAAACCATTGTGTATTGAGTGGACTTCAGCGTATATAACAGGTGAGGAGTAGGCCGCAAGAGTGATTATCAACCGAGGTCGGAGAGAATACTAACAAAGTAAGGAAAGGATAAGAGAGTTAGGGAAAGGGTTTAAGCGAACATCACGCCGGACTCGACGATCTTCTGAGCCTCGTTGTCCAGGACCTTGGCGATGGCCCTCTCGAAGTCGCTCATGCTGATGTGGTCGCGGTTGTCGCGGATGGCGAACATCCCCGCCTCGGTGCAGATGGCCTTGAGGTCGGCACCGGTGGCGCCATCGGCCTTCATGGCCAGCTCGGTGAGGGTGATGTTGTCGTCGATGGCCATCCTCTTGGTGTGGATCTTGAATATCTCCAGCCGGCCCTCGTAGCCGGGAATGGGGATCTCGATGATCCTATCGAACCTGCCGGGCCTCAGCAGTGCATCGTCCAGGATGTCCGGGCGGTTGGTGGCCCCGATGATCTTGACCTCCCCGATGGGGTTGAAGCCGTCCAGCTCCGACAGGAGCTGCATGAGCGTCCTCTGGACCTCCCGGTCGCCGCTGGTGGCGACCTCTAGCCTCTTCGCCCCGATGGAGTCCAGCTCGTCGATGAACACGATGCTGGGCGCCTTCTCCTTGGCCAGCTCGAACAGCTCCCGCACCAGGCGGGCGCCCTCGCCGATGTACTTCTGCACCAGCTCCGATCCCACGAAGCGTATGAAGGTGGCGTTGGTCTGGTGCGCCACGGCCTTGGCCAGCAGGGTCTTGCCGGTCCCGGGGGGACCGACCAGCAGCACGCCCTTGGGCGGCTCGATGCCGACCTTCTTGTACAGCTCCGGCCGCAGCAGCGGGTCCTCCACCGCCTCACGCACCTCGAGGATCTGCTCCTCCAGGCCGCCGATCTCGCCGTAGGAGATCTCCGGCTTCTCGATTATCTCGGCGCCGATGACAATGGGGTCCAGTGATGGCGGGAGAACTCCCATGACCGCCAGGGTCTGCTTGTTGAGGGCGACCCGGGCACCTACGATGAGGTCCTCGCTGGGAACGTACTCGGAGGTGGAGACGATGAAGTCCGGTCCGGTGGAGCTCTTTACGATGACCCTGCCGTCGGCCAGGACGTCCTTGATGGCGCCGATGATCAGGGGCGGGGACTTGAGCCTCTCCATCTCGGCCCTCATGCGCTTGAGCTCCTTCTGCAGCCGGAAGAGCTCGCTCTCGACGTAGCGCTTCTCTCCCTCTACCCTTCTGATCTCCTCCAGGAGCTCGCCGTTACGCCTCTCGAGGACCTCGATCTTGTCCCTCATCTCGGTCACTAGCTCTTCCAGCTGGGGTTCTTTCACCATGTCACCTCGGCAACGCTTAATTAAGGCCTTAGCTATAAGACCGTTTCGCCTATAAAGCTGATGTAGCCAGACAGGTAGGGCGGTCGTTCTCAGGCCGAGCGGGCGTTCACCCGTCGATGGGTGTAATAGTGTTAAAGGGGATTTATAAAATTATTCTTAAAATTCCCACCCGACGTACGGTCACGATGAGTATCGATAATGACTCTGCTCCAGCGGGGAATAAAAATATTTGCCAGTAAATAAATTTAACGCCGTACGCGGCCTCGGGGAACGCCTCGTTCCTGATTCGCAATACCCGATATTCAAAGATGTTAAATCATCGTTGGATGATTGCGAGGGGAAGACCATGTTGTGCGAGATGTGCGGTAAGGAATCCGATTTCACCAAGACGATTTTCGTGGAAGGAAGCAAGCTCACGGTGTGCAAGGAATGCTCCCGGTTCGGGGAGAGCCCGGATGGCCGGGGCGGGGGGGCGAAGCGGGGCACCGCCGCCGCTCCCAGCCGCACCGTGGTGACCGAGAGGCTGGAGGCCCGGGAGCGCAGGATGCGGACCCGGTCCATCTACACCGACGAGGAGACCACCGACCTCATCCCCGAGTACTCCAAGGTGATACGCGAGGCCCGTGCGGCCCGGGACTGGAAGCAGGAGGACCTCGCCGCCAAGCTCAACGAGAGGACCAGCGTCATCGCCAAGCTGGAGAACGGGACCATGCGCCCTAACGATGCTCTGCTGAAGAAGCTGGAGCACGAGCTGGGCATCAAGCTCACGGAAAAGGTAGCGTTGGTCAAGGCCGAGGGCGGCCGGTCCACGGGCAAGGTCCTCACCCTGGGGGACATGATCAAGAAGAAGTGAGCCTCACCGGCCCAATATCTCTTTTTTGACCGGCTCCAGGTACGTAGTAACGTCCAAGCCCAGGTCCTGGGCCACCAGCACCGCGGCGACCTCCACGTCCACGCCCAGCCGCTCCTGCGTGCGGTTGATCCGCGCCACCGCGTCCCTCTTCTTCAGCCCGCCCTTGTCGGAGATCAGCTGCACCAGCTGGGCGAAGATGGACACTTCCTCCTTTTCGGCGCTGAGCACCGCCTTGGAGGGACGGAACGAGAGGGAGGCCTCGATGTCCTTGATGTCGAAGCTGGGCTTGAGGAACTCCTCGGTTCGTACGAGGAGGCCCTTCTTCACGGAGACGTCGAGCAGCGTCTGCGCCTCCTTGGGGGTGAACCAGCGGTAATCGAACGAGACCGTGAGCATGAACTCGGTCTCGGTCATCACGTTCTTGCCCTTGCGCTTGAACAGCACGGCCAGGCAGGTCTCCAGCTCACCCATGCGATACCTCCGCTACCTCGTGGGTCTTACAATGCCAGGACGTATATCCATCTTTCCTCCACGCCTTCGGAGGTCAGAAACCCTTCCACCGCTGGCGGTGGTAGAACACCGGCTTCTCGATCTCCATTGTGACGGTGGGCTGCGAGTTCCTGGCGCGTATCTCGCCGTACTGGACGATGTCGCAGGTGCGGTGGTAGGAGAGGTGCATGAGGTACACGAACCATCCCAGGTAGGCCAGCGCGATCACGATGACCGAGGGCCAGTAGACCGTGTACATGAGGGCCACGCACGCCACCATGATGAGCCCCAGGCAGGCCGCGGTGGCCACGTAGTGGCTCACCGTGCGCTCGGCCCCTTCCCTCACCCCCAGGTTGGAGTAGTCCACGCTCTTGACCACCTTCAGCAGGTCCTTCTGCAGCAGGTACCAGATGAGGACGCACAGGACGATGGCCAGGTAGTACAGCACCAGCCCCGGGACCCCGGGGGTCACCGTCACTGCCAGCACCAGCGTCAGGTACGCGATGAAGGCCGCCAGGAGGGAGCGGGACAGCTTGAACACCCGGCCGCCGGGCATCACCATCTTGTTGAAGGTGCGGGAGATGACGCCGGCCCCGTAGGTCATGAACCGCGGTGCTTTCCTCGCCACCCAATCGGCGAACACGAAGGCCTTGCGGATGTACAGCGGACACAGCACGCTCATGATGAAGGTGACCGCCCCGGCGATGGGGTATAGCTCCGCCCCCTTGGTCGCCCCTGCGGCCTGACTGCCAACGCTGGCATACATGATGGACTCTCCCCCCCGGGCGCTGAAGGAGGCCCCCACCGAGGTGGCGGCACGGCGGCCGAAGCCCACCAGGTAGGCGAGGGCGGACATGATGAGGATCTCGTCCACGGAGATGAGTACCACGGCCATCACGATGATCGTCCACACCGACCCGAACAGGGAGGGGTCGATGAGCATGCCGAACGCCACGAAGAACATGGCCACGAACGCGTCCCGCAGCGGCACGATGATCTTCTCCGCCCGCATGGAGACCTTGGACTCGGCGAAGGTCATGCCGATGAAGAACGCCCCGATGAGGGCGGGAACGCCGCACAGCTCGGCGAAGGCGGCGGATAGGCAGATGGCGCCCAGCATGAACAGCACGAACAGCTCGTCGCTCTTCACCCGCTGCAGGCGGGCGATGACCCGGGGGACCACCAGGGCGGCCATGAGGACGAAGAACAGGAAGAACGCTCCCAGGCCCAGAAGCATGCTGGAGACTGAGAAATTAGCGTCGGTGTGGATCACCAGCCCGCCCACGATGGTCAGGAAGAGCATGGAGATGAACTCCTCCAGGATGATCATGCCCAGCATGAACTCCGTCTCCGGCCGCTCCAGCCGACCGAGCTCCATCAAGGTCTTCATGGCCACCGCCGAGCAGCTCATGGCCAGCACCGAGGATAGGAACAAGGTGTCGATGAGGGGCCACCCCATGGCCGTGGCCAGAAGGATCCCGGTGAAGAGGTTCACACCCACGTCGATCAGCGAAAGTATCACCGCCGGCCCCTTCACCCGGCGTATCTTGTCGATGGAGAACTCCATCCCTACGAAGAAGATGAGCAGTATCAGACCAAGCTCGGAGATGGTCTCGATGAAGTCCGTCTCCTGTATCAGGCCGTGGTAGGTGAAGCCACCGATCTGGAAGCTCAGGTACGGGCCGATGATGACCCCGGCGGCGATGTATCCCAGGATGACGCTCTGCCTGGACCGTGAGGCCAGGAGGGCCCCCAGGAAGGCCACCATCAGTATGAGCCCGAACTCCAGCATCAGCCCGCTATACTCCATTCCCATCGCCCGATAAGTGCTGGGCGGGCCGCTGCGACACCCTTCGGTGACCACCAGCTGGGGGCAGGGGAGGTTCAGCTCGCCCGCCCGATACCCGGCTCCAGTGCATCCCGGGAAGCATAACACATGAGGCGGCTCAAATAGGTTTCCCGTCAAGAGGCGAAATATGAAACGCGGGCCCCGGGGCGCATGTGCGCCGCGCTCCGGCGCGTCCGCCACCGTCCAGCATCTCTCCCGTTTCCCGTCATGGAATCCTCGGGGAGAACCGACCATACGCTATACTTATATAGAAGAACAAACATTCAACGCAGGCTTAGCTAGACAGTAGCTTCGTATATGATATCATTGGAGGTAAATGCATGGGAATGGGAAACACACCTATACTCATCCTCAAGGAGGGTACTAAGAGGGACCGGGGCAAGGACGCCCAGTACAACAACATCATGGCCGCCAGGGCCATCGCTGACGCTGTCCGCAGCACCTTGGGACCCCGTGGGATGGACAAGATGCTCGTAGACAGCCTGGGGGATGTAGTCATTACCAACGATGGCGTGACCATCCTCAAGGAGATCGATGTCGACCACCCCGCCGCCAAGATGCTGGTGGAGGTCGCCAAGACCCAGGACACCGAGGCCGGGGACGGGACCACCACCGCGGTCATCCTGTCGGGGGAGCTGCTCAAGAAGGCCACCGACCTCATCGACTCTAACATTCACCCCACCATCATCGCCGGCGGCTACAGGCTCGCCTGCAGCAAGGCCCAGGAGATCCTGGACGAGATCTCGATGGCCATCGATGTCAAGGACAAGAAGGCCCTGAAGGTCATCGCCGAGACCTCGATGATCTCCAAGTCCGTGAGCACCTCCCGCGAGTACCTCGCTGACCTCACCGTCAAGGCCGTCACCGCGGTGGCGGAGCAGGAGGGGAAGAAGTGGAACGTGGACATGGACAACATCCAGATCGTCAAGAAGACAGGCGGCTCCACCGAGGACTCCGAGTTCATCCAGGGCATAATCCTGGACAAGGACCCCGTGCACCCCCAGATGCCCCGCAAGCTGGAGAAGGCCAAGATCGCCCTCCTGGACGTGGCGGTGGAGGTCCAGAAGACCGAGGTCGATGCCAAGATCGAGATCACCGACCCCAGCCAGATGCAGGCCTTCCTTGCGGAGGAGGAGAACATGATCCGCAAGATGGTCAAGGCCATCAAGGACGCCGGCGCCAACGCCGTGTTCTGCCAGAAGGGCATCGATGACCTCGCCCAGCACTTCCTGGCCAAGGAGAAGATCATGTCCCTCCGCCGGGTCAAGAAGTCCGACATGGAGAAGGTCGCCAAGGCCACCGGCGGCGTCATCGTCACCAAGATCGAGGAGCTGTCCCCCGATGAGCTCGGCACCGCTGCCCAGATCGAGGTCCGCCAGATGGGCGAGGACGACATGACCTTCGTCACCGGCTGCAAGAACCCCAAGGCCGTGTCCCTGTTGCTCAGGGGCGGCACCCAGCACGTGGTCGACGAGGTCGAGCGCTCCCTCGACGACGCCATGAGCGTGGTCGCGGTCGCCATCGAGGACGGCAGGACCGTCACCGGCGGCGGCAGCGCAGCGGTGGAGATCGCCATGAGGCTCCGCGAGTACGCCGCCTCCATCGGCGGACGCGAGCAGATCGCCATCGACGCCTACGCCAGCGCCCTGGAGGTCGTCCCCACCGCGCTCTCCGAGAACGCGGGTCTAGACCCCATCGACGTCCTCATCAACATGAGGAAGGCCCACAAGGACGGCAAGGTCAACGCCGGCCTCAACGTCTACACCGGCAAGGTCGTGGACATGAAGGACCTGAAGGTCATCGAGCCCATCCGGGTCGGACGCCAGGCCATCAACTCCGCCACCGACGCCGCGGTCCTGATCCTCAGGATCGACGATGTCATCGCCGCCAAGGGCTACCACACCCCTGGCCCCGGCGGGCCCGACATGGGCGGCATGGGCGGAATGGACGAGGACTGAAACCTCACGGGGGGCTAGCCCCCCAGCACAAACCCCTTAACATTTCTCAACCAATGGCCCAGGTCCAAGGAAGGTGATGGGATGGAGAAGGCACAAGGGTCTGAAGCTAATGGGAGCGGGGACGTTGACCCCGAGCAGCAGCTGTCATCGCTGCGCGACGAGCTACAGGCGGAGAGGAAGGAGAGGGAGCGGCAGTCGAGCTTGGCAGCGGAGTACCTTAACGTCGCCAAGCGCGTGCAGGCCGAGTTTGACAATTACAAGAAGAGGACCCAGAGGGAGAAAGAGGACATCGTCAGGTTTGCCAACCAGCGCCTGCTGTCCGACCTCCTGCTGGTGTTCGACGATTTCGAGCGGGCCCTGGCCTCGCAGTGCTCGGAGGACGAGCTGCGGGCGGGCATCCATAAAGTGCGTGACAACCTCGCCGCCCTGATGGCCGAGAGCGGCCTGAAGGAGATACCTTCCGAGGGCAGGTTCGATCCCACCGTCCACGAGGCGCTGGCGGTGGGAGAGGGCGAGGACGGCAAGATCCTAGAAGTGTTCCAGAAGGGTTACTACCTCGGCGACAAGGTGCTGAGGTGTTCCAAGGTAAAGGTAGCGAAGTGCAAGGGTGATAACAATGGCTAAGATAATTGGCATAGATCTAGGTACCAGCAACTCGGCGGCCGCGGTCATGGAGGGCGGAAGGCCCACCATCATCCCCAGTGCGGAAGGGACCAGCATAGGCGGCAAGGCGTTCCCGTCCTACGTGGCGTTGACCAAGGACGGCGAGCTCCTGGTGGGCGAGCCGGCCCGAAGGCAGGCGGTCACCAACCCCGAAGGGACGATAGCTGCGGCCAAGCGGAAGATGGGCACGGACTTCAAGTTCCATGTCCACGGGAAGGAGTACACCCCGCAGCAGATATCCGCCTTCATATTGCAGAAGATCAAGCGCGACGCCGAGGCCTTCCTCGGGGACACCGTGGACAAGGCGGTCATCACCGTCCCGGCGTACTTCAACGACAACCAGCGGCAGGCCACCAAGGACGCCGGCGCCATCGCCGGGCTGGAGGTCGTGAGGATCATCAACGAGCCCACCGCGGCCGCGCTGGCCTACGGTCTGGACAACGCCAAGCAGTCCCAGAAGATCATGGTGTTCGACCTCGGCGGCGGCACGCTCGACGTAACCATCATGGAGTTCTCGGAGGGCGTGTTCGAGGTGATCTCCACCTCCGGCGACACCCAGCTGGGCGGGACGGACATGGACCAGGTCCTCATCAACTACGTGGTGGCGCAGTTCAACAAGGACAGCGGCATCGACCTCACCAAGGACAAGATGGCCATGTGGAGGGTGCGCGAGGCTTCCGAGAAAGCGAAGATCGAGCTCTCGTCGACGATGTCCACGGAGATCAACCTGCCGTTCATCGCTGAGCAGAACGGGCCCAAGCACCTGGCCATGAACATCACCCGGGCCAAGCTGGAGGAGTTAATTAACCCCATCGTGGAGCGCTGCCGCGCCCCCATGGCCAACGCCATGCGCGACGCCAAGCTCTCGCCGGAGAAGATCGACAACATCATCCTGGTGGGCGGCCCAACGCGCATGCCCATCGTGCAGCGGTTCGTGGAGATGGTGGTGGGCAAGAAGATCCAGAGGGGCATCGACCCCATGGAGTGCGTGTCCATGGGCGCGGCCATCCAGGGCGCGGTCCTGGCCGGCGAGGTCAAGGACATCCTGCTGCTGGACGTTACTCCGCTGTCGCTGAGCGTAGAGACACTGGGCGGCATCGCCACCAAGCTCATCGAGCGCAACACGACGATCCCGACGCGCAAGTCGCAGGTGTTCTCCACCGCCGCGGACTACCAGTCCAGCGTGGAGATACACATCGTGCAGGGGGAGAGGGAGATGGCGGCCGACAACGTCTCATTGGGCAAGTTCCAGCTGAGCGGCATCCCGCCCGCGCCCAGGGGCATCCCCCAGATCGAGGTCACCTACGACATCGACGCCAACGGCATCATCAGCGTCTCGGCCAAGGACCTGGGGACGGGCAAGGAGCAGAAGATCACCATCACTGCGACCAACAAGCTGTCCAAGGACGACATCAACAACATGGTGAAGCAGGCCGAGCAGTTCTCCGAGGAGGACAAGAAGCGCAAGGAGAAGGTGGAGACGCTCAATCAGGCGGACACTCTGCTGTACACCACCGACAAGAGCATCATCGAGCTGGGCGACAAGGTCACCGCCGAGGAGCGGGAGAAGGTCAAGAAGGCCGCGGACGAGCTGCGGGAGGTCGTCAAGGGCGACGACATGGAGGCCATCAAGGCCAAGATGGACGCCCTGGTCAAGGAGATGTCCACGGTGTCCACGCGCATCTACCAGGCCGCCGCGGCGGAGCAGCAGGCGGCGCAGGCGCAGCAGGCCCAGGCCCCGCCCCCCGGGGACGACAAGAAGGACCAGGGCGGGAAGGGCGACTTCACCGACGCCGACTACCACATAGTCGACTGATACGGAAGCTCGTAGATGACGCAGCGGGACTACTACGAGGTGCTGGGGATCCCCAAGGGCTCCAGTGAGGACGAGATCAAGAAGGCGTACCGCAAGCTGGCCATGCAGTACCACCCCGACGTCACCAAGGAGGACCGCAAGGTCGCCGAGGAGAAGTTCAAGGAGATATCGGAGGCGTACGAGGTGCTGGCCGACGACAAGAAGCGGCAGCTGTACGACCAGTACGGCCACGCCGGGGTCAGCTCCCAGTTCCAGGAGGGCAGCTTCAACTGGAGCGACTTCTCCCACATGGGCGACCTGAGGGACATCTTCGGCGACGGCGGGGGCTTCGGCTCCATCTTCGACATGCTTTTCGGCCGGCAGACCCAGCGCTCCGGCGGCCGGGACGCCCGCATGGACCTCGAGATATCTCTGGATGACGCCTTCAAGGGGGTGAAGAAACGCATCACCGTGCCCAAGTACGACAACTGCCCCAAGTGCCAGGGCACCGGGGCCAAGGACGGCAAGGTGGTGTCATGCCCGGACTGCAACGGCACTGGCCAGGTGCGCGTGGTGCAGAACCGGGGCTTCAGCCAGTTCATGCAGGTCGGCCCATGCCGACGCTGCCGCGGTACGGGTCGGGCAGCGACCAACAACTGCCCGGAGTGCGACGGTAGGGGCAAGGTGCAGCGCACATCGCACATCGACGTCGACATCCCGGCCGGGGTGGAGACCGGCTCCCGTCTCCGCATCCCCGGCGCGGGCGAGGCCGGCGGTCCTGGCCAGCCCAGCGGGGACCTGTACGTGGTGCTGCACGTGAGGCCTCATCCTCTGTACGTGCGCGAGGGGGCGGAGCTGATGATGGAGCAGAACATCACCTTCGCCCAGGCCGCCCTGGGGGCGGAGATCGAGATCCCCACGCTGGACAAGAAGGCGCGGGTGACGATACCGCCGGGGACGCAACCGGAGACCGTCTTCCGCCTGCGTGGCTCTGGGATGCCAATGCTGCACGACAGCGCGCGCGGCGACCTCTTCGTCCGCGTGAAGGTCAAGGTGCCGGACAAGCTCACCACCGAGCAGAAGGAGATCCTCAAGCGCTTCGCCGAGATCGAGGGCGAGGACAAGTCGGTGCTGGGCAAGTTCAAGAAGAAGCGGTAGGGTCGGCACGCCCCCGCCATCCTATTTTTCCGGCGGGTCGTCCGGCCCCCTGGCTGGCCAGCATCAAGAGCAAAGGGTTAAGCTTCCCCTTCTGCATAAGTTACCTGGATGAAGGTCATCGGCATAATGACCAAGAACTTCAACTTTTTCTACGAACTGGTCCATCTCCTGCGGGAGAACAGGGAACCCTTCGTGGCGTTGGACTTCGATGACCCCGTGCCCGAGAACGTGGGGGTGATCGTCACCACCACCGAAGAGCGGCCCCTGGTGCGCTTCCGCAACGTGGTGGTGAACGACCAGGCGGACATGGCCCTCAGCATCGCCCGCTCCCATCTCAAGGGGCGGGGCTCGTTCAGCACGCTGGTGGCGGGGGTCGATCCCGGCTGTCGTCCCGGGCTGGCGATCATCGGCGACGGCCGGGTGCTGGTGGCCGAGACGGTGGGCTCACCGGAACGGGTCGCGGACGAGATCGTGCGCTACGGACGGAACTTCAGGCACTCCCGCCTCATCGCCCGGGTGGGGCACGGGGACCGCACCAACCGCGACCGCATCATCCGCTCCATATGGAACACCGTGGACGACGTGGAGGTAGTGGACGAGACCAGCACCACCCGCCGGACGGAGGACCCCGATGCTGACGCGGCGGTGTCCATCGCCCTGGGCTCCGGTTATCGCTTACCTTTTCCTCCAGAGGTCCGGCCCACGCCCGGCGAGGTGCGGGACATCCAGCGGCTGAGCCGCATCGAGAGCGGCGGCCGCGTGACGATATCCCACGACCTGGCGGAGGCGGTGGCCAAGGGTGAGCTCAGTCTTCCGGAGGCGCTGAGGGCGCAGGACAGAAGGTCCGCTCGATGACCGTGCTGCGGTTGATGTACGGCAGCTTGGCCAGGATCATCCCTTCGATGTTCACGGGGTGCAGCTTGCGGGACAGCTCCACCGCCTGGTCCAGCTTGGCCTGGCTGTCGGCGTAGATCGTGAGAACGGCCTCACCCTCGCCCACCTGGTTGCCCCGCTTCTTGTGCAGCAGCACCCCCGCCCCTTGGTCGCGGGGCGCGCCGGCGGCACGAGCTAACGCTACCAGCTCCTTGTTGCGTATCGAGTTCACGTACCCGCACATGGTGGCGGTGATGTCATGCGTGTACCTGCCCACCTGGATGTCCGTCGACTTGATATTGGGATTGCCGCCTTGGGCGGCCACGATCTCGCGGAACTTTTCCAGGGCCTTCCCGGACATGAGGATCTCCCGAGCTTTTCCCTCACCCCTCTTGATGCCACCCATCTCTAGAAGAATGCCGGCCATGCCGCACGCCTTCTCGATCACGCTGCTGGGATGCAGCTCGCCCTCCAGGATGGCGATGGCCTCCCTAGCCTCCAACGCCGGGCCGATGGCCCTCCCCACCGGCTGCTCGCCGTAGGTGATGGCGCACTCCACGTGCATTCCCAATCTTTCCCCTAACTCCACGAAGTCCTTGGCGTAGGCCTGCGCCATCTCCATGGTCGGCACCTTGGTGCCGGCGCCCATCGGTATGTCGATCACCAGGTACTCCGTGCCCACCGCCTTCTTCTTGCTCATGACCGAGGCCAGGAGCTGCGCGTGGGGATCGATGCCCAGCGGGTACTCGACCTTGATGATGAGGTCGTCGGCCGGGGCCAGGTTCACCGACCCGCCCCACGCCAACGTGCCGCCGGTGCTCTCGGCGATGCTGCGCAGCTTGTTGCCGTCGAAGTCCACCCGGGCGAACACTTCGACTATGTCAGACGTCCCCGCAGCGGAGCTGATGGCCCGCGATGACGTCTTTGGAATAAGTAACCCGGCCGCCGCCACGATAGGCACGACGATCAGGGTGATCTTATTCCCAGGGCAGCCGCCCACGGAGTGGAAGTCGTACACCGGGGAGCGGTCGAACTTGATGGTCTCGCCGGTCTCCACCATGGCCTGCGTCAGATCGGCGGTCTCACGCAGGTTCATGCCGTTGATGTACAGCGCCGTCACGTACGCGGTGAGCTCGATGTTGCTGAGGTTGTGCGAGGCGATATCTAACACGATGGTGCGTATCTCCTCGGTGGTCAGCTCCTTCCCGTTCATCTTCTTGCGGATGAACTCGATGGCCTCCGGCTTGGCCGTGGCCACCACGTCGATGAGCTCGTCAGGATCCGGCCCCAGGTCCGCCCAGGCCTTGCCCAGGATGCCCACCTCGCCCTTCGCCACCACCGTGTCGGTGGTCTGCACCAGCGTGACGGTGGAGCTGCGCTCGTGCTTGATGCGCACCCGGTCCTGCTCCCTCACCCCGATCTCCATGGCATCGTCCTTGTGCAGGACCGCGGTGTACTCCGCCGACTCCATGTCTATGTACTTGGCCTTGAGCTGCATGTTCATCCCCACTTGGTCATCGCTTCCCGGAGCTCCTCATGGCTCTGGGCGTACTCTGCGAACGGTATGCCCTGGTAGCCGGCGTCCACCGCCTGCACCATGGCCCGGGCCCCGCCCCGCACTCCCTGGGGGTGCCCGGCCACGCCCCCGCCGGCCTGGATCTGCACGTCGGGACCGGTGATCTTGATCAGCGGCTCGATGAGCGCGGGGTGCATCCCGCCGGAGCACACCGGCATGACGCGCTCGTACGGTAGTTCCGGCCCCACGCACGCCCGCTGGTTGGCCAGGTCCTCGGTGGGCGTGCCCTTCATCTTGCCCACGCCGAACGTTCCCACATGCAGGGCGTCCCCCCCGCACATGCGCACCAGCTTGGCGAACACCTGCATGGAGACCCCCAGGTCCTTGTTGCGCGTGATCGCGCCATGCATGGTGCGGTGCACATGGATAGGCCTCTTGATGGAGGGGTCCTCGGCCAGCACCTGCACTGCGGCGAAGCCGCAGGTGATGACGTCCACCATGAGCTCTGTCGCTCCCAGCTCCTGCGCCCGGTCCGCCACCTCCAGTATCTGGTCGCCGCGCGTAGAGACATTTATGGCGTGCATGATCTCGTGGCCGGTCTCGGAGCGAACGCGGTCGATGGCCTCGGCGATGGAGACGACCCGGTCCTCCAGGGGGCAGAACCTCTGGTTCGAGAGCGTTTCATCGTCCTTGCCGTTGGTGAGGCCGCCCATGCCCGCCTCGTAGATGTAATCGGCCATGCCCTGGGGCGGCAGCCCGATCTTCGGTTTGACGATCGTCCCCACCAGCGGCTTCTTCGGCCGCTTCAGCGCGCTCCTCAGCCCGGGGATGCCGTACTTGGGGCCCTTGAACTCCTTTAGCATGCTCTTGGGGAACTCCACGTCCTCCAGGCGCACTCCCTTCAGACCTTCCAGACCGAACAGGTTCCCGGCGATGACGCTCAAGATCTGCGGCACGCTGCCGATATCCAGGGAGAAATCGTCCGCCGGGTACGCAATGGTGGCTACATTGCCCTCGATGCCGGTGACCCGCCCGTGGTACCGCTCGAAGATCTCGTCGTTGAGGGTCGAGATCCCGGTCCAGGTGCCGGTGGACTGCTCGGTGGCCACGGCCGCGGCGGCCAGCCGGATGTCCATGTCGGTCACGATCTTGTACTTGCATATGACATAGGCATCGGGGTCGACGGTCTCGCCCAGATGCAGGTACTTCTCCGAATACTCCATTTTCATTCCTCGTTGGCCTCGAATATGGACTCCTGTCCCAGCTCCTTGACTATGACCTCGTAGGCGGCGTACGGCGAGATCAGACCGACCTCGGTGACGATGGAGTCGATGTGCTCCGCCGGGGTGGCGTCGAACACCGGGTTCCTCACCTTCACTCCCGGAGGCAGCTGCCGCGGGTCCACCACCTCGCTGGCGTCCCGCTCCTCGATCTCCACCATCTCGCCTAGCACGGTGCGGGGCGAGAACTTGTAGGTCTCCGCGCACACGATGAACGGGACCCTCGCCTCCTCCGCCGCCAGCGCCACCTGGGAGGTGCCGATCTTGTTGATCAGCGCCCCGTTGGAGCAGATGGTGTCCGCTCCCACCACCACCACGTCCACCTCCTTCATGATCCAGCGCACCGCGCTGTCGATGATGAGCGTCGAGCCTATGCCCGCCTCCGCCAGGTCCCTGACGGTCAGCAGGCCCTGCCTCCAGGGGCGGGACTCGGTGGCGTAGACGTTCAGGTCCTTGCCGTCGGCGTGGGCCGCCCTGATCACGCCCAGGGCGGCCTTGCTGTTGCAGTGCGTGAGCACCGTCATGCCGGACCGCAGCCGCTTTGACCCGATCCTGCCGATAGTCTGTACCGCCTTGCTCGATCGCTCGATGAAGCGGTCGGCGTTGTCCATCACCAGCGCCCGCAGCTCCGCCGCGTCCTGGGCACGGGACGCGCCCCGCATGCTGGCCTGCACCGCGTTCCACAACGATATGGCGGTGGGGCGGGAGGCTATGAGCGTTCTCTTCCCTTCCTCAAGGATGCGGCGCAGCTCCTCCAGGTCGTTCCCGCGGTACTCCTCGGCCTGCTGCCGCAGCGCACCCGCCGCGCTCCTGGCGATGAGCCCCGCACCCCGGACCTCCATGCTCCTGATGGAATCAGCGATCTCTATGACGCCCAACCCTACACCGTCCCGGTGGACATTAACCATTCCCGGACATATATTTTAGCCGCCCCGTCTCTCGAAGAACGACCGCAGCTGGTCGAGGCTCATGGCGTTGATGACGTCCCCTTTCTCCAGCCACCCCCGGCGGGCCGTGCCCACCGCGAACAGCATGTTCTCCATATCCTCCAGGGCGTGGGCGTCGGTGCCCAGGGAGATCTTCACGTGACGCTCCTTGGCCCGTCGGCAGTTGAGGTCGTTCAGGTCCAGGCGGTCAGGGTAGCCGTTCAACTCCAGCGCCACCCCCCTCCTGGCGGCCTGCTCCATCACCTGCTCCAGGTCGATGGCGTACCCTTCCCGGCGTCCCAGCAGCCGGCCGGTAGGATGGCCGATGATGTTCACTTCCTTCTCCTCCATCGCGCGCAGCACCCGCGCGGTCATCTCCTCCTCCGGCATCTTGAAGCGGGAGTGCACCGAGGCGATCACGAAGTCCAGCTGGGACAGCACCTCTGAGGGGTAGTCCAGCGAGCCGTCCTCAAGTATGTCGACCTCGGAGCCGCGCAGCACCGCGATGCCCTCCTCCTCCGAGACCTGGTGCGCCTCCTCCACCGAGGCCAGGAGGTCCTCGGTGCTGAGGCCGCGGGCGATGCGCAGCGAGCGGGAGTGGTCTGTCAGCCCGATGTACTCGTAGCCGCGTCGCTTGGCCTCCCTCGCCAGCTGTCGCATGGTGGCCCGTCCGTCGCTCATTACGGTGTGCACGTGCAGGTCGCCCTTCACGTCCTCTGGCCGGAGCAGCTCGGGCAGGCGGTGCTCCCGCGCCGCCTCGATCTCGCCACGCATCTCTCGCAGCTCCGGGGGAACGAGGTCCAGGCCCAGGGCGCGGTACACGTCCTCTTCCTGCTCCCGGGCCACCAGGGAACCGTCGTCCTTGCGGAACAGCCCGTACTCGTTGAGCTTGTAGCCCATCTGGATGGCGATCCTCCGAAGCTCGACGGTGTGCTCCTTGGAGCCGGTGAAGTACATCAGGGTAGCACCGTAATCGGAGCGGGGCACCACGCGCAGGTCCACCTGCAGGCCGTCGTCCAGGAGGATGCTCGAGCGCGTTGGTCCCTGGGAGATGATCCTCTCCGCCCGGGGGTACGACACGAACAGCTGCATGGCCGCCAGCGGTTGGTCGCTTCCGACCACCAGGTCGATGTCCCCGATGGTCTCCCTCCTCCGCCGGAGGCTGCCGGCCACGCTGACCTGGTCGATGCCCCTCTCCCTCAGGTATGACTCCACCGCCAGACCGATAGGGAGGGCATCACCGAGCAGCATGCGCGCGCCATGGTTCCGCACCAGCTCGATGCCCCGCAGGATCTTGGTCTCCGACATCTCCCCGAAGCCCTTCAGGCGGCGGATGCGGTGCTCCCGCGCCGCCTTCTCCAGACCATCCAGGTCCTTCACCCCCAGCTCCCGGTACAGCCGCAGGGCCTTCTTGGGCCCCAGGTCCGGCACCCTGGTCAGCTCCACCATGCTCGGCGGATACTCATCACGCAGCTTCTCCAGCTCTGCCGACCGTCCGGTGCGCAGCAGCTCCGAGATCTTCTCCGCGATGGACTCCCCCACCCCGGGGATGCTCTCCAGGCGCCCATCGCGACAGTACTCGCGCACGTCGCCGTCCAGCTCCTCGATGTTCTGGGCGGCCCGGCGGTAGGCGTTGCGCTTGAACACGTCCCCCCTCAGGTCCATGATCTCCGCGAACTCGTAGAGCGCACCGGCGACCTCCCCGTTGTTCATATATGCCCCCCGTCCATAATGTCCCAAGAGCGGACGTAGGACCATGGCAGCAACTGCCATATAACCACGTCCATCGGTGGTAGGCTTATGGTGAGCAGGTCCAACCCGTACGAGGTGGCCGTGGGACAGGTACGGAGCGCGGCGTCCTCTCTGAAGCTGCAGCAGGGGACGGTGGAGGCACTGGTCCGCCCCCGGCGGGAGCTGGCGGTCAACTTCCCGGTGAAGATGGACGACGGCACGGCGAGGGTGTTCACCGGCTACCGGGTGCAGCACAACAACGCCCGGGGGCCGTACAAGGGCGGCATAAGGTACCATCCCACCGTGTCGCTGGACGAGGTCCGGGCGCTGGCCATGTGGATGACCTGGAAGTGCGCCATCGTGGGCATCCCCTTCGGAGGAGCGAAGGGGGGAGTGGTGTGCGACCCCAAGACCATGAGCGGGGCGGAGTTGGAGCGCATGACCCGGCGGTTCACCTGGGAGCTGTTCCCCATACTGGGGCCGCACGTGGACATCCCCGCGCCGGACATGTACACCAACGCCCAGATCATGTCCTGGATCATGGACACGTACTCCGCCCACGTCGGTCACTCCGTTCCGGCTGCGGTAACGGGCAAGCCCGTCTCCCTGGGCGGGTCGGAGGGCCGGGACGAGGCGACGTCGCGTGGCTTGATGTACTGCGTGCGCGAGGCCCTGCGCTCCCGGAAGCTCGAGCCCCACGGCTGCACCGTGGCGGTGCAGGGCTTCGGCAACGTGGGGGGTAACGCCGCCCGCCTGCTGCGCGACGAGCTGGGCATGAAGGTGGTGGCCGTGTCCGACTCCTCCGGCGGCATATACGACCCCTCTGGGCTGGACATCAAGAAGGTGGCGGAGCACAAGCTTGCCACCGGTTCCGTACGAGACCTCCCATCCACCACGAACATCACCAACCAGGAGCTGCTGGAGATGGAGTGCACGGTCCTGGTCCCCGCGGCGATGGAAGGTGTGATCACCCTGGAAAATGCCGATGCTGTCCGGGCGGACATCGTGGCCGAGGGCGCCAACGGCCCCACCCTCCCGGAGGCCGACCGCGTCCTGCACGAGAGGGGGTGCATGCTCATCCCCGACGTGCTGGCCAATGCGGGCGGGGTAACGGTCTCGTACTTCGAGTGGGTGCAGGACATGCAGTACCAGTTCTGGTCCCGCGCCGAGGTGGACCAGAGGCTGGACCGGCAGATGACCTCGGCCTTCGGCCGGGTGCTGACCAGCTCCCTGAACGAGGGCACGGACATGAGGTCCGCCGCCTACCTGCTCGCGGTGCGCGAGGTGGTCACGGCCATGGAGCTAAGGGGGATATACCCCTGAGCATATCTCCATGACAGAGCAACATGATGGAAGCCGTAGTCTCCCTGGACATGCCAGACAACTGGATCACTGATATCGTGGAGGCCTACCCCTCGGTGATCAAGGTCATCGACTCCAAGGCCTTTCAGGAGGAGGTCCGGGACCTGGTGCAGATCGAGGTGGAGAACGAGGAGGACCTGCCCAAGGTCATCGACCAGGTGCGCAACAACCCCAACATCTTCAACGTGGACATCAGCGCCATCGACAAGGGCAAGGCCCTGGCGGTGTTCTCCACCAACCACTGCGTGGCCTGCCGGCTGCTGGCGGGAACGGAGTGCTTCCTCACCCGCTCCACCACCACCAAGGACGGCCGGCTGACCTGGACCATGCTGGTGACCCAGAAGAAGGCGCTGCAGGACCTCATCGACAGCCTGAAGCGCATCAACGCCTCCCCCAAGCTGGTGAAGCTGACCCAGATATCGGACACTGACGACCTGACTCTGCGGCAGGAGCAGATCACCCGCATGGCGTTCGAGCGGGGGTACTTCGACTTTCCCCGCCGCATCGGCCTGCGGGAGCTGGCCAAGATGTTCGACATCTCCACCTCCACCCTCTCAGAGATCCTGCGCAAGGGGCAGAGGCGCATCATGATGCGGTACTTCACCGAGCACCGGCAGTTCTGAGCGTCGGGGTGATGCGGGGAGTGGACGAGCGGGAGGACGGTCCGGGGAGGGCCGAGGACAACACCGTGTACATCGGGCGGAAGGGGACCATGGAGTACATCACCGCCGTGGTCACCCAGTTCAAGGCCGGCTCCGACGTGGTCATCATACGCGCGCGGGGCAAGGCCATAAGCCGCGCGGTGGACGTGGCGGAGATCGTCCGCCACCGCTTCATCCGGGACGCCAGCGTCCAGGACGTGCGCATCGGCACCGAGCACGTGCTCTCGGACAAGGGGGAGAGCACCAACGTGTCGTCGATCGAGATCGTGCTCGCCCGTTGATCTCACAGCACCATGCCGATGGTGTACCTCAGGCTGTTGAGGACCTTGTCGTCCATGGCGTGGGGGTAGATGGCCAGGAGCAGGATGCCTTTGGTCAGCACGGTCTGGTCCATGATGGTCTGGATGAACTTCAGCACCTTGACCAGGTCGTTCTGGATGATCAGGTACTCGATGCCCTCCAGGAGCACGATGCGTCCCGGGCACTCCTTCATGAAGTTGCGGGCCTCGGTGACCATGTTCTCCATGGACGAGCCCGAGAAGACGGGAAAGTTGTCGAAGGTGGAGCCCTCGTACTTGGTGAGCCAGGCGCAGTTCACCGACTCGTTGAGCATGCTCTGGAAGTTGCCCGGGAAGGACCGCAGGATGCACATGGCCGGAGTGCCGTCCGACGTCAGCTCGTTGACCACCGAGAGCGCCTGCGTGATGGCGGTGACCTCCAGCAGGTAGGCGTTGCCATTGACCACCTTGCCGCTGGCCCGGGGGACCGGGGCGTGACCAGTGAGGTCGATGCCCGTCTCCTGCTTGATCTCCACCTTCAGCTCCCGGACGGCCACGCTGATGTTCTGGCGCTTGCTCTTTGCCATCACCTGGATCTCACGGGGGCTGAAGCCCTTGGTGGTGAGCCCTATGAGCTCGTCCCAGGCCTGGTTGAGGCCCTCCTCGTACCCTTTGACCAGACCGCGAAAGAAATCTCTACCTTCTGACACTGCATCCCAAGGTGTCGCAAGGTGGTACGCGCATAAAAAGATTCTTCCAAGGCAGCCAGCTGGCTCCCTGGACGCTCCCCCAAGGCAGGATGGTCCGGCACCATCGCAGGGAGATACCCAAGGCTTAAGAACGCTGGGGACGTAGAGGCGGGGCATGGGAAGGCGTGCACGGTTCCGGGGGGCCAAGGCCACCCCCAAGACCCTGGAGAAGGACCTGCTGGAGAAGGCAAGGATGCTAGCGGAGGACCCCCATCTGCTCATGCCGCGGTGCGCTAAGGACTGCCGGGGCTGCGACCTCAGGAAGTCCGTGGAGAAGATGGAGAAGGTGGCCGAGCGGCGGCACGACCCCAAGAAGCTGGATTTCTCCATGAACTGGGGGGACCAGCTGGTGCGGGCCTATGCCGCGACGATCTCGCTGCACGTCGCAGGCAAGGTGCCGTATCTAGCCACCACCAAGACCCCCATGGGCGAGGTATCGTTCGCCATCCGAGGCAAGGTCGACCGGGACAAGCTCATCGGGGTGCAGCACTACGACCATCCCGAGCTCCGCCTCCTGGCCCTGTGGTCCACGGCGCAGAAGAAAGGGCTGCACATCTACTCCACGGAGAAGGAGGCGGTGTGCTCCCCGGAGGGCGCCGCTCCTCCGGCGGAGTACGTGGAAGAAGCCCTTGACCTACTGCCCTACGACCTGGACGAGGGCGAGCAGTGCCCCCACGTCAAGGAGGGGGGCGGCATCAAGGTCCGGTGGAAGGGCGCGGGACGCACCATCGGCATCTGCCCCTCGTGCGCCGAGGACGTCAACACCGTGCACGTGCTGGCCAGCCGCATCGCGGCCCAGGACCCCACCGACGACTTCGAGGTGGAGGTGGTCAGCGACCTGAAGTGCACCGCCGACTGCAGCGACTGCAAGGTCAAGGGGGCGTTCCAGCTGTCCAAGGACCTGGTGGGCCGGTACCTAAAGGCCGAGCTGAACGACCGCACCCTGCTGGACGAGCAGTCCAAGGCCCGGGCCGCCGCGGTGCGCGCACGGCAGGACGAGGTGTACATGGTCGGCGGGACGTGCTACGGAAGGGACAAGGATCGCTTCCTGGAGGCATTGCGCGGCACCCCGGCGGAGAAGAAGGCCATCGCTGGCCTAATCTCATCGAGGAAGATGTGCGTGCTCTCCCGCACCGACCAGACGGCGAACCTGCTGGCGGACCTGTGGGCGGAGAACAAGGAGGCGCTCCTGGGAGCGGTGGCGTCCCCGGAGATAGTGAAGCGGGTGCTGGCCGAGCGGTCCGAGCTCACCCCGTCACAGATGGTGGTGGAGGCGGAGCGGCTGGAAAACTACCGCGGCATCGAGGGGCAGCTCCCAGACCTGCGCGGGCTGGGCCCCGTGGGGAGCCTGTCCGACCGCGTGGCCCGCACCGCTAAGACCGAGGGCAAGGAGGCCGCCCTGCGGCAGATCGAGAAGGGCAGGGGCGCGGACCACAAAGCCCGCTCGGTGTCCTATGCCTTCCTCACCGCCCTGGGCGAGGGGCAGTCACGAGCGTGGCAGTTCACCCGCGAGGAGATGGACTTCGGCTCGTACCTGGCGCCCTTCGCCCAGCGGCTGATGGATGAGAAGGGAGAGGGGTACGCGGATGCCCTGGCCCTGCTGCTGGAGGCCTCCGGCAGCAACGAGAGGTTGAAGCGCGGCTAGTCCAGCACGCACACGTCCAGCACCATGTGCGACACTCCAGGGGAGTAGGACTTCACCTCGCGCATGAGGCGGACCTCGTACCTCCGGCCGCCGGCCGCCGCGGACAGGTTGTCCAGCGCCCTCCGGGGGAAGATCTCCAAGGGGAACGTGTCCTGGTAGTGTATCGTTCCGCCCGGGCGGACCAGGCGGAAGGCGGTGCGCAGGTGGTGGGCCGTGGTGCGCACGTAGCCCATGATTACCCGGTCCGCGATGCCCTCGCCAGGCAGGTCCCGGTTGTCCCCCAGCACCGGCTCGATCACGTTCTCCAGTCCGTTGATGCGGACGTTCTCCTGCAGGTAGTGGCACGCCAGGGGGTTGATCTCGCACGCCACCACCTGGGCGGCGTGGGCGTGCTTGGCCACCGGCAGCGTGAAGTATCCGATCCCGGCGAACATGTCCACCACCGTCTCGCCTCGGCAGTCCAGGTCGGCCATGCGCATCTTCTCGTCGATGTTGCCGGACGAGAACATGAGGCGGGCGGCGTCCAGCTTGTACAGGATGCCGTTCTCCAGGTGCACCGTTTCAGTACCATGGCCGCACAGCACCTCCATGTCCGGGACGCGGTGCACGCCGTCGATGTGGGAGCGCTCCCGCAGGACGGTCCGCGCGCCGAGCACCGCGGCATAGGTGGCGGCAACACTCTCCTTGAACGGCAGCATCTCGTCGGGAAGTCTTAGCACCAGGACGTCACCGAGCATCTCCCAGTGGTGCGGCAGGAGGTTCTTCAATGACCCCGGGATGTCCGCCCGATCCACGATGGCCTCGTAGGGGGAGCGGTAGCAGCTCTTCTCTTGTGCCTCACCACCCACCAGCTCCACGTCCAGGTCGCGTACCAGCTCCGCCGTGGGCTCGGCCCGGAGGGGTATGTAGATGAAACCCTCCTCCCGGCGGATGCGCCGGTCCTTGCACCCCAGGCCCCGGCGGAACAGTGCCTTGCGTACAGCCTCCGCACGTGCGCTGGGGACCTTGGCCAGGAGCATGAGCACTCTGAGAAGCTCGGCTTATATCACTCTTTGCTCCTTCCTGATGAGCGACCCGATGAGCTGCGGGGAGAACTTGATCAGCGACGGAACGGCCTTCAGCAGGGGCGATGCCAGCTTGGACGGGTAGTCGATGTCTCCGGTGGCCAGGACCTCCTTGGCATCGTCCCGGTCGAGCATCCGGCCGACATCATCGAGCTTCTTGTCGGTGAGGTTGGTGAACACCTTGCGGATCATCATCCCCCGCTCCAGCTCTCGTCCGATGTCCGCCCTCCACCGGTCGTCGTACTCCGACAGTCGCTTGGCGCTGAGGTCGCCCTCCTCCACCGCATCCACCGCGGTAAGGGCCGCCCATCTAGCCGCCCGCATGCCGGTGTATATGCCTCCGCCCGAGACCGGCTTGGTCTGCGCGGCGGCATCGCCCACGATGAGGACGTTCTCGCCGTAGGTCTTCTTGGGCGGGCCGATCGGTATGACCCCGGAAACGATCTCCCGGCGCTCCACCTTGTCCAGCCCCCGCTTCTTCAGCAGAGCGGTGAGGTAATGGTTGGGCGCCTCCCCCTCCTGGGACACGCCCAGGCCCACCCGGGTGACGTCGCCGCAGGGCAGGATCCAGGCGAAGAAGCCCGGGGCGACGTTCCTCCCCACCAGGATCTCGACCATGGACTGGTCGTCCAACCGCGTCTCCAGCTCCACCTGCACCCCGCGGATGTGCTCCTTGGCGGGGCCGATCCCGGCCTGCTCGCCCACCCTGGACTTGTAGCCGTCCGCGCCTACCAGAAGGTCGGCGGTCATGGTCTCCAGGCCGTCCGGGCCATTGAGCGTGAGCAGCATCTTGCGGCCCTCGCGGCGGAAGCTGATGAACTCCCGGTCGGTGAGAATGTCCGCACCCTCCCTCTCCGCCCGCTCGGCGCAGTGGCGGTCGAACCCCCCGCGGTCGATGACCGCGGCCTTGGTCTCGTTGGAGCGGACCTCCATGGTCCTCCCCCCAGGGAAGGAGAGGCGGAAGCCGCTGATGGTGTTAAGAACGGTCGACTGGGCCTGAGCCATCTCCACCACCCGGGGGTGTACCAGGCCGGTGCACTGCACCGGAGCGCCGATGCGCTCGTGCTCCTCCACCACCACCGTGGTGAGGGAGGCGGTCTGCGCCGCGAACGTGGTTCCCACCGGCCCCCCGCCGATGATGACTACCTCAGCATCCACGGCTCTGTGAACGGGGCCTTGTTATTAAAATCCTTTTTCTGGATGAAGCGGCGGCCTTCCGTCACTTCTTGGGCACCTTGGCCCAATCGTCCTGGAAGCGCTTTATGCCCACGTCCGTCAGGGGGTGCAGGAACATCTTCTTCAGCACGTCGTAGGGTATGGTGGCGACGTGGGCGCCCAGCTGCGCGGCCTCCACCACGTGGATGGGGTCACGAACGGACGCCACGATGACCTCGGTGTCGTAATCGTAGTTGTCCAGCACGTTCATGATCTCCGCGATGAGCTTCATGCCGTCCTGGCCCACGTCGTCCAGGCGTCCCACGAACGGCGAGACATAACGGGCCCCGGCCTTGGCGGCCAGCAGGGCCTGGGCGGTGGAGAATATGAGGGTCATGTTGACCTTGATGTCCTCGGAGGCCAGCGTACGGGTGGCCTTGAGGCCCTCCTCGGTCATGGGGACCTTGATGACGATGTTGGGGTGGATCTTGGCCAGCTTGCGTCCCTCGGCCACCATGTCCGCGGCCTTGATGCTCATGACCTCGGCGCTGATGGGCCCGTTGACGATGCCGCAGATCTCCTTGACCAGCGTCTCGAAGTCGGTGTTCTCCTTGGCCACCAGGCTGGGGTTGGTGGTGACCCCGTCGAGGATCCCCCAGCTGTTGACCTCCTTGATCTTGTCCAAGTTAGCGGTGTCAATGAATATCTTCATGCTCTCTTCCTCCTGATGACTTCCTCGGCCGAGGCGCTGACCTCGTCCGCCGTGAGCCCATAGCGGCACATGAGCTCGCCGCTCTCCCCCGACTCGCCGAAGCAGTCCGGGGTGCCCACCATCTTCACCGGGGCGGGATGCTGCTGCGCCAGGACGCACGCCACCGCGCTTCCCAGGCCCGACCGCACGGAGTGCTCCTCGGCCGTCACCACGCACCCGGTCTTCTGCACCGAGCGCAGCAGGGTCTCAGCGTCCAGGGGCTTGACCGTGGACATGTTGATGACCTCCGCGGAGATGCCCCTCTCCTGCAGCGCCTCCGCCGCGTCCATGCACACCGCCACCATCTGACCGCAGCTGACCAGGGTGACGTCCGTCCCCTCTCGCAGGATGGTGGCCTTGCCGATCTCGAAGGGCGAGTCCACGGTGGTCACCATGGGTACGTCCGACCTGCCCAGGCGAACATAGCACGGTCCGACGTGATCGGCCGCGGCCACCACCGCCTTGTACGCCTCCACCCCGTCCGCGGGCACGATGACGTACATGTTGGGCAACGTCCTCATGAGGGCGATGTCCTCCAGCGCCTGGTGGGACGCCCCGTCGCCGCCCACGGTTATGCCGGCGTGGGTGGCCACGATCTTCACGTTGGAGTTGGGGTAGGCGATGGACTGCCGTATCTGGTCCCAGCACCGGCCGGTGGCGAACACCGCGAAGGTGGAGGCGAATACGGTCTTTCCTGAGACGGCCAGGCCGGCCGCGGTGCCCATCAGGTTCTGCTCCGCGATGCCCACGTTGAAGAACCGCTCGGGGAACCTCTTGGCGAAGTCGGCGGTCCGGGTGGAGGACGACAGGTCGGCGTCCAGCACCACCACGTCGGTGCGCTTCTGCCCGATGTCCAGGAGGGCGTTGGCGTACTCCTTCCTCTGGCTGGTGTATACCCACTTCATACCTTCTCCCCCAGCTCCCTAAGGGCGATGCGGTACTCGTCCGCGTTGGGTGCCTTGCCGTGGAAGGCCACCGCGCCCTCCATGAACGATACCCCCTTCCCCTTGATGGTTTGGGCGATGATCATGGTCGGCCGGCCGATCACGCTGGCCGCCTTCTCGCAGGCGTCCAGGATCTGCCGCATGTCGTGCCCGTTGATCTCAATGACGTTCCATCCGAAGGCCTTCCACTTGTCCACCAGGGGCTCCAGGGACATCACCTGCTCGGTGGGGCCGTCGATCTGCATCTTGTTGCGGTCGATGAACGCCGTGACGTTGTCCAGCTTGTAGTGGGACGCCAGCATGGCCGCTTCCCAGTTCTGCCCCTCCTGCAGCTCCCCGTCCCCCATGAGGCAGTAGATGCGCGACGACCGGCGGTCCAGCTTGGCCGCCAGGCCCATGCCGTTGGCCACGCTCAGCCCCTGGCCCAAAGATCCGGTGGAGATCTCCACCCCCGGGGTCTTCATGCGGCAGGGGTGCCCCTGCAGGTAGGAGCCCAGCTTCCGCAGGGACTGCAGGTCGTCCACCGGGAAGTACCCCGACTCCGCCAGGGCGGCGTAGTACACCGGCGCGGCGTGGCCCTTGGAGAGGACGAACTTGTCACGGTCCTCCCACTTCGGCTCGTGGGGCCGGTGGCGCATGACCTTGAAGAACAGGGCGGTGATGATGTCCGCGTAGGAGAGGGAGCCCCCCGGATGCCCCGACTGCGCGGCGTAGGTCATCTTGATGACATGTCGGCGAAGGAGGTTCGCTCTTGCCTCCAACATCTGGATGGTCTGGTCATCATATAACGTCAATGGGGGCACCTCGGGATGGAGGTTTGTCATAATAGGGCTTTGATTAAAAAACTTTTGTAAAATGTCGTGAGTACGGCCAGGCCACCATGGGGGTGTCACGGGACCACACGGTGAAAAACAAGAAGATATGACGGGGATTGAGGCACATCGGTGACATGGGACGAAGCGCCATAGTGCAGCATGACTGCGAATAGAGGTATGTCCATGTCGTCGAGAGGATAGCGAACGATGACGAACGGAGGAAAGGATGAAGAAATAAAAAGACGATAAGGGAGAGGCCGAGAGGCCTCATTTTATCATAGAGGTTTTTAGCTCTCTCAATCGCTCTCGATGCGGGGCGCGAGGAGGTAGTTGACGCTGCCCCTCTTGTCCGCGATCTCGAACTCCAGCTTGACCGGGAAATCGCTCCCCAGGTTGATGGTGACCACGGAGCCGGCGGGAATGGAGCGCACCATGTTGGAGAAGTAATCGAGGGGGAACAGGCTCTTCACCTTCTCCGTCACCTCGAGCGAGATGAGCAGGTCCTTGGGCAGCTTCAGGCTAACCGAGTCGGTGTCCCCCTCGGAGTACATCTCGAAGCCCTCGGGGGAGGCGTTGAGCGCGATGTGATCGGACACGGACTCTGCGGCCCGTATGCCCTTCTGCAGCTCGTCGGACGTGACGGTGAGCTTGGCCGGGAGGTTCAGGTTGGGTACCTTGGGGTCGCTCATGCCAGCGGTGTCCACCAGGTTCATCCTCCTGGTGATATTGCCCACATGGAGCACCAATCTGTTCTTGGCCTCGTCCTGCTCCATGTCGATGATGTCGCCGGCACGGGACAGGCGCAGGACCTCCTTTATCTTGTCCAGGTCGACGCCCAGCTCCGTCTCCTCGGCGGAGAACTCCTCGAACGCGGACCTCTCCACCTTCATATCCACCATGGCCACGTGGGCCGGGTCCACCGCCTTCAGCTCTATCCCGTCGGAATAGATGTTGAACTTGGCCTCGTCCACCAGCGTGGAGACGACGTCGACGACACCTTTCAACGTCTCGGACTTGATCTTAGCATGAAACATCAATTTCCCCCCGTTTTACAGTTCGTGGTCTTGAAGGTAAACGTGTCGCCTATGATAAACCTTGCTTTAACTGCAGACTGGGTCAGTACTTCCGCCACCGGTGGCCGCACTTGCAGCAGCTCAGGAAGGTGGTCTCCGGCTCATCGGACTTGCGCGTCTGCCGTAGGTACCAATAGGCCTCGTTGTGGTTGCACTTGGGGCAGGGGACGTTGGTCTTGGGCATGGTGCCCTCGATCCCGTCGACGACCGGGCAGTCCTCGACCTCCTTCTTGTTCTTCTCCATGACCATCTTGGTATGCGCCGTCTTGCTGAGGTCCTTGGCGCTCTGCTCGAACTCGCACTTGGGGTTGGGACACATGAACTCGTTCTTGCAACCTTCCTTTGCCTTGAGCAGACCGCCGCATTTTGGACAAAACATGTCGTTCTCGCCGATTGCGGAAAAATTTGCTCATATAAAAGGGTTCTGCGACACTCCCAGGTCTGCGCGGAACAGTTCAGATGAACTCCCAGTCGCGCCTGCTGACGGCGGCCTTGCGCGGACGGACCTCCTCCGCCGCCCGCCGGGCGACCCTCCGCTCCACTCCTCTCTGCTCCTCCACCATGGACTGTGCGCTCTCCCTCAGGGCCCGCTTCTCGCGGACCGGGACCGGCGCTTCATCATCGTCCTCGATGACCGCCCTCCTCATGGAGCGCATGGGGCGAACCTCGTCCTCGCCGTCCTCGTAACCGGCGCCCAGCACCTCCAGGTCAGAGAAGCTCCGCCCCTGGCGCCTCCCCGCCGGCTGACGCTGGGCGGTGGTGAAGGTGTTCCCCTCCAGCACCACGGTGGTGGACGTCCCCTTGCTCATGCGGGAGATCATCAGCATCTCGCGGTGGGTCTGCTGCGACAGCACCCCGCCGATGTAAGCGAACGCGACCGTGGTCACGTAGCTGTCCAGGCCCAGGCTGGCGGTGGAGTGCAGGGAGGTGAAGAACGAGGTCAGGTACATGTCCACGAACGCCAGGTAGGGCTGCAGCACGGGCACGTTGGCGGCCACCACCGCGGCGATGGCCTCGGGGCTGAGGTCGACCCCCATGATGACCGTAGGGATGATGCCCGCCCGGACCAGCATGGTCACGGCGAAGATGAACAGCACCGGAACCAGGGCGGACATCATGCCCTTGAACGGCGCGCCCGCGCGCCGCCCCCCCACGTACCCGGCGATCATCTGTCCGAATATGGGGAGCCACCATAGCAGGAGGGAGAGGGTGAAGGTGTACTTCATCGCGCTCCAGAAGCTGTACACCACCGGCCCGTCGAACTTCCTGGCCTCCTCGTCATCATATGTATCGGCCAGATGATAGACTCCGTTATGAACGAGCGAGCTAGTGGTACCGTCCTTTATCCTGGACCCTTTTCTTAACAGCACTCCCATCCCAGCGGTCGGACGTTCGTCCGACCAAATAGTCCATCGCTTGGAGACTATAAAATATTATTGAGCCTATTCCATAACTATGCTTCCTGAGGATGTGGCATGCGCTCTTTATCGTAAGAAATGAGGTGGCCCGGTGAGGTCCTGGCCCGGTCTGACGCTTATGTCGGCCAGGCCTCAGGGATCGACGTAGTAGTGCATCCCCAGGGTCTCCAGCGCCCTCTTGGTCCCATCCTTGGTCACCGCGTCCGGGCGGATGCGGTGCTTCATGATGTCCTCCATGGACTGGTCCAGGTACTCGGCCAGGCTCCTGAGGCGGTCGGAGGGGAAGGGCTGCTTTCCGACCAGGATCTGCCGGACGCTCCATCCCGGATGCACGCGGGAGCGGTAGCCGAGCACCCTGCCTAGCTGGTTTATGCTTCCGGCCTTCTCTATCCCCCGCTGTATCAGGCGCACCCGAAAGGTGGAGGACAGCCAGACCTTGTCCTCTGAGACCTCTCCACGCTTGAGGTACTTATACGGTATATGTTCTGGCAACACCCCTTCCAAGGCCGGGGGGTTTAAAAAACATTCCATGGACCCTTCGTTCCCACCTGACAAATGGAAACTGCCAATGGCATGGGGGCTCCAGGCTACGCGCTCCGCCCCCTGGGCGAGGGAGTCAGTGAGCATACGAGAAAAGCATCAAATTAAAATACTCCACCAATGGTAGCCTAGGTAGCAGAGTGATACATGGGAAACTTTAGGAAGGTCCTTAGTGTAAGGACCTCGTCCGAGGGAGATATCATCGACCTCACCGAGGACCTGGGCTTAGCGATACGCTCGTCCCAGCTCAGGGAAGGCATAGCCTGCGTATTCATCTCACATTCCACCGCTGGTCTGTTCACCATAGAGAACGAGGACGGTCTTCGGCACGACATGAGGGAGGCCCTGCAGCGGCTGTTCCCCAAGGAGCTGGAGTACCAACACCACCTCCGCTGGGGGGACAGCAACGGCCACTCCCACGTGCGGTCAGCGTTCCTGGGCACCTCCCTGAGCGTGCCCTTCCACGACGGGGTCCCCGACCTGGGGACCTGGCAGCAGGTCGTCCTCATGGAGCTGGACAACCGCGGTAGAGATAGAAAAGTGATAATCCAGATCATAGGAGATCCTTAGGAGGAAGAAAGAATGAACATCAAGTTCTTAGGCGGTGCCGACGTGGTCGGCAGGATGGGGATGCTACTGCAGAACAAGGGAGCGACCTTGCTTTTCGAATATGGTATGACCGCGTCCAAGCCCCCCACCTACCCCCTGCCCGCCCCCAATGTGGACATGGCATTCCTGACCCACAGCCACCTTGACCACTGCGGCATGCTGCCGTGGCTGTGCGGGAGGTACGAAACCGAGGTCGTGGCAACCCCACCCACGGTGGACGTGGCCGAGCTGCTGGTGCGCGATTCCCTGAAGATCGCGGGGATAGAGGGGTACCCCAAACCGTACAACGAGCAGGACATCAAGGCCATGATGCACAGCTTCACCGCCATGACATACGGTGAGGTCATGGACGTGGGAGGGTTCGAGGTCGAGCTGCACCCCGCGGGCCACCTGCCGGGAGCGGCCATGTACGAGCTGAGGGGCGAGCAGACCACGGTGTTCACCGGGGACCTGCACACCTACAACATGCGCCTGGTATGGGGCGCGCACCCGGTCAAGTGCGACAACCTGATAATCGAGGGCACGTACTCCGGAAGGCTGCATCCAGACCGCTTGAAGACAGAGTACGAGCTGATAGAGAAGGTCAAGGCGGTGGTGGAGCGGGGCGGCAAGGCCATCCTGCCATGCTTCGCCGTGGGCCGAACGCAGGAGATCATGCTCATCCTCAAGGACCTGAAGTACAACATGTGGGTGGACGGCATGGGAAAGACCATCAACCGCATGTACCTGGACCACCCGGAGTACATCCGCTCGGAGAAGGCCCTCAAGGCCGCCAAGCGGAAGTTCAACGAGGTGCGGACGCCCCAGGACCGGCAGAGGGCCCGCCGGGAGGCGCAGGTCATCGTCACCACCGGAGGCATGCTCGACGGCGGTCCAGTGCTCACCTACCTGGACGATGTCAAGAACGATGCCAAGAGCGCGGTCCTTCTCACTGGCTATCAGGTGGAGGGCTCCAACGGCATGCGGCTCATGCAGGAGGGCATGATCCACATCCAGGACAGCAAGGAAGAGATCCCCCGGCCGGTCAAGATCAAGTGCGAGGTCAAGAAGTACGACCTCAGCGCTCACGCCGACCAGGGTGAGCTGCTCTCGTTCATAAAGGCCTGCGCCCCGGAGCGCGTCATCATCATGCACTCCGACAACCGTGACCCCATGGCCGAGGCCATACGGCAGGAGGACATCAAGGTCCTGCTCCCCAAGGCCGAGGAAGAGGTCGAGCTCTGACCAGGAAGGTTCATAACCCGCCCGCCCGTTCCCCAGGCATCATGGACGGGATGGAGCGGTTCCTGCGCGAGGACATCGGCCAGGGGGACATCACCACCGAGGCCCTCATCGACGAGCGGCCCGGCACGGCGAGCATCGTGGTCAAGGAGGACTGCGTCATCGCCGGCGTGGAGGAGGCGCAGGCCGTCCTCCGGACCCTGGGCCTGAGGACCGAGGCGCTGGTCCGTGACGGCGATCATGTCCGCAAGGGGGCGGAGGTGCTTCGCATCGAGGGGTCGCTGCGCTCCATCCTCACCGGTGAGCGGGTGGCGCTGAACTTCCTGATGCACATGTCCGGCATCGCCACTGCCACCAGCAAGGTCGTCGCGCTCTGCCGGGAGAGGAACCCCCACATCATCGTGGCCGCCACCCGCAAGACCACGCCGGGGTTCCGCCGCTACGAGAAGAAGGCCGTGGTGCTCGGCGGCGGTGACCCCCACCGCTACCGACTGGACGATGCCATCCTGATCAAGGAGAACCACCTCGCGGTGGTGGGTAGCATCACCGAGGCCGTCACCCTGGCCAAGAGGTTCGCGTTCACCAAGAAGGTGGAGGTGGAGGTCGTGGACCTGGATGGCGCGCGGGAGGCCGCCCGAGGAGGCGCGGACATAATACTGCTGGACAACATGTCCCCGGAGCAGGCGGCGGAGTGCGCCGCCGCGATCAAGGGCATCGACCGCAGGATCATGGTGGAGGCCTCGGGAGGGATGACCCTCGAGAGCGCGCCCCGTTACGCCGCCGCGGTGGACGTGATCTCCCTGGGCTGGCTCACCCACTCCTCTCGGGCGGTGGACCTTTCCCTGGACATCACGGGGACGGGAGAGCGAGCTTAGTGCGGTGGTAGCGCAGCCCTATCTTCTCGGGCGGCGCCCCCATGGCCAGTGCTAGCAGTTCGGCCAGGTACAGCACCGGTAGGCCGTCCTTCTGCTTTAGGTCCAGCTGCACGAAGCAGAAGGGGCAGGGCGTCACGATGAGGTCCGCCCCGGACCCGCGCTTGCCCCGGACCGCATCGCCCAGCATCTTCGACGACAAGGCATCATCGATCCCCGCCAGGCCGCCGCCGCAGCACTGTGGCCATTCCGGTCCCTCCACCGGAGTGGCGCCGGTCCACGCCGCGATGCGGTCCAGCAGCTCGGGGCGGAAGGAGCGGTCCAGCCTCAGCACCTCCGACGGACGGAGCATATGGCAGCCGGGGTGGGCGATCGTCTTGATGTCCAGGGGCCGGGAGATTAGTCCGCGGACCTCGGCCTCGTGCTCCGCCAGGTAACCTGGAAGGTGGTGCACCAGCGCCTCCCCCCGGTACTCCCTGCCCACGCTGCGCAGGACCTCATTGGCCTTTTTCCTGACGCGCTCGTCCTCCAGCGCGTGCCTCGCCTCCTGGAGAGACATGTAGCAGCCGTTGCACAGCGTGAGCACGTCCCTGCCATCCTGCTCGGCGATGGCCAGCAGGCGGGCGCAGGATGCCAGCCAGGTGTCCTCGGCCATGGTCCTCAGGCCGATGGGCTCCACGCAGCAGGTGGCGCCCGGTAGGCCCTCATACTCCGCCCCCAGGGAATCGAGGACGTAGCGGGACGCGGCCTCCAGGAACGGGAGCCGGGTGGGTATGAGGCAGCCGGAGAAGAGGTACAATGCTCTACTCATGCGCGACCCTCCCCATGCCGGTGCGGCGGCATATCTCCTGGGCCTCCTCCAACGCCTCCTTCGGCACCTCGCCGTCCGGCAGGCCCAGCTCCTTCCTCATTTTCTTGGTCATGCCGGTGCGGGGAAAGCTCAGTCCGGTGGACATGAACAGCTTCGACTCCTCGCGCAGGAACGCAGGAAGCTGGCCGCTCATCACCGCTTTCTCCCTGAGGTGAGCGATGACCTCTCCCGGACCGGCGCGGGAGGGGCACCTCTCGGAGCAGCTCATGCACCGGGCGCACAGCCACAGGGCGCTGTCCTGGACGTCACAGGAGCCGGAGACGGCGCGGGCCATCAGCTCCGCGGGGCGGATCCCGCCATGCCTCTGGCTGGGACACACCGCCGCACATCCGCCGCACTGCTGGCATAGCAGGGCGCATGGTGCAATGTCCTCGACCCAGGCTGCCATGTCGCGATCGTACGCGGTCCTCCTCACGTCGATGGCAACCGCTCGTGCACTTATACGGTTTTGCACCGCTGCCAAGGTCGGCAGCGAAAGGGAGGGGTGCTGGCACGGGATGGGCAGAAGAAATAAGGACCATTTAAGAAAGCGGAGATTAATAATCTCCGGGACCTATATACCGTGGAAAGGGGAGAGGAGAAAGTGGACAATGCCCACCTTAAGATCGTGACCTTGATACTGGTCGCCTGCATCGCCGTCCTGTTGTTCGCCTTCGTGATGATTGGCTCCATGACCTCGGGCTCGAACGGCCAGATCGATGAGAGAATGATCATCCACCCGGAATCGATGATGCAGGGAGAGGCGCGCATTATCGAGAAGGAGCTGTACGTGAAGGGCCTGGCGGGCAACGAGACGTTTCAGGTCGACGAGTCCTGGAGCGCCATTGGCATCTACGTCGAGGTGATCGCCAGCACATACTACAACCTCAGCGTGACGGAACCGGGGTTCCCGGAGGGGGCGTTCACCGTCAATGGAACGGTCTACCCCTTCATGGGGCTGTCAGGAGACCCGATGGATGGGGCCTTCGTGCGGGGGCAGACATCCCCGCTAACCGATGAGCCCCGGGGGAACTGGACCCTGAACTATGACGTGGGGGACGGGGTGGTCAAGATCTACATCGTAAAGGTCGTCCTAGCGGACACATACCTGGGGCAGTGAATACCATCATGCAAAAACATTAAGACATCATACACAGCTCGCGACCCAGGGTAGGAGCGAATGCCTTACTGTCAGAGGTGCGGTAACCAGCTTATGGGAGAGGAAAGGTTCTGCCCGCAGTGCGGTATGGACTCGCGCGTGTTACCGGTAGGATACGATCGTCCGCCGGCACCGCCCGTGTACCAGCCGCTCCCGCAGCAACCCCTACCCGCGATCGTTCCGACCGTTCCGCGCACCACACTTCCCAGAGGGGCGATGCTGGGGCTGATCGGCGGCATCGTGGGCCTTACCGTCTCCATCATCGTCCTCATGCTGGCCAACGTCGTCGATAACTTTGGGGGGGACAGCACCAGGACGTACGCGGGTGCGTTCCTCACCCTGGTCCTGTCTACCGTAGGCCTGCTGGGTTGTTTCCTGGAGGGCAGGAAGATGGTGGCCGGGATCCTGATGTGGATAGCCGCCGCCGGACTGCTCCTCTCGCTGTCGTGGATAGGCTGGATCTCGGTCACCGGGTTCGCCCTGGGCGGAACGGTCCTGATATGGGAGGCCAGGAAGGAGGCCCCGGCCGCGAGGCCGGTGACCGCGCCGCCCGCCATGCCGCCCATGGTGTTCCCGCCCACACCCATGCAGGAGAAGAGGGCACCGGCCACGAGCCGATGGAACGGACCGTCGGCACCTCCTGCGCCTGCGAACCAGTCACCTTCTCAGCCCAGCCCTCCCGTGAGCTTGCAGGGCTTTGCCACCACCGCCTCCGTCGAGGAGCTACGATATCCGAAAGCTAACGGCGTCAGGGCCAACGAGTACCCGCCTCCCATGCGCGAGGAGCCTCGGACCGCCGAGGAAGTGCTGTTGCAGGACGACGTGTACTACGAGCCACCCCGCAAGCCATGGACCAGGCGGGAGTGGAGGGACAACATCCTCGCCGCGCTGGCGATCCTGGGGATCCTGGTGGCCGCGCTGTTCGCGGCATGGTTCTTCTACATCCATTGAGGGATAGACGGGACCGACACCTTCGTCCATGGTCCGCACGGACCCCTCATGTCCAAGTCCTCTTCATCAAGGACGCCCGGCGGTCTCTCTCTGGCGCAGCAGCCTCTCCAGCAACGTGATGATCATGGCGTTCATCTTGAGGTCCGCTTCATAGTAGCTCTTCGAGTAGCCGGAGATGGGGTTGAAGCCGAAGTCGTCCACCACTTCCCAGGCCTGCTCCCCGAAGCTGCGATCAGGGTCTATCTCCTTTCTCATCGTCCTCTCTCCTGCACCGGCCGATGCGGTGGCATGTGCTCCCCGTCTTCATCAGCACCGACCGGTGTCTAGCGACAATGGCCTTACCGCCTCTTCCCCCTATGCCTCGGTCCTCGAGGCAGCATAGTACATGAGCAGGTCCCTGCCCGCGGAGAGGCACGCAGCCATTAAGAGCAGCGAGCGCCGTCCTGGCATCATGGACATCGAGAAGGAGAAGTGCCAGTACTGCGGACGGCCGGCCAAGAACTTCCAGTTCGCGGCCTTCATCTGCGAACGGGACGAATGCGTGGAGAAGGCCATGCAGGAGCGCGGGGGGCCGGCCGGCCACATCAAGGCCAAGCGCGAGGCGCAGGAGAAGGCCAACAAGAAGTGATCACAGGCTCCGGACCTCGCCCCCCCGGGCCTGGTGCATCTGCACCAGCATCACGCCGTGGCAGGCCCGCTCCCCCGGTAGGTAGCACAGCACCGCAGTGGGGCGCTCCTCCATCATCTTGTACAGGCGCTCCCGCTCGTAGGAGCGCCGGCTGAGGTACGCCTCGAAGGCCGAGGTCAGCTCCTCCTTGAACCGGTCGGCGGGGATGTTATGGAACTCCGGGGGATCGCCCACCCCTTCCAGGTGCAGGAACTCAATGCCCTCCTCCGCCAGGAGGCCCCGCAGCTCGTCCTCCAGCCGGCTGCCCTCCAGCTCGGCGGCGGTGGTGTTGATGTGCACCACCCTCTGGATGCCGTTCTCCTTTAGCAGCGCAGCGATCTCCTCGGCCGACCTTCCCTGGTAGCTCACGGTCCACAACAACGGCGGCATGCACCCTACTTGGGACCAACTGCTACTTATTCACGTCCCAGGTGGCGGGCCGCGCGTACGTGCAGGTCCTCCAGCCGGACCCGTCGCTTCTGCCCTTCGGCGTGGTGCCGGTCCGCGCACGACAGGTGGACGAGGCACTTGGGGCAGGCGGTGACCAGCACATCCGCACCCGTGCCCGACGCCTCGCGCAACCGCTCCACCTGGACCCTCTTGGCGGTGTGGTCGCAGTCCACCCAGCCGGACGTGCCGCAGCACGCGGCCATGATGCCGCTGCGGGGCATGTCCCTCAGCTCGCCTAGGGAACGCAGCACGGCGCGGGGCTGCTCCATCATCCCCGCCCGGCAGAGGCGGCAGGGGTCCTGGAAGGTCATGATCTCCTCCCCTTCGAAGAGATGGAGGATGCCGGCGGAGAGCCCCTCGGACAGCACCTCGGCCATGGTCCGCACCGTGATGCCGGTATCGCCCACCACCCGCGGGTACAGGTCCCGCCAGGCCGAGGCGCACTCCGGGCAGAAGGTGACGATCTCCTCCACCCCCGCGGCCCGGGCGGCCCGCCAGTTCTCCCGGGCCAGCCGCTCGAACAGAGCATCGTCACCGGCCCAGTAGGCGTCGTGCCCACAGCACCGCTCCGACGGCTCCAGCCTGGGCACGATGCCCATGGCGTTGAGCAGGCGGACCGAGGCGCGGGGTATCTCCAGCAGGTCGTCCCGTATGTAGCGCAGGGCCACGTCGAAGTAGGGCACGCAGCCCACGAACAGCATCGTCCTCGACGATGGATCGACCTTCAGGTCGGGGGTGACCCACTGGGCGGAGCGGGGGCGCAGGTCCGGTGATGACGTCAGCCTCCCCGCGGCGCTGAGGACGCCGTGGTGCGCTGCCACCGGCAGCTCGTCCCGCCGGGCCCGTGAGCGCAGCGCGCGGACCAGCTGGGGGAAGTCGACGTCGGCGTTGCACACCTGGGAGCACGCCCCGCAGGCGGTGCACGACCACAGGTGCGGCACTCGGTCCTTGCCTCCGCTCAACCCTCGCTCCGCCACCGTCCTGGGAGAGAAGCCCTCGTGGCGCTGGGCGGCCACGCATGCGTACGTGCACCGCCCGCAGCCGATGCAGGCCTCGGCGTGGTGTCGGCGGAAGATGTCGTCACGTTCCGTCATCCGCCCTCCTCAGCGGCCCTCGCTCCCGCAGCAGGGAGACGAAGCCATCTACTGTGGAGCCGAAGAGCTCGCCCTCGGCCGCGGAGATCCACTTCAGCACCAGGCGCTCGCGCCCGATGCCCAGGAGGTCGAGCAGCTCCCACGTGTCCTGCACCCTTTCCGCCTCGTGCTTGTTCCCCGAGATGTAGTGGCAGTCCCCGGGATGACAGCCCAGGACCATGACGCCGTCCGCACCCCTATCGAAGCACTCCAGTATCAGGCCGGCATCGATCCGGCTGGAGCACATGGTCCGCACGATCCTCACGCTGGTCGAGTACTGCCGGCGGGAGACCCCGGCCAGGTCGGCCCCGGCGTAAGCGCACCAGTTGCAGCAGAACGCCACCACCCTCGGCTGCCAGGACCCGTCATCGCTCACTGCCTGGTGGACACCGTACGGGGTCTTAATCCTTACCGGACACGACAGGCGAGGGAGCGAAGCTCCGAGGGTGACGAGCATCGGCTCTCGCGATGTTCGATGCACCGGGAGCAAGGATTAAGTGGGGTCGAAGCCCTGGCCGGAAGGCCATGAGGATCATCGGATTCATCAAGACCTCCCTGCTGGACTGGGACGGCCATGTGGTGGCCTCCATCTACCTGCCGGGATGCAACCTTCGCTGCCCCTTCTGCCACAACCCCGACATGGTCCTGGACCCCGGCTCCTTCGAGGAGGTGCCGTTCTCGATGATCGAGGACTACATCCGCTCCAACGCCGAGTTCCTGGACGGCGTGGCGGTGACCGGCGGGGAGCCCACCATCCACGCGGACCTCCCCCAGCTGCTGGAAAGGCTCAAGGCTCTGGGGATGAAGGTCAAGCTGGACACCAACGGCACCAACCCCGACATGCTGCGTGACCTCATCGACGCGGGCCTGGTGGACTACGTCGCCATGGACCTCAAGGCCCCCCTCAACGAGAAGTACGAGGAGCTCGCCGGTGCGAAGGTGTCCCTGGAGGACATAAAGCGCTCCATCCAGCTGCTGGAGACCTCGGACGTAGAGCATGAGTTCCGCACCACGGTGGTGCCCATCCTCCTCACCGAGGCGGACGTGGAGGCCATGGCCGCGTACGTGGGGGGCACCCGAAGGTTCGCCATCCAGCAGTTCCGCCCCAGCAACACCCTGGACCCTCACCTCAAGGCCGCCAAGCCGTACTCCCGGGCGGCCATAAAGGGCATGGCCGAGACCGCGGGCCAGTATGTGCGCAAGGTGATCATCCGGGGCGACGTTTAGGCGGGAGCGCCGCTCATCTGGACCGGTGGGCGGCGGCCCTTAGGCATTTTCATTCAATATCTAATATAGAAATCATTATCAATAGTATCACCTAGCCGCCAAGGTTTTAGTACCAATTTGGAGGATTTTTGCGGCACCGAGTCACGTTCAGGGGACATACAATTGGACCAGACACCTAGGTTGAAGACCAGCATAGAAGGTTTTGACAGGATGCTCGAGGGAGGGATCCCGCAGGGACACATCGTTCTCATGGCCGGCACCCCGGGCACCATGAAGTCCTCCCTCGTCTACTACATGCTCTATAACCTGGCCAAGGACAACGGGACCACCTGCGTGTACGTGACGCTGGAGCAGTCCCGCACCTCCCTACTGAAGCAGATGGAGAAGATGGGCATGCGCACCGAGGACGTGAAGCAGCACCTGCACGTCCTGGACCTGGGGCTCATACGCAAGAACCTCCGGCACGCCACCGGCGGCGAGTCCTGGATGCAGGTGTTCAAGGGTTACCTCAACTCGCTGAAGAACGACCTCAACTTCAGCGTCATAGCCATCGACTCCCTGGGGGTGCTCGAGACCATCTCCGATATGGGCAATAGGCGCACCGACCTGTTCTACCTGTTCGAGTGGCTGAGGGACCTTAACTCCACGGTGTTCATGATCTCCGAGGTATCGTCCGACCGCCTGTTCGAGGGCTCCTACGACGAGGGGTACCTGGCGGACGGCATCATCACGCTGAAGATGCAGCTGGTGCGGGAGGTGGAGACGCAGAGGAGGATCCGCTGCGTCAAGATGAGGGAGACCAACCACGATCCCTCGTACTACTCCCTGCTGTACTCCGGATGCCGGTTCCAGGTCACCAAGGCCATCAGTGAATGAGCCCGGTGGTCAAATGCCCAGGATCTTAGAGTGCTCGAGGTGCGGTGCGGGCATAAGCCACACCGATTCCCAGTGCTGGCGGTGCGGGGAGCCGCTGAAGGGCCCGAGGTCCAAGGGGCAGGAGAAGAAGGCCGCGGCAGCGGGCATCAGGGACGTAAAGGAGCAGCGTCCACGTGAGCCCGCCTCGCCCCTGCGGACGCTGGGCACAGCGGACTTCAGCGGCCGGGAGAGGGAGCTGCAGGACCGGGAGAAGGAGCTGCGGGAGGCCATGGACGCCATGGAGGCGGAGTCCAAGGAGCTGGAGGCAGTGGCCCTGGAGCTGGAGAAGGAGCGCCTTTCCATCGATGCCTCCAAGAAGAGCATCAAGCAGCGGGAGGACGAGCTGGACGCTATCGCCCTGGTGCTGGAGGACGCCGCCCTGGCAGCACGGGAGTACCACAAGGGCATCGCCGCCGATGCCGCGGCCGCCCAGAGGTTCGGCGCCCTGATGGCCGCGCAGGCCGAGCTGGGGGCGGTGCTGGAGGAGGAGAGGGAGAGGATACGGCGGTCCATACAGCGGGACATGGCCGACCAGCTCAGCCGCATAGGTCAGTTGGAGGCGGAGCTCAAGGCCGCCAACGTGCAGCTGCGGGAGGCGCGGGGCGAGGTGGAGACAGCCCCTCTGGACGTCCAGCAGGCGGTGGGGGAGGTGGCGCAAGCTCTGCGCCCGCAGATCGGGGCGGGCTTGCCGGAGGGGCAGGGGGACGACCGTGTGCGGACCAGCATCGATGGTCTGGACAAGCTTCTCTCGGGGGGGATACCGCAGGGCAGCGTGGTCCTGGTGAACGGTCCCGCGGGGAGCATGAAGACCTCCCTGGCCTATCACATCCTCCATCACTCCGCCCGCAGCAAGGTCCCTGGCATGTTCCTGTCACTGGAGCAGGACCGCGATTCACTGCTGCGGCAGATGGACCGCCTGGGGCTGCCGCGGGACGAGTCCTTGGACGACCTCATGGTGGTCGACCTGGTGGACCTCCGGCGCAGCATGGAGGGCCAGAGCGGCGATTGGAGGAAGATCGTCCAGCGGTACGTGGAGAACGTGATGATGGAGCGCCCCTTCCAGCTTCTGGTCCTTGATTCCCTGGAATCGTTCATCTCCATGAGCGAGGTCGAGTACTCCCGGCTCGACACCCAGGACCTGTTCGACTGGTTCCGGTCCCTGGGCCTGACCACCCTGGTGATCTCGGAGACCCCCATGTCCCGGCTGGAGGGCGATGGGGGCATGGAGCTGTACGTCGCTGACGGGGCGCTGGAGCTGACCCTCCGAGAGGTGGGGGACTCCCACGTCCAGAGATGGGTCCGCTGCGTCAAGATGAGGGGGGCCAACATCGACCCCCGCTACCACAACATGATGCACGCCGGCAACACCTTCATCCTGAGCCTGCCCATGATGCGCATGAGCGCTCACTTCGGGGATTGATACCGGGCTCCTCGGGGATTAAATATGCTTATCCCGATTAATTAGGCAAGGAGAGAGCACCTTGCAGATCGAGCGCGTGAGGACCTACATACAGAACTTTGACGAGAACCTCCAGGGCGGGATACCCAAGAACCAGGTGGTCCTGCTCACGGGCACGCCAGGTACCATGAAGTCCTCGGTGGCCTACAGCATCCTCTACTACAACGCGCTCGAGAAGGGCATCAAGTCGGTGTACATGACCCTGGAGCAGTCCCGGGAGAACCTCCTGCAGCAGATGGCCTCCCTGGGAATGGACGACAAGAAGGCGCAGGACTACATCCAGATCCTGGACCTCGGCCTCATACGGAAGTCGCTCACGCAGCTCAGTGCCAAGGGGACGTGGATGCAGGTGTTCAAGATGTACGCCGACAACCTCAAGCAGAGCTTCGACTACGACATCCTGGTGGTCGACTCCCTGGACGTGCTGGAGATGGCCGCCCAGATGGAGGGCAGCCGGCGCACGGAGCTGTTCTACCTGTTCGAGTGGCTGAGGAACCTCAACGTCACGTCGTTCCTGATATCCGAGACCACCCCGGACAACATGTTCGAGAACCGCTTCGATGAGGGCTACCTCGCCGACGGCGTCATATCGCTCAAGCTCCAGGAGATCGGGGAGACGGACATCCAGCGCCGCATCCGGTGCATCAAGCTGAGGAGCACCAACCACAAGACGGGGTACTTCTCGCTGCTGTACTCGGACAGCAAGTTCCGCGCCACCCAGGTCATCACCGAGTAAGGATGCCTAAAAGGGCTCTCCCGGCCGGCAGGCCGGTGCCTCGGCCTTCATAATATAGAAAAAACGGGAGGACATCCCTCACTGGATGTCCAGCTTCTTCTTTCCGCCCTCGGTCCTTTCCTTCTTGGGCAGCACCACCCGCAGGATGCCGTCCTCCAGCTTGGCCGTCGCCCTCTCCACGTCCACATCGCTGGGCATGGGCACCTGACGGTAGAAGGACATGCGCCCTCTCTCCCGGCGAACGTAGCCCTCGGCCTTGTCCTCGCTGGTCGTCTCCTTGTCGGCCTTGATCACCAGCGAGCTCTCGTCCATCTGCAGGTCGACGTCCTCCTTGCTCAGGCCCGGAAGCTCGACCTCCACCGTGTACTGCCCTTCCTCGTCCCGTATGTCGACGATAGGCGTTCTGGCCCCACTGGATGTCATGGCGGCCCCGGAGAACCCCCGGTCCATCTCATCGACCATCCGCTCCATCTCCCTCACAATGCTCAAGGGTCCCCAATAACCGAAGGGGACCAGTCCCACGTCCCTCTTTCTCATTCCCATGTTGATCGCTCCTTCGTATCTAAACAACCGAAGGTTTACATCTAGAACTTACATTGTAAGCACTTCTATATGTAATTTTCTGCATGGGCCGAGGACCGGAGAACGGCCTAGAAGTAGTACCAGATGCTACTGTACTCCTCGGGGTCCTCTCCCCTGGCGTGCAGCCGCTCGAGGTAGCTGAGGATGGGGACGTCCCTGTACACGTACGTCGGAGCGGCCACGATGTTCTTCTCCCAGGGATGGAACTCGTACATCCTCTCCCCCCGGGGGGAGATCATTATGAGGTCGTGGTTCTGCCAGCTGTCGATGTTGTTCTTGCCCAGGGCCGGGATGTTGAACACCGAGGAATCGGTGCGCGCCAGGCCCGGCGTCATCCGGGCCTCCTCCTTCCTCTCCTGCAGGATGCGGGCGATGGGCACCCGGTACCAGTCGGTCTCCTCCTTCCCCTTGGTGTTGAACGTGTAGTAGGGGTCCACCCCGATCTGCTTCAGCATCAGGCGCAGCGCCACGGTCTCGAACCGCCGGCTGTTCTCCATGGTGAAGACCTGCTGGTTGTACACCGACAGTCCGGCGTGGCGGACCCGGTGGACGCAGCTCATGGACTCCGGCGTCACCTCGTAGGGATGCTCGAAATGCGTGGCGATGCACAGTTCCTGCCGCGAGGGGTCGTTGAACTCCTCCAGGATGTCCACCAGCTCGTCATCGAAGCGCATGGGGAGGACCACCGGCAGCCGGGTGCCCAGCCGGACGCGCTTGACATGCTCGATCTCCGCCACCCGGGACAGCAGGCGGTGGATGCGGTCGTTGGACAGCAGCATGGGGTCCCCGCCGGTGATGAGTACCTCGGACACCAGGGGATGCTCCTGGAACCACTCCAGAGCCTCCTCCAGCTTGGACAGCGGGGCCAGGGCCTCGGGGCTGAGCACCTCCTCGATCTCCCAGTTCCTCTGGCAGTAGACGCAGATCTGGGCGCAGCTGTTGTACGGCTTCAGGATCGCGATCATGGGGTACCGGCGGGTCACCAGGTCCACCGGTGATGTGTCGCCCTCCCGCATGAAGTCCAGCGATGCCGTGCCACGCGTCCGGAGTACGCCCTGCACGTAGCTGAGGGGCGGAATGACCTGGGCGCGGACCGCATGGTCGTTCCTCCGGTGGGCCTCCCGGTCCATGAGCGAAAGGTAGTACGGCGTGATGCCGAAGGGGATGTGGTTCTGCACCGCCAGCTCGATGGCGCGGCGCTCGTCCTCGGTCAGCTCCAGCAGGCCGTCCAGGTCCTGGAGGTTACGGAGGACATGGCCGAGCTGCCACTTGTAGCTGCCCCATCGGGCCTCGTCGCCGCCCAGGGCCCGGGCGATGCGCTGTTGGTTCTCCCTCCGCCGCTCCACGACCTCCGGGTCCAGGCCCGTGGGGTAGGAGCCTATCCTTCGCTGGGCCCGCCCCGCCAGCTCATCTAAGAAGTCGGAGCGCACCTTTGCGGCCTGCCGGCCGGACATCTGCGAGAGGTCAGGGGACCCCTCCACGGCCAGCTCGGACAGGCCCACCGCGCCCTTGACGAGGTGATAGATGTCCACGAAGAAGGCCCGGTCCTCCGCCTCCACCCTGCCGTCGCCCACGATGCGGTGGAGCGCCTCCAGCGAGCTGTGGCCGCTGATAGCCTCGTTCCTCGGGGACATGATGTTGCGCAGCACGTGGATGCAGTACAGCGCGTTCGCCCTCTCCAGCGCGTTGGCCGTCCAGGTAGGGGAGTGATAGGTGAGCTCCAGGTGGTAAAGCCTCTCGAACACCCGCCCCCTGACCCTCTCCCGGTCCGGGCTGGAGGTCAGGGCCTCGTGAAGGGAGGGATCGAGCTGCCGCAGGTCATCAGCGTCTATCTCCTCCAGGGCGGGCACTCTCTGGCGGTCGTTCCAGAGGCTGTCCTCCGCTCTTTCGCTGTGCTTCACTGATGGCATGTGATCACCTCTCATCTTTTTACCCCGCGGCGGTCCCGGCCGACTTCCCCCGGAGAACAGGTCGGAAGGACGACCGTAATATGCATCACAACCTATTTGAACCACCCCGGGTAGACCCACGCTCCCGGCCGAACGACGTCCCGTGGCCGCTCAGCGAGCGGACCCAACGGTCGTTTCCCCGCGCTAGCAAATCCTCATCCCCATCACGGTGGCCAAAAATTCATATATGGTCAGCGGTTTCAGACAATCGCACGGGCTCATGGTCTAGCGGTTATGACGTCTCCCTCACACGGAGGAGACCGCCGGTTCGAATCCGGCTGAGCCCACTCTTCTTTAATTCTCAACAATAAAAATCGGGTCATTTTCCAGTCGGTCGACGTTCTCTCTCGGCCCTTCATGCCCCTGTCCATGGTGCACGGCACCCCCTGTGGCCTGACCGAGCGAAGCACGGAACGCGCGCATGCCATGACGGTTCGCCTGGAACGCTGACCTTGTTCAAGGAGATGATTTTTAAATCGAACAATATAAAATCGTCCATCGTCAAATCATGTGGACGTGGGGAAAGTAACCGTGAAGAACAAGGTTCCCGTTTTACTGGTCAGTGCCCTGATGCTCGTGTCCACCTCAGCCATGATCGGCCTGGTGCCTGCTGCGGCATCGGGAGAGGTGAGCGGTTCCTTCACCTATCAGCTCATCAACGGCGGTGCCGAGGTGGAGATAACCGGCTACACGGGCTCCGGCGGCGCCGTGACCGTGCCGGGCACGATCGCCGGCAAGACGGTGACCAGCATAGGTGGCAGCGCGTTCTACGGCATCACTCCCATCACCTCCGTGATCGTACCGGACAGCGTCACATCCATGGGGAGCTATGCCTTCGCGTACTGCTCGGGTCTCACCTCCATCACCCTGTCCGAGGACCTCAAAAGCATAGGGTCCTGGACCTTCGCCAGGTGCTCCGCCCTGACCTACTTCACAGTACCAGACGGGGTGACGAGCATCGGTTACATGGCGTTCAACGGATGCACCGCCCTGGCCCACCTGGACCTGGGCCAGGGGCTCAAGAGCATCGGGGACTCGGCCTTCGTGGGCTGTTCCGCCCTGACATCCCTGGACCTGCCCCTCAGCATCACCAGCATAGCCACCAATGCGTTCCGCGGATGCTCCGCCCTGACCTCAGTGGAGCTTTCCGACCGTGTGACGAGCATCGGTACCTATTCGTTCGCCGAGTGCACCTCCCTGACCTCGATAGGCGTGGCAGGGACCAATCCGAACTACGCCAGCGTCGATGGGGTACTGTACAACAAAGGCCTCACCACCCTGTTGCAGTACCCGGGAGGCAAGCCGGGGGCGTTCACCGTTCCGGAGAGCGTCACCCGGATCGATAACGGCGCGTTCTCGCACTCCACCTCTCTCACCTTGGTTACCATCGGCTACAAGGTCACCTGGATGGACTACGGCTCCTTCTACTACTGCCAGGCCCTCACCGCCATCCAAGTGGACGGGGACAACCCCAACTATGCCAGCGTTGACGGCGTGCTTTATGACAAGGGACTCACCACCTTGATCCAGTATCCAGGAAGAAGGAACGGTCCCTTCACCGTCCCCACCAGCGTCACGAACCTCGCTTCCTCATCGTTCGCTGGCTCCTCCGGCCTGACCTCGCTCACCATACCTGACGGTGCGGCCCTCCATATGGGGGAGAGCACATTCCGGTACTGCACCTCCCTGGTCTCGGTGGAGATGGGTGATGACGTCATCGGCCTGGGCAGCAGCGCGTTCGCCTACTGCACTTCCCTCTTCTCGTTGCGCCTGGGCGAAGGGCTCACCGCTATTGATGCCAACGCCTTCCTGGGCTGCTCTTCCCTGACCTGCGTGACCGTGCCCGGAGGCGTATCCTCCATCGGCTCCAGCGCGTTCGGCAGCTGCACGTCCCTCTCTACCGTGGTGGTAGGCGACCACGTGGCGTACTTCGACCAGTGGGCGTTCTCAGGATGCACCGCCCTCACCACAATGATCTTCAACGGCAACGCTCCCAGCGTCTCCAGCTACTGGAACCAGGACTGCAGGTGGCTGACGGCGTTCTACCACGAGGGCGCGACCGGGTTCTCGACCCCCAGCTGGAACGGGGCGGCATGCTATCTGCTGGGATCGACCCCCACCGCCCCCAACGGGCTGGCGGTGACCCTCGTCAACGGGGGCGTGACCCTCTCCTGGGCTGCGCCCACCTACGCCGGCGGGTCGGACATCGACCACTACGTCATCTACCAGGACGGGGCCGAGGTCATGAACGTGACCGGGGCCTCGGGGACGGTGGAGGGCCTCACCTGCGGGCAGGACTACGAGTTCCGCGCGGCGGCGCACAATGCGGACGGGGTCGGGCAGGCGTCGTCCCCCTTAAGGATAAAACCCTCGAACCTGACCATCACTTCTCCGAACGCCGCGTACCTGAGCACTGACACCATCGCGCTGGTGTGGTCCTTCGACGGCGACCGCCACGATGTCGATCACTTCACCATCGAGCTCAACGGAAATGCGTCAGAGGTGTCGGCGCAGGGTTCGAGCTACATGCTGAGAAACATGCCTGAAGGTGTGCAGACGGTAAAGGTGAGCGCTGTGGGCAGCGACGGCAGGACCCTTGGGGATGAGGTGACCTTCGTGGTCGACACCATCGATCCCACGGTGACCGACCGCTCCCCCTCAGGAAAGGAGGTATCGACCATGGCCACGGTGTCCGCGACCTTCTCCGAGGCGATGGACGAGAGCTCGGTGAGCTTCATCATCGGCGGTGTCAGCGGAACCCTTTCCTGGAGCGGGTCCACGGTCACCTTCCAGCCCAGCTCGGTCCTCCAGGGCAACACCGAGCACTCGGTAACGGTGTCGTGCAAGGACCTTGCCGGCCATAGGATGGTGGTGGCCTGGACGTTCACCACTGCCAACGTGGGCAGCATCTCCGGCACGATCACCGACCAGGACGGCAAACCCCTCCCCGGCTCCACGGTCACGCTGAAGGGTACTGCGGGGACGACGCTCACCACCGTCACGGGCTCGAGCGGCGGATATGCCTTCCACGACGTGCCAGTGGGCGGATACGACGTGCTGTTCGAGGGGAACGGCTATGAGACCGTCACGCAGCATCTGGAGGTCACATCTGACACCGTGGCCTCGGGAGGGACCACCGTCAACGGGACGCTCTCGGTAAAGGGCTCCGGAGACACCATCATGCTCATCATGGGAGGCGTCGCGGTAACCACCGTAGCTGTGCTGTCCGCAGTGCTGTTCCTGCGCCACAGGGACCATAGGGGAAAGAGGTGAGGCAGGGAGCGAGCTTTCTGTCCCGGTACTCGGCTACCTGGCTTTGTCAGCCCTCTCGACCGAGACGTAGAGGTGCTCCTGTCACCACATGAGTAATCAGTATATTGTTAATAAATTATTAAATGAAATTGTTAACTTGTTAATAGTTATGACTATATCTGTTGATAGCGTCTCTCTCTTACAGTGAGCAAAATGGTCATAGGGAGGAGGACACGGGTGGCCGCGGCCGTGGCGGTCGTGGCAATAGTGGTCATAGCCGGAGCAGCGGCGCTGTTCACGCTCAACCGCGCAAGCGAGGGCTCCGGTAAGCTCAGCGTCGTGACCAGCTTCTATCCGCTCTACTACTTCTCCTCGGAGATCGGCAAGGACATGGTGGACGTTAGCATGCTCATACCCGACAACTCGGAACCGCACACCTGGGAGCCGTCACCATCTGACATCGTGCACCTTAACCAGGCGGACGTCCTGGTCTACAACGGCCAGGGCTTCGAACCCTGGATCGACACCCTGCTGAGCTCCATCGACAACGACGATCTTAGGCTGGTCGACACCTCGCAGAACGTCTCCGCCCTCCTGTCCGATGAGGTCCAGGAAGCATACGAGGCCGCAGCGGTCGCGCTCAACGCCGGCGCAAGCACCACGATCACGGCCTCCGTCACAGAGGGAGGGGCCCCGATAGTGAGCGCCGAGGGTTACGTAAAGTTGGACCCCGCATCCACTGCCGATGGTCCTGGATACCTCAAGGTGCGCTCCTCCACGGGAGGGGACGTCTGCTTCTTCGTCACCAACGATACCTCGTTCTCCATCCTGTCGTCCACCGGTGACGAGCTGGAGTATGAGCTGGACAACGGCGCGGTCGACGCCTACCCAATGTTCAACGGCTCCAAGTTCACCGAGCTGGAGGCGGGCGAGGTGTACACCGTTCGCTTCGATCCCATTAGCAATGGCACCGGCCTCATCATGCTGACCGGTGGCGGGGCCGAGGAGCATGAGCATGGCCTCAACGATCCCCACTTCTGGCTGGACCCTCTGAGCGCCAAGGTACAGGTCACCAACATCCGGAACGCCATGGTGTCCGCCGACCCCGCCAACGCCACGGCCTACCAGCGGAACGCCGACGACCTCCTGTCCCGCCTGGGCGCGCTGAACCAGGAGTTCGTGGACGGCCTGGCAAACCGGACCAAGAACACCATCATCACCACCCACGAGGGGTTCAACTACCTGGCCCAGCGCTATGGCTTCACGGCCTACGCGGCCATCGGTATATCGGCCGACGCCCAGCCCAGCGCTGCGGACCTGGCGTCCCTGGCGGACAAGGTGGAGGAGCTGGGCCTGCACTACGTGTTCTCGGAGCCCATCTTCTCGGACAGCGTGATGGAGACCATCGCCCAGGAGACCGGCGCCCACGTCCTGGTCCTCGACGGGGTGCACAGCCGCTCGGGCGTGCACGCCCACATGGACTACTTCCAGATCATGCACGCGAACCTGGAGGCGCTCAAGGTGGGCCTGGAGGTGTCATCATGAGGCCCTCCTGCGCTCCACCGCCCACGTCTCGATTAATAATGGACCATTATATCATTAGGGGATTGTTAATAATAGAATCTATATTCATTGATAAGATTGCAGTGAACGCACACTGCGGCCGCACGCGGGGCTGGACGACCGATCGTCGGGGTCCCCGGCATGTCGCAGGAACGGATCCGATGGAACATAACACGGCGGGCTCCCCATGGCTGAGAAGATAATCGAGATCAAGGACATCGTGGTGAAGTACGAGGGCATCACCGCCCTGGACCACGTGTCCCTGGACGTGGTAAAAGGTGACTTCCTGGGCATCGTAGGGCCCAACGGGGGAGGGAAGACCACCCTGCTGAACGCCCTCCTGGGGAACGTCAAGCTGGCAGCGGGCGAGGTGCGCCTTTTCGGCACCGAGCTGGGCCACTTCAAGGAGCACCACCGCATAGGGTACGTGGCCCAGCACGCCATCCAGTTCGATCCCTTGTTCCCGGCCACGGTGGAGGAGATCGTGCGCCTGGGCTGCATCGCCCGGAACCGGCTGGGCCGCCGGATCACCGTAGCGGACAAGAAGGCGGTCAGGGAGGCCCTGGATTCGGTGGACCTGTACGGCGTGCGCCATAAGAAGATCAGCGAGCTGTCAGGCGGTCAGAAGCAGCGCATATTCATCGCCAAGGCCCTCGTGAAGCATCCCGAGCTCCTCATTCTGGACGAGGCCATGAGCGGGCTTGACATCTCCATCCAGGACCGCTTCGTGTGCATGCTGCGGCAGCTGAGGGACGAGACCGGGGTCACCATCGTGACGGTGTCCCACGACCTGTCCAGCGTCATGTGCCAGGCGAACAAGCTGGCGATCGTGAACCGCAGGCTGGAGATGACCGAGATAACGCCCGGGACCGACCCCACCAAATCGTTGCGGGACGCTTACGGAGAACATTTCACCTTCGTGTTCCACAACCACCGGGACGACTGCATCATACCACACTAGGTGAAAGAATGGACCTCCTCACTGCTTTCGAATATGCGTTCTTCCAGCGTGCGTTCATAGGCGGCATCTGCGCCGCGGTGCTGTGCTCCCTGCTGGGCGTGTTCATCGTCCTCCGCCGCTCCGCCCTCATCGGAGAGGGGGTGGCGCACCTGTCCTTCGGCGGCATCGCCCTGGGCCTCTTCCTATCGATCTACCCGCTGGACACCGCCCTGGTGATCTCGCTGTTGGGCACCCTGGCGATCTCGTACATGCAGCGCAAGCGCATCGTGTACTCGGAGATGGCCATCGGCATCATGATCTCGTTCGGCCTGGGCCTGGGAGCGGTGCTGGCAAGCCTGGGCGACGGCTTCAACGTGGACCTGTTCGACTACCTGTTCGGCTCCATACTCACCATCTCCAACGGCGACCTCACGCTCAGCGTGCTGCTGTCGGTGGTGGTGGTCGCCTTCGTGCTGCTGTTCTTCAAGGAGCTCATGCACCTCACCTTCGATGAGCAGGGGGCCCGCCTGGCGGGCGTGCCCGTTCTCCTCCTCGACCTGGCCTTCAACATCGTGCTCGCGCTCACCGTGGTGGTGTCGATCAAGATCGTGGGCTCCCTGCTGGTGTCCGCGCTCCTCATCCTCCCCGCCTCCTCGGCCATGCAGCTGTCCCGGTCGTTCCGGGGCACCGTGTCCCTGAGCCTCGTCATGGGCGTCATCGCTGTGGTGCTGGGTCTGGTGCTGTCGGCGATGTACACCCGCCTTGCCACCGGCGGCGCCATCGTGCTGATAAGCATCGGCCTGTTCCTCCTGTGCGTGCTCCTCAAGAAGATACTGGGCAACGAGGCCAGCGACAACGGGGCGGCCGAGGCCTAGCGGCGTTCCCTTGACCCATGGCCTTCGGCCCTAGGTATCGGTAGGGCTGGCGGCCGGACGGGGCTATGAAGTGGAGCGGCACACGCCCCCGTCGATGAAAGCTCGCTCCCCAGAGCTTAATTTATAGTGAGATGCCCTTAATTGTGCGAGAAGATGAACAAGCGGATCATCACGTTGAGCAGGGAGCTTAACGATACATTCAAGGAACGCGACGAGGAGATCGCCGGTTCCCTCCTAGCGATGCTGTCGGGCGAGCACGTGCTGTTCATCGGCCCGCCCGGGACGGCCAAGAGCATGCTGGCCCGGGAGCTGTGCAAGTCCATCGAGGACGGCAGCTTCTTCTACTACCTCCTGACCAGGTTCACCACCCCCGACGAGATATTCGGGCCGCTGTCGCTCAGCTCGCTGCAGCAGGACGTGTTCCGCCGCAACATCGAAGGATATCTACCCACTGCGCACGTGTCCTTCCTGGACGAGATCTTCAAGGCCAACTCCTCCATTCTGAACTCGCTGCTCACCATCCTCAACGAGCGGAAGTACCACAACGGCTCGATGATCATGGACGTGCCCCTCATCTCGGTCTTCGGGGCCTCCAACGAGCTGCCGGAGGAGAACGAGTCCCTGGAGGCGCTGTACGACCGCTTCCTCTTCCGCTTCTACATCGGCTATGTACAGGATGAGACCAACTTCGTGGATATACTCCTCGACCACGTGGAGGACTTCGCCCCCTCGGTGCTGATCTCTGTGGAGGAGATCCGCAAGGCGCAGAGGGAGGCCAAGGACATCACCATCGACAACGACGTCTTAGACTCCATCGTCGCCCTGCGGAAGGAGTTCCGCACCTCCAGCATCACGATCTCTGACCGCCGGTGGAAGAAGATGGTGAGGGTCCTAAAGGTCGCCGCGCACACCATCAGCCGCCGCAGCGTGGACAAGAGCATGCTCCCCATCCTCAAGCACATGCTGTGGAACCGTCCGGAGGAGAAGACCACCATATCCAAGCGGCTGGTGGAGATGGCCGTGGCCGGGGGGCTCAACATCGAGAAGGAGCAGAGGTACCTGCAGGACCTCCACGCCTCGGCCAAGCTGGTCAAGGACTTCGACCTCCCGGAGGCGGTCACCTGCAAGACCTGTGGCCGCCGCTTCACCTCCTGGAAGGAGCTGGCCCAGCACGCCACGAGCTTCCACGAGCACGTGTACCTCCTCCCCGGCGACGACACCCTGTACCAGCTCCGCAAGCACAAGGTGCTTCCCCACCTGCTCCCCAACCTGGTGGAGCTGTACGAGGGCAGGGGCACGCCGGTCATCCTGACCACCAACCCCCGGGACAAGGAGCTGTACCTACGGGAGATCGAGGAGTTCGAGGATGACCTGGGCTCCCTGGAGGACGACCTGGGAAAGGAGCGCGAGGCCCTCGTCCGGATACTCAGCGACAACATCTGGCTGACCCTGCGGGACCGCGAAGAGGTCCTGGCTCATTACGACATCAAGACCCGGGCCATGATCGAGATGAAGAAGACGCTGTCCGAGACCAAGGAGATCGTGCTCTCGGAGGACGCGGTCGAGCCCTGAGGTCGCATGGCGGGAGCTGACGCGGTGCGGTGGCGCAAGGCGCTGAACGACGACGCGGTGCGCGTGGTGGTCGGCAAGCCGCGCAGGCTGCCGCGACGGAGGAGGGAGGAGGTGGCCTCCATCCTGGCGCAGGAGATACTGGACCACCGCACGGTGGTGGACATCAGGAGGCACGCCGCCCGCTACGGCTCCTTCCATGTGGTCCTCAAGGGGCTGAGGGAGATGGAAGAGTGGAACAGGCTGCGCACCATGGCCGGCAGGAGCGATATCCTCGCCGTCCTGGCCCTGCGCTCCACCACCGCCGCGGTGCTGGACCTGCTGGACCGCACCGTGCCCCTGCCGGCCGACAGCGAGGCGGAGCAGAACCTCAACGGCCTGATGGCCCTCACCCAGGTGGCCTGGCAGAGGAACAGCGAGGTCAGCCTGGACATGCTGGCCAAGGCGGTGGAGGAGTTCGAGGCCTCGGACGTGCGGGGGGAGGCCCAAGGCGCCCTGGAGGCGGTGCTGCGGGACCGGCTGTCCTCCGTGGTGGAGGAGCTGCAGACCTACATGGACATGCTGGACATGATGAAGAAGATGCTGCCCTCGGGCGACGACGAGACGTTCGTGGAGGAGGTCTTCCAGGCGTACATGCAGAACATCGAGAGCATGTCCCAGCTCCTCCGCCAGAGGAAGGACCTACAGCGCATCATCGACCTCATGGGCAAGCTGGACGTGGAGTACGGCGCCACTCAGGAGAGGGCCAAGAGCTTCACCACCACCGAGGCCTACGACCTGGGCATGTCCAAGGACGTCCGCCACGTGCTCCCGGTAGAGCTGGTCAAGCTGCAGGTTCCCATCCTCCGCCTGCTGTTCTTCTCACAGATGCTGGAGGGAGCCCTGCTGACCTACCGGCTGCGGGGGCAGGACGATCCCGACCCCGAGCGGAAGAAGAAGGGACCGGTCATCGCCCTCATCGACGCCTCGGGCTCCATGTTCGGGGAGCCGGAGATACTGGCCAAGGCCTTCATCCTCATGCTGGCCAAGCGCATGGAGCGGGAGGGCCGGAACATCAAGGTCATCCTGTTCGCCGCCTCCGACTGGAAGCTGGAGATCGACCTGGCGGACAAGAAGAAGGTGGCCAAGAACCTCCTGGACCTCATGGCCCGGCACTTCGAGGGCTACACCGACTTCAACTCCGCCCTGCGGGTGGGCCTGGAGAACGTGAAGGGGAAGGAGTGGCACGCCGCCGATGTGATCCTCTTCACCGATGGGGAGTCCAACCTCAACAACGATGCGCTGATCGACGAGTGGAACGACTTCAAGCGCCGCACCTCCTCCAAGATCTACACCCTCATCGTGAACAACGACACCGCGGGGGGCCTGGAGAAGGTATCGGACAAGATATGGACCCTGCCCATGGGTAAGTGGGACGTGGAGGGCAGCCCTTCCGGCCTGATAAAGCTGGTCGCCAAGGGCTGACCCGTGCCTCGGCCGTTCTGGCGGAGATTATTGTAAATACAGGTCAGTGCTATCACCTTGCAGGATGGAAACATGAGCCGCGGCAGCGTTCTTGGTCCTTCGTTCTTTTCGCTCCGCAGCTCCAGCTTTAGGTTTTGAAGGCCTGCCATAATAGACGTGGCAGGCCCCATTTCCATCCCCGATCTTTGAGGTGTGATGATATGAGCTATACTGGAAAGGCAGTTCGTTTGGAAAGGATCATGGACCGCAGGACGTGGCGCACGGTCATCGTGCCCATGGACCACGGCATGAGCCTGGGGCCTATCAGGGGGCTGGTGAACATGACCGACACCGTGGACAGGGTGGCCGAGGGAGGCGCCAATGCGGTCCTCGGGCACATAGGCCTGCCGCTGCACGGTCATCGTCGGCACGGCAAGGACATCGGGCTGATAATGCACCTCTCGGCGTCCACCTCCCTGTCCCCGGACCCCAACGACAAGGTGCTGGTGACGCCGGTGGAGGAGGCGCTGAAGATGGGGGCGGACGCGGTCTCGGTGCACATCAACGTGGGTGCGGAGACGGAGGGGGAGATGCTGCGCTCCCTGGGCATGACCGCCACCAAGTGCCGGGAGTGGGGCATGCCCCTCCTGGCCATGATGTACCCCCGGGGCCGCAAGATCGACTCCGAGACCTCCGCCCAGTACGTGAAGATCGCAGCCCGCGCGGCGGCGGAGATGGGCGCCGACATCGTGAAGACCAACTACACCGGCACCGTGGAGTCGTTCCGCGAGGTGACCCAGGGCTGCCCCGTGCCCGTGGTCGTGGCCGGCGGACCGCGCATGAAGACCACGCGGGAGATCATGGAGACGGTACACGACTCCGTGGAAGGCGGAGGTGCGGGCGTGGCCATGGGACGCAACGTGTTCCAGGCCGAGGACCCGGTTAAGATGCTGCACGCCATCGCCGGCATCGTGCATCAGGACTGGAGCGTGGACGAGGCGCTGAACGCCCTGTGAGACGGATCAGCGCTCCCGCCACCTCGCCCTCCGCAGCCCGATCCACAGGCATACCGCGGTGATGACCAGCAGGACGGTCCAGTCCACCACCGCCATCGCCGTGGTGATCTCCTGGAATCCGGCCAGGGAGTGGGACAGCTGGGCGGCGTAGGTGGTGGGAGAAAGGTAAGCGAGGGTGCGCACCGGCTCGGGCAATAGGGTGATGGGGTAGTACACCGGCGCCAGGGTGGAGAACAGCGTGGTGATCAGTCGGGAGAAGGCGAAGCTCTGCACGATGTCCGTGGTGACCGTCGCCAGGGCGAAGCCCAGGGCGATGGAGGTGATGAACATCAGCATCAGCACCGCGATGATGCCCAGCACATTGATGAGCGTGGTATGAACGTACAGGCCGAACATCGCTGAGAGGATGACGATGGCCGGGGAGGAGTAGATCAGCTCGGAGATGGCGATACCCGCCACATACACCCCGGCCTTGGTGGGGGAGGCCACCACCATCTCCTGCAGCTTGAAGTCGTTCTTGAGGTGCGAGAGGTCGGACTGCAGGAAGGTCCCCGCCTGGAACATGGTCATGATCAGCCCGCCGACGATGGCGACGCCCAGCAGCTCCCCCTGGCTGACGAACACGATGAGGATGAGGAACGATAGAGGCGAGATGACGGTGTTGATGAGGATGGCGGGATAGTTCCTCATCTCGTAGATGGCGTTCACCAGGATGGACGCCAGGAGCTGACTTCCTACCTTGCCCATGGTCCCTCCGCCTCGGAGTTGATGGTGCGGCCGACCACCCGGTAGAAGATGTCGTCCAGGGTGATGGGATTGACCGAGAACTGCTCGTTCCTCTCCACCAGGACGCGGGACAATCTCATCGCTTCCTCCTGCGTGGTCAGGACCTGCACCATCCCGTCCCGCCCCACATGCCGCTCCCCCTGCACCGGCGGCAGGTCCGCTCCCGCGCCGACACGGAGGCTGTACTGGTACGGCAGCTTGCTGCGCAGCTCGCTCATGGTGCCCAGCACCAGGAGCTTGCCGTCATCGAGGATGCCGATGCGGTCCGCCACCTGTTCCGCCTCCTCCAGGTAGTGGGTGGTCATGAACAGGAAGCGGTCCCTGCTCAGGTCGATCAGCAGGTCCCACAGCTCCCTCCGGGATATGGGGTCCAGGCCGGTGCTGGGCTCGTCCAGGAAGATGAGGTCGGCGCCGGAGGCGATGACCATGGCCACCAGCACCTTGCGCTTCATACCTCCCGACAGGTTGCGGTTGAGCTTGTGGGCGCTGTCCCCCATGCCCACCCGCTCCACCGACTCCTGCGCCCGGTAGCGCGCCTCCCGGTACGGCATGCCTCGCCACAGCAGGTACGCCGTGATGGACTGAACCGGCGTCATCCAGGCGATGGCCCGGGCCTCCTGCGGCACCACGGCCATGCGCTCCCTCAGCGGGCGGGCGTCGGTCATGACGTCCAGGCCGTCGATGGAGGCGCCCCCCTCGCTCGGCTCCAGCAGCGTGGACAGGATGCGGGTCAGCGTGGTCTTTCCGGCACCGTTCCGGCCTATGAGGGCGAAGACCCCCGTGGTGGGGATGGTGAACGTCACCGCGGACAGCGCCCTCTTCCCGCCGTCGTAGACCTTCCCTACGCCCCTGCACGTCAACTCCCCAACGGCCATTTCCATACTCCTCCGAAGATTGGCCCAGGCCGTTAAAAAGACATTGCCCCGGACCTCGTCCCCGAGACCTGTCCAGGGCTGCTGCCGGTCAAGCGTTCAACTCTGGGCCCGTCCTCTTTGCATCCATCAGCTTGTGGTCGCTGTAACATGGTCATGCTTCGGTTCTGTGGCCGCATGCTGGCATGAATGTTAACATAAGGCACGTTTTATTATAATACATTGCCAGTCTTGCAGAATGTTAGCTTGCCATTCACCAACTACAACGGAACGGCGAATCGCTGATGACCGCTCCGCAGTTCGAGCGGAGATGAACGCTTTTATTGACGCTCAGGAGGCAAGTTATAAATGAAGCGGCCAACTAACAAGTAGGCTGGAAGGTGATGGGAACGTGGTCACCGTCGATGAGATGAACCAGCGGATCCTCAGGCTCCTGAAGATGGACGGGAAGATGACCTATCGCGAGATAGCGGAGAAGCTGCGCCGTTCCCCGTCCACCGTTCGGGACCGCATCAAGCGCATGGAGGACTTCAACGTCATCCTGGGATATGCTGCCATCGTCAACAACGAGCTGATGGGCATGCAGGCCGATGCGATAGTCCTCGCCAACATCGGCGAAGGGGTGACGGCCAAGGACCTGCGCAAGCTGCAGACGGTGGACGGCGTGATGGAGGTGCTCCTGGTCAGCGGTGGAAGGCGGGTCATGGTGCGGCTGCACGCTCCCGACAACCACACCCTGGAGAGCACCATCGCCAACTCCATGATCCCCCTGGGCCTCAAGGACGTGGAGGTGCGCATCATCCTGGAGTCGGTGATGCGCTTCCCCGGCATCTAGATCCAGATGGGCGTGGAATCGAACCTGCCGGTGAAGGGCCGGGAGGACAGCGGCCGTATCTTGGTGAACGTTCTCCAGTCCCTCTCCACCTTGGTCTGGAAGGTGGTCTCGAAGTCCGCGATCAGGCCTTCCAGCAACTTCCTGTCCTCCTCGGTCAGCTCGGCGATGGAGGCCCCCATGCCCAGCTGATGCTGCTCCACCTTGCCGCGCACGAAGATGTTGCCGCCGTGGATGCCGGTGCCCACGAACGAGCCCACCGGGGACTCGCCCTCCGGGACCCCTTCACCCAGGACCAGGATGTCGCCGCCCGCCATGTACTCGCCCAGGTAGTCGCCGGTGCTGCCGCCGATGACGATGGCCGGCCTATCGCTGCCGAACTCCTTCATGTGGATGCCCACCCGGAACCCGGAGCTTCCCCGGACCAGGATGCGCCCCCCGCGGAGGCTGAGGCCGGTGACGTCCCAGGCGTTGCCGTGGACGACGATGCGGCCGGAGGACATGGTGTTCCCCGTCATGTCCTGGGCGTTGCCGAAGACCTCCAGGGTGGGGCCGTCCAGGAACGCCCCCAGGTCGTTGCCTGGAGTGCCCTTGATGCCGATGTAGAGGTCCTTGGCCTTGGCCGCGGAGGCGATATACCGCTGGCCCATGACCCCGTCGATGATGATGCGCTTGGCCCCCTCGCGGATGGCCTTGCGCACCTCGGCGTTTAGGCCCATCTGCTCCAGCGGCCGGCCCCAGCGGTCCCTGGCCGTGGCGTCGATGCATGTCTCCGAGACCCCGTAGCTGTTCTTGCGGACCATTACCTTGTACTCAGGGCTCATGTGATCACCCCCACCCCTCGCCCACGTGCTTCACGCCCATGACCTCGGCGATCTTGGGGTTGGGACCGAAGTAGCGTAACCGGTCACGGTTGCCCACCAGGGACTCCACGGCATCGATGCCCATGGCCCCCAGCATCTCCTTCAGCTCCTCGTTCCACGCCGTGTACAGCCGGGTGACCCTCACCGCCCCGATGGCGGGGTCCAGGCGGGACACCAGGTCCGGCCGCTGGGTGGTAATGCCCCATGCGCACACCCCGCGATGGCAGGACTGGCACACCTGGCAGCCCATGGCGATAAGGGCCGAGGTGCACACGCTGGCCACGTCCGCGCCGAGGGCAATGGCCTTGATCATGTCGGCCGAGCTGCGGATGGAGCCGCCGGCCACCAGGGTCACGCGGTTCCTCAGCCCCTCGTCGGTGAGGCGCTTGTCCACCACTGCGGTCGCGACCTCGATGGGCAGGCCAGCATGGTCCCTTATGACCCGGGGCGAGGAGCCGGTGCCGCCGCGGAAGCCGTCCAGGGTGATGAAGTCCGCCCCCGCGCGGACGACGCCGGAGGCGATGGCGCCCACGTTGTGCACGGCGGCGATCTTGACCCCCACCGGGACGCGGTGCTCGGTGCTCTCCTTGAGGGCGGCGATGAGCTGCTGCAGGTCCTCGATGGAGTATATGTCGTGATGCGGGTACGGCGACAGCGCGTCGGTGCCCAGGGGGATGCGCCGGGTGGCGGAGATGAGGTCGGTGACCTTCTCCCCTGGCAGGTGGCCGCCCACCCCGGGCTTGGCGCCCTGGCCGACCTTGATCTCCACCGCCGCGGTGCTCTGCAGGTACTCCGGAGTGACGCCGAAGCGGCCGGAGGCCACCTCGCTGATGACGTGGTTGGCGAAGGGCATGAAGTCGGCGTGCAGCCCGCCCTCGCCGGAGCCCGCCAGTATGTTGAGGTTCTTGGCCGCCTGCAGCAGCGCCAGCTGGGTGTTGTAGCTGATGGCCCCCAGGGAGATGTGCCCGAACATCAGGGGCATGTCCATGGCCACGATGGGGCCGGAGGCGTCGCTGGCGGTGACGTAGCCGTCGCTGGACAGCGTGATCTTACCGGACCTGCGACCCACGTAGGTGCGGGTCTCGATCTCCTCCCGCAGGGGATCGATGGAGGGGTTGGTGACCTGCGCGGAGTCTAGTATCAGGTCATCGAAGATCATTCCGTAGGGCATGTCCGTGCCGCAGGAGGACAGCAGCACGCCGCCCGAGCTGGCCTGGGCGGTGATGGCCTGCCTTATCCTCTCCGTGTAGCTGGCATGGGGAGCGAACTGGGTAGGCAGGTGGACGATGTCGATGGCCTTCACCGGGCAGGTGGCCACGCACCGCTGGCACGCCACGCAGCTGCCCTTGTACCGTATGCCGTTGTCGTCCGCCTCCAGGGCGCCGAAGCTGCACTCCTTGACGCACCTCTTGCACTTGATGCACAGGTTCCGGTCGATGGAGGGCTTGAACTTCTCGTGGATGACGTTGCGGTAGACGCTCTCGGGGTCCTTGCCCTTGGCATTCTTGCTCTCGATCATATGATGACCCCCTCGAACGGTGCTTCCGTGCCCCTGCGCAGCAGGCCCTTGCCCACCTGCGCGATCATGGGGCTGCCGGGATCGCCCACCCACGTGGTGGCCTGCTCCTCCACCACGCGGACGGCGCTCTCCTCCGACACCGCGTAGTAGCGGTATCCGTCCGCAGAGCGGCCGAAAAGAAGGGGTCGTAACTTCTTGCGGTCGGCCATGGCGATCATCGCGATCTCCGGCCGGCTCCTGCCCACCAAGATGGAGAACGGCCCGTTCAGGAACGCCTCCTTGTATGTGGCCCTGATCTGCTCGGCCAGCTGCCTGCTCCTCTCGTCCATCCGCTTGATCTCGGAGTAGTAGCGCGGAGCGAGGGCGAAGGCGGCCACCTGCGGGGGCAGCTTATGCTTCCGCACCAGAAGGTCCCACAGGTAGGTGACGACCTCGGTGTCGGTCAGGAGCGACAGCTTATAGCCGTTCATCTCCACCAGCTTCCGGTTCACGCCGTAGGAGGTGATCTCCCCGTTGTGGCACACCGACCAGTCCAGGATGCTTATGGGGTGCGCGCCCGCCCACCACCCCGGCGAGTTGGTAGGGAAGCGCGAGTGGGAGAGCCACATCGATGCCTGGTACCGGTCAAGGTCGTAATGCTCGGCGATCTCGTATGAGTAGCCGTTGCCCTTGAACACCGCCATGTCCTTCCCGCTGGAGACGCACATCGCCCCCGGGATGCTACCGTTGATGCCCATCACGATGTCCACGATGCACTCGTCGGGAGTCTGGTCCCTCACGATGAAGGCATTGGACCGAGGCTGGGGGTCGAAGAAGTACCGCCACACGTTGGGGTAAGGAGGCCTCATGGAGCGCACCCGGTTGGTGGGGACGGAGCTCTCGCGGACGATCTCGCCGCGGTCCTTCAGGTACTCCTCCGTGGCCACCCTGGCGTCCTGATGGTCGAAGAAGAACTGCATGCAGTAGTGGTCCTTGTACTCCTCCGGGAAGAGCCCATAGGCGGAGTATCCGGCCCCCAGGCCGTTCTCGCGCTCCCTCATGGTGGTGAGCATGCGCGCTATCACGCCGCCCGAGATCTTCCCCCCGTTCACATCGATGGTGCCAGCGATGCCGCACCCGCCCATCATGTACTGGAGCCCCGGCGGCCGCTGGGCGCCGTAGCTCGGAAGCAAGGGAAGATCGTTCTGCCTGTCGTACCCCTCGTTCATAACATTCTACCTGCCGTTGGGCCGCGCATGCCCTATGGCAAACTGCCGGCCCAAGGTTCGCATATCATCTAGATCACCTCGCCTTTTAACCGTTGTTATTGGTTTGATTCTTTAAAGAATATTTCTCTAGATTTTTTAATAGCAATAGGTCTATTATGAATTTTATCATCTATCTCATGTCTATCAAGATAGATGAACATCTATTTTCCTCGTATCTTGAGTATTTCTAAAATGGTCACTATGGTCGTCTGCCGGCGGTCGGATGCGATCGTTCCTAGAAAGGACGCCTGCTACGCGCCCCACTATTCCTTATGGAATGGGCATGCGCCCGCGCCCGAAGGCTCCAGCGCTCTATGGCGTGCTTTTTCGGTAATCGCTTCGCGGTCCAATAAATTATGATAAGATTCTATATACAAGTCAGAAGCATAACTGCCATCCGGTGGCGGCCGTTGTCATCATTGAAACTCACCCTTGTCCCACAGTTACCTGACCTGGCGGAGATCCGGCAGATGAGGAAGAGGCTGGACCTCTCCCAACGGGAGCTGGCCTCCCTCGCAGGCGTGTCCCAGTCCCTGATCGCCAAGATCGAGAAGGGGAGCATCGACCCCTCCTACGACAACGTGTGCAAGATCTTCAACGCCTTCGAGGGCATCCTGAAGAAGAGGGCGCTGGAGGGGAAGAACACCGGGGCCCGCTTCACCGTGGGGGACCTGGCCACCCGGGGTGTGATCTCCATCTCTCCGGACGCCACCCTGGCCGAGGCGGTGGACAAGATGATGAAGGGGCGCTTCACCCAGCTGCCGGTGATGGTGGGCGACCGGATCGTGGGCGGGGTGACCGACGACCGCATCCGTGACTACACCATCGAGCAGACCAGGAACCAGCGCATGTCCTACGACGACGTCATGCAGACCAAGGTCGATTCCATCATGGAGGCCCCCTTCCCCATCCTGGCGGAGGACACCCCCATCGAGCTGGCGTCCCTGCACCTGCAGCGCGAGGAGGCGGTCCTGGTCACCCGGCGCGGAACGATCATCGGCATCCTGACCAGCGCCGACTTCCTGGACCTGGGGCTGCACTGAGCCCATGAAGAGGAACGAGCTGGAGCGGGCCCTGCAGCGCGTGGTGCCGCACACCCGGCCCCGCCCCGACCTGGAGCAGTACTCCACGCCGGCGACCATCGCCGCGGACATGCTGTACACCGCCCTCTCCTTCGGCGACGTGCAGGACCGCAGGGTGGTGGACCTGGGCTGCGGTGGCGGGATCCTGTCCATCGGCGCCGCCCTGCTGGGCGCGGAGAGCGTCACCGGCATCGACGTGGACGCCAACGCCATCGAGGACGCCCAGCGCAACGTGGACGCTTCGGGCGTGGACGTGGAACTTTTGCACATGGACATCGCGGAGGCGAGCATGCGGGCGGACACGGCGATCATGAACCCTCCCTTCGGGGCCCAGCGCCGCAACGCCGACCGCCCCTTCCTGGAGGCGGCCCTGCGCATCGCTCCCCGCTCCTACTCCCTGCACAACGCCCGCACCTTGGACTTCCTCAAGACCATGGTCCGTGCGATGGGAGCGACGATATTCTTCCATAAAAGCTATAAATTCGAGATTCCTCATCTGTTCGAGTTCCACGACAGGAAGAAGAAAGAGATCGAAGTAGTGCTGTTGTGCATATCATCGGAAGTGACAAAATGACCAAGAAGACGGTTTTTCCCGGTGACGAGGTAGCGGTCGCCGAGGAGTACATGCCCGCCGAGGGCACCTACGAGTTCGATGGCAAGATACTTTCCAGCCTGGCAGGGGACCTGGAGCTCGATGAGGAGGACAAGACGGCCAAGGTAACGCCCAAGAACCCGCTGGTGACGCTGAAGAGCGGGGACAGCGTGTTCTGCCGGATCACCGACGTGCGGGCCAGCATGGCCATCTGCGACATCTTCGCGGTGGAGGGCAAGGACCGGGAGATCACCGGCGACACCTCCGCCACCATCCACATCTCCAAACTGTCCTCGGAGTACGTCCAGGACGTGGGGAAGGAGTACCGCCCCGGCGACCTCATACGGGCCAAGGTCATACAGAGCAAGCCGTCGGTGCAGCTGTCCACGCAGGAGCCCCACTTCGGCGTGGTGAAGGCCTCGTGCCGCAAGTGCCGCCGCCCCCTGACCGCTCATGGGAAGGCGCTGAAGTGCGAGCCCTGCGAGCGGGCCGAGACCCGAAAGGTCGCCGACGACTACGGTGACATCAACTTCTGAAACTCTATTGCCCCTCGCGGGCACCCTCTTTTCGCTCCAGAACAACTCTCTCGTCGGCGGGAATACGCTTATATCGTGGGTCAGTATTAGTCGAAAACAGGTGAGAAACATGACCAAGAACAACGAAGACCTCATCCGTGAGATCAATGAGCTCAAGAACGAGATGAAGCAGATGAGAGAGGTCCTTAACGTGCTGTTCACCCTGGTCATGGAGTCCGATGAGGGCGAGGAAGAGGAGATGAACTACCCGGGGTTCGTGCAGGACGTCCCCCGCTTCAACAACTGATCTCCCATCGTCCTCGGGGGCCACGGCGGTTTTTCCCATGACCAAGGTCGTATGCCTGTTATCCGGAGGTATCGATTCCCCCGTGGCCGCGCACATGATGGGCAGCAGGGGAGCGGAGCTGGTCCTGCTGCACATGGATAACCGCCCCTACGCCGACGAAGCCGGCATCACCAAGGTGATGGACCTGGCGGAGCAGCTGGAGAGGTCGCTGGGCCGTTCGGTGGAACTTTACTCCGCACCTCACGGACCGACGCAGCTGCAGATATCCCAACGCTGCCAGCGCAACCTGCAGTGCGTGCTGTGCAAGCGCACCATGCTGAAGGTGGCCCGGAACCTGGCGCAGCGCCTGGGCGCGGACGCGGTGGTCACCGGCGAGTCCCTGGGGCAGGTGGCCTCGCAGACGCTGTACAACCTGGTGTCCGAGCAGTCCGGTCTTGACTTCCCGGTCCTGCGGCCGCTCATCGGCCTGGACAAGCTGGAGATCGAGGCCGTGGCCAAGCGCATCGGCACGTACGAGATCTCGATACGGAAGAGCAACCCCTGCACCATGGTTCCCTTCCGCCCCGCCACCATGGCCACGCCCGAGATCATGCGTGCCCAGGAGGAGCGCCTGGACATAGAGGCGGTGGCGCGGCAGGCGGCCGAGGAGTCCGTGCCGCTCAGAACAGCGAGCAGCTCTCCAGCCTAGACTCGTCCAGCATGTCGGGGGTGACCCGATCGATGTACCGGGCCTGGACCCGGGAGATGTAAAGGGTGTTCTCACCTACCTTGACCTTGAGGTCCGTGTCCTTGGGGGGCTTCACGGACGTGGGGACGATGACCGGTCCAGAGCATGAGGTGGAGACCCTGTAGTCCCGCTTGTTGCGGAGAATGAAGTCGATGACCTCCTGATCGACCGTTATGCGCTGCATTGTACCGCATTCTCGGGTTCGTATATTACGGTTACGAACATATTTGTCGGGCCTGCGATATGTGCAGTGCCGTGCGGTACGTACTAGACACCTCGGCCCTGTTCGCCATGCAGGACCTCCCTCCCGGGGAGGTGCACGTGACGCCTGGCGTCCTGCGGGAGCTGCGCAAGTACAAGGACCCTCGGTTAACATACTGGGAGGACCTGGTGAAGGTGTCCTCTCCCGGCCCCGAGGCGCTGGGCAAAGTCAAGGAGGCGGCGAGGAGGACGGGCGATGATGCCCGCCTCTCGCCGACCGACATGGAGGTCCTGGCCCTGGCGTCCGAGATCGGCGCTTGCCTGCTCACCGACGATTACTCGATACAGAACCTCGCTCGGGTCATGGGGGTGAAGCACTCGGGCGTGGGGTTGAAGGGCATCAAGGAGGTGGTGAGGTGGAAGTACCGCTGCACCGGCTGCCGCAAGATATGGGACGAGAACCACCCTGATTGCCCGATTTGCGGCAGCCCGTTGCGCTCCTTCCGCTCACGGGAATGAGCGGCGGCAGCGGATGATGTTGCCCATGCGCCTCTCGCCCAGCATCACCATGGAGAGCTCCAGCCTGCGGGGGCTGCCGAAGAACAGGGACGCCAGCCACTGGGTGTGCACCGCCGTCCTCAGGGGTTTATGCACCTGCTGCCGGCACAGCTCCTCGTAGCGGGACAGGGGCGTGCCCTGGACGATGTGCTCCGCTGCCACCTGACCGGCCAGGCGCCCGCAGATCATGGCGATCGGAATGCCTCCGCCGTTCACCGCGATGACATGGCCCGCAGCGTCGCCCACCAGCATCCCGTTCTCGGTGCTGCAGCGCCCCACGGGCCCGCTGGACGGCACGAACTTGCCGGTCATCCGGCCCACCGTCTGCAGCTTCCTGGTCCGCACGAAGTCCTGGAAGTAATCGCTCGTCTTCTTCTTAGCCCAGCGGGGGGAGTTGCCGACGCCCACGTTGGCCCCGTCCTTCTTGGGCAGAACCCACGCGTAGGCGCCGGGGGCGATGCCGAAGTGCATCTCCATCACCGGCTCGAACTCCCCCACCGCCTGCTGCGTGACCGCCGGGTACATCTCCCGGTTGCGCGGCAGTCCCAGGCCCTTGGCCACCCGAGATACGGGACCGTCCGCGCCCACGATGATGGGGGCGCGGTACGTCCCATCGGCGGTGCGCACTTCGTTCCCCTGCACCGACCTCACCAGCGCGTTGGTGAGGACCGTGGCCCCGGCCCTCTGGGCCTTGGAGGCGAGGTGCTGGTCAAAGCGGTCGCGGTCGGTGGTGTAGCCCCTGAACGGTATGTCCCAGTACCGGCCGCTAGGAGAGAAGATGCGGAACAGCTCCATCTCCCGTGAGACCAGCGAGGAGGGCATGTCGAAGAGGGGGTCCAGGTCGTCGGCCTTGGGCATTATCGCCCTGACCTCATCGGTCCGGGGCATGAACTCGCCGCAGGCCACCGGCTCGCCCACCACTTTCTTCCTTTCCAGCACCAGCACGCGGGCCCCGCCCCGGGCGGCGTGCTCGGCGGTGGTGCTGCCCGCGGGGCCGGCGCCCACGACCACCACATCGTAATCGGTGTTCATCAGCTGTTACGCTCCAGCACCGTGGCCGCCAGCTGATGGAGGTCATCTCGGTACTGGGAGGGCGGGATATCGTCCAGGTCGGTCAGTGCCCGGTCCCGGAACTCGGCGGCGTTGGTCCTGGCCTCGCTCACGGCCCCGCTCGACCGCACCAGGTCCAGGGCCTCGTCCACCTCCTCCCAGGTCTTCTTGGGGGCGCTGAAGATCTCCCTGATGCGCTCCGCCTCCTTGCCCTCGCGGTGCATGGCGAACATCAGCGGTAGGTTGGCCTTGCTGTCCAGGATGTCCATGCCCAGCGGCTTTCCGGTGGCCTTCTCCTGGCCCTCGATGTCCAGGATGTCATCCACGATCTGGAACGCGTAGCCGATGTTGAGGCCGTAGGAGCCCAGGGCCTCGATGTCGGAGGCCGAGCCGTCCCCCAGGTACGCGCCCACCATGGCGCTGGCCTGTATGGGCCGGGCGGTCTTGCCGTCGATGATGGCCATGTACGTTTCCAGCGGCAGGCCGGAGTCTCGCTCCACGTCCAGCTGCAGGATCTCACTCTCCGCCATGGAGGCGCAGGCCGAGGCCACCATCTCCACCAGCTCCTTCCTCTCGTGAACGCCCCCCAGGCGGAAGCCCTGCACGAAGAGGTAGTCTCCGGTGATCAAGGCCTTCTGCACTCCGTACTTCTTGTACGCCGCCACGCGACCGCGGCGGGTGTCAGCCCCGTCATTGATGTCATCGTGGATGAGGGTGGCGGAGTGTATGAGCTCGACCGCAGCGGAGATCTGGATCACCTCCTTGGTGTCCTTTCCCCCCACGCTGCGGAACGACAGGAGGGCGATGCCGGGCCGCAGCCGCTTGCCTCCCCCCTGGATGACGTGCATGGCGATCTCCCTGAGCAGGGGCTGCCGCGAGCTGGCGCTCCTCACGATCTCCTCTTCGACCAGGCGGAGCTCGTCCTGAATGTGGGCGTCCCAGCTTGCCATGCGCGAGATAATACGGAGGGATTACTTAACCGTTATTGGATGGGTCGAATAAAGGTGGGGAAAAGGCCCCTACGGAGCGCCATTTTTTTCCTTGGCCAGTCATCTCTGTCCTCAATGTATCCGCCTCCCTTTTCCGACCGCAGGGCGAAGGGCACCCGCAAGGATATATCCCTGGAATTCAGAAGGTAGTGCCATGCAAGAGATGATGGAGGAAACGGCGCCCAGGGTCAGGGACCTCATGAGGGGGAACCCCCCACGCATGTCGAGCGACGGCACCCTGGCGGACGTTCTGAACACGATGATCGACAACGACAGCGGCCTCGTCCTGATCATGGACGGGGAGGACCTCTTAGGCATGGTGGGCGACAGCGACATCGGCCGCCTGGTGGCCAAGGGCGTGGGCCTGAGGGACGCCAAGGTCATGGACTTCATGGCCGCCTGCATGCTGACCGGAAACCAGCCTTGCGTTCAGGTGCGGGACGAGGACGTGGCGCTCAACGCCCTGAGGATAATGGACCTGTCGAACGCCTCCAGCCTGGTGGTGGTGGATAAAAACGATAAGGTGGTCGGGACCATCTCCGTCCTCGACGCGTTAAGGGGTTGGAAGGAAAAGGTTTGAGCCGCTCATCCCAGGCCCAGGGTCCTGGCCGCCTCTAAGCATAGGTCGAGCACCGGTCCAGGCCAGATTCCCAGCAGGATGGTCGCGCCCACGCAGATGGCGATGGCCGCGGTCATGGAGGCCGGTATCTTGATCCGCTCGGTGGTCTCCCCCTCGTCCACGTACATGTACTTGATCACGCGCACGTAATAGTACAGGGACAGGGCGCTGTTGAGGATACCTGCCACCGCGAGCCACAGCATCCAGCCCTGGTCCGCCACCTGCGCTGCATCGATGGTGGCGGAGAAGAGCACGAACTTGCTCACGAACCCTGACAGCGGCGGGATGCCGGCCAGGGCGAACAGCAGGAGGGTCATGGAGATCGCCAGGAACGGGGCCCGCTTGGCCAGTCCCTTGTAGTTGACGATGTTCTCCCCCATGGCGACGTAGGCCAGCGCGGCCACGATCATGAACGCCCCGCCCTTCATGAAGGCGTGGGTCACGATATGGAATATGCTGCCCTCCACCGCGTAGGTTGAGGCGACCGCCAGGGCGATGATCATGTACCCGGCCTGACCCACCGAGGAGTAGGCCAGCATCCTCTTGATGTTGGTCTGCTGGACCGCGAGCACGTTACCCACGGTCATGGTCAGCACGGCGACCACTCCCGCCATGACCTGCCAGTCGGCCTTGAGGGCGATGAGGCCCACCAGGAAGACCTTGAACAGCAGGACCATGCCCATCTTCTTGGAGCCCGCGGCGAGCAGGCCGGCGATGGGGTCAGGAGCTCCCTCGTACACGTCCGGCGCCCACATGTGGAACGGCACCAGCGCCACCTTGAACCCGAAGCCCGCGATCAGCAGGGCCACGGCCATCAGGGCGGCGATGTCCAGCCCCGAGCTCATGGAGGCCAGGGCGGCGTTGACGCCGGCGATGTTGGTGGTGCCGGTGATGCCGTACAGCAGGGAAATGCCGTACAGGGCCAGGGCGGACGACAGCCCGCCGATGACGTAGTACTTGGCACCCGCCTCCGCGCCGCGCTTGTCCTTCTTGCGGAAGGCCGCGAGGGCGAAGCTGGAGATGGAGGCCACCTCCAGGCCGGCGAACAGGGCGATCAGGTCCGTCGCCATGGCCACCACCATCATGCCGGCGGTGGCCAGCAGGATGAGGGAGAAGTACTCTGCCTGGTGGCGGTCCTTCTCCACGTACCGGGCGGAGGCCAGGACCACGAAGAAGGCCACGGACAGGAACACCAGCGCGAACAGGGCCGCGAACACGTCCAGGTTCAGGAGCTGGACCGACGCGCCGCCGATGGGCGCGGGGTACTCCCCGGAGAGGACGTACATCAGCTCCAGGGCCATGGTCACGAATATGCCTACCAGTGCTACCCCGGCCAGTACGCGGCTGGACTTGGCCACGGCGTGGACCGCCGGGAGCGCCGCCGCGAACAGCACCAGGGTGATCACTGGGTACAGTGCGCTATAATCGATTGCCATTTTAGATCACCGCCGCTGCGATGATGGGGGTGATCGACGGCACGATGATGTCCATGATGAGGGACGGGAAGATACCGAACAGCGCGATCAGCCCGATGAGGACTGCCAGCGGAACGGTCTCGAACCAGTACGCGTCATGGAGGTGGTGCGTGTCGATCTTGGTGGTCAGGTCCCCGAAGATGGACCGCTGCATGGCCCAAATGTAGTACGCAGCGGTGATGGCCACGCTTATGATGGGTATCAGGACCCACAGGTCGAAGGCATCGTAGGTGGCGGTGAACACCGAGAACTCTGCGACGAATCCGACCAGGCCCGGCAGGCCGAGCGAGGCCATGAATCCCACCATCATGATGGTGGCCACGATGGGCATCTTCGGCGCCAGGCCGCCCAGCAGGGGTATCTCACGGGTACCCGCCTTGTGCTGGAACATGCCGCAGGTCATGAAGAGGACCGCCGTGATCAGGCCATGGGCGAACATCTGGAACACCGCCGCGGCGATGCCCAGGTCGGTCATGGTGGCGATCCCCAGCATCACGATGCCCATGTGGCTGATCGAGGAGTAGGCGACCATTTTCTTGAGGTCGGTCTGCGCCAGGCAGGCGAAGGCGCCGTACACGATGGATACGACGCCGATGACCGCCAGGACGACCTGGGTCTCTATGGTGATGTTGGGGAAGGTGGTGACACAGACCCGGATGATACCATAGGAACCCATCTTAAGGAGCAGGCCGGCCAGCAGGACCGAGCCTGCGGTGGGGGCCTGCACGTGGGCGTCCGGCAGCCAGGTGTGGAACGGCACCATCGGCATCTTGACGATGAAGCCGAACAGCAGGGCCGAGAACACGATCAATGCTAGGTCATGCCCGAAGCTGCCCGCCACCGAGGCTATTTCCTCCATGCCGAAGCTCGGAGCGTCTAGTAGGGGGGAGGCGGTGAAGTACAGGGCGAAGATGCCCAGCAGCATCACCAGCGACGCCACGTGCGTGTATATGAAGAACTTTATCGAGGCGTATGCCCGGTTCGGACCTCCCCATATCGCTATGAGGAAGTACATGGGGATCAGGACGACCTCCCAGAACACGTAGAAGAGGAAGTAGTCCAGGGCCATGAAGACGCCCAGCACTCCCACCTCCAGTATCAGCATGAGGCCCATGTAGGTCCTGGTCCTCTCCTCCACGTCCCAGGAGAACAGGATGGACAGGAACACCAGCAGGGTGGAGAGGAACACCATGGGTATGCTGATCCCGTCCACGCCGAGGTTGTACGATATTCCAAGCTGCGCGATCCACACGTAGTTCTCCCGGAACTGGAAACCGGAGGTCCCCAGGGAGAAGTCCAGCAGCATGAGGAGCGACAGGACCAGCGTTATCCCCGAGAAGGCGAGGGCCATGTACTTGGCCGCCTTGGGGGTGGTTCCCAGCAGGATGGTCGCCAGCGCTCCGATGAACGGGACGACGATCAGCAGGGACAGTATCGGTACGTTCTCTAGCATCTAAATCAGACCTCCGAAGAAAATGAGGAGGATGACGATCAGCGAGACGCCCACCAATACCACTGCCGCATAGGTCTGCACGAATCCGGTCTGCCCCTTCCTCATGACACTCCCCAGGCGTACCGTGATGAAGGCGAAGCCGTTCACGATGCCGTCGATGACCTTGCGGTCGAACCAGTCCACTATTAAGGAGAAGCCGTACACCACCTTCAGGCCGATCCAGTCGTAGCCGGCGGTGAAGCCGTACCGGGCCAGAAGGAGGTCGTAGACCTTCTTGCGGGCCGGGGTGGCCACGAACATGTCGGTGTTGATGCTCTTCCTCTCATAGAAGAGGTAGGCCACGAAGATGCCTCCCAGACCTGCCAGGATGGACAGGTAGGTGAGCCAGTGGGTGAACGTCTCCACGATGGTGTCCAGCGGGAGTATGTGCTCGAACTCGATCTCCCCTACTTCGTGGGGGATGATCAGGTTCTCGAACCCCAGCCCGATGCCGATGAGGCCGGACAGGAGCGCCAGGACGCCGAGGATGACCAGCGGACCGGCCATCACTTTGGGCGCCTCGTGCGCGTGGTCGTAGGCATGGTGGTCCCTGGGCTCGCCCCTGAAGGTCATGAACCATAGGCGGAACATGTAGAAGGCGGTCAGGAACGCGGTCACCAGCGCCATGACGTAGAGCAGGTAGAACAGGGGATTGTGCTCCCCTGCCTCGAACACCACCGCCAGGATCTCGTCCTTGGAGAAGAACCCGCTGAGGAGCGGGAACCCGGCGATGGAGAGGCAGCCGAACAGCATGACCATGGAGGTCAGTTTCAGCTTCTTCCCCAGTCCGCCCATCAGCCGCATGTCTTCAGTGTGCACGGCGTGGATGACCGCGCCGGCGCTCAGGAAGAGCAGGGCCTTGAAGAACGCATGGTTCATCAGGTGGAACATGCCGGCGGTGTAGCCGCCGTTGGCCAGGTCTATGGACAGGAGGTACCCGCCCGTCCCCAGCGCCAGGAACATGTAGCCCAGCTGGCTGATGGTGGAGTAGGCCAGGACCCTCTTGATGTTGGGGTTGTTCAGTGCCATGGTGGCCGTGAACAGGGCGGTGAAGCCGCCGATTATCGCTACTATCAGCATGGTGTCCGGGGTGTGCACCATGACGGGGAAGGACCTCGCCACGAGGTACACACCGGCCTTGACCATGGTGGCGGCGTGGATAAGGGCCGACACGGTGGTCGGGCCTTCCATGGCATCGGGAAGCCAGTCGTGCAGGGGGAACTGCGCGGACTTGCCGATGGCGCCGCCGAAGATGAAGAAGGTGCCGAGGGTCAGCAGTTCGTTCCCTCCTACGAAGGCGTCCACATTGTTGAAGATGTGCTCGAAGTCCAGGTTCCCGCCGAAGCCGACGAAGAAGATGAACAGGCCCAGCATGAACATTATGTCGCCGATCCTGGTGACCAGGAAGGCCTTCTTGGCCGCGGAGGCCGCGGAAGGCTTGGTGTACCAGAACCCGATGAGCAGGTACGAGCACAGGCCCACCAGCTCCCAGAAGATGAACATCTGCAGGTAGTTGGAGGCCAGGACCAGGCCGAGCATCACGCCGATGAACAGGGAGATGACCGCGTAGTAGCGGCGCTTCTTCTCCCCCTCCTCGTGCATGTAGCCGACCGAGTAGATGACGACCAGGGTGGCGACGAACGACACCACGATCAGCATCAGGGCGGTCAGGGTATCGATGTAGATGCCCATGTTGAAGGTGAAGCCGGGCACGGAGATCCAGGTAAGGGTCTGGATGAACGTACCGGGGTACGCCCCGGTCAGGATCTCGTACGCGACCAGCAGGGAGATCACGCAGGAGATGGCCGCCATGAGGATGGCCACGTACCCGCCGCTCTCCGCCTTCTTGAACAACTTGTTGCCCAGGAACCCGACGACCAAGAACGAGATCAACGGGAAGATGGGGATCAACCAGGCTAACTCACTCCAATACACTATTACCACCTCAGGAGGCTGATCTCATCAAGCCCGATGGTGTCGCGGGTCTTGTACAGGTTCATGATGATGGCCAGACCGACCGCCACCTCGGCCGCCGCGATGGCGATAGACACCAGGGCGAACACCTGCCCGGTCAAGTTGCCGTAGTACGCGGAGAAGGCCACGAAGTTGATGTTGGCGGCGTTGAGCATCAGCTCGATGCACATCAGCACCACGATGGCGTTCCTCTTCACCAGCACGCCGACGGCCCCGATGGCGAACAGGATGGCCGACAGTCCCAGGAAGTACTCGATGGGTATCATCGGTCCTCCTCCTGGGCCAGATAGACGCCTCCCAGCATGGAGACGAACAGTACGATGCCCACGATCAGCACCACTACGCCGTAGTCGTTGAAGACCAGGTCGGAGAGGTCGTTGTTGTTCGTGGTTCCCAGGCTTCCTGCGGGCCACTGCGCCGCGAGGATGGAGCCCAGCACCATCACGAAGAACAGCACCAGGGCTCCGGCGAGAAGGGCGTTGCGCTTATTCACCACGGTCACCCCCCAGCAGGCGGCGCTTGGTCAGCATGATACCGAACAGCATCAGGACGGACACGGCGCCCACGTAGATCATGATCTGCACCACGGCCAGATATTCCGCGTTCAGGAAGACGTAGGTGAAACCGATGCACAGGAACACCAGGGCGAGGAACACCACGCTCCTCACGACCTCCTTGGACCAGATGACCGCCAGGGCCGCCCCGATGGCCACCGCGGAGATGAACAGGAACACTATCAGGTCCCACTCCAGCGGCATTTACTGCACCTCCGACATCTTGAGGGCGTCCTTGGGGCAGACCTCCACGCAGGTCTCGCAGGAGACGCACTTGTCCTCCACGATGACCGGGTGCTTGATCGGCCGGCCCTTCTCGTTCACTCCGACCTCCTTCATGACGATAGCCTCCGTGGGGCAGTCCTTGGCGCACCGCGAGCAGCTGATGCACTTGGCGCCCTCCAGGATGGGCAGGTCCTTGTTCTCGGTGTTGGGCCTAGGGACCACACCCTCCTTCTTCAGCTCCGAGGGCAGGACCTCGATGATGTGGACCTCGTTGCCCGGGACCCCCGGATACTGCAGCTTGTACGGGTCGTAGATGATCTCCTCCCGGGTCCAGGACGCCAGCTCGTACTCGGGCGTGACGATCATGGCGTCGGTGGGGCAGTACTCCGCACAGTAGCCGCACATCATGCAGCGGCCCACGTTCACGCGCGGCCGCTTCACCTTGGCAGGTGGTTTCCCTTCCTCCTTCTTGAGGTCGTCCACGACCACCAGGTCGATGCACTTGGTGGGGCAGATGCGCATGCAGATGCCGCAGCCGATGCACTTGTCGAATATCAGTCCGGGGCGTCCGCGGAAGACGTCCGGCAGGACGATCTTCTCCCACGGGTACTGGACGGTCTGAGGCCGGTGGATGGTGGACTTGATGGTCTGCTTCAGGGTGAGCAGCATCGGCTTCAGGATGAAGCCAGTGAGCCCCATCTCCTTCTGCTTTCTTGATCTCTCTGCTTCAGCCATTTAGAACCACCCCAGGGTCTTGAATATGATGGCGATGAAGATGTTGATCGCCGCCAGGGGAAGCAGCCTCTTCCAGCCGATGGTCAGGATCTGGTCGGTCCTCACACGCGGCATGGCGCCCCTGATCCAGATGAACAGGCCGAACACCGCGAAGACCTTGGCCAAGAACCACAGCTCATCGGGTATGAACTGCAGGAAGGACGGCATGTCCCAGCCGCCCAGGAACAGCAGCGTCGCCATGGAGGCGCCGACGAAGCCACGGGCGTACTCGGACATCATGATGAGACCGAACTTCATTCCACCGAACTCGGTCATCCATCCCTCCACCAGCTCCGCCTCGGCCTCGGGAAGGTCGAAGGGGACCCTCTCCAGCTCAGCGTTCATGGCGACGATGAACACGAAGAACCCGATGATCAGCGGTGCGACCATCCAGATATGCGTCTGCTGGTACGCCACGATGTCCATGAAGTTCAGGCTGCCCGTGAAGATGATGACACCTACCACCGATAGCAGCAGGGGGACCTCGTACGCGATGATCTGCGCGGCGGCACGCAGGCCGCCGATGAGCGTGTACTTGTTGTTGGACGCCCACCCTCCGATCAGCACCCCGAACGGTACCAGAGCGAAGATGGCGAGGGTCAGAAGAACGCTCATCTCAGGGTTGGCCACGTAGAAACCAGGGCTATAGGGGATGGTCACGAACATGAACAAGGAGACGCCGATGATGATGACCGGAGCCGCGTTGTAGACCAGCGCGTCAGCCGCATCGGGGATGATGGCCTCCTTGACCAGCACCTTGAGGCCATCGGCGAAGTTCTGGAACAGTCCTATGGGACCGACCTGGGTACCCCGGCGGTCCATGAGGCGGCCAAGGGTCTTCCGCTCCTGCCAGATGTGCGTGATCGCAACCAACATACCTATCGTGAAGACGATGAGCGCGACCAACAGGATGGTCACGAAGTTCAGTACCCCGGGGCTGCCCAGCCAGCTCTCCAGTCCGTGGAACCCTATCCATCCCACGATGGCGCCGACGATGTCCACTAGGACCCAGTGAACGAGACCGCCGAGGAATTGCCAAATATCAATGTACATGTGAGATCACCTGTCCGTCTCGCCCATGCAGACATCGAGCATTCCCATGATCGAAGGAACATCGGCGACCTTGTGCCCCTTGAGCATGTGGGGCGCCGCGGAGAGGGTGACGAAGAACGGGCTCCTCACCTTCAGGCGGTACGGCTTGTCGCTGCCGTCGCCCACTATGTACATGAAGCTCTCTCCCCGGGGGTCCTCCATCCGGCCGATGCCGGTGCCCACCGGCGCGTTGCGCGGGGGCTTGACCCGCACCGGGCCGGACTTGGGCATCTTGGCCAGGATCTGCCGGACGATGTTCACCGACATGCGCATCTCGTCGATGCGGACGCGGTAACGGGCGTACACATCACCCTCATCGCGGGTGCACATGTGCCAGTCCAGCTCGTCATATATCTCGTAGGGGTCGTTGTGGCGGATATCGAACTTCACGCCGCTGCCCCTGAGGCTGGGACCGCTCACGCCGAGGTTGACCGCGTCCTTTCCGGACATGTAGGCCAGTCCCTCCATCCTCATGCGGAAGAGGGCGTTGCGGTCGACCAGGTCCTCGTACTCGTTGATCCTCTTCTCGAAGTAGTCCAGGGTGCGGAGCACGTCCCGGTCCCAGTTGGGCGGGGCCTCGTTCCGGACGCCTCCGATCCTGCAGTAGTTGTACGTCATCCGGGCGCCGCACAGGCTCTGGAACAGGTCCAGGAACAGCTCCCTCTCGCGGATGGCGTACAGGAAGATGGTCAGGTTGCCCAGGTCCGGGCCGATGGCGGCCAGCCACATGAGGTGATTGCCGATCCTCTGCAGCTCGTCGGACATGGCCCTGATGTACTGGGCCCTCTCCGGAACCTCCACGCCCATAAGGTCCTCCACCGCCAGGCAGTACACGTGGCTCCACGTGAAGGAGGAGCCGTAGCACAGGCGGTCGGACATGGGGATGATCTGCGGGTAGGTCCGGTTCTCGACCTCCTTCTCCCAGCCACGGTGAAGGTACCCGATCACCGGCTCGGAGTCGGTGATGGTCTCACCGTCCACCTTGACCCTGAGGTTCCACAGCCCATGGGTCATGGGGTGCTGCGGACCCATGTTGATCCACATCTCTGCCATCTCAGATGCCCCCTACCTTGAAGTCCTTCCTCAGCGGGAAGAAGTTGGTGTCCTCGGGCATCAGGATCCTCTCCAGCTTGGGATGCCCCTTGAATATGAACCCGAACATGTCGTAGGTCTCCCTCTCATGCCAGTTGGCCCCGCCCCACAGGGGGGTGATGGAGTCGACCTCGGGGTTGTCCTTGGGGAGGTCGACCACGATCTCCACCACGTTGTTGTTGGTGGTGGACGAGATATGGTACACGCACTGGAAGCGGTCGATGCGGTCCACGCCGCTCACCAGGCTGCAGTGGTCGAACTCCAGCTGCTCCTTCAGCATCTTGCACAGCTCGAAGATGGAGCCCTTGTCGGCGCTCATGAACAGCCGCCGGGCCCGTACCTTGTTCTCGAACTTGACGGAGGGGAACGCCTGGGATATCCTGCTCTTCACCTGTTCCGCAGTAATGATGTTGTTCTGTTCCAAATGTCCCACCTCAGTCGTCCATGAACTTGCCGATGCCCTGTCCCTTGATCTTCAGGTGCAGCTTGAGGAACCCATCGATCATAGCCTCAGGCCGCGGGGGGCATCCAGGAATGTACACATCTACGGGAATGAACTCGTCCACGCCCTGCACCACGTTGTAGGAGTCGTACCACGGGCCGCCCGAAATGGCGCACTCCCCCATGGCGATGACCCACTTGGGCTCGGGCATCTCCTCGTACAGGCGGCGCAGGCCGGGACGTAGCTTCTTGGTCACCCATCCGTTGACCAGCAGCACGTCGCACTGCCGAGGGGAGGACCGGAAGACCATGCCCAGCCTCTCGTTGTCGAAGCGTGGGCCCGAGCACGCGGCCATCTCCAGCGCGCAGCAGGCGATGCCGAAGTGCAGGGGGTACATGGAGTTCCTGACGCCCCAGTTCATCAGGGGGTCGCTGACCTTGTCCAGGACCCTCTTGACACCAGTGGCGCGAACGAGGTCGTCCATGACGTTGGTGGACCAGTCGATAAACTCCTTTGCGCTCATCGCCATTGCGTGAGGGTACATGCTTAGATCCATAATCTCTCCTCTTTCCGAAGGGCGTAGAAGACCCCGACCAGAAGCAATCCGAAGAAGGCAAGCATGAGCATCTTTGCGTCAAAGGAAAGGTTGGCGAAATCCAAAGCCCAGATCATTAGAAAAACAGTAACCAGATCAAAAACCACGAAAATAATGGCAAACATATAGAACTGGAAGTGGAACTGTACTTTCGCCGTACCGATGGGTACCTCTCCGCACTCGTAGGTCTCTGTCTTCAGCGCCGTCTTCTTAGTAGGTCTGAAAAACCTGTTAAGCCAGAACGCGAAGATAGGGACCCCGAGCGCAATCACGGCAAAGATTGCTATTGGCAAATAGGTGTCCAAGAGCATTGATGCGAGAATAGTAAGCCTCTATAAATACGTTAGCAAATTTTGCGTTTTTCAAGTTATCTGGCCAGTACTTTCTAGCAATGCAAAATCAGGCTTTTCTATAATTTGAAATCCGTAATTATCGCATTTCATAATATGATAATAGCAGATAATTAGAACGGTCGGGAGGACAGGTGCGATGGCGGGCCGAGGGGACCTCCCGGGACCGTGCGGTAGAGGCGCAGGGGTGACATGTTTATTAATCGCGTCACCATTAGCAACCCGTTAGCCCGCCCAGGGCGTCTTGAGGTGAAAGGATGAGCAAGAAGTACGGTTTCATTGGTGCCGGTAACATGGCCGAGGCGTTGATGAAGGGAATGATCTCTTCGGGACTGTGTACCGCTGATGACCTAATCGCCAGCGAGGTTGTGCCGGAGCGCAGGGACTACATGGCCCGGACGCTGGGCATGGTGGTGACCACCGACAACGTGGAGGTGGTGAAGGAGGCCAAGACCATCGTGCTGGCGGTGAAGCCCAACATCGTGTCCCTGGTGCTGGACGAGCTGAAGCCCCTCCTCACCGCGGACCACCTGGTCATCTCCATCGCCGCTGGCGTGAAGATATCGTTCATCGAGGCCCACCTCAACTGGGGCGTCAGGGTGGTGCGGGTCATGCCCAACCAGCCCTGCCTGGTGGGCGCCTCCGCCTCTGGCTTCTCGCTCGGCAAGTCGGCCAAGAAGGAGGACCGGGACGCGGTGCAGACCATCCTGGACTCGGTGGGCGTGGCCTTCGCCATGGACGAGAAGCTGCTGGACGCCGTGACCGGCCTCAGCGGCAGCGGGCCCGCGTACATATACATGGTCATCGAGGCCCTGGCCGACGGCGGGGTGCTGGCCGGCCTGCCGCGGGACGTGGCGCAGACCCTCGCGGCGCAGACCGTGCTGGGGGCGGCCAAGACCGTCCTGGAGACCAAGGGGCATCCAGCCCAGTTCAAGGACATGGTCTCGTCCCCCGGCGGGACCACCATCGAGGCCATCAAGGTTCTGGAGGAGTCGGCGGTGCGCGGCGCGTTCATCAAGGCCGTGGAAGCGGCCACCAAGCGCTCCCAGGAGCTGGGCAAGTCCTAACCGGAGCGGCTTCTTCTCTTCCACACCAGGGAGCGGACCACCCGGGGCATGGAGCGCAGCACGCCCGGGGTGTCCCACTCCAGTTCCCGCTTCTGGCAGATGGTGGACTCCATGAGCTCGTCCGCCCTCAGCTTCAGGGCGGCGAGGCGCTCCCCCCGTTCCCTCACGTCCGCTAAGGCCAGCGCCCGGTCGACCTCGGTCATGAGCGTCCGGGCGTTGCGGGACCGCTCCTGCCGGGCGTCGTGCTCCTCCCGCGTCATGAGGCCTGCCTCCACCCTCACCAGGTTGAGCCGGTCGGCGGCCTCGTAGGACGTCTCGGCGATCTGCTCCCTCGTCATGTGCACCGTCTCGTACGACAGGACATCCTTCCAGTTGGGGCTGGCCAGCCGCACCCGGTGCTCCTCCAGGGTGCGGGCGAAGAGGCGGTAGCCGTACTTCTCGGGGTTCTCGAAGGCGAAGCTCCCGGGGTCCAGGAACGGGGCCAGGGGGGAGGTGTACACGAACAGGCGGCCGTCGTTGCCGTTGTCCGCGTACAGTTTGCGGGTGAAGTCCGCCGAGCCCAGGGCGGACTGGGGGGTCTGCTCTGGGAGGCCGATCATGAAGAACATGTCGAAGCGCTGGCAGTCACTGTGCAGCGCATGCTGGATGCTCCTCTCCAGGGAGGCGTTGTCGAACCTCCGGCCCAGGGCGTAGCGCACCCTCTCCTCGTGCGAGTCCGGGGAGAACTGGATGGAGTAGCGGTCGAAGGTGTCTCGGGCGCTGTGGAAGTACGACTCCGGCGCGGGCGTGAAGAGCTCCAGCACCACGTGGTTGTCCACGCCCAGGGCCTTGCACTCGCGGAAGAACCGCTCCGCGTAATCGTCCCCATGCTGCCGGACATCGCCGACCACGAACACCGGGGCGTCCAGGTAGCTCTGCACGTCGTGCACGTCCCGGGCCGCGAGCTCCGGGCTGCGGAAGGCCGGTTTCGAGCGTCCCAGCACCCGCCTCATGGCGCCGCAGCTGCCGCCGCACACCGCGCAGCACTGGGAGCAGCCACGCACGGTGAACACCGCCGTGAGCGGATATCGGTCCCAGTCCTTGAACGGCTTAGCCCCTTCCAGGTCGCGGTGCCTTATGACCGAGCGTATGATCCACCCGTAGTCGATGTCCAGGTGGTCCAGGTCCTCGGGGACGTGGGTCAGGGGGTTCACCACCGCCCGGCCCTGGTCCTTCCACGTGAGGTTGGGAACGGTGGCGAGGTCCCTCCGTTGGGACAGCGCGTCCATCAGCGTGACGATCGGTGCTTCCACCGAATCACCTCTCAGGACGAGGTCGACCTGCGGGTACCTGACCAGCTCCTCATGGAAGTAGGAGGAGGAGAACCCGCCGAAAAGGACCTGGGCGTTGGGGTGCAGCCTTTTAACGATCTCGGCCACCGCCAGCGAACCGTGCGCGTGCGGCAACCAGTGAAGGTCGATGCCGAACACGTCGGCGTCCAGCTTGCGCAACAGCTCCTCCACGTCCAGCCTCTTGTCGTTGAGCATCATGGAGGCCAGGTTTACGATGCGCACCCGATAGCCGGCCTTGTGCAGGGCGTTGGCCATGGTGGTGAACCCGAAGGGGTACATCTCGAAGACGGGTGTGGAGGGCACCAGGTCGCTGACCGGGCCGTAGAACATGGACTCCTTCCTGAAGTCGTAGACGCTGGGAGCGTGCAGAAATATGAGGTCTTCCTTGCGCACAGGGTCGCCTCCGGGGCAGTGAGGAGCAAAGGGGGCGCTCTACAAAAAAGTTGTCATGTGCCGAAGCGCCGGCCCCGCAGCTGGTAGGAGCGGATGGCCCGCAGGAAGTCGATCCTGCGGAACCCTGGCCAGTACACGTCGGTGAAGTACAGCTCGGAGTAGGCGAGCTGCCACAGCAGGAAGTTGGAGATGCGCTCCTCCCCCGAGGTCCTCAGGATGAGGTCGGGGTCGGGGAAGTCCGCGGTGTAGAGATATGAGGAGAATGTCTTCTCGGTGATGTCCTCCACCTCCAGCTCCCCATCCTTGACCTTCTGCGCGATCTGCTTGATGGCCTGCACGATCTCCTGGCGGGAGCCATAGGCGGTGGCGATGTTGTAGTAGTAGTTAGAGTACCCCGCCGTCCTGCGCTCCGCGTAGTCGATCGCCTCCTTGACGCTCTCCGGCAGGATATCCTTCTGCCCCAGGACCGTGACCTTGATGCCGTGGCGGTGCACCCGCTCGTCGTCCCCCAGGCGATAGAAGTTATCTGCGAACAGCCTCATGAGGTCCTCCACCTCATCGACGTCGCGGTTCATGTTCTCGGTGGAGAAAGCGTAGACGGTGAGGACCTTCACCCCCAGCTCCATGCACCAGTCCAGGAGCTCCTCCAGCTTGTCCTTTCCGCGGCGGTGGCCCTCGGCGGTGGTGAGGCCGAACTCCTTGGCGAAGCGGCGGTTGCCGTCCATGATTATCGCTACGTGATGAGGGATCGGATTATCCTTCACTTCCTTGTAGAGCCGCTTCTCGTAGGTGTTGTAGGCAGTGCTGGCGATGACCCGGGAGATCTCGTCCTTGATAGGCCTTGCCTCCTCGCAATTGTGGTTCGACATAGTCCGCGGCGATATTTTAAAGAGCGTCCTCGGGCAGCGCCGCGGCCTTCCAACCCATATCGAAGCAGCCGATACCAGCCACCGCTCCGATGGTGCCCCTCTTCCCCGTCACCTCGATGAGGCGCACGCCGTTCCGCTCCGCCACCCCCCGCGCGTCCTCGACCTTGAAGATGCGCTCCTTGGCCTGGCGGCCGTACTCCTGCACGCCCTCGGGCACCTTCAGCCCCTGGTAGACGGCGAGGGTGGTGTTCTCGCTGTAGGTGTTCCTGCGAACGAAGTCCACCACGAAGTCGGTGAGGGCCGGTATGTCCTTCTCCGCCACCGCGAAGGAGACGCCCACCGACACGCAGTTGGTCGTCTTCTCCGGCACGTTGGGGTTGAGCTGCACGATCTTGTGCTCTAAGTAGTGCCCCACCGGCGCCTCCCGGGCCATACGGAGCATGAGGACCCAGGACGCGCCCTTCTCCTTGGTGTCGGTGTCGTCAACCGCATATATCACTCGGACCAGCTTGGGCGTCACCACGCTGACCTCCACGCGGTGCGCTCCGCCGATCTTCACGTCGTCGGGGTACACCGCCTCGATGGTCCCCGGGCCCTGGGGCATGCATGCCCCGATTCCCACGCTGGCGCCGGCCAGGCCCACCCAGGTGGTGATGACACGGTCGCCGTCCACGCGCACCGACTTGAGCCCTTGACCGCCCACGGTGCTGGATGCGGGACCGAAGCTGACCTCCCGCTCGCCGATGATGGCGTCCATGATAAGGGTGGTCCCCTCCACCCGGATGCCGGTCAGGGCTCCCCTGGCCCGCTTGCGGTTCACGGCGTCCCACTCCACCGGTCCCTTGGCCATGCACTCCTCGATAATGGTGGCCACACCGTTCTTCTCGTCGACCAGGGTGTACACGCCCTTGCAGAAGAGCTTGCCGTACTTCTGAGCGACCTCATCAGGGGTTAATACAACGGACATAATCATTGCTCCAGGCGGCTGAGCGGCCGTTAATACGGGTGCCTATAAATATCACTTTCTCCCCGGCTTCGTGGCCCATGGAGCTTCGGGGCTCAGTCCAGCACCCGCACGTGGCGGGCCGGGAGGTCGCTGAGGTCCAGGAGACGGGAGACTCCGCCCTCGTCCCGGAAGATCATGTACCTTCCCTTGATCCCCAGGACCTCGCCGCGGTGCGTTCCCGGCGTGGTGACCGGCCGGGGGGCGGTGCGCGGGCGCTCCCTCATCGGATAGCGGTCCAAGAACATCAGCTCCGCCTCCAGCGGCTCCCTCCACCGCCCGATGCGGTGCAGGTAGTGCTCCTGCACGTTCTCCATGCTGCTGCGGACCGGGGGCGAGGTCCAGGTGCGGGCGATGCGCTGTGCCCGCACCTCCTGCGGTATCTTGAACCGCCGCGAGGTCTCCTTCTCCAACCCCCTCGCCTCCTGCCGGTCGTGGCACAGGAAGAGCGGTCGCACCGCGTCCGCGCCCTGCTCGATGGCCCTCTCCCTTAGCCGGCCGGCGCTGGTCATGCCCACCTTGATGGTGTTGCCGAAGGAGGCCAGGTACACGTAGTGCTTCCGGCGGCAGAACTCCGAGCGCTCGCACCGGTCGCCGGTGCACTGCGGCTCGAATATGCAGCTCTGCACCGGGATCCAGGGGGCCATGCACTCCTGGCAGGAGGTGATGCGGCCCACCCGGCGGTGCGCGGGGCAGGGCACGTAGCGGCCATCGTCGAAGCGCCCCACGCAGCGGCGGTCCTCCCCCACGGACAGCGCGAGGCGGTCCAGGGGCAGCTCGTCCACCTTGCGGGCGGCGCGGTCGTAGAACAGAAGGCGGGGCTGGAAATCGTCCCAGTAGAAGGATAGGACATGCTTGTCCAGGTCCGACGGCTTTAGTCCTTCGGGCCCCTGGTCGAGCATGCCCCTCGTTGATCTAGGCGATCTCATCACAGGTCTTCGGAGAGATCGTCCTCGACGACCTCCTGCTCCTCCGCCCGGCACAGGAACTCGGCGGGCACGGACCTCACCAGGTACACCGTCCTGGCCGCCCGCTGCACCTCCTCCCCGGAGGTGATGAGGGCAACGGTGTCGATCTCCAGGATGACCGGCACCTCGGTGCGGACCCTGCCCGCATTGAGCGCGTCGGCGTAGGTCTTGGACAGGTGCACCAGCTTCCTGTCCGAGGGCTTGAGGCCGGTCTCCAGGATGATGTCCGCCTCCTCCGGCGTGGTGGGATAGTAAAGGCACTCCGGGATGTTGTCGGTGGGCAGCCGCAGGTCCAGCTCCAGGGTGTGGCCGTAGGTCGCCCGGATGAGGTCGTTGCTCACCTGGTACCGTCCCTTGGGATCGGTCTCGATGAGGGCGATGATATGGTGTGGCCTTAGCCAATGATAGCGGGGATTGTACCTCTTGATGGCGGAGATGAAGTCCCTCATGTACACGAACCCCTGCTCGTCCATCTCCAGGTCGAACTTCTCGGGGAAGTGACGGAGGGCCCCGGCCATGGTCCTCCCGATGCGGCCCAGCTCCTCCTCGCTCATCAGGAACTTGCCCGCTTCACCACATACGGGGCATTTCTCTCCCCGGAAGTAGCCGTGATCGACGCACTCTCTCAGCATCCCTTTAGGGAACGAACGCGGCTCTATAATAGTTTTCTATGGGTGCTCCCTGAGTGACGCGGCCTACCGGTGCGCCGTCCGAGCGATGGCGGCGTGCTGGCCTCCGGGAGCTTCAGTTCACTGTGCGCTCAGTAGGCGATGCCGGCGGCCCGGCAGGCCGACACCACGGTGTTCTTCATCAGCATCACGATGGTCATGGGCCCCACCCCTCCGGGCACGGGGCTGATGGCCGATGCCACCTCCTTGACGTTCTCGAAGTCCACGTCACCGACCCAGCGGTACCCCTTCTTGGCGGCGGGGTCGTCCACCCGGTTGGTGCCCACGTCGATGACCACCGCGCCCGGCTTGACCATGTCGGCGGTGATGAACTGCGGCGATCCGATGGCCGCCACCACGATGTCGCCCATGCGCACAATGGACGCCAGGTCCTTGGTGCGGGAGTGGCACACCGTGACCGTGGCGTTGGCCCCCTTCTTCTTCTGCATGAGGATGGCCGCCACGGGCTTGCCGACAATGTTACTGCGGCCCACCACCACCACGTGCTTGCCCTCGGGGTCATTGCCAGAGCGCACCAGCATCTCCTGGATGCCGTGCGGGGTGGCCGGCAGGAACATGGGGTTGCCGATGAGCATGCGGCCCACGTTCACGGGGTGGAAGCCGTCCGCATCCTTCTCCGGGTCGATGCGCATGATCACCTTGTTCTCGTTGATGTGCTTGGGCACCGGGAGCTGCACCAGGAACCCGTGTATCTGCGGGTCGGCGTTGAGCTCGTCCACTGTCCGCAGTAGCTCGTCCTCCGGGGCGCTCTCCGGCAGCACGATGGCGCGGGAGTAGATGCCCAGCTCCTGGCAGGCCTTGACCTTGTTGCGCACGTACTGCTGGGAGGCGGGATCCTCGCCCACCAGGACGACCGCCAGGCCGGGGGTCACACCCCGCGCCTTGAGCTCCGCGACCTTCTCCCTCAGCTCCTGCTTGATCTGCTCCGCGACCTCTGGACCGTGAATGACAGTGGCGACCATGTTGGGGACCGTTCCGGGGTAGAGGTGATATCAGATATAACCCTGCTCTCAGGCCCATTAATATAATGCTGACCTCATTCAGGTCGCGGGGAAGGCAAAGTGGTCACGTGTGGTAGATGCGGAGAGAGCATCACAGACGATGTCGGCCAGTGTCCAAAGTGCGGAGCGGCGCAGGGTTCGACCGTACCTCAGACCGACGAGGCCTCGGCGCCCAAGAAGGACCGTACCCTTTTTACAATCGCCGTCCTGCTGGTCATCATGCTCGTGGCCGTGGTGTTGCTGACCACCGTGATCCATGGAAAGCCATCGGTGGATCTGACGATGACCAGCGGGAGGGATAGTAGGATATCCCTGAACGTGACGGCGGTGACCTCCAGCACAGATATAGAATTGAGCGGTCTGGTGGTGACCCTCAGGACGTCCGATTCCGAGCTCACATTGGACGGTGGCCAGCATTTATCCCTTCTTCATGCGTTCGCCGTTTCGGATGATAAATACTCTCTATCGGTGTATGATGTGGATGGCAGCGGGACCCTCACTGTGGGTGATTGGATAGTGGTCGAGCCTGTAGCTGGCATCTTGGCCGACGGCGGCTACGACATCGACGTCTATTATGGAGAGGGCGCTGGGGACCCCTCTCAGCTAGGCGGGATGACCGTGACCCTCACTTAGCTACGAACGGTTTTTTAGGTACATCGTGCTTCCAGGGAGGAGCACATGAAGGCCGATATCGAGATCGCTCAGGACGCCAGGATGCAGCCCATAGAGGAGATCGCCACCAGGATGGGGCTGTCCCGGGACGACCTGGAGCCGCACGGACGCTACATGGCCAAGGTCCCACTAGAAGTCCTGCAGCGGCTGGACGATCGGGCGGACGGCAAGCTGGTCCTGGTCACGGCCATCACCGCCACCAAGGCGGGGGAGGGCAAGACGGTCACGTCCATAGGGCTCATGCAGGCACTGGGGAAGATCGGCATCAAGGTCATGGGCGCGCTGCGCGAGCCGTCCATGGGCCCGGTGTTCGGTCTGAAGGGCGGGGCCACCGGCGGCGGGCACTCCCAGGTGTACCCCATGTGGGACATCGACCTGCACTTCACCGGCGACATCCACGCCGTGACGTCGGCGCACAACATGCTATCGGCCATGGTGGAGAACCACCTGTCCAAGGGCAATGAGCTTAGGATCGACCCCACCCGCGTGGTGTGGCGGAAGGCGATGGACATGAACTGTCGCGAGCTGCGCGACATCGTGGTGGGCCTTGGCGGCAGGAGCGTGGGAGGCGTCCCGCACGAGAGCGGGTTCATCATCACCGCGGCCTCGGAGATCAGCGCCATCCTGGCACTGACCACGTCGATCGAGGACCTCCGGAAGCGTTTGGAGCGGATCGTGGTGGCGTACGACATGGAGGGCAACCCCGTCCGCGCAGGCCAGATCAAGTGCGTGGGCGCCATGGTCATGCTGCTCAAGAACGCCATCAAGCCCAACCTGGTGCAGACCCTGGAGGGGCAACCGGTGTTCGTGCACGGCTTTCCCTTCGCCAATGTGGCCCATGGCAATAATAGCCTCCTCGCTACCAAGTACGCGCTGAAGCTGGCCGATGTGGTGGTGACCGAGGCCGGCTTCGCCTCCGACCTGGGGGCGGAGAAGTTCTTTGACATCGTGTGCCGTGAGGGTAAGATCAAACCGGACTGCGCGGTCATCGTGGCCTCGGTGCGCGCCCTGAAGATGCACGGGGGGGCGTGCCTGGCCGATGCCCTGACGTGCGAGGAGGCGGATACCGTCTCTCTGCGCAAGGGCTTCGCCAACCTCGACAAGCACATCGAGAACGTCCGCCGCTTCGGGGTGCCGGCGGTAGTGGCGCTGAACCACTTCAAGGGCGACCACCCGGAGGAGGTGCAGGCGGTGCGGGACCACTGCGCCCAGATGAACGTCCCATGCGCGTTCTCGGACGTGTTCGTGCACGGCGGCGAGGGCGGCAAGGAGCTGGCGGAGAAGGTGATGGAGGTGCTGAGGAGCAAGCCCAGTGACTTCCACTACCTGTACGACACTAGCCTGACGATCAAGGACAAGATACGCACCATCGCCACCGAGATATATGGCGCGAGGGACGTGCGCTACATCGGCACGGCAGAGAGGGATATCCGGGCCATCGAGCTGGCCGGGAACGATGCCCTGCCAGTGTGCATGGCCAAGACCCAGCTGTCCATCACCGACGACCCCAGGCTGAAGGGCGCTCCCCGGGACTGGACCCTTAACGTCAAGGAGGTCCTGGTGTCCGCCGGGGCAGGGTTCATCATACCGCTGTGCGGGGAGATCATGCTCATACCGGGGCTGCCCTCGGAGCCCGCAGCGGAGAGGATCGACTACACCGACGACGGCAGGTTCATCGGCCTCAGCTGATCAGTCCAGGGTGTTGACGGACCGGATGTCCTTAAGCATCTGGGTCTTCACCTTAAGGAGCTGGGTGACGACGAACGAGCCGACCGAGGCCAGGTCCTCGGTGCTCATCAGCCGGGGGGCGGTATCGTCGAACAGCACGTTGGCGCTGCCCCGCACCTCGTCCTCACCGGACCATACGATCACGGTGACCGGCAGCTTGGGGAACACGGGCACGGTGACCGAGGCGCTGCCGAAGCCCTCCTTCTTGGCACCCATCATCTTGACCGCACCGAGCAGGAGGCGGGGGTTGTCGCGAAAAGAGGTCCCGATGGCCTCCATGACCCGGGTGCGGAACGCCGAGTAGAAGACGTTCCCCCCTGGAAGCTGGCGGAAAGAGATGGTCCTCCCCGTGGGCTGAACGCTGAATGCGCCGATGAGGTAGTGCAGCACGAGTATCGCCCCCAGCTGCTTGACCTCCTTCCCGTCCAGGGTGATGGAGCGGCACACTGGGTCGATGACGCAGTCCCGGCCGAAGGTGGGAAGGTGCAGCTCCTGGTCCCGTAGCGCTGCCCCTGACAGCTCGGCCACCTTCCTCAGGTCCTTGCCCTTCAGCTTCTCCCAGGCCTCTCCCAGCGCACCCTCATACGCATCCTCCTTGATGCCTGGACACCACTCCTCGTTCTTCACGGCATGCCCTCCTGGCGGAGATATTCCTTCAGGGTCATGAACTTCGCCCCGTCGTCCATCGCGGTACGGAGCACCTCCCTCACCTTGCCCAGCTCCTCCTCCGCCCGCCCTGATCCGCGTCCCCCGCTCAGCGACTCCACCACATGCCAGCTGTGGTCCGCCAGCACCAGCAGGCCGTCGCGGTGCTGCTCGAACAGGTGCCCGTAGTCAGCGGCCGTCCTTCGCCCCTCATGCAGCGGCCACAGGTAGGACTGCATCCGCCTCCCGCTGTGGTCCCGGCCCTGCGCCACTGGCACCTCCACCAGGCCGGAGGGCAGGCGGTACGGTCTGAGGTCCGGGACATCGGCGAAGAGGGTGGAGTCGTAGCGGACCCCGCGCCTCCACAGCACCTCCTCCACCAGCATGTTGATGTGCTGATAGGGCGCGCGAAACCCCTCTGGGCGTGATCCGGCGACGTCCTCTATGGCGGCCAGGCAGCGCCCGATGATGGCGTCCAGCCACTCCTCCGATGGAGCGATGCCGGTGCTCTCCCCAGTAAGGTCCTCGTGCGCGTAGCCGTGCGCCGCAACCTCGTGCCCTTGCAGCAAGGCCCTGAGGTCCAGGTCCCTCGACAGCACCTCCGCCGCCTCCCCCTCCAGGAAGAACGTGCCCCTGATCCCGAGGTCATCCAGCATCCCCACGATGAGCTCCAAACCTTCCTGTGTGGAGGTGAAGCGCGGCGTCGAGCATCCCCGGCACCCTGCCTCCACCGCCCCCTCGCGGGGCTCGTTCACATCCCGGTCCACGTCCACGGTGAAGGCCGCGCAGCGCATGTCATGTCATCGGTGCTAGCGTATAAACGGCTTGGGCCCCCAGGCCGCCAACTCTTAAATAATGAAAAACGTTAGGAACGGTGGTCCTGTAAGATGGTGACAAGGCAGGTTTTGATCGTAGGAGGGGGCGCGGCCGGCCTGGCCGCGGCCGTGGAGCTGTCCCGCAGGAGCATCCCGTCGGTGATCGTGGAGCGCTCCTCGGCGCTGGGGGGCATGTCGCTCGACCTGGCGTGCAAGGGCTCCCCTGCCTGCGTGCGCTGCGATGCCTGCTACCCCCACGACCTGCGCCGTGAGGCGTCCCGCAGCGACCTCGTCCGCGTGCTGCTGGACGCGGAGGTGGAAAGTGTTCTCTGGTCCGACCATGGAGCGGAGGTGCGTGTCACATCTTCCCAGGGACCGTTGGCGGTGGAGGCCGGGGCGGTGGTCCTGGCCACCGGGGCGGTGCCGTACGATCCGGCCCGGGACCCTCGCCTACACCACGGCGAGTGCGCCGACGTCCTGTCCTCGCTGGAGGTGGAGCGCATGCTGGCCTCTACGAACCGTCTGACCGTCCCCTCCACCGGCCTGCCGCCGCGGGACATGGCCATCGTCCAGTGCGTCGGCTCCCGCGATGTCCAGAGGGGCGTACCCTACTGCTCCAAGGCCTGCTGCAAGTACGCCTACAAGCTGGGGCTGCGAGCGCGCTCCCTCCACCCCGATCTCCAGCTCACCTTCTACTTCATGGACTGGCGGCCGCTAGAGGATCCGGCGAACGCGCTGGAGGATTGGTCCTCCCGGGACCCCAGGGTCCGGCTGGTCCGCTCCCGTCCGGCGGAGGTGGTGCCGGGCGCCCGGCCCGCGCTGCGCTACGTGGACCAGGACGAGGACGTCAAGGAGGAGAGCTACGACATGGTGATGCTGTCGGTGGGCATGACCCCCCGCTCCGACAACCCCCGCTTGGCGGCCCTTTTCGGGATCACCGCGGACGCGTACTGTCATCTTACCTCGTGCATCGAGCGCGTTTTCATAGCCGGCACCTGCGGCGGTCCTAAGGACCTTAGGGAGAGCGTGGAAGAGGGAGTGTCCGCGGCCGGGCGGGCCGCCAGGGTGCTGGAGGTGAAGTGATGGTGGCACCAACGGTGCTGGTGATCGGCCCCGGAGCGCGGGCAGAGGAGGCGGCACGGGAGGTCCGGGACCAGGGATGCCGGGCGGTGCTGGTGTGCACACCGCCGACGGACGTCATGCAAGGGGAGCTGGATGACGTAGAGGTCCTGCACGGGTTCGAGCTCGTGGGCTTGGACGGCGCGGTGGGTGATCTCACCGCGGTGCTGCGCAACGAGATTGAGGAACGACAGGTACGATGCGCCACCGTCATCGCCGTTCCCGGGCCCGCGGCACGTCACGTACCGAACGTGCCGGGCGTCCTGAGCCTGCACCAGGTGCACGACAAGGGCCTGCCGGAGGGCGTGAACAGCGTGGCCATGGTGCTCCGCGGACCGCTGAGGCCGTCCTTCGCCCGCGCGGTGGAGATCGCCCGTCAGGCCCGTTCCCGGTCCCCGCCGCCCGATGTGTGGATATTCTCCCCGGAGATGCTGGCGTACGGGATGGACGAGCTCTCGTACGCTGATGCCCAGGCCGCGGGGGTCCGCTTCGTGCGCTCCACGGCCACCCTCAGCATCGAGCCGCTGACGGTGCAGGCCAGGGACTCCCCTTCCGGCATAGGAGTGAGCGTACGCCCGGACCTCGTGGTCGTGGACGGCGACCCCCTCGCCGGGGATGGACCACACAACGGGCCGCAGCTGGAGGCGTCCATAGGTCATGTGAGCATGGGGCCGGCCGCCACCATGAGGGAAGGCGTCCTCACCTGCAGCTCCATATCGGGAGAGATGCTGGACCTTGAGCTCAGGACCCGGGTCCGGGCCGCCGCCGCTCGCGCGGTGACCCTGGCGCTGCGACCTCCGCAGAGATCGGCCGCCGTGGTCGACCGCGACCGCTGCTCGGCCTGCCTCACCTGCGTGCGCAGCTGCCCCTTTCTCGCCGCCCGGCCGGGGGAGGAGGGGAAGGCGATCATTGACGCCCACCGGTGCCAGGCCTGCGGGGTGTGCGTGGGAGGGTGCCCCAGCCGGGCGCTGTCCCTGCCCGGGGACGCTAACCTGGCTCTGGAAGTGAGCACTGAGGAGGGAGAACGCTGACCGCCACGGAGATCACGTGCTTCTGCTGCCAGAGCGCCCGCTCTGCCCTGCAGCCGCACGGTGATGAGGAGCTTACAGGGCTGAGCGTGGTCGAGGTGCCCTGCTCCGGCCGCATCGACGAGGTCATGCTCATGAGGGCGCTGCGCACCGGTTCCCGCGCGGTGATGGTGATCGGTTGCCTGGAGGGCAACTGCAAGAACCGCACCGGCAACTACCATGCCCAGCGCCGGGTGGACGAGGCCCGCTCGCTGCTCGCCCAGCTGGGGATGGACCCGCGGAGGGTCAGGATGTATAACGTAGCTTCCAACCAGCACGCCTATGCGCGGCAGGCGGTGGAGGAGATGAGGGCGCTGGCCAAGGAGCTGGGGCCCATCAGGATCAAGGAGGGTGACCGATGATAATCGCCGAGAGGAAGGACCTGGGACAGATAGCGAAAATGCTGGAAGGACGCAAGAGGGTCCTCATCGCCGGCTGCCGTTCCTGCGTGGCCATATGCCAGGCGGGCGGGGAGAAGGAGGTCGCCGCCACCGCGGAGGCGCTCCGCCTGCAGGCCGCGGCCCAGGGCCGCGACATCGACGTGGCCGAGGTCACGGTGGAGCGGCAGTGCGAGAAGGAGTGGGTGCACGAGATCGCAACCATCCTGCAGGACCGGGACGCGGTGCTCTCCATGGCCTGCGGCGTGGGCGCCCAGGTGGTGCAGGAGATGTACCCCCTCATGGTGGTCCTCCCCGGGCTGAACACTTCGAACATGGGGGCGCCGGAGGAGCAAGGCATCTATCTGGAGAAGTGCGCCGGCTGCGGTGACTGCGTGCTCCACCTCACGGGAGGGATATGCCCCCTAGCCCGCTGCTCCAAGTCCATGCTCAACGGCCCCTGCGGGGGATCCCAGAACGGCAAGTGCGAGGTGAGCCCCGACACCGCCTGCGCCTGGGACCTCATCTACCACAGCCTGGAGCGCCAGGGCCGTCTGGAGCTGCTGGAGGAGAACATACCTCCCAAGAACTGGCTGCCCTCGCGCTCCGGCGGGCCGCGCCGCATCGTCCGCGCCGTGGTGGTCCAGACCGAGGAGGAGAGGAAGGTAAGGGAGGCCTCGTCATGAGATCGGGCAGCAACCTGGAGCGGGTGCTGGAGAGCGGCACCTTCGCCGTGACGGCGGAGGTGGCCCCTCCCAAGTCCACCAGCACCGAGGGTCTGCGCAAGAAGGTCCGCGCCATGAAGGGATGTGCGGACGCGCTGAACCTCACGGACAACCAGACCGCGATCGTGAGGCTGTCGAGCATGGCCTCGTCCATCGCCTGCCTGCAGGAGGGCGCCGAGCCGGTGATGCAGATGACCTGCCGTGACCGCAACCGCATCGCCATGCAGTCCGACCTGCTAGGCGCGGCGTCGCTGGGGGTGAGGAACGTGCTCTGCCTCTCCGGTGACCACCAGACCTTCGGGAACCAGAAGGAGGCGAGGAACGTTTACGACCTCGACCCCATCCAGCAGCTCATGGTCTTCCGCCAGATGAGGGACCAGGGGCAGGTGTGGGGAGGGGACGTGCTAGAGGAGCGCCCTCAGGTCTACCTTGGCGCCGCGGCCAACCCCTTCGCGGACCCGTTCGAGTACCGCGTGGCCCGCTTGGCCAAGAAGGTCAAGGCCGGAGCGGACTTCGTGCAGACCCAGGCCATCTTCGACCTGGAGCGCTTCGAGCGCTTCATGTCCCAGGTCCGGGCCAGGAGACTGGACGAGAAGGTGCACATCCTGGCCGGCGTGGTGCCTCTGAAGTCGGTCAATGCCGCGCGCTACATGAAGAACAAGGTGTCAGGGATGAGCGTGCCGGACGAGGTGGTGGAGAGGATGAAGAACGCCACCGACCCCAGGAAGGAAGGCCTCAAGATATGCGTGGAGACCATCGAGCACCTCAAGACCGTACCCGGCGTCCACGGCGTGCACATCATGGCCATCGGCTGGGAGGAGATGGTGCCGTACATCGCCGAGCAGTGCGGTCTGCTCCCCCGCCCCGGGTTGTGAGGGCGGGATCACAAACATGCAGTACTGGGACGATCGAAAAAAGGCTGCCATCATGCTGCCGAATTATATGTGGGGAGCCCTTGCAGGCCCCCGGTGTAGTTTGAAAGGTTAAGCCCGGTTCACCTGTTTACCGGGTCCTCTTGTACCTTATGTAAGTCCAGCTGGCCGCAAGGAAGATAACGGATCCAGTGAAGTACACCCACTCTACCATCTCATTTCACCTCCTGTTGTCATTGACCCCCCCAAGGGCTGATTAAACACCTTGGAGCCAGAAGTATTTATCATTTTCTTTCTAGATAATAATTAAATAAATATTAGAATTAATAATCGACCGTAAGGAAATAAATAGAGAAACCTATCGAACGTTAAGGTACTTTGTTTTTTACTTTATTTATAAAAAAGGTTCGAGTAATTTTAACCTAATTTGTAACAGCGAATTCGCTATTATCCTCAATCGTAGTCCTTCCCATCAAACATCATTGGTAAGCATATAACACACAATGTGTGATGATAGTTAGGTGCAGGACGGGCTCCCCTTAAAATGATGAATAAATGTTCATCTTTTTTGAACAATAGGAAACAGAGAATTTTCGAAGAGATGGTCCGCTTTTTAGAACAAGGGATGGAAGGTCCTTGCGAACCTTCCGTCAGGTTTTAGACGCCTAGATCTCGCAGTCTTAGGTGACCGGTGGTCTTGGTCCGCCACCGGCCCTTACCCTAAGGTAGCACCAGCTAGCAGCCAGGAATATCACAGACCCGCTGAAATAAACCACTTCTATCATCCGTTTTCACCTCCGATCGTTCCCCTCACCTGAGAGTGAATGGTTCCTGAGAGGAGGCAGTACTTATGATTATCTTTTCCGATAATTATTGTAATTTTTTTGAATTGGTTAACGAATAAAAAAATAGCGATCGCAACGTTCCTAATGATGTTTGGAAATCATCCTGCTGCACCTCATTCAAATAATTTTTTCTATGAATTTTTATGATGCACACAAAGGTGATTCCAACCCGTACCGAGCACATGCCTATGCTAGAGTTCAATGGCAGGGGAACATATTGTGGCATAAACGAAAGGGTGACATCGATCATGGGGAAGCGATCATAAGCGGGAGTTGGTGGGGAGCCCTTGCAGGCCCCCGGTATGGTTTACTAAGAATGGAGGAGGAAGTGCGCTTACTTCCTTCCGCCCGCCTTTACCCTTATGTAGGTCCAGCTGGCCGCAAGGAAGATAACGGACCCAGTGAAGTAGACCATCTCGAACATCCGAATTCACCTCCCTATTTTTTGAACCCCCCCAAGGGGCCTTACTATCGATTTGGAGCATCTACTATATATATTTAGCTTTATAGAATAACTGCAAATTATATCGCACCCAGACACATCGTTCTCACCACAGGATCATGGGTCGGACCATCACACAAATAAGTCAAGCTCGACCCTCTTAGAAACATGAAAAAGGTAAGGGGAAAGGGTTTGTCCGTTCAGGCGTTCCGCCGTCGGCTTAGGCTGGCTCGGCGTGCTCGTCACCGATCACGAAGCAGGCGTAGGCTCCGTAGAACAGCGCCTGGTCGTTGGTGATGACGAAGCCGTCATCGCAGATGGCGACGCACACCTGGTTGCAGGCGGCGAGCAGGCCCCTCATCTCAACGTCCACTTCCTGTCCGTTGAGGCAGATGGTCATGGTCTCGTCGTCATGGGTGGCGGTGCCGAACTCGATCTTGCCGGCCTTCTCATCGCCGCAGATCTTGGTGGTGCCCTCGTTGTAGATGGCCGTCCTCAGCTCCTGGCTCTCACTGTCGCACTGGTTGGTGTAGGTCACGGTGGTGACGGCAGTGATGTCGGTCATGGTGCTGATGATGGTCTCCTCACCGAACACGACCTGCACGACCTGGTGGTAGTTCAGCTCGGTGGCGAACTCCATCTGGGGGCCGTTGCACTCATCGCTCAGGGGAGCGATCATGCCGGTGGAGTAGACCACCGCGGTCTCCATGGTCAGCATGGTGGGCAGGAAGGGCACGTTCAGAGGCAGGTAGAAGTACGCTCCATCCACCTCGGCGTCGTCATCGTAGTTGCAGATGCCGGCGTAGGCCACGTTCTGCAGCGGGGTCTCCTCGAAGTCGATGAAGGCCACGTTCTCCAGGGCGAAGGTCACCTCATAGCTGTAGGTGTAGCTCTCCCCGGCGCACAGCACGGGCTTGGCGCAGGTGTCCACGCTCACGGTGGCGATGTCAACCCAGCACTCGCCGTTCCACATCTGGATGGTGTCGGTCACGATCAGGCCCTGGGTGGCGTAGGCACCGGTATTGGTGACGGTGATGCCGCCCACGACGGTGAAGGTACCAACGTCGCTGAGCACGATCTGGTCGATGACCACGGGGTCCGCGGTCTCGGCGAGGTCAACGTCCTCCTCGCTGAGCTGGCTCACGAGGGCCGCCTCGGGGAAGTCCAGGCCCAGCTGCATGTACTCGGTCCAGGACACCTCGGCGGTCTTGCAGACGGCCAGGGTGGTCTCCAGGTACCCACCGTATATGGCGATGGGAGCGCTGTCGGAGACCTGGTCGCAGGAGTCCTCTCCGGTCAGGACGGCGGAGTTGCAGACGGTGTAGACCTTCTCGCGGCAGGCGTCGTCATTGGTCACCAGCAGGTTTACGGAGACCTCGAAGTGAGAGCACTTGTCGCCGTTCACGAACCAGGGTCCAACACCGGTGAGGGCCTCCACGGAGAAGCCGGCGGGGATGGCCCCGATCTTGTCAACGATGCAGGCGTTGTCATCGATGATGGTGACATCGGGCTCGCAGGGCAGGGTGAACCCGTCCATGGCCTTCACGCCGTACATCCCGTCCGCGCAGCCATCGAAGTTGGAGATGGTCACGTCGGCGACGTTGCGGTAGCAGGCGCCATCGACCGCGTCGAGCTCGATCTCGTAGCTGTAGCAGTAGGACTCACCGGCCGCCAGGATAGGGTGGCAGGAGGTGTCCACGGCGTAGCTGACGCAGTCCTTGTACCCGTCGCAGTCGTCGATCAGGACCTGGACGGTGTCCACGATGGTCAGGTCCTTGGTCTCCGCGCAGCCGGTGTTGGTGACCGTTATGGTCCCCCTCACACCGATCTTCTCGGTCACCACGGGGCAAGACCTGTCCGCGGTGATCAGGTAGGAGATCATGGCGGACTCGCCGGGCTCGATCATGAGGTCATACCCGTCACAGTCGTCGGCAAGGGCCACGCGGTCGTTCTCGAACACGGTCTTGTCAACGGTCCAGGTATAGAGGACGTTCTTCTCCCAGAAACCATCGGCGGTCTTGACCGCAGAAATGGTGGTCACCGGGGCACTGTCATCGATCCCTTCCTCTACTCCCTCATCTTCGGCCGGGGTCTGGTCCTTCGACACCGGGGTCGACGTGATCTTCCCGTCGGAACCCTGGTCGGCAGCGCTGGTCCCAGTGGGCCCCTGCAGGGCTACCAATGCGACGGCGCTGGTCATCACCACTAGCGCGAGCGCTAGTGCTAGTATCTTGGTTGTGTTCTTCGTTTTCTAAACCCCCCAAAGGTTTGGTACCTCCTTGGTAAGATTGTATTAATATAATTTTCTATAAAATAGAAATATCTAAATCAATAACGATAACGAAGTATTGAGGAACAATAAAAGGGGGCATCAAAGTTGACGACCCTAGTGCTGGCACATGTCGTGGTACTCGCACCAGCGGCACAGCGGGCCGGTGCGGCAGGGGAACCTATCGCAGCGCTCGATAGTATCCACGAGACCTCCGACCCTGCGCTCCAGGTCGATCAGCTCCTCCTCCGTGCGCCGGGACCGGAGCTCCTGATCGTGGGAGAGGAAGTGCCACACCAGGTGCACCTCCCGGGCCTCGGGGTAGTTCTGGCGGACACCGATCTCGTACAGGGCCAGCTGACGGTCCTCGTTCAGGTCGGCGAGGGTGGGCAGCCTCTTCCCGGTCTTGTAGTCATGTATCTCATATATGCCGTCGCCCCGGCAGGTGAGGCGGTCGATGTATCCTACGAAGGTATGCTCCCGCTCCCCTTTGACGGTGAAGCTCACGCCCTGCTCCAGCCCCACGGTGCTGCCGTGGTCGAAGGGATGGTACCGGCGGTGGTAGGCCCGCAGGCCCTCCTCCGCCCTCAGCAGGTAATCCTTCCGTGTGGTGCCCTTCTTGATCACGACCACGCTGTCGTCGATGCTCTCCTCCCACCGCGCGCGAAGGTAGGAGATGATTTCCTCCTCTTCCAGCACCGTCCCCTCTTCCGCGCACTGGTACAGGTGCTGGAGGGCCAGGTGCACCATGGTGCCGGAGAAGGCCTCGATGCCCCGGCGGTCCACTTCAATGCCCTCGATGTACCTGTACCGGTACCGCCTGGGGCACTGTTCGAAGCAGCTCAGGGAGGAGTGGGAGTGCGCCCTGCCCTTCGCTCCATAACCCTGACCCATGCTCACGCCTCCATCGCGAACGCCCCCCTGCAGGGTTCAGTCCCGCAGGAAGTCATCGCAGTACAGCCTCTCATTCATCAGCACCTGCCCCGCCCGGACGATGTCCATGAGGTCCTGGTCCTCGGGGTCGAGGATGGCGGCGCTGAGGCCGGCCCCCATGAGCATGGCCAGGAAGGTGCGGTTCAGCAGGCTGCGGTGCTTGGTCCCGTTGGACACGTTGCTGAGGCCCACCACCGTGCGGGGGGCCGGCTCGTTGAGGGTCTGGAACATCTGCACCGCCTGCACGATCTTCCGCCCCTGGTCCTGGGCGGCGTTGGTCGGCAGCACCAGGGGGTCGAGGTACAGCCGGTCGAGGGTGATGTCATGCTCCATGGCCTTGGTCATCATGAGCATGGCCATCTCCGCCCGGGCCTCCGCCGAGTTGGGCACTCCCTTCTCGTCCATGCACAGGCAGATGATCTCCGCGTCGTGCTCCTTGCACAGGGGGAAGAACTTGGCCATCTTCTTCTCCTCCGCGGTGGTGGAGTTCATGATGACGTGGTTCTTGGCCGCTCGCAGGCCGGCCTCCATGGTCTTGGGGCCGGAGGTGTCGATGGACAGAGGAAGGGAGGTCACGTCCTGCACGGTGGAGACCAGCCACTCCATGGCCGCCGGGCCGTCCTCGCGTCCCGGGCCGACGTTGACGTCCAGGGCCTGCGCCCCGCACTCCACCTGCCGCAGCGCCAGCTCCTGGATGAACTTGGCGTCCCGCCTGTCGATGGCCTTTCCCACCGTGGTGAACAGGCCGTTGATCCTCTCCGATATGATGAGCATGATACCGGCCGATGAGAGGTACCTCTCGATAAAAGGCTTTTCCCCGCCCCTTGGCCCTAGGCCGATGTGTGATGGTGCCATCGTACCTGGCCGCTCCTGTTCTGGAACAAGATGTGTCCATGCCGTCAAGGGTGAATCACCACCTTACGCCCTGTGTCATCTAGATGTAGCACCTCCCGCCTATAGGTAGAACGAAGACAGAGAGGAGATCGACATGGCGCGCAAGAAGGACGAGGAATATGACGAGGAAGAGGCCGTAGAGGAGGAGAGCGAGGATGACGTAGAGGAACTGGAGGACGAGGAGGACCTCGAGCCAGTGGTGTCCGAGAACGCCATCGTAGAGGTGGCCTTCGGCGAGCCAGAGGACGGTCTGGACGAGGAGGAGAGGGTCCTCGACTGGGTGTCCAGCTTCAAGCCCGGGGAGTTCCAGCGCCAGGTGGCCGACCTGTTCATGTCCGACGGCGAGGTGTACATCATGCTCGACAAGATGACGGTGATCCTGCCCATGATCGAGCTGTTCCGCCTCCTGGAGAACTCCGGCGCCATCACGGACAGCGAGGGCCTGTAAGGTCCTTAGAGTTCCCACCGGCCAGGGGCGTGGGGCCGTCGCTCCTGGCCGGCCAGTGTAAACCCTACGGCCTAGGGCCTGGCCTTCAGGCGGGCGAGGAACGGGGCGCACCCGCACGACCTCGGGACGTGGCGCACACCCTCGCTCCTGGCCGCTGAAGTTATGTTTATCAACCACCGCAACATATAGCCTCGGCAACTGTTCTCAGTGGCCCTTCGCGAACCTGGAGGCACTTACTTGGTCAAGATCGAACGCGCCCTCATCAGCGTGTCCAACAAGGACGGCATAGTCGACTTCGCCCGCGGACTGAAGGAGCAAGGGGTGGAGATAATCTCCACCGGTGGCACGGCCCTCCTCCTAGAGAGGAACGGGGTGAGAACGGTGAGCATATCGGACGTGACCGGCTTCCCGGAGATGCTGGACGGGCGCGTGAAGACCCTCCACCCCAACATCCACGCTGGCCTGCTGGCGCGCAGGGACATGCCCGAGCACATGCACCAGCTGGAGAAGATGAAGATCAAGAAGATCGACATGGTGGTGGTGAACCTCTACCCCTTCCGCGAGACCGTCCTCAAGCCCGGGGTGTCATTGGAGGAGGTCATCGAGAACATCGACATCGGTGGCCCGTCCATGATCCGCGCCGCCTCCAAGAACTACCACTCCGTGGCCGTGGTCACCGATCCCGCGCGGTACGCTCCCCTCCTGGAGGAGATGCAGGCCTCGCAGGGACAGGTGAGCAGCAGGACGCTGGAAGCCCTCATGCTGGAGGCCTTCCGGTCCACCGCCAACTACGACGCCCTCATCGCCCAGCACCTCAGCGGGGTGTTCCCCGGGCCCCAGTTCCCGCAGACCCTGGACGTGGGCATGGAGAAGGTGCAGGACCTGCGGTACGGGGAGAACCCCAGCCAGCAGGCGGCGTTCTACGGCGATCCGTTCGTCACCGGCGTGGCGGTGTCGCGCATGAAGCAGCTGCACGGCAAGGAGCTGTCGTTCAACAACATCCTGGACATCGAGTCCGCGCTCTCCCTGCTGCGCGAGTTCGAGGACCGCGCCTGCGCCGTGGTGATAAAGCACACCAACCCCTGCGGCATCGCCTGCAACGACCACATCTACGACGCGTTCATGGTGGCGTACAACGTCGATCCCCTGGCGGCCTACGGCTGCGTCATCGGCCTGAACCGGGAGTGCGACGTGAGGACGGCGGAGGAGATATCCAAGCACTTCGTCGAGATCGTGTTCGCGCCCTCCTTCGACCCCCAGGCACTGGAGCTGCTGAGCAAGAAGAAGAACATCCGCCTCATGACCACGCCCGGACCGATCACCCTGGCGGACGCCCCCAAGGTCAAGATGAAGTACATCAAGGGCGGCATGCTGGTGCAGACCGCGGACAACGGGCAGGTCACGGAGGAGAACTTCACCGTGGTCACGAAGCGCGCCCCCACCGCCGAGGAGATCAAGACCATGCTGTTCGCCAACCGGGTGTGCAAGCATGTGTGGTCCAACACCGTCATCCTGGCCAAGGGCGAGCAGGTGGTCGGCATCGGGGCGGGGCAGATGTCCCGCGTGGACTCGTCGTTCATCGCCGCCCACAAGGCGGGGGAGAACGCCAAGGGCTCGGTCATCGCCTCGGACGCCTTCTTCCCCTTCCGCGACGGGGTGGACGAGGCCGCTAAGGCGGGGGCCACCGCCATCGTGCAGCCGGGCGGCAGCATCCGCGACCAGGAAGTGATCGACGCCGCCAACGAGCACGGCATGGCCATGGTGTTCACCGGGGTCAGGGTCTTCCGTCACTGACCCCTCTCAGCAGGGTCAGGAGCTCCTGCGGCCTCATGGCGCGGACCGACCGCACCTGGGAGAACCGCCGCTCGTTGGAGCACACCACCGTGCTGGGGGTGCTCTTACCGATGGCCAGCAGCAGGGAGTCCACCATCGATAGTCCTTCAGAACGGCGGACCAGCTTGTCTCCCTTGCCCACCTTGAGGTAGTTGCTCTCCCGGATGATGTCCAGGGCGGCCATGGCATGTCCTTTCTCCACGGCCTGCACCCGCATGTTCGGCAGTGCCAGCAGGGCCTGTAGCGTGCGTTGAGCGCGATGGGGGTCCTTGGTGACGTCCAGCACCACGTAGTATACCTCAACCAGGACGGGCGTGGGAAGAACGCCGATGATGTCTCCCTTCTCCACTCGGTGCAGCAGCTCGATGGAGCTGCGGCTGCGGGCGTCGCCGGAGCGTACGAAGGCGTCGATGATCACGTTGGTGTCGATGACCGCCGCCTCAGGAGCGGACATCCCTCACCCTCTTGCGCAGATCCTTCACGTCGGTCACCATGTCGTCCAGGCATCCGACCAGGTCATCGCAGGTGGAGCATCCCCCCTCCGGTACCTCGTCCTTCACGCCCACGGCCTCCTCCAGGCGGGAGACCCTCCTCTCCAACAGGTCCATCCTCTCCGCGCTCGTCCTCTTGCGGTAGGTCCTCCCACCCTTCCTGCGGTACATCTGGAACCCTCGCCCCTATATGCGAGCGGGGGGCGGATAAAGGGAGCGCCCGTTCCCCGCTCCTGATGCCCGGCAGGTAACGGTTATCCGCCGGCAGGTGATAGGGGTACCAGGACGAATAGCCGTGAAGCCCAAGTTCGAGGAGCGCAAGGAGACGATGCTCGCCTACATCGAGCATCAGGGCCCGTACGACGACATGCCCTGGGGAGAGCTGATGACCGAGCTGTATGGATGGGCCAAGGAGCAGAAGGTGATGCCGGGCTTCCACCCCATGGGCATCTACCACGACGATCCGCAGAGGGTCCCCCGGCAGAAGCTCCGCAGCGATGTGGCCATCTCCTTCAAGGGTGACGGCAAGGTGACCGCCAGGGTGAAGACCCGGGCCCTGCCGGCCATGAAGGTGGCGACCCTTTCCTTCAAGGGACCGGGGAGCGACCTGGGGAAGGCGTATGTGGTCCTGGGGGAGTTCATCAAGAGCCAGGGCCACCGGCCCTCGGGGTCGTCCATCGAGATCTACTCCAAGCGCCCGGAGATCGTGGACGGGGTAATCATCCTGTACTCGAAGATCATGATGCCGGTGGAGCCCCTCTAACCTCGTTGGAACGGCAGGACCCGCAGCATCGGCTACGAAATCCCGTGAAGGGCATGGTGGAGGCGGCGATGGAGTTATCGGCGGGCCGTCGGACAGGGCAAGAATAAAGAGGGAGAAGATGCTCCCAGTATCCAACGGTCAGGACGATGGCGAGCGTAGGCGCCCGCGGTCCTGACATCATGGTGATGGAAGTGAACAAGAAGATCCCCCGCTGCATGAGCACCCAACATCCCGACAACGTCAACGCCCCGTTCTTCTCCGAGAGCTCGGAGCTGGGTGGGGAGGATGAGATCCAGGAGGCGTACTACGTGTTCTCCCACCTCGACTGCGAGGAGCAGATGTGGGACTGCGAGGGCAAGGAGGTGGACAACTACGTCATCAAGAAGCTGCTGTCCAAGTACGACTGGTACTTCCGGGAGAAGCAGCTGGGCAAGGACGTGTTCCTCACTTTGAGGGTTCCCAACCCCAGCGTGGAGAAGGACGAGGCCAAGATCCTCCTGGAGACGCTGGAGTCCATACCCCGCTCCTTCGACACGGCCAAGGTGTTCTACCAGAACGACACCCCGCCCATCTTCGAGGTCATCCTGCCCATGACGTCGTCCGCGGCCTCCCTGGACCGGGTGTACCACTACTACAAGGACTTCGTGGTGGGGAAGCAGCACATGACCTTCAGCAAGGACAACGTGGAGCTGTCCAAGTGGATCGGCACCTTCGAGCCGGACGCCATCAACGTCATCCCGTTGTTCGAGGACCTGGAGCACATGCTGGACGCTCACCACATCACGCGCAAGTACATGCAGGACAAGGACCTGGAGCACCAGAGGGTGTTCCTGGCGCGCTCCGACCCGGCCATGAACTACGGGCAGGCGGGGGCCATCCTGATGAACAAGGCCGCGCTGTACAACCTCCAGCTCCTGGAGGAGGAGACCGGCATCAGCATCCAGCCCATCATCGGCGTCGGTTCCGCCCCCTTCCGCGGTAACCTCAAGCCCACCAACGTGGAGTACCTCATGAACGAGTACCCTTCGGTGCAGACGTTCACCGTGCAGTCCGCCTTCAAGTACGACTACTCGCACGACGAGGTGCGCGGTGGGATCCAGAAGATCAACGAGGGCACGCGCTCGCCGGCCATGGAGGTCGATGTGGAGCGGTGCCGGGAGATCACCGAGAAGTGCGCCAACTCGTACAGGGAGCAGATCATCAAGCTCGCGCCCCTGGTCAACGAGGCCGCCAACTACGTGCCGGCGCGCCGCAAGAGGAAGCTGCACATCGGCCTGTTCGGCTACTCCCGCAGCCTGGAGGGGATCAAGCTCCCCCGGGCCATCAGCTTCTGCTGTGCCTTCTACTCTCTCGGCATACCGCCCGAGGTGTTGGGGCTCGATGCACTGGACGAGGCCGATCTCGATTATCTTCGGCAGCTCAGCCCCCACTTCGACGACAACATGCGCGATGCGCTGCGCTACATGAACCCCGACTCCATGAAGATGCTGCCCCTCAAGGTGCGCATGGCGGTGGACAACCTGGAGATCGACTATGAGATCGACGACATGCATCGCCAGATCACCTCGCAGATCATGAACAACCTCAAGAACAGCACCGGCAAGGGCATGGGCGAGTTCGTGCTCCGCGCCGCCCACCTGCGGAGTTTCCTTGGTTGAAACGTCGTCGAAAGCACTGGCAGGTGGAGTATTAAATAATCCCGGCCGGTATTCGCGCACATGAGCCACAGGGTGACCTTCTTTCCGGGCGGCATGACCACCGAGGTGCAGGACGGCGCGACGGTCCTGGACGCGGCGGTGGCGGTGGGCGCGCAGATCAACAGCGTGTGCGGGGGGAAGGGCACCTGCAGCAAGTGCGTGGTCATCGTGGACGGCCCCGCGGACGCGGTGCCCGGCCGGCTCTCCCAGGACGAGTTCGATCACGGCTACCGCCTGGCATGCCAGGCCAAGATACGCGGGGACGTGTCGGTGTTCATACCGGAGGATTCGCAGATCAGCGAGCACCAGATCCTCGCTTCCTACACCGGCAGGGAGTCGAAGGACCTTACCCCGCTCACGGTGTGCCGCCGCCTGGACCTGTCGGCGCCCAGCATGGAGGACAACCGCGGCGACCTGGAGAGGGTCATCGATGCTCTGGACGTGCACCACCTGGAAGTGTCCCTGCCCCTGCTGCGCGACCTTCCCGCAGTGCTGCGGGAGGGGGGCTGGCAGCTCTCCGTGCTGATGTCCCGCAACGATGGCGGCTGGAACCTCATGGACATCGAGAAGGGGTCCAAGACCATCCCCAACTTCGGCATCGCGGTGGACATCGGGACCACCACGGTGGTGGCGGAGCTGGTTGACCTCAATACTGGGAAGACCGTGGCGCAGGCCTCGGACTACAACCGCCAGCTGGTGTGCGGTGAGGATGTGCTCTCGAGGATAGCGTACGCCGAGGAGAAGGGTGTGGGAAGACTTACCGAACTGGTGCAGGACACCGTCAACGGGCTGGTCGCGCAGCTGTGCGCGGAGAGGGACAAGAAGCGGCGGTTCCACTCCGGCACTTGCGACACTGACATCGCGTCCATCGCCATCGGGGGCAACACCACCATGGTGCACATGCTCCTGGGGCTGGACCCCAGGACCATTAGGTACGCACCGTACATATCCACGGCCAACGTGCCGCCGGTGCTCCCCGCGTCGGACGTGGGGATACGCGCCCAGCCCGGCGCGCCAGTGTACTGCGTGCCCGGCCGGGCCTCGTACGTGGGCGGGGACATCACCGCCGACATCCTGCTGTCCGGGCTGCATCTTCAGGACGAGATGTCGCTGCTCATCGACGTAGGGACCAACGGCGAGGTGGCGCTCGGCAACAAAGAGTGGATCGTGAGCTGCTCCACCTCCGCGGGGCCGGCCTTCGAGGGCGGGGAGGTCTCCTGCGGCATGCGGGCCATGGGCGGGGCCATCGACACCGTGAAGATCAACGAGAGGGACATCGACCTCACCATCATCGGCAAGACGCGCCCGCGGGGGATCTGCGGTTCAGGGCTGATAGACCTCATCTCCCAGATGTTCCTGCGGGGGTACATCGACAAGAAGGGGCGCATCGAGACCTCGAGCTCGGAGCGGGTGCGCGCGTCCGGCCGGGGGCTGGAGTTCATCGTCCACCACGAGGCGGGGAGGAAGGACATCGCCGTGAGCGATGACGACATCGCCAACGTCATCCGCACCAAGGCCGCCATCTACGCCGGGTGCGCGGTCCTGCTGCAGAGCGTGGACCTGACGTTCGAGGACGTGGACCGGCTGTACATCGCCGGGGGCTTCGGGCAGCACATCGACATCGACAGCGCCCAGACCATCGGCCTGCTGCCGGACCTGCCCCGAGACCGGTTCCGCTTCCTGGGCAACGCCTCCCTGGGCGGCACCAAGCTGTGCCTGCTGTCCGAGGCCATGCGCGCCGAGGCCCTGGACATCTACCGCGCCATGACCTACGTGGACCTGTCCTCCTCGCAGGCCTTCTTCGACCAGTACTCGTCGGCCATGTTCCTGCCCCACACCGACATGGACCTCTTCCCCGAGGTAGGGAAGCGCCTCGCCGCCCTGCGAGCGGGCGGGCAGCACTAGACCTTTTCATCCACGGAAGGACACTTTCAGGCATCGGACCATGTCATTTAGCATTATTGAGTCTGATATTAATCTAGTAAGTAAAAATGTTGAAATATCTTTCCAAGGTCCACAAAAATAGGATAGTCAAAAGAGAGAAAAGGTGCTTTCATGTCCTCCCCATCCCCGTTCAGCTCCATCATCGAAATGGCCGTGACCATTGCCGACTCGGGCCGCACCGGCCCCAAGGCCTCCAAGGCCGAGGCCGAGGCCACCGTGAAGGAGATCATCAGCGCGGCCGACCAGGCGTTCCAGGAGGAGAACCACGTCAGCTACTGGGGCTTCCTCAAGGCCACCCTGGAGGAGTACCTGAAGACCCGAGGCCTGGAGGAGGGGTTCGTCATCAAGGGCTCACCGTTCAACTATCATGGCGCGGTGGGCGCCAGCTCCTCGGCGGTCATGCTGCGCAAGGACTTCTACCGCGGTGAGGCTCGTGTGGAACCGGAGATGTTCCTCGAGGTGGGCATGGTGCCCGACCGGCAGGGGAACCTCGTTCCCGGGGTGTGCTGCGGCTTCCACTACCTCACCTCACCGGAGGGCGATAAGAGCAACTTCGTGCAGGGCGTGCTGCAGAACCAGAGGGCTAAGTCCATGGCGTGGGCCCTGTCCAACAACGGCTTCCTCAACCCCGCCTTCCGCCCCTACGGCCAGGACTGCCACTGGGGCATGGACGCCACCCTGACCAAGGTGTGGCCGCAGAGCGACCTGCCGGCGGACATCAGGGAGAGGGTGTTCCAGACGCTGGACGATCTCCTCCCGCTGTTCCAGCAGATCATCGCCATGGCGTGAGCGGGCGCGCAATGTTTATCTAACCTCGGCATGTTGAAAGGGCGTGGCCTGGAACTGCGCCCCCACTGTCATCGGATCCCTTCCCTGCACCGATCCCGTCAGAGCCGTCGACCTTGTACTGGACAAGCTGACCGCCGTCCCCACGTGGCCCCAGCTGCCGCAGGTGGGCTTCCAGGAGAACATGTACGTGCAGTACATGGCCGGCCTGCCCGGCCTGGTGGTCGACAACGACAAGAAGAAGATACGGGTCAACCTCGCCGAGTACGACCCTGAGGCCATCTACATGCGCATCGTGGAGGACGATCCCTCCCTGTTCCCCATGCCGCGGGAGTACTTCTCCGGTTTCTATGAGCTCATGTCCCGCGAGCTGCCGTCCACGGCCAAAGCGGTGAAGGGGCAGATCACCGGGCCGGTGTCCCTGGGCCTGCAGGTGACGGACCTGGACGACAAGCCGGTGATCTACGACGAGACGTACGCGGAGATCATACGGAAGAGCTTGAACCTCATGGCCCGGTGGCAGGAGAGGGAGCTGCGGAAGAAGTGCTCGCAGACCATACTGTTCATCGACGAGCCTTATCTTTCCATTATCGGCACGCCCTTCGCCAGCGTGTCCCAGGCTGATGTGAGGGCGTGGACCGCGGAGGTGTGCACCGGGTTGGAAGGCCTTACGGGCATCCACTGCTGCGCCAACACCGACTGGCCGTTCGTGATGGGCCTGGGCATCGACGTGCTGTCGTTCGACGCCTACGACTACGGGTACACCATCGTCCTGTACCCGGAGGAGGTCGAGAAGTTCCTGAAGAACGGGGGCACGCTCTCCTGGGGCGTGGTGCCCAACCACGAGGAAACTCTCGCCACCGAGACCCCCATCACGCTGGCGGACAAGGTGGACGAGCTCATGGCCTCGCTGGTGAGCAAGGGCCTGGACCATGACATGCTGCTGAGGCAGTGCATGATCACGCCGCAGTGCGGACTAGGGGGCCTGGACGCCAAGGCCGCGCCGCAGGTCATGGACCTGCTGGTGGACACGTCGAACGAGCTGCGGTCGCGGCACTCCCTGGAGTGACATGACCTTCATCGTGGCGGTGGCCGGCAAGGGAGGAGTGGGCAAGTCCACGCTGTCCGCCGTGCTGGTGCAGGAGCTGGCGCAGCGCACCGGGAAGGTCGTCCTGGCGGTGGACGCGGACCCCAACTCCAACCTGGGGGAGAAGCTGGGGGTGACGGTGGAACGTACCATCGGCGACCTGCGCGAGGAGCTGGTCAAGGGCACCGACGATGCGACCGGCTCCAAGCACGAGGCGGCGATGTACCAGCTCCGCCTGGCCATGGTCGAAGGGAACGACTTCGACCTGGTGACTATGGGCCGGTCCGAGGGCCGGGGCTGCTACTGCTACGTGAACAACCTCCTGCGCACCTTCCTGGACGACATCATGGGGCAGTACGACTTCGTGGTCATCGACAACGAGGCGGGGATGGAGCACCTCTCCCGGCGGACGTGCCAGCGCATGGACGTCCTCCTGGTCGTTTCGGACGCCACCAAGGTGGGGCTGGACACCGCTGCTCGGATACTCGCCCTGGCCCAGGAGATGGAGATCAATGTCGGGAGGACCGTTCTCATCATCAACCGCGTGTCCGGGGAGCTGCCAGGGTCGGTAACTGAGAAGGTCCCCCAGGGCTTCTTCAAGACCGTCCTCCTGCCGTACGATGGCGCGGTGGAGGAGCTGGCCATGGGCAGCGCGGAGCTGACGGCGCTCCCCAGGGACAGCGCGCTGCGAGCGGCGGTGCGCAAGCTTATCCTGGAACTAAAGTGAGCGTTTCAGCACATCACTTTTAAGAACGTAGAATCCGCTCCCTCCTCGGGGAGAATCCAGGGGAAGAGAGATGCGTCTCAAGAAACAATACACCGCCATAATAGTCGTGGTTATGCTTGTATTCACTGCGTTCATCGCCACGTTCGTGCTAAGCTCGGTACAGGGATCTCGAGTGGCCTACGTGGCGGTCAAGGCGGACAAGGCCGTCTACGAGATGGGAGAGAACGTGACGTTCAAGCTCACGCCGCTGACCCCGGGCATCGAGTGCACATTGAACGGCATTGGTTACGGCTCAGGCATATCGATGGTCCGTCTTCCCAACGACATCGATCCCGAGACCTACCTAGACGATGCCGAGGCGCTTCAGAACATTTCCTCCGGATACTACGGATATGGTTCCTCGGGACCAGCCGTCGACATCCCCAGCTTCACCACTCACGGCGACCCCCTATCTTACTCCTGGAACGGCACCATCACAGCATGGGACCCAGCCACGGGCAACATAACCTGGGGACATGCCACTGCGGGGTACTATCTCATGTATCCGGTCAACTTCAATAACTATAACACGGGGACAAAGCTAATGCTGGACCGTAGTTCCATCTTCTACTTGGGAGGGCTGAAGGTCGACTTCGACATCACCACCGAGCAGGGCACATGCACCGTTCGTACCGATCTATCGCTCACCGACGGCATGGACGCGATTGACGGCACGTTCTCCACCGTTGTTCCCGATTACTCCGGCTATTATCAGGAGAACGTCACCTATCACAACGAGACCGTTCATCTATCGTCCGGGGCGGTGACCACGATCACCGTCCAGTTCTCCAGCCCGGGGATGGAATCTACGACCAGCCTCACCTGCTTCGTCCGCTCCGGAGATGTCACCTTCATCTTTGGCTACTATCAATCTATTTACCACTATTACCAGGACAACGGGGTCTCGATCACGGAGGTGCGTAATGTCCAGTTCTAACGCCGTCCTCTCCGGTCACGAGCTTTCCAAGACCTACGGAAACAAGTTCACCAAGGGTAACATCCGGGCGCTGGACAAGGCATCGTTCGAAATAATGCAGGGCGAGATCTGCGGCCTGGTCGGCCCCAACGGGGCAGGGAAGAGCACCATGCTCAAGCTCATCATGGGCATCGAGCACAAGGGCGGGGGCTCCATCGACATGGGGGGCATGGACCCACGCGTCGCCCTGGGCTACGTGCCCGAGAGGCCAACGTTCCTGGAGGACCTCTCCGCTTACTATAACCTGCTGTACATCGCACGGCTCAACCACGTCCCGGACCCGGAGGCAACCTCCCGCAGGCTCGTCGACGAGTTCGGCCTCAAGGGACGGGGGGACGACATCGTGTCCACGTTCTCCAAGGGCATGAAGCAGCGGCTGGCCATCGCCCGGGCGGTGTTGCACGGTCCCAAGGTGCTGCTCATGGACGAGCCCTTCTCCGGCCTGGACCCCGGCATGATGATCGAGCTGCGCACCCTTCTCAAGAGCCTCAAGGCCCAGGGCATGGCCATGCTCCTATCCTCGCACGAGCTCAACGAGATAGACCAGCTGTGCGATTCCATCCTGTTCATCCGCTCCGGCCAGATAATACGCAAGGACGATCGTGGTCAGGTGGAGAGGAAGCATCTCCTGCAGCTCACGCTGGCCACGCCGTCGGAGCAGGTGGTGGCGGCGCTGTCGCGCTGGGACGGCGGCACGCTCTCCAGCGACGGCCTGGTGATCACCAAGATGGTCTCCCGGGAGGAGATCCCGGACATCGTGGCCGAGGCCGTGCGGGCTGGCGGGCGCGTCATGGACTGTCATGTCGCACAGCGCAAGGCCGAGGACCTGTACACCGAGATATACCTGCAGGAGGTGAAGGCATGAGCGAGTTCATGGTGCACCTGCGCAAGGACGTCAAGCTCCTCACCTCGGACTCGTGGTTCATCATCCTGCTGGTCGCCATCACGGTGTCGTCCTTCTTCATCGCCCTGGCCACCTCCGCGGGGTATGTCCAGAACATCACCTGGGGGGACACCGTGGTGACCATGGCCTCGCTCCAGGCGCTGCAGGTCAGTACCCTGGTCTCATATTGGAGCTCGGTCGGGAGCATACTCATGGTGATCATGCTGGCCGCCTCGGCCATGGCCATGAGCGTGGAGAAGGACAGCGGGATGAGCAAGTACGTCCTCACCCAGAAGGTCAGCAAGACCTCGTTCTATCTGAGCAAGCTCCTGGTGCTCGTCGCGCTGGTTCTCTTCGCTCAGGCAGTAGCGGTGCTCGCCTACCTTATCGTGTTCTCGTTCATGGACGTCCCCATGCTGGACCTGGAGAGCCTAATGCTCTCCATGCTGTTCCCCCTGCTCAGCATGCTGGTCTTCATTGCCCTGGGCCTGATGGTCTCGACCCTGGCCAGCAAGAAGGGCGCGGTCATCGCCATCGCTGTGGTCCTGTTCATCGCACTTACCACCATCTCCACGCTGTCCATGAGCCTGGGGGCCACGGCGGCGATCAGGAACGATCCGACCCTCACGTACATGAACTACACCACCGCTCTGCCCCTGGAGTATCAGCTGTTGATCTACGGGAACCCCATCATACTGCTGCAGGGGACGAGCTATGCCATGGGCGTCGATACCTACATCGCTCCACTGTTCGATACCGGTCAAGGGGTCGTCCTAGCCATCATATTCTTCGTCGCGTTCACTGCACTGGGGCTATTGTCGTTCTCCCGTGAACGTTTGGACCTTCCATGGTCCACGCGACTACGGTCCCTTCTGGGGAGGGGATGAGATGTACCCGCTCGACCTGTTCATGTGCCTTTGTGTTGGAACATTAGGCTCTACGGGGGCGCCTGAGCAGGGAGGGGAGAGATGAGAAAAGAGATCGTTGTGTTTGCGGTGATCGCCGTCCTGGTGGTTGCGGCAACATATGTTGGGTATCTCCTAGCGAAGGACATGTTCACGAAACCGGACGTGGTAATGCTACAGGCCGACAAGGAAACGTACACCATCGGTGAGGAGATAACCTTCAAGCTCTTATCTCCGAACCAGGGCTCCGGTTTTGTCATCAGCGGGGACAAATATGATAACCTGGGCGTATACGTGGGGAAGCTGCCCCCCGACATGACCATCGATGCCTTCCTGAATAGCTCCACCAACATGGTCAACAGTCCGCTCTGGTACCACGATGGCCCGCAGGTCAAGTTCCCTCAGTTCAACGGTCGCAGCGGGCACCTGAACCTAAGCTGGGACGGCACATTCTCCTCCTACAACGAGACATCGAGGGAATATGAGGACTGCCTAGCGACCTCAGGCTACTATTTCCTGGCGGCCAAGTACAGCGTCACGATGGGCAGCTATCCTGAACTGCGCACCGATCGCAGCTCGGTGTTCTACCTCGACAGCCTGGACGTGGAGCAAGATCTAAGCTACAGCGCCACCAATGGATCGCTGACCCTCGACCTCACCATATCGTCGGGTGCATCCCGTGCCACTCACGGGCAGCTCAACTGCTCCGTCACCTATCCTAAAGCGACGGAGCTGCCCACAGACACCAATGAGAGCTATTTCCTCATGAGCACAGAGTATCTCAACGACACCATGTCCCTCGCCCAGGATGAATGGGGAGGGTCGACCACCGTGGTCCCCTACCCTGAGGGCGGTTTCTCCTACTTCGAGGCCAGGCTGGTCACCGATGAGGGAACGTTCACCTTCGGGGTCATGGTGCAGGTCGCCTGGGACCACATCGAGTACCGGATCTACCGCTGACGCTCACAGCGTCTTCAGCAGCTTGGGTATCCCGGACGACTCCTTGGGTCCAACGATCACTTTGAGGCCGGTGGCCTCCTGCAGCTTGCCGGACATGCGGGACAGCATCCCGGGGATGATGAGCAGGCCTCTTTCGCTCTTAGCCATCGTCTCCGTCGAGCGCAGCGCCTCGGCCACGCTCTCCGCGGTGAGCTTGCCGGCCGAGAAGGCCGTGAGGACCGATAACCCCTCGGTGTCGACGACCAGCAGCCAGGCGGGCATGCGGCTCTTCTCGATGTCCCCCGCCACGGTGAAGTAGCTGAGGGAGAAGTTCACCGTGAACAGGACCGGTGAGTCCTTGCCCGGGTTGTTGATCGGATAGAGACCGGCCTTGACCTGGATGGGCACCTGCGGGTCCGTGTATATGTTCTGCCGCAGCACGAACAGCGGCACTGCCAGCGCTGGGTCCAGATCGTCCATGAGCACGATGCCCCCGTACTTCATCGTCGAGATGAGGGACATGAGCATGCCGCGCTCCTTGCCGATGACGTTGGTGATGATGGGGTAACCAAGACCGCGGAACGTCTTCTTGACGGCGTTCTTGCGCACGATGGTGTTCCTCTCCACCGTCTGCTGCAGGTCCTCCACGCCCAGGTCCAGGACGAGGTCCTCCACTCCCGCGCTCCTGACCTTCTCCACCAGGTCCGCCAGCCCGTTGAGGTCGCTATGCCTCACTGCCAGCGGGAACTTGAGGTCCTTGGCCGCGGCGGCCATGCCCTCCACGTTGTCGGCGGTGGCGGCGTAGATGAGCGGTCTGGCCAAAGTGGCCACGGAGGCCGCCTCGCGTATGGCCTTGGGATCGTTGGATATTAGGATGAGGGGCAGCGAGCTCTCCCTGGTCACGCGCTTCACCATGCCGGCGAACTTGGCCGCGTCCTTGGAGTCGTTGCGCACCGCCAGCATGTCCAGGGCGAGCATCTGACCGACCCGCTCGAACCTCAGGTCCGAGGCGCGGCGCAGCTTGGCGGCCACTTCCTTCTCGGAGGCGGTGTCAGAGATCGTGATCGCATAACGCGTGGCGTGGAAGAACTTCTTGTCGTGCCGGTACAGCTCGGTCTCGTCCCCGATCTCGATCCTTCCCTCCCCGCCGCCTATCGTTATTAGGCGGATGGGCGGTGCCGATGACGCCTCCAGCTTGCTCTTGGCCTCGTCCGTCACGTAGGGGCAGTCGGACAGCTTGGCCTTGGAGCTGGCCAGCTGCATGGCGAACGCTAGGCAGGTGGGGAAGTTGCACTTCCCGCAGTTCTTCTTGGGCAGCAGCTTGAATATCTCGATGGCCGTGGGCATCTCACCTCCCTCCCCGCAGGTCGGTGATGGCGTCCTGCAGCACGGTGGCCGCCAGGGGGCTGCGCACGATCAGCAGGTCCGCTCCGGACATGAGGGCCGCTAGGCCGGTCGTCGCTTCCCACCACTTGCCGCGCTCCACCTCATCGCCCCACACCGCGTTCTCCTCCGTGGCCTCCCTCGCCTCCCACGCCGTGGTCACGTCGCACAGCATCGGCACCTGGAGCATGCGGTCGCCCATGAGGGCGGCCATGCGTATGCGCTCGTTCACCGAGTACGAGTACTCCAGCCCCATGCCCAGGCCGGCCATGAGGGGGTCCATGACGATGTTCTCCACCTTCACCCCGAAGTCGCTGAGCAGGATGTTCATCTGCTTCGCCAGGTTGATGTCCAGGTTGGAGAACGCGATCAGCGCGTGGTTGTGGGACATGGCCGCGGCGGAGATGGTCTTGTACGCCGTCTCCTCCCCCTGCCCCAGCAGCAGCCGCACATTGGCACAGGCGTTGCTCACCGCCTCCATGGTGCGGGCGTCCTTCTCCTCCTGGCCGCAGCCGTACACGATGACCGGCACGTTCACCGCAGCGAGGACGCTCAGCACGGTCTGGGCCGCATCCTCCGGTGTCGTGTCCTTCCCCTCGGGGTTGGTGGACCGCAGGCGCAGGCAGACGAGGTCCGCGTGGAACTCGTCCACCCACTTCCGCGCCCAGGCGGCCGGGTCGTTCACGGAGTCGCCGAACGGCCGCACCGCCAGCTCGATGAGCTCGGATGTGTCGTCGATGACCTCGCCGGCGATGAGCTGCCTCTCTCCCAGACCCTCGTAGGAGAGGAAGGGCATGCCCGTCTCCCCGCCGATGGACCGTGATGCGCGTCCGCTCTCGGCCGACGCGCCCAGCGCCACCGTTCCGACCTTTCCTGACCACTTCTCCTTGGGGACCGGGACCTCTACCATAATTATTCCTCGCTCACGATATCAATGGGGGCATCTTCAGCGCGGGGTGGTCGACCTTGATCATCCACTCCGTGAGGCCGTCGGCCTCGGTGGTGATGGTCTCGTCGGCGATCTTGTCCACGAAGTTCGGTTCCCCGAGCTCCTCCGCCCTCTTCTGCAGGCGGTCGCGCAGTGCCTCCTTCAGCTCGCGGGGCATCCACGCGATGCGCAGGAAGCCACCGTCGGCGGGGATGAACTTTTTGCTCGTAATATATTTTCTCCCCACGCCGATGAACCCTGGGGTTTGTCGCCCGCCGCCCACCGAGCCGGCCAGGGAGGAGAACTTCATGCCTATGGGCGTCATGCCCGGGTACTCGCGATTGACCACCACCACGCCCTGCATGTCGGCGGTCATGCCCACGATGACCTCGAAGCACCCGCAGGACGTCATGGGGTCCTCCATCATGGTGTAGGCGTTGAACCTCTCCACCTTGTGGTGGGAGGCCTCGAACACCGCCTCGTTCACGCCCTGCCACTGCCCCTTCACCGGGTCGATGCACTCCCCCTTGATGATGGCGCGGTTCGGCCCGTGGGGGTCGATCTCCACCGCCGCTTTAGCGTCCAGCCAGTTCACCGCCCCGCACAGCCCCAGGCGCTCGGGGGTGACGATGCACACATGGTCTGGTGCAAAGCTTGAACAAAGCAAACACGAAAAGACCGTGTCCACCTTCTCATCGGTGAGGTCGGCCATGCGGGAATCGCGCTTGGCGTAGATGTCCAGCGCCTCTGGCAGACGTCTCACGACCTCGTCCTCGTCGGTGATGATGGTCACCTGGACGCGGGAGACGATGTTGCCGAACTCCTCCTTGAGCTTGGCGATGAGGATGTCCCCGAAGTGCTTGAACCTCAGGCCCGCGGCCACGGAGCGCTTGCTGAGCCGGACCCACAGCACGTTCCTCTGGCCGGTGTGCCACGCCCCCTCGGCGTAGTTGACGAACAGGTGGATGCGCCGTTCCAGGACGCCTTCGAAGTCCTCCTGCATCCTCTTCCCGTACACGTCGACGAGGATGGCGAGCGGGGTCTTCCCTCCTTCCGGCAGCTCGTCCACGTCGGGGCCGATGACCGTGATGCGCCCGTCCTCGATCTCGCCCTCGCTCCTCCGCCGCAGCAGCTCGAACGCCACCGTCTTGGCCGCGCCTCCGGCCTCGACGTAGGTGTCCGGCCTTCGCACCACCTCGCCCTCGAACGCCGGGCCGTACGCCACCGGCACGTCCACCGGGGCCAGGCTGACCTTGATCCCCCGGGCCTCGATGGCCGCCTGCACCATGCGCTCTGGCTCCTTGACGTACAGGAGCTTTTCCGGTATCCCCTCCACCGGTTGGTCGGTGACGATGGAGGCGCCGTTGAGCACCGCGGCCATCGCAGCGCCAGCCAGCACGGGGTCCAGGGGGCCGTACTCCAGCACGATGACCTTGGGCCGCTTGGCCATGTAGGCGGCGATGCCCTCGCGGTCGCCCTTCTGCACGCCGCCGAAGGACAGGGCGGCGCGGATGGCGAAGTTCAGCGCATGCACGATCTGGGTGCCCGTGCCAACGGGGTACAGGCGGAAGCGCTCCCCCACCTGCGTGCCCGCCGCCAGCAGCTGCTCGATGACCTCGCCGCAGGCGATGATGATCAGGCCCTTGGACTGCAGGTCCCGCACCGTGCGCGCCAGTGCCTCCGCGTCCGAGCTCTTTCCGACGATGACCGCCGCCCCGGGGATGGTGTCGTCCACGAAGGCAAAGCCCAGCTCCCGCAGGATGCGGTCCGGCAGGAACCCGGAGTACGGGGTGCCGTCGTACGGCTCTGCGTTGCCGACGTACTTCACGGCCTCGATGATCTCGGCCGCCACCATGGTGGCCTCACCCGCCACAAGGGCATTGTTCACGTCCACGGTGTCGCCGACCCTCTCGCGGTACGATGCCAGGATGGGAAGCAGAGCGCCCAGGGTGTAGGTGTCGCGACCGTCCCAGGCGTAGATGGCCGGCAGGTCGTAGCACGTCTCGGGGTACTCCACCCTCTGCCCTTCTCCGAACCTAGTGATGGCCTCTTTGACCACGCTCTCCGCCAGGTCCAGCGCGAGGCGCGAGCCCTCAATGGCCATTGCGAAGACGTCGTGGTTGGAGATGGTGTCGGTGCTCACGGTGCTACCTTCCTTTCCCATGGTTCGCGCTGTCCCGCCTACCTGGGAGCACGTTCACATGCGCCCAGGCCTTTTCAAGCCTTCGCCGTTACCATCACGTGATGGCTATAGAACGATGTGCTCGATCTCGTCCACGAAGTACCGGCCCTTCTGCAGCGCCAGTACCTCTTCTAGCGAGGAGCGCAGCTTGCTCTCCTCCACGGTGCTGCGGCTGACGTCGGCGATGATGTCCAGGGTCATGGACTCGTAGAACACCAGCACCTCGCTCTGCAACGACACCATGTTGATGTTGTGCTTCCCCAGGGTCTCGGCCACGCGGGCGATGGCGCCCGGCTTGTCCGGTATCACGAGGGAGAGGCGCACCAGCTGGGCCTCGGGGTCCAGCAGCGTGACCGACAGCACGTACGACTCCATATCGCCGACGAACATCAGGGGCTGCCCGTCCTTGATGTCCTTGATCTCGTCCAGGAACTCCTGCGGAACCTCGAACTCGTCGTGGGCGATGATGGTGGCGGTCTTGTGCTTCCTCTTGATGGGCTTGGTCCTCACGCTCTTGGAGCCGGCGGCGGCGCCCTTGTTGTACCGGTCGGCGATGTGCGAGACCTCGATGTCCAGGGTGTCCACCGCGTCCACCGTCGAGGACTTCGTCCTCTTCAGGGCATCGAACTCGGACTTCAGCTCCTCCGGCTCTCCATAGTAGGAGAGGTCGGCCAGCATCTTCCAGGTCATGGACACGCCGGAGATGTTGCTCAGCGATACGGAGTTCAGGATGTCCACGTTGCGGTCGGCCAGGAACTTGGAGGCCTGCGCGCACGCCCCGGGCCGGTCGATCATCTGGATGGTGAGCTGGCACAGCTGCCTATAGTTCTCCGGCCCGAAGGTGGACAGGACCAGCTCGTAGGACGTCGATCCTCCGTGGTCGTAGCGGAACATGGCGCTGAAGACCTGGCTTCCGTTCACCAGACCCAGTGCCTGACCCAGCTCCTCGTTGATCCTGATCTTGTTCCCGTGCAACCTTCCGAACTGCCAGAGCCTCATAAGCTGACCGGGACGCCAAATATCCTCGACGTTGATAAAGATTGGCAATCGAGCACGAACGGCTAACGGTGGCCGGTCCTTCCCCGCCTGTTCCGCTCCTTCAAGGCCTCGATGGACCCCAATGCGAGATGAATGTTGGAGCTCGGATTGATCTCTATAAGGTCCGCAGGTGAGGCCGCACCGGCACGGTCCAGGATAAACCTTGCCCTCCTTATCGCCTCTTCTCTCAGGGCGAACAGTGGTCCAAGTTCACACGTCTTGGTGTACCTTGGATAATTTCCCTTTAGGAGGGAATGGGCCTCCTTACGGCTCAGCGGGCCTCTCACGTCCTGAAAGTGCAACGCAAGCCAGAGCTCGAAGCACGGATTCGTTAGGGAAATCAGGATGCCATGTTCCATGGCCACTTCCATCGCACGAACCATCCTATCCGGAGGGTTCTCATCTACATCGAAGACACATATGGCAATGTCCCCTTCCTCAACGTTGATCTCCCAGTAATTCATGTGGTTTAGGCAGGCCTCGATGAGATGAAGGGGGTCGGCAGGACCCGGCTTGATCGTTACGATCCTCAGATTGGTGTCCCTTTCTTTCAGGTGGTCGAAGTAGTTCCGCTCCGTGTCTCCCTCCACCACGACCAGCACTATGTTGCGAGGCGCCCTTGAACCGACCTTTCGGGGCTTGGTCTCACGCACTATAGCACCTTTTCAGAGGAGATGTAAGGGATGGCACCGTACCTTCCCTGCGTATACGCCTTCAGAATGTCGCGGTCCTTGCGCTCGTGGAACTCGACCAGCGAGTAGAGGGAAGTGCATCCATGGTCAGCGTCCTTTTCCGTGAACCAGATCTGATCTCTTCTGAACAGTGACTGGTCGAGAAGGTTCAGGTCGTGCGTGTTGAATATCAATTGAGCACCTTTCTTGTTCTGCTTGGGATCATGGAAGAGGCCCACGATCCACTTGCTGATGTCATGGTGGAGCTTAGTGTCCAGCTCGTCGATGACCATTGTTCCGCCTGTGCTCAGCGTATCTATTATGGGTCCGATCACCGAGAACAGCTTCCTCGTGCCCTCTGACTCATTCAGGTCCTCCAGGTCGAACCTTTCTTCCTTACCTTCCATCATCACGATGTGAGTGAACTTCAGGCTCCTCTCTCTGACGGGGGTGCCCAATATGGTCATGGCACCGATGAGCTGAGGGGGCAGCCTACCCTCCATCTCCCTCAGTGGAACGTCCTTGACCTTACCGCTCACGCCCACAATACCGAGATCGGCGATGCGCAGGGCCTTGAGGAGGTCGTTCTTGAACCGTTTGTTGCGGTTCATCCGATCGATGACCTTGTCCAGGAGCTGGTCCTGGGATGTGGTGTCGAGGACAAGGAGATCGTCCCGGAACCACTCGAAGGCGGGGGTCGTTCCCTGGTAGTTGAACTGGACCGAGGTCGACAAGTAAAGGGTGTTCTCCAGGGTGCGCCGGGAGATTATCTCCTGCTCCATCTTGTCCTTCCTGAACTCGAACGTCTGTCCCTTCCTCCCGAATATCATGGCCCTCCGATTGTTCGGAGAACTATGCAGCGATTCCTCTACAATCTCCTTGGAGGTGAAGGCCAGGTGGTAATCGTACAATATCCCCGCCTTCTTGAACCGTATGTCGAAGACCGTTGGGCGGTCGATGCATTTTTGGTCGAAGCGGAAGGGATGATGGTTCAGCAGCATCCCCTTCTGGTGCTGATGAGAGAGAACGACCAGGTTCTTCAGCAGGCTGATGGCAATGATGAGGTTGGACTTGCCGGAGGCGTTTGCCCCATAGATGATCGCACTGTTGATATATCTCCCATCCTCCTCTCCACCAACCTGAGAGACGTTGCTTGGATGGCTATCATCGGACGATGCCAGCATGCTTAGGGTCTGCTCGTCCTGATAGGACCTGAAGTTCTTGACCCTGAACTCTAGGAGCATAAAAACACATATTGCGCTATTTTTACTTATAAATTTGTGAAATTATCACAAATATCGGCACTAAAACTTCAGGACGCACGATCAGCCTAGTTCTGTGTTCGCACCCCATCCATCGCGGCCGTTATATAGTAGACATCTACTTAAGTAGCGCAATACTAGGTAGAGAGCTAATTGGTGGAGCATGTTCGGCCGAGGCCACGAGTTCATGGGCAAGAAGGTGAGCCCCTTACAGATAACAATTCTCATCCTGCTGAGGAAGGGCCCGATGTACGGCTACGAGGTCCTCAAGGCGCTGAGGGACCACTTCGAGGGAGCGTGGACGCCGCAGACCGGGTCCATATACCCCGCGCTGAAGAGGCTGGAGGGAAGCGGCCTGGTCTTGTCGGATCAGCGCGACGGTACCGATTATTACTCCCTCGCCCCGGCGGGAAGGGACCTGGTGCTGGAGGTGCTGGTGCACTCCCCGCGGGACCTGCGCCTCATGACCCGCTACTTCGACCTCCTGGGGCTGGCGGCCGATGAGCTGGACGGTGATATCGTCAGGTCGGACCGCTTCATCAACATATTCGAGTCCGGAGACCAGGAGGAGGACGTCGACCGCCGGACGAAGAGGCTCCGCAAGGTGAGGGAGCACATCGCCGAGCATCTCGCGATGATCGACAAGGAGCTCAACGAGCTGGAAGTGAAGGAAAAAGGAGAGGAGCGATGATGAGCACGATCGTAGAGGTGGAGAACCTGAGCAAGCGGTTCAGCGAGGACGTGCTGGCCGTGGACGACATATCATTCTTGGTGGACGAGGGCGAGATATTCGGCTTCCTCGGTCCCAACGGCGCGGGCAAGAGCACCACCATCAACATGCTGACCACGTTGCTGAAGCCCACCGGCGGCAAGGCATTGGTGGCCGGTCTGGACGTGTCGAAGCAGCAGGACGAGGTGCGGCAGGTGATCGGGCTGGTGCCCCAGGACCTCACCGTGGACGATGAGCTGTCCGGCCGGGAGAACATGTACCTGCAGGCCGACCTGTACAACGTCCCGCGGGGCGAGGCTAAAACACGGATAGAGGAGCTCCTGAAGCTGGTGAACCTGGAGGACGCCGCGGACCGCAGGGTCAAGACCTACTCCGGCGGCATGCGCAAGCGCCTGGAGCTGGCCGAGGGCCTCATCCACCGCCCTCGCGTGCTCTTCCTGGACGAGCCTACGCTAGGTCTTGACATACAGACCAGGACGGCCATCTGGGAGTACATCCGCAACCTCAAGAAGGACAACGTGATCACGGTGTTCCTCACCACCCACTACCTGGAGGAGGCGGACGGCCTGTGCGACCGCATCGCCATCATCGACCACGGCAAGATCGTGGCGTTAGATACTCCGGACAACCTCAAGCACTCGGTGGGCGGGGACGTGGTGAGCCTTGGCGTCACATCGGACAAGGACCTCAGCGAGGAGCTGCTGCGCGTCCCGGGCGTCATGGGCGTGAAGCGCGAGGACGGCCAGTACCGCATCAAGGCCGGCAACGGTGAAGAGCTCACTCCCACGATACTCAAGGCGGTGTGGGACCAGGGCGCGGTGGTGACGTACGTGAACCTATCTCATCCCACGCTCGACCAGGCGTTCCTGGAGTATACCGGGCGGTCCATGAGGGACGCTGAGCAGAGCGGGGGCTTCGATCGCATGGCCGCCTCCCGGGCCAACCGCAGGAGGCGCTGAGATGCTGCGCGAGGTGTGGTCCCTGACCGTCAGGGAGCTGAAGCACTGGTACCGGGTGAAGATCCAGGTGTTCATGACGCTGATACAGCCCATCGTGTGGCTCGGCCTGTTCGGCCAGGCGTTCAACATCGGTTCGTTCCTTCCGCCGGGGCAGGTGCCGGCGTTCTTCTCCGGCGCGCCCGATTACTTCTCGTTCATGGCACTGGGCATGCTGGCGGTGAACGCGCTGTTCACGTGCATGTTCTCCGGCATGAGCATCGTGTGGGACCGCAGGTTCGGCTTCCTCAACAAGCTCAAGGTGGCGCCCATACCGCGGGGCGCGGTGCCGCTGTCCAGGATCATGGCCACGGTGATACGCTCCCTGATACAGGTGACCATCGTGCTGGTGATAGCGCTGGCGTTCACGTACGTGCCCGGCCTTACGGGCCTGACGCTCAAGGCCGGTTTCAGCATCGTGGACCTGGCCGGCATGTTCTTCGTGCTGTTCCTGCTGTCCGTCGCCTTCTCCGCCATGTTCACCTCCGTGGCGCTGGCGGTGGAGAACCAGGAGACGCTGTTCGGCCTGATCAACCTGCTGAACCTGCCGTTGATGTTCGCCTCCGCGGCGCTGTTCCCCACGGCCATGATGCCCGACTGGCTGCGTGGCATCGCGAACTTCAACCCCCTGACGTGGGCGGCGGACGCGCTGCGCCAGTTCGCCTTCATCGACACCGCGCCGATACACGACCTATGGTTCGACGTCCTCGGACTGGTGGTGGTGGCGGTCGTGCTGCTAAGCATCAGTGCGGTGGTGTCCCGGAAGCTGCTCAGCAACCGCTGAGAGCAAACCCTTTTTTCCTTTTCTCTTCCACTAACCATTGCGGACGAACACGATGCCGTGGCTGAGGAAGTTCGCCTCCTTCACCGCGACCTTCTCCAGCACGATCTGCTCCCCCACGATGTCGGTGCAGATGGCGCTCCCGTCGCGCATGACGATCCGCGTCACGTCCCGCATCATCTCCCTGACCTCTCCCCCTTCCTCCAGGAACACCGTGGACTCGCACACGCCTCTGGAATGACATCGTGGCCTAATAATGGTTCACAGCCGACGCTGGGCGTTCTTCCTCGGACGGTACTTGGTCCGCCTCTTGGACTCGTGGAAGGAGTAGCGCGTGGGGATGCACCTCGTCGCCCCCATGGTGAAGGGGCAGGCCACGCACTTGAAGCCCAGCGTCACCGAACCGCCGTAGATGGTGCCGTTCTTGACCTTGCGCAGGCGGGAGGCGCACACCGGGCAGCGGCCGCCCTTGACCTTGACGCCGGTGTCCCTCGTCGATATCTCCACGTCCACCAGCTTGGCCAGCAGCGCCACCCGGCGCACCCGGTCCTCGGTGACGGTGTAATCTTTGTCCAAGCAGCGCAGCTTCTCGCGGACGAGGTCGGCGAACAGCCGCTGCGAGGAGATGGTGCCGTTCTCTCTGAGAACATCGTTGATCGCTACCGCTAGGACCTCGCCGGGCGGGACGCGGTAGCTCATGCCCCGCAATGCGTCCACGGTGGTATGATGCTTTTCCTCCCTTCCTGCACAACGAGGATGTTGGACGCCTCGTCAGCACGTGAGCATCAGGACCTACGCAGCTCACCCATGACCTTACGCGTGGCCTCGCGGGCCAGGTCCAGCGCGTCCGGCGCCAGCGGCCCCCACATGCCCACCACGGCGAAGTGCAGCAGCCGGGGGTGGAAGTTGATGCCCCTGGCCTCCCCGGCCGCGCGGATGGTGGCCGCCGCGTTCTTGCTGCCCTCGTCGATCCTGCCCAGCCAGACGTTGCGCTTCTCCACATCCTTGGACAGCGGCCCCACGGTGTCGAAGGCGATGACCACCCTACCCTTCCACTGCTCCACGCTCAGACCCTCGACGAAACTCTTTGTCGCCTTGGTCATCTTCCCGCCCCTGGTGGGGGAGCCGATGAACAGCACGTCGCCGTTAACGTCCGAGGGGGCGCGCTCCTTCACCGACAGGACATCAGCGTCCAGGCCGCCCGCTTTCATCTCCTCGGCGATCGCCTCTGCCACCTGCTTGGTGTTCCCGTTCACACTGTCGTACGCCACGATCCCCTTCATGAGCGTACATCGACCGGAGCGGTGATGATGCTTTCCCTTGGCTGTGAACGCTGACGGAGGAAGGTATCATAAACCGCCGGAGGGAATGGTAACGAGGTTAGAATGAGCACGGTCAAGGTCATCATCATGGGCGCAGCGGGGAGGGACTTCCACAACTTCAACACCTACTTCCGGGACGACCCCGGATACGAGGTGGTGGCCTTCACCGCGGCGCAGATACCGGACATCGACGGCCGCTGCTACCCAGCGCAGCTGGCGGGAGAGCGCTACCCCCGCGGGATACCGATCCTGGACGAGACGGAGCTTCCTGAGCTCATACGGAAGCACGACGTGGAGCAGGTCGTGCTGGCCTACTCGGACCTGTCGTACGATGACGTGATGCACAAGGCGTCGCTGGTACTGGCGACCGGCGCGGACTTCCGCCTCATGGGCAACGAGCGCATCGTACTGCCGTCCCAGGTCCCGGTGGTGAGCGTATGCGCGGTGCGCACCGGTGCCGGCAAGAGCCCGACCACGCGGAAGGTATGCCGCATCCTGCGCGGCAAGGGCCTGAGGGTCGTGGCCATACGTCATCCCATGCCGTACGGGGACCTGTGCCAGCAGGTGGCGCAGCGGTTCGCCTCGTACGATGACCTCGATCGCTACAAGACGACGATCGAGGAGAGGGAGGAGTACGAGCCGCTCATCGACAACGGCATCGTGGTGTACGCCGGCGTGGACTACGAGCGCATCCTCAGGGAGGCGGAGAAGGAGGCCGACATCATCGTGTGGGACGGGGGGAACAACGACACGCCGTTCTACCGCAGCGACCTCAAGTTCGTGATAGCGGACCCCCACCGGCCCGGTCACGAGGTATCGTACTACCCAGGGGAGGTGAACGTGCGCATGGCCGATGTGATCATCATCAACAAGGTGCAGACCGCCGACCGTAGTAACATTTTGACGGTGAAGGAGAACTGCAAGCGCGTTAACCCCCATGCCCGCATCATGGAAGCGGCGTCCACCATCAGCATCGATCAGGACGTTCGTGGAAAGCGTGCGCTGGTCGTCGAGGACGGTCCAACCGTCACGCATGGCGGTATGTCCTTCGGGGCCGGCCTCATCGCTGCCGAGGACGGCGGCGCGGTGATCATCGATCCCAGGCCGACGGCGGTGGGCTCCATCGCCGAAACGTTCCGGAAGTTCCCGCACCTCACCCGGGTCCTGCCGGCCATGGGGTACACTCCAGAGCAGGTCAGGGAGCTGGAGGGGACGATAAACGGCGCGGACTGCGATGTCGTCGTCGCGGGCACGCCCATCGATCTGCGCCGGGTGCTCAACGTGAACAAGCCCATCGCCCGCGCCCGGTACGAGATATCGGAGATCGGACGTCCGGACCTGGAGGAGATCCTAACGGAGTGGCTTAAGAAGGTCAGGAAGTGAACGACGCTAGGTGTCGAGACGATACCGGCCCTTGGGTACCCGCAGCTCGAACCTCACGCCCTTTACGCCGGTCTCCACGATCTCGATGCCGGTGATGTTCAGTATCTCCCTCGTCAGGAAAAGCCCAAGGCCGGTGTTGGAGCCGAAGCCGCGCTTGAATATCAGCTCCTTGTTCTCCACTGGCACTCCTGCACCGTCGTCGGTGTACTCTATCACCATGGAACCGTTGTCCATCCGCGTCCCCAGGGACACCGTGGTCACGCCCTTGCCGTGCCGTATGGAGTTGTCCACCAGGTTGTACAGCACCTTCTCGATCATGGCGTCGGCGTACACGCTCACGCCGTTCACGTTCGGCACCGCGCGCACGTCGCGGAGGTTGTTCTGCGCCACGGCGTGGGCGAACAGGTCATGCAGGGAGAACCATCCGGGGGCGGCCACGCCCACCTTCTCGTACTCCCGGGCGAACACGATGAGCTGATTGGCCGAGGCGCACACCTGCCGCACCCGGTTCAGGTACTCGTCCAGCTGCCCCCGGTCCTTGCTCTCCCTCGCCAGTATGGTGTATCCTTCGATGGCGGTGAGCTTGTTCCCCAGGTCGTGGCGCGTGATGGAGGACAGTATGCTCAGTCTCGCGTTCGCCGTCCGCAGCTCCTCCTCCATCCTCTTTCGGTCGGTGATGTCGCGTAGCAGGACGATCCGCGCGCGGTCCTGGCCCTGCACCATGACCGGCATGATGGACGCCTCGTAGCTGATAGCTTGCTCACCGCCCAGCGTGATGTCGCCCTTGTTCTCCCGGCGCGCGATCATGTCCTCCAGCTGCTGCCCGAACGGCAGGACGTCGGAGAGAGGCGACCCGACGGCCCGTGCCTCCTTCTCCAGCAGGAGCTTGGCGGTGATGCCGTTGAAGTCGATGAGCCGGTCGTCCGTACCTACGACCACGAGCGCGTCGGACATGTTGTCGATGACCTCGTCCCTCGCTACGGGTCTCACGTCCAGCAGGCGGTAGCGGTACAGGCCCCAGAACATGACAAGGCCGGTGAAGACGATGGCCAAGGGAGCCAGGTCGATGTTCGTAGAGTAATCGAAGACCCCTTCCAGCAGGTCCATGACGGCATAGGGGACGAACGCCAGCAGCAGCACCAGGCCCTGCCGGCGATAGAGGCGGTCCCCCCGGCGGATGGAGTCCAGCAGAAATGCGGCGGATATCACCAGCAGCATGTAGGTGTAATACATGTAAAATTCGTATAACGGGCCGTTGCTGTACTTCACGGTGTAGGGCCCGGTCCCCTGGACGAACACGTCGAAGAAGAAGAGGTCATGCCACGCGGAGGTCAGCGACAGCAGCGCGGCCATGATGGACACCGCGCTGATCAGGAGCACCTGCGGCAGGCGCAGCCACGAGCCACGTCCGCTGTGCGTGACCATCATGCAGAAGACCCCCACGCTAATGAAGGGGGTGAACACGAACTTGAGCACCAGGACCACGTACTTGCTGTCCAGGTCGGTGAGGGACACGTCCGCTATGGACAGGAGGGAAAGCATCAGGCCGATGAAGACGAGGGCGCTGAAGTACCGCGTCTCCGGCAGGTCCGAGTTCTTCCTGGCCCGGGCTAGCATGGACGCGGTCATGATCGTCGCTAGGATGGGTAACAGTACCAAGGGGGTGAACGTCAGCGACACGGCATCCTTCCTTGCTGTCTAACGCACCCAAGCTCAAATACCGCACACCTCCCCCTATCAATAGTGGTAACGGTGCGCCTGCGGTGGCTCATCGTACGCCCTTATGCCGATGCTCAGGACGAGAAGCGGTATCGGCCGGGCGGGACGCGGAGCTCGAACCTCACGCCCTTTACGCCGGTCTCCACGATCTCGATGCCGGTGATGGCCAGGATCTCGCGCGACAGGAAAAGTCCGAGACCGGTGTTGGACCCGAACCCGCGCTCGAAGATGCGCTCCTTGTCCTCCGGCGGCACGCCCACGCCGTCGTCGGTGTACTCGATGACCAGCGTCCCGCCCTCCATCCTGCTGCCCAGGCCCACGGCGGTGACCTCCATGCCGTGGCGGAGGGAGTTCTCCACCAGGTTGTACAGCACCTTCTCGATCATGGCGTCGGCGTACACCATGGTGGGGCCGGGGCAGGAGGTGACCTTGATCCCGTTCAGGTCGTTCTGCACCGTGGCGTGGGTGAACAGGTCATGCAGGGAGAACCATCCCGGCTCGTTCACGCCCAGCGTCTCGTACTCCCGGGCGAACTCGATGAGCATGCCGGCGGTGTCGCACACCTCCAGCAGGCGGCCGATGTACTCGTTGGACCGTTCATGGCTATCCGCGTCGTTGGCCAGGGCGGCATAGCCCTGGATGGCGGTGAGCTTGTTGCGGAGGTCGTGACGGGTGACGCTGGAGAGAATGCTTAACCGGGCGTTCGCCGTCCGCAGCGCCTCCTCCATGTTCTTGCGCTCGGTGATGTCCCGGAGCAGCACGATGCGGGCCATCTCCTCGCCGTCAACGTTCACCGGGACCACTGATGCCTCGAAGCTGGTCGGCGTCGTCCCGCCCAGCATGACATCGCCCTTGCTTTCCCGGCGCGCGATCATGTCCTCCAGCTCCCGCCCGAACGGCAGCGCCTCCGAGAGCGTAGCACCGAGGCTGCTCTCCCCGTCGGTGGACAACAGCCGCTCGGTGTTGAGGTTGAAGTCGATGAGCCGGTTATCGGTGCTCACCACCACCAGGGAGTCGGCGATGTTGTCGATGACCTCGTCCCTCGCGACCGGCTTCACTTCCAGGATGCGGTACCGGTACAGCCCCCAGAACAGGATGGTCCCGCTCATGGCGAAGGTGAGCGCCAGGAGGTCCACGTTGGACGAGACGTCGGGCTCCACGTTCCATACGAGGTCGTACACGAACGGCACCAGCAGGGCGACGAGGATCACCACGGCCTGGCGCCGGTACAGTCGGCCGTGCTTGCGGCTCGAGCCCAGCAACAGCCACAGGCCGACCAGGAGGAGGGCGCTGGAGTAGGCGAAGTACGCCCAGTACAGCAGGCCGGGGCTCAGCGACAGAACGTACGGACCGGTGCCATGTAGGACCGGGTCCAGGAAGAACAGGTCGTGCCACGCCGACGTCACGCCCAGGACGATGGCCGCCAGCTCCGGGAGGGAGATCAGCAATATCCTCCGTGGCGTAAGCCAGGCGTGGTGGCCGGCCTGCGACACCAGCATGCCGAAGACGGCGACATATATAAGAGGGACCACTCCGGACCGCAGCCGCATGATGGCCACCTTGCCCTCCAGGTCGGTGAGGCACACGTCCACCGCCATGATCACCGAGAGCACCACGGCTATGAGGACCAGCATGCGGAAGTACCGCGTTACTGGCAGGGCCGTGTAGCGCATGGACTGGACGAAGAGGGCGAAGCTCACGCATGCCCCTATGATGGAGATCCACACGAAGTCTGTGTACAACAGCGTACGGCCGCACCTGCCAGCAGGGGATATATTTAGGCAATAATAAATGTCACATTCCAGTATCATTCATGACAATGATAGCATCAAGGGGCCGCCGCCATCATGACGGCGTACTGGCCTCGGGCCCCATGATGTTCTCACGGCCTGCGATCTGGGTGCAGCAGGGCACGGACCGCTCAGGTGGCGAGGCGGTAGCGGCCGTGCGGCACGATGAGGTCGAACCGCACCCCGTGCGCGCCGTTCTCCACGATCCGGATGCCCGTGATGTTCAGGATCTCGCGGATGAGGTACATGCCCAGGCCGGTGTTGGAGCCGAAGCCCTTCTCGAATATGCGCTCCTTGTTGTCCTTCGGCACTCCAACGCCGTCATCGGTGTACTCGATCACTAAGCCCTCCTCCGTCTCGCGGCGCTCCAATGAGATGGACGTGACGCTCTTGCCGTGGCGCAGCGAGTTGTCCAGGAGGTTGTAGAACACCTTCTCGATCATGGGGTCGGCGAACACACTAACGGTGCCGACGGTGGAGCGTATATTGACGCCCTCAACGTTGATGAGGCCGGCGGCGCGCTGGAACAGGTCGTCCAGCGGGTACCAGGACGGCGGCTTCAGGCCTACGGACTCCTGGTCCTTGGAGGCGCGGATCATCTCGCTGGCCGAGGCGGAGACCTGGTCCAGCCGGGACAGGAACTTGTCCGCCTTCTCCGAGTCCTGCGCCCTGCGGGCGAGGACGGAGTAACCGTTGATGGCGGTGAGCTTGTTCTGCAGGTCGTGCCGGGTGATGGTGGAGAGAAGTCCTAACCGCGTGTTGGCGGTCTTCAGCGCCTCCTCCATGTTCTTGCGGTCCGTTATGTCACGGAGGAGCACGACGTGCGCCAGTCCCTCGTCCTTCACTGTCACCGGCATGATGGAGGCCTCGTAGCACCTTCCTTTCGCACCGTCCACCGCGACGTCGCCGCGCATCTGGGAGCGGGTGATCATCTTCATCAGGTCGGCGCCGAACGGCAGCATCTCGTCGATGCCGCGGCCAATGGCGTCCAAGCCCTGATGCACTAAGAGGTCAGCGGCGGTGCTGTTGTAGTCGGCGATCTTGCCGTCCGGGGTGACCACCACGTAGGCGTCGGTCATGTGCTCCACCACCTCGCCGCGGGCGATCGGCTTCACGTCCACCATGCGGTAGCGGTACAGCGCGAAGGCGACCAGCACGGCGCTGGAGAGGAACATTAACGGAGAGAGGTCGGCGGTGGTCTCGGCCGTGAGGCGGAAGGTGTCCAGCAGCGCGAACCCCGCCGGCGGTACGAAGGAGAGGAGCATGATGGACGACTTCTTGCGGTAGATGCGGCTGGCGCCGCGCATGGAATCGATCAGGAGGATCACCGCCGCTAGGGAGAGGCCGAAGGCGTAGGAGATGTACACGTAGTACCACGGCCCAATGTCGAAGCGAACCAGACCTCCGCCCATGCCGATGGTCGGGGAGATGAGGAACAGGTCGTGCCACGAGCCGGTCTCCGCCAGTAAAAGAGTTATAAGCGGGATGACGCACAGCAGGGCGAATCGGGGGGGAGCGACCCACCTCCCGCGGCCGCAGTGGGTCATGATGAAGCAGAACAGCGTCACGCACATCAGTGAGGCGAACAGGAAGCGCAGGCTGATCAGGAACATCCTACCGCCGATGTCCGTGAAGGAGATGTCCACGGCCTGCACGGCGGACCATGATATCACTATCAGTAAAAGGAGCTGTAGGTATCGGCTTTCCGGAATGTGCGCGAACCTGCGGCCGTACGCGTACATGGCGATCGCTCCCAACGCGGTGATGAGCGGCAGCCAGATGATGGACGAGTAGGTCAGCAGGGACGAAACACCTATGCTTCCGAGGCTGTGAACATAGTTTAAAAAGGAGCGCTTCTGCAAATCAATTATGACAATAAGAAATGAGAATCGTTATTTCGTGTAGGAACGTACGATGATCGTCGACCACGGCATGGATAGGGGTGTGAAGGTGGCGCTGTCTCTCTTAGATATCGAGGATGATGCATCGCGCTCGCGTGAAGCGATATATACTGAACCTGCCATCTAACGGCCACGCGCAGTGAAGTAATAATTGCTGGATAATGTTTTAATGCTTCGATTTTCGGTGACCTCTAGATAAGCCATTTATATTTTCCAAGCTTCGAATTATTGATGATACTAACGGCCAAGCTGAAGCTTCTCCCCGATCTGGAGCAACAGGCACTTCTGCTCGAGACGATGGAGCGCTTCAACCAAGCCTGCAATAAGATATCATCCATCGCTTATCATAATGGCATTTTCAGGAGGTTCGGATTACAGAAAGAATGTTATTATGGAATCAGGGAGGATTATGGCCTCTCTGCACAGATGACGATACTGGCGACGAGGAAGGTCTCGGACTCATATACGAGAAAAACCTGCTCTCGCCAATCAGATAGGCGAAAGACAGGGGACTCACATCAAGAGCGAAACAAAAAATGTATCTTCAAGAAGCATGGGGCCATTCAATACGATGTTCGCTGCCTTTCCTGGAAGGGAGAGGATAGAGTATCCGTTCTAACGCTGGCGGGAAGGATCGAGCTGCCAATCATTTTAAAAGGTTATAACAAAGATACTATCCTGAAAAACAGGCTTGGCCAGTGCGATCTGATATACATCAAGAAAAAATTCTACCTGCAGGTCTGCTATGATGTAGCTGAAGAAGTCGAATACCAACCAGAAGGATTCATCGGGGTAGATCTTGGTCGTAAGAACATAGCTACCACGAGCGATGGAGATATGTTCTGTGGAGAATCATGCGAACGGGCAAGGAAACGGTATGTCGATCTGAGAGGTCGGTACATGTCGGTAGGAACCAAGTCCGCCCATAAACACCTCGCTCGCCTTTCGAGAAAGGAATATCATTTCAAATCTAATGAAAACCACCTGATCAGCAAGAAGCTCGTTTCATCGGCCAAAGGCACTGGGCGCGGGATCGCGTTGGAGGAACTGACCAATATCCCGCCCCAGCTAACGGCTAAGGGCGCCAGGGACGGAGCTTCAAAATGGCCTTTCAGGCAGTTACGTATTTGCATCGAGTACAAGGCCATTCTGTCTGGGGTGCCGATTTCCATTGTGGATCCAGCATACACATCACAGAGTTGCTACATTTGTGGCTTCGTCCACGATAAGAATCGAAAGAGCCAATCGGAGTTTGTCTGTTTGCAGTGCGGTCACTCAGAGAATGCTGATGTGAATGCTGCGAAGAACATACAAGCGAGGGCTGCTGTCAACCAGCCTATTGTCGTCCGTCATGCATTGGTTGCATGAAGTTGGAACGGCAAGCACCTTGCTTCGGGAAAGGAGCAGTTGATGCCTGGCCAACGGCGTAATAAAAAAAGGCAACCAAACACAAAGAATCGTATTTGGATGATGGTAAAGACGTTCGTCGCTCAAAAGGATGATATACCTACTTAATTATGGTCAGGATTAAGCGGGGGTAGCCAAGCTCGGCCAACGGCGCGGGACTTAAGATCCCGTCCTTAGTGGTTCGTGGGTTCGAATCCCTCCCCCCGCACCATCAAACATAGTCAGTTGTAGTGTTATCTTTATATCAATTTTAGACATTAATGCCCTTACAAGGAGGCTAGGGACTTCCCATATCGAAGCAGTATAACCGGTTACTGGTTGACGACCAATCAAAACATGGATAAAGGGCTGAATTACACAATCAAGTTCGGCAGCACATAATAGCGGCAACCCGAGATTTCACATCCATGTGGACGTCATCGTGCTGGTAGAAGCTGATGGTCAAGACCTCGCCTATGAACTATTCGAGCAAGCCTGCCATTTTATAAAGGCGTTCAAAGACGGCAGCTACCCTCTTAGCATATGGGAATTGGCCGTCGAGGGCGATCTAGATCTAGGGCCGAGTGAAGCCCAGTTACGTTTGAGTGATTTGTAAACTGTTTTGGAAGGAACAATCGGAAAGGGGATACTGATTGCCCTAGTTAAAAACAGGCTCAGCTATGAAGAGCTGGAATGGGATTTAGATGGAGATGACTTTGTATTAGTTCAAGATTTAAACGGGTTCGACTCTGATGGCGTGTTAAAAGTGGCTCCTCGCCTATTCGGTATTTGGTCAACAACCGGAGGCGAAAAGAGCCATGTACTACTTTGAACTCGAATACATAAAAAGGACACTCAGATATGCGTTCTGAACGATGAGGGCAAGATGGTATGCGGTGAGCGCATACGGACCGATGTCGCGGACATCGGTCGCTTCTTCGAGAGGATAGAGACGAAGGATGACGATCTCATGGTGGCCATGGAGGCCACCGGGTTCTACTTCTGGATCTATGACTGCATCGTCACAAGAGGACACAAGGTCAAGGTCGTCCATCCGGTCAAGGTCAAGCCGCTTATGAGAGCTCGTTCCAAGAACGACAAGAACGACGCCTACATGCTCGCCGAGCTGCTGCGATCGAGATGCCTGGAAGGCATCTACGTGCCGTCGAAGGACATCAGAGAGATGCGCCAACTGACTCGGCATCGCGAATCACTGGTCAGGAAGAAGGGCGACATCAAGCGTGAAGTACTGGCTCATTTACTGCAGAACGGACTGAAGGTACCGGAGGAGTTCAGAAAGAACTTCACGAAGAAGCACATTGCCTGGATACGTTCTCTGGACGATATAATCCTGAACGATAAGCTGGACATTCTGGAGCATATGGCAGAAAAGATCAGGAACGTCGAGACCATGCTAGATGAATGGTACAGCAAGGACGAGGATATCGGGTTGATCAGGACGATACCAGGCATCGGCCTGGTCACAGCGACGGTCATCAAGGCAGAGATAGGGGACGTCACCAGGTTCTCAACGTCGAAGGACCTGGCCGCCTACGTAGGTCTGACGCCGACCACGTATCAGTCGGGGGAGAAGGAATGGAACGGCCACACGCGCGTCAGGGGAACGATCGCATCAAGCATGTGCTCATCGAAGCTATGCTGTTCCATGTCCGCTACTGTCCAGGCTCAAGGATATCGCAGTACAACGTTAGGAAGCGAGAGGCGATCGGACGGCAGAAGGCCGTCGTGGCGACGGCCAGGAAGTTGATGGAAACGATCTACTTCATGTCATACGGAAGCAGGAATTTCACGCTCACTGACTGAGACCACCTGTTAGCGTCTGTGCCAACGAGCGCTCTACTCTGATCGTGGCGGGTCAATGAGGACAGGACGACGGACGTGTCATCATATGCCAGTGAGCATGGATAGGTGGTTGTCATGACCGCGCGATCAAGGTAGGCGGACGAGAGGAGACGTAGATAGGTAGGACAGGGAGAACGAAGAGGAGATAGAATGAAATGACCGGAAGGACATGCCTAGATCGCGAGGATCACTTTTAAAATAGGTGACGCTAAACTAGTTCGTTGACTTGGAAGATCTCCAAACTAGAATCATGATGTTGTACGCCGCGCGCTCTTTGAACGAACCAATGATCGAAGTTATATGTTATCTCAAAAGCCAACAGGAAAATGCAAAATGATGTTTTTATCTACGATCCAACAATTGAAATAACATATATGCTGATCGGTACCAAGTGGGAAAATGGAACTCGTTCAAAAAGAGATACCTGTCAATGAGCTGTTTTTAGATCCAGAAAATCCAAGATTCTTCCACCTAGTTCTCCAGGGTAGAAAAGATTTAACACAAGATGATTTATTTAAAGAAATTGAGGAAGATCCGGAAACAGCAACCCTGATCAAAGCTATTAGAAAATCTGGGGTAAAAGATCCACTGTGGGTAAAAGAAAGTGGAACTGGTAAATATTTGGTCTTAGAAGGGAATAGACGAACAGTAATATTAAAAAAATTACTTCAAGAAAAGGCAAACCCTCCACAAGGAGCTAAATTCGACAGAGTAATGGCTAACATTATACCATCTACTACCTCAGAAGCAGAATTACTGCTTCAAAAAGCCAGATTACAAGCTGGAAAGAAAATTTGGGGCCCCTTCAATGAAGCAGCTGTTACGTATAGGCTGAGACATGAACATCTGTTGGAGCCTGAGGACATTGCAGCTGAATTACAGATCTCAATTACTGAGGTAAAGGACAGGATACAGAATTTTAAGCTTTATCAAGAATATGCGAAAACCACTAAAGATTTTAACCCTAAGCGCTTTTCGTTTTTTAAGGACGCTCCAAAACCAGTAAGAGAATGGTTTACCGAGACAGATGAGAATAAAAACCAATACTTTGAGTTCATCTCCCCAAGTAGTGGTCATCAAAAAATTCGTTCAGTTTCAACGAAAGGTGGGTTGCGAGAATTTGCGAAGGTATTGGACGATAAAGATGCTTTCAATTATTTGCTCACCCACGAAGATTCAACGCTGGAGGATGCATTGGAAATAGCAAAAGATAACGATATTATGAAAGGAATGCCGTTTGTAAAACGTATCGAACCTCTAGCTACTGAGATGAGAAAACTATCGGAAACAGACATAGCCAAGTTAAAGGAAGAACCCAGAATAAAAATGCAAATTAAGTCATTACAAAAAGCCTGTACTGAACTATTGGATAAGCTGGGCAATCAATGAATCCGCAAACATCATGCTTTTTGGAAGTATTGGAAAAATACGTATTAAAACTAAGCTCTGGGATATATAGGCACGAGTGCGGTAGAAAGGATTTATTAAAATCTCTTTCCGCGATATCCACAAACTCATTTGACGAATTAAATGAAGATTTTGAAAGAGTTGAAAATAGGTTAAAGTCCTATAGAATGAACCAGAGTTGGACAGTTTATTATAATATATATACGGATAATATAATTATCGAAAAAATCATAGATATTAATTCCCTGAATAGATTTATAGAGTTACGAGATAAAAATATACGTTTAGAACTTGAGGAAAGAATCGTTCAGTTGAGTGGCAAGGGTTACGAAGATTTTGTTGCAAGTCTGTTTTCTACTCTTGCTTGGGTGAAAAACATTCACATCACAAAACGCACTAGAGATGGTGGTATTGATTTTGAAGGTACATTTATGGATCGGAATTCTGGAATTGAGTTTCCATTGATTGGCCAAGTTAAAAATTGGAATTCCAGAGTGGACTTTCCTGAAATGACAAAATTTATTGGAGCAATGAATATTTCAAAAAAGCAAAATGCGATTGGAATATTTGTTGCATCAAATGGATTTACTGACGATGCTATGAAGGCTTCACAACAATCCCAATATAAAATATTGCTATATGATGCTAAACAGCTCATTGATCTCATGCTAAATAGTGCTATTGGAGTAAGAAAAACGAAGATAGAGGTTGTTGCTCCAGATGAACAGTTCTGGTCAGAACTCATCCCAACGAAGAATTGATCCTGCCCCATACCAGTTAGTGGCCTTATCAAAAATAGTATCGGCCAAGGAAAAAGGTCTGTTAATTTGTGATGGGGTAGGCGTGGGAAAGACAATCTCATCTGGCTATATAGTATCATATTTTGTCGAGAAAAATGAAGGTCCAGTGATAATTATATGCCCTCCCACACTTTTAACAAAGTGGTATTCAGAGCTGTATAGTAAATTTACATTAAAATCATATTTTATCCGCAATCAAGAAGAACTCGAAACAGCTCAGGAAGAAAGCAAAAAAGAGGAAAGAAGGAAATCGAGCAGGATCTACATATTATCAAGCAGTTTGCTAAATCAAGAGAATGATGTCAACTTAATGCCAGGTTTATTGATTATTGATGAAATCCACCATTATCGTAATGCGAAGACCATTTCATTTAAAAAGATATATGAATTGAGCAAGAAGGCAATCTGGAAAGTAGGATTGTCAGCTACACCAATTCATAACACTCTAAATGATTTAATTTCTGAATATCAGATCCTTTTTTCGAACGTATCTTCCTATGGACTAGAAGGGGCGATTAAAGAGATCTGGTATACAAAGAAATTCCAGCCACTAATACCTTTTACCACTCGTTTTGAGAAAGAAAAATTAAATATTCATTTTGCCAAAAGAAAGATAAAAAATTATTATGTCGATTTGGATATTGAATATGCAAATATAATAAATAAAATAGTAGATGAGCAAAATTCTAGTAAGGGGTCAAATACATTCGAAAAAATAATTCTATATCGTTTAGCTTCCAGTAGTCCAAATTCATTTTTTAGAGCAACGAATCATCAATTTAAATCGAATTATTCGTCTGATAATAAGTTTCAGATACTAAAGAAGATACTGAGTGAGATTAATGCTCAGGCCATAATTTTTTGTGAATTTAGGGGGACTGCTGAATATATATTTGATTTCTATAGAGAAAGTGAAGCTGTACAAATTATTACTGGGGATACGCCCGTTTTCAAACGAATGGAAATAATCGAAAGATTTAAGGAAAAACCAAATGGAATCTTGATCCTCACGTCAGTAGGTTCAGAGGGACTGGATATGCAATTCTGCTCCCAAATGATTAACTATGACATATCTTGGAACCCTATGATCATTGAGCAGAGAATCGGTAGAATCGATAGGGTGGGCCAAAAGAAGGATGAAATATCAATTAGCAATGTTATCGTTAATGGCAGCATAGACGATAGGATATTGGAAGTATTAATAAAAAAAATAGAGAATATAAAATACAGCATTTTTTCATCGAAGGAAATAATAGAAAACACAAGCACGAAAAAAGTATTATATAGTCCCGACGTTGAAAAAATGGAAACGGTAACTGCGAAAAAGCTAATACAAACTATTGAGGAAAATGTATTGGAAATAAATGATTATCCTTTTATAAATATTATTGACAATAAATACTGTGATCCTGAGATTATCAAAGAGATCTCTCAAAGCAAGGCTGAATTACCATGGTTCTTGACTGATAAAGGCTATACTTGGAAAAAACAGATGGGAATATATGAAGATAATTTCTTCAGCTTAATTTATGAATATTCGTAGATTTAACTTGATTATTATAATATACCTTATTATATCTGATTATTATTATTTTATTCTTTTTTGATACCCAATCGAGATACGAAAGCAACGTTGTGGATCTTCTTACGAGTGTCGTCTTTTTATATCCCGTCCTTTGGGCTACTAAAGAAATAATATCATCTCGACTGACGCCTTCAAGACCTCTTACTTCCGCCAACCTAATGATTTCATCAATTATTGGCAGCCCCAATATACATTTAACCAAAATTTGATTTTGTTTTTGCTTGTCAACACCTGCAATTTCCATTCCAATCGAAGTTAGTGTGTAAGATCCATTCTTTTTCTCCACAAGACCTAACGCTCTAGCAGCCTCTAAATAGTAAGAGCCTTGCCTTGTAGTCATATTATTTATCTTCCCAAATTTGCTTGGAGTATCGAACCCTTTGTTCAAAAGTTCAGGTATGGAACGAATTTTATCGATGTTGTCTGCTTGTGGAATAGTAATTAATTGATTGGCAGTTACATCTTGGCATTCTGTGTCACTGCTCATGATTCTCGACCTTCATACCACAGGTGTTTGTAAAATATCATAGTTCCGGTCGTATTATAAATGTAATTCATAAATATTTTTCAATGGACCGTTTTGTCCCCGTGATGTATGAGCTGCTAACCGAGCAGATGAAGGAACCCGTATCCATTGCGGGGCGCACCTTTTCTCCAATTAACGCTGGAGGAAAAGTAACATTAAATGAGGATGAGGATAATTATGATCAAACAACTACGGTTTGGGATTTTCCTGAGCGAGGGAGATGGGCAACCCATACCTCAAATTATAGAGGTAACTGGTCTCCAAAAGTCGTTAGAAATATTCTTGTTAAATACTCTCAGGAAAATGACCTTGTGCTTGATCCGATGGTAGGAGGTGGAACCACGCTAATTGAGTGTGCACAGCTCAATCGTCATGGTGTTGGAATTGATATTAATATAAATGCCGCCTTGTTATGTAAAAATAAAATAGACGCAATTCAAAATATCACCAATGGGCATGAGCAAAGGGTGTTTGTTGGTGACGCGAGAAAAATGACTGCTATCGACTCTGAAGTGGTTGATCTTGTATTAATTCATCCACCTTATTGGAATATAATCAAGTACTCAACGATAAAAGATGACATTTCTACAATGGATGACTTGTCTGATTTTTTTATTGGAATAATTAAGATCGCTCAGGAATCATATCGTGTATTAAAACCAGGAAAATATTGTGCCGTTATGATTGGAGATACCCATTGCAGAGCGCATTCGATACCCCTGTCTCAAAGACTGTTGTATGAGTTCCTAAGATCAGGCTATATCTTGAAAGAAAGCGTGATCAAGATTCAACATAATTGTTCGAGTAGCCATCAAAAATATTCGAATAACTTTTTAATGACTATGCACGAAAGTTTGTATATTTTTCGCAAACCTAATGATGGTCTAGATTTAAAAAAACATCATTTGAGTTCAATAATGATGTTTGATGGCCCTTGTCCTTCACCAGAATAGGGAAATTTGTTATGGCATATTCATTAATTGGTTTCCTTTTTTCTCCTTTACAATTGATGTACCTTATGGTGGTAAGCGGGGTAATATTGATATTTTTATTAGTATATAAATCTCTAATATATTGGTGGCTTGAATTACTCAACAATATTTTTACTCCTTTCCCAGTTAGTTCGAAAAAAAGTTTGGACAATGCATCTTGATCAAACGAGTCGAAATTATTCATTGCATAGCTGGTAAAGCTTGACGTTTCATTCAATGGGTAATACGGTGGATCGAAATATGCAAAATCATTCTTCTCTGCCTTGCGGGCAATTGAATAATCTGCCACGTATAATTTAACATCAGCTAAAGCATTGGAAACTAGTTCCATATTGTTTTCGTCAAATATTTTAGTCTTCGAAAACTTACCGAATGGAACATTAAATTGTCCATCTTTATTTTCGCGATATAGTCCATTGTAGCAAGTTTTATTTAATATCAGCATTAAGGCTGCTTTACGTAGTTTATCTGACTTATCGTTTTTTGTTTTTGTTTTTAACTCATTAAACTCATCCCGATAGTGATAGAAATCGGAGGATTTTATCGTCTGATTGAAACTTTTTAATAAATCAATAAAATCAACATGATTGTCCTTTATTACACTATATAAATTGATAACCTCCTTATTGATGTCAGATAGAATAATATCACAATGTAGGAGATCGTTATTGTATAGGTGGAAAAACATTGCCCCACCACCTAAAAAAGGTTCATGGTATGCTTCAAAGTTATGTGGAATTAATCCCATAATGTCGAAACTTTCGACCATGGAGCCTTTGCCCCCTGCCCATTTTAAAAAAGGCCTTGCATAATTATTTCGGTTGTTGCGCGGCCTACTCATAATGTCCCTGGGCAGTAACAAACGGTGGAATATTAAATCATTGGCTAGGTGGTTTGGGCACCACGATCCTCATATTATGTAATCAAATAGTGAGACTAGAGATTACAGTATTTGTTTGTGGCACAATCGCGTATAGATGGTCTTCAATAGGATCGAAACCCTCCTAAGCGATACCTAAGTACCATTCTAAACTGGTCAAATAATGAAATACGGGATAAGTTGGTGTTGCTCGTCTTGATTTAGTGGAGATGCGAGCGGGTTTCTGGGCATGCAAGTATTGCATAAGGCCTAAATAGAATGAAGATATGCTTTGTGAAGCAGTGGTCATCAGATAATACACTATTTTCATAATATAGAACTTATTATTAAAATTTGATTTTCAAGCAAATTCATTGGCACTCTTTCATTTAGGTTTCTAAAAACAATATGGCCGTTGATAAGTTCAGCAAAAATAGAATTATAGGATGGTTATTTTTCTTCCCACACTCTGAGCAACGTCTCTTACCATTGATAAAACCTGGGCCTCACTTGGTAGCGAGTCACAGCGGCCTAATAATCTTTGAGCAATCTGTTCGCCATCAAAAATGGCTAACTGTTGAAGTACTGCATAAGTAGGTACTGTTGAACGGTATCTTCCACTTGTAGCAAAACAGGATTTAACCGGCGCATTACGGTTCCACCCCCATCCATTTAACAATTCTATCATCTTGTCCTTGACAGGTGTCCCACCACCCTTTACTATGGACTGTGAAACGCCAACCATTTGGTCCAATTCACCTATCTCAACTGGATGAGAGACATCATAACGTTTTACTTGCCCGAATGCATATAAATATTGATCTCTAAACATATTCGGCCCTGGATCAAACCTTAAATCGGCCCCTCCCAATTGGACCCGACCAACATAATCGAACCCTCCATCCGATGTCGCTGGAGTAACAGCTATCTGGTCGCATTCATTTAATGCTAATGAATTAGCAACAACAATTTCAAACTCGCGCGGTGAAAGGGTCAGTAATGCTGATTGCACAAATGCGGTCCATCGATATTTTCCAGCATCGGGGCAGGGGATAACAACATCCGGTTTTTCTACATCTCTTTGATAGAACTCTTTAATCCCTCTTATTCTAAATGTTCGAAGATGGTCATCTACAGCAATGCAGATTGATTCCTTTAACCTTGATGATTCCTTTGCCGCTATTTTTTTAGCATAACCCTTTTTTCGATAAGTGTCCTCAATCGCATCTCGAATTTTAACAGGTTCATGACGAGCCAACATGCCTATGGTGAGTAATATCTCTGGTTTTGAAACATCAACTTGCACTCACTCACCATTCTGATCCAATATATCCTCAAGAGCAGCCCTTATTTGTTTTAGTTCTGCAACGTCATTACTGGTCAATAGTCCCTTTCCTATTTTTTCAATTATTTTTTTCAGTTCCAATATCGCCTTATTATTATCAATATAAATATTATTGTCGGAGATGGAATATTCAAGGGCGCTTATGGTGTAGTCTGTCTCTAAAAATATTGTCATAGCCTCTGGATTTTTTTTAAAGATTTTATCCAAATCCCGTAATGATAGTGCGGTTGGAATTTTCCTTGTTGCTTGAGCATGATCTCCCATTATGCAACTAAAAAAGAAATCTTGTTTCTTCTTGTCGATAAATTGCATTTTTAAATTATCCCACCCAAAGTACTTCCTTAATCTCGGCTTTCCGATCATCTCATCAAAAAACGAGAAATCATCTGGCTTACTCTTTTTACCATATATGGGATGTTCAAGCAATGATTCATAACCCCTTAAGGCACGTATCGCTCTTCGTACCTCCGGTTTTTTTAATCCAAGGGCAGCTGCTGCTTCGTCATAGCTCATACCCTTCTCTTTATTCAATACGTCCAGTGCTTTCGCTTTTTGGTATGGCCCCCATTCCTTTACTCCACCAATGTGGCGAATTCCCTGAATAAGCCATTGATCAGAGACAAGGTTAACTTCAGGCTCATTCAATATCAAAACTGGAATTTTTTTTACTGAATTGAGCACCTCATCATTAGCGGGTACGACGCCATTTAAAATTAGTTTTATTGCCGCTAGTCTTCTATTCCCTTCGATGACAAGGTATTTGTCACCATCATATTTTGTTACAACAAATCTATCAATTGGCAAATAACCAATTTTTGACATGGATTCCGCTAATTCTTTCACCCCAAAGCGACTAGCGAGTATTGTATGAAAAGCACGTTCCTGAACTTTTTCATAGCCAATCTGACTGTAGGGGACATAAATATAATCAGAATAGTCGCCCTGATACCGAGGATTGTTTGGATCTAAAAGCATCCTTTGCGGCTCGATATCATCTTTGATTAGCTTATCAAATAAATGTTCCACGGCAACATATCAAAACGGGACATTAAACATTTTTCTTTACAGTCACCTGTGACGCAGAAGATATAATATTATGTAGTACGGCACACCTCTTGCCCCTTCTATTTCGTTTATTTGAAATACAGATAATAAAAACTTAGCAGTCTGGCTAATGGTTTTCATTTCCTTTTCCATGTTAAATTGGCAGGCTTCCACTTTATAATGTTAGATGGATTTCTTTTTTCTGGACTCAATTACCATTTCAGATGTGGGGCGGGTCAGACAACAAGGGGACGAACGAGGTGCTCGAGACCCGGAAGCAGTGGTTCCCCGAGAGCCTAGCCCTTTCGAGGGAGGAAGAGGTCGCCATCTTCAAGCTGTTCCGAAATGCGAACTTTAAAAAGACGAGCGGGGAACTGCTCAACCTCAGACTCTCCTATGCGGAAGAGAAGGACCACTTCCTGAAGATGGGCCCGACCCAGTTGGACAACCTGGAGAAGGCGCTGATGGGCACTATGGCCATACTTGAGAACAGGCAGTCGCCTCCGCCTAGATGAACTTGGTACAAGCCCCCCATGGTCCAGTTGCCTGGCTTGACAGCATATGTCGCAGACGTCGGGATCACGGTGGGGTTTCAGCCATCATCTGCTCTGACCAGTACGACGGGCCTTCAACCCCTCCCTCCCTACCTCCTTGATGTACGTGTCCAGGGCCCTTTCGCTGGACCTCCATTCTCCCTTGCTCCTTAGAGCAGGCAGCTCACCCTGCTTGGCCCTCAGGGCCAGGTATTTCGCTGAATAGGGGCCTCTCTTCTGCAGGTCGATGAGGGACCTCAGCTCATCATCTTCCGTCCCCACCTTTGACAGAAGATCAAGTAGCGAGGTTCCCATGATGATCTGCATGAACTCGGTGAGGGGGACCATGTCACCACCGTTCCCCCTTTCCAGTGCTTCGAGATAACTTTCACAGTTCTCAGGCAGGACGTGAACTGGCGGCCAGTTATGCTTGATGAGATGCAGGTTGAGCAGCAACCTGCCCGCACGCCCATTGCCATCGCTGAACGGGTGGATGGACTCCAACCCATGGTGCATCCATGCTCCCAAGGTGAAGATGTCCTCGCCGGACATGTCCCTTCTATCGTACTCCGAGATCAGAGCATCCATCCTCTGGACGATCTTCTCCGGTCTCGACGGGGTGAAGTTCGCTCCTCGAACCATAACGTTCACACGCCTCCACTGGCCGGCATCCGACCTCAGCCCATGAAACACCTCCTCGTGGAGCTCCTGCACCGTGACCAGATCCATCGACCTACCTCTCCGACCCAGCAGGTCTCTGAACGCCATATCGTGCTGGACGGTCTCCATGATGTCAGAGATCGGTCTCTCCACTCCCGTGGAACCTAGGAGCACCGACTCCACCTCGTCCAGAGTTAAAGTGTTGCCCTCGATGGCATTGGTGCCGTAGGTGTTGAGGCTGCTCATGCTCTTCCAGATCGCTTCTGGCATGCTGTCCAGGGAGCACCGGGTAAGAAATGCACTTCTAAGTCCTTCTAGTATGGTTTTCCTCATTTAATATTTTAATATCATACTTAGATTATAAGTAAATATGTCCTAATGGTGAAAAAAATTGATGATCCATAGCGCTCTTATCATGAGAGCAGCGTCGGATCCCTTTTTAGGCTCCCAGGTCGCGATCCACGGCATGCCACATGACCATTAAACGTTGTAGGCTCATGAAAGAGATAGTTTATTTCGGCCATAGTGCATTGGTCGGTTCAGATATTCGGTCCGCAGAACACCGCGGAGCTTGATCATGGCGGTCAGACCACAGCGCACTCCACCGATCAGAAAGGAAGACGATGGCAGCGATGCTACCGTCGATACCGCCAAGGACATTCTGGCGCGGTCGAAGCAGATCAACGAGCGGCTCGAGGCCCTGATGGGGTTGAACAGACGGCTGGCCGTGGCGAGGAGGGAGCTGGACAAGGATGCCGTGGCCGACCCGGAGAGCGTGCGCTCGAAGATCACGGCCGAGCTGTCCAGGATCGAGGAGAGCATCCGCGGTGGGGACGCGGCCGAGGGCGAGGCGAGGCTGAACGCCTACGAGGCCGCCCAGAGGTGGCGCGGGCCGCTGCTGGTCCGGATCGGAACGATCAACGAGCGGATGAAGAGCGGCGGTCGAGAGGAGCAGCTGACCTTCCAGAGCGTTGTAGGCAAGTTCCTCGCCGACGACTATGTGGGCGCGGACGAGGCCCTCCGGCCCCTGGAATCGTTCACCACGCCCCTGCCAGAAAGGAAAGTCATGGCTCGCGAGGTCGCCGGACCTGCACCGGCCGGTGGGACGAAGTGCGTCCTGTGCGGCCATGACGTGGCAGCGAACGTTTCCACATGCCCCTTCTGCGGTCATGATCCCTCTGCGCCGTCACGGCCGTGCTCTCACTGTGGCCGCACCATCCTGCAGGCGTTCAGCAACTGCCCCTTCTGCGGCAAGGTGGCCTGTGATGGATAGGGTGATGGCGGTCCCGCAGACGGTGCAGGCGCTACGTGAGCTTGGAGCCACAGCCGGAGCAGTACGTGAAAAGCGCGGGGTTACGTCCGCCGCACTGAGCGCAGGTCAGGCGGTAATCGGCGTGGCACGTGGAGCACAGGCACTGCTCTCCTAACTCGTTGCCGCAGCACGCGCACCTGCGAGGTTCGTCCGCCAGCGTCAGCTGGTGCAGGGCGCCCGACAGCAGTGACGATTCCCTGGTTCCCGATGAACGGTACATCTCTCCCAGGAAGAGCTGGGCCAGGCGTGTGACGTGGTCCTTCTCCCCTGGAGAGAGCGCACCGGCCAGCACTGCCATGGACAGCAGCAAGGTCCTCTTCTGCCTGACGCTCTCCTGCTCGTGGTCCATCCCCTCGAGCAGCACCTCCACGATCCCCCGCTCGGCCTGGAGGCTCCTCGCCCGCTTGCGGAAGAAGGCCATCAGGTAGTTGGACATGTCCATGAGGTCATCGGCGCTCAGCGAGGTGAGGAGGCGAGCGAGGCGGGGCGGGGACTGGAACGCCCTGACCAATGGGGTCAGGGGAAGGCTCCTCTCCGCCAGGACCCTGAGCTCGTGCTCCACGTAGGGGCTGTACAGCCCTATGCGTTCGTTCCTGGTGGACAGCACCCCGAAGAGGGACATCACCTCGGTGTACGATGCCGCGTCAACCGACTGATCGCTCTCGAACGCCTCCACCAGCCATGCCATCATGTCCCTGGACACGTCCCTGCGGGAGGTCCGCGATGGCCTGATGATGCAGGACAGGACCAGCAGCGGCTGCACCGCCGGCATGTTCTCGGTGATCATGTCATGCTCCTGCCGCACGCCCAGGCGGTTCAGCGCATCGCCGATCTGACGGTCCAGGAAGGAGGCGTCCGGCTCCAGGGCGTTCAATGTTTCCGGACCCATGGTCGGCAGGGACCTCAGCCCCCGGACCAGGTAATAGAGCCGGATGCGATTGCGGCACCGGTCGTACAGTGCACCGATGCGATCCGGCACCGTGGACGGTTCTAGACCACCGAGGTCCTCCACGTTCTGCACGATGAACGCGGAGGCGTCCTGCACGAACCCATCCCTCGAGGGCATGTTCAGCGGCACCAGCGCGATGCCGGCCTGCTGGTCGAACCCCACCACCGCGTTCCCGGTATCGACCTGCGGGAAGATCAGCAGGGGGTCGCCCTCCACCGCCGTGAGCAGGTGAAAGCCCTCCCTCTCGGCCAGACGGTCGTACAGGACCTTGACCGCCTGCCTCTTGGTCTCCAGCGTCCAGCCCGGAACCCCGTGCTCGATGTGATCGATGCTGATATACCAGTTCCAGAAGGTGGACTCCCCCGGAACGAGGCGGTCCAGGTTGGCGTTCTCCAGGAAGCTTGCGAGTCCTTCTTCGAACTCGCGCAGGGTGACCCTCTCCCTCTGGTCCGCGCCCCGGAGGTAGGTCGCGGCGGACATGTACACCTGCTTGTTGATCCCCTCCACCAGGTCCACCACGCGCCCCTCGAACACGCTCAGTATCAAGCCGAACATGCGGTCTTGTTCGGCGATCGCGCCGTCCACGTAGTCGGCCAGAAGCCGGGAGATGCGGCCGGCCCCATCCTCATCCTCGTCGGCAGAGCCCCGGGCGTCGCTTATCGAGCGCACCAGCGCCTCGGACATCTCCGTGAGAGACGACTCCACCAGCTTGGTGACCACCTCGGCATCGAACGTTCGCTCGATCACCATCTCCGCGTGCACCTCGACGACCATGCGGTCCTTCTGCGCCACCGTCGACGTCCCATAGGCCAGGACCCCGGCCGTTCTAGCGGTGCTGCCGCCGAGGCGCACGTCCCTCTCCTTCCGCACGCCCTGCTCGTCCCACCTTATCACGACGGTGGTGCCCTGGAACACCACCGGCTTGCTCCTGACCTTCAGGAAGCGGATAAAGGCCTCCAGGTCCTCGAAGTACAGCGCATGCCCCGCCTCGGAAAGAGGGGACGGTGCGGGGTATGGTGACGGCACCCCTCCCAGCTCGCTCAAGGCATGGACCATGAGGGTGGTCTTGCCCATGCCCCCCAGCCCCGAGAGGAGAACGCCCCTCCCGCCCTCGCCGAGCTTGCGGCCTAAGCTCTCCTTCTCACTGGCCCGGCCGAACAGCAGGCGGCGCTTGGCCAGCTCGCCGTCCAGTGCCTTAAGGCTCCTCATCCATCCCCCACCTCGCCCAGGAACGAGCGCAGGCTAGAGAGCAAAGCCCTGGTGAGGGCTGCCTGCTCTTTACCTCCCCCGCCCAAGTATGTGTCGATCCACTCCGCGGTGGCCTTGAGGTAGGCGCTCTGCCCCGCGCTACCGTGCACGTCGTACACCTCCGCCTTGAAGCGCATGGCGTCCGGGGCCGGGAGCAGGTTTGCGATCACCCCTTGATTGATGCCCAGGCGGACGCGGGCGAACGCTTTCTCGCTCTCCTCGGGAGAGAGGCCGAACAGCGAGGTCTGCAGCTTCCTCGATATCTCATCACCATCCACGCTCAGGGCGGACAGGAACCCGAGGCTCTCGCCCTGAAGCCCCTCCCCCTTCTGCTCCAGCGCGTTAAGGAAACATCTCTCATGATCGCTCCTGAACTCCCTCGCGATGCCAGCTTTCTCGGCGTTGTCGGCCTTGTTGAGCAGCAGGAAGATCCGACCTGGGAGCTGTAACCCTTGATAGTCGAGGCCGAGCACCTCGTCCACGAAGTGGGAGAACACATCCTCGAACCCCCGCAGGTCCTTCAGCTCATCGTATCCCGGCTCGCAGGACCACATGAACAGCAGGTTGTACGACGGCTTGCCGAGGAACACCTTCTCCATGTCCGTCACCGAGCGAGTCAGCTGACGCCCCAAGGAATGGTGATCGGCGGCGCCGGCGGTGTCCATCCAGCAGATCGTCATGCCCTTTTTTACTCCGTTGAGAAGTGGGACCTCGATGTCCTTGAAGATGTGGCCCACCACGAAGGCGGTGCTCTTGGGGTCGATCTCCTCGTTCAGGCCCGAGTTGCCATAACCGTTCTTCAACAGCTCGTAGCACCGGCGGAGGAAGGTCGTCTTGCCGGAACCTCCTAGCCCGACGACCACCAGCCCCGCCCGGTCCATGGTGCTCATCGCCTCCATCCTCGCGGATAAATCCTGGAACTCCTGCAGGGCCGGCATGAAGGGGACGATGAAGCCGTCCTTGAGCCGGAGCCTGCCCGCCTTCTTCGCGTCCTGCTCAAGCTCCACGGCATCGAGCAGGGAGCGGACGCAGCAGGCGTGCATGACCAGCTCGCGGTGCAGTGGTATTAGGTCTGGATCGAGCCCCTGCTCCCATTCCTCCATCGAACGGGACAGCGTGCGGGCGGCCTGCCCCATCTCGAGCTCCAGGGCCTCTGAGGTCCGCAGCAGCTCCAGGAGCCAGGCGAACGGTACGGTCCTGCCATCGAGGAATCGATCGCGCTCCAGGGCCGGGGCCTTCTTCGCGGTGAGCTCCCACGCGCTGCTCAGTAGGTCCGCGCTGCGCAGTGACGTCCTCACAGCCAGCATCGGTCCCGAATGGTCGGTTAGAGGCGCAAGTGCGGAGCGCCTCTCGTTGAAAAGGAGGTCGAAACCCCTCCTCTTCCTCCGATCCTGGACGCTCTTCTTCAGGAGGTGGGTGAGCTGCCCGAACTCTGCGTCGGCGATGAACGTCCTCCGTGCAAGGTCGTAGAGGTACTGGTCCAGGTCCAGGGTGTCGAGCACCGCAAGGCGGTCCCGGGCATCCTGGACCTTCTTCCCCTCGTCCGCGCTGTTCCGCTTCCGCTGCGCCTCGGTCAGCGACGCGTCCTTGGCGGTCTGGTCAAGCGTCCGCTGCCATTCATCCCGGGCGGTGGTGGCCTGCTCCCTCATCCTCGAGATCGAGGCGTCCGCGTACGCGGCGACGAGGTCGGTGCCGAGGAAGACCTTGACCCTGTGCTTTCCCACGCTGTAGGTCAGGGAAGTGTCCGGACCATCGCTCCAGGTCAGCCCGTCACCTAGCACCACTGCCGTCCCGATGGCTGTCTCTGGCAACCCCGTCTCACCGCCCCGACCTAACGGCCGTGGTGATAAAAAGGTCGCTGTCGGGGTCAGCCCACCCCTCGATCGCGCCCCCGGTCACGCAGATCATCTCGCTCACCGGCGTCCGCATTCCCCCCGGACCTCATTATTCTATGCCGACCCCCTATCTTTTTTTCGGGGAAGGCGATAGGGGATGCGGAGGGTCTAGGGTGATCGAGGGCGCATTGTCGGTAAAAGGGGTCGGAGGCGAGCGGTGATGCTCGGCGCGATCGACCCGCTGGCGGCCAGCTACTGGAGCATGCAGCTGACGTCCTTCGTCTCCGACGACCTGTGGCCGTACATCTACGTGATATTCCTCGTCTCGCTGGTGGCCATCGTGCTGGGGTACTGGCTCATCCTGCGCGGGGATAAGCGGGCGAAACCTCTGGCGGAGGAGAGGCTGCAGGAGCTCAGGGCCATCTCGGACCGGCTGCCCGCCCCTGCCCGGGCGGAGCTGCTGGAGCTCGTCCCGCACTACGAGGACCTGTACCGGCGGACCTACTACACCCGCTGCCTGAAGTACGCCGACATCATGCTGAACCGGTCCAAGGAACTGCTGAGCATGGTGGAGCAGGCGAGGGCGGAGATCAGGATGAGCGAGGACAGGCTGCGGGAGGCGAGGGCGATGGGCCTGGAGATCAACGAGGACAACCTCGGCCTCACTGACCTGAGGAGGGACCTGGAGAGGTATGAGGGAGCGTCATTGCAAGGGCCCAGAGCGATGTGAGCATGAGGAAAAGCCTTGACAACGTCCTCCCCAATCCTTATTATCCGCTCCGGAGCTATCCGTCTCAGCGCAGTGACATGGCGATGTCCATGACCGCCATTAGCGAGCAACTGGCAGCGATTTCCGGTGGACGATGAGATGAGGAAGGGGAAGCGTGGGGGGGTCTACAGGGCGAGGTCCATCTGGTTGACCGCAGTGATATCGTTCGTTCTTCTAACGGTGACCTTTCTGTCCGCCCCCGAGGTCGATGCCGCAGCCTATCCCGATCCACTGACCAACTGCTCGGCGCACCTCCAGTCCGGAACGGGCTCCTTCTCATCATTGTCCAAAACGTCGAAGACCATCTACGTTGAACCAAACGGAACGATCTCGGGCAATGTGATCCTGACAACGGAGAACAGTATGCCCTCGACCAATGTGGCTCCGCTCATAGGGACGGTGGACAAGAACTGGAAGGAGCCTGCCAAGGGGTTCTGGACAATTGACGGCAACATCAGCACCAACGTCGCCTGGCACACCAGCCCTATAAAGCTGACCGCCCCGCCCAAGGTCGGGACTTACTACATCATCTTCGCCTTCAATGAGGATTTCACCGGCGCACAGGTGGCCTCCAGCACGAGCTGGAGGTACGAGCGGGACAGTGGCAGCCTCGTCTGGAACGACGGCAACGAGGTCGCTAACCTCCTGCCCAGCCAGATAGAGGAGCTCCAATCGTATGGAAGGACGGACATCATCAAGCTGCACAACAATGGCTTCCAGACCAATTGGACCCTTCCGGGTGACGCCATCACCGTGGTGGTGAGCAACAAGGTCGTGAACGAGCCGGACATGGCCTGGGTGCCGATCGCGTTCATCGCCACGGCGTGCGGCTTCGTGGTGGCGGTCTTCCTCATACGCCGGTGGATGAAGTAAGAGCTAAGCCCTTCCAACAGCAAGATGATCGTGTTCTTTCCCTTCTTCTAAATGGTCTGCAAATGCTCCTTATCACCTTTTCGTAAGGTCGCTTCATTCTTGTTATGATTATATTGGCGGCCTGCTAGCACCTGTTCACTATCTCAGAAGATACCACTCGCTTCTTTTTTCATTATCACTTCTGCGAGCATTATAACACTCAGGCCTTGGGACGTTGAAGCCCCGTCCCACGGCCTAACTGCCAACGCATCGTCCGGAAGGGATGGGAACAACAGGAAATCGGACACAAAAAAGGGAGGAATGAGATGGACAAACGCATCATAGCAATAATCGCGGTGGCGCTAGTCGCCATCACAACCTTTGGCATTGTGGGAGGCGCCTTGCCAATCTTCAAAGATCAGAATGTAACGTCTCCAGAGGATGTAAATATTCCAGAGGAGACACATGACGATCTTAGAGATCAAGACCCGCCAGCAGTGGAGAAGGCCGGAACCTCGATCGTTCTGACGCCGACCTCGAACAGCGTCAAGGTCGGAGTCTCCATGCACTACGCCGGAGCGCTCACCGCCCAGAAGGGCGTGGAGGGAGCGACCGTGACCATCAGCATCGTCAAGCCCGATGGGAAGGCCGATACCGCCACGCAGGGCAAGACGGTCACCACTGACAGCGCGGGCAAGTTCAGCGTCGACTACAAGCCCACGGCGGCAGGCACCTTCACGGTGAAGGCCAGCTACGCCGGCAACGATGCCTACAAGGGCACCGCGGCGACCACCTACTTCACCGCAGAGAAGGCCGATGAGCCTGACCCGGTGCAGTGCAACATGCCCTGGCCGTCGAGGATCAACATGATAGATACGCCCAGCTCGATGATCGCCGGACAGACCTACACCTTCAAGTGCCAGCTGCAGGTGCGCACCTACGACACCTTCTGCAAGCCATCCTCGTGGCTGCCGGGAGTGGACGCGGAGATCACCTGGACCTTCACCAACAGCAACGGCGTGTCGGTGAGCATCGAGTCGACCTCTTCCCTCAAGGAGGGCATCGCATCGATACAGTTCCCCTGCTACATGGCAGGAACGTGGAGCGTGGAGGCGCACTTCGACGGCAACGCGAAGTACCTGGCGGTCGATGGCCACACCTCGGTGAAGGCCACTGGCAACACCGTGTACTGGCACGGGTTCTGGGTGACCGTGGAGAAGTGGTACGTGACGGCCGACACGAGCAAGTACCCCATCGACTTCAACTGGATGGTCAATGACCCGGTGTTCGTGCTCCTGAAGGTGAAGAACGCCCAGGACGTGATCAACACCAACCTGTACATACCTGACCTATATGTGACGGACACGGACGGTCAAGCTTACTGGGGATTCCAGGGAAGGTTCATGGGGACCAATGACTTCACCAGCGGCCTGGCCCCGGGGGCGGAGGCAAAGGTATGGGTCTGCTTCCAGGTCCCCAACAGCCAGTCGCTGGTGATCAACGGACTGAGCGGGGTGGTGCACACCACGTCGGACTGGTATTACCAGGACTACGGGTACATCGCCGCCAAGACGTACAACGTCAACATACCGCTGCCGGCACAGTCCCCGGCCTAAACCCTTTTCCACTTACCCCCTGGCCAATCCCCACATGATCATGGGGAGGGGAGGAGAGGATTGAAATCCTATGTCGGGACGGCCAGGGATGAGAATTTTTTTAGAAGATGAAAGGACTGTTACACTATGGCCCTTGATTCCGTCACATCCTTTGTCTCATGGCGGTGAAACGCTTAAGCCCATACCAAATCGTGCCGCCACCCTCAAAGTCATGTTATGGGTAAAGCAATAATTGTAATGAGAATGACAAATTCTATATAAATCATTGTCAATTTGATAACGTAATGTTCACTCTCACGAAGAACGAGATCATGCTCTTCACAGCGCTATGTCAGGAGAGCAGGCCCATAAGCGAGCTGGCGATCTCTGCTTCACTTTCCCTTCGGACCGCCTATCGGTTAAGCGGGACGTTGGAGAGATATGGCCTGGTGCACCGAAGGGGTGAAAGGGGGGCTCGGTTGGAACCCGGCACCACCCTCCAGGCAGTGGCATTGAAAAGGTTCGTGCTGTCCGAAGAGCGCCCCGTAGAAGCGATAGTCGGCTCCAAGCTCCTCGTGCTTCTCTCCATCTCCAGTGTGCCAAAAACAATAGCACAGGTTTCTAGAGAGACTAACCTGAAGTTGGAGACCGTTCGGGTCCTTGCATGGGGCCTAAAGGGCCTGGGGATCGTTCAGCAAGAGAGAAACACGTTAAGGATCTCACCCACGGACACAATCATGACCCAGTTCCTTCAGGATTACTCCAGGGGGGTCAATCTAACAGTAATGGAAGAGAAAACGAAGGTGGGGGTGATGTTGTGGAGCAAGGGCCTGGAGTTCATCTTCAAGGCTCCATCGCTGGAAGATCCAGAAGAGGTGAGGAGGACGGGAACCAAAGCTATGTCGGAATACGGTCTGGACTTTATCTCGGAAACAAACTGCTACCACTTTACGTACTGGCATCCGTGTCTGCGCGTCGAGGACATCGCTCTGCACAATCTTCTGATCGGCCCGCAGGACGTCAGGGGAATAAGCTACTCCATAATGCTGCTGAGGAAGGCAGGGTTTGATCGACAGTATCTGAAGGAGGAAGCCAGGCGCGTTGGGATGGTCAAGCTCGTGAATGAGGTGGTGGACACGGCAGAGGGAAAAGAGGTGGACCGTCCGTTCCTTCCCCGCCGGGAGGATATGGAAAGCCTATATGTCCAGTATGGGGTGTCCTGATTGAAAGACTCCCTCCTCGACAAGGAGGAGGTACTGTCGGTCCTGGCCGATGCTGGAATGATTTGTGCCAGTAATCCTATTCAACACATAACATTACCATGGTTCCCGATAAGTGAAACGAAGTATCCAATGTTATTTAATGTTCGAAAAGAAGATTATTAACTAAAAATTTATTATATTAATAGCTCCTCATAAACACCATGGCTCGGTGCAAGCAATGTGGGGAAGAGACGCTCCACGACTATCATGAGCTATGCATCAAATGCTACAAGCACGGGGTTTCTAACCCGCACCCCATATCCAAAGAAGGATCGAATGGCCTCACAGACAAAGAGCACTTTTTTCGATTTAATATGATAAAGGGCAGGATAGCCGAGACTCTCATCGAGGAGCTCTTCCTCTCGCTGGGCTACAATGTATTCAGGTATGGGATGGAGAACACCGTCCCGGGGATTGTCGATCTGCTGAGAGGAGTGAGGAGCGACGTTGCCAATGACATACGCCTGATGCCGGACTTCGTTGTACAGAAAGGAGATAAGGTGTACTTCTTAGAGGTCAAATACCGAGGGAGTGAGGAGTTCAGGCTAGATGACCTTTCTCCAAACTATCCCTATGAGAACACCTACTTCATCATCGTCTCCAGGGCGCATATAAAGTGCATTTCATACTGGGAGCTGAAGGCCGGAATGGAAGTATCTCCGTCATCGCAGAATTATTTGGGGAACAGGAAAGAGTTCGCTCTTGACCGGCAGACCATCATCGAGTTCTGCGACTTTGCCACTGCATTCTTCCAAAACGCCTGATTCAGCTCGTCCCCGTCAGCTACCTGCTCTCAGTTCCCTTAATATAACCACGGGCTCCAATGGAACGAGGAGGAGCCAGCATGGAAACCAGCGAGGTACAGAAGCTAAGCACCGAGGCGATTGCAGAGAGGATGGAGATAACGGCCGAGATGATCATGGTGGAGGCGACGAAGGAGGGGGGCATGCACTTCGTCCCATCGGCGAGGGCCATCGGCGCGTCGGTGAAGTACATCAAGGGAGCGAAGGACACCTACAGGGGCAACGCCATCGTGGAGGGAACGATCGAGCGAATCGGAGACTGGAGGGGCGAGAACAATGGAAAGTTCGATTACAGGACGCTCGACGCCGCCGAGGTGCTGAGGAACGTGGACGAGATAGTTCCTTATTTAGAATCAGAAGGAGAGCAGGGAGCGCAGGCCAAGAGCTTCCTCTACGGCCTGGCGGAGGCGATGACCGGCGCCAGCGGGTCGGGCTTCATGGGAACGGGGGAGAGGACGAACGAGGGCGAGGCCAAGTTCCTGGACGATCTGAAGGCGCATCTGCGCATGTGAGCCGAATGCTGTCAAAAGACCGCTCATCACAATGAGAGGATGCACGTACTGGCAGCAGATGTGAACGGCATCTTTTGATTCTTATAGGCCACGCTATATAAATAAGGCCAGGCCTGGGCGGTCCGATATAATGCCTACCGGAACCGCGAGCAGGAACATGCTGGTACCCTGCCATCAGACCCGAAGAACGTCCGCCTCGTCATCCGTGGCCACTGAGCACGACGGCCGGCATCCTGGCATCAAGGCCCGTTCGAACATCATCTCCCGCTCGCGATGATCTCGATCGACATTTTTTAAAAGGCATGCGCTGATGTGATATCAGCAGCTTTTTTCTTCACCGCAGCTAGCTTCGTGGCCTGTACCCGATCCTGATGGTGAGGACGACCCGGGGTTGGTCGGAGCTCACCACCATACAGTACCCTCCCTCCTCCGGGGCCTCGAACACCTCCGAAAGCCTCCTCAGGGGGCCGTACGCCCCTCCCACGTCCCTCTCTCCTCCTGGCTCGATGATCATCAGCTGGGCGATGACGTCCTGGTCGCTTATCAGCTCCATCTTGAGCTGGTCACCCCTACCCAATGGATATATCCTCGAGCGCCACAGTGGACCCGTGGCCGGCTTCCGGGCCGTCCGGTTGAGCACCCTCTCCTTCCTCTGGAATCCCTCCTCGTCGATGATGGTCGCCCGCGGTGTAGCACCTCGCTCGAGCCTCCGGTGCAGGAGGAAGATGGTCAGGAGGCAGAGGATGAGGACCACTGCGCCGACGAGCAGCGACCACAGGCCGAGGTTCAGCGCCAGGAAGGAGAGCAGCACTGCGACTATTGCCAGCGCTAGCGAGATGATCTCCAGCCCCATTGTCCTTCCCTTACGTTCAGCCATTCCCACGCATCATTATCTAGTCAGCTCCATACATATAATCCTCCTCATCGGTCGGCAGCAATCGCCGATGGACCCTTACTCCGGACCCCATGGACGGGCGTTCGGGAAGGACATCCCATGGGCGACCGTCCGTAGCTCGGGAGATGTGGAGCGTCTGGGTGCGATGTGAGGGCAAGAACAAAGGGCTAGGTGGCTCGTCCTGGCCGTAGGCATGGTGTCCCATTCAGCGCGTCTTCTCCCTCGGTCGGGGAGGGACATGTGGCTCCGCGGCATCCTTCACGTGCCTCAGGGTGAGAGAGAATAATCACCGTGTGGTCAGTATCCTGCCGAGAACTATCCGATGTTTTCGAGACCCAGCGGCCACGTGCGATGATAGTTAAGCACGCTGGTGCATCCCGCCCGCGGAGAGATGGGATAGATGGCGATGGCGAACCGCTCGGCGATGGAGGCGTTCTTCGAGGAGATCAAGGGCATCGGTCTCCTGGGACGCCTTTTCTCCTGGAAAAGAGTGCAGCAGTTGAGCTACGAGGCCAGCAACGAGTACGCGCTGATCCGGAGCCAGAGGGACGGCGTGCAGCAGCAGATGAGTTCCTTGAGCCAGCTGCTGGAGGCCGCTCGGCGGGAGGCGGAGGTCAATGCCCGAGAGGTCAGCCGCCACGCCCTGGAGCTCGCCCAGGCGCGGACGTCGCTGGACGAGAGTAAGGCCCAGCTCAGCGAGCGCAACGCCCGGATCAGAGAGCTGGAGGCATCGTCGGAAGCGAACGTTCACCAGCTCGCAGAGCTGCGGGTCCAGGTCACCGCACTGCAGCACCACGTTGAGGAGATGAACGTCGGCGTGACGGCCAGCGAGAGGAAGCTGGCCGAGGCGGTCACGTCGAGGGACGGCAACGCCCATCGAATCCTGGAGCTGGATGACGAACTTAGTGATCACAAGCACAAGCTGGAGGAGATCACTAACATGCTGGGCGAGAGGAACAAGCTCATTGTCCGGTTGGAAAGCGCCGAGAGCTCGAGGAGCGAGGAGCACGCGCGGAAGATGGACGCGCTGGTCCAGTACCACGGCGAGCTCAGGGAGGAGAAGGCACGCCTGGAGCGGGAGAGGGAGGAGGCTATCACCGCCCAGTTCGAGGACATGCGGTGCACCTGGGTGAACCACGAGCGCCGGGTGGAGGAGGTTCTCCGGACGGTGTGCCAGAGGCATGCCATCGAGTACATCGGCAAGGAGAAGGTGCCGTTCAAGGGCAAGCCGGACAATACGCTGATGATATGCGAGGAGTACGTCGTGTTCGACGCCAAGAGCCCCCAGGGCGACGACCTGAACAACTTCCCCGACTACGTGAGGAAGCAATCGTCCGAGGTCCAGAAGTATGTCAAGGAGACCAGCGTCAAGAAGGACGTGTTCCTGGTGGTCCCGTCCAACACCATCCACCTGTTCGAGGAGCACACCATCGGGCATGGGGACTACAACGTCTTCATCGTGACCGTGGACTCCCTGGAACCGATCATCCTCAGCCTCAAAAAGATCGAGGAGTACGAGTTCGTGGAGCAGCTGAGCCCGGAGGAGCGGGACGGCATCTGCCGTGTCCTGGGCCGGTTCAGCCACCTGACCAAGCGGCGCATCCAGGTGGACGCCTTCTTCTGCGAGGAGGGCCTGAGGGCCATAAAGGAGTGCGGCTGCCTGCCGGAGGACATGTCGGAGAAGATGGAGACGTACGAGAGGACGACCAAGGTCAACCCTCCCATGGAGCAGAAGGCCAAGGCCATCACCGACAAGGCGCTGCAGAAGGCCGTGGACGGCGTGCGGAAGGAGTCGGACTTCCTCGGACTGGAGGGATCGGACACGGTGTCCGGAAGCCTCGAGGCCTTGCCCCTGCTGAAGGAGGGAAAGCGGGAGCGGTGAGATGCCTCACCATGGAGTCATTTAAGCTTCCACAGATGAAGCCGCTCGTTGAAAGAAAAAAGCGGGCCGTCCTGATGCCGTCAGGCCCGGACCTTGTCCACGATAGCGTGCCGGGGTGGCACGACGGTGAGGGGGATCTTGATGTGGTGCGACACCCGGCTGGTGACGCTCCCTAGCAAGAACCGGTCCATGCCGCCCAGCCCCCGGGTGCCCATGATCGCCAGGTCGTACCCCTTCCTCGACTCGTCCAGTATCTGCTCGGAAGGGTTGCCCACGGCCCTTACCACCTCGTACCTCACGGCCGCGTCGTTCAGTATCCCCTCCGCGCTCTGGAAGCGGCCCTCCTCGTCCGGTGCTTCGGTGGGGATGAGCATCTCCTGCTCCTCCGAGGCGGGCGGGGACCACACGTACATGAGGGACACCGTGGAATCGAACATCCTTGCCATGTTCGCGGCGAACCTGACCGCCTCCTCGCACTCCTTCGAGCCATCGATACAGACCAACAACCTCTCCATCGGCATCTTTTCACCTCCTAATGTGTGAACAGTTCCCACCATCGACGATATTAATCGTTCCATTTTAGTTCAAAATATTCCGAAGTACATCAGCGCCATCTATGATGGCCTCGAGCTCCTCGGCGGGCCCTCCCTGGAGCGGAGAGGGACGAACCGCCAGCCTGCGCCCCTTCACCTCGGTCGCCGGCTCAGCCACCAGGCGAGTCCGATGACCGCGGGAACGGCGAAGATGGCCAGCACCCATACCAGGGCGGTGACGAGGGAGTACACCAGGTAGTCGAACGACCAGGTGGCGAAGGGCACGTTCCAGTTCCCGTCCAGGTACACCTTGAGCAGGAAAACGAGAGTGATGAGGAACTAGATGCCGTTGCCTCCGCTGGACGTGCGCGACCGGGGACCGAAGAGGTATGCGCCCCTTTCCTCCAGGGGCAGCCTCCTCCACCACAGCCAGCCGAGGACGAAGATGATGATCACCGGTATGCCTACGAGGATGATCTCCCAGAACAGGAGGTTGAGAAGGAACGAGACCACATGCCCCATGGTCCACAGCCCCAGCGTGGTTGGCACCAGTCCCGTTACCTGCGCCTGCCCCACGAACCACAGGTACACCAGCACCGCGCCGATGAGAGCCATGACGGCCAGTGCGATGAACAGCGCGAACATCTTCCAGTGGCCCCTTATCAGCAGCCTCCAGCCCTCGGAGCCCCTCTCCCGCTTGTTGAACAACGATAACCCTCCCTTGCTCTCAGCCACCTCGCACGGAGGCCTCAGGTCATTTCGTTCCCCCGACCATTTAGTTGTTTGGAGCGGACGTAGAGCCCCGAGGCCTTCACCGGTGGTGGGGAGGGTGGCATATTCGCTGCGCGGACCTCACGCCCCCCGGACCATTGCTCTTATCCTGTCATCGTAGCGAGCGGGGCGGCGGAGTACGATTTCTCACAACGGCCTACAGTTTCTCACCCTCTGCCCCATCCCCTCATCCCAGCCGGCGGCATAGCTTCCAGAATACCGAAGGGACCATGGGCAAATTATATAAATGGAGGAGGGGGGAAGATAGGGTTACCGAGTGATATGATGACCATGGAGCTGATGATCGATGGAATGGAGAGGTCGGCCCTCGACTGCTGGGACGACATCCTAGAGAAGCTCATGGGCGGATGCCCCATAGTGTTCCTCGATTATGACGGCACCCTCACGCCCATAGTGGAAGTGCCGTCCAAGGCCGTGATCTCGGACAGCATGCGTGGCACCCTGCACCGCCTGTCCCTGTACTGCCCGGTGGCGCTGATGAGCAGCCGCAGCCTCCGCGACGTGAGGAGCAAGGTGGGCCTGGATCAGCTGATCTACGTGGGCAGCGGCGGCTACGAGGTGCTGGGGCCATGGGGCCACTACGTGGAGGACCGCGGGGAGCGGTACAAGCCCCTGCTGGACCAGGCGGAGGCGGCGCTGCGCTACCGCATAGGGGACATACGCGGCGCGCTGGTGGAGCGGAAGCGGTTCGCCGTGGCGGTGCACCACCGGCTGGTGGACCCCAACGACTACCCGCGCCTCAAGACCGTGTTCGAGGACATCGCCCGGCGGTACCCCGAGCTGGAGGGCGTGATGGACAAGCGCACCTTCGAGCTGCGGCCCAACATGGACTGGCACAAGGGTCGGGCGGTGAACGTGGTCATCGACATGATCGGGCTGAAGAACAACGCGGTGCCGATGTATGTGGGCGATGACGTCACCGACGAGGACGCCTTCAAGGCCATCGGGGAGCGGGGCATCAACATCCTGGTCACTGAAGCCCAACGACCGACGGCGGCGGAGTACGTGCTGTTCGACTTCCAGGAGGTGCAGGAGCTGCTGGAGCGCCTGATCGTCTCGCTGACGGAGGGCCGCGAGCCACCGCAGTAGGCCATTACCTCGAACGGCGGCGCCTCACCACGTGCACGGCAGCGCCCGCCCCCATGGCCGCCACGCTCGCGAGGATAGCGACGCCGGGAGCGGTGCCCAGGAAGGCCCTGATGTCATCGATGGGGGATGAAGGGATCATCACGTTCACCGCGTCGCTGAGGTCCCCTTCCACGCTGCCGTTCATGGCGCTGATCCTGTAATAGTAAGTCGCTCCATTCGCTACGTCCCCGTCCTCGTAGGACATGCTACCCGTGGACGACAGGAGGCCCACGGCTGTCGAGGTGCCGCGGTATATCCTGTATGACGTGACCACCTCACCGTACTCCGGCTGCGTCCATGCCAGGACCGCCTTGCCGGCCTCAAGCACCACGGTCACGTTGCGAGGCGCGCTGGGATAAGGAGATGAGCCGCCGAGCGTCACCGAGACCACGTCCGTTGTGGGACCCTCGCCCTCCGCGTTCAGGGCCGCGACCTTGTAGTGGTAGGAGCGACCGTTCACCGCTTCCTCATGCCGATGCTCCGTCCCGGTGATCAACCGGGAGCTGAAGGGACCGCCCCCCTCGCTCCAGTACAGGCGATAGCCGGTGAGGGCCGAGCCCCCGTCCGAGGTTGGGGCGTTCCAGTGCAGCTGCACCCCATTGCCATCGGCCGTGGCCGCCAGGTCCCGAGGAGCATTGGGCGCGGTGCGCACCTGGGGATCGAGCTCAGCATACCAGACCACCAGATCGCCGGCGGTGTCCTCCCTGGAGTACAGCACATGCACCCTGCCGTCCGCACTGACAACGATGGGCCCGCCGTAGACCGCCCGACCGCCGTCATCGATGGTGCTGCTCCTCCATGAGCCGTCCGCGCTGGTAGCATAACGTAGAACTGACCGCTTCTTGTCCGTGTACGTGAGGTGCACGTGCCCGCCACCATCGACGGCGATGTAGGCGCTGTCCGCCCTCACCGAGGTGGCCACCGTCTGCGCGTTCCATACGCCCGTGCTCTCGTTGGCGTACAATAGTTCGTAATCGGCGTTGACCAGGCCGAAGTGCACGTGGTCGTGCGCATCCAACACCATGGAGCCGCCCAGGATGAGGGAGCGATCGATCACGGTCTTGAGGTCCCACGAGCCGTCGGCGTTGCTGGCATATCGGTAGTTCGCGCCGTCCGAGTACAGGACGTAGGCGTGGCCCCGGGAGTCGAGTACCATAGCATGAACGTCCATCCCATCCTCGTCCAGTGTAGTGACGTCCCACGCGCCGGCTGAACCTCGAGCATACTTGAGCCCGGTGCCGATGTAGGCGATGTGCACCACGCCCCCATCATCCACGGCTATGCGCGAGCTCCCGCCTCCAGTACCGTCCACCGTCTCGTAGCTCCACGGCCCGCCGGCGTTGGTGGCGTAGTGCAGACTACGGTCATCATCGGTGCAGCTGATGTGCGCCGCTCCCCGGCCGTCCATGACGAGGGAGCATTCCGACCCCCCTCCGGCCGGCAACAGCTGCGTGACCATGGCGCCGCTCGTATCGTTGGCGTAGTACAACTGGCTTCCATCGCCGTAGCACATGTGCACCGTGTCTCCGTCCACCGCCAGGGAACGGTACCACCACGGTGCGCTGCCACTGAGGCTGTGAGCATCGGGATCGATGGTGACGGACGCATCCACGGCGCCAGCGGCCATCACCGCGGACAGCAGGAGGAGCGCCGCCATCAGCATCACCGGGGCCGGCGGCAGACGCGCTGCGGAACGCATATCCTTCACGATCGGAGCAACCCTGGCCGAAGGATCACAGCCCGGTGCCGTCGTACCGTCGGTACCGGCCTTCCAGGTGCTCATCCCTCAGCGCGTGGTAGGCGACGGCGTTCTTCATGGCGCGGTCGTGCAGTGTGGGATCGTCGGACCTGACCACCTTCCCCGGCACGCCGACCACCAGGGAGCGCGGCGGAACGCGCATGTTGCCGGTTACCACGGCGTTGGCGCCGATGATGCAGTCGTCCCCGATCAACGCCCCCTCCACGATGGTAGCGTTCATGCCGATGATGCAGCAGTCCCCGATGGTCGCGCCGTTGATGATGGTGCCATGGCCGACGGTGACGTTCCTTCCGATGATGGTCGGGAAGCCGGTCTCCACGTGCAGGACGGCGTGCTCCTGCACGTTGCTTCCATCTCCCACCACCACGCGGTCATGGTCCGCCCGTATCACCGCGTACGGCCAGATGCTCACTCCCTCGCCCAGCTGGTAGTCGCCGATCAGCACCGCGGTGGGGTCGATGTACCTCCTCATGGTCCTCGGCCCAGATATGGCGCCGGTGGTTCATATATGCCGCCGGGCGGGGACGAACGGCGGGGAGCAAGAATCATGTACGATGCGGCCCACTATGAAGATGGGAGAGACCATGGAAGAGATGTCGGTCGCGGAGATCGGCCGCCGGCTGGTGCGCGCCGGAGGCCTGAGCACCAAGCCGCTGTGCGTTCACGGTGCGGAGGCGGTGGAGGAGGACTGGATACCGGCCGGAAAGATCGACTACTGCCTGGTGAAGGCCCTGCTGAAGATGTCCCTGAGGGACCTGCCCCCGGCGTACGTGAGCGGAGAGGTCCTGAAGGGCTGCTGCCCCGGAGGAGGCATCCACCTCGGATATACGAACGCGCCGGAGGGGCTGAAGTACTTCCTGTCGTCCGGTAGTCCTCGATACCGAGGCGGCATCGCCGAGCACTACCGCCAGAGCCCCGGGATGGTGGAGGAGACCGACCGCATCGTAGGGAAGATCACCTCCCTGGCCACGAACCTCGTGGTCCGCCCGTGTCAGGACGTGGCCGCGGACCCGGGAGTGGTGAGCGTGATGTGCTTCGGAACGGCGGAGCAGATCAGGAACATCTTCGCGCTGTACTACTTCTCCTCGACCAACGTCTTCGGCGGCATCGTCGTCCCCGCCGGGGCGGCCTGCGCCACGCTGATCACGTATCCGGCCGGCATGGCCGTCAACACCCCGCGGGACGTGATCTTCACCGGCCCCACGGACCCCACCGTGAACAGCTATTTCCCGCCCGACTTCCTGGGCGTGGGCATCCCTATCGAGGTGGCCAGGCGCATGTGCGAGCCCCTGGAGGAGACGTTCGTGGTGAAGCGCCCGGAGGTCACGTTCCCGCAGAGGAGGGACACGGTCTCCAGCAGGTGATCCCTATACCAGGTTGGCATCTTCCCGGAAGACCTCATCGTGGGCCATGGCCCGAGGCGTAGCTGGACCTCTGCGTATATCGGCCTACCTCTTCAGCTCCTTCCCCACGCTCCAGCACTTGGCGAACGGGGGACCGAGCTTCCAGTACTGCTTGCGCATCATGTCGAACAGCATGGGCCGCACCTTCTCCAGGTCGATCACGTCGTCCGTCATGACCTCCTCGTCGCAGTGCGAGGCCACGATCTCGCCGATGAATATCAGGTGCGTGCTCATATCGAGGGTCTGGAACAGCCGGCACTCGATGTTCACTGGGGCACTCTTCACCATGGGCGCCGTGCCCAGCTCGCCGTAGAAGGTGTCGAACAGCTGGGACTAGTCCTCCTTCCTTCCGCTGACCATGCCTGAGTGGTCGACCTCCACCACCTCATCCTCCGACGGGATGTTGACGCTGAACGTCCCGTTCTCCTGGATGCCCCTCACGGTGTGGTGCGTGCTGCGAAGTCCGATGGAGATGTACTGCGGGGTGGAGAAGTTCAGTATGCCCACGTGCGCCACCGCCAGGTAGTTGGGGCGCCCGTCCACGTTGGCACCCACGATGGTCACCGGCATGGGGTACAGGCACAGGTTCGGCCCGAGGTCCCTCTTCATGGATGCCCTTATGCTCCCGGTCGGTAGAACTAGGTAGCGCCCCTTAGAGAAAAATGCGGGAAGTGGTTTGCATCGCCCCTTACCGGCGCAGGACGATGACCAGGACCACCGCGGCCACCGCCGCCAGCGCTATGGCGATGAAGGCCCAGGGCGGGATCTCGGGTAGCAGGGACGTGTGGCCGCCGTCGGTCGGCGTCTCGGAGGCCCCCTGCTGCATGCTGATGTCCCCCAGGTAGGAGGACTGCCCGGACCCTACGCTGACCTGTACCTGCCGGTCCACACATCCCTCCTTGACCATGGTGAGCTTGTAGCTCCCGGCGGTGAGGTCGATGGAGAACCACCCGTCCTCGTCGGTGACGGCGCTCTCGCCGCTCGGAAGCTTGACCGTGGCGCCGGCCACGGGATCGCCGTTGGTGTACACCAGCTTGCCGGAGACGGTGCCCTTCACCACCTTGGTGCCGTCCGAGGACGCGCTGACCACGATCCTGATGGCGTCCGCCGGCACGCTCCAGCTCTGCGACCAGGTGGTGAACGTGTAGCTCACCGTGGTCCTGCCGGTGGACTGGGCCTGGGCGATCTTGGAGGCGGGGAGATCCGCCAGGTCGTTGCCGTCGTTCCACACCACGCCGCTGTGCCTCCAGTTGGTGCTCGAGGCCACCTGCTCTCCGTTCATCTCGGCGTTGAACGAGAAGATAAGGTAGTACGTCCCCTCGGTGCTGGGAGCGGTGACGTCGATGCCGCTGGACACGTAGCTGTTGGTCCCCGTGGAGATCCAGTTCTTCACCGTCCAGTAGCTGCCGCTGTGCGCCCCCCAGGTGGTGAGGCCGATGAGCGGCGCGGAGTCGGTGCTCTTCAGGTCGTTCTTGGCCAGCATGGCCACCGACCCGGAGAGGGAGGCGCCCGGCTTCACCGTTATCTGCTTGCTGCTCGACGATATGGACGAGAAGGAACCGGTCCCCGACTGGATCTTCACGTAGCTCCCGGTCAGGAGATCATCGAAGTGCGTGATCTCCTCGCTCTTCACCACGATCTTGACCGCATCCACCGGGATGACGTATGGCTGGGAGCCAGAGTCGAACAGATAACTGACGCTCACCCGCCCGGTGGACTGGGCCGTCGATATCTGACCGGAGCTCAGCTTGGCCAGGTCGTTCCCGTCGCCCCATACCTCCCCGCTCCAGTACTGCCAGTTGGTGCACGACGCCAACTGCGCCCCGCTGTGCTCATCGCTGAAGGCGAAGATGAGGTAGTAGGTGCCGGCGGTGCTGGGCGCCACCAGGTCTATGCCGCTGGTGGTGTACATGAACGTGCCGCCGGTGACGGCATCGCGCACGACCCAGAAGGAGGAGCTGGCAGTGCCCCAACTGGGGGTGGCGATGAGCGGCCCCACGCTGTAGCCGGCTCCGTTCTGGGCTTCCACGGTCACGGCCCCGGTGATGGCGCTGCCCGGCTTCACCGTTATCTGCTTGCTGCTCGACGATATGGACGAGAAGGAACCGGTCCCGGACTGCAGCTTCACGTGGCTGGTGGTGAACGGAGAGGTTACGGTCCCTGGCTGCCCCACCACGATGGTTATCGCGTCGCCGGGCATGGTCCAGGCCTGGGAGGCGCCATCGAACTTGTATAACACCGTCGTCCGGCCAGAGGACTGCATCTGCGAGATCTTGCTGCCGGAGAGGCCGGCCACGTCGTTGCCGTCGTTCCACACCACTCCGTGCACGTCCGCATACCGCCAGTTCGTGCTCGAGGCGACCTCCTCGGCGGTGAACTCGGCGTTGAAGGCGAATATGATGTAGTACGTCCCCGGGGCCGTGGGAGCGGTGAGCGAGATCTCGCCCGAGTTGTAGTTCCACGTACCGGTCCCGATCCAGTTGTTGATCTCCTGGTAGCTGCTGCTGTGCGAGCCCCAGCTGGGCGTGCTGATCAGCGGCGCTCGGTTGGAGGGCTCCATGCCGTTGAACGTCTCCAGGTTCACCGATCCCCACAGGTCGGTCCCACCCTCCACCTGTATCTGCTTGGAGCTGTCCGATACCCCGCTGAACGAGCCCGTGCCGGACCTGATCTTGACATAGCTGCTCGTGAGCGGGTCATCGAAGGTCATGGCCGCCGCATCCGGCGTCACCAATACCAACGACCCCATCAGCGCCAATAGGGTCAACGCAGCGATCGCCACCTGCCCGAACCTAGTCCTCCTTTCCTCCTTGAACATTTGAACACCCTTCGAAACGTGCCGGTCGACCATCTTGCGGGGGCACCCCCTAACCGCCCCCTCGCTCTCCGGCTCTCCCCAGTCATAGTTATCGTGATAGATAAACAGAATTCAGGGTTGTAGCTCCGCCGACGTCACCGAGGTGGCCTGATGCTCCATCGCGGACCCCCAACGAGTCCATGCTGGATAGATGGGAAAACAATCTGGTGGGACATTCTGGAAGGGGCATGCCCGGCACCCATCAATCCCTGAGGCCGTCCAGGATGAGCGCAACGTCAGGATCGACCGCACCGGGTGGTGAGCGGGAGAACCGTTCCCCCTGGTCCTCATCCGTCCTGTCCCAGGAGCCGAACCAGCTTGTCCTTCAGGTCCTGGATGGTGTACGGCTTGGGCAGGTAGTCTATGAAGCCGTACCTCTGGGGATCGGCCATCACCGGGTCGTTGGAGTAGCCTGAGGAGACCATGGCCCGGGTGCTGGGGTCGATCTTCAGGATCTCACGCATGGCGTCCTTGCCCCCCATGCCCCCGCGTATGGTGAGGTCCATGATGAGCAGATCGAACTTACGGCCGTTGGTGAGGGAGCGGGACACCTGCTCGATGGCCTCCTCCCCGGTGCGGGCCAGATCCACGCTGTGCCCCATGTCGATCAGGATGGCGGAGAGCACGTCCAGTATGGCGTCCTCATCGTCCATGATAAGCACCCTCGACCCTTTGGCGCTGCCCTCGTCCTTCCTTCCCGGCGCCTCCTGGACGGGAGCATCGCTGGACGGCAGGTGAATGGTGAACGACGTCCCCAGCCCGATCTCGGAGTCCACCTCGATGAGGCCATCGTGGTTCCGGATGATGGACTGCACCGTCGCCAGCCCCAGCCCGGTGCCGCCCCTCTTGGTGGTGAAGAAGGGATCAAAGATCTTGGCGAGGTTCTCGGGCGGTATCCCCGGACCCTGGTCGGTGAGCTTCACCATCACGTAGCGTCGGCCCTGCCCCTCTCCCCCGGCCCCGTGGAACGATCCGTCGTTGGCGGCCTTCAGGAAGATCCTCCCGCCCTCGGGCATGGCCTGCACCGCGTTGATGACCAGGTTGTTGATGACCTGCTCCACCTGGAAGGGGTCCGCCTCGATCGACCACAGGTCGTCGGCGATACGGTACTCCGCCTGCACGTTGGTGCCGGTGAGGGTGAACTCGATGGTCTTGCGAAGCAGGGCCCCCAGGTCTATCACCTCCTTCACCGGCTTGCCTCCCTTGGAGTAGGTCAGCAGCTGCTGGGTGAGGTTGCGGGCCCTCATGGCCGAGGCCACCGCCTCGTCCAGCCGGTGGCGGGCCTTCATCTTCGGGGGGACCTCGTGGGCGGCCACCTCGATGTTGCTGACGATCGACGCCAGTAGGTTGTTGAAGTCGTGCGCGATCCCGCCTGCCAGTACACCCAGGGACTCCAGCTTCTGCGCCTTGTTGAGCTCCTGCTCCATGCGCAGCCGGTCGGTGATGTCGTTCCCCACCACCTGGTACTCCACCAGATGCCCTCCGTGGTCGAATATGCCCCTGAGCGACCACTCGGTGTTCCGCACATCGCCCCCCCGCCGGTACACCCGAAGCCTCAAGGGCCCGCTGTACGGCTCCTGGGGAGTGAGCTTCCGCAGCATGTCCAGGTAGGTGACCATGTCGCTCTCGTCGGTGGGAGGCGAGAACCTGCTCCCTACGAGTTCCTCGCTGACCGACCCGAAGAACTCGGAGTACGCCTGGTTGGCGAAGATGATGGTGCCGTCCCTCAGTCGGCGTACGATCATCTCCTTCTGGCTCTCTACCACCGCCCGGTACTCGGCCTCGTTCCTCTTCTTCTCGGTGATGTTGATCCCCGCGGCCTGGACCTCGGCCACGGAGCCATCGTCGACGAAGTGGACCTTGGCCTGCCAGTGGATCCATTCCTCCGGCCCTTCGGGCAGGGTGACGACATGCTCGAAGTGGAACACTGGCGACTGAGGTGTGGCCTTGGCGATCATATCCCACAGCACGGTGCTGTCCCCCTCGCTCAGCAGGTCCTGCACCCTTGCCCCCTCTATCCCCTCCCCCCGCTGGCTGAAGACCCTTTCGAACACCGGGTTGAAGAAGGTTATCCTCCCGGCGCCATCGAACGTCACGATGGCCTCGGTCTGGTTCTCGATGATGGCCCGGTACCTGCGGTTGGCCTCCGCCATCTTCATCTGGGTCTCGGCCTCGCGGAACCTCTGCTCTATCCTCCGCCTCTCGGTCACGTCCTTGAGGATGAGCATCCTTCCCTTCTTCCGCATCCGGCCGTACTCGAACGTGGTGTGCTTGGCCTCGAAGGTCCGCCCCTCCCCGTCCCCGATCTCCATCTCCTCGTCCCCCTGGCCCTGCAGGAGGCGCTCCAGGGCGGGGAACCTGGCGGCCAGCGCGTCAGGGCGCTTGAACAGGACCTCATTGCGTCCCTTCCCCATGAGGTTCAGCCCCGGAGCGTTGACATCATTGACCATGCCGTCGGAGTCCAGGACGATGATGGCGTCCTTCATCAGGTCCAGCATCTTCCGGCGGGCCACGGGGGCGATGTCGAACAAACCGAAGACCAGCGCGCTGGTGTAGAAGAACAGGGCCACGAAGGTGAAGGTCAGGCCGTCGAGGGGCATCACCATCAGGTCCACGTACACGAACGCCAGGACGTTGAGCACCACGCAGAACACGACGCTGATGCAGAAGACGGCGAGCATGGCCCGGTTCCCCGTCCGGCGCAGGCTTACGGCAAGGTCATAGATGATCACCATCCCCACCGCGAAGCAGAACACGGTCCATATCACGTTCATGAATGACGGGTCGTACTGCAGGAACTGCACCTCGTAGTCCGGGAGGGAGGACATGTAGTACCGGGAGTTCCAGAGGTGGAGCCAGGGGTCGGTGGCGATGGAGAAGGCGGTCGCCACAGGCATCACCAGGATGAGCGAGAGGTTGCTCCTCTTCAGGGGATCGTAGCGGCCGGTGAACTCGCAGCCGAAGAACAGGAAGCCGGTGAATATCAGCACGAACATCAGGCAGTTGAAGTAGTAGAGGACCAGGAGGGTGGCCTCATCGGGGAACAGCACCTGCAGGATGGCACCGGCGCACACCAGGGCGCATGCGGGCAGCATGATAAGGCCGAACCGTATGCGCAGCGGCCGCCTCACATAGAGGGCGATGAGGACGGCTATGCAGGCGATGATGAAGACAACGTAGCAGAACGATAGTATGAGCGCCCACATCTTCCCCATGCTCCGGGCGGCCAGCCCGGTCGAGTGAATTTTTCCTATCAGTATTAATAATTAGACATCTGGCCATCACAATTGATACATCGCCGCTCGATAAGGAGCAGCGGTGGCGGCGGGGTGACCCCGGCCCGGGGTGGGCGACGATCGTAAGGAAGGATTCAGCTCACCAGGACCACGTCCACATCATCACCCTCCAGCTCCGACGGGAGCTCTCCCAGCTGCCAGCCGGGGGAGGTGGTCTCGCAGTAGAAGTATTGCACGCTGTTGCTTCCCACCACGTAGGTGCCAGTGCCGTGAGAGGTCGCCACCCCCACCGCCGCGTGCTCCGGCAGGATGAGGACGGCCGCGTCGTAACCCATGGCCTCCATGACGGAGGAGAAGAGGAAGGAGGTGTCCTCGCAGTCCCCCGTCTCGTCGTACAGCGTCTCCACCGGGAACCGCCAGTATTCGTCCGCTCCCATGGAGGCGTTGTCGTAGGAGTACCTCATGCTCTGGCAGAAGCGCAGGGCGAGGTCAATGGTCTCCACCTCGGTGTACCCCTGCGCGGAGGCGATGCGCTTTAACTTGCTGGCAACGTCCACGACGATGGGGTCGGAGGAGGTGACGAACCTCTGCACGTCCGCGTCGTCGTAGCCATAATAGTAGTACCGGGTCACCTCGCTGTTTCGGTACGTGGCGTACGACCGGGGCGGTATGGAGGTCTGAAGGGTGTGGGCGGTCCCCTGGAACGTCCAGGTGTAGGTGTGCTCGGCCTCGATGGTCACCCGCTGGACGTCGAAGGACAGGGCCGCGTCGTCGTCATCGCTGGATGCGGACCCATCGCGGGAGCCGTCGGCCCGGCCGCTGTCATCGTTCCCGACCCACGTCCGCTCCACGATGTCATATGTGATCAGCAGGGTGCGCCCGGAGGAGGTCCGCCCGTTGAGGTCCAGCACATCGTCATCGGCGAGGTCCTGGTCGAACATGGTCAGCTCGATGGAGGTGTACCGGCGATTATCGTCCACGTTGAAGCGGAACGACTCCCCGATGCTGAGCTCCTCCCCCACGTGGCACCGCCAGGGCTCGCCCACGTTGTCTATGCGGTTCTGCAGCTCCCCGTCGATGCGAAGGTAGAGGTACACGTCCCCGTCCTGGGCCAAAAGGTCCACTGGGTCCAGGACCGTGATGGCGGAGATGTTGAACATGAGGCCCACGTCGCCCTGAGGGAACAGGTCCACGTTGTTCCCGTACCCGTCCCCGTCCGGGTCCTCGGCGGGCACATCGGAGTTGTCGCCCCTGCCGTTGTGGTCGTCGTCCTTCCATTCCTTGGGGTCCCGGGGGAACACATCCACCGGGTCCTCGTACCCGTCCCCGTCGGTGTCCTTGAACAGCGATAGGTCGGCGTTGTCCCCGATGCCGTCCCCGTCGCCGTCCGCCCACTCCGACGCGTCCTGGGGGAACGCGTCACTGGCATCGGGGTGCCCGTCCCCATCCCCGTCCCGGGCCGGGAGGCTGACCAGCGCCCAGGCCGCGATGATGGCCACTAAGATCATGGCCGACACCACCCAGATGACCATCACGCTCCTGTCCCTCATCGCCCCTCGTCTCGGTCCGGAGCAGCATGGGTCGGCGGGCTAATGAACATGGCCCCTGAACGTTCCCTGGTACGCAGGGAGGTGATCAAGACACCTGGGCGATGTCAGCGGAACCGTACTCGTCGGGGATGTCGCCAGCGGTCCAACCCTCCGCGGTGGTCTCGCAGTAGTAGTACTTGTACCCGTCGTAGTTGTAGTAGCTTCCGTGGACGCCGCTGCACACCACGCCCACCGCCGCATGGGACTCGAAGATGAGGATCACCGCGTCGAAACCCATGGCCTCCATGAGGGAGGCGAACAGGAAGGACTTGTCCTCGCAGTCCCCCTGGTCATCGTACAGCGTCTCCACCGGGAACCGCCAGTACTCGTCCAGGTCCACGCTCTTCTCGTCCTCCACGTACGGGATGGCCTGCACGAAGGACAGCACGAAGTTGACCCTCTGCTCATCGTCCAGGTCCAGCTCGTCGGCCTGCTGGCCCAGGACAGAGGAGATGTTGGTCACGATGGGCTCGTCCGACGTGACGTAGCGCTTGCTCAGCTCCACCGCGTCGTTGATGTTCATGGCGTACCTCCGGATGGAGTCCCGCTCGTACTCCAGGTAGAGGTCGGTGGGGATGTCGGTCTGGAGCCGGTAGGTCTCCCCGCTGAACCGCCATACGTAGGTGATCTCACCGGTCCCCATGGTGGTGGCGCTGTTGGGGTTCCACAGATGGATCAGTGATAGTGAGAGGAGCACCGCCACCAGGGCCAGCACCGCCACGATGACCAGCGCCCTGCTGCCCTGGCGCCGCGGTGCGGGGTAAGGGCGTTGATACGTGGCCTCCATGCGGGAGCCGCAGCGGGCGCAGAAGTTGGCCCCCTCGGGGTTCATGGTCCCGCACCCCGGGCATGACTTCAGCACGGTAGGTTCATACCTCGGTACCAGTGGGACCGCTCCGCAGGCGGGGCAGAAGCGGTAGGTGGTGCTCACCACGTTTCCGCACCGGGAGCAGGTCACGACGCTGGTCCTCTCATCCACGTTCTTATCGATGGCACTATTCATTATAAGACCTTGGTGATTCAAATGTCGGGACAGAGGATACCTTGCCTCTCGGCCCTGGCCCCCGAGGTGGCCAGATGCTATGATCCCCCGGCTATCATTTTCCATAGTTATTTGCTTATCATTATAAATATGAGCGGCTTTTTATAATTCCTACTGTGGTCCCCAGATGTACCATGTGCTCTACGTTGACGACGAAATCGGTCTCCTCGAGGTAGCACAGGCCTTCCTGGAGATGTCCGGCGAGCTTCAGGTGGACACCGCCCTATCGGCCCGGGAGGCGGAGGGCAGGATAGAAGCTAAGGACTACGACGCCATCATCTCCGACTACCAGATGCCGGAGATGAACGGCATCGACCTTCTCAAGCGGGTACGGGCAAGGGACCCTGCCACTCCTTTCATCCTCTTCACCGGCAAGGGCCGGGAGGAGGTGGTCATCGAGGCCCTGAACAACGGTGTTACGTTCTACCTGCAGAAGGGCGGCGCCCCCGTGCCGCAGTTCGCGGAGCTGGAGCACAAGGTGAGGAACGCCATCGTAGGTCACAAGACCGAGCAGGCCCTCAAGCGGAGCGAGGCCAAGTTCCGGGCCCTAATCGAGAACGCCCCAGTGGCCATTTCCATCCTGCAGGACGGGGTGATCACCTACGCCAACCCCACGCACCGGGAGATCTTCGGCTACACCCACCCTGAGGAGTACACCGGCCTGTCGCTGTGCGACTTCCTGGCCCCTCCCAAGCGGGACGGCAGGCTGTGGTCCCCTCCCCACGACCGCGGGCACGGCTCCCTGCCCAGCGAGACCGATTTCCTGGGATGGCGCAAGGACGGGAGCCTGTTCCCCATCCAGGTATCGGCCGCGCACGTCACCATCGCCGACGCTCCGGCGGTGCTGACGTTCATAACGGACATCACCGAGCGCAGGAACGCCGAGGAGGAGATGAGGGGGATGATGAGGCAGCTGTCCATGGCCATGGACATGGCCTCCCTGGCCTCCTGGGAGTTCGACCCCAACACCTCCTCCTATCTGTTCAACGACCAGTTCTACCGTTTGTACGGGACCGATGTCCAGCGGGAGGGCGGCTACCGGATGAGCGCCCAGGCGTACGTGGAGAGGTTCGTGGCACCGGAGGACCTGCCCCGCCTCATGGAGGTCATGGGCGAGGTGAGCCAGCCAGGGTACGATAGGGACCAGTTGCAGATCGAGCATAGCATCATCCGCCGGGATGGCCAGAGGAGGCACGTCATCGTGCGGTCCATGTCCGTCAAGGACGAGAACGGGAAGAGGTACCTGGGCTTCGGTGTGAACCAGGACATCACCGAGGTCAAGCTGGCGGAGGAGAGGCTGAAGAGCGCCTTGGACCAGCTGTCCATGGCCATGGACATGGCCTCCCTGGCCTCGTGGGAGCTGGACACCGACAGCGACGAGTTCGTGTTCAACGACCGGTTCTACAAACTTTACGCCACCGACGCCAAGAACGAGGGGGGCTACCGCATGCCCTCGTCGGAGTACTTCCACCGCTTCGTTCACCCGGATGACTATGAGGTGATCGAAGAGCACGCCGTCGACAGCACCTCTCCCCCTCCCTCGTCCGGCTACTACCAGTTCGAGCACCGCATCTTCCGGCGGGACGGGGAGCTGCGCAACATCATGGTCCGCTCCGCCGTCTGGCGAAGCGAGGATGGCCAGCAGCGGAAATGCTTCGGGATCAACCAGGACATCACGGAGATGAAGAAGGCGGAGGAGGAGGTGCGGCGTTCCCGCCAAAAGTTCGACCTGCTGGGCGACCTCACCCACCACGACATCAAGAACCAGCTCCTCATTCAGGGTGCCACCTTGGAGCTGATGAAGCGCTCCATCCAGGACCCCGAGGAGCTGAGGAGGATCCAGAAGCTGGAAGGCTCGATCAGCATCGTGCAGGAGCAGATCGACTTTAGCTCGGTGTATCAGCGCATGGGAACGACCAAGCCGCAGTGGCAGTACATCGAGGAGATGGTCCGCTGCGTGCAGTCGCAGCGCCCCACCAAGGGCCTGGTGATCGGGAAGGACGTTCGCGGCCTGCAGGTGATGGCCGACCCCATGCTGGCCAGGGTTTTCCACAACCTGGTGGAGGACAGCATCCTCTACGGCGGCAGGCCGATCACCATCACGGTGGACTGCAAGGAGAGGGACGGGGACCTCGTCCTGATCTACGCGGACGACGGCGTGGGCGTTAAGGCGGAGGACAAGGGGAGGCTGTTCACCAAGGGCTTCGGGAAGGGTACCGGTCTCGGCCTGTTCCTCTCCAAGGAGATCCTGGCCATCACGGGCATCACCATAAGGGAGACGGGGGAGCCGGGCAAGGGCGTGAGGTTCGAGATCCTCGTTCCCGAGGGCAGGTTCCGGTACGTGGACTGCAACGCGCTCCCGGCCTCGGGGATGGGGATGCCGACCGATATATGCTAGGGCGGGACGAGGCCAAGTTCCACTGAATTTTTATCACCCTTAAAGACCATTGCTGGTAGGCAGGTTCACGGGATGTACAGCGTTCTCTACGTCGACGATGAGATTGATCTCCTGGAGATCGGGAAGGTCTTCCTGGAGCGGTCAGGGGACCTTCAGGTCGACACCGCCCCGTCGGGCCGGGAGGCCATGGCATGCATGGAGGCCAGGGGGTACGACGCCATAATATCGGACTACCAGATGCCGGAGATGAACGGCATAGACCTCCTGAAGCGGGTACGGGAAGGCGACCCCGCCATCCCGTTCATCCTGTTCACCGGCAAGGGTAGGGAGGAGATGGTGATCGAGGCCCTTAACAACGGCGTGACGTTCTACATCCAGAAGGGGGGTGACCCCATGTCCCAGTTCCTGGAGCTGGAGCACAAGGTCAAGCAAGCGGTGAACGGCCACCGCAACGAGCTGGGCCTCCGCCGCAGCGAGGAGCGCTTCCGCTCCCTCATCGAGGACGCCCCCATCGCCATCATGATCGTGCAGCAGGAGGCGGTCTCCTACGCCAACCCCCGTCACCTGAAGATGTTCGGGTACGACGACGCGGCCGATGTGAGGGGACGCCCGCTGGAGGAGATGATCATGAAGGTCGACCGGCCCGAGGGCCCCGGCATGGGCGATGGGAGCGGACCGTCGGAGCGGGACCACGAGTACCTGGGCGTGCGCCGGGACGGCTCTAGGTTCCCGGTGCACATCGCGTTCTCGCACGTTAGCCTCTCCGACGGCGAAGGCATCCTGGCATTCGTCACCGATGTCACCGGGAGTAAGCAGGCGGAGGAGGCCCTGAGGCGCAGCGAGAGCCGGTTCCGGGCCGTCTTCAACGAGGCCGCGGTGGGCATCGCCATCACCGACCACGGCGGAGTGCCCCAGGAGTTCAACGACGAGCTGGTGAGGTTCCTGGGCTATGACCGTGGGGAGCTGGGGCGGACCTCGCTGTGGGGCCTGGAGCATCCCGATGACCGGGAGGTGGGCGCGGACCTCCACCGGGAGCACCTGCAAGGGACCAGGAGGACGTACGACGTGGAGAAGCGCTACGTACGACAGGATGGCAAGGTAGTGTGGGCCCACGTCACGGTGGCCTCCCTGGAGCACCTGGAGGGGGGGCGGCCGCAGGAGATCATGCTCTTCCGGGACATCACCCAGCGGAAGAAGGTGGAGGGGGAGCTGAGGGGCACCATGGCCCATCTCTCCATGACCATGGACATGGCCTCATTGGCCTCGTGGGAGTACGATGTGAGGTCCAGGACCTACACCTTCAACGACCGCTTCTACCAGCTGTACGCCACCGATGTGGAGCGGGAGGGCGGGTACCGCATGCCGGCGGAGACCTACATCCAGGAGTTCGTGCATCCCGATGACCTGCCGCGGGTGTGGGAGAGCTTCCGCACCCGGACCTTCGCCGAGGACTATAAGGACGACTACCGGGAGCTGGAGCATCGCATCGTGCGCCGGGACGGACAGGTGCGCAACATCCTCATCCGCGCGTACTCCATCCGCGACCTGAAGGGCGTCCGCCTGAGGGACTTCGGGGTGAACCAGGACATCACGCGGTACAAGCAGGCCGAGATCAGGTACCTCAAGGCCCGGCAGAAGCTGGAGCTGCTGGGAAGCATAACGCGGCACGACATCAAGAACCAGCTGCAGATACAGAGCGCCAACCTGGAGCTCGCCATCCTGAGGACGGAGGACCCCGTGCTGCTGGAGCGCCTGAGGAAGGTGGAGGAGTCCATACAGAACGTCAGGAGGCAGGTGGACTTCACCAAGGACTACGAGATGACCGGCTCCATGGTGCCGCACTGGCAGTCCATGCCGGACATCATGCTACACCTGCCGGAGATGGACGGCACGGGGACAATCGAGGCGGGGCCCGGGGTGAAGGGGCTCAGCATCCTGGCCGACCCCATGCTCACCATGGTGTTCCACAACCTGGTGGAGAACAGCATGAAGTACGCCGGCCGCAAAGGCTCATTACACATCACCATCGAGGCGGAGAGGCAGGGGGACGACCTGCTGCTGACGTACCACGACAATGGCGTGGGCGTGGCGGAGGGGGACCGGGAAAGGCTGTTCACCAAGGGATTCGGCAAGGGCACCGGTCTCGGCCTGTTCCTATCGAAGGAGATCCTGGCCATCACCGGGATACTGATCCAGGAGGTGGGGGAGGAGGGCCAGGGGGCCACGTTCCTGCTCACCGTTCCCCGCGGCTGCTACCGGTACGCCTGACGTCCCCTCCCGGAGCGGGCGACCAGGATGAATGGTTCACAAACCACAAGAGCTACTATGGGGAGTAGTCGCCGGAATACGATGAGGCCGTTCGAAGCTGCGGGCAGGGCATTGATGTGGGCGTTGATCACGGCGCTCGCCATGCTCCTGCCGGTGATGGTGCTGGAGACCCTCCTGGCACCGGATGGTGTCGAGGAGAGCGAGCGGTCCAGGAATTACATCCCTGCTGCACCGCGTTCCATACATCAGACCCTAGGGCCGCCGGGCGCGAGCCTGTGAGCGATCGCTTGGAGATATCAAGGGCCAGACCGATGAACGCGACAATGAACAATGGGATAATATGAGCAAGAGCAACGGTAGATTGGAGCTAGAGAGCCTGATAACGATACAGACGGAGATGCTGAGCGAGAACAAGCGCATTAGGGTGCTGACCATCTGGTTGATCGCCCTGACGCTCCTGACGTTCGGGACCACCATCCTCACCACGGTGTCGGGGGCCTGAGCCGCTCGAGGGTGGACCGAACGGTCGGCCATAAGGGGAGAAGGGCATCGGGCCCCACCCCAGCCTAATGTCCCCGATGGGGCCCGCGCGCTCCCTTCCCGCTTTTTTACGCGCGGAGATGCCACCGGCGCAGGGAATGCGGGCCACCCCAGAAGGAAGAGCCAGCAGTCGTGCGCTCGTCCTCCAACGCGCAAGTATTATCTAAAAAAAGTGCGTTGATGAGCCGAGGGATGGGAAACGCGATTCGATAAGGTTCTAGCGGGCATAGTGCTCATGATTTTGGTCCTGATGGCGGGGGCGGTGGTGCCGTCCTCCGTGCAGGGGGTGTGGGCCGACGACACCACGCTGGTGGGGGCCTCCCCGTACGAGGTGTTCCCTGGGGAGACGGCATCATGCCAGTATGCCATAAGGCTGTCGTCCGCGGCGGGAACGGAACCGCTGCACATCACCCAGGTGCAGGTCCTGCTCGATGACTGGGGCTACGTGGGGACGGCGTTCAGCGGCGACCGGAAGATCGGCTCGTACCCCCATACATGGACGTTCAACCACTCCATCGCCATGCCCGCGGACCTGGCGCCCGGGCCGCACAGCGGAAAGCTCAAGATCTCGGGTAGCGCGGAGGGCGACGCGTACGAGATCAACCGTTACCTGGACTTCACCTACGTGTGCGCCAGCTCGGCCCTGCAGGCCAGCATCGCCGCCAGCACCAGCACCGGTCAGGCCCCGGTCGATGTGACCCTGACGGGGGACGTGACGGGCGGCACCGCCCCCTACACCTACAGCTGGAGGTTCGATGACGGCGGGACCGGAACGGGAGGCACGGTCACCCACACCTACGCCCAGGCCGGGACATACAGCCCCGTGCTGGTGGTGAAGGACCTCTACAACCGCACGGTGAGCAAAACCAGCGCCGGCATCGAGGTCTCCCCGCCCTTCCAGGTCGGCGTCAATGTCTCCACCTCGGCGGGCACCACCCCGCTCAGCGTCAACTTCACCGCCTCTCCCCGGTACGGCTCCGCCCCCTACACCTACCTGTGGCGGTTCGGGGATGGGTCCACGAGCAACGAGGCCTCGCCCACCCACGTGTACCAGGGGGCGGGCACGTACGGCGCCAACCTCACCATGGTGGACAACAACAGCAGGGTGGCCAGCTCGGCCACTGTCAGGATCATCGCGTCCCTGACCCTGGACCTCAAGGCCCACATCACCTCGTCCGTCAGCTACGGAAAGGGGCCGCTGGAGGTCCAGTTCTCCAGCGCGGTGGAGAACGCCACCGGCATGGTCACGTACAACTGGACGCTGGGGGATGGGACGTACAGCAGCGAGGAGGAGCCACTCCACACCTATCTCGCGCCGGGCATCTACCCCGTGCAGCTGTCGGTGACCGACTCCTCCGGGAAGGAGGTCAGGTCCCAGGAGATGATGATCACCGTGACCTCCGAGGACGGGCTGCAGGTAAACATCCAGCAGAGGACGGACAACGGCTCCGCCCCCTTCACCGTGCCCTTCACCAGCACGATCGTCAACGGCACCGGGCCGTACTTCTATCACTGGAACTTCGATGATGGGAGCACCAGCACCAGCCAGGAGGTGAACCACACCTTCGCGGACCCTGGCACCTACACCGTGACCCTGACCGTGACCGACTCCTCGGCCAGGGTGTCCATATCCAACGAGCTGACGGTGGTGGTGGGGGAGCCGAGGTGGGCCCCCTTCTCCACTGAGACATGGATCTGGGTGGGCTGGGGGGCGTCCATCGCCGCCGTGGGGGCGGCCACCCTTCTCCTCATTAGGTTCAAATGGTGAACGCACCATAGGTCCTCTGGACGCCTGCGGACCCCCAGGGCCGCCCAACACCTTCGCCGGGGCCGAGGGAGAGCATGGACGGGAAGAAGAGCGAGGTAGTGGTCACCGACATCGGCGAGTACGTAGATCAGAGCTGCTGCGAGCGCAGCTTCAAGCTCCGCCTTGACAAGTCCCAGATCGCCCGCCGCTTCCCCTTCTACGGCCGGGTGCGCGGCCCCCTGAACCCCATCCTGGCCGTCCGCGGCAAGGAGCGGGAGGAGGAGCTGGGGCGTTCCCTGGAGGAGCGCCTCCGTCTGCTGAACCCCTGCCCTCCCGGGGGGGAGCACAGGATATCGTGGTCCGAGCTCCTGCAAGCGCTCCGCGCCGCCTCGCCCGGGGAAGATCTGTTCGCGCGGGAGGTGGAGGTGGAGGGCGAGGTGGGCGAGTTCACGCTCTCCGGAAGGATGGACGTTCTTGTCCTGAAGTGGAGCGAGGGCCTTCCCGTGCTGCGCATCGTGGAGTGCAAGTCCAGCCGGCGGGACAAGACCTACCACCGCATCCAGCTGGCCGCCTACCGCGTGATGGTGGGCGAGTTCCTCGCCCAGCACGGCCTGGAGGTGGGCGGGGTGCACTTCCCCCATGTGGCACTGGAGTCGGTGGTGGCCAGGATTGACCCTGACACCAACGAGGTGCAGGACGCCCTGGCCATGGAGTCCCTGGACCTGGAGGAGGAGATGGGCGACCTGCGGAACCTGCTCTCTGCCGACGGACCCCTGGTCCGCATTGCGCGGACCGAGCTGGAGGACCTCAGCTACCGCCTCGATGCCAAGTGCGGGGCCTGCGTGCACTGCCCCATATGCCTGCCGGACAGCGCCCGGCTCCGCCGCTTAGAGCTACTGGGCATCGACCCCTCGGAGGTGCGAATGCTGAGGCAGTCGGGCGTCGCCACCATCGATGACCTGGCCGACCTGGACCTGAAGGGGGAGAAGGCCGCCGCCCTTCGCCGCACCGTGGGCTTCGCCTCCGAGCTGGGGGACCTGACGCTGCGGGCCCGGGCCCGGCGGTCCAACATGTCCGGCAGCCAGGAGGGTGACTATGGGGTGATGGCCATGCACCACCGCGTCCCCGGGCTGCTCCCCGCGCATAGCCAGGGCGGGCAGCGGCTGGTGAGGGTGTTCCTGAGCGTGGAGTACGACTACATCGAGGACCGCCTGGTAGGCCTGGCCGCGCACATCACTGAAAGCGAGAGCACGCTCCTTACTCCACTGCAAGAGGACCGCACCCCCGACCCCCAGCTACGCGAGGTGGCGGGGGAAGGGGACGTCACCGACCTGCGCTGCCAGGAGGTGGTGCGCCTCCTCCCCGCCCCCTGGACCGGAGACGTGGCTGCGGACGATGCGGCGGAGAGAGGGCTGATCAGCGCCTTCTTCGAGGAGCTGGCGGAGGCGGTGGTGGGCCTCGCCGGCAGCGAGCCCCGGCCGCTGCACTTCTACACCTGGTCCCAGGGGGACATGGCCCACCTCATCGACGCCTGCTACCGCTGCGGGGGGCCTCTGCTGCACAACCTCACCGAGCTGCTGGGATGCCGGGCGGAGTGCCGGGCGGACCTGGAGCAGATGATATACACGCCCCTGGTGGACGAGGTGCGGGGCAAGGTCACGGTGGGATACACCGGCCTCAGCCCGGTGATCGCCACCTCCATGCGCTGGTTCGGCGCCGACCGCTTCCACTGGACCCGGACGGTCAACGGCAGGGCGACCGACCTGTCGTACGTCATGCGGCGGGACATCTTCGACTTCCGCACCGCCCTGGCCCAGGACCTCCAGGGAGAGTGGTGCGAGCGCGATGCCCCGGAGGCCCAGAACGGTTTCTTCGAGGTCCGCACCTACTACAGCTCCGACGTCAACGCCCCCTACTGGTATGCCATGTGGAACGTCCTCCCGCAGAGGGTGGGGAAGGACAACATGGTGCCTCGGGCGGTGGAGGACTACCGCCGCGGGGGGACCGCGGCAAACCTCACCGTGTTCCTGGCGGCTAAGTGCCAGGCGCTGCGGTGGATCGAGGAGCGGCTGTACTCCTCCACGGCCATAGCCAAGCCCCCCCTGCCGCTGGGGGAGCTGAGGAGCATCGGAGGACATTTCACCTCCCGCTACGACATCGTGGAGGCCAGTCTGGACTTCCTGCGGCTGGACCACCACGTGAAGAAGGCGGCCTGGTTCGTCAACTCCCTGCGCTCCCCCTCGGCCCGCGTGGCCGAGGGCTCCTGCCTCCCGCTGAAAAGCCTGTTCGTGTACGCGGAGCCGGGCGAGCAGCACCTGGGCGGCGAGATCGACCTGGAGCGCTTCTCCCTGGACCCTCGGGCCTACTACGCCTCCTGCACCCTGGACGAGGGCAGCTTCGTCCGCATCGCCCCCTACTCCGGCGACGTGGAGAAGGGGCACACCATGAGCGAGCTAGTGCGACAGGGGGTCACCGCCACGGTGAAGGTGCTGGACCGTGAGAGGGGGGCGTTCCAGGCCTCCATTGTGAGGAGCGGCCGAGATCCCGTGATGGGGCGTTACCTTCTGCCGTCGTACAACACCGACTTCAGCGAGGACATGCACGCGCTGGTGGGGGAAAGCCTGGCCAACTACGCCCGGGCCCGGGTCGACGCCTGGCTCACCGACCACGGGACCTCGCCCATCGTGCGATGGTTCGACCCCCAGAGCCCCGCCGTACCGGTGCGGGAACGGACCAGCGCCGATGTCCTAGCTTCGCTGCGGTCGGTACTGGACTCCATGGACGTGGACGGGAACCGGCTGGACGAGGTGCAGGTGCGCTCCTGCCTGGAAGGGCTCTCCTGCACTGTGCAGCTCCTCCTGGGGCCTCCCGGGACGGGGAAGACCAACACCGCCGCGGCAGCCGTCCTGGTCCGCCTGGCCGCCCGCCCCCGGCGGAAGCTGTTCCTGCTGTCGGCCAACACCCACACGGCGGTCAACGAGCTCACCGCGCGCATCCGCCAGGCCTCGCCCCGCTTCCGCCGGGCGGCCGACCTGCAGGGGCTGGAGTACAACGCGCATACGGTACTGCTGCTCTCGCGTGACCCCCCGCGGGACGAGGGGGAGGTGGAGGTGTGGAACCACGGACGGGTGCGTGAGGAGATGGGGAAGGGGGACGTGGTGCTGTGCGGCACGGTGTCGGAGCTGCTGAAGATGGCCGGCAACTTCCAGGGCGATGGACCGCTGCGCGCCGACGGCCTCATCATCGACGAGGCCAGCATGATGGTGTTCCCCGACTTCCTGGCCCTCTCCACCCTCCTGGCCGTGGACGGGGAGATCATGCTGGTGGGGGACCACAAGCAGCTGGCACCCATCACCGCCCACGAGTGGGAGGAGGAGGGCCGGGAGCAGGTCCGGACCCTCTCCCCGCACCAGAGCGCCTACCAGGCGGTGAGCGTGCTGAGCGGCCGCGTGGACGGGGGAGCGATCGGCAGGTCCGCCCTGTCCGTCACCTACCGCCTCACGCCGGAGCTGACGCACCTCATCTCCGGAGTGTACGCGGAGGAGGGCGTGGAGCTGCGCTCCCAGAAGGAGCAGGACCGCAAGAGCGGCACCGTCCGGTCGCTGGCGGACCTGTGGCGCGAGAAGGGCGTGTACCTCGTGGTGCACGACGAGTCCTGCTCCCGGAAGAGCAACACCTTCGAGGCCGGCCTGATCCATGACATCATGGCGGCGCGCGGGGTGGAGGAGCATGAGGTGGCCAAAGGCTCCGTTTCCGTGATCACCCCCCATCGCGCCCAGCGGGGCCTGCTCAGGAGCACGCTGGAGAAGGACTTCGGCTACCACCTTCGGCTCATCGACACGGTGGAGCGCCTGCAGGGTGGGGAGTGCGAGACCATCATCGTCTCCGGCACGCAGAGCGATGCGGGGGCCATCACCGGCAACGCCGAGTTCATCCTGGACCTGAACCGCACCAATGTCATCTTCTCCCGCGCCCGGGAGCGTCTCATCGTGGTGTGCTCCCGCAGCCTGCTGGACAGCATGCCATCGGACGTCGACGACTACGCCTCCTCATGGCTGTGGAAGCACCTACGTTCGGTGTGCGACACCACCGTGCTGAGGGTGCCCGGCTACGAGCACGGGGTGGAAGTGAGGGTCCCGGGACGGTTCTGGAACAAGGATGGGTGACGCCTAGCGCGGAACGCTCCCGCGGCCCGGGGAGTCGTTGGCCGTAGCGCTGAAGGCCGGCCCCAAGTCCATGGTGGCCACGTAATCGTACCCCTTGAGGGGCTGGTCCACGGCACGGGAGAAGCTCACGTTCATGCCCTGGTGGGACGCGGCCAGCCACATGTGGCACAGGGCGATCCCTCCACTGACGCGGTTCATCCTGTCCATCATGGTGGAGCGGGCCACATGCACGCTGATGTGCTCGTCATGGCCGGTGAAGCGCCACGGCTGGTTGTTCACCGCCGAGGGGGCCAGCCGCGCCGCCTCCAGGATGTCCTCCTGGTCTTTGATGTCGGTGAGCTCGGACAGCGGCCGGCGATCGAACTCCGCCAGGTCCTTGCGTTTGGCGTCCACCGCCGGCACGCCGAAGGCCAGGATGATCACCGGCTCCAGGTTCGATGCGTCCCGGGAGCCCCTGGCCAGCCGCGGCCCGCCCTGCCAACAGGAGCCCAGGCCCACGGAGGACAGGTACAGGTCCACCTGCTGCAGCATGAAGCCGACGTTAGCCTCGCTCCCCTCTCCCTTCTCGGAGAAGGCCGCCAGGAAGTGGGGGGCCTTGACCTTGAACATCCCCTTGACCTCCGCCGGTGCAACGGTCCGGAACTCGGTGCGGAGCTGGGGGAACAGCGGGGTGGCCCCGGAGATGAAATCCCGCAGATTCGTCAGCATCTCATCGCTCACTGCCCTGTCCTCGAACTTGCGCACCGACCGGCGCGTGAATATGGAATTGTACAGTTCATCCATGACGGCACCTCTGACTACCATGGAGCGGGGCTTATTTAGAACGAGCGCCAGTCACGTCAGTCTGATGTTACTTGGTCCGAGAGGACCTACCATTGCTGCAGGGCCATACCGCAAATGAAGGTGATACGACGAGACCGGCCTTAGGAGCGGTCCGACCACGGCCTCACTATGGTCACAGCGAACCCTCCCTCTTCCGATCGTACACGGTCCTAGTTTGAAAAGGTGGATGTCCATTCCGGTCTCATGATGGAAGCATCGATCGTCTTACGGCCCCCCGACACCTGGGTATCGGAGCTATGCGCCTTTAGGGACAAGTCCGTGCAGTTCCGCCAGTGCCTCCCATATGGGAGGGAAGGGGGCCGCGGCCTGGTCGAGTTCGACGATGACGAGGACACCGCTGACCTGATCGACAGGATCAGGGACCATCCCTCGGTGGAGAGGCTGGAGGTATCCTGCACCGAGGGAGGAAAGGTCTCGGTCTCGGTGGTGAACCACAGCTGTCGGGCCAGCCAGGCTCTGGCGTCCTCGGACTGCTTCATGCTGGCCGCACACAGCTTGGGGTTCGGGAAGGTGCGCTGGAAGCTCATCACTGGAAAGGAAGGCTCCCTTCTTGGCTTGGTCAGGTCACTGAGGGACGCGGGCTGTGAAACGGAGGTGGAGTGGGTGAGGTCCATCCGTGAGGCCAGCCTGCTCACCAAGCGCCAAGAGGAGGTGCTCAGAACTGCGGTCAGGGAGGGCTATTACGAGACGCCCAAGAGAATATACCTGGATGGGCTGGCGAAGAAGCTCCAGGTAAGCTCGTCCAGTCTGGGCGAGATACTGAAGAGGGCGGAGAAAGCCATCATCGAGGACTACTTCGAGACCAGGTAGACCGAACATTTCCGGAACAAGTCTAATACCCTGTGCTGCACTAGATGATCATCACCGGTGTGACGACCAGCAACGGGCCCGCCTCGCCGGGAAGGGGAGATGTAATGATAATTGTAGCCATACCGACGCAGGGGAACAAGGGTCTGGAGGACAGATTGTTCGAGCACTTCGGGAAGGCGCCCACCTATACCATCGCCAACCTGGAGAGCGGGCATCTGACGGTGATAGATAATACCAGCGATCACATGGGAGGGACCCTCAGCCCTCCAGAGCTTCTGAAGGGGATCGGGACGGACACCGTAGTAGTATCCCATCTAGGTGCCAAGGCCGCTAGGCGGTGCGAGGAATTGGGCATCAAGGTGCTATGTGGTGCGGACGGCAGCGTGCGAAATGCCCTCGAGCAGCTCCGGGCGGGGGCTCTCACGGATGCAACGGCCGAGGCGCTGTGCGCCCATCATGAACGGTAGGTCCCACCCAGCAGAGTTCGCTGACCTTATTGTCTGGCCTTGGCGGTCCCGGGACTCTCCAGGCAGCCGGAGTAACTGGCCCCCTCCGTCTCTACGAGCTTGCCGGAGAGGCACCTCTGTATGGCATCATCGATCCTGCCGGAACAGCCAGCATGCACCACCATCCGCCCCTCCTTGAGAATCCTGGCTGTGGTCGGGCCGATGTTCCCCGTTACCAGGATGTTCACCCTCTCCTCCAGCAGAGACCTTGCAGCCATCTCCCCAGCCTCCGAGCCGTGGCCCTTTCCCAGGTTCTCAATGACCGAGATCTTATCGGGGCTCCCTTCCACGATGATGAAGTAGGCGGCTCCCGCGAGAGAGCTGGAGACCTCGTCCTTCAGGGTTCTTCCCATGGAAGAGAACGCTACCCTGCATTTTCGTTCTTCACGTTCCTTGGTTTGTACCGTCATGTGGTTCACCTTAACTCCGTTAATAATCGGACGTGAGGTTATGAAACTTTTCCATCCGGGCGGGGAATCGAGCGAACGAACATTATCAGGGCATACAATCATCGGTCTGCTGGGAACGGTCCCAGCCGGAAGGCGAGGGCTTCAGCGCCTTGCAGCGCCGCCTGCCCCCGGGCGGTCAGCGAGTACAGGTGCCTCCTGCGGTCGGCCTTCACGTATCCCGCCTCAATCAGGGCGCGGAGGTGGAACTGGAGGTGCCCGGTGCGCAGCTCCACCGCCCTCCCCAGGTCGCTGAGGCTGCGATCACTGGGGCGCAGGGCCCGAAGCACCTTAATCCGCCAGGCGTTGGCCAGGGGTCCCAGCATGGCCTCCGCCTGCTCCGGTGGCACCTCGGGGACCTGCTCTTTCGGCAGCAGGTCCGCCGAGCGGTATCCCAGGCGGTCGGCCAGGCCCTGGTAGATGGACAGGATGGTCCTCACCCGCCGCAAGGTCTCCACCGCCTCCCGGGAGCAGGCCCCGTCGGTGCAGGGGGACCGCTCTCCGGTAACCTTCCGCTCCAGCTCTGACATCAGTTTCTCCGCGCCCTCGCTGTCTCCGTCCAGGAACAGGTCGGCGGCCAGGTCTACCGCCTCGCTCAGCGTGGTCAGGCACTCGGATTTGTGCTGGCACGAGGACGACGAACGCAGGGCCGTGGCCTCATGGCGGAACGACCTTTTCCCCTCCTCGCCCATGGCCGCCTTCACCCGCTCCATGAGAGAGCCCTTGATGTCCTCGTACCGTACGCTGAGCACCTGGTCGCCCAGCGAGCCCACCTCGCTCCTCAGCGAGCGAAGCTCACGCATCATCTCTTCGTCGATCATGTCTTGAATAGAAAAGTATTATTTCAGAATATTAAAGTATTGTTATTCCCTTCACGTGACGGTGAAAAAATGGTAGCACTACCTGACGAGGTCTTCGGCCTGCTCAACGAGCAGACCGCAGCGAAGGTATTGGGAACGGCAGCGGCCAACGGGGACGTCCATCTCATCAACGTCGGCGGTTCCGGGGCCATCGACCCGGAGACGATCTTCATCGGCGAGATCTTCATGCACAAGACGAGCGAGAACCTGAAGGTGGCCAAGCAGAAGGGAACGAAGGTATCGGTCCTGGTGTCCAAGGGCTTCAAGTCCTACGAGGTCAAGGCCTCGGTGGCGGACTACCATACCGCGGGACCGGTGTTCGACAAGATGGCGGCGGTGTTCAAGAGCATGAAGTTCGACCTCAAGGCGCTGTGGCTGTTGAAGGTCGAGGAAGTATGGAACGAGAGCCCGACGTACGACGCCGGGAAGAAGATGGTCTGAGGACCGTCCCAACCTTCTTTTTTCTTTTTGTCAGGAACCCCACTGCGCCTAGTCGAGCGCGGGGACGGTGGTCTTGTACGAGGGGTTCAGCATCTCCCGGCCATGCGCCACCCAGGCCTTCTTGATGGCCGATATCTTCTTTCCTTCCAATACTCCTGCGACGCCCTCTACCAGTGACGTCACCAGCTCCTCGTTGACCTTCTCCACCTCCTTGACCTCCTCGATGATGCTGAGCGATACCATCTGCGCCAGGTAGGCCTTGACGGCGAAGTTGACGTTGCGGGAGGTGCGTCGGACGATCTCCATCAGCGTCCGGTCCTTGGTGGCCTGCAGCAGGAGGTTGAGGTGCAGCTCCGGGCCGTACGGCATGAGGCCGTCTAGGCAGGCATCGAACATCTCCCCCAGGTGGGCGTCCAGGTCGCCGCTGATGATCATCCGCAGCCGCTCCTCCATCTTCCGGTGTCCCGAACGGAAGGCGGCGATGAGCACATCCTCCCGGCTCTCGTAGTGGGACCTCAGCTCGGCGGCGGTGACCCCTGAGGCCTTGGCGATCTGGGCCATGGTGACGTTGGAGAAACCCTTCTCGGCGAACAGGGTCATGGCGTTCTTCAGGATCGTCGACGGTTGTACCTTCTTGGCGGCCCCCGGCATGAGGATGCGAATGGCAGGGCCCGATTTAAACATGGTCCTACGACCAAAGGGCAGGCGTTAAGGCATCCCCTGCTCGAGGGAAGAAGGGTCGGGCCCGCTCATGAGCGCTCCTCCGTAAGCGAGCACCACGAGGAGGAAGCCGGCAAGGTTGCGGTCTCTCATCGGTCTCATTCTATTATTGGAGCGACGTGACCATAATTGAGCTGACGGGCGTGGTCGGCGCGGTCCGGCAGCACCTCTTGCCTAGCAGCTCAGGCCCGCATCTTCTCTCCGATGGCTGCCTGGAAGGCCTCCTCCCCGTCCACCGTGTGGATGCGCTTGGGCTTGAGCTGTCCCAGGGCGCGCCCCTCCCGGGCGCGCCTCTCGATCTCCGCCTGGATCACGCCGTACGCGGAGGGCTGGGCCACCAGGATGTCCAGTCGCCCCAGCTCATGACCGATCTCCAGTGTGTGATGGGGGTCGTCGCACTCCCTCAGCAGCTGGGCCAGGACGTCCTTCTTGTACCGACCCATGTCGGCCACTTCCTTTTCCGGGATGATCAGGAAGCACAGCCGACCAGGCTGGCCCTGGATGTTATACAGCTCCCACCACCGGATGTTGATGGACCGCTGCAGCGCCTCGTGGATGTGATGCGTGTAGATCTTGTTGCCGAGGAAGCACCCCATCTCGTCCTGGACCTCGAAGTCGAGGACGTCCACGGAGCGGCCCAAGACCCTGATGAGGGGCAGCCGCGCCTTCCTCCCGTCGGGGGCCACGACCACCTCGTGCGAGGGCTCCAGCACCTCGATCATGTCGCCCGTGGGGTATCGTATGAGCGGAAGGCAGTCGCCCGGGCGGGTGATCAGGAGCTCGCCCCGCATGCCCTTCTCCCACTCCGTCCACATGACGCTCCTAACGCTGCTCCCGGCCTCCTTGGCCTTGGCCACCTCCACCGGGTCGGCTATCTCCGGCACCACCGCGTTGATGAACAGGCTCAGGCCCTTGGTCCCCTGGTCCAGCTGGGCGGCCAGCACGGGGTTCTCCGTGCTGCCCAGGACATCGTAGAACTGGGCCCGGGGCAGGCTCTGGCGGTAGTCGGAGAGGTATGCGGTGAACGGCTCGGCGTAGGTGAGGGCCACGCGGGTGCTGGCCAGCAGCTTCCCCAGCCTCCGGGGGTTCACGTACCAGATGTAGATGCGGGCCACCAGGGAAGCCATGGGTGAGGGGAGGTGCACGTCCTTCCTGATCTTCTCCCGGACCGTGACCTGGAGGAAATCCCGCTCCCGCACCGAGCGGGAGATGAAGTACAGCACCAGGGCGGCGGTGGACACCACGTCGATCCTCCTGGCCCGGGAGGCCCGGTGCATCGCCGGCATGAGGTCCGACTCCCGCGTCAGGAGGGTGGTGAACCGCGGGATGTCGACCAGGTCGCAGGTCTCCTCCAGCAAGGCCCCGGACACGTTGGGCAGGGCCCCTCCCAGGTTCCACCCCCGGTCGTGGCTGGTGACCCCTGCCACCTGGCAGATGATGGCGAAGTCGGTGGCCATGCGCAGCGCGTCCTCGTCGCTGTAGTACATCCGCTTGGGGCTACCGGTGCTGCCCGAGGTCTGGTAGATGCGATCGGGGGGCTGCAGCAGGCACCGCTCCTGGCCCTGCTTCCCTATGATGTCATCGATGAGCTGGTACGAGGTGAGCGGCAGGCGGGCCAGGTCCTCGAAGGAGGAGATCTCGCCGACGCGGCCCTGGTAGACGGCGGACCGCGCGGCGGAGGAGGTAATGCTCCTCAGCATATCGCATTGCCGCCGGACCATGTCCTCGCGGGAGATCAGCAGGGTCCGGTCAATCCTCTCGTCCACCCGTGCCTGACCACCTGGCGTCATCGTGGGGGGATAGGGACCGGTTTATTAATCCTAGCCTACGTGAGTACCACGGCCAGCACTAAGTGGCGTCGGTGCTCATCCTCCGTAAACGTATTCCACCTTCTGGTCCAGATAGTCCAGGAAGGGCCGGATGCTCACCTTCTCGCCGGTCACGACCTTGACCAGATCAGCGGGGTCGTACAGCGCGCCCTTGGAGTGGACGTTCTCCGCCAGCCACGCGCCCACCGGTGCGAAACGCCCGCCAGCCACCGCGTCCCTCCAGTCCGGGACGTCCTTGGTGAGCTTTTTCAGGAACATACCCCCGTAGATGTTGCCCAGGGCGTAGCTGGGGAAGTAGCCGAAGCTCCCCCCGGCCCAGTGGGTGTCCTGCATGACGCCCTCGGAGTCGTTCTCCACCTCCACCCCCAGGTACTGGGCGTACTTCTCGTTCCATGCCTGGGGCAGCTCGTCGACGTTCAGCTTTCCGGCGAAGATGTCCCTCTCCAGCTCGAAGCGGATGATGATGTGCAGCCCGTAGGTGACCTCGTCGGCCTCGATGCGGACCTTGGACGGCCGGGCTACGTTCACCGCTCGGACGAACTCGTCCAGCCCCACCCCCGCCAGCGCCTTGCCGGTGACCTTCTGGACCTGGGGCAGGATGTACGACAGGAACTCTGGGCTCCTCCCCACCATGTTCTCCACGAAGCGGCTCTGGGACTCGTGCACGCCGTAGCTGGCGGCGCTCCCGATGGGCTGGTACATCCACTCCCGGGGCAGGTCGTGCTCGTACAGCGCATGTCCGCCCTCGTGGAGCACGCTGAACAGGCTGGACCGGAAGCTGTCCTCGTGGTAGTGGGTGGTGATGCGCACGTCATCGTAGTACCCGTTGGAGAAGGGGTGCTCCGTCTCGTCCAGCCTCCCCCAGGCCCCCGGGCCCGTGACCTCGTAGCCGATGAAGTCCATGGCCAGCTCGGAGACCTTCTTCTGGGCGGAGATGGGGACCCTCCTGGAGAGGAAGGAATCGTCCGGACGCTCCGAGGAGGCGCTGACCTTCCTCATCAGCTTGATCAGCCCATCTCTCATGCCCTTGAAAATCCTGCTGACGCCCTCGGTGGTCATCCCCGGTTCGTAGATGTCCAGGAGGGCGTCGTACGGCGTTCTCGTCCCCTTCACCTCCATGAGGATGGCCGCGGCCCTTTCTTTAAGCTCGATGTTACGCTGCAGATGGTCGCGGAACAGCGAGAAGTCCTGGGCCCCCTTGGCCCGCTTCCACGCCCCCACCGACAGGATCTGCTGCTTGGACATCTCCGCCACCAGCTGGCCGGGGAGCTTGGACTCCTCGCTGTAGTACTTCCGCAGCAGGTGCACGTTCCTTCGTTCCTCGGCCGTCATGTCCTCCGCGAACCTCTCCACCGCGTCGAGGGAGCGCCCCAGCTTGGGATCGACCAGCATCTTGTGGGTCATCAGGCCGATGAGCGACAGCTGCTCGCTGCGCAGCTCCAGGCCCTTGGCGGGCATCTTGGTCTCCATGTCCCAGTAAACAATGTCCCCCGCGGTGCGGAGCACGATCATCTCCTTGTACCTGGCGAGCAGCTTTCCGTATTCCCTCTGGAGCGATGTCATCGTGATCGGTCAGGATAGGGAGTGGGTGCTTTATACAATCGTCCTTGATGGGCGCGGGATGGGAATGTGCTGATGTCTTCTCGGCACAGGGCATTTCTAGGCTTCTGCTCATCTCGAAGGGATGCCCCTTTCATCGGTCCTGTCCCGCCGAGCGGACCGGCTCACCTTCCGCGCCACGGACCTCGACCTACTGCTGGCGCTGGCGGCCACGTTCCTGCTGCCCTTGGCCTGCTCCGTCCTGCTGGACGCCACTGGGGCACTGCTCCCTCTCGCCCTCTACTACGGAGCGTTCTGCGTCCTCCTGGTCCGCTGGCGCAAGGGCACGTTGGACTACGTGCGGCCGGTTACCTGGGTCCTGCCGCTGTTCGCTGTGCTCCTCGCGGTGCAGGTGGTGGGGCAGGTGGCCGCCCTGATGACCATCGTCCCGCGGCATGACGACGCCATGGGGGTCCTGCTCACCTTCATTATCTGGGTGCCCCTCAATGCCTTCAGCGAGCAGCTGCTATGGGTCTACATCTACGATGCCTTCGAGACCCGCTGGCAGGCGAGGGGGAAGCGCATCGTCGGAGGGTTATTGGGCATGCTCCTGGCAGTGATGTTCGTGGGCCTTATCCACGCCCTGTTCTGGGGCAGCTTCCTGCCGGAGTTCAGGAGCACCTTCCCCTGGTTCCAGGTGTTCTTCACGGCTCAGACCGTGATGACCATCGGTTACGTCCTGTTGTACCGCCGCACGGGATCGATGATCCCTTTGTTCCTCCTGCACATCATCGCCGACGCGGCGCTGGTGCTGGGCGGCATGTACTCCATGGTCCCGGACCTGTGGACGCTATGAGGTTAGGGGTGTTGCGGCCGATGTCCTGCATAAGGGTGCACGGCACCACCTTTTTTCGTACAATAAGGTTAAGAATGACCCTATAGAGTAAAAAGAATATAATGTCGAAAGGCGGTCAGGGCATCGAAGGGAAATATCAACATGGAGGTCGGACTACTGGAGGCGATAAGGAGCATCGATGGGCCAGTGTTCCTGCTGATCTATCTCGTGGCAGGCCTAGCCGCGGTCGCAGGGGCGTTGGCATGGACGAGGTACGACGGTACCGCCCACCGGTCGCTGCCCAGCTACCTCTCCCCGGACCCCATGGTCCTCGCCTACCTCTCCGGAAGGGAGAACGGCGTCAAGCGGGCGTCGCTGTTCCACCTGTACTCCCAGGGAAAGGTAAGGTACGATGAGCGGCCAGGCAAGGGCGCATCCCTTGTCGCCACCGAGGGCAGCTCGTCCCGTGACCCGGTGGAGCAGCACGTTCTGGAGTTCTTCTGGTCAGGGAGCACGGTACGCCGTTTCTTCCGTGACCGGGTCCTGCACCGGCAGGTCCGGTCATCCTTGGAGCCCACGTTGTCCCGCCTCACGGACGAAGGGCTGGTGATGGACGGGCATCAGCGGCTCATGGTCCGGAGCAAGGTGCTCCTGCTATCAGCGTCACTCCTGCTCCTGGGCGGCATCAAGCTATACCTGGGCCTCACCTACGGGCGTCCGGTCGCCTTTCTCGTGATGGAGATGTTCCTTTTCTCCGCGGTGATGGTCGTGCTGGCATACCGGCCCCACCTGACCGCCCTGGGTCGGAAGTACCTCCAGGGAACACGGGAGCACATGAGCTGGGCCAAGGCCTCGGCGGACAGCGGAGCGCTGCCGGAGGGGGTCGACCCTGTTCTGCTGGTGGCCCTGTTCGGCGCGGGAGCACTGCTGCCGGTGGCCGGTTATCATGACCTCTCCAAGCAGACCCGTTCGGTCACGGCCTCGGGGGGCTGCGGCGGCTATGTGGGAAGCTCCGGCTGCGGCGGGGGCAACGGCGGAGGGTGCGGGGGCGGGGGATGCGGAGGATGCGGAGGAGGAGGCTGTGGCGGATAAGGTGCCGGTGGACGTGCCTACCACCTCCCACTTCACGCTGCAGTGGCACGTGACCGACCGCTGCAACCTCCGTTGCGCGCACTGCTATCAGGGCGACGGGGGAGAGGACCCATCGTACGAGGACCTCCGGTCCGCGCTGCGGCAGTACCAGGAACTCCTCTACCGCCTCTCCGTCCGGCGGCGCACGGCCGTGCACGGGCACATCAACCTCACCGGAGGGGAGCCCCTTCTGCGAGAGGATCTAGCGGACCTCATCAAGGAGATCGTCGACGCCGGGCTGAGCTACGCCCTCCTCACCAACGGGACCCTGATCGACGACGCGATGGCGGAGAAGCTCCACGACCTCCAGCCGGCCTTCGTACAGGTCAGCGTGGACGGCCGGGAGGGAACGCATGACGGCATCCGCGGAAAAGGCAGCTATCGCAGGGCAGTGGACGGCCTTCAGTGGCTGCACCGGGCGAGCGTGAGGACGATGGTCTCCTTCACCGCCCACGGCGGCAACGTGCACGAGATGGCAGCGACTATGAGGAGCATGAGGAAGGCGGGGGCGGACAAGGTGTGGACCGACCGCATGCTGCCCCTGGGGAGCGGGGTGGCGATGTCGCAGGAGGTGCTCTCCCCCCAGGGCACGCGGGACTACGTCGAATCCCTGGCCCAAGCGCGCCGGCGCATCACCGGCCCTGAGCGCAGGGAGGTGGCCATGGACCGGGCCCTGCAGTTCCTGGCAGGAGGAACGCCCTACCGCTGCACGGCCGGGGACAGCCTCCTGGCCTTGCTGCCCGACGGGCAGGTATATCCCTGCCGGCGCATGCCCCTACCGGTCGGCAGCGTCCATAGCTCCACCCTATGGGAGATCTATAACCGCAGCGTGATACTGGCGCGGCTGAGGGACCACCAGCGGATGGACGCGCGGTGCCGGGAATGCTCCTTCGGCACGGTGTGCCACGGGGGGCTGAGATGTCTTTCCCTGGCCCTCACCGGCGACCCCTTCACGGCCGATCCGGGCTGCTGGCTGGCCAACCCCTGAGCCTCGTAAACCGTGATCGCCCTAGGCCTGGGGAAGGTATTCCAGCGGGTGCTTGGCCAGGAAGTCCAGCACCAGCGGCACGTAGCCCGAGGGCGGGAGAAAGTGCCCAGCCCCCTCGATGACCTCGAACTCCGACCGCGGGATGGCGGCAGCGACCTTGGTCCCGAAGACGATGGGCACCATGATGTCCTCGTCCCCGTGGATGACCAATGTGGGCACCTGTATCTGCTGCAAGCGGCCGTGGCTGTCGAAGGCGTCCAACGCCTTCTTCTGGCGGGAGAAACCGTTCAGCACATTGATGCTGCACTCCTCGCCCAGCTCGCACACCGACAACTTGCCGTGGAAGAAGCTCTCGGTGGAGCACCACGTCTGCATCATCGTCTGGAACGTGTCCATGCTCGCGCCCTCCCTCACGGCGTGGATCATGGCGTCGATGGCGAAGCGGGCCCGGTCCGGCTCCCGCTGGTAGGTGGACATCAGGACCAGGGTCCCGACCTTCTCGGGGTGCCGCAGCGTAAGCTCCTGCGCCACGTTCCCGCCCATGGACCACCCCAGCACGTGCGCCCGCTCGATGCCCAGCGCGTCCAGCAGGGCGTCGGCGTCATCGGCCATGGTCTCCACGGTGAACGGGGTGTCTGGGGCCTCGGTGTGCCCGCTCCCCCGGTTGTCGAAGGTGATGACCTTGTAGGCATCGTCCAGCAGGGGGATGGCCTTCTTCCAGTTGTAGAGGTCCCCGCTGAACCCGGTGATGAGCAGCAGCGGCTCTCCCTCGCCGTGCACATGGTAGTGGATGGTAGCGTCGCCCGCCTTTATCTTGGGCATACGAGCGCCTCGAACTGTGAGGAACTATTTACGGGTTAGCCCCTAAGCGTCAGGCCACCTCTGCGACGCGTCCTCGCGCAGCTTGTACTTCATGATCTTCCCCGAGGCCGTGAGCGGGTAGGAATCGACGAAGGCCACGAACTTGGGAGACTTGTACCACGCGATCTTCCCCCGACAGAAGTCCTGCACGTCCTCGGGCGTCATCTGCACGTCCTTCTTCAGGATTATGTACGCCCCCACCTGCTCCCCGTACTTCTTGCTGGGCACGCCCACCACCTGCACGTCCTGCACTCCTGGCATGTGGTGGACGAAGTCCTCTACCTCCTTGGGGTAGACGTTCTCGCCCCCGCGGATGATCATGTCCTTGAGGCGGCCGGTGATCGCGAGGTACCCGTCCTTGTCCATCTTGCCGATGTCCCCGGAGTGAAGCCAGCCCCCCTTGTCGATGGCCTTGGCGGTCTCCACGGGAAGGTTGTAGTACCCCTTCATGACGTTGTAGCCGCGGCAGCACACCTCCCCGTGCTCCTCCACCCCGCACTCGTTCCCGGTGTCGGGGTTGAACAGCTTGACCTCCACGCCTGGCAGGGCCTGTCCCACGGTGGAGCACTTCTTCTCCAGGGACGGCTCGTCGAAGCGGGTCTGGGTCATGCCGGGTGAGGACTCGGTGAGCCCGAACACGATGGTGACCTCGCTCATGTTCATCCTCTCCACGCACTCCTCCATGCTCTTCGAGGGGCAGGGCGAACCGGCCATGATGCCGGTGCGCAGGGTGGAGAAGTCGAACTTGTCGAACAGGGGGTGCTCCAGGATGGCGATGAACATGGTGGGCACGCCGTACAGGGCGGTGCACCGCTCCTTCTCGATGGCGGTCATGACGTTCACCGCGTCGTACTTCTCCAGGATGACCATGCAGGCCCCGGAGTTCAGAGATGCCATGACCCCCAGGACGCAGCCGAAGCAGTGGAACAGGGGCACCGGCAGGGCGATGCGGTCGGCCGGGGTGTAGTTCATGTTGGCGGCGATCCAGTAGCCGTTGTTGCCGATGTTGTGGTGGGTGAGCATGACCCCCTTGGGGAACCCCGTGGTCCCGGAGGTGTACTGCATGTTCACCACGTCGTAGCAGGACAGCTCCTTCTGCCTTTCGCGGTACTCCTCGTCCGAGGTCTGCACCGCCATGGCCATGACCTCGTTCATCGAGTACAGCCCGCGGTGCTTCTCCGGTCCCAGGAACAGGACCCGGCGGAGGTGGGGGAACTTCTCCGAGCGCAGCTTGTCCCGGGGCTGGGTCTTCAGCTCCGGGATCAGCTCGTACAGCGTGGCCAGGTAGTCGGTGTCCCGGTACCCGTCGATGATGAAGATGTTCTCCGTCTCCGACTGCTTCAGAACGTACTCGATCTCCGATATCTTGTAGTTGATGTTGATGGTGAGCAGGATCGCACCGATGCGCGCGGTGGCGTACTGCAGCGTGACCCAGTGCGGCACGTTGGTGGCCCATATGGCCACCTTCTCCCCTCTCTTCACGCCCAGGGCCATGAGGCCCTTGGCCACGCGGTCGATGGTGTCGGAGAACTCCCTCCACGTCTCCCTGTAGTCGCGGTCGGCGTAGACGATGGCATCGTTGTCAGGGCACCGCGCCACGGTCTCGTCCAGCAGCTGGCCCAGGGTGGCCTCCCGAGTAACCTCCTCTCTTACCATGGCCATCCCTTCATACCGGGGTGTAGATCACCGCGTAGATGGCCGCGGGGTTGTTGCCTGCTGCGCTCACGGCGTGCGGTACCACCGAGTTGTAGTACATGGAGTCCCCGGTCTGGAGCTTGAACCTCTCCTTGCCGTAGGTGAGCTCGACCTCGCCGGACACCACGATGATGAACTCCTCGCCCTCGTGGGACGAGATGCCGTTCTCCTTGTTGGGGTCGATGACGATGTACAGCGGCTCCATGTGCCGGTCGGTCTTGCCCTTCCCCAGTGGGTAGTAGTGGTAGGTGCCGGGCACGCCCCCGTGATGGGGAGCGGTCTCCTCCTGGCGATCGCCCTGGCGAACGATGAGGGGGATCGGGCAGGAACTGGTCGTCCATGAACGTCCCGAGCCTCTGGCCCAGGGCGCGGGAGAGCTTCACCAGCACGCTGATGGACGGGTACACCGTCCCGTTCTCCACGTTGTTCACGAGCGCGAGGTCGATTCCGGCGTTCTTGGCCAGGTCCTCGGGGGTGAGGCCCAGCCGTTCGCGGTAGGTACTGATGCGGGTTCCCAGTTTCTGAGAGTTGGACATTGCTATCCTCCGGGCGTGGTGTTCCAGATGGGCCAGGTCACGTCCGGACCGCGGCCGCTGGTCGGCGCACGAATCCGCTCTTATAGTAATATAGCTTGTCACCGGTCGTTTTCGCCTCACCGAGAGAGGTGCTCCCGGGCCCAAGCCCGGGCGGTGGCGTAGACCTTGCGGTTCACGTCCACCAGCTTGGGCTTGGCCGCGAAGCTGTCGTCCAGGGAGGCCAGCACGTGCTCCTCCGGCACCTCCACCCATCCCAGCTCCATCAGCGCGCCCAGCAGCGCGGTGTTGGCGGCCTTGGGGACCCCCAGGTCGCCGGCGATCCGCATGGCCGGGAAGGCCAGAACGGTGACGCCTGCCGGCGGCTTGACCTCCAGTGGAATTGACGCTTCGTACAGCACCCTTCCGCCGGGGCGGACGGTGGGCAGGAAGCGCTCCAGGGAGGGCTGGTTCATGGCAACAAGGACGTCAGGCTCCTCCACCGCCGGGGAGCCGATCTCCTGTCCTCCCATCACCACCGAGCAGGAGGCCGCGCCCCCGCGCTGCTCCGGGCCGTAGGAGGGGAACCATGATACGTAGCGGCCAGCTCTCCCGGCCGCCTCCGCCACCACCAGGCCCAGGCTGAGCACGCCCTGCCCCCCGAAGCCGGAGAACTTGAGGCGCCTCTCCTTGAAGGCGGGATCGTGCTGCGGTTCCACGCCCTCATCGGTCCCTCCCAGCAGGGAGCGGAGGTCGCTGACCTCGATGTCCTGCGGTCGGACCGGCTCCTCCGCGGTGCGGTCCTTGAAGCAGCCCAGGGGGAACACCTTCTCCATCTCCTGGGTGACGTAGTCCGCGGCCTTGAGGGAGTCCATGCGCCAGTTGGTGGGGCAGGGGGAGAGGAACTCCACGAAGGCGTAGCCCTTCCCGTCGCGCTGTATCTCCAGCGCCTTCCGCACCGCCTTCTTGGCCTGCATGATGCGCCTGGTGTCCGCCACCGACACGCGCTCCACGTACACCGGCGCCTCCAGCTGGGCGAACACCTCGCTGACGCGCAGGGGCGCGCCGGTGCGGGCGACGTCGCGGCCGTAGGGCGAGGTGGTGGTCCTCTGCCCGGGCATGGTGGTGGGCGCCATCTGTCCCCCGGTCATGGCGAATATGGTGTTGTTGACGAAGAAGCACGCGAACTTCTCCCCCCGGTTGGCGGCCTGGAAGGCGTTGTTGAAGCCGATGGCCCCCAGGTCCCCGTCGCCCTGGTAGGCGATGACCACCTTGTCGGGGAGGGCGCGGGACAGGCCCGTGGCGACGGCGGACGCCCGTCCATGGGGTCCTGCCACGTTCCCACAGTCGAAGTAGTAGTAGCAGAACGCCGCGCACCCCACGGGGGAGACGAACACCGTGCGGTCCTGTATCCCCAGGTCCGCCATGGCCTCAGCGATGAGCTTGTGGATGATCCCATGTCCGCACCCGGCGCAGAACGTGGAGGTCCTGCTGCCGTCCTTGCGGTCGAACGTATCGTAAAATCCTCTGGCGCGCTTGATCATGCCTTCACCCCCGCCATGCCGCGGGCGGCCTTGAGCACGTCCTCCACCCTCACCAGGTTCCCGCCCATGCGGTTCACCAGCGAGACCTCGGAGCAGCTCTTGCGGTCCAGATGCAGTAGCACATCATCGCGGTACTGCCCGTTGCTCATCTCCACCACCAGCACGTTGCGGTCGCCCACCGCTGCGTTAAGCTGCTGCACTGGGAAGGGGGACAGTGTGATGGGTCGGAAGAGACCCGCCTTGATGCCCTCGGAGCGCAGCTGGTCCACGGCCGAGCGGGCGATGCGGGACGATGATCCATAGCCAGTGAGGATAATGTCCGCGTCCTCCACCAAGTACGTCTCCGCTCGGGCCTCGACCTTCATGCGGTCGTACTTCTCCTGCAGGCGCAGGTTGTGCTGCTCATGCCGGTCCGGATCTAGATATATGGACGTTATGAGGTTGGGCCTCGTGGCGGCGTCCCCGTGCACCGCCCAGGAGGCGGTCTCCGGCCGGTCCAGCATGCCCTCCGGCAGCTTCAGGGATTCCATCATCTGCCCCAGCACCGCGTCCGCCAGCACCACCACGGGAGACCGGTATTGGAACGCCAGCTGGAACGCCTTGATGGTGAGGTCGCACATCTCCTGCACCGAGCCAGGCGCCAGGACGATGCTCTTGTAGTTGCCGTGGCCCCCGCCCTTCACCGCCTGATTGTAGTCGCCCTGCTCCGGGCCGATGTTCCCCAGCCCGGGGCCGGTACGCATGACGTTGACGATCACCGCCGGCAGCTGCGCCCCCGCCAGGTAGGATATGCCCTCCTGCATGAGGCTGACGCCGGGACCGGAGGAGGCGGTCATGGCCATCTTCCCGGCGCTGGCCGCGCCGAAGATCATGTTGATGGAGGCGGTCTCGCACTCCGCCTGAAGGTACTCCTTGCCCTGGCGGGGGAACAGCTCCGCCGCCCCGTGGGCGATCTCGCTGGCCGGGGTGATGGGGTACCCGAAGTACAGGTCGCAGTCGGCGTACAGCGCCCCGATGACCACGGCCTCGTTGCCCTTCACGAACTTCCTCATCTCTTTCCCTCCTTGTCCGGGGTGTGGACCTCGATGGCGTAGAACTCCGGGCAGTTGTAGAAGCAGATGGCGCAGCCGGTGCAGCCCTCCCCCACGTACTCGGCGGGGACGAACCCCCGGCGGTTCAGGTGGTCGGCGGGTCGTAGCACCTTCTTGGGGCAGGCGGCGATGCAGCGCCCGCATCCCTTGCATTCGTCCTCGAGTATGACCGGTCGAGGGAGGTCTGTGGCAGCGGCCATGGTATCGCCATGAGATTGAACGAGCGTACTTAAACCCTCGGCAAAATCACCGGGCGGCAAAAGGGTGATGTATCGCGGGGACCATGTTGAAGGGCGATAGCATGACCAAGACATCCTTCGGGGCCATGATGCCCCCCATCGCCTTCCCCATATGCATGGCAGGGTCCAACATCGAGGGAAGGCCCAACTACTGCACCCTGGCCTGGTTCACCATGATCGACGACATCCCGCCCACCATCGGGCTGGTCATGGCCAAGGAGAGGAGGACCAAGGACGGGATGCTGGAGAACGGCACCTTCAGCGTGAACCTGCCCAGCACCGCTCTGGCCGCGGCAACGGACTACGTAGGCATCACGTCCGGGCACGAGGCCGACAAGTCCGAGGTGTTCGAGAGCTTCTACGGCACGCTCGGCACCGCCCCCATGATCGAGGAGTGCCCCGTCACCATGGAGTGCGAGCTCCTGCGCATCGTGGAGTTCGAGACCACCGACATGATCGTGGGTAGGATCGTGGGGCTGTACGCGGACGAGGGTGTGTTCAACGACAAGGTCCCCGACGCGGGCCGCATGGACCCCCTGCTGTACCTGTCCACCGCCTCCACCTATCATCACCTTGGGGAGAGGATGGCCGACGCATTCAAGATCGGCAAGACCTACCGGCGGTAAGGGCCCGGGGGTCAGGACGGAACGGTAGAACGTAGAGGGGTGAAAAGAACAGGGAAGGGATTGCCGGCGGCGTGATGCGGGAGTATCACAGGCTGGTCTTGGCGAGGTAGTAGGCCACGGCGTTGTTGTTCTTCCGCTTCTTGGCCACTCCCATCTTCTCCAGCTCCGCCAGGGCGTTCATGCACTGGGCCTTGGGCAGCTTGCACATGGAGGTGGCCTTCTCGGCGCTCACGGCCTTGTCCTCGGACACGATCCCACCGTTCTTCATGGAGTTGAATAGCTTCTCGACCTGAGGGGATACCATGCCGCCGAAAAATATCCAGCTCAGTAAAAATATTTCGGTGCCCCTGACCGTTGATGAGAGCGACCCCTCCGCGAACGATGCCGAGGAGGGCCTTGAGGAGGTCTCGGGGCGGAAGGTCCAGATGTTCTGTGCGGTAGGGCTCGAAGGCACATTAGATGGGATCGTCGCGTTCATAGCAAAAGTGATAGGCAGGAGGGCGACCGCCCTGACCTTTTAATACTCGCTCGACCAACATGGAGAGGAGAACGATGGCGACCATGGCGAGAGTGACCAAATCGGACGAGGAGTGGAAAAAACAGCTGGGGCCGGAGCGCTTCCGCATCCTGCGGCAGGACGGGACCGAGCCCCCCTTCCATAACCAGTACTGGAACAACCACGAGCCGGGGACCTACGTGTGCGGGGGCTGCGGGAACCCCCTGTTCTCCTCGGACGCCAAGTTCGACTCCGGGACGGGGTGGCCCAGCTTTGTGGCGCCCATCGAGGAGAGCGCGGTGACAACGATATCGGACCGCAAGTTCGGAATGGTCCGGACGGCGGTGGAGTGCGCCCGCTGCGGCGGGCACCTGGGCCACGTGTTCGACGATGGTCCCCCTCCCACCGGCAAGCGCTTCTGCATGAACTCCGGGGCCCTGGACTTTCACCCTCGGTGACGGGGCGGTGGGAAGAGGGTCTCCAGTACCTCGAGCAGGCCGGTGAAGGTGTGGTGCTGGTGACCGGACCTCACAAGGAGGCGGTCCAGCACCGAGCCGCGGACCGCGAACGCCAGGTCGGCGGACCGGGCGGCCCACAGGTCCGAGGTCCCGTCCCCTATGTACGCCACCCGCCGGCCGTCGGCACGCTCCCGCAGCACGTTGTCCTCCTTGAAGTTCCGGGCCTGAGCGAAGCTAAGCGGGGGGAACTGGAACCTGACGCCCGTGGGGGTGTCGGTCACCTCCGGGGCCACCACCTCCACCTGCCCCCTCCAGGTGTAGGCCTCCAGGAAGTGCCGGATGTAGAAGTCCAGCCCCGCGCTGGTGATGCGAAAGGTCGCTCCGTTGAACAGGCAGCCCTCCACCAGCTCGCTGAACCCGGGGCGGGGGACCACCACCTGGTCCAGCTCCAGCAGGATCTCGTCGCGGGAGAGGGAGATCATGTCGAACTGCCTGCTCATGCACTCCTCCAGCGTGATCTCGCCCGCGCCAAGCGCTTTCTCCAGGGCCCGCCAGTCCCCTTGGGCGTGGTTCTCCAGTATGTACTCCGCGGTGTCCATCAGGGAGATGGTGCTATCGAAATCGCACAGCACCGTGAGGCCTCTGCCATCCCCGTCGGCCTCCAGGCCTTCGCTCACGCGCGCCTCCTGGCGCTCCCTGTGCATCATGGTCGGAACGATGGTATCGCCTCCCATGAGCATGCTCGCGCCATAGGCCTAGGTGATGGACGCCCATTTGCTGCTGGCCGGGCACGAGAGGCGCCACCGTTACGATGCTCCTCCCGACCTCCCCGGACCGGCTCGCGCTGACATCCTGGCACCATCGATCCCCGCCCACTCTGCGAACCGCGTCCGTGCACATAAGGATTATGGGCAACATCGCCCTTCACCGGAGAGGCCTTGCGACCGCTTGGCGGTCCATGGAACGGGCCCAAAGATTGATGGCCTGGGGCGAGGGTTTATGTCCCGAAATGTTGCTGGGGGGCAACGATATTGATGGGATGCCCCGATGCCCGATCGGGGCCATGGAGGATGCACATTATGGTTAATTCGAACAGCGACCAGCCGCTGACGGGATCAGAGGCTGACCAGCACTTAAAGGGAGACCACATAGCGCTCATATACGAGACCGACGAGGAACGGCTCTCGGCGGTCACCCCCCTCATCCGGGTCGGCCTGGAGAAGGGTGAGATCTGCTTATACATCTCCAGCGAGGAGAACGACACTGACATGCTGGAGGCCCTCAAGGCCGAGAACATCGACGTAGACAAGGCGGTGGGCAGCGGAGGCCTGATACTCACCCACAAGAAGGAGATGTACTTCAAGCGAGGCAACTTCGACCCTGATTGGACCATGAAGGTCATCAGCAACGTGGCCGAGCTGGCCAAGTCCTACGGGTTCACGGCCATGCGCATAATCTCCGACATGACCTGGACCCAGGAGAAGGTGGCGGGGGTGGAGAGGTGGCCGGAGTACGAGGCCAAGCTCAACACCTTCAACCCCGGCATCTCGCTGCGCATAATATGCCAGTATGACCGGAGGGTGTTCTCACCGCCTGCCCTCATCATCGCCCTTCACGCCCACCCCCGGGTGGTGACGGAGGGCTCGATCAACAACAACCTGTTCTACGTGCCCACCGACCGGCTGCTGAAGGACGACTACTCGGCCCTGGAGCTGGAGAGGATGCTGGACAGCATCCGCCTCTACAACAGCGCGGAGTCGGACCTGATGAACCGGGACCGGACCATCGAGGACATGCGCCGGCGGGTGAGCGAGGAGAACGCCGCCCGCAGGGAGGCGGAGGAGGAGCTGGACCACCAGCAGTCGAGGTTCAACGACCTCGCGGAGCGCGCCTCGGACTGGTCCTGGGAGATCGACGAGAACGGCAACTACACATGGTCCTCGGCCCGGGTCAGGGACATACTCGGCATTCTGCCCGAGGACGTGATCGGACGCAGCCCCCAGGACCTGATAACCCCGGAGAGCGCGGAGCACATCTCCAACATCCTGACCAAGACCATGGGGGCGCACGTCCCCATCACCGCCCTGGAGAAGCAGGCGGTGCACAAGGACGGTCACACGGTGTACCTGGAGATGAACGGTATGCCCCACTTCGGCCGCGACGGGAAGTTCATGGGCTACCGGGGCATCGACCGGGACATCACCGGCCGGATGACCGCCAAGCAGGCCATCGAGGAGAGCCACAAGCGGGTGGAGGAGTCCGTGGCCAAGGTGCAGGAGCGTGACCACCGCATCGAGGCCTTAGAGGTGGCCATAACCCAGCTGAAGTCCCAGCAGGCCGAGAGGGACGCCACCACGCAGTTCATCAAGGAATCGCTGAGGTCGAGCCAGGCAGAGCTGACCAAGACCGAGGAGAACCTAGGGCGTCTGCGCGACGCCCTGCAGATGCGGGAGGAGGAGCTGGCCGCGGCCAAGGCCGCCGCCGAGGCCAAGCAGGCGGAGCAGGAGGAGCAGAAGGCCGGCCTGACCCTGATCCAGCAGAACCTGGAGGACAAGGACGCTGAGCTGGTGACCTCGCAGAGCGCCCTGGCCGAGGTGCAGAAGGCCCTGCAGGAGAAGGACGCCGAGATGGTGACGCTGACCGCGTCCTACAAATCACAGTCATTAGAGCTGAACGGGGCCAAGGAGTCCCTGTCCGGCGTGGAGGAGGCCATAGGACGGAAGGCGGAGGAGCTGATCACCATGCACCAGCAGGTGGAGAAGCTTAACGCCGACCTGCAGAAATCAAAGGAATCCCTCGCCTCCAAGGAGGAGGAGCTGAAGCATGTCATGGACCAGCACCTCAAGGCGGCCGAGGACCTGGACCTCCGCACCAAGGAGCTTGCCGAGGCCAGCTCGGAGCTGGAAAGCAAGGGCACGGGCCTCACCGAGGCCCTGGCCGCCGCCAAGGTCCTGAGGTCCGATCTCGCCTCCCGGGAGGACGAGGTGGAGCGGCTCAGCGAGGAGATGGAGAGGAAGCAGGACGAGCTGGAGTGCTCCACCGAACACGGCCTGAATCTCCAGGAGGAGCTGGACAGCAAGACCTCCCTCATGGCCGAGCTCAGCGCCCAGCTGGAGGCCGCCAAGGCGGAGGTCACCACCCGCAGCGAGGAGTTCCAGGCATCCAAGGAGGCCAACCTCCGGCTGGAGAACGAGAACTCCCAGATGTCGTGGGCCAGGGAGCAGCTGGACGACCTTGCGAGGGTGAAGGACAGGGAGATCGAGGAGCTGCGCGCCCAGATGGGCCGGGCGGGCGAGGAGCTGCGGTACACCGAGGACCAGCTGTCCGCGGCCAGGTCCGAGGCCGATGTGCTCAAAGGCAGATGCCAGGAGCTACAGGGCCGGGCGGACCAGCTCTCCACCGACCAGAACGTGAACGAGACCATCATACTGGGCATACGGGACGCCATGGCCCAGCGGGAGGTATGGCTGGCCGCCTCCCGGGAGGAGGCGGGACGCAGTAGCTCCCAGGCGGCAGCGGCCCATGCAGAGAAGAACACCTTCGCCCAGGACCTGGACCGCACATCGGGACAGCTGTACGCGACGGGAAGGGAGCTGGAGGCCGCCAAGGCGGACCTGACCGTGGAGAGGGACCAGCACCAGCTCAGCAAGGAAGAGCTGGAGCTGAGGCTCAGGGAACTGGAAGAGGTCAGGGAGCTGCACCGGCACGTCACCAGTGACCTCGTGAGCACCTCCCAGGCCTTTGCGCAGGAGAAGGAGAAGCTCGAAAGCGTGGAGCGTGAGCGGGACGAGAAGATCGCATCGCTCAACACCACCACCGAGCAGCTGGAGAGCACCAAGAACGAGCTTTCACAGCTGAAGGAGGAGCTGGAGAGGACCGCTCAGGAGCTGGCCCAGGAGAAGGAGAAGCTTGTCGCCGCAGAGGGAGAACGCGACGAGAAGGTACAGGTCCTGAGCTCGACCTCCCAGGAGCTGGAGAGCACCAAGAACGAGCTCTCGCAGCTCAGGGAGGAGCAGCAGCGCACCGCCCAGGAGCTGCAGCAGAAGGCCGCTGAGCTGGAGGCCCTGAACGAGAGCATGACCTCCACGAAACAGGAGCTGGACCGGCTTACGGAGCGGCACACCGCGGCGCAGCAGGACATCGAGGGCAAGAGCGGGGAGCTATCCACCCTCAACGTGGAGGCGGAGAGGCTCAGGTCCGAGCTCTCCATGTCGATGGACAACCACCAGACCTCCCTAGGTGACCTGGAGAAGAGGGCCGCGGAGATGATCGCCCTGACCGCTACGCTCAAGGGCGTGCGGTCCGAGCTGGCATCGGAGAAGGAGGACAGGACGCGGACCTCGGACAATCTGGACATCAAGATCAGGGAGCTGGAGGCCCTCGCCGCCGAGATGGAAGGCGTACGCGCCCAGCTCACCGGGCTGCAGGAGCAGCACCAGACCTCCATCGGAGAGCTGGAGAGGAAGGGCGTGGACCTGGCCTCCACGTCCGCCACGCTCGAGAGCACCCAGACCGAGCTCTCTCAGCTCCAGGAGCAGCACCAGCACACTGCCGCGGAGCTGCAGACCAAGAACGAGGAGCTGGAGCGGAGGCTCAAGGAGCTGGAGGATGTAAGAGAACAGCACCGGCACGTCACCGGCGACCTTGAGAGCACCTCCCAGGCCTTCGCGCAGGAGAAGGAGAAGCTCGAAAGCGTGGAGCGTGAGAGGGACGAGAAGGCCCAGACCTTGATTACGACCGCCCAGGAGCTGGAGGGAACCAAGACCGAGCTCTTACAGCTCCAAGAGCTGCAGCAGCGTACCTCCGAGGAGCTGGCGCAGGAAAAGGAGAAGCTTGTCGCCGCAGAGGGAGAACGCGACGAGAAGGTACAGGCCCTGAGCTCGACCGTCCAGGACCTGGAAGGGACCAGGGCCGAGCTGTCGGCGCTCCAGGAGCAGCACACCGCCTCCACCATATCACTAGATCAAGCCAACCAGGACCTGTTGGCCGTGCGGGCTGACCTCGGCACCAAGGATGTGGCCCTGGCGGAGGCCTTGACCACCATCGAAGCGCTGAAGGGCACCCTGACCACCAAGGTCATGGAGCTGAACGACCGCACCGTGGAGCTGGAGGCCCGCCAGCAGGCCGCACTGCGGGCCAACGAGGAGCTGTCCCGCCTGCAGGAGGAGCTCAGCGCCAAGGCCGCGAGCATAGAGGCGGCACGGCTGGCATCGGTCAGGGAGGCGTCCCGCCTGCAGAGCATCATAGACAACATGCGCACCGGCGTGGCGGTCATATCCCCGGAGGGGAAGATAACGAAGAGCAACCCCGCCCTGCGCAACCTCCTAGGCTCGCCCGACCTGGAGGGGCGCCCCGCCAGCGATGTACTACCGAACCTGGACCTGGGCCGGGCGGACTTCCGCAGCTGTGTGGCCGAGGGAGTGGAGTTCGATGTCCGCGCCTCCTCGGTGGTCGACCCCGAGGGAGGGAAGGGAACGGTGCTGACGTTCTCCCCCCGCACCGCGGTGCTTAAGCCGCAGCCAGTGGAGGAGAGGCCAGAGCCGGAGCCCTGCCTCCCGGCCCCCATCGACGACCCCCTGACCGCCATCCTGGGCAACGTGTCCCTGGCCAAGGAGTACGTGATCCCGGAGGGGCGCATGTACGGGATGCTGCGGCAGATCGAGAGCGCCACCCACCTGGCCCGCAACAAGCTGATGGGACTCAACGACGAGCCCACCGAGTCATTGGTGAAAGGAAAGGGCAGGGTGCTGCTCCTCGACGATGACGAGAGCGTGCTGGAGGCGACGAACGACGTCCTGCAGTACCTCGGCTACGTGGTGGAGATCGCCCGCGACGAGGAGGAGGCGGTGATACTCAGCAAGCAGGCCGCCGACACTAACGAACCATTCGACATGGTGATCATGGACTATGTCACCACGTCCGGCACGCCACCCCAGCAGGTGGTGCAGCGCCTGCGGGAGCAGATACCGCACATCCGGGCGATCGCCACCGGCCCCGTGGGCTCCATGCCCTCCACGGCCGAGCTGGAGAAGCAGGGCTTCTCCACCGGCGTCCTCAAGCCCTTCCCTGCCGACCAGATGTCCCGGGTGATGGCCGAGGTCATGGGCCGCAAGTGAAGTAACAACTGGGGCAAGCCCCCTCTTTCAATTTTCTTGATCCACCTTCTTGGTCACAGCGCCTCGATGTTCGCCCTCACCCTGGGGAGCGAAATGTTCATCACCGCGCTCATTCTTGACGCCCCCTCATGAAGGCAGGTGTGGTCGCCGTCCAGGGGGCTTTCCCCGAGCACGTGAGGTCGATGGAGAGGGCCCTCGTCAGAAATGGCCGCGAGGGCAGCATCATCACCGTGAGGAAGGTGGAAGAACTGGCGCAGGTGTCCTGCCTCATCATACCGGGCGGCGAGAGCACCGCCATCTCCAAGCTCCTGCGCCACAGCGGCCTTCATCAGGAGATCGTTAGGCGGGCGGGGGAGGGGATGCCCATCATGGGCACCTGCGCGGGATGCGTCCTCCTGGCCAAGGAGGGCGATGACGAGGTGGAGAAGACGTCCACCCAGCTGCTGGCCCTCATGGACATGGCGGTGGACCGCAACGCCTTCGGACGGCAACGGGAGAGCTTCGAGGCGCCCCTGGCGATCAGCGGGCTGGACTCCCCGTTCCCAGGGGTGTTCATACGTGCTCCGGTGATCACCCGGACATGGGGCCGGTGCAGCGTGCTGGCGACCTACTCGCAGCGCATCGTGATGGCGCGGCAGGACAACCTCCTGGCGCTGAGCTTCCATCCCGAGCTGTCCGAGGACGTCAGGGTCCACACCATGCTTCTCGATCTGCTGTGATTAGGAGTGGATGGCCTTGATGATGCTCTCGAGGCGGTCGGAGGAGTGACCCTCCTCCACCACCGTGCCGGTGACCACGATGCTGGCCCCGGCGTTCTTGACCCGGGCCGCGGTCTCCGCGTCCCTGATCCCGCCGCCGATCAGCAGGGGGACGTCGATGGCCGCACGGACCGCTCGTATCATGTCCTCCGGCACCGGCTCGGGGGCCCCGCTCCCGGCCTCCAGGTACACGTAACGCATGCCTAGGAACTGCGCTGCCAGGGCATAGGCCACGGCGGTCTGGGGGCTGTCGCGCGGGATCACGTCGGCCTGTCCGACCTCTCCCACCTTCATGCCCGGAGCTACGATGATGTACCCCATGGACAGCGGCTCCAGCCTGAGCATCTTAACGATGGGCGCGCCCCGCACCTGTTCCCCCATGATCATGCTCACGCTGCGGGAGTTGAGCATGCTCATGAAGTAGATGGCGTCGGCGTGCGGCGAGATGGCGTTGGCCCCGGAGGGGAAGTATATGACCGGGACGTCCACGTTGGCCTTGATGGCCAGGACCGTCTCGTCCAGGTTCTTCTGCGTGACGTCTGTGGACCCTCCCACCATGATGGCGTCGGTGCCCAGGCGGCAGGCCTCCTTCACGATGGCCCCGGCCTGGGACGGCTCTTGCTTGGCAGGATCAATCAAGGTCATATGGAGGGTGCCCTTCCTGAGCTTCTCCTTCAGGATCTCATCGACGGTCATGATAACAAACCTCCCAGCAAGAAGGCCACCAGGGCCAGGAGCATTCCGTACTTGGCCCAACGCTGCCCCTGCCTGGGGTTTCGGAAATGAACTATGGAGCAGTATATAAAAATTGCATCCGCGAACAGGACCGCGGCGAGGTAGGCCAGGCCGAAGCGACCGGCGAGGACGGGCTCGAAGGACATCAGCACCGCCACCAGGAAGGCCACGCTGGCCGCGATTCCCGCGTTCCTTGCCCCGATGGTCTGCGGCAGCGTGCGGCGGTCGAAGTCCGATCCCATGTCCTGGACGTCCTTGACGATCTCCCGGCCCAGGGTGGCCAGGAAGGCCATGGCGCCGATAGCCACGGTGGCCTCGACCCTCCCCATGACCGCCCCGCCCAGGAGGAACAGTCCGGCGGTCAGCCCGGCGATGGAGAGGTTCCCCGCCAGACCCATCTTCTTGGTCCTCAGCTCGTAGGCCAGCATCACGATGACGGCCACCACCACGATGATGAAGGACAGCGCGTCCCACAGCAGCACGGACAGGGCAGGGGAAATGATGAAGGCGGCCAGGGAGACGTTGCGGGCGGTCTCCGGTCTCATCCTCCCCGACGGCAGGGGCCTCTCGGGGTGGGCGAGCTTGTCCACCTCCCGGTCCAGGTAGTCGTTGAGGGAGTTACCTCCGATGATGAACACGAACACCACGGCGGAGGCGATGAGCAGCGCCGCCGGATCGTCCAGGATGTTCGTCCCTGCCGCCACCAGCATGGCCAGGAGGAGGCCCACCACCCCCATGACGCAGTTGCCTAATCGGAACAGCTGGATGAACCGGTTCACGGGGCCGGATTAATAAGGTCGATATAATAACCCTTCGTCAGGGGCCAGGCCGTCGGAAGGCGGCCCCGAACTGCCTCTCCTCCAGCTCGATCATGGCCTTGGCACTGGCGGATATGCGCCGCACCGAGTGCCGGCACTGCGGCCCGCAGGGCACCGAGAAGGCCTTCTCGTTCCGTGATGGCCAGTACTTGATGCGGTGCCCGTTGTACAGGAACCTGATCTCCAGGAACATGTTCATGTAGGCATCGCACACGTCCCCCGGGGCGTCGGCCGCCTCGGCGCGGTATATCTGCACCAGCGTCTCGCCCTCCTCCATGAGCCGGCGGCAGAAGCCCCGCACGTACCAGGTGTTGAACTCCATCCGGGCCAGGGTGCGGGCCGCCCGGGCTGGCTCCGTGCGGCGGATGCCGCCCAGGGGGGAGGGCTCGTACTCCGTCCACATGTCCTCGCCGCTCAATGCCTGGGTCAAGGTGTCCTCGTTGCCATGGGCCAGCGCCGTCTCCATGATGGTCCGGAACCGCTCCTTGCCCACCTCTGAGAGGTTGGGGCTACGGTAAGGCAGGCTCTCCTCCTCCGCCCGATGCTCCTCGAGCATCCACCGGCGGGTCGTCTGGTCAAGCTCCTCGTACCGCATATCGCCATCCTCAACGGACCAGGGATAATAGAAACTTACCGTGCGGGCCGTGACGTTATCCATCATGGTCATTTGTTAATAACACTTAAATGTCGAATCACTTTAATGAGGGCCGATGATCGCGAACGACATCACGGCCGACGTGGAGCTGGTCCGCTCGCTGGTGGCAAAGTACTTTCCCATCTACGAGGTCACGGTCAGCTACGAGTCCGTAAGGATGCTGGTGCGCCCGGACGAATCCCAGCTGGATTCGAGCTTCGAGAGCCTCCGGCAGGACCTGAAGTCCCGGGGCTTCGTCCCCTTCATTAACTATACAGGAGGAGAGCACACCGTCACCGTGATGCGCTTCCCCAAGGCCAGGAAGGGTAACCTGTGGATCAACCGCGTGCTCCTGGTCATCACCTTCCTGACCACCACCCTGGCCGGGATGCTCCTGTGGGCCGACTACAGCGGCACGGCGGAGCTCCTCACCTTGGACAACTTCCTGAACGGGGCGGTGCTCTTCGCCGTTCCCCTGATGACCATCCTGGGCGTCCACGAGCTGTCCCACTACCTGATGTCCAAGCGGCACCATGTGGACGCGTCCCTGCCGTACTTCATTCCATCTGTGCCACCCTTCGGCACCTTCGGCGCGTTCATATCCATGCGCGACCCCATGCCCAGCCGCCGGGCCCTGGTGGACATCGGCATCGCTGGGCCCCTGGGCGGCCTGGCCGTCACCATACCGGTGGCGCTGCTCGGCCTTTTCCTCACCGCCAACGGGCACGCGGTGGGGGGGAGCATCGACCAGGCGGGCGCCATGTACATCGTGATCCAGCCCCTGTACCAGCTGCTCTCAATGCTGGTGCCCATGCCTGACAACATGGCCCTGCACCCCACCGCCTTCGCCGCGTGGGTGGGCTTCCTGGTCACCGCCATCAACCTCCTGCCGGTGGGGCAGCTGGACGGCGGGCACGTGGCCCGTGGCCTGCTAGGCGAGAAGGCCAAGTACCTCGGCTACGCCACCTTCGTGGCCCTGGTCCTGGTGACCCTGCTGTACGACGGCTGGTTCCTGTTCGCCCTCCTGGTGTTCTTCCTGGGCCTGAACCACCCCGCGCCCCTCAACGACATCACCAAGCTGCCCAAGAGGACCCTGGCGGTGGGAACGGTGGGGCTGCTCCTGCTCACCGTGACCTTCGTGCCCCAGCCTATCATCACTGTCACCCCGGACTACTCCTTCGAGATGAACGCCCTGGGGGGCAACAACACCACGGTGGCCGCGGGCGGCATGGCCGTGTTCTACGTATCGGTGAACAACACCGGGAACCTCGATCACGATGTGCGCCTGACTCTGGAGGATGTTCCCGGAAACTGGTCGGCCGCGCTCTACCTTTCCAACGCCACGGCGGTGGATGCCACCAACGTGCTGGACCTCAGCCTTGAATACGGCTCTAATGCTACAGTAGTGGTCCAGGTGCAGCTGCCCGGAGGCGTGGGCGCGATGTCCCGGGACATCTCCCTGACGGCCACGTCCAGCGGCGTGGACAAGGTGCAGCCGCTGACCGTCAACGTCGCCTGAGCACGCAGTAGTGGCGGTCCAGGGAGCGGTGCACCTTCTGCAGGTGGCAGTGCACTAGGTCAAGGCCGTCGACGCTCTGGGGGCAGGGACGGGGCAGTACCATGCCCACGCGCGAGCCCCGGTCCAGCACCGCGGCCATGGACCGCAGCGCGCGGTCGTAGAGGTCCCCCAGCGGCTCCTTGCGCGTGCTGGTGGCGCGGCCGTAGGGCGGGTCGGTGGCCACCGCGTCCACCTTGCCGAACGCTTCCTCGATGTCTCCGATGTCCGCCACCTCCACCTGGTCGTGCGGCAGGTCGAAGTGCTCGAGGTTCTGAAGGCAGCCTTCTACCATCTCCGGCGATATGTCCGAGCCGCAGGCCTTGACGCCAATGGAGGCGGCCTCGATCAGCACCCCGCCGGTGCCGCAGAAGGGGTCCAGCAGCCTCTCTCCCCTCTTAACCAGGCTCATGTTCACCACCGCCCTAGCGTACCGGGGGTGAAGGGATATGGGAGAGAAGAACGGCCTCTCCGCCACCTTCCGCCGCTCGAACGCGGCGCGGTCCACCTCCGCCTCGCATAGGAACAGGTGGGCCATGTCCGATATCAGGAGCCTGACCTCCACCTCGGGGTGGGTGAGGTCCACCTTCCTTCCCTGGGCGACCACCCCCCCTACGTCCGCGGCCAGCCGTCCCACGTCCAGGTCGGGGTACTGGCCCTGGAACCGTTTGGCCCGCACTGCGATGGAACCCGGGGGAAAGTCAAGATCCCGGGCTAGCGCCTTCACGTCCTCCACCGGGCAGGAGCCGAGGTGGCGGCCCAGCCGGTGGGTCAGCGCCAGACGGGTCGCGATTCCCCGCACCCGGTCGCTCTCCAGGCTGAAGATGGCGTACCCTGGCCCGTAGGAGCTGGAGGTAAAGCCTTCGCACTCCGCGTTGCAACAACTGAACGCATCCGCGAACGGAAGGGTGGGATGCTCTCCCGAAAGCTCAAAAAAATAGGGGACGAGGCTCATGCTGCACCCCTCCAGGGTGAGAGCATGGCCGCCATCCCGTGTTCAGTCTCTAACGCCCTCTTCGCCAACGCTTATGACCGCCTCGGCCTCGGGAAGGTTAGGGGAGTCAATTAACCTTGCTATGCGCTTTCCTCCCTTGCTCTTCCTCAGGTACAGGCGGTAGGTGGCGGCATGGCCCACGATGTGGCCCCCGATGGGGCGCGTGGGGTCCCCGAAGAAGGCGTCGGGCTTGGCCGATACCTGGTTGGTGACGGCGATCACCGCGTTGTTCAGGTCGCCGAACCGCAGCAGGTCATGCATGTGCTTGTTGAGGTTCTGCTGCCTCTCGGCCAGCGCACCCCTTCCCACGTACTCCGCCCGGAAGTGGGCCGTAAGTGAGTCCACGATCAGCAGGCGCACGTTGAGGTCGTGGGCCAGGTCCTGGGCCTTCTCCACCAGGAGCATCTGGTGGTGGGAGTTGAACGCCCTGGCCACATGGATCTTCTTCAGCGTCTCCTCGGGGTCCAGGTCCAGGGCGGCAGCCATCTGGACGATCCTCTCGGGGCGGAAGGTGTTCTCCGTGTCGATGATGAAGACGTTGCCGTCCAGGCCACCGTCCTCTATGGGACGGCCGGCGTTCACCGCCAGCTGGAAGCACATCTGGGTCTTCCCACTTCCGAACTCCCCAAAGAACTCGGTGATGGACTGGGTCTCCAGCCCGCCCCCCATCAGCTCGTCGAAGGCCTTCGAGCAGGAGGTCAGCTTGTGGATGTTCCTCCTTCTTTCTAGTATCAGATCTCCGGTCTCGAACCCTCCGACATCCGCGGCCTGCTTGGCTGCAGCGATGATCTTCACCGCCGTGCTCTCCCCTATCTCTGCTACCTCAGATAGCACCTTGGGGGATTCCACTGCTATAGCCATCAGGTCCACATAGCCGGCATCGCGCAGCTTCTCTGCAGTTGCGGGTCCTACTCCAGGCAACTCATCTATGCTGTTTGCAGGCAATTATGTTCACCTTGTCTAACCCAACAATATCTGACTATAAAAGCGCCCCCCCGGTAGGGCGAAAATACCCTAAGCAATTTGAAGGCCAGCAGGAAAAAAGGGACCGAAAAACGGCCGATTTTCGATGATGAAATGAGCTTGTTAAATTTCTTATAAAAATGAGTGAGCTCGACCCGGTGAGGAAGACCGTTTCCCTCGAGGACGCCCCCGTCATTTCCACGCTCTCGCCCATGCCCCATGCTCCCCCTATTATGGATAATGGTGAGCGAGGCACAGCGTGCCGCCCATCAGGAGGGAACGTGCGGTGTCGTCCCCTCCAGCGCTGGAATCTGGCCCCTTGGGTCCCTGGCGGCCAACGCTCAAAAAGGTTTATTATGCGATTGGTCTTAGGGAGCCTCCATCAGGGAGCTTTTAAATGGCCCGCAAGAAGAAGAAGGAAGAGAAGGAGCCGGAGTATGAGTGGGTCCCTCCAGAATTTGATGAGAAGGCCTTTCTCGTTAAGGACATCGTGGGCACCAAGGCCCTGATGTTCACCGCGGTGATCGCCGTGGTGTTCGGCGTGTCCGCCGCGCTGGTCGGCCTGTCCGCGGGCATCATCGTCGGCTTGCTGGTTTACCTCGTCGGTGCCGTGGCCCTCAACTATGTCCTGAGGTACATGAAGATCAAGACCTCGGACATCGACAAGAAGACCATGATCGGGAACCTCGCCCTCTACATGCTGCTGGCCCTGGGCGTGTGGATCCTGCTCATCAACAAGCCGTTCATGTGAACGGCGCTCAAACCTCCCAGTTCATCCTTTTATCCAGCAATGCGGACAATGCAGGGCGGTTCTCCTCCGTCAGCACGTCCTCCCCCATGCTCACGGTGGGGGACTTAAGCTTCCTGATGTCGCTCCCCAGCGCCGCGGTGGACAGCTTCGCTCGGACGAGGTCGTCCGCCGCCGGGTGCTCCCGGGGGGCCACCACTGTCCAGTGCCCGCCCTCCAGGAAGGGTCTGCTCAGGCCTCCCTGCTGCCAACGCTCCAGGAACGAGGAGGCGTTGTCGATCCACGCCGGCGGACCAGGGTGCCTTCGGCCACGCGACAGCACCAGTTCCTCCAGCTCCACCGCGAAGCAGAGCTCTCGGTCGACGTGATAGGCGCGGTCCACCACTCGGAAGTCGTGCGAGGCCAAGAGGGCGCACATGCCATCGAGGCTCCGGCGGACCTGGGGGTACAGGTTATCGTCGATCAGGGCCGGGCGCTCCATCTTTACCAGCAGGACGCCGCTGCCCCTCTCGCTGAGCAGCGAGCGCACCGCGCCCAGCTCCATGGGCTGCCGGGCGGGGGGGAAGAAGAAGCGCTCGGACGGCGCCTGCAGGTACGTCCGCGCGGCGTGGATGAAAAGCGCCAGGCAACTCGCGGACAGGGCGGAGGCCACGTTCCGGTTGCCGTCCACTGGGTCGTAAAAGATGAAGGGCTCATCGAACCTCTTGCTCCCTCGCTTCTCCAGCGCCAGGGCCGTGCCCCTCTTCCACGCCGCGCTGGCCTGCAGCACCTCGCGGAAGGGGCCGTACCGCATCACCATGAGCTCCAGAAGGTACCCGGAGAAGCCCTGCACCTTGGCCTCGGCCCCGTAGACGCCGATGCCCTTGGCGAACTGCTTCAGCAGCCTCACCTCACCCCTCTGTCCCTCCTCCAGGTGCGACTGCACGTACTTGGTGTGGAAGGGCGTGCGGTCCACCGCCGACCTCAGCCGCGTAGTGTCGGATATGTGGTAGCAAGGCACCAGGTCCACCTCCAGGCCCTCCCACTCGCCGTGCACGTAGGGATGCTCGGCGTAGCGCTCCTCGCTCGTCCCCAGCACCCGCTTGCCGATGGCCAGGCCCACCGCCTCCAGCTTCTCGCGGGGGACCGCCTCCGGGAACAGGAAGAAGATGTCGATGTCCGGCTCCCGCAGGAAGGTGTCCTTGGCCACCGAGCCCACCAGGACCACCTCTAGACCAACGTCCTCCTTGTCCGCCTCCGCCTTGGCCCGCGCCAGCAGGGCATTGACGGTCCTCAGGATCGCTTTCCTCCTCTCGGGGCTGGGTGAGATCACTTCGAGAACGTCCTCCTCCAGGGCCATGGGGGCGGGATGCCCCTCTTCGGAAAAATGCTTTTGCCCCCCAGTGACCGTTCGCAAAACGTTCTTTCGCCCGGAACGGTGCCAAGGGTCGAGAGAAAAATGGAGGGAGACCAAGCACCGTCCCGGTGTGGTATGGACTTTATCCCTGTGATTATTTGATACCTCGTCCGCAATGGAGCGAAAAAAGGCCCCTCATATCGTCCTGGTAGCGTCCTGGAGCAGGGGCCAGTCACCATGGGCGTTCCTCGCGGTGGGCCGACGGGCGGGGACCGTCCTCTCGGTGCCCAGGAGGCGGGCGTTGCCGTCAATGATGTTCATTCCCTCTGCGAAGAAAGAAGGTACGGGGGCTATGCAAATCACCAAAAAAATATGACCCTAGATGGCTTATCGAGGACGATAAGGTCCCTAGACCCGTTCGCCGCCTTGCCGGGAAGCGCGTTGTATAGGTCCCTTGAGGCAGCAGGGAGGAAGGAGCATGTTGGATCTCAAGAGTGTCAACTTTGACCGTGTCCTAAGAAGGTACGATATCCAGATGGAGTCCAAGGAGACCCCCGAGGAGCTGGCAGCGAGGATGGTGCCCAAGGACCCTCACCTCCGCAAGGTGGTGGAGGACGTGGTGTTCATGCGCTCCAAGAACGTGACGGACGATGTCAGCTCGGCCCTGAAGAACTACAGCCCTGAGGAAGTGATCGAGCACGGCCTCATCAAGGGCATGGACGTGGTGGGGGAGCTGTATGGCCGCGGGATATACTATCTGCCGCACGTCATGGTCGCGGCCGACGTGATGGACAAGGGGGTCCGCCTGTGCGAATCCCAGATGCAGGGGGCCAGGGAGACCCGGGGCAAGGTGGTGATGCACGTCGCAGAGGGCGATCCCCATGACATCGGCAAGAACATCGCCGCCGTGCTGCTCAAGTCCAACGGCTACACCGTGGTGGACATGGGGAGGGACGTGGCCATCCTCGACGTGGTGTCCACGGTGGAGAACGAGAAGCCCGCCATACTCACAGGCACGGCGCTCATGACCACCACCATGTCCGCCTTCCCCAAAATATCGGAGAGGCTGCGGGAGCGGGGCATCAACATCCCGTTCATCTGCGCCGGCGGGGCGGTGAACCGGGCGTTCGTGGAATCGTACCCCATGGGGGTGTTCGCGGCCAAGGCCATACAGGGGCCGTCGCTGGCCAACAAGACCATGGAGGGCTACGACTGGAGGCGGCTTAGGGAGAACTGGGACAAGCTCACCGCGGCCAAGGAGTAGGAGGGAGCAGCATGGCTATCAAGAGATACACCAGGATGGAGTACGGCTCGCCGGACGAGATGGTCTTCGGAGAGGCCAAGTACCCCGTGTCCTACGGGCTGGGTCAGACGGTGGGCGCGGGCGTGGTGGTCCCGGAGATCAACTTCGCCCCCCGGCCAGGGGCGGAGAAGAACCCCGAATCGCTGCGCCGGGAGTACGTGGACTATATCACCAAGGATATCCTCGACCGAGCTATCACGCTAGGGTTCCCCACCGTGCAACTGGAGAACGAGCACATCTTCCAGATGGTGAACGAGCCCCAGCGGTACGAGAAACCGGTGGTCGCCGGCCAGAAGGAGATGATGCAGAAGTACCACGACGAGTACGGCATCGCCCTGTCCATCCGCCACACCGTGGCCGACCCCCGGCTGGCCGAGGAAGGATTGCGCATTAACATGGACCGCAAGCACAGCTACCCGGAGAAATGCATCGAGTCCATCGAGGTGGCGGCCGAGAACGGCGCGGACCTGCTGTCCATCGAGTCCACCGGCGGCAAGGAGGTGGCCGACTACGCCATCCTGCGGCAGGACATCCGCGGCTGGCTGTTCGGTATCGGCTACCTCGGCTCCATGGACATGGCGTGGATCTGGCCGCAGATCGTCGACATCGCCAAGAAGAACAAGGTGCGGGCGGGAGGGGACACCAACTGCGCCGGTGCGAACACCTCGATGTTCATGGCCGGCGGTTACCTCGACCGCGACATCCCCCGGACGTTCGCGGCCGTGACCCGTGCCATCGCCTCCGCCAAGACCTTGGTGGCATGGGAGTGCGGGGCCACTGGTCCGGACAAGGACTGCGGCTATGAGGGTCCGATCGTGAAGGCCATCGCGGGGAAGCCCACCGCCCAGGAGGGGAAGAACAGCCAGTGCGCGCACGCCGACCTCATGGGCAACCTCATCGCCCAGGCCTGCGACCTGTGGTCCAACGAGTCGGTGGAGTACCACCCTGAGTTCGGCGGTTCCTCCGTCCAGTGCTGGCTCGGCTCCATCGGCTATGAGGCCGCCCTGATGAACATGGCCAAGCAGCTGAAGCAGGACCGGCTGCTCCGCGACCTGTACATGGCCACGGACCGCTACCGCAGCCCTGAGGCGTTCGTGCTGGCATACGACAACGCCTACAAGGTGGGGCAGGCCATCGTGGAGTACGGCAACGACATATACCTCCGCTCCAAGGCCGCGGGCATGACCGCCGCCCGGCTGATCGAGGAGGAGAACAAGGCTGGGAAGCTGAGGCTGTCCAAGCACGAGCAGGACATGCTGCGGCGGATCATCACCGACCTGTCCGCTCTGCCGGACGAGGAGGCCAGGTTCCAGGACATGTGCCTCAAGGCCTACAAGGACGTCCCCCTGTTCAACCCCAAGAACTACGAGCTGTGAGATCTGGACCGATCTCCAGCGCTCGAAAAAATAAGGAAAAACGGAGGAGGGAGGGGTCCGCCCTCTCCCACCTCATTTCAGGATGTTCTTCTGCAGATCCCGCATCTTGAAGACCTTCTCCGGGCAGCTCCTCTCGCACCTCATGCACGCCGTTCCGTTGCACAGGTCGGAGGCGATCCGGATCTGGTAGCCCGCGTCCAGGGGGTTCACGGTGAGGGCGTTCTCGGGGCACTCGTCGGCACACTTGCCGCAGCCGATGCAGCCCTCGAAGTTCCCCTCCATATAGATGCCGATGTCCCTGAGCACGCGCAGTCCCTTGAACCCCAGGTCGGGTATGTCCCTCAGCACGGTGCGGGTGACCTTGGGGTCCTTATTCACTTCCGGCAGGGGCTGGATGTCGTTCAGGCCCAGCATCATGTTGTAGGTCTCGATGGGCATGCCCTCGGTCCAGTAGGCCAGCTCCTGGATGAACACGGTCTCGAACACCTTGTCGGTGGCGAACATGACGTGGTTGGCCCGGATGGACGCCGCCAGGCTCTGCAAGGTGTCCAGCAGGGACGGGTCGCGGACCAGGTCCAGGGCCATGGCCAGGGAGGTGTTGCCGTACTGGAAGATCTGCCCGCACGAGGGAGGCAGGAGACCGACCCGCTGCGCCTTCTTGGCGTCGACGTACGTCCCCGAGGCGCCGCTCATATACATGATGTCCAGCTCCTCGAACTTCAGCCCGGCGTGCTCCAGCAGGGTGAAGTGGCCGGCCCTCATGGCCCCGAAGGTCTTGGACGCCTCCACCACGTCGTGCGCGGTGAGGATGACCCCGTCCTGCAGGTGCAGCGTGCCGTCCATGGTGTTGATGTTCGGCATCTTGATGAGGCCGTTGCTCAGGCCCTCGGCGATGGCGGAGATGACGCCGGTGCCGGTGATGCCGATAGCCTTCCCGTGCATGCTGCTCTCGGTGACGACCGTCCCGGTGTTGGGGTTGACCACGTCGCCCTCCTGGGCCAGGATCGACTCGTCCAGCACGGTGCACTTCCAGTCCATGAAGGCGTCCACGTCGCTGATGGCGCCGGGGGAGGCCAGCATTCCCGCCTTGATCGACTGCCCCTCGATGGCCGGGCCGGCCGCGGCCGAGCCGGTGTAGATCTCATCGCCCACCTTGAGGGCCATCTCGGCGTTGGTGCCGTAGTCGGTTACCAGGACGTTCTCCTTGCGGTCCAGGAGCTTGGTCTGGTACATCATGGCCAGCGCGTCGGCCCCGATCTCGTGGCGGATGGCGGGAGGAACGTACAGCTCCACCTTGTCGGGCAGGTCCAGCCCGATGTCCGCTGCGTTGAGGACCGCCGCGTCCCTCTTCTGCAGCTCCACCCCGCGGCTCTTCAACGCGTTGGGCATGGCGAAGGCCAGGTCGCGGACCTCCATGTTCTGGTAGATCGACAGCTGGATGGGGTTGCCGCATATGGCCACCCGCTCCACCTTCTTGAGGTCGATGTCCAGGAGCTTCATCAGCCGGTTGGACGTGTCGATGAGCAGCCGGTGGGCCAACCCCCGGTCGACCTCTATGCAGAAGGTAAGGTGGTCCATCACGTTGGCCCCCGGGACGGGATGCCGCATGGTGATGGCGGTGGAGATGATCTTCTTGGTGTCCAGGTCCACCGCGTGCATTCGTGTTCCGCTCGTTCCTACATCTATCGCTAGTCCGTACATTTCCTCCTCACTCCTCATGTTCGTGGTGATCGTGATGCTCGTGCTCGTGATGGTGCTCCTCAACCTCCAGGTCCATCAGGTCCTCCAGGTCCTCGAGGCTCTCCTCCATGATCTCCTCGATGTCATGGTCGGAGACGTTCATGAGGGCGGCCATGAACTTGATCTCCCCCTCGTGCACCGGGGCGGTCAGCCGGTTAAGGGTCTCCGGCCCCAGGTCGGTGTCGATGAGGTTGACCTTGAGGGTTCCCTGCGGAGTGGTGACGAACGCCTTGATGTGCCCCAGGAGGCTGCCGTGCTCCTCCACCACCCGGTCCCCCACCTCCTTCAGCAGGCCCTCCATTATGGTGACGAACTCGTCGATGGGCATGGCGGGATGCGCATGGAAGTGGGCCTTCAGGCCGAACGAGCCGCTGTTGGACAGCTTCTTGGAATCCTCGCTCATGCCCCGCCCTCCAGCATCTTGACCAGGCCATCGATGCCCACGCCGTTCTTGGCCGACATGAAGACGATCTCCGACTCCGGGCTGATGTTCTTTATCAGCTCCGTCACCTTGTCCCGGACCTCGTCGTCCACCAGGTCGGTCTTGTTGACCGCGACGATATCTGCCCCGTTCACCTGGCTCCTCAGGAAGGTGTCCGCCTCCTTGAAGAGCTTGAGCGCCCGGTAGGCGTCGATGAGGCATACGGTGTACAGCCGCTCCTCGTGCACCATGGACGTCCGTACCAGCTTCTTTATGATGGCGGTGAGGGCGATGCCGGTGGGCTCGATGATGATGATGTCCGGCTCATACTCCCGGGTGATCAGCTGTAGGGTGTGCTGCAGGCTGCCCGAGAGGGAGCAGCAGATGCATCCATCGGTGATCTCCACGCTCTTCAGCCCGAAGGAGTCGATGACCGCTCCGTCCACGCCGATCTCCCCTACCTCGTTGACAATGATGGCGACCTTCTTGCCCGCCTTGCTGAGGGCAGTGCCCAGCTGGACCAGCAAAGTTGTCTTTCCGCTACCTAAAAAGCCTGCTAGCTGGCAGATTATCATCGGACATTTCAGGACTTATAACTATTATAAGATTTACCCTCATTGTCTATGATACGGAATATCCATCCTCCCCCTCATCATCGTGATGGAACGCCGGCGACAAATGTTCAGGTATCTAGCTCCACCGGCCCCTTGCCGTCGCCGATGATCTCCCATCCCCGGGAGCGGGTGGAGCGTATCGTCTTGCCTATCTGCACCGTCATCAGGTCCTCGGCGGCGATGGTGCGCGCCCCCGATACCTTCTCCACGTGCTCGGCCTGCTTCTTCACCCCGTCATGCACCAGGCGCATGCCGAAGTGCGTAAGTATAACCAGCTCGGGCGAAATCTCCTTGGCCAGCTGGGCCGCGTCCTCGGTGCACAGGTGCTTGGGGACCCGGGAGTTGAGGGGCCGGGTCACATTGAGCACCAGGACCCGGCAGCCCGCGTGGTCGTCCCGCAGTTGTTCCGTGTACTCCGTGTCCCCCATGTACGAGATCACGCCCGTGGAGGTGCTGAACCTGAACCCCACCCCCGTGGGGTCGCTATGAGAGGTCCGGGTGGCATCCACCCGCATGCCCTTCACCATGAAGGAAGAGCCGGCCTCCACCGTCTCCACCCCCGCGGTGATGGACTGGTGATACTCCGAGACCGCGGGGCTGAACCCCTCGATGCCCTTGATGGCGCTAACGCTGCCCACCAGCAGCCCGGAGCGCTTGAACCCTCCCTTGGTCATGCCCTCGATGAGCATCTCCGCATCGGCATAGTGGTCGGGGTGGCAGTGTGAGATGAGCACCGCGTCCGTCTTGGCGGGGTCGAGGGCCAGCTTGCGCATGCCCATCAGGGCCGACGGTCCCGGGTCCAGGTGGATGCGGGGACCATCGTTGAGGTATATGCCCCCGGTGGCCCTGATCTGATAGATGGTGGCGAACCTTCCACCCCCTGTCCCCAAGAACGTTATGCTGGTCGTGTTAACCCACCTGACAAGGGACCCTAAAGGCGTCCGCTCTTAACAACCTTCCCTGGTCAGCATCATCATCCTGGACGGCAACGTTATATAAGCTCCAGCCTGATGGTCGGGCGGTCAGGATGCTCACCATCATCAAGGATGCCAACATCGTCACGCAGAACGCCGAGCGCCAGATCGTCCGCGGGGACGTGCTGGTGAGGGACGGGACCATCGAGCAGGTGGGGGGAACGGTGCGCGGTTCCGCCGATGTGGAGATCGACGCGGCTGGTGACATCGTAATCCCCGGCCTGATCAACACCCACACCCACGTGTCCATGGCCATCCTGAAGTCCATCGCCGACGACCTGCCCTTCCCTAGCTTCCTGGACAAGGTGTTCGCGGTGGACGCCAAGCGCACGGAGCGGGACATCCGGGCGGGGGCCGTGCAGGGCTGTGTGGAGATGATCCGTTCGGGGACCACCACCTTCCTGGACCTGTACTACGCCGAGGACGTGATCGCCGGAGCGGTGGAGCAGGCCGGCATCCGCGGCATCCTGGGATGGGCGGTGCTGGACCAGCAGTTCACCACCCAAAAGGGCGATCCCCTGGACAACTGCAAGCGCTTCCACCGCGAGTTCCGCGGACGAGAAAGGATCTACCCCGCGGTGGGGCTGCAGGGCGTGTACGTTTGCTCTACTGAGACCTTCCTGGGGGCCCGCGACTATGCCCTGGAGAACGACCTCCTGCTCACCTTCCACCTGTCAGAGACGCGCAAGGAGGTCTCCGACTGCAAGCGCAAGGAGGGCAAGAGGCCCGGTGACTACCTCTCCTCCATCGGCTTCCTGAACGATCATTGCATCGCGGCGCACTCCGCGTGGCTGACCATCAACGAGGTCCGCGCCCTGGCCGCCTCCGGCACCCGGGTGTCGACCTGTCCCTGCTCCAACATGAAGCTGGCGACCGGCGGGGTGGCCCCTCTCCCGGAGATGTTCCAGAACGGGGTGACCGTCTCGGTGGGCACTGACGGCTCCACCACCAACAACAGCCTGGACCTCTTCGGGGAGATGAAGACCCTGTCCCTGCTGCAGAAGGCCAACCGGTGGGACCCCACCGTGCTCCCGGCCCAGAAGGTGCTCGACCTCGCCACCATCGACGCCGCACGCGCGGTGAGGATGGACCACCTCCTCGGATCGGTGGAGGTCGGTAAGAAGGCCGACCTGGTGATCCTCAACGGCAAGGCCGCGAACCTGCGGCCGGCCCGCCTCGACACCATCGTGTCCAATCTGGTCTACTCCTCGTGCGGGGCGAACGTGAAGACCGTCCTGTGCGACGGCCGCGTGGTCATGAGGGACGGCGCCGTCACCAGCATGGACGAGGAGAAGGTGCTGCAGGACGCGGAGGACGCGGCCCGGGATCTCCTGGGCTGAACCCTCTTTTTCTGAACGGTGCAATGTCGCAGCGGAGCACCATGGCGTTAGTACCACAGAGATCAAGGACGTGATGAAGAAGTGGTCCCGACTCCCGGATTTGAACCGGGGGCCTGCTGATATCGGCGGCTGATTTACCGGAAATTCCGGAAACCCACTACAGTCAGCCGCTCTAGCCAGACTGAGCTAAGTCGGGGGGTACCATCCCTATTACGGATTCCATATTTAGAACTTGCCCTGAGGCCCCTGGCCAGCCCTCTGGCCAGATGAAAAAACGGGAGCGCTGGGACGAAGTTTTTTCATTATCACGATTGTATATGAACCGCCAATTATTATATAGTCTGATAGTTAATTAACGTCCGACAAAAGAGGTCTAACCGACCTCTCTTGTGTTTGCATGGTGGGAACATGGAAGAACAGGATCTGGAGAAGGTAACAATACGCCTCCCGGAGCGCTACGTAAGGGCACTGGACTTCCTTGTCAAGGTGGACGACTTCCCCTCCCGCTCGGAAGCGATCCGGGCGGCGATCAGGGATTTCATCTATGTGCGGGTCGACGTCGTCATGGAGAAGGTCAAGAAGATGGAGGAGGCAGAAAAGACCCTCGCCGCCATGGAACAGTTCGAAGCAGATTACCTGAGGAAGTAGGGCTGTCAGATGGGATGGGATGCACTTACAACTCGGTCTTCCTCCGACCTCCTTTTTTTCTTGTTCTGAGCGAGCGAAGGCCACGTCGAAGGTCGCCTATCTCCAAATTAAAAAAGGGTATGGTTGGGAAGTTGTTTACCCGATGTACCCGAGGTCCTCTCTCCTCGGCTCGGTGGGGCTCTCGATCTCCTTGAGCTTGGAGGTGATGAGGTCGATCTGCTCGGCCTTGGACTCCAGGTCGGTGAAGTCGATCTCCACGTTCAGGATGGAGGCGAGGATCTTGAGGACCGCCTCCGCGCCCTTGGGGTCCACGAAGTAGCCGGAGGTCTCGCCCATGAGGCACACCGCCTCCAGGCCGTAGACCTTGCTGAGGCCCAGCAGGAGGCCGCTGGCCCCCACGATGCCGGAGCCGGGCTCGCCCTTGGAGAATATGACGCCCTTGGCCTTCATCTCCTCCACCACGTCCTTGCTGGTGGCCGCTCCCAGGACCCGGGGCTGCTCCACCATCTTACCGATGCCGTAGCCGCCCAGGGTGAAGATGGTCTTCACGCCCCACTCCCGGCACATCTGGATGATGTGGTCCGAGAGGTCGTACTGCCCCTCGGGGGTCAGGCCCTGGTAGTCTCCCACCAGGATGATGAGGTCAGGGTGCTTCCCGTCGGCCTTGGAATAGTACAGCTCGTTGTTCACGAGCTTTATGACCCCTTCCTCGTCGACCACGACCTGGGGAGGGAAATAAGAGGAATAGATGTCCGCGAACTTCTTGGCCTTGAGCTGGTCGAGCAGATGCTCTGCCGCAAGTTTCCCTACGTTCCCGACACCGGGAAGGCCTTCCACCAGTATGGGGGCGTCGAACTGCGGTTGCTCACTGAACATTGACTTGATCTTTTCCATGATCACCACACTCCTTCCTCAACCTTCGGCGATATTCCCCATAGCGATCCTCAGGAGAGTATCTGGGAGGTATCGGGGTATCCGTCCTTGAGCCGCATCTGGGACACTGGTCCGACAACGAATACTCAACGCAACGTGGACACTTTCTGAGCGACGTTCTCATTCTTCAACCTTTCCAGAACCGCCGGCGCCGTGCTCGGCATTCGTATCGAATTCATACATGAGGTGGAGAGTAATATCACTTTCCCTCGCGGTGGAACGTCGCTTTTCCCCCGCAGGACAGCATGGAGTTGATGATGGCACCGCTTACCTGCTTCAACTCCTCCTCGGCGGTCTTGTAGTCGGCCGCCGCGACCACAACACGGTACTTGGGTGCACCGATGTACTGGATCTTGACCTGCTCCTTGGAGGAGACGACGCCCGCGATGAGGGCGTCCTTGATGCGGTCCACTCCGTCCGGCAGGGGGCACATCATCTCCATGTATCCGTCGATCTGGACGAATGAGGGGGTAACGTTCTCCTTGGCCACCTCGATGAACGTCTTGGTCCAGGGGCCGCTGAGGCCTTCCTCTTCCAGGGACTCCGGGTGGGTCGCCACCGTCTCGAACGCCCCGAACAGGGTGCCGAAGCTGTCGATGAGGTCATAGCCGAACTGCTCGTAGCTGTCGTCCTTCTTTATGTTGAGGCGCTCGGCGACGATCTCGATGAGCTTGTCCGCCTTGTTCTCGTTCTTCCACTGCTGGATCTTCTCTCTCTTCTGGTGCTCGTTGACGGACTTGAGGGAGAGGTCGATGTGACCCTTGGACGAATCCACCCCCAGGACCTTGCACACTATCTTCTGTCCTTCACGAACGTAATCCCGGATGTACTTGACCCATCCGGTGGCGACGTCCCTGATGTGGATGAAGCCCTCCTTGTTCCCATACTCGTCCAGGGAGACGAAGGCACCGAAGTTCTTGACGCTCTGGACCGTGCAGACGACCAGCTCGCTCTCCTCAGGGAAATCGCTTGAGCGCACCATTCTTAATCGACCACCTCAACCAGCGTTCCACGCAGCTCGCCCGCTCCGCCCCTGGACTTGACCAGGGTGGAACCGCAGACGTTGCAGGTCACGTTGGTGGCGGGGTTCTTGAAGGTGATCTGCTCGTTGCTGCAGTCGGGGCACCTTACCTTGATGAACTTACCGGTCTGAACCTCTGCCATGAAAATCATTCCTCCAGCTCGAACTTCTTCGCTCGGAAGCACGGCCTCTGCAAGGCCTTCTTGCAGGTCTTGCACCTGTAACGGAGGGACACCCGCTTGGTCGGCTTCTCCCTTCCCTCAGGCTTGGGCCTGGGGAAACCGCCGTACCCGGAGGTCGCTCTCCTGAATCTTCTCTGCCCCCACTTAAGCTCGCTGGCCTTCTTCTTCTTGACCCGCTCTACTTCATGATCCGTGTGAGTTTTGCACCAGGGGCAATAGGTTTTAACAGTGTGAGGCATCTTCATACTAACACCATACGAAGTGAGGACTCCTAATACGCATTATCTATTTAAAACATTAGCAATCCAGAGGTGGGTGGGAAATGACCATCTGGCTATGCTTTTTTTGGCCCCTCGGCGGGGGCCTCTCGTACCGCCCTCTCCGCGGTCACCGCCATGGGCAGGGAGGTCGCTGCAGGCCACGCCCCCCTCTTGCCTCGCACGCCCTCCCGCCTTTCGGAGCGCAGGTCCGTCCACCTTCTTTTTTTAAGGCATGCTATATCTATTTTTTGTTTGTAGATTTTGATAATAATGAGAATAAATGGTTGAAATATATTTTTCTGGATTCAAAGACGGTTTGATTTTCAAAAAAAGAAATAGAAAATCATATATATGCAGTGATTAATAATTGCTGAAGATAAATTATGAATGAGAGAGGCTTCACGAAAAAGGATGAAACCCTCGTCAAGCTCCTCATGCGCACGGATATGCCCAAGAACGTCGCTAAGACGTTGGTGTTCCTGCGCAAGAAGGAGGAGACCACCTCAGTGGAGATAGAGATCTCTACCGCCCTGAGGCAGCCAGAGGTCTCCATCGCCATGCAGGAGCTCAGGCGACGCAAGTGGGTCATCAAGCGGGACATAAAGAAGGAAGGAAAAGGGAGACCGGTTCACTCGTACAAGCTGGCCTTGCCGTTCGATAAGATTATCGAGACCCTCGAGAAGGAAGAGATGAAGAGGATCGAGGAGATCCAGAACAACGTTAAGGCTCTGAAGCAGGCCGTCCTGCAGCAGACCTAACGCTTGGTCTGGACCCTCGGACCATCGTCCGTTCCGATCACGGCACAGTTCGCCAGGCCGAGGAACAGGCCGTTCTCCATCACTCCAGGTATGGAGTTCAGCTTGCTCTCCAGCCATGCGGGGTCCTCGATGGAGCTGAACTTGCAGTCATAGATGACATTTCCATTATCTGTGATGAAGGGCGTCTGGCCGCCCCTGAGGCTGGCCTTGCACCCCAGGTCCTCCAGGCTCCTCCGGGTCTTGCCATGGCTGAACTGGGCCACCTCCACGGGCAGGGGCGTTCGCACTCCCAGGACCTCCACCATCTTGGAGTCGTCCACGATGATGATCTCTTTCCGGGAGTGGTAGGCGACGATCTTCTCCCGCAGCAGCGCGCCTCCCAATCCCTTGATGAGGTTCAGCTGCGGGTCCACCTCGTCCGCCCCATCGATGGTGAGGTCAATGCCCTCCACCTCCTCCAGGGTGGCGAGCTTTATACCCAGGGACCGGGCCTGCCTCTCCGTCTCCACCGAGGTCGGCACCCCCACCAGGTCATATCCCTTTTGGACCAGCTTCCCTATCTCGTCCACCGCCAGCCTGGTGGTGGACCCCGTTCCCAGCCCCAGTACCATGCCGTCCTTGACGTTCTCCACCGCCTTGCGGGCGGCCTGCAGCTTCTTGTCGCTCATCGCTCCACCCCGAAGGAGGACCTGACCTCCCGGGTCAGCTCGTCGATGATGAAGGCGTTGAGCCTCCTACCCAGCTCCGCGGTGGCCGAGGGGGCGTCCCCCACGAAGCCGTCGGGCATGGACCTCTCCGGGTCCGCGAGTATCATGAACCCCTGGCTCACGTACTTGCCGACCTTGTCCTGCGGCTTCACCAGCTGAGGTGCGATGTCCAGCATCCTCGCCGTCTCCATCTTCCCCCCATGACCGTCCCCCTTCTGGTCCTCCGGGAACCGCTTGGCGAGGTCGTAGTCGGTGAGGAGCATCAGCTTCACTCCGGTCTCTTCCACCACCTCCACGCACGCCTGCCGCAGGGCGTTCATGTGCGAGCCGCCAGCGTGGCCGCTGATCACCACCAGCTTGTCCGCCCCGTTGGCCACCAGCGACATCAATATGTCGTACACCACCCGGATGGTTGTCTCGAACCCCAGGGTCAGGGTCCCAGGCATGTTGCGGGTGGATGAGTGGAACGCGTACCGCAGTGGGGGTGCCACCAGCCCCTCGACCCGCCCCGCCACGGCATCGGCCACGTGCTCCGGCTGCAGGGAGTCGGTGCACAGCGGCAGGTGGGAGGAGTGCGCCTCCGTCCCCCCGATGGGCAGGAACACGATGGGGCGCCGCTCCATAGCCTTCACGAACTCGGTGGACGACAGCGAATCGAGTCTCACGGGACCCTGCCCCTCCTGCTCAGGCTCCGGATGGTCTTCCTGGTCCCCGATCATCCTGGTACCGCACACGGGGCACTCCCCCCGTTCCAGGGAATCGCGCTGGAACCTCTCCTTCAGCTCCTTGTTCAGGCCCTCCAGGTCGTCCCTCTTGATGCTTCTTTCACAGCGGGGGCAGTACATGCGAGGACCAAGGGGGCAGAATGATAATTAACTATGGTTCGCCTCAAACCTTATAGGTCGTGGTCAAATACCGAAGGGCATGCGATTGGCCACCCTGTTCTCGGGAGGGAAGGACTCCGTGCTCGCCACCTACATCATGGAGGGGCAGGGGCACGAGGTGCCCATACTCGTCAACGTGAGGCCCAGCGATCCCCATTCCTGGGTCTTCCACACCCCGAACCTGTCGGTCCTGCCGCTCATGGCCGAGGCCATGGGCAAGAGGCTGGTCACCGTGGACAGCTCCGGCGCGGAGGAGGACGACCTGAGGGCGTTGGCCGAGGTGCTGTCCAGCCTGGACGTGGAGGGGGTGGTGACCGGGGCGATAGCGTCGGACTACCAGTGGGACCGCATAAACCATGTTTGCGAGGCCTTGGGTCTCAGGGTGTTCTCCCCCCTGTGGAGAAAGGACCAGGGCCTGCTGATGGAGGAGCTCCTGGACGCGGGGATCCACGCGATCCTGGTCAGCGTCTCCGCGGACGGTCTGGACGCTTCCTGGCTGGGCCGGGAGATCAACCGCCCGACGCTAGACTCGTTGCGCCAGGTGGCCCAGCGCCGGGGGATGAACCTGGCCGGTGAGGGCGGTGAGTACGAGACCACGGTGGTGGACTCGCCCCTGATGGCCCAGGCGCTCAAGGTCGTGGAGAGCGAGACCAAGGAGACCAGGGACGGCGGCTCGCTCAGGATAGTCAAGGCACAGCTGGAGATGAGAGTATGACAGGACACCGGTTCTCGGCAGAGCATGGCAAGAGGTTGAACGATGAGGCGCGCAGGAAGGCCCAGCCGGCGGATGAGATCGTGCAACGCATGGCCCCCCGCCCCTCGGAGGTCGCGGCCGACCTGGGTTGCGGCACCGGGTACGTGACCGTGCCCCTGGCGTCGAAGGTCGTCAAGGTGTACGCCATCGACGCCCAGCAGGGCATGCTGGACATGCTGATGGAGAACGTGACGCCGGGCCTGGAGGGACGGATCGTCCCCGTGCGGGCGGAGCTGCCCCCCTTGCCCCTGGAGGACGCCTCTATCGACCGGGCGGTGCTGGTCAACGTGCTGCACGAGGTGAGCGACCTCGGTCTGCTGCACTCGGAGCTGCGGCGGTGCCTGCGGCCGGGTGGGAGGGTGAGCATCGTCGACTTCCCCAAGCGGCCTACCAGCACCGGGCCCCCCATGGAGATCAGGCTGAGCATGGAGCAGGTCATGGAGGCGCTCCCCACCTTTCACAAGCTACAGGCGTGGGACTTCCCCGAGTTCTATCAGCTAGAGCTGGAGTAAGCCCTGCGGCCCGGTGCGCCCCCTGAAGCCTAACTGCCCTACTGCTCCGCCCTTGAACCACTGGTGCTCACGGCCCTGCTCCTCGAGAGGACGAGGCCGACCACCAGGGCGATGACGGACACCGGGAGGCCGATGACCAAGGGGTCGATCACGTTGAACGGGGCCCCCAGCACGGTGACCTGCCCGAAGAGGGCACTGCTGATCCCCAGCGCCTTGGCCTCCGAGGTGTGTACGAACACCGTCCACAGGAACCAGGACAGCGCTCCGGCGGTGAGGGAGAGCTTGGCCGGCAGGGCCACGGGCGCCTTGCTGTACAGCCCATAGGTCAGCGCCGGCAGGAAAGCGCAGGCGCACAGGCCCATGAACATGGCGGTGGCCCGGGCGATGATGTTGGACGGCATGAGGAAGGCCACGACGAGGGACACCACCATCATAAGGGCGGTCGCGATCTGCGTGACCGTCTTGGAGGGATGGTCCTTCTTCGTGATGTGCTTGTAGAGGTCGTAGCCCGCGGTCGTCCCCATGGTGTGGAAGATGGAGCTCAGGGTGGACATGGCCGCGGCTAGGAGGACGAGAAGGAAGACCACCACGAACAGCTCCGGCGTGGCGGAGTTGATGTACAGCGGGATGATGTTGTCCACGTTGCTCTTGGCCGCGGTGTAGGCGATCTGCCCGGTGTTGTTCCAGAACCACACATTGGTCAGGGGACCGACGGTGAACGCCACACCGGTCATCATGAGAAGGAACGGCCCGCCCACGGCGACCGCGCGGTTGATGCTCTTGTTGTCCTTGGCGGTCAGGAACCTCACGCTCAGCTGCGGCTGCGCCAGCACGCCTATCCCTACGCCCATGACGATGGTGGTGACCAGTGTATACCATATGTTGGAGCCCAGGTCCGGCATGGCCGTCCAGGAGTGGAGGCCGCCGCTCTGCAGGAAGGCCGGTATCTGCGGGGACAGGTTGGTGAGGCCGGTGAACCCCGGCTCCACCCCGCCTACGTTCAAGAAGGTCAGGACCAGGAGGAGGGTCATGCCCACGAGCATGAGGATGCCCTGCATGGCGTCGGTGTACATGACCGCGATGATGCCTCCGAAGACCACGTAGATCACGGTGACCAGGGCGAAGCCGATCAGCGAGAGGTTGTAGTCAATGCTGAAGGTGGTGTTGATGAACCAGGCCCCGCCGATGATGATGGCCGCGGTGTACAGGGGCATGGCCACCAGCATCAGAATACCAGTAGTATACTGCATGAAGGGGGAGTTGAACCTCTTCCCCAGCAGGTCAGGGAAGGTGACGGCGCCCAGCTTGTGCCCTATGATCCGGGTCCTCTTCCCATAGATTATGAACGCGATGACGATGCCCAGTCCAATGTTCAGGACGGTCAGCCATATGAGGCCCAGCCCGTACAGGGCGGCGATGCCGCCGAACCCCACGATGGCCGAGGTGCTGATGAACGTGGCACCATAGGACAGCCCCAGGACGATGGGGCTCACCTTCCTCCCCGCCACCATGAAATCGTCTGCCCCTTTGGTGTGGCGGTAGCCAAGGTAGCCCAAGAACATCGTTGCCGCTAGGTATGCGATGGTGCATACTGCGAACAGTATCGTATCGACCATCTCTCTCCTCCCCTCTCACTCCTCTCTTAACGACCGATGGGACCCACGCGCAGATGGGTAGTGAGTTGACTTGTTCATCGAGCGACCGTTCAATCTCTCTACCTTTGGTGAGCAAGAAGACAAACAGGGTTCGGATATTTATATTATGCTAAATGATAACAAGGAGCAGGGTAACATTTGACAAGGCCTCTAATAGGTCCGATTAGGCTGCGCATCCGTGAAATATGCCGCATCACGGAGAGGTCTCTGCAAGCGCCCTCTCGCGCCCTGTGCCCAGTCGGTCGAACATGCTCGCCATTCTCTTCAATCGTTAATGGGCCGATCCGCCCTCATTACCAAGGGACGATCACCTGCCAGAACGGCACAGGCGGGAGCGTCCATGTATTTTATCTAATTAAATAAATATATTATCTATCATTTTATATAATCATAGCGGAATTTTTGGACAGTCGGTTATATAGTATGTTTTATGTTTTTTGGCTCCTTAGAAGTATTTGACTATTAATATACTTCTTAACAAATAGAATCTGGACAAATAATAGTTTGGAGTAATAATTTAATGAAAAATATAGAAGGTGAAAATACTCCGAGATGATGGAATGGCAAAAATATTGAATAGCTTTAATAAAAAATTAGCATTGTGTTTTGGAGCGATGGCACTCGCAGTGTTGCTCGTGTCCTCTTGTCTGGTAACAGTCCCGGCCAATGATGCTTCGGCCCTGAGGTTGAGTGACGAAAACTCCTCCGCCTCCACCGATGCCGTCACGGCCAATATGGGCTTTTCGTTGAGCACCAACAAGATCGCCACTTCCATCACACTTATCCAGGAGACCACTGAGGTCAAGATGGACTCCAACGTCCACCTCGAGGGTGTTTTGTTCGGAGTGCCCAAGGCGGCTGACAACACCGTCAGGATGCACGTGGTGTGCCCCGATGGCTCCATTGGCAAGCCCGTACAGGGCAAGTACGCTACCACAGATTCCTCTGGCTTCTTCAGCGTCGACTATGTTCCCACCCTCGGCGGGAACTACACCGTTCTGGCGACCTATGCGGGCAACACCCGTTACGCACAGTCCTCGGCCAGCGTGAGCTTCGAGGTCCTGGCGGAGGCAGAGCCGGCCATCGTGAAGGCCCCCTCCTCCCTCTCCCTGGTCCTCGATCAACCCTCCGTAAAGGTGGGGGACTTCGCGCAGGTCACCGGGACGCTGACCGGTAACGTCACGGAAGGCAGTGTGCCCATCTCTGACGCCCTGGTCAGCGTGGTGATCGTGCGGCCGGACAGCGGCATGTTCTCTCCCCTCGAGGGAAGCCAGGTGATGACAGACGCCGACGGTAAGGTCTTACTCACCTTCCTGGCCGCCTACGTTGGATCATACCAGGTGCAGCTGCAGTACGAGGGTGACGATCTATATGAGAGCACCACCGCTACCATCTCCGCGGAGGTCGAGGCGCAGGTCATCGTGAAGAGCACCACCTCCATGTCCCTCACGCTCGCTTCCAGCAGCGTGAAGATCGGCACCGCCATGCACGCCGACGGTGTCCTGAAGGGCGCCAGCCACATTGCCGATGCGGAACTGACCCTCCAGGTCCAGCTGCCCAGCGGCTCCGTGGTGGCCCCCTCCGGGGGATCGACCGTCATGACCGGCACCAACGGTGAGTTCAACATCGACTACACGCCGGCGAGCGTAGGTACATACGTGTTCACCGCCACCTATGCAGGCGATGCGATGTACAACGGTTCCTCGGTCAGCGTGACGTTCACCGCCACCGCCCCCGCGGCCAATGGCGTGGCCTACTATTACCTGGTGTCCCCCAGCGGCGTGGTCAAGAACGCTGCTGGCACCACGGTCTACCCCACCTCAGGGACGGTCACGACCACCGCGGCCATCCAGTGGGCCATCGACAACTGCCCCACGGGCAAGACCGTGAAGCTGGATGCGGGCAGCTTCCCCATCGCGGCCAAGCTCTATGTCTACAAGAACCTGGTGGGGAGCGGGGTCGACAAGACCAAGCTGTATGCCTCTGCCAACATCCCTGGGATCACCATGATCCAGATGTCCACCAAGTCCAGTGGCGCCATCAGCTACGTCACCCTCGGCAACATGGAGATGGACGGCAAGGGCCTCACCTACCCCACTGGCACCTACGGTGCGGTGGAGCCGATAAGGGCCTCCAACTGCACCATCGAGAACATGTACATCCACCACTTCCCCAAGAGCCACGGTGTGAACTTCCAGGCGTCGTCCTACAACATCGTCAGGAACTGCACCGTCTCCTACATCGGGAACCTGGCCAAGTCCACCACTAACGGATCGTACGGCAACGGCATATGCGCCGGCAACATGTTCCCCAACGTGGGATCGGACTACAACCTGGTGGAGAACTGCGACATCTCCTACTGCTCCATGGTGGGCATCAACTGGGAGCCGGGCAACAACAACGTGGTGCGCAACTGCTACGTCCATGATATGACCAGCTGGTACACCAACGGGGTGAAGCAGCTCACCTGCGCCGCCTACATGTGGCCCAAGGGAACGGTGACCTCGGTGGGCAACCAGTACTACGACAGCACCTTCGAGGCGGTGGACTACGGCTTCTCCATCAACGGCGGGAAGACCACCATCGACGGCTGCACCATCATCGGCAAGGGGTCGAACACCGTCGGCATCTACATGCACAAGGCCGATGGGTGCAAGATCACCGACAACGTGATCAAGCCCACCGGGACCGGCCGCGGCATATACGTCGCGGGATGCCTCAGCGCCACCATCACCGGCAACACCATAACCTCGGGGGACAACGCCCACTCCGGCTACGGCATCTGGGTCGGCTCCTGGGACGTGGCCACCTTGACCGGCATCGTGATCAACAAGAACACCATCAACCACTGCGGCACGGGTATCGCGATCACCTCGGCGGTCAAGAGCGGTGCGATCACCAACAATGTGTGCTACTCCTGCACCACGGCGATCACCAACGGAGGCACGGGGACAACCCTGGCCGGGAACAAGGTGAGCTGATGAGGCCGATGCCGATCACGGGAAGGCCGAGGAGGAAGCGGAGGGCCCCCCGACATGGGGAGCTGTTCGACCTTCCCCCCGGTCACCGGTTCGAGGTGCGGGGCACCACGCCCTCCCTCGGCCGGCGGGACCTCACCGTCCCGTCCCTGGGCGGACCGGGCGGCATGCGGTGAAGGTCCCTGACCTTCTCCGGGGCTAAAACTTCTTAACAGCGCCTCGCGGCGCCGGCCTGTTTTTCTTCCTCCCTCGGTCATGCTGCATCGACGTGTCCGATCGAGGATGCGCCCCATCATAACGGCCTATCGCACCGGCACCTCCCTGGTCGCATCGGGGATGGAGCCCATGTTCCCCGCACCCTCGCCCAGGATGTTCCTCAGCACCTCTTCGTACCGGCGGCCGATGGCCTGGAACGTGTAGTGGGTCTCCACCAGGGACCTCCCCTTGCGGCCCATGTCCCACCTCAGCACGGGATCTTCCAGTAAACGCAGCAGCCGCACCGACAGGCCCCGCACGTCGTCCGGCCTCACCAAGAAGCCGTTCGACCCCGGCCGGACGCAGTCCCGGGGACCGGGAATGTCGCTGGCGATGACCGGCTTGTGGCAGGCCATGGCCTCGATGAGCACGATTCCGAAGGTCTCGAAGTGCGAGGGGAGGACGAACACCGAGCAGGAGCCCATTATGGTGGCGAGGTCCTCCCGGGCGGTCCAGGGTACGATCTCCACCTGCCCCTGCAGGCTAAGGCGACGCACAAGGTCGCGCACCGCGCCCTCCCGCTCCCCGGAGCCCACCAGCTTGAGCACGTGCTCGCTCCGGCAGGCGGGCGGGAGCAGGGCGTACGCCCTGACCAACGTTTCCACGTTCTTGTTCCAGTCCAGCCGGCCGGCGTAGAGTATGTGTCCCATGTCCCCGTGGTCCCGGAACCCTCGTTCGTTGATACCGCAGGGAATGGCATACGCTGGGACCTTCCACATGGTGTGGATGTAGTCCCTCATGTCCTCGTTCAGCGTGATGAGGCTGTCCGCCCTGGCCGCGGACTGCTGTTCCATCAGCGTCCGGAAGGCCACCAGCGGGTAGCGCAGGAAGTCCTTCTGCAGCATGGTCCGGCGCACCCGGCCCATGACGTCGGGGACATGGAAGGTGTACGAGTACGGTATGCCCAGGTCGGTGAGGTAGCGGCTGCTGAGGCCGTAGTGGAGGCACATGATGTCCGGCCTCATCTCCCTCAGCTTGATCGAGGCCAGGCGGGAGAAGGACAGGCCCTCGGTGATCATCTCCGCGCTCTGGTCGCCCTGGAACTCCGAGCGGGACCGACCGTGCCGCAGGGTGATGACCTCGACGCCGGACTCCACGCTGGCACTGTCCTCCTCCCCCGCCTTGATGAGGGTCACCTGGTGCCCCCGGCGGGACAGCTCCTCGGCGATTCCCCACACCTGCAGCTCCCGCCCGGTGTGGGGGTGGGGGAACACGTCCCACCAGGGGGTGCCGTACCCTAGAAGCGCTATGTGCATCGTCCCCGTCCTTTGGGACCAGGGTGCACTAATAGGTTACCAGGTGGGGGAGCCGGGCGGGCGCACGCTTCTCACCTTCCGAGAATCACTGCCCCTTGATGAACAACGAGCATCACGATGTATCGTCCCGACGCGAGCCTCATCGTGACAGATAGTAATATATGGTCAACAGAGCCCACCCCATGAACGTCCGCTTCCTTCTCGCCATGATCATCCTGGCGCTGACCGCGGCGATCATGGCGGTCATCTTGGTACACCTGGTATCCGTAAGCTTCCTGGTCGGCCCCTTCCGTTTCAGTCACTGGATGACATGGGCTGGCTCCACTTTTGTGGCCTTCTACGCACCTGCCTACCATGTGCTAAAACGTAGGTACCCTAGGCGGTCGAAAGCATTGCTGGATATCCACAACTTCGGGTTCCTGACCGCCTTCCTGCTGATCTCCATCCACTTCGCTGGCCAGATGAGCAGGCCTGCACAGGCGTTCCCGGAACTGGGCGAAGGCCTCGCCCTCTATGTGACCATGGTGCTGCTGGTATCCACCGGGATGATGCTGCGCTTTGGGCTTCAGGGAAGAGGAAAGAAACCATACAACCTCAGGTCCAATCGCGTCGTCCATGTCAGCCTGCTGAGCGCTTTCTACATCGTAATCATCGTTCACGCTCTGGGCAACCTGGGGCTTCTCTGAGATCAAAATGAAGGTGGATCTGGTCTCGCTCAGGAAGGCACCACCCATGGGTTTCACCTGCGCACCGATGGACTCTCCTACTCGCTGATCTCCGGCCGACAATAAGGCCATGAAGCGCACCCGCAAGGCCCCCGGATGCGGGGGCCAGCTAGCGGGCGGGCGCAATAAAAAAGCGGAGTGGTTATTAATACCGCGCCCTCGCACAGCGAACCTCCATGAGCGCTCGCAGGACGGAGGAGAAGGGACACCGGCTCACCCTCATCGTCATCATCGCCACCGTGATCTCCGCGGTGGGCGGCATACTGTTCGGTTTCGACACCGGCGTCATCTCCGGCGCGATACTCTTCCTGCAGGAGGAGTGGCAGCTCACCACCGCGCAGGAGTCGATCGCCACCTCCTCGGTGCTCATCGGCGCCATCATCGGCGCCGCCCTGGGCGGGACGACGGCCGATGCGTTGGGCCGGAAGGTCTCCATCATCCTGGGCTCCGTCGTGTTCATGGTCGGCACCATAATCGTCCTGCTGTCCAACGACCTGTGGGCCTTCGTCCCCGGACGCGTCCTTATCGGCATGGCCGTGGGCCTGGCGTCCTTCATCGTCCCCATGTACATCTCCGAGCTCGCTCCGCGGCGCATCCGCGGGGCGCTGGTGTCGTTCAACCAACTTTTCGTGACCGCCGGGATATTGATCTCCTACGGGGTGAACAACTACTTCTCTTCGAGCGGGGACTGGCGCGCCATGTTCGCCGTAGGGTTGGTCCCCGGCGCCATCCTTCTGGTCGGGATGATGTTCATGCCCTACAGCCCGCGGTGGCTGGTGTACAAGCGCCGCTACGATAAGGCCACCACGGTGCTGCAGCGGGTGCACGGCACCGAGGACGTGAAGGGGGAGATCGAGCAGATCGAGAAGGAGATAAGCGTGGAGACCAAGGGCTTCAAGGCCCTGGCCGCCAAGTATGTTAGGTACCCCCTCATCATCGGGATCGGCCTGGCGGTCTTCCAGCAGATCACCGGGGTCAACACCATCATCTACTACGCGCCGACGATATTCCAGTACGCCGGCTTCGGCTCCGCGTCGGCATCCATCGCCGCCACCACCGGGGTGGGGGTGGCCAACTTCCTGGTCACCGTGCTCGCGGTGGCCATCGTGGACCGCGTGGGGCGTAGGCCACTGCTGCTGGTGGGCATCGCCGGAATGGTCGTATCCCTGATCGTCCTGGGGGCGGGCTTCGCCCTCAGCTCAGGTGGTGGAGGTGAGGCAGTAGGTCTTATCACCGCCGTAAGCCTCATCGCCTACATCTCCTTCTTCGCCATCGGCCTGGGGCCGGTGTTCTGGCTACTGATCTCGGAGATCTTCCCCCTGGAGGTACGGGGGACCGCCATGAGCCTGGCCACCGTCGCCAACTGGGGCGCCAACTTCCTCATCACCCTCACCTTCCTGCACCTGGTGGAGTTCCTAGGTCAGGCCGGCACCTTCTGGCTCTTCGCGGCCATCGGTGTGGTGTCCCTCGCCTTCTCCATCAAGCTCACGCCGGAGACCAAGGGGCTGAGCCTGGAGCAGATCGAGGAGCACTTCAAGCGGGGCGGGCATCCCCGGGAGCTGCATGCCCGAAAGTAAGGGAAGGGATCAGCGGTCCAGGGGCCGCATGGGGCCGGTCCCGATGACCGGGCCGCAGGCCCCGAAGTCGCCGTCCATCATGGGCTGCCAGCAGCCCTGCCTGACCTCCCCGATGCCGGCCAGGTAGACGAAGTTGATGGCCGCGTGGATGACCCCCAGGTGGGAGAAGGCCTGAGGGAAATTTCCCAGGTGCTCCCCCGTACGGGGGTCCAGCTCCTCGGCGAACAGCCCCAGGGGAGTGGCCCGGGCCAGCAGCGCTTCGTACATGTCCCGGGCCTCCACCATGCGCCCCGCCAGCAGCAGGGCGCTCACCAGCCAGAAGGTGCACAGGGTGAACGTCGCCTCCTTTCCGGTGAGGCCCTCGGGAGCGTCCACGTAGCGGTAGCACAGGCCGTTGATTACGAGATGCTCCAAGGTGGCGTCGATGGTGGACAGCATGCGGGGGTCCTTGCCGTCGATGAAGCCGATGATGGGCAGCATGAGGTTGGCCGCGTCCAGCTGCTCGTCCTCGAAGGACTGCTTGAACGCCTGCAGGCGATCGCTCCACCCATTGGTGAGAACGGCCTTGCGGATCTCGTCCTTCGTCCTCCTCCATCTCTCCACGTCACTCTCCAGGTTCAGCGCCTCGAACATCTGGATGCCGCGGTCGAGGGCGAACCACAGCATGGCCTTGCCGTAGACGAAGTTGCGGCGTCCGCCCCGCACCTCCCATATGCCGTTCTCCGGCTCCTGCCAGTGGTCGCAGATCCAGTCCAGGCTCTGCTGCATCTTATCGTCCTGGCCGAAGGGGGTGTAGATCCCCATGCGCCAGGTGAAGTACGCCGCCCCCAGGAGCTCGCCCAGCACGTCCAGCTGCAGCTGCCCGGCGGCCTCGTTGCCGATGCGCACCGGCCGCGAGTCACGGTAGCCCCGCAGGTGGCCCAGCACCACCTCCTCCGTCCGCCCCTGGGGCACGATGGGGTACAGAATCTTCAGGTCGCTCATCTGGATGGTGCGGTACGCCCAGTCGGCGTAGTGCTCCACGAAGTCGGAGTACCCCGCGCGGACGAGGCTCAGGAGCGTGTAGGAGGCGTCCCGCAGCCAGGTGAAGCGGTAGTCCCAGTTGCGCTCTCCCCCGATCTCCTCCGGCAGGGAGGTGGTGGGCGCGGCCACTATCGCTCCGGACGGGGCGTAGGTCATGAGCTGGATCACCAGCGCGCTCCGCACCACCATGTCGCGGTACGGCCCGTTGTAGGTGCACTTTCCCGCCCACGCCGTCCAGTAGTTCTGCGTGGAGTGCAGCGAGGCATAGATGGAGCCCAGGGGGCTCTTGTCGCTGTCGCTGGCCAGGGTGAAGTAGAACTGCTCTCCCGGACGGACCACGAACGTCTGCGACAGGGACCCATCGTCCAGCAGCCAGCTGCCGGGGCCGGTCATCACGAAGCCCTCCATCGACACCTCGGTGCCCTTGAGCTCAATCCTAGGCTCCTGGCGCGCGTAGTCCGGCCGGGGCTGGCAAACGGTCGTGGTCTCCACGTTGCCCTCCAGTCCGCGGACCACGCGGATGAGCTTCCCCGGGGGGCCGCCCTCCATCTCCTGCTCCGCCCACGACATGTCCATGAAGTCCAGCACCGCGATCTTGCCCTGGGGGCACCTGAAGAACGTCTCCAGGATGTTGGTGTCCTTGAGGTAGCGGTGGTGGCTCTTGAAGTCGGAGGTGGGGCGGATGCTCCAGCACCCTCCCCTGTCCGGGTCCAGGACCCGGGCGAAAATGGAGGGGGAGTCGAAGCGGGGCCAGCATAGCCAGTCTATGGACCCCTCGCTGCTGACCAGGGCGGCCGAGTGCCTGTTGCCGATGAGCCCGTAGTCCTCTATGGGCCGGAAACCGTCGTGTGGTGTCTGCGTCATGGGTTCGTTCCCCCTTGGCATGGACGACCGCAACGCCGGGCCGTGACCATATGGGATGTCGAGTTGGACGTGTGCAAGGCGTCGATATTTACACTTTGTCGAACGTTTCATCGAAGGAACCTGGTAAATGATGCGGGATGGTGGCCATCCCCACCGTCATCCATATCTAGCCTGGGCTGCCCTATCGGAGCGATGAGCGAGCAGGACTCCTACCTCATAGCGTCAGAGCTCGGACCGGAGCGGATGGCAGAGCTCCTGGAACGTGTGCGCCGCTACCACCTGCTGCTCCACCCGGAGCGGTTCCAGCACGTGCGCCGAGGCCGGGTCGGAGACCGGTCGGCGGTGGCCTTCACCCTCGTGGGCCTTGGACCGCAGGTGGAGGTGGAGATGTGGGCGGAAGAGGGCCTGCAGGTACGGACGACGAGGGTGGGGGGAGGGAACGATGCGGTGAGGTGGCTGTTGGACGATCTTACGGCGGTGGTCCGCAGCCTGGAGGGAGACCTCCGGGAGACGGCCCTGACGCTCATATGGATGAAGGGCGAGGAGGTCATACCGGAGACCAGGCCATCGATGGCAAGGCGCGTCCTGGGCCGCTTGTTCTCCCGCACCCTGTTGCTGCTCAACGTCGTGCTGTTCGCCTTCAACATCTTCCTGTTCCTGTTCGTCGGCATCTACGCCGTCCTGCTCATCCTGCTGGTGCAGTTCCTGCTGATCGTCTTCGCCGACCGCCTGTTCGCGGTGATGGGCAAGTGGAGGGTCACCCCCGACCGCCCGGAGGTGTACCTCGTGGAGCTGAGGGTGAGCCAGGAGTCGGTGGACCTGCTGCAGAGGAACAAGGTGGACCTGGAGGAGCTGAAGCGGTCGGTGTTCGATTCCTCCTTCGCGAAGGGGAAGGAACCGAGCTGCGCCGCCATCTCCAGCACCCTCAGCAGGTTCGGCATCCTGTGCTCCGAGGACAGCATAAGGGCGAGGTCCATCAACGTCCTCCAGCTAGTGAAGAGGGCCGCCGAACCGTTCCATGCGCCGCTGCCCAAGATTATCATCTCCAGCAGCCCGGTCCCCAACGCCGCGGCCAGCGGCATCAGCTTCCGGCGCGGGGTCCTGCTGATAACCGGCGGCATACTCACGGCGCTGAACGAGGAGGAGCTGGTGAGCGTCATCGGGCACGAGCTGGGGCACCTGCGGGGCCGTGATCCGCTGCTGCTCTACGCCCTGGTCTCCGGCGAGTTCATGCTGCGGCTCACGCTGCTGTTCCCCCTGTTCCTGATCTCACCTTTGCTCTACCTCATCGTCTCCACGTTCACCATCTTCTTCGTGGCCAAGTTCTTTGAGGCTCGCGCCGACCTGCTGTCGGTGATGATCATCGGCAAGCCCAAGGTCCTGGCCAGCTCGCTGCGCAAGATCGGGGCCCAGCGGCTTCGGATGGAGGAGGCAGGGAAGCTGGGGAGCTGGTTCCGCTGGGACACCCATCCTCCCCTTTACTTCCGCATCGAGAGGTTGGAGGGCATGAGCACGCCGGTGACGGTCAAGCATCCATTGCTGCAATCGGCCCGGGACGTGGTCCGGGGGTTCGTGGCGGCGTTCAGGGCCTGACCTCGGCGCGATGGGAACGTTAAGATAAGCGCAGCGCTTCCATCTATCGCTATGCAGGAGAGGGCATCGGGCGACCGGTCGAGCGATGAGATGGAACCAAGGTCCGAGGGTCCCTTCCAGGGGGAGCGCATCGCCAAGGTGCTGGCCCGGGCCGGAACGTGCTCTCGCCGCGACGCCGAGCGGATGATTGCCGACGGCCGGGTATCGGTGGATGGCAAGGTGCTAACTACGCCGGCGGTGAACGTCACCGAGGACAGCGTCATAACGGTCGACGGCAAACCCCTGAGGACGGCCGAGGCCACCCGGGTGTGGAGGTTCCACAAGCCGGTGGGGACGATCACCACGGCCCGGGACCCCCGCGGCCGGAGGACGGTGTTCGACATGCTGCCATCGGACCTGCCGCGCGTCGTCACCGTCGGTCGCCTGGACTTCAACACCGAGGGTCTGCTGCTCCTAACCAACGACGGGGAGCTGGCCAGGCACCTGGAGCTGCCGCAGAACGCCTGGACGCGGTGCTACCGGGTGCGCGTGCGCGGTGCTGTGGACGCTGAGGGTCTGGCCTCGGTGGCGGGGGGTGTGACGATCGCGAGCATGCGGTACGAGCCGGTGAGGATCGAGGTCGAGGAGAGCGATGAGGCGCACGAGCTCCACTGGCTGACGGTGGAGATACACGAGGGCAAGAACCGCGAGGTGCGTAACATCATGGCTCATCTTGGACTGCACGTGCTGCGCCTCATCCGGGTTAGGTTCGGGCCGTTCTCCCTAGGAAAGTTGCAGAAGGGAGAGGTCGATGAGGTCCCCCCGAGCGTCCTCCGGAGGTCACTGAAGGAATACTTCACTGAAGATGGCTTTCGTGAACGTCGAACATGATGACGTTGAAACACGAACACTAGGACGTGATGGCTTTCTGGAGGCTTATTTATCCTCATCATGGACGTTCGATGGCAAGCGCATAAATCCTACCTGCCCGATGCTTCGCCGTGAGCGCAAGAAGAAGGCCCATCGGCGTCACCATCGTGGGGGTCCTGTACCTCATCATGGCGGTGCTAGCCTTCGTGGCCGCGATGGGCTACCTGCAGTGGGCCGGGCTTGCCGACTTCTGGTTCGCATCTCAGACCGAGGCACCGTTCTGGCTGATGATAGGGGGCGGTTATCTGCTGACCTACCTGGGCCTGTTCACGTTCATGATCGTGGCGGTCGATCTCATCATGGCCGTGGGCTGCTTCCGGGGATGGGGCTGGGTGTGGTCGTTCGGGGTGTTCTTCGCCCTGATCCAGATAGGCCTTTCGTTGTTCAACTCATTGAGCCACGGGTTCACGGTCGATCAGCTCTGGAACGGCCTCATCGAGGCCATCGTTCCGATCTTGGTCCTCATCTACCTCAGCACGAGGAAGGTTAGGGTTTTCTTCGGAAAGGCATGATGGCGAGCGATCTATGCTCAAGGGTAAAGTGTATGACCCCCGGCCTACCTAGATATGGTCATGGACCGGCGATCGATGATGAGCGGCCAGACGTTCAAGGACCGAGTGATAGGCCTTATTGACGAGATTAAGGAGGTCAAGGGGGAGCTGAACGGCCAGATCAAGAAGGCCCTGGAGGACCTGGACCCCTTCCAGCTGGAAAGGTCCAAGGAGGACCTGGAGGATGCTGGAGTGACCAGGGACGACATCATGCTGCTGTGCGACGCCCGGATCAAGGCCTTCACCTCCACCGTCGCCATCGAGGAGGAGATCATGGAGCTGCCGGGGCATCCCATCCACACCCTCATGGAGGAGCACCGGCAGATCTTGTTGTTCATGTCCGGGGTCCGGGAGCGGGCCGGCGAGCTCAGGTCCGGGAGGGCCGCTGAACTGGAGGACGTGGAGCCGTTCATCACCGAGGCCCAAAAGCACTTCCAACGGGAGGAGAACGTCCTCTTCCCGTACATGGAGAGGCATGGGATCGAGGGACCCCCAGCGGCCATGTGGTCGGAGCACGAGGTCCTGCGGGCCAGCGAACGGGAGCTGATCTCCCTCATCGGACGGCGGCGCTTCATGGGCCCCGAGGAGTTCGCCGAGGAGCTGGAGTGCCGGTCCACCACCCTACTGTCCTTGCTCAACGCCCACTTCCACAAGGAGAACCAGGTCCTGTTCCCCATGGCCCTTCGGGCCCTGGACTTCCAGGAGTGGAACGAGGCCCGCCGGCAGTTCGAGGAGATAGGCCCCTGCAACTTCGTGGAGCCGCACGCTCCCCTGGAGTTCCGGACCGTGGAGGTCGGTCCGTCCCAGGAAGGCGAGTTCACCCTCCCTACCGGCAAGTTCACCGTCGGCGAACTGGAGATGGTTCTCAACGCGCTGCCCATCGACTTCACCTTCGTGGACCGGGACGACCGAGTGAGGTACTACTCTGGCTCCCCGGACCGCATCTTCGTGCGCACCCCGGCGGTGGTCGGCCGGAAGGTGCAGAACTGTCACCCTCAAAAGAGCGTCCATATCGTTCAGGGCATCCTCGACGGTTTCAAGGCCGGCTCTCGGGACCGGGCCGAGTTCTGGCTCGAGCTACAGGGGCGGTTCATCCACATCCGTTACTTCCCCCTGAGGGACAAGATGGGCCGGTACCAGGGCGTGCTGGAGGTGGCCCAGGACGTTACTGGGATAAGAAAGCTGGAAGGTCAGAAGCGGTTGCTGGACGAGGGTTAGCCGGGACCCCGCAGGCAACCTTAAGAGAGTGAGCGACGACCGCTAAATGAAATTTTTTATAGAAGACTGTATAAATAAATGGTGGGTCTGCCCGAATTCGAATCGGGGTCTAAGGCTCCCAAAGCCCCAAGGATGGACCAAGCTACCCCACAGACCCGTGCATGCCGTGTAAGGCGCTCCCCCCAATAAAGGTTACCTCTAGGCTCAGGGCCAGGGCCCGCTGATAATCAACCCGCAAGGCTCTTTAAATCCCTCCCCGATGGATCGGCATGCGCCGGGGATGGGCCATAGCACTGATAGCCATCGTAGCGGTCCTGCTGATGGCATCGGCCAGCTACCACTACCTTCTGACCGCGAGGGGGGACAACCACCTAGGTTTCGAGTCCCAGGAGCTGGTGATGCCGTACGCGGAGACCCTATCTCAGGCCAACAACTCCCTGCCCAACAACACGACGTCCGTCCCCATCAGCGCCGATGACATCAACCTCTACTGGAACATCACCGAGGACATCTACGCCGGGTACGGCGGAGCGCTGGAGATGTGGGCGGAGAACAACAACGACGGCAAGCTGTTCGTCTACTCCTTCGGCCTGCGGTGGGTCGATCAAGGGACCTCGTACATGCGCAACTGCAGCATCACCATCGATGCCGGGGAGAAGGTCAAGCTCGGCCTGCTGATCTTCGGCGCTCCCACGGCCCACAGCGCGGAGTACCAGATGGTGCTCAAGGCCGCGGTGTCCAACCCTGCGGGGAGCCGGTGGTACAACATCGGGACGCTGCCCAGCAGCTCCAACACCATCGACCTGGCGGAGCTGGGAGCGGTGCAGGAGCAAGAGGTGCAGTACAACGTGGAGGACTACTACAACAAGGTCAACGAGCGCATCGACCTCTCGGCGGTGTCCTCGCCCGTGGCCGCCATCCGCGATGCCTGTCCGGGCAACTACAGCGTCCTGCAGCTGGCCGAGGCCTTCACCTGGATGAGGGAGAACATCCAGTACGTGACCGAAGGGTCGGAGGACTACTGGAAGACGGCGCAGGAGACATTGACGTCGAGGCAGGGGGACTGCGAGGACCATGCCATACTGCTGTGCAGCATCATAGGGGCCCTGGGCGGGAACGCTCGCGTCAACCTGGTGGAGGAGCACGCTTTCCCCACGGTGTTCGTGGCATCGACCTACGCCGAGCTGATGAGCGTGAAGGCCTCCCTGGCCAGCTACTACGGCCTGGACGCATCGGCGTTCAAGATGGCCTACCTGGTGGACAGCAGCGGCTACTGGCTGGTCATCGATCCCACGGGGTTCCCATACGCCGGCGGCCTGCCGGCCCAGTCCGTACCGACCTCGGCCGGCGGCAACTGGACGCTGCTCTCCGACTACCTCGTCGCGCTGGACGCCACCGGGAAGACGCACTCCCGCGACCTGCTGGGCCTGTTCTAAGAGAGTATCTCCTGCACCGCCCGGCGGATGGCCTCGTGGCTGCTCAGCTGCGGCGACCAGCCTCGTGCCTCCAGCCGGTCCACCGCCAGCAGCATCCTCTTGACGTCCCCCACCCAGCCCCGGCCTCCCTTCACCCCGCCGGTCCAGCGGTACTCCACGTGGGGGAGGCGCATCTCCTCCACCACGATGTCGGCGATGTCCTTGACCGTCATCCAGTCCCGGGAGCCGATGTTGAAGATCTCCACCTGCTCCTGGGCGGCCTCAGCGCCCGCGACCATCCCGCGCACGCAGTCCTTGACGTGGACGTAGGACTTGATGGTCCCTGGCTCAGCGCCCAGGATCTCGAGCGAGCTCGGATCTTCGCGCAGCTTGCGTATGAAGTCATGGAGCACGTTGTGCGTGGAGCGCGTGCCCACCACGTTGGCGAAGCGGTAGATGACGGCGTTCTGGTCGAAGGTGTGGCAGTACGACGAGATCAGCGCCTCGCACGCCAGCTTGGACGCCCCGTACACGGATATGGGGACCAGCGGCCCATAGTTCTCCGGCGTTGGTATGACGTCGGTCTCGCCGTACACGGTGGAGGTGGAGGGAAACATGATGTCCCGCACGCCGTGGTCCTTCCCCGCCTCCAGGAGGCGGTACGTGACCTCGATGTTCTGCTGGAAGTGGATGTGCGTGTTCTTTGCTCCCAGGCGGACGTCGGGGTTGGCGGCCAGGTGGCACATTACCTCCACCCCGTCCAGCGCCTTGCCCAGGTCCATGGTGAGGAGGTCGCCCTCGATGAACGTGAACGCGTCCTTGTCCATCATCCCCGACATGAACTCCCGCTTCCCCGCGGAGAGGTTGTCCACGCCGACCACGGTGTTGCCTCGAGCGAGCAGTTCCTCCGCCAGGTGGCTGGCGATAAAGCCTGCGCACCCCGTGACCAGTATCTTCCTACCTGTGAGCTTCATTCGTTCTTCCCCGCAGTGCTTCGACCAGGGCCTGTATGGCCCTGCCGCGGTGGGAGATACCATTCTTCTCCGTTATTGATATTTCGGCGAAGGTCCGCTGGAAGCCAGTCGGCACGAATATGGGGTCGAAGCCGAACCCCTGCTGCCCGGACGGACTTAACGCGATCGTTCCCTCACATCTGCCGTGCACTATGATGTCCTCGCCGCCCAGGGAGGCGCCGATGCAGCACTCGAAGTGCGCGCCCCGGCCCTCCTTGCCGTCCAGCAGTCGTAGGATCCCTTCCATTCCGATGGTCCTCAGGGCGTAGGAGGAGTACACCCCCGGGAACCCGTCCAGCGCGTGGACGAAAAGTCCGGAGTCGTCGATCACGAAGTCATCGAGCCCGCGGGCCCGGAGCTGCGCCAGGCAGGAGCGAACAACCTCCTCCAGCGTGTCCGCCTGTATCTCATCGCAGTCCTCGGTGGAGTGCTCCACGTCGTAGCCCAGGGGCTCGAGCGCCGCGCGGAACTCAGTCAGCTTCCCACGGTTGGATGTGATCACCGCCAGCTTCACGTGTAGCGCCCCCGGGACTCGATCTCCTTCATCTTGTGGACGATCTCTTCCCCTCCCTTGTAGTTGCTCCGGTAGGCGTCGAGGATGAGGGGGAACGATGGCAGCAGGGTCGAATGAGCGGACTGGAACGCCTCCTTGAGGAGGTGCAGGTCCACCCCCTTCTCCTCCACTGAGGCGTTCCTCGCGCCCAGGGAGAAGTCGATGAACCACATGCGGCCGCCGGACATTATCATGTTCGACGTCGTCAGGTCACCGTGCACCAGGCCCCCGCGGTGCAGTCGCGCGATGAGCTCTCCCATCTGCTGGCACAGCGCGCGCACCTCCTCCGGGTCGCCGCGGTCCAGCTCGTCCTTCACCCGTGGCCCCTTGATCTCCTCCATGGTGATCTCCGCGTTGACGAGGTCGATGTCGAAGATCACCGGCGTGGGCACGCCCACCTGCCGGGCCTCGTGGATGAGGCGGGCCTCGTTGCGGGTGCGGCTGGCGCGGAGCGAACGGTCCAGCTCGGCGTGCCGGTAGCCCTTGGGCACTCTGCTCTTGACTATGACGTCCCTGCCCAGCCAGCGATCGCGGCGGATCTCGGCCTCGGCCCCCCGGCGGATGATCTCCATGCCCCGCTCCAATGGCCTGGGCCTAATTAAGGTTTACAGGCAGGGCGTCCGGCGTGGTGGCGATCATCTCCCCATGCTCCGAGGACCGGGCCTCCGGGGCGGGGGAGAAGAACTCCCTTACCGCGCCGGACACGTTCTGGGGACAGGCGATGCCGAACCCCTGAGGGAAGGCGGCGCGGACGTTGGGCAGGAGGTAACGGTCGTCCAGCAGCACGATGGCCGCCCGGTCGGTCTCCGACCGTATGGCCCTCCCGGCGGCCTGCAGGACCTTGGCCACGGCGGGGTACACCTGCACGTACAGGTTCGCCTTGCGCGTGCCGAACTTCCCCTCCATGTGCTCCAGCATGGCCTCCATCTCCCGGGAGGGTGGAGAGAGGGGCAGGCCGACCACGATGACCATGTGGAGCAGGTTGTGCGGGAAGTCCACCCCCTCGGAGTAGGAGCCGGCCACCGTGCCCAGGAGGAGGTTGCTGCCCTCGTGCAGCTGCCTCAGCACCGCCTCGCGCTCCCTCTTGCCGTGCTCCCTGCGCTCCACCAGGATGCGCCGGCCCAGCCCCATGCCGGCCAGGACGCCTTCCACCTGCCCCATGAACTCGTACGAGGGGAAGAACACCGCTACGTTGCCCTTCACCTCCCGCACGCACCGTCCTATCTCCTCGGCCACGCCGGCGTACAGCGCGGGACCCCGGGAGCGGTAGCGCGACGAGACCCTGCCGCCGGCGACCACCCTGCGGTTCTCCTCCGGGAAGGGCGAGGGGTAGGCGCGGCAAAGTGCGCCCTTCATGCCCAGCAGGTCGGCGAACATCTCCGGCGGGTGCAGCGTGCCGCTCATCAGGAGCGCGCAGCGCACCCGGGACAGCACCGGCGCGGTCACGGGGGCGGGATCGATGAGGCTCACTCTGAGGTTCGGGGCGTCCCCCTCTAGGTAGCGCACCGTGGCACTGTCCGGCGCGCTCCAGGCGTGCAGGAACTCGATGATCTTGCGTGCCTCGGGATCGCCCCGGCTGGCCGCCTTCAGCTCCTCCGCCAGGCCGCCAGCGTCCACTCCCGAGCATCGCTTGAGAGGATCATCGATGTGCTCGGACAAAATGCGTTCCGGTTTACGGTGCACCAGGCGGTCGATGGCCTCCGTGAGCACCTCCAGGTCATCATGGAAGTGCTTCACCGCCGGCAGGGTGCGAACCCGCTTGAGCATCGCCGCGGATACAGCACCGCTCCCCGCGTCCATGACCCGGTAGGGAAGGTTGTGCCCCTCGTCGATCACCAGTATGGCATCCCCTTCCTTGCGGCCCAGGCGCTGCATGAGGTTAGGACCGCGGCAGAACATCTGGTTGTAGTCGCCGATGATCACCCGGGCCTCGCTGGCGGCGCTCATGGCGGCGCGGTGGGGGCACAGTCCGGCGCGCAGGCAGGCGCCCATGGCCTCCTGCACGTGCAGAGGGTACTCCAGGAGGAGCGACCCACCCTGGGGTTCGCGGTTGAAGAAGCAGCGCTGCCCATCGGCGCACGGCACCCGCTCGGACCGGCGGGTGGCGAGGCACATGTCCTCCCGGGCGATGAGGTCGACCACGGTGACGTGCTCCTTCCTCCACATCGACCGCAGGGTCTCCACCGCGATGGAGTGCTGCGATTGCCGGGAGGTCAGGAAGAGCACCGTGCCCTCGGAGGCCAGGGCCGTCTCCACTGCCGCGGTCAGCGCCACGGCGGTCTTGCCCAGCCCCGTGGGGGCATGGGCCAGCAGGTGCGTTCTCTGCGCCATGCACATCCTGGCATCCTCGAGGAACTGCTCCTGTCCCCCGCGGACCACAGGATGGGGGAACAGGCCTGAGGCCTGCCCCTCCTCGATACGTTGGTCAACCTCGCAGGCTTCCATGAGGAAAGGATGCCCCGTGCCCCTAGCCATTCCTTGCGCATAACCGTAGGCTGCGCTCCCCTCCCAAAACGATATTAGGGCGGCGATGGGTGGAAATGGTCGTGACGGTTGAAGGCCCCGAGCGGGAAAGGGCGGAGAGGCAGATCGCCATCGTCCTGTTCCTCACCGTACTGTCCGCATACCTGGCCCGGGTGAGCCTGTCGGTGGCGGTCCCCTTCATCGCCTCCGACTTCGGGTGGAGCCCCGAGCAGCTGGGCAGCCTGGGCGGCCTGCTCCTGGGCATATTCCTGGTCGGCTACGGCTTCTCAAACGTGCTCATCAGTCCGCTAGTTGATTGCTACGGCCCCACCAAGGGGTTGCTGATCGCCGTGGCGGCGTGGTCCGCCCTGACCCTCCTCACCGGCGTGGTGGGCATGTTCTACGCGGTGTTCATCCTGCTGCGGGTGTCCCTGGGGCTGTCCCAGGGCCTGGTGTTTCCGGCCGCCGGCAAGATCACCCAGGCGTGGTTCCCTCCCCAGCGGCGGTCGCGTATGAACGCGCTGTACTACGGCGCCATCGGGCTGTCCAACATGCTCTCTCCGCTGCTCCTCATCCCCCTGATCCTGATCTCCTCGTGGAACATCATGTTCGTGGTGCTCGCCCTGTTCGGCTTCGCCCTCATGGTGCCCATGGCCATGCGGCTGAGGGACTCCCCCCAGGGGATGGCGGTGTGCGAGCAACGGGGACTACGGGCGAACCTGCGGTACACCCGGGACCACCTCCGCCGGGCGGTGAAGATCAAGGGGATATTCACCCTCACCCTGGGGCACACCCTGGACCAGATCGCGTTCTGGGGCATATCGCTGTGGATGCCCACCTTCCTGGTGATGGCCCGGGGCTTCACCCGGGACGAGCTGACCTGGGCCGCCGCCCTGCCCTACCTGGGATACCTTGCCGGCCTCTACATCGGCTCGACCCTCAGCGACCGCACCGGGAGGCGCTCCCTGGTCACCGGTTCCTTCTGCCTGGGCGCGGCCGCGGTGATGCTGATGCTCACGCAGGTGCACGGTCGCTACGAGACGCTGGCCACCCTGGGCGGGCTGTTCTTCTTCCTCGCGCTGGTCGGCCCCAACGTGGCCACCCTGCTGCAGTCCTGCTGCTCCACCAAGCTCACCTGCTCTGCCACCGGCGTCGTGAACGGCGTCTCCAACGGCCTGGGCGCGCTCGGCCCGGTGCTGGTGGGGTCGATCTTCGCCGCCACTGGCTCCTACGACTCCACCCTGCCGGTGATGGCCGTCCTGCTGGTGCTGAGCGGCACCATCATACTGCGGTTCAAGACCCGGGAGGCGGCGGTGTGCCCACTGGACGCGGTCACGCCGCGATGAGAAAAGGTTATCATCACCTTTCACTTTTTTCACTGCCATGGACAAGCTGCCGTTCGGCTGTGGGAGCCTCGACGCCATACTGGACGGTGGCATAGAGGCCGGATGCGTGACGTTGCTGTACGGGGAGGCGGGCACGGGGAAGTCGACGCTGTGCCTTATCCTCGCCCGCGACATGGCCCGAGCGGGGAAGAAGGTCATCTACATCGACACCGAGGGCGTGTCCCTGGATCGCCTGCGTCAGGTCTGCGGGGATGACTTCGAGACAGTGATCAAGAACATCCTGTTCTCGGCCATCAGCAGCTTCGATGAGCAGGAGCGGATGGTGGACAAGGCCATCAAGCTGGTGCAGGGGAACCTGGACGTGGGCATGGTGATCGTGGACTCCATCAGCATGCACTACCGCCTCACCAGCCGGGAGGAGGACCGCGGCGACCGCAAGTCCCTGGCCGGGCAGTCCACCAAGCTCACCAACCTGGCGCGGGAGAGGAGCATCCCGGTCATCGTGACCTCGCAGGTGTACACCGACGTGGAGACGGGGACCTACGAGGCGCTGGGGGGGCACGCGCTGCACCACAACGCCAAGATGATCGTGCGCGTGGACCGCGCCGGACCGGCCGGTAAAAGGAGGGCGGTGCTGATGAAGGCCCGCCACCTGCCCGAGGGCCTGGAGGCGGACTTCCGCCTCACCCGTGACGGCATCGAGTGTTAGACCTTCCGGCCCACCGCGAAGTCCATGATGCCGGCCAGGAACTCCCTCTCCTTGCTGGGGGGGAGGCACTGCAGCAGCTCCTTGGCCCGGCGGGCGTGATCGAGGGCCAGCGCCCGGACGTGCTCGATGCTGCCGCTGGCCTCCAGCGCGGCGATGGCGTCGGCGATCATCTGGGGCGTGGCCTTATCATTCCCCAGGGCCTTGAGCAGTGTGATGCGGCGCTCGTCGTCCTTCTTCAGCGAGTGCAGCGCGTGCAGTACGATGAGGGTGCGCTTCCCGTTGCGGATGTCGTTGCCCACCGGCTTGCCCATGGTTTTCTCGTCGCTGGTGAGGTTGAGCACATCGTCCCATAGCTGGAACCCGAGTCCGAGGAGGTGAGCGTACTCCCTCATGGCGGCGACCTGCTCCGGCGTCCCGTCGGCGATGAGGGCCCCGCCTTCGGCCGCGCACTCGAACAGCACCGCCGTCTTCTTGTTGATCATGGACATGTAGTCGTCCACGGCCAGATCCTCGGCCGGGGTGTTCTCGAAGTCCATGTCCTCCTGCTGTCCTTCGGCGATGAGCCACACCGTGTGCGCGGTCGAGCGGATCAGCCGCTTGACGTGCTCCGGCGGCACGTCGGTGTCGGCGATGACCTCGAAGGCCCGGGCGAAGAGGGCGTCCCCGGCGATGATGGCCGTGGGGACGTCGAACAGGGCGTGCACCGCCGGGCGGCCCCTTCTCACCAGGTCGTTGTCCATGACGTCGTCGTGCACCAGGGTGAAGTTGTGGATGATCTCCAGGGAGCAGGCGAAGGGCAGGGCCTTGTCCCCGGCCTTTCCCACCGCCTCTGCCACCACCTGGGCCAGCATGGGCCGCAGCCTCTTTCCTCCGGCCTCCGGGTAGTGCCTCACGGCCTTCATCAGTCTGCTGTCCTGGCCTTCGAGGTAGGCCATGACCTGTCCGTCCAGCTTCTTGGCCCTCGTGCCGATCTCCTTCATCACGTCCATCGTCAATCCTCCTGGTCCGCGGCCGCCCACTCCTTGGTGGCCCCGGTGAGCACGCAGCCCACCCGCCCTAGCTCACGGACGTTACAGGCACCGGTGAGGAACATCGCTATCTTAAGCTCATCTATCATGAGGGAAAGTCGCTCTTCCACCGCCTGCGGTGATTCCAGCGCCTCCTTCAGCACCGCCCTGGCCGTTCCCGCGCAGTGCGCCCCCAGGGCGATGCTCTTGGCCGCCTGCAGGCCGTTCACGATGCCCCCGCTGGCGATGATCGGAAGTCCAACGTCCGCCCACATCACCGACACGGGGGCGGGGATCCCCCACTCCGCATACGTGTCGGCGATGCGCTCGCTGCGGCGGTCCCCCATCTTCACGGCCCTGCGCCCCTCCACTTTGGAGAAGCTGGTGCCCCCCGCCCCGGCCACGTCCAGACCGCGCACCCCGATGCCCTTGAGGCGCCGGGCCACCTTCCGGGAGATACCTGCCCCGGTCTCCTTCACCAGCACGGGGAGGTCCCTGGACAGCGACCGTATGCCGTCGAAGCAGCCCCGGGCGTTGGTGTCGCCCTCGGGCTGGGCCACCTCCTGCAGGAAGTTGAGGTGGATGGCCAGCAGGTCGGCGTCGATCATGTCGATGGCCCTCACCGCATCCTCCCGGCCGTAGGTGGCCTTCCTCTTCTGCGGCACCAGCTGGGGCGCCCCCAGGTTGGCCACCTTGAGAGGCACGTCATACTCCTTGACCACCTCGTAGCTCCGCACCGAGCCCTTCTCCAGCCCTGCGCGCTGGCTTCCCACCCCCAGGCCGATCTGGAGGTTGGAGCAGGCCCGGGCCAGGTTCTCATTGATCTCCTCCGCCCGGGGGTACCCCCCGGTGATGGCCGTGACCATCAGGGGGCAGGACAGCTTCCGGCCGAACAGCACGGTGGAGGTGTCGATCTCCTCCAGGTCGATCTCGGGGAGGGCGTCATGCACCAGCTTGACGTCGCTCCAGTAGTCGTGGCGGGACGCCACGTCCTCCTCCAGCGTGACCTGTATGTGGTCCGCCTTCCTCTGCTCGATGTCCTTCATGTCAGGCCCCCATTACCCTGGTGCCGACCACGTCCTCGCCCCTCAGGGCAGCGGCCAGTCGGCCTGGCCACAGTCCGTTGATGACCATGGCCTCGCCCCCGAAGGAGGTGATGCGCATCATGGTCTCCAGCTTGGCGTATATGCTGCCCGTGACGTCGGTGGCCCGCTGGGTGCGCGGGAGGCGGTCCAGCGTTCCCTGGTCCACGACCGGGTACATGCTCGCCCCGGGGTCGAGGTTGGGGTCGCTGTCGTACACCCCGTCCACGTCCGCGCAGAAGATGATGCGCCGGGGAGCGAACTCCCGCGCCAGGGACTCCATGAGCTGGTCGCCGGAGCAGATGCCGAACCCCCGGGCATCGTCCAGGGCCACGTCGCCGAACGTGACCGGCGCGATCCCCAGGTCCACGTAGCGGCGGAACACCTCCAGGTCAAGGCGGGAGAGAGCTCCGTTCGTAAGGCCCACCAGCGCCGAGGGGGGCAGGGACACCGCGGGTACGCCCGCCTCCCTGAGGGCGGCGATGACAGCCAGGTTCAGCGCCCTCACGTCCTCCATCACCTGCGCGGCCCCCAGAAGCTGGGAGCGGTCGCGGTACCCCTTCTGCAGCTGGTGCTGGGCAGCGATCATGTGACCGAACGACCCCGCGCCATGCACGATGATGACGCCCTCCGGGGAGGAGGCGATCTCTCCCGCCAATCCTCGGAGCGCGTCCTCGCGGAGGGTGCGGTACGCCATCTTGTCGGTGATGACGCTGCCTCCCAACTTTACCAGCATCATGGGGAACATCTGGAGCATGACCCCGGCCATATAAAAAAGTAGTAGTGGCGCCAGAGCGTCGGTTCCGGGAAAGGCTCACTCGATCTTCAGTCCGCACCGGCGGCAGAACTGGTCCTCGTCGGTGGCCGGGGCGTGGCAGCCAGGACAGGTCCTCATGCCCACCTTGGTGCCGCAGGAGTGGCAGAACCCGTCGTCCGGGCCCAGCGCGGCGCCGCAGCCGCCGCATACCGCAGGCGGCTTGGTGCTGGCCTGGGCCTTGATGACGGTGGTGGCGACGTTCGGTATCTTCTCCTTCACCGGTGCGGCAGGTGCGAGGACGCGCTTGGCCTTCAGGGCGCACTTCAGCGCCTCCGAGTAATCGCCGGCATCGAAGCTGGCCTGGGCGGCGTCGAGCTCCCTCTGCCCCGCCTCCCGCTGCTCCGCGAACGCGTCGGGCATGAGACCGCGCACGGTGTCGATGATGAACTTCGACTCCAGGTAGTTCTGGGGCAGCTTCCTGCACTCGTTGGCCGGGACGTCCTTGCTCTCCTCCTTGGCGGGACCGAGCTCTCCCTTCACTGCCGTCTCCTTCACGGGGGCGGTCATCAGGTCCCGGTCCTTGCAGTTCTTGAGCGCGTTCTTGGCCTTGTCGGCCAGCTCCAGGCTGCGCACGAACTCCCGGCGGTCGTAGGCGCTCTCCGCCTGATAGATGAGGGCGTCGACCTCCGAGGTGTCCTTGCCGTTGCGGACCAGCGAGGTGGCCACCGCCCGGGTGGTGGTCACCGCGTTGTAGGCGTCGTCCTGCTCGATGTAGTGGTCGACCTTCACCTGCTTCCGGGTGCGGATGTATCGCAGCTCCAGGTATGCCACGGCGGCAGCGATGACCACTGCGACGATAAGTATCAGCGTTTCCGGGGGAAGGTCCATGACGGCACCGAACGGCCGGCACATCGGGGCCCCGGGGTAAAGATATTTTCGATGTGATTGATAAGGAACCAAAATGAGGGATAAAAGTGGCTGACAGCGCCCCATGGTTCCCGCGGGCTCGCGCACCGCAGTACAGCATGGAACGTAGGCGGGCTTAACTACCGGGTTCGGATGGGACCGGGTGTATCCCCGCCGCTATGGCCGTCACACCAACCCTCAGAATATAGCGGTCATATAAAAGCATTTCTCTTCATCGGTCACAGGAGGAGGTACACGAGGGCGGCGAGGCCGCCCCCGCAGGCCATGGACAGGATGTTGTTCTGCAGCTTGCCCACCATGCCCCTGCGCTCCAGCGTGGCGCCGATGAGGCTGTCGATCATGCAGCCCGCCACGCCCATCACGATCGGTATGAGCAGCAGCGGCTCGATAAGGTGCTGGAAGGTGAGGAGCCAGCCGATGGCGGACGCGGCGATGGAGGCCAGTATGCACCACATCGTCCCCCGCAAAGATACGCCGCCATCGGTACCGGGGGGCACGCGCTTCCCGGTGGTGATGAGGTAGGTGCGGTCCGAGAGAACGCCCAGCTCGCTGGCCGTGGTGTCCGCGGCCGCCACGGCGATGGACGCGATGTAGGCGATGGACGCCAGGGTGGAGCCCTGCGAGCCCATCAGGAAGGTGGTGACCGCCACCCCCGCCGGAACCAGGCCGTTGGCGATGACGTTGCGGTACGTCCTCTCTCCCCTCTTCCCTTCCTGCAGCCCCTTGCGTTCCTTGACCTGGAAGCGGAACTTGGTCACGAAGAAGCCCATGAAGGTGAAGACCACCAGGGTGAGGAGCCAGCCGATGGAGCCCAACCCGCCTATGATGGAGCCCACCAAGAACGAGGCGATGGAGCCGCTGACGGTGAGAAGGCCGAACCAGTAGGACAGGATGGAGAGCGCTGCGCATAATGCCAGCACGATGGCCAGGCTCTCCAGGCTCAGCATGAGGGTCCAACAGGGAGGTCGGATATTAATGTTGTCAGCGGAGCGGGGCGGGACAGGAAGGATGCCCCCGCGGTCCGGTCCGCACGTCCCCCGGCCTAGCTCTGGGAGCCCTTTTTTCCACCAGGCCCGAGGTCCAGGACGCTGCCCCGCAGGAGCCTCCCCGCCTCCTCGCCGATGCCCCTGACCCCCTCCATGTCCCCGTCCCAGTCCGCCAGGGTCGCGGAGAACACCTCCTCGGTGTGGGCGATGGCCTCCCGCATCCGCTGCGGAACACGACCCTCGCGCTTGCCGTGGAGCACCACCGCCAGGTATATGTTCTCGCCTTTCTCCACCAGGACCTTCCTCTCCCCGAAGTCCATGCGGTTCAGCCCGGTGGAGGCCTCCTCCTTGAAGGAGTCGCGCACGAAGTCCTGTATGGCCACCAGCATGCTGCCCATGATCTGGTCGTCCATCCCTGGCTTGAGGCGGCGGGTCTGGTGGGCGATGAGGTTACCGTCCCGGAAGATCAGGAAGACCTCGTCCACCACCATGCCGGTGATCCGGAAGTAGAGCAGCAGGAGGACGACGCTCACCACGGCAACCACTGCCAGGAGGTAGAGCCACATGTCGCTCGGCCTCTCCATCACGCCCACGCTGATGACCGTGGACTCCGAGACATGGCCGCCCGTGTCCTCCGCCTCCACGTGGTAACTGAGAGTGCCCGTGTGCTTCAGGGGCGGAATGGTCGCCACGTAGGTGTCGGTACCGGCTATGCGGCTCATGGCCAGCGTGCCGTTCTCATCCCCCATCTCGTAGTAGAGCATCACGCGTCCGATGGTGGAGACGTCAGTGATCGTGACCCGCACCACGACCTCCTCCCCAGCGTAGGCGCCGGTCTGCACGGTAGCGTTGTCCAGGTCGATGGTGGGCGCGCTGGCATCTATGATGACGGTTTCCGTCACGGAGTCCACGTCCCCCCACTGGTCCTCCACCTCCAGCGTGGCCGTGTACACGCCCTCGGTACCGTATAGGTGCTCCACGCCGCTCTCCGTCGACCAGCCGGTCCATCCGCTGCCGTCCCCGAAGTTCCACCGGTACAGGAGGAGGGGCAGGTCGGTGAGGGAGTCCCGGCTCCCGCTGCCGTCGAAGGTGACGTTCGAGGTTCCCGCGGTCTGATGGACCATCACCGCCGTGGGCGGGACGTCGCTCACCGCCACGGTGAGGGTGCGCTCGGCGTAGGAGCTGGCGTCGTAGATGCGCACGCAGATGATGTACTCCCCTGGCACCTGGTACGACCACGAGGTCTGGTTGACCGACATCCCCGGGCTCTCATGGAACCCCTCAGCCGGATCATAGTCGAGGTCCCAGGAGTACCGGGTTATAGGGAGGAAGGTCGGCCAGGCGGTCACGCGGAATGTGATGTCCCCGTCCATGGGGAAGCTCACCCCGCCCTCGCCGGCCACCAGGTCCCCCGCCCCCGGATCGGTGTTCACCACCGTGATGTTGCGCCCGTACGTCGAGGTCAGTCCTTCAGTATCCTGGATGGTGAGCGCCAGTGCATAGGTTCCCGGTCGTTCGTACGAGGCAGTGACGTTCTGGTCGTGCAGCACCCTTCCGTCACCCAGGTCCCAGGACCAGGAGGCGATGCCATCGTAGGCGTAGGAGGTGTCGCTGAACAGCGCTCCCTCGCCCTCCGACAGCGTGTACCTCGACGAGGTGAACGAGGCCGTGGGCGCCAGGTCCAGGACCGTCACGGCGATGTTGGTCCCGGCCTGATCGCCGTCCACGTCCCACACCGTCAGCGTTACGTTGAACGTTCCCTTGACCAGGTATCGATGCTCCGCGTCGCGCGTGCTGACCGTGGGGCTGCCGTCCCCGAAGTCCCAGCGGTACGTGGCGATGGCATCCGAGGACGAGGTGGAATCATAGAACCCGATCAGCCCGCCCTCGTGGACGGTGTCCGAGGACAGGTATATCGCCGCCGAGGGGCCGGCATCCGAGACGTTGACATGGAAATCCGAGCGTGCCGTGGCCCCCGCCCGGTCGGTGACCTCCAGGTAACCGTCGTAGGCGCCGTCCGAGGCGTACACGTGACCGCCGCTCACATTGGTGGACGTCCCGCCGTCCCCGAAGCTCCAGTAGTAGCTCATCGATCCGCGGTCGGACACCGAGTCGGAGCTGTTGCTGCCGTCGAAGCGCATGGCCACCCCCTCCACGGGGGACGGGGAAAGCCACATCGCGGCCGTGGGCGGGAGGTCGTTCTGAAGCCAGAAGCTCACCGCTCCGCCGTCCGAGCATGCCATCACATCCTCCCGCCGGTCCCCGTCCACGTCCCCAGCGAAGATGCTGCCGGCGGCCCCGCCCGCGGCGAGGTCGAGCTCGTGGGTGAACGATGGGCCGGTGCTGAGGTAGACGGACACCTGGGCGATGGTGGAGTAACCGACCGCGAGGTCGTCCTTGCCATCATCATTGAGGTCCGCCGATCCCACTGGCCCCACCGCGCCCGAGGCCAGCAGGGTGGCGGTGGCGGGGGTGTCGCTGTAGAACCCCAGGCCGCTGTTGAGGAACGTCCTCACCTGTCCCTGGCCCGATCCGGCCGCCACGTCGTCCCGCCCGTCCCCGTTGAGGTCGCCCACCGCGATGGTGGTGGGTGACCGTCCCACCATGTTGAGCCAGGCACTGGGCGCATCTGCGTAACAATCGCCCACGGTGGGGGAGCCCTTCACGTAGTAGAGGTCGATGTGCCCAGTGTTGACATTTAGGGCGGCGATGCCCCCGCTGGCCTGTCCGGCCGTCAGCCGGCCCATGGCCACGTCGGTGCGGCTTCCCGCCGTGCCGTTGATGCTCTCCAGCACCGCGCTGGACAGGGCGTCATAAATCACCACCAGACCGCCGCTGCCGCCCACCACCAGGACGCTCTTGCCCACCGCTCCGATGCTTCCGCTGGCCAGCGAGGCGGGGAGGGACAGGCCCAGGGTGATGGTGGCATCCGGAGCGCTCTTGGACAGCAGGCCGGCACCGCCCCGGTACACGCTCACCGTGCCCGCCTCCCCGTTCAGCACCGCCAGGTCGCCCGTTCCATCCCCGTCCAGATCGCTGATGACGAGGTCGCAGGGGCCGGCCTGCGCGGGCAGGTGACCGAGGACATGTCCGCTTACGTCCGATATGACGACCTCATCGGTATCGTCCACGACAGCCGCCACCGCATCGAAGGAGAGGTTGCCAGCAACCACGTGGGAGAGCCGCTCCCCTTCCACCAGCACGTTGCCGTCAGCGTTGCCGATGACGCCTTCGGCATAGGGGTAGAACTGCAGGGCGGGAGAGCCTCCCGCACCGCCGCTGGACAGGACGTATATGCCCGTTACGCTGGACCCCCGGTCCAGGACCTGGACCTCCACCGTCCCGTCCCCCAACGGGAACCGGTGCTCCACGGTCCCCTCGGAATGGACTCTGCAGATGCCGTCGCCGGAGACCAGGACCATCTCCGGGACGTCCCCGCCGGTGATGCGCCCCAGGGACATCACCGAGGCGCCTCCCACCGACGTCACCAGGCTGGTGGCTGGAGCCGGTATTCCCAAGCCAGTGTTCACCCGCACCTCCACCCGGTCCTCGCCTCCATTGATGACGACCAGGTCCCGCACGCCGCTGCCGGTGTAGTTCACCATCTGCATCCCGCTCAGGGAACCTCCGATCTCCACCGTTCGCTTGCTCCACGTCCCAGTGAAGGTGGCCGGTTGGGTCAGGACCAGCACCTCGCCTCCCCCCACCTGGCCGGCGACGAGGTCCAGCCGGCCGTCGGGGCCGTCGTATCCGGCCGCGAGGAGGGTGAGGTCGGCGACCTCCGGAACGCTTATCTGGACGGCGTCCCAGGCCTTGGTGAAGGGCCAGCGGACGACGTAAATGGAGGCGTCCACGCCCTCTCCCGGATCTCCGCGGCAGGCCACTGCCAGGTCGTTGTAGGAGGAGCCGTTGAAGCGGCCTACCACCACCTTCTGGGGATCGGGATAGATGCCGATGTCCAGCGCGGTGCTGAAGTCGACCTTCTGATAGAAGATGGTCACCTTGGGGTTGTCGCCTGCCGCGTCGGTGTAGGTGGCGGCGATGTCATCCTTGCCGTCCCCGTCCAGATCGCCCACGGCCACGCTCCGGATGTCGCCCATTCCCGTGCGGGTGAGGGTCTTCGCCACCTGCCCCAGGGACCCGTTCCCCTGGCCAAGACATATGAGCAGGGCGCTGGTGTTGGCGGCCACGACGTCCGTGGTCCCATCCCCGTTCAGGTCTCCCAGAGCCATGTCCCTCATCTCCGAGGGCATCATGATGGAGGAGCAGTGGGCGGTGAGAACGCCCGCATCCTCGGCGTTCGTGACATCGCTCACGTCCTGGGCGACCAGCGCGGAGGGCGGGGCGATGAGGAGGGACGCGGGAACGGCCAGCAGCAGGGCTGCGACCAGCACTGGCCATGCCCGTCTCGTCTTATTCCCCGCACCCATGCTCATCCCTTTTTATAATCCACCACAGGGCCAGCGTATTTAATTCTACCTGGGTGAATACTAATTTCAAAAAACGAACTTACAATTATAATAGGCTGGCCAATTAAAAAACGTAGCCAGGGTATCAGGACGGATAATCGGGGACCAACTCCTTTATATTTATTTATCGGTCCTTATCTTAGGATGGGATGCAAAAGTGTACTTCGATATAGCACAGCTAACGTGTGACCTGGACAGCAGACGCATACTTTCGGCCATTGACAACAAGCCACGGTCGGCCAAGGAGATCGCCTCGGCCAGCCGCATGTCGATGTCCCGCTGCTACCGCATGATAAAGGAGATGGAGCAGAACAGGATCATCAGCCGGGCGGGCATCGACCGCCGGGAGATGTCCTACATATCCAACCTGCGCTCCATCGAGCTCCGCCTGGAGGAGGACCGCCTGAAGCTCACCGTGAGCTACCGCGACGGGACCATCACCGACCTCCACCTGGGACCCGAGGACCTTCAGAAGCCCCTCAGAGCACCTGTGGCCGAAGAGATGTCTCAGGACCTTCTGGAGGGCATGGGCTCCAACGAACCCTCCACGATCTCGTAAACCCTTTCGGCCACCGCGGTCGCCACCTCCTTGCTCTCCACATGGGACAGGAGGATCCGGCCGCTGGGATAGAGAGTGAGCTCGTGGTCCGGGTCGCGGATGATGACCATCACGCCCTGGGCCACGACCTCGTACCCCTTTTCCTTCAACGCTTGTGACGCCTTATCCAGATCGTACCGGCGCATCTCCAGGGGGATCACCGACATGGCGTCCTCCCGGCACAGCCGCACCAGCTTGAACTTCACCATGGCCTGCCCAGCTCCTTCTCCACCAGGGCCTGGAAGTCCTCCAGGGTGCCCTCGTTGACCAGCATGGAATCGGCCAATGCGATGAGCGAGCCCAAGCCCCAGCCCAGCTCCCGCTCGTCCCTCTCCTCGAACTCCCGGAGGTCGCGGGGGGCGTCGGACCGGTCCCGCCTCTGCAGGCGGTCGAAGCGGACCGCAGGGGAGCTGTGCACCGCCACCAGCCGGATGCCCGCGCCCAGGGCGGAGCGGAATGCCTTCATCTCCATGAGGCTGCGGGAGCCGTCGATGACCGTCGGCCCTGGTCCCAGGATGCTGAGGCAGCGGTGTGCCCACACGTCCGCCCCGTGGGCCTGGCGCTCCGAGCTGGCGAAGCCGCCGATCCCGCGGTCGTCCATCACCACCCCCCGGCGGTCGGCCTCCTGACGGACGACGTCGCCCATGCGGACGACGGCGTAGCCGTTCAGCTGCGCGACCCTCACGAACTCCTCCTTGCCCGCTCCCGGCATTCCCGTCACCACAAGGACCCTGCTCATGGACCGACCCGCTCGAAAGCAACGGCGATGTCCTACATGTCCTTTTTCTTGCTGCCCGGAGGAAGGAGGCCACGCCCCGGACGATAGTATGGAACCAGGTAATTAAATGCGGAAAGGATATAATCAAGCTCCATCTTATACGCCAACGCCCTAGGGGAACGAGGGTTCACTGGGGGGAGGAAAGGTCTGTGCAGGACGCCAAATCTGTCGAGAACATCCTTGACGAGATAATTCGTGGGGAATTCCCCCAGGGGAAGAACGTTCAGAGCATCACCATCGTGTCAAAGACGGGTCTCATGATCGCGGGCAAGGCGGCCTCCTCCGCGCGGGCGGAGACCTTCTCGGCCATGGCGGCCATCATGTTCTCGGCGGCCGAGGCCACCAAGAACGACATCTTCAAGGACAAGATCGAGTACCTCATCGCGGTCTTCCGCAACACCAAGCTGTTCATCGCCGAGCTTTCGTCCAGCCTCCTCATCGTGGCCACCGTGGACCGCGATATCGAGGACCCGGTGATCCTGGACAGCATGAACCGCATCGTCACCCGGACCAAGGAAGAGCTGGTCTGGCTCCGGTGATCTCCTTTTTAAAGGGGCCTGAGGGCCTCTCCTTACGTTTTTTTCCGACCTGCCCCTAAGCCAACCTCTCGTCGAAGTCCTCCTGGTTGCGGTCGCAGTACTTGCACCGCAGGACCACCGGGCGCTTGGACTCCACGATGAACTCCGGTTCCACCGGCTCGTTCTTGTTGGTGATGCAGTTGTGGTTGCCGCACTTGATGATGCCCTTGACCACGTCGGGCATGCTGACGCAGTACTTCTCCGCCACGTTGAAGTCCCGGATGATGTTGATGGTGGCGTTGGGAGCGATCAGTGAGATCTTGTCCACTTCCCGTGGATCTAGTTCGCGGTCCTCCACCTTCACCACGTCCTTCCACTTCTCCTTCTTCGACGGGACGTGCATCAGGACCGACACCGTGGAGCGGACGTCGCCGGTGACCTTGATGATGCGCAGCACCTTGAGCGCCTGACCGCACTCGATGTGATCGATGACCGTACCGTTCCGTATCGGCGTTACCCTGAAGTCCTTCATCTCAGCTCACCTCCCAGCACCAGCGACAGCAGGGCCATGCGCACCGGGACCCCGTTGAAGGCCTGCTGGAAGTACTTGGCGTTCTCGGTCATGTCCACCTCGGGGGCGATCTCGTCCACCCGGGGCAGGGGGTGCATGATCACCAGCCCCTTCTTCGCTTCCCGCAGCAGGACGTTGTCGATGCGGAAGCAGCCCGCCACCTTCTCGTACTCTGACACGTCGGGGAAGCGCTCCTTCTGGATGCGGGTGACGTACAGCACGTCGGCGTCGGCGATGACATCGTCCAGGTTGGAGCACAGGCGGGCCTTGACCCCCTCCTTCTCCAGCTGCTTGGCCGTCTCGTTGGGCATCTGCAGCAGGGGCGGGGCCACGAACGTCAGCTCCGCGCCGAACATGGCCAGGGCCTCGGCCAGGGAGTGGACCGTCCGGCCGTACTTGAGGTCTCCCACCAGTACCACGTTCTTGCCGGAGATTCCTCCCAGCTGCTGCCTGATGGTGAACAGGTCCAGCAGCGTCTGCGTGGGGTGCTGGCCGGCGCCATCCCCGGCGTTGATGACCGGCTTGCTGGAGAAGTGGGCGGCCAGGCGCGACGCTCCCTCGTGGGGATGGCGCAGTACGATCGCGTCGGAGTACGCCTCCACCATGCGGATGGTGTCGGCCAAGGTCTCGCCCTTCACCGTGGACGAGGTCTGGGGCATGGTGATCTCGATGCACTTCCCTCCCGCGCGGGACATGGCGCTCTCGAACGACAGCCGGGTGCGGGTGGAGGGCTCGAAGAACAGGTTGGCCAGTATCTTGCCGTCCAGCGCCTTGCAGGTCTTCTCCCCGGTGGCGTAGGGCATCATCCTCTGGGAAAGGTCCAGGACCTGCTCGATCTGCTCGATGGTCAGGTCGCGGATGGAGACGATATCCATTCCTTTGAACGTCATGGAGGTCATTTGAGAATGGCCAAGGGGGTAATAATAGCTATTCCACTCCCTCGCCAACTGGGTTGAACATGCCCGCTGGAGCGAGGCCCACAAGGTGATGCGGACCAATGAGAGGGGACCGTGGCCGTGAGCACGATGGTTAATATGCCCGATGATGCCAAGTCGGGGATGGGGCGCAAGAGTGATGACGCTGATGGACATGGGGTGAGGCATGAGGCTGGGCATAGTGGTGCATGGGCCAGAGGCCGTCGATTCGGGCATGACCGCGTGGTTCCTGGACCGCCTCTCTCGGGACCATGAGGTGGAGGCCACCCTGGGCGGGGCCATGGGCCTGGCCGCCGTGCTGGACGCGGGCATGGAAAGTATGGTTCAAATTTCCCAGCGGGAGCTGGTGTCCCAGGCCGTGGCCCGCCTGGGCAGGGTCAGCGACACCGTCCTGCTGCTGAACTGGTCCAAGAGCAGGGAGTCGGGCATCACCTTCGGAAGGATGGTGCGTGAACACCTGCGACCCCCCATCCATGTCCCCCTGATGCAGGCGGACCGCGACTTCTACATCGTGTGGGACGGAGAGCCGGACGATGGGCTGGTATCCCTGCTGCGGGAGCGGGGGCTGGAGAGGGTGGAACCGCCTACGCTGGGGAAGCCGCAGGAGAACGAGAGGGTCCTCAGCGGAGTGCGGCCGGGGGAGAACATCTGGATCAACGGCACGGTGATCGGCCGGGCCACCTCGGACCGGGTCATCGTCCGCGCCACCGGCGGGGCCCTGTCCTTCGAGGGGGTGGACGTCAAGGCCCACGGCCTGGAGAAGGTGCGGGTGGAGGACATCGGCACGGCCATCATACGCTCCGGCTCGGTCCGCCGGACCCGGGCGACGACGAGGCTGGGCCCCCCCTCGGCAGGGGGGAGGCTGATCATGGTGGACCACCGGGCCGAGGACTCTATCTTCCGGGCCCGGGGGGCGAGGGCGGCGGTGACGGTGGGGGACGACACCACGTGCATCTCATCTGCCCTGCTCGCCCGCCTGGGCGTGCCCGTGATAGGCATCGTGGACGGGGACGAGGACGGCATCTGCGGCGACCGCTCGGCCGCACCAGGGTCGGCCATCATCGTGCTGAGGGCGGGCAACGACGATCAGCTGGGGGCGAGGGTCCGGCAGGAGGTGTTCCAGGGCGGCGAAGAGATAGAGCTCGATGACGACCTGGAGGGCCTGGTGGAGCGCATCGCCCGCATGGCCGCCCCCTCGTTGGTGGAGGTCCGGCGGAGCGGAGAGAACGTGCCAGAACAGCGCCCTGGGCCGTGACCGGGCCCATCTGTGAGTGGTCAGAGGATATCGTTGGAGGCGGGATCGTCGAAGCGGGACAGCGCCGCCTTCATGCGCTCGTTCCACTCCTCGATGCAGCCCTCCATGCGGGAGCGCAGGGCGTTGCGGTCGATGGCGCTGTAGACGTGGTAATAACCGCCCTTGTCCAAGCTCCGGGTGTCTCGCATGCACAAGCCGCAGCTGAGGAGCTTCTGCAGGGCCCGATAGACCTTGGAGCGCTCCACCCCCATGAGATCGGCGAGCTCGTCAGCGCGGACCGGCCCGTTCCTGAAGGCGTCGCGGAAGACCTGCACCTCGAAGTCGTTGAGGTTGAACGCGCACTGGACGATATCCTTGCATGATTTTAAAGACGATAAGGATTTATGCGCGGACACCTAAGCATCACCTGGTGCACGGCCCATATGTCTCATGGGAAAGCATTATAAAGTGCCGGTTATATATAGTTGATGCAAAACCGTGCAAAACCGTGGAGGCGTAGCTATGGTGGAAATATTGGATGCGAAGGGGCTGATGTGCCCCATGCCTATAGTCCAGCTTGCTAAGAGGTTCAAGACCATGAAGGTGGGGGACGAGATCGAGGTCCACGCCACCGACGTGGGGTCCAAGGCGGACATCCCTGCCTGGTGCCAGAGGACCGGCAACGAGCTGGTCGGTACGCGGGAAGAGGGCGGTGTATATATTTACCACATCAAGAAGCTGAAGTGAGATCCCGGTAACGGACCTGATCCGATAACAACGCTGGAGGCGCAGATATGGCAGATACGAAGAGACTTGTGATCGTTGTGTCCGAGGGGACCTTCGACAAGGGCATGATGGCGATGATGATCGCCAACACCGCCGCGAGCATGGGGATGGAAGTGCATATGTTCTTCACCTTCTTCGGGCTGAACCTGCTGAAGAAGGGAGGCAAGCCGAAGCTGCCCGGGATGTACCGCTTCTTCACTGGCATGTTCGAGAAGCGCATGGCCGGGGTGGGAGTTAGCAACTTCTCGCAGCAGCTCTCCATGGCCATGGACCTGGGGGTGAGCGTGTACGGGTGCAGCACCTCCATGGAGGTCATGAAGCTCACCCAGGACAGGATGGTCGACGGTATCAAGGTGCTGGGCGCGGCGGGGTTCCTGGACATCGCGGCCGACTCGGACATGCAGTTCTTCATCGGGTGAGCAACATGTCCATTCTCTTCATCCTGCTCAAGGCCCCTGATGAGTACCACTCCCTGGACACCATGGCGGCGCTGGGAGGGGAGGACAAGATCGGCGTGCTGCTTCTGGAGGACGCCACCCTGTTCTCGGTGTACAAGGAAAAGAGGGAGAAGCTCCTCGACGTCGCCGATGAGGTGTACGTCATGTGGGACGACCTCGAGGCGCGGGGCTTCAAGCTCCGGCCGGGCGAGGGCTTCCAGTCGGTTGATTATCTGAACGCGGTCGACCTCATCATGGAGAGCTACGACCAGACGATCACTCTGTGAGGTGTGGAAAATGGGTACATTGTGCATACAGCTCAGGTCCGGGACCATGATGAACATGGACACCAACGTCGCGGTGAAGCTGGCCAAGGCCGCGATGACCAAGGGCCACAAGGTCGTTTTATTCGGCTATGGCGAGGGAGTGTTCCTGATCAAGGCAGGTCAGGACCCCAAGCGGTTCCCCAACGTGGGCAAGGAGGTGGAGGCCATGGTCAAGGAGGGTCTGGAGGTGGCCGTGTGCGAGACCTGCTGCCACGCCCGGGGCTTCAAGCGAGGCGAGGAGATCGCCGGCACCAAGATCGGGTCCATAACCAACGACTTCTCTCGCATGGCGTCGGAAGCGGACCGTCTGGTCACCATCGCGAGGTGATCACATGGCCGAAGGATTGCTGGTACTTATCGCCAAGTCCCCCTACGGGGCGGAGGAGGCGTTCGCGGGAGCACGGCTGGCCTTGGGGTGCAAGGTCAGCGGGGTGATGGACAACGTGGCCATACTGCTCATGGGGGACGGCACGCTCAACGCCTACAAGGGCCAGAAGCCCGAGGCGGTGGGGATGCCCTCCAACCTGGACGCGCTGCAGGACTTCATGGACCTCGACGGGCCGATCTACTGCGTGGAGCAGGACCTGCGGCAGCGCGCGGGCGATGTGGAGGCGCTGGACGGGGTCAAGATGGTCAGCTGGGACGAGGCCCGCGACATCGTCAAATCCTATCAGCTGGTCAACACCTTCTAAACCCTTTTCCCATTGTTTTTTAAGGAAGAGCCCAATCAGCTTTCATGCTCGACCTACTTGACCGCTCTGGACCTGCCCGCTCCGGCAGGTGGTCGTTCGGCCAGACCAGGGTGGACCTTCCCAACATCATGTTCGTGGACACTCCGGTCCATCGCTCTCCCGGCTATGCGGAGCTGACCGTATCCAGCGGGGAAACGATGATCGTTCGAGGGACGGGAGGTGAAACGTACGGAAGCTTCGAGCAGAGGATAATAAGGCCACTTGACTCCTTCCGCGAGAGCGCGGTGGTGGAGGAGGGGACCGAGATCGCCGTCGTCCGCGGCCGGGCGGCCGAAGGTCTGAAGGACCGTGCAGAGGAGGTGCTCGTCCTGGGCAACGCCTTCGAGATGCGCCGCGACGCCCGCTCCCTGGTGGAGCACCTGGTGGCGCTCCGCCGGTCGGCCGGCCCGACCAAGCTGATCTATGCCCCCGGGATCATGGAGCCGTCGAACCTGGCGCTCCTCACCTACATGGGCGTAGATCTTTTCGACTCATCCCTCCTACTGTACCAGGCGGCCCGGGACCGGGTGCTGCTGACCGAGGGCGCGATGAAGGCCGCGGACGCTCCCTGGCTGGTGCAAAGCGCGGGGACCGTGGAGGCGTACAACCTGCAGGCGGCATGGTCCGAGCTGCAGCTGGTACGCCACATGCTGCGGGTCGGCCGGCTCCGCGAGCTGGTGGAGACCCGAGTGACGGCCAGCCCCTGGATGGTGGCGGCGCTGCGCATCTTCGACCTGGAGCACTATGCGCACCAGGAGCGGCTGACGCCCGTGGTGGGGCCCCGCTTCTACTGCAACTCCAAGGCCTCCCTGTTCCGCCCGGACGTGTGGAGGTTCCGCCGCCGGGTGATGGAGAGGTGGGAGCCGGCCCCCCATAAGAAGGTCCTGCTGCTCATCCCCTGCTCGGCCAGGAAGCCTTACTACACTTCGAAGAGCCACCGCATCTTCGAGGAGGTGCTGCTGTCCATCCCCAACTCCTGCGCCGTCCAGGAGCTGATCGTCACCTCTCCCCTGGGAACGGTGCCGCGGGAGCTGGAGCTGTTCTACCCCGCATCCCAGTACGACATACCGGTCACTGGCAACTGGGACCGCGAGGAGATTGCCATGGTGCAGGAGCTGGTGCAAAGGGCCGCCGGCTTCGGCTTCCAACGCACCATCTCCCACCTGGGCGGGGAGAGCGGGTTCGTGAATGAAGCGATGGAGTGTGTGGACACCACCCAGGGGCAGGGGACCACCGCCCCCGAGTCCCTGGAGCGGCTGAGGTCCGAGCTCTTGGATGCGTGTGGTAAGGTGGACAAGGCGCCCCGGGCCAGCGACCGGGTGGAGTTCCTGCGCTCCCAGGCCCGCTACCAGTTCGGGAAGGAGGGCAATGCGCTGCTGGACCGCTGCACGGTGGTCGGCAAGTACCCCTACCTCAAGTTCCTGCGGGACGGCGTGCAGCTCGGCATGCTCACCCCGGAGCGGGGCATGTTGTCCCTGACCATGGAGGGCGGGGAGGTCCTGAGGGAAAAGGACCTCCACGTCGTGCGCATGGGCGACTTCGACCTGGGGGGCAACCTCTTCGCCGTCGGGGTCAGCGAGGCCGACGAGCGGATCCGCATAGGGGACGAGGTCGTCATCCTGAGGGGCGGAGAGGTCGAGGGCGTGGGCGTGGCCGCCATGTCCGGAGAGGAGATGGTGGCGATGAAGCGCGGAGAGGCCGTACGGGTCCGCCACAAGCGGAAGAGGAAGTGAGCCCGATTCGGACCTCTCACAGTGAACCAGCTATAGAGGGAGAGTTCCGGTTTTCGGTCACCTCCGGCCGGTCCGGCTATTAAAAAGGTGGGCGTTCAGCATCATTGTGATGTGACGATGTACACCGCTGATGAGGTGGACAACAGTTGGGAAGAGGTCTATCGCGCCAACAGCGTACGTTGTGACATCGACATTGTGTCATCCCCCAACGAGCTCGGGGTTTGCCCGACCCCGCTCGTTAATCCCTTATTTTTTCTGCGCTCCAGGGAGCGCGGTCACACCGGCAGCATGCTCACGCTCGATGCCTATGTGTGAGCCATCTGGTCCACGATGCACAGAACGTATGCATTCCATTATCCTAGTGACGTCTCTTGGCCAACTATGCCCTGACGGGCCAACCTCCTTTTCACGATGGTGTAATTTTTACTCAAGGCCAGTTCGAAATCTCATGGACCGTCCTGCTTTCTGAGCCGGGGACCTCAAAGGATGTAAAAGATAAAAATAAATATGAGTTGGTGCATTTGTTGCATTGGTGCAATGGTGATTTGGTGACATACATGATCGAAAAGGAAACACCCAATGATCTGGACAATGTGACCAGCTTCCGGGAGAATGTGAGGCGCCAGCTTCAAGAGAAAGGAGTTGAGGGAACGCCTGACCCCAGGGACGCATACGTCCCCATGGTGGACATGGACCCCGCCGAAGGAAGGGCCGTGAGATGGTTCGGCTCGGTAATTGGAGCTGGCCTGTTGCTGATCGGTGCCTTCTGGTTCCTGGGCATACTTGGATATACCTTCCCGTGGTACACCATATTCCCGGTGCTGGCCATGTTCGTGGGCGCGTTCTTCCTCGCCGCCGCGTTCGCCACCAGGGGCAATCACGAGAAGAGGCGAAGGTAGTCTCATGACCGATGTAACCATCAGAGGGATCGATGACGAGGTCTATGCCGCCTTCACTGCGGAGGCCAAGAGGCGCAACCTGTCCATAGGCGAGATGACCACCATAGTCATGCGCGCCCTGGTGGAGGAGGTAGGCACCACCAACTACCGCATCGGCAACCTGGCCAGCCTGCAGGTCTCCCAAAAGGACCTGGAATCCTTGAAGGGTCCGGTGATGTTCCACAATATCAAGGCGTTGGAGTTCGCCGATGACATTGATTGGGAGATGTTCGACAAGCGCGTGGCGTCCATAAAGAACTGCACCAAGGTCCTCATCCCCTCGACACTGACCCGGTTCCAGGTCCTGACCAAATGCGCCCATGTGAGCGAGGTCAAGGCAAAGGGTTGAGCCAGCAGGTAACAACCTCCTGGACCGACCGTTACATGGGGGCCCTCGACCTCATGGTCGGTCCGGCCGGCAGGCCTACCGCTCTGCGCTCACCTCAGCTCCCGTCCTCGGCAGTGCCTTCCTCGGGAAGCGAAGAGTGCCAAGACCTTTCTCATTATTCCCCCTCCACTTCAGAAGCAGCGACGAGTTGACTATCACGGCGACCGAACCGACGTTGTGGACCAGCGCCCCCACCACCGGGCTCAGCAGGCCGGCGATGGAAAGGGCTATGGCGATGAAGTTAAGGGCCATCGAGGCCGTGAGATTGATCCTGATGGTCCGCATCATCTTTCTTGCCAGCTGCAGGAGGTGAGGGATCTCCTTGATATCGTCCCCCACCAGAACTATGTCCGCCGCACCTATGGCCATGTCGCTGCCGATCCCACCCATGGCGATCCCCACATGGGCGGTCTTCAGGGCCGGTGCGTCATTGATGCCGTCGCCCACCATGCACACTAGCTCACCCCTTTGTTGATACGCTAGGATCTCCTTCAGCTTGTTCTCCGGTAGGCAGTTGGAACGTACCTCGCCTATGCCCACGTTCCGGGCGACATGAGAGGCGGTGGCGTCCGCATCGCCGGTCATCAGCACCGTAGGGACTCCTGTGAGGTGTATCTCTTTGACGGTCCAGGCGGCGTCGGGGCGAGGAATGTCCGATAGGGATATGATGCCGACCTCTCGTCCGTCCACAGCAACGTGGATCAATGTGGAGCCGTCCGATCTGGCATGCTCCACAGCTCCCTGCATATCATATGGAAGTGTGATCTCACGCTCGGCGATCAGGCGATCGTTACCCGCTAGCACCTCCTTCCCCGCGATGCGTGCGGAAACTCCTCGACCGGCCAGCAGCTCGAACTCCTCCGGTTGCTCTGGCAGGGCCCCATGCTTCTGCCTATAGTGGGAAACGATCGCCTTGCCCAGAGGATGCTCCGAGCGCAGCTCCGCGGAGGCTACCATCGCCAGGACGTCATCCTCGCTCAGTACCGGGTCCAGGCTGCGGACGCTGGACACCTCGGGTTTGCCGAAGGTCAGGGTACCGGTCTTGTCGAAGGCTATAAGCCCGACCTGCGAAAGGCGCTCCAGGGCATCCCCCTCTCGCACCAGTATGCCATACCTGGTCGCGTTCCCTATGCCGGCCATGATGGCGGTGGGCGTGGCGAGCACCAGTGCGCACGGGCAGAACACCACCAGGATGGTCACCGAGCGGATGATCTCCCCCGTGATGAACCAGGTGGTCATGGAGGCCAGCAGGGCGATGACGACGATCCAGGTCGCCCAACGGTCTGCGATGCCGACGATCTTGGCCTTACTGGCGTCGGCCGACTCCACCAGCCGGATCATTCGCTGCAGGGAGCTGTCCTCTCCGACCTTCTGCGCCACCATGTCGAAGGTGCCGAACTGGTTCACCGTTCCGCTGAACACATCCTCACCCTCACACTTGTCCACCGGGAGGGGTTCCCCCGTCATGATGGACTGGTCAATGGAGGTCTGGCCCTTGATGATGCAGCCGTCCACGGCGATCGTCTCCCCGGCCAGCACACGCAGTACATCACCTTTCCTTACTTGGTCGGCAGGTATTATGTCCTCTTCGCCGCCGCGTACCACTCTGGCAGTGGTGGGAGCGAGATGGACCAGGCTCTCGATCCCGGCCCGGGCCTTGGCCACGGTGCGCTCCTCCAGGTGAGCCCCTATGGCCATTATGAGCGCCACCTCTCCGGCGGCGAAGGTCTCCCCGATGAGTATGGACGCGATGAGGGCGATGGACACCAGCACGTCCGCCTTTATGTCGTGCTCCGTGACCAGCCCTACGATGGCCCCCTTCACGATCGGGAGGCCGCAGAGGACTATAGCCACCCAGGCCGCATCGAAAGGCAGGTCGCCGATGTGAAAGAAGCTGACGACCAGCGAGATGGCGGATATGATGAGGAAGAGGACCGTCCTCTTTCCCTCATTCCTCATAGACGAGATCAAACCAAACCCCTTTTTATACATATGGGGGTATAGGTATATTATACCCACGGGGGTATGTGATGCTGGTAAGGAACCGCAGTTACCAGGTCGATCGTGAGAGCGTCTTCCTGGCCCCTATGTCATTCTGGAAAAGTGCTCGACCGCCTTGGCGAAGTCCGCGATGGTCCTTTCCGCGTCGCCGTGCTCGATGCCCTCTCGAACGCAATGGTTCAGGTGTCCCTCCAGAACGACCTGTCCCACCTTGTGCAAGGCACCCTTGGCGGCGTTTATCTGTATCATGATGTCCTCACACGGTATGTCCTCGTCCACCATCTTGTCGATGGCCTTTATCTGTCCGATTACCTTGTTCAGCCTCCGGTGAAGATCATCACTGTCCATGCACTTGCGCATAACCCTATTTCCTCAAAGCCCATAGAGGTATAAGGATACAATATCGTTTTCATCTGACGGTCCACCGCTCTGCTCGATTCACTGGAATAGATGATGGTCTGTCAATGTGCGCTCAATGACCGCTTCCATCTCCTTTGACGATGGCGGAAGAACGACCTGCCCCACCAACATTCGACGGCCATCTTCCATCCGGCCTCGATCTCGACCTCATCAGTATCAGGAGGAGGTGCCGCTTATCGGTCGGATGATGATCCGGTGGCTCCAGACCGGGACGCTGCGGTCGCTCTCATTGGTGTATATGGAAAGCGCACCTCTATGGATCGGACTACTTGATACGATGTTCTCCCAGGGAGAACAGCCCGAACAATCTTGATCTAAAGGCGGTCACAGCACCCTCATGCCGCGATGTCATGTCCTCGTCGCATGGTTCGAACGTCGCGTATGGAGCAGCGATTTATTGCAGCGTATCTAAGCGCTGAGCTCTGTTCCAGATCTCGTCCGCAGATGCAGGAAGGATGGAAGAGACGCGAATTGTTTTTGATCCCACGTACATTCGTCCGATGAAGATTGGTGTAGATGTTGAAAACAAAGGGAGTGCAGGTGCCGGGATTCGAACCCGGGCGTTTAGCTTGGAAGGCTAAAATCCTAACCAACTAGATTACACCTGCGCGCCCACCCTTATCCACTTCCCCTTTAAAAGGATTATTGAGCGTAATGGCACTGGCCGATGCCCGAGAGCAGGCTGGCGTTACGTTACTGGACGGCACACGGAGATCAGCTACCAAGGGGCCGCTCTACAGGGCCGTCCGCATTGTTAGGACGACAACGCTGCATCAAGAACGATATGTGCGACGACCACTCCCGAAGATAGTATTATAGAAATAATATAAAAAAATTAAGGGTGGAGAGGAAGCGCCCCATCCTGCGCTTCCTCCAAAGGGGGCCGTGCTCACACCACCGCCACGATCAGCCTTGTTGTCTCCCATCCTGACAACTCAACTCAACGACCCTCAAGAGAGCCGATGTCATGCCAGCGGAACGATCCGTGCCTGTTTCGTTTGCATCCCATCTAAGGTTTTGCGTCCGACATTGGTCGGACGTAAAAGGGAATATGTCTAACTTCTATTTATTAATTTGCTACATATCGTCCCCAGCTGATAATTACCATGTGCCAGATAATTATTATAATAATATTCGAGCCGCCGCGTCCGACAAAATGTGGCCATCTCTTCCGATTTAACTACTTATAGAAAAGCCTTTTTATGCATCAATGCTAATCATTCCCTCAATCAAGGTGATGGGATGGGATTTCTGGAGTCGCTCCGCGACAAGGAGCTTAGAGGGCTCTATCGAGCTCGAAAGCTGGTCGAGAACGCTGACCTGCTGATCGAAAAAGGGCACGTCCAAGAAGCGCTGGACGATCTCAATGAGGCCAATGATCTGGTCTCCCGCGATGGCATCAAGGAGAGCGCCCACTCCAAGGACTACGCGGACCTCCTCACGGTCATGTCCGGCGTCCTGCTGAAGGCCCACTCCTTCGATGAGGCCAGGCAGGCGGCAGACAAAGCGCTGACATTAAGCCCATCCAATCCCTCCGCCATGTTCGCCCGGGCCCGGGCCTTCGCTGCTCAAGGCTCTCCAGATGAGGCCATCAGCCAGATGGACCGCGCGATAGAGATCAAGGGCAATGACCGGAAGCTGCTCATGGACAAGGCCAAAGTGCTAGAGCAGGCCGGGGACAAGGAGCGGGCGGCCACCGTCCTGATGAAGGTGGTGGAGACGGACCCGTCGGACGTCGAGGCCTACGACTCCCTGATCGCTTTGGACGATCCCAAGAGGTGGACCGTGGCCAAGGCCGAGGCCCTGCTGCGCGCCAAGCAGTACGATGAGTCGCTCAAGGCCTTGGACGATGTCCTGTCCCAGGACCCCCAGAACCTCGACGTCATGCTTGTCAAGGCCAAGATCCTCATGGAGCAGCGCAGCTTCGATGAGGCCTCCGCCATCTACGATGGGGTGTTGGCCGCCCAGCCCGCCTCGTTCAGCGCTAACCTGGGCAAGGCCCGGGTGCTCCGCTCCGCCAGCGATCCCGAGGGATCGGTGAGGTTCTACAAGGAGGCGCTGCGGGCGGACGTGGAGAGGAAGGAGACCTGGGCCGAGGTGGGACCGCTGCTGGAGGAACTGGGCCGTCATGAGGAGGCGGAGAAGGTCTATGCCCACGCCCTGCAGCTGGACCCCGCCTACCTGCCGGCCCTGGAGGGCCGTTACCGTACCGTGCAGTCCCTGGAGAGATGGCCAGAGGTGGTGGAGGCCGCGTCCCAGCTGCTGGGGCAGGGGCCGGACCTCGCTGTCCACAAGGGAAGGGTCGCCGCCCTGGTCAAGACCCAGCGCTTCAAGGAAGGTCTGGACGCGGTGAACGAGGCCCTGCTCATGGCGCCCAAGGAGCCCGAGCTGCTGTCCCGCAAGAAGGACATATCGGCCGCCCTGGGGATGGGGGACGAGAACGTCAAGTTCTGCGAGGAGGTCCTTTCTGACAATCCCCACGACCCTCAGGCCCTGTACGACCTGGGCGTAGCATATGGCAGGGCCCTGCGGTTCCACGAGTCCGTCAAGACGCTGGAGAAGGCCCTGAAGGCCCATGCCGACAAGGAGAAGGTGCTGCTGGCCCTGAAGGAGGCCTACAAGGGCATGGGGAAGGACAAGGACGTCCTGGACATGTGCGAGAGGATCCTCAAGCTCAGCCCCCAGAACACCGGCACCCTGCTGGACATGGCCATCGCCCTGGACCGCTGTGGGAGGAGGGACGAGGCCAGCCGGCTCTACGACCAGGTGCTGGAGCTGGAGCCGGGGAACCAGGACGCCCTGCGCAACCTGTGCGTGTCGCTGTTCAACCAGAGGAAGTACGACCGGGCGCTGGAGAGGTCCCTGGACGGTACCCAGCTGTTCCCCTCGGACCCCACCTTCTGGCGCATCAAGGGCGACACCCTCTATGCTTCGGGGCGGTTCTCCGAGGGCGCGGAGGCGCTGGCCAAGGCCATATCCCTGGACCCGGGCGAGAAGAGGCTGTGGTGGTCCCGGGGGATGGCCCTGGTGTCCGACGGCCGTCACGAGGAGGCCATCGCCTCCTACGATGAGGCCCTCAAGCTCGATCCCCACGACTTCAACATCCTGGTCAGCAAGGGCGTGGCCCAGGCGGCCCTGGACCGCCACTCCGAGGCGGTGCAGTGCTTCGATCAGGCCATATCCATTGACGAGGACAACAAGTACGCCCACGTACAGCGGGGCCGCTCCCTGGCCCGCATCGGCATGCACACGGAGGCGGTGAACTCCTACAACCGCGCGCTGGCCCTGGGCCACAAGGACCTGGAGGTCCTGGAGTCCAAGAAGGAGTCGCTGAAGTTCCTGAACCGCACCGAGGAGGTGGTCTCCACCTGCGACCAGGTCCTGAAGCTGGAACCGAAGAACAAGGCGGCCGCCATGGACAAGGGCATGTCGCTCCAGGCCCTGGGCCGGGCGGATGATGCCCTTAAGGCGTACAACAAGGTGCTCGACGGGAACCCCCGGGACCCCCTCTTCCTGGAGAAGAAGAAGGACGCCCTGATGATGAAGGGCGATTACGCGGGGGTCATCGACGCGTGTAACCTTCTGCTGCAGATCGAGCCCCGCTCCAAGACCGCCCACTCCGACCGGGGCGATGCGTTGCAGGCCCTGGGACGCACGGCGGACGCGGTCATCGAGTACGACTACGCCCAGAAGCTGGACCCCAGCGACAAGACCACCTTCAACAAGAAGGGCATCGCCCTCATGGACCTCGGCAACCATGCTGGGGCGGCCGAGGCCTTCGACCACGGCTGGAGGCTGGACCCCGGGGACTCTACCATCCTGGACAACAAGGGCCGCGCCCTGCTCATGTCCGGTGATGCCGCCGGGGCCCTGGAGGCCTTCAACCAGGCGGCGGCCATCACACCGGCGAACCACACCTTCCGCATGGACCAGGGGCGGGCCCTGGCCACCCTGGGCAGCTACGATGAGGCGATGGAGGCCTTCGACCAGGCCCTGCAGCTCAACGCCAATGATCCGCAGGTGTGGAGGTACAAGGGCAACGTGCACCTGAAGCAGGGGAACAAGGAGGAGGCGGTCAAGTGCTTCGACCGCTCCGCCGAGCTGGGCTCATTGGACCCTGCCACGTACCTCTCCAAAGGCCGGGCGGAAGAAGAGATGGGAAGGCTGGACGACTCCCTTGGCTCATACCTGAAGGCGGCCGAGGTCAACCCTGAGGACCCCCGGCTGTGGATGCGCATCGGCATCGTGCAGGCCAAGCTCAACCGCATCCCCGAGGCGGTGGAGAGCCTGGACCGCTCCATCTCCCTGGACCGCACCAACAACCGGGCGTGGCTGAACCGCGCCGCCCTGCTGGAGAAGCTGGGCAACGACGAGGAGGCGTTGCGATCCTACGATACTGTCTTAGGCAACGAGCCGCAGGACAAGTACGCCTGGAGCGGCAAGGGCCGTGTCCTGATGAAGATGGACAAGCTCGACCACGCCAAGCGGGCGTTCGACCGGGCCCTGGAGCTCGACCCCCAGCTGGAGTCAGCGAGAGAGGGCGATGCCGCTCTGGGGACGCGTCTGAAGCAGAGGGAGGTCGCGATCTACGCCGCGCGGGTCCTGGAGCACGAGCAGCGACGCAACACCAAGGTCACCAGGGAGGAGGCGTTCAAGGACTGCGGCCTACCGTTCAGCGCCCTGGACGAGGTCACCGCCTACCTCCAGGCCAAGGAGCAGGTGGACGTGGAGGGCCTGGACGAGGAGAGGTTCCACGCCTACGAGGTCCTGTCCCACGACGTCCTGATGGCCACCCTGGGGAACCCCCACTACCAGCGTCAGGGTCTCCGCCTGGCCGACGTGTTCATGAGCATGCCGGAGCGCGACGTGGAGAAGGCCAAGAGGGTGATGTCCTACATCGAGACGGTCAACCGCATGGACTTCCCGCCCGAGGCCCCGGACAGGAAGACCGAGAAGATGGTGCGGGCGGCCCTGGACCTGCCCGCCGACGCCCACAACACCCTGGGGGTGATGCAGCACATGGAGGTGGGCCTGTACACCGCCAGGCGCATCGTGAGCGTCATGAACTACCTGAGCGCGGGAGCGCCCGCCCCCCGCCAGTACCAGGCGGCCAGGGAGCAGGCCCCCGGACGCAGGGAGTCGGCGCGAGAGGCCGTCCCCCAGGAGCGCGCCGGGCGCGGTGAGAGAGCGCCCCCCACCGAGCGGGAGGGCAGTGATGAGAGGCAAGAGGTAAGACCGATGTTCAGAAAGAAGAGGAAGGAGGAGGCCGCACCCACACGTCCTGTCGACCGGTCCCATGCGGTGAAGGTCACGTACCAGAAGGACAACAGCCAGTACCACGGACGCAAGTGCCTGTTCCACGGGGAGGCGGCGGTGGCGGTGTGCCCCAGCTGCGGGACCCTGTTCTGCGGCGACTGCGTCACCAACACTGACTCGTGCCCCAGGTGCCAGACGGTGATCGACTTCGTGGACGCCGCGGCCGTCGGTCAAGCGGTGGACGACCGTGACGTCATCGAGACCGAGGCCCAGCGCAAGGCCATCCAGCAGCGGTGGGCCATGAAGCGGCTGGCCGAGGCCGACCTCAACAGCAACGTCAAGGACAAGCAGCTCAAGGCCGCGGAGAGGGAGATGCGGGCCGCCCGTCCGGACAAGGACAAGATGGTGGAGCGGCTGGTGCTGGACTCCCAGAAGCGCTACAGAGCCCCCCTGACCCAGGGCGCACCCCAGCCAGCGTACCGCGCGGCGGTGCAGAGCATGGAGGAGCAGCCGCCAACCCTGCAGGAGCAGATCGAGGCGCTGCAGCAGGACGCCCCCGAGCCGCAGATATTCCAGCCTGCCAACATGGAGGGCGAGGGATCGGTGGAGGCGGTGCCCATGGCATCCGTGCCCATGGAGGCCGAGCTGGCGGAGCCCGCTACGGTGGAGGCGTCACCCGAACCGGAGGAGATCATCCCCGAGGAGCGCGCCCCCGCGGCCAGGAAGGCTGAGGACCGCAGGGAGAGGCTGAGGGAGATCCTGGAGGCGGAGCCCGAGGAGGCCACCGAGGGCCGGGACATAAGCCGGCTCTAGGCGCGATCGATCATATACAACAGGGAAGGAGGGCGGGCTAGTAGTCCATCAGCTCGCCCTTCTTCATGAACTCCCGCAGCAGCGAGGTGGCGTAGCAGCCCTTGTTCAGCTCGAAGGAGAACGACACCCCTTCCTCGTCCACCTCGTACCTCAGGTCCTTGACGCGTGCGATCATCTCTCTCCAGCTACCCTTGGAGGAGCACATGTGTAGCGGGGGCACCATGAAGTCCCGGGCCTCCAGCCCCTCCTTCTCGATGACCCGCCGCTCGATCTCACCCATCTCCCCCTGGGAGAGCACCGACTCCGAGCCGAAGAGGACCCCGCCCACGTAGGCCCGGCCGTTGCGCACCTGCCGCTCCACCAGGTCCACGTTCCGGGCGGTGACCGGCACGCCGTGGTCATGGTCCGGCAGCCCCTGCCTGTCGACCGGCAGGACCACGTCCCCCACCAGGGGGCGGTTCAAGGGTAGGCCGCGGCGGACGCGCTCGCTCACCATGAGGTTGAACAGGTACGACTGGTAGGCGTGCACGAACATCATCTGCAGGTTGGGCGGAAGCACCTTTATGGCGCCCACGTAGTCCCCGGGGTTGCGGGCCAGGAAGCCGATGACCATCCGTTCGAAGGTCAGCGTGCGGGGGAAGTAGCCCAAAGCCTCCTCGAAGTCCCGCCGCTGGTCCAGCCGCTGCCGGGCCTCCCTCGCCTCCTCGGACTCCTGCGGGACCGGGTTGCCGGCGTAGGTCATGACCGCCCGCTCGAAATCGCCCCTCACGATCCACCGCCCCACCGCATGGGTCACGGGACGCACCGCCCCGAAGCGCTGCACCCCGAAGAAGTTGGGGTAGCCTCCCAACTGGCCCAGGACGCCTAAAGTCCCCTGCAGGGAGCTCGTGAGGTCCTCCCCCTGCAGGTCGCAGTCCCGCACGCGGATGCGGAAGCGGTTCCCTACCAGGTCGCCGATGGTGAGGGCCTTCTTCGATGGATACGCGCCATCCACGCGGACCTGATGTACGTTGATGCCCATGACCTTGTCCGCGGGGGCCAGGAACGACATCAGCTGCGTGGTGATGGCCCGCTTGTCCTTGGTGCCGGCAAACCCGATGGAATCACGCGAGATGCCCAGCGCCTTGGACAGCTCCCGCACCAGGCGGTTCATCTCCCAGTTCTGTGCGGTCACCTGGGCGATGGTGTAGGGACCGTCCTCGTTCCTCTCGGGGAAGGAGGACACCTCGTCCACCAGGAAGTCCTCGGTGAAGCGCTTCAGCCGCCCCCCGATCCCTGGCGTGTCCGAAAAGTATACCTCGAGGCCTATGAGGGCCTCCCTGGAACTGCACTCCAGCATATCACTTGCTCTTCTCGAGCTTCTCCCGCGCTTCCTTGAACTCGTTGGAGATGGTCTTGGCGGCCCTCTTCAGCGCGGTCTGGGGCTTGCCGCCCTTCACCTTGACGATCAGCACTGGGATGTCCAGGTCGGGGTGACCTGTGACATACTTGACCTCCTCCACGCCCTCGTCCGCCAGGAGCTCGCTGATGAGCGGCTGGATCAAGGTCATGTCGGCATCACGGATCTGGACCTGTATGGTGTCCTTATCCTTGTCAAGGAGCTGAAGTTGCATGAAGGCGCTCAATACTACAAGCTGTTATAAATGTTTTCTCGGAACGTCTCAAGCTCGCCGCCAACCCCCTGGACCGGCCCACGTCATGGGCGGTGCACCGCCTCCATGGGTGGTAGAGGGGAACGATGCCCTTCGCTTCAGGCATTGTGGGGCGGGACGATGAGCAGCGGGACATGTATGTGGTGCGCCACCCGGCCGGTCACGCTCCCCAGCAGGAACCCTTCCACGCTCCCCAGGCCGCGGCTGCCCATTAGGACGAGGTCATAGCCCTTCTTGGACTCGTCGATGATGTGCATGGCCGGGTTCCCCATATGGGTCTTCAGGTCATAGGGGATGCCCGCTTCCTTCAGTATCCCTTCCGCGCCCTTGAGCTTGTCCAGGTCATATTCGGGTATCTCGTAGAACACGATGCTCTGACCGGAACCTACCGGCGGCGGCCATACGAACATCAGGGTTACGGAGGAGCCGAACTTCTTCCACAGCTCCACCGCGTACCTCACGGCATCCTCCGAGTACTTGGACCCGTCCACGCAGACCAACAGCTTCTCCATGACCATCTTGCTGACCTCCCAAAGGTGTAAAATAATTCTAGCCCAGCTTATTAAACAATTTTTTATTTCATTCGGTCAATGATGAAACAACACCCCTCGTCCGACCGGATGCCCCCTCTCGTTAGATCAGAAAAAGGACGGGCCATGCCCTGCTGAGCATAGCCCTCGCCCCTACCTCATTCCTTGGGAGGGACGATGAGCAGGGGTATCGCAATGTGGTGGGCCACCCGGCTGGTGACGCTTCCCAGGAGGAAACCCTCCACCGCGCCCAGGCCCCTGCTCCCCATGATGGCCATGTCGTACCCCCTCTTCGCCTCCTCGATGATCTCCTTGGCCGGGTTACCGATGGCCTTGACGGTGCGGTAGCCGATGCCACCGTCCCTCAGGACCTTGGCCGACCCCTCCAGCCGTTCCATCTCCTGCTCCGGTATGTCGTGATGGACCACCATGCCCCGCCCGCCGGTGGCCGGCGCGGTCCACACGTACATCAGCGTGATCGCGGAGCCGAACATGCGAGCGATCTCCACCGCGCGCCTCACCGCCTCCTCGGAGTTCTTGGAGCCATCGACACAGACCAGCAATCTCTCCATCGCCATTCGTTCACCTCCTTCGCTGTGTACCTTCTTCGTGCAGGGGGATATTAAATGAATTATTTTTAGTAATTTTTATAATGTCATGATAAAAACATGCTTGAAATAGGTATGGTGGGAATGTTATTTGAAGGACCTTTTTCCACACTGCACCGGCACCGGCGGAGCGCTAAGGGGGTGAAAGGTCATCGACCAACGATGGCGGTCAGCCCTCCACCTTCTTCATCTGCGCATTGTACATGTCGTACAGCTCCTGGCTGGTGGTGGCGTCCCTCGGCCTCTTGTCGTCCCGGAAGGTGCCCGTGAAGCGCGGGAACCTGATGGCCAGCCCCGCCCCCTCCCTTATGCGGCCATGGGCGCTGGTGTGGATGGGCGAGAGGCTGATCTCGGCGCCTAGCACCTCCAGGACCAGCGCCGGCTCGAACCACACGTCCGCTATCATCTTGGACTCCACCCGGGGATGGCGCTCCGGCAGCCGGTAGGGGTCCAGCTTCCCCGGCAGGAGCGCCAGTGTCGCATCGTCGAAGCCGCTCCCCAGCTTGCTCACCGTCTCGAAGCGGTCCTCCTCCGCATTGTAGGTGGCCATCAGCAGCGCGCCGTACACCCCGCCCCTCTTACCTCGCCCGTGGAACGCGCCCACCACCACCAGGTCCACGGTGTCGTTCATCTCCGAGCGGTACTCCTTCTTGTACTTGATCCACAGGAACCCACGGGAGCCGGCCCGGTACACCGAGCCCTCCCCCACGGACTTGGCCATCAGCCCCTCGCAGCCGGCGTTGAGGGCCTCGATGAAGAACTCCTGCACCTTGGCGGCATCGTCCAGCACGCGGGCCTCGGAGAGGCGGACGTCGTCCGTCATCTTGATGCAGCGGGTGAGGGCAGTGCGGCGGTCTGGCAGCGGCTCGTCGGTCATGTCGACGCCGTCCAGGTACAGGCAGTCGAACAGGTGCACGCGGACCGGATAGTCCTCGATGGCCTCGGTCAGACCGTGCTTCCTCCCCCGGCGGTGCGACACCTCCTGGAACGGCAGCAGCTCCCCGGTGTTGATGTCCACCGGCACGCACTCCCCCTCCAGGATGGCGCTCCTGCCGGTGAACGCCTCCTGCAGGTCCCGCACCACGTCGGGGAACTGGGAGGTGAGGTCCTCCAGGCGCCGGGAGTACAGTGTGATATTTCCGTCAGCGATGTGCGCCTGCACCCGGAGCCCATCGTACTTGTACTCGAACATGGCCCTGCCGCCCATGCGCTCCAGGATCTCCTCCGGCGAGGGGAGCCGCTCGGCCAGCATGGCGCGCAGGGGGTTGCCCACCCGCACGTGCAGCTCCTCCAGCCCGGCGATGCCCTTGGTGCACAGCACCTCGCCCACCAGGCCCAGGTCGGAGGTGATGTTGTACGCCCGCTCCACCGCCGCCTTGTCCTGCTTGCTGGCGAAGGCCTGGGCCAGCGAGTCTATCACGGTCTGGGACGCTACCCCCAGCCTCATGCGCCCGGTGACGATGCGGGCGATGTACCGCGCCTCGGCCGGCTTGGCGTCGTGCAGGATGTCCGCCAGGCAGCGGGTCTTGTACTCCTGCGAGCCGCTGCCCTCCGAACGCGCGACCTTCAGCAGCGCGTCGTACACCCGGTCCAGGGTCAGGGGCTGGGAGAACAGGGTGGTCTGCCGCTTGTTCTCGAACACCTTCTCGCTGATGATGCCGAGGTCCCCCTCCTGGGCCCACAGCTTGCGGACCATCTCCTCGTTGGACCCGGTGGCCGCCAGGAGGGTGCGGACGTACAGCTTGTCCGCCATGCCCAGCTTCTCCGGGAAGAAGTCAGGCACGATGCTGCCCTGCGTCATGTACACGATCTTGCCGATGTGCGCGCAGTCGGTGGACCGGAAGAGATCGGCCAGGATGTCGGTCATCTCCAGCCGGGAGGAGGTGGACTCGAGGGCCTGGTACACCTTGACCAGGTCGTGGTACAACATAATGTTCGATACGGTTCCCGAGTAGAAAAAACCGGAGGTCAGGCCTCTAGCCCGGGGGGAAGTCGGCGAGGTGGGACTGCCCCTTCTTGGCCTTGGGCGGAGCGCGTAGAGCGCTCTCCAGGTCCCACTGCTGCTTTAGCGTGGCCAGCCGCTTGCGCATCTCCCGCTCCTTCTTCTCGCTGGCGTTGAGGGAGGCCTCGTCCCGCGTGCCGGCGGTGACCAGCACGACCACGCGACCCGCGCGCGAGCGACCGGTGCGGCCGCGGCGCTGGATGGAGCGTATCTCCGACGGCACGGGCTCGTAGAATATCACCAGGTCGGTGTTGGCCACGTCCAGCCCTTCCTCGCCGACCGAGGTCGCCACCACCACGTTGAACTCCCCCGCGCGAAAGCGCTGCAGCACCCCGATCTGCTCCTTCTGCTTCAGCCCCTTGTCGCCTCCCCGTCCGGACTGGCCGATGAGCTTGGTGACCCGGGCACCCTCGATCTTGGACACGTAGTTCGTCACCATGTCGCAGGTGTCGCGGTACTGGGTGAACACCAGGACCTTGGAGTCGGGCTTGACCTGCAGCTGGTTGCTGACGATGCCCATCACCCTGGAGATCTTGGGATGCTCCATCCGCATCGATGACAGCAGGCGCTCCACCTCCTTGAACTCGTCCGAGGAGACGATGGCCCGGGAGGCCTTGGACCCGTCCTCCGAGCTGGCCTCATCGCGCAGCTTCTCCAGGTAGCTGGTCAGCGCCGTGACCCCCTGGGTCTCGGCCAGCTCCAACGCGTGGCCGACCTTGATGGCGCGGGCCTGGACCGACAGGGCGTTGTACAGAGTGTGGCTCTTCTCCCCCTGGTTCAGCTTCAGCTGGATGGCCCGCTGCACCTCCAGTAGGTACTTGATGGACGGCGGCCTGGCCGGCGTCATCAGCCCCATCTTCACCAGCTCCTGGATGTAGCGGTTGAACAGCTTCCGCAGCACGTCGGCCAGCTTCCGCATGCCGGCCGGGACCTCCACCTCCACCCAGTCCATGAGGATGTCGTGCACGTACGGCGCCACGTCGGGGTCCCTCTCCGAGCGCACCTCGATGTTCTCGATGCCCAGGTTGGTGCACACCTCCTTGATCTTGGCCATGCTGGAGCCGGGAGAGGCGGTCAGGCCCATCACCAGGCCGTTGTGCCCCATGTACTCCTGGGCTATTGGGACGTAAGCGTAGTTGCCCACCCCCCGGTGCGCTTCGTCGAACAGGACGAGGCGCACGTCGCGCAGGGAGATGCGCTCCGTGCGCAGGTCATTGGCCACCACCTGGGGGGTGGAGGCGATGACGTCGCTCTGCACCCACTCCGCCTCCCTCTCCTCGGGGTCGATCTCTCCGGTGAGCACCGCGACCCGCCGGCCCACCAGCTTGTCCTTGAGGAACCGGGCGTGCTGCTCCACCAGCGGCTTGGTGGGCGCCAGGAGGAGCACCTTGCCCTTCCTCGATGCTAGCACGTCGGCGATGACCAGGAGAGCGATGACCGTCTTCCCCATGCCGGTGGGAAGGACGACCAGGGTGGAGGCGCGCAGGCAGGAATCGGCCAGCGCGCGCTGGTAGGCCCTTTGCTCGACGCACTCGCGGGCGATGAGGGGATGCTCCACGAACACGAGCCCAGCATGTTGGGGGACGTTCAAGAACCTTATGGTCGGTCTCCCGATGCGCGGACCGGTTTCAGAACCATTCTCGCTCCGACGATGGGGGAAGAGGTTTCATGAGCCCTTCAGAGTCCTGGCAGAGGTCGTTCACCGCCCGGGACACCGGGTAGGACTCCATCCCCTCCGACGGGAAGGGGCGCAGGAGATGGTCCCTCGCTCCCTCGTCCAGCGGGCCGGGGTGGAGCCAGGTGGTCTCGCCCTCCCGCGTGAGGATGACCGGCATGCGGTCATGCACCTCCGACAGGAGATCGTTGGCGGCGGTGGTGATGATGGTGAAGCTGTGCACCTCCTCCCCCGAGGGCGATGCCCAGTGATCGTGCAGCCCGGCCATGGCGAACAGGCCCTCGTCCTTCAGGCGGGCGAAGTACGGCATGCGGCCATGCTCGGTCCTCCTCCACTCGTAGAAGCCTGTGGTGGGCACCAGGCAGCGGCGGTCCTTCAGGGCGGCGCGGAACGCCGGCCTCTCCGAGACTGTCTCGGCGCGGGCGTTGATGAGCTTGGGACCGATCTTCTCGTCCTTGGCCCAGAACGGGATGAGGCCGAAGCGCATCGTGACCATGCGGTTGGGCCAGCCGACGATCACCGGCGTGCTCTGGGTGGGGGCGATATTGTAGCGTGGGTGCGGCATGTCCGCCACCGGCTCCTCCACGGAGAACCGGGTGATGAGGTCCTTGATCTCCCCTATGGTGAAGCGCCCGCACACATCAGCTCATTGGTGGCGCATGTATTTGTTCCCGCGTAAGGAACAGTTCGCTATATTGTCGTCACACAATGAGATCATATAAAAATGAGGAAGGGATTGGAACGCCCTAGAGGGCCTGGGTGAGGTTTAGTGGCATCCGCCGCCACAGCTTCCGCAGCCGGACTGCAGGTTGGGGTTGTTGACGATGAGGCCGGCGCCGTTGGGGGTCTCGATATAGTCGACGGTGGAGCCCTCGAGCATCTCAGCGGTCTCACCGTCGTAGAAGAAGGAGAACCCGTCAACCTTCTGCTCGGTGTCGTCATCGTTCTTCTTTTCCTGGAAAGCCATGCCGAACTGGGGTCCGGAGCAGCCCATGCCCGCCAGATAGATCCTGATCCCGTATCCCTTCTTTTCGTTCTTCTCCAACAAGTCGTTGATGAACTTGGTCGCTTCAGTGCTGACGGTTACCATGTGCTATCACCGATTTTACTTGACAAATCTCAAGATATATAAGTCAATTGCCGTAACAAACGGGTTCAGGGCCACCTTTCCCGCACCTTGCCTCGAAGCATTTATTGTCGACGGTAGCATGCTCCGCAGGCCATGATGACGGCCGCCTTTCGGGCGATGACTCGCAAGGACCTTCCGCAGGTGCTGACCCTCAGCAAGGAGAACATGTCCCCCATCATCTTCGCCTCCTGGGGGGTGGAGTACCGGGACGAGGACCTTCTGCACATCCTGCTGGAGCCCGGGGCCGTCAACGAGGTGCTGGAGCACGAGGGCAGGATCGTGGCGTACTACTCCATCGACGTCCGCAACGGCAACCTCTTCATCAACTCCCTACAGGTGCATAAGGCCTTCCAGGGCCAGGGCCTGGGGAGGCGGATGATGGTGCGCATCGAGGAGCATGCCCGGCACGGCGAGTCACGGGCCATCGAGCTGCTGGTGCAGTACACCAACAAGGCCGCCATGGAGTTCTACCGGCACATGGGGTACAGCCTCGTCACCCGGCAGGGCAACAACTACCTGATGCGCCGCATGCTGGACCCCGAGCTGGGACCACGCTTCATCGGCCTGTCCGGCCGGTGAGGTATCGCCCGCATCCCTTTCAGAGGACCCTATCAACGGCCAGAGGGAACTCCTTGACGCCCTGGGTGAGCTCTCGAGGGTGGGGGAGCGGCCCCACAAACTAGAGAAACCATTATTTGACCGAAGCCGATTCCAGCGTTCATCGGTATGTCTGAAGAGGAACATTCTCGCCCCGGCGATGTCGAGGTCACCCTCAGCCGAGACCTAGGTCTGGCCGAGGTCCTGATGATCGGCATCGGGCCCAACATCGGCTCGTCCATCTTCCTGCTGATAGGTCTGGCCACCCAGGTGGTGGGCCCCGCCCTGCTGCTGACGTTCCTCCTCAACTTCATCGTCACTATATTCACCGCCCTGGCGTACGCGGAGCTGTCCAGCGCGTTCCCGGAGACCGGGGGCGGGTACCTGTGGATCAAGGAGGGCATGTTCGAACCGCTGGGCTTCCTGGGCGGCTGGATGTCCTGGATCGGTCACTGCATCGCCTGCAGCGTCTATGCCATCGGCTTCGGCACCGGTGTGACGCTGCTGATGCACCAGTACAACCTCGAGGTGCCGGGAGTTCCCATGGAGACAGTGTCCCTGGTGTTCACCGTGGCAATCGCGGCCCTGTTCTGCCTACTCAACATCCGCGGGGTGAAGGGAGCGGGCAAGTCCGAGATACTGGTGTCATCCTTCCTGGTGGGCATCATCGTACTATTCTGCCTGTTCTGCCTCGCATACGTGTTCGGCAACCCTGCCGCGCCGGGGGCCGCGGGCTTCGGCCCCGTCTTCGTCCCCTTCGGCTACCTCTCCATCGCCACGTCCATGGGTTTCACCTTCATGATCTTTGAAGGGTACGAGGTGGTGGCGCAGACCGGGGAGGAGGCCAAGAACCCCGAGAAGACGGTCCCCAAGGCCATGTTCCTTTGCATCACCATCTCCGCGGTGCTGTTCATCGTGGTGGCCGCGGTGACCTTCGCCACCATCGGCTGGCAGGATGCCGCGGCCGGTGGAGACCATGCGCTGAACATCGCGGCCGATAGGGCCATACCGTTCGTGGGCGGTGCGCTCATGTCAGTGGGCATGATCATCGGCTCCGTGGCGGCGGTGAACTCCATTGTCTTCTCCACCTCCCGGGTCTCCTTTGCCATGGGCCGGGACGGGAACCTGCCTTCGGTCTTCGGCAAGCTGCACCCGCAGAAGCACACCCCGGTCATGGCGATCCTCATCAGCGGCATCATCATCATCCTAATGGCGGTCAGCTTCGACATCAGCAAGGTGGCCACGGTGGCGGACGTGCTCATCCTCCTGCTGTTCGTGCTGGTGAACATGTCCGCTATCTCCCTACGGAGGAAGAGACCTGACGCCCACCGCAGCTTCATCACACCCTTCTTCCCCTGGATACCCATCGTGGGGGTGTCCACCACCACCTTCCTGGCCATCCTCCTTTTCACACATGACCCCACGGCCTGGTACATCGCGCTGGCGGTCATCTTCGCCGGCCTTCTTGTCCACTACTTCGCCAAGGGCCGGGCGGAGATCGAGCACTTCGCTCCTCCTGCCCTGCAGTCGCTCAGCGACGAGGCCAAGGCCCGATACCGTGTCCTGGTCCCGGTGGACGACCCCAAGAACGAGGGCCTCATCGACATGGCAGTGCTGCTGGCCGGGAGGCACCAGGGCGAGGTCGTGATGCTGTCAGTGGCCGAGGTGCCCCACGCCGTCCCGCTGAGCGCGGTGGACCGCAAGCTGGTGGAGGAGCGGGCCCGCACCGTCAAGAGGGCGCAGGAGTACTCCGAGCTGCGGGGGACCAAGGCCCGGGCCATCGTCTCGGTGTCCCACGATGTGGTGGCCACCGTCATCGACACCGCCCGGGAGCAGGCCGTCAACGTCATCCTGGTGGGCTGGAAGGGCTACACGCACACGCAGAAGCGCGTGCTCGGCCGCAAGCTGGACGACATCGTGCGGCAGACCCCGTGCGACATCATGGTCCTCAAGACCGAGACCAAGCTGCGGCCGGAGAAGATCATGATCCTGTCCGGCGGGCTGTGGCACGTCAGCAAGGCCACCGAGGTGGCGGCGGACATCGCGCAGGCCAGCGGGTCCCGCGTCACCATCCTCAACGTCATCATCAACGAGCGCTACCTGGTGAAGGCGTCGGAGTACTCCAAGAGGCTGCGCAAGATCGTGGAGATGCGCAAGGTGCCGGTGATCATCAAGGAGATACACCCCGAGTCGTTCGTGGGCGGGGTGGTGGCCGAATCGCTGGAGACGGACCTGCTGGTCATCGGCTCCTCGGCCGCCAAGCGGTGGGACCAGTTCGCCTTCGGGGCCATACAGGACACTATCGCCAGGAGCGCCCGCAGCCCGGTGCTGGTGTACAAGCGGGTGGCCCCCGGATCGCCGGACGCGCCGGACGATGCCGATTGAGGGCGCCGCCTTCCCAGAGAGGCACATGGATTCGTCCTCCCGGGACCGGAACGGCAACGGATTTCTAGCGGTCCGTGCATGCAAGGGCGTTGAGGTACGTGGGCATCGACCTGGCGTGGAGGGTGTCACCACCCCGGTGCAAGGGAACTGGCTTCTGCATCATCGAGGACGACGGGGAGGTCTCCACCGTGGGTTCCGTTACCACCGATCGGGAGATACTGTCCCTGGTCCCCGCGGGCGAGGCGTGGGTGGGCCTGGACGCGCCCCTGCGGGTTCCCCCTGGCCAGAGCATGCGCGCCTGCGAGCGGACGCTGAGGAGCATGGGCGTCCGAATCCTGCCGTCAGGGCGTGACTTTCACCTCCGCCACTACGGGGGCTGCCGCGGCGAGATGCTGTCCCAGGACCTGGAGGGCATGGGCATGGAATACTTCGGCTCGGGGCGGAGGGCGTTCTTCGAGGTATACCCCCACGCCGTCCTGCGGGCCCTGCCCCCTCCTCCGCCGCGGTACAAGAAGGGGCCCATGGAAGTCAAGGAGAGGGAGTCGAAGAGGACGCTGGAGCTGCTGGAGCGCTGGGAACCAGGCCTGCGCTGGTCGCCCGCCATCGGTCAGGACCTGTGCTGCGGGAGCGGAGCGGCGGACCGCCTGGACGCGCTGCTGGCCGCAGCCTCACTGTATCGACACAGGCTATACTCCGGCGAGCGCTCCCTCGTCCTCGGAGACGACAATGACGGATTCCTGCTACTGCCACGAGGAAGGGAAGATGATCGCCGAGAGTGACCCACTGGACACCACGTTCCGGAGCGTAGGGACGACCTTCGGCTTCGAGGCCATTGACGCCCGGTTCGCGCGATACAAGGAGTTCAAGAGCACCTGGTGCCGCAACGGCAAGCGGGTCTCGTTCGAGATCACCGACTACCTGGCCGGCGCCAAGCCGGAGGTCCTGGGAGATTTCGCCCTATCCTTGTACACCAAGATCGCCCGGCGGGGGGACGGGAACATTTACAGCCCCCGCCTGCGGAGCTACCTGTGCTCCGACGAGTTCCTGGCGCGCAACCAGCCGCTGTACGTCAGGAGGAGCCGCAACCTATCCCGCAGCCCCCAGGGCATGCACTTCGACCTGCGGGAAACTTACGATGACCTCCTCGCCACCGGCCTGGTCCAGGAGTCCAGGAACGTCTCTCTGAACTGGACGTTGGGCAAGAACCGGATGCGGGTGGGGTACTGCAGCACCATCATGCACGTGGTCGCGATCTCCTCCCTCCTGGACCACTGGAGGGTGCCGGAGCACGTGCACGAGTACGTGCTGTACCATGAGCTGCTGCACCTGGAGGAGGGGCTCACCAACGGCAAGAGGCACCACACCCCGGAGTTCAGGGCCAAGGAGCACAAGTACCCGTGGTGGCGGGAGTCCGAGGACTGGCTGCGGAGGCTGGCCTCGGGGAAGGTGGACCTGTCGTGAACGCTCCTGGTCACCGGGACCTCACTCCTTATTAGATGGCTGTCATATCCCGCCCTGGGAGAGAGGGATGACCACCGGGCGCCAATGGGTCAACAGCATCATAGAGAAGGGCATGGAGATCGACTGCATCTACGCCATAAAGAAGAAGGACCCCCCGCGCAAGGGCAGGAAGGCGGGGTTCTTCTTCACCCTGGTGGTGTCCGACTCCACGGGGGAGATGAAGGTGAACTACTGGGGCAAGGGGGAGGAGGCCCCGGTGCGGCGCACCTACGAGGGTCTGCGCGAGGGGGGCATGGTGCACGTCCGCGGGCGGAGCGACACCTTCGGCGATGCCGTGGTGGTGCAGGTCAACCAGGGCAACGGGGACACATTGGAGGAGCCCAAGGAGGGCGAGTTCGACCTCGCGCAGTTCATCGTCACCTCCAAGAAGGACCCCGAGCGGATGTTCCTCGAGCTCCAGGACCTCATGGCGCAGATAGGGGACCGGAACATACAGGGCATGCTGGGCCTCATGTTCTCGGACCCCTGCCTGGTGAGCGCCTTCAAGACCTCCCCCGCTTCGGTATCTTATCACTGTGCGTGGGTGGGGGGCCTCCTGGAGCACACCCTCAACGTCGCCCGCCTGTGCGACCTCATATCCCGCCTCTACTCCGACCTGGACCGCGACCTCTTACTGGCCTCGGCGGTGCTGCACGACATCGGGAAGGTGCGGTGCTACAATGTGTCCACGACAATCACCGAGTCGGTGGACGGCCGGCTCCGGGGGCACATAGTGATCGGGGCCCAGATGGTGGAGGAGTGCTGTTCACGGTGCATAGGCTTCCCCGACCCGCTGCGCACCAAGCTGGTGCACATGGTGCTGGCCAGCCATGGGACGATGGAGAAGGGCTCCCCCGCCCTGCCCTCCATACCGGAGGCGCTGGCCCTGACCTTCGCGGACGAGATGGACGCCAAGCTGGAGCGCTTCATCCGGGCCCGGGACAACGGCGGTCGGGAGGACCTGTTCGTCATCGACCATCTGCTGGGCACCAAGGTCTACCTGGGCTGAGCGTTCCGCACGCTGCGGGAGAGCGGTGGCCTTAGCGTCACTGTACGCGTGTCGGTCTTCACCCCCTTCCCTCCTCATCACGGTGAGGGAAAATGAAGCTCACAAGCATCGACAGGCCCCGCCGATGGCAGATCGCCGCGCTCGCGCTGGGGCTGGCCAGCATGTTCATGGAATGGACCTACGTCAGGTACGGCACGGGCACAGTGCCCGCCAGGCTCATCGACCTCATGGTGGAGGGTCCCCTCCCCTGCCTGGTCCTGGGAACGGTGTTCGCGGCCGGCCTGGTGCTGCCGCTGAGGTGGAGAAGGGCGGCCCTGCTCCCGCTGTGCGGTCTCCTGCTGCTCACACTGATGATCGTCATGGGCCTGGACGGCTACGCGGCGGCCACCGATCCCGTGTCTGCGCTGTCCGTGCTCGGCCCGGGGGCGTACCTGGCATGGGCGGCGGCCCTGCTGTCCCTCCCGCTGCGTCGATCCCCCTCCACAGTGCGGCACGACCCCCAGGGCGAGGTGCTGCGGACCTCGCGCCGGAACCATGGAACGGTGACGATCAAGCCTAAGCGATCTCCCAGACCTCAGGAGGCGGCCGACCCCCTGTGCGAGGAGGCCATGGAGCAGGGGGACAGGGAGCTGCGGGAAGGAGACCCGAACGCCGCCCTGCGCGCCTACGGGCGTGCCCTCGGCCGGGCTAGGGGCGGCCAGAGGGCCGCGTGCAAGGTACGTATCGCCCACGCCCTGCGCCGCATGGGGAGGCTGGAGGAGGCGCACATGTTCTTCCAGGAGGCCCTGGAGCATGACCCCGCGGCATGGAGGGGCGGTGAGGGTAGGCTGCTGCCGATCAAGGTGCCCACCTCTAAGAGAAGGATAAGGATCCGATTGTCCCCCGAGCCCTAACAGATTGGTTCATGGACGGCGTGCGCCTATTCTCCCCACACTGACCCAGGCCGGGGGTGGTTTGTCGTGCGTCGGGGTTGTTTCCCATTCATGACCCGATGTCACATCGTTGTTCATGGAAAGACCCATAATAACGACACACTGTGCGCCCTTAGCATGCAAGGGGATTCACGGATCGTCCCCGTTTTCCAAGAGCGGAGGAACGATGGTGGGCCGCCTCTTAAGGTTTTCCGTATGTCATCTACCGGAAACGATGATGGAACATCCCAGGGGAGAGCATCCGCTGGGAACCTATATGTATGCTCAGCAGGAATCATCATGGGGGTCTCGTGTTCATAGGCTGTAGCGGATGGTCTTACGATGATTGGGTGGGGAGGTTCTACCCTACCAACATGGCAAGGAAGAAAGAGGAGTGGCTTCGGTACTATTCAACCTACTTCAACACGGTGGAGATAAACAGCACCTTCTTCAGCGAGCCTGACGACTTCGTCGTGAACGGATGGATCAAGAAGGGGGCGGCCCTCCGAGGCTTCGAGTTCTCGGTGAAGATGCCGATGGCCATCACGCACCAGGCCCTGGACGCGGGCGAGGGCGGTAAGGCGGCTGGCCTGGCCACGTCCTTCGAGGCCACCTGCGCCAAGCCGCTGGCAGACAGCGGGCTGCTGGGGGCGGTCCTCCTTCAGATGCCACCCTCCTTCGTCAACACCGAAGGCTCCCGCGCTGCGCTCCGCACCACCCTGGAGGCGCTGGACACGGACAGGCACCGATATGCGGTGGAGCTCCGTCACCGCTCGTGGTTCAAGGACGGCGGGGAGGTGGAGGACGGCGCGTTCGAGATCCTACAATCGCTCAACGTGGCCAACGTGCTGGCCGACGGTCCGGAGGCCCCTGCGGGTAAGAAATGCTCGGCCAACCACGCCTACTTTCGCTTCCACGGGCGCAGCAGGGAAGTGTGGTCGGACGAGGAGGACGAGGAGTCCCTGCGGCTCAGCCACTTCGATCACCTCTACTCCGAGGATGAGGTGAAGGAGCTGGCGGAGAGCGTGAAGGTGGTGTCCGCCACGCGCTCGCAGTCGAGGGCGTACTTCACCAACAGCAGCAAGTCCAAGGGTGCCCGCAACGCCCTGCAGCTCATGGACCAGCTGGGCATGGTGCACAAGGGGAAGGACATTCCGGTGCAGCTCTCCGCGGCGGGGGCCTTCCTCATGAGCAAGCGCTGAGGCCACTACTGGCCCCAGGAGAGCAAAACGATATAGCCCATCCCAGACCATACCCTGGATGTGGGACCAGCAGGAGGGCTAAGGGAGCTGTTCGAGGCCTCGTCCATCGCCGTGGTGGGGGCCTCGAGGTCGGAGGGCAAGATCGGCCACGTGGTCCTGAGGAACATCATCGGCTCGGGTTTCCGCGGGGCGCTGTACCCGGTGAACCCCAAGGCGGATACCATTCTGGACCTGAGGACCTATCCCGACGTATCCTCCATACCAGGGGAGGTGGAGATGGTGGTCATCACCGTCCCCAACTACGCGGTGCCGCAGGTGATGGAGGACGCCGGGCAGAAGGGCGTCAAGGTGGCCGTGGTCATCTCCGCCGGGTTCAAGGAGACCGGCAGGAAGGGAGCGGAGCTGGAGCAGCGCGTGGGGGAGATCGCCCGCAAGCATGGCATCCGCGTTCTGGGGCCCAACTGCCTGGGCGTCATCAGCACCTCCAACGACATGAACGCCACCTTCACCAATGACTATCCGCAGAGGGGGACCGTGGCCATCACCTCGCAGTCGGGGGCCATCTGCTCGGTCGTCCTGGACTGGGCCCGGGCGACCAAGATCGGGTTCTCCGGGTTCGTGTCGGTGGGGAACAAGCTGGACATCGACGAGGCGGACCTGGTGGGGTACCTCAAGGACGACCCCGGGACCAAGGTCATCGGGATGTACGTGGAGGGCATGGTCCGGGGGCAGGAGTTCATGCGCGCGGCCAGGTCGGTCACCCGGGAGAAGCCGATCATCGCCCTCAAGGCCGGCCGCACCGCCTGGGGGGCCAAGGCCACATCGTCCCACACCGGCGCGTTGTCGGGGAGCGACCAGGTGTACGAGGCCGCCCTGGCGCAGTCCGGAGTGATACGCGTAGACACCATCGACGAGCTGTTCGACCTGCTGCAGGCCTTCGGCACCCTGCCCCTGCCGCAGGGTGACGGTCTGGCGATCGTCACCAACGCCGGCGGCCTGGGCGTGCTGGGGGCGGACGCGGTGTCCGATTACGGTATATCCCTGGCCTCCTTCACCAAGGAGACGGTGGAGAAGCTGGCCTCCGGCCTTCCGGAGGAGGCCAACCTCTACAACCCGGTGGACGTGATCGGTGACGCCGACTCCGCCCGCTACGAGTTCGCCATCAACACCGTGATGGAGGACCCCCATGTGCACATGGTGCTGGCCATGCTAGCCCCCACCGACATGCTGGACGTGACCAGCGTGGCGAGGACCATCGCCTCGTACTCCGGCACCGCCCGGGTCCCGGTGGCCACCGCCTTCGTGGGCGGCAAGGACGTGGCCGAGGGCTCCCGCATCCTCATGGAGGCGGGGGTGCCCAGCTACCAGTCCCCCGACCGGGCGGTGAGGGCCCTGGCGGCCATGGTCGACTTCAAGGAGATGAGGGCGCGGAAGGAGGAGAGGGAAGCACCCATGGTGCAGGGCGACATCGCCGCGGCCAGGAAGGTGCTGGACCGGGTGCGTGCGGAGGGCCGCACCGCGCTCAGCGAGAGCGAGGGAAAGGAGATCCTCATGGCCTACGGCGTTCCGGTCCCGCCGGAAGGGGAGGCCCGCACCGCCGATGAGGCGGTCAAGCTGGCCCATGTCATCGGGTACCCGGTGGTCATGAAGGTGTCATCCCCGGACATCGCCCACAAGACCGACGTGGGGGGCGTGGCGGTGAACCTGCGGAGCGATGACGAGGTGCACCGCAGCTACGACCTGATGATGTCGCAGGTCCGCGCGCGCATGCCCATGGCGCGCATCGATGGCGTCACCGTGGAGAAGATGTTCAGCGGCCGGGAGGTCATCGTGGGCATGGTCCGCGACGACACCTTCGGCCCGGTCATGACGTTCGGACTGGGGGGCATCTTCGTGGAGGTGATGAAGGATGTCAGCCATCGCGTGGCGCCGCTCACCGAGGAGGGCGTGGACGAGATGATACGCTCGATACGGGCGTACCCCATCCTGACCGGCGCCCGGGGGCGGCGCCCGGCGGACATCAGGTCGCTGAAGAGCATCATCTTCGGCGTGGCCCAGATCGCTTTGGACCTGCCGGAGATCACTGAGTTCGAGATCAACCCCGTCATGGTGGGTGACGAGGGTCAGGGTTGCGGCGCGGTGGACGCGCTGGTGACCATAAGGAGGGTGAGATGATGAAGACCCTGTTTCTAGGTTCCGTGGTGGAGAGGTCAGGCAAGAGCATGGTGACCCTGGGGCTGGCCAAGAACTGCCCTGACAAGGTGGGATACTTCAAGCCGTTCAAGGAGGTCATGATGAGCGCGGGAGGCAAGGTCATCGACCAGGACGCCTACCTCATGAAGCGGGCGCTCCGCCTGCCGTTCGACGAGGAGGAGCTGTGCCCGCTGGTCTACGACATATATCAGCCGGTGGGAATGGACGACGTTCTCCGTGCCTTCGATAGGGTCAAGGAGGGCGCGGAGGCCATGCTGGTCGAGGGCACAAGAGATATCACCACAGGGTGCTTGGGCTCGGTCTCAGGGATGGCCATCGCCCAGGCCATGGACGCGCAGGTGGTCCTGGTGTCCTCGGCCCAGATCCCCGCCCTGGACAAGATCTGCATGCTCCGCCGCCTCATGGACCAGTACCCGGTGCACTTCCGGGGGGTCATCCTCAACCAGGTGGAGGACGGCAAGATGTCAAAGCTGCTGGAGAAGCGGGGCATACGCGTCCTGGGCTCCATACCGCCGGTCAAGGACCTGCGCGCCTTCCGCGTGAGCGAGGTGGCCGAGACCCTGGGGGCGGAGGTCCTGAACGGCGACCGCGGCATGGACGCGGTGGTGGAGAGGGTAATGATCGGGGCCATGACCATCGATACGGCCATGATGCACATGCGTCGGGTGTCGCGCAAGGCCATCATCACCGGGGGCGACCGCACCGACATCCAGATGAGCGCCCTGGCCACGGACACGTCCTGCCTGGTGCTGACCGGAGGAATGTACCCGCCCAAGACCGTGATATCGAAGGCCTACGAGGTGGGGGTGCCCATCCTGATCACCAGGCACAACACCATGGAGGCGGCGGAGATGATCGAGCACCTCATCGCCCGCATCGACCCCCAGGACGATGCCAAGATGGCCCAGATCGCCGACGTGGTGAAGAGGCACGTGGACCTGGGCGCGGTGTGGGGGGACTGAGGGAAGAACATAAATATGCTGCCCGGCGAATATGGCCCAGTCAGTTCAGGGGCATGACATGACGACCACTGCAGCACCGACCGAGGACGTGAGATCGAGCTTCCCGAAAAAGCACCTGGTGGCAGGAGAGAAGGTCCTGTGGGAGGGAAGGCCCTCCGTGGTGGTGTACTTCCTACGATCCCTCCTGCTGTTCATCCTCGGAGGGGTGTTCGGGACCCTGGCCATATTTCAGACCGGAGCGAACAACAGCATGGACCTCCTGGAGCTAGTGATCTTGTTGATACTGGCGGCCCTGATGTTCGTCATCCACCGCCGCTGGGGGCGGCTCGCCGGGGTAGTGGCTCTGGCGATAATAGTCCTCGTGTGGGTCGGACCTGATCTGAACGGCGTAGTGTACTTCATCCCCATGATCATCGGCCTGGCGGCCTTCGGCATTGAATACATCGTGTGGTCCCATACCTACTTCGCCATCTCCGACCGCCGGATCATGACCCAGTACGGGATATTCAACATCATGTTCGCTGACACCCAGATCGACCGGGTGCAGAACGTGACGGTGGTGCAACCGCTGATCGAGCGCATACTGGGGTACGGGGACGTGATGTTCGCTACCGCCGGCGAGATGGGGGGCATCAAGAGCGACGATCCCCGGGAGATGATGAAGTCCGGCGGCGCCATCATGTGGGAGAACATCCCCAAGCCCTTCCAGGTGCGGAAGGTGGCCGAGGAGATCATCTTCAGGGCCACCCACCAGGACGTGCACTATGTCCAGGCCCCTGCCACCGTGCAGCCTGCCGTAGCGCCGCCCGCGGCCGCGCCAGTGGTCAGTGCCCCGCAGGCACCCAGCCCCACCGCGGAGGTGGAGGAGAGGATGACCAAGCTCAAGGAGATGCGGGACAAGGGCCTCGTCACCGAGGAGGAGTTCCAGCAGAAGAGGAAGGAGATCCTGGGACGGCTCTGATACTCCCTACTCTAGCACGCTGGTGCCGTCCTCCAGCTCCTTCACCGTGATGACGTTGGTCATCAGGTCCTTGGTGTCGTCGATGTGCGTGATGAGGATGATCTGCTGGAACTGTCGCTCCAGGCGGTTCAGGGTGGCCATGATGTTCCTCTTGCGGGTGAGGTCCTGGGAGCCGAAGATCTCGTCCAGGATGAGGAAGTTGATGTCGTTCCCGGAGCGGTCGGCCAGCAGGCGGGAGATGGCCAGGCGCAGGCACAGGTTGGCCAGGTCGCCCTCCCCGCCGGAGAACCGGCTCAGGGGATACTTCTCTCCGCCGTCGTACACCTGCATCTCGTAGTCATCGTCCAGCTCGATCCCCCCGTACCGCGAGTCGGTCATCTCGGTGAAGAACTGGGAGGAGACCTCGGCCAGGGTGGGAACGACCCTCTCCATGACGTTCTGCTTGAAGTCCACCATGACCTTCTCCAGGGTGGCCAGCTGCTCGACCGTGGCCGCTCTTAGAGACACGCCCCTCTCAATCTCCATCACGCCCTCCAGGTCCGCCCTTCGATCGTCCCGGCGGCCGGTGGCCAGCTCCAGCGCGGTGGCCCGGCGGGACACCTCCGCGTAGGCGGCCTCACGGGCGTGGAAGGCCGCGTCGTACGCGTCGCGGGCGCCCTGCAGGTCTCCCGGCGTGTATCCCACGGCCGCGAGGTCGGCCTGCGCTCTTTTCAGCTCCCCTTCCAGCAGGGTGATGTTCTTCCTCCTCTCCTCCGCTCGGGCCTCCAGGTCCGGAAGGCGCGAGCCCTCCCCGCGCAGGGCCTTGGCCCTCTCGGCCAGTGGCCGCAGGGCGGCGATCCTCTCCCTCACCGCCTTGTGCGCCGCGGGGTCGAAGACCACCTCGCCCAGGGCGTCCATCTCACCCATCGCCCGGACCAGCTCGTCCTTGAGCTCCATGGACCGTCGCTCGTGATCCTCGATGCGCTCGGACAGCGCCCCCTCGCGGGCGACGTCCTCCTGGAGCTTCTTCCTCCGCCCCTCCAGCAGCTCCTTGCGCCGCCGGGTCTGCTCGACCTCCTCCCGCACAGCCCGGGTATCGACCTCCAGCTGCTGCAGCCGCTCGGACTTGATGGACCGCTCGCCGTCCAGCTTGGACACCAGATGATGGTGGTGCTCCCCCAGCGGCCGCTCGCACGTGGGGCACACGCTCTCCGGGCCCAGGCGGGACAGCTCGCGGGTCTTGACCCCTAGGTCCTCGGTCTCCTGCCTCAGGCGCTCTGCCTCCGTGGTCAAGCGGGCCATGGCCTCCCGCCCCTCCGTGAGGGCGCCATCCAGCGTTTCCATGTTGGCGACGACCTTCACCAGGCTCTCCTGCGCGCTCTTCACTTTTCCCAGCTCCTCCCCCGCCCGCTTTGACGCCTCCTCGCCGCGGGCCGTCTCCTCGCGGATGCGGTGGATGTTCTGGGCCAGGGCCTTCCGGCGCTCGTAGCGGCCCAGGCTCTCGTCCATGGCCTCCTTGCTGCTGACGGCCGCCTCCAGCCCCCGCTCCCTCGCCTCCAGCTCCGGTAGCGAGGCCAGCCGGTCGCGTATCTTGCGCACGTCGCCGTTCAGCAGGTCGACCGCCCGCTGGGCCTCCTCCAGCTCCTTGCGGCGGTCCAGGGACCGCCTCTCCACCCGCCGGTGCTCCTCCTCCTTGAGGTCGGCCCATTCTTTACGTCCCCGTGCCGCCTCCACCGCCGCCTCCCTGGCTCCGGCGTCCTCGTTGGCGGCGGCCATCTCCTCCTGCAGGGCCGCCATCTGCGCCTCCAGGGCGGCGATCTCCTCGGACAGCACGACCTTGCGCTCCCTGCGGTCCGGGGTCAGAAGCTGCTCGTTCACCGTCTGCAGGACCTGCCGCTCGTTCTTACCGTCCCGGCGGATGCCATCGACCACGTCCTGCAGCACGTCCAGCTGCAGCATGCGCATGACCAGCCTCTTCCTCTCCCCGGGGGTGAGCACCGAGAGGGCGGAGAGGTCCTTCTGGCGGGCGAACACCGAGACGAAGAAGGACTGGTGGTCCATGCCCAGGATCTCCTCGACCTTCTGCGACACCCCGCGGTCGCTCTTGGCGATGACCCCCCCGCCGGCCATCAGCTCCGCCTCCGACCGCAGGTCCTTGCCCCGGAGGGAGCGCTTCAGCCGGTACCGTACCTGCGCCAGCTCGAACTCCAGCTCCACGGCGCAGTCCTCATGTGGCCCCGCCCCGCTCCGCTTGATCCCCTCCTTGCCGTTGCGGCTCTCGCTGCGGTTTCCGTACAGCGCCCAGGACACCGCCTCGATGAGGGTGCTCTTCCCCGCGCCGTTCGGCCCCATGATGCCGATGACGCCCTCTGGGAACTCCACCCGGGCGTGGCGGAACTTGCGGTAGTTGTGCAGCTCCAGGTAGATCAGTCGGATCCTTCCAGCCCCCTCTTTAGGTATTCCAGGCCCTTCAGCCTCAGCACGTCCTTGTCCACGTTGGCGATGGGGTAGCGGTCCAGGTAGGTAACGAACTCCTCCTCCAGCGAGGTGAGCGTGGACGACCCGGTCTGTACGGACACGCCCTCCTGCACCACCTCGAACTTGGGCTCGAAGTGCGTGGCCTTGGCCGCCAGCTCCCGGAGTCGCTTGAAGTCCACCGTCACGTACAGGGTGCGCGGTACGTTCCTCACCACCAGCCGGACGATGCGGCCCTCCAGGTCCTGGGACAGCAACCTCTCCAGCTCCTCCTTCAGCGTGCCCGGGTCCATGTCCCGGGCGTCCACCGGCCCCAGGTCCAGCATGGGCCGCGTGGGTAGTTCAATGAACTCCCTGGTCTTCCTCTCCAGGTCCAGGAGGTAGAACCCCTTGGGCTGCCCGGCCTCGGCGAAGGAGAACCGCTCGGTGGAGCCGGAGTACACTGCGTTCGCCTTCACATCGTAGCGCTGGTGGAAGTGCCCCAGGGCGATGTAGTCCATGTCGTCCGTGAGGTAGCCGGAGTCGATGAGCTGCTCGTTGAACTCGTTCATGCGGAACTCGCTGAAGCCCACCACGCCGGCGTGGAGCATGGCGATGTTGTAGCGGGTCTCGTCGCTTCTCCTAATGAGGGGCAGCTGCTCCTTGAACCCGTCCCCCTCGGAGTGCGGCACGGCGTGCACGGTGAGGTCACCGATGACGATCCTCTCGTACTCCCCGCGGTACACCGGGTATATGCCCTCCAGGTGCTCGAACAGGCGGAAGGCGCTGCCCGTCTCCCGCAGCCTCGGCGTGGAGTGGTTCCCGGCGATGATCACCACCGGGATATGGGCCTGGGAGAGCCGCACCAGCTGCTCCAGGGCGAAGCTCAGCGCCCGGTTGGACGGCCGGACGGTGTCGAACAGGTCGCCGCTGTGCAGCACCACATCAGGGCGCAGCTCCAGCACCTGGTCCACGAAGGCCTCGAACGAGCGGTAGGTGTCCACCTCCCTCTGGTTCAGCCCCCGGTAGGGGCCGTCCTCCTCGCACACCCTGCGGTACGCGGAGAAGCCCAGATGAGTGTCCGCCACGTGAACGACCTTCAGACCGACCACCACGCCGAGCCCCCAAGGCGGACGCCGTGCTTTAGACTTTTTGGCCAGGTGTCCGGGGTTCCTGTTCCTTCTCCACCATGGTCTCGGGGCAGGTCTCATCGGTCATGAGGCCTCGTCCCAGCTCTGTGCACACCTTGTTGTGCACGGAGTCGAACAGGTTCCACAGCAGCAAAAGCATGACGCCACCGGCGATGGCCAGGATGATGGCGGTGACCATCGGTAGCTGCATCACCTCGCCGATGATGGGCGAGAGGAACGAGGCTAGGAACATGAAGATGAGGACCCACATGGTGGCGGTGAACATGCGGTGGAACAGCCACCCCATGCGGGCGGCGTACTTACCCGACTCCAAGGCGCTGGACGTCATGATGTCCGCTATGCGCCCCAGCCGGGTCTTGATGTTCAGCAGGGCCGGCAGCAGGAGGGCGAGCACGACCTCGATGAAGATCAGGTAGGCGATGACCGGCACGGTGTCCATGAGCATGTCGAGCATGATCTCGAAGCCGTGGACCGCGTTGGCCAGCACGAACACCACGAACAGGTAGGTGGCGTCCACCGCCAGTCCGATGACCTCCCGGCGGATGGTCCTGCGCTTCACTTCGTCCACACGGATGCGCTGGCGGGCGGTCTCCCGCACCTCCTCCAGCCGTCGCAGGTCGCCGCGCAGCCCTCGGGGGATGTGCTGCACCAGCCATTCGATGATGCGGTCGTCGTTCTTGATGATGTACGGCATCACCATCACGGTGACCAGGGCCGCCCCCACCACGGTGGAGTAGAAGGACGGGCCGACCACGCCGCCGTCCGTGCCCATCTTGGCCAGGACGAAGGAGAACTCCCCCATGGCCATCATGGACATCCCCAGGCCCAGGGACTGCTTGGCCTCCATGTTGGCGGTGAAGCAGCCGATGGTGATGGCCACCATCTTCCCGCCCATGAACACCCCGGCCACCAGGAGGACGACCCACAGGTTGTTCCAGATCACCACGGGATCGATGAGCATGCCGATGGACACGAAGAAGATGGCCATGAACATCTGCTCTATGGGGGTGGTCTCCTTCACCACCTGGTGCGCGCACCGGGACCGGGAGATGATCACCCCCATGAGGAACGCCCCGATGGCCACGGAGAAGCCCAGCAGCAGGGAGGTGATGGCCAGTGAGAAGCACAGCCCCAGGGACACCAGCAGGACGGTCTCCGAGGAGTACCTTCCCGAGACCCGGTCCATGGCCCGGGGTATCACCGCCAGGCCCAGGATCACGGACAGGGTGACGAAGGCCAGGATGCTGACGATGGTGGCCAGGACCGAGGTGGCGGTGAGGTCGGCCCCGGTGATGACCGGAGAGGCCATGGCCAGGATGATCACGGAGATGAAATCCTCCACCACCAGGATGCTTATCAGCGTGGGCGTGGTGTCCCGGCCGATCCGACCGGTCTCGGTCAGCACCTTGAGGATGATGGCGGTGGAGGAGCACACCAGCACCGCGCCCAGGAAGAGGGACTCCAGCTCGCTCCACCCCATCAGGACGCCGGCGAAGTACCCGAAGGTGATCATGAGCACCGACTCGATGGCGCCGGCCAGCAGGATGGCGGGACCCAGCTCGCGCAACTTGCGCAGGTCCAGCTCCAGGCCGATGGTGAACATCAGCAGGATGATCCCCAGGTCGGCCATGAAGTCGATGAGCTCCAGGTCCTGGACCAAGTGGAGGGGGAACTGCGGCCCCACCAGGATGCCGGCCGCCAGGTAGCCGATGATCGCCGGCATGCGCAAGCGGGAGAAGATCAGGGCGGACAGCCCGCCGATGATCATTATTAGAGTGATGTCCAGCAGGAACCGGGCGGTGGTGTCCAGGCTGCTGGTGTCCAGCATGCTGAAGAGGTCGGCCATCGTCCCACCGTCAGTAGAACCCCTTGTCCGGGGCGGTGCGCGTGGCGACCGCCTTCCCCACGCCCCTCGCCGGTTGCTTGCCCAGGTACTCCTCGTACAGGTGTATCTTCACCGGCACCGCGAAGGGCGTGAACGGCGACGCGATGAGAGCTTCCCCGGGCATCAGCATCTGGATCTCGTTCTCCAGCTGGGAGATGTCCTGCTTGGCGGAGTTCTTCAGGATGTCGCGGTCCCGCCGGTCGGCCAGGCCCAGGATGAACAGGGTGTTGAACTGGGAGATGATCTCGCTCTCGATGAGCTTGGGCTGCTGGGACACCGCGCACAGCCCGGTGCGGAACTTCCTCCCCTCGCGGGCGATCTGCGCGAAGATGCTCCCCTTGGCCTCGGTGAGCACGCGTTGCGCCTCCTCCAGGGCGATGAGCACCGGCGGCAGCTTGTCGAACCTGTCCTTGTCAGAGTACAGCTCCTTGTTGTGCTCGAAGATGGCGCGCGAGAGCACCGTGGAGATGAGCAGCTCCTCGGTCTCGAACATGTTGGAGGTGTCGACCAGCACCACCTTGCAGTCGTGGAGGCAGTCGATGATGTTCTTCGTCACTGACAGCTTGGGGTCCCGGGTGACCAGCTCCAGCCGGAAGAGGTTCTCCAGCCGGCGCTTGATGACGTTGATCGTCCCCTCGTGGTACTTCTCCCCCAGGTCCTTGTTGATGGCCGCCACCGTACGGTCGTTAAGCTCCACCAGCCAGTTCTCCCCGTAGCGGTACTGCGCGGACTGCATGCACTCCTTCTGGGGCTCGGTGAACTCGTAGAGGTTCTGCAGGTCGGCGATCTCGATCTCCGAGGACGCCAGGTACAGGCTGTTGTACGGGCCGTCCAGCTTCCGGGAGGAGAACACCACCAGCGCCTCCGGCCGCCCGGCGTGCTTCAGCCCCCTCTTCTTGGCCTCCCCCCCGTCGTAGTACTCGCCGTGGGGGTCGAGGATGAGGAAGCCGTACTTGCGTATGTTCATGCACGACAGGGCCAGGTTCTTCATGAGGTTGCTCTTGCCCATGCCGGTGGTGGCGAAGATGCCGATGTGATGCGGTATGGCCTGTCCCGTGATCCCCACCGGGAAGTCGAGGACCTGGTCCCCGGAGCGCAGGTTGCCCACCTGGATGTCCCCCAGGCTGTCCTTGAGGAACTCGTAGTCGCGGATGTCGGTGCGGCGCACCTTGGAGAAGTGGTGAGGGATGGTCTTGGTCTTGGAGAAGGTGCTCCCAATGCAGCCCAGCGGTATGGAGATGCCGGCGCAGTATAGCTTTCCCTTTATGCGCTCCAGGTCGAACACCCCCATCTCCGCGTCCTGCCTCAGCGCCTGGCCGGCGTGTGCCACCAGCCAGTCCTTCTCGTCGGAATCGGCGCCGTGGAGGATGTCCATCACCCGGATGAGGTACCTCTCCGAGGAGACCTCGTTCTCCACCACCAGCATCTCCCCCACCTGCAGCGGCTCCCCGAAGTTCATCCTGAACCGCGTCTCCATCACGCTGTTTCCAACCACCCGGCCGATGTGCATCGAGACCCTCCCTTTGATTGACGCGGAGGGGCAACGCCCACGCGATAGAAAAGGGATTTGTCCGTGCTATCAAAGGACAACTACACGTTTACATGTATAGAACCTTTAATCACATGTTGCGCCCCCTCAAGTTCAGAGCGCCCATGATACACCATTTGTAGAAGGGTCCATTGCTTTCTGATGATGGCAAGCAAGGGCTTGAAGGCTGGTGAATTTACTTTCTACTGCCTCCTACCAGGATAGATTTATGTCCAGATGATAGAATGTCCATATGGATGGTTCGGGACATACTCCCCATAGGTGTGAGCGACGGCAGCGCAAGGCCTAAGCTGCGTGCCGTGGGCATCGGCGGCGCGGGATGCAACACCGTGTCCAGCTGTCCCTTCGACTCCGTGTCCCTGTGCAGCGCCCGCGACAACTGCAGCCCTCCCCCTCACCACCGGAAGGTGGTCCTGGACGATGACAGCGTGCGGATGGTGCGCTCCATGTCCCCCCGCCTCCTCAGCTCCATGGACCACCACGCCGTGCGGTCGGTCAAGGACGCCCTGGGGGAGAGCGACATGCTGTTCCTGTTCACCGGCCTGGGGGGCGAGACCGGCTCGCACCTCACCCCTGGGATTGCGCAGTTCGCCCGCCGCCAGAGCGACCTGGTGGTCGTCTCCGCGGCCCTGCCCTTCTCCGTGGAAGGGCCTGGCAGGAGGGAAACGGCGGTGAGGGCCCTACCAGGCGTTATGCAGGCCGCCCACGCCACCATCACCTACCCCAACGACGGGCTCCTCAAGCTCACCCCCAACCTGCCTCTGCGGCGGGCGTTCAAGGTCATGGACACCATCATGATGTTCCCTGCCATGGAGCTGTCCCAGGTGCTCACGCGGTCCGACCTGCCCACCCTGAAGGGCGATCTGGCCGAGGTCGGGTACCTTCGCCTGGGGATCGGCGAAGGCGTGGGCATGAACGGAGAGCTGCAGGCGGTCTCGGAGGCGTTCACATCGCCGTGGTTCGACCAGCCCTTGGAGAAGGTGACCCTGGCGGTGGTCGTGGTCGCAGGGAGGGACATCGACCAGTATGTGCTCAAGGCGGTCCTGGACCGCATCGTCCCCCGCGTCCCCAACGCCAAGGTCCGTTACGCCGGCCGGACCGATCCGGAGGCCGGCGACCGTCTTCGCCTCATGCTCCTACTTGGGTTCGCTCCCTGACGGGCTCTCATCTAGAATTTCCTCGGGAGCGTTGGCGAAGGCGACCAGGCCCCGTGCCTCCATGAAGTGGAGTCGGCCGGGCATGACCATGCAGTGCAGAGGCGGCCCCAGGTCCACGTTGAGTATCTCGTCCGGGTAGCCGGCGAACAGCGCCTGCTTCGGCGAGCCCACCCGCGCCGCGGCGCAGAACAGGGAGCGCTCCTGGACCAGCTTGGAGCCGATCCTCTCCTCCGCGTCCAGCAGCCAGCGCATGGCCATGGGGGCGGTCATGAAGCGGTTCTCCTCCGATTTGATGTCTAGTAGTATCAGAGTGTGTAGGCCGCGGGAGTAGTTTTCCAGGATGTTCTCGTACGGGGAGGAGGGCAGGAACCCCTGCTCCGGGAAGGGGATGGTTACCGTGCGGCCGAACTTGTAGGGCTGCAGGCCCAGGACCGCAGCGCAGGCGGTGAATATGGACACCCCGTTGATGAGGTCGGTGCTGATCCCCTCCTTCACCGCTCGGAGCCTCAGGTCCAGGTGGGTGGTCGCGGACATGGGATCGCCGGCCGTTATGAACGCCACCTTGCGCTTCTTGGCCGTCTTGATGATGACGTCCTTCTCCTCCACGTCCCCACGGTTGAGCACCGTGACCTTCTTGCCGATGAACGCCTCGACGTCCTTGTGCGAGGCATCGGTCAGCTTCGACGTATAGTACTCTACGAAGATCTCCTCGCAGTTGCGCAGGGCCATCATCGCCCTGACGCTCATATCCTCCGGCCTGGACATCCCTAAACCGACAAATATCAATTCGCCCATCGGCAACACCATGCGCTCCATCTGTCTGAAGGCGCCAAGGGGTGAAGCCGAGTCCATACGTTTAAAGCTTATAGCCCTGGGTCTTCTGGACATCTCCCGGCGCATCCGCCAGGATGGAGATTTCGTACTGGTACCGGTCCTTTCGCAGGAGGCCGCCCGGCTGGGCCTGGAGATGGTGGAGGCCGAGCTGGAGGTGCGGGAGCTTATGGACTCGGACTACCGCACGTTCCTCAAGGTGGGCCCGGAGGTGCGCGATCGCCTTCCGACGTCGTTCGACATCATCGGCGACGTGGCGATCATACGGCTGGAATATGACATGATATACCTGGCCCCGGCGGTGGGGGAGGCGCTGATGAGGACGTTCCCGCGGCTGCGCACGGTGACCCTGGACCGCGGCGTGAAGGGCGAGCTGCGGGTGCGCGACCTGCAGGTCGTGGCCGGGGACAGTGTCACGGAGACGGTGCACACCGAGTATGGCATCCGTCTCCTTATCGACCCGGCCAAGGTGTACTTCAACCCCCGGCTGTCCAACGAGCGCCACCGCATCGCGTCCCTGGTCCGGGACGGTGAGACGGTGGTGGACATGTTTGCCGGGGTCGGTCCCTTCTCCATCATGATCGCCAAGCACGCGTCCCCGGAGGTGGTGTACGCCATGGACCTCAACCACGAGGCGGTGGAGTACCTGAGGAGGAACGTGCAGCTCAACAAGGTGAGGAACGTTGTACCGCTGGAGGGGGACGCCCGGCAGATGGTGTTCGACGTCCCGTGCGCCGACCGGATTATCATGAACCTGCCCCACTCCGCGCGGGACTTCTTCCACGACGCCCTCACCCGGTTGAAGATGGGAGGGGTGATCCACTTCTACACCATCTGCGAGCGCGACGACATCGACGCCATCCTGGAGCGCCTGGTGACGGAGGCCCGGGGGATGGGGGTCATGATCACCGTCCTGCGCTCGGAGGAGCTGAAGACCTACTCACCGTCGATGAGCGTCTTCTCCGCCGACATCGGTCTGGCGGACTGGTGCTAGCGTCACGCCGCTCTGTCCCTGATAGTTCCCGCTCCTCTTCTCGTAGGTGAGGCTGGCCGGTGAGATCAGGGTCTCGAACACGATCTGGACGAACCGGCTGCCCACGGGCAGCTCCACCGGGGCGGGGGAGACGTTCACCGCCATGAAGGTCAGGGTGCCGTGGAAGCCCGCGTCCACCTTGCCCAGGCCGGCCAGCAGGCCCTTCCTCATCCACGAGGTGCGCAGCCACAGCTGGGCGCACAGCGAGGGCGGCAGTTCCACCCTCTCCACGGTGGAGACGAAGCACATGGCGCCCGCGGGGACCACGGCAGTCCCCTCCTTCACCACGCTCCCGTCCGGCATCTTGACCTCCGCCACCCGCAGGTCGTAGCCGTTAGGGGTCAGCGAACCGTCGCTGTAATCGTTGATCTTGAACTCGCCGTCGCGCAGCCGCCTAAGGATCTCATGATCGGGAAGGACGCACATATGGACACAAATGGGCATCTCCCTTAATAATTGCACATCCGGGGAGCGTTCCTCGGGCCTAGGCGGTAAGAAAAATAAAGGGCGTCGTGTGTACTGTTATCACTCTTAATAACCTACTCCGCCCCTTATAAATGGATGAATTTCGGTCCTAGAGAAAGCGGGGGAGAAGTCCCTTGGACTGTCGCCATTCAGTTACCTCCTCTTGTCAACCGACCCCCCGCTACTTATCTCCTTACGATACGTAACTAGACCTGCCTGGCATGATGCTTTTCTGTTGAACAGACTCTTATATCCGTTCCGTGTTACCGAGAGGCACACAGGCGATGTTATTGAAGTTTGAAACGCATAAGGTCGCACAAAGCAGGATCGGTGAGGTTGACTTTGACCATCTGAGCTTCGGGGAGACGTTCTCCGACCACATGTTCCGGATGGACTATGCCCACGAATCGTGGCAGACCCCGAAGATCGTACCCTTCGGAAAGATCGAGATCCTGCCGTCCTTGTCCGCCCTTCACTACGGGCAGAGCGTCTTCGAGGGCCTGAAGGCCTTCCGCGACGTCAAGGGGGGCATCAACATCTTCCGCCCCGACAAGCACGCGGAGCGGATGCTGCACTCATCTGACAGGCTGTGCATCCCCCGGGTGGAGAAGGACATGTTCATCGGCGCGATAGAGGCCCTGGTCGCCATCGATCAGAAGTGGGTCCCCAGCAAGAAGGGCACGTCCCTGTACATCCGCCCCTTCACCTTCGCCACCGAGGACTACATAGGCGTGCGGGTCTCCGAGTCCTATACGTTCTACATCATCACCGGGCCGGTGGGAGCGTACTACAAGGAAGGGTTCAACCCCGTCAGCCTGATGACCTCCGGCGAGTTCGTCCGGGCGGTGCGCGGCGGGCTGGGCGAGGCCAAGACCGCGGCCAACTACGCCGCCTCCCTGCTCCCGGCCCACGAGGCCAAGATGAAGGGCTACGCCCAGGTGCTGTGGCTGGACGGCATCGAGGAGAAGTACATCGACGAGGTGGGCACCATGAACATCTGCTTCGTCAAGGACGGGGCGCTCATCACCCCGCCCCTGGAAGGCACCATACTCGCCGGCGTCACCCGTGACAGCGTGCTGCAGCTCGCCCGACACTGGGGCATCAAGGTCGAGGAGAGGCGCATCAGCATCGACGAGGTCATGTCATCCATCAAGGACGGCAGCATGACCGAGATCTTCGGTACCGGTACGGCCGCCGTGATATCGCCGGTGGGAGAGCTCTTCCACAAGGGCGAGACGGTGATCATCAACGACAACAAGACCGGGCCCCTGGCCAAGCGCCTGTTCGATGAGATCACCAGCATCCAGGTGGGCGAGCGGCCGGACCCCTTCGGCTGGGTCCACCGCCTCGATATCTAAACCCTTTAGCCTCGGTTTTTTATTCTAAGAACGACGATACATCCAACTCTCGGAAAGACCTTATATTTCGACCATTATCTACTAACTATTGGATGAATCATCCAACTATAGTTAGGGTATGATAGGGTTGATAAAATGGGGTCAGGGAACAGAAAGCTCATAGCCATTGCTCTGGTGGCCATCTTGGCGGTGGCCGTAGTGGCAGTGGTAGCGATGAACATGAACCAGAAGAACGACACAGGCTCGCAGCCGGCGACCGTGCTGGACGCCTCCGGCACCAACGTCACGCTCAGCGCCATGCCGGAGAAGATAGTGTCCTGTGCGCCGGACATCTCCGAGATCGTCGCCGCGCTGAACCTGACTGATAAGTTGGTCGCGGTGACGGACTACTGCGACTATCCGGCCGAGGTCAAGGCCCTGCGTGATTCTGGGAAGACCATCGGTGGGTTCTACTCCCCCAGCTACGAGAAGGTGATCTCTTACGACCCTGACCTGGTGATCGTCAACAACGGGGTGCAGACCCAGATCGACATGGCGAGCCAGCTCCGGACCGCTGGGTACACGGTGCTGATGGTTAACTCCGCCACTAACATATCCTTGGTGTACGACAACATCAACATGATCGGCAAGCTGGTGGGCGAGGCGTCCAAGGCCAGCACCTTGGTGGAGAACATGAAGTCGACCATCGCCTCCATCAGCGAGAAGACCGCCGGGGATGAGAAACCATCCGTGATGTTCGTAACTTATGCCGAGGTGGGCTTCACCAACGTGTGGCCGGCGGGCGGCGGGACGGCCATCGGTGAGATCATCTCCCTGGCGGGCGGCGAGAACGTGTTCGCGGACATGAACGGCTTCAAGGTGGCCTCCGAGGAGGTCCTGAAGCAGAAGGCAGCTTCGGTGGACTACATCTTCATGACCATCATGTACTCGGACCAGACGCCGGAGAACACTAGCGCGTGGTTCAAGGCCGACTCCCTCTGGAAGGAGAGCCCTGCGGTAAAGAATAATAACATATACTTCTTGACCGACGAGAGCGAGAACATCTACAACCGAGAGTCGGTGAGGACGGTCGACGCGGTGCAGCTCTTGACCGAGATACTGCACCCAAATGCCTTGAGCGGTGAGGTGCCCCACTCCGCCGATGGTGTGAACATCATCGGCGACGAGTACACGAGCTACCTCCCCTCGGTGACCGCGTCCCAGTTCACCCCCGCCGTCTTGGTGGCGAGTTGGCGCGAGTAAGGCATCGGGGATAACAAAATGGAAGGTTCGATCGTCCAGAGGTCCAAAGGAAAGCTAGTGCTAGTGCTGGTCATCGGCCTTCTAACCCTTTTCCTTCTTTTAATGCTGTCATGGTCTCTGGGCGCCGTCGATATCGATTTCATGACCGTCCTGGGGAGCATGGGTAGCATAATCATGCACCTCGGCCCCGCGGATGGGAACGCCACCCAGCAGATCGTATGGTCGAGGATGGTGCGCAGCGTGGCGGTCATAGGGGTGGGCATCGGCCTGTCAGTATCGGGTGTGGTCATGCAGGCCCTCATCCGCAACCCTCTCGTCGATCCGTACGTCACCGGCGTGTCATCGGGCGCGGCCCTGGGAGCAATATTGTCCATACTGGGGGGCGTGACCTTGGTGGCTGCAGCGGAGTTCACCACTCCCATAGCGGCGCTCATCGGGGCACTGGCGGCGTTCTTCATCACTATGGCCTTGGCCGAGTCGGCCGGTGGTCGATCGGTCAACTTCGTGCTCAGTGGCATGATCATCGGCATTGCAATATCATCGATCACCACCGTCCTCATCGTTTCCAGCGATGACAACCGCCTCCACGGCGCGCTGTTCTGGCTGTACGGCTCCTTCCAATACATGTCCTGGACCAAGGCCCTTATCATCATCCTGCCCATCCTGGTGCTGTCGATCATATTCCTAATGTATGCCAGAGAGTTCAACGTCATCCTCCTGGGGGACGAGCATGCCACCCACTTGGGCCTGGATGTGAGGATGTTCAAGCGCATGACCATCCTGGCAGTCTCGGTGCTCACCGCCATATCGGTGGCGTTCTCCGGCATCATTGCATTCTTAGGCCTAATCGTCCCGCACACCGCCCGCATGCTGGTGGGAGGCGATCACCGCCTGCTCATACCGACATCCATGGTTCTGGGTGCGAACGTGCTCCTGGCGGCGGACCTGTTCTCCCGCCTGGTGGTGCGCCCCGATGAGCTGCCCATTGGGGCGGTCATATCGCTCATCGGCGCACCGTTCTTCATCTATCTCATGATCAGGAGGGGGAAAGACTATGGCGGATGACCCGCAGGTTTCCATCAAGATCGAGGGCGTCAAGTTCGGCTACAACGGCTCCGAGGTGCTCAAGGGCGTGGAGTTCGAGGGGAACCGGGGAGAGTTCATCGGGCTCATCGGACCGAACGGCTCGGGGAAGAGCACTCTCCTGCGGCTTATCAACGGCATCCTCCGCCCCCAGGTGGGCACCATCTTGATGGAGGGGAAGGACCTCACCAAGATGAAGATCGAGGAGATAGCCAAGGTCTGTGCCAACGTCCCCACGGAGTTCAGCGAGGACTTCAACATGTCCGTGCAGGAGCTCGTCTTCCTCGGACGGTATCCCTTCGCCAAGGGACTGTGGTGGGACAACAAGGAGGACGAGGGCATGGTCACGGAGGCCATGCAGAAGTTCGGCGTCTACCACCTCAAGGACCGGCGGTTCTCCGAGCTCTCCTCGGGCGAAGCGCAGCGCGTCCTCCTGGCCAAGGCGGTCGTGCAGTGCCCCCGGGTCATGTTGGTGGACGAGCCCAGCGCCCACCTGGACCTGAGGTACAAGCTGGAGATCATGGAGCATCTGCGGGACATGCTCAGCGGTAATGTCACCATCGTCATCGCCTCCCACGACCTGAACCTCCTGGCGAGGTACTGCGACAAGGTCATGATACTGTCCAAGGGGAAGATCGTGGCCCTGGGCCGGCCGGCGGAGGTCATCACCCCGGAGATGGTGGAGCAGGTCTACGGGGTGGAGGTGGCGGTGTTCAATGATGGCGAGACCATATACGCCATCCCCCGCCGCACCCGCCGCAAGGAGGCGGGAACGTGAGCCTCGAGAACCGTGTGCGGCAGGAGGTCCTGGGCATGCTCCGCCCCAAGCACGGCGGGGACGTGTGGGGTCGCCTGGAGGTCAGGGACTACAGCTCCAACGTGAACCCCCTGGGGCCGCCGGAGCGGCTCAACGAGTACATCACCGAGGCGGCCCGGGACATGATCAACTACCCGGACGACCAGTGCAAGGAGCTGAAGGAGGCCATCTCGCAGAGGTACGGCCTGCCGGTCAGCAATATCATGGTCGGCGCCGGCTCCGCGGAGCTCATCCGTCTTTTCCCGGAGGTGTTCGTCAAGTCGGGAGACCGGGTAATCATGCCCCGCCCCACCTTCTCAGAGTACGGCTTCGCCTGCCAGCTCATGGGCGCCAGGTTCGCGGACCTGCCCCTGCCGGAGGACGATGCGTTCCGTCCCGACGTGGCGGCGTACATCGAGGCCATGGTCCCCGGCACCAAGGCCATCTACCTCTGCAATCCTAACAACCCTACTTCGCGCATCATGTCCAGCAAGGAGGTGATGGAGGTAGTGAAGGAGGCGGCCCGCCGCGACATCATGGTGTTCTTGGACGAAACGCTGCTGGAGATGTCGGAGCGGGAGAAGGACGTCACCTGCGTGGCCGAGGTTCCGGCCAACGACAACATGTTCATCATCCGCTCGTTCACCAAGTCCTTCGCCATGCCCGGCCTTCGTGTCGGCTACGGCTTCGGCAGCAAGGACGTGGTCCGCTACATGGACGCCGCCCGGCTGTCCTGGAACCTGGGGACCATCGAGCAGAGGGTGGCGACCCAGCTCATGCTCAACGAGCAGGAGCACGTGCGCGGCGCCGTCCGCCTATTGGTGGACGAGAAGCAGAGGATGCGCGACGGCATATCGCACATCCTCAAGCGCAGGATCCCCCTGCCCGACTCCTACTTCTTCTTCCACCCCCTGCGGTCGCTGGGGGTTACTTCCTCCAAGTTCAGGGAGTTGATGCTGCAGCACAACGTCCTGGTCCGTGACTGCTCCTCCTTCGGCCCTCCCTGCCAGTCCTACTCCCGCTTCTGCGTCAAGACCAAGGAGTGCGACGATGAGTTCCTGGAGGCGCTGAAGGTCACGGTCGAGGACCTGGGCGCAGGAAGGTAATGCTGTGGACCTGTGGATGTACGCGGTGATCATACCAGTAGTGGCGCTGGCCATCGACCTGTTGCTGGGGGAGCCGCCCAACCGGGTCCACCCGGTGGTGTGGATGGGCCGCCTCATCGGCTACCTGGATGGCATGGTCAGCCGGGACGAGCCGCGGCGCCCCGCGAGGGAGAGGGCGCTGGGCGTGCTGGTGATCCTCATCCCCATCCTGGTCTTCGTCATCGGGTTCACGCTCCTCCTGGCCCTGCTGCGCTGGTACATCGGAGCGCTGGTGTGGGCCGCCGCCTGTGCCATCATCCTCAAGACGCTGTTCGCCATCCGGGCGCTGGAGACCCACACCGCACCCATGGTGGACGATCTTATGAGGAACGACCTGGACGCCGCCCGCCGCAAGGCGGCCATGGTGGTGTCCCGGGACGTCAACAAGCTCGACCGCGCCCACGTGATATCATGCGCCGCGGAGACGGTGTCCGAGAACCTGGTGGATTCCGTTCTGTCGCCCATGTTCTACTTCGGCCTGGCCGGCGTGCCAGGGGCCACCTTCCTGCGGGTGGCGAACACCGGGGACGGCATGGTCGGGTACCTGAGCGACAAGCACCGCTACGTGGGATGGGCCGCCGCCCGGCTCGACGACTGCGCCCACTATCTCGTGGCGCGCCTCTCCGTTCCGTTCATCATGCTCTCCCTGGCCTTACTGCGCAAGGACTGGCGCAACGCCTGGCGCACGGCGGTGCGGGACCACCGGCAGACCACCAGCCCCAACAAGGGGTGGCCCATGGCGGCGGTGGCCGGCGGCCTCCACGCGAGGTTCGAGAAGGCCGGCCATTACAGCATGGGGGACGGCGTGGTGTCCGAGGACCCCATGGTGATCAAGGACACCATCAGGGTGATGAAGCTCACCGCGGGGCTGTTCTTCCTTTTCGTCCTGCTACCCCTTTTCACTTTCCTAGGGATATACGTCCAGCTCTACCTGGAGGACCTGCTCCTGGCCGGGCTAGGACTGCTGTGAGGTGTCAACATGCCGGAGTTCGATGTGAAGATAGAGATGGGCGAATACCTCGATAGACCAGTGGCCATAGTGCACCTTCCGGGAAGGTTCCGGGTGCTCAGCTCCACCCTCATGGGCGGCGGCCTGGTGGAGACGGACACAATCTTCATCCTGGAGGTCAAGATGGGCTACGACAACAACAACCCCCAGGAGGACCTGGACAAGGTGTGCGACAAGTACGGCCTGCCCCGCGACAGCGTAGGCTTCATGACCGCGGCCGACGTCGCTCGGGTGCTCACGGTGAAGAGGGACGAGCTGAACGGGAAGAGGGTCATCATCATCGTCACCGCCGGCGTCACCAACGCCGTTTACGCCGGTGAGCGGCTACCGCAGGAGATAATCGACCTGCTGCCCAAGCACGTGGCCGGGACCATCAACACCATCGCCGTCCTGGACACGCCCATCGAGGCCGGGGGACTGGCCGGTGCGTTCATCACCGCCACGGAGGCCAAGAGCGCGGCCCTGATGGACATGAACGTGAAGGGGACGGGCACCACCAGCGACGCCGTGGCGATTGCATGCCCCACGGGCCCGGGGGACTACTACTGCGGTCCGGCGACGGACGTGGGCATGGTCATGGCCCGCACCGTTCGTGAGGCAGTGGCGGACTCCATCCGCAAGTGGAACAAGAACGGCGGCGCCAAGGACTTCGGCTACCGCCTGGACGAGCTTGGGATAGGTCCGGAGGAGATGTGGGATGCCGCGCAGGCGTTGTACATACCGGACCCCACGTGGGACACGGAGATGATCAAGCAGAAGTTCTTCCGCAACCTCACCATCCTTCGCAAGGACATCAACGTCAACGCCATGATGTACGCGGCCTTCGCCATGGAGGACAAGGGCAACCGCGACGACCTGTACGGCCTGGACCAGGGACGATTTCACCAGGACCCCGTGCACCTGGTGGCCGACGAGCTGCTGGGCATCGCCCTGGCGCAGTACATAGCGGGTACCAAGGGCCTGTTCGAGTACGTGCGCTACGACAAGAAGAAGCCGGGCATCCTGGGCACCCTGGGGCCGTTCCTGGACGACATCGTCGCCTCGCTCATCGGCTCCATCATGTCCCGCATCTACACCGAGCTGCTGGAGGGGGAGGACAAATTAGGGTCCTAGGCGCCATCAAGGCGCTGTTCTCGCTGTTCACCGTCATACCGGTGAACGTCGACGGGGAGGACGTGGACCAGCTGTCGCACCACTTCTGGCTCACCCCCCTCATCGGCCTGTTCTACGGCGTCATCGCCGGCGGGCTGTTCCTGTTGCTTACTCACGTGCTGGACGGCCTCACCTCGGCGACGCTGGTGGTGCTGGTGATGCATGGCCTGAACCGCTTCCTGCACTTCGATGGCCTCATCGACCTGGGGGACGGGCTCATCGCCACGGGGCCGCACGAGAAGAAGCTGGCGGCCATGAAGGACACCCGCGTGGGCGCCGGGGGCGTAGGCTTCGGCATCATGTTCACGGCCCTCACCATCGTCTCCCTGTCCTCGGTGTCACGGTACGATGACCATGTGATCTTCCTGCTCCCCCTGGCAATGGAGGTGCTGGGCAAGAACGCCCTGGTGACGGTGGCGGCCTTGGGCACGTCCCGGGAAGGTCTGGGAGGCACGTTCGTGCGCAACGCCAGGAAGAAGGACGCTGCCCTCTCGACACTGCTATCGCTCGCCCTCCTGTGCCTCTTCCTTCCCCTCGCCTACCCCGGCCAGGTGGCGGGCATGATCGCCCTGATCGTTCTGTTGGCCCTCACCAGCGCCCTGGCCGCCACGGTCATCGCGCTCAAGGCCCACCGCAGCTTCGGCTGCGTGAACGGGGACATCATGGGCGCCACCAACGAGCTGGCCAAGCCCGCCGTCCTTATCGTGGGCATGCTGGGGGTGATGGTGTTACTTTCGATGTGGTCGTGACCGCGGGGGGGAAGGGCAGCAGGATGCGCGAGGTGCCGGGCGAGAAGCCCCTGGTCCCCGTCCTGGGTCGGGCAATGATCGATCGAGTACTGGACGCGGTGACGGCGGCCAAAGGGGTGGGGGCGGTGCACGTCTCCATCACCTCCAGCACCCCCCTGACGGAGGAGCACCTGCGGAGGAGGGGCGTGGACGTCATCGTGACCGACGGCCGGGGTTACAGCGAGGACCTGAACCAGGTCATGTCGCGGCTCACGTCCGAGAAGGTGATGGTCCTGCCCGCCGATCTCCCGCTCATCACGCCGCGCACCATCGAGGAGGTGCTGCGTCTGGCCGGGGCGGTGACGGTGGGCTCGTTCTGCATCACCGTGCCCGCGGACCTCTTACGGTCACTGGGCCTGAACCTCACCTACTCGCTCACCCTGGAAGGAAGGGAGGTGGTGCTGTGCGGCGTGTCGGTGGTGGACCGCCAGGCCATGCTCACCGGCCTGGAGCTGGAGCAAGGGTACGCCGTAATGGAGACGGAGGAGCTGGCTCTCAATGTCAACACGGCGGGGGACCTGCAGCGGGCGGAGCGCCTCCTGTCCCAGCGTTCGGGATAAAAAAAGACACGCGACCAAGGTCCCGCGCTTATGGTTCTGTCCAATAAAAAAAAGGTGTGTTGTTGAAGGAGTTTAGCGCCGGGAGACCAGCCGGGCGTAGTTCTTCTCGATCTCGTCCAGCATGTGATGGGCGGTGATCTTCCCCTCGCTCTGGGCCATGGCCGCGATGGTCGATCCCCCCGCGCCCACGCCCTCCTTGACCAGGCCGGTCTCATAGATCTTCAGCCCGTCGTAGCGGGAGGTGGAGAAGTTCAGGTTGGCCGCCAGGATGGGGACCTTCCCGATCTGTCCCACCAGGTCCCGGAGGTCCGATGTGGGGTCCTTTATGATCCACCGCGTGGTCCCTATGGCCACGTTCTTCATGACCGAGCTGTCCATGCCCTTGACCACTGAGAGGACGGCGGCCATCTGGGTGCCGCCGGCCATGATGACCGGGACGGTCTCCGCCGCTCCCACCACCATTCCCGCAGCGGGCGCCATCATAGGGTCGCCCACCGCCTCGATGGCGGCCATGGGGTCGTTGCGGTAGGCGTCCTTCCCCAGGCCGTTGGCCTTGAGGCCCTCCTCCACCACCTGGTTCTTCAGCGGGTGGGCGTTGGCGGGGAGGGTGCTGGAGACCTTCCCCATGGCATCGTAGCCCAGGGCGGTGAGCACGCCCAGGGCGGTGGTGGTGCCGCCGGGTATGGACTCGCTCACCACGATGTAATCGGAGATCTTGGCCAGGTTCCTTCCGGCCAGCACCGCCCGGTCGAAGCTCTTCTCGGGGTCCTTGACCCCGCGCCCGGTGCGGATGTCCTCCCCCGGAGTACCGTCCACATCGAAGTAGGGAACGTGGGGACGCACCCTCATGCCCCCGTTGACCACGAATATGGGCATGGACGCCAGCTTGATCGCCGACATGGTCACGATGCCCGGGGTCGGTATACCGTCAGGGGTGACGGGCACGCCATCGATGCACTTGCACTTGCCGTAGAATAGAAGCTCCATGTCCGCGGCGGGGGTGAAGTCGGTGGCCTCCGGGTTGGCCCCTGCGGCCGACAGCCCAGGTATCTTGGCCGTCTCGGTGTTGCCGATCACGCAGGTGTAGGTAGGGGTCTTCCCCCAGATGCGCTCCAGGAACTTCTTTCCCAGTTCATCCTCCAAGCATATGGCGATATCCTCTGGTACCTTGAACGACATGTGTTCTCACTCCGCATCGAAGAAGTTGGACAATACATCCAACCGAAGGAGCCGCACCTATTAAACGATGTCGTTAGACTACTTGCCCACGAGAGAGCATATAAGGCGGCTCAGCGGCTGGTACTTGGTGGCGCTCTCGCAGAAGCGCACCGTTCGGCGGTCGGGGACGGTGACCACGCCGGCAGCGTAGGGCGTCTTCATTAGTATGTGCTGGCCGGTGACCGACGACGTCCCGTGGTCGATTACGAACGCCACCCTATGTCCCATCATCCGCTCCACGTTCTCCAACAGGATGTCATCGACCTCCTTCAGGAGGGACACCTTCTGGTCCGGTGCCCGGCGGTGCGAGATGTCGTCCGTTTCCTCCACGTGCATGAACACGTTGGACGTCTTCAGCAGGCGGAACGACTCCTGGAACCCGCTCCACATGTTGTCCACCACCCGGCGGCGCATGTTGAGCACGCCCGCCACGCCCAGGGCGGAGGGGCTCTGGGAGACCACCACCATGTCCTTGGCCGGGGGGAGGGGCTTGGCGACGCCCCCGTCGCTCATGGAGCCCCCGCCCCAGGGCATGACAGTGAGGCCGTCCAGGTCCTGGGCGATGCGCTTGATGTAGCCCTCGAACTCACCCAGCTTAACACCGTTGCCGATGACCGGCGCGGGAGGGCTGGGGAACGCCTGCACGTGGTCGCTGTCCACCGTCATCACGCCACGGCCATCCTCGTAGAAGTACAGGCGGGGGTTCTGCTCGGTGAGCAGGTCCAGGTGCTCGATCATGACCTTCTGCAGGACCTCATGCCGGTCCCGGGGGACCCGGTAGGCCCACTCCATGCCATCGCTCCCCATGTGGATGGGCGAGAACCGGTAGGCGACCTGGTGGGGCTCCACCGGCACGCCCAGGCCGACCGCCTCGATCAGGCCGCGGGGCACGTCGAGAGGCTTGCCGGAAAAGAGCTCCAGCAGGAAGAGGTGGGTGTATCCCTTGCCGTCCGTACACCCGAAGTCGCCGCTGGTGGCGATGCCGTCGATGAACCTCTTATCGAAGCTCTCCAGGGGGGTCATCCCACCCAGCTCTGGGACCTTGTCGTCTGCTGCCCCGTCCAAGAGGATTACCAACGTGTTCAAGAGATGTCTCCCTCCCTAGATTTTTGAACCCCAAATATGAGTTCTAATAATAAGTCTTCGCTAACCATTCGATAACCCGCTACCTTCAGGGGGGTGGCCCCACGAACAACGGAACGGTATGATCGGACTGGACGGCGTTAATGGCGCCCTCCGGGATGGGAGAGGGGACGGGGCGATAGAGAAGGTTAAAAAACCTCCAGCCCTTTAGGGGGACCGACAAGGGAATACGGAAGGACGGAGGGGCCGCTTCGGTCCTGTCCGTCAAGAATGGCGAAGTGGGCACTGGTTAGGGCCGGCGGGGCGGCGTATCCCCTTGTCACGTTTATAGAAATCTCCGCCCCACCGACCCCCAGTAATGCCCATCACGCGCCAGCATTACTATTTAGGGCATTTTTATAATTTATTCTGATGCTGATTATTCGAGTTACCAGCGATTCGGACCTTTCGTTCTTGATAACCACGAAGGAGGGTAGTTAAGGACAGTGACCAAAATCACCCCCACCAAGACCACTAGGGGTTGCCAAATTGATGAATGTGACCTTCGATGAGTTCCTGGCCCTGGCACGGAAATACCAGTCCATGGGCTGCTCGGCTCAGAACCTGCTCGATGATATCCGCCACGGCACCTACCGTGTCCAGGACGGGGTGCGCCTGAAGCAGCTGTACGAGTTCCTGCTGGAGCTGCAGCGCATCCAGGAGGACCAGACCGACGTGAACGGCATCATCGTCACCGTCGCCAACTGCCTTGCGGAGTACCAGGACGAGGAGGAGGAGAGGGTCGTGGCCGAGAGGTGGGTGCCTGAGAAGGGCTTCCCCGGTGCCACCCTGTGGCTACAGCGCGAGGACGAGAAGTGGACCATCGCCCCCTCGCCCAAGGAGGGTGCCTGCCTAGGCAAGTGCGTCAAGGACCTGGGCTCCGCCAAGTGGTTCGAGAGGCCCCTGCCGCTCCTGGTCGACCAGGTCCGCTGAGGCGGCTCAGCTTACTTTCTTGAGGGCGATGGCGCACTGCCCGCTGGCGATGCCGCCGTCCCCGTTAGGCAACCGGTCTGGGGCCACCAGCCTCAGGCCGCGTTCTTCTACCATGCCATCGACCAGGGACGATATCACGCCGTTGTACGACACCCCGCCGGTGAGGCCGATCGCGTCGAGACCCCTCCTCTGGGCCTCGTCCGCCGCCGCGTCCACCAGGGACCGCAGCACCGAGGCCACGTAGGTCACGGCCAGGTCCTCTCTCGAGCCCTTCATGCCGCGCAGCTGCTGGAACAGGGGCACGGTCATGACCACGCCCTCCACCCGCTCGGCCTCCAGGCCCGGCAGGACCCTTCCCTTTTCCAGCAGGGTCTCCAGCTTCATGGCCGGCTCCCCATCGTATGTCCTCCTCTGGCACACCTCCAAGTGGCAGGAGAGGGCGTCCAGGAGGCGGCCGAAGCCGCTGGTGGTTACGCTCCGCGGCATGATCTTGCGCAGCACCTCCGCCTCCGCCCCGTCGAAGTAGCTGCCCGGCCGGCCCGCCATCTCGTCCATTGCGAACACCAGCCGCCGAGGGTCGCGGACCGCTCGCTCGCCTCCCAGCAGCGGGATGGGCTGGATGTGGGCGATGCGGTCGTAGGACGCCAGGTCGGCCCGCAGTACCTCCCCGCCCCAGGCCTGGCCGTCCGCCCCGTAGCCGGTGCCGTCCAGGGTGAGGGTCACCATCTCGTCCTCTCCGGACTCCACCATCAGGGCCGCGGCGTGGGCCCAGTGGTGCTGCACCTCCACCAGCTCCGCCCCCTCCCGCAGCGCCAGCTTCTTCCCCAGCTTGCGGTTGCTGTACCCTGGGTGAAGGTCCACTGCCACCGCCTGGGGATGGTCCACCCCTAGCAGGCGGCGGAAGTGCTCTACCGCCGACTCCAGGAAGTCGATCACCCGCAGCGAATCGCCGTCCCCGACATACTGGGTGGTGAACATGCGGCCGTCCTTGGCCACCGCCCCGCACAGGTTCTCCTGCGCCCCCAGGCCTATGGCCTGCCCTGAGAACGGGATGTCCAGCGCTGATGGTATGTGCCCCCGGGAGCGGCGGATGAAGTAGGTGCGCTCCTTGTACGCTCTGACCACGGAATCATCGCAGCGGTTGAGTATCTCCCGATCGTGCATGAGGTACATGTCCGCTCCCAGGTCCAGGGCATCGGCGTCATGGAGCACCATAGGCTCCCCCGGCATGTTGGCCGAGGTCATGACCAGGGCGTCCTCCTTCAGGTGATGGAACAGCAGGTGGTGCATCCCCGCGTAGGGAAGGAAAATCCCCATGGTGCTGAGGCCGGGGGACACCCTCTCCCCGATCGGGCCGTCGATCTTGCGCACCAGCACCACCGGGCGATGGGGCGAGGTCAGCAGCCTCTCCTCGAACGCGGTGGGAGTGCCGTAGCGGCGGACGGCGTCGATGTCCCGCACCATGATGGCGAACGGCTTCTGGTCCCGCCGGTACCAGGTGCGCAGGCGGGGGAGCGTGCTGAGGGTGGAGACGATGTGCATGCCTCCCCAGCTCTTGGCCACACCTATCGCTCCCCGGCGAAGGCGCTCCGCGAACTCCTGGACCGGGTCACCGCCCTCGATGTGGTTCCCCCCGCCGTCCAGCAGGTAGTATGACGGTCCGCAGGAGGGGCAGGATATGGCCTGGTGGTGGAACCTGCGGGCCCGGGGGTCCTCGTGCTCGTTGCGGCACTCGGGATCCATGGGGAAGTCCCGCATGGTCGTCTTCTCCCGGTCGTACGGAAGGTCCTCGATGATGGTGAACCGCGCCCCGCAGTTGGTGCAGTTGGTGAAAGGGTACAGGTACCGCCGGTCCGACGGATCGAACATGTCCCGCAGGCAGTCGTCGCACATGGCGGTGTCGTTCGGTATACCCGCGCCCCTCTGCCCCGCGGAGCTGGGGACGATCTTGAACCCTTCGCCCACCACGTCGCAGGGCACCATCTCCACCGAGTCCAGTCGGGCCAGGGGAGGGAGCTCCTGCCGCAGGCGACGGACGAGCTCCTCGGCCTCACGATCGACCACGATGACGACGTTGGTGCCGTTGTTCTGCACATGGCCCCGCAGGCCCAAGGAGGTGGCGATGCGGTACACCGCGGGGCGGAACCCGACGCCCTGCACGATGCCGTGAACGGTTATCCTCATTTCCGCATTCCATCAGGTTGGAATTATATGACCTTTTGCCGACAACAAATATATCTTCGGTACCTAATCGAGATGGGAGTAGGGGGATCCCATGACGTACAAGAGCATCGTCAAGGAAGGGCTGCGGTACACCGCCGGCCATGAATGGGTCAGGATCGAGGGCGGGACCGCCCGGGTGGGCATCACCGACCATGCCCAGAACCAGCTCACCGAGGTCGTGTTCATCGAGCTGCCGCAGAAGGGGAAGCACTACCAGCGCGGGGACGTGCTGGGTCAGCTGGAGAGCGTGAAGACGGTGGCCGCGGTGTATGCGCCGGTGAGCGGCGAGGTCATCGAGGTCAACACCGGCCTGGAGGAGCAGACCCAGCTCATCAACGAGTCGCCGTACGACGAAGGCTGGCTGGCCGTGTTGCAGCTGGACGGCCCGGACGCGGACGCTGACCTCATGGACGAGGCCAGTTACCGCAAGGCGATCGAGGGGCAGGGCGACCGGTAGGCCTTCGGGAAAGGCCGGTCAAGGTGCTCCCGAGCACCCTGCGGTCCTAGGAAGGGCTCAGACCCCCGCCTCCCGCAGCGTGTGCGGGCAAGCGCATATTTCCCTTTTCTCAGGCACAAGGGGAAGGGTGGCGGAAATGAGGTTCCGGACCTTCTCCACGTTCTCGGCCATAACCCTCAGCACGGTGGGCAGGTCCACCGGCTCAGGCGCCCACACATCGTAGTCGGTGATGGTCGCCAGGGAGGTGTAGCACATGTCCAGCTCCCGCGCCAGCTGGCACTCCGGCACCAGGGTCATGCCGATGATGTCCGCGTACTGCCGGTACATCCGGGACTCGGCGCGGGTGGAGAACCTGGGTCCCTCGATGCACACGTAGGTCCCGCCCACGTGGTGCGGGATCCCCAGGCGCTTCGCCTCCTGGGAGAACAGGTCGTTCATCTCTGGGCAGAAGGGATCGGCCAGGGACACATGCACCGTCCTGGCCCCGTCGTAGAAGGTGTAGTCCCGGCGCTTGGTCATGTCGATGAACTGGTCCACGATGACCAGGTCCCCCGGCCGGTACTCCTCCTTGAGGGAGCCCACGGCGCAGGGGGAGACGATCCTCTCCACCCCCATCTGCTTGAGAGCCCAGATGTTGGCCCGGTAGTTGACCTTGTGCGGAGGCAGCACATGCCCGCTCCCGTGGCGGGGGAGGAACGCCACCTCCACGCCGTCCATGACGCCCACCTGTATGGTGTCGGAAGGAGCTCCGTACGGAGTCGATAGGGTGACCTTCTCCTTGATGTCGAAGAGGCGGGGGTCGTAGACGCCCGTTCCGCCGATTATCGCGATGCGCGGTGCCATGGACCGCGCATATTTCCCCAGGCTAATAAAATCGATGCTGGGGCAACGAACATTGGATGCGAGCCTTTTTTTATACAGGTTAAATATCACGAGCCGAATAGGATGGCCGTCAAAGCTGAGATGAACCCCGTACGGGGGATACGGACGTTCCCCGCCTTCCCCCTGGTCCTAGGGGTGGTGGGCAAGGAGGAGCACAACATCATCACCATCTCCTTGGTGCATGTCTTCTCGTTCAATCCTCCCCTCATCGGGGTGGGCATCTCTCCCTCGCGGTACAGCCACGAGCTGTTCCACCGCTCCCCCGACTTCAGCATCAACATTCCGCCCAAGGAGCTGGTGGAGGAGTCCATCTTCTGCGGTGAGAAGTCCGGCAAGGACTATGACAAGTTCGAGGAGACCGGCCTCACCGCCGTGCCGGGCAAGAAGATCGGCACCCCCATCATCGAGGAGTGCGTCGTGAACCTGGAGTGCCGCAAGGTGCAGGTGTTCGACACCGGCGACCACACCTGGTTCATCGGCGAGATCGTCTGCGCGCAGGCGGTGGAAGGGTACGACCGCGAGCGCTCCCTCATCTACTGGGCAGGGGAGTTCCGCACCGTTGGCGAGATCATCCGGGGCCGCTGATGCACTTCACCCGGGACCCGCTGGAGGAGTGGGCCCTGCACTGCCACCGGCGGGGCGCCACCATCTCTCTGGACGGCAGCGGGGCACCCCCTCCGGGCGCGGAGTGGTACGTCCCCGAGCACGGGGAGGACGAGGCCGAGGCGGAGGCGGAGCTGCGCGAGGCCCTGCGCCGCGCGTACCGCGTGGACGACGACATGATCGCCCTGACCAATGGCGCCCAGCACGCCGACTTCCTGTTCTTCCTAACCCACCTCACGGCCGGCGACACGGCGGTGGTGGAGACCCCCACCTTCATGCCCATCCGCCAGCAGGTGAAGGCGGTCGGCCGTGCCATCGACCTTCCACGCTCGCCGGCGGAGGATTACGCACCGGAGCTGGGGGAGATCACGGAGCACCTCCGCCAGGGCGCGCGGGCGGTGGCCCTCACCAACCTCCACAACCCCTCCGGGGCGATGCTGGACGAGGACCTCCTGGCCGGTGCGGTGGAGGAGGCATCCCGCCGGGGCGCTCACATACTATGCGACGAGGTGTTCCGGGAGATGAGCTACGGGCCCGTGCCGCGGGGCGCGTACCAGCTCGGTGAGGCCGGTGTGTCGGTCTCCAGCGTCACCAAGCTCAACGGCCTGCGGGGGCTTAGAGTGGGCTGGTTGCTGGGGCCGCCGTCCGTGGCCGGCCGGGTAGAGGCCGCCCGCATGTACACCAGCTACCGTCTTCCAGTGCACTCCAGCCGGTGCGCGGCGGAGGCGGTGAGGCGGAGGGATTGGTTCCGCGAGCGGGTCCTGCACCGCGCCCGGGAGAGCCTCCCCGCGCTAGAGGGCTGGCTGCAGGGCGAGAAGCGCATCTCCTGCCGCCTGCCCCAGGGGGGCCTCATGTCCCATCTCGTGCTCCCGCCGGACATTGACGACATGGCGCTGAGCGAGCGTCTGCTGGACCGCGGCGTGGCAGTGGGGCCAGGACGCTACTGGGGGGCACCGGGGACCATCAGGGCGACGTTCTCCTGTCCCCGTCCGCAGCTGGAAGAGGGGCTGGAGCACATCTCTGCGGTGCTGGACGAGATCTCGAATAAGAGGTAGGCTCACTCCAGGGGGCGGGCCCGGGGGTAGGAGCCCAGCACCTTGACGAACACCGCCCGGCGCACCACGTCAGTGAGGGCCTCGGCCACCCGGGGGTCGTTGACGTGGCCGTCGATGTCCACGAAGAACACGTACTCCCACGCCCGCCCCTGGCGGGGGCGGGACTCCACCTTGGTCATGTTGATGCCCCGGCCGGCGAAGGCCCCCATGGCCTCGTACAGTGCCCCCGGCACATTGCGCGTGGCGAAGGCCAGGGAGGTCTTGTCACCGTGGTCCAGGAGCCCTGGCGCCTTTTGGATGGCGAAGAACCGGGTGAAGTTGTCCTCCCGGTTCTGGACCCCCTCCCTGATGACCTTGAGGCCGTACACCTCCGCCGCCCGGCGGGAGGCGATGGCCGCCTCCTCCTTGAGCCCGGTGTCGCGGACGTGGCGGGCGGAACCCGCGGTATCGAAGGCGGGCACCTTCTCCCACTGAGGGTACTTGGCCAGGAAGGAGCGGCACTGCCCCAGGGCCTGGGGGTGGGAGTACACCCTCTTGATGTCGCCCAGCTCCGCCCCCGGGTTCACCATGAGGCAGTGCACCACCGGCACCAGGACCTCGCCCACGATGACCAGGTCGTTCTCCAGCAGCAGGTCGTTAACGGCCGCTACCGTACCCTCTAGGGAGTTCTCCACCGGCACCATGCCGTAGTCCGCCCGCCCCGCCTCCACCGCCCGGAACACGCTCTCGAAGTCAGGGGAGGGAAGTGCGTTCGAACCCGGGAAGAAGAGGTCCACCGCGTCCTGGGAGAACGCTCCCTCCACGCCTTGGAACGCCACCGTGACCATTTCAGCCACCGAAGAACTCATGGTGGATGGTCTTGGTGGTGACCTCCAGGTCCTTCCTCTTCACCGTGAAGGTGAGCGCCACGGTGGAGGCCCCGGCGGAGATGAGGCCGATGTTGGAGCCGGTCTTGGCCACGATGGTGAAGACCCTGCCCGCGATCCCCACCTTCTGCCCCAGGCCCTCGCCGACCAGGCACAGCAGGGCGACGTCGCGCACCGTCTCGAAGCGGTCCACCACCCCCTTCTTCGCTTCCACCAGTGCCTTCTCGGCGTGCTTCAGCTCCTTCTCCTCGATCAGCAGGGAGAGGCAGGTCTGGGAGGTGGCGGCCGAGTACACGATTATGCCTGCCTCGGACAGCAGCACGCTGATCTCGGACATGACCCCGGACTTGGAGCCCAGGCCTGAGCCGTACACCTTGAGCATGGCCATGTTGGGCATGCTGGAGATGCTCTTGATGGTCTTGTGGCCCTCCACCCCCTTGGGGTTGATGGCCGTGCCCTCGTAGTCCGGCTTGAACACGTTCTTCACCTTGATGGTGATGCTCTTGGCCCTGGCCGGCTCCACCGTCCGCGGGTGCAGCACCTTGGCCCCGAAGTACGACAGCTCCGCCGCCTCCTCGTACGACAGCTGGCTGATGGGGACGGCGGTGGCCACCACCTTGGGGTCGGCCGACATGAAGCCGTCCACGTCCTTCCAGATCTCCAGGCTGTCGGCGTCGATGGCGTTGGCCAGGATGCTGGCGCTGTAGTCCGTCCCGTTCCGGCCCAGCAGGGTGATGTGCCCCTCGGTGGTCTTGCCGAAGAAGCCGGTCACTACCGGCACCTCCTGACGCTTGAACATCTCGTAGATACGCGGCGCCACGTTGTTGCGGGTGGCCTCCATCTCCACCGTGGCCATGCCGTAGGTGCCGTCGGTGATCATCCCCAGCTCGTCCGCCTCCACCGGGATGGCGTTGACGCCCATCTCCTGCAGCATGGCGGACATCACGATGACGGACATCCGCTCGCCGAAGGACTGCACCAGGTCCCGGGTGCGGGGGGTGAGCTCCTCCAGGTAGATGATGCCGTAGAGTATGCGCTCCAGCCGCACCAGCTGGGCGGAGAGGAGGCTCACCGCGGTCTGCTTCACGTCCATGCTGCTGGACACCTCGGTCAGGATCTTGAGGTGGCGGTCCCGCAGGTCCTTGATGAAGGTCTGCACCTCCTCCTCGGAGCGGCCGTCGGACATGAACCGCAGGAGCGAGTCCGTTATCCCCTGGATGGCCGAGACCACGATGACCTTCTCCTCCTGGTCGGAGGCGATGATCCGGCCCACGCTCATCATGCTGGTCCCGTCCTTGAGGGACGATCCGCCGAACTTGAGGACCTTCATCCTTCCCTGACCCTCCGGACGATCTCCCTGGGCGTGCGATAGACGCATATCTCGGCCTCGTCCTGGGTCAGGCCCGCGCCCATGGCCACCAGGATCGCCCTCTCCTCGGTGATGAGGTCGTGGGGCGCATGCGTGTCGGAGTTGACCACCATGCGGGCGTCCACCTTGCGCGCCATGCGGACCACGTGGCCGTTGGTGAGGCAGTGGGACGGTCGGGAGGTTATCTCCAGCACCACGCCGTTGTCGGCCGCGGCCTGGGCGTCCTCCATGGTGATGAACCCGGGGTGGGCCAGGATGTCGACGTCGGGATTGTTCACGGCGGCGCGGTTGGTCCCCCGCTCCACCGGCTCGGATATGGTCTCCCCGTGCACCACGATGATCTCCGCCCCCGCCTTCTTGGACCGGGCGACCATGTCGTCCAGCCGGTTGGCCGGAACATGCGTCAGCTCCACGCCCACCAGCATGTCCAGCCCCCACTCCTGGGCCAGGGGGACGTCGCGCTTGGTCTCCCGGATGATGCGGTCCACGTTGCTGGCGTCCGCATGGTCGGTCACGGCGATGGCCTCGTGCCTCATCACTGCGGCCCGCCGGGCCAGCTCGATGGGCAGCAGCTCCCCGTCGCTCTGCAGGGTGTGCATATGGAGATCGATCCTCATTTCCTTCTCCCTCCCTTGTGCCTCTCGCTCAGCTTCCTGAACACCTCGTCCAATGGCAGGTCGAGGTACTCGTACAGGACCATCTGGTGGTAGATGAGGTCGGCCGCCTCCCATACCTGGCCGGTGTGGTCCTTGCCCTTCCCGGCAATGGCCAGCTCTCCCGCCTCCTCCACGACCTTCTTGAGCACCTTGTCCTCGTTGGAGAGCAGCTGGTTGGTGTAGCTCCCCTCCTGGGGGTTCTCCTTGCGGTCGCGGATGACCCTCCTCAGCTCGGGCAGTATTCCGGCGGTCCCGTCGACATCGCCGTACAGGACGTCGCTGAAGCACGAGGGGCGCTCCAGGTGGCAGGCGTTGCCCGTCTGCCGGACCCGCACCAGCAGGGTGTCGGCATCGCAGTCGGCCTGGATGCTCACGATGTCCTGCACGTGCCCGGACTCCTCGCCCTTCATCCACAGCTTCTGCCGGGACCGGGACCAGAAGTGCGTGCGGCCGGTGCTGAGCATGAGGTCGTACGCCTCCTGGTTGGTCCACGCCATCATGAGCACCTCGTTGGTGAGGGCGTCCTGCACGATGACCGGCAGGAGACCGTCGGAATCGAACTTCAGCTCCACGCTCATCGGACCAGCACCCCCCGGTCGGCAAGGTACCTCTTCACGTCGCCCACGGTGTACGTGCCGTAGTGGAAGATGGATGCCGCTAGCGCCGCGGAGGCGTTGGTCTGGGCGAACACCTGGTAGATGTGCTCGGGGCTGCCGCAGCCTCCGGAGGCGATCACCGGTATGGTCACGGTGTCCGCCACCAGCTGGGTGAGCTTGATGTCGTAGCCGTTGGTGGTCCCATCAGCATCCATGCTGGTGAGCAGGATCTCACCGGCCCCGCGGTCCTCCATCTCGTAGGCCCAGTCCACCGCGTCCAGCTCGGTGCGCTGCCTCCCGCCGTGGGTGTACACCTTCCAGCGGCCCCCCTCCTTCTTGGCGTCGATGGCCACTACCACGCACTGGCTCCCGAAGTCCTGGGCGCAGGAGGTGATGAGGTTGGGATCATGGACGGCGGAGGTGTTCACCGAGACCTTGTCGGCCCCGGCGTTCAGCGCCAGCCGCATGTCCTCCTTGGACCGTATGCCGCCGCCCACGGTGAGCGGGACGAAAAGGCCCTCGGCCGTCTTCTCCACCACCTCCAGCAGCGTCTTCCGGGCGTCCGAGGAGGCGGTGATGTCGAGGAACACCACCTCGTCGGCCCCCTGCTCCTCGTACGTACGGGCAAGGTCGGGGGGGTAGCCCACCCCCACCAGGTTCTGGAACTTCACGCCCTTGACCACCTTGCCGTCGGTGACGTCCAGGCATGGTATGATGCGCTTGGTGAGCATGTTCACTCGCTCCTCATCTTGACCGCGTCCTTGGTGCTCAGGACGTTCTCCCGGGGCATCACCGCCTTCTTCAGCGCCCGGCCCAGGGCCTTGAAGCTGGCCTCGATCACATGGTGGTCGTCCAGGCCCCGGTGCACGATGATGTGCAGCGTGATCCCGGAGGACATGGAGAAGGAGCGCAGGAAGTGCGAGTACAGCGCGTCGGGGCAGTCCGCATCGCAGTACGGGCGGTCCACGATGTCCACCGCCGCCGTCACCAGGGCGTCGTCCATGGGCACCATGGCCGAGGCGATGCGCTCCACCGGCACGTCCGCCAGGGCCTGCCGGAAGGCCGCCCCCAGGGCGATGGCCACGTCCTCGATGAGGTGGTGGGGGTTGTCCCCCGTGGCGGTGAGGGTCAGATCGAAGGAGGCGTACCGGGTGAGGGTCTCCAGCATGTGCCGCAGGAACTGGTCGTCCAGCTCCACCGCGGCCTTGCCGCTGCCGTCCAGCCGAAGGTGCAGGGAGATGTCCGTCTCCTTGGTCTTCCGGGAGAGCTTCGCCTCCCTCATCTTCCCGACCCCCATACGTCCTCGGGCCGGATGGTCCCCAGGTACAGGGCCAGGCCGACTATGGTCGATTTGACCCCGATGTCCTCCAGGACCCTCAGGTCGTCCAGGGTGGTGACCCCGCCGGAGACGATGACCTCGTGGGGGCACATGCTCAGGAACTCCGTGGTCTCCTCGATGTCGATTCCCTTGGCCTTCCCCTCCACGTTGACGTTGGTGTGCAGCACCCCGCCCAGCGGAAGGCCCTCAGTGTTCTTGAGGACGTCCTTGAGGGTGATCTTGGACGACTCCTTCCACCCCTTGACCTGCACCTTGCCGTCCAGGGTGTCCAGGGCCAGGATGATCTTGCCGCGGTTTGAACGCACTAGATCGGAGAACCACACCGGGTCTGTGATGGCCCTGGTCCCCACCACCACCTTGGTCGCCCCCAGGTTCAGCAGGGTCTCCGCCACCTCCGTGGTGCGGATGCCGCCCCCCACCTGGATGGGGACCTTGACCCGCGCCATCACCGAGGTGATGGCCTCGAAGTTGTCCCCCCGGCCCATGGCCGCGTTGAGGTCCACCAGGTGGATGGCGGGAGCTCCCTTGCTCTCCCACTCCAGGGCCACCTCGCGTGGGTTCGGGAGGGACACCTTCTCCGTGCCCGGCTTTCCACCAACGAGCTGGACGACCTTTCCGTCCAAGAGGTCCACTGCGGGAAGTACTATCATAGCTTAGCCTCGATGAATTTAACGAAGTTTTTCAGGAAGACCGCCCCAGAGGCATCGCTCTTCTCCGGGTGGAATTGCACTCCGAGCACATTCTTTTTTCTGAAGGCGGAGGGGAACTCGCCGTAGTAGTCAGTGGTGGCCACCGCCGCATCCTCCTCTGGAACGCCGTGGAAGGAGTGCGCGAAGTAGTAGTATGATGACGGCGTCCCCTCGAACGCCTGGTCCTTGGAGACGACCTTGTTCCACCCCATGTGGGGGACGCGCTCGGCCTTCAGCCGCACCACGCGGCCCTTGATGACCCCCAGGCCGGGCCGGGTGCCCTCCTCGCTGCCCTCGAACAGTATCTGCGCCCCGATGCAGATGCCCAGGCAGGGAGTTCCGGCGTTGAGCCGGTCCGCGATAAGGTCCCGGTAGGGTAGGAGCTTCTCCATGGCGCTGTCGAACGCGCCCACGCCGGGGAACACGATCACCTCGGCGTCCAGGAGGTTCTTCATGTTCGATTCCACCACCGGGCGGGCACCGGCCAGCTCCAGCGCCTTGCGTATGGAGTGCAGGTTGCCAACACCGTAATCGGCCACCGATACCTTGACCCGGGGCCGCTGCCCCTCGCGGTAGGAGTCGTTCTCCTCCGGGTACTTGACTGAGCGTCTTATGTTCACCATTCCTCCATCACCTCGTTGAGCTTGGACAGGAGCATGTCGTTCAGCTCCCTGGTGCCGATCGTGGTGCGGACGCAGTCCTCCAGCATCCTTAACCGGCCGAAGTCCCGGATGAGGACGCCCTTGTCCGCCAGCCTCCTGACCAGCTCCCCCGACGGCCGGGGGCTGTGGAACAGGATGAAGTTGCTCTGCGAGGGGAAGGTGCTGAACCCCAGGGACTCCAGGCCCTGGGTGAGCCTACCCCTCTCCCTCCTCACCAGGTCGACGCCCCGCTCCACGTAGGCGGGGTCCTTCAGGGCGGCGATGGCCGCCCCCTCGCTCACCTGGTTGAGCGAGTACGGTATCTTGACGCGTTGCATGATGTTCGCCATCTTGAGATTGGACGCCATGTATCCCACCCTCATTCCAGCGAGGCCGTAGGCCTTGGAGAAGGTGCGGGTCACGATGAGGTTGTCGAACTCCTCCACCCGGGGCAGGAACGAGGTGTCGCCGTACTCCCCGTAGGCCTCGTCCACCACCACCGGCCCGTCGTGCTCCCGGACCAGCCGCTCCACGTCCTCAGGGCGGAAGGTGTTGGCCGTGGGATTGTTGGGTGTGCACAGGATGATGATCTTGCCCCGGGCGGCCAGCATGGCGTCGGGGTCCAGCTGGAACCCCGGTTTGAGGTCCACCGTGACCGCCTGGCCGCCGTTGATCTTGACGAAGAAGCTGTGGAGCACGTAGGAGGGGTACGGCGCGACCACGGTCTCCCCCGGCTCCATGAACGACTTGAATATGATGTCCAGTGCCTCGTCGGACCCGTTCCCGACCACGAAGTTGTCCTCGCCCAGGCCGTGGCGGGCGGCCAGGGCCTGCCGCAGTCCATCGGAGTAAGGGGTGGGGTACTGGTTGAGGTCCAGCTGCTCGCTCCGCTCCAGGGCGGCCCGGGCGGCGGGATTGGTGCCCAGCACGTTGATCGAGGTGTCCATGCGCACCGCCTTCACCTTGGGGTTGTAGTACAGCGGGATCTCCCTCACGGTGGAGCGCACCCAGTCGTCCTTCAGGCCCATCACCTCAGGGTACCATGCGGTCGATGGGCACGATCAGGATGCCGGTGGCGCCCAGCCGCTTGAGCCGGTTGACCGAGTGGTAGATCTCGGCCTTGTCCACCACCACGTGCACGGCCACCACGTCGGCCCGGCCGGCGATGTTCATGACGGTGGGGCCGGCGATGCCGGGCAGGAAGCTCCGCAGCTCCTCCAGGGACGCCACGGGCACGTCGGCCATGAGGTAGCGCTTCATCTCCGCGTCCATCACGCTCTTGATGGCCGAGGCCAGCTCCTCCATCTCCGTCCTCCGGGCCCTCATCGCCTCGTTGCTGGCGATCAGCACCGCCTGGGACTCGGCGATGATCGCGATCTCCCTGAGGTGGTTGGTCTTCAGCGTGCTGCCGCTGGAGACCAGGTCCACGATGAGGTCCGCCACCCCCAGGTGGGGGGTCACCTCCGCGGCCCCTGAGATGGTGGTCACCTCCACCTTCTTGCCCATCCCCTCGAAGTACCTTTGCGTCATGCCCGGGAAGGAAGTGGCCACGATCGATCCGTCCGGTATGTCCTCCGCCCGGTCGATGCCCCGCTCCTCCGGCACCGCCACCGACAGCCGGCACCGCCCGAAGCCCATGTCCATGAGCTTGTGCACCTCCACTCCGGACTCCAGTACCAGGTCCCAGCCGGTGATACCCATGTCCACCGCGCCCTTGTGCACGAACCTTACGATGTCCTGCGCCCGCAGGAACATGACCGAGAGGTCGCCGTTCTTGACGGTGGCGTACAGCTTCCGCTCGCCCCCGTCCTCCAGTTCCAGGCCCGCCCGCTCGAGTATCTCCACGGAGCGCTCGTTCAGGCGGCCCTTGTTCGGCACGGCCAGTTTCAATGACATACCTTCAACCCGTTTCTCTGATGGTTTGGTGATATCCTGTCCCCATAAAAAACATGTGTCCTTTTATGACATCCAGCCTGAGCGATGACGCTCGACACGCTGGGCGTTACAATCGTCCGTAAATTTATTTAATGGCCACTTCGCAATTGTATAGGGATCCCCCATGAGGATAATGCTGGCGACCCCCCCTTGGAGGACCACGGAGATGTGGCCCCCTCTCGGCCTGCTGTACATCGTGGGCGCGCTGCGGAAGGCCCGCCCCCAGGACCAGGTGTCGGTGGTCGACGCCTTCTGCCTCAACCTCACCGCGGACCAGCTGGTCGACCGGATGGTGGAGGAGCGCCCGGACATGGTGGGGATGAACTGCTCCACCCACACCTTCCTGGTCACCATGGAGACGCTGCGGAAGGTGCATGAGCGGCTCCCGGGAACGACGATCGTGCTCGGCGGCTACCACGCCACCTTCGCCGCCCGTAACATCCTGCGCGAGTATCCGTTCATCGACCACATCATCAAGGGAGAGGCGGAGCGGGCCCTGCCCCAGCTCCTCGACCGCCTGGAGCGGGGGGCCGGCATGGAGGACGTGGACGGCATAACGACCCGCCGGGAGGACGGGAGATGGGCGGACCGGCCGCTGACCTTGATCGAGGACCTCGATTCCCTGGAATACCCTGACCGCTCCCTGCTGGGGGACCTGCGTTACGGCTACTACTTCCAAGGAATACCGCTCACCTTCCGCCGGTTCACCACCATCTCCACGTCCCGCGGCTGCCCCTTCTCCTGCACCTACTGCTCGTGCGCCGCGTTCTCCGAGAGGAGGTGGAGGTACCGCAGCGCCGAGAACGTGGTGGGGGAGCTGGAGATGCTATACCGTCAGGGGTACCGGGAGTGCGTCCTGGTGGACGATAACTTCACCCAGAACACCGCACGGGTGGAGGAGATCTGCCGGCTCATCGCGCAGCGGAGGATCAGGATGCGGCTGTACTGCGAGGGAAGGGCCGGGCATGCATCGCTCCCCCTGCTCAGGAAGATGAAGGCAGCGGGCTTCAACGTCATATACTTCGGCGCGGAGTCCTCCTCCCCCCGGGTCCTTCAGTTCTACAACAAGAGGCAGACCCCGGAGCGCACCGAGGAGGCGGTGGCCAACGCCAAGAAGGCCGGCATGCTGGTGATCACTTCCTACATCATCGGCGCTCCCATAGAGTCCAAGGAGGAGATGCGGTCCACCATCGAATTCGCCCGCTCCCTGCGGCCGCACGGCGTCCAGTACAACATCCTGGACCTTCTGGTGGGGACCCCCCTGTGGGACGACCTGAAGGCCAAGGGAGTGGTGCGGGAGGAGGACTGGAAGACCAACCACCGGGTCTTCGAGTACTTCCCCGAGAATGCCTCCCAGGAGGAGCTGGAGTCCCTGGTGAGCGAGGGCTACGGGGCGTTCATGGACACCTGGAAGAGCATCAGCGGGGTGAGGGAGCTGCTGCACGTGCTGATGGTCAATCCCACCGCCCGTAGCATAATATTCGGTAACCTCACCAACCCCGCCGCCCGCCGGGCGGTCACCAGCGGCCTGCGCGACCAATGATCATGAGGGGGGCGTGAGGTATATCGCCTCCGGGGCCTATATCCCTGTGGGAGGCTGATGTCGGCGGTCGATCTTGCCAAAGGCCAGGAGCTGCTCACCTGGCACACCAGGTGCTTTATGTGCCACAACAAGCAAAGGTGCCGGGACGAGAAGGTGGTCCGCGGGTCCAAGAAGTGCCTGAACCTGCTGAAGCACCACAAGAAGGGATGATCCTCAGATGGCAGCTGGCGTGCGTGCCGGCTCCCGGAGGGTGGGATCGGTCCTGGAGCGGTAAAGGCCGGGAGGGACGAGTATCTCGAACCTTGAGCCTGAGCTACTGGACCCTACTTCACGTATCGACATGCCCCACAGGCGCAGCACCTCGGCGATGAGGTGCAGGCTGTGCCCTCGGCGGCCGCGGAACTCCCAGTTGAACAGCTTGGCGCGGTCCGAGGCGGATATGCCCTGCCCGTTGTCCTGGATGGTCACCACCAGCCCATTGTCGGTGACCGCGTGGGCGACGTCAATGCGGTCCAGGGTGGCCCCGTGGAGCAGGGAGTTCTCCAGCAGCTTGTAGAACACCTTCTCCATCATGGGGTCGGCCAGGACCTCCTGGTCGTGCAGGTCCACCTGGACCTTGACCAGCCCTACATCGAGCCGGGAGAGGGCGCGGTAGCAGCAATCCTCTAGGTTCGTCCAAGCCGGCTCGGCCTGCCCCAGGTTCATGTAGTCCTCGTTGAACAAGAGCTTGCTGCTGATGCTCCGGGTGGCCGAGCGGGCCTTGGCCATGAGCTCCCGCACCATGGGGTCATGGGACCGGTTGAGCGCCACCTGAAGGTACCCGTTCAGCACGTTGATCTTCTGGCACACCTCGCTGCGCGTGATGTCTCCTAGTAGGGCGAGCTTAAGTTCGGCCAGGCGGACCGCCTGTTCCGCCTTGGTGCGGTCCGTGATGTCCATGAGGGACCCCCTCACACCCTCGACGTCCCCGCGGGGGCCGAGCTCGGGGCGCACCCGGGCGGCGAGGCTGACGATGGAACCGTCCTTCTTGATGATCCGATACTCGAGGTCCACCTCGGCCGCTCCCTTCTTGACCTTATCCACGGCCTCCATGAAGCGAGTCAAGTCGTCCGGATGGAGCATCTCGTTGAGGTTCTTGTACGGCATCTCCTCCTGCGGTTCCAGGCCCAGGATGTGGTACACCTCCTCCGAGAAGCAGAACTCCCTCTTCGTCCAGTTCATGCGGAAGGTGGCGATGCGGGAGGTTCTCTCCACCTCGTCCAGGAGCCGCTGGTTCTCCTGAAGGCGGTTCTCCGTCCGCTTCAGGTCGGTGACGTCCATGATGGTGCCGAATATCCCCCTGACGTTCCCCTCCTCGTCCAGCTCCAGCCGTCCACGGTTGCGGAGGTGGCGCAGGCCGCTGTTGGGGACGATGAGCATGTACACGAAGTCGAACTCGGTGTTGCGCTCCGGCGTGGTCCACCATGCCTCGGTGTACATCTCGCGGTCCCAGGGGAGGCCCAGCTTGAGGTAGTCCTCCTCACCCAGCTCCGCCTTGAGCGGGTCGACCCCGCACAGGCGGTAGGCCTCCTCGGTGAAGGTGACGGCACCGATCATTAGGTCCAGGTAGTACCCTCCGATGTGCGCCGCCGTTTGGGTCTGGCTCAGCAGCCTCTCGGAGTCCCGCAACTTCCTCTCGGCGTCCTTGCGCTCCGACAGGTTGCGCGCCACCAGCAGTACCGCCGGCCTGCCCGCCAGGTCGATGGGGGTGCGTGAGACCTCCACTGGGACGGACCTCCCGTCCTTGGCGATGTGGCTGGTCTCCACGATGGCGTCCGCGCGCTCACCGGAGCGCGGGTCGAGCGACCCGTCGCTCATGCTGCGGGGGTCGATGCTGCGCACGTCCATCCCGATGAGCTCGTCGTAGGAGTATCCCAGCAGGTGGCTGACGACCTTGTTGGCCTCCAGGACCTTTCCCCGCTGGTCGATGATGATGACCTCGTCGTTGGCGTTGTCGATGATGTTCTGGTACTTGCTCTCGGAGCTGAGGCGGGCCCGCTCCGCCTCGATGCGGGTGGTGACGTCACGGGAGCTGAGGACGTACCCCAGGGGCTGGTCGCCCATCCCCCGCAGGGCCTTGCCGAAGGTCTCCAGCCACACGTACTTCCCGCTGGCCGTCTGGTAGCGGCATAGGATGGTGGCCCCCTCCTCCGGCCCGCCCAGGCCGATCTTCATGAACTGCCGGCTGACCATCTCCTGGTCATCGGGGTGGACTCGGTCCAGGGTGCTCCTTCCTATGAGGGAGGCGGGGTCGAACCCCAGGATGGTCTTGACCGAGGGACACACGTACCGCACCACGCCGTGGCCGTCGACCTCGAAAATGATGTCCGTCATGTTGTCGGTCAGGAGCCGGAGCTTCTCCTCCCGTTCCCGCAGCGCCATCTCCGCCGCCCTCTTCTGGGTCAGCTTGATGATGGCGTTCTTCAGCTCCTGGAACTGGACCGAGGGGTTACCGCCCTTCTGGATGTAGAAGTCCGCCCCATTGTTGATGGCCTCCATGGCCACCTCCTCCCGCCCCTTGCCGGTGAACAGGATGAACGGGGTGGCGTTACCGTGCGACTTCAGCCCCTTGAGGATGTCCAGGCCGCTCATCTCCGGCATCTGGTAGTCCGAGATGATGACGTCGAAGCTATCCCTCTCGATGAGCGGAAGGGCCTTCCGTCCGTTGTCCGAGGTCTCCAGATCGATGTCTCCGTCCTTCTCCAGGAAGACCTTCGTCACCTCGAGGAGGGCGGGCTCGTCATCTATGTAGATCGCTCGAATAACGCTCACGGTCAAACGTGCATCTATCGTGGATATTATTATTAATATAATTTATGACAAAATCAAGTATGATACTCACCCCATGCGTCGAGAGCGGCCTCAGCGCGTGAGATCTGGCGGGGGGAGCTCGATCATGGCCACCCTTCCCTGGGGCACCACCACGCGGGTCAGCGGCGGCAGCCGGCCCTTCATGGCGATCTTGCCGTTCACCACCGCCGCGGCGCCCTCCACCCCTGGGATAGAGCACACATCGCTCAGGGCGCCCATCATCACCGCCTCCTGGTCGGACGTCAGCAGGTTGCCCAAACGGGTGGCACAGGCATCGGCCAGCGCCACGTTGGAAGAGATCACCGTGGCCGCGTCGGATACGCCGAAGGAGATGGAGGGCCCGATGGTGGCCGAGGACGTGCATATGCCGAACACGCCCTCCCGGGGTGGGCAGGCGAAGCCCAGCCCCTTGACCTGCGGGCCGGCGTACAGGCCCACGTTGGTCTCCCGGTCGATGAGCAGGGCGATGTCCCCGCCGTTGTCCACGATGGCCTGCCGGGCCCCCGCCGCCTGCATGTCCAGCACCGCCCGCTCGGCGATGGTTCCGGCCACCGCGGCCATGGGGCCGACCCCCGCCGCCGCGGACGCCTCGCACATCCGGCGGACCAGATCGGGGGCGTGCGAGGGGCAGGCGTACGGTTCCAGGGTGACCTGGAAGAAGGGATCGAGCTCGATGAACCGCTCGATGGACTCCCGGGAATGAAAAATAGAGGTTTCGGCGACGGGGAGGAACTCCTCCTCCGCCACCAGGGTGACCGCTGTCTCGCGGACCTCGAAGTGCTTCCTGATCATGTCTGGAGCTTCATGGCCAGGGGTGGGCAGGAGCTGACGCACAGCCCACACGCGATGCACTTCTCCAGGTGGAACTTGACCGTCCAGTCCTTGCGGTCCATCTCGATGGCGTCTGCCGGGCAGACGGAGACGCACATCCCGCAGTTGGTGCACCGCGACTCGTCCTTGGTCACGAACTCGTTGAGCTCCTTGACGGTCACGCCCATGGACTGCAGGTACGCCACGCCCTTGGTGATCTGGGCCGGCTTGCCGTCGACCTCGATCAGCAGCTGCCCGCCCTGCTCCACCACCTCCGCCCGCAGGATGTTGAACTTCAGGTCGAAGTCCTTGACCAGGACGTAGGTTATGGGCTCGTTGACCAGGTCCGGTCGGAAGTACAGGTTGAACTTGCGCTTGGCCATTACAGCACCTCCTCTCGCGAGCACACGTCCAGGGGCCTCTGCACCTGGGTGGACGGCAGCGGTGCCACCGGCCGGGTGAGCTGGAACTCGTTCCGGTTGATCATCTCCTTCAGCCGCTGGGAGATGATCCGGGCCTTGTGGTACGACGACAGGGACGAGGTCTTGACCTTCTTCCCGAACAGCTCCACCGTGCCGCTGCGCAGCTCGGCATAGCTCACCTCCATCATGGGCTTGCGGTTCCGGGACTGGATGGCGTAGTCCAGCACGGGGGCGAAGATCTGGTCGTCCCGCACCGTGGCCGTCCTCATGAGGTCCTGGTCTAGGATGGGTATCGGCACGCCGATGCCCACGCCCAGGCTGGGCCCGTAGCCGTGGAAGCTGAGGGCGCGGATGAACTCGTCGCTCATCCCCCGCAGGTCCCCGATGACCGCCAGGTTGCGCCCGGCGGACGACGGCACGCCGTTCCTCTCCGGCACGTTGGTCTTGAACTGCGTGCCCTCCCACGCCACGTACCCGATGCCGCCTCCCAGGAAGATCCTGGTCCCCAGGCCGATGGTCCGGAGCTGGGGGTCCTTGAGCAGCGGGGACAGCTGGCCGGCGCTGCAGTAGGTGGCGTTGCCGTAGTGGGGCAGCAGCTTTCCCATGTACGTGAACATGGCCTTCTCCGACGAGTTGGTCGCCACCCCGTAGTTCTGGTACGCGTTCCGGGGGTTGTACATGTACGCCTGGTTCACCGACTTGAGGGAGATGTAGGTGTCGATGTCCCGCCGTGGGTAGCAGTCGGTGCCATAGGCTGACGCGCGCAGGTGCACTGCCTCTCCCCGGATGAGGGACTCGATCACGTGGGCCCCGCCGTACTCCATGCCGTCCCCCTCCCGCAGCTCGGTGGCCCCGATGTAGGCGTCCACGGCCGCCAGGCCGGTGTACGCGGGCACGTCGTTCAGCCAAACCTTCTGCATCTTTATCGGGGGCTCGGAGTGTCCGAAGTTGACGAACGCGCCCGAGGAGCACATGGCGCCGAAGGTACCCGTCGTTACAACGTCCACCTCCTTGGTGGCCTTCTCCAGTCCCTGGTCCTCCACCAGTCGGATGGCCTCCTCTGCCGTCATGACGACGGCATCGCCCTTCTCGATCTTCGCGTTGATCTCTTCGTACGTTCTGTTCAATTGATCACCTTACAGCAGCTTCTTCGCTTTCGCCAGTTCGGCGTTGAGGACCGAGCCTCCTGCGCCTCCCCGGATGGTGTTGTGTGACAGGACGAACATCTTGAAAAAGGTACCCTTCTTCCTGACCCGTCCCACCACTGTGCTCATTCCCCTCGCCCGCAGGGGCTCGCCCGCGTTCACGTCGTATATGGGCTGCGGCCGGTCCGCCTCCCGGCGCACGATGACCGGTCTCTCCGGCGCGGTGGGGAGCCCCATCTGCTGAGGCTCGGCCCGGAACGACGCCAGCGCGCTTACCATCTCTTCCACGGTAGCGTCCTTTCTGGTGCGGAGGGTGAGAGACTCCAGGTGGCCGTTCTCCACCGGTACCCGGACGCAGTTGGCCAGGACCTCCACGGGGTGGTCCACGAACCTGCCCTCGCTGACCGATCCCAGGATCTTGGCCAGCTCCGTCTCCATCTTCTCCTCCTCGTTCTTGATATGCGGCACCACGTTACCCATGATGTCCAGGGACGGGACTCCCGGGTAGCCGGCACCGGACACCGCCTGATAGGTGGAGGCGCAAACGAGCTCGAGGCCGAAGGACGCGTCCACGGCCTTCAGGGGCACCGCTATGCCGGTGGTGGAGCAGTTGGCGTTGGTGACGATGAACCCGCCGTCCTTGAACGTGCCCTGCGCCCTGACCACGTCCAGGTGGTGGGCGTTGCACTCCGGGATGAGCAGCGGCACGTCCCTCTCCATGCGGTGGTTGGCGGCGTTGGAGAACACCGCCACCCCGGACCTGGCCAGATCGGTCTCGAACCCTCCCGCGATGTCTGAGGGCAGCCCGGAGAACGCCACCCGGCAGTCCCGGGCGATGTTGGGCACGTGGAGCTGCTCGATCTTCATGTCCAGGGTCTCCGGGGCGAACTCGTGGTCCCTGATCTTGAGGGTGTCCCCCAGCCTCTTACCCTCGGACCGCTCCGAGGCGTACAGTCCCCCGATGTCGAACTGGGGGTGGTCCTCCAGAAGCTGCACGAACCTCTGTCCGATCATTCCCGTTGCTCCCAGAACCGCGACCTTTGTCTTAGCCATTCACTTGCCTCCGAAGTACTCGCTGCCCTCGACCATCATCTTCTCGAACGCTTCCCGGTCCCCTTTGACCCCGGCCTTCCGGAGGTCCTCGAGGGCGCGCTGCAGGTACGATAGGGCGTCCGCGTTGTGCGGGTTGAGATGTTGGACCTCATAGTAAAGTTGAGCATTTTCCGACGCCACCGCCCGGGAGATCTCCACCTGGCGGTGGAACGTGGTGGAGCCGGCCTGGTCCAGCTCCTTGTAGCCTCGCCCGCTCTGGCGCAGCGCCTCGAAGAAGGCGATGTTGACCGCGTGGCTCAGGCCCAGGACGTAGGCCATGAGGGAGTCGTGCTCCTCCACCTCCATCTCGATGATGTTGGAGCCGTCCATCAGCGGCCGGACCAGGTCCAATGCCTGGGGGGAGCCGCAGTCGCAGATGACCACGTTGCGGTTGATGATGGACGGAGCCTCCGGCCCGAACATGGGATGGACGGAGCACACCTTGAGGCCCTGGGCCGCGGCCTCCCGCAGCACCTTGATGGACGGTGCCTTTATGGAGGCGATGTCGAACACCAGGCCGCTGGGCTCGTACGAGATGACCTCCTCCAGCACCTTGGACGTGACCGAGATGGGGGTGGCCAGGACGATGATATCGGCGTCCCTCACCCCCTTCTTGAGGTCCTTCTCCACGGGGAAGGTGGCGTTCTCCCCCTGATCGAATATCCTGATCTTGTGCCCCCGGGAGGCCAGGAAGCGGCAAAACCAGTCCCCCATGCGGCCGTTGCCTCCGATGACGAGCACGCGGCGGGACTGTTGCGGCCGCGGTATGCGGCCCTGCTGCTCGATGGACTCCAGTATGAGAATGGTGGCGATGTGGCGGGCGGACTCGGCCGACATGCCGAACTCCCTGGCCCTCATGACGTACCGTTCGATGACCCGCTCCTCGACCTGGGGGGCGCGGAGGGGGAGGGAGTCGTTGGCCTTCATCTTGCCCATCTCCACCGCTGCCGCCGTGCGGTTGGCCATCATGCGAAGGATCTCACGATCGATCTTCTCGATCCGCTTCCTAATGTCCTCTATGCTCTCACGCAATGAAATCACCTCTCAGGCACAGGTCGGCCAGCACCAGGGCCACGGCCGCCTCCACCACCACTACGGCCCGGGGGACGATGCACGGGTCGTGCCTCCCCTCGACCTTCAGGGTGGTGTCCTCCATCCTGTCGAGGTCGATGGTCCGCTGCTCGATCGATATGGACGCAGTGGGCTTGAACGCCACCCTGACGTCCAGGGGCATGCCGCTGGACAGCCCCCCCAGCACCCCCCCGGCGTTGTTGGTGATGGTGGATATCTCTCCGTCCACCACCTGGAACGAGTCATTGTGCTCCGACCCCCTCATGGCCGCGGCCCGGAAGCCGGCCCCGAACTCGATGCCCTTGACGCCCGGGATGGAGAAGACCATCTTGGCGATCTCCCCCTCCAGGGAGTCGAAGAAGGGCTCCCCCACGCCCATGGGGAGGCCCACCACCAGGCAGCGGACGATGCCTCCCACGCTGTCCCCCTCGTGCTTCGCCTCCATGATCTCGTGGATCATGTCCAACGCCAGCGCGGGGTCGGCGGAGCGCACCGGGTTCTCCCGGGCCTGGCGCCTCACCTCCTTGAACGTCCGCTCCACATTATCCTCCACGCCTCCCAAGCGCTGGGTGTAGGCGGCGATCTGGACGTTGGCGGAGCGGAGCATCTCCTTGGCGATAGCGCCCGCCGCCACCATGGGCGCGGTCATTCGGCCGGAGAACTGTCCCCCGCCCCGCAGGTCCACGGTGTCCCCATACTTCCTCAGGGCCGTGAGGTCCGCGTGCCCGGGACGGGGCGTGGCCCGGAACTTCTCGTACTTGGACGAGTCGGTGTCCCGGTTGGCGATGAACAGCATGACCGGTGCCCCCGTGGTCTTGCCCTCGTGCACTCCTGCCAGCACCTCCACGCGGTCCTCCTCCGCCCGCGGCGTCCCCAGAGCTCCCGAGGGCCGACGGAGGTCCACCTCCCTCTGCACGTCGTCCTGGTCCACCTCGATGCCGGGCGGCACGCCATCCAGCACGCAGCCGATGCCCGGGCCGTGGCTGGAGCCGAAGATGGTCAGCCGCAGCATGGTGCCGATGGTGTTCAGCTCACCACCTCCACGCTGGCCCCCAGGGCGCGCATGTCCTCTGGGAACGTGGGGTAGGAGATGGCGTAGCAGTCCCCATGGGATATGGTGGTGGTGCCCTCGGCCACCAGCCCCGCTACGGTGGCGGCCATGAGTATGCGGTGGTCGCCCACGGGGTCGATGGTCCTTCCCTTCAGCTTGGTGGGGCCCCGGACCACGCAGCCGTCCTTGCGCTCCTCGATGTCCGCCCCCATCGACTTGAGGAAGTTCACGGTGGTGGCGATGCGGTCGCTCTCCTTGAACCGCAGGTGCTCGGCGTTGGTGAGCGAGCTCTCCCCCCGCGCCTGCGTGGCCAGCACCGCCAGGATGGGGAACGAGTCGGGGCTGTCCCCCACGTCCACGGCCGCTCCCTGGAGGTCGGCCCTCTCCACGGTGACGCCGTCCTGGCCCGCGGTGACCTGGGCCCCGAACCTCGATAGCACGTCGAGAATGGTGCGATCGCCCTGCCGGTCCTGGGGGTCCAGGTCCCTCACCGTCACCTTCCCCGCCAGGGCCGCGGCCACCAGCGGGAAGGATGCGGAGGAGTAGTCCCCGGGGATGGTGAGGTCGCGGGGGCGGTAGCGCTGCCCCCCCAGCACGCGGTACCCGTTCTTGGTCTCCGTGGAAGTGGCCCCGTAGTAGGCCATCATGTCCCGGGTGATCTCCACGTAGGGGCGGGACTTCAGCGGCGTGGTGATCACGATCTCGGTGTCAAGCTGCTTCAGCGCCGAGGATATCAGGAGCGAGGAGATGAACTGGGAGCTGATGTCCCCCTTGATGTGCGTCCACCGGCCCTTGTTGGGCCCGCGGATGATGAGCGGAGGGCATCCATTGCTCTGGGCGGAGGCGGCGTGCACGCCCATCTCCGTCAGGGCGTTGAGCAGCGGCTTCATCGGGCGCTGCTGCAGGGATGCGTCACCGGTGAGCGTCACGTTGTAAGGGAGGAGCGAGGCAACCCCGGCCAGCAACCTTATGGTGGTCCCGGAGTTGGCGCAGTCCAGCGTCGAGGTCGGTGCCCGCAGCCTTCCCCCGCGGACGATGAGGTCCGGGCCGTCGGCGCGGAAGGAGGCCCCGAACTGCTCCATGCCCCTCATCGTGGCGTTGGTGTCCCCGCTCATCAGCGGTCGGCGGAGACGAGACTCGCCGTTGGCCAGGCCGGCCAGCACCATGGCGCGGTGGGTGTGGCTCTTGGACGGCGTGGAGGAAACCGTGCCGTGCACGGCGGACGGCTTGACCACGAGCTTCACTCCGTCCCCTCCCCGTTGTACATCCTGGCCTCCATCAGATCGTACCCCTTCATGGACGCGCGGAACTCCTGGACCTTGTCCTCCACCACCAGCATGATGGTGGCCGGTCCCGTTCCGGTGAGCCCCGCCGCCAGGGCCCCGTTCTGAAGGGCCTTGACCGCGATGCCCGGGTCCAGCCCCAGGGCGGCGGAGTAGCACATGCCGTTGAGGGTGAGGGCGCGGTAGTAGTCGCCCTCCTCCGCCTGCCTGAAGGCCAGGTCCACCAGGCCGCCCATGGCCGCGATCCTCTTGCGCGGCAGGTCGCTCTTCCTGATCTGCTCCGTGGGTACGTGGACAAGGGCCCGGACGTACTCGGGCATGCGCCCCCGGTGCAGCACCCGCTCGGAGCGGTTGTCGGTGAGCACCACCCCACCCAGGGCGCAGGCGCAGGCGTCGTCGAAGGCGCCGGTGATGGACACCCCTGTCTCGATGGCGGCCTTGGTGCCGATCCGCACCGCGTCAATCGGGTCCAGGGCCTCGCCCAGCGCATCCAGGGTGGCCAGCACGATGGCGTTGGCCGCGCTGCTGCTGCTCTTGAGGCCCCGGGATATTGGTATCTGGGAGGTGGTCCGGACCTCGGCGTGGTAGCTGCGGTCCCCTCCCTTGAGGTCCAGGACGCCCTGCACGCACCGCTCCGCCAGGGCCGTGGCCTCGTTGGGGAGGCCATCGATGGTCACCGACGTCCCCTGCCCCGTGGTCAGCTCCACCCTGGCCTCGGTCCGCAGGTCCAGCCCGAAGGCGGCGCCCTTGCCGCCAGCGATGGCATTGACTATGGTGGCGGCGCCATGGCTAATTCCTGTCCCCTTCATTGTCATCCGGTCCTTGCACCCGCGGCCATTGCCTCGTAGGGAGGCCTCTGCCCGGTCCAGGTCTCGAAAGCATCCATGGCTTGATAGATTAACATTTCCATGCCGGACAAGGTCTTGGCCCCGCGTTCCGCAGCCGCCCTGAGGAAAGGCGTGGTCTCGGGGTTGTAGATCATGTCGACCGCCCACTGCCCGGACCGGAAGACCGCGGGGTCCACCGGCAGCTCGTCGGGGAAGCCCCCCATCCCTAGGGGGGTGCAGTTGACGATCATGTCGAACGTCATGTGGCCCACGTCACCGTGCCCGGCCACCCGGGCGGAGAAGTCCCTGGCCACCTCCACCGCCCGGGAGGCGGTGCGGTTGGTGACCCAGATGTCCGCCCCCCGCCGCTCCAGGACGAGGCAGCAGGCTCGGGCCGCTCCTCCCGCCCCCACCACCAGGACGCTCTTCCCCCGGGGGTCCGCGCCCGCGGCCAGGAGCGCCCTCTCCAGTCCGGACACGTCGGTGTTCCGGCCCAACAGCCGGCCACCCTTGTTGACGATGGTGTTCACCGCCCCCACCCGGCGCGCCAGGGGATCGATCTCGTCCAGGAGCTTCATCACGCCCTCCTTGTGCGGTATGGTGACGTTGAGGCCCCGGACGCCCAGCTCCCGCACCAGGTACATGAGGTCCGGCAGCTCTTCAGCGGTCGCCGGGAACGACAGGTACCGTCCTGGCAGTTCTAGGGAGCGGAACGCGGCCTGGTGCAGGGCGGGAGAGCGGGAATGGCCCAGGGGGTGTCCGGTCAGTCCGCTCACGATGGGCCGATCGCCCAACGTCTTCAAGGTGGCGATGTCCACCTGCCCCGGGGCGGCCTCCTTGCCCCTCTCCAGGGAGGCGTAGGTGAACGCGCTACCGAACGCATCGCTCATGACCCGCGTGATCTCGCCCAGCTCCCCCATGCCTAGCAGCACGAACTTGTTGCCGGTGGCGGAGAACATCCGGGAGGCCTCCACCAGGTGCCTCAGGTCGGTGACGCTATTGACCCTGAACGCCGCCTTAGCCAGGTCCCCCCGGGAGGCGGTGGTGATCAGCGCATCGAGGACGCGGGAGGTGGAGGGCGTGCCCTGGAGGTCGTGGTAGGAGCATATCAGGCCCACCGACCGGAGGTCGCGCCCCATCCGGTAGATCAGCGGGGAATCGTGCTCCAGGTCGATGTAGTCGAAGCCGATGCGTATGGCCCTCCGGAAGAAGCGGAGCCGGTCCTCATCGGTATGCTGTGAGCCCCCGCCCTGGGCCTCGGTGCGGAGGGTGGCGATGCGCGGCACGGTGAGCTTGCGGAAGGCGGAGAGGTCCTCGGGCAGCTTCACCATACGGTCGAAGCGGACCTCCAGCAGGTCAGCTCCCTTCTCCTGGGCGGCCAACCCCGCGGCCACCGCCTCCTTGACCCCGTCCTCGACTATGGATACACAGACCCGCATCAGTTCTCCGTGATCGTCTCGTCGATGCTGTGGCCGAAGTGCCTCCCGCCCTCCTCCAGCCTCACCAGCACCTTCTGGCCGACCCTCAGGTCGGACACGGAGATAGGCCCGTCAGGAGCGCACAGTCGGATCGTCTCCGCGTTCTGGAGAATAGCCGTATACCTTTTTCCTTTTTCCTCGGCTTCCACGAGAAGCAGCGGGCGGCGCTCGACCTTGGAGCGGCCGACAACGACCTTCTTGGTCGCCCCCCGGTCGTCCACGGCGAGGACCTCGTCCCCCCCGCGGACCTCCGAGAGATACTTGGTCTTACCGTCTGCCATCAATATATAGGAATGCACCGCACCGGCGTTGACGCGGAAGGGACGGGCCGCCACGTACTCGCTCTCCGCGGCCTCCGAGCCCACCAGGAAGAGGCAGGAGGACTGGGAGCCGACCAGCATGCCCTCTCCGATGCGGAGGAGGGAGCAGGTGTCCACGCAAACCCGGTCCCCCAGGGTGAGCGGACGGATGGCGGTGACGGTGGCGGGCGTCAGCTCCACCTTCACCTGGTTACGCTCCACCAGGCCGGCGAAGGAGGACAGCGCCCCGGGGTCGTCGACCTCGATTACCACGCCGTCCGCGCCCTTCTCCATGGTCTCCAGGTACAGCTTCGCCTCCTGGGGGTCGGTCGCCACCACCAGTATCTTGGTGCGCGAGCCCTGGAACGCCGCGATGAGGTTCTCCAGGGGGATGACCTTCCAGTCCCGGGCCGATATGAGCACGTGGTCCACCAGGTCCCGTAGGGCGTAGGCACGCTGCAGGTCCTCGGGGCTGGAGATCTCCACGATCTGTCCTATGGGCCCGTCCTCCGCGTACACGTCCTTTCCCCGGACCACCATGGCCTCGAACCTTCCCAGGCGTTGCAGCGGCTGGTCCTCCTCCCTCAGGATGATGTGGACCATTCCCTCCTCCAGGGCCGAGGAGACCAGCTTCTTGCGCTCCTCGTAGTCCTCTGGGCCGTCGGCCCTTATCCATATGAGCTTGTCCATGATATCACTCGAGCATCTTCAGGGCCTCGTCCACCGAGGCGTCGTGCAGCACCACTTCGGCCACGGCCCTGGTTATGCCCGTAACATTGCGGTGTTGGAATATGTTCCTGCCGATGCTCACGCCCATCCCCCCGGCCTCGATGGAGTCCTTAACCATCTGCAGCAGGTCGCGGTCGGAGTCCATCTTCGGCCCTCCGGCGATGAGGACGGGGATGATCGCGCCCTTGACCACCTCCCGGAAGGTGTCGATGTCACCGGTGTACGACGTCTTGACGATGTCGGCCCCCAGCTCCATACCCGCGCGGGCGCACTGCTTGATCAGGTCCACGTCGTAGTTGTTCTTGATGTCCTTGCCCCGGGGGTAGAGCATCACCATCAAGGGCATGCCCCACTCGTTGCACTCCCGGGCGATCTGCCCGAAGTCTCGCAGCATGTCCGGCTCGGTGCTGGCGCCGATGTTCACGTGGATGGACACGGCGTCCGCCCCCATCTTGATGGCCTCCTCCACCGTGGTCACGATGACCTTGGAGTTGGGGTCCGGCGACAGGGACGTGCTGGCGGAGAGGTGCAGGATCAAGCCTATGTCCCGGCCGAAGGACCGATGGCCATAAGGCACCACCCCTTTGTGCATTACGACTGCGGTGGCCCCTCCCTGGGACACCTTGTCGATGGTGGTCTTCATGTCCACTAGGCCTTGGATCGGACCCATGGTAATTCCATGGTCCACGGGCACCACTACGGCCCGTCCAGAGTTCCGGTCGATGATCCGCTCCATGCGGATGCTCTTGCCTGACATAGGTACTCCTCGCTTGCTAGACAATATCTAGCATGTATAAACAGGTTTCTGAGCGCCCTCTCGTGCTAGAGGCCGACCCCAGGGAGTTCGGTCGCAGAACATGATGTGTGCTCAGCAAACTCTTTTATCGCCAGCGGCAATCCTCCGACCATGTGGTATTCCCTCTCCAAGTACTTCGGCCGATATCCTTCCCAGGGCAAGGTGGCTCGGCTCCTCATGACCAACGGTCTCAGGGTCAAGGGCGGGCGCATCTACTCCGGAGAGGTGGAGGTGGGGGACGTGGCGGTGGCCCGCGCGGTCGACGTGGACCGGCGCATCGTCCGGGCGGCGGTGGAGACCATCGAGGCCACGGAGGAGCTGAGGAGGGTGTTCTCCGCCCTCCGCCCCACGGCCATGCTCAAGGAGGTGGCACCCCTTATGGGGTGGAGCTGCATCGAGGTCATACCCACCGACGCGCACGTTCCTGGAATCATCGCTGACGTGACCGGCGTCATCGCCGAGGCCGGGATAAGCGTGAGGCAGGCCCTGGTCGACGACCCCGAGCTCACGGACGAGCCCCGGCTGTACGTCATCACCGGCAGCGAGGTGCCGCCGGAGCTGATCCCGCGCATCAAGATCTGCCGCGGGGTCAAGAGCCTGGTCATCCACTGAATATAATAGGGGAAGGTCCCGACATCTCACCAATGTCCATGCTCTTCACAGAGCTCGATGCTCCCGTGGAAGCCTACGCCCCCATGGTGCTCTCAGTTCCCCTTCTGGTAGGAGCCGATGTCCACCACGTCCAGGGGGCCCAGGCGGGACCGCTTCATGGCCGCCACGGCCGCCCGGGCGGCCTGCACGGTGGTGAGGAACGGTATCTCCAGCTCCACCGCCAGGCGGCGCATCATGAACCCGTCCCGGCGCGCTCCCGAGGCCTCGCTGGGGGTGTTGATTATGAGGTTGATGTCCCCGTTGCGCATGAGTCCCAGGGCATCGGGGTCCATGTTCTGCGAGATGGTGTACACGGTGGTGGTCTGCACCCCCTTCTCGCGCAGGTAGGTCGACGTCCCCTTGGTGGCGAAGATGCGGAAGCCCATCTCCCGCAGCTCCCGGGCCGTGCTCAGGATCTCAGGCTTGTCCGCGTCGCTGACGGTTAGATATACTCCTCCTCCGGAGGGCAGCTTCAGGCCGGCGGATATCAAGGCCTTGTAGCACGCCGCGTCGAAGTTGCGGTCGATGCCCATGACCTCGCCGGTGGACCTCATCTCCGGTCCCAGGATGGAGTCCACGCCGGGGAGCTTGAGGAACGGAAAGACCGATGCCTTCACCGCCACGTGGTTGAAGGAGGGCATGCCCACATGCCCCATCTCCCGGAGGGTGCGACCCAGCATGACCTTGGTGGCGACCTTGGCCAGGGGGATGCCTATGGCCTTGGAGACGAAGGGCACGGTCCGGGACGCTCTAGGGTTGGCCTCGATCATGAACACCTTCCCCTCCTTGACCGCCAGCTGCAGGTTCAGCAGGCCGCGCACATTGAGCCCGCGAGCTACCTTCTCCGCGATGCGGACGATCTCGGCGATAATGTCCTCCGACAAGGTCTGGGGCGGCATGGTCATGGTGGCGTCGCCGGAGTGCACGCCCGCCTCCTCCACGTGCTCCAGGATCCCTCCGATGAACACGTCCGTGCCGTCGGCCACGATGTCCACGTCGATCTCGATGGCGTGCGACAGGTACTTGTCGACCAGGATAGGATGCTTCTTCGACACCTTCACCGCCGTGGCCACGTAGGTCCGGAGCTCGTCCTCGCTGTACACGATCTCCATGGCCCGGCCGCCGATGACGTACGAGGGCCTCACCAGCACCGGGTAACCGATGCTCTCGGCGATGACCTTCACCTCGTCGAAGGAGTGCCCCGTCCCCGAGCGCGGCTGCAGTATGCCCAGGTGGTCCATCAGGGCGGAGAACAGCTTCCGGTCCTCGGCCACGTCCACGTCCTCGGGCGAGGTCCCCAGCACCTTGGTCCTCTTCCCCTCCAGCGCCCTCATGAGGGGCATGGCCAGGTTTATGGCGGTCTGCCCCCCGAACTGCAGGACGACACCGTCAGCGTCCTCGTTCTCGATGATGTTCAGGACGTCCTCCAGGGTCAGGGGCTCGAAGTACAGGCGGTCCGAGATGTCGTAGTCCGTGGAAACGGTCTCGGGGTTGTTGTTGATGATGATGGCATCGACGCCCTCCTCCTGCAGGGCCATGACGCCGTGCACGCAGGCGTAGTCGAACTCGATGCCCTGCCCGATGCGGATGGGCCCCCCGCCCACGATGATGACCTTCTTGTTCTCCGATGGCCGGGCCTCGTTCTCCGTCTCGTAGGTGGAGTAGAAGTACGGCGTCTCGGCCTTGAACTCCGCGGCGCAGGTGTCGACCATCTTGTACGTCGGCAGGAGCCCGTGCTCCTTCCGCAGCTCCCTCACCCGCTCCGGGCTCTGCCCCGCCAGCTCGGCGATGGCGTTGTCCGAGAAGCCCAGCCGCTTCGCCTTCCGCAGGGTCGCGCGTGACGGCTTGCCGCCGTCCTTGAGGACGGCCTCCATGTTCAGGATGTTCTGCACCTTCTGAACGAAGAACACGTCCCACTTGGTGATCTCCACGATGCGGTTGACGCTCATCCCCCGGCGCAGGGCCTCGGCGATCACGAACAGCCGCTGGTCGGTGGCCGTGGTCAGCTCCCTGATCATGACCTCGTCCGACCAGTTCCCCCGGTCCAGGTACTCCTGGTCTATCTCCAGCGAGCGTATGGCCTTCAACAGGCCCTCCTCGATGGTCCGCCCGATGGCCATGACCTCGCCGGTGCTCTTCATCTGCGTTCCCAGGGTGCGGTCCACGGTGCGGAACTTGTCGAACGGCCAGCGGGGTATCTTCATGACCACGTAGTCGAGGGTGGGCTCGAAGGCGGCGAAGGTCTTGCCGGTGATGCGGTTCGGTATCTCGTCCAGGTCGTAGCCCACGGCGATCTTGGCGGCCACCCGGGCGATGGGGTAGCCCGTGGCCTTGGAGGCCAGGGCCGAGGAGCGTGACACTCGAGGGTTCACTTCGATCACCCGGTACTCCTTGGTCTCGGGGTCCAGGGCGAACTGGATGTTGCAGCCGCCCTCGATCTGCAGGGCGCGGATGGTCTTGATGGTGGCGTCCCGCAGGCGCTGGTGGTCGGCGTCACTGAGCGTCTGGGCGGGAGCGATGACGATCGATTCCCCGGTATGGATGCCCATGGGGTCGAGGTTCTCCATGTTGCAGATGATGACGCAGTTGTCCTTGGCGTCCCTCATCACCTCGTACTCGAACTCCTTCCAGCCCAGTACCGACTCCTCGATGAGGACCTGGTGGATGCGGGAGTAGATGAGCCCCCGTCCGGTGATGTTGATGAGCTCCTCCTCATCGTAGGCGATGCCTCCCCCCGTCCCACCCAAAGTGTAGGCGGGACGGACCAGCACGGGGTACCGGCCCAGCTCCTTGGCCGCGACCAGCGCCTCCTCTACGCTGTGCACCGTTTTGCTCTTGGGTATGGGCTCCCCGATCTTGATCATCATCTCCCGGAACAGCTCCCGGTCCTCGGACAGGGCGATGGCGTGGGGCTGCGTCCCCAGGAGCTGTATCCCCAGGCGGTCCAGGGTGCCGTTCTCGGCCAGCTCGGAGCAGATGTTGAGCGCGGTCTGTCCTCCCATGCCCGAGAGGATCCCGTCCACCCCTTCCTTCTCGGCGATGCGGGCCACGGTCTCGGCGTTGAGCGGCTCGATGTAAACGACGTCCGCGGTCTCCACGTCCGTCTGTATGGTGGCGGGGTTGGAGTTGACCAGAACGGTGGTGTAGCCCTCCTCGCGCAGGGAGCGGCAGGCCTGGGACCCCGAGAAGTCGAACTCCGCGGCCTGCCCGATGACGATGGGCCCGGAGCCGATGACCATTATCTTCTTCAGGTCGGTGCGCCTCATCTCCTCTCCTCCAGCATCTTCTTGAAGTCGTCGAAGAGGAAGGTGGTGTCGTGCGGACCGGCGGTGGCCTCGGGATGGTACTGCACCGCGAAGATGGGCAGCTCCTCGTGCCTCATGCCGTCCACCGAGCCGTCGTTGACGTTGACATGGTCCACCACCAGCCCGGAGCCGTCGATGGAGTCGCGGTCGACCACGTACCCGTGGTTCTGGGAGGTGATGTACACCCGGCCGTTGTACTTCACCGGCTGGTTCACCCCCCGGTGCCCGAACTTCATCTTGTAGGTGCTGCCGCCGAAGGCGTGGGCCAGGAGCTGGTTCCCCATGCATATGCCCATGATGGGCAGCTCCTCCTTGAGGTCCCTGATGGTCTTCACCACTGTGCTCTGGAGCTCGGCGTGCGCCGGGTCCCCGGGGCCGTTGGAGAGGAACAGGCCATCGATCTCCAGGTCCCTCAGGACGGATGTCGGGGTGTTGAACGGGACCTGCACCACATCGAACCTCTTCCTAAGCTCCCGCACGATGTTGTTCTTGACCCCGCAGTCCACCAGCGCCACGCGCTTGGCGTCCTTCTTCTCGTAGCGGACGATCTTCTTCACGCTCACCTCCCCCACGAGGTTCGCCTCCGAGGGGTAGGGCATGTGCTTCACCTTCTCTAGGACCTCCTCGGGGTCCTCATCGAAGACGATGGCGCCCCTCAGGACGCCCTTCTCCCGTATGCCGATGATCAGGGCCCGCGTGTCCAGCTCCGAGATGCCGGGCACCTTGTCCCTCTTCAGGAGGGCGTCCAGGCTCTCGTTTCCATACGTAGTGGAAGGACGATCGCACACCTCCCTCACCACATACCCACGCACCTGGACCTCGGGGGACTCCGAAAACCTGGCGTTCACTCCGTAGTTTCCGATAATGGGGTGGGACATGACAAGAATCTGGCCTTTGTAGGAGGGGTCAGTGAGGCTCTCCTGGTAACCGCACATTCCGGTGTTGAACACGACCTCGCCGTACACCGTTTTCTCAAAACCAAAGCCAGTGCCCTCAGCTATTGTCCCGTTTTCTAGGATGAGGTGGCACTGATTTACCATCGAGATTTTGCAGAAATGGTGTATAATACTTAAGGTTTGGCATTTGCGGGGGAACATTAACGCGGATGAAGTGTCTAGTAATAGACAGGGAAGGGACGGACCCAGGGGCTGCGGCATCTTTTAGGAAGTAGGGACGCTCCAAGAGTAAGGCCTCACCATGCACCCCTCTCCAGCGTACGTGACGGAAAGGAAGAGCATGGATATTCTCATATAATGTCAAGATATGATATGCATCGATGCGCGTCCTCCACCAAGACCGCCAGGCGGGAGAGATCAAGTTCCAGGTAGAGACCCTCGACGACCTGTGGCACCTCTACAACATCATCCTGCCGGGGGACATCGTGATATCGGTCACCTACCGCCGGGACGAGTCCAAGACCGACAAGCTTCGTGCGGAGCGGGGGGAGAAGAAGCGCATGGTGCTGGGCATACGCACCGAGAACGTGGAGTTCCACGAGTCGGAGAGCCGTCTGCGCGTGCACGGCGTCATCGTGGAGGGGCCGCAGGACGTGGGCTCGTACCACACCCTTAACTTGGGGGAGGGGGACGTCCTGACGGTGCGCAAGGCGGACTGGTCATCGGCCGTTCTGGAGCGGGTCAAGCGGGCGGTGGACGACTCCAAGAAGCCGAGGATACTGTTCGTGGCCCTGGAGAACGACGAGGCGGTGATCGCCATGGCCCGCCAGTTCGGCATCCAGGAGGTGGCGCGCATCTACGCCCCCTCGTCCGGGAAGATGTACGAGCAGAAGGAGGACCGCAACTTCTACGAGGACGTGGTGGAGAAGGTCAAGCAGGCCACCCAGCCCGGCGTCCCGCTGGTCATCCTCGGCCCGGGCTTCGCCAAGGAGGCGCTGGCCACCCTGGGCAAGGAGAGGGAGCCGGACATATTCAAGGGAGCGCACGTGTACCACACCGGACAGGCGGGCATGCAGGGCATCCATGAGCTCATGAAGGCCGGCCTGGGCACGGAGGTGGTGCAGGGCTCCCGTGCCGCGCTGGAGACCAAGGTGGTGGAGGACGTCCTCACCGAGATCGCCAAGGACGGGCCGGTGGCCTACGGCCCGGCGGAGGTGGAGAGGGCGGTGGCCATGGGCGCGGTGGAGACCCTGCTCATCCTCGACAGCATCGTGCGCCTCAACAAGGTCGGCCCCCTCATGGCCCAGGTGGAGGCGTCCCGCGGCAAGGTCATCGTGGTCAGCGAGAGGTTCGAGGCCGGGAAGAAGCTGGACTCGATAGGCGGTATCGCCGCCCTCCTCCGGTTCCGCCCGACGTGAACAACGGCGGAAAATTCATAATGTACATTCTGCGATTCGGATGTTAATCAGAAAGGCCGTATGGCTTCACACAAGGAACAATATCTTACGAAATGATTTAAGTATAAAACCTATGATAACGAGACCAGGCCCTAGCCCTTTTATTACGGGTAAAGCACGGACGCTGATGATTGAATGCGGTTGTTGCAAATAGTTCGGCAGCAGGGAGCCGACCTGTGGACGAACGCCCTTGATACGCACGGGTCCAGGCCTGGCCGCGCTCCAGCTTGTTAAACAGGCACGGACGCGAGCGACAGATCGATGACATGGGAGACGAAAAAATGAGGGACAAGAGGAATGTCCTCGCGAAGTTGGCGAAGAGCAAGCTCTTGGTCTGCGACACCACCCTGAGGGACGGGGAGCAGGCAGCGGGCATAGTGTTCGCCAACCTGGAGAAGGTGCGCATAGCCAAGCTGCTGGACGAGATCGGTGTGCAGCAGATCGAGGCAGGCATACCGGCGATGGGCGGCGACGAGAAGGCCGCCATCAAGCGCATCGCTCACCTGGGCCTTGACGCCTCCATCCTGGGATGGAACCGGGCCTCCAAGGAGGACATCTCCAACAGCATCGACTGCGACGTGGACTCGGTGGCCATCTCCATGTCCTCCTCGGACATCCACATCGAGCACAAGCTCATGAAGAGCCGCCAGTGGGTGCTGGACCGCATTGTGGAGTCGGTGGAGTACGCCGCCGCCCACGGCATGTACATCTCGGTCAATGCCGAGGACGCCTCCCGGGCCGACCCGGAGTTCATGATGGAGTTCGCCCGCACGGCCAAGGAGGCGGGCGCCGACAGGGTCCGCTACTGCGACACCCTGGGCATCCTGACCCCGTCCATAACGTACAACGCCATCAAGAACATCATAGACAAGGTGCACATCCCCATCGAGATGCACACCCACAACGACTTCGGGATGGCCACGGCCAACGCCATCTCCGGCGTGCAGGCCGGCGCCACCTTCCTGAGCACCACCGTGATGGGCATCGGGGAGAGGACCGGTAACTCCCCGCTGGAGGAGGTGGTCATGGCGTCCAAGCACCTCCTGGGCATCGACACCGGCATCGACACCCGGCGCCTGCGCGAGGTCTCGGAGTACGTGGCCCGCGCGTCCAGCCGCGAGATCCCGGCGTGGAAGCCCATCGTGGGTCAGAACTGTTTCGCCCACGAGGCCGGCATCCACACCGACGGGGTGATGAAGTTCCTTTCCAACTACGAGCCGTACTCCCCCGAGGAGGTGGGCATGACCCGCAAGATCATCGTGGGAAAGCACTCCGGGAGGAGCACCATAAAGCAGATCCTGGAGGCCAAGGGGATCGAGGTCGACGATGATGCCGCCGCCGCCATACTGGAGGTCGTGCGGGCCACGTCGGTCTCGCTGAAGCGCTCGCTCTCGGAGAACGAGCTGCTGTACATCTACCATGATTACAAGGAGGGGACGAGCCCCAACCAGTGAGAAGAAGGTGAAGACATATGGGAACCATTTCTGAGAAGATCCTATCCGCGCATGCCGGCAGGGAGGTCCACGCCGGCGATATCTGCATCGTACCGGTCGACTTCATGATGTCCCAGGACGGGACCACGGGGCTTACCATCAAGGCGTTCAAGCAGATGGAGGCCAAGGCCATTGCCAACCCCAAGAAGTACGCCATCGTGATCGACCATAACTCGCCGTCGCCCATGGAGTCGGTGTCCAACATCCACAAGGAGATGAGGGACTTCGCCAGCGACCAGGGCTCCATCCTCTACGACGTCGGAGAGGGCGTGTGCCACCAGCTGCTCCCGGAGAAGGGCCACGTGCTTCCGGGCAACGTCGTCATCGGCGGCGACTCGCACACCTGCACCTACGGCGCGCTCAACGTGTTCGCCACCGGCGTGGGCTCCACCGACCTGGCCGCCGCCCTGGTGACCGGCAAGATATGGTTCAAGGTGCCCAGCACCATCAAGTTCGTGTACGACGGCACGCTGCCCGAGGGAACTTACTCCAAGGACGTCATCCTGCACATGTGCAAGACCCTGACCTCCCGGGGCGCCACCTACAAGGCGCTGGAGATATACGGCACGGTGATCGACGCCATGACCGTGGACGCGCGCATGACGATATCCAACATGGTGGTGGAGGTAGGCGCCAAGGTCGGCCTCATGCCCTGCGACTCCCGGGTCCGGGAGTACGTTCGCCAGCGGACCAACGCTCCCTTCAAGGGCGTGGACGCGTCGGGTTCTGCTATCTACGAGCGCGTCATAAGGGAGGACCTCTCCGACCTGGGACCGCAGGTCGCCAAGCCCCACGAGGTGGACAACGTGGTCGATGTCAGCAAGGTCGCCGGCACGGAGCTGGACCAGGTGTACATCGGGACGTGCACCAATGGCCGGCTGGAGGACCTTAGGATCGCGGCCGAGATCCTGGCCGGTAAGAAGGTGGCCCGGGGCGTGCGCCTCATCGTCGCGCCGGCCTCCCGCGGCGTCCTGCTGGACGCCATGAGGGAAGGGTACATCGACCGCCTGGTGAGGGCCGGCGCGACCGTCATCGCCCCGTCCTGCGGCCCCTGCGTCGGGACCTGCAACGGCGTGCCCTCGGACGCCGAGACCGTGCTGTCCACGGCCAACCGCAACTTCAAGGGCCGCATGGGCAACACCAAGGCGGAGATCTACCTCAGCAGCCCGGCCACCGCCGCCTACTCGGCCATGCTGGGACACATCGCGGACATCAGGGAGGTGCAGAAATGAGCAGCATGAAGGGGAAGGCCCACACTTTCGGGGACAACCTCAACACCGACTACGTCATATCGGGCAAGTACAAGTTCAAGACCCTGGACATGAACGAGCTGGCCAAGCACGTCATGGAGGACATCCGCCCCGGGTTCTACAACGAGATCGAGAAGGGCGACTTCGTGGTGGCGGGGGAGAACCTCGGTGCCGGCTCGTCCCGTGAGCAGGCCCCCCTGGTCCTCAAGGCCGCGGGCATCGGTGCGGTGGTGGCCAAGTCCTTCGCCCGCATATTCTACCGCAACTGCATCAACGTCGGCCTGCCGGTCGTTGAGGTCGACACCTCCCAGATCGAGGAGGGCGACGTGCTGGAGATCGACATCGCAAAGGGCGTGGTGGTCAACGTCACCAAGAACCTGGAGCTGGAGGCGAACCCCCTCCCGCCGGTGATGATGAAGATCCTCACCGACGGCGGCCTGGCGGAGCACCTCAAGAAGCACGGCGGCTTCGCGCTCGAAGAGAGCGATTAAACCGATTAAACCCCTTCCCATATCTCTATTTTATCTCCGCTCGCATGGCCTCATTGATAGCCAGCTCCGCGATGTCCGTTGCATACATGATGGTCCTGACCACGCTGTCCAGGACCGAGGAGCTGGACACCGCTCCCTTGCTGTTATGGCCTTGCAGCTCTGGAAGGATTCCCTCGGCCTGGTGGACCAGGACCTCGGCCTTGTCGATGATATCATTGGCCCCGTCCATGTCCTTGGAGAAGTAGGAGTCCACGGCCTTGGTCAGCAGCACCAGCGCCTCCTCACTGACCTTCTCGATCGCGACCACCTCGGCGCCCGTGCCCTTCTTACCCACTCCCATGGCGTGCTTGGCGATCTTCTCCGCGTGGTCCCCGATGCGCTCGATGAGCCGGGCCATGAGCATCAGGCTCATGCTCTCGTGGATGTCCACGCCCACCCGCTCCGCCAGGCTGCGGTCCTTCTGGATGAGGTTGTACTGCTTGTATGTCATCCAGTACAGGCGGTCGACGTCCTGATCGCGCTCTATGACATCGTTGGCCAGTTCATGGTCCCCCTCCATGAAGGCTGAAACGGCATCGCGGTGCATGGTGTCGACGATGAGGTGCATCCTCCGCACACACTTCTTCTGCGGCAGCTCCACCGGGTCGGAGAGGTCATGGAGGACGATGGAGTTGGCCGTCTCCTCAATGATCTCCGGACCTATGACCATGCGGGCGAAGTCCCGAGCCGCACGCTTGAACTCCAGGTCCATACGGTCCTTAGATCTCACCTCGATTATGTTGAACCCGGCCAGATACGCTCCGATGAGCTTCCGGAGGAGGTGGTCGGTGCTGTCACTGCTGTCCAGCTGTATGAGCTTTCTCAGGACCTCCTTCCTCTTCCTCTCCGGAGGTCCGATGCTCAGGGTACCATCGGACATGACCTCGAGGTCCACCTGGTCCCCGGCCTTCAGGCCATGGGACCCTACCCATTCCTTGGGCAAGGAGACCGTGATCGTCGACAGTCCGGTCTTCTGCACCTTCCTTGTTTCCACGTTCTTTCTGACCATGCGCGACCCCGTAAATACTTTTTGTATATACTGAATATATTAAATATATTCGTAATTACTTGAACATGTATATGTATATTTTACTTGCCCAACCTACTTAGGGGCCCTTCTTTCTCGTCGGATCACAGGCAAGCTCAGGGAAGCGGCCGATGTGTCGGCGGTCAAAGCGCCGGACGCCGTCTCCCGTTAGAAAGGAACGCTCTGGGCTGCCTGCAAGGATGATTCAAATGGAAAAGAGATCGATCATTGTAGTCGGCGTGATCGCGGTCGTACTCATCGCTGCCTTGGCGGTGGTGCTGTCGTCCAACAGAGGGAACGGCACTTCCGATGAGATCAGCCAGAGCGGCTCAACGACCATGGCCGAGGTGGCGGCCCTGTGGGCCGCCGAGTTCGAGCGAACGACTGGGATAACGGTCACCATCGACACTCCCGGCTCTGGCACCGGCATTACCAACATCATACAGGGTCAGGCCGATATCGCCCAATGCTCCAGGGCCATGAAGCAGTCCGAGAGGGACCTGGCCGCAGCCCACAACGTTAACGTGACCGAGTGGAAGGTCGCGGTGGATGGTCTTGCCATCATCACCAACGAGGACAATCCCGTGACCTCTCTCAGCATCGCTCAGCTCAAGGGCATTTACAACGGAACGATCACGAACTGGGACCAGGTGGGGGGTGCCGATAGGACCATCGTCCTGTACGGCAGGGACAGCGCCTCCGGCAGCTACGCCTCCTTCAAGGACATGGTACTGGGCAGCGGCGACAACTACTCCGCCTCCATGCAGCAGTTCAACACCAATGCTCTGATCGTCCCCGAGGTCGAGAACAACGAGGGCGGGATCGGGTACGTCGGCGTGGGTTATGCCAAGGAGGCGAGCGACCAGCTGAACATACTGAGCATCTCCAACGAGGCAGGCAGTATCGCGTACTCGCCGATGGAGAAGAGCTCGGTGTACGCTGGTAGCGTGGACCCCTCGACCGGTTACCCATTGTCCCGATACCTCTACCTCTATACTGATGGGGTCCCGGCCAAGGACAGCGCCCAGTACAGATGGGTGGAGTTCATCCTGGGGACCACTGGGCAGGGTCTCGTTGACCAGGCCGGGTTCTATGAGGTCCAGGCCACTGACCTCAGCGCCATGCAGGCCCAGTTGGCCACCGCTCAGTGAGACCTTGGCGTGAGCGGTCTAAAACCCTCTCCAATACATCTGACCGAGGTAACACAGCGCATAACGAAAGTAGAAGGTAGTTGGAAATGGCATTTAAGATGAAGAAAGGAAGAACCAGCCCCGGTGCGATGGGCGAATGGGGGACCAAGGCCCTCCTCCTCTCCTGTGCGCTGGTGTCATTGCTCGCCCTGGGCCTGGTGTTCGTTTTCCTCCTGGGCAATTCCATCCCGTTCTTTCTGAACAACGACCTGTGGGCCTTCCTGACCGGAAAGGTATGGCAGCCGTTCTCCGACCACCCGTCCTACGGGGTCCTGCCCCTCCTCATGGGCACCATGCTGGTCAGCCTGGTGGCGGCCGTCATCGCCATACCCATCGGCATCGGGTGCACGATATACCTCACGGAGATCGCCAACCCCATTGTCAGGCGGTACATGAAGCCGGTGATCGAGGTCCTGGCGGGGGTGCCCTCCGTCGTCTACGGGTTGTTCGCCGCTTTGGTGCTGTCGAACTGGATATCCGATATCTTCGATCCCCTGTCCAGGCTCAATGCCCTCAATGGGGCGCTGATACTCTCGGTGATGATGGTCCCCATCCTGGTGTCCGTGGCCGAGGAGGCCATGAACGCCGTTCCCGGTAACCTTCGGGAGGCCTCCCTGGCCCTGGGCGCCACCAGGTGGGAGACGGTGAGGCGCGTGGTGATGCCCGCGGCCCTGCCCGGCATCACGGCGGCCATCGTTCTGGCGGTAGGGAGAGCGATAGGCGAGACCATGGCCGTCATCATGGCCACGGGGAGCGCGACCCAGTTCACCGTGAGCATACTTGATTCGGTCAGGCCGATCACGGCCGCCCTGGCCATGGACGTACCGGAGTCGGTCGTGGGCTCGATGCAGTACCATTCGCTGTTCGCCGTGGGCCTCCTCCTGTTCGCCATCACCTTCGCCATCAACCTGATCGCCGACCTCGTCCTGGCACGGTACAAGGAGGCGTACGCATGAACCGCAGGCTCAAGGAGAGACTGGTGTTCAACCTACTGCGGGGGTGCGCCGCCTTCGTCGTGCTGATGCTGGCGGTCATCTTCTCCTACGTGGTCGTGAACGGCGCGGGGATGATTAGCATCGAACTGTTCACCCAGAGCCCGGCCCCCAACCACCATGGCGCCATGGTCAGCGGCGGCATCCTCAGTCCCATCGTGGGCACGGTGCTGCTGATGGTGCTGGTACTGCTTATCGCCGTGCCCATCGGCGTGCTGGGCACCATCTTCCTGGTAGAGTACCTGGGCCGCTCCAAGTACCCCGTCCTGGCGAGGCTGGCCCGGCTATGGTGGCTGGTGGTGAACAACCTGGCCGGGGTGCCGTCGATCGTGTGGGGCCTTCTGGGCGTAGCCCTGCTGGTCTACTATCTTAACTTCGGCCTGAGCCTTATGGCGGCGGCGATCACCCTCAGCCTGCTGGTGCTGCCCATAATCATGGTGTCCACCAAGGAATCGATCGAGGCCGTCCCTCGTTCGATGTACGAGGCGTCCGTAGCACTGGGCGCTACCAAGCAGCAGACGGTGCTCCATCATATCCTGCCCTACTCGTCATCAGGCATACTAACGGGCATAATACTGTCACTGTCCCGGGCCGGAGGGGAGACGGCGCCGCTGTTGTTGACCGGCGTGGCCGTTAACGCGGCCATCCCCGATGGCCTGTTCGACAAGTTCCAGGCCCTGCCCTACTACATTTACATGATGACGCAGACGTCCGATCGAAGCGCGGCCGTTCCCATGGCCTACGCCGCCGCCCTAGTGCTGATCCTCATCATCGTGGGCCTGAACCTGGCGGCCATCAAGCTAAGGAACAACTATCGCAAAAAGTACAGGTGGTAAAATGTCAGAAATCGAGGTCAAGGACCTTAACGTGCACTTTGACAAGCATCACGCCCTGAAGGACGTGAGCATGAAGATCGAAGAGAGGAAGATAACGGCCATCATAGGGCCGTCAGGTTGCGGGAAGTCCACGTTCATACGCTGCCTCAACCGGATGAACGACCTTATCCCGGTGGCCACGGTCAGCGGGGACGTGTTCGTTGACGGAACGAACATCTACGGTCCCGATGTGGACGTGGTCGATGTGCGCAAGCACGTCGGCATGGTGTTCCAGAGGCCGAACCCGTTCTCCAAGTCGATCTACGAGAACATTGCCTATGCGCCACGCATCCATGGGGTGAAGGACAAGAAGGCGCTGGGCGAGGTCGTAGAGAGATCACTGCGGAGGGCCGCCCTGTGGGACGAGATCAAGGACCGTCTGAACAAGAGCGCCTATGATCTGTCAGGAGGGCAGCAGCAGCGCCTGTGCATCGCCCGAGCTCTGGCCATCGAGCCCGAGATCATCCTGTTCGACGAACCGTGCTCGGCCCTGGACCCCATCGCGACGGCCAAGATCGAGGACCTGCTCATCGACCTGAAAAGAGACTATACAGTGGTCATCGTGACCCATAACATGCAGCAGGCCGCCAGGGTTGCGGACACGACCGCGTTCTTCTATCTTGGAGAACTAATGGAGCATGGGGAGACGGACCAGATGTTCGAAAGGCCGCAGCAGGAGCTCACGGAGCAGTACATCACCGGGAGGATGGGTTGAATGGTCGCACGGACGGTTTTCACCGAGGAGATGAGGTCGCTGAACCAAGAGATGGTGCGCATGGGCGACCTGGCCAGGGCAATGATCAAGAAAGGGGTCCAGGCCTTCCTGGAGGGAGATGTGGAGCTGCGCAGGCAGGTGGAGGAGCTGGACCGCCAGATATACCTCGCTGAGCAGGCCATCGAGAAACATTGCGTGGAGATAATCGCCCTCCACCAGCCGGTGGCGGGGGACCTGCGCATGGTGACCACCAGCCTGAAGATAATCACTGACCTGAACCGCATCGGACGCTATGGCCAGGACATCGCCGAGCTGGCCGGCAACGGTGAGGGCGGCAGGAGGATGAAGAGGCTGGTGGCCGTACCCCTCATGGCCGATCTCGCCAGGGGCATGGTCAACGACGCCATCGACTGCTTCGTGTCGCGGGACGATGGCAAGGCCAGGGGCCTGCTCATGAGGGACGACGAGGTCGACGGCCTGTGGGACTCCATCTTCCGGGAGAGCCTCACCCATATGATGGAGGACCCCCGCAACATCGGCATCGGGACGCACTACATCCTGGTCGCCAGGTACTTGGAGAGGATCGCTGACCACGCATGCAACATCGGCGACCGGGTGGTGTTCATGGTGACCGGGGAGAGGATGGACCCCTACGCCAAGAAGCACAGCGGACCGGTGAGGCAGGCCCACCAGCCGGAGGATGGGGCGTTGATCCCCACCGATGGATACTACTCGACCCACCTCTCGGAGAAGTGAGCTAGCGCCTGAACATGGGCTAAGGTCGCTCGACCTTCATGCCTGGCCAGCCCGGGCCGCGTCGATCTCCGCCCCTTTCCGTTTGACCTCCTGCCATGCCTCCCGGATGAGGTCCAGCGAGCCCGGCATGCTCTCGTGCCTCAGCTCCAGGACGGACGCCAACTGCTCCGAGTTGCGACGGCACTGCTCCGCGCACTCGATGCCGGTGTCGATGAACATGCAGCGCGAGAAGCCGTCCATCATCATGCGCAGGAAGAACTCCGGCTCATAATCCTCCAAGCAGTCCAGGTGGAACAGGCGGACCAGGCCGGGCATGCCCTCCACCGCCCATCCCGCAGGGTAGAACCACGTGATGCCGCCGTTGTTCTTCTCCTTGTGATACCTCTCGGTGGTGATGAGGGCGGCGATGCAGTCCTCGTGCTCCAGCATGACCATGGGGACGCGGACCTGCGACGGCAGGCCCTTCAGCGCCTGGCAGTGGCCGTAGCCGAGGAACAGGACGTCCACCTCCGGCGGAAGGTCGCGGACCTTGTCCAGGATGACCCTCTTCAGGTCGTTGGGGTATAAGTGGAGACCGAACTCCAGGTACTCCCGGTACACCACGTCCGGGTCGCCGGCGATGACCATCTCCAGCTCACGGCGGATGGCGTCGCAGCCCAGGATGCCGATCCTCATAGCACAACGTCCTTGCATACCTTCAACGGCGCCTAGTTATTAACGGTTTGACGCGCGAAGATGAACGATCAATAAAAAGGGATAAAGGAAAGGGTTACGGAAGGTTCCAGGGGCTCAGTTCACCTTCTGGTACCCCTTCCACTTGCTCTCCAGTTCGAGGTCGTTCATGGTGTCCAGCACGTACTGCGCGAACTCGTCCCCGGTGGCGCCGTTGGACCGCCCGGTCATGACCTTCCTCTTCTCGTACTGGATGCACACCTCTAGGGCCATCTCCAGCTTCTTGGCCTTGTCCACGAAGCCGATGTGGTTGAGCAGCATGGCCGCGGCCTTGATCATCGACGAGGGGTCGGCGAACTGCGCTCTGCCTTCGTCCACCATGCGCGGCGCGGAGCCGTGGATGGCCTCGAACATGGCATAGCGCTTCCCGATGTTGGCGCTGCCCGCGGTGCCCACGCCGCCCTGGATCTGCGCGGCCTCGTCGGTCAGGATGTCACCGTACAGGTTGGGCAGGGCCATGACCCTGAAGTCCTTGCGGCGGTAGGGGTCTATGAGCTTGGCGGTCATGATGTCGATGAACCAGTCGTCCCACTGCACTCCCGGGTAGTCCTTCGCCACCTCGGCGGCGGTGTTCAGGAACTTGCCGTCGGTGGTCTTGACCACGTTGGCCTTGGTGACGATGCTGACCTTGTTGATGCCGTTCTTGGCCGCGTAGTCGAAGGCCAGGCGGATGATGCGGTCCGAGCCCTGGGATGTGGCCACGCAGAAGTCGATGGCCAGGTCCTCGGTTACGTTCACGCCCTTGCTGCCCAGGACATAGCTGCCCTCGGTGTTCTCCCTGAAGAACATCCAGTCCACTCCGAGCTCGGGTACCTTCACCGGCCGGACGTTGGCGAAGAGGTCCAGCTCCCGGCGCATGGCCACGTTGGCGCTCTCGATGTTCGGCCATGGGTCGCCCTTCTTGGGCGTGGTGGTCGGCCCCTTCAGGACCACGTCGCACTCCTTGATCTCTGCGAGCACATCATCGGGGATGGCCTTCATGACCTTCACCCGGTTCTCGATGGTCAGGCCCTCGATGACCTTGATCTTGATCTTGCCGCTCTTGATCTCGTCCTTCAGCAGGGTCTCCAGGACCAGCTGCGCGGACCTCGAGATGTAGGGCCCGATGCCGTCCCCTCCGCATATGCCGATCTTGATGCTCTGTAACTTGCTGTAATCGGTCCAGTCCTGGCCGGACTTCATGGCATCGATCCTCCTCAGCTGCTCCTCCAGGATCTTGCCGAAGTGCTCCTTGGCCTTCTCTATCGCGTTTGCATCGACCATGGTCGTACCCGGTCGTAATCAGGGAACTTGTATTTTATTGATTCCCCCTACCGCGGAGCATGCTGGCCAGCATGCAAGAAGGCTGCCGACGGCCTCCCTGGCCGTCCGCCTTTTTCGAGCACGGAAACAGGTTCCGGCGTGCCTTCCGGGCGGTCGCAGGCCGATAAAATATAAGGTCGGACAGGCCCATGCCCGACCATGGAAGCGGCAGGAAACATCACGCTCATCGATCACACAGGCACCCAGCTGGCCGGAGGCGAGGCCAAGGTCGTGCTCGGCACCGAGTCCCTGGAGGTACGCCCCCGGACGGGGGGCACCAGGTCCCTGCCGCTCCGCGACATCGTGACCATCGCCAGCGCGAACTACGTTCTGGACATGACGCTGGCGGACGGGAGCCGGCTGAAGCTCTCCGGCCTGGGACGGGGGCATGACGACCTGGTCCGAGAGCTGCACGGCGCCCGCAACGCCCTGATCATGAGCGACCTGCTCATGAACGAGAAGGTGCGGAAGCAGGGGGTCAAAGGGGAGCTGCGGCCGTTCCGAGGGGCCGAGGGCCCGTGCGAGGTGCAACTGTACGATACGGCGCTGGTAGTGCTGCCCGTGCGCGCCCCCTTGGTGAGGATCAGGTACAGCGACATCGCCGCCATCGAGGCCCGGGACTTCGCCCTGATGATGGACCTGGAGAGCGGCGAGCGCCTCTCCATCGTGATGCTGGGACGGGAGCTTGACCCTCTGTGGAAGGGCATCTCCGACGCCATGGCGGAGCTGGAGGCTAACGTTCAGGCGGTTATAAAGGACCTCTATCCCGCGGCCACCGGGGAGCAGCTCGCCGCCGCGTCACGGCTCCTGAAGGAGGGAAGGGCAGCGCGGCGGCAGGACCTGGAGGATGTGTCCCCAGCGCTGTTCGCCGCCCTGGAGGCACGGCTTCGCGCGCAGGGGATGGGGGCGGAGTACGATCACCTCGCGTCGCTGGGCGAGAAGGACATGCTGCGCTTGGGGATCAAGAGGAGCCTGGTCCCCACGCAGGAGGGCGACTACATGTGGTTCATGGTCCCCGTGCTGGGGCGGGACGGCAACGCCGTGGCCATGGAGGCGACGTCCGGTCCCACCGGCGGCCGGGCCACGTACTTCTTCCGCGTGGCCCCGCGCTCCGAGTACGGGTCCCTGGACAAGGACGAGCAGCGGGACGCCGCGGAGCGGTGCATGGACGTGCTGACCGGCGGGCTACAGGACGTGAACTTCCGGCGCCAGCCCATCTACCTGCCGGACGCCAGCCTGCAGGCGCCCCAGTACTCCAAGTACCGCTTCTCCATCCTGCTCCTCCCCGCGCTGCGTCAGCTCCGCTCCCTGTTCATAGGCCGGGTGGCGCATACCTCCCCGGAGGAGTGGACCGCCAAGGTGAACGAGCTATTGGCATTCAACGCCCAGGCCAAGGACGACGGGCGCTGGGGGTCCTCCTCGGATGAGGGGGAGGAATAGGTCTGCGGCCGATGATAATTATTTAAATCGTACTAACATATTCCCTGGGGAGAAGACGAGGGGGACCATGCCTGGATACATGAAGCCGTGTCGCTACTGCGGAGAGCTGGTACCGCCAGACTCCAACACCTGCCCCATCTGTGGAAAGCAAAACCCGGTGGACGAACTGAGATGTCCCAAGTGCCGCTCCCCCATCAAGGAGGGGTGGAAGGCGTGCTCCAGCTGCGGGCAGCCCCTGACCGTGGTATGCCCGTTCTGCGGGAAGCCCACGTTCTTCGGCGACCACTGTCAGAGCTGCCAGGCCAGGCTAGTGGTGAAGTGCCTGCAGAAGCGGTGCGGCTTCGAGCAGCCTCCCCTAGGACCGATCTGCGTGAAGTGCAACAAACCGATATCGGGGGCCAAGAAATGAGCAAGATGATAGCGTTCAACGACAACTACTCGGACGACAGCAGCGAGGCGGGGTTCACCTTCACCTTCTTCTGCGACAAGTGCAGGGAGGGGTACAAGACCCAGTTCATCGCCTCCAAGACCTACAAGAAGAAGGGCCTGTTCGACAACATCGGCAAGATCGCCAGTGCCGCTGGCGCCCTGACTGGCAAGTACGGGATCGCCCGCGCCGGCGATGTGGGCAGCGACATCATGACCCACAAGTACGACGGCATGTCCCCGGCCTGGCACAAGGAGCACGAGGAGGCCTTCGAGACCGCCCAGAACGAGGCGCGGGGCCACTTCCACCGCTGCCCCCGCTGCCAGAAGTGGGTGTGCGACAACGACTGGAACCCCGAGGCCTCGCTGTGCATCGACGACGCCCCGCTGGAGTCGGTGGAGGTGGCCGCCGCCCGCGCCGACAAGATGAAGAAGGACATCCAGACGAAGGCCGACCAGACCCAGGTGTTCACGGGTGAGATCGACCAGCGCCAGGCCATATGCCCCAAGTGCGGGAAGCCCGCGGGGCAGGGCAAGTTCTGCAACAACTGCGGCGCCACCATGGGCATGCCCAAGTGCCCCCAGTGCGGGGCCCAGAACCCGCCCGGGGCCCGGTTCTGCTCGGAGTGCGGCGGAAAGGTCTGAGCATCACAACGCGGCACCGCCGCGCTCCAAACGTTTTCTCGCCCCGGCAACGGGGCCAAAGGGGGAAGGAGATGGAGAAGGAAGGCTGGGCCGGGCGGTTCTTCACCGTCTGGACGGGCCAGTCCGTCTCACTGATGGGCAGCCAGCTGGTGCAGTTCGCCCTCATCTGGTGGCTCACGGTGGAGACGGGCTCGGCCACGATTCTCACCGTGGCGTCGGTGATGGGCATACTGCCCCAGGTGCTCCTCGCGCCCTTCGCCGGTGCGCTGGTCGATCGCTGGAGGAGGCGTCGGGTCATCATCATGGCCGACGGCCTCATGGCCCTCCTGACGCTGGGCCTGATGGCCCTGTTCGCCCTGGGGTCGGTCAATGTCATTCTGGTGCTCGCCGCCCTCCTCCTCCGCTCTGTGCTCTCCGGCTTCCACTGGCCGGCCATGCGGGCCTCCACCTCCCTCATGGTCCCGCAGCCCCACCTGGCCCGCATCAACGGGCTCAATGAGTCGGTGAGGGGCCTGGCGTCCATCGCCGCGCCGCCGCTGGGCGCCGTGCTCATCGCCACCCTCCCCATGAGCACCGTCCTGTCCGTGGACGTGATCACCGCCGCCATCGCCATATCGGCCCTGCTGGTGGTGCGCATCCCGGAGGTGCGGAGGGGCGCCCTGAGGACGGGATCCAGCATATCCACGGAGATCAGGGACGCGTGGAGGCACCTCTCCTCCTGGAGGGGAGCGCTGACCCTGATGCTGGTGTTCATGCTCATCAACTTCATGATCAACCCCGCCTTCGCCCTGCTCCCCCTGCTCACCGTCCAGCACTTCGGGGGAGGGGCGATGCAGTACGCCGCCCTGGAGTCAGCGGCCGGCGTGGGGATGATCCTCGGAGGCCTCGTTCTGGGCGTCTGGGGCGGCACCACGCGGAAGGTGGTAACCTGCATGGCGGCCACCGGCCTGTGCGGCGTGGGCGTGCTCACCATCGGCCTCCTGCCCGCGGACGGCTACGTCATGGCGGTGGCCGGCTGCCTCCTCATCGGCCTCACCCTGCCGGTCATCAACGGCACCATGGTGGCCATCATGCAAAAGGGCATCCGCGCGGACATGCAGGGGCGGGTGCTTTCCATGCTGGGTGCTGGCGTCATGGCCATGAGCCCTGTGGGCCTACTGCTGGCCGGCCCCATATCGGACACCGTGGGGGTACAGATATGGTTCATCGGCGGGGGCGTGCTCATGCTCCTCACCGCCGTGGGCTCGACGTTCATGCCGGTCATGGCCCGGATGGAGGACCGAGAGACGGAGGACGTGCAGCTGGACCCCTCCCCCTAGCCATGTCATTCATCGTGCGTGGACCGAGGGCACCGTCCTGCACGTCCACGGAACTTACTCCCGTAGCACGGTCGTCGCGCACCGAACACTATTTAGTCCCGCCCCCGCCTGGAGGTGACCATGCGCTGCTCCCACTGCCAGAAGTGCTGCCGCGACACCATGATGGAGCTGTCCGAGACGGACATCGTCCGCCTGGAGCGGCGGGGCCACCGGCGGCGGGACTTCTCCTACATCGGCGTGGACAACATACCCCGGCTGCGCAACGAGGGCACGTGGTGCTTCTTCTACGATCCCGAACATAAGAGGTGCCGGGAGTACGCCTCCCGGCCGCTGGGCTGCGCCCTCTACCCCATCAACGTGGACCAGGACGGGGAGGTCTTCATCGATGGGTTGTGCCCCCAGGCCGCTAGTGTCACAGAGCAAGAGCTGCGCCTCAAGGGCAAGAGGCTGAAGGCGCTGCTCGCCACCATCGACGCCGAGGCCGCCCGCAGGGGAAGGTCGCCCCCCGCCTCGTTGTGACCTCACTGGCACAAATCAACGGTTTTCGACCCATTTGCCGCTCCTGCTGCCAGGGAATCTTTATCATCTTCGATAATGCAATAATTCAGGGAAGGAGATTTCACCATGGACAATGACGAAGGAAAGCAACCGTCGCGCGTGAACATCACTCCCAAGGATACCGGCCTGTGGCCCAGGTCCACCGCCCCGGAGGACGAGACGCCGTTGAGGGGGCCCAAGGCCCCGGAGGGGGAGCCCACCCAGGGCGTGCAAGGCTCGCCGGACAGGGGACCGAGGGAGGAGACCTTCCGTGAGAAGGTCGCCGCGGCCATGTCCCCGGAGCAGACCGGCGCCCCACCCGTTCAGGACGCGCCGCAGAGGGTCCCGCAGGCGGCCGTGCCGGAAGCGGGTAGGCCGATGGAAGGGAAGGCGGAGCAGACCGGGGCCGCCGTCAAGGGGGCCGTGGTCGGAGCTGCGTCCTCCACGAGGGCGGAGGTGCCGCAGGGCATGCAGCCACGTGAGAGGTCCCCGGCGACCGAGCAAGGCTCGATCAGAGAGGGACCTTCGCAGGGACAGCAGCTGCCGCATCCCACCCTGGAGCCGGCCTCGCCCCTGCAGCAGGAGGTCCGGACGCCGCAGGGCGCGCCTCTCCGGGAGCCCATGCCGCAGCAGACCGGCCAGACGGGCACGTACTCGCAGGGCGCACCCCAGCAGGGGATAAGGGGGACGATGCAGCAGGCAGGAACCGCCACGAGGGACACGGCCCGACAGACCGGTGCCTCTACCTCAGGAGCGGTGCAGGGCATGGCCCAAGGACCACCTCCGGGACCGCCGGAGCAGTGGGGCCAGCAGACGGGCGGGCGGCAGTACCAGCAGGGAGCGCCACCCCCCGCGGGCGCCCCGGGAGCGGTCGGGCAAGGAGGTCAGCAGGCCGCGGCCCAGACCGCCTATGTGCCGCCGGCCCTGCAGCAGGTGATCACCCCTCACCAGCCCACGGTCAAGGGCGTGCACATGGGGCAGGTGCTCCTCATCGTGTCAGGTGCCCTGTTCATTGGAGTGGGCTTCGACAACCTGGGCTATGGGTCCTCGGCCGGGCCGGTGTTCCTGGGGATAGTCACCCTGCTCACGGGGCTGCTGTTCATGGGGATGGTGGTCATGCCCAACCTCCTCAGTGGCATAAGCAAGATGCTGGACATCATCGCCCTGGGCCTTTCGGTCCTGCTGCTGCTGTGGGGTCTGATAGTCACGTTCGCCGCGGGCGGTCTGGAGGGCGGCTTCGTCGTCTCGGCCGCGCTGGCCTCGGCCGCGGCCAGCCTGATGCGCATGGGCATGATTAAGTGATCACGGGGGCGCCCCCCCCTACTTTTTCTTACTGCTCCCCCTTCAAGGATTCTACCAGACCCTCCACGCCCCGCAGGGCCCTCTCCCCCCGGCCGCTGACCGAGTACATATGGCTCTTGCGGTCGTAGACGATGTGGCCGGCCTCGATTAGCACCCGGAGGTGGAACTGCAGGTGCCCTTTCTTCATCCCCAGGGCACGGCCCAGCGTCGCCAGCCCCTCGTCCTCGACGGAAAGGTGCTGCAGGATGCGGACCCTGACAGCGCTGGCCAGTGGCCCGAGGATTGACTCGGCGGCCTGGGGTAGGCCGCCCCCTTCCTCGCGTCCCGCCCCTTGGTCCCGCTCCAGCTGCAGGGAGCCGGTGTAGATGCTGAAGTACGAGAGCAGCTGGTCCCTCAGGGACAGCATCAGGGGGACGGCCTGATCGATCCCTATGTCCTCGACCGCACGCCGGGGGTCGTGCTCTTTAGCATAACTTGCACCGCCCTCGGGGCCGCCCCTCTCGAAGGCTTCCAGCGCACCTTCCAGCCACCGCACCATGGAGCGCCGGAGAACCGCCCGCTCCGAGCGGGGTAGGGAAAGCGAAGCAAGGTCATCCAGGTACAGGTCCACCTTCTCCAGCAGCACCGGCCGCACCTGCCGCACCAGCGCGGAGCGCACGTCCTCCTGCCGCAGGGTCTGGAAGGCCTCGCCCAGCGCCCGCACCTCCTCCCTCAGCCCTTCTATCTGGTCCCTCAGCTCCTCGTTCCTCATGGCCGTACCGTAATAGAAATGTATTACTTAGAAATACATTAATATTACGATACCCCTAGCATACTTCGGCCTCCACCGGGAGGTCAGGTGACATGGACATGAGGATCGGCATCATCGCTTGCGAGACCTTCGAACGCGGTCTGGAGGAGATCATCAAGGACGATACGGACATCGTCCACAAGGAGTACCTGGAGTTCGGGCTGCACGAGTACCCCGAGGACCTGAAGCGGGCGGTGGTGGAGAAGGTGAACGCCCTGCAGGGTAAGGTGGACGCCGTGCTCCTGGGGTACGGCATCTGCAACTCCCTGCGGGACATCACCGCCCGCATGTCCGTCCCCACGGTGCAGCTGGTGGGAGACGACTGCATCGCGGTGCTCATCACCCCCGATGAGTACGACCGGGAGAGGAAGGTCTGCGCCGGCACCATGTACCATACCCCCTACTTCGCCAAGATGAACCGGGAGTGGTTCTTACGCAAGATGAGGGACCAGGTGCCCAACTACGAGGAGCTGGGGATCGATCCGGACTGGTATCTTAGAAAGCTGTTCGATGGGTACTCCAGAGTGCTGTTCATCGACGATGGGCTGACCGGCATCGATGAGTTCAAGGAAATATCGAGGCAGTTCGCCTCCGAGCTTAGCCTACGGCACGAGTGCCGGGGCGGGACGTTCCAGCTGCTCCAGGATGGGCTGGCCAAGACCAAGGCGCTGGCCCGCGAGAGGACCAGCGCTCCCTGAACACCCATCGTTCGTCATCCACCGTCCCTTCTCCCCCAAGGCTCAAGGACCAGTCCGTTCTTTTCTCCATGACCGTGCACCGGGGACCGATCGAAGGTCTGCAACCCCATTACATGGCGGTGATACTGGGACAGATAAACATTAAAGTGATGTGATTTATTAAAAAACGTTAAATAAAGAGTTCGAGGGAAGCCATCGCTCTCATGATTAGCATCGTGTTCGTGCTGCTGGTGATCTCAGGCATCATCCTCATCGGCCTGGGCCTGTACTCCGCCCGGTTCCCCACCGTGGCGGCCAGGCCACCCTTCGCCTGGATGGCGTACCTAGTAGCGGCATGGTGCCTCCTCTTCGCCATCAACGGCCTGGTGGAGCAGGCGGAGGTCAAGCTCCTCCTGTTCCAGGTGGTGCTGGGCATAGTGGCACTGGTGCCAGTAAGCTGCCTCATCACCACCATGTACCTCGTGGGCCTGCAGGGGCTGGTCACGCGCAGGTCATTGATCGCCCTGCTCATCTTCCCGGCCATCAGCATCGTGCTCAACGCCACCAACGGCCTGACCTCGTGGTTCATCACCGGATACCACCCCATCACCACCATGGGCTACAGCACCCTGGCCCTGGACTACGGCCCGGGGTTCGTGCTGCACACCGGGTACTCGTACATCATCATCCTCATCACCTTCCTCCTGCTCCTGTGGCATATCCTGCGCACCTCGCTGTTGTACCGCTGGCGGGACATCCTGGTCCTGGTGGGCTTCGTCGTTCCGTTCGTGGGCAACGCCGTGGTGGTGTCCGGCAGCAGCTCGGGCTTCGACTTCACGCCGATCCTGTTCGTCATCACCGGCGTGTCCCTGACCTTCGCCCTGTTCCGCTTCCAGCTGCTGAGCATCATGCCGGTGGCCCGCAGCATCATCATGGACATCTCCTCCGACCCCATCCTGGTCCTGGACAACGAGGGCCGGCTGGTGGACGTCAACCCCGCCGCGTCCGTGCTGTTCGACCTCCAGGCCCGGGACGTGGGGAAGGAGGCCCGCGCCCTGTTCGCCCAGCGGGAGGGCATGTCTGGCCTACTGGACGGCACCAGAGGCGACCGCACGGCGGTCCTGCGCACCGTCTCGGGCGAGCGGCACTACGACCGCCAGGTGGACGAGATGATGGACGGGGAGGTGGCCATGGGCAGCGTGATCATCCTGCGCGACGTCACCGACAGCCGGCTGGCCCAGGACGCGCTGCGCGAGAGCGAGGAGCGCTACCGCGCCATATTCGAGCAGTTCAACGGGACCATCCTGGTGGTGGACCTCCACGACGGGTCGGTGCTGCAGGCCAACCATGCGTTCTGCAGCTTCGTCGGCCTCGATCAGGAGGAGGTGCTCAAGCTCAACGTCCGCTCCCTGCCCACGATCGATCGCTCGTTCGAGGACCGCATGATGAGCGAGGTGACCCGGGGCCGCCGTTTCACCACCGAGATCGCCCCCGTACGGCCCGGCGGGTCGGTGGTCAACGTCGAGATCATGGCCAGCCCCTTCCGGTACGGCGGCAGGGAGGCCATCTGCATCATGGGGTGGGACATCACCGAGCGCCGGCAGGCCGAGGCCAACCGCGAGCGCATGGAGAAGCTGGAGGCCACCGGCACGCTGGCAGGGGGCATCGCCCACGACTTCAACAACCTGCTGACCAGCGTCCTGGGGTACGTATCACTGACCAAGATGCGCAGCGAGCCGGGCAGCGAGACCTACCGGGGTCTGGAGGAGGCGGAGATGACCGTACTACAGGCCAAGGAGGTGGCGCAGGAGCTGCTCTCCCTGGCCAAGGGCGGGGCGCCCATATGCAAGCCGGTGTCGGTGCCGGAGCTGCTGAAGGTCACGTCCAACCATCCCTTCCTGAACAGCAGTGTGCAGTGCCACCTGCACGTACCCCCGGGGGCGTGGATGGCGCAGGTGGACCAGGGGCAGATCGGGCGGGTGTTCACCAACCTGTTCATCAACGCCCGGGAGGCCATGCCGGACGGGGGCACGGTGGACGTGACGGTGTCCGGCCGCGCGGTCGGTCCGGGCGATGTCCTAGGTCTGAGGCCGGGCGACTACGTCGTGGTGGAGGTGCGGGACAGCGGTGCAGGCATCCCGCCGGACGTGCTGCCGCACATCTTCGAGCCGTACTACACCACCAAGAGGCAGGGCTTCGGGCTCGGCCTGTCGGTGGTGCACGCAACCCTCGCCAGACACCAGGGCGGCATCGAGGTCGAATCCCGGGTGGGGGAGGGCACCACCTTCCGCATCTACCTTCCGGCGGCGGAGGGCGCCGCGAGCGTGGCGGTGGGGCAGAGGCCCACTATCGAGAGGGGCGAGGGACGGGTGCTCATCATGGACGACGAGGAGTACGTCCTGGACGTGGCCGCGGAGATGGTCCGGGCGCTGGGGTATGATGTAGGGATATCGCACGATGGGCTCGAGGCTCTGGAGGAGTACCGCCGGGGCATGGAGAAGGGGCAGAGGTACGACGTGGTGATCATGGACCTCACCAACCCCGGAGGGATGGGAGGGAAGGAAGCGGTCGTCCTGCTGCAGCAGCTGGACCCGCAGGTACGGGCCATCGTTTCCTCAGGATACTCCACCGACCCCGTGATGGCCAACTTCTCGGACCATGGCTTCGTGGGCGTCCTGCCCAAGCCGTACAAGCTGGAGGAGCTGTCCGCGGCCATCCGTCAGGGGATGAACGCGACCAAGGGCGAAGCAGGCAGCGGCGATGCGGCGGGCGCGGTGCGCACCTAGCGGCGCACCTTCTCCGTGCTGGGACCGAGCCACTCGGGATGCTTCTTGGTGGAGTCGTGCTCGTCGCCGGTCTTGTAGCTCTCCACCGCGCCGTCGGCGGCCAGCTCGGAGGTGTCGCTCAGGAGGTGGGAGCGCTCATCCTCCGACAGCGGCCGGAAGTTACGGGCTACGGTCAACGCCTGACTCAGCACTTCCATGGACTCGCATCCGGTGATCACCACGTCGGTGGGAAGGCTCAGCGCGTAGCGCAGGCAGTCCGTCGCTTTGACGATCCCCGAATCAAGGAGTCTGCCGGAGCATATGGGCTTCATGCCCAGCACGCCGAAGCCCCCGCCCACCAACCGGGGCAAGACCTTGCGCTCGAAGCTCTCGAAGTGCGCGTCCAATAAGTTGAGCGGCATCTGCACGGTGTCGAAGTGGAAGTTGTACCGCTCGGCCAGGTCCAGCATGCCGTTGTGGATGTCCGGGTGCTTGTGGCCGGTGAAGCCGATGTAGCGCACCAGGCCCTCGTCCTTGGCCTCGATGGCGGCCTCCAGGGCCCCGCCCTCAGCGAACACCCGCTCCGGGTCGGTGCCGCGTATGACCTCGTGGAACTGCAGCAGGTCCAGATGATCGGTCTGCAGCCTCTCCAGGGACTCGTCGAGCTGCTGCCGGGCGGAGCGCCGGTCCCGGCCGTCCACCTTGGTCATGAGGAACACCCGGTCGCGGTAGCCGTCACGCAGCGCCCGACCCATGCGCCTCTCGCTCTCCCCATGGTGGTAGTCCCAGGCGTTGTCCATGAACGTGATCCCGGCGTCTATGGCGGCGCGGATGAGGCGCACGCTGTCCTCCTCCGGCAGCTCCGGCTTGCCGATATGGAAGCCACCAAGTCCGATGATCGATACCTCCTCCCCGGTGCGCCCCAGCGGCCGGCGGGGCACTTGAGCGTCAGATCGCTGCATTGGAAGTCCTCCCCGGAAAATATGTTGGGTGGAAGGCCAAGTACTTTCGTCTGCGCGTTGCGGGTGCCAGGCGGCCGCCCGGCGGTGCGATGAACCGCCGGAAAGTTTCACAAGGTTTTTCCTTCTCACACAATGAAGTAAATATGTATTGAGCGAGCGCTTCAAGGACAAGTCGGCATTTGATAAAAAATGGTATTTGGTGGGGCCGTCCAGATTTGAACTGGAGTCCCTTGGTCCCGAACCAAAGAGTATAGACCAAGCTAACCCACGGCCCCGTGGGTAGGATGGGCTAATAATGACGCACATTAAATAGCTATCGTCGAGCTGGGTTTTTTCCGGAAGAGGATTATCTTAGCGCTCCATTACACCTGGCAATTCTAGAGTATGGCTCGGAGTATCTACTGCTCGAGTCGACCTCGAGCTCGCAGCTGGGCTCGGTCATTTGTCTCGGACCCCCGAAAGGCCCACCTCATTGCCCGCCGCATGTGGCTGGTAGACATTCAGCCTGCTCGCCTCAGATATGCCAAGACGAGCAATGTTCCTGGAAGCGTTAAGGTCGGCGTTGAGCTGGAAGCCACATTTCACACAGTGGAATTCGCTTCCATGTCTGCTCTTCCTGTCGATCCATCCACATCTCGAGCACCGCTGGGAGGTGCAAGTGGAGTCCACTAGGACGACGGCCTTGCCTATGCCCTCGGCCTTGTACCTGATGAACCGTTCGAGCTGATGATAGGACCAGCTCCGTAATCGACCCTTGGTTCTCTTGTCCAACCACCTGTCCTTCCCGATGCCGGTCAGGTCTTCCAGGGCGAACACCGCAAATTCTGTGTTCACTACTTCTTTGGATATCCTATGGTTCTCGCAGGTCGCGAACCGTCTCTCTCGCCCGGACTGCTTCCTCAATCGCCTGATGGCCGAACGAGTGCCTTTCGCCTGCAGCTCTGCCTTGTTCTTCGCGTATTTTCCCCGAGTGGCGTTGATGCGCGAGGAGTCGAAGAACATGTTGTTGGAGCAGACCGCCACGTTCTTCAAGCCCCGATCGATGCCCAGGACCTCGCCCCTCACCGGAGCGATGATCTCGCGGTTATCCACGACCACGCTGATGAAAAATTCCCGTTTTATCCTCTCCCAGATCAGCATGGATATCTTGCATCTCCAGTCCTTGTACTTCTGGAGATGATCATAGAGAATGACCGGAGCATGGATCCTGCCATCCACGGAGTAGATGCTCACCGTACTCGAATCGAAGTAGACCTTGGCCTCCTTCCAGGGGTACCTGACCGCAGCATATGTCCGCCTCTGGGGGATTGTTCTGAGCTTGCACCTTTTAAGGGCCTCGCATGCCACGTCCTTGGAGCTCTGGATGAGCCCAGCGCCCAACTTGGGGACAGCCGCCCTCGTCTCATAGTAGATGGCGTACTGCAGCTTCCTCTTGTCGCAACATTGGTGTTCGAACCCCCACCGTGCGGCATGCTCGAACGCGCGGGTGTACTCCTCCATGGTCCTCAGGAGCGAGCACTTCTGCTCCTCCGTGAGGACTAGCTTGAGCCGCACCGTGCGCATCACGGCCGCTCATCCGCGCAAAGGACGATATCACTGTCCAGTACAGTTACGCTCCCCGCCCCCGGCGGGCCGTCACGCGGAGGGGCGGGCCGCGGTGCGGCGGCGCGATGCCGGGATGCTATACGAGCTTTGTCGTACCCTCTATACGACACCTATAAATACGCAGCCAGTCACTTCCGGACGCGATGAGGGAGCAGCTGCGGGAGAAGATAGCGGGGGAGATAACGCTCTCCGCTGACGCGGGCAAGACCATCCGCAAGTGGAGGGAGGAGTTCGGCATCTCCCAGCAGGAGATGGCGCGCAACCTGGGCATCTCGCCCTCGGTCATCAGCGACTACGAGTCCGGAAGGAGGAAATCGCCCGGCATCGCCATCATCCGCCGCATGGTGGACGGCATGATCGACCTGGACGAGCGCTCCGGCGGCAAGGTCCTGAAGAAGTACGACCTGGGGGAGAAGCACGACTGCATCATCAGCATCAACGAGTTCCGCACCTCCCTGGCGGGGGCGGAGTTCATGGACATCATCGAGGCCACCGCCCTCAACGACGGCGTCTCCCTGGACCGCCACATACACGGTTACACCATCATCGACTCCATCCGCGCCATCACGTCCCTGTCGTCCTTCGACTACCTCAAGATCTACGGCTGGTCGAGCGAGCGGGCGCTAATTTTCACCGGGGTCAAGTTCGGGCGCTCCCCCATGATCGCCATCCGCGCCCATCCCCTCAAGCCCAGCATGGTGGGGTATCATCGACCGGAGCACGTGGACGAGCTGGCCATCAAGCTCGCGACCCTCGAGGGCATACCGCTCATCAAGACCGACCTGCCGGTCGACACCATCATCGACCGGCTCAAGAAGCTCACCTAGGAGGAATGCAATGGAAGTAGGCATTGTCAGTTATGGGGCATACCTGCCCCGGTACAGGATCACCCCGCAGGAGATCGGCAGGGTGTGGGGGACCGACGGGGAGCAGATGAGCAAGAACCTGCTCATCCTCTCCAAGTCCGTCCCGTCGCCCGATGAGGACGTCATCACCATCTCCATAGAGGCGGCCCGTAACATGTTGCGCCGCTGCGACGTCAGCCCCCAGGACATCGGCGCCATATACGTTGGTTCGGAATCGCACCCCTACGCGGTCAAGCCCACCGGTACGGTGGTGGCGGAGGCCATCGGGGCCGGTCCGCATCTTACCGTGGCCGACTACGAGTTCGCCTGCAAGGCCGGCACGGCCGCCATCCAGACGTGCATGGGCCTGGTCGGCTCGGGCATGATCAGGTACGGCGTGGCCATCGGCGCGGACACCTCCCAGGGCGCTCCGGGCGACGCGCTGGAGTTCTCCGCCTCGGCCGGTGGGGCGGCGTACCTCATCGGATCGAAAGACGTGGTGGCGCGCATAGACCGCACTTCCTCGTTCACCACCGACACGCCGGACTTCTGGCGCCGGGAAGGGCAGTGCTATCCGTCCCACGGCGGCCGCTTCACCGGCGAGCCGGCGTACTTCAAGCACGTGCTGGCCGCGGCCAAGGAACTGATGACGGAGATGGGCACGAAGCCTTCCGACTACCAGTACGCGGTGTTCCACCAGCCCAACGGCAAGTTCCCGGTGCGGGCAGCGAAGCAGCTTGGTTTCACCGAGCAGCAGATCGAGGTCGGCCTGCTGACGCCGTTCATCGGCAACACCTACTCCGGTGCTGTACCACTGGGCCTGGCGTCCATCCTGGACGTGGCGCAGCCGGGGCAGCGCATCTTCGCCGTGGCCTACGGCTCCGGCGCCGGCTCGGACGCGTTCGACATCACCGTCACGGACGCCATCACCGACCTGCACCGCGAGCGGGCGCCCACGGTGAAGGAGCTGGTGGAGAGGAAGAAGTTCCTGGACTACGCCACCTACGCCAAGTTCCGGGGCAAGATCAGGATGAAGGAGGGAGCAGAATGAGAGAGGTAGCGATCATCGGCATCGGGGACACCCGGTTCGGGGAGCTGTGGGACCAGTCCTTCCGCGACCTGGGCATACAGGCCGGGCTGGCCGCGGTGGGCGATGCCAACCTGTCGGGCGAGGAGATCGACGCGCTGTACGTCGGCAACATGTCCGCGGGCAAGTTCATCGAGCAGGAGCATATCGGGGCGCTCATCGCCGACTACTCCGGCCTGGCCCGGGACCACATCCCGGCCACCAGGGTGGAGGCGGCGGGCGCGTCCGGCGGGCTGGCGTTCCGGCAAGGGTACCTGGCCGTGGCGTCGGGCATGCACGACATCGTCGTCGTGGGAGGAGCGGAGAAGATGACCGACGTCGGTGACGTGCTGTCCACCGAGATCCAGGCCACGGCGGCGGACCAGCAGTGGGAGACCACCTTCGGGGCCACGTTCCCGGCGCTGCACGCCCTCATCGCCCGGAGGCACATGCACGATTATGGCACGACGAGGGAGCAGCTGGGCCTGGTGGCGGTGAAGAACCACAAGCACGGCGCGCTGAACCCCAAGGCCCAGTACCAGAAGGAGATCAAGCTGGACGCGGTGCTGAAGTCCCCGCCGGTGGCCGAGCCCCTGGGGATGTTCGACTGCGCGCCCATATCCGACGGGGCGGCCGCGGTGGTCCTGTGCCCCATGGACAAGGCGCGGAAGTACACCGACACTCCGGTCAAGGTGCTGGCCTCTGGGCAGGCGTCCGACACGCTGGCGCTGGCGCACCGGGAGAGCATCACCCGCTTCGACGCCACCACCGTGGCGGCGCGCAGGGCGTTCAAGCAGGCCGACATCGACGCCACCAAGGTGCAGGTGGCGGAGGTGCACGACAACTTCACCATCTCCGAGATCCTCGCGGTCGAGGACCTGGGCTTCTTCCCCAAGGGTACGGGCGGCAAGGCCACGGCGGAGGGGCAGACCACGCTGGGTGCGAAGATCGCCGTCAACACTTCGGGCGGGCTGAAGGCCCGCGGCGACCCCATCGGGGCGACGGGCATCGCTCAGGTCGTGGAATTGGTCACCCAGCTGCGCGGCGAGGCCGGGAAGCGGCAGGTGGCCGACGCGGAGCGGGGCCTGGCGCATAATGTGGGAGGCACCGGCGCGACGGCCGTCGTCACCATCCTGGGGAGGGTGAACTGATGACCGTGGCCAGGTTCTGGAGGGAGAACGAGTCCCGCTACAACCTCATCGGGGCGAAGTGCGGCAACTGCGGACGGCTGTACTTCCCGCCCCGCTCGGTGTGCCCGGTGTGCCACCGCAAGAGCATCGGGAAGATGGAGAGGTTCCAGCTGGAGGGCAAGGGCGAGGTGCTGTCGTTCTCCATCGTGCACGACGCGCCGTCGCAGCTGGAGCTGCAGAAGCCGTACGTCATCGCCATCATCCGTATGGACGAAGGGATACGCCTCACGGGGCAGGTCATCGACTGCGACCCCGCCGACGTCACCATCGGCATGAAGGTCCAGGCCACCATCCGCAAGGTCGGGGAGGAGGGACCGTCGGGCATCATCCACTACGGGTACAAGTTCATGCCCCTGCGGTGACCAAAACCTTTTCTAGCTTTTCTCCAGCACCTCGGTGAAGGGCTGGGCCATGAACAGGGCGCGGTAGCGCAGGGTCATCGCCCCCTTCTTCCGCGGGGGCAGCGCCACCGAGGACCGGGGCCATAAGGTCACGCGCTCTCCCGCGGAACCGTCCAGCACCAGGTCCAGGGCGGGAGAGGCGCCGGCGTTGGAGATGGCGGACGCGCTCACCACGAGGCGGGGGAGGTGCTCCGCCGTCGCGCGCTGCAGCGCCTCCATGGCGGCGCGCATGTGCTTCAGCGCGGTGGACATGTTCTTGGATGTGAAGGAGGCGCGGTGCTCCTTGGACCACGTGTCCGGGATGCCGCGGCTCGAGGCCAGGGCGTCCAGCACCTCGTAGCGGTGGTACAGCGCCCGCAGCTCCAGGACCTGCTCCACGGTGGCCTCGGAGATGATCTCGGCCTCGCGGAGCTTGCCCACGGCCCGATCGAGGCGCCCATCGGCCAGTGACGTCTCGGCCTCCTTGATCAGGCCCATCACCGCTCCCGAGCCGCCCTTCTTGGCCGCCGCCTTGACCTTGGACGCGCGGGCTTCCACCGCCTTGCGCACCGTCCCCTGCACGATGGCCAGGGGCTTCCTCAGGTCGCTCGCCACCAGCTCGTCCAGCCGGCGGTCGAGGAGGGGCATCGCCTCCGCGGGGAGGTCCTTCAGAGTGAGGCCCAGGAAGGAGAACAGCCGGGCCAGGTTCACCAGGTCGGCCATGTTCCGGCGGCCCTCCAGCGACCGCTCTCTGTGGAAGGCGCGCTCCGCGTGGAGGAGGTAGCGGTTCATGCTCTCGTAGTTACCGGCGGCCAGCTCCTTTCCCGCCGAGTCCATGAGGGCGGCGAGGTCCGCACCGCCGCGCTCCAATACTTTCACCTTCACTTCCTGGCAGCGGCGGGAACAGCCCTGGTGCCATCTCAGCGCGGCGTCGGCCGACACCTGGCACGGCGTCATCAGGGACCAGCACTGGGCCAGCTCGCCGTGCTCCAGGGCGTCCTGCGCCTGGTCCTGCAGTTTCCTCGCCTCTACCAGCAGGAGGGAGCCGGGGGGGACGGGTGAGGTGCGCTCCCTGATCTGGGACAGGGCGGTGGAACAGCCGTCCTGGAGGGAGCGCAGTCCCTGCAGGCGCTGGCGGTACAGCACCATCTCGCTCTGGGCGTCCTCGTAGCGCCGCCGCTCCACCAGGTCCGTCACCGAGGCCAGCATGCTGGTCCTGAGCTCCTCGAGGTCCCGGCCGGCGATGGGTCCGACGTCCACCTCCTTCTCCATGGCCTCCAGCTTCCGCCTGACCTGCTCCCCGGCGGCGAGGCAGGCGCTGTGCTCCGCCCGGCGCGCCATCTCGGTGACGATGTTGAAGCGCCCGCTGGAGCGGTAGCGGCGGGCCTGCTCCAGCAGGGAGCGGGCCTCCCTCACGTCGTACTCCAGGGCGGTCATGTCGTCCAGGACCCCCTCCACCCGCAGCAGCTCCTGCTGGGCGGCCTGCATCACGCTCACCACCTGCACTGTCTCGCTGCGGGCGAAGCGCACCGCGCGCAGGGCGTCCCCGAAACGCTGGTCGGCCAGCAGGCTCTCGGCCTTCTCCACCACGGCCAGGGAGCCGATCTCCTCCCTCCCCAGGTCATCGCGGTCCAGGGCCTTGCGCAGCTCCCCGATCTCGGACTGGATCCCCTTGGAGATGTGGTCGGTGAGCCTCTTCTGGATGTCACCCAGTTGCGCCATGGCCGCTCCGGGGTCGCGCTTCATGAGGTCCGCCGTGGCCGCGAGCTCCTCGTCCACGCTGACCAGCTCCGGCCCGATCTGACGGGCCACCGGGAGCAGCTGCTGCAGCTCCTGCATCTTGCGCGGGAAGAGGATGTGCGCCCCGATGGTCTCCGCCTCCCGGTAGCAGCTGCGGGCCGACGTCCGCGCGCCTTCGTACAGGCCGGCCTCGAACAGCCGCTTGGTCTCCACCAGCAGCGGCTGCACCTTGCTGCCGGCCGGCACCTGTATCTCAGATGTGAGGCGGGAGAGGAGCACGATGAGGTCGTACACCTCGTTGTGCAGGGCGGAGGTCTTCTCCAGCTCCTTCTCCGCGGCCTGGAGCTTGGCGAACGAGGCCTCCAGCTCGAAGGACGAAAGGGCCTTGGAACCCTCCTCCGCCAGCTGGTCCACGTGCGCCGTGCTCACGCCCTTGCGGTGGGCGCTGGAGGACGAGCGTATGAGCGTGGCGTAGCTGCGCGCCATTTCGTCCTTGACCTGCATGCGGGCGTGGTTGTAGATCTCCACCAGCGACCGCAGTGCCTCCGTGGGCTCGGAGTCGTCGGAGCTCATGGCCGAGCTCCACAGCTCCAGGGTCTGGGGGTCGATGCCCAGCCTCCGGCCGATGTCGAGGATGGCCACGGTCTGCTCCCGCAGGGTACCCAGGGACGACAGCGTTACGGCCTTGGCCTCGTCCACCGCCTCCTTGGCCAGGGAGAACGCCGCGCGCCACTCCCTGCCGTCCAGCAGGTCCCGGGAACGCTTCACCTTCTCGCGCACCGCCTGGAGGTTCACCCCCACTTGGCCGATGGATGTGACCTGCTCCGCCTCCACCACGGCCAGGCGGGCAGTGGACATGAGCGCGGCCTCCAGGGCCGTGCCGATGGAGCGGAGGCGATCCGTTATTCCTTTCAGGTAGCCGTCCCGCAGGTCCTCCTCGATCTCCTCCAGCGCCTTGGACTCGTCGTCCACCGCCGCCCCCATGGACAGTCCGGCCGCGACCATGAGCTCGTCGTCCAGCAACCTCGGCCCCACGCGCTGCAGCACCGTGCCCAGGAGCACCTCCTGGGCTTGAGTTAGACTTCCCAGTGCGTCGGCCAGGCGGCCGGACAGGGCGGCCTCCCGGGCGGCCTGGACCATGTCCCCCGCGGAGGGGGACACCGCCCTCATGGCCTTGGCCTCCAGGAACGCCTCCCGGGTCTGCTCCAGCTCCTCCTCCAGCTCCGAGATCTGGTCCAGGTGCCGGTCCAGCGCCTCCGAGGCCCGGCTGACCAGCTCCACGGCCTCCCGGCCTCGCCCCATGCCCGCCTCCTGCCGGGCGTCCTCCAGCGCTGCCAGCTGGGGCGCGATGTCGAGACCGAACCGCCTCGCCACCAGCAACCGGGGGCGAAGGTCCTCGATGCTCTTGAGCACCGCCTCGGCCTCGCCGTCCCGCAGGGCCTTCTCCGCCCGCCGGAGCCATTCCAGGGCGTCCTCGCTCTGACTGGCCTTCGCCGCCTCCGAGGCCTTCTTGCTGGCGGTGGCGAAGCGGCTGATGCTGACCCCCTGCTCCCGGAGCCAGTAGGAGCGGGGCACCTGCTCCGAGAGGCGGTCCTGCACCGAGGTGGACAGCAGCGGCGACAGGGCCTTCTGCCCCTCCCCCAGGAGGAACATGGCCTCCTCGAACTGTCCCCGGGCCAGGCACTCCTGGGCCCTGCCCACGGGGATGGACACTGGTGATGTGTCCCCTCCCACCGCCACCTGCTCCGCCGCCTCCAGCAGGGACGTGGAGCGCTCCCCGATAAGCTTGGAGAAGGACTCATGCACGCTCTTGTAGCATGCCGCCAGCCGGGTCAAGGAATCTTCCAGGTTGCCCTCGCCATGGACCTTGACCGCCTTGGCCAGCGCCTGCCTCTTGGCCGCGGTGGCGATGCCCTCCTTCTCCGCCAGGTCAATGGATCGTTTTACCTGGGCGAACATGCCGGTGATGTGGTGGTCTGCGAACTTCTTGGCCGCCTCTAGGGCGCCGCGCGCCGCGGTGAGCGCCTCCTCACCCCTGCCCTCGGTCATGGCCTGGCGCGCGGCGTTCAGAATGTCCTCCACGCCCTGGCGCTCCTCGCCCGCCTCGTCGATCATGGCCAGGAAGCTGTCCACCGAGCCCAGCACATCGCCCACCATGGACGTCTGCATCTTCTCCGCCAGGCTGCGCGCGTTCTCCCCTGCTCCCGCGGCCAGGCTGTAGTCCTTCTTGCCGAAGGCGGCACGGCCCTCGGTCAGCGCCCTCTGCGCCTCCCGGACGTCGGCGCCCATGGACAGGGCCGCCGCTACCGCTCTCTCGGCCTCGGCGAGCTTGTCCTCGGCCCCCTTGCGGAGCTTAGCCGCGTCCTTCGTCTTCTGCTCCAGCTGCTTGGTGAGCTGGAGTTGTTTGAGATAGTCACTGGTCAAGCGGTTACCCCGGTACAGCACCGTCCATGGAGCGGACCGGTCCCAATGATTTTCCCGTCCTCTCTTAAGGGTTTTGCTGTGAGAATCGAACTGGATTATATGCGTTATATATTATCAAATGTAATATATCAAGAAATGAATATTGACAAAATAGAATAAAAAGAGCGCGGCCCGGGCATCACTTGTGCAACCCGACGAAGGCCACCCTCTCCAGCACCAGGTCCTCGAAGCGGTCCGCCGGCACGGCCCGCAGCTCCTCATGGGTGATCCCGAACCTTAGAGCCTTTTCCATCGATCCTTCGAGCACGCTGTCGTCCCGCGCGAGGTTATGGTCCCTTAGCACCTTCTCGGGGTCCGGCACGTCGAACAGGACCAGGGCCATGCGCTCGCCCCCGACCTTGGGGCCCATCTTCCTGGCGGCCTTGGAGATCTGCCTCTCTCCCGAGGCGTACAGCATGGTCTCCATGGTCAGGGTGGAGGAGGCGTTGTCCCCCCGCTCGAACGCCCGGGTGGCGTGCATCGTGGCCGATACCAGGTGGTCCCGGCCGCAGACCATGTCCGCGTCGAGGGCCAGCCCCTCCCCTCCGTCGATGGACTGGAGGGCCGATATGAGAACCTTGGTGTCCTGAACCTGTCCCTTCACGCCCAGGATGTCAATCTTCACCATTCTGCACGTGAATCCTTGCCCGGGGTTATGAGGGTTTCGGCCTTGAGGCTCCCCCGTCTGCGAGAACCGCCGCACGAACGCTGAGTTGCGAACCACGGGGTGGAAATGTTTATAACGAGCGAAGCAGGTGGCGCCGGCGTTGGTGCCAGCAGGCACCAGGGTTGGTACTATGGTCATGGACAAGGTGACGGTGAGGTCCCCGGCTACCCTTTCGAACCTGGGCTCCGGTTTTGACGTCTTCGGCCTGGCTCTGCGGGAGCCGTTCGATGTGATCGAGGCGAGGCGTATCCCTGAGAGGAAGGTCATCATCGAGGCCATCGAGGGACGGGGGGCGGAGAGCATCACCACCGCCGCCGACAGGAACTCCGCGGGCGTGGCGGCGATGGCCGTGCTGGCCCAGGCCAAGGCCGACTTCGGGGTCGCCATCAGGATCAAGAAGGGCATACGGCCGGCGTCGGGCATCGGCTCCTCGGGGGCCTCCGCCGCGGGGGGCGCCTGCGCGGCCAACATGCTTCTGGACACGCCCCTGAGGCCCGAGGACCTGGTGTTCAGCGCGGCCAAGGCCGAGCAGACCACCTCCGGCAGCTTCCACGCCGACAATGTGGGGCCCGCCGTCATGGGCGGCTTCACGCTCATCAAGTCCTACGAGCCGTTCGAGATACTGCGTGTTGACCCCCCGCGGAACCTGGGGGTGGTGGTCACCATGCCCGACTTCCTGGTGAGCACCAAGGAGGCGAGGAAGGTGCTGCCCGCGCAGGTGCCCCTGAGGAGCATGATATACGAGGTAGGGAACGCCGCCTCGCTGGTGCTGGGCATGTGCCGCGGTGACGTGGAGCTGGTGGGCCGGAGCATGATGGACGCGGTCATCGAGCCCGCCCGCGCACCGCTGAACCACCACCTGGCGGAGGCGGAGAGCGCGGCCCGCGCCGCGGGCGCGTCCGGCGTGTTCCTCGGTGGGTCCGGGCCGTGCGTCATCGCGGTGTACGACATGGACAAGAGGGACGGCCAGGGGATCGCCGGGGCGGTGCGCGAGGTGTACGCCCGGCACGGCCTGGCGAGCGATACCTGGGTGACCACCTGGGGAGAAGGGTGCAGGAGGATCTGATATGCATAAGGTGAGGTGCTTCGAGTGCGGAGCGGACGTGGAGGACCCCCTCCTCGATTCCTGCCCCCGGTGCGGGGGGCTGCTGACGATAGAGCTGGACCTGGACGCCGCGGCCGGGGTTAGTCCGTACGACCTGCGCAAGAGGCCGCTGGGCGTGTGGCGGTACTCCCCCTTCCTGCCGGTGGACGCGTCCAAGGCCATCTCCCTGTTGGAGGGCGGGACCCCGCTGTACGACTGCCGGAACCTGCGCCAGAAGATCGGCACCAAGAGCGTGCACGTCAAGTACGAGGGCGCCAACCCCACCGGCTCGTTCAAGGACCGCGGCATGACCGTCGGCGTCTCGCGGGCCCTGGAGCTGGGCTGCCGCACGGTCGGCTGTGCCTCCACGGGCAACACCTCCGCCTCCCTGGCCGCTTACGCCGCCAAGGGCGGCCTGCGCTGCGTCGTGCTCCTACCCTCGGGCAAGGTGGCCGCCGGGAAGCTGGCCCAGGCCATGTTCTACGGCGCCCGGGTGGTGATGGTGGACGGCAACTTCGACGACGCCCTGGCGGTGGTGAAGCAGCTCGCCCGGGAAAAGGAGCTGTACCTGCTCAACAGCGTCAACCCCTACCGTCCGGAGGGGCAGAAGACCGTGGCCTTCGAGATCGTGGACCAGCTGAACTTCCAGGTCCCGGACCGCATCATCCTCCCGGTGGGCAACGCCGCCAACATCTGGGCGGTGTACAAGGCGTTCCAGGAGTGGCGCTCCCTGGGCTGGATCGACAAGGTCCCGATGCTCACCGGCATCCAGGCCGCGGGCTCGGCCCCCATCGTGGATGCGTTCCGCGCCGGGAAGCGGGACTTCGTGGCCGAGGAGCACCCTGAGACGGTGGCCACCGCCATCCGCATCGGGAACCCCGCCTCGGGTAAGAAGGCGTTGAAGGCCATCTACGACACAAAGGGGTACGCGGAGTCGGTCACGGACGAGGAGATCATCGCCGCGCAGAAGCTGCTGGGCCGCACCGAGGGGGTGGGCGTCGAACCCGCATCGGCAGCGTCCATCGCCGGACTGATGAAGCTGGTGGACGCCGGCGTGGTGTCGCGCGACGAGAACGTGGTGTGCATATGCACCGGCAACGTGCTCAAGGACCCCGACACGGTGATGAGGTCGTGCGAGGAGATCCTCCGGGCCAAGCCCACCGCCCAGGACGTGCGGCGGGTCATCGCCTGAGATCACGTTCCGCTAAGGGCCGGACAGCAGGTCCGCCTGCGCCTGGGCGACCTCGGTACAGAGGGCCTTGGTGGTCATGTTGCCCATGAAGACCATCTGCACACAGTAGTTGCCTTGGCAATAGCACAGGAAGGCCCCGCTTACAGGTCCGTCCTCTGGGACAAAGGCCCCATCGAGAATACCGGCCTCCCCCACCCCGAGCTGCGTCGTGTTGATGAGGTTCTGGTTCGAGGCCACCAGCTCATCGTACTTCTGACCAGCTTCAATAGGGGACCTCATGTCATACACCCAGATGGTTATCATCTGAGCATTGGTGCCATTGGAGACCGTCATTTGCGAGAGGCAGTATCGGGATGATCCCGTGGACTCGTCGCTGTCTATGAAATGATCCTGGGCCCAATTCCCATCCAGGCCGGTGATATTGCCCATATCTTCAGCCTGGAGGACGATGCCCTTCATCGAGGACCTCTGGAGGCCGGCCATCATGACGACGGCGATCACGGCAAGGACGATCACCACAATGACCGATAGGCCAAGCCACAAGGGCTTCGTCCCCTCGGACCCGTTGCCGACGGCCCTCCAACGCTTCGCTTCCCCATCGTTATTGGACATACCTTCTCCGTGATGTCCACTGCTTTCTCTCGTATAATAATGGTAGGACGTCGATGGTTGAAATTAAAAATCTAGAAGGCTGCGCTGCTTAGGTCCCTTGGTCTCTTCCTTCTGGACCTCGGCCTGCGGTGCCTGTACGGCCTCCTCGTCATGCTGTTCTGGCCTTTCGTGAGAGAGCCTCCCGCTGGTCACCTGCTCCTTGAGGCTCTTGGCGAGGGCGTCCCCGATGCGCGGGATGCGCGCTAAGCGCACGATGTCCACGTCCCTGACCTGTGCCACTTCGCGCACACCGTGGCTGAACAGGGAGCGCGCCCTAGCTCTTCCGACTCCGCGCAGCCTTACCAGGTCCAGGACGTCCGGCCGCACGCCGTAGCGGATGCGGGTCATGAGCTCGGTGAGCATGGGATATGCATCCTTGTTGAAGATGTTGGACAGCTCCCGCATGGAGTAGATGAGCCACTCCCCCACGTCCACCTTGCTGCGCAGGTCCCCCGGCCCCATGCCGTACTTCTTGAGCAGCTCGTCCTCCTCCATCTCCTGCACCCAGTCATCGAGGGTGCAGGCGGTCTTGAGCTCGGCCAGGTAGAACTCGTACTCGGTGAGGTCCTCCGGCGGCGCGATGAGAAGGTCCTCCTCCCTCTGCAGGAGCACCTCCTCCACCCAGTCGTAGTCGCTGCGCTTGAGGTACATGGTCAACATGTCAGGGGAGGAGCACACCGCGTGCAGCAGGCCGAAGTATGACGACTCCGGCTTGAAGGCCTTCAGCGCGTCCCGGAGCTTCACCGCCGTCAGCGGATCGATGTACAGGTCCGACACCCGGCGGCCGAAGAAGGTGGCCTGCAAGTGGTCGTGCTCGGTGCGCACCATGCCCTCCTTCTCCAGGAACTCCAGCACGTTATCGGCCGCGTCCTCCAGCCCCACCATGGTGGTCTGGTGGGCGAAGAAGGTGGAGTTGAGGAAGTCCATCAGCGAGTCCCGCGAGGACGCCGTGCCGGTGGCGACGGTGGCCAGGATGTGCGAGCGGAGCACCGGCTCGCTGCCCAGCTTGGAGTAGATATCCTCCGCCTTGTTGAGGAGGTAGTTCTCCATGAGGAACTGCCCCTCCTCCACGTCCTTGGCAAGCAGTATCGCCTCCCCGTAGGGGTCGTACCGCGGGCGGCCGGCGCGGCCGCACATCTGCTTGATCTCCAGCACTGGAATGGACACGTTGCCGCCGTTCTCGAAGCGGTGCAGGTCCCGTATGATCACCCTCCGCGCCGGGAGGTTGATGCCGGCGGCCAGGGTGGGGGTGGCCACGATGCACTTGATGTTCCCCTTCTTGAAGTTCGATTCCACGAACCGCCGCTGCTCGTTGCTCAGCCCGGCGTGATGGAAGGCGATGCCCTTGCGGACGCAGCCACTGAGCCTCCGCCCCACCGTAGTGGGTTCCCCCTGGTCCTCGATGATGCGATCCTCTCCCTCCAGGACCTTCTCGGCCATGACCTCCTTCATGAAGGGGGCGTAGCGGGTGGCCAGCGTCTCGGTGGACTTGCGAGTGTTGACGAACACCAGGCACTGTCCTCCGGTCTTGATGGAATCGCGAATTAGGGCCCACACCGGGTCCTTGCCGCCTGCGATGGGCAGGGAGGAGTTGTCGGTGAAGTGCACCTTGTCGTCGTAGTACACGCCCTCCTTCAGGGGCGTGGGCCTCCACGTGGACGATACGTGCTCGGCGTCCAGCCAGTCCGCCACCTCCTTGGAGTTGCCGATGGTGGCCGAGAGGGCGATGACCTGCAGCCCGGGGTTGAACCGCCGGAACTTGGCCAGGGTGATCTCTAACGTAGGACCACGCCCGGGGTCGTGGAGGAGGTGCACCTCGTCCGCAACCACCAGCGAGATGTGATGGAGCCAGTGCCCCTGATGCCGCAGCAGGGAGTCGGCCTTCTCGGAGGTGGCCACCACGATGTCGAACTTGTCCAGCTGGGGGTCGGGCGAGTCCAGGTCCCCGGAGGACATCTCCACCTTGAGGCCCAGCTTCTCGAAGCGCTTGAGCTCCTCGTACTTCTCCGAGGCCAGCGCCCGCAGGGGGACGATGTAGAGCACCTTCCCGCCGCGCTCCAGCACGTGCTTCAGCGCGGCCAGGTAGGCGATGAGGCTCTTGCCCGAGGCGGTGGGGATGGCCAGCATGATGTTCCTGCCCTCCAGTGCCAGGGGGGCGGCCATGGCCTGAGGGGGGTACAGCTCCTCGATGCCGTCCTCCTTCAGGACCTGGGCCACGCCCTCCGGGAGATCGAGCTCGCTTATCTTCATCGCTTCTTCCATCCCTTACTGAAAGGATGCTGACATTTAGACGTTTGCCACAGGTGGTCGGCGCCGGGCGGTTAGCCTCTCGCCGTGTTCAAGGGGTGATAGGGGGGCGGGCACCAGATAAAAATATGAAAAAAATCATACTCGGGACGGATAACGTCCTGGCCGTCCGCGCTGGTGCCTCGCCGGTATGCTGGCTCAATACCAGAATATTTAAACTCGGGGAAACACTTAATTAGTGGCACCGTTATGAGTTGCAATGGAAGCATAGGAGCAGGTGAATTATGAACAGTGACCAATCTTCTACCGCGGAGCATGGCCTTGATGTCGATGTGTGGATCGAGGCTCAGGGCTTCCAGACCACCGCGGACATCAAGATCCCTGATAAGCTCGCTGATCAGGTCATCGGCCAGGACGCTGCTGTGGAGGTCATCAAGAAGGCCGCCGAGCAGAAGCGCCATGTCATGTTGATCGGGGAGCCCGGGACCGGGAAGTCCATGCTCGCCAAGTCCATGACGGAGTACCTGCCCAAGGGCGAGCTGCAGGACGTCATCGCCTACCACAACCCTGATGATCCCAACGAGCCCAAGGTGAGGGTCGTCCCCGCGGGAAAGGGGAAGGAGATCGTCACCGCGCAGAAGAAGGAGGCCCAGGCCAAGAAGCAGCAGAAGGCCTCCATGTTCACGTTCTTCATCATCATGGTGCTGCTGCTCACCATCGCGGCGTTCATCTCCACCCAGAACTCCAACATCCTCTTCTTCGGCATCATACTGGTGGCTATAATATTCCTGGCCACCCGCTACACGGGCAACCGTACAGAGAACTACATGGTGCCCAAGCTGCTCGTGACCCACGAAGACGGCGATGCCCCTCCGTTCATCGACGCTACCGGCGCCCACGCCGGCGCGCTGCTGGGCGACGTGAAGCACGATCCGTTCCAGAGCGGCGGCCTGGAGACCCCGGCCCACGAGAGGCTGGAGGTCGGTGCCATCCACAAGGCGTCCAAGGGCGTGCTGTTCATCGATGAGATCAACATGCTGAGGACCGAGAGCCAGCAGAGCCTGCTGACCGCCCTGCAGGAGGGCAAGTTCTCCATCACCGGGCAGAGCGAGCGCTCCTCCGGGGCGATGGTCAAGTCCGAGACCGTCCCGTGCGACTTCATCCTGGTGTGCGCCGGCAACCTGGACGCCATCCAGGGGATGCACCCCGCGCTCCGTTCCCGTATCCGCGGCTACGGCTACGAGGTGTTCATGCGCTCCACCATGCCGGACACCGACGACAACCGCATAAAGCTCATACGCTTCGTGGCGCAGGAAGTGTCCAAGGACAAGAAGATCCCCCACTTCGACCGCCGGGCGGTGGGCGAGATAGTCAAGGAGGCGCAGCGGAGGGCCGGCCGTCACGGCAGGCTCACCCTGAGGCTCCGCGAGCTGGGCGGCCTGGTGAGGGTCGCCGGGGACATCGCCCGGGAGAGGCACCAGCCCCTGGTCACAGCCGAGATGGTGGTGGATGCCAAGCGCATCGCCCGCAGCCTGGAGCAGCAGATCGCGGACCGCTACCTCGAGTCCCGCAAGGAGTACAAGACCTTCACCACCGAGGGTGACGAGGTCGGTGTCGTCAACGGCCTGGCCGCGCTCAACACCGAGAGCTCCATGTCCGAGTTCTCCGGCATCGTGCTGCCCATCGTGGCCGAGGTCACCCCCGCGCAGACCAAGTCCGGCGGGAGGATCATCGCCACCGGCAAGCTCGGCGAGATCGCCAAGGAGGCGGTGCAGAACGTCTCCGCCCTGGTGAAGAAGTACACCGGGGAGGACATCGCCAACCACGACGTGCATGTGCAGTTCGTCGGCACGTACGAGGGCGTGGAGGGTGACTCCGCGTCCATCAGCGTGGCCACCGCTGTCATCTCGGCCTTCGAGGAGGTCCCGGTGGACCAGACCCTGGCCATGACCGGCTCCCTGTCCGTCAGGGGGCAGGTGCTACCGGTGGGCGGCGTCACCGCCAAGATCGAGGCGGCGTGCGAGGCCGGGCTGAAGCGGGTGCTCATACCCCGCGCCAACCTGCGCGACGTGGTCCTGGAGGACCGCTACATCGGGAAGATCGAGATCATACCGGTGGAGACGCTCAACGAGGTCCTGGAGAAGGCCCTGGTGGGCGGCACCAAGAAGGACGGCCTCCTGCAGAAGCTGTCCAACCTGGTGGAGAAGGGCGGCAAGCCCTCCATCATCGGCCCCCGCGCCGCGACGCAGTAAACTTCTTCCCTTCACACATTTTTGCACAATTTTGATAACCTAGCTTGGACTCTCCCTCCCGAGGTGGATCATGAGGAAGAAGGAGGTCAGTGCCCTGCTCATCGGCAGGTTCCAGCCGTTCCACAATGGACACCTGGAGGTGGTGAAGACCATCGCCCAGGAGTGCGACCGTTTGATCGTGGGCATTGGGAGCGCGCAGCTCTCCCACACCTTCGAGAACCCCTTCACCGCCGGCGAGAGGCATCTGATGATCTCCCGGGCGCTGCATGACGAGGGGATGCACAACTTCTTCCTGGTGCCCATCGTGGACATCAACCGCTACGCGGTGTGGGTGGCGCACGTCGCCTCCCTGGTGCCGCCGTTCGACGCGGTGTACTCCAACAATCCATTGACACGAAGGCTGTTCGAGGAGGCGGGCTACGAGGTGCGCATGGCGCCCATGTTCAACCGCGAGGTGTACTCCGGCTCCGAGGTCAGGAAGCGCATCGTGGAGAACGGGAAGTGGAAGAAGCTCGTCCCCCGTGGGGTGGTGGAGACCATCCAGGAGGTCAAGGGCGACGAGCGGCTGCAGGAGATCATGAAGGACAACGCCCCGGAGGCCACGATCTGAGGCCGGAGGAAAAGGTCGGAGAGCTGCTGCGCGAGAACGACCTCACGCTCGCGCTAGCGGAATCGTGCACCGGTGGCCTCATCGCCTCGCTCCTCACCGACGTCCCCGGGTCCTCCGATTACTTCCTCCTTTCATTGGTCACGTACAGCAACGCGTCCAAGGAGGCCCTGCTGAATGTGCGCTCCGCGACGCTCAGGGACCACGGGGCGGTGAGCGCGCCCACGGCCCGGGAGATGGCCGCCGGCGCCCGGGCGGCGGGAAATGCGGACGTAGGCCTGGCGGTCACGGGCATCGCCGGCCCCGGTGGCGGTTCCGTGGAAAAGCCGGTGGGCTTGGTGTTCATCGCCCTGGACCTTAGGGGCGAGGTGGAAGTGCACCGCCACGTTTTCCCGGGCGATCGCCGGGACATCAAGAGGGAGGCCGCCGAGGCCGCGCTAGCCATGTTCATCGAGCGTTTGGAACAACGCTCACGGTGAGCGGTGACCTTCCATGTACCGCCTAGACCGCCGGTAGACCAGGTAGCCGATCGCTATCCACAGCGCACCCACGGCCAGCGCCTGGAGGTTGAGGAACAGCATCAGCATGAGGCAGGACGCGATTCCCAGCACCGGCGGCACGGGATACCAGGGCACCCGGAACGATCGCGCCGCCTCAGACATGCTCCTCCGGAGCCGCAGCATGGAGAGGTTGATGAACAGGAAGGTGAGCAGGGTGCCGAAGTTGAACACCGCGGCCAGCGTGCCCAGGTCCCCGTTCACCAGCACCACGATGAGGCTCATGGAAAGCCCCGTAATGATGATGGTGGTGGACGGCGTGCCCCTCTTCGAGAGGCGGGACAGGGAGTGGGGCAGTACGCCCTTGCGGCCCATGGCGAACAGGGCGCGGGACGCTCCTAGGAGGGAGGACATCACCACCGAGGCGGTGGCGAACAGGGCAGAGATAGAGACGAAGTCCAGAACCAAGGGGTCGGACGTAGCCTGCTGCAGCGCCGCCTCCAGCGGCGCCGCGCTGTTGGACAGGGCGTGCCAGTCGATGAGCCCGACCTCGACGATGGACACGCCGACGTATAGGATGGTGGAGAGAACGAACGCGGCCACGATGGCCCGCGGTATGGTCCGCTGCGGGTCCTTGACCTCCTCCGACAGGACGGTGATGGTGTTGAAGCCCACGAAGGCGAAGAATATCACCGCGCTGGCCGCCACCGTGCCGCCCACTCCCAGGGGAAAGAACGGCGAATAGTGGGAGAGGTCCCCCGGGCCCAGGATGTAGCTCGCGCCCACCCCGATGAACACCACCAGCGCCAGCACCTTGATCACCACCAGCAGGTTGTTGGTCCCGGCTGCCTCCCGCACGCCCCGCAGGTTGAGCAACAGGAAGAGGAGCGGGAGGAGGGCACCGACCACGGTGATCAGCAAGGGGTTCGAACTGCCGACTATGGCGGCGAAGTACGTGGCGAAGCCGATGGACACCGCCGCCGCACCGACGGTGTAGTCGAACGTTTTCGTCCACCCCACCAGAAAGCCCCAGCCGGGGCCGAACGCCCTCTCGGTGTAGATGAACGACCCCCCGGCCTCGGTGATGAACGATGACAGCTCGGCCGAGCTGAGGGCGGTCATGAAGGCGGTGGCGCCCGCCAGCATGAACGACAGGATCACCGACGGCCCGGCCAGGCCGGCAGCGACGCCGCTGAGTATGAACACCCCCGCGCCGATGATCGCTCCCAGACCAACATCGGTGGCCCCCATCAGGCCCAAGCTACGTTTCAGCTCCGTCATCCGCCTCGGCATTTATTTTGTAACAACACCGTAAAAAAGGAACGGTCGGAGCGATGGTTCTTATTCCCCATTGTACAAGGATGGGGTATGACCGATGGCCGCGTGGAGAGGGCGCTGGCGCAGCGATTGGGGATGCTGGCGCTGAGCAATCCTGATATCTCTACGGAGTGGGCCATCATCAACGATGAGTGGGGGCTCATCACCATCAGCGCGGGGACGCAGCTGCTGGGCTACGAGTACGTGGAGTCCGGGCTGTCGTGGTCCCGGGCGGGGAAGGTGAAGATGTACGAGGAGACGTTGCGCCGCGGCCTGTCCGCCCTGGTGGTGGTGCCGGAGGAGGCGTACCTACCCCTGCGCATGCGGCTGTGCACCACCATGAGTGTGCACCAGCCGGTGGTCCTCAGCTACGACTGCCTGGGGGTCAGTCTCACTCCGCGCCCTTCCTGAAGTCAGGAGCAAACCTTCAAGATGGAACGCCTTGATATGGCGTGAGTCAGGTGGATGGGATGCGAGAAGTAGCGAAGAGCATACCCTCAGGGGTGGCCGATTTCGACTCCATCATCAAGGGGGGGTTCCCCTCCGGTTCGGTGGTACTGCTGGTAGGTGAACTGGGCGCGGGCCAGATGGAGTTCGCGCTGACCTCGGCGGCCAAGCTGTCGATGGTGAGGGACAAGCCGGAGTCGGCGGCCTTCCTGCTCGGCGCCGGCCGGGACTCGAAGCTGCCGGACAAGATATGCTACATCACCTTCTCGCGCTCCCGGGAGGAAGTCCTGGAGGAGCTGCAAGAGGCGTTCAACAGCGACTTCTACCAGGCGATCGAGAGGAACGTGCACTTCAAGGACTTCTCCTCCGCCTATTTCCGCAAGACCATGGTGCCCCGCTCCTGGACCGGCGAGTCCACGTCCCTGTTCTCCAGCGACCCCGTCAACGACAACGTGCTCGAGGGGCTGGTCAACTACCTGGACGAGAACGCGCCAGGCTCCATGATAATCATCGACTCGCTCACCGACCTGGTGGTCAGCGCCAACATCGAGATCACCGACCTGGTGGCGGTGCTGAGAGGCATGCAAAGGGTGTCCAAGAAGTGGGGCGGGGTGGTGTACCTGGTGCTCACCAACAACGTGCTGGAGGAGCGCAAGCAGCGGACCATCATGGACTCCGTGGACGGCTCCCTGGTGTTCGAGTGGAGCCGCTACCAGAACTCCTCCAAGCGCCAGCGCTACATGTACGTGGAGAAGTTCATATCGCTGCTCCCCCACCTGGACAAGGAGCGCATCGCCAGGTTCGCCACCGTGGTCACGGCGCAGAGCGGGCTGGTGGTCATCGATACAGAAAGGATCGGGTGATCTACATGGATCGTGTTAAAACCGGGATCGACGGCCTCGACGAGATGCTCGAGGGAGGGCTCCCCAGGTCGCACGCGGTGGCGGTGCTGGGCTCGTTCGGTACAGGAAAGACCACCTTCGCCCTGCAGTATATCCAGCAGGGGCTGAGGGAAGGGGAGAAGGGCATATTCATCAGCCTGGAGGAGGACCAGGACTCCGTCATCGCCAACGCCCGCTCCTTCGGCTGGGACCTGCAGCCGTTCATCGAACAGAAGAAGCTGTCCATCGTGAAGCTGGAGCCCACCGACGCCAAGACGACGATCACTAGGGTCAAGAGCGAGCTGCCCGAGTTCATCAAGAGCTTCGGGGCCACCCGCATCGTCATCGACTCCGTGTCGCTGCTCAACCTCCTGTTCGACGCGGACCACGAGAAGCGGTCGAACCTCTTCGCCCTGATACAGATGATCAAGAGGACCGGTGCCACCTGCCTCATGACGGCGGAGGTCAACGACGAGAACCCCAACGCCTCGCGTGACGGGCTGGTGGAGTACGCCGCGGACGGCGTGATCATCCTGCGCTATGAGGAGAGCAGGGAGAAGGCCGAGGTGCAGCTGACCATCCGGGTCATGAAGATGCGGCGCATGAACCACTCCCGCCGCGTGAAGCCGTACGGCATCAGCAACAAGGGGATCCAGGTCCACGCCGCGGCCGAGGCCTTCTGACCTTACCGCGACACCAGCCGCCGCACCCCGGGCAGGGAGGTGAGCATGGACGCGGCGCGCGCCGTGCCCCGCAGGGCCTCCACGCACAGCAGGTGCCGGTCCCTGGCGCCCAGGCGGTACTTGAACTCCTCCGCCCGGGGGCCGAAGTCGAAGTAGGTGAAGCCCGCGTGGCGGGCCTCGTTCATGGCGTACAGCGATACGAGGTTACCGGGAGACAGCTCGGGGAACCGATCACCGGCCCCCAGGCGGTAGGCGTGCATCACGTCCCCGTCCTCCAGGCACAGCATCTGCGCGGCCAGCGAGCCATCGATCCACACCTCGTAGACCATGCCCCACCCCTCCGCCACGGTGGCCATCATGACGTCCTGGAGGAAGGACGAGAGGCTTTCGTAGCTGAACTCCCTGCCTCGGGCCTCGCTCCTGGCCATGTGCTTCAGGGCGTACATCTCGGTGGCATCCCGGGCCTCCGCTGGAATGTCCACGCAGCGGTATCGTATGCGGCCCTCTTCCTCCAGCGAGCCCATGGCGCGGATGACGGCGCTCCTGGTGCGCGGAGAGATGATGTCCAGGACGCTGCCCGCCGCCGGCAGGCTGGTCCCCGGGCAGGGCACCGTGCTCACGTCCTCGGCCTCCCAGTGGTGGGAGATCCTCTCCAGCAGCCCGCGGTTCGCAGGCGAGTCCCGCATCTGGTTGAGCTGCATGACGTTCCACTCCAACCGTGCGATCTCCTGCACCATCTTGTCCAGGACGTCCTCGCGGTCCTCGCTTACCAGGACCCCCAGGTCGTACAGCTCCGCCACTCCTGCCCCGTCCCCCACCAGGGAGAGCCTCATCACCTTGACGCCCATGGCCCGTTCCTCGGTCACGGTGAGGGGAGCCAGGCCGACGAGCACGCCGTCCTCCTCCACCATGATGATGCGGGGGCTGGCCACCGTGTCGAAGTGGCGCAGCCACTCGATGGACCAGTCGAAGGAGCTGAAGATCGATCCGCCGCACCGCTTGCGCAGCCCCTCCCACTCCGCCTGATGGCTCTGGAGGTCGATGGTGCTGTCCAGCGTCCTCGCCGTGAGGTGCGCGCTGCCCTCATGCTCCGCATGAACCGTTCTCGTTCCGTCCATGGTGTCCCTGTCGAAAATATATTTCATTCAACATATATATGAACCTGTCTCCTCGACCTTGGTTCATGCTCGGGGAGCGACGCGCCTCACGCCAGGTCCTCGGCCAGCTTTAAATATCGTTCGAGGTAGCTCTCGGGCGAATGCCTCGCCTCATACGCGTTGAGGGCGCGTGCCGACAGCCCGCCACGCTCCTGGGGATACCCTTCCAGGTGCTTCATGGCCATGCCGATGCTGTCGACGTTGGTCTGGGCCACGATGCCGCATCCCTCTCTAACCAGCTCCGGCAGCCCTCCGTTGGGGGAGACCACCAGGGGGGTCCCGACGGACAGGGCCTCGATCGCCGAGAGCGGAGAGTTCTCCTGGCAGGTGGACGGTGACAGCAGGGCGATGGCGCTGCCCACCTCGGCCAGCACCTCGCTCCGGGACAGGAAGCCCAGGCCCCTGACCCTGCCTTCGGTCTTAGATTCCATCTCCTTAAGCATCGGCTCCAGGCTGCCGCTGCCCATCACGTGCAGCTCCGCCCTGATGCCGAACCTCTCGTAGGCTTGGAGGACGAGGTCCAGGCCCTTGTGCTTCTCCAGAACGCCGACGAACACGAAGTGCGGAGGAAGCTCCCTCGTCTCAAAGTCCTGGGGGCGAGGGACGAAGTTGGGTAGGACCACGGAACCCACCCCCATCCTTTCCTTCAGGAACGATGCCATGTAATCGGAGGGCGTTATGATCCGGCCGATGCGGCGGACCCGCCGCCGGAAGCCCGCCCCACGCCACCACTGCGGCGGGCGATGGGTGCGCAGCGAGCAGGTGGTGCACCGGTCACTGGTGCAGCACGCGTTGCCGAGGTAGGCCAGGTCGGAGCGGGGGCAGGCCAGCCAGTGGTCGTGGGCGGTGTACATGGTAGGGGCGTCACCCACGGACAGCACGCCTTGCCCCAGCAGCGAGATGTTGTGATGGTGGACCCAGTCCGGCCGCACTTCCCCGATGACACGGGCCAGCTCCCTCTCCACCGCTCCGCTGCGCCCCGTGAGGTAGGTGAGGCGGGCTGAGGTGGCGCCCAGAGAAGTGCTCACAGGGTGGATGTGCACCTCCGAGCTGACCGGCTTAACGCCCTTCCTGCTCTTGAGGGCGAAGGCGTCCAGGCTGTGCACCACGTGCACTTCATGTCCCCTTCTGACCAGCTCCTCGGAGAGGTACCGCACGTGCACGGCGTCCCCTCCCATGTGATAGGGGGGGTAGAACGTCGACACCATCACCATCCTGCGGGACTCCATGCCACCACCTAGTGCGCGTCCTTCATGCCGTGGAACACGTAGTTGTTGGTGATCTTCAGAGCGTAGCGGAAAGCGAGGTAGAGGTCCGACGGTTCCTTCACAACGTGCCCGACGTTGGAGAACCACCACCGCCAGGACGAGTACAGCGTCTTGTACGCCATCTCCCGCGCCTTGTCGAGGTCGGCCGGGCTCATCTTCTCAGTGCCGACCACGGACGCGTGCTGGTACAGGTTCCGGAAGTTCGGTTCTTCCAGGCCAGGAAGGCCGTAGATCTGCTCGTGCAATCGTGTTCCAGGATACGGCACGGCGACGTTGAACTGCGCCGACGTTGGCAGCGTCTCACGAACGAACTTCAAGGTCTCGTTCACGCTGTCCCAGTCCTCGCCCGGAAGGCCGAAGATGAACGAGCACAGGACCTTGATGTTCTCCGCCTTGGCGTTCAGGATGGCATCCCGGCACTGCTCCACGCTCACGTGCTTCTCCACCGAATCGAGTATCCTTTGACTGCCGGACTCGATGCCGAAGGACATGCCGCGGCAGCCGGCCGAGCGCATAATGCTCAAGAGCTCGCGATCAACAAGGTGTGCTCGAGTGTTGCAGTACCACTTGATCCTAAGGTCCTCGTCCTTCAGCGCCTGGCAGATCTCCATCACGCGCTTGCGGTTGAACGTGAACGTCTCATCGAAGAACGAGGCGGTGCGGAGGCCATAGTGCTCTTTGAGATATCTTAACTCCTCGATGATGTGCGGCGCGGTGCGCATCTTCCACGGCGTTCCGGCCACGGTGCAGAAGGAGCACTTGTACGGGCAGCCCTTGCTCGTGTACAGGATGGTGAACGGACGGCCGGCCGGAGCGGTGACGTAATACGGCTTGAGGTCCGGAAGGAGATCGTACGCCGGGAGGGGCATCGAATCGTAGTCCTTCAGCGGAGCGGCCGCCTGTGTTGTGACCACGTCACCGTCCTTGCGGAAGGAGATGCCATCGACCGTGCCGAGGTCCGCGCCCTTGTCCAGCGCGTCGATCAGGGCCGGCACGACGACCTCGTAGTCCTGGCGGACGTACACGTCCTGTTGCGGAGCTTCACCGAGGACGGCCTTGGGCATGGTGCGCAGCGTCCAGCAGATGCCGACGGTGCGCACGTCCTTGTCGACCTCCTTGACCACGGATGATGTTCTCTGGTCCCAGTCGAACGTCGTGGGTGTGAAGCGATACACCGCCGCGTCCGGTCTGAACTGTCGGACCCTGGCGGCCAGGTCCTCGTAACCGAGGTCCCGGCCGTTGAGGTCTATGAGATCGACCTGGTGACCGCCGTTGCGCAGGAGCGCGGCGGTCTGCAGCAGCGAGTACGGCTCCAGGACGGAGTAGCGCTCCGTGACCTCGCAGCGTTCCTCGCGGATCACGGACACGCCGTCGTGCCGTGGCGGGTTGATTAGCAGGACCTTCAATGCCAGGCCTCCACCGTTCGCTTGTACGCCTCGGCGGTGCGGCTGGCCATCACTGCGGCGCTGAACTCCTCCTGGACCTGGGCGAGGGCCTGCGCGGCCATCCGCCGGCGGAGGTCATGGTCCCCCAGCATGACCTCGATGCTGCCGGCCAGGGCCGCGGCATCCCGGGGGGTAACGAGCATGCCGGTGTGGCCGTCGACGATCATCTCCGGGACCCCTCCCACCCTGCTGGCCACCACTGGGGTGCCTGACGCCATCGCCTCCAGCAGGGTCATGGGGAAGCTCTCCGAGTACGAGGGAAGCATGAACATGGAAGCAAGGGGATACAGATAAGGCATCTCTTTGTAAGGTACGGGTCCGATAAACAGGCACCTGTCCGAAGGGACCCCCGCCTTGGCGGCCAGGTCTTTCCACTGCTCTGCGTTCCCGTTGCCGGCGAACACGAAGGTCGGTGAGAGGGAGCGATCGACCAGGGAGGCCGCCTCGATGGCCGTGGAGATCCCCTTGAGGGCGATCATGCGGCCGGAGAACAGAACCATGTTCTCCACCCCCTCGAGCTGCGGGAAGTGGCCGAGGCACTCCTCCCGGCCCCGGGGGCGGAACACCTCGGTGTCGATGCCGTTGTGGATGACCTCCGACGGGCAGGTGGCGCTCAGGCGGTCCTGGCACCAGTCCCTGATGAACTCCGATACGTAGATCAGCGAGGAGGAGCGCTTCATGTACACCCTCTCCAGTGTGCCCAGCACCGGGAGCAGGAGGTAGGTCATCCTCTCCGACATCTCCAGCCGGTTCAGCGGCAGGCCCGAGGCGCGGGTCCCCATGCGCTGGGAGCCGATGGTGCTGTGGACCGTGGTCACGGACGGCACCTGTTCGCCCAGGAGCTTGAACATGATGTCGGCCATCTGCGCGTGGTTGGAGTGCATGAGGTCGAACCCATGCTGCTCGTGGAGCTTGCCGAACGACCTCCACAGGGCCACCTGGAACTGGTTGTTGTACATGAAGGTGTCCTGCGCGGTTCCGAGCACATGCAGCGTGATGTTCTTCACCTCGGGGACGGTGCCCTCCTTCCCCAGGCAGATCACGTGCACCTCGTGCTCCGGCGAGAGGCGGTTGGCCAGCTGGAGCATGTAGCTGCCCACTCCGCCCCAGCTCAGGAACTCCGGGCTGACCATGGCCACGCGCATTCGTCGGCCTCTACACGTGGCGCGCAGGTGCGAGCAGGGTGAACCTCTCCGTCCTCTCGGCGGTCCGGGCCATCTTGATGTCGAACTCCCCGGCCGCGCTCCAGAAGCGCCTCTCGAACAGCTTGCTGACGATGGTCACGCCCGCCTTCAGAGGCACCAGCTTGGTCTCCCCGGAGCGGGGGAGGTAGTGTATGGGGATCTCCTTCAGGTTCAAACCCTTCTTTATCGACTCGGCGAACAGCTCGGCCTCCAGCTCGAAGTGCTTGGAGCTGAGCTGCAGGGTCCTCAGGGCCCTGCCGTTGAAGCCCCACATGCCGGTGCACAGATCGGTGCAGCGCTGCTGGTACAGCAGCGTCGCCAGATCGCTGAGCATGAGGTTGCCGAAGTGGTTCAGCGGGGTCATGGCCCCCTCGGCGATGGTGCCCAGGAAGCGGGAGCCCATGACGACGTCGGCACCGCTCTCCAGGGTCGAGACCACGTCCAGTATGTACCGGGGAGGGTACGTCCCGTCGGCGTCCAGCATGATGAGGTACTTGGCATCGAGCATGGATGCCAGATCGGAGAACTTGGCGCACAGCCCACCGGTGAGGGCGAGCACCTTGGGGACCACCTCGCGGGGGTCGCACAGCGCCAGCGCCTGTCTCACACCGATGCCCTTGCCCCGGCCCTTCTGCACGAGGATGTAGGCGCCCTTCTCACGGGCGATGGTCAGGGTCCTATCGGTCGACTGCCCATCCACCACGACGACGCGAACATCGAAACCCCGGCGCATCAGTTCCCGGCGCGGGATGTCATCGATGACCTTCCCAATGCTGCGTTCCTCGTTCAACGCGGGTATCATGACGACTATCTTGTTCGCCATCACAACCACACTCCTGGGTGTACACTGAACCGAGTATTAATATCTCCCTGGCTGTTCTCAACGACAACACTGGCCATAGCTTTCCGTCCCCCTCTATCATTTTTATTTACTTTCGATCGTCCTTGTTAGGCTTGAAAATTTATTTAGAATAGCATATATTTAAATGTTTCTTGAAAGCGAGCCAGACATTCATTTTATTGCTATCATAATAGATTCTTTTTGGCCCTTTTTCAGCAATATTTTAATAAAAAAGAGGGATGAAACCGCCCCGCTCACGATGAAAGCGAGCAGCAGCAGGGAGCGGAAGATGTCCCACCCAGATGCCTGTGATGTCATGACGAAGTAGGCTCCCTGCAGGCCGCACATGGCGATCATCAGGGACGAGGTCACGAGGAGCGCCTTCCTCTCGTTATCACTATAGGAGGGGAGGGAGCGCACCGCCTCCAAGGGGTTCATGGCGATGACGATGACGGCGGCGAGGGCGAAGAGGACGAGCTCGGTCCGGATATCGAAAGCGCTGTTGAAGACATGGACCTGGTACCACGTCGTGTCCCAGGGGTAGAACGGGGTCACGGTGCCGATGTAGCCGTCCGCCAGGAGGTGGGAGGAGGCCGCCACCACCCCCAGGAGAATGAGGGAGAGGCGGGGCCGGAAGGCCACCGCCAGAAGGAAGAGCACGATCGCGAGCGTGGCCCCCAGGCCGATGAGGGAGTGCGAGAGGCCGCGCAGGTCCCCCACGTGGGCGTAGTCCGGCAGCAGGGCGAACACACCGAGGAAGGAAAGCGCCAACGCCCGCTCTCGCCTAAGGTACACGATGAACGGCAGGCAAATGAGCAGGGAGAAGGCTAGGTGCCCGGGGAACCACATGAACGCACCCATCGCGGCGGCCGAATTGCCGCGTGCGTCCGTACGCCACTGGACGATTTCAACCTTTCCTCCCCGGTGCTGGATTTTAATATCGCTGTAGGTAACTATATATCGCCAGTCAAATTCTCCAGCTCCAGATGCCTCGGAGGGAAGTCGTGAGCAGGACGGAGCCGGGCATCCGGCCCTCGTTCCTGTACGGGCTCAGCCTGGCAGGCATGGCCATATGCCTGGCCTCCTCCCTCGGGCACCAGGTGCAGTACGTTCCCCTGGGAACGCCGTTCGGGCTGTTCGGCATTCTGCCCCTGGGCTACTGGATCGGAATACTGTTCATGGTCGTCTCCCTCGCCATGGGCCTGCGCATGGGCTCGGAGACGGTGTTCTTCGTGCAGTCCCTCCTCCTCTTCCTGGCACTGTGGGGCGCACCGGCCATGTTCGAGAAGTACCCCACGGTGTGGGACTCCTACATCCACTACGATGCCTCCCTGGCCATCGTCCGCGAGGGCCTGGTGCCCAACACCGCCACCTACAACTACGCGTACAACTACCCCGGCTTCTTCGTGCTGGGGGCGTCCTTCGTGCTGCTGGGGGACCCCCCGGCGATGCTGTTCCTGAAGCTCTACCCGCTCTTCGTGGCCACGCTCACGGTGGCGGCCATCTACCTCTTCGCCCGCACCTATGTGCCTCGCATGGACCACCGCCTGGCGTTCCTGTTCGCGGCCTTCGCCAACGTCTGGTTGCAGTTCAACTACTCCCCGCAGTCCATGGGCATGGTGGCCGGCCTGCTCATCTTCGTATGCCTGGAGCGGGAGGGCCGGGAGTGGCTGTACGCCGCCATGCTGCTGTTCGCCTTCATCGTGGTATCCCACCCCACCACCCTGATCTTCGTGCTGGGGGCCATCGCCTTCAAGGAGGTGCTGAACCGCTTCCTGCACTTCGCCATCGGGCTGCGCCGGCCGACCCGGTGGGAGAGGCCCTGGCCGGTGGGGGCGTTCATCCTCATATGGCTCGGCTGGTTCTTCACCGGCGCGTCCTCCTTCTCCCTTAACCTGGTGCAGTTCATATCTGACCGGCTGTTCATGCTGGGGCAGGTGCAGGAGAGCGTCTCCGAGCAGTGGAACATGAGGGGGACCTCCGAGAACATCCTGGGGACGCTGTACCCCCAGCTGCGGACCGGACTGCTGGGCGTGTTCCTGCTGCTCACGCTGCTGGCGCTGCTGGTGTACCTCCTGTCCCGGGACAAGCGTCACGTGAACTTCCCGCGCAACATACTCGCCCTCTTCCTGCTGCCGCTGGGGATCATACCCCTGGACATGGCGTTCTTCAACGGCCAGCTGTACGATCGGGGGATCCTGTACCTGGCGCTGGTGGCGCCCATTATCTTCGTGCCCATACTCATGACCAACCGGCGGAAGGTCGTGCGCGCCGGCCTGGGCCTCGCGGTGGCGCTGGTGGTGGTCGCCTCCGCCTCCACCATGTTCTACCAGGAGGCGCTGTACATCGACAACGACCGCGCGGTGGAGGTGGCCGACTTTCTGGCGGAGAAGGCGCCCCACACCATCGTGGGCGGTGGCTTCTACCCCGTGGACGTGTGGGACGAGGGCGGGGAGAGCTTCGACCGCATCAAGATCAGCGCGCTGTTCAACATGTCGGTGGCCAACATCGCCTCCTTCTACGGCGGAGGGACGATACTGTTCGACGATACCACGGAGATGTGGTACCGCCAGTGGGGGATCATGTCGGCGTACGACTTCTACCGCGACCAGGCGCCGTACAACTACCGGGTGTATGACAACGGAGGGGCGTGGGTCATGTACATAGCGGGGTCCCACTCATGAGGATCGGGATAGTCAACCTGATAACCAAGACCGCCGACGTGCGGTCCGATGCCAGCGTGATGCGCACCCAGGGCCTGAGGCCAGGAACGGACCAGGACCTCAACATCGTGGAAACGGGGCGCAGGCTGGTCCGGCGGGGGAACGAGGTCACCATCTTCGTGGCCGACACCTACCGTCCGGAGCGCACGGGGGACCGGGGAGGGGTGCGGGTCGACTACCTGCCCACCCGCCTGCCATGGATGTTCCCTCCCTCCCTGGCACCGCTGACGCCATCGCTGCGCGATGACATCGCCAAGGAACGTCTGGACGTGGTGCAGTCGGGGGAGCTGTTCCAGCCGGGAACGTACCTCACCTGGGCGGCCACCCGTGATGACGGGCCGGACATGTTCATCTGGCAGGAGCTGGACATCTATATGCAGGGGCCCATGGGGTGGCTGCAGAGGCAGTACTACCGGACGCTGGGCCGGGCGGTGGCGAAGGGCTGCCGCTCCATCATCCCGCGGTCCCGCTCGGCGGCCCAGCACCTCCGCGGCGCCGGGGTCGCGGAGAGCCTAATCGCACCCGTGGTCCACTCCGGAGTGGACACCAACGCCTACCGGCCGCTCAACAAGGAGGACTCCCGCGCCCGCTTCGGCATAGAGGACGGCCGGAACGTGCTCCTGTCCATCGGCCGCATGCACCCCAACAAGGGGATGGACCTCATGGTCCGGGCCGTCTCCGCCCTGCGGGCAGGGGACCCCGACTGCCTGTTGATACTGAAAGGCACGGGCCCGCAGGAGACGGAGCTGCGGGAGCTGGTGCGCTCCTCCGGCCTGGACGACAACGTCCGGGTAATGACCGACCGGCTGGACCAGGACGGCATGGCGGCGCTGTACAACTGCGCCGACCTCCTGCTGGTGGCCTCGCGAACGGACCTGTTCCCCTTCACGGCCATCGAGTCCATCGCCTGCGGCGTCCCTATCGCCACCTCCTTCGCCCGGGGCCTGAGGAGCGACATCGTGGACCAGGGTGCCGGCTCCATGCTCTCCCCGGAACCGGAGAGGATGGCGGAGGAGCTGCGCGCGCTGCTCCGTGACACCGGCGAGCTGGACCATAAGGGGGCCCGGGCCCGGGAGCTGGCCCTGGAGGACTTCAGCTTCGACGTGGGGGCAGAGAGGCTGCTGCACATCTACGATGGAGGGACGGCATGAGGATCGCCTTCGTCCCTCAGGTGAAGGTGGACCCCACCAGCTCGGAGAGGACCCCCAAGCTGCTGCACCTGCTGTCGCAGTGGTTCGAGGTGGTGCCCATCCCCACCACCGTGTGGGACAATATGACCTTCGACCAGTCACGCAACCGCTTCTTCCGCTATGTGACATTCGTGATCAACGAGGCGGCCCTCACGTGGACCGTCCTGCGGACGGGTAGGAGGGAGCGGGTCGAGGCGGTCTTCGCCGAGGGTACGTACTACTCGTTGGCCGGTGGACTCGCCGCCCGCATGCTGGGCGTGCCCATGGTGTGGGACAACCACGGGAACATTAAGGACTTCTCCGCCACCCTGGGCAAGTCCAGCCTCTTCCTGCACGGAAACCTGCTGCTGGAGCACGTACTGGTGAACCTGTCGACGGTGGTGCTGGTGGTGTCGCAGAAGGAGATCGAGGCGTACCGCTCCTTGGGCTTTGACACCGCTCGCTTCGAGGTGGTGCCGACCTGCGCGGACATGGCCCTGGTGCGCCCCCGGAGCCGGACCAGGGAGGAGGCCCGTCGGGAGCTGGGGATCAGGGATGGTACGAGGGTGGTGCTGTTCTTCGGCACGCTGAAGTACATGCCCAACCTCGATGCCGCGCTGTACCTCGTCAGGCAGATGTACCCCCGGGTGGCGGCGGAGGTCCCGGGGACCGGGCTCTACATCGCCGGGACGGGGACGCTGGGCGAGGACGTTCCCCCGGGGGTGACCATGCTGGGCTTCGTCCCTGACCTGTACCTATGGCTGTCCGCGGCCGACGTGTGCGTGGCCCCCATGTGGAAGGGGGTGGGCATACTCACCAAGGTGATCGACATGCTGTCGGTGGGCCGCCCCACGGTGGTCAGCCCCCTGGCGCTGGAGGGCATACCGGAACTGGAGCACGGCACGAACTGCATAGTGGGAAGGAACCGGGAGGACTTCGCCGCTCAGGTGATAGCCCTGTTAAGGGATCCCCCGCGGGGGGATGCGCTGGGAGCCAGTGGTCTGAACCTGGTGAGCGAGAATTACAGCTGGGAGGTGGTGGGGCCCCGCCTCCGGGACCGCATTTCCGCCCTGCGGGGGACCGATAAGTAGATGAACGTAAAGTTGCAAAGGTGTGCAGCAGCAAAAGGGTCGTCATATGGCAGGGAGAGCGGTTAAGCTATACGTGGGACCGGGTAAGCCATATGACCTGGTGGCGGTCTGTGCGATCGTCCTCGTCTCGGTCCTTCTGGCCTTTCTCGACGTGCAGGGCCCGGTAAGGTGGACCATGGGCTTCCTGGCGGTGTTCTTCGCCCCCGGGTACGCCATCGTGTCCGCGTTGTTCCCCGGCCGAAGGGCCATCATCGCGCCGTCCTTCACCGCCCGCCGGGACGAGCGGTCCATGACCATATCCCTCATGGAGCGCATCGTCCTGAGCGTGGCTCTGGGGTCCGGGGCCATGGCCCTGGCCGGCACGGTGGTGACGCGCGGCATCCTGGACTACACCGTGTGGGTGGTGGCTCTCGAGGCCTTGATCATCACCGGCGTGGGGTCCTGGTTCGCGGTCGTCCGCCGGGTGCGTACCCCGGCGGAGGAACAGTTCGTGCTGTACCGCACACCTCGAAAGGAGGGGAGGAAGCTCTCGTCCGGCGAGAAGGTGGTGTCCGGCCTGATCGCCTTGGCCGTGGTGGCCGCGCTGGTGCTGACCGTGCAAGGCATGGGCGCCCGGCCCGCGGCGGAGGAGTACTCGGAGCTGTACATCGCGGGGGTGGACGGCGACATGTCCAGCCTACCCAGCGTCCTGGCTTGGGGGCAGGCGGGGCTCATCACCGTGACCGTGACCTCGCACCTCAGCACCACCGAGACGTTCAACCTCATGCTCTCCCTCGAACAAGGTCCTGACAGCACGTCGGCCTTCGTGCCCTCGGAAACGGTGGAGGTCTCCCCCGAACAGGGGAGGTCCTACCAGTTCCAGCTGGAGCCTGGGCACACGTGGCGGCAGGACCTCTCCTTCGTTGTGCTGGCCACGGGGAACCAGACGTTGCACCTGACCCTTGACGATGGCGTGGGGGTGAGGAGCAACTGGCTTCCATTGACGATAACCTAGCGGCGGTGATCGTACCGCCTCTGGACCTCGGTCCCGGCTTCTTGCTGGCGACCCTGGCCATCTGCGTCCTGAGCCTCGCCGGCATCATCATGCTGGTGGCCCTCGACCGCCGTAGGCGGAACCTGGCAGCATCGTCCATGCTGGGCCTGGGGGTCGTATCGGCGATGATCATCGTCCTTGTCCTGGAGGGCCTGTAGTATGACGTCCACCACGTGCTCGGCCGCGCAGGTGCAGGCGGAGGTCCGGTGGCCGGTGCTCACCCTCATGAGCACGCCCTTCGTCCTGGGCTGCGGCGCCATCTACGTCTACCGCCTTCTGGGAACTGACACCGCGGTGCTGGCCGCGCTCATACTGCTGGTGTCCGGTCTTTTGTCCTCGCTCGCCATGGCGCTGTTCGTGGAGCAGAGAGAGGTCGCCTTGGTGGCCTCCTCGGTGGTCCTAGTGCAGCTCCTGGCGCTGGTGACGGTGCTGCTGCCCGACATGTTCGGGACGCCGTTCCAGGAGGCCGCCCTGCTGGCGGTGGTGGCCGGGGTCACGCTAGTACAGTACCGCGTCGTCCACCTGCCCGCGCTGCGGCCCCGTCCGCTGCTGCTCCGCACGGTGATGGCCGTTTTGCTCATACCACTGGTGCTGGCTATGCTGGAGGCGCTGTTCCTGGGCCTGCGCTTCTTCGAGAGCTTTCACATCGGGCGGGCGACCCTCATGATGGTCCCCCTGCTCGCGGTGTGGGGTTATTTGGAGGAGGCGGTGTTCCGCGGGATAATCCTGCGCTCGGCCGTGCCCCTGCTGGGCCGGTGGAGGGCGGTGCTGTTCTCCGCCTGCCTGGGTGCATCGTTCATGCTGTTCTGGGGTTCGCTGCCGTACGCCCTCTTCGCCCTCTTCCTGGGCATCATCATGGGGGTTCTGTACCTGCGCTACCACAGCCTCATGTACGTGGGCACGGTGCATGCCCTGACCGACACCTGGATGGTGGTGGCCTTGCTCCTGATGGGCGTGGGCAGCTGACCTGATCAAGGCTCGGGGCGCTCCCGGGGACAGATCCCATGCTCGCGCCGAGGGCCATGGACATGAACGTCTCTCCATGGAACGGGCACGCAAGTTTATTATGTTATTAAGTCAATAAAAGGCTCGGCGAGGGAAAGCGTTGAGCGAGGGCGAGAAGGACATCACCGGGACGGTCGTGCAGGGCACCAAGGTCGAGGGAAAGGACGGGAAGCTGACCGCCACGGCCATCGTATGCACCTTCAACCGCGTGCAGTGGCTGTCCAAGTGCCTCCACGCGCTGGAGCAACAGGTCCCCCGCCCGGACGAGATCATGGTGGTGGACGGCCCCTCCACCGATGGCACCAGGGAGATGCTGGAGCTGCTGGAGAAGCAGGGCAGCATAACCCTGGTGAGGCAGGCCAAGCTCGACGGCATATCTGCGGCCAGGAACCTCGGCCTGGCCCAGGCCAGGGGAGACATCGTGTGCTACATCGATGACGATGCCATCGCCCAGCCCGGCTGGCTCGCCTCCCTCCTCCCGCTGTACGAAGATCCCCGGGTAGGGGGAGCGGGCGGGCCGGTGTACGATGCCGAGGGCCGCCCGGCCATGGGCCGGAACGTCGTGGCCCCGGACGGCCAGTGGTTCGACCAGTCCAAGGGAGAGAGCATCGAGGGCCTGAGCCAGGTGATGGTGGGCTGCAACATGTCCTTCCGCCGTACCGCCCTGGCCGGCGTGGGCGGCTTCGACCCCTACTTCAAGTTCCACCAGGACGAGACCGATGCCTGCCTCGCCGTCCTGGGCGCCGGACACAAGATACTGTACGACGAGGGGGCGCTGGTATGGCACGCGTGGTGCGAGGGCTCCTACCGACGGGACCGGGTGAAGTGGTACCTCCGCCTGCGGTACCTGTGGGGGAGGAACAACTCCTACCTGGTGAGGAAGCACTTCACGCAGGTCCGGTTCGCCGACTTCCTCGGAACCCGCTTCCTGGGCTTCTTCACCAGCAGAGCTCCGCGAGGGGAGGGGGTCAAGAAGGAAGCGGCCTCCGACACCGGGAACATGCCCCGCTTCTTCGTGCTCGTGGGCGCGATCTCCGAGATGTACGGCCTGTTCAAGGGCTGGAAGGACGGCGGCAGGGCCCGCCGGACCTGATCTTCTTTTCTTTCATGGTCTTATTGCCCCGGACCGAGACGCCCCCTTTAAAGGGAAGACTGGACGCTACCGCTCGGCCACCAAGCGCTGGGCAAGGTCCCGGTACTGCTGCACGAACCTCTCCTGAGTGAACCGCTCCACCACCACCGCCCGGGGGTGCAGGTCCGATGCCAGCACCCGGTCCATCGCCGCGAGGTAGTCGTCGGCGCTGAAGGTGGGGACCACCTCTCCGCACCTCTCGTCCTGGAGGTCCTCGAAGATGCCGGTGCGCGAGGTCACCATGGGCACATCGCAGGCCATGGCCTCAAAGGGGGAGTAGCTGCACGCCTCGTAGTGCGTGGGGAAGAGCATCAGGTCGGCCGCGGCGTAGTGCAGGGGCATGAGCTCGTGAGGCACGTTCTGGCGGACGATGAGGTTCTTGCCCTCCACCGACGAGGAGGTGACGCACAGCACCCGGAGGTCATCGCGGCGGGAGGCGATCTCCCGCACCAGGTCGAACCCCTTGGTGTGGTCGGCCCGCCCCACGAAGATGGCCAGCGGTCCCTCGTGCTCGATGCCCAGCTCCTCCCTCGCTTGGCGCCGGTCGCGGGGACGGAACTCCTTCTCGTCGATCCCGTTCACGATGACCTCGGACCGTATCCCGTAGCGCTGTTCCAGCTCCCGCTGCACCTTGGGGCTCACCGCCACGTTGGTCTTGGCCATGGACGTGAGCTTCTCCAGGAAGGGCATCATGTACCGCGTCGGCAGGTACCCGGGAGTTCCCATCAGCGTACCCTCGGCAAAGCCGATGGAGGTGTAGTGGAACACGTTGGCCATCGGCACCTCCGGACGGAAAAGGGAGAGCCACCAGCCGGCGGTGGAGTTGCAAAGCACCAGGTCGAGGTCCTGCTCCCTGACCACCTCGTGGAAGCGGCGGCCCACCGTCGCGCCCATCCACGCCTCCTGGAGGTTCACCCGGTCGAGGGCGGGGACCGTGCGTCGTCCGCTATCATCGAACGTCACCGTCACCAGGTCCGGGAAGGCCAGGCGGAGCTGCTCGGTGAACAGCTCGGTGCCCCCCTTGACCCGCTCGAAGCCGTGGTAGGACAGGACAGCGACCTTCATAATCAGGACAGTGGGTTAATTTAGTGAATGGTAATCAAGATTGTCCATGGGGTATCAGGAAGCGAAGTTGGAACTGAGGTTCATCGCCGAGAAGCTGCGCAACCGTTTCTCCGTGCCGGGCCGCCTGGAGGGCACCCAGTGGAGCCCCAAGGTCATGGACCTTCCGCCCGGGCAGAGGTTCCTGGTCCTCGCTCCGCATCCAGACGACGATACCGTGGGGTGCGGGGGCACCATCGCCAAGCTGCTGGGGGCAGGGAAAGAAGTGCGGGTGGTGTACCTCTCCATGCAGACCGGGGACTTCACGCCGGACGAGCGTCGCAAGGAGATCCACGCCGCTCTAGACCACTTGGGCATCAGGGACTTCAGCCTCCGCGAGTCATCGTTCCCCACGCTGCAGGAGGCCACCGACATCATCGTCAGGGAGATCGAGGCCTACAAGCCGGATGCGGTGTTCGCCCCCTCGCCGCTGGAGAACCACGATCAGCATCTCCGGACCTTCCAGGCCTTCCTCGCCGCGGTGGAGCCACTTAACGCCAACCCTGATGCCATCCTCTACGAGATATGGAACCCCACCATGCCCAACCTCCTCATACCGGTGAACGACGTGATGGAGCGCAAGGTGGCGGCCATACGGGACCACTGGACGCAGGTGCGCGAGATCGACTACGTGCGGGTGTCGCAAGGCCTGACGAGCTATCGTGCCGCCAGCCTGGCCCTGGACGGCTACGCCGAGGCGTTCCTGTTCCTTGCCGCGGGCGACCTTGCCCGGATGTTCCACCGCTGAGCTGGACCTTCGCTCGCGCTGCGCATTTCTCGCACGCCGCAATCGTGGTCAGGGGCGGGGAATTGCCGTCAAGACACTAACTATAAATTCCCTTACATGTTACTTCGGCCTGGAGTGAGACCAGATGAAGTTGGTCAGGACCGGCAAGGTAAAACAGGTTTACGAGGTGGACGAGAACACTCTAGAGTTCCTCTTCACCGATAACATCTCCGTATTCGACAAGACCATCCCTTCCCAGATACCGTTCAAGGGCGAGTCCTTGTGCCGCAGCGCGGCCTTCTGGTTCCAGGTCTGCCGCAAGGCGGGGGTCAAGACCCACTTCACCGAGCTGGTGCCACCGAACCGCATGAGGGTCAAGAGGGTGGACGTGATCTCGGACTACTCCAAGATCAACGGCGCCACGACCAACTACCTCATCCCCCTGGAGGTCATCTCCCGGCGCTACGTGGCCGGCTCCCTGTGGGACCGCATCAGGGCCAAGGAGATCAGCGCCGAGGACCTGGGCTTCCCCAGGGACCATGAGGTGAAGTACGGGGAGAAGCTCCCCACGCCGTTCTACGAGACCACGACCAAGCTGGAGAAGGTGGACCGGCTGCTCGACCGCAAGGAGGCGCTGGCCATCTCCGGCCTGTCGGAGGAGGAGATGGACCACATGTTCGAGGTGGTGGCCAAGATCGACGACCTCATCGCCTCCGAGGTGGAGGAGCGCATGCTCATCCACGTGGACGGCAAGAAGGAGTTCGCCTTCGACGAGCACCGCAGGCTGATGCTCATTGACACCTTCGGCACCGCGGACGAGGACCGGTGGTGGGACGAGGACGCCTACGCCAGCGGTGAGTGCCTGGAGCTGTCCAAGGAGGCGGTCCGCCAGTACTACCGCTCCACCGGATACTACGATCAGCTCACCGCGGCCCGGAAGGCCAAGGTGGAGGAACCGGACATACCTCCGCTGCCTGGGTCGGAGGTCAAGAAGGTGAGCGACCTGTACATCGAGATGTTCGAGCGCCTCACCGGCGAGAGCTTCCGGTGACAGCGTAAAAACCTATTTTTTTTACCTCCCCGGCCCCGCCGGGAGAGGTGAGCTCAATCCAGCGTGACGGCGACGAGCCGCAGCCCCTCGGGGCACTTGAGGTCCTCGTCCACGCGGGAAACGCGGAACCTCATGTTCTTCTCCACGCCCGTGGGATGGCACAGCTGGTAGTTCTTGCATCCCGGGGACTTGCACCTTATTCCCTCGTAGGTGTAGGTGGAGCCTTCCAGCGCGTACTTCTGCGGCAGGGCGCACCGCCGCTGCAGCTTCTGCACCTCCACCACTCTCACCCCTTCCTCATGGATGCGGCAGAGGTGCTTCACGTTGCGCACCGCCTTGATGCGGTACAGCCCGCCGGTGTCCAGGTTGAAGCACACGCCCTTGAGCTTGCAGTCCCGGCACTCGGTGAGCGGTCCCCGGTACACGAACTCGCCGCCCTCCTGGGCCAGGTGCTCTCCTATCAGAGTGATAACGACCATCGCTGAACCTCCTTCAAATGACCTTGGTGATAGTGGCCAGCCTCTCGGCGGCCTCGTGAGTAAGGCCGACATGGCCCAGTATAGTGAACCTGCTGCGCACCTTGTGCGCGTTGATGAGCGCCTCGATGACCTGGTCCTCGGTGATCCCCAGCTCCTGCGCCGAGGTCGGTGCGCCGATCTTGGCCAAGGCCTCGCGGATGCGGGACCAGTCGCCGCCGTGGAGGTACATCATCATGATGGACCCCACCCCGCACTGCTCCCCATGCAATGCCTTGCCTGGAGCGATCATGTCCAGGGCGTGGGAGAACATGTGCTCCGACCCGCTGGTGGGTCTCGAGGACCCTGCCACGGCCATGGACACGCCGGATATAATGATCGGCCTTATCGCCACCCACACGCTCTCCTCGAGGTTGGGCTTGATCAGGTCCGCGTTGTCGATGATGGTCTCCGCGGTGTACAGCGCGAGGGAGAAGGCGGAGCGGGAGAACTCCTCTCCCCGCAGCCGCTTGGCGTACTCCCAGTCCTTCACCGCGGTGGAGTTGGAGATGACGTCCGCGCACCCCGCGGCCAGCAATCGGTACGGTGCCTGCACGATGATGGCGGTGTCCGCCACCACGCCCAGCGGGACCTTGGCGTCCAAGGACAGGGGACCGCTCTCGTTCTTGATGGAAGCCCGTCCGGAGGCGATGCCGTCATGGGACGCGGAGGTGGGGATGGAGATCCACTCCTGCCCCAGGTTCTTGGCCGCCATCTTGGCGAGGTCGATCTTGCTTCCTCCGCCTACTCCGAGGATGAAGTTGGTGCGGCACTCCCGGCCGATGGCCTCCACCTTGTCGAGGTTGTCCTGGGTAGCCTCTCCCACCACGGCGGTCTGCACCTCGTAGCCGTTCTCCGTCATCCGGTCGGTGACGATGCTGGCGGCCACGTTCTTGGTCTTGGAGCCGGTGACGATGAGGGCGCTGCCCGTGAGCCCGAAGTCCCTGCAGACCTCAGGTACCTGTCCCAGCACGCCATGGCCCGCCAGCACATTCCTCGGAAAAAGGATCGAGCGAGCCTTGGTGAAATCGCCCTCGTCCATCGAACCACCTTAACCATGGCCGGATATTAGTACCTTCTTTCAACATCCTACATCATCCCCACTACTATCCACTCGGCTGGAGCATATTCGGGCGAGGGTCGTGCGTGACATGCGCCGCTGATGCCTGGTCGCAGAACGGTACGGCAGGTGAAGGAGAGGGCGGAAAGAGGCCTATTATTCGTTCCGAAAAATGATAATATCTGCTCGCTGAACGGCCCGCCCTGCGGCCCTGCTCGATGATGGTACCGTCTCCGCAAGGAAGGGACGGCGCTCTGGCCTTCGGCGGTCCTTCGCCCGTCGAACGTAGGCTCGTAGGGACCATACGAACGTAAGGTTGCTGGCTGAAAGTGATAACAAAGCCTTCCTTATTTATATAGGCCACAATGAGATGAGCGCTCCAATGCACGGACCGCTGGGTACCGATGGCCCGATAGAGGAGCTAGTGGAACGCTTCTCCATGGTGAGCTCCCCCCAGCTCATCGACCACATGCCATCGCCCCTGATCCTGCTGGACCCCCGCGGACGGGTGGTGTACATCAACGAGCCGGCGGAGGCGATATTAGGCCGGCCCGCGGGAGAGTGCACTGGCCAGCAGCTCGTGGCCCTCATCTCCAAGGACCTCTCGCCTCAGGGCTGGGAGATGTACCTGCAGGCGTTCCGTCAATGTCTGGAGGGGGTGCCGTCGAGAGCGTGCACGGTTTTTGACACCCCCCACCACGAGGAGCGGCGGTGCGTCCTCCTGCCGTCATGGGACTCGCAGGGCGCGGTGGACGGCGTGCTGATGGTCATCGTGGAGGACCGCGGCCTGGAGGTGCGGGGGGAGGCCGATCCCTATGAGATGATCAAGGTGCTGGCCAGCACATCCCTGGAGACCAGCGAGGGCAGCGACCTGAAGGAGATGATAGATGCCGAGGCCTCCCGCCTCATCCGCTCCCTGGGCCTGGACTTCGCCATCTTCCGCATCCTCAACCCCCAGGGGGAGCCGCAGCTGCTGTGCCATGGCATCGTGGAGCCGGAGGCCAAGCAGGTGCTGGAGTGCATGCTGCCCGACGGGACGATGCTGTACCAGACCGCCAACCGCGGGCACAAGGTGGTGATCGATGACCTGGAGCGTTCGGAGGTGAGCTGCCCAGTACCAGAGGTCCGCTCCCTGGTGGCGCTCACCATCAACTGGTCCGAGAGGTCGTACGGCTGCGCGGTGTTCGGGAACCGCCGCCTGGGCGGGGACCTGAGCCTGCTGTTCCCCATCCTGCAGGTGTTCTGCAACCATGTGGCCATCTCCCTGCGCAACACCCGGCTGCACCAGGAGCTGATGGCCCGCTCCAACATCCTGCAGGGGCTGTACGAGACGACGCAGGCGCTGTCCTCCACCCTGGAGCTGAGGGAGCTGCTGCACGTCATCCTGCAGACCGCCCGGGGCCTGGTGGCCGCGGACAACTGCTTCATCTTCCAGCTCAACGCCGCGAGCGACCGTCTGCAGGCCATATCGCAGATCACCGAGGAGGGCATCACCACGGTGCCGGAGCTGAATGTGGGGGACGGTATCACCGGGCTGGTGGCCCAGACCGGAAAGGGGCAGCTGGTGGTGCGGGCGGACCTGGACCCCCGGGCCATGACGGTGCCAGGGACCCCGGCCGAGGAGCCCAGCTCCATCATCTGCGTCCCGCTGAAGTTCGGCGACGACCTGCTGGGCGTGATGACGCTGGAGAAGCGGCCGGGGGTGCCGTTCACGGCCAAGCAGTACGAGCTCATCGAGCTGTTCTCCCTGCAGGCGGCCCTGGCCATCCACCGCGCGTCGCAGTACGAGAAGATCAGGTCGTACGCCAGCAGCCTCCAGATGTACAACGTGCTCCTGACGCACGACGTCGCCAACTTCAACGTCCCCATCCACGGGTTCCTGGAGATGCTCATAAGGGACCCTAAGCTGGACCTGCGGCAGCGGCGGTACGTGCGGGCAGCGCTGGTGCAGTCGGACAACATATCGGAGATCATCTCCGACATCCGCGAGATGTCCCGCCTCCGCGCCCAGGCCGGCGAGGCCCTGCTGGACGTGGTGGACATCATACCGGCGCTGCAGGAGGTGAGGGACGAGCTGCTGTCCAATGCCGTCAACGAGGACGTGGAGACCCACCTGGACGCGACCGCCGCCAAGGCCCTGGTGAAGGCCGACGGCTCCCTCAAGATGCTGTTCCACAACCTCCTGGCGTACGCGTGCAAGTACGGTCAGGGGCGGCCGGTGGAGATCAGCGTGCTGGACCACTGCGAGAACGAGGGGGAATGGTGGAGGGTGAGGATCATGGACGCCGGGAAAGGGATCCCCGATGAGCAGAAGCAGGGCCTGTTCAAGCGCTACGAGCGCCTGGACACCGTGCAGGGGGCGGAAGGGCATGGGCTCAGCATGTCGGTGGTGGCCACTCTATGCGAGAGGTACCACGGCCGCGTGTGGGTGGAGGACCGCGTGCCCGGCGACCACAGTCGGGGGGCGTCCTACAACATCATCTTCCCCAAGGTCGATGACCGCAACATGGAGGGATGAGATGCCATCACCAACAGGTAAGATCACAGTGCTCATGGTCGACGACAACCACGAGCACATCCTGCTGTGCCGGGACCATCTCCCCGCGGCAGAGTTCGAGGTGGCCGAGGCCGGCAACGGGTCCGACGCCCTCAAGGTGCTGGGGAGGAACGTCTTCGACATCGTGGTGCTCGATTACTCCCTTCCGGACATGTCCGGCATCGACCTGCTGCGGAAGCTGCGGGCCAAGGGGTACGACGCCCCGGTGATATTCGTGTCCGCCTCCGAGGACCCCGAGCTGAGCATGCAGGCCATGAAGCTGGGGGCCTGCGACTACATCGTCAAGACGTTCCGCTACTACTCCACTCTCCCGACCCGCTTGCGGGAGAACATCGAGGCCTGCTCCCTCGACCGCTGAGCGTAAAGCTCTTTTTCCCGCAAGGGGTTGGCCGGGACGTATGTGCCCCGAGGACTACGTGCACGGCTACAACGCGAAAGAGAGCACGCGGCTGGTAGACCAATCCCGCACCCTCGCCCACCTGCTGCACCACGACACTTCCTACTCAGATGGAAGCAAGGTCCTGGAGCTGGGGTGCGGGGTGGGGGCCCAGACCGTCATGCTGGCCCGCAGCAGCCCGGGGGCGGAGATCACCTCGGTGGACATCTCCCCGGCCTCGGTGGCCGCGGCCCGCGCCGCGATGGAGCGCGAGGGATCAAGGAACATCACTTTCCACGTTGCCGATGTGTTCGACCTGCCGTTCGCTCCTGGAAGCTTCGACCACGTGTTCGTGTGCTTCCTCCTGGAGCATCTTCCCCGGCCGGAGAGGGCGCTGGACATCGCTGTCGGCATGCTCCGCCCCGGGGGGACGCTGACCGTCGTGGAGGGCGACCACGGCTCTGCCTTCTTCCACCCTCGGAACGTGCTGTCGCAGCGGGCCATCGACTGCCTGGTGGAGCTGCAGGCCCGCAGCGGAGGGGATGCCCTCATCGGCCGCCGGCTCTACCCCCTGCTGACCGCCGCCGGCCTGCGCGACGTGAGCGTCACACCGCGCACGGTGTACGCGGACCCCTCCCGCCCGGAGCTGGAGGAGGGGTTCACCCTCAACACCTTCACCGCCATGGTGGAGGGGGTGCGCGAAAAAGCGCTGATCGGCGGCCTCATGACCGAGACGGAGTGGAACGAGGGCGTGCGGGGGCTGCACGCCACGGTAGGGAAGGGAACGTTCGCGTACACCTTCTTCAAGGGCATCGGCATCAAGGAGGAGAGAGGATGACATACGTACTGGGAGTTCTAGGAAGCCCGCGGGAGGGCGGGAACACCGACCTGCTGCTGGACGCCGCCCTGGAGGGCGCGGCGGAGGCGGGGGCCAAGGTGGAGAAGGTCACGCTGAGCAAGTTGAACGTCGGACCGTGCACCGCCTGCGAGGGCTGTGCGGACGGCATGCGGTGCACCACCGACGACGATATGCAGTCGCTTTACCCCAAGCTGGAGGAGGCCGATGTGATCATCCTCGCCTCCCCGGTGTACTTCTACGGCGTGTCGGCGCAGATGAAGGCCTTCATCGACCGGGCCCAGCTGTTCTGGGTGCAGAAGTTCGTCCTGCACTACCGCTCCAAGAAGCGCAAGGGCGCGTTCATCTCCGTGGGGGCGAGGGTCCGTACCGATTTCGCGGCCGCGGAGGCCAGCGCGCAGGCGTTCTTCTACACGCTGGAGGCCACACCGTCGTGCAGGCTGACCTTCGCCGGCTTCGATGAGAAGGGATCGATCACCGACCATCCTTCCGCCATCGATGACGCGCGCATGCTGGGCAAGGAGCTGGCGCAGAGCGCCGGGCCCGCGCGGTGCCCCGTTCCCCGGCGGTCGAGGGGGATGCCCATGCCCGGCATGCCACGGCCGCCCGAGGAGTGAGCATCGAACGTCGAGCGGTCTCCTGCACCATCACCGGTAGTAGGGCGGGGGAACGTAGCCGGGGGAGGCGCGGTCCAGGCTCACGATCTTCCAACGGATGTAGCGCACCGTGCCCAGGACCAGCACCAGGGAGGCGAGGAGGCCGATGAGGGAGATATCGCCACCGGTGTCGGGCAGGATGTCCGTGCCCAGGATGGCGAGGAAGTTGAAGGCCGCGTGGATGAGCACCGCCGCCAGGTAGTACGGCAACCAGCTCGTCCCCCTCCCTGTGAGTGCACGTGACATGCGGGAGCGCGATATACCGAAGCCGGAGATGGCCGTGGCCGAGGTGTGCAGCAGCGTGGACGTGAGGGTGCGGGCCAGGACGGTGATGATGAACAGTTCCACCCCCTCGTTCAGCGAGGTGGTGTAGTACAGCACGTTCTCCCCCGCGGCGAAGCCCAGGCCCACCGCGGCGCCGTACACCAGACCGTTCTCCAGCTCCGTGAGGCGGCGGCTCGCCGCCACCACCCCCGTCATCTTGGTGAACTCCTCGATGACCGGCGCCAGCACCACCGCCAGGATGATGCTCTCCACCGTGGCATCGATGCTGCCCCCGCTGTACGCCTCCAGCACCGTCACGGCCAGCATCTCGAGCACGAAGGCCAGGCCCAGGGCGATGGTTAGCCCGTACAGGAACGTGCCGGCTATGGCGCGCACTGGCTCGCGCTGGTATATCTCGGCCGCCCGGATCCAGATAAGGTATATCGCTGCCGGGACGAACGCTACGATGATTATGATCGCCAGTTCAAGGGTGGAGAGGGCCATCGGACGGGTAGATATTAACGGCCGCCGTTAAAATAGCTGAGCACGGCCAGACCGATGGGCGCTGTGTCACATGGCAAAAACGAAAAAAGGGAATAGGTTTGAAGGGGTTTGGACCGGCCTCACTTCTTCCTGCGGGCCACGAACAGCAGCATGAGGATGCAGCCTGTGGCGCCCACTACCAGGAGGACCGGCCACCAGTCGAACGCGCTGGAGGCCTGCGGGGCCAGGGTGATGGCGCTCAGGGTGGTGGTCTCCCCGGCGGCCAGGGTAGCGGAGGAGAACGTGGCCTGATAGCCGTCCTTGCTCACCGTGACGGTGTGCTCCCCGGCCTCGGTCTGGAAGGTGAACATCCCGGCTTCATCGGTTATGGTGCTCTGCCCGTTCTCCAGCTTGACCACCGCGCCCACCACCGGGTCCCCGTTAGCGTCCACGATGTGGCCGGTCAGGGTCCCGATGTTGGTGGTGCGGAAGGTCCACTCCGTCTCCGCCATGTTCCCGAACAGGTCCTTGCCGCTCACGCTGACCCTGTACTCGGTGTTGTAGGCCAGGTGCGCGGTGGGCTCGAGGATGAAGGTGTTCCCGTCATGGGTGAGGGTTCCTTGCACACCGTTCACCGTGATGCTCACGGTGTCCGGGTCCATCTCCTCGGAGAAGGTCACGTAGATGAGGGAGTCCACGGCGGCGTCGCTGCCCGTGGGGCCGTTATCGGTCACGGTGGGCATGGAGACGTCGAGGGTGAAGTTCACCTCCGCGACCATGTGGTTGCCCACCTGGTCGAGGACGCGCACTTCCATCCGGTGCTCGCCATCCGTCAGGTCCATGAGGGAGTACGACTCCGCCAGGTCCATCACGGTCCACTCGCCGCCATCGAACCTCACGCTGTAGTTGGCGATCCCGCTGCCCAGATCGAACCCGGACCACACTGCCTGGGCGTCCTCGGCGTTGATCCGGGAGCCCTCCTCCGGCAGGAGGACGGACACGTGCGGGACGATGTTGTCCACGCTGAAGACCACGGTGGCCGTGCTGTTGAGGCCTACCGCGTCCACCATGCGGACGATGACGGTGTGCTCGCCCAGGGCGAGGTTCTCGAACTCATGCTCGGTAGCGGTGGACACGTTGGTCCACTCCCCGCCGTCCAGGCTGTACTCGAAGTAGGCCAGCCCGCTGGTGGCATCGTTGCCCTCCCATCGGACGATGCCCGAGTTGACCCAGGTGCCGTTCTCCGGGGAGGTTATGCTGACCACCGGCGCCACGGTGTCGTAGGTGAACGTCACCGTGGCCGTGGCGTCATTGCCCGCCTGGTCGTAGGCGCGGACCAGCACGGTGTGCTGCCCCTGCCCTAGGCCGTTGAAGGTGTGCCCGGTGGTGTTGGCAGCGCTCACCCAATCGCCGCCATCCAGGCTGTACTCGTAGTACGCCAGTCCGGACCGGGCGTCGGAGCCTTCCCACGCGACCATGTTAGAGAGGCCCACCGCGCCGTTGGACGGAGAGGTGATGCTGACCACCGGTGCCACGGTGTCCAGGGTGAAGGTCACGTTGGCCCACCCGGTGAGGCCGGCCACATCGACCATCTTGATGGCGACGGTGTGCCCACCGTCGCTCAGACCCTCGAACTCGTGCTCGGTGGCCGAGGCCACGTAGGTCCAGTTGCCGCCATCGAGGCTGTACTCGTAGTGGTCCAGCCCGCTGGTGGCGTCCTGTCCCTCCCACCTAACAGTCTTGCTGTTCACGGCCGTCCCGTTGGACGGGGAGACGATGCTCACGAACGGCCCGACGGTGTCGACGGTGAACGATGCCGAGGCGGTGGCGTTGTTGCCGGCGTTGTCCACGGCCATGACCTCCAGGGTGTGCTCCCCGTCGCTCAGGCCGGTCAGCGTGGCGTTCAGGACGCTGCCCATCTCGTACCACTCACCGCCATCGACGCGGTACTGGTAGCTGGCGATGCCGCTCTCTTGGTCAGAGCCGCTCCAGGCGGCCTCGACGCTGGAGGCCGGGAACGCCGCTCCATCTATGGGGGCGTCCACGCTCACCGACGGCACGGTGCTGTCCAGCACCACCGTCACCGAGGTCTCGTTGGTGTTGCCGGCGACGGCCACCGCCCTGACCCACAGCATGTTCTCGCCCTGGACCAGGCCAGTGAAGTTGTATGTGGTGTACATCCCGACGGCGATCCACTCGCCTTCGTTCAGCCTCACATCGTAGTTGGACATGCCGGAGTAGAGGTCCTCCCCGGTCCACCATGCCTCCACGGTGGAGTTCTTGGTCAGAGAGCCGCTCGCTGGCCCATCGATCACGATGCTGGGCGGGAATGGGTCCGGCGTCATGACCTCGATCTGGGTCACACCGCCGACCACGGCGCCTCTGAAGGCCGCCAGGGTGTAGGTGTACACCCGGTACGGGTCCACGGTGCTGTCGACATAGTAGTATGCGTCACTTCCCAGCTCCACGGTGAAGTTCCCGCCTGTGGTGGAGTTGCGGGTCAGGTAATAACCGTCGATAGGTCCGACGAGGGAATAGTTGTACCCGCTCCACTCCAGGGTCACGCTGAACGGATCCTCCGTTGCGCTCAGGTCGGCCGGGATGGCGATGACCTGCCCCAGGGGCCTCATGTCGGTGCCGTTGCCGCCTGCGATGGAGTATGTAATGTCCACAATGCTGTCCCGGTCCGCGTCCGGTAGGAGCCGATCGCTCCAGTAGTTGCCGAGATCGGTGGACCACTGGGTGAAGCTGTCCTCGCCCTCATCTTCATCATCATCGTCGATCGGGGCCATGACGGCGGGACCGCCCACCGCCTTCACCGTGGACGGTGAGGGGGCCATCATGTCGTAGCCCTCGACGGCCGTGAAGTTGATGAAGGCCGAGGCGGAAAAGCCCAGCATGTCCCATCCCCGGACCTCCAACTTGTAGTCCCCATCCTCTAGAGAGGGGTAGTCGTCGTCCCAGAAGTATGAGCCATCCCGGTCCAGCACGATCCACTCCCCGTCGTTGAGCCGGTACTCGCAGTAGTTAACACCGGAGTCGTCCTGGGCCCATATCTCGAGATAGAGATATCCATAGGTTATCGTATCTCCGTCCTCGGGATAGTTCAAATATATCCCCGGACCGAAGATGTCCACGTAGACGTAGCGGTCGTCAAAGGCCTGGGCGTGCTCCGGGTCGTACACCTCACCGGCACCGTTGTTGTCGATGAAGCGATTAAGGTCCACCGTGGTGTATAACGAGGTGTTGACCCACATCCCGTAGGACGTGCTGTTGGAGATGGTGTTGTACTCCGCCCGCACGTACTCCGACCCTATGATGGATATGCCGTACCGCTCCGAGGCATTGACGTTGTTCCGATCGAGGTAGGTCCCCTCGGAACCCTGGACCACGATGCCGTCGAGGCAGGCCTCGATCTCGTTATCGTGGATCTCGGAATCGTACCCGCGCTCGTCACGGATGCCGCTCTGGCAATCCTCGATCACGTTACCGTACACCGAGACCTCCTCGCACTTGCTCAGGAGCATGGCACTGATCGATGAGCCAGAAATATCGTTCTCATAGATCATGTCGTCGTAGTCCTCGACGACCTTCACTCCCACCTTGCAGGAGGTGAGGACGTTCCGGTAAAGCTGCATATCATCGCTCTCGGACAGGTATATGCCGACCTCGCTGCCCGAGATGCTGTTGTCGTGGACGGACGCGCCATCGCCCCCTTCCACCATGATCCCCGCCGTGGTGCAGTTGGATATTATGGACTCAGTGACCTCCGCGCGTTCATTGATCATGATCCCGATCGCGCAGTTGGTGATGGTATTGTCCTCGACCACAGCGCTATAGCTCCTATCGATGCTGAGACCTTCCTCACAGCCAGTGGCGGTATTGTCGGTGAACAGGACCTGGTTTCCTTCAACGTCCAGTGCACCCAGTGCACATCCGGCAAAATCGTTGTAATCCACCAACACGTAGTCGTTGTTCCCCGAGTACAGGCCCGCCTCGCACCCCACGAAGTCGTTCTGGGAGATCGTTACGGAGCTCGAAGCGGTGACCCATATTCCGCGGTAGGTCATGTTGTCGAACCTGCAGCTCTCGATGGTCACATGATCGGAGTAGCCTATCTGGACGGCCACGGTGGTGTTGTCGAACTGCATGCCGGAGATCAGGGCCGTGTCCACGTCCCACAGGATGACCTCTCCCGCCTCGGCGGGTATGGTATCCTCGCCCAGGGCATCGTGGCAATATAGGTACACCGGCCGTCCGTTGACGGTGTTGTTGATGGCCACGTCCAGGGAGGTGAACCCATTCTCGTTACCCTCCAGCAGGACGGAGCATCCCTGGAGGGCGTTGTCGTACAGGGTCGCCTGGTCGATGTACTCCAGCAGGATCCCTGCCTCCAGGCAGCTGGTGATGCTGTTGCTCAGCAGATAGCTGTTCTCCTGATTGGAGACCAGGACGCCCACCTCACAGGCACCGATCTCGTTGTGGCTCACCGTCACCACGCTGTAGTCGTCCAGCCTGATCCCGTTTCCGCATTCGGTGATATCGTTGGACCGCACCTCGGCCGCGTTGGAGTTGACCACCAACACCCCGTCGCCGCATCGTGCGATCACGTTGTCCTCGACCACCGCGGCCTCGCACTCGGTGACCTCCACGCCAATATAGCAGTCGGAGAGCACGTTACCGGAGATGGTCTCCTGGGAGGACGAGAGATAGATGCCCTCGTTGCTGCTGGAGACGTTGTTCCCGGTTATGGTGTTGCCGCTCGTCTCATACAGGCATATGCCGGTGCTGGCGTTCGTGATGTGGTTGCCCGACACCAGGTTCGACGTTGAGTACTGGACGAATATGCCGTTCTGAGTGTCGTTCATCCGGTTGTCCTGCACCTCGTTGTCTTCCGATTCGTATAGGAAGATGCCGCCGTAGTCCATGTGGTCGAAGCTGTTCTCCTCGATGGCGAGGTCGTGGGAATCGTACACGTTTATGCCGTCCCCGCCCTCCAGGAAGATGTTCCCGGCCACCTGGGCCTCGTCGCTGTACTCGAACCGTAGGCCGGTGTCCGTTTCAGAAAAGGTATTGTTCAATATCTGGCTCATGCTGGACTCTGCCACCACCACGCCGCAGTAGCATCCAGTGAACATGTTATGTTCAACGCGGAGCAAGGACGATTCGTATAGGTAGACGCCGCAATCGGAACCCGTGACCCTGTTGTTCAGGACCGCCACGTACTGTGAGGAGCACACATATATGCCGTTGGGTGCGTCCTGGGAGAGGTCGTTCTCGTCCACCAGGATGTAACTGGAGTACCCGATGACCAGCCCCGCGTTCTGATCGCTGAGGTTGAGGCCGGTCACATGCACGTACGTCACGTTGGCCAGGATGACCTGTCCCGCGTCCAGCGGCACCGTGGCGTTGTCCAGGTCCGCGTTGGCGTAGTAGTACACCGGCCTGCCGTTGACGGTGTTGTTCGTCGGGATGATGTGAGAGGAGTGATCGCTCTCATCGCCCACGAGGAACACGGAGCAGTCCACCAGAACGTTATCGTATAACTGGCTGCTCTCAGAGCCGGCAAGGGAGATGCCCGCCTCGGAGCAATTGCCGATCTCGTTCGCCACCATCACGGTCCCGATGGAGTAATGCAGGTCCAGTCCCACATTGGACGAGGTCATGGTGTTGCGGTCGAAGAGGTTGTTGTTGGAGCTCATCATGTAGATGCTGATGTAGCAGCCCTCCAGCTGGTTCCCGCGGAACACGTTGTCTTCCGAGTAGTATATGGCCATCCCATAGGGGTGGTTGTCGATGAAGGTGCTATCCTCGACCAGCACGTTGGAGCAGAAGCTCATCACCAGCCCCGCGTTCTGATCGCTGAGGTTGAGGCCGGTCACATGCACGTACGTCACGTTGGCCAGGATGACCTGTCCCGCGTCCAGCGGCACCGTGGCATTGTCCATGTCCGCGTTGGCGTAGTAGTACACCGGCCTGCCGTTGACGGTGTTGTTCACAGGTATGTCCTGGGTGCTGAACGCGTTCTTGAAGCCGTCCATGGTGATGGAGCAGGACTCCAGGGCGTTCTCGAACAGCACGTTGTTCTCCGAATAGCTCAGAGCGATACCGCTCCAGGTGCAATGAGAGATCTTATTGCCGGTGATCCTGCCGTCCGGGCTGCTGGTCAGTCCCAGGCCGGTGTAGCACAAATCGACGGTGTTGCCGTCGATCGCGTTCCTCCCTGAGCCGTCGAGGTATATGCCCACCTGGCAGCTCTGGCAGGTGTTGTTGCGCACCAAACTGTCATTGGAGCTCAATATGCGAACGCCGATGGACTGGATGTTGGTGACCGAGTTGTCCTGCACCACGTTGCGGACGCTGCTGGTCTGCATGGTGATGCCGTTGTAGCATCCCTGAACGGTGTTGTTACCGATGAGGCCGTCCACCGAGGTCGTGGACAACACACCGAAGGCGTAATAGCTGATGTCGTTGCCCAGCACGCTGATGTTGTTGCTGGAAAGGAGATAGACGCCTTTACTGTTGGCGTAGGTGGAGCTCATGCTGTTGTTCCTTATGATGTCGAAGGATGAGGACTCCACCGTTATCCCTTGGTAGCTGGAGACACTGTTGTATTGGATGATGGTGTGGTTCGAGCTCACCAGCCTTATCTGCGCGGCCTGAGAGTTGTAGAAGGAGTTGCCGGAGACCGAGCTGTTGTGGGAGCTCACCATGCGGAGACCTTCCCCTTTGGAGCTGACGATGGTGTTCTGCCCTATGGAGAGGTTCTTGGAATTGGAGGCCAGAACATTGTTGAGGTTGGCCGAGGAAAAGTAGCTGTTTGTGATGGTAACATTGTCGCAGCTGTCGATCTTCACACAGTAGGTGTTGGCATTGGAGACCGATACACCGCTCATGGTCACGTTCTTGCATCCCGTCAGAAGGACACCAGTGTAGGCCGAGGGGATGCTCACGCTGTTCACCTGCGCGTTCTGGACATGATACAGGTTGACGGCGCCGGTGCTGTAGACGCTAGAGGAATCGGTCGTGGTGCGGTAGATCGTTCCGGACTGGACGACAAAAGACCTCGTGGTGTTGCCGATGTATATGCCATATGTGCTGTACGATCCGGTACCCGGATTTATGTTCAGGTTGGTGATGATGTAAGGATTGGCGGGCGTTCCATTGCCGCTCCATCCCGAAGCCGATGCCTTGGCGTCAAGTTCGGCATCGCCGTTTATCCGGAACGGCGTGTCGAGCACCGGGCCGGTGCCTACACTGGACCCTGACTCATCATTCGTGTTATTACCGTCATGATCGCTCGTACCCAGCAAAGGTACGACCAGACCTGCTAGTAGCAGGCCGATGGCGACCACGGCGGACAGAGCTATGGCGCCTTTCACCCATCTTGCTTTGTCTGGCTTCGAGATAAGAACCACCTTTCTCTCGCTGGACGGGTGCGGCGCTTAAATACGTAGTCCGGTGAATATCACAGCAAATTTTTTTTCTGGATAATTGATATTAATTAAAAAATAATTGGCCTTATGATGTGCCATCGGAGGAGGGCCAGAACACTTTATTATTAATTTTTTTTATATTGGGGTCCTTCTCGGAATATTTTTGTTGTTCTGGAGATTGATAATGACCTAAACCATGCAGGATGCAGGCATCATTCTCCTTGACCTGTCCTTTCCCGTACGCTCCTTGTTTGAAGGGTAAGTTCTAACATGGGCACCCGAGAACCTTCTGCCCCGTGATGCGGGCCCTTCCACGGTCCGGGGGGTGTTCCATAAGAGGAAGGAACGAGAGCGTGGCTAGCTCTTCCTCTTGCGCCACCGCACCGCGAGCAGTGCCACCACGATGAGCGCCAAGGCCACCACACCGCCGATCATGGCGAGGTTGCCGCCGATCCCCTTCGACCCGTCGTTGGCTCCGTCGGTACCGTCATTGCTTCCATCGTTGCTGCCGTCATTATTGCCGTTGGTGGAGCCATCGTTCCCATTGTCGTTGCCGTTGGTCTGGGGCTCCCTCTGCAGGTCCACGAACGAGAACGAGAGCAGGGACCCACCGCTGGACGGCAGGAGCATGGTGCCGTTGACCAGGGAGGGAGATGCACTGACGGACGATCCGGCATCCTCGGTCCACGCCACCTTGCCCTCGTTGTCCACGGCCACGACCTTGCTGCTCTCGCCGCCGGTGACGACGTAGCTCATGCCGTTCACCGCGACCACGGAGGACCCGGCGCTCGCACCGTCCACGTCCGCCGTCCACTGCGCGGTGCCGTTGAGGTCCACCAGGGTCAGTCCCTCACTGGAGACGACCGCCGCTCCCTCCGGCGTGAGGGAAGCCATGCTGGGCGTGCCATCGATCTCAGCTGTCCAGTCCACGCTGCCCTCGTACGAGATGGACGCCAACCCTCCATTGTCCCCCTCGGAGTACGGTACCAGTACTTGGTCCTCGGTGGTGATGGGCGCGCCGCTTATGCTGTCGCCCAGCGGAACGGACCACTCCTGCCTCTTCCCGTCCCCGGAAAGGGCGTAGAGCGTGCCGTCATCGCCGCCTACCAAGAGGATGCCGTTGCGCACCGCGGGCGATGAGCTGACGCCAGTAGGCAACTTCTTGCTCCACTTCAGCGCCCCCGACTGGTCCAACGCCACCACGTTGCCGTCGGCGTTGGCCACGATGATGAGGTTCTGGTACATCACCGGGGAGGAGGTTATGCCGTCCGGAGATGTGCCAGTGTCGTAGCTCCACCGGGTAAAGCCGGTCTCGCCATTGATGGCGTAGAGCTTCCCGTCCGCCGAGGGCACGTACACGAACCCGTTCCAGTACATGGGGGCCGCGACGTGGTGGCCCTTCCCCACGTCCTCGCTCCACACCTCGTCCCCGGCGCTGTCCAGGCACATCACGGTGGCGTTGGTGGTGTACTCATCACCGCTCTTCGTCCCGCTGGTCACCGCGTAGGTGTTACCCGCGGCGTATATGGCGGGAGCGTCCACCGCCCCGTTGCCCAGGTCCTTGGACCACTGCAGGTCCACGCTGGACGGGGAGTAGCTGAGAACGCTGCCGGTGTTGGAGTAATCGCCCCGCTCGGTGATCCACGAGTCCCGGTCGTCGGGAGTGGAGGCCGGCGGGCCCATGTACGTCCACCGGGTGTAGATGAAGGCGATGGCCTTCGTGGCATCGAGGTCGATACCGTCCAGGAGGGTGTCGGTCCACACCCAGCTGTCGGTGGAGCCATCCCACCGCAGCAGCCGCCAGAAGTCGTACGGAGCGTTGGGGTTGGAGAAGTTATAGTTGCCGCCGTACCCCTCGATGCTCATGATCTGGTGGCCGTACTTGTCCAGCGTGATGTGCGTCTCGGTGAACCCTAACTTCTCGGTGACGTTGGTGAAGACGTCGTAGCCGTTCATCCCCTTCTCCCGGGGCACGTCCACCCAGTACGTGCGTCCGTCCCCGAAGTCGATGAGGAAGGCGATGGTGTCCTCGCCGTCCGTGGCGGCCACCGTTCCGCCGAGCGCCACCGCCAGCATGGCCGCGGTCAGCACCAATGCCGCCACCTTCATTACGAGCTCACCCCGCAACGATGGATCAAGCCCTGGCCCGTAGCATGGAAGTCATCATCGCCTGCGCTCACTACGACAGGCTCTTTAACGGATCTCGACCACGAAGGCCACCTAGCGATTTGGTTCGACCCCATCCGGACATGCACTAGCACGGTTTGGTATTTAACAGCATCATATAAGCCCGTTAAATTTCCGCATCTTCCGGCTGGCTCGCATTTATCCTTTTTGCCAGCGCTCGAAGGGCGCACCAGTCCGCCCCGCACCCTCACTCTCCCGGGAGGCCCGTGCCCTTGGCCGCGGGGCGCACGGCGGGCGCCGCGTCCTCGGTGGGCAGCTCCCTCTCGTCCTCGCTCAGCAGGTCCCCGATCACCGGGGTGAAGGGGTCCATGAACGCCCCCGCCAGGCCGGAGGCGCGCATGGTGTCCAGGTCCCTCTCTAAGACCCCTCCACCGACGATGATGTGACCGTCCAGCCTCGACAGCCGTTCCACGAGCTGCGTGTCCACGCCCTGGCCCCGTCCCAGGCGGGGCAGGTCGATGACGCCGATGAGCTCGAAGCCGATGTCCCTCATGGCCGCCACCGCCTCCTCCAGCCGCGTGGGGCCGACGCCCTTGCGGGACCAGAGGACATCACCCGCCAGGTGTAGGCACGGCACCACTCGATCGGAGATCTCGAACGCCTCCTCGAACACGCCGAGGTCGGGAGCGGTCATGGAGCTGAGGATGGTACGCGCCACGTCCATGGTGAAGGCGTCGAACACGTCGTCCAGCTCCCGCACCCCGAGGTCCAGCCACACCTGGTACTTCGTCCTGATGAGCTTCTTCAGCACATCGAAGTTGGGCCTCCCGTTACGCACGCCGGCCAGGTCGAGCAGCAGGACCTCCTTCGCAGAGTAGCGGGGGCTCTGCACCGCTGACCAGTAGCGCGAGAAGCGCTCGCTGCGGCCGCGCACGCGGTAACCGCGCTCCCACTCCACCTCCACCACGTTGGCGACCTGCGCCACCGGGAGCTTCAGCATCGGCAGGTCGAACAGGGAGGAGGTGTCCACGGGCATGATGGGCAGGTGGAAGAAACCCTCGTCCGCTTTCCCGCCCACGGCCTTGATGCTCCTCTGGAACGCCAGAAGGTCCTCCTTGGAATCGAAGTCCAGGGGTACCGCGGTCCGACCGCAGTGGCGGCAGTGGTACCCGCCGTCGTTGTGGTCCACCCACGGCAGCGGTCCGCCGAACAGCAGCGCGGGGTGCGTGTCCATGCTCCCGCAGTAGGGGCACGCCCGGAGGGTAACCTTCTCAGCCATCCAGTGCCCTACGGGCGGTGAGGGATAAGAGACTTCCGTCGCCGCTCACACCGTTCTGGACGGACGCTCTTCCTCCTTCACGGCATCGCCCTGGCCCTGGGGGCGCAGGACGATGGCGGCGATCAGGCCCACGATGGCGAAGCCGAGGCCCAGCCACCACGTCTGCACGAAGCCGTCCACGGCGTACAGTTCAATTACAACGCCCGGCGCCACCGGATAGGAGATGGAGCTAGCCGTGAGGACGACAGCGGCCAGCACCGGGCCGATAGAGCCGCCCACGATGCGGAACAGGGTGTTCATGCCCGACGCCACGCCGAACTCGCTCTGCGCCGCGGACGCCACCACCACGTTGATCATGGACACCATGCACAGCGCCACCCCGCAGCCGAAGATGAGCATCGACACCGTCAACTGCCAGAAGTCGGAGTTGAGGAACACCAGGGACAGGAAACCGGCGGTGAGGATTGCCATGCCGAGAGCGAGCACGCTGGACGGCCCGACCTTCTTGGAGAGCTTGCCGCCGTAGGGGCCGACCAACAGCTGGGCGGCGGCACTGGGCAGCATGTACAGGCCGACGGTGAAGGTGTCGCTCAGTCCATAGTAACCGCCCGCGGCCACTGGAAGCTCGAGAAAGTAGGGGACGGTCTGGTACACCATGAACATGGTCAGGCCGACGAACAGCGCCACGATGTTGACGCCCAGGATGCCGCGGTGCGCGAGCAGCGACGGACGCACGATGGGGTCCTGGCTCCTGCGCTCGATCAGCACGAAGATGACGAAGCTGATGATGGAGGTGGCGAACAGCGCCAGCACCGCGCTGCTCTCCCAGCCCCAGTCGTCGCCCTCCGTGAGCGCTAGAAGGAGGGCGACCACGCCGATGCCCAGCGTAGCGGCGCCCGGTATGTCGAGCTTGCCCTTGCACACGTAGCATGGGTCACGAATGAGGTACGCGGCGGCAATGGTAAGGACGAAGAAGAACGGCACGATGACGTGGAACGCGTCGGTCCACCTCGCCACCGAGGTGATGTAGCCCCCTCCCACCAGGCCGATGCTCACACCCACGGAGAACATGGCCGAGATCATGCCGATGGCCACTGGTATCTTGTCCCGAGGGAACGTGTCGCGCACGATGCCGAAGGCCAACGTGAACATTCCCATGCCGATGCCCTGCATGCCGCGGAAGAACAGCAGCACGAAGATGTTATGCTCGCCCAGGAGCGCGTTGGAGATCTCCAGGGAGAAGCCGCACCCCAGCAGCGCCACGACATATATGGCCATGATTATCAGAAGTATCTTCTTCTTTCCATAGATGTCACCGAGCCTGCCGGCCAGGGGCGTGGCCACCGCACCGACCAGGAGGTAGATGGAAAGGACCCATGGAAGCCAGTCCACCTGGTTCGGAAAGTCCCGGGCCATGGTGGGTAGTGCGGGGACAATCATTATCTCAACCCACATCACAATCATGGCCATGCTGGCCAGGACCAACAGGATCGCCCCGTTGCCTTTTTCCGTCCTTTCTATGGTCATCTCCATTATATCGAGGCCCGATAATGCGCCTGCATATTTACGGGTTTCCAATTTTTCTTGCTAAGGTTCGTTCTCACCTCCTTCCCATTCGCGTAAATAATCTCAGTAAACGTCAACCGCCCCCGTTGCGGGGCTTGCAACTGCCCCCTTCCTTTCTCGTTCAGGCGTCATGGGGCGTCACATTGGGCTGGTTGACAGGCAGCCTGTCCAGTACAGATATACCGCGCTGGACGATGTCATGTGATAAGTTCAGATCGGTATGCAGATTATTCATGCATGCTCTGGCTCGAAAAAAAAGGGGAGATGAAAGGGTTTTTAGAGCGGCTCTTCCTCCTCTGCCTTCTTCTCCTTGATCTCGGCCTTCGGTTCCGCCATTTCCTTGGGCATCTCAGCTTCCTTGACCACCTTCTGCGTGAGGAACAGGGTCAGCATGTCGCTCAGGCTGCCCGTCGCACCGCTGCTGGACACCAGTATGTCGGGGATGATCTTGATGTTCCCCTCGGCGATGGCCTCGACCATCTTCAGGCGGGCGATGTTGTCCCCGCCCATGGCCTCCACCTGCGCCCGATAGGCGTCCGCCATCGCTTCACCAACCGCCCTCTGGGAGTACGCTTCGGACTCGCCCACGTTCCTGATCCTTGAAGCATCGGCCTCACCCAGGTACGTGACCTTGGCCGCGTCGGCCTTGGCGGTCATCTGCGTCCTCGCCGCCTCCGCCTCGGCCAGCGACCGTATCTTGGCCGCCTCGCCCTCCGCCATCTTCTGCAGCTTGTAGCTCTCTCCCTCGGCCAGTATCATGGCGGAGGCCTTGTCGCCCTCCGCCGACTTCTTCCTGGCGTCGGCCCTGCTCTGCTCGATCTCGATGGACAGCTTCGCCGCCACCACCTCTCCCTGCTTGTCGGCCTGGGCGGTCTTGGACATGACGTCCTTCCTCACCTCCTGGGCCTCGGCCTGCTTCTGGAACTGGGCCAGCTGCTGCTCCGCGATCTCCTTGTCGGTCTGGGTCTTCATCAGCTCGGGCGGGGCCAGGATGTACGATACCAGCAGGTTCTGCGCCTCCACGTGGTACTTATCGAACTCCTTCCTCGCCGTGTTCAAAGCTTCCTCCTGCAGCCTGGTCCTGCTCTTGATGAACTCGATCGCCTTCTCGTTTCCGGCCTTGTTGCGGAAGGAGGAGTCGATAAGCGGGTGCACGATCTGCTGGATGAGGTTCTCCACCGAGCCGAAGCGGGCGATGACGAAGGGAGCGTTCTCCGGCCGGATGCGGATGATCATCCTCACGTCCACGTCCAGGGTGAACGCGTCCGAGCTGGTGACCTTCAGCTGGCTGAACTTGAAGAAATCGTCCGCCCTCTGGTTCGCCTCACGGTTCTTCGGTATGTCGTTGGCCCAGTCGATGGTGATGGCGCTGGTCGGCACCAGGTACGGGGTGAAGGCCAGCGGGTTCAGGTTGTACTTGCCCGGCGCCACCGGCTCCTTCCATATGCCCCGGACGTTCTTGTTGGTGATGAGCAGCGTCTCCGACTCCTCGTGCACCGGCGTCCCGATGTCGTCCGTACCTGTGTTGTCGCACGGCGCGCCCTTGTTCGACTCCAGCTCTATCCCGATGTTGGACCGGATGACCGCCACGTACCCCGGCGGGACCTCCTGGATCTTCACCGGCTTGACCGTGAACTGGGTGGGGTTGATGTAATAGACACCAGGCTGCAGGGACTCCTGCTGCGTTCCCCTGTATCCGCCCGAGTCCACGAACGCCTGCCCATCGGTGAAGTGCTTGTGCGTCCTGGAGTGGGGGTGCTCCTCCGAGGGGTCCTCCGGAGGCTTGGGAGCGATCAGGAAACCGGAGGGCAGCGGCTTGCCGTCCTCGGCGATGACGATGCCGATCATCTCCTCCTCTATCCTGGTCGCCCGGTTCATGGTGATGTTGAAGGCGGCCATGTTGATCCGGTAGACCCCGGGCCTCAGGATCGCCACCTGCGGCCCCTTGGTGCCGCCGTTCTGCAGGAACATCTTGGCGTCCTGGAAGTTGTTGCTCTCCACCTCGTCACCGAGCACTCGGCCCTTCTGCATGGGCCTCCCGTCAATGGCGTTGACCATGCCGATCCAGTCCGGCCCGATGTTGATGACGTTGACCTTCTCCACCGTCCAGATGAACGGCATCTTCCAGTACAGGCCGGGCATGAGCGTGTCCGCCTGTATGCCCACCTCACCGTCGAGGGCGATGATGTGCCCCTGCGGCATGCTCTTGCCGAACATCTTCTTCCGCTTTATTCCCACCTCGTTGTCCTGGATAAGGTACAGGCCGGAGTAGACGAAGATCGCTACCACCACCAGTACCACCGCGACAACGGCCAATAACACGATGTCGACCATAGGCTTCCCCGCTGTAAAAACACGTAGGATTATTATAAACAAATTCTATTATTTCATTTCGTGATAATCTGGTCCCGGAGCCGAAGGCGGCACCGACCCATGCTCCACCACTGGGGGATCAAGACCGTTCCGCATCGCTCCGCTCCCATAGTTGCCGGCCGGGGTGCGCCGCGGGGCAATATTATAATCATCCGGGTGACGATTCCTCCGTGATGAGGCTGCTGATCATCGGCGGGACCGGCCTGCTGGGCCAGTACATGGTGCTGGAGGCCTACCAGCTGGGCTGGGAGGTCACCGCCACGTACCACGATAACGATGACAAGAGGGGGACGCGGAACCTGGTTCACCTGGACGTGCGTAACGAGGGGGAGGTCACCGAGCTCCTTCGCTCCACGAGACCGGAGGCGGTGGTGCTGGCCGCCGGCATCACCGATCTAGATAGGTGCGAGAACAACCCCCAGGAGGCGTGGGAGGTCAACGCCGAGGGCACCCTGAACGTGGCCGCGGCCTGCAAGCTGAACGATATCAGGCTCCTGTACGTCTCCACCGACGCGGTGTTCAACGGTCAGAAGGGCGAGCGGTACTACGAGTTCGACACCCCCGACCCGCTGGGCATCTACGCTCAGACCAAGCTGGAGGCGGAGAGGATCACCATGGACGCGGACTACCGCAACATCGTGGCCCGCATCTCCCTGCTGTACGGCTGGAACAACATGATCGACAAGGACAACTTCGTGACCTGGGCCCTGCACCGGCTGCGGGCGGGCGAGCGGCTGAACCTGTTCACCGACCGCATGACCTGCCCCACCTACGCGCCCCACGCCGCCAAGGTGCTCCTGAAGATGCTGGCGGCCGGAGGGAGGGGGACGTACCACGTGGCCGGCGCCGACTGCCTGGACCGCTACGAGATGGGCCGGAAGGTGGCGGAGGTGTTCTCCCTCTCACCGGATCTGTGCTCCCGCGGCAGCGTGGCTGACGCTGGACTAGCGGCCCGTCGCGGACGATACCTATGCCTTAGCTCCCAGAAGGCGGAGGCGGAGTTCGACCTCCGCATGATGGGCTTCGAGGACGGCCTGCGGGCCATGCGCGCCACCGACCCCAGCACCGCGGACGAGGGCGACTGAACATCGTCCTCGGTCCGGCTCCTCGCCCATCGTCAGCAGCCCACCGCACGTACGTTCGCCGGTACGGGCCATGTTTCATCGTGGCGATGGCCGGATAGCACCCTTTATAGCCGCCGTCCCCTTACTGGGGCCGACCGGAGCGAGCCGGGACCGATGCTTCTTACCACCACCCTCAAGGCGATATCCCATGTTCTCCATCCTGTACGTCGATGATGAAGCGGGCCTCCTTGACATCGCCAAACTGTTCCTGGAGAGCCTGGGGCAGTTCACCATCGACACCGTCACCTCGGCGGTGGAGGCCCAGGTCCTGATAAGGGAGAAGAAGTACGACGCCATCATCTCCGACTACCAGATGCCGGAGATGGACGGCATCGAGCTCCTGCGGCAGGTGAGGGCGTCCGGCAACAACATCCCGTTCATCCTGTTCACCGGCCGGGGCCGGGAGGAGATCGTCATCCAGGCGCTCAACGAGGGCGCGGACTTCTACCTGCAGAAGGGAGGGGACCCCGCCGCCCTGTTCACCGAGCTGGCCTACAAGATCAGGCAGGCGGTGAACCGCAGGAGCGCGGAGCTGGCGCTCAAGAACTCCGAGAAGCGGCTCGCGGACATCATCAACTTCCTGCCCGACGCCACCTTCGCCATAGACCGGCACGGCCACGTCATCGCGTGGAACCGGGCCATCGAGGAGATGAGCGGCGTCCTCGCGGCCGACATACTGGGCAAGGGCGACTTCGAGTACGCTCTCCCGCTCTACGGCGCGCGGCGCAAGATGCTCATCGACCTCATCCTGGAGCCGGACGCGGCATACATGGTCCACTACGAGCACGTCCAGCATGACGGCGAGTTCCTCATCGCGGAAACGATCCTTCCACGCTTGGACGGGCGCCCGGTCACCCTCATGGGCAAGGCCGGGCCGCTGTTCGACCAGAGCGGGGCGGTGGTCGGGGCCATCGAGTCCATCCGCGACATCACCGCCCGGGTCAGGGCCGAGGACGGGTTGCGGAACGCCAACGAGCGCCTCACCGCCTCCGAGGAGAGGCTGCGCGAGAGCATCAGCGAGATGATGAGCAGGGAGCGGGAGCTGAGGGAAAGCAAGGAGAGGCTGCAGACCTTCATGGACTCCGCCTCCGATTCCTTCATGATCTGGGACAAGGACCTGAGGATGGTGGACCTTAACCGCAACGCCATGGCCTGCCTTCCCGAGGGGACCAGGAAGGAAGATTTGATGGGCCGGGGCTATGCCGAGCTGCTGCCCTGGGTCGAGGAGCGGAGAGAGCAAGAGCGCTTCCAGGAGGTCGTCCGCACCGGCGAGCCGTTCGTCGGCACCATGATGGTGCCCGATGCGAGCGGGGAGCTGTGCTACTCCATCAAGGCGTTCAAGGTGGGCGACGGCCTGGGGATCGCCTTCAACGATGTCACGGCCATCAAGAGGGCGGAGGCGGAGCGGCAATCGGTGAACGAGCGGCTCACCGCCGATAAGGAAGAACTGCGCCGCAGCGTGGAAGGCCTGAAGGCCAGCCAGGCCGCGCTACGAAGCTCGGAGGAGAGGTTCCGTGCGTTCATCGAGAACATCTCCGACCTGACGACCATCACCGACGTGAAGGGCACGTACCTCTATGTGAGCCCCTCGGTGCTGCGCCTCATCGGGCGCACCGAGGATCAGGTGCTGGGCCGGAACGCCTTAGGCGAGGGCTCCCCGCTGGGCGCGGGACCGGAGGAGGGCAGGACGATAATCGAGGCCGCGCGGAAAGCGATGGAGGAGCCTGGCCGGCCGGTGAAGATACCCTTCCTGTGCGGCCGGGACCACGGGGGGAACACCATCTTCCTGGAAGGGATCCTTACGTACCTGCCGGAGGTCGAGGGCGTGCGGGGGCTGCTCTTCCACGGGCGGGACATCACCGACCGCATCAGGGTGGAGTGGGCGGTGGCCGAGAGCGAAGAACGGTACCGCAACATCGTGTTAAACTCTCCTTACGGCATGCACTTCTACGAGCTGAGGCCCGACGGGTCCTTGGTGCTTACGGGCGCTAATCCCAGCGCCGACCGGATCCTGGGGCTGGAGCACGGGCGGCTGGTCGGCACCACCATCGAGTCGGCCTTCCCCTCCCTGGTGGGCACCGAGGTGCCCCAGCGGTACCGCCTGATCGCCCAGGAGGGAGGGGTGTGGATGGACGACCAGATAGCGTACGAGGGCGGGTCGGTCATCGGGGCCTTCTCCGTCACCGCCTTCCAGACGTCCGCCGGCCACATGGCCGCCTCGTTCGTGGACATCACCGAGCGGAAGCGCACCGAGGAGGCGCTCCTGGAGCGGGAGAGGCAGTTCGGGCAGCTCATCACCCTGCTCCCCATCCCCCTGTGCCTGGTGTTCTACGACGGTAGGTTCCATTCCAACAACAACCGCTTCCATCAGGTGTTCGGATACACCCCCGAGGACATCCGGACGATAGAGGACTGGTGGTCCAAGGCGTACCCTGACGAGCGCTACCGGCGATGGGCCGTGGAGCGCTGGGAGGAGGGGCTGCGGAGGGCCAGGGAGAGCGGCGAGGACATCGAGCCGGTGGAGTACCGCATCACGTGCAAGGATGGGTCCGTCAGGGACGTGATCGTCAGCGGCATCGCCTTCGACCAGTTCTTCATGGCCACGTTCATCGACATCACCGACCGCAAGCGCACCGAGGACGCATTGCACCACAGCGAGGAGAAGCACCGCACGATCCTGGAGAACCTGCTGGACCTGGTGTACGAGACCGACATCGAGGGGCGGTTCACCATGATCAGCCCCTCCGGGGCCAGGATGCTCGGCCACGGCTCGCCGGACGAGCTCATAGGGAAGCAGGTATCGGACCTGTACGCCAATCCCGACGACCGCAAGGCGTTCATTGAGGCCATCAGCAAGAGCGGCTCGGTGTACGGCTACCCTCTGGTTATGATGTCCAAGGACGGCACGCACCGCGACGTCATAGCCAACAGCCGCCTGTGCTACGACCCCGAGGGAAACGTCACGGGGGTGGAAGGCGTGATCCACGATGTCACCGAGCTGCGGCGGGCGGAGGACGCCCTGCGCACCGCCAACAAGAAGCTCACGCTGCTGTCCGGTATCACCCGTCACGATGTCAAGAACCAGCTGCAGGTGCTGGACGGTTACATACACCTCAGCGGGGCGCTGGCCGGCGGCTCCGAGCGGCTCCTGGACCTTCTGGAGAAGGAGCGGAGGGCCTCGCAGGCGATTGCCAGGCAGCTGGACTTCATGCGGGACTACGAGGAGATCGGGATGCGGTCCGCGGTCTGGCAGGACGTGGGCGCCCTGGTCCGGAACGCGGGGTCGGCGCTGCCCCTGAACCACGTGACGCTTACCGACGACTGCTCGCAGATAGAGGTGTACGCCGACCCCCTGGTGGAGAAGGTGTTCTACAACCTCATCGACAACTCCCTGCGCTACGGCGGCGATGGACTCAGATCGGTGCGCATCACCGCCGCTAAGCACGGCAAGGCCGTCCGCATCGTGTACGAGGACGACGGCGCGGGGATCGACGCGGCCGATAGGAAGAAGCTGTTCCGCAAGGGCTTCGGCCGGAACACCGGTCTCGGCCTGTTCCTGTCGCGAGAGATCCTCTCCATCACCGGGATATCGATCGCCGAGAAGAGCGAGACGGGGAAGGGGGCCCGGTTCGTGATGATGGTGCCCGCCGGGGCGTGGCGGTTCGGCGATGGCCAGCGGGCAGCGATGGAGAAGGCGCCGCAGCCCTCGACCTCGGTCTCGTGATTCTAAGGGTCGCGGCGCACCACGCTTCGCGCCGCTCGTTCCATAACCCAGAGGATGGCGCCGCTCAGGGACCACCTTCAAGAGGGGAGAAGTCATTGCACGGTGCATAGGAAGGGACCGAGGGCACGTCAGGTCGCACCAGCGTCATGGCCATAGGTCCGGTCCGCTTTCAGATCAGGAGGAAATGACATGACGGCATTGAACGAGGTCTACAAGTGCAGCGTATGCGGGAACGTGGTGGAGGTCGTGCACGGCAGCACCGGCGAGCTGGTGTGCTGCGGGCAGCCCATGAAGCATTATGTGGAGAACACCGTGGACGCGTCCAAGGAGAAGCACGTGCCAGTGGTCGAGAGGACCGCGGACGGGATCAAGGTCACGGTGGGCAGCGTGCTGCACCCCATGGAGGAGAAGCACTACATCGAGTGGATCGAGGTCGTGGCGGACGGACGGGTGATGAGGAAGTACCTCAAGCCCGGCATGCCCCCGGTGGCGAGTTCCGGTGCACCCCCACCTCGTTCACGGTGCGGGAGTTCTGCAACCTTCACGGGCTATGGAAGGCCTGACCTTCCCCCTTTTATAGGGGCCCACATCTCCTTTTGCTATAGGGCTCGAAGGGGCGAACGATGAGCTTTCAGACGGACCGGCCGACGGAGCTATCGATCCTCATGGACCGGGCGATCGAGTGGCTCCAGGAGCGATATCAAGGTGGTGATGACAGCATTAGCTTTCCGCTGTTCGCCATCTCCATGGAGCGGGGGGAGCGCTGGGAGATCGCCGACCTGAAGGCGGTGTACTACTGGTTGCACCTCATGGGCTACATCTACGTGCCGGAGCTGGAGCTGAACCGTCGGCACTCGTGACGTTCGATCAGGTAAGCGACCCGCCCGCGGCCGGAAGGAGGACGGAGAACGTCGTTCCCTCTCCTTGCTTGGAATCGACCAGCAGGTGTCCATGGTGCCCCAGGACGATGGACTGGGCGATCGACAGGCCGAGACCGCTGCCCTTCTTCTTGGTGGTGTAGTACGGCTCGAAGATGCGGTCCAGGTCCTCGGGGGCGATGCCCCGCCCGTTGTCCTGCAGCGATATCCGGACGTAGCGGTCCGGGGCCAGAGCACCATCGTCCCTCGGCACCAGCATGTTCTCGCCGCGCACCCTGAGCTCGCCCCCTGAGCCCAGCTCCTGCCGGGCGTTGATGACCAGGTTGCTCAGCACCCGGCGGACCTGCGCCTGGTCGGCCATGACGCTCCACATACCCTCGTCCATCTCCATCGTGACGTTCACGCCCGAGCCCTGGAGGTGGAACTCTACTTCCTCTTTCACCACCGGGGCCAGGGACACCACCTTGAGGTCGGGCTTGTCGGCCTTGGCCAATGCTCGAAGCTGATCGGTGAGCTCTCGAGCGCGCTCCGTGGCCCGGTCCGCCTCGTCAAGGTTATTCCTCACCAGGTCATCGCCCTGCGTCCGCAGGCGCACCAGCGAGAGGTTGTTGGACATCACCGTGAGGATGTTGTTGAGGTCGTGCGCGACGCCCCGGGCCATCAGCTCCAGCACGCGGACGCGGTTGGCGCGGGCCATCTGCTCCCTCAGCCGGTCCCTCACCGAATCGTCGCGCAGCACCGTCACCGCGCCGATGGTCTCGCCGTCCATGCGGATCGGTGCCACCGTCCCGGTGAGCGGCACCCGGCTGCCGTCCGGCCGGATGAGCGCCAGGCCGTCCAGGGCGTGGACGCTGGCGTCGGCCAGGGAGCGCGAGGTGGGGCTCTGCATCTCACCCGTGGCATCGACGGAGGGGAGCACATCACCGACCACTCGGCCCCGGACCTCGCTTATGGTGCGTCCGGTCAGGTGCTCGGCGCGCTCGTTCATCATGACCGCCCGCCCCTCGTTATCGGTGACCACCACCCCGTCGCCGATGCTGGACAACGTCACCTGAAGCCTCCCGGTCTCCGCGGCCAGCAGGCCCTCGGCCTTCTGCCGCCTCTCCAGCTCCTGCCTCAGTTCGGCGTTCGCTTTCTGCAGCTCCCCGGTCCGGCGGTCGACCTCCGATTCCAGCCGACCATTCGCCACCATGAGGTCCCTCTTCGACCGGGCCAATCCATCGCTCAAGTAGGACACCACGATGATCACCAGCAGGAAGAAGGCGGTGCGCAGCACGTCGTCGGACAGCATGCGCATGTCCCACAGGTAGATGTCCGTCACCACCAACAGGCCCGATAGATACGTTACCATCAGGATGGAGTGGCGGCGGTACCAAAGCGCGCCCAGCGCCAGCGGCAGGTAGAAGAACTGGGTAAAGATGGTGCCCACCTGCAGCACCATGTGGAAGTAGAACGTGGCGAAGGTCGCTACGCTAAGGAGTAAAACGATGACAATGAGCTTCGTCCTCTCCTCGAACCGGATCAGGAGCCCCCCGGGTTCCATTCCCTAGTAGGATAAATAGTTCCTCACGCGACCATCATCCATAATATCGACCATCGACAATGCTCGTACCACGCTCGAGACGTCTGGCAACCTGGTCGGACCACGCCAATCGTCGTATGCCCACGTTCCTCGGAACATGGCGCGGTTCCGCTGCCGATTCCGGGGACATACTTTTATCTACGCTCGGCATCACACAGAGTACTCCAGTATCGGAGGTTCCCTCATGGCGAGCACGACCCCTAGGATCGGCGTTTTCTTCTGTGACTGCGGACGGACCATCGAGAAGCTCATCGACTACGGCAAGCTGCGTGAGCTCGCTCACCAGGAGGAGGGCGTGGTGCACGTGGACCAGGCGGACCTGCTGTGCTCGCCCCAGGCGCGGGAGAAGGTCACCGAGGCCATCCGCGCCAACGGCCTCGATCGCATCGTGGTGGCGGCGTGCTCCCCGCGAGCTTACCTCCCGGAGTTCCAGGAGGCGGCGGAGCGGGCGGGCATCAACCGCTTCATGGTGGAGCAATCCAACCTGCGCGAACAGGTGGCGTGGATACACTCGCTAGAGGAGAAGGACGCCACCACCAAGGCCATGGACCAGCTGTCGATGTCCATCGCCCGATCGCGCAAGATGTCCCCCTCCCGGTACGGCCCGGGGGCGGCGGTGGATGAGGAGCTGTGCTCCGGTTGTGGCATATGTGCCACCACCTGCAAGGCCGGCCTCATCGAGTTACGGCCGACCACCGAGGGGCACCGCGTCGCGCAGGTCGATCGCTCGGAGTGCAAGGCATGTGGCGCGTGCGTGGCGGCCTGCCCGTCCGGGGCGCTGAACCTGGAGGGGTTCACCAATGAGGAAGTGATCGCCGAGGTGGACGCCTTCACCGAGGGCCTCCTCTACTCCAAGACGCCGTTCCCGGCCGTACTCGTGTTCGCCTGCCACTGGTGCTCCTACCCCGCGGCAGATATGGTCGGGCTAAAGAGGATGCAGATGGAGCCCACGTTCCGCGTTATACGGACGCCGTGCTCGGCGAGGGTCGATCCCGAGTGGATCATGCGCGCCATGTCGCGCGGGGTGGACGGCGTGCTGGTGCTCGGCGGGACGGAAGGTAATTGCCACTACAAGGGTGGCAATGTTCGAACGAGGAACCGCATGGTCCTGCTGAACAAGCTGCTCGAGCAACTGGGCTTCGACACCGCCCGGCTGGCGGTGGAGTGGGTCGATGGCGACGAGCCGTACCGCTACCGCACCGTGGTGCAGGACTTCGTCTCCAAGATCGTCGAGCTTGGTCCCAACCCGGTGCGCGCTCTCGAGGAAGAGCAGAAGATGACCTCGGCGCTGCACCATGGGCGGGACGAGATGACCCACCCGGCGTACCGCTGAGAGCGGCCAGAGGCCCGTTAGGGCCGCCTGACCTTCTTCCAAAGAATCCGACTGGATATGAAAAGGGGCCGGAAGGTCAGGTCCCATTCTCCACCCCGGTTTTTTGGCCTATTAGGATGGGGTCAGTTCTAGGCCGTCCCCAACCTCGGGTCAAGATGCTGGCCGGACGATATAATCTTGAAAGTGCTCCTCGCTGCCCTATCATCATTGGTCTTTTATGTCCACTGCTATGGATAAATGTCTAATTATAGTAGGGTTGTTAAAACATACATATATTATCAAGAAAAATATTGATGGGGAAACACCTCAGCAGCTTAGATCCGAGCTGGCGATAAAATGGTGGAACCCAATACGAAACGTCGGAAGCGGGTGCGAGGGGTCAGCACAGAGGAGCAGAAGAGGATAAGGCGCCTGGCCATGGGGCAGTCCGTCCTTAAGCTCGACCCCCGTCACATGGTCCACAATCCCGTGATGTTCGTGGTGGAGGTCGGCAGCGCCATCACCACCCTTCTATTCCTGCAATCCCTGTTCGGCCAAGGGGGTGCTTCTTCCTTGACCGTAGGCCTGATATCCTTGTGGCTGTGGTTCACGGTCATCTTCGCCAATTACTCCGAAGCATTGGCCGAGGGGCGGGGCAGGGCGCAGGCCGATGCTCTGCGCAGCATGCGCACCACCATCGAGGCGAAGAAGCTTCGGGAGGGATTCAACATCGGCGCCGGGGTGCCGCCCGGCGATCCGGACCATGTTCTGACGTCCTCTTCCGAGCTTCGCAAGGGTGACCTGTTCTTCGTGAAGGCCGGGGACATCATCCCGGTGGACGGCGAGGTGGTGGAGGGCGCTGCCTCCGTGGACGAGAGCGCCATCACCGGTGAGAGCGCGCCTGTCATCCGCGAGTCGGGCGGGGACCGCAGCGCGGTGACCGGCGGCACCCGCCTTCTCTCGGACTGGCTGGTAGTCAGGTCCGTCTCGGACCCCGGTGAAGGGTTCATGGACAAGATGATCTCCCTCATCGAGGGGGCCAAGCGGCAGCGGACCCCCAACGAGATCGCCCTGACCACCTTGCTGATCGGCCTCACGGTGGTGTTCATCATCGTGTGCATAACCCTGCTGCCGCTGTCCGCTTACAGCGTGGAGATCTCCGGCCAGGGTAGCCCCATCACGCTGGCGGTGGCCATCGCCCTCCTGGTGTGCCTGGCGCCCACCACCATAGGAGGTCTGCTGAGCGCCATTGGAATCGCGGGCATGGACCGCCTCATCCAGAAGAACGTCATCGCCTTCTCCGGGCAGGCCATCGAGGCCGCGGGAGACGTGGACGTCCTGCTGCTGGACAAGACCGGTACGATCACCTTCGGCAACCGGCAGGCGGTGGAGATCGTGCCTGGGGAAGGGGAGGACCCCGGCAAGGTCGCGGAGTTCGCGCTGCTGTCCTCCATCGCCGATGAGACCCCCGAGGGGCGGAGCATCGTGACCCTGGCCCGGGAGAAGTATGGCGTCATCGGTCATGAGGATGGATGGAGGAACGACCAGGGAATGGAGTTCATCCCCTTCAGCGCTCACACCAGGATGAGCGGGGTCGACGTGGATGGGCACAAGATACGCAAAGGGGCCACGGACGCCATCGAGAAGCACGTTCACAGCGCTGACAACACCATCCCCTCGATCATAAGGAGCAAGGTGGAGGGGATCGCGCGCTCGGGAGGGACCCCATTGGTCATAGCGGTGGACTGTAGGGTCGTTGGCATCGTCCATCTCAAGGACATCATCAAGCCGGGCATGAAGGAGAGGTTCGCCCAGCTGCGCCGCATGGGCATCAAGACGGTCATGATAACGGGCGACAACAAGCTCACGGCGGCGGCCATCGCCGCGGAGGCCGGTGTGGACGACTACCTGGCCGAGGCCACCCCGGAGAACAAGCTCAGCCTCATACGCCAGTACCAGGCGGACGGCAGGCTGGTGGCCATGACGGGGGACGGCACCAATGACGCCCCGGCACTGGCGCAGGCCGACGTGGCGGTGGCCATGAACAGCGGCACCCAGCCCGCCCGTGAGGCGGCCAACATGGTGGACCTGGACAGCGACCCCACCAAGCTCATCGAGGTCGTGGAGACCGGTAAGCAGCTGCTCATGACCCGCGGGGCGCTCACCACGTTCAGCATCACCAACGATGTGGCCAAGTACTTCGCCATCATCCCCGCGGCCTTCATGGGCATCTACCCCGCGCTGGGAAGGCTGAACTTCATGGACCTCCACGCCGCCATCCTGTCGGCGGTGATCTTCAACGCCATCATCATCGTGCTGCTCATCCCCCTGGCCTTGAAAGGGGTGACCTACCGACCCATGGACGCGGCGCGGTCCCTGCGCAACAACCTCCTCGTCTACGGTGGCGGCGGCCTGCTGGTCCCGTTCCTGGGCATCAAGCTCATCGACCTCGTCCTGACCCTACTGGGGGTGGGAACGTGAGCATCATCGATCAGGGAAGGAAGCTCATCGAAGTAACCATGGTAGGTTCCCTTAGGTCCCTGTGGTGGGCGCTGAGGTCCCAGGCACGGACGGCGGTGACGCTCTTCTTGATACTGGCCGTCCTGACCGGCGTGGTCTATCCGCTCGTGGTCACCGGCGCGGCCCAGCTGCTGTTCCCGCACCAGGCCAACGGTTCCACGATAGTGGAGAACGGCACCGTGGTGGGTTCGGAGCTGATAGGCCAGCCGTTCAGCGATCCCAAGTACTTCTGGGGCCGGCCGTCGGCCACGCCCTCGTACGAGTACAACGCCTCCCTGTCCGGCGGTTCCAACCTGGCGGCAAGCAACCCTGAACTGGAGGAGCGCGTCCAGGCCCGCATCGATGCGCTGCACGCCGTCGATCCGAACAACACCCTGCCCATCCCGTCCGACCTGGTCACCGCCTCGGCCAGCGGGCTCGATCCCGACATCAGCATGGCCAGCGCCTACTACCAGCTGTCACGGGTGGCGAGGGAGCGTAACATGAGCGAGGAGGTCGTCAAGCTCCTCATCGAGGTGAACACCCAGGACCGTCAGTTCGGCGTGCTGGGAGAGAGGACCGTGAACGTCCTGGACCTAAATCTCGCGCTCGACGACATGGGGGCCAGCAGTCAAGGCACGTCGGTGCTTACCCAGCAGGCGGTGGACGAGCGGGTGCTGGGCATGACCACCGCGGACTGGGCCTTCATCACGGTCCTGCTGGTCGCCCTGGTGCTGGGCGCGGTGGGGATGGGGCGGCTGCTCACCGCCGCCTACGATGGTGAGGAAAGTAAGTCGGCAGGACCGCTACGGAAGGTCGAGTCCTACCTCTTCCGTCCGGCTAGGGTGACCGGTGAAGGGATGGGGTGGAGGATGTACGCCTTCTCCCTGCTGCTGTTCAACCTTCTGGGCTTCCTTTTCTTGTTGGCCATCATACTCCTGCAGCCGTACCTGCCGTTCAACCCCCCGGGCCTTGGTCCTGTCTCTCTGGACACAGCGTTCAACACCGCGGTGAGCTTCGTCACCAACACCGACTGGCAGTCCTACGCCGGGGAGACCACGGTGAGCTACTTCACGCAGATGGTAGGGCTTACGGTCCAGAGCTTCCTGTCAGCGGCCACGGGGCTCACGGTGGCCATAGCGCTGATCAGAGGCATCCGCCAGCGTTCCTCCGGTGATCTGGGCAACTTCTGGAGGGACGTCACCCGGGCCACGCTCATCCTCCTGCCGATATCGTTCGTGCTGGCCATGGTCCTGGTGTCGCAGGGCTGCGTCCAGACGCTGGACGGAACGGTGCAGGCGCAGCTGCTGCAGCCGGTGGTCGATCCCGCCGGTCAGGCGATCACGGTACAATACATCCCCCTGGGGCCGGTGGCCTCGCAGGAGGCGATTAAGCTGCTGGGAACGAACGGCGGGGGCTTCTTCAACGCCAACTCCGCCCACCCCTTTGAGAACCCCAGCGCCCTGACGAACCTCATCGAGATACTGGCCATGCTCATCGTCCCCGCTGGGCTGTGCTTCACCTTTGGGAGGATGGTCAAGGACCGGCGGCAGGGCGCGGCCCTGTTCACCACCATGCTGGTGCTGTTCGTGCTGCTCCTAGGGCTGGCGATATGGGCCGAGGAGGGCGGTAATGCCCTGTTCGCCGACATGGGCGTCTCCCAGACCGCCACCGAGCTGCAGGCCGGGGGCAGCATGGAGGGCAAGGAGATGCGGTTCGGCGTCGTCCCATCATGCACCTTCGCAGTGGCGGCGACCTCCACGTCCTGCGGAGCTGTAGACTCGACGCACGATTCCTACACCGCCCTGGGCGGTCTCTCTCCGCTGGTGGCGATGCAGCTGGGAGAGGTGGTCTTCGGCGGAGCGGGCACCGGTCTCACGGGGATGCTGGTCTTCGTCCTCATCGCGGTGTTCGTGGCCGGCCTGATGATCGGCCGCATGCCCGACTATCTGGGCAAGAAGATCGGACCGTACGAGATGAAGCTATGTACCATCATCATCCTCCTGCCCATCGTGATCGTCCTGATAGGCACGGCCATAGCGGTCATGCTGCCTGATGGGCGTGCTGGTCCCTTGAACCCTGGGCCTCACGGGTTCACCGAGATCTTGTACGCGTTCTCCTCGGCCGCCAACAACAACGGCAGCGCCTTCGCCGGCCTCGCGGCGAACACACCGTTCTACAATGTGATCCTGGCCTTCGCCATGCTCCTGGGCCGCTATCCCGCCATGACGCTCACGCTGGCCCTGGCCGGCGCCCTGGGGCAGAGGAAGATCGTGCCTCCCACCCCCGGCTCGCTGCCCACGCACACCCCGCTGTTCATCTCCTGGCTGCTGGGCGTGATCGTACTGTTGGGAGCTTTAAGTTACTTCCTCACCCTGGCGCTGGGACCGATAGCCGAGATCCTCATGGGCGGAGGTGCGTGATCCATGAACGATGGCCGTCCAGACCCGGATGAGCTGCTCAGGAAGGTGGAGCAGGAGGAGAGGAAACGCTCCCGAGGCAAGCTCAAGATATTCCTGGGATACTCGGCCGGGGTCGGCAAGACGTACACCATGCTGGAGGAGTCCCACCAGCGGGCGCGCCAGGGCATGGACGTGGTGGTGGCGTGCGTGGAATCGCACGGCCGCCGGGAGACGGAGAGGCTGCTGGACGGCCTGGAGGCGGTGCCGCAGCGCCGGACCGAGCACCGCGGCATGACGCTCATGGAGCCGGACGTGGACCGCGTTCTCGCGCGCAGGCCGCACCTCGTGCTGGTGGACGAGCTGGCCCATACCAACGCTCCCGGCTCCCGGCACGCCAAGCGCTACCAGGACGTGCAGGAGCTGCTGGGGGCGGGGATCGATGTGTACACCACGCTCAACGTCCAGCACCTGGAGAGCATGAACGACCGGGTGGCGCTGATCACCGGGATCAAGGTGCAGGAGACCATCCCGGACTCGGTCCTAGACCAGGCAGATGAGATCAAGATCGTGGACCTCCCGCCGGAGGAGCTGATGCAGCGCTTCCGGGAGGGGAAGGTGTACATACCGCCGCAGGCAGCGCTGGCCATGGAGAACTTCTTCAATCCTGGCAACCTCATCGCGCTGCGGGAGATGACCCTGCGGAGGGCCGCGGAGCACATCGACGAGCAGATGCTGGAGTACATGCGCTCGCGCTCCATCCCGGGACCGTGGCCGGCCGGCGAGACCCTCCTGGTCTGCATTGGCAACAATACCGACCTCAACGAGAAGCTTATACGCAACGCTCGTCGCCTGGCCGATGAGCTGAGCGCGGAGTGGCACGTGCTGTACGTGGAGACGCCGGCGCACAACCGGTTATCGAAGAAGCGGCAGATGCAGGCCATGCAGGGACTGGAGCTCGCCGCCAAGATGGGGGCGAAGACATCATCCAGCTTCGGCATCGCCATCGCTGAGGAGGTGGTGCGCTACGCGCGCGAGCACAACGTAACGAGGATCATCGTGGGCAAGCCCATCCGCCCCTACTGGCAGGATGTGATCTTCGGCTCCCTGGCCAACCGTATCGTCCTCCTGGGCAGCCCCATGGACATCCTTATCATCAGCGCTCGGCCGGAGGAGGGCGTCGAGGAGAAGGAGCCTCTGCCCCTCCGACCGATGCTGCGGAACAAGTACTTTTACAGCATATGGCTGGTGCTCGCTATTTCTTTCCTCGCGTTGCTCCTGCGCCCGTACCTCTCACCGACCAATATCGTGATGTTCTATCTCATAGGCGTGGTGGTGGCCGCCATCACGTGGGGCATGTGGTCGGCCATATTCACCGCCGGGCTCAGCGTGGTGGTGTTCGATATGATCTTCATCCCGCCGTACCTGAGCCTGCGGGTGACGGACACCCAGTACGCCGTCACGTTCATCGCCTTCATGGTGGTGGGAGCGGTCATCAGCTTCCTGGTGTCTCGCTCCCGCGACTACGCCTCCGCGGCCAAGCGCCGGGAGGAGTACACCGCGACGCTCCTCGCTTTGAGCAATCACCTGGCCAGCGTCAACGATGTGCGGGTGGCATGCGAGGTGGTGGGCGGTCACGTACGCTCCACTCTCCACGGCCGCTCGGTGTTCCTCCTTCCTCAGGGCAGCTACCTCGCGGTGGTGCACTCCTCCGATAATATCGATATGGACGAGAAGGAGCTGACCGCCGCCTACTGGACATTAAAGAATGGGACATCCTCAGGTCGGGACACGGACACCCTGTCCACGGCCGCGCTGAAGTACTACGCGCTGAGGACGCCCAACGGCGTGGTGGGGGTCATGGGCATCGGGGCGGAGCAAAAGGAAAGGGTGAGGAGGCTGGAGCAAGAACGGCTTCTCAATGCCTTCGCCAGCCAGATAGCTGTCGCCATAGAGCGCATCGAGTTCTGGAACCAGATATGTCTGGTAAGGGATGTGCTCGTCCCGGGGAGCGGCCACCCTTGAGGTCCGATGCATTTAATTATTTACACTGACCAAATGAGGGCTGGTATCAATATGCAAGGACCAGAAGAGAGGAGACGGCGACGAAGGTATGGCTCCCGTGGTCCGTGGTGGCCGCCCTGGATGGACCCCCGGTTCCGCCCGCCCCCGGACGTGCTCTACCCCGGATACTATCCCTGGAACCCCTTCACCCCGCCCATGGGCCGGCGCCCGGAGGACGAGGTCAAGAGGCTGGAGGAAGACCTGGAGGACCTGGAGGACGAGAAGGTGGAGCTGGAGCGGGAGATCGAGGACGTCAAGAAGGAGCTGGGGCGCAGGAAGAGGGACCAGGCGCAGCAGACCGACGTCAGGTGAACAACCAAACCTTTTCCCGTTCACAACGAACCGCTGTGACCGTTCCACTGTACACCAGTCTAGGCAGATCTAACCGCCGATGAGCGTATGGAACGGCGGTCGTTCATAAGGACAGCACCTCCAGGGCAATATCGTCCGGGAGGTAGAACCTTATCCTAATTACGGCATCAGCTTTAGAGAAGGGGAGAGCAGGTGCACAAGGGGTTCGAGGAGGCATACCCGGGAAGAAGAAGAGGATCGAGCGTGCTCGCAGCGCTCGCCCTGTTCGTGGTCCTGACGCTGACGGCATGCTCGGCGGCCACTGTCGATCAGACGCCGGTCATCGATGAGGCCAACATCTTCGGCGACGACATCGGTAAGGTCGAGGACGCGGTCACGGCGCTGCAGCAGAAGGGCGCTGACGTGCGCGTCCGGACCATCGACAACTATTCCGGGTACGCCAACCTCGACCTGTACGAAGCGCAGCTGGAGCAGAACAGCCCATCGTGGCTGGGCACGAACGGGAACATTAAGAACAACCTTGTGGTCATCATCGTGTCGCTGGAGGAGAGGCAGAGCGGCATCTACTACGGCGAGCTGTGGAACGACAGGCTGGACAGCAAGTGGAACAGCATCCAGACGGAGAAGATGCATCCTCTTTTTGAGCAGAACGATTACGCCGGAGGGGTGGCCGCCGGCCTCAACGCCATAGGCAGCGCCATCAGCGGACAAGGTCAGACCACTAGCATGGACTGGACCATGCCCCTCGCCATCGTCGCGATCGTGGCGGTGCTCGCCGCGGCCGTGGCTATTTACTGGTTCCGACGGCAGCGTGCGCGCAGGTCGGCGTGGAGACAGCGTGCCATGCTCGCCAAGCAGGCCGCGGCCTCCGGCATCAACGAGCTGCTGGAGAAGGTCCAGATGCTGGAGATCAAGGTGAACGTGACCGCGGAGAAGGTGACGACCCTGGAGGCGGCACCCATGCGCGAGGGGCTGGAGAAGGCGACCGCCCTGGTGAACCGCAGCTCCCAGGCGTACAGCGAGCTGGCGCACAGTGCCGGCGATCCGGAGAACCCTGAGCTCGACGTGATGGCGCTGGAGCACATCGAGAAGGAGTACATCAAGATCGCTGGCGACCTGCGGGAGGCGCAGGACCACGTCGCGGACGTGGAGAAGAGGATCGCCGAGGCGCAGCGTTCGATGGAGGAGCATTCAGCGAAGGTGGCCCAAGTCACCTCCGCCATCGCGGCGGCGGAGGAGATGGAGAGGAGGCTGCAGGGTCAGGGATATCGCACCAGGCACGTCTCCGAACTTCTGGCTGTGGCGAGGGAAGCGCTCGACCGCGCGCAGTCATCAAGAAGCTCGAAGGACTATGCCGCGGGGCTGGTGGCCGCGAACGAGGCGGGTGATGGCGTGGAGAGAGCGCTCAAAGCACTGGATGAGCTCCCCCACATGAAGGAGAAGTACGAGGGAGCGGTGCCGGCGCTGGAGGCCAGGATCGAGCAGACCAAGTCCGCGGTGGTCGAAGGAAGGTCGGTCTTCGACGACCTATCGCAGGAGTACGCCGAGTCCACCTGGACGTCCGTCAAGGGCAACGGCACGGAGGCAGAGAACCGCATCAACTGGGCCGGGGACGCTTTACAAGAGTCACAGAACGCCGCGGCCGCTAGCGACTGGTACCGGGCGGTGGAGATGGTGGAAAAAGGTAACGGCCTGTTAACGGAGGCGGCATCGTTCATGCGTTCCATCCACCAGCTGCAGAAGGACCTTCTTGCTGCCAGGCGGGACGCCTCACCGGAGATCAGCGCCGCCAGCGGGGACATCGCCAAGGCGTGGGAGTACATCGGCATGCACGACGAGGACGTCCGGGAGAGCCTGGAAGACGACCTTCGGGAGGCAGAGAAGAGGAACGAGCTGGCCAAGAGGGAGCTCACACTGTCCCGCCCGGACTACTTCAAGGTGTGCGAGCTGGCCCGGCAGGCCAATACCATGGCGGACCGCGTGCTGGTACAGGCCAGGAACGAGCATGACGAGGCGGAGCGGCAGCGGGTCAAGGTCACCAGCACCAGGCGGGACGCATCGGCGCAGGTGTCGATCGCTCGCGAGTACATCGAGGACCACGTCCCGGTGGTGAAGGACGAGGCGAAGCGCTCCCTGAAGAGCGCTGAATCTTCGCTCAGAGAGGCGGAGCGGGCGCAGGACCTCGAGGCCACGCTCTCGCTGCTCACCATGGCAGAGGCGGACGGGCGGAAGGCGTACACGCAGGCGCAGAGGGACGTGGACAGTAGCTGGGAGCGGCCGAGGAGAACGGAAGATAACGTTCCAGACCTCATGTGGCCGCCCATCCTCTTTCCCGGCCCCGGGCGCGCGCCCACCGGCCCGCAGCCCTGGGGCACGCGCCGCGATCCCGGCCCCGGCATACCGTCCGGTCGGACGTCATCGGGCTGGGGGGCGTCCGGCGGCTCGCCCACTCGTGGCGGCTCGGCCAGCTGGGGGTCCTCCCACAGCCCTTCACGCGGCCGCCGGGGCGGCGGGTCATCGGGATGGTGACCTCGACAATGGAAAAATAGCTTTAAACCCTGAAATAAAATTACCGGGAAGGTATCAAAATGGCGACATTATTCCAGAAGGCACGCATAGCGGCGTTGAGCACGGCCCACAACCTCATGGACAAGGTCATTGACCTGAACTCCATCGGAGCGGTAAAGCAGTACGTCAGAGACCTGGAGTCAGCTCTGGAGGACCTGGAGGACGCGTCCGCGGTGGCCGCCGGCCACGTTCGCACGTTGCAGCGCGAGGCCGACAGCGTCCGCTACCAGATCAAGGAGCTGAACCAGAACATCGATTTCATACTCTCCGACAGCAAGCCGGAGAACGACTCTCTGGCGACACCGCTGGAGGCCCGCCTCATCGGCCTGGAGCAGCGCATCACCTCCAAGGACGAGGAGATCGGGGCGGCGCAGAAGACCTCGCAGGCGCTGGTCGAGGCGACGTCAACGCTGCGCACGCGGCACCAGGGCATGGTGCAGCAGATCCAGCGCCTGGAGGCGATGGACATGGCGGCGCGGGCCAAGGAGAAGGCGGCGGACGCCATCCAGCAGGCCGGGAAGATCGCCGCCACCGGTGAAAGCGTCTCCATCGACGCAGTGGCCGACCGCATCCAGCGCCGGTCGGACGTCGCTGACGCGCGGTTCGAGAGAGCTCTCGGCGACATGAACGACCATGTGCAGAAGGACGTGGTGTTCGCGCAGGCGGAGGCTCGCTTAGAGGAGAGGAAGGCCCGCCTGGCCGGCGCCGCACAGAAGTGAGGCCCGTTCACCGGTCAGAGCGCATCACATCGATGTGACGGTCTGGCCGGTGCATTTTTTCATATAACTTTTTTTGAGCTTGTTAGAAAAGAAAGGGGTAAGGGGAGGCTTGAGCCTCGTTCTCATTTCCTCAGCCGCTTGGCCGCCACCAGCAGGAAGACGACCAGCGCCGCGACGAGCACGCCGGCGGCGATGAGGATGATGTTGCCGTCGATGCCCCCATTGTTGGTGGAGGGCGTTTCACTCACCAGCGACATCGCACCGAGGTCGTTGGTCTGCCCGGTGGCGGTCTCCACCGACCGCGTTATGGACGGGTACCCGGCCTTGGTGATGTTCAGGGTGTACTCGCCGGGGGCGACATTGGACAGCGTGAACTTGCCGTCCGCATCGGTGGTGGTGCTGGCCCCGTTCGAGAGCGAGACCGTGGCGCCGGGGATGAAGTTCCCGTTGACGTCCCGCACGGTGCCGATGATGCTCCCGCCCTCCTGCACGGTGGTGAACGACCACTCCTGCGCGACCGCATTGCCGGCGAGGTCCTTGCCCGTGACGTTCACGGTGTACGTCGTCCCGAACGCCAGCGCGGCCGAGGGGGTGAACGTCGCCACGTTGCCGTTCCACGTCACCGCTCCCTGCACGCCGCTCACGGTGAAGGTGACGGTTCCCTGGTCCATGACCTCGGAGAACGTCGCCACCACCGTGGAGTTCAGCGCCACGGCGTTACCGGTCGGCGTCCCGCTCACGGTCGGCGGCACGTTGTCCAGCTGCGCGGCGGTCACGGTGAACGTCACGCTGGTCGTGTTCTGGTTACCCGCGTAGGATGATGCCTTTAGCGCCACGGTGTGCTGCCCTATCGCGAGGTCGTTCAAGGAGTACGAGGTGTTGAGGTCCACGTCGATCCACGGGCCGTTGTCCACCATTATCCAGTAGTTTCCCATGCCCGAGGCCGCGGTGCCGCTCCACGAGACCTGCACCGAGTCGCCGACCTCCTCGCCCGCGCCGGGTGAAGTAATGGCGACGCCAGGGATGCCGGTGTCGACGTGGAAGACCTTGGTGGAAACGCGCACGTTGTCCGCGTTGTCGTAGGCCCGCACCGCCACGGTGTGCTGCCCCTCGGCCAGGGCGGTGAACTCCTGGTATCCTGCGGCATTATCGCTGTACGCACCGCCGTCCATGGACACCGAGACGTTCTTGAGCCCGGTGGTGACATCGCTTGCGGTCCACGTCACGTTCAAGGTCGTCGCGTTCAACCACGCCCCGGGGCTGGGGTTGCTGATGGTGACCGACGGCGCGGTGGTGTCCACCACGAACGTGACCCTGTCGCTCAAACGTAGTGCCGATGAGGCATAGGAGGACACGTTCACGCTGTGCTGCCCGTCCGTCAGGTAGGTGAGCGTGTACTGCGTGGACATGGCCACGTTGACAGGCTCTCCGTCATCCAGGCTCACCATGTACTGGTCGGCCTGGACGTCGACGCCCCAGGCGACCGTCACGTTCTTGTTGTTGAGGTACGCGCCCTCGCCGGGCGAGTTGATCTGGAACATCGACGGGGACCCCACGTTGTCCCCGGCCGCTGCTGTCGTTCCCAGCGCCGCAATGCTCGTTAGGAGCAAGGAGGCGCACAATAGCATTACCGCTGATCTGCCGAACTTCATATTCCCATCCCACGTCATCTGGAACGATGACCGCGGGGTGCATTCACTTTTTAGGTATTTGTAACTCGACCCAGCTCTCGATGGTCTCGGACCGCTCGAGGGCGAGGACAGTCACGTCCATTGATTCAGGGGAGTGAACGATTGTTCAGTCCGGCAGGCGGTAGAAGGGTCCGTGCTTGTTATGTAGGCGAGCGAGATAAAAAGGGAAGGGAAAAGGTTTCAGGTCGGCGTGCTCTCCTTCGCCGCCTCCTTGGTGTCGCTCTTGCTCATCAGCGAAACGCCGATGGTCACCGCGAACCCCAGGGGGATGGAGACGATGCCCGGGTTGTTCAGGGAGAAGATCGCCCCGCTGCCCATCATGGTCGGCGAGATCACGATGAGCACGATGGACGATATCAGTCCCGTGGCGATGCCGAGCACCAGCCCCATCTCTGACGTCCGCTTCCAGAACAGCGTGCACAGCAGCGCTGGAAGGTTGGCCGAGGCCGCGATGCTGAACGCCAGGCCCACGAGGAACGCCACGTTCTGCCCCTTGGACAGGATGCCCAGCAGGATGGCCACGAAGCCCACGCCCACGGCGGTGAGCTTGGATATGCGCAGCGCCTTCTTCTCATCCGCCTTCCGCTTGAGCACCTCGGCATATATGTCGTGCGCTATCGCACCGGCCGAGGCCATGATGAGGCCTGCGACCGTTCCTAGTATCGTCGCGAACGCTATGGACGAGATGACGGCGTAGAACACGTCACCTCCGATGTACTGCGCCAGCAGCGGCGCGGAGAGGTTCGCGTCCCCCGGGTTCAGCACGCCGGGCACCCCGTGGTTGAAGAAGTATATCGCTCCCAGCCCCAGGAACAGGATCAGGAGGTAGAATATGCCCATGACCACGATGGCGACCACCGTCGACCTCCTCGCGTCCGCTGGCTTGGGCACGGTGAAGTACCGTATGAGGATGTGCGGCAGCGCTGCGGTACCCAGGATGAGGCCCATGGCTAAGGACACGAAGTCCAGCGGGTTGGTGTACTTCAGACCGGGGGACATGAACGTCTCGCCGGTGACCACCTTTCCGGAGGGCAGGGTGAGGTTGCTGCTGATGATGTTGCCGATGAACTCGAACGGCCCCATGCCGGCGACCACCAGGACGCCGACCGTGAGCGCGATCACCGCGATAAGGAGCATGAACCCCTTGATGAACTGCACCCAGGTGGTGGAGACCATGCCGGCCGTGGCGACGATGAGGATGACCAGCCCGCCGATGATGACGACCCCCACCTCATAGTCCAGGCCGATGAGCGGTCCGACTATGGAGCCGGAGCCGACCATCTGCGGTATGAGGTAGAAGACCGAGACCACGAGCGTGCTGATCGCCGCCATCAGCCTGATCTTGCGGCTCTTGAACTTCGTCGTAAGCGCGTCGGCGAAGGTGTACTTGCCTATCGCTCGTAACGGCTCCGCGACCAGGAACAGCGCCACTATCCAGCCGGCCAGGAAGCCGATGGCGTAGATGAAGCCGTCGTACCCGGCGAACGCCACCAGTCCGGTGATGCCCAGGAACGACGCGGCGCTGAGGTAGTCGCCCGCGATGGCGAAGCCGTTGACGAACCACCGCACCCCGCCGCCGGCCACGTAGTAGTGACCGGCGGTGCGGACGCGGCGCGACGCGTATATGGAGATGAGCAGCGTGGCTAAGGTGATCATGATGAAGATCCCTAACGACAGGGGGTGTATCTCGGCCATTCAGCTCGCCTCCTCGGAACGCCCGGCGAACCAGTTGAACCCTATCGCTAAGGCTATGGTCACCAGGATGATGGTGATGCCCGTCACGGTGCCGACGTTCATGCCTAGTGCCGCCTGACGGAACAGGCCCTTGGCGTACGAGCCCGCGAGGATGAACGCGGCGTAGCCGACGACGTAGAAGGCGAACAGGTACACGCCCACCCGGAACTGCCTGGTCCGGGTGATGGAGCGCACCGCCTTGGCGGGCGTGGGCTCCGTCACGTGCTTAATGGACGCCTTGACGCTGGCCACCTCCTCCGGTGTGGGCTTGATGACCACCACTGACGTCGGGGCCTGGCTGACGACGGCTTTCGCCACCGATCCCAGGTACAGGCGGTTGAGGCCCCTGAGGCTCGAAGTGCCGAGGACGATGAGCTCCGCTTTCTCCTCCTCGGCGGCGCGCACTATCTCTCCCACGACCGGACCTTCGCGCACCAGGACCTTCACCGGCACACGGTCCATGGCCGCGAGCTCCTTGGCGTAGATGACGCCGTCGCCCTCCTCCCCGGGCCGCATGAGCGCCTGTGACTCGGCACGGCGCTCCAGCTCCACGATGGGCGCGGTCTCCACGACCTGCAGGATCACAAGGGTGGCGTCCCTCTCCTTGGCCATCTCCACCGCCCGCGCGGTGGCGACCAGGGCTGGAGTGGACCCATCCGTTGGTAGCAAGATGCTCCTCATCGCTCCATCACCGCCCGTTCGTTCATATCTCCGTCACTTCCCTGGACGCGTCCCGAAAAAGTCGCGGGGCCGCTCGGCTCCCCTCGGGCATGGTCCATTATGGCTGCGGTTCGTCGCCGCATGTTTGAACGCATTGTGGGATTGTTATATAAAAAAGTAACAAAGGCGCTACGATATTTGTCGAATATTTACGATTCCTGTACGAATCTCGGAAAACCCCTCCTCGAAAGGAAGTTAATAACACGGCGCTCGATTGTTATGTAGGTGTCGGACCTCAGATACGTTTATTGTCGAATATTATTCTATCTATAAAATGGATGTCATGTGCTGGCATGTTATTCAGAAACGGACGGTCTTTCGATGAGTGTCGTTCCTCCCTTCCGGTGGAGCAACGGTCGCTTTGAGCATAGGTCGGAAATGTCGATTATTATTAGAATCAAAGAGCAGGAAAAGGCCCCCATCCTTCACTACTATTATAGGTTCGGTCCGCTATCTTACAAAACGGACAAGTGTTTTATAGCATGTTGCCAAGTGAAAGCGTGCAAAGAGGATGGGATGATGGAAAAGCTACAAGAGGGTATAAATCGGATTATCAACGGGGTGGATGTCGAACGCCTTGATGAGCTGAAGAACTCGTTCAATGACGACCCCGATCTTGCATCGCTTCGTTTCATCGCCACCAATGAGTGGGTGAACGGGGCCAATAATCGCACCATAATCAACGGCTTGTATCAGAACGGGAAGGATATCGTCCGTGAGACACCGTTCATCCTTGAATCCGACGAGCCGTCCGTTCTCCTGGGCGCTGACGCCGCTCCCAACGCCATTGTCTCTCTCCTGCATGCGCTCGCCTCCAGCCTTTCTGTTTCCATAGTATACCATGCGGCCATGCGTGAGATGACCATCGACAAGCTGACCATCTCCCTGGAGGGGGACGTGGACGTGCACGGTTTTCTCGGACTGTCGCAGGAGGTCCGCCCCGGCTTCCAGGACCTCCGGGTCAAGGTCAGTGTGGAATCGAGCGCCTCTACGGAGGAGGTCAACGACCTGGTCCGCTACGCGCAGAGCGTCTCTCCCATACTGGACTCGCTGCGCAACCGCATACCGTTGGACGTAGAGATGGCGTGATCACTCCGGCGGTTCCGTCCTCGCCGGCGCCTTCGCGGTAGAGCACTCGCTCCCGTGCTTCTTCACGTACTTCTTTATTGAGGCCTCCACCGTCCCCTCCTCGTCCTGAACGATCTTGATGTTCTTGGAGCGCAGCTTCTTGACGCCGTGCGGCCCGATGAAGCCGGTGAGGACAACGTCCGCCTCCAGCCGCGCGACCTGGTCGGCAGCGACCATGCCGGCGCCCTCGGTGCTCGGTCCCGCCTCGTTGGGCACCGCCTCCCACTTCTCCGTCAGGGTATCGTACATGATGAAGTACGGCGAGTGACCGAACTCCTCGGCTACCAGCGACCTAAGCTCTGGCTCTTCAGCGGTGACACATATTTTCATTTCTGCTCGGCCCATGAACGGCGGTGATGGCTCATAAACCATTGGCCGGCTTAGAATCGCGGATAATAATTTGAGCACCAAGAATAAAAACCCTTAAGCTCGTAGGTCAAGTGTGGCCCCGGCGTTCGTAAGCAAGATAGGATCGAAGCACTTGTCCCTCGCCCTAGCGGCCGTGCTCCTGGCCGAGGGCCTGGAGATCGCCATCGGCGCGCGCAGGGTCACCATCGACGGATTCACCGGCTTCACGCAGGGCACCGTCATGATGGCCGGGCTCGGTCTTCTGCTTCTGGGCCTCATCGCCTTCCTGTCCGTGTCCATAACGGAGAGGATGTTCAAGATGGACCGCGTGTTCGCGAAGCTCGTGAACGTGCACGCCATCGTTCCCAAGCTCCTCTCCTGGGCATCCGCCCTGGTGGGCGCCGTGGTCCTCACCATAGGCATCGCCGTGGCGCTCATCGCCGCCCCCCTGACCATCGCCGGAACGGTCAAGATGGATAGCTACTGGCTTGCCGCGCTGGGCGCCGAGCTGTTCCTCGTAGGCGCGGGCCTGCTGACCTTGAGGCTGCTAATGAAGCGTGACAGCGGGGCGCCCCTCATCAGGGACATGCTGTTCCTCGCCATCTCTTCCGCGGGAGTGTTCATCATCGGCATCGCCGCCTCCGCCCGGATGGAGGGCGTCGGTGGGATCAGAGCATCGAACATCGAGCTCCTGGGCGCGCAGCTGACGGTCACGGCCCTCGTAGGCGTGACCGTGATGCTCCTGAACGGTCGTTCTCTTCTGGGAAGGAGGCTGTTCGGTTACCGCCTCGGCCCCCTGCTGGAGGTCGGCGTCGCGACCGCCCTCGGCCTCGAAGGCCTCGTCCTCGCCGGCCTTTCCGCCAAGATGACGCTCACCGGCGTGGGAACGCTGGACGGAACGGTCATGCTCCTCGGCGGTCTCGCGCTGGCGGTGGTCGCGCTGCTCATCCCCGCCACGTACTACGCGATGGAGCGGAGGGACATGATCACCAGGAAGCTCGCTACCTCGTGCTGCCTGTTCCTGGTGTTCCTGTTCCCGTTCTCGCTGCTGGTGTGATCACTCCGTCCGCTGACCGGTGGGACGGGGCACGTCCTTGCGGTTGCTGAACTCTATCACCTTCTCCACGATATCGCTCAGCGCCTTGGCCGCCGGGGAGTCAGGGTTCGCCGCGATGATCGGAAGGCCTTCATCACCGGTGTTCACCACGTCAGGGTCGATGGGAACGCGTCCCAGGAACGGCACCTTGAGGTCCTTGGCCGCCTTCTCCCCGCCGCCGATCTTGAACAGGTCGATGTCCTTCCCGCAGTGCGGGCACACCATGCCGCCCATGTTCTCCACGATGCCCACGACCGGTAAATGCAGCCCTTCGGAGAACACCACCGTCTTTCGTGAGTCCAGGAGAGCGACGTCCTGCGGCGTGGTGACGATGATCGATCCGTCCGCCTTCGGTATGAGCTGCGCGATGGTCAGCGGCTCATCGCCGGTGCCTGGTGGTAGGTCCACGATCAAGTAGTCCAGCTCACCCCAGTACACGTCCTCGATGAACTTGCGCAGCGCGCCCATCTTCATCGGCCCCCGCCATATGATGGGCTGGTCCCGGTTCTCCGACAGCAGCGCCATGGAGATGACCTTGAGGTGCGGCGGCACGAACGCCGGGTAGATGCCCCCCTCATCCGCCTCCAGCTGCACGTCCTCGATGTGCAGCATCTTCGGGATGTTCGGACCGTGGATGTCGCCGTCCAGGATGCCGACCTCGAAGCCCCTCATCGCCAAACCGACGGCCAGGTTCACGCTGACGGTGGACTTGCCGACACCGCCCTTGCCGGACATGACCACGATGGTGTGCTTAATCTTGGACAGCTTCTTGATGAGCTTCATGTCCTCGCTCTTGGCGGTGATGACGTTGATGTCTCCTTGCATGGGATAACCTTCAGATGGCCTCGTATTTACAGTAGAGGTACTTAAACGAGGTGCCGGTCTGCCGTTCAATGGCTAGATGCGGGGCGGGAACCATCTGGCCCCCAAGGTCGGGGGGATGAGGCGCCGCCGTGTGTTAGTGATCTGGAAACGATGTTCCTGGAAGCTGTATCTTGGTTGATAAAATTTAATATTTCAGAATTATTGTTCTCCGTCGATCACCATGAAGGTCGACAGACGCGGGCTGAGCCTCATCCTGACGGGAGCGGCGTTCCTCCTCTTCCTCATGTTCATCGTCCTCGCCGGCTTCTTCCATCCGGACGCGGAGACCGGGGGCATCGAGAACGCGGAGGTGCGGGCCATAGCGGAGAGCATGGCCCAGATGATGTGGTGGATGTCCGTCGCCCTCATGACGGTCCCGGTGCTCATGCTGCTGATACTCATCGCCGTCTACCTTTTCATGACCCAGGACCGTAAGGGCCTGGTGGCCAGGGCACAGGAGAAGGTGGAGAAGGGCCTGTTCAGGTCCAGGTCCCCGCCGGTTAAGGTCCTGGAGGCATCGAGCGCCTCGGACATGCTGGACCTGCGGTATGCCAAAGGAGAGCTGACCCATGACCAATATATGGCGATGAAGACCGACATGAGGGCTGGCAAGGCCTGAGATACGTGCGTTGGTATAGCCTCAACGGAAGAAGTTGAGGACATCTATCGGTAACTTATGGAACTTTTTTTTATTGATGTCCCTTATGATGTGAGAGCTCATGATCTCAAAACGTTCAGCATGCTTCGTGGTATACTCTTTCTGAAAGTCCATTATGTTGTCGAAGACATTGATTACGTTACCTATCTCTGAAAGTAGGTGAGCGTCGCTGCCAGCAATACCTGGCTTGTTGAACGTCCTTGCCAGTTCGACCGAGCGGAGGACGTTCTCGGGCTTGTCATGTCCGTTGAAGACCTCGACAATGTCCACCGCCGCTGCCAGCTCCTCGATTCGTTTGTGGCCCCGGTAGGGATGGGGAAGGATAACGATCCCTCCCTGATCACGGATATCGTGGATGACATCCTCCCACGCACGGCTGCGGACCTCCTCTTTCAACTTTAGGCCTATGATGTCCCCCGCAGTGGTGGCAATCTCCATCCCCAACCATACCTCGATATCGAAATTGGACGCGATCTCCCGAGCTTTCAGGGAACCTTCCATGGTCTCATGGTCGGTGATGGATATGGTGTTCATACCCTGTTCTGAGGCCTTCTCAAGGATGGCTCTAAGCTCGGTATTGCTGTCGTAAGAGTACTTGGAATGAATGTGAAAATCGCCTTTAATCAACTGGTTTTTTGCCATGGGGATACCTCTTGTTAACGTCTACCAACATCTTCGAGCCCTGGACCAGGCCGGCCACCGTCATGAACAGATTGGGGAATGGATCGGTTATATCAAAATTGGTCTTGGCATCGCACATCGCCAGTTCTTTTCCCGATCTCAGCGTGGGACGGGCACAGAATATCTTGAACTGGTCTGGGAACGGCCAACGGAACCTCACGTCACGGTAGTGGGCTTCTTCGTACCTCGAGGCGATTGGGCTCGTGATTGACCCCTCAGCAATGCCAATTATTAGGCGAGGTACGTCTACCCCCGCCTCTAACGTAAGGTCTAGGGAGCCCCATAGCTTGGGGTTCACCTCTATGAGCTTGTAGTCGTTCGACCTCTCGTCGTACTTGAACTCGGCCATAAGGGGGCCATTCCAATGCAGTGCGGTCCCGAGTAGCCGCCCCAGATCGAACAGGCGTTCCGAACGGTATGATTCCGCCACCGCGCTCGCCCCTCCTGTGATGGGAAACTCCCTCAACCGCCTGTGAAGGAAAAAGTCCATTAGGCGGCCATGGCTGAAAACACCATAGAACCCGCATCCGTATCCCGTGACCAGTTCCTGAGCGATGACCTTGGTCTTGGAAGATGATGATATTTTTTTATATCCGCTCTTCGCCTCACTAACGTCCCGACAATATTGAACGCTGCTTTGCTCCGAGGATTTCAAGACCACAGGGTACGTGTTGATGGTGTCCAGGTCATCAATGTCAGAGATCTCCGATGTCCTAGGCACAGGCACCCCTATGCTTTCTGCTAGGACCATGGTCCGCTCCTTGTTGAATGCAATCTCCATGTCCCTCCAGTCCGGCAGCAAGCAGTGCGTCTCCATCTGCAGCTCCTCTTTCCTCTTGGAAGATGCGATGTAGCTATTGAGCCCCACTGGTAGGAAGTAATCATACTTTCCGGAGCGCAGGAGGTCGAGCATCTCCTTACCATACCTATCATGCTCCGATGTGGTGCTGACCCTGATGGTCGCATCGGCATGTCTTGAATAGCTGCATAATGTCCCATACTTGCCGAGGCTGGAGGTCACATCGATGTCCATGTCGCAAGAGAGGGCCCTGATGACCGCCAGGGCGTTGCGATGAGTGCCATCGGTGATTAGGGCTCTAGTCATAACGATCTTCCCTATGTGCGCACGGCGCCTGATGATTGCAGAACGACCGTTCCTATCAAAACGTTCATAGCCCTGTCGTTGACGGCAGGGGGATTACCTGTTCTTCCACCATTCATATACATCTCCTCCCGTCGCCACCCAGGCCCCCCTCCTCTGGCACTCCTCGATGATCCGCTCGTAGATCACGGACTGCCCGGGGTGCTCGTCCTCGTTGAACCTGTTGTTGTGCCACAGGACCGTCAGCAGGGAGCCGTTCTTCTCCGCCTGGCCTATCAGTCTCTCGCAGGTCTTCCACGCATCCTCTAAGCCCCCGCTACTCTTGAAGAGCGGCCCATCCATTATTGCTAGGGGGATCTCCACGAAACCATCGCCCAGAGGATAGTAGGGAGCATCCTTTCCATCACGGAAGTCCGCTCGGTCGCGGAAACCGAACGTGGCATCGTACTCGAAGCCCACGTCTCTCTGGTACTCCCACGTTCGGGGTGCGTCCAGATTGAGGAAATGTTGCCTTATCCCCCTAACGGGTTTACCGAGAATGCCTTCCAGCGTCACCTTCTCCTTCGCCAACAGCTCTCTGTTATTGTATGAGTCGTAGGAGCCATGGACCCCGACCTCCCACCCCCCTGAGTCCAATGTCTTGATGATGTCGACGATACGTGGATCGTGGATCTTGTAATATCCATGGGCCAGACCGAAGGTCGAGGGTTTCAGAGGCTCGACCTTCTTGGTCTCGTTCAGGAAGAAGAAGGTGGAACGCACCCCATGCTTTTCCTCCAGCTCCATTATCCTGTCGAAACCCCAGAACGGTCTCTCCCTTTTCTTTGTGAACAGGGACCTCAATTGATAGACCCGCCTGGTCTTTAAAAAGTAAAATATGCAATGCCACCAGGACTTATCGACCCTATCCACATCGTGCGTTAGACAGAGAGCGAACCTCTTCCCCTCTGGCCATCTAGGAACATCATCATTAGTCGCCATGCTTCAACTCTTTATAGATGTCATATCCTTCTAAAGCAAGGACAAAGGCTTCAGAGAATCTGATATATGTCCCTATCTAAAATGTTTGTATCTATATATTTTACTTCCGTGCTGGATGCTGGTAGAAGGGCGCGCTTTTATCCAGTCACCTTTTTACAAATGCGCCTAAGGTCATTGAGGTAGGTTGATATTCCGTTTATGCTATCGCCCGCCTCATGAAGATCGCCCTCGTCCTCGGCACCCGGCCGGAGATCATCAAGATGTCGCCGCTCGTTCGAGATTGCGAGCGACGGCAGATATCATACTACATCTTGCACACCGGTCAGCACTATTCTTACGAGATGGACAAGGTGTTCTTCGAGGAGCTAGCGCTCCCGGCGGTGAAGTACAACCTAGACGTCGGTTCCTCGTCTCACGCGGAGCAGAGCGCCAAGATCCTCGTCGGCGTGGAGAAGGTGCTGAACGCCGACCGTCCCGATGTGCTCCTAGTGCAGGGCGACACCAACACCGTGATGGCCGCATCGCTGGCCGCGTCCAAGATGGGCGTGCGCATCGGGCACGTCGAAGCTGGACTCAGGTCCTTCGACCGCACCATGCCAGAAGAGGTCAATCGTGTCATGGCCGATCATCTGTCTGATTACCTTTTCGCGCCGACCAAGGAGGCGAGGAAGAACCTAGAGGACGAGGGCATCGTCAAGGGCGTGACGGTCACAGGGAACACTGTCGTGGACGCGGTCAACGAGAACCACAAGCTCGCGGACGAGCGCTCCCAGCTCATGGAGAACCTGGGTCTGAAGTCCCGGGATTACATCCTAGTGACGGCACACCGGCAGGAGAACGTGGACGATCCGGTGCGCCTCAAGAAGATGGTGGAGGCGATGGAGTCCGTGGGACGGGAGACCGGTCTGTCCATAATATTCCCCGCTCACCCGCGGACGCAGCACCGGCTTAAAGAGTTCGGCATCGGTACAAGCAACGTCTCGATGGTGCAACCCTTCGGCTACCTGGACTTCCTGCGCATGGAATCGAATGCCAGGCTTATGCTGACCGATTCAGGAGGCGTGCAGGAGGAGGCTTGCATTCTCGGCGTGCCGTGCGTCACCATGCGCGATAACACCGAGAGACCGGAGACGGTCACGGTAGGAGCGAACATGCTCGCCGGTACGGACCCAGAACGCATCCAGGTGGCGGTGTGGGCCATGATGAACCGCAAGACCTCGTGGTCGAACCCGTTCGGCGATGGACACACGTCAGTCCGCATCCTCGACCTGCTAGAGAAGAGCAAGGGCCGCTTCGGCGCCGATTAGGCGTTATCTTTATGTCGATGAGCTCCGTTCGAAGGAAAAATATTTAAACATCGTCAAATTATATAATCATGTTAGATAAATCATCCGAGGTCGTTGTCTTGGTCGATGCAGGGGTTCAAGGGCAAGTATCAGATACTACCGCCGCGATGCTCAATCCAATGCCTGGTGAAAGTAAGGGGGAAGTACCAGCGCGAGCGTCGGAACTGCGCACGGTCGTGGTCGTACCGGCGTTCAACGAGGAGATCGCCATCGGCAGCGTCGTCCTGGGCGCGTTGCGGCACGTGGACAACGTCATCGTGATAGACGACTTCTCGCACGATCATACTGCCGTGCTGGCAGAAAAGGCCGGAGCATACGTCATACGAATGCCGAAGAACGGCGGTAAGGCCAAGGCGCTGCTGACGGGCCTTAGGGAAGCGGAGCGGCAGGGCTTCGACGTGGCAGTAATGCTGGACGGTGACGGCCAGCACCGCAGTGATGATATTCCGACAGTCTTGGCACCGGTCGCGAGCAAGGAGGCGGACCTGGTCATCGGTTCCCGCTTCCTGGGCGAGCAGAAGGACATTCCACGGTACCGCATCTTCGGGCAGAAGGTCATCAACCGCATCTCCAACGCGAGCTCGAACGTGAGCATAACGGACTCGCAGTCCGGGATGCGCGCCCTGAGCGGGCAGGCGCTGAAGAACCTCGACTTCCACTCCGACGGCTATAATGTCGAGTCGGACATGATCACCCACTTCTGCGATCGAGGTTTGAAGATAATGGAGGTGCCCATCTCCGTGCGGTACGACGTGCCGAACGGCCACAAGGCCGGAGCGTTCTCGATGGGCATGAAGCTCATGGGCAACGTGGTATCCATGATAGGCTATAAGCATCCACTGGTGATGTTCGGCGTACCGGGCGTGGTGTTCATTGTCTCTGGCCTCACCCTTGGACTGCTAACGTTCTTGGACGTGTACGTGCTGCGGACGTTCATCTCGCAGGTGATGCTCGCCGTGGTCCTGTTCATGGTGGGGGCGTTCTTCGCCATCTCCGCGCTGACATTGAACTCGCTGACGCTGCTGATGAAGTCGCACCTCATACGGCAGTAAAAAAACGAAACCATCGGCCCCTGTAGGAGGGGTCGATGTTCGACCTTCTTTTTTCTAGGTAAAGGTCAACCTGCGATATTGAGGTTGAGGTTCAGCGTGTAGCTGCTGTCATCGTTGATGATGCCCAGGAACCTTGTCGCGGCCGCGGTTCCGACAACGTTGGTGTTCTGGGCCCCATCGTACGGGTTGTCGTCCATGACCAGTACGAACCACAGCTTGAACTGGCCGGAGTATGGGACGGAGAAGTTGTACACCCTCTGCCACTGCACTTCCCAGTTGCCTTCGATGTTGGCGTCCGTGTGCGACAGCGTTTGATTGAAGCTGCCGAAATAGTATAATCTGTTAACGGTCGAGGTATTGTCCACGAACGTCATGTTCGACAGCCATACCTCGACCGAGTAATCGACCGTGCGGTACTCGTGGTTGGCGATGCCGACGATGACGCTGGCGACCTCGCCCACGGTGAGGTTCTGCGGGTAGTCGCTTGCCGTCCCCCCGGGACCGAGGAGGTAGAACTCGGTGAAGTGCTCCCCCTCCTTGGGGACGGCGATGACGTAGGCCAGGGCGACGACGGAGGACACGATAGCCAGCACCAGGATGACGCTCAGCGCCTTGTCTAATCTAGACTCCTGGGTGAAGCGGTTCTTCATCTGCTGGTACGTGTCCCGCGGCTCGAACGGCAGGAACGGTTCCTTGGCCGAGAGGCGCCTCCACGTGGCGGCGATGGCGAACGCGACGTTGAAGATGACCAGGGATATGAGAATCGGTGTTAGCCGTATTCCGAACGGCGTATAGTTGAGGCCGAAGCCGATGAGCGGGACGACGGCGATGCTGATGCCGAAGGAGAGGGCTATCCTCTCGATGAGGTCCAACGATTTCCTCTCGGGGAACAGCGTCCCTATGAGGACGTAGCCGGGAAAGAACAATATGAACGGCAGCCCGAAGATCACCCGACCGATGTTGTCCGGTAGCAGGTAGATGAACGCCGCGAGTAGCACGGAGATGAGGATGATGGTGAGAAGGTCCCACACCTGGATGATCTCATTCTTCTGTTCGCTCTGCAATGGGCCTGCAAATCTATCGTAACTATATATGTGTTGGCACCCTCGTCTGGCTGGCAGGGACTGGCTCTTATCGCGGAAGACTGACTGGCCAAGGTCTTAATATGGTCACACTATTGCACGTTTGATGGAGTTCCGCTTCTCCCGCAAGAACGTTCAATGGCCCACGGTGCTGCCCATAGTGGTGCCGATGGCCATGATCCTGCTTGGGGAGTCTTTCCTGTTCGTGGGGAACTTCGAAGCGTGCATCGCCCTGCACCTGATCAACATACTGATATGCGTGATGGTTCCGATACTGACCAAAGAGAACCCCATCATCTGGCAGTGCTTCTCCCTGGTCTCCATGCTACGGGTGCTGAACCTCGGCATGCCCAGGTTCGATACGCTGACCCTGTATTGGATGCCGATGATCTATGCACCGGTGATCCTCGTGGCGTTCTTCCTGGTCCGTGATGAGGGGATGCGCTTGACCGATTATGTCAGCAGGATCAAGTCGTTCTTCAACACTTCCCGTGAGACGATCGGCTGGAAGCTGTATTACTTGCCTCTTGGACTGGTGGCGGCTCTTCTGCTGGCCAATGTGGAGTTCGCGGTCCTCAGCATGTCAATAACGGACCTACGCATGGTCCCTGACCTGTCATTAGAGAACCTGGTGCTGCTGTTCGTGGTCATGGTGCTCTTCGTCGGTCTTGGAGAAGAGCTTGTCTTCCGTTACATATTGCAGGCCCGAGTTCAAGGCATCGTCGGTGCCGTGGGAGCGATCGGCATTTCGTCCGTGATGTTCGCCGTCATGCACTCTGGGTACCATTCCTTTCCCTACCTGCTCTATGTGTTCGCGGTCGCGTTGCTGCTGGGATTCTCGTTCCAGAGGACAAAGAGCTTGGCCTTGGTGACGCTCATCCACGGGGCGCTGAACTTCTTCCTCTTCTCGTTCCTGCCGTTTGGGTTCCTGCGGTTTTTCTGAACGGGATATTGGGGTAGGCAACCATTATATATCTAGCAAATTATTGGCTCTTTTAATGCTTTCAAGCATAGTATCTTCAACTGCAGCTACGACCGCGTCTAGCGCGATTACCATGACCTCAGCAGTTGGCATCGGTGTGGGGGGAGCACTGATAGCAGTATTACTCATCATGCTACTGTCGTCGAAGGAGCTTATCTCTTCGACCGCTCTCAACTCTCCGAAGATCAAGAAGGCGATGAACTTGGCCATCATGCCGTTGCTGGCTGTGTTCGTTCTAGACGTCGCCTTCATGGTCATGATGTAAAACCTCTTTAAACTCATATTTTTATTAAAAACAAGAACTATTCTTCAACAAGTTTTTTATTTAAGAGTTCGTTATCTGGCTAGGCACTAGCTATTGAGCAACGTCAATAGCTTTTGCATTTAAAGTGTGGGGAAATGGAGAATATGAAAGCTGTAGTGGATACTATAGACGGATCAATAGAATTAAAGGACAGTATCTGTTTTTATAAAACCGAAATATTTATTTTAAAAAATTATTGGGGGAAAAGGGGCGGATAATGAACATTCTCGTACCTTCGATAGTGGATGTTCATCGCTCAGCACCGAATAGGATTCATCACATCATCAATCACCTAAAGAAAAATCACGACGTGACTATGCTTTGTGTCAATGATTGGTGGAAGGCTAAGAACAGTACACCAAGCTTCGACGGGTCGCTGGAAGGCATCGATGTCAGATACATGACGAAGAAGAAGATGCCCCCTTTCGCTCAAGAGTCACTATCTCCGGCGATGATGGATCTGCCATCTGGCAAGGATTTCGATGTTATTCTAAATTACAACACCTTCCTGTCAGGATACTATCTGGCGGAAAAATACAACGCCCCTATGATATACGATCTGGCCGACGATATGCCTGAGATGGTCTCCACATCCCAGCAGATCATGCCCCAATTAAGGAAAGTCGGAGGCAGGTTTGCAAAAATGTGGTTGATGAAGTCCTTGGGCCGGTCGAGCAAGGTATCATGCATTTCTCAACAATTAGCCGATAAATATGAGATACCGAAGGAAAAGACAATCTTAGCGCCAAATGGTGTTAATACGGATCTATTCAGGCCGATCAAATCTGAACCTAGGGAGAGTTTAGAGTTTGATTATTCTTTCATTCTTGGATATGTGGGGGTTCTTCGAGAATGGGTTAATCTTGAGCCACTTTTTGATGTTCTAATGGAAACGAATGATGTTGGAATGATCATAGTAGGCGATGAAGGAAAGTATCGAGAAGTGAATAAAAGTGTTAGAGATAGGGGCATCAAGGACAAGGTCCATTTTTCTGGTGCAGTAAAGTATTCCGAGGTTCCTAAGCACATCTCATTGATGGATGTATGCACAATACCATTCATCAAAAATGACGTCACCAATAACGCCGTTCCTCTGAAACTGTTCGAATATCTAGCATGTGGAAAACAGGTTATATCCACCGATTTGTTGGGCGTAAGGGAAGCGATTGGGAACAGGATATACTACGCCGAAACGTCGATGGAGTTACTTGGTTGTGTCAATGACCTGATGAGCAATGGGGTACCAGATGATGTTTGGAAAGAGAATAGAGAGATCGTCTGTGAAAAGTATAGTTGGGATTGTACTTCACAACAAATTGAAAGCGCCTTGGAGGAGATCATTTGAAAATATTAATTCTAAGTCTGCCAGATTTGTTAAAGATATCTCCTCAGAGGCCTCACTTCCTCATACATCATCTAGCAATGAAACATGAAATTACTCTTTATTGCGAGGGAATAGGGGAGGGGGAGGAGGATGTTTTATCAGCACGGTTACTGGATGGCGTAGACATTAGATATTATCGAAATGATGGAAGAAACCAAATCTTACAGGAGATTTTTTCTCCGCTTTATCTAATGAATTTGAATTTAAAACAGTACGACATCTGTTTAAGTTTCAACTCCCTGATATCACTAATGTATCTATCCAAGCAAACAAAAAATCCTTCGCTCCCTCTTATCATAGATATTTGTGATGATCTTCCAGAAATATTTTCTGAATCGACAAGAATGCCTAAATTTGTTAAACCATTTAGCAAATTCGCAATAAGTTTAGTTCAAAGAATCCTCGCCCATCGCGTGAATGGCATTAGCTATGTTACCGAAGGAATAGCCTCGAAATATGATTTACCGCTTGAGAAATCAATTCAAATACCTAATGGAATCGACCTAGAACATTTCGGCAGATCTTTAACTATGGTGAATGAAGAACAAGAAAAAGAATACATTTCAGTCGGATTCGTTGGTTTTATTGGTACCTGGGTGGATTTTTTCCCCTTGTTCAATTCAATTAAACAACTCAATGAGCAAAAAGATCATTCTTACCACCTATTTATTGCTGGAGCAGGGGATAAGCTAGGCCATCAAAAACAAGCAGCTCATGATCTGGGCATAGACAGATATACCTCCTTCCTAGGATCAATTCAATATGATGACGTTCCATCATTTATCTCCGATATGCAGGTGTGTGTTATTCCTTTTGATAGCACAAATATTTCAAACAATGCGCTACCAATCAAACTGTTCGAATACCTTTTTTTAAAAAAGCCAGTGATATCAACCCCATTGGAAGGGGTCAAAAATGCCGTTGGGGATATCGTTCAATATGCAAGCACTTCTGATGAATACACAGCCATATTGGAAAAATATAAAGATAAGATTATTAACGAAGAATTGGTGGAAAAGGGCCATGACTTAGTTAAAAACAATTACTCATGGAATTCTCTATCAATGAAGTTCGAATCTTTCATCGAGTCACACATCAGGTGTTAGGAATGAAGATTTGTACTGTCTCGCATTATTCTGGCAACCTAGATGAAGGAGTACGAAATATCGCAAAAAACATCTCCCATGGACTGTCAGCCCGAGGAGAAATAACCATCCCAATTGAAATAAATAACCTAGCCTCCTGGAAACGTATGATTAAGGAAAAACCAGACGTAATACATTTCATCCTAACTCCAACGCTTAATGGTTTATTGGCTCAGAAATTCGCTTCGATAATAAGTCCCAAATCCAAAATAATTGTGTCTGCAATTCACCCAACGCTAACTGGGTCTAGATTGGTAAAGTCATTGAGGCCAGATATGATTCTTACTCAATCCATTAGTAGCAAGAAAATGTTTGAAGAAATGGGATGGAATGTTCATTTCTTTCCGAATGGGGTGGACACAACTAAATTTATTGAGGCCGGACCTGAAACGAAGAGGGCCATTAGAAATAAATATGGCATAAATGAAGCGGACTATTTATTCCTCCATCTGGCATCACTTACCACGGAAAGGAATCTAGAAAGTTTAGTCTCCATTGAGAAGAAAACTGATTGTAAGGTCATGATAGTTGGAAGAGAGCACGAGGTTTGTAATCCCAGTTTGCTTCAACAGTTAATGTCAAACGTTTCTTACTTATGGCAAAAACACTTTGATTCTATTGAAGAAATTTATCAGGCGACAGATTGCTATATATTTCCTACTAAGCATCCAAGGGCCTGTATAGAAACGCCCTTGTCCGTATTGGAAGCGATGTCCTGCAATCTACCAATTATTACTACTAGGTTTGGTGCATTGCCAGATCTTTTTCCAGAGCCTGTTCCTGGCCTACATTTCATTGAAGATACAGACGATTTGACTTATGTTATTGACAAAATCAAACACGGGGAAAAGACAGACACACGATCCGCCGTAATGCGATATGACTGGGACGTACTTTTCCCAAAGCTAATGGACTATTACTATGCGTAAATGGGGAGGAGTATTTACGACGGCGAACTTATATTGTTTTGTCGGAATGGATGGATCTGGAAAGAGCACGATTACAAAAAACGTCCGTGACGAGCTGAACTCAAAGGGTAGAAATGCAACAACCATATGGTGGCTTTCTTGTGAGGACAGTACACTAAGAAAGTTCCTCCGAAGGATTGGTAAAATCGAGAGTTCTGCAGGGGAAAATGGACAAACCGGGATAATCAAGAATAATTTATTATCAAGAGTATATATATTTTTAGTTACGGCCGATTACTTAAGATATGGCATTGTCAAGATCTCTTACCCCGTCAAGAGATCAAAAGGCACTATACTATTGGACCGATATTATTTCGACACTGTACAAGCCCTCGATGGGGAATATCCAGGCAACAGCTCCTATTTGGCCCTGATACAAAAAGTTTTTTCGACATTTTTACCAAAGCCTAAAAAAATATTTTTCATTGATGTTTCTCCTGAAACATCATTAAAGAGAAAACCTCTGGAGATTAAATCTTTAGAGAATGCTACGTTACTTAAGAACACGTATGATATTTATTTAAAACAGATTGAAAAAAACAACCATGCAGTGTTTGTCGTTGATAATAACCGCGAACTGGCAACCTCGCAACAGCTAGTGATATCTGAGATTGAAATATAGTAAGTGATCATAATGTCTAGGCTAATGATTATCGGAATCGACTCCCTTGAGTTCGAAGTTATAAGCAATCATATAGATAAATTGCCAAATTTTAAAAGGCTAATTCAAAAAAGCATCACAAAAACCTCAAAGTCAATTTTTCCTGTCGACACCATTCCAGCTTGGGCAACAATCTATACAGGAAGACATCCTGGAAATCATGGATTATTATATTCGTATGATGTGTTCGATCCCAAGTTAGACGATTTGAGGAAACTAGAGTTAAAAAGATTGGAAGGTCGTTGTTTCTGGGACCATGTCAGCAATGAAGGCTATCGCGTAGGTATAGTAAACCCTGTTTTGGCTTACCCGCCTTGGCATGTAAATGGTTTTATGACCTCTAAGTCTCCATTTGATGTCCGAATAAATAAAATTGAAACAGCTATACCCTTTGAAACGTGCCCTCAATCAATGATAAAAAAATATAACTTTGCAGATTCTTTGAATAGTGTTTGGGGCGGGCACCCAGGAAAAAGCAATCTAATCGAATGGTCGGATAAGGCCATGGCTAGTTTGAAGGCCGAAGCTGACATCGGTTTAAAATTATGTGAGGGGGAGGCATGGGACCTCTTTTACATTTATGTGTCTCAGCTCGATATCGTACAGCATAGATTATGGCGATTCTTCGATCCTAATGATCCAACCTATCCAGGAAAAACGCCATTCAGTCCCATCATACCAAATTTTTATAAGTATCTGGATAAAATGATAGGACAATTTAGACAAATAGATGAAGGATCGGATTTAATTATTCTAAGTGACCATGGGCATAAAATCCGCCCCTATAAAACGATCAATATTAACAAGATGTTGACGGACATGGGGCTTCAAAAGAAGAAAGGTATGAAGCAGAAATATATCCAAAAGATGAAAAGGATTATTCTCCAAACTTCAAATAAATTGGAGCTTGAAACGTCAATATTGAACATCGTGGTCATGAATTCCAGATTGACATCAATAAGCAAATCAATGTACTCCCCTCCGACTGATGTCAGTACATCAAAAAACAAAGCATATCTCTCGTCCTTTGCGGGGATAAAGTCCTATCCTCACGGTGGCGTTCAAATTAACAAGGAATCCATGTCTGAAGATGAGTATGCCAATGTGGTCCAAGACATAATAACTAGATTGGGAAACATGGTCTTGGAAGATGGGAGACCAATGTTTCAATGGATTATGAGGCGGCAAGATTACTATCCAGGGACCTATACAGAAACAATATTTCCAGATATATTATTTGAATTGCAGGACGATCATGGGGTTGGATGGGAAAATGATGGAAAAAAGTATGGGAGTGCATACGACCATAACGTTGCCTCGGGAGGCCATTCGAGAAGAGCAGTCCTCCTGGTAGACTCGAATCGGACAGTTAAAAAAGATGGCATCAACCTAATGGATATAGCTCCAAGTGTGCTCGATATAATGGAAATTGACTGGAAAGGAAATAATTTTGATGGAATGAGCATTTTTGAGGGTTAATATGGAAAAACAAGTGACCGTAGTATCATTTCCATGGCCATCGATCGCCCCTTACAAATTTCTTTCAGACATGATCTCGATATTAGATCCCATCTGTAATGAGATTACAATATTGACTGGAAATACTGGTAGGATTACTCACCACTCCGAGAAAGTCATTTTTATAGATATTGGTACCAAACTGCATTATTCCAACGAAATTAGAAATAGACCTCGCTCGTACGTATTATGGGCATATAATAATTTAAAAATTCAAATATTAGAGGCTAATTATTTATTGAAGAACAGGAAGAAAAATAGGTTGGTCTTATTCTATGTAATTCACCCCTATTATGTTCCTCAGCTACTGGTATGCAAAATCTGTGGGATAAGAACACTAGAAGTAATTACGAGAAGCGCTAAACGAACTAAGCCATTTAATATTTCGTTCTTATTTGAAAAATTCATCTATAATCTGCTGGATGGTATTTCACCAGAATCAAAAGTATTGGTGAACGGCCTTCCTATACCCCCTCATAAATTGTTGCCGGAGGGAGCTCGGTATATTGATACGGAAAGGTATCAAAAAATAAAGTCCACTAGTGAAAGGTCAGGAAAAGTAGGCTATATTGGAAGATTGAGCCAAGAGAAAGGCGTCATGCAATTTTTGGAAGCGATTCCCATGATAGTAAAAAACACAGGAATAAAACAATTTTATATTGGCGGCACTGGGAGTTCGTTTGATTTAGTCCGAGAATCGAGCAATCGCCTTATGAGGGAGCATGATATTCATATTGAGGTACCTGGCTTTATTCCCGAGGAAGAAATGCCATTACGATTAAATGAATTGACATTGCTTATTTTGCCAACCAAGCATGCAGAGGGGTTGCCAACAGTTATTCTAGAAGCAATGGCCTGTGGAACTCCCGTGGTTGCTACTGACATTGGGGCAATAACGGGCGTAATTTCCCACGGCGTAACGGGTTTTATAAATAAAAGCACCGAGCCAGAGATTATCGCCTCATCAATAAAAGAAGCAATGGAGTCTGACCTTGATCGAATATCAAATAATGCTAGATCATTAGTGGAACAAAAATATTCTTTCGGCGGTGCAGTAGATCGCTGGAGTAGGATTCTGAGCTAATATAAATCAAGTATTGAACCTCAACATCTTCCTTCGACAATCCAGCGAAAATATGTGCGTGTTCTAAAAGTGCATAAACATTCTGAAATATTTATTATCTGTGCCGGTAATGCTTGTTCAATCAAATATCAAAATGAGGGTCAGGTGGGGGCAGCGAAAGAGCGCAGCAGATACAAGATTCTAATCATTTGTTCTTTCTTGTTAACATTAGTATCGATAGTTTTTGTTGCTCTAACTCCCATCGCGGATAAATATGAGCTTTCAATTTATAATTCATATCCAGACTATGTGTATTTTTTACTCATATTGTCATTTGTACTGGATATATATTTGATTGTAATTATTTTCTTAGCCAGGAAAAAAGAACAAGACAACAACATCATCGGCTTATATTCATTAATTAATGCGGCCCTTATCTCTACTTTACTATTGTTAATGCCCCTTCTAAGGGGATATGCTTTTTTTGAGAGGCACGATTCGTTAGCAAATGTAGGGATGATCATTGATATAAATCTGACAGGCCAAATTGGATCTATGGATTTCTATCCTGCAATGCATATACTGAGCTATGTATTCACTGGTATAACCGGAATCACGTCTATTAGTTATATACGAGTATTCATAATTCTTGCTTTTTTCTATTTATATATAATGGTTATTTACGTCCTTGGAAAAAAAACAATTGGATGCCCTATGGGAGGATATTTTTCTGCAGCTGTAGCAACCATTCCAATGGTAAATGGGAGTATCTGGCAATATACTCCATCTGATCAAACCTACCTTCTCATCCCATTTGTTCTATTTTGCTATTCTATACGAAGCAACAAAAATAACTTGGAGAGTAGCATATTATTGTTGGTTTCATTATTCATTATTCCATTTGAGCATCCAGAGATTTCAGTTTTCCTCATGATTTCATTTTTCTTTATTTATATTATATCTAAATATGGAAAAAATAAAAGAGACCATAGATTATTTTTTCCAGGGTTTTCATTTACTCCAACATTAGTATTGTTAGTGGCATTTTTTGCTTGGTTCTCCACTTTCACCTCATTCAAGCAATTCAGTCTTCGGTTACTCTTATGGTTTTCTCAAGGGATAGGAGATATTCCTGTTGAAACATATTCATCTTTAATTTCCAAATCAAATTTTGACCTTGCTAAAATATTGGAAGTTGCAGGCCTATTGTATTGTTGTTTAATAATCATCTCAGTGTTGGGAATATTCGCATTTATCATTGTCCTGAGGAATCGTAATAATTTGTCTGAATTGCTGGTTTTTATCTCCATCATATTTATGTTCTCTTTATTTTTTGCCATATTTTGTACATTTGGTTCCGTAATACTTGATTTAAGAAGGGCTTCAAAATATGTCTTCTTATTTGCACCAATACTATTATGTTTTATGTTTATGTATATCAATAATAAAAATTTTAACCTTAAAAATATAAGATTAATTAAGTATATTGGTCCTATTGCTATCGTAAGCATCCTATTTCTCGTAAGCCTATATAGTTTATATCCTTCCCCCTATGTAGCAAAATACAACCAACAGATTACGAATGCAGAATTTTTAGGCTCAGGCTGGTTGGTTGAACAAGGATCAAGAGATTATCAAACGCAAGATATAATATACACATTTGGTAGATTCGTCCAGGCTTTGGAGGGCTATTCGAACTCATTCGAGTTCGATTATAATTATTCCACAGCCCTATATGACAGCAGCAGACATCCACCAGATCATTTTAATTATTATAATGGAACTTCATTGGGAGAAATATATACATTATATACATATTTAATTACTAGTAATGTATCGAAAGCATTTTACCTGGATTTATGGAGCGATAGTTCCAGATATGATCAAAATGATTTTATCAAATTAAACTATGATTTGACTATTGCTAAATTATATTGCAATTCAGATTTAGAGGTAAGGTTTATTCAGCCAAAAACGATTATGTAATGAAGAATGCTGGCACATCATTAGTTAATATGCACCAACCTTAATCACGTAATACGTAATATCACCTTATTACTGGAGGTAAAACGGTGAGTTATCGTTCAGTAGTTAATAGCTACCTATCCGGCCTTGGGGGCATTATGAGGTATTTATTCAATGGGAACCTTCGCTCTGTAATAAGCAATGTTCCATCTCAAATCAATATGGGAAAAAATGTTCAAATCGGCACACATGTTATTTTTGATCACATAGCAAATGGTCGACTTATCACTCTAGAAGATGATGTCGTAATCGGCCCGGGCACACGAATTTTAGTCCACGATGCATCGGGTGAAAGGCGAATTAATGCTACATGGGTATCTCCAGTAAAGATAATGAAAAGAGTGTATATTGGGGCAGAGTGTGTAATTCTGCCCGGTGTGACAATAGGAGAAGACGCCGTGGTTGGGGCAGGGGCGGTGGTCACAAAAGACGTTCCATCTGGAAAAATCGTGGCAGGGGTTCCAGCAAGGATAATTGGAGATACTAACTCTCTTGATGCGAAGCGTCTGGAATTAATGAAGAAATTGCATGTGTTTGATCATGAAAAATATGGAAAATATTCTCCTATTCCAGATAAATATGCTCAGGAGTTAGTCGATGCCGCATCTGAAGGAGGCTGCTTTATTGCCCCTTCCGACGTATCAGACAGATATTGTAAACAAAAAACTGAAATGGATTGTTAGGAAATATCTTCCTTTCTTTTTTTGACATCAATAGATTTTTTTTGTATTGGCCATGGATATTTTTCAAAAATAATTGCTATTATTGAACTTATGGCACCTGTGATTATCCACGCATAACCAATGCCATCTATGCCGTAAATCCAAATAAAAGTGTAACTTGTGATCATGATTAATAAGAAATTTATTAACCCTAATATCAACATTTTTTTTACATCCTGCTGTATCCTAAGAATAGTCAGGTAAGTGGAGTAAGGCACAACCACTATGCTGGAAATAAGCAATAGTCTGAGTATTCCAACGCCCTCATCTCGATAATCAGATCCCAGGAATCCCAATAATGTGCCACCAAACAGGAATATGCCGAGAACTACTGGAACAAGCAATAAAAATGTTATGAAAATGGTTCTTTTTACTATACTCCTCAATGCTTCCCCATAGCTACCTTCGACAAGTAAAGATGTATTGCAGGCCACTATAACAACGCTTGAAATACTATATAATGAAAAAGCGACATAGTAGCTTGCTGTTATCGATGGGCCCAATACACTCAAAATAAGTATTGGAAGAAATAGAGATGGAATGCTTGTAAAAATACTTGAAATATAATTTCCTACAGAATAATTTAATGACGATTTAACAAATTTAATGCTAGGTCTCGAAAAATGCATTTTTAGTTTATATATCATGAATATTGAAAAACCAACCGAAAATATCATCGCGATGACCCAAGATGATAAAATGCCAACCATGCCAAATGAAGCAAAAGGAATTAATATCAATATTCTTGAACCTATGAATAAATTTTGAAATAAACCCAATTTCGAATTTCTTGATGCGATGAAAATATTATTGAGAATACCAAACATTGATTGCATCATCACTAAGATAAAAAAGAGAATTATCGTATATGTATTGAAGATGAGGTTTAACGACCATGCTTTATCGGCAATTATAGAAATAAGTCCAATAAAAAAGGACGCGAATAAGGTAATGACAACAGACATGCTCATTATTTCGTTTCTATCTCCGTTTGGGAAAAATCTAATCAACGACTGATCAAATCCGAGGCGTGACAATAAAAAAACCATGCTAGCAAGGGATATCATTGCGGTTGTATATCCGACCACCTCCTTTGAATAAAAATTGGCGGCCATATACCAAAAAACGAGGCCTATTCCCTGGGAAACTAACGAAGACAATAGAATATATAATGAATTAGAATAAAAAGGCTCTTTAATTTTTTTGTAAAATGTATGAGCTATTAAATATACGAATTGCCGATCAATTAAATATTTAATTATCCCGCCCCCCTTAATGGGCAATATGGCCAATCCTATAAATGCTTCTTTTGTCCGCTCATAGTCTCGCCAATGACTCTGTTGCTAAACTAGATCGAAGTGACCCAATCTTTTCGAGCCAGTAAGAACAAGTTGAACATCGAGAGCTTCGCCTGCACCTAATTTTTCCGGTTGATCTCGGTACGACAACGAAGCCGGTAGCCGAACAGACGCTGGATCATGCTGAACGCCGTTTCAGCATGATTCCTCTTGCCGTACAGAGCAACAGCTCTGTTCGGCCAGTGCTGCCAGAACGAGACCATCTTCTGATAGTTCGTCTGCGGCTGAGAGAAGTGTCGAGCGTTCCTCTTGATGCCGTGGAGCGGCGTCGCTCCATGCTGCCTGGCCGCTGCCAGGCAGATCTCCCCATGATATGCGGAGTCGGCCAGAGAACGTCTCGGAGATATGTTGTTCGGCAGATGATCCCACACGTCCGCGAACATCTGGCTGTCGTGCACGTTCGATCCCGTCAGCGAGTAGCTGAGCACCAAGAACTCGTCCACCTCGATGGCCGCGTGCACCTTGACCCAGTTCTCACTCGCTTTGACGGCATGGTCGGTCTCCCGCCATGAGCGCTTCCGGCCGCTGAAGCCGGAAGCGTCGGTCGCCGCCACCACGGAACGTGGTGGCAAGCGGTCCAGGACGAACGAGAAGAACCGCTTCCACAACGCCAGCCAGCGTCGGCTGGCGTTCTTGCGACACAGCACCGAGTGGTCCGGAATCGCATCCAGAGAGAAGTACTCGGCCAGCAGTACCAGGAGGCCCTCGGTCTCCCGGAACGTGGCATCGAAGAGCTGGCGGACAAGGAAGGCGACCATTAGATCGCGCTCCCGCACCGGCGGACGGCCGGTGCCCCTACGGCGTTGCCAGTACGCGAACTCATCAGCATGCTTTCTTATCGCCTCCAACGAGAGACGGTACTTGTTCACCATCACCTCGTCGTACCCTCGCTGCTCGCCGAGCAGCGAGCCGAGGTCGATGGCGAAGGTATCGACCTTCGCCTGACCGGCAAAGTTGAATATGCCGGTCGGCATTATGACTTCCGTGGCTTCCAACTTATGACCTTCCTAGACAGCTGGCGATAGGTTGGACCACACTTATTTATTTTGATAACAGTATTGATAACAAAGCATAATTTGGCTCAAGAACCCCGTTCAGAGTTTAGCAACAAAGCCGCCAATAGAGAAAATAGATATTTTCTGCGTTTATTAAAACAATGTCGCTAACTTTTTCTTTTTCCTCTTATTACAAAGGTCATATCTTACTCACCCTTGGCCTTTTGTATCAATCTTTAACTTATTCAAGCTTTTTTAACAACTCGAAATAACACTAGGGGGCAATAGTTAAGTGATTAATATTATTTTTTGTAATTTATTAATATTACTATATTATATACTGTAATTATTAATTATTGTCGACGGCAGGTCAGAATTTATTACTCAATCATAGGAGCAATACATTTTCTTACACCATCATTAGATTATTTACATTTCTTTTTTAAATTTCTTATATGCATATTATCCTAAATAGTATAAAATACACCAATGTTTTGGAACAGGCAGAATCGATGTGATGACAACCTGGAAGAAGAAGTGTCAATGAGCCAACCATCCCCCGTGGCTCTTGTTTGAGTAACTATGCTGCTATGCCAGATATCGCGGTTAAAACAGTAAGTTTAAAAAAAATACACAAGCTCGGATCAGCAGAAGTGCATGCGCTTGACGGCGTCGATCTCGAGATCTATGGGGGCGAGTACGTTTCCATTCAGGGGGCATCGGGAAGCGGCAAGTCCACGCTGCTCACCCTTATCGGGGCGCTGGACCGGCCGACCGAGGGCAAGGTGTTCATCGGTAAGACCGAACTCTCGACACTAAATAGGAACCAGACCGCCGAGCTGCGCCGCAGGATCGGCTTCGTCTTTCAGTCCTTCAATTTAGTACCTAACCTCACGGCGAAGGAAAACGTGGAGCTCAGCCTGAGCATCATCGATGTGCCCCGCTCCGAGCGAGCGAAAACGGCCAAGCGGCTCCTGGACCAGGTGGGCCTGAGCGACCGCATGGACCACAAACCCAATCAGCTTTCGGGCGGTCAGCAGCAGCGCGTCGCCATCGCGAGGGCTTTGGCCACGGACCCTCCGTTATTGCTTATGGACGAGCCTACCGGGAACCTGGACTTCAAGAACACCGGCGATGTTCTGGCATTGATAAGGGACATTCACCAAAGGGAAGGCATCACCATTATCATGATCACCCATGACATGAACATCGCCCAGCGGGCGAACCGCATCATCGTCATGGACGAGGGACGGATCGTGGAGCAGCTCCAGGCCATGAGGGAGTACCGGTGATGCGATGAAGTTCTCCGACGTCCTACAGTACGCTCTGGGCAACCTCGGGCGCAGGAGGTCGCGCACCCTGCTCACCGCCTCCAGCGTGGCCATCGGCATCGCCGCCATCGTGGCGCTGCTGTCCATCACGCAGGGCATGCAGTCCTCCATCCAATACGAGCTGCAGGACGGGCTGGGCATGGACACTTTAATCCTGTCGCAGTCGAGCGACAAGCGCATGCTCGTGCTCAATGACACCTCGCTCCTGGACGGCATCGAGCACGTCACTGCAGTGGTCCCCGTGCTCCACCGCACTGGTGTCATACAAGTCAACAATACGTCGCGACAGGTCGCGATCATGGGCATCGACTTCGAGGAGTATGGCGAGGTCTACAGCCATCTCTTCCTGGCAGAGAGGGGCAGCATTCCAGTAGCGCCGGAAAACACATCGGTGATCATCGGCATGGGCTTGTACGATCCGAGCAATAACGGAACCATCCTGGCGGACGTAGGTGATACCATGACCATCATCAACGGCTACCAGTCATACGATGGCAATGTCACCGCTGTACTGAACGAGATTGGCTCCCTGAACATCGGAGGGATGACGGATGGCGCGATATACATACCGGTCGAACAGGCCAGGCAGTTCTTCGGCTCCGATTACGTGAGCTCGATGATCGTGCAGATCGATGATTATGACCAGGCAACGATTGACGGGGTAACACAGGAGGTCAGGGACCGGTTCGACGGGCAGGTCAACATCGCATCTTCTCTTTCGGTCATGAAGATGGTGTCTCAGGTCTTCGTCACAGTGGACCTGTTCCTAATCTGCGTCGGTGTGATAACCCTAATGGTTGCCGGCATCGGCATCATGAACATCATGCTGATGTCCCTAATCGAAAGGACTAGGGAGATCGGCACGTTGAAGGCCTTGGGGATGAAGGACCGCACGGTACTGACGATATTCCTGTTGGAAGCAGGGATCATCGGCATCATCGGCAGCGTCATTGGGGCTATCTCCGGTTTCCTCTTAGCACAGGTGATCTCGACGGTCATCATGGGATCTGGGATGCTCAGCACACTGTCTAATTCCGGAGCTTATTTCATGAGCTACATGGAGATAGTGCCCGAGCTATCTCTCGAAATATTCCTTGGCGCTATTCTCTTCGGGATGTTAGTGAGCATTATCTTCGCTCTGTACCCCGCGTGGCGCTCGTCCAAGCTGAGCCCGGTGGAGGCGCTGCGCCATCTGTGATCCCGTCGAAAAAACGCTAGGATCAAAGTTTGGAGAACCAATCGATGGCGACCCTCTTGATCACGCCAATTTTGTGTACGAATCGATGATCCAGTGCGATAGCAAGGCACAGAACACACCCGCCCAGAACGGCGAGCGGAAGCGCGAGCGTGCGGTGTACACCCGGGAACAGATGGTCCACATCAGGTAGTATCCCAGCAAGCCCGAGAGCAAGGCAAACAAGAAGTGAAGGAATGAACAGGGAACGATCTCCTTGAATTCACACTCTAATATCAACTTCCATGCCCTCTCATCGATCCCCTTTACCACATGTTCTTTCATTACCGTTGCAGCGACAGGTCGCGCATGATCGCTCTCATACTAACGTCATCATTTTTGATAATCAAAGATGGGGACTTAACCAGAACATGGACCTGCTCGTAGGATCGCCGCTCGTCGTTCCGGGCGCCATGCAGGACGGGCTCGAGCACGTATTACATCGAGCTAATAAATGGCTCGCAGATTATAAGTATCATTAAAAAATATCGGATTTATTCTCTTCCGGATGGGACCAAGAACACAGGTTGGAGAAGATGTATCGTCACTCAACCATAGCGATCGTTGTCCCCGCATACAATGAAGAGGAGCTTATCCAGGACACATTGAAGGGCATGCCCTCTTTTATCGACCGCATCTATGTGGTCAATGACGGGTCCAAGGATGGGACGGAGCAGCGCATTTTGGAGATTTCCGCCCTGGACACCCGCGTGGTCTACATCAAGCATGAGTCCAACAAGGGTGTGGGAGCAGCCATAGTGACCGGTTATGCCCGTTCTTTCGCTGACAAGATGGACATCACGGCGGTGATGGCCGGCGACAATCAGATGGATCCCTTGGAGCTGCCAAAGCTGTTGGACCCCATCATCAACGGTGAGGCGGATTATGCGAAGGGGCACCGCCTCCACTCCCGTGAGACGGCCAAAGGGATGAGCGACTGGCGGTACATGGGCAACACCATCCTCACCTTCCTAACGCGCTTCGCTGCGGGCAACAACAAGATCCACGATCCCCAGAACGGTTACACGGCCATCTCTAACCACGTGTTCAAGACCATGAGGCCGGAATCCATCTTCACCTGGTATGGTTACTGCAACGACATGCTGGTTAAGCTCTCCACCTATGGGTTCGCCATCAAGGACGTGGTCATACCGGCGAGGTACGGCCGGGAGAAGTCCAAGATAGCCTATCCAAAGTACATTATAAAGATCTCCCGCCTCCTTTTCAACGAGCTTATGTGGCGTCTGAACTACCAGCATCTGAGGGAGTCCTCCAGCAAGGCCAACAGCGTGATGGCCATCGGGGGGACCATGTCCGGAACGGTGCTCATGATATCCGCGCTGTCCTTCGGCATGCCCCTGATAAACACCAGCTCCCCCGAATCCCCCCTGGGGATTCTGATAATCCTGGCACTGGTGGGGGGAATGATCTCCTACTTGGGCCATATCTTGAAGAGGGGAGGTAGGTTCGGCACTCCCTGAGATCGATGCTTGGGGGCTCGTCATTCCTTCGCTCGAAGACGCAGCCAGTCACATATTAATATCAACAGCAGCATGGTGCTGCGTCTTATGTCTGGGATGGGGCTTGGGCCCAGGGAAGGTGGACGTTTCACATCGGATCCGAATATAGTTAGAGGTGCCGACGTACCACCCACCGCGATAACGGTTTTCTTGACGACGCCGTCGTCCCCACTCTCTGCCGAGGGGAGCCATGTCGCCTGAGTACACCGCCTCTCTGTCTATCGATATCGAGGATTGGTATCATGTCCCTTCGGTATGCGGCTCCTCCTTCTCCCGGTACCGTGATGTGGAGGACTTTTTCTCGCACTGGAAGGGGAGATATGATTACCTTACGCAGTCGACGGCCAGGGTCCTGGAGATTCTCGATGAGCATGGGATCACGGCCACGTTCTTCGTGGTGGCGGATGTGGTGGAGCACTATCCGCACCTGGTGCGATCGATAGCGGATAAAGGTCACGAGATCGGTTGTCATGGCCTGCACCACTCCTGCGCGTTCGATCCCAAGACCAAGGAGGTGCTCCAGTCCCCGGAGGAGTTCCGCAAGGAGACCTTGAGGACGAAGGAGGTCCTGGAGGGAGAATGGGGAAGGAAGATCATTGGCCATCGGGCCCCCAACGCCGTAGTCGCAGGGTGGATGATCGACGAGCTAGAGGAGATGGGCTTCCTGTACGATGCCTCGGTGAGCGTGAACTCCCTGTACAACAAGACGGACTCGGCCTTGCGCGGGGTAACCACTAGTCCATACTGCCCTGCGCACCATGGACTGGAGCCCACCCCCCATCGCCCCTTCGTGGAGTTCCCTTTCTCCTACTATGACATAGGTTTGAAGATACCGACCAGCGGAGGCCCCATGCTGAGGTTCCTCGGTGCTCACATGGTCCACCGCGGCATCAGGCAGAGCCTCCGGAGGGGGCACTCCGGGTTCTACTTTCACCCCATCGACATCTGCCAAGAACCCTTTCCTCGTGTGGGGAGGAAGAGGCCTTTTTACTGGACCATCAAGGGAGAGGTCGTGGAGAGGAGGATCCAGTTCCTGCTGAACAAGCTTAGCGACGTGGAGTGGATCACCCTGGGCGAGTATTGCACCGAGAGGATGCTGGATGGACATGACGCGCGATGAATCGGCCAATGATCAGACGATTGCTTTCCACTCCCAGGCAGGAACGATGTCCTCCGCCCCTGAGCCACTGAGCGGCGGCATATCTGATCGGGGGGTGAGCGTACGCCACATCGCCGTGATAGGCTCCGGTCAGATGGGAACTCAGTTCGCGGAGTACCTGCTGCAGATGGGCTACCACGTCATCATCAAGACGAGGTCCGTGGAGAAGGTTCCGGCTATCTGCTCCAAGGTCCGGAAGAGGCTCTCCAAGAGGCTAAGCGAGGAGATGGTCCAGCGATCCATGGACCGCCTGAAGGTCACCACGGAGTTCTCTGCCCTGAAAGATGCGATGCTGGTCATAGAGGCCTCCAGGGAGGACCTTGCGATCAAGAGGGACATTTTTCACTCTTTGTCGCAGGCCTGCACGCCCAGCACGGTGTTCGCCACGAACTCCTCTTCGTTGTCGACCGATCTGTTGGCCGAGGCGACGGACCGGCCGGACCGGTTCATAGGGATGCACTTCTTCAACCCCATCCATAGGATGGACCTGGTGGAGATAATAATGGGAAGGAGGACCTCCGAGGCCACCAAGGCCTTCGCCATATCCTTGGTCAAAGAGCTGATGAAGTGCCCCATAGTCGTGAGGAACAGCCCCGGTTTCATCGTGAACCGGCTGCTCATGCCGCAGATCAATGAGGCCATTCAGATACTGAGCGAAGGTATCGCCTCTAGAGAGGACATCGACTCTGCTATCAAGCTAGGGCTCAATCACCCCATGGGCCCGCTCGAGCTAGCCGATCTCATCGGACTGGACACCTGCCTATCCATCATGCGGGAGATCGACTCCGGTCTACAGGGCCGCCACCTAGAGCCGGCGCCGTTGCTGCAGGAGATGGTCGATCAAGGTAAATTAGGCTTCAAGTCAGGAGAGGGATTCTACACCTACCGGAGACAGCATGATATCTGAGCGGGACAGGATCGCGTTCGAGGAGACCGTGGAGTGCACCGGGGAGAGCAAGCTGCGCTTCCGGTTCAGGTTCTTCAAGAACTGGGTTCTGGAGCGCCTAGCATCCAACTTCCCCATCCCTTCCTGGAGGGTCAAGATGCATCGGATGCGAGGCGTCCACATAGGGAAGAACGTGTACATCGGTTACGAGGTCATCTTCGACCGGATACACCCAGATTGCATCACCATCGGCGATTTCGCGGAGATAGGGGACCGGTGCATAATCAGTGCGCACTCGCGCGGCTCCCTGCCATTGCGGGGCAGGTACCCTCGCAGCGTTCAATCGGTGAGGATCGGTAGCGGAGTATGGATGGCTCCAGGCTGCATAGTCATACAGGGTGTGGAGATCGGGGAGAACTCGGTCATCGGGACGGGGGCGGTGGTCACCAAGAGCATCCCTCCCAACTGCCTAGCGGTCGGCGTGCCGGCCAAGGTCGTGAAGAAGCTGGAGGAGTGATTTGCGCATAATGGTCGACATCGGCCATCCCGGTCATGTCCATTTCTTCAAGAACTTTATCTGGGAGATGGAGCGGAAGGGCCATGAGATGCTGGTCACTGCCAGTGTGAAGGACGTCACGATAGAGCTTCTTGAGAGATATGGGATAGGTCATGTCACGACGTGTAAGAGGTATTCTGGTCCGCTCCTCGGGTACGAGATGTTGAGGCGTGACGTCCAGCTGTTCAACATCGCTCGTGAGTTCAAGCCCAATTTCCTGATGGGGATTAACAACACCATCGCGGCACACGTTTCCAAGGTATCAAGGGGGAGGTCCATCATATTTACTGACACTGAACATGCCAAGCTCGCCAACGCCATCACCTTCCCCTTCTCGGATGTGATCTGCACCCCTTCCTGCTACTGGGGGGAGATCGGAAAGAAACAGATCCGGTACAACAGCTATCACGAACTCGCCTATCTGCATCCCAACTACTTCGCTCCCGATCCCTCGGTACTTGGGGAGCAAGGCCTCACTCCCGGTGAACCGTTCATCATCGTCCGCTTCGTCTCATGGAAGGCGAGCCATGATGTGGGGCAGCATGGGATCCGCGATAAGGTAGGCTTCGTAAAAGCGCTGGAAAGATATGGGCGCGTCCTCATCACCTCCGAAGGGCCACTTCCCGATGAGCTGAGACCATACCGTATCAGGATCTCGCCGGACAGATTGCACGATCTTCTATATTACGCGAACTTGTACGTGGGAGAGGGTGCAACAACGGCTTCTGAATGTGCGATACTGGGCACTCATGCGATCTATGTCAACACCCTCAGGCTGGGATACATCTTCGAAGAGGATGTGAGATATCATCTCGTTTCCGATTTCTCTAACAGAAGATGTACCGACGAGACCGTCCTTTTGGAGGTAAAAAGGCTACTTGAGAGAGATAATCTGAAAAATGAAGGGAGGGAGAAGTGTGGAAACCTCATCCAAGAAAAGTGCGACACCACATCGTTCATGGTAGGACTGGTGGAGGGAATGCATGCTGCAAGAACGTCGAGATGAAGGTTGGACGAGGTCAGAGGGAAAAAGGGGTCGCATGACGATTAAGGAGCACGCATCATTTCTAATGAAAGGGTGTTAATGACCAGTTTCCACAAATGCCTATCGATAGTCGCCCATCAATGCGGGGACCTCTCTTTTTATTCAACGTACAAAGCAATGGTCAGGAACCAATGGCGACCATATGATGAGCTCAGGCTCGACCAGGAGAAGCAACTGAGGGGCCTGATCGATTTCTCTTACAGGAACGTCCCGTACTACCATGACCTCTTTAAGAGCCTCGGACTCTCGTCCGCAGATATCCAGACCATACAGGACCTTGAAAAAATCCCCATACTCACCAAGGAGGACATAAGAAATAATTGGGATGCACTGAAGCCAGTCAACCTCGCATCGATGAGGTATGGAGATAGGGCGACAGGCGGAACCTCTGGGACGCCCATGTCATATAGGATATCAAAACACGATCGATTTCTTGGTGGTGCTCTCCTCTATCGAGGATGGGGTCATGGGGGGTTCGATCTGGGAGACAGGGTGGCATTCCTGGCAGGATCATCCCTGGGAGTTAGCAGTAGGAGCACTATCGCAAAAAAGATACATGAGCGTGCAAGGAACATAAGGAAACTATCCTCGTTCGATATGAGCGACCTGGAGATGACGGAGTATGCAAAGCTGCTTGCCTCCTTCAGACCGCAATACCTTCGGGGCTATCCCACGTCCATATATTATTTCTCCTGCTGGCTAAGGGAGAACAATACAATGGTTCCCCCGATCAAATCCGTGTTCACCACCGCAGAAAAACTGCTTCCGAAAATGCGTAGTGTTATCGAAGACACGCTCGACTGTGAGGTCTTCGATAATTACGGATTGAATGACGGCGGAGTAAGTGCATACGAGTGCCGTGAACATGATGGGTTGCATATTGACACAGAGAGGAGCATCATGGAGGTGGTGGACGGAGACCATCGCCAGGTGGAGTGTGGAGAAGGGCAAATATTGGCTACAAGTTTGAACAATTATGCCATGCCGTTCATCAGATATGCTACCGGTGATGAAGGTCGCATCTCTCAGGAGAAATGTGGGTGTGGAAGAGGACATCTGTTGCTGGAGGAGGTGATTGGTAGAACAACGGATATGTTGACAACTCCCGAGGGCAAGAACGTCCATGGATGGTTCTTCCTCTACATTTTCTGGGAGCACGGAAATGGTATAAAGGAATACCAGGTCCTTCAAAAGACCAAAGAGCACATTGTGATAAAGATCGTGCCTTCTGCTGACTTCAACGAAAAGGTATTTGATGACATCTTAATGGCGGCGCGTACAAGGAGCAGAGGCTGGCAGATTACCTTCCAGATCGTCGAGGCCATCGAACGCAGTTCCGCAGGTAAATATAAATTCATCATCAACGAGGTACCAAATGAATGGGAATAACTTACTGGTGATCAGCAATAATTTTCCCAACCAGGACGATACCTACGTCGGGAACATGTTCGTCAAAGAGCAAGTGAAGCTTCTGTCCAAGTCCTTCAAAAACGTCTATGTCATTTCCCCCATACCATTTGGAATCGAGATGCTGCGGAAGACCAGATATTCTGATTATCGCTTCGACAACGTCCGCGTCTTCTTTCCAAGGTATCTGAACAGCCCCATCAATTGGACCCATGCTCGAACTAGATGGGTGACCAATGAGACCAAGGCTATTAGGTCATTGCTGGTCAAAGAGGATCTGAGATATGACCTGATTCATGCTCATTCTACATGGCCTTCGGGAGCGGTAGCGGTCCAGCTTAAAAGAGACAGTTCTGTTCCAGTCATCATCACTGAGCACACATCGAACACATTTCAAAGAGCGATAGAGGATCGGGACGAAATCTTCATTGAGTCTTGGAGAACGGCAGATAAGATCATCAGAGTAAGGCAAAGTGATGCGTCCATGTTTCAGAGAGTGAGCATACCTGCCGAGAAGATCGTATCCATACCAAATGGATTCGATGAAAAAAAGTTTCATCCTATGGATATGGCTGGTTGCAGAAAGGCCTTGAACCTATCCCAGGACAAGAGGATATTGCTGTATGTTGGAAATCTTTACAGTGAGGTGAAGGGACATAAACATCTCATTGATGCCATGGTCCATGTCAGTAAAGAGCGTCAAGACGTGATATGCATCATCGTAGGTGGGGGTAAGCTTCGTTCTAAAATTCAAAAGCAGATCCGCTCGCTAGGTCTGGAGAGCAGCGTAGTAATCGTAGAAACCCAACCGCACGATATGATCCCCCAATGGTTGAACGCTTGTGACCTCTTTGTTCTGCCCAGCCTTAATGAGGGGTTTCCCACGGTTCTGCCAGAAGCCTTAGGATGTGGGAAGCCAGTGGTGGGGACAAAGGTAGGTGGAGTACCTGAAATAATATCCTCACCCCGATATGGGCTGCTCGTCGAGCCTGGTGATCCACACGACCTTTCACAGAAGATATTGACGGCTTTGGACCAGAGATGGGACGAAGGCGCAATTCTCCGTTATGCCCGCAGGTTCACTTGGTATGGGATCACCGAAGAGATCGCTGCGGTATATCGTGAACTACTGGCATAAGGATATTATGTGGAAATAATATACCGATGCCGGGGACTGGGTCCAGCATCTATAATGATGGGATATAGTTATGCGTGGAAGATTAAGTCAATCGCAGGTCTGGAAGATCACTCTGATCATTCTGCTCATGTCCATCTGCATACCTCTCCTTATGATGAAGGACACCTTTGATGACTTTGTCCCGAAGCAGATAGCCATCATAGAGGAGACGATCAACAACGGAATGCTGATGGAGGTCCAGGACAAGGTCATGCAGGTACCTGGCTTCTACATATTTGGCTCCCAAATATCTCTGGTCTGCGGTATTGATCCTGAACAATTCATATTCTTGCCGATCCAGCTCATCCCGCACGCCATCATCTTTTTTGCGTTGATCTATCGGCTTACGGGCAACCCATTGCTCTCCAGCCTGGTCACGTTTATCGAGCTTGCATCTGGAACGACCGGAACAGTGAAAATATTCTTCTGGCCTCATGGTCTAGGGTATCTACTGTTCTATTCTTTCCTTTTAATAGTCCTCACCATCTTAAAGCAGGATAGGCTATCCAGGACAGAATCATCCTTGTTCGTGTTGGCGATAGTGCTCTGCTCCTCACTCGTGTACATATCTTACAACCTGACGGCCATGGCCCTCTTGGTCCTGGCCGTGATTTTGACACTGCAATTTTTGTTCAGCCGATTCCCATCGTTTTTCGGAGACCAGAACGGGGGATGGTTATCTTCAAAGAATAAGATCTATTCGCTGTTCATCATCATGGTGATCGCCGTACTGGGTCTCTCTGAGTTTGTATATGGAGTTTTCATTCCAACCATGCAGGCAGCCCAATATTTTCAAATGAGCAGCCTAGATAAATTTCTCATCTCCTTCCTGAGCTCGGAATCCACCACGGGACCGCTCTCATCTCTGATGGTCAACTATCCAGAAACAATATCGTTAACCAGCGCAATCAAATATGGTCTGATCATTTTGACCATTCTGCTGTTTTGCTTCGTCTTCATCCGTGTGCTGCTAAGAAAAAGGCAGCTCTCTTACGCCCAGCTCTTCCTATTTGCCATATTGCTCATGAGCGGCCTTTATGCCATCCCGAGGATGATGATAGGGGGCATCATCATCTCCACCTTGTGGTTTCCCGGGATACTTATTTTGGCCCACCTTTATCAGACATCTAAGAGATTTAAGGTCTACGCCATGGTCGCACTATCGATCATTCTTATCTGTACGCTGTTCTACTTCTATGCGATGGATAATGCTGGCTATGTTAATCGTGAAGAACATCAGTTCACCGGCTATGAGACGCCCGCCCTATGGTTCGAGGAGAACAACGACGGCTCAACAGCCGTGTCCGATGAATTGACAAATAACCTATTCATCCTTTATGGTTATAAGTATTCATTCAATAACGAAAATAGCTCTGTAACCATTAATGATGTAAGTAGGCAACATAAGGTCATATCTCAACAGGATGTTCCAGTTCTTGTTCAATTGAGCGATGGTTCGTTGGGTACGAAATATTTCATCGTGAATGAAAAACTGACCCGAATGAGCATTCAAAATTGGATCATCATCGAAGCATGGGACCATTCTTTGCAACAGATAAATACCAATGACCAGGTCAGTAAGATATGCGATGTGCCTCAGCTATCGATATATTCGTCATATTGAGCGAGATAGTCCACATCTAGACCTTAACGCTGGATTATGCTTCTAGCTTCACTTAGCTTAAGGCCTCCTTTCTAAGATAATAATTAACGATCTTCACCGTGATTGCAAAATTTACCATCATTGTTGTTATGGTGGCAAGAGCCGCACCTGCTATTCCTAGAGTGGGAATCAACACCATGTTGAGTATGATGTTCAATAATAGGCAAACAGCGCTCACCCTCACCGGAACATGCACCTTACCAATGCTGGATAGGGTGGCACCAACAGCTCCGAACGACGCTCCGAAAACATAACCACAGAGCAGGATGAGCAAAGGAATATAAGATGCATTAAAGTCCTTCCCGAACAGCACATCAATGACGAACGGGCCAGACACTGCTAGGAAGATCGCGCTCGTGGCGGTTAGGAAGAAGCTCTTTCTTAGGGTCGATGAAAATAGTTCTCTCAGGCCTTCGATGTCTTTTTTAGCATGAAGCGTTGCCGTAACTGGAGCGGTTACGCGCTGTACTGCGCTCGGAACGAGTAGAAGCGATTGGGCCAGAACCACCGAGACAGCATATATGCCCACCTCTAACGGGTCGAGGTAGTAACCAATGAATATGCTGTCTATCTGGGTGTTAAGAAAACCAACTGCGTTCCCTATGCCCACATAGAAACCGAAGGAGGTGGTGGCACGTAACGCTTCGACGTTCCAAAAGGATTGTTTTAGGAATAGATGTTCTCTGATCAAGAGTGGGCTGGCCACCCCGACCGCTACCGTCGGTATCACAAATCCGACCACAGCTCCGATCAGACCCATGTGCATGAAAAGGACAAGACTGACGGACAATATCACCACGGATACGTTCTGCGCAATATTTAAAAACGCAAATTGACGCATTCTACGAAAACCATTCAACGTACCGAGCACTGCCTTCTGGATAGCGATGAACGGGAGGCAGAAGGCAACAAGCTCTATCATCCCTTCCAATGACTCGGTATGGAAGATGTTGTTGGCTATGAAGGGAGCCATAAAAAAGAGCCCGATGCCCATGATGGCCCCCGTGATAATGGAGCTGCTTATCCCCGATGAAACATAATCTCGTATCTTAGGAAGGTCATCAAGGAACTCAGCAACATATTTTGTCAGCGCCGACCCTACTCCGAATGCGGCGAACTGTTGACCGATAAGGAATATCGAGAAAGCAAGGGTATAGATGCCCAGCCCTTCGGTCCCTAATTCCCGGCCTAGAACCACCCTGAGAATGAAATGAGCAAAAGAGGCTGTAGCAAGGCTGATAAATGCCCATTGGACGTCCACCATCGCTTTATTCAAATGAACCCTCAAACGGTCTCCCCCTTAGCTATGGGCGTCGATGGTCTTTAGGCCCATCGAGGTCAAGCCATTCTCAATTATCCGTGACCGATCATAGTGCTTGACCTCCCCTATACATCCCTCACCCACACCACCAATGATGGTCATCACATTTCAGAAGGATATCTTGCCGTTTTTAACTATGGGTGTAAGGTCATCATAAAAAAATACCACCCACTATCGTCAGGGTTTCATGTTCGAAAGGGGTGGTATCAAAGTACCTACAATCGACCACTCTTCGATTGCGATGAAAAAAAGGCTCGGGGCTAGGGCCCCGTTGCCCCTAAGGTTTCTTGCGCCAGACGTATAGCACCGCGCCCCCGATGGCCGCTGCCGCGACCACCCCTATCACACCTATCACCAGCGGATCGCTCAGGAACGAGCTTCCGCTCCCACCGACGGTGAAGGTGGTCTCCTTCTCCAGGGTGCCGTTCATCACGTCAGTGGCGCGGACGAGGAGTTTATGTTCTCCGTCGCTCAGGCCGCTGAGCGTCACCGCGGTGGCGTTGGTCTCGATTTCGACGAAATCAGCACCGTCCAGCGAGTACTCCAGCTTGCTCAGCGCGTTGGCGCTCACCACGTTGAAGGCGATGGTCACGTTCTCGCCACTGCCGTAGTTCGACTTGACCCCGTCGAACGTGATGCCAGACTCCACCATGGTCCCACCGGTGATGTTGACGAACGCGCCCCTGGCCACCTCGTTGTTCGAGGCGTTGTCGGTGGCGAAGTACTCCACCACGTGGTGGCCGGTCGTCGTCAGCGTCACGCTCGACGAATAGTTGATCCACTCCCCGCTGTCCACGCGGTACGATGTCTTGTTAACTCCAGAGCCCGAGTCCGTGGAGACGAGCGTGAAGGTCGCCGATCCGACGTACGTCCCGCCCTCCTCCGGTCCCGTGACCGTTATCGTGGAGGTCGGCGCCACCGTATCGATGAAGGTGAAGACGTCGGCAGCGTTGCGCTTTACCTCCATGGTCCCGTTGAACGCCTTGCCCTGGGTGAAGAACTCGTACTTCCCGTCCGAGGTGGCGTTGAACTGTATCGGACTGGTGACGAACGCTCCCAACGGCTTCGCCTCGTTGGTGTACCTGATCCAGGTGCCCGTCTCGTTGATCCTGTAGTACAGGTATGCCCAGTCCATGGTGATCCCCAGCGGGTCATTGTCCACCCAGTTCACCGGGAACGAGCGGTTGTTCTGGTACGGGGCGATCGTGTCCGCAGCGGTGGTCAGGGGCACGGACAGCACTGGCACGGTGCCGACCACGGAGACGTCGTCGATGTAGACGCCCTCCTTCATGCCCGTCGAGCCTGTCGGGTTGGTCCTCACGCCGCTGGAGGTGAACGCATCGGCCGCGTCCCCGCCCTCCGGAACAGTGGAACCGGACACGAACTCGAAGCCCACCCAGGTGGCGTTGTTCGGAATGTCGAATGTGACCTGGTTCCATGCCTTGGACGTGGCCTGTTCTTGACTGTCCGTCCAAGCCACGTGCTTCACCAGGCTGGCGTTCGACCCGGTGTAATACACTACGTTGAGAAAGTCGTAGCCGACCGAGGCCTGAGTGTCCGGCTGCTTGGCGTCCGAGGCGCCGGTGTCGGAGTAGAACCAGAACGACAGCGTGATGTTGTTGTAGTATGTCAGTCCAGAAACGTACTTGCGCATGATGGTATCCTGGTTGGTGTCATACCTCTGCACATAAGTGGTCTGCGAGACATCATCTCCTGCGCCCAGCAGGTTGAACGTCAGCGGCTGCACGTCGGTGCTGTTGAAGTAGTGCGAGTTGTAGCCGCTGCGCGCGCAGTACACCGACCGCTCGCCGCCGTGCGCCTTCTGCAGCGTGGGGCCCCACAGGTCTTCGCTGGAGCCGCTGTTAGCGTCGTTCCTGGCCCAGGTGGCGGTCCAGCCGTTGACGTCCTCCACGCTCTCCTCTAGGAATGTCTTGGTCTCCGGGACGTCCGCCGCCGTGCTCATAGGTAACAATGACAGGATCATGGAAGCACAGAGCAGAAAGGCGATGACGCCCCCTAGCTTGCTCGAGGACATGAGCTGGAATCATTATCAGAGACCATATATTACTATGCCCTTAAATCTCAGGCCAGCCCACCACCGGAAGCTATTATCGCGTGGTGATAATAACGCACCTGGGGCGAGGTGAACTGCATATATGTCGGAGGTTAGGGATGGGAAGTGAGCGAGCGTTCGCAAGGTCGATCTGTAAGGAATGTGAAGCGAGGGGATATCCGTTGCAAACGTGGTGATGGGCCGATGAACAGGACGTGGTAGAAGAAATACCCTGCCCATGACTCAATAGGTCTGAATTGTAAGGGAGGGGTCTTCTCCCTCCGCCCTTACATATCCTTCTCTTTCTCTTCCATGTTGGAGGTGGTTTCCTTCTTGTACTCCTTCCCTTGCTCCTTGAGGTCCTGCGCGCCCTCCTTCACGTCCTGCTTGAGGTCCTCGGCTCCTTCCTTGACCTCGCCGCTCTTTTCCTCGAGATCGCCGGCCTCCTTCTCGTCACCTTTGAACCCCTTCATGAGCCCATGTCCGGTGCTCTTGATGACGTTGATGCCCTTCTGTATTCCTTTGCCGACGTCCTCGCCGATCTTCCCGGCCACCTTCTCGGCCCTGCCTCTGTCTTCGTCCATGTTATCGGTGTTATTTGGGAAAGTATCCTTTTTATGCTTATTGCCAGGGGTCGAGCAAAAACACTACGAATCGTCTCAATAGGATAATATCTGACCCTAGAGGGGGCCACAGGCCCGTTCATCAAAAAATTCGAATATCTCCGTCAATATCTGCATGCATGAGATGGGGCCGGGGGATGGAGTTGCACCATCGAACATGGACTTGCGGTCCACTCCATTAATGCTCTGGCACCCCGGCATTCATCTATCACACTATTGAGGTTTAGCAGAAGCAATGAATACTCCACCATTTCAACTTGCTTCTTAGATTCTCAGCTCTGATGATGATCAATTCAAAAACTGTCTAAAGTAAGTGAACGAGCAAGAGGAAGCATTTTACAATATACATAGCTTTTTTGTTTTTATACTTATGCCATATGATAATGTTGAAATTTATTTGAGGAAAATATAAGTAATTATTGATGTAATGTTGCCTAAATGATAATGTCGGGGTGAATTATATTAACATTAGCATCCTAACTAAGATTGTCTGCGTTAGCCAGATTGTTCTATTATTGACCTGTGCCTTCATAATCACATATAATCCGACCGCAGAGGCGGATGCCACTGATCTCTCGCTATCATACTCAGAAAAAACGATCCTAGACCAAAACTACTCCTCATTAGGTATGATCCCGACGAACATTGTTATGGGGAATAACCTTTACTACATCACTGACACTACATTGACATACGATGCATCCAATGGAGCTATCGCCTATGGGATGGAAGATGGACAGACCGGTTCAGTGTTTGTTGGGATCGATCCGTTTGTGAATGGTAACCTGACCTTCAGACTTAAGGTTCTCTCCGACGACTTTCACTCTAACGTCTACATACTAGGCTCTACCTTCTGGATACAGACCCAAACCATGCCTGATGGACAGGCACGTGTCGCTTCGCTCTACCGTACGACCTCTGGTGCTCTGACTGAGCAATACTATGATGTGCCGGCCAGCCTCCTTGATGATGGTGTCAACACCATCCATGTCATGGTCAGTGGAACGACCAAGGTCTTGAAGATCTACTTCAATGAAGATTATTCAATAACCACGCCGATGTCTGATTTATCGGTACAGAATCTACCGTACGACCCCATAACCATGCCATTGGTAAGGTTCGATAATGAGGTGGGAACGGGTGCTACCTGGGTATCGACCCTCATATATGGGATAAAGGAAACGGTCAACGGTAATGTGGTATCTGCCATGCCTGGCAACGAATACGTCCCATTCGGTATAGATTATCCTAGAATCCAGGCAAACCTCAATGGCACTAACTATATGGCCTCTTCCAATCAAAAAGGGGTCGCCTGGGTCGATGTAGGTTGGTTGACCTATCAGCCATACCAGGTGGAGTACACCCAGACACTGCTGAATGCGGGCTGGGAATTGGGTATCCACTTCAACACTACGCTGACGACGTTAACAACACAGGCAGCCCTCGATCTGATGCAGGAGCAGTACGACTATGTGACCGAGCTGTTTGGCCAAGCTCCAACTTCCTGGTGCTCTCTGCAGAATAAGGACAACGTTACCCATGCGATCTTCGCGTACAATCAGTTAGGGATGATATGGAGGAACGGTAACTCTGGTGTTAATTACATCGCTAACATCGGTAATCTAATGGAGACCAGATGGAGTGAGTTCTGGTCCTATATATCGGCCGCAGGGATTGTTTATCCATGTATGACCCATACGACCGACGCGTTAGAAGCGGAGCTATATTCCATAAGCTATGACAGCTTCACTACATGGGTAGATAACTACGCAGCCAAGAACATCATAGGATTCAACGAGTATAACCATCGTATCTGGAACCAGGTCGATACCAAGATTAGCTACCAGACCTATGAGAAGGACAAGAGTCTCGTGTTCTCAATAGAATGCAATAATTACGACTCCCGCCTGGTTATAGGCTTCAAGGCCAACAATCATCTGGTCGTCTTGAAAAATGGGAGCCCCCTTGTCAACAATACCGACTATTATGTTAGTAACGGTCAGATTGTGCTGTTCGGTCAAAACGGTGCGACCTACACAATTAAGAATTATGAAGCCCCGAACGCTCCCCAATATCTGCAGGCGGTTGCAGGCATAGGCTATGTCGACCTGAATTGGACCTCGCCCTCATACGATGGTGGTGATGAGATCGCCCACTATGCCATCTATCGTGGAACCACTCCGGGTACTGAATTCCTTCTTGCTACGGTGGGCAATGTAACCTCTTACCGTGATAGCTCGGTGACCGATAAGGTCACTTACTACTATCATGTTAGTGCGATCAACTCCATCGGCGAGAGCTTACCATCTATGGAGGCTTCGGCTACCCCCTTAGCGTTGGAATTCACCTATAGATATATTAATGAAAATTCAGAAGTGGAGATTATTAGTTACTTCGGCGATGGGGGACATATCGTAGTTCCTTCTACGATCAATGACAAGCCAGTTACGAGCATTGGAAGCAACGCATTTAAGGGCAATGTAAAGATAACCTCAGCGACCCTGCCGAATACCCTAACATCGATTGGCGGTCTTGCGTTCTACAAGTGCTCGTCGCTTACATCGATCACCCTCCCCGAAAGCCTCATCTCCATTGGAGACCGTGCGTTCACCTACTGTTCAAAACTGGCATCGATCAACATACCGAACAATGTAACCTTGATCGATAACTATGCCTTCTATGAATGCACGTCTCTAAAAGCGGTAACTATTGGCAGTGGTGTAACCTCCCTCGGTAACTACGCGTTCTACAAGTGCTCGTCGCTTACATCGATCACCATACCTCAGAGTGTAACCTCAATCGGTAGTTACACTTTCTATGGGTGCTCATCTCTGACCTCAATTAACATGCCGGATTACGTCACTTCAATAGGGGATCATGCGTTCACCTATTGCTCGAAGCTGACCTCGGTCACCATCAGTGAAGGTGCCACATCGATTGGCGGTCTTGCGTTCTACAAGTGCTCGTCGCTTACATCGATCACCCTCCCCGAAAGCCTCATCTCCATTGGAGACCGTGCGTTCACCTACTGTTCAAAACTGGCATCGATCAACATACCGAACAATGTAACCTTGATCGATAACTATGCCTTCTATGAATGCACGTCTCTAAAAGCGGTAACTATTGGCAGTGGTGTAACCTCCCTCGGTAACTACGCGTTCTACAAGTGCTCGTCGCTTACATCGATCACCATACCTCAGAGTGTAACCTCAATCGGTAGTTACACTTTCTATGGGTGCTCGTCGCTTACGAGCATCGCGCTACCAGATGGAGTAAAAGTAATCAAGGATCACCTTTTTACATCCTGTACTTCATTGACATCAGCCACCATTCCTAACAATGTTACCTCGATTGGTAGCTACGCCTTCTACGGATGCACCAATCTTGGCTCAATAAATATCCCTGGCAAGGTCACTACCATTGGCGAGAGGGTATTCACTTACTGTACTTCACTAACAACAGTAACTATGCCCGATAGTATTCGAACTATGGGTAGCTATACCTTCTACGGGTGCACCGAGCTTACGGATGTTGCAATCTCCAAGAGCTTGACGTCCATAAGCAGCTATACCTTCTACGGGTGCACAAAATTATACGCGGTGACGATACCTTACAAGGTAACCGCCATTGGGGATCAGGCATTCCGCGGTTGCTCTGCCTTATCATCGGTGACGCTATCTGGTAACGTTACCTCGATTGGTAGCTACGCCTTCTACGGATGCACCAATCTTGGCTCAGTAACCATGCGGAGCAGCGTAACATCATTGGGAACATATGCGTTCTATCAATGCTCATCTCTAACCGCCATGTACTTCGAGGGCGATGCACCATCATGCGGTTCTGGCTGGATATCCAAGCACAATCCGAACCTAATCATCTATTATTATGAGGGTGCCGAAGGGTTCACCAACCCCTGGCAGGGGGTGCCGACCGTGATGCTCGTTACCCCAGCCACCGTACCCTCGGCTCCTCAGAGCCTTATCGCCATCCCCGGTGACAGCCAGGTAAGCTTGAACTGGAACGCTCCATCGAGCGATGGTGGGAGTCCCATCACCAACTACACCATCTACCGTGATGGACTAGCTCTGGCCACCGTCGGAAACGTTACCGAATACACCGACATCACAGTCGTCAATGGTGTACCATACATCTATAACATCACAGCCATCAACGCCGCTGGCGAGAGCGTCAGGTCCAACCTTGCAGAGGCCACTCCCCTGGCTCCTGCCACTGTGCCTTCGACCCCGTTGAGCCCTGGCGCAATACCTGGCGATAACAGGGTAACTCTGAACTGGACCGCCCCCGCCAGCAACGGTGGTAGCACTATTACAAACTATACTATCTATCGCGATGACGTCGCTATAGCCACGGTCGGTGATGTCCTCGAGTATGTCGACGACTTGGTTGTAAACGGCCAGACCTATATTTACCAGATCACTGCAATAAATGAGGTCGGCGAGAGCGTCAGGTCCGACAGTGTGGAGGCTACACCCATAACCCCGGCCACCAGACCATCTGCCCCACAGAACCTCACTGCCCTGCCCGCTGACAGCCAGGTAAGCTTGAACTGGAACGCTCCATCGAGCGATGGTGGGAGTCCCATCACCAATTACACGATTTATCGCAATGGTGTCGAGATAGACAGAATCGGCAATGTGCTCGTGTACATTGATACTATGGCCGTAAATGGCGTTCCCTACGCTTACAATGTCACGGCCATCAACGCCATAGGAGAAAGCCTCGAATCGAACACCGCGGAGGCTACTCCCTTAGCTACCATCGACGTGCCCTCGGTTCCTCAGAACCTCACCGCCGTGCCAGGAGATAATCAAGTGGCCCTTAACTGGACTGCGCCTGAGAGCAATGGTGGAAGTGCCATTACCAACTACACCATCTACCGTAATGGCCTAGTCCTCGCCACGGTCGGTAACTTCCTAGAGTATGTTGATATCTCTGCTATCAATGGCCAGACCTATCTTTATCAGATCACTGCAATAAATGAGGTCGGCGAGAGCGTCAGGTCCGACAGTGTGGAGGCCACACCGATGGCTCCGGCTACTGTGCCCTCCGCCCCGCGCAACCCCGGAGTGGTCATTGGCGACAGCCAGGTAATGGTGAACTGGACGGCTCCTGTCAGCGATGGTGGGAGTGCCATCTCCAATTACACCATCTATCGTAATGGCACAGCAATCGATACAGTCGGTAATGTGCTGGAGTACATCGACACCACAGTGGTCAACGGCGAGACGTACTTTTATGAGATTTCTGCCACCAATGCGGTAGGAGAAGGTGCCAAGTCCAGCACGGTAGAGGCTTCCATTACGTCGCCATAATCCATTTTTCTATCTCTTTCCATTATCACTTTTTTCAACTATTAACCGCTAGCACGCCCTCGGCACATTAAAAGAGAAGAGAGCGCTAGGAACATCCATGCTTGCCCCCAACGCATGTATGGAATTCTGTTGGTGATCAGTCGCCCCTTCTGGTAGTAGAAATAACCACTGCCGTCCTGCATGTTGTCTATCGTCCAATGCGCTATGTTCTCGGCGATCTCAAGATAGGAACGATTTGGGTAGGCCTCATGAAGGTGGCTGAAGGTAATAATCCCTTGAGCCTGATTGTGAATATCAGCTGGATATTTTCGGGGGGCGCGATACAAGCCCCGACCGTTGTGGAACAACCCTTTGTAGCACTCGGCCGACCTCTCTATCGCTGTCTCCAACCTTTCGCGGACTTCTGAAGGAGCGTACCTACGATATGACAGTAATCCATCGACTAGGTAGCCCTGATGAAAGTCCATCTGGTTGTACTCTGTCCCATTAGGATAGATGGAGTACACCCAGGAGCCGTCCTCCCGCTGCATCCGGAGCAGCGTTCCCAGCACCTCGTCGCAGAGAGCACGGAGATCATTATTGTGTTGCGATTCGAAGGACAAGGAGATGGCGCTCAGAGCCTCAGCAGATGCATTAGGGACGATCTTGCCCACGTACTGAGGGGCGTATTGGAAGTAGGTGAAATTATCCCTCCTCTCAACCTTCTTCAAAAGAAAGGACTGACAGCTCCTGATGACCTCCTCCAGGCTCAGATCCGGAGAGGTGTTATGAAGCGAGGATAGGGCCTTGAGGACATTGATAGTGCCAATCAAATCGTAGCTGTCTGGCGGGGTGGCACCACCGTCGATGCTGAGGAATGTGAAGTAGTGCGAGGCCCACGCATGCTCCCCATATTTGCCGATGAGCGAATCATCGATTATGATGTCGCTCAATCGCTTAGCCTCCTCGAGGTATATTTCATCCCTCGTCGCGGAGTACAGGTTTAGATAACCCCGAAGGAAGAGCGAGAGGCCCTTGGTGCTGACCCCTTTCTTGACGCCGAAGAACTCCCTTAGGTTGAGGGGAGATATGCGGTGAAATTGAATCAACACTCGCTTCATGTATGAGTCCCCCCACCTCATCGTCGGAAGAGTTTCACTATAAATCCCATCGTAGGGGTCCCACCCCCCATAGTGGCCTCCCAGCCATGATTGCAATTCCGTGATGGACCTTTGCACACGGCTATGACCGGCACCATTTTCCTTCCTGCCGGTGGCTTCCATATGATCGACCCAGGGCATGCTTTTCAGCTCAAGGAATTGGAGGAATCGAATTTAAAGTTGACTTGAGTGTCAGGATTCTTGACCAGCCGGTGCAAATTCAGTGGGTAATCTTCTATGAGCCAGACCATCAGCGAGGTTATGTCCACGTAGTCGTTGAGCATGCGGGAGCGCTTCAACCCCCACTCCTCCTTGTTTTTCTGGTCCCTGATGAGTTCCTGTGCCTTGGCAATAGCCTGCTTAGAATTTGAGTAGTTGAAGAGTAGCTTGTAGTTCTTCTCTAACTCTATGAAGTTCCCCATATCTCGGTTGCCGACGAAGGAGTTGCATCGCACCGTTGGGGTCCCCAATATAGCGCTCTCCGTAGCCATCGTCTGGGTGTCGGTCACCAGCAGGTGGGCATAGTACAGTGCATCATGTATGCGGCTCTTGGGGATTCTAATGATGTTAGAGCTAAGATCCGAAGGCACGCCCTTCTCCGAGGATATGAAGACCGTGGAGTGCTCCTCAAGGCTGTGAACAAGCTGTCGTTTATCCTCATCGGTGAAGCCTCCTATGCCCAGATCATGGACAGCATCGAAGGCGTTAAACCTCAACAAGGTGTAAGGTTCGTTCTTGGATACCGATAAAAGATCGAGGATATCCTCGTTCGGAGTATAGTAGGAGGGGTGAAGGTATGCCATCTCTTTCAGGCTCTTGATCTTCAGTTGTTTTTTCCCCATATCCTCCCGGAAATATGCCGGTGTGACGATATTGTCTACGAAGGGCATGAAGAGCTTGAACTCCATGGCGTAGGACTTGGTGTTTATCATAGGCTCGGAATCGTTGAAGATTAAATTGGGCACTCCCAGAAGAGTAGAGGTATACACATCGATGACCCCGAACCCTGTGACCAGGCCGATATCATATCGTTTGAACCAATTCACTGCCCTGAGTATATCGGCAGGTAGTGACACTATTTTATTCACCTTGGACGTGCTAGGTCGGGAATATATGAGGTGATCGATTTTTAGCTCCTCAAGCAGGGGAACAGTCTCGCCATAATCTCTAGCGACGACATAGGATCTGATTCCCCGAAGTTCTAGGCTCTTAATGATGTTACGGTAGAAGTGCACCTGAGCGGGTGTGTTTATGACCACACCGATATCCTTCCCCGGGGCTTCAGCAAACCTCATCGACAAGGTTTGGTTAGTTTCTCGAAGGATTTAATATTTCCCACAATAATAATCAATATTATCATAAAACAGGACACTATTACTCCCAGAGCTCACGTTTGTTTACCTCTCGCAGAAGCCTTGCAAGAGGCGGTCATGAAATTGATTACAGATGCCTTTTTATTCGCAGGCCAGAATGGATATTAATACTACCTAAGAGGATTAGGTGGTCACCTTGATGAACTTGGGCATTTCACCATCGTTAGGCGGGTCGTAATGCATATGGCCAACGGGGAAAGCGAGCAGACCCGGAGATATAGCAAGCGACCGTCAATCGTAAGTATAGATCAAGCTTCGAAGCGCATCGGTTCACTCGAGGCAAGCTTCCTTGGGCCTTTGGAGCAGGTAACTCGTTCCCCAATCCCGAGTCAAGGGTCCTTCCTGGAGGCCTGATATGAACCTGGACTACGTCCGTTGGATGGGATCAATCATGTCAGGCCTTTCCCCCAGAAACCTCAGGACAATGTTCCAAGATACATTCTATCATAATTCCTTGTTCATAATTCTATCATCTATGACCGCATCGGGCATAGGATTGGTGTTCTGGGTGGTGGCAGCTCGCTACTACTCGATAGAGAGCGTGGGAGTCGCCTCCACCATCCTCTCCGCTGCTGGCCTCGTCTCCACATTGGCCGGTCTAGGCATGGACCAATCCTTGATTCGCTTCTTTCCTAGCCACGACCGATCGATGATCTTCGGTACCACGCTGAAGGTGACCTTCCTGTTCTCCCTCCTCATAGGCGTGGTGTTCCTCGCTGGGGCCTCGATATGGATGCCGGACCTTCTTATCTCAACAGACTATGGTGTCGCTTTCATCCTAGTAGTGTGCGCTATGAACATCGCATACATGACGCACACAGCGTTCGTGGGTAGAAGGGTGGCTAAGTTCGGGTGGGCCCAAAACCTCATTCTCGGAATCAGGGTCATTTTACTGGTGCCTCTCGTGGCATTCGCCAGCCTGGGGATTCTTAACTCTATCATCATCTCCTACGCCATAACCCTGGTGATTTCCAGCTATTTCCTGTACCAGCTAGAAATCAAACTGGGGCGCATAAACAGCGGTTATCTTAGGGAGTCCCTGTGGTTTTCGACCGGTAACTACGCGGCCAATCTTCTTTCCAACCTTCCATCCCTGACACTGTCTCTAATCGTCTTTAGCTTGATGGGAGACAATATGGCCGCAATCTACTACATGGCGTTCTCGGTGGCATCTATCGTCTTCCTCATCCCCACCGGCTTTACCACCTCCTTGTTCGTCGAGGGGAGTCACGGAGAAGGACTGGGAAAGACCATTAAGAAGGCTGTGATGATTACGTATGCCATCCTCGTCCCTCTGATCCTCATATTTTTCTTCTTCGGTGAATGGATTCTAGGGATTTTTGGTAAAGTATACTCCGTGGAAGGATTAGACATCCTTCGTTTGATGGTCATATCCAGTGTTTTCCTATCTTTATGCCTCATAGAGAGCACGGTGCTGAAGATCAGGGGGCACATCAGGGGATTCATAATCCTAGGGGCGATCAACTCCATTTCCTTCTTCGCCCTGAGCATCCTCCTGTTCTACATTTATGGGGAGGAAGGCATCGGCTTCGGCTGGATTCTATCTTTTTCTCTGACCTCACTTGTCGGTGCTTTGCAGATATGGAAATACAATAAGAAGGAAAAGGCGGCCCCTCATGCCCAGGCATGAGAAACCGAGGTGGAAGTGGACGTCTGGATGCGGATGACTGCAGGACAGGTCGTAAAAAGGAGAATAGGGATGAGGGCCAGCGTAGAGAGGCCCCATCCAGAGGGTTTTAGCTCACTAGATTTTTCAGATCGATATCAAGGGCCACATTATAGCTGTGGTTGAGATAGGGATGCCAGTAATGGGATCCTCTCCTCGCACACGTTGCCATCGATGATCGCTGCTATTTTGGCGCACGCATCACCCTCACCGTAGGGGTTAGACCGTGCCCCATATGGGCTGAAATGATATATCTCGTCCAGCAATTTGAGGGAATCATTGCCGACCAAGACATTCCAGCCGTCCTGCACCGTCTCAATCCATTCAGTCGAATCCCTAACGGTGATGCACGGCACCCGCATGACATAGGCCTCTTTCTGGATGCCTCCAGAATCGGTGACGATTTTTTCGGCGGCGCTCATGATCCTCAGCATGTCGAGATATCCCAAGGGCTCAGTGACTATCAGATTGGAAGGTAGCTTGTCGAGCATACTATTGGCAATGAGGCAGTTCCTGGTCCGCGGGTGCATGGGGAACACCACCTTCCTCTTCGATTCGCTCAAGGCTTTGATTATGTTCATCAGATTGCTGATGTGGTCAGTGTTGCTCTGGCGGTGTATGGTCGCTACTAGGTAACCCCGGTCTCCGACTCCGAGTTTTTCCAGTATGCCAGATCGCCTTCTTGCGATATCAAGGTTTGTCAGTATGGAATCTACCATCACATCGCCGACCACGTAGATGCCGTCGGTCAAGCCTTCCTTGGTGAGGATGTTAGCTGCGTTTATGGTGGGTGCGAACAGGAGGTCTGAGATATGGTCGGTCACTATCCGATTGATCTCCTCCGGCATGGTCTTATCGTAACTCCTCAACCCTGCTTCCACATGGGCGATTCTGATGTGAAGCTTGGATGCTGCCAAGGCCCCGGCGACCGTGGAATTGGTGTCCCCATATACTACTACCAGATCGGGCTCTTCCTTGAGCAATACTTGCTCTATGGAGGAAAGCATATCGCCCGTTTGTTTACCCTGAAGGCCTGATCCGACCTTCAGGTTGTAATCGGGATAAGGTATGGATAGCTCCTCGAAGAACACATCCGACATATCCTTGTCGTAGTGCTGGCCCGTATGAACGATGACCTCATCGTGTTTCTTCCGGAGCTCCTTCGATAGGACGGCGCACTTTATAAACTGGGGACGGGCTCCCACTATCGTCACTATCTTCTTCGTTTGATCGTCGGCCATCATCAAGCTGACTCTCCGGCCATGTCATTCCGTTCTGGTTTTGATGAGCATAATTGGACAAGTCCTTCTTGAACCCAATTTAAAACTGTTGGTTTGATATTGTTATTCATATTCTCTAGAATAAAATTAGTATAGCATGATAAATATAAACTTATGGGTCTTTCAGTTGTGGCGAACATCGACATTCCGTAAATTGATAATTACCTATAATATGATAACCACGGAATTCCGAAAGTCATTAGGAAGATTAGTAAAAAATCCTATTAATTATATGAGCATTGATGAAATGGCATGCATATCATGAATGATATATTATTGCTATTTGCCAAAAAACCTTCCCTTTAGGAGAGGTATAATCTCACATCATGAACAACAGTAAGATCATTTTCTGTCTCAACAAGAACGTGTTCATTGATAGAACGTAAGGAAAATGCTGATAATGAAGATGACGATTAGCGGTATAATTGCTATATTGAGTATCTTGATAACCCAGGGATGATTCAGGTTCATAGATGTCAATATCTCTTTCAAAAAAAGGGATAGAGCAAGAATTATGGTAACTATTGCGAACCCCAGTCCGATGGTACCGAGCATCCTTAATGGAACACCTGGGACGTACTTCTCCATAGTTATGACGACTATAACTTTACTGTCATGGGTGTTATCAACCTTTCTGCGTCCGTTCACGATGATGATACTTTGATCGCTCATGCTCCAAAACAGATGTATGTCCGATGAACGCCCTTAGGCGGCTATCCAAGTCGGCCGAGAGCGAGGTGGACAACGTTGATGATCGGGCGAATGCCCAGGCACAGGAGAATGGCGCCTACTCTATTAATCAAAATATTATATGTGAATGTTCATATCCGAGAAAAATGCAGCGGATGATACTCTGTCGACATATATTTATATTCGTAAGATAATAATTGTAACAGGAATGAATAATGATTAATACTGGTCGCTGGTGCAGATCTTGAAAACAATCCTCGTCACTTCATCAGAGGAGCTGACAGATTACGCGGACCAATGGGAATCATTGAGAAGAGCGACCGGAGGAACGGTATATAACAATCTCCCGTTGACCAAGCTATGGTTGGAAACGTATCGGGACAGTGCATCGGCCCGTGTGGTCCTAGTGGAGAACAAGGGCGAGCTGATAGGGATTGCTCCTCTGGCCGCATCTCAGTTCAACTGCCTGGGATTCTCCCTGAAGACCATTTCGCTTGTCGGGGGGATTCCAAAAAGCCTGAGATTGGTCACGAACTCCATCATGTACCAACCGGATCGAAAGGATGCCCTTCGGGCGATGCTCAGAGAGATGAGATGTCTTGATTGGAGTATTCTTTGGACAGAGAATATGGACAACTCTCCCGCAGTACAGCAATATTTAGGGGAGGCCCACTCTATCTGCAACGCAACCAACCAGGTTCCCAACACCAATCTGACTGTCCCCCTGAACGATTCTATCGATGTCGTCGAGGGCTTTACAAAGAACGCACGCAGGAATTTTAACAAGACCTTGAGGATGATGGAGAGGGAAGGCCTCAACGTCAAATTCCGGAGGGTCCCGTCGGATGGAATAGATGTTGCTGTGGACATCTATGCCAAGCAGCACATTGAACGTTGGCAGACCAAAGGTGGTAGCTCGTTCCAAAACCCCCAAAACTGCGATTTCCTGAAGAAGGCCACCAAGGCAGTATACGATGATGGATATGGTTATGCCTACGAGCTCCTGATAGATAACGAGATTGCCGGTCAGATGATTGGTTTCAGGGACCGCGATAAGGCCTACTCATACCGGCTGGGCATGAACAATGTCTTCATGAAAAGTTCACCGGGCTGGCATGTGGCTTACCACACCCTCAACGACCTTCGTAAAAACGGCATCAGACAGTGCACGATGGGCGGGGGAGGACAGAGGTACAAATATGAGATGGGGGCGGTGGAGTCCCAGCTTGTAGGAGTGAGTGCTACAAGGGGCATTGTGTCACTGCTTGGCCGTTTCTCTAGATACCGTCCCGTTCAGATGCTGGACTCCAAGTTCGGGATAATGAAGAAGACGTTGTCCTCCTTATCTATAAATAGGGCTGATGGGGGCCCTATAAGCATTGATTGAGGCCGAGGCCCGGTCCGATTGGCCCATAGTGGCTCGTTTTTTTCGAACATGTCTCACTATTTCATTGAATGTGTTCTTTATCGAAGTTAGATTCGCGAAGTCATCGGTTGTTTGTCATGTTATGAATCAGACACATATCGAAGGGTAGCGAATCTGTCACATTGCAGACATTGCAATGGGGAGCATTGATTCAGGATTCTCAAATGAACGCACTATCGAGATATCAGAGTTGATACTATTTTATTTTATATGCATTCATAATATATTTATATTTTATAATTATATCTGCCTAAAAATATTATTAAGATATTAAAAATATTCAATAATAATACAATCAAGCCAGATAACCAATTTTGATATTGAAAGGAATCTTTTTTTAACCTATGAAAACCTGAACTGTCTAAACATATTTGAACGTAAAAAATATTTATTATCATTTGGTATAAAATGATAATAATATCGAGTTTGACAACAATTTGCTCAGACTCCATAGGACGGTGAAAAGGTGGTTTAATGAGACAGGATCTAAAAAATCTTGGAAAGCATTTAAAAAAACCTCACGTGATTGTGTCAATCGTCGCAGTTCTTCTTTTAGCATCGGTTGCAGTTCCAATGACATCCCATGCAGCATCCGACGGTGTCACATTAGGAAGCATCTCGATGAAGAAGTCCACTACCATTACGTTGACTCTTCGCTCATCCGACGCTCAGGTCGGTAGCAACGTACATGCTGATGGCGTACTCAAGGGATCAAAGGGCATAAGTGAAGCTAAGATATCCCTTAAGGTGATATTGCCAAACAACGAGATCGTCGCTCCCGCAGGAGGGTCGACGACCTACACGACCAGTGGAGGTAAGTTTGTTATCGATTACGTTCCTACGGTAGAAGGAAAACATACTTTCGTGGCAACGTTCTCTGGTAACAACAACTATGCTCAGTCGAGCAACAGTAAAACCTTCATTCCCGTCGAGGATGAGCCAGCTGAAACAACAAGCTCGTCCTCCATAAGGATGGAACTTACTTCCACTTCAGTGGAGACCGGCAAGGCTATCCATGCCGATGGCCTTCTGAGCGCCAAGAGCGGAATATCCGCAGTTAATGTAAAGCTGAAGGTAACTCTTCCAGATGGGACCACCACTTCACCCGTTCAGGGCTCGTCGGTCACAACGGACTCCGAGGGTGGGTTTGATGTTGACTACACGCCGACCGTGGACGGATCCTACTCATTCACTGCGACCTTCAGCGGTAACAAGAACTATGACGCCTCGACCGCCAAAAGCTTGTTCACCGCGGTGACAAAGACCGTGGTCACCAAGACCGCCACTTCCCTGAGCCTTACTCCAGCATCCTCGAGCATCGAAACGGGAAAGAACATGCAGGCCGAAGGTCTTCTGAAGGGCTCCTCTGCCATAGCTGGAGCTATGGTCACCTTGTCGGTCACTCTGCCGGACGGGACCACCACGACGCCGGTCCAAGGGGCCTCCATCACCACGGACAGCTCGGGCAAGTTCGTCATGAGCTATGTGCCGACCATGGTCGGCACCTATAAGTTCAAGGCGATTTTCAGCGGTAATAGCCAGTACGAGGGTTCGTCAGTGAGCACGTCGTTCACCGCGTCCGCCCCCGCCACAACATCCGCATATAAGTTCATGGTCTATCCCTCTGGCAGCACGTACTATGTCAAGAACGCTGCGGGAACGGTAGTATCTTCCAGCTCCAACGCGGCGACGGCAATCCAGTACGCCCTGAACGCGTTGACGTCCGGTCGTACGGCCAAGGAGACGGTGCTACTTCAGGGTGACTTCACTCTGTCAAAATACATCACCGTGCCCAGCTACGTCACCATAAAGCTCGATGGAAAGATAACGATGGCGAGCAACACCAACACCTGGATGCTCTATGCCAGTGGTAAGAACAACTTTGACATCATAGGGGGAGAGTGGAATGGCAACCAGGCTGGGCAGAAATCGGGAGGGACCGATCGCGACGGTTTCTGGTTCCAAAGCTGTAACTATGTTACCATCAAGGACCTGAAAATCCACGATGCCCCGTACGACAACATCGGCTGTATCGACTGCGACTATGTGACCGTGTCCAACATCGAGAGCTATAATGCAGGAAACTATGCCAAAGGCTCGTCATGGTGGGGCCACGGTCTGATGTTCAGTTGGTGTAACTACTGCGTGGTGGAGAACAACAACATCCATGACTGCAACTCTGGAGGGTGCTACTTCTACACCGAGAACGATGGGAAGGCGCAGACCATCAACAACAACGTCATCCGCAACAACTTGATTCAGCGCACCATGACCAGCGGGATCGAGGTCGGTTGTAGAGGGGTGGAGGACACCTGCTCCAACAATGTCATCGAGAACAACACCTGCATCGACTGCGGAAGGGACGGCGAACATGCTGGAGTATACCTCGGCTGGTACGATTCCTCGGCCATAAGATATGCTGACCACTGTACTGTTCGTGGCAACACAGTCTACGAGACTGGCAATTATTACAGTACTGGCGGCTGTGGTGGGGGTATCTGCGTTAGGGGCCACTATTGTACCATTACTGACAATGTAGTCTATGATACCTACGATGTTGGCGTAGAGATTAGGGGGAATTACAACACCCTCAGCTACAACAAGGTGTCCAATGTCCGTAATTCAGCTTACGCGGGCATGCAGATCTGGGACGGCAACAATAATGAGGTGGTATACAACACCATCTCCGGCTGCTCCATCGGCATCTCGGTATGGATTGGCATCACCAGCGGATGCAAGAGCAACCATATCGCGAACAACCAGTTCTCGGACATAAAGAACTATATCGTGGCCATATACGACAAGGGCAGCACTGAGAACATAATCGAGAACAACACCTACGTGGGCAAGGGAAGTATCAAGAACTCGGGGACGAGCACGGTGGTAAAGAACAACACCGTGGCAAGCTGAGCTCAGTATGTCCACGAATGATGCCACCGGATGAAGGACTAAAAAGGGAGGCCCCACCTCCCGACTCTCTCCTTTTTTCATTTTTCATATCGATAGGTACCGTTATCTTTCAGAAAACCGAACTGGTGCTGTGTCAACTAGATCAGTCGAGGTGCCTCTATCTAACGCCCTCTCGTAGATGCTCACCAATCTGCCGGCGATGGTCTCCCAGGTATATCGCTGCGCGTACTCCTGGATGAAGTCTTGGTCCCAGTGTTTATCCAGGGCACACATGATGCACCTCGCCAGTCCTTCAGGGTCCGCGGGATTGCACAGGAGACCGACCTCTTCCGAGGTGATGATATCAGGGATGCCGCCGACCCGGGTACCGATGAACGGCCTTCCGCACCCCAGGCATTCGAACATCACCGTGGGGTTACCCTCGCTGAGGCTGGAAAGGACGAAGATGTCGGAACTACTCATCCATAGAGAGATCTCCTCCGGCGTCTTCCGTTCTTCGACGAAGACAACGTGATCCCCCATCCCCAGCTCTTGCACCAATTCAGTAAGCCTTTTTTTCTTGGAACCGGAGCCGATGATGTGCAGGACCACGTCGTCTCTATATCGCAGGACCTCCCCCAAGGCCTTAATCAGATGCTCGTGACCTTTCACTTCTTCCAAGTAACCAACGGCCAGCATCAGCTTCCTGTCCTGGGGAAGTCCCAGTCTCTCCCTGGCCAGGTGTTTCTCGACCGGATGAAATATACGGGGATTGAAGCCATTGGGGACGGAATAAATTGCCTGGTCGTCACCGCAGATTTTCCTTATCGTCTCAATCCAGGAGGGAGACGTAACTATCACGATGTCGACGGACCTTAACGTCCTCCGCACCAGTTTCTGCACGAACGGCGAACTCCCCTCAAAGAACTCTTTGAACTTGCCGCTGTGCAGATGGAGGATCGACTTAGCGCCAGAGAAATGCCTGATGGAGAACACATAAGGGACGTTCCTCAGGAAGCTCCAGTACGATGAGGTGTGAATATGGGCGATTGCGGCGTTCCTGAACTCCCGTCGAAAGAGGAATCGCAGGAATCGAGCGAGGTCGATGGAGACCTGCCTCATTTCAGACATGTTGCTGTCCAAGCCCCCAGTCCTGGAGGTGCGTACCTCATATAGGGAGCGGACCTGCCGCTGGTCGATGACGTTGAGGGTGAAGTTAGCCACGCCCCCGTAGGGGGGCGGGAGAGGGCCGATCATGAGCATCCCGGTCCTCCCTTCTAGATGGGGACCCGGTTCCTGCTCACAATCGCTCTTTGCGCTGTTCAATACTCTTCCCTCGCCCCCTAAGGGACGCAGCCTATTAGAAAATTGGTCACAGATTGTTACTTTCCCATCATATCAAGGCTGTCTGCGCTAGGGAGGACGGGTACAGCTACACTGTTCATGGTATAGGTCTAGTACCCACTCGGTCTGGCGGTGGAAAGTCTGCACATTGCTAACTCAGTCTCACCGATAAGCGGCGATGACCCACTCCTCTTTAATCATCGACGACAATATACGCAGGTCAGGTGTCCTTGGATGAGGCCCAAGCTGAAGATCGGACTATTTCTGGACAACACGACCGTTCCTTACTGGACATCCAGGACCATCGACATGATCATCGGTTCGTACTACGCGCAGATCGTCCTGCTGATCCTCCAGGAGGGGGCTACCGCCACCTATGGTCCCATCGACGCTCGAGGTTCGTTCCTGTACAAGATGCATGTGTGGACGGACAATGTCGTAAACAAGCCTGTGGGAAATCCTCTGGCTCCTCAGCCTTTGCCCGGGGGGCTTGAGGGGGTCGAGCGTGTGCGTTTTGAACGGTCAGCAGGCAGATGTGAAGGTATGGAAAGAATCATCGAAATACTCAAAGGGCGGGACCTGGACGTCCTAGTGGACTTCAGCACTGCGGCCCCTGTTCCCGTTCCCACCTTTTCGGATTGCGCCCGCTATGGATTGATAGCTTTCTCCCCCGGAGACGGTATCAGGTATGGGAGCGATTGTCCCGGTTTCTGGGAGATATTCGATCACACCACAATGACCTGCGCCCACGTGAAACGATGTTCCGGTGGCGCTCAATCCATACTCTACATGTCCTATTCCAACACCTTCGAGCTTTCTGAGCGGATAAACCGTGATCAGGCATACTTCAAAGGGATATCCTTCCTCCCACGGGTTCTGAGAACCTTTTATGAACAGGGAGATAAGGCCTTCTTAAGTGATAAGGAACACTTGCCCGCCTGGAATCCTCCCTCCCGTGGGGGACCAGGGAACTGGGACATGATGAGGTATTTTGCTCGCCGCATACCTTATAATGTGAACCTCTTCACTCGACAGGTGATTATTGAAGATAGATGGGGAGTGCGGTACAAACTCGGCGAAGGGCCACCGTCATCCTTCGACGGATTCACCACTATGGTGCCTCCCCTGCACACTTGGTGGGGGGATCCCCAGGTAGTTCGCCAGGATGACGACTATTACATATTCATCGAGGAGCTGAGGCTGCCCAGGGGCAGGAACCGGGGGCACATCTCGGTCATCCATGTGGATGGTCAAGGTAGACACGAGGCGCCAGTGAAGATTCTGGAAAGGCCCTACCACATGTCATACCCATTCATCATACCCTGGAAGGGGACTTACTATATGGTGCCGGAAACATCCGAGGCCCGGACCATCGAGCTATGGGAGGCAGTCGCCTTCCCCTACGAGTGGAAACATGTCATGAATCTCATGACTGATGTTTCAGCGGTCGATTCCACCCTTGTCCAGCGCGACGGCAGATGGTGGCTGTACTGCAATATGAAAGAGAACGAAGGTTCCTCAGCGAACGACGAACTTTTCCTCTTCTACTCCCCTGACCTACTTTCCGACCAATGGAAACCCCATCCCCTCAACCCCGTGATCTCTGACGCAAGGAGCGCTCGGCCCGGAGGGGTGCTGTACGAGCAGGGTGGGATTTTGTATCGCCCAGCACAGGACTGCTCTCAATGTTATGGTTATGCGATCGTAATAAACAAGGTTTCAGCGTTGGATGAGCGGAACTATAAGGAAGAGCGCGTGGCGTACATCGACCCTAAGCTGTTCGATGACGCTTTGAGAGTCCACACTTTCAGCCATATACCTGGCATGACCGTGGTCGACACATACATGACCAGATCAAGGCTATTCTCGGGGCGATGAGGTCATTTCCCTAATCAACTTTCTCAGCGATTTGAGCCTCATTAAGTGATGGAGGCTAATTGTCGCTAGAGGAATGAATTGCCTTTTTATTGAATGATGTAAATATCGGGTGAATATATGCCTACTATGGGCAAGATATTGGGGGGAAAGCAGAATTATATGGAACGTTAGCAAGAAAAAGAGCCACTCCGGAAGGTTCATTACTTTTATGAATCGCTCTGTCATAGTGTATACCTACAGGTCACACAGAGCAGTATGTGAGTCTGGAACCTTAGGCTATATCAGGTCCGGGCGTATATCGAGTAGCAAGGATTGGCATAAATGCGGATCGCCGAGTCGCTCACTTTCAGGACTTGAAAGTCACTGGTGGTGAACTTCTCGATAGCTTTCCATGTGACAGTATATGTCATCACGTCGAACATGGTGACTATCATGTAATCCGTGGAATTGCTAGAATTATAGAATGAGTTGAAATGGGCCGTCGTTTCAGTATGGGCGAAACGCAAACTCAGGTTCTCCCAACCTCCGACCCCTCCGTAGAGGAGATCGGCGAACCGCCAAGCGGTGGTCTGGAGGCAATGTATCGTCCTGTTCTCAGCCATGTCAGTGAGGAACCAGTTGGAGCCTACAACCTCAGACCGGCTGAAGGCGCCGTTAGAGAAGACCTCCATGGGATCCTGATAGACCGTGAATACCGTTGACACCATGCAGAAAAGGATGAGGGCAGTGATAATACGGGCACGGAACACCTTCCTATCTCTGCGGAGGACATAAAGAGCGTAACCCACCAGAGGGACTGTGAATATCATCACGAAGTTGAGGTTGATCATCCTGAATGGGTTGTGGGTGAAGGTGAATGCCACCAGGGCTGCGATGAATACTCCTCCTCCCAAGAAGCACGCCATGACCACATTCATAGGGTGCTTCTTCCATCTCTTCCATCGAATCATTGTCAGGCCCAGGAACAAAGACATCAGGACGAATATTGCATCGTCGATGGTGCACACCAATATGGACTGCAAAGCGGAGAGTACACCCAGCTGAGAGGCTTGACCCTGGGCTGAACCCAGGGTGCTGACCCCATCGAACATGCCCACCAGCTGCTCCAGGGCCTCCTGGATGCTTTCCACCAGCACAGCATTATAGACGATCCATCCTAGAAGTATGACCATGCAGAAGTTGATGACGGTGGTAGATACCATCGGTTGCTTCTCCTTGACGATACGCTCAAAGAGGAAAATCACCACCAGCACAACAAGGACACTTACTGCCACCAGAGGATGCCCCCCGGTGAAGAACAGGATCATCATCGCCCCTAGCGTTTTATAACCTATGCCTTGGGAACGGCTCCTCCACAGGACGAAGTAGAACAGGGGGAGGGCAAGGACGCAGAAAGTCTCGTGAAAGATAGTCGGTATGAACCAGGCGAAGAATATTGGCATGGAGGCCAGCATCATGGAAGTGACGAACAGTGGCTTGTTTATGATTGTCTTTGACCAGCACAGCATGCCTACAGTGTATATGGTGAAAAAGAGTGCTGGAAAGATCTGCGACATCAACACCATGCTTTGATTGGTCACGACGCCGGTCGAGACCATCTCGACGGAGACCATAGGATAGAAGTTGGAGGAGGGAATGAATCCGGACTGGACAATGTCCTTGGCATATCCAACGTAGGATTGGGAATCGGACCTCTCGATGTATATGAATCCTCTATAGAGATACATCGATATGAGGATAAAATTGGAGAGGAGGATTTCGAACAACCCCACGCTACATAGTGCACGGCTCCTGCCATAATATACTGAAAAAAGCACAATACCAACAAGCAGTGAAACGATTATGGATATCCAGAAGAGGAAAGGAGTACTCGCGTAGACTGAATATTCGTATCCCCTCATAGGAGTATTATATATCGTGACGATCGCAGAAGTGAGGAGAAGGAACGAGAGGGCTGCGGAAGTGATTAGATATCTATGAGCTCTCTTGCTCTCCAAACCCATACTTTCACCTTCTCCTACCTGGTTACCAGATAACTAGCTGTACCGCTAATGATACATGTTCTAATTATATTGACCGTAGTTGATAGCCTTCTATGGAACGCCCTGCTAAGGAATCAACGTGATGCGATAGGCATCGGGAAAACGGATCTAAAGGCATGTTTCACATGTTCTCCTCGATGGAGATTATGATCCGGCCTCCTTTCATAACTATGTTAGGTCGGAAGAACAAGGGGAGGTGATGGTCTCAGAGATATGAGTTGGTCAATGGTCTACTGGGGAATTAAAACTTCATGCTACCTATAAATATCTCTAGATGAATTAATGATAAAAGGTGAGTGAGTGGATATAAACTCCCGCTTCCTACGTGCATCGTTCGCGACTGGCTGGCTGTACTTCTTCCTTCTATGGCTGTATATAGCGACGAGATTGATAACCGACCCCGATCTTATGTTCGAACCCTTCATCAACGTAATTCCCTGGCTGGACTTCTGGGTGTGCGGTATGATCAGCTTCCTTCTCAGTGCTTTCTGCATGCTCATTTACCTGACCTTTTGGGGGTTCTCCAAGGGAGATACTTGGGAGAAGGGCGTCTAAAGGTCGGACATTTTAGCAGGATGCGGCATCATGCCTTGCCAGTCTGACACTCGGTTTGGATAGCTATCGACTTCTGATTATAGCAGAGATCTCGAAATGCCCTTTAACTTCAGATGGCCTAGCGATTAAGTCACGGTCGGCGGAACAGGGTGATGGAGAAGGTCCACAAGGGCAGTGTATGTCGATGACTACGTTCCATCATCCACGAACACCGGCTGCGTCCACCCCCAGCCGCCGCTCGACCCCACCACGGCGCGCACGTACCCCTCGGTGCCATCGAAGTGGTACGTGGCCTGAGAGCCGTTCACCGACGCCAGTAACTTACCCTCGGAGCCGAAGAACCGGATGTGGTTCCCGTTGGAGGACGTCACCGTCAGGTTGGAGCCGTCCACCACCACGTCGTCGATCACCGTCCCGGTGGATGCATAGAACGAGCCGGCCCGCACCGCATCGATCACCCCGTCAGTGGTCAGGTCATGGCACTTCACCACTATCCACGCCTTATCATAATCTTCGGCCACGTGCGCATCGTCCGCGGCCAGGCCCCACACGTGCTTGCCGGCGGTGAGCGCCTCGTCCCACCACCCGATGGTGGTCATCGCCACGTAGCCGGCCTTGCCGTTGGCTATCTCTAAGCAAGTGTAGCCGGTCAGGTTCACCAGCGTGCTGTGGTCGTAGGCGTACTTATAGAACGAGGGATGGTTCAGGGAGACGATCCCGCCCTGGGCGGTGATGTTGTCGATGCGCTGCTGCTCCGTCGCATCGCTGTCCGGATAGTACGTTATGTTCATGCCGTTCATGTGCGTGGCCGACGTGGACTCCGTCGAACCCTTGCCGTACTCCTGCCCGATGACCAGGATGCTGCCGGTGACCTTCGTCACGCCGTAGTGGTCCGTTAGCGCGATGAAATCGTAGCCCAGGCTGGCATAGCGCTCCACCACGTCCTGCGGCGAGAGCGCGCCGTCCGATTTCTTGGAGTGGCAGTGCATCTGCCCCTTGTACCACTGCCCGTCCGTCGAGTAGGGATTGTACACCACCACCCCGTCCGTCACCGTCTCCGGTGTGGTGTCCGACGGCTGCTCGGCCTTCTGCGGCAGGAACGCCACCACCGTGACGGCGGCGACGAGGAGGAGTGCGATGACCGCGACTATTGCGCCTCTCATAATATCATGGACCGGGGTGAGCAACGGACGTGTAGGGTATAACCGTACCGTGCCTAGCTATCCAGGATGATAACGGGGGAGCGGCTTTAACATCACCCTGGTGTCATTACATCCCGGATGGTCGGTCCGGAGACGGTCAGAGAGCCCATCGAGCGCATGCCCCGGTGGTTCCAGGACCTGCTGGGGAGGATATCCTTGGTAGGCTACAGCGATCACAGGGAACGTACCAGGGAGTTCCGGGTGGGCGACCTACCGAAGGTGCTGAAGATCTACAAGGAGAACTTCGACGGCGGCTCCGAGCGCACCATCGAGGAATACAGCTCCCTGTTCCGGCACGTGCTGTACGTGCTCGAGGACGCCTCCGGCATCGTCGGCTACTGCGTCTGCTACGTGCGGCTATCCTTCCGCGGCCTGCGCCTCCGCCGCATCGCGGCGATATACTCCATCGCCATCGACGCCGCCCACCACGGTCAAGGACTAGGGAACATGCTCCTGGAGGACGTGATCCAGGACCTCCGCCGCAACGGCATCGACCTGGTCCGCCTGTACGCCAACGTGAAGAACACGCCGGCCGTGAACCTGTACCTCAAGCATGGGTTCACCATAGTGGGCACCAAGGAGAACATCTGCGGAACGGGGAAGGTGTGCCACATCATGGACCTGCCCCTGAGGTGAGGGCCAGGCGGAGGCAGGGCAGGAGCCAACGGTTATATATCGAGCACGTAATGGTTCGCGCACATCGCCTCTGACGATGAAAAAGGAAGGAAAGGTCTTGGGCTTCATCTCCAACCTCAGGGAGGACATCGGGTACTTCGGCTGGCGCAAGGTGCTCTTCTACTTCGCCATGCAGCGCGTGCTGCGCATCAACTCCGAGGTGCCGTGGAAGGTGCACCCCACCTCGCAGGTCAAGGCGTGGCAGAACATCAAAAGAGCAAATCGCTGGGCCATCCCCGGCGTGTCCCCCGGCTGCTACATACAGGCCGTCAACGGCATACATCTGGGTAAGAACATAATCATCGCGCCCGGCGTGACGATCGTCTCCGCTAACCACGATCTCAACCACTTCGAGAAGCACGAGAAGGCCGAGCCGGTACGGATCGACGACAACTGCTGGCTGGGTGCTAACTGCGTCATCCTGCCGGGGGTGCACCTGTCGGAGCACACCATCGTGGCGGCCGGTGCTGTGGTCGTGGAGGATTCACCGCCCAACAGCATCATCGGGGGCGTCCCGGCCAAGGTCATCAAGACCATCGGCCGGTACGGAGAGGACTGACGCCTCAGGCCAGGGCCTTTCCCGTGCACCTTCCCGAACCGCGGAAGGTTTAATAATCGGTCACCATTTCTACCGAAATGTTACCTAGGTAGCGATAGCCCCATGCCCTTTGGGAAGGGACACCGGGGCCTGGACACACCTCATGGACCACAAGGAGCAGGAAGGGAGCAGCAAGGTGGCGCGGAAGTCCTTCGCCACCGATGTGGCGACCATCGTGAGCGGCACCACCGTAGCCCAGCTGATCACCATGCTCTCGTCGCTGCTGGTGGCCCGGCTCTATGATCCGGGCATGTTCGGCATATACTCCGTGTTCTCGTCCCTCGTGACCATCCTGGTGGTGGCGTCCTGCCTCCGCTACGAGTTCACCATCATGCTGCCCAAGACCGACAAGGAGGCCATCAACCTCCTGGCGCTGAGCTTGATCATCAATCTGGCGTTCAGCCTGGTCCTCATGCCGGTGTTCTTCTTTTTCGGCCATGACATCGCCAACATGCTGAACACACCGGGAGTGGCCGAGTACTTATGGCTCGTCCCCCTGGCGGTGTTCCTCACCGGCGCGTACAACGCCATCAACTACTGGAACTCGAGGAAGAGGCAGTTCGGACGGCTGTCGACGACGCAGGTGTCCAAGGCCGGCTCCCTGGCCGGGGTGCAGCTGGGCGCCGGTTACCTCGGCCGCGCGTCCAGTGGCGCGCTCATCGGGGCGTACACCATCGGGCAGGCGGTAGCGACCATCTCTCTCGGATTGCGCGTGTTCCGCGAGTACCGGGGCGTTTTCCGCGCCTCGCTGGACCGCCGGATCATGAAGGACAAGATGCGCGAGTACCGGGACTTCCCCCTGTTCGATCTGGGCTCGGGGTTCATCAACGTCCTATCGCTGCAGATACCAGTTCTCATACTCACCATCTACTTCTCCAAGGAGATCGTGGGGCACTACTCCTGGGGCCTCATGTTCGTGCAGCTGCCGGCGAGCCTGGTCGGCACCGCCATATCCAAGGTCCTGTACCAGCGCACCGCCGCCGCCATACACGTGAGCAAGGAGAAGCTGTCCCAGATCGTGGAGCAGGTCACCAAGCAGCTCATGTCCATCGGCTTCCTTCCGATAATGCTGCTGATGTTCATCGGAGAGGACCTGTTCAGCTTCTTCTTCGGGGCCAAGTGGGCCGAGGCCGGGACGTACGCCGAGATATTGGCGTTCTGGACCCTCATCGTCTTCGTTTCCTCTCCATTGAGCACGGTGCTCAACGTCATGCAGAAGATGCGCATGGTGCTCGTCTACAACGCCATACTCATTATACTGCGCACCGCCGCGCTATCGTACGGGGGAGAGATGGGCGACATCTACCTCAGCCTCACATTGTTCTCCATCGTGGGAGGTCTTTCCGGCGGGGTGCTCGCGATATGGATCCTGAAGGTGGCCGGCGTGTCCATCCGGCACCTGGTCCGGGGCGTGTCCTCCAACATCGGGATAGCCCTGGTCATGATCGCGGTGGTGGCGATCTGCAAGCTGGTGCTGGACCTGCCCTCGCTGCACATGATCGTGGTGAGCGTGGCCGTGGCCCTGGTGTACTATGCCATCTACATCTATCGCGACCCCCACATGCGGTACATGGTCCTTGGCATGCTGAGAAGGAAGAGATCTGCCAGCAAGTAAAAAGGGACGTTCAGGGACGCAGCAGCGCGGCGAACTCCCGGGCCATGTTAGAATGGGAGTACCTCATGACCTCGGCCATGTTCCCGCGGTACGGCACCTCGCCGGCTCTGATGAACTCACCGTAGGCGGCGGTGATGTTCTTCTTGATATCCTCCCCGCTGGTAGCGATGAGGCCGGTGCCAGTGCTGCGCAGCAGCTCGGTGATGACGTCCTCCGAGGCGCCGATGGAGAGTATGGGACGCTTGGCCGCCAGGTAGTCGAACACCTTGCCGGTGTACACGCCCTTCTCCTTGCTGTTGTCCCATGACAGTATCAGAAGCAGCTGCGACCGCTTCTGGATGTCCAGTGAGTCCCGCCGTGGCACGGTGCCGTGCACCCTCACCACGTCCTTCAGCCCGCGCTCCTCGATCTGGGGCATGAACCACGGGCTGCCGTCCCCGTAGAAGTTCACCTCCACCTTGCCTGGGTCCAGCTTCCCTGCGGCCAGGAGGTCGCGCAGCGCGTCGAACAGGGGAGAGGGGTCCATGCCCTTCCTGTACACCTTGCCGGTGTAGTTGATCGAGAACTTGGCGTCCAGATGGACCGGCGTGGAGGGCATGTCCACCGGGTCGAAGCCGTTGGGTATGGTGACCACCCGGTCGCGGTGATGTATCTCCTTCAGCTTCTCGGCCAGCGGTTGCGAGACCGTGGTCAGCACGTCCGCCGTCCGCAGCGTGTCCCGCTCCAGCTTCTCGTTCATGAGTCTCCGGATGGGCGAGCGCACGTCGTTATGGTCCCACGCCCACAGGTCCCGGAAGTCCGCCACCCAGGGGATGTCCCTCACCGCCTTCAGCTGAGCGGCCACGATGTGTGACGCGCCCGGCCCGGAGGAGCTGATGATGGCCTTGATGTCCCCATCGGCCATGAGCTTCTTGCCAGCCTCCACCGCCGGGCCCACCCAGGACAGCGTCGGATCGGGAAAGCCGTACACACGTTCCCATGTGGTCAGCGCTCGATCGGCGAGGCCTACCTTCGCCACGCTCCCGCCCTCCACCTGCTCCTTCAGCGGCTGGTCCGCCTTGAGCCCCAGCTTCTCCTTCCAGCGGCGGAGGTAGTCGTCGTAGCGCACCTCCACCGACGTGAAATCTCCGCTGACGTCCGGCGCCACGGCCGACGTCAGCACCACGGGGCTCCACCCCTGCTCTGGCAGGTACCTCGCCAGTCCGTTGATGCGGGTGCTGCGGAAGTGCCGGCACTGGGCGAAGAAGTGGGAGACGATCAGGACCTTGTCCATGCGCTCCGTCCATCGTGCACTGTTTATAAATCGTTTTTTCCGTGCCTATCCTCCCATGCCGGTCGACCGCCTCGCCACGTGTGAGCGATCACCACACCTTTTTTCATTCTCACAATGGTGGAAAACCATGGCCAGAAGGGCCGTTAAGGCCAGTGCCGGGAGGGATAGATATTTATTTCCCGTGAACCTAATGCACTCCCCAATAATATTTAGAGAGATAAATCAAAAATTCGGTGGGAGATCATCTGGTGATTTCTGAACTCATGTGGACACGGGAGAGGGAAAAAGGGAACCAGTTCCCACTGCGCTCACTGCTCATCGTCACCTACGTGCTGCAGATCGTGGCGGTGTACTCCATCTTCATGTCCGACCTCTACGCTCCGCTGGAGATCGTGAGGCAGATCGCCTTCATCTTCCTCCTGACGTTCATACCCGGGACGTACCTCCTGGGGTTCTTCCGCATCAAGGACCTCGACCTGACGCTGGCCGTGGTCATGATCGTCGGCCTGAGCATCTTCTTCATCTTCGCCTGCGGCCTGATCCTGATGGTGATCGGGCTGGTCAGCGGCGTGAGCGGCGTGATCACCGGGTCCAACCTGTTCCTGGTGATACTGTGCCTGCTGAACATCCTCATACTGGTGTTCCTGTTCTGCGACTGCCCCACCATATCGTACACCAGGCGCAAGCTGGTCACATGGAGCGATCCGTTCGTCTATCTGGCGATCCTCATCCCGGTGGCCTCGGCCCTGGGGGCGCTCATCGCCAACGAGTACCAGAACAGCCTCATGGAGTACGTCGCCATCGCGCTGATACTCGCCGCCATCGTCTACGCCGGACTGTCCCGGGCCCGGGACGATCGCGCTTACCCATGGCTGCTGTACGGCATAGCGTTAGGTCTCCTGATCCACACGTCTTACATCTCCTCGCACATCTGGGGATGGGACATCCACAAGGAGTACTACATCGCCAGCACCGTCATCCAGAACGCCAGCTGGGACTACAACTTCTACTCCAACATCAACGCCATGCTGAGCATCGTGGTCCTGGTCCCCACGTACTCGCTCATCTGCAACCTGGACCTCACCACGGTGTTCAAGCTCATCTGCCCCATGCTGTTCGCCTTCGCCCCCCTGGGCCTGTTCTCGCTGATATCGAGGTACAGCTCGCGGTGGTTCGCCTTCATGTCCCTGGTGTTCGCCGTCTCCTTCTACGCCTTCTACCAGGAGTTCCCGCAGCTGGGGCGGCAGGAGGTGGCGCTGGTGTTCTTCACCCTGGTGATCGCGTTGCTCATGGACACCAGCCTGAAGATGAGCGGCCGGGCCAAGGTCCTGCTGACAGTGGTGTTCTCCTTCTCCCTCATCGTCTCGCACTACGGCAGCACGTACATCCTCCTGCTCCTGTGGGTCATGGCCCTGCTGGTGTACGTCGCGCGCTACGTCCTGCAGCGCATGGGCAAGGCCATCAAGGGGCCGAAGCCCACCCCCTACCGCAAGCTGGAGCGCCCGCTGCTGCTGAACCTGGGGCTGCTGGTCGTGGTGGCGTTCCTCACGCTGATGTGGTACACCTCGGTCACCAACGCATCGGCCTTCCGCAGCATCGTGAACATCATCCTCAACATCGGCGAGTCCATGCTGACGGACCTGTTCAGCCCCACCTCGGCGCAGGGGATGGAGATCATCACCCGGGAGGCGAGCACACAGCTGCACTCCGTAGGTAAGGTGGTGCAGCTGGGCGCCCAGGCCCTCATCGGCCTCGGCATCGTCTCGCTGTTCTCCAAGCGCAGCCGGTACCACTTTCCTACGGCGTACACCAACCTGGCGGTGGCCGCGTTCCTCGTATTGCTAGCATGCGTGGCGGTGCCCAACTTTGCCAGCTCCCTTAACACCAGCCGGATCATCCAGGTCATGCTCCTGGTCCTGGCGCCCATGGCGGTGGCCGGGATATTCTACGTGTTCAACCTGTGGAGGGCGTTCACCTCCTACGTCTCCAAGAAGAAGGGGACCAAGACCACGTCGCGGTGGATCTCCACCGCGGTGGTGCTGTTCCTTTCAGCGTTCCTGGTGTTCAACACCGGACTGGTCTACCAGGTGGAGAGGTCCCAGCACACCTCCTTCGCCCTGGACCTGTCGCTGGATTACGCGCGGTACAACGACTTCGAGGTCATCGGGCAGAAGTGGGTGGTGGCGGAGAAGGTGGACCACGTGTACGCGGACGCGTACCGCAGCCCGGTGTTCAACGAGTACTACTTCCTGGGGGTGGACGACATAGACTACCTGGGCACGGCCGACCGGGGAAGCCTGGTGTACTTAGGAACGTACAACATCGAGCATCAGACCATCCGCAACTCCACGTTCCCGTACAAGTACATGGACTACAACCTGTTCAAGTACTCCACCGTCTACAACAATCAGCACACCATCGTCCAGTACACCTAGCGGCGTTCTCGATGGCGCCAGGGATGGTACTTTCAATAAGCGAGTGAGAGGTATGAGCGGAACGGAAGAGAGGAAGAGGGTCGTCATCGTCTCCTTCAACACCCGAGGGGGGCTGCACCACTACATCACGCAGCTGTCCAACGCCCTGGGCGAGAAGGCCGAGGTGGACCTCATCTTGCCGAGGGGCAGCGACCTGGCGCACATCTCCCCGCGGGTCAAGGTAAGGGAGATGGACATCGGCAACACCAAGAAGAACTTCATCATGAACACCGCCCGGTTCTGGAAGATCATCCAGCTGGTGACGTTCATCCGCAACCGCCGCCCGGCGGTGGTGCACTTCAACGGCTGCTACCCCTGGATGTCCTTCATCCTGCCGTTCCTCGATGACATCCCCACGGTCATGACCATCCACGACATCGTGCCGCACCCGGGGGCGAGCGGGACGGACGTGCAGTCGGTGCGCGATCTACTTCTCTCGTACGCCGACCGGGTGATCGTGCACGGCGAGTATGCCAAGGAGAACATCAAGAACGTGGACAAGGGCATCGTGCGCATCGTCCCTCACGGCAACTACTCGTTCTTCTCCGAGGCCTCCAGCACGGAGGACGTATCGGACCGCACCTTCCTGTTCTTCGGCCGCATATCCAAGTACAAGGGCATCGAGCACCTCACCCAGGCCATCAACGAGCTCCGCGCCGAGGGGCATGAGCTGAACCTCATCATCGCCGGGGAAGGTGACCTAGGGCCGTACATGGAGGGGATCAAGGACCGGCCGTGGTTCGAGGTGCACAACCGCTACGTCTCGGACGACGAGGTCCCGCAGTTCTTCGACCGCAGCATCGCCGCCGTCCTGCCGTACATCGAGGTCACGCAGAGCGGGGTGGTGCAGGTCGCCCTCGCTTTCAAGAAGGCGGTCATATCCACCACCGTGGGCTGCCTCCCGGAGATCATCCAGGACGGTGTCAACGGCCTGCTGGTGCCGCCGAGCGACGTGCCGGCGCTGAAGCGGGCGATCCTCATGCTGGCAGGGGACCGTTCCCGGGCGCAGGAGATGGGCCGACGGGGTCATGAGCTGGCGGAGTCCGAGTACTCCTGGGACCGCATCGCCGACATGACCCTGAAAGTGTACGAGGAGATAGAGCGCCACCGATGAGGCGTGGCGTTCGCTCGTTCATTGTATTGTAAGGACAACAAAAAACAGGAGGTGCGGGGGCCTCCCAACCCCCCCGGGGGAAGGCCCCTCCTCGTTCGATCGGTTTAGTGCGTGGAAACGGCCAGCAGCTTGGACGGGGCGCCCAGGTCCAGCTTGGTCCGGGACTCGTACCACTCCACCGTGGCCTGCAGCCCCTTCACCAGGTCGTACTGGGGGTCGTACCCGAACGCGCTCTTGGCCCTGGAGATGTCGGCCAGGGAGTCCTTCACGTCACCCTTGCGGGGCTCCATGAACTTCAGCTCGGGATAGTTGCCCACGATGTCCATGATCCGCTCCGCCAGCGCCCGGATGCTGATCTGCGAACCGTAGGCGATGTTGAACGCCCCGGTGGCCGGGGACTTCATGGCCTGGATGTTCGCTTCTACCACATCCCTCACGAAGGTGAAGTCGCGGGTCTGGGAGCCGTCCCCGTTGATCCTCGGGCTCTGGTTCTTGAGGACGGCGTTGATGAACAGCGGGATGACCGCTGCGTAGTTGGACCTGGGGTCCTGGTTGGGACCGTACACGTTGAAGTACCGCAAGCACGCCACTGGCAGGCTGAATATGTCCGTAAAGGACGATGCGTAGTTCTCGCACATCAGCTTGGTCGCTGCGTACGGCGACTTGGGAGTGAGCTTCATGTCCTCCTGCTTGGGCAGTACGGGAGTGTCGCCGTACACCGAGGACGAGGATGCCAGTACCACCTTGCGCACGTTGGCCTCCTTGGCCGCCAGGAGGACGTTGAGGGTACCGGTGACGTTGACGTCATTGGTGGCGCGGGGGTTCTCCACCGACCGCTGCACCGAAGGCAATGCGGCCTGGTGCAGCACGAAATCGGCGTCCCTGAAGGCCGTCTTAAGAAGATTGCAGTCCAGTATGGACCCGCGGTGGAAGTTGACCTCTCCCCTGTCCACGAAGGGGGCGATGTTGTCGAACCTTCCCGTTGAGAGATCGTCGATGATGTTGACTATATATCCTCTGTCGAGGAGTTCATGCACGATATTGGAACCGATGAATCCTGCTCCGCCCGTTACTACCACTCTTTGCGGCATTGCAACCGATATTGCCAATATCGTTTATATTAAACTATCTTGTATGTTTTTTTATAGTAAAGGTTGTATACACCCCTCGCCCCCGGAGGTCGATGACGATAACTATTGTGACCTTGTAGAGGCGATCTTAGGGGTACTTTTTTGAACTTACCAGCTATGCCGCGTACCTTCTAACAACAATCGGCAATATAATAATTACTATTATCATCGGAAATAAAATAATATTGGTCGTTGATTGCATTTAGAACGGTAATTCTTACCTCGACCCCGTGGGGGGCAAGGGATGTGACCTCGGGGCAGATGAACGTTAACCCCTGACCTCCGACGAGGGGGCGGTCGCTAAATTGGCGTTGGGGACACGGTGCTTACATACATTACCGGAGGAGCTTTATTATGACCAGGTCTCGTCATATGGAACGATGACCCCCCGCGAGCGCTTCCAGGCCGCTCTGGACCTGCAGCCCACCGATCGAGCCCCGCTCTTCTACCAGCATCTGGGGGCGGCCAAATGGCTGCTGCAGTCCACCGGGCTCCGGTGGTACGACGGCTTCCACGACCCCGACGTGTTCCGGAAGCTGGTCCACGCGTCCCACGACATGTACGGCTTCGACAACGTGATGGTGGGGTGGGGGGACATCCTGGTGGAGGCGCAGGCCCACGGGATGAGGTGGAAGTGGCCGGAGAGGGACTTCTACCCCCGGGTGGACACGTACGTGGACATGGGGGAGGTGGACAAGCTCGTTCCTGCGGACCCGCGCCATGACCGGTTCTGGTCCGTGCCCCTGCAGGCCGCCTCACAGCTCATGGAGGGCCTGGGGAAGGAGGTGGCGGTGGTGGGTAACATCAACTCCCCGGCGGTGATCGCCATGAGCTTGGTGGGGCTGGAGAACATGATGATGAGCTACTTCACCGACCCGGGCGCGGCCACCAAGGTGCTCGACGTCCTCACGGAGTCGTGCTGCCTGTACGGGGAGGCGTTGCAGGAGATAGGCGTGGAGGAGGTGTTCATCGAGAACGCGTCCGCCGGCGGAGAGATGGTCAGCCCGGAGCAGTACGAGCAGTTCGACAAGAGCTACTTCGAGAAGGTGCTGCGCTGCTATGATGGGCAAGGGATAAGGACGATATGCCACAACTGCGCCGCCCAGCCCTACTGGTCCGCCCAGCTGGAGCTGGGGCCCAAGGCCATGCACATCCACTTGAAGAACGTGAACGTGGACGGGGTCTTCTCCGCGGTGAGGGGGAGGGCGTGCATGATCGCCGGCATCGACCACACCCAGCTGCTGCAGGTGGGCACGCCGGACGCGGTGGAGGCGTCGGTGAAGGATGTCCTGGGGCGCTGGGGGGACGCGCCCGGACTGATAATAGGGCCGGGATGCGAGATGGGCTACAAGACGCCAGTGGAGAACATCCAGCGGCTCAAGGAGAGCACGGTGCGGTTGAGCACCAGGTGAGGAGCAGCGCAGACGCTCTCTTCACTATCCTATATGATAATAGGAGACTAGGCCTCGCCCTCGCTTTCCGCCTTGGGCTTGGACCCCTTGTTGCGGTGCTTCATGTCCGACAGCGTCTTGGTGACCTTGTCCTGGAGGGTGTGCTTCAAGAACACCCGGTGGTACGGCGTCTGGACCGGTCCGAACTTACGGAAGTTGCGCTCCACCGGCTTGAGCATGCTGCCCTCGAAGTCGAAGCTGCGGGTGACCTTGCTGGCGTTCATGATGCCCTCCCAGAACAGGAGGCGGAGGGCCCCGTCATTCTGGAACTCGGGGTCTATGCCGGACATGAGGGAGTAGGTGCACTCCCCGCTCCACACCAGGTACAGGCCGGCCCGCAGCTCGCCGGCCTTGTCGACGGCGAACAGCATGCTGCGCTTCTGCTGCCTCCTCAGGGCGGTGTCCAGGCGGGACAGGAACTCGAAGCTGTAGGGGACCTTGCGGTCCTGCTTGGTGAAGACGGCGGTGTTGATACGGTAGAACTCCCTCAGATCATCCGAGGCCACCACGTCGATCTCCTCCTTCGCCTTGCTGATGTACTTCCTCACCCCGTGGTCCACGTCCTCGAAGATCTTCTCCGGTTTGGAGAGGTCGGGGAACACGTAAGTGTACCGGGTGGTCTGCTGGAAGCCGGCCCAGTAGAACGGCAGCCAGGTGGTGACGGAGTGATGGAAGAACTGGTCGAAGGACCGGAACGGGGGGAGGGCCTCCACCAGCTTGGACAGCGTGTCCATGTCGTTCCCCAGCTTGGTCCGGTACTTCTGCGCCTTGGTCGGACGGAGCCATGGTCCCAGGGTCTGGGTTAGCAGGGGCATCTCGATGTGGAGCCCGCTGCGCCTCTTCCTGAAGTAGTACGGCAGGGTGGCGAAGACCTCGTTGTTCTTCTCCAACGTGATCACATCCCAGCCGTTCTCGCCGCACACCGCGTCCAGCCACCAGTCCTGGGAAAACACGGGGATGGTGGCCTCGGCCTTGCAGAGGTCTCGGTACTTAGTCCTGTCGGACATGCTCCTCCCCCACGGCATTGGGTACCTCGTATTTATTCGTAGGCTCCTGGGCCGTGCCTACCTGAGGCCATGGGAGGATGTCTTGTGTTACTTGTTGGACCACGCCACCACCTTTTAATAATCCACTTTTTATCGAGTATGGAATGAACAACGATGGCATGGTGGACGTGCTGAGAAGCGACCGGTCGATGTACGATATCTTCACCCGCCAGGAAGAGTACCGGCAGGGCCTGCGGGACAGCCTCGGCCGCTTCCCCTACTATGCCAGCGAGCAGAGGAACGTACGGGTGCCGGTGGTCTCGCAGTTCCTGCGGGAGAGGGGCCTGCACGTCGAGTATCCCAACGACCACAAGTTCGCCATATGCCTATCGCACGACGTGGACATACTGTGCCCGAACAACTATCTCCGCAAGGAGATGGACTCCGTGCGGTGCCTCACCACCGGTGATTTCCGGGGTTTCCTCGACCGTCTGAGCAGGCCCCGGGTGGTGCGTCCGTTCCTTGACAGCAGGGAGATCATGGAGCTGGAGGACAGGTACGGAGCGCGCTCGAGCTTCTACTTCATCGCCACGGACAATGGGCCGGACCGCTCCTATGACGTCAGGGGCATCAAGGAGGACCTCCGCCACATCGACGGCTCCGGCTGGGAGGTCGGCCTTCATGGGACGCAGGCGGCGTGCGACGACCTGGCGCGCATGACGAAGGAGAAGGCGCTGCTGGAGGAGGCTCTGGGCGGTGCGGTGGTAGGGTACCGTAACCATTTCCTGAGGTTCAAGATCCCCGTCACCTGGAGGCTGCTGCATCAGGCGGGGTTCAAGTACGACGCCACCCTGGGGTTCGCCGACTGCGCGGGGTTCCGGGGCGGGATGTGCCATCCCTTCTTCCCGTACGACCTAGAGGCCGGCGCCACCATCCCCATACAGGAGATACCGCTGGTCATCATGGACGCCTCCCTGTTCCAGAACTACATGAGGCTGGACGTCCAGGGGGCGTGGGAGCTGATCAAGGGGCTCATCGACGTGGTGCAGTCCCAGAGGGGGACGATGGGCATCCTGTGGCACAATACCAACATGCAGGGGGAGAACCTGAAGCTGTACGAGAAGCTTCTCCAGTACTGCCAGGAGAGAGGGGCGTGGATGCCCACCGGGAAGCAGCTCCAGCAGGACGTCCACATCGAGATGAGAAAGACTGGCTGAGGGCCTGCTTTTTTCTTCCCTGGCTCGTCTGGAGGGCGAATTCGCACCTCGCGTCGCTATTCCATTCGTAATTAATGGGCGTTAAATGATCATGAAGGGAAGCACGTTCGTCCTGCACCCTTATGGTCCAAAGGAATTATTGAAGCGGCGTTAACAAACTTGGTTGTACGTTTTCTTACTCCGGACCCCGCCCCTTTGCCGTTTTAAGTGGTCGATCTTCGAGCGCTTGCTCGGTGGTTTTTTTACCCGCTAGGCAGCCGCTCCGCGCCGGCGGCCGGTCGCTCGTTCCCATTCTCCTCCATTACTCTCATATCGTAGATTAGTTAGTTTCCTTTTTGATATTAGGAAACGTCAATCGTAAAAGGACATCGCAAACCACCTATGCTACCATTTGCCGTTATGTTAGTCGTATTGTAACACAGCTTAATGATTGTATTATGGGAAGATAAAATCGATATTCAGCACATTGTTGGACCATGCTACGTGATTCGCAAGGCCCTCTCCCGATATCGGCCGAAGGGAGAAGATTAGGCAACATCGTAATTCTCTGAATTTTCAGATATTACTTATAAAATATTCGTCCATTGCCGTTCTTCGGTACCCTCTTTTCATGAAAGTTTAATATTATAGGATGAATTGTATATATTTAAAACTTCGTTGAAAAGTGAGCGATGCATAATACTCGAATTGAAACCTTTATCAATGATGAAGGTATGGTACGGGGTGAAGGAGCAAGCTGCAACTCGTCAGATACAACACAGCTAATCCAGCTGGGCGATTTGTAGTACAGGGCACAATGAGAAGGCTTGTCTTTCCACGTAAGAAGGTGATGAAAAGCAAATGAGGTGGTAATGGTGATAAAAGAATACAAAAGAATAATAAAAAACAGTATTTATAAAAATAGAAGTAAGCAATTGACTGCAATATTTGTTATCGGTGTTTTCCTCGCCGCTTCGACCCTTGCGATCATAGGGGCGAACGGTAGCAAGGACATCGTAGGGCAAACCGGGAACAGCGCGCTCGTGCTGTCCGATGATGTTTCTGATGTGACCATAGCGCCCTATGATGAGTCCTCTACTGACCTACCGGCATACACTTACAAGGTCACCCCTACATCCGTTAAAGACGCATCTGGTAAGACCGTTTACTCGGGATCGGCCACTGCTTGTATCCAGTGGGCCAACGACAAGACGGCCACCGGGGGCACCGTCGCCCTCGACGCCGGCACCTTCTCTCTAACTGACAAGATATGGATCAACAAGAACCTGGTCGGCGCAGGGACCTCCACCAAGCTGGTGGCGGCCAAGAACCTGGGCACCGACACCATGGTCCAGGTGGCCAACCGCGGGTTCTCTGCTCTGACCAAAGTAACCCTGTCGAACTTCGAAGTGGATGGAAAGGGCGCCACCTACACCAGCGGCATCTACGGCGGTGTCGAGCTGGTGAAGGCCACGTATTGCACCCTGTCCAACCTGTACGTCCACCACTTCCCCAAGAGCCATGGGATCGAGTTCCAGGCCTCTTCCTACAACACCGTGAGCAACTGCCGGGTGGCCAACATCGGGTATGGCAACCAGTACGGCAATGGCATCGCCTCCGGGACCCAGATCGCCGGGGTGAGCAGCAGCTACAACAAGATCGATGGCTGCACCATCACCGGATGCTCCATGGTGGGGATCAACTGGGAGCCAGGGAACAACAACGTGGTGAGCAACACCGTCATCAGCTCCTTGACCAAGTGGTCCGGCAGGACCGTGGGCATATCCTTCTGGAACAAGGGAGGGTACGCCAGCTCCAACAACAACCAGTTCATCAACGTGAAGGTGGACGCGGTAGACACCAACATCGTGTCGCAGAGCACCACGGGAACGGTCATCAGCGGATGCACCCTGACCGGGGCCAAGAGCAGCGCGGTGTACACCACGGCCTGCTCCGGGTGGACCATAAACAACAACCACATCACGACCGCGGGCGGTCATGGTGTCTACACCTGGAACAGCAACAGCATGAAGGTGACGGGCAACAGCATAGAGGATGGCTCCGGGGCCAAGAAGGGCAGGGGGATATGGATCACCTCTGACTCGACCCACAGCAGCTCCGGGAACACCATCACCGGCAACACCGTGGCCAACTGCCTGTACGGGATACTGTTCGGTTCCAAGACCGTCAGCTCCACCGTGAGCGGCAACGTTGTGACGGGATGCGGTACGGAGTACAAGATCACCTCCGGCAACAGCGTCAGCAACAACTCCTGAGCACGGAGATGAACGAGACCGTAGAACGGCCTTGGACCCCCTTCCCCCCATTTTTTTATCGGGGAAGGGCGCTCCATGACGTCACATCGACCCCGAACGGAGGAACGGAACGCCGGGACGATACCGGCACAGGGCGAGGGGATTTAACGATAAATAAATATTTTCTGTGATAAAATATAAATAAGTGCAATATCGTTAAATTACCCAGTCCGTGCAGGGATATCTTAATTAACGTTCAACAACTGACCGAAAGCGGGGGATGCCGTATCAAAATATTGCGAATTGTAAGCGACCTCTACCCTCACGTGGTGGGGGGTCTGGGCCTACACGCTCATGAGATCTCAAGATGGCAGAGCGAGCATGGCAACGAGGTCAAGGTCATCTCCATCAGGGGCTCCAAGACCAATGGGTTCAAGCGCACCTACGAGGTCCAGGAGTTCAACAGCGTGGTGAAGCCCAAGGGCAACGCCATCGCGCCCTCCATGCTCAACGCCATCCTGAGGCAGCAGGGCCAGTACGACATACTGCACGCTCACTCTCACCTGTTCTTCTCGACCAACATGGGGGCCTTCGCCCGCCGCATCGGGTCAAGTCCCCTGATCATCACCAACCATGGCATGATCTCGACCAACATGCCGAAGTGGGTGCAGGACATCTACATGCCCACGGTGGCCCGGTGGACCCTGGAGTCCGCGGACCGCATCATCTGCTACACTCCCGAGGACGCGGCCGCCACCACGGCCCTGGGCGTCGATGAGGGGCGCATCGCCATCATCCACAACGGGGTGGACGTGGAGCTGTTCTCCCCCCAGCCCCGCGAGGGGCGCGAGGAGGTGCGGCTGGTATGGTCCGGCAGGTTCGTCCCCGGCAAGGGGGTGGACACCCTGGTGGACGCTTTCGCCCTGGCGTTGAAGGAGAGGCCGGAGCTCCGCCTGCTGCTCGTGGGGGACGGCCCCCAGAAAGAGCAGATCGAGGGGCAGATCGCCCGCCTGCAGCTGCAGGACAAGGTCACGATCAACACCTTCGTGCCCAACAAGGAGATGCCCGACGTCTACCGTGGCTCGGACATATTCGTGCTCACGAGCCACTACGAGGGGGTACCCCGGACCATCCTGGAGTCCATGGCCTGCGGCCTGCCGGTGGTGTGCACCGACCTGCCCCAGCTCCGCTCCATCGTTAGAGGACACGGAACGCTCGTTACCGAGTACTCCGCCCGGGCCTTCGCCGATGCGATCCTGGACCTGGCCGCGGACGAGGGAGGGATGCGAAGGATGGGCGCCGAGGGCAGCGAGCTCATCAGGACTAAGTACTCGTGGGATTCGGCCATGAGGGACACGGTCGAGCTGTACAAGACCGTGGTCGAGGAAGGCAAGCGACGGCGGTGAGCACCCTGAGGATACTGGTCTGCGCCACGGAGTACTACCCCCAGGGCTCGGGCATCGCCATCGTGGCCCATAACGTCGTCCAGGTGCTGGGGCGGGAGCACGAGGTGCAGGTGTGCTCGCCCACGGGGCCGGACGTGACCATCCCCGCCGGGGGACATGGGCGCTTCGGCCTGATGTCCTTCTGGAGGCGCCTACGCACGTGGCTCAAGGACAACGACCACTATGACGCGCTGTGGCTGCACAACCCCCTGGTCCCGGACATCGGGTCCAGGAACGCGGTGGTGACGCTGCACTCCACCGCCCATGGCCGCGCCGCGGTGAGCTCGTTCCCTTACCCCTATGCCTACTACCGCTCCTTCGCCTGGCACGAGCACCGTTGCTACCGCGGGCTGTCAAGGCGCGGCGCGAGGTTCACCACCGAGAACAGCGGGATCGTGGACGAGCTGCGGGACATCGGCATCGCCTCGTCCTTCGTGCTCAACGGCACCGACACCAGCATGTTCGCTCCCCGAGCGGATGGAGCGGCGGTGAGGGCGCGGCTGGGCGTGCCGGAGGACGCCACCGTCCTGCTGTCCGTGGGGAGGATCACAGGCATCAAGAACCCCATGTACCAGATGCGCCTGGCCAAGGCTCTGCAGGGCTCCAACGTGCACCTGGTCATGGCCGGGGGCGGCGACATGCTGGAGGCCTGCCGGGAGAACGTAGAGAAGGAAGGGATGAGCAACGTGCACCTCCTGGGGCCGGTGCCATACGACTCCCTGCCGGGACTGTACGGCGCCGCCGACGCGTTCCTCAGCACCTCCATATACGAGGGCCTGTCCCTATCGCTCCTGGAGGCCATGTCCTCGGGCCTGCCGTGCATCGTCTCCGAGATCCCCGGAACATCCATCGTGAGCGAGGCGGACTGCGGCCTGCGCCTCGCCTGCCGCGATGTCCTGCAGGACGCGCCCCTGGTGCGCGGGCTCATGGAGCAGGGGACCGCCACGCTGGCGACCAACGCCCGGGCGTACGCGGTGAACAACTTCGATTGGAGAAAGATCTCAGAGCAGTACCTGGAGGAGCTCCGCCAGGTCGCCCGGAAGTGATTTTTTTAGCGACCGATCTCAGCTCTGTTTGGTGGAGCCCAGCTTCACCATGACCCCGCGGAAGCCCTTGACCCGCTCCTTGATCACGTTGCGGGTGTCGACCAGCACGAAGTCCTCCCCGCCCATGGTGGACAGCACTGAGTACAGCTCCTCCCTGAGCTTGGTGTGCGCCGTGAGCAGAATGGCGCAGTCCGCCCACTCCAGCACCTCGCGCAGGCCCTTCTCCGATTCTAAGTTACTTCCCTCGATCTTGATGAACCGCGCCAGGGGGTCGTACACCTTGACCGCGGACCCGCGGTCAACGAGCTCCTCGATGATGTGCACCGCCGGCGATTCGCGGGTGTCGGTCACGTTCTCCTTGTAGGCGATCCCCAAAACCGCGATGTTGGCCTCGTGGATACGCTTCCCGACCTTCTCCAGGCCCTTCTTGGCCAGGTTCACCACGTGCACCGGCATGTAGTCGTTGACCTCGCCGGAGGTCTCGATGAACTGCGGTATGTAGTCAAACTGCCGGGAGCGGTACGCCAGGTAGTAGGGGTCCAGGGGGATGCAGTGGCCGCCCACGCCCGGGCCGGGATAGAAGGCCATGAAGCCGTAGGGCTTGGTCTTCGCCGCGTCGATCACTTCCCACATGTCGATTTCCATGCGCTCGCAGATGAGGGCCATCTCGTTCACGAGGGCGATGTTTACGTTGCGGAACACGTTCTCGTAGATCTTGACCATCTCCGCCGTCTTGCAGTCCGAAACCCGGAAGATGTTGGATATGACCGCCCCGTACACCTTGGCCGTCACGTCCGTCCATTCCGGTGTGAGCCCGCCGACGATCTTGGGGGTGGTGGTCACGGAGTACGTCTTGTTGCCCGGGTCGATGCGCTCCGGAGAGTACGCCACGCCGAAGTCCACCAGCGGCTTGAGGCCGGAACATTCCTCCAGGGTGGGGAGCATGATCTCCTCCGTGGTCCCGGGGTACGTGGTCGACTCCAGCACCACCAGCTGCCCCTTCCGCAGGATTTTGCCCACCTCCTCCGAGGCGCTCTTCACCGGCTTGAGGTCGGGGCGCTTGTTCTCGTGCAGGGGGGTGGGCACCGCGATGATGATCACATCGCACTGCGCCAGCTTTGACGCGTCGGTGGTCGGCTCGAAGTTACCGTTGTTCAGCTCGCGCACGTCATCGATGTACGAGACCCCTTTGCGGAGCATCTCCACCCTCTCCACCCAGGTGTCGAAACCTATGACCTTGAACCGCTTGGCGAACGCAGTAGCCAGGGGCAGGCCAACATAGCCGAGGCCCACGATCCCCACCACCAAGGAGTTGTCCTCCACCTTCCCTATTATCTCCTGACTGAACGACATGTGATCGCCTCTTACCAGCAGTTGGGAAATTTCCTGACCGTATATAATAAGTCGGACAGAATACCCAGCTCCAATACTCTCCCACTGGATGATTGGTAGGAATGGCAATGCTTAATTATCTATCGGTACAAATTCTACGCTACATTTAAGTCAGATAAGCATACGGAGGGCATGGCTCTGGGTTCGGACCGTTGGCGATAGCCGTTAATACACCGAAACACTTAACAGGCTTAACAATACATTCAGAGCTTAGGGTGGGGAACGTGAGCACAAAGGCATCTCCCGTCAGAACGAGGAAGGCGATCGTGCTAGGCAACAACCTTAGCGTGGTCCAGGACCTGGGGGGAGAGGGCGTGGACTGCGTGGTGATGAACCATCACCGGGCCATCGCCACTTACTCGCGCTACGCCACCTACGTGCGCTGCCCCGACCCCTCGGTGGAGGAGGACCGGGCCATCGCCTTCCTGCACGATTTCTGCCGCCAGGAGGGGAACCTGCCAGTGCTGCTGCCTGTGACGGACCAGTGGTCCATGGCGGTGGCCCGGCACGCCGAGCAGCTGCGGGAGGTGTCCGCACCGTGCACCGGGCCGTGGAAGGCCGTCGACCTCATGCTTCGCAAGGACCTGTTCTCGCAGTGGGCTCAGGAGATGGGGATAAGGACGCCGCGCATGTGGTCGCGGGAGGAGATGCCCGCCCTGCCGGAGGAAGAATACCCCGTGGTGGTGAAGCCCCGCCTCCACCGCTGGTCCAGCAACACCGATCCGCAGCGGCTCCACGCCGACATGATACGGCTGCGCAACACCATCATCGAGGACCGCTGGGAGCTGGAGAGGTTCGTGGAGAAGGAGAACCGGCTCATGGAGCACGTGTTCTTCCAGGAGTACGTGCGCGGCCTCTCCGACCGCATCTACAACATCGGCATGTACGTCGACCGGTCGTCCCAGATCGTCGCCTCCGTGGCCGGGCACAAGATACGCGGCTGCATGACCAACCACGGCGACACCAACCTGGGGGAGAGCATCCCCGCCCCGGCCCCCGTATGGGAGGCGGCGCAGCGCATCGTGCGGGAGCTGAACTACACCGGGGTGCTGGAGCTGGAGTTCAAGAAGGACACGCGCGATGATGCGTTCGTGCTCATCGAGGTCAACCCCCACCTGTGGGCGTGGTGCGGGATGGGCCTGGCCTGCGGCGTCAACTTCCCGCTCATCGCCTACCGGGACCTCACCGGAACGCTGGACCCGACGACAATCGTCCCGTTCGATGGCAAGGTGAAGTATGCCCGCGTCGTATCCGACCTCCTCAACACCACCATCTACTGCCGCATGGGCGCCAACACGCCGCAGCGCACGCTGCGGGAGTGGGCCTCGGACCTGAATGCCGATAGGTTCGTCAGCCGGGAGTTCCACCGCGGCGACTGGCTGGTCAGCGTCCTCCTGATGGACGAGGCCTTCCGGGCGCTGGTGAAGCGGGTGCTGGCGTTCATGTCCAGGCGGGTGCAGCGGCCGTTCCATCGGGCCGCCGCCAAGCACCGGAGCCCCAGCTCCCAGGGCGAGAACGAGTGAAGCGCTGCGATCGTCGTTCTTAGTCCCTGCCCCGCAGCCCGGAGATCATTCCCTTTATTCCTGACACGTTCTCCTTCTTGAGCTTGAACGCCAGGTGCCGCAGGTAGCCGCGGTCGAACCACATGGCGTAGCGGCGCTCCAGCATGGCCTTGTAATCCGGAACGTAGGTGGAGACGTGTAACCGCTCCTTCCCGTTCAGGATGCGGTGTACGTCGTAGTCGGACGCGGCCGCCAGGTAGTGGAACCACAGCTTGTCGTATATCCCGTACCGCATGCGGATCACGAAGTTCTCCACATCGATCTTGGAGTTGGGGTTGTTGGACAGGCCAGTGTTGGCCAGGTAGTAGTATCCGAGGTTCCCGCCCACCACCTCGGAGCGGGCGTGCAGCGAGAGCCGCACGGCATGGTCGAAATCGGCGGAGGAGCGGAACTGCTCGTCCACGTACCCCGCCTTCTCGATGAGCGACTTTCTGAACATGTAGAAGCCGCCGTAGATGAACCTCCGGGTGGCCTCCCAGTGCTCCACCGGGCGGTAGTTGCGGAACACGGTCCCGTCCATGTCCCCGAAGCGCGGGACCACGGTGTACTTGCCGTGCACGATGCCCACCTCCGGATGCGTGTCCAGGTAGTTCGCCTGCTTCTCGATGGAGTCCTCCGGCCGCAGGTCGTCGATGTTCCACACCGCCAGATAATCGCCGGTGGCGTTGCGGATGCAGTTGTTCCACGACGCCGAGTAGGTGATGACCTTCTCCTGCACCGTGTACCGGATGTGCCCCGGATATCTATCCTGGAACTGCCGCACCAACCGCAGCTCCTCGGCCGACGGCTCGTTCAGGTCGATCACCAGCTCGAAGCGGTCGAAGGCCTTCTGGTCCGGCAGCTTCTCCAGGAACAGAGGGAGATACTTTTCACCGCGGAAGCAGGAGGTTAGCGTCGATACCCTGGGACGTTCGCTCATCTCATGCTCTCCTTCTCGTACCACTCGATCGTACGCTGCAGCCCGTCCTGCAGCTCGGTGGTGGCGATGAAGCCGAAGAGACGCCTCGCCCGCGTGGTGTCCAGCATCCTCCGCGGCTGCCCGTCCGGCCGTTCGATGTCCCACTCCAGCTTTCCCTCAAAACCGGTCAGCTCCTTGATGAGCAGCGCCAGCTCCCCGATGGAGATCTCGAACCCCGCGCCCAGGTTCACCGGCTCCGCGCCGTCGTAGTGCTCCGCGGCCAGCATGATGCCCCGGGCAGCGTCCTCCACGTACAGGAACTCCCTCGTGGCCGTGCCGGTACCCCACAGCGTCACGTGGTCCGCCCCTGAGTCCCGGGCCTCGATGAACTTCTTGATCAGCGCCGGGATCACGTGCGAGGAACGGGGGTCGAAGTTGTCCCGAGGGCCGTAGAGGTTCACCGGCAGGAGGTAGATGGCGTTGAACCCGTACTGCTTGCGGTACGCCTGCGCCTGCACCAGCAACATCTTCTTCGCCAGCCCGTAGGGCGCGTTGGTCTCCTCCGGGTAGCCGTTCCATAGCTCCTCCTCGCGGAACGGCACGGGCGTGTACTTGGGGTATGCGCAGATGGTGCCCAGCTGCACGAACTTGCCCACCTGCTTCAAGCGGGCGGCCTCCATGAGCTGGACGCCCATGATGGCGTTGTCATAGAACAGCGAGGCGGGGTTGTCCCTGTTGAAGCCGATGCCACCGACCGATGCGGCCAGGTGGATGACCATGTCCTGACCCTCCACCGCCTTCTGGCAGTTCTCCCACGACCGGAGGTCCATGTCGCGGGACCGTGGTACCGTGATGTCCTCGCGGGACGCCCCGGCGCTCACCAGGCGCTCCACTAGGAACGAGCCCAGGAAGCCGGCGCCGCCGGTGACTAGGACCTTCTTCCCGGACCAGAAGGACATCAGTCCACCGCCCACCAGCGCTGGGGGAACTTCCTCTTCAGGGCCTGGTCCCCCTCGCCCGGGGGCTCAAGCCCCGCGGCACGCATGTCGGCGTCCACCATGATACGGGCCAGGTCCCGGAACTTGATCTGGGGCGAGAACTTCAGCTCCCGGCGGGCCTTGGAGGCGTCGGCGATAAGGGACTCGACCTCCGTGGGGCGGTAGTACTTGGGGTCGATGCGGACGTACCTCTCGCGATCGAGCCCAGCGTACTCGAAGGTCTCCTCCACGAACTCCTCCACGGTGTGCGACTCCCCCGTCCCGATGACGAAGTCATCTGGTTCCTTCTGCTGCAGCATCTGGTGCATGACCTGCACGTACTCGGGAGCGTACCCCCAGTCACGGCATGCCTTGAGGTTCCCCAGGTACAGCGCCTCCTGCTTCCCGGAAAGGATGGCCGCGATGGCCCGGGTGATCTTCCGGGTGACGAACGTCTCCCCTCGGCGGGGGGACTCGTGGTTGAACAGGATGCCGTTGCACGCGTACAGGCCGTAACCCTCGCGGTAGTTGCGCGTGAGCCAGTAGGCGTAGAGCTTGGAGCACGCGTAGGGCGAGCGGGGGGCGAAGGGCGTGGTCTCGGACTGCGGCGGGAGGGTTGAACCGAACATCTCCGACGAGGAGGCCTGATAGAACCGCACCTTGTTCCCGGCACGGCGTATCGATTCCAGCATCCTGGTGACGCCGGTCGCCACCACGTTGGTGGTGTACTCCGGCACATCGAAGGAGACGCGGACGTGCGACTGCGCCCCCAGGTTGTACACCTCGTCCGGGCGGATGTTGTAGACGATGTTGTTGATGGTCTCCGCCTCCGAGAGATCGCCGTAGTGGAGGTAGAGCTTCACGTCCTCCTCGTGCGGGTCGGTGTAGATGCGGTCGATGCGGGCGGTGTTGAACGTGCTCGCCCTTCTGATTATGCCGTGGACCTCGTATCCCAGGGAGAGAAGGTACTCCGCCAGGTAGGAGCCGTCCTGGCCGGTTATTCCGGTGATGAGCGCGGACTTGGACAATATGTTCCCCATCGGTCAATCAGCTGGACACATATAATCGTTCTCAGGCCAGAAGCATCTGGGTGCACCGAGGCCTTACTCCCGGCGCACATCCCACTGCCGGTCCAGGATGATCTGCGCCTGCAGGGGATCGCTGCCCCCGCCGGAGTTGTAGTCCAGGGGAGCGGAGACGTTGATGCCCGTCTCCACGCGATGCCCGGCCAGCATGTCGAATCCCCCCTGGCGGTGCGCGCCCAGGACCATGGTATAGTTGCCCGGGGCGAGCAGCTTCCCCGGGACGGTGAGGTTGGCCTCGTACGTCCCTGGCCCCAGGTCCTCCAGGGCGGCGTTCCAGTCGGAGAACAGGGACCGTGCCAGCTCGTCGCCCAGGGAGTTGTTGATGAACACGCCCATACGCAGGTGCAGCTGCCTCGCAGGGAGTTGGAACCGCACGTGGAGGTCGAACGGCCGCCCTCCGTCGATCAGCAGCGCCTCCTTCCCGTTCTGCCGGACGGACAGGCCCAGCACGGTGATGTCCTTGGCCTCCACCGGGAAGTGCCCGTTGTGCCCCTCCAGGGAGGAGGCGTACTCGTTGATGACGTCCTCCGACGGCCCGCTGCGCAGCATCCTCCCGCCCTGCAGCAGGATGGCGTTCTGGCACAGGGTCTTCACGGCGTGCATGTTGTGCGACACGAAGATGACGGTACGGCCCTCCTGTGACACCTCGCGCATCTTCCCCAGGCACTTGGCCTGGAACTGCTGGTCACCGACCGCCAGGACCTCATCGGCTATGAGGATGTCCGGTTCCAGGTGGGCCGCGACGGCGAACGCCAACCGGAGGTACATGCCGGAGGAGAACCTCTTGATAGGCGTGTCTAGGAACTTCTCTACCTCTGCGAACCTCACGATGTCGTCGAACCGTGACTCGATCTGCTTCCTATGCATGCCCAGGATGGCGCCGTTGAGGTAGATGTTCTCCCTTCCGGTCAGGTCGGGATGGAAGCCCGTACCTACTTCCAGCAGGCTGCCCACGGTCCCGCGCAGCACCACCTCGCCCTCGGAAGGGCAGGTGATCTGGGAGAGTATCTTCAGCAGCGTGCTCTTCCCCGCACCGTTGCGGCCGATGATGCCCACGCTCTCCCCCTTCTGCATCGTGTAGCTGACGTCCCGCAGGGCCCAGAACATCTCCTTGGGCTGACGGACGTGCCTCACGGTGTTGAGAGGGTGGCGTATGATGGACGACATCTTCTCGCCCAGGCGCCCCCCTGCTTGGTAATAGCCCTTGCTGGACGCGATGACGTACTCCTTGGACACGTTCCTGATCTCGATCACCGGCTCCATCAGATCACGTCCGCCAGGCGTCTCTCGTACGCCTTGAAGTACAGCAGTCCCACGAAGAAGATGACGAAGGTGAGCACGGTCGCCGACAGCAGCATGAGAGGGTCCAGGTCCGTGCCGAAGATGAACGCCCGCTGGGAGGACATGATGCCCATCAGGGGGTTCACGTACAGCAGCCACTTCAGGCTCCCGTTCTGGATCCAGGACGCCGGGAACAGCACCGCGGAGGCGTACATCAGTATCTGGATCATGAAGGGCACGATGTACTGAACGTCACGGTACTTGGCGGACATCGCCGACATGAAGAACGACAGGCCCGCGGAAAGGAGGAAGGTGAGGACCAGAGGTATGATCACCAGGAATATTAAGGGGGAGATGGGCGCGCCGAAGATGAGCACGATGAAGACGAACAGGACCCACGCGATCCCATAGTCCAGCAGCCCCGCGATCACCAGGCTCAGCGGCAGGAGGAGGCGGGGGAAGTAGATCTTGGTGATCATGGAGGAGTTGTTGACCATGCTCATGGACGCCCCGTTCAAGGTGGTGGAGAAGAACGTCCACAGCATGAGGCCAGCGAACAGGAAGGGTATGGGCTCGATGCCGCCGGTGCTGAGGCCGGCGACGTTGTAGAAGAGGACGGCGAAGATGATGGTGGTCAGAAGGGGCTGAAGGACCGCCCAGCCCACGCCGATGGACGTCTGCTTGTACTTGGTCTTGACCTGCTTCCAGGTAAAGAAGTACAGCAGCTCGATGTAGGTCAATATCTCCTTCAGGCCCAGCTCCAGCCGGGACCCCTTGGGGCGGATGTAACGGACCTTCTCACCTGCCATCGAAAACCCTGAACGCATCCAGAGAAGGGGATTCCCCTATAAATCATTGGGTCGATGGATAGCGGTCGCCAGGCATACCTGGGAAGGACTATGGAGGAGAAGGCCCGCTCGCCCGTACCGCTCGGTCGAGGCCGGGGAGGATGCGCTCGGCTGTGCCTGCAATGGTGCTGAATCGCTAGTTCCGCCTTCCTACCGCTCTCATGCAGAGGCGTTTCTCATAGCGCTAAGGAGCGAGCCAGATGGTCGCCCATCCCTCGATATTGCGCGTCATCGTTGATGATTCATCGGGCTTAGTTTTTATACGATTGTTTACAGACGCGATGGCCGCATGGACGTGAAGATGAACCTTGGAGAGGGCTGGTCGCAACAAGGCGGCACATCGATCCGAGGTACCCTCCTGGCGCATGACCGAAGGGCAGCGCCCAAGGCGGCGGGGGAGAGGTTCCAGGGGGTCAGGATGTCCACGACCTCGCCGAGCGCCTGCGGGACCTAAACGGACACTATGCCATCGTGCATAGCAGTAGGGGCGGTGTCTACATCGTGGCGGACCGGGTCAGGAGCTACCCCCTGTTCTACGGGTACGATGCCAGGGGCACGTACGTGAGCGACGACCCCTACTGGATCCAGGACCGTATGGGCGACCACTCGCTGGACGAGGTCGCCAAGAGGGAGTTCAGCCTCACCGGTTTCGTCACCAACGATGGCACGCTGTCGCCGGCCATCAAGCAGGTGCGTTCCGGGGAGATCGTGCACCTCAGTGGTGATGGGCGAAGGTCCGATCGAGCGTTCTACCAGCGCTTCAACATCAGGAGCGCTCTGGAGGACGACCTGGAGGCGAGGCTTAACGAGCTGGATCGGATCATGCTGTCGGTATTCCGGCGGCTCATCCACCACGCTCAAGGGAGGACGCTGGTCATACCGCTGAGCGGCGGCTACGACTCGAGGCTCATCGCCCTCATGCTCCGGCGCTTGGGGTACGATAACGTGCTGGCCTTCACCTACGGCCGCGTGGGCAGCGAGGAGGCCAAGGTCTCGCAGTCCGTGGCCGAGGCCCTGGGCATCGAATGGAGGTTCGTGGAGTATTCCAACGACAAGTGGTTCCAGTGGTACAACTCCCCTGAGTACCGCTCCTACGCCCGCTGGGCCAGCTCCCTAGCCTCCACGCCGCACTGCCAGGACTTCCCGGCAGTGTGGATGATGAAGAGGGACGGCCTACTGCCGGACGACGCCATCTTCCTCCCGGGGCACAGCGCCACACTGTACAACACGCCGGAGATCGAAGGTGACCTACACTACATGGAGAGGGCGTACGAGGACATCATCGAGCGGCACTACAACCTGAACGGTCAGCCCATCACCGACCCCGCGCTGCTGCATGAGACCAGGAACAACATCGCCGCTGCGCTGGGCGACCTCAATGACTATGATAACAGGAGCGATGCCTGTGTGTCCTGGGACTTCAACAACCGCCAGTCGAAGTACATCATCAACTCCGTCCGCGTCTACGAGTTCTGGGGTTACGACTGGTGGCTACCGCTGGAGGACCGGGAGCTGATGGACTACTGGTGCCGTCTGCCGTTCGAGCTCATCACGGACAAGAGGCTTCTCAAGGAGTACGTGGGCCGGATGGAGAGCGTGCTGACCGGCAGTGCCATCGGTCCGACGTACGAGCGGACGGGACCCTCCCCTCAGTCCGCGGGCATCATAGGGAGCGTGCTGAAGAACAAGGTCATCTCCAAGATGCTGAGCTACCCGTACTACTACCACCGGAAGATCACGCAGTACTGGAACCATCCCCTGGCCTACTTTGGCATCGTTCCCTGGGACCAGTACCGCAAGGAGTGGACCGGAAGGGAGGTCATCATCTACTACCAGGCGATGGACGAGCTGAAGAAGCTCCATGTCAGCATATGACGGTCCTAGGGAGCAGTCCCTTCTTGGATGGGGGAGGGCACCGTCCGCGGTGTTCCTGTCCCCTCACAACACCCTGGCGTACTCCGCCAGGTATCGGTACACTTGGTCATGGAGGTCGAAGTCGTGGGCAGCATGCTCGACCGCAGCCTGGGATATAGAGTCCCGCGCGCCCGGTCTCGACAACAGAGGCCCGATAGCGGCCTCGAGGGTCCGATGATCCTTCCAGGCGTTCGAACGCGTGGTGCTGCCCACGAAAAGCATATTCCACCGGTCGAGCGGCAGCCCAGGATCGCCGGGCCTCTCCTTGAGGGCCGGGGCACAACACCGACCTGTCCGCCCCGTTAGGGATGACGAGATCTGTATAGCGCACCCTTCAGTATCGATCAGCCGACCTTGTCCCTAAGCCAAAAGTGGACGGGAACGGGCCCATGTACCTCTGCCCAGGCCGGCATCCTGTGCCCGGATCGACCTCAGTTGTATCTGGTGAAACGACGAATGATCTGGTCCTGCTCCTGCTGGTCCTTGGGTATGAACCAGAACGTCCTTGGGTCGAAGACATGGGTGAAATCGGTCCTCTCGAAAAACACCTGGCATACCTCCTTTCTGCTCATTCTACGCTTTATCTGAGGGTTCATCCTAGTCAGGAGGAAGTTGTACGTATTGGTGATGAACCCGTTATCTCCCAGCTCCAGATAGTTGTCCACCCTAAGGGGAACATTGAACTTGATCCTCGATAGGTAGACCAGTCGAAGATAGTGGGTGAAAGCGTTCTGCATGTGCCAAAAGGCCACCTTCTTACCGCCCATGTAATCGATCCCGCCCTCCCGACGATAGCCGAACGGTGAGCAGTCCATGTTGTGGTTGAAAAAGAAGAGAGGATTGTCAAAGAATATCAGGCCCTCGTTGGCCGCCCTAACTCTTGCAGGATCGTCCTGGGGGATAAGGTCGGCCTGGATTATAAAGCGAATCAGGTCCTGGTCGCTGGTGATGGTCTTCCTCGACCTTATTCCCGACCATCGGCTATAATTGGTGCTATATCCCTCGTCGCACATCTTCCAGGAGGCCGCGGAGTACCCTTCGATGTCGGCCACGAAACGGTCCAGCTCCCTCATGAAGCAGGAGACCCACTCTCCGTCCCTCATGGATGTCACCGCGGGACATCCCCCTATCACCACGTTGAACCTCTCCAGACCGCTGGCCAGATGTTCTGGGGTCTCGTTGAAAACAATGTCACCATCGTAATGGATGACTGGGGAACTGCCGAAGAACTCCTGGATCAGCGGCCACCGTAGGAAGCATCTCTTCTCATACGGACCGAAGCGGTCCAGCTGAGAGTACTTCTTGCTCAGTTCCCTATACTGCCTGTCGGCATTTATGACCTTATATCCTGTGTCCTCCAGGGAACGTATGTAGCCTTCGCTCATTCGCTCGTAACCGTTCATGATGAGGACGTTAAGGTCATTACGGGATCCCAGCTGATTGTTCCTTTGACCTATCCAAAGGGTGGGCACGTTCTCCTCGGAGGTCCTCTCATCCTTGTCGATCCAACCTACTGTGACGTTCTCCAAATGCACGATCTCCAGGCAGGGCTGAGACGTAGGTAGAATGGGCTGTACTATTAATAAAACAGTGAACATGATTGCATGAGGAAGCAGCATCTGGCGATGGACCTTGGAACGGATACGATAGGGATGACCCAGGTATTATGTTCACCTCCGCCATAGCCGGGCTACCATGGGTCGCAACATCTGCCTGAACGGGATCGGGCTGAACGGCTGGGGGGGCGGGAGGGATAACCTCGCCATGCTGGTCGAGGGCATCAGCGCCTCGGAACCGCCGCACCACGACGACCTGTCTCTCCTGTTGCCGCTGGGCGATGCCTCGTACGGCATCAGGAGGTGCTTCGTGCGAGCTCTGAGGGACGTCCTGGATGGCAAGGCTCTTAACGCGAAGGGCTTGCTGGATGAAACTAAGGATCACATCGCCAGCAGTCGCAACGAGGAAACCATCAGCATCGTCCGGGCCATTCGTCCGGACATCAGGGCGATCTATGTGCGCAATGCACCTAGTAACATCGCCCGCGCCATGAGGCGACACGACCTGGAGGTGCTGCTGCCCCTGATGAACCCCCCCGGCAAGGACTTCACCGAGCCGTGGGTGGGCTACATCTTTGACCACCAGCACCGCATCCTTCCACAGTTCTTCTCCCCCCAGACCATAGCCTATCGGGACCATAACTTTCATCAGATGATCGATCAGGCCAGGGTGATCGTGGTAAATTCCCGCGCGGTTCGCGACGAGACCCTGAGATTCTACCCTCGGGGAAAGTGCACCTATGTGGTCCTACCTTTCACGCCCCGGACCCCCACCACATGGTTCGGTCCCGAGGCCATCAGGGAGGTGCGGGAGCGCTACGGGGTGCCGGAGCGGTACTTCCTCATCTCCAACCAGTTCTGGGTGCACAAGGACCACCTCACCGCCTTCCGTGCGTTGAGGGAGGCGTACGAGCGCGGTCCCCAGATGAAAGAGGTCCACCTGGTGTGCACCGGCGCCACTCGTGACAGCAGGTTCCCGGAGCACTTCACCATGCTAACTAAGGAGATCGGGTCCCTGGGCCTGAGGGACAGAGTGCACATCCTGGGCCATATACCGAAGCAGGATCAGCTGGCCCTACTCAACGGAGCCCTGGCGGTGGTGCAGCCCACCTTGTACGAGGGCGGGCCGGGCGGAGGATCGGTGTACGATGCCATGTCATATGGCGCACCGACCATCGTATCGGACATATTAATCAACCGGGAGATAGAGGAGGGGGACATTACCTTCTTCGAGGTGTCGAACCCCTCCCGCCTCGCGGACCGCATGATCGAGCACCTGGACCGAAGGTACGAACGGCCGAGCAGGGAGGACCTGACGGAGCTGGGCCGGAGGCGGGCCGCTCGCCTGCACGAGAGGCTGGACGAGGCCGTGGAACTGGCCATCGCCGGTCATTGATCAGGGTCGGAGGCTCGCTCAGGGACCACCGCAGTACCAATTCTGGATGATATCGCAGATGTACGTCACGTCCTCGTCGGAGAGGCCAGGGTAGGAGGGCAGGTTGATACCCCTCCAGGCGATGTTCTCGGCCACCTTGAACCGTTGGTATCGTGAGGAGTACATGGGCATGGTATGTATGGGGTAGAACACCGGGCGGGTCTCCACGCCAGCTTTGACCAGGGCATCCCGAAGGGGCGTGCGGTCGGCGGGACTACCGACGAGCATAGAACACATCCAGAAGGAGTGGGTCACTCCTGCCGTTTCCCTGTGGGTCTCCAGGTCCAGGGGGGCCAGGCGCTCCTCGTACATACGGGCGATCTCCCGCTTGCGCCTCAGGAAGGAGCCGGCCTGCTCCAGCTGGGCCAGCCCCAGGGCGGCGCAGATGTTGGTCATGCGGTAGTTGTATCCGATGATGTCATGCCAGTACTCGCGGTGCTTGGCCAGCCCCTGCCCCTTGAAGTGAAGAGAGCGGTCGTACAGGGTGTCATCGTCGGTCACCACCATGCCGCCCTCCCCGGTGGTGATGGTCTTGTTGCCATAGAATGAGAAGCAGGAGATGTCACCGAAGCTACCAGCGTGACGCTCCCCGCACTTGGAGCCGAAGGCCTCGGCAGCATCCTCGATGAGGAACAGGCCGTTGTCGTCGGCGATCCTGACCAGTGCCTCCATGTCGCAGGGATGGCCGTACAGGTGCACGGCCATTATGGCCTTGGTGCGCGGGGTAATTCTCCTCTTCACATCCTGGGGGTCCATCTGCCATGTGTCCGGAAGGGAGTCGACGAACACGGGCGTCGCCCCGGTGTAGGTGATGGCGTTCACCGAGGCGATGTAGGTCAAGGTCGGTACGATTACCTCGTCCCCTGGCCCGATGCCCAGGGCCACCAGGGCCAGGTGCAGCGCCACGGTGCCATTGCACACCGAGGTGGCGTGCTCCACCCCCACGCTCTCCGCGAATCGGGACTCGAACTCGGGGACGAACCGGCCTTTGGCCGAGATCCAACCGGTCTCGATGCACTCGTCCACATACCTCTTCTCGTTGCCCGTTAAAGATGGTTTATATACAGGAATCTCACGCATAGGCCCAATCCTTCCCCGATGATACGACTATATGCTCTGGCCTTAATATGTTTCCCGTTCTGGGTGTGACCGCTGGGACCGGGTGGAGGGGGTGTGGCGGGCGAGTACAGTGAGAATCGGGACGCCGATGCGGAGGCTCAAAGGATGGTATGGAACGGCGTACCTGAACGAATAAGGTTAAAGGACCAGAACAGGTAAGGGTGCCGAAAAGATGTCCGAGCTCTCCATCCTGTTCCTGGGTGCTTCCAAGCGGGTCTCCCTGGTAGAACGGTTCCTTGATTCCGGAAGGAGGATGGGGGTGAACCTGCGCCTATACTCCTGTGAGGCCGCGGATGAGTTCTACCCCATATCTGCCTATGCTCAGGTCCTCCCCGGACCGCGTTTCGATACCTCCGAGTTCCAAGGATGGCTTCAGGACATCGTCCGGACCAGGGGTATCGATTTGATCATCCCGAACATGGACTCGGCCACAGTGGCACTAAGTCAGTTCAAGGAGGGCAGGCCCTCACCGCCCTGGGCCGTGGTCAGCGACCTGGCGATATGCCAAAACATGCTGAACAAGAGGAACGCTGAGGCGTTCTTCCGAGAGCATGGCATACCCGCTCCGGACAATACCCCGGGTCGTTTCCCCAAGATCATCAAACCAGTGAAGGGCTTCGGCAGCCATGGAATCCTCGTGGTCACTTCCGAGGAGGAGATGGAGCTTTTTCTCCATAACCATGGCCGTGGTGACCACCTGGTGCAGGACTTCATAGACGGCCAGGAGACCACCGTGGACCTGTACATCAGTCCCAGACGGGGACCGATGGGGTACGTACTGAGGGACCGACTGGAGGTCTCCGACGGGGAGGTTATGACCTGTCAGACCCGAGACCCCTCGGACGAGGAGAGGAAAGTCATCGAGAAGGTGATGGCGCTGGAGGGTTGGTGCGGGTGCATCACCCTGCAGTACATCACCGATGGGGACGGCAAGGTGTTCGTCACGGAGATCAATCCGCGATTCGGGGGCGGAGCGACGTGCGCCATCGAGTGTGGGCTGGACATGCCCACCTACATGCTCAGCGAATACTTGGGCAGGGACCTCGTCCCGCCCGCCTCGCTTAAAAGGCTAAGGATGACAAGATGCAGGAGGGACTACTTCCATGGGCTCTAAGGTGATATTCATCGACATAGACGGGACGGTCTGCACGGAGGAGAAGACCTTCGAACGTCCGTTGGCCAAGCCCCTGCCAGGGGCCAAGGAGACCATCGATCGGTGGTACGACGAGGGGAACACCATAATCTTCTGGACCTCCCGCGGGTGGGAACAGTACCGTATCACCAAGGACTGGCTGGACCGGAACGGCTTCCGATACCATCAGCTGATCATGGGCAAGCCTATCGCCTCGGTGTTCATCGACGATCGGGCCCAGCGCTTCGAGGGATGGGACAAGGACTACCTGAATGGTTGCCACCAGTGAGCGGGAAAGAATAAGAACCTGTACCAAAATAATCGCTCATGCCTATCGGCGATCCCATGGGCGGGGAGGCCCCGGAGAACGAGCGAGGAAGGCTGAGGAGGCTTCACCAGGCGTGGGTGCCGGTGAGCGATGTGGAGGCAGCGGTGGAGGACTATGTCGGCGTCTTCCGTTTCATCCTGGTCAGCAAGGATGCGGCCGTGGGCCGGGCGGAGCTGAGCCTGCCGGACGGGGGGACGAGCATCGTGCTCAACCAGGTGAAGGAGGACGACGCGGAGCAGCCGGGGATCGCCACGGGGTTGGTGTTCGCCACTGCCTCCATCTACGACCTTCACAAGGAGCTGGTGGACGAAGGGGTCGATTTCACCCTCAAGCCCATGCGAGATGCCACAGGGCGATTGATAGCGCGCTTCACCGACAGCGATGGCAACGAGTTCGAGGTGATAGAGGAACCTATCCATTGAGCGCTAGCGCGCCCCATCGCCCGGCGGTCATATGGACTCCAAAGCCCCGGTCCGCGTGTTAATCACCGGGAGCCCCCTCATGACCTCAAGGCGCTTTTGGCCCGACAGGAGAGTCAGCCTACCTTGCTCATCCCTACCCTCACGGAACTTCGACTCCACATAGCCTTCTGAGGGGGTCAAGGTGTTCAGCCGGCCGACCTTGTCGTTCCTGACGAAATAGGCGTTGTTGCCGTTGCTGTTGCATCCCACGAACGAATACCCCTTCTTGCTGGCCAGGTCGCACAGCGAGAGCAGGGAGGCGCCCGCGTAGAGGCAACTGTAGTGCCCCTGGTCCCGTACGAAGTCCGGCCTATAGGGTATGGTGATCGCCCGCTCGATCCCGAAGACCGCGTTGTATTCCATTATCACAATGGCCGGGTCGACCACGGAGATCTCCTTCCAGACCCAATAGTCGTTGCCATCGATGTCGATGTGCAACAGGCCGATATCGCCCTGCATCTCCTCTGATGCTATAAGCTCATTTATGTTCTCCCGGGTCACGAACGCGACCTTGGAGCGGAGGTCGTACCTCCAATAGTAAGGCTGCGAACGAAGTTGATGTATGTGGCGCTCCGAACCGTCCATCACCAGCCCGGTCCAGTTATCGTTGAACATAAGGAAGCGGGTGTTCGACTCGCGGTAGTCCTCCACACCGAATTCGATGAAAGTCCGTGGACAATCTATCCTGCCCGTCAGATATTGGATTATGCCATCATCGCCCCATTGGGAGAACACCTGGAACTCGGGCTCCCGGAGGGACCGGACGATCCCCATATTACGGACCTGGTTGGACATGATCCTTCCCATGAGCAGTTGCTGTTTCTCGAGATCGGCCCTCAATTCATCCTTCACGCCCTTGCTCAGGGACCTCATCAATCCATCGACGAGCTTCATTTAGTGGCCTCCCAACGGTCAGTTCACGCCTGGGCGAACTCCCGGTCCAACAGGGCCAGTGTTGTCATCCTCCATATAAATAATCAGCATCTCCCAATCCTCTTTTCAACATCCACATGGGTCGAGGACCCGGGGTGAAAGCCAAGCTACGACCATTGGGGGGCAAGCAGTGAAATGAGGTCCATAGGATCTTATTGAAAAAGGGGTGCCGGAGCAGGCAAAAAAAAGGAAAGGACGTCGTTCGCTCTTCAGTGAGAGCGCGGCGTGTTGAATGAAAGCTCACTTCGTGGCCAGGCCGAGGGCGTCCACGCTGCCGACCATGTCGCCTGAGATCACCGGCGAGCAAACCTCCCGCACCACGTTCATGGTCTGCCCGTTCTTCCACACGATGTTGATCTCGATGTACCCGTTGGAAACGTCCACCGAGAACGTCTTCATGGAGGAGCTGTACATGGAGGCCTTGCCACGGGTGGAGGTGCGGACCTTTCCGGTCTCGGCCAACAGTCCGAGGGAGGCCATCTTCTCCACCAGCTTGTAGCAGGTGGCCAGGGGGATGTCGGTGACGTTGGAGACCTCGCGCACTGTAAGGTCCCGCCTGGCGGTAGCGGCCATTATGATCAGTACAGAATTGTCAACAAGTGCCTCAGCGAGCTCCTCGCGGTGAGCGTTGGCGGTCCGGATTGCTTCCAGGATGCAAAGCTCTTCTTGATCGGTTGAGATCCTCATACTCAAGGTGCCTCCGTTCTACAATTTCAGGAAGATGATATCCTTTATTAAACTTTTGACGGGCTCAACGTGCCCACCGTTCTGGTGCGGCACTGCCAGATATCGGCCTTACGGCGCCCCCTCTACTAACCCTAAGCGTGCTCGAAATATAGAAAGTTTGTTGAGAGAATGATAAAGGTACGGAAAAGGTTTGGGCGCTCATCCGGGCGCCAGGTCGCTCTGGGCGATGGTGGCATCGATCTCCGCCTTCAGGCCCTCGGGGATGTTCCGGATGCCCACCTCCAGGAAGCCGCGGACGATCATGCCCACCGCCTCGTCCTCGGTGAGGCCGCGGGACATGATGTACTCCACCTGGTCCCGGGCGATCTTGCCCAGCGAGGCCTCGTGGGTCATCTCCACGTCCGGCACGCGGGCCTCCAGCTCGGGGATGGCGGTGTTCACGCCCTTGTTCCCCAGGATCAGTCCGCGGCACTCCAGGTGCGCCTTGATGTTGGGCGCCTCCCCCACCAGGCGGCCGCGGTTGATGACCTCCCCGCCGGTGGTGATGGACCTGGAGATGATCTCCGCCTTGGTCTCCGGGGCGCTGAGGATGACCTTCGAGCCCAGGTCCAGCACCGCGCCCGGCTGTGCCACCGCGACGGTGTTGAAGTGTCCCACCGCGCCCTTGCCGACCAGGCGGGCGGTGGGGTAGGTCTGCACGCTGCGGACCTTCTTCAGGATGACGTAGTTGTTGACGAAGGAGCCGCCCTCCTCCACCACGATCCCGGTGCGGGGCCGGACGCCGACCTGCTCTGCCCAATTGTGGATCATGGTGAAAGTAAGGCTGCCGCCCTTCTTCACGTAGAACTCCGAGATGCCCATGTGGATGGCCTTCTCCACCCCCGGCTTGGTGGTGCACCCGGTGACGACCTCCAGGGAGGCGCCCTCCTCCACCACGATGATGTTGTGGATAGTCTGCGCGGTGCGCTCGTGGCCCACCATGAGGCAGGTCTGCACCGGCATCTTCACCTTGTGGCCGGCCATAGCCCGGATGAAGTACCCCGGCGAGTCGGCCAGGTAGGTCGTTGCAGTGTACTTGTCCGCGTCCACCTCCACCGCCTTCCACGAGTACTCCTTCAGCCAGTCGTACTTCTTGAGGGCCTCGCGGGTGTCCATGAGCTCGAAGCCCTTGGCGGTCTGGGTGGACGCCACCACGGAGTTGTCCAGGACGACCATGCTGCCGACCCGGCCCTCCTCCGACGGCACCACGCCGCAGCGCAGGAGGGTGCTCTGCACGTCGTCGTCCAGCTCTCCTAGCTTCGAAGAGCGCGGTATGTCCCGGGCGCCCTCCCTGAACGTATCGAGGTCGAAGTCCTCTCCCAGCTTGGCCTGCTTCTCCAGGGCCGATTCCGCGCGCTTCCTCAGTTCATCTTCACTAGCCGACATTTCACGCACTCCTCGTATCCTTTCGCACGGATCTCCCTCAGCAGCTCCCTGGGGTTGCCGGAACAGGATATGGTCCCGTTGCACAGCACGTACCCGCGGTCCGCCTCGATGTAGTCCAATATCTGTCCAGTGTGGGTGATGACCAGGGCGCTCTTGCCCTCCCGCTCCCTCTTGCCGGCGCACGATATGCCGCCGGTGATGAGCTCGTGGATCATCCCTCCCACCCGCTCGATGCTCTCCAGGTCCACCCCCGACTCCGGCTCGTCCAGGAGGTACATGCAGGGGTTCTGGGCCGCCAGCTGCAGCAGCTCCGAGCGCTTGATCTCGCCGCCGGAGAAGCCCACGTTGACGTCCCGCTGTAGGAACCGCTCCATGCCTAGGGTTCCAGCCAGCTTGTCCGGGTCGACCTTGTTGTGCCCGGTGACCTTCAGCATGGTCCGCAGCTGCACCCCCACCAGGTTGGGCGGGCGCTGGGACATCAGACCGATGCCCAGCTTGGCCCGCTCGTGTATGGGCAGGTGGGTGATGTCCGTGCCGTCCAGGATGATCTGTCCTTCCACCACCTGGTAGGTGCCCAGACCCATGATGGTCGACAGGAGCGTGGACTTCCCGGAGCCGTTAGGCCCGAACAGCACGCAGGTGGAGCCGGACGCGACTGACAGGCTGATGTTGTTCAGCACTCTCCTCTCGCCCACCTCCACGGTGAGGTTCTTGATCTCGAGCATAATCGTACCAGCCCTGAAATTCAAATTAGCGTTAAATATATTTTCACTGTCACGGGGGGATCGACGATGGTTCGTTCCATGGCCGCGGTCGCCCCTCTTAAGGACGTTAGCATGATGTCCGGCACCGCTCCATTATCACTTCCAGCACAATGTGACGGTCACCTTTTTTAACGTTCGTTCACATGGGGCAGCCGTGCTAGCGATCGGACACCTGCTCATCGGATGCATCCTGGGCCTGCTGATCTATCAGAGGTTCGGGCACCGGTGGGCCGTTCCCGTGGCGGCCCTGGGCGCCATACTGCCGGACCTCATCGACAAGCCCTTGGGGCACATATTTTTGAACGTTACGCTGGACTCGGGGCGCATCTACGCGCACAGCCTCCTATTCCTGGGGATCGTCCTCGTGGCCGGAGCGGCGTACTACCGGTATCGCTCCTCCTCCCTGCTCCTCGTCCTCGGAGCGGGCATCGTGACCCACCTGGTGCTGGACGGGATGTGGAGCACCCCCAACACCCTGTTCTGGCCGGCCCTGGGCGATTTCATCCCCCACCACTACCCGGAGTACTTCGAGAACATGTTCTTGACCGAGATGACCACCCCGCTGGAGTGGCTGGCCGGCCTGTCCCTGGCAGCGGTGGCGCTAGAGCTGTACGGGAGGAGCACCAACGGGCTGAGCGAGAGCTTCCTGTACAACGTCGCGGCCTTGCGCCTTCCCCTTTTCGTGCTGCTGGTGCTGCAGGGGGGCCTGGTACTGGCGAGCGCCCTGTTCACGCAGTACGCGGACCCCCTGGACCTACAATCCACGCTTATCTCCGGCTCGGTCGCCTTGATCGGCGGCTTCGCCCTGATATACTGGGATGGGGCCGTTAAGCGTTCAGGGATGCTGGTCGGCGGATGATGGCGACCTTATTGGGTGAGGTCCAAACCGATAACTAGGGCGCTCATGTGACCTTGGGCGATGAAAAAAGGCGAACCATCGCCCCGCGCCATCCTCGATTTCCCTACTGCTCCATGGTGCTCTTGCCGTCGGCAGGGGGCACCAGGACATACTCTGCGGGGCGGACGCTTTCCTCCCGCCCGTTGAGCCGGCCCAGCACCAGGCCGAGGACTATCAGGGGGGCTGCCAGGAGCAGGCCCACCAGTCCCAGCAGGGACAGGCCTCTAATGGGGGTTCTGGTTCTCATCATTCCTCCTTGGGGAAGCATATGGGCTCATCGTCCCTCTTGACGAGGTGCGAGGGGTCGGGGCGACCAAAGGGACCTTCACGAGCGCTCCTTGTTCGGAGGCGCGAGGTCAGGACCGCACTGGCCTCGACCGAGGGGCCGCGAGGCCCCTTGCCGCTGAACAGCTTTGCTATCACCTTATTGCGCTCATCGCACAAAATACCTGCGTTGATAATACTACTTTTCCTTGATATCTTCAGTTCCTTCCCTCTCCAGGCAGTTGTTCGCCAGCAGTGCGCTCACCACGATCGAGAGGATGCTGGCCTGTCCTCTAGGCACCTGATTTATTGTCATTATGTTATTCAACTTACCGATTAAAATTAGCGCACCCTCATCATCACGTTGTCTTTGCGCTCGTTCCCCACCTCCTAGTGTTACGCTTCCATGGCGGCCCATGCCGGCGTCCGCGGACAGCATGAAGGGCCCACCGTCCGATAGGTTGATGAAATGCACCGGCGTTCCTGGACCGATGACTAAGGGGTGCGTGCTGGTTATCGGTGGGGGGTTGGCAGGCCTGACGGTGGCGAAGGCCCTGACCATGCTGGGCCGGGAGGTCACGCTGGTGGAGCGGTCCTCCCATCTGGGAGGCGTGGTGCGTGGGCTGCATGCTCCCTTCCCCCGCCCCTCGGACCACTGGCTCGGGCCGCTCATGGAGATGGCGGAGAGCGGCAAGGGGATCAGCGTCCACTTAGGGTGCGAGCTGGTGAGCTGGCGATACGAGGGCGGTGAAGGCCTGGCCGAGCTGTCCGATGGAACGGCCGTGAGGGCGGACGCTGTGGTCGTGGCCACTGGCCTGGAGGAGGTGCCGCCGTCCCTGGTGCCGGAGTACGGCCACGGATCGAAGGCCAATGTGCTAACACTGTCCGAGCTGGAGGCATGTTCGTCCGCAGGCCAGCGCCCTGTCCCGGGCGACATGCGCCACGTGGTGTTCATCCAGTGCGTGGGGTCCCGTACCGAGAGGAGGGGCGTTCCCCACTGCAGCGGCTTCTGCTGCACGAGCTCGATCAAGAACGCTTTGATGCTCAAGCAGGAGGACCCCTCCCGGGATGTGACAGTGCTGTACATCGACGTCCGCACACCGGGACCGGAGCACGAGGCCCTCTACCGGGAGGCCCGCGGCCATGGGGTCCGCTTCATCCGGGGGCAGCCCTCCCTGGTCATGGAGCGGGACGGCAAGTTAGTGGTGTGCGGGGAGAACACCCTGCTGCGCGAGCTGTACGAGCTCCCGGCCGACCTGGTGGTCCTGGCCAACGGCCTGCGGTCCGACCATCGCAACGCACCTCTCATGAGCGCCCTGGGTATCACCCTCGCGCCCAGCGGCTTCCCGGACATGGGGGGCGAAGAGAGCGGGGTCTTCCTGGCCGGTTCCATCAAGGGGCCCATGGACATCGCGGACACCGTCCGGGACGCCAAGGCCACTGCGCTGGACGTGCACCAGCACCTCCTCCGCGGTGGGGAGTGAGCCATCCGCTCTCTGCTCTGCACATGGTACTGGAACTCGCGACCCACGTGCGCTCAGGTCACTGCCCCAGGCACGACCGGGCGAACCCCTGGGCAAAGTCCAGGCCGCTCCCGAAGTGGAGGTGCAGGTACGACGCCAGGGCGTTGCCCTTGACGAAGCCGTCCAAGGGGCCTTCGATACCCTTGTCCTTCGACAGGCGGTAGGAGAACTCCCTCTCGCCGTGGGACGCCACGCGGGAGTAGTGGAACACGTGGCCCCTTATCCTCCCGCCCGCCGGTGACAGCACGCAGTCCCTCTGGCACGTGGCCTCCACGTACCCTAGCGCTTGCAGTCGGGGGGTCATCTCCACCGTGGCGTCGAACACCCCGGCCATGTCGTGCCCGCGTCCGTCCTGGCCCACGACCTTTCGGCACAGGTACATCAGCCCGCCGCACTCCGCGTACGTCGGGACACCGTCCTTCACCCTGCCGATCAGGTCGTCCTTCAGCGAGGTGTTGGAGGCCAGGGCGTCGAGGTGCAGCTCCGGGTACCCGCCTCCGAAGTAGTAGCCGTCAGCGTCGGGAAGGTCCCCGTCCAGGGGCGAGAACTCCACCACCGAGGCGCCCAGTGAGCGCATGATGTCGAAGTTGTCCTGGTAGTAGAAGTTGAACGCCTTGTCCCTGGCCACCGCCAGGCGGAACTCGCCCATCCTCTCCACCGCCTCGACCTCCGCTGGGGGGCAGGGCGGTGCCTCGGAGGCTATGCGCAACATGAGGTCCAGGTCCAGATGCTCCTCCACCATGCGGCTTATGCCCTCATAGCGCTGGCTGTTGTCCCCCTCTTGCGCCGGGACCAGGCCCAGGTGCCGGCTTTCCAGCGCCACGTCCTTGTTCTTTGGTATGCCACCCAGGCACTCCAGTTCCAGGCCGCTCAGCGAGTCCCGCAGCATCTCCAGGTGCCTGGAGCCGCCCACCCGGTTGAAGATGACGCCGCGCACGTCGACCGCGGGATCGAAGGTCTTGAACCCCTTGGCCACCGCCCCCGCGGAGCGGGACGTGCCCGAGGCGTCAAGGACCAGGACCACGGGGCAGCGCAGCTCCTTCGATAGGTGCGCGGAGCTCCCCTCCTCGTTCCGGCCGTCCATGCCGTCGAAGAGGCCCATGACTCCTTCCAGAACGCTGACGTCAGCGCCCCGCGAGGCGCTGTGGAACGAGGAACGGACCCATCCCGGGAACATCCAGGTGTCGAGGTTGCGGGATATCCGCCCGGTGACCTCGTTGTGGTGCATGGGGTCCAGGAAGTCGGGTCCGGCCTTGAACGGCTGGACGTCCAACCCCCGGGCCCGCAGGGCCGACAGGATGCCCACGGTGAGCGTGGACTTGCCCACCCCGCTCCTCTCCCCGGCCAGCATTATGCGCGGTCTGCTCATGTACGATCACCTCGCAGCAATATTAGCGAGCACAGCGTCGAGGTTATATCCGGAGGGTCGTGGGCATCGCCCACTACGATCCTCTCGTCCTCGTAGCCCAGCCTCTCGCACACAACGATCTTGACCTCCAGGCCCCGTTCCAGCATCATGCCGGCCAGGGCCTTCACATCGAACCCGGGCTGCGTGAGCACGAAAGGTATACGGCCCCGGAAAAGCTCGTCCAAGACCTCCTGGCTTGCCGCCCCCTCATCCTTTCCGTGCGCGTCCACCACCACGGCCTGCGCCAGCGGAAGCCGCAGGCGGGAGAAGGCCACCTGCATGGAGGATATGCCCGGAACGACCGTGGTCCCCAGGTGCCCTAGCCCGGCGAGCATGGGGTCACCGGTGGACAGCAGCACCGCATCCTCCGGAAGCTCTCTCAAGCGCGAGTAGTCCTTGATGGACACGATGTCGCAGCCCTCCGTCACGAACTCCCGGACCAGCTCCAACGCCCGCCCCGACCCGTACAGCCGTCGTGCTCGTCTGACCTCCTCGATGGCGTCCAGCGTGAGCATGCCGGGACCGCAGCCTACCCCTACCACGATCATGTCGCTGCCTCTATAGCCCTGCCGTCCCGGTCGATGATCATGATGCTGTGGCCGGGGTGCTGCAGCTTGAACCTTAGGACCGAATCCTTCAGCGCGTCAGGTCCCTGGGGGGAGTGGACCAGCTCCTCCACCGTGCGGTGCTCGCGGCCCTCCAGGATGTGGGGGTCGATGTACTTGAGGATGAGCGCCGGCAGGCCGAACAGCGTCAGTCCGTCGCTCCGGCACTCTAAGACCGATCGAATGTTCGCCCCGGCCAGGATGACCTCCCGGTCTGGGAACTGGAGGCGAGCGTATCTTAGACCGACGCGCCCGGTGGTGATGACCGCCCTATCCGCCGCTCTCGCCCTCTCGACCGCGTCCTGACCGAGATGATCGTCCCACGGCTCCACCAGGCCGGTGGAGCCCAGGATTGATATCCCACCCCGCACACCGATCTTGCCGTTCAGGGTTCCCAGCGCCACCTTCTCCCCGTTAACCGCCTGCAGATGGACCAGCGCTCCCTTCTCTCCGCGGGCATGGCAGGCAGTGCGTATCGATCGCAGGATGCAGTCCATGGCCGTCCCGCTGATGGCCGGTGCGCCCTTGGCGTAGCGTGGGGTGTCCCTGTCCCACCGTCCGATGCCCGTCCCGACGTCGAGGACGGTCTGTTCCTGGAACGCCACCAGCGTAGCGCGGAACTCGATCCCCGCGGTGACGTCGTTGGGATAATCCCCGGAGAACTTGAAGCAGCTCGCCGTCCCGTCCTTGGCCACCACCGTCACCGGGTATGTCCGGCCGCAGGCCAGGCACACGTTGACGCTTCCGACCTCGTTGCCGTCCGCTGACTCGACGGCGGCCTGGCAGGCGGCCGCGGCGGTGGTGCCGGTGGTGAACCCTCGCCTCAACGTGAGGCCGCTGGAGGTGAGGACCGCGAGGCCCTCCTGGACCAGCAGCAGCCCTCCAGGCGTGGTGCACCTCTGCACCCACTCGTCGGGGTACGGGTAGTTGGTGATGGGGTCGATCATCTCATTGGCTCTGCTCTGCGAACATGGTGATGATCTCATTGAGGGCGGCCACCGCCACCGGCGTCCCGCCCCGTGTCCCCTGGGTGGATATGGACGGCATCTCGGTGGTTCGCAGCAGCTCCTTGGACTCGGCGGCGTTGACAAAGCCCACGGGACAGCCGACCACCAGCGCCGGGCGTATGCCGTTGCGGTGCATCTCGCATAGCGAGAGGAGGCAGGAAGGGGCGTTGCCGATGACCACGATGGAGCCGTTGAGCTCGCTGCCCAGCGCGATCATGCCAGCACTGGTGCGGGTGATGCCCCTCTCCCTCGATATATCGTGGCCATGGTCCAGCAGGCAGTCCACCTTGGACCCGTGCCCCTTCTTCTGGATGCCGATCTGCACCATGCGGATGTCCGCGAATATGGGGCTGCCGGCGCGCAGCGCCTCCAGACCCGCCCCTATCGGGTCGTGGTTGAACCGCATCAGCTCCGCCAGCGAGAAATCGCCCACGGCGATGGAGCACCGCTGCCGGACGCGGTCCTCCGGAGTCTCGTTCCCCACTGTGCTGCGTGCTAGCGCCCGGCTGCGGCTGGATATGCTGTACCCCTCCGCGGTGTCAGCGCCCAGGTCAATATACGTACTTGCGGTGGTACCCTCTTGGCGTGATGATTCCTCTGACATTCTCTCCCTCCTTGAACAAGCGCGTTCCCTCTCCCCCTATGATGACCATGGAGTGCATGTCCACGATGCTGTCGTCCTCGTGCAGCGACCCCAGGTCGGTGACGGTGAAGCTCTCCTCCTCCCCGCGGAAGGCGTTCCGCACCACGCCCACGGGCGTGTCCGGTCGCGCGTGCCGGAGACCGATCTCCAGGGCCTTGCGCAGGTTCCCCGGCCGGTTGTGGCTACGGGGGTTGTACACCGCCATAGGTATCCCCATCTGGAAGCCCAGGTCGAGGCGGCGCTCGATCACCTCCCAGGGTGTCAGCAGGTCGCTCAGCGAGATGACCAGGAAGTCGCTCGAGAGCGGAGAACCGAGGATGGAGGCGGCGGCGGTGGCCGCGGTCACGCCCGGAACGACCTTGACGTCCAGCTCCGGTGCCTCGTTCTGCACCAGCTCCAGCACGATGCTGGCCATGCCGTAAACGCCCGCGTCCCCTCCGCTCACCATGGCCACCCTCTCGTCCCGGGCCATCCTCACGGCCTCCCGGGCCCGTTCCACCTCCTTGCCCATGTGCGAGAAGATCACCTTCTTCCCGCTGAGCAGGGGCTTCATCTGGTCCAGGTAGAAGCTGTTGCCTATGATCACGTCCGAGTCCGCGATGGCCTTCTGCGCCAGCGGTGTCAGGTTGTCCATGTCCCCCGGCCCCGTGCTCACCACGTACAATCTGCCGGTGCTCTCATCTTGCGATCGCGACTGTAACATTGCCGTACGCCCTCCTCTTCATCACCAGTTCCTTCCTTATTGCCAGCGCCAGCGCCGACGGTTCTGCCACCCCTATCAGGCCGATTAGATCGGCCCGGGACGGGGTGTCCACCGGCTGCGCGTTGATCGTCTCATCATCGAGGAAGAAGATCCTTCCCGCCATCCTACGGACGGCGGAGATGAGGCCGGCCTCATCCGACTTCTTCATGGTCGAGGCGTACGCCAGGACGTCGCCCCTGTCGATCTCATGCGATCGCAGCGCTTCCTGGACGGCCTGCACGATCTCCTCCTCCGAGGTGCCGCGGTTGCATCCTATGCCCACCACGTACTCGCCCCGCGGCGCCAGGACGGAGACGTTGGACGATACCAGGATGACGGCGGGACCGTCGATACGGTAGACGGGCACGTCACCCTGCAGGAACGCCTTGTTCACCGCCACGGTGGAGCTCTTGTTCACGACCTCCAGGCCGTCCCGCGAGGCGATTTCCTCCACCGAGTCCCTGCCCAGCGCGTCGGTGGCCGTTGAGATCACGGGCGTCACGCCGTGCGCGGCTAATCGCCGGGCGATGTCGTTGCCGCCGTGGTGACCGCCCAATATCGGAACGCTGAACCTCAGGTCCGGGGTGACCACCACCACCGCCGGGTCCACCCACTTGTCCTTCACTAGCGGGGACAGCTTCCGTACCACGATGCCGCAGGCCATGACCGCCACGATGCGCGTGTACTCGCGGTACGCCCTCTCCAAGGCGCCCTCGGTGCACTCCACGATGTCCGCCTCAAGCCACGCGGCCAGCTTCTCCGCTGCGGCCGTGTGGTCGAGGTGCACCACCACCGTCCTCATGAGTACAGCACCGACCGATGGTACCGCTCCATGGGCTCCACGATCCCGCCGATCAGGATCAGCGCGGTCTTGTGGATCCCCGCCGCCTCGGCCTTCTGGGCGATGTCTGCGACGCACCCCTTGACGATCTTCTGGTCCGGCCACGAGGCGTGGTAGATGACCGCCGCCGGCGTGTCCTGAGGGCAGCGCAGCTTTCTTACGATCTCTGCGAGCTTGTCCGTGCCCAGGAATATCACCATGGAGGCGCCGGTCTGGGAGAGGCGCGCGATGTCGTCCTCCTCCAGGGTGGCGCCCGCCGGTCTGGTGACGATAAGCGATTCCGACACTCCCTTGAGCGTGTACTGGGTCTTCAGGGCCGCGGCGGCGGCGAACAGCGAGCTGACACCGGGAACGATACGGACCTCGACGCCCAGCTTCTCCATCTCCGCGATCTGCTCCACGATGGAGCCGTACAGCGAGGGGTCGCCGCTGTGCAGCCGCACCACGCGCTTGCCGGCCTTGGCCGCGTCCACCATCACGGGGACCATCTCCTCCACGCTCATGCCCCAGCTGTCCAGCTTGACCTCTGCCTGGGACCTTGACACCAGCGCGGGGTTCACCAGGGAGCCGGCGTAGATTAGCACCTCTGCGTTGACCAGGAGGTCGTTCCCCTTTAGGGTGATGAGGTCGGGGTCCCCCGGCCCGGCGCCGATGAACCATACCACTGGATCGCTCATCTTAATCCCTCTGGGCGAACATCACGCTCATGTAGTCGCATCTCTCCGGCATCTCGTCCTCAGCGTACACCTTCTCGCCGTCCATGTACATCCTCTCCACCAGCTGGAAGCGGGAGTAGCCCTGGGAGCGCAATTGGGTCACCATCTCCCGCGGAGACCGCACCTTGAGGTGCACTAGGCAGCCCTGGTCCGAGCCATCAGTGATCAGCACCCCGGAGTTGATCGAGACCTGCAGCCGGGAGGCGAAGGCAGTGATGGAGCTGATCCCTGGCTCGGTCCGGAACTCGATCTCCGGGTACTTCTCCCGCATCACACCGCACAGGCGGCCGAAGGTGGAGTAGAAGCCCGGATCACCCAGGATGCCCAGCACCGCCAGGCCGTTACGGGCCACGGGCGCGATGGCATCGCAGTTGCGCTCCATGGCCGCCCTGATGACCTCGTCGTCCTCCGTCATGGGGAAGTCCAGTATCTCGGCGTCGGCGTACGGCGCCACGATCTCCTTGGCCAACCTTCCTGGCACGAAGACCTTGTCGGCCGACTCCAGGAGCTTTGCCCCCCGGACTGTTATCAGATCGCTCTCTCCCGGCCCAATGCCCAACGCCAGCAACATCACTTGCACCTCCCTACTATCACGTACACGGGGTCGATGGGGCGGAACATGAAGGAGCCCACCAGAGGGTAGGACCGTGCCACCGACACCTGCACCACTTCCTCGAAGATCCCCAGCTCCTGCATGGTGTCCACCGCCTCCTGCAGGGTCCGCAGCAGCACCGCGTTGACCACGATCCTGCCCGTCACCTGGCTTGCAAGGACGCGCAGCACCTGGTCCAGGTCCTTCGACCCGCCCACGAAGGCGCCGTTCAGCTTCCCAAGGTCGGGGAGCAGCTCCTTGGCGTTCCCCTGCAGCACCTGCACCTTGTCGGCCCCACTTGCCGCCACGTTATGCCGGGCGGCCACTATTGCCTCGTCCCTGACGTCGATGGCGTAGACCCTCCCGCAGGTCCTCGAGGCCTCGATGGATACCTTCGCCGTGCCGCATCCTACGTCCGCGATGACATCTCCGTCGCTCAAGGCCAGCTTGAACAGTGAGATCGCCATCACCTCGTCCTGGGTCGGTCCTCCGCTCACCTTCATGTTATCAGGGTTGGAGGAATCATCCAACTTACTATATAAGCATGTTGGATGTATAATCCAATGAGACCTGGTAACGAGAGGCTCGATAGGCTGGGAATTCTCTCGTAAGGCGCCCAAGGCTCATGGATTCGCCCCGCACCGTCGCTCCCCTTAGGCATCCACAGCGCCCGGGCGAAGACCTTGCTGGCCCCCAGCTCCGCGGATGAGGCCGACGATCCCATCGGTATGATCATGGACCGCGCCCGGTCAGCGCAGCCTGGACCATGGCCTTGCCCCACCCCTTGCTCGCCAGGGCATGCTGGTGGAAGTATGTGCCTAGGGACCTCCTCACCATCGCGCCATCCATCCCTTGCCCTATGCCGGTGCCCCTCTCCACGGTGTACGCGTAAGGCCCGGTCGGCAGCGGCTCCAGGCGGGAGTAGTGGAACTCGTGGGCGCGCACCTTCCCCTGAAGGAGGAAGTTCTCCGCGGTGCTCGTGGCCTGCACATAGGCCAGGCCCTGCCTCTCCGCGGTGAGCGTGGCCTCCGCATCGAATATGCCGATCATGCGGTGCACCTCCCCCCGGGCGCGTATGGAGCGGCACATGGCCATCAGGCCACCGCACTCCCCGTGGACGAAGCGCCCGGCCTCGGACATCCTGAGGACCGCCTCGCGGAACCGATGGTTCGATTCCAGGGCCGCCGCGTGCACCTCGGGGTAGCCGCCCCCCAGGTACACCGCGTCGCAGTCCGGTAGTGGATCACCGTCGGTGGGGCGGAAGAACGCCACCTCCGCACCCGCCGCGCGCAGTGCCTCCAGGTTCTCCTGGTAATGGAAGCAGAACGCCTGGTCACGTGGTACGGCGAAGACCACGTCCTCGGACCCTTCCTGCAGGAGGGGAGGTCTGGTGTCCACCTCCATCTCCGGGGCGGAGCGCGCGATGGACACCAGCCTCTCGATGTCCACCTCGGCCGCCAGACTTGCCATCTCCCCCAGAAGGTCCCTCTCCTGGCCGCCGTCCTCCAGTGTCACCAGCCCCAGATGCCTCTCGGGCAGGCTCTCGCGCCGTCGCTCGATGGTTCCCACGACCTCCGTCCCGGTGAGCGATTCCACCGCCTCTATGGCCTTATCACGATGCCGTCGACCGCCCACATTGTTCAGGATCACGCCGGCCAGGTCGATCGTGGGGTCGAGCATCTTGAAGCCCAGCACCACGGCCGCGGCGCTCTTGGCCAGGCTGCGGGCGTTGACCACCAGCACCACCGGCGCACGCAGTGTCTTGGCGATCTCGGCGGTGGAGCCGGTATCACCGGTCGCGGTGAGCCCATCGTACAGGCCGCGCACCCCTTCCACCACGGCGAGGTCCGCATCGCGGGAGGACCATCCGAATAGGTTCAGGAGCACATCGCGCTCCATGAAGAACGAGTCCAGGTTCCTAGACGGTCGTCCGGTGGCCGCTGTGTGGTACATGGGATCGATGAAGTCCGGCCCCACCTTGTAACCCTGCACCCGCAGGCGCTCTGACAGCAGGGACATGAGGCCGGTGGTGATGGCCGTCTTCCCCACCCCGCTGCCGGAGCCGGCGATGACCACACGGGGGGGTGCCCTCATCGGGTCTCCCGCACCAGGGTCCGCAGCTCCTCGGGGTCCAGGGGCGTGGGCACCGCCATGGCCTGGTTGCCTAGTATCGCCGTTCCCAAGCGGCGGTACGCATCGGCCTGCGCGTCCGTTGACGCTCCCTCGATGACCGTCATGCCGCGGTTCTCGCACTCCCGCACCACCTTGCTCCGCGGGACGAAGCCGATGAGCTGCGAGCCGATGCGGCGGGCGAACTCCGAGACGATGCGCTCCTCGTTCTCTACCTCCCGGGAGTTGCATATGACCCCGCCTAGCGCCACGTTGAGGTTAGCGAGACCGCGGGCGATGTTGTTGGCCGCGTAGAGGGCCAGGTACTCGCCGCTGGTGACGATGTAGACCTCGTTGGCGAACTTCTCCCGCAAGGGAGCGGCGAAACCACCGCAGACCACGTCGCCCGGGACGTCGTATATGAGCACGTCGTCCTCCTGCCGGAAGTGGTCCCTGGCTAGCGCCTGTACGGCCACGATTATGCCTCGGCCGGCGCAACCCACCCCAGCGAGGGGCCCGCCCGTCTCCACGCACTTGATGCCCCCGAAGCCATTGAACACGACCTCCTCGTCCCCCTTCTTCATCTGCTCCAGGAAGGTCGGCACCTTGCGACCGCTGAGCAGCGTCATGCTGCCATCGGACTTGGGGTCGCAGCCGATGTACCAGGTGCGCAGCCCCGACTCCACGAACGACGCCGCTAGGTTGGCCGATATCGTGGACTTGCCGATGCCGCCTTTGCCATATATCGCCATCTGCCTCATGCCAGCCCCCGGTCCACGATCTCGCGGATGGTGTTCCCCAGCTCGCTGTAGAGGACCTTCGTCGTGCTCATTACGTCGGCGTGGGTGTTGACCTCGCCCACCGAGAGGTGGAACCCCTGGTCGATGTAGTTTCTCAGCTCCCGGGGCTGGTCGGTCACAAGAACATCGTCATAGGTCAGGCCAGGAACTGCGTGCGGGAGACCAGCCACGATGCGCACGTCGGCCTTGGCCTCGGCCAGTAGGGCGGATGCCTTCTCACCGGCCACCGGGTACTCGTCCAGGCCGCCGGTGATCGCGGCGAGGTGCACGTTAGCCCCCTCCAGGTCCCGGTTGATGTTGGCCGCGTACCGCCGTATGCGGGGCAGTCCTACATTGGGGTCCAGGTTCCCGAGGTGGACCACCTCCCCTCCCAGGCGCTCCTGTGCGTACTGCGTCGCTCGCATGACGTCCGCGAACCCGTACGCCGTCTCCTTCTTGGCGTTGAGGGCCACCGCCACCTTTCCCCCGGAGCGCAGCACGCTCGTGATGCGCAGTCCCACCGCCAGTTTGGTCGCTCCCGGGTGAGGTTCAAGGTACTCTCGGCTGGTGAGCCCCCTTTCCTTCTCTATAAGGGTCGCCCGTTGAAGCATAGCCTTCTGGCGGTCCCTCTCCTGTGAGGTGATGATCCCTTTATCGGCTGCCACCTCCAGCGTGCGAATGGCACCTGAGGTGTTCGGTCCCGAACAACCGTGGACGTCCACCGGCAGCACCGTGGCGCCTATCCCGGCTTTCTTCACCGCCCCGTCCAGGTTCTCCCCGATGATCATGGAGGCGCAGGTGCCCACCACGCCGATGAGCCGGGGTCGAAATCGGTCGTCCACGTTCTTGAGGATGCGGACCAGCTTCTCCTCCGCCCCGAATATGAGGTCGTTCTCCTGCATTCCGGTGGTCATCACCCTCACGCCCGCCTCCTCCAGGCGGCGGGCGGCCATGAAGCCGCAGCCGGCCGGGCCGTGCATGAGGACCACGTCCGCGTCCAAGTCCCTCAGCGTGTACATGGCGGCGATGATGGGATTGGGGCGCGGGTGCAGCACATCCTTCAGAGGTATCCCTCCTTGATGCACTGCACGAGGACCTTGTGCCGTCCGCGCACCTCCATGGGGCCGCCCACGCGCAGGAACCCGTTACTGCTGCGGTCCAGGCCCGGCATGTTCATGATGTACAGGCCCTTGACCGCCGGATCGTCCCCCAGGACCCGCTGGACCTCGCTGAGGTCCAGCTTCTCGCACACCTTGGTGTTCACCGGGTCCAGCACCACGCCGATGTCGTCCTGCCCGTAGCGCTGCGTCAGCACGTCAACGTTCCATCGTATGGAGGGCGCGCTCACGCCGGGGTTGCGTTCCTTGATGAGGAAGCTGTTCGGTTCCTTCAGCACTTCGCCCCGGCCCCGGACGCCGTTGAACGCGGACAGCGAGTCGATGGCCGATTCCATGTCCGAACCCAGCGCTCGGGCGGTGGCCAGGGCGCAGGCCAGGGCGGTGGAATAGCCAGGCGCCAGGAACGTGGACGGCAGGCTCACCTTGCGCTCGTTGCCCTCCCAGCGCACCGTCAGGGGGCAGGCGCTGCCCAGGCGCAGGCTCTCTGGGAAGGAGACCTGCACGTCTCCGGACTCACCGAAGGTCACGATCTCGGTGTCCGACGGGACGTGGGACGACCACAGGTCCCGCTCCTCGGCCGGGCAGACCAGCACCCGGGCCGTGCGGGCCATCTGGACCTTCCCATCGAACGCCCGCCTGGTGCCGGCAGCGATGGGGTAGTTGTCACCCAGCCCAGTGATCACTGAGACGGAGGCCAGGCCGGTGCCGCCCAGGCTGACCTCGAAGACCCCGATGTCCGCGCGGTGCCCTTCATTGGAGATGGACAGGATGGTCGGGGGGGCGATGCTGACGCGGTCCCTCAGCACCTCGCTCTCCCTCTCCCCGACCAGACTAAGCCCCTTGCTGCTGAGCAGGAGGACGCTCCTCCCTACCCGCGAAAGTACGTGGGCCAGGACATGGCAGGTCGACGTCTTGCCTCTCGTCCCCGTCACCTCGACCACCGGGAACGGGAACTCGGCCAGCTCGCCCACCGCCTGATGCGCCGTTATCGTTCTGTCGATCACAGCCGGGCCGATGTACCTCTGGGGGCAGTGCACGGGCACCACCCCCAGGTCGAACCTTTCCGCGGGAGCGGCGTCCAGGACCCGGGCACCCGCCTCACTGAGCGCTGACCGCGTGGCGTCAGAGGCCGTGCGGTAGATGTCCACCGCGGTGACGGCATGTCCCCTACGGAGGTATTCCTTGGTCAGGACCTCCCCCCCGTGGGTGAGGTCCAGTACCAGAACCTTCAGGCTCATGACATCTGCATCCGGGACCTGACCCTGTCGGCCAGAATGAGCGCGAGGCGGTCGTCGTTACCGATGGGCTCGCAGTAGCGAAGGGTTATGTCCTTCCCGTCCACCACCATGTGGGCCTCGCGGTCACCCTCCTTCAGGCCGATCTCCCCGGGGATGTCCTTGGTGATGTGTATCCCCGATGCCAGGAAGCATGGCTGGACGTAGATCATGTCCACGCCCTGGTCCACCAGTGTCCTGATGCCGGTCTTGATGTCCGGTTGGTTGATCTGCATGAACGCAACCGTCACCGGCCCCATGTCAGGCATCTTTGCCATGTTGGCCGCAGCGTTGACCACCAGGTCCCGGTTGAACTGCAGCTTGCTACCGTGCCCTACTACAAGTACTCCGTTCTTCATTTTCTCGAACCCCTTGTCAATCGACCGGCGAGCCGGTCTAAGCGGAGAAGCCACTTATCGAATAATATGTTATCGGCAGGCAGGGCCTACCGGACAACTCCCCATGGCCAAAGATCTGCGCGGAACGAAGTTGGCCTTTTCGACCGAGGGATCGGTGCACTCCATTGTCGCTACTTGAACTAGAGTTGGATAATACATCCAATTAAATAGGCGCATTATATTATGTCCCTGGTGCGTTGCCGTCCTGACAAGACGAGGGGATACCGTGATACCGTTATGGTTGGACCTTAGTGGACACAAGGTCGTGGTTTTCGGCGGAGGGGCCGTAGGACGGAGGAAGGCCAACTACCTCGCGTCAGAGGCAGATGTTACAGTCGTCTCACGCGATTTCCTGCCTGGCTTCGAACCGAGCATCAGGCTGGAGCAGGAGGACATCGAAGGCTCGCTGTCCCGATGGGTCTCCTGGGCCGACCTGGTGGTGGCCGCCACTGACGATCAAGAACTGAACAAGAGCATCGTTGATGTGGCCACCGTCCAGGGAAAGCTCAGCAACAGCGCCGATGGGCCGTCCACCTTCTTGATTCCCTCGGTGATCGAGAGGGATCGCTACAAGGTCGCGGTGTCCACCGAGGGCCGGAGCCCTGCCATGTCAAAGTACCTCCGCATGCAGCTGGAGAGGGCGCTGGACCCCTGCTACGACCGCATGGTGGAGCTGCAGGAGGAGCTCAGGGAGCAGGTGAAGGCATCGGTACCTTCCCAGAAGGAGCGGGAGGAGCGCCTGTGGAACGTGCTGGAGGACCAGCATATATGGGACCTTCTGGAGAGCGATCCGGAGGAGGCGAGGAAGCTGGCCTTGAAGAGGGTGGTGGCGTAGATGGACTCCATACTCAGTGCGCACATCACACACAAGCAGGCCAGCATGGCTGAGATCGAGCGGTTCGGGGACATGGGCTCGGAGCGCATCACCGCGGCCATCATGGCGATGCCCGGAGTGAAGGAATGCATCGTGCTCCGCACCTGCAACCGCATAGAGCTGTACATGGTCACCCAGGACATGTCATTGACCCGGAGGGCGGTGGAGCGCCTGATCAACAGCTTCGTGCCGTACGATGCGAAGCAGAACCTGGTCCAATATCTGAGCGGGAGGGACTCGGTGCGCCACATCCTGCGGGTGTCCACCGGGCTGGAGTCTCTCATCATCGGGGAGGACCAGATCCAGAACCAGGTGCGGACCGCGTTCGAGCAAGGGGAGAAGGAAGGGACCGTAGGGCCGTCGCTCTCGGTGGTGTTCCGCAAGGCCATCAGCACCGGCAAGAAGGTGAGGAGCGAGACCCGCCTCAACAAGGGCTGCGTCTCCGTGGGCTCGGCCGCGGTGGAGATGGCGGAGGATAAACTAGGCACGCTGGAGGGAAAGAACATCCTGGTCCTGGGGGCGGGCGAGATGGCCACCCTCATCGCCAAGCACCTGGTGGGGAAGAGACCGCAGGCCGTGTTCGTGTCCAACCGCACCTACTCCCGGGCGGTGGAGCTGGCCTGGGACCTGGACGGGAAGGCGGTGAGGTTCGATAGCCTCATAGAGTTCATGGCCCAGTCCGACGTGGTCCTGGTGGCCACCTCCGCCACCCATAAGCTCATCGACGTCCCCAAGATGGAGATGGCCATGGCCTTCCGGGAGAAGGAGACAGACATCATAGTCATAGACGTGAGCTTCCCCAGCAACGTGGACCCCCTGGTGTCTACCGTGCCGGGCGCTCAGCTCATCGACATCGACGGCCTGCGCGGGCTGGCGGAGGAGAACATCCTCCGGCGCAAGGAGGAGATCACGGCCGCCGAGCACATCATCACGGAGGAGCTGGACATCCTGGAGCGAAGGATGAAGGAGATGCGGGTGGACCAGCTGCTCGGTCGCCTATGCCTCAAGATGGACGAGCTCAAGGAGCGGGAGGTGCGACGGGCCATGAACCGGCTCAACGCCGGCCATGACACCGCGGAGACGGTGCTCCGGGACTTCGCCAATGTGATGACCAGCAAGTTCCTGGCCGATCCCATGGAGGCGCTGAAGAACGCCTCCCGGGAGGGCGACACCGAGATGTTCAGCATCGTCCAGGGCCTTTTCAAGCTAGAAGGTGAATCATATGTTCCCAGAAAGCAGACCACGAAGATTGCGGATGAGCCAGGCCATTAGGGGCATGGTCCGCGAGACGGAGCTGTCCCCCCGGGACCTCATCTGCCCGCTGTTCGTGAACGAGGGCCTGAAGAGGCCCAAGGAGATCCCCTCCATGCCCGGGGTGATGTCGCACCCGTTGTCCAGCCTGAGCAAGGAGGCCCGATCGATCGAGGCCCTGAACGTGCCAGCGGTCCTGCTCTTTGGCGTACCAGCGAGCAAGGACGAGCGGGGGAGCGGAGCGTGGGACGAGGACGGCATAACGCAGAGGGCGGTGCGCGCCATCAAGGAGAGCACCGGCCTGGCGGTGATCACCGACCTGTGCCTGTGCGAGTACACCGACCACGGTCACTGCGGCGTGCTGCACGGCGATACGGTGGACAACGACTCCACGCTCGAGCTGTACGGACTGACGGCCATCAGCCAGGCCGAGGCGGGCGCGGACATCATCGCCCCGTCCGGCATGATGGACGGACAGGTCAAGGTCATCCGCGAATCGCTGGACGAGGCCGGGTTCGAGCACGTGCCCATCATGTCGTACTCGGCCAAGTACGCCTCCGCCTTCTACGGCCCCTTCCGGGACGCGGTGGACAGCGCCCCCCGGTTCGGGGACCGGCGGACGCACCAGATGGACCCTGGTAACGCGCGTGAGGCCATCAGGGAGATGTGGGCGGACGTGGAGGAGGGGGCGGACATCCTCATGGTCAAGCCCGCGCTGCCGTACCTGGACATCATCCGTGAGGCACGGAGGACGTTCGACCTGCCGCTGGCGGCGTACAACGTGAGCGGGGAGTACGCCATGATCAAGGCCGCCGCGGAGAGGGGATGGATCGATCACGACCGGGCCATGATGGAGTCGCTGCTCTCCATCAAGCGGGCCGGCGCGGACATGATCATCACCTACTTCGCCCGGGAAGCGGCCGCACTTCTGGGGGCGAAGTGATGCCTCCTCGTTCACAGGAGCTGTTCGCCCGGGCGTCCAAGCTGATGCCGGCCGGCGTGTCGTCGCCGGTGCGGGCCTTCCTTCCCTATCCCCGGTACATCGCCCAGGGCAAGGGCAGCAGGCTCACCGACGTGGACGGGCAGGAGTACATCGACTACTGCATGGCCTTCGGTCCGCTGATACTGGGGCATGCCCACCCCAAAGTGGTGCGTGCCGTTCAGGAACAGGCCGCGCGGGGGACGCTGTACGGCGCGCCCATCGAGGCGGAGGTGGAGTTCGCGGAGCTGGTCACTCATCACTACCCATCGATCGAGATGCTGCGCATAGTGTCCTCGGGCACCGAGGCCACCATGCACGCCCTGCGCCTGGCCCGGGGCTACACGGGCCGCAAGAAGGTGCTGAAGTTCGAGGGGTGCTTCCACGGCGCCCATGACGCGGTTCTAGTGAAAGCAGGCTCTGGCGCCACCACGCACAGCGCGCCCAACTCCCTCGGTGTACTTCCGGAGGTGGCGGAGAACACCCTTCTGGCACCGTACAACGACCTCGACGCCGTGACCCGGGTGCTGGACGCTCACCGTGGCGAGGTGGCGGCCATCATCGTGGAGCCGGTCATGGGCAACGTCGGACCCGTGCTACCGAAGGAAGGGTTCCTGCAGGGGCTGCGGGACCTGGCCACCGCCCACGGGGCGCTCCTCATCTTTGACGAAGTGATCACCGGCTTCCGGCTGGGCATGGGCGGCGCCCAGGAGCTGTTCGGCGTCCGGCCGGACATCACCACCATGGGCAAGGTCGCTGGCGGCGGTCTGCCCATCGGGGTGTTCGGCGCCTCGGCGGAGATCATGCGCATGATCTCCCCGCTGGGCAAGGTGTACCAGGCCGGGACGTTCTCCGGCAATCCCCTCTCCCTTAGCGCTGGCCTTGCCACCCTGAGGGAGCTGGGTTCCCTGGGGCATGAGGGACTGGACCGCAAGGGCGCCATGATGCGCAGCGGGCTGGAGAGCGCGCTGAAGGAGAGCAAGGTGCCGCACCAGGTGGCCGGTGCGGGCTCCATGTTCCAGCTGTTCCTGGCTGGCCGCCCGGTGCACAGTTACGGCGACGCGCTGACCGCCGACGCCGCCACCTTCGACCGCCTGTTCCATGGCCTATTGGACCGGGGAGTGTACCTTGCACCCTCGCAGTTCGAGACCAATTTCCTATCTACGGTGCACAGCGAGGAGGACGTCCGCCGCACGGTGGACGCCATCGCCGAGGTCTTGACCGAGGTGAGGGGATGAGGATCGGTACAAGAGGCTCGGAACTGGCCATGGCCCAGACCCGCACCGTGGTGGCGATGCTGGCAGAGCGGTGCCCGGAGCTGGATGTCAGGGTCCAGGAGGTGCGTACCGTGGGCGACCGCGTCACGGACCGGCCCCTCGCCTCCCTGGGCGGGTTCGGAGCCTTCACCAAGGAACTGGACCAGCGCATCGTGGCCGGCGAGATCGACATCGCCGTCAACAGTCTCAAGGACATGCCGGTGGACCTCACTCCCGGTACCGTCATCGCCGCCATCCTGCCCCGGGGCCCGGTGGAGGACGTCCTGCTCTCGAAGGTCCCCCTGGAGGAGCTGCCGCGCGGTGCCGTCGTCGGCTCGTCCTCGGTGCGCCGGCGCTCGCTGCTCGCGCGGGCGAGGCCGGACCTGGAGATCAGGGACCTGCGGGGCAACGTACTAACTAGGATAAGGAAGTGGAAGGACGGGGAGTACGACGCCATCGTGCTGGCCCGCGCGGGGCTGAAACGGCTGGGCATCGAGGAGCCGGCGTTCACCCTTGATCCTGCCATCTTCGTGCCGGCGGTGGGTCAGGGAGCGATCGCCATCGTGTGCGCCGAGGGTAGCGAGCATATCGCTCAGCTGCGGCGCCTGGACGATGCCAGGACGCGCATCGAGGTGGAGGCCGAGCGCCATATCATGAGGAGGCTGGGCGGCGGCTGCTCCGTCCCCATCGGCATATGGGCGGTGCTGGGCGAGGAGACCCTAACGGTCCGCGGTTCGGTGCTGTCATCGGACCGTGCGAGGGACGTGAGCATCGTGCGCACCATGCCCGTGGGCGAGAGGGAGAGGGAACTGGATGAGATGGCGGCAGCGATGCTGCCGGCGCTGGAGGTGGTATGAGTGACAGGTGAGGCGTACTTGGTGGGAGCGGGGCCCGGGGACATCGGGCTCATCACCGTGCGGGGGATGGAGCTGATTTCAACGGCGGACGTGATCGTGTACGATCAGCTGGCGAACCATGAGCTGCTGCGCCACGCCCGCGAAGGAGCGAAGCTCATCGACGTGGGCAAGGAGGGGGGGAACCACAAGGTGGTGCAGCAGGACATCAACCGCATCATCGTGGAGGAGGCCACCCAGGGAGCGAGGGTGGTGCGCCTCAAGGGCGGGGACCCCTTCATGTTCGGCCGCGGCGGGGAGGAGGCGGAAGAGCTGCGAAGCGCGGGAATCAGCGTCCATGTGGTGCCGGGCGTCACATCGGCCATCGCCGCGCCGGCCCTGGCAGGCATACCCGTCACGCACCGCGATTTCACCTCCACCGTCACGTTCGTGACCGGCCACGAGCGGGACGACCGCCCGGGCGAAAGGATCGACTGGAGCGCGCTGGCCAAGCTGAAGGGGACCATCGTCATCCTCATGGGCATGGCCTCCCTGGGGCGCAACATGCAGAAGCTCACCGACGGTGGAATGGATATCAGCACGCCGGTGGCGGTGGTGCACAAGGGGTCCACGCCGGAGCAGAGGATAGTGGTGTCCACCGTGTCAGAAGTGGCGGAGGAATGCCGTCGCCTGGGCGTGGGGTCCCCCTCCGTGGTCGTAGTGGGAGGGGTGGCCTCGCTGCATGATGTCCTGGGTGATCTGCGATGAGGCTGGCGGTGATGCGGCCGGCGGACAAGCTGGAGGGGGCGATAAGACTGGCGGAGTCCATGGGCTTCGAGGCCCTCGCCGCCTCGCCCCTGCGGGTGCAGGTGAGGGACTCGCCCGAGATCGATGCCTTCATCGAAGCGGCAGGAGCGGGGAAAGCGGACGCGGCGGTCCTCACCAGCACCACTGGCGTGGACGCCGTGATGCAATTACTGGCCAGGCGGGGCGTCGATGACGTGGGTGCGTTGCTGCAGGGATGCCAGGGCATCGCCATCGGCCCCCTGACCGCTGGTGCCATGATGGCAGCGGGAATGAAGGTCGATTTCGTACCGCCGGAGTACACCTCCGAGGGCCTGGTGCGCTCCCTGGCCTCCACCCTCCAGGGTAGGAGGGTCTTCCTGCTGCGCTCTGACCACGGCGAGAGGATTCTGAAGGAAGGGCTGGAGAAGGCCGGGGCCCAGGTGGAGGAGGTCGTGGTGTACGAGCTCGTACCGCAGCCCTTCACGACGGAAATGAAGCGATTGGCCCAGGAGTCCCTGGCAGGAAGGGTGGACGCCTTCGCCTTCTCCTCCGCGCTCTCCGCGGCCACCTTCATCGAGTCCATGGAGTCCCTGGCCCCAAGGGAGGAGGTCATGGACATGCTGAACTCCCGCACCGTGGGGGCCATGGGCGGTCCCACGCGGAGGAAGCTGGAGGGCATGGGTATCAGGGTGGGGGCCGTGCCAGCGGACGCCACGTTCGAGGCCCTGCTGCAGGCCATACGCTCTGCCGGGGACGGTCCCGGCGCCATGAAGGAGTGAGGCTATGCGCTCAGGACGTACCATGGGCCTCGTGATCGGGGGGTGTGGGGCCTGAGGGACCCCATCATGGACCTGGAGTATCCGGAAGAGTGGGTCGCGGCCTGCACCGATGCTGCAGGCCTGGTGGAGGTGTCCCAGGGCACCGCCGTGCTCACCTCGTCCGGCGTGATCCGGCGCCGTGGGTTCACCACCGGCACCACGGCGGCAGCGGCATGCAAGGCCGCCGTGCTCTCGCTGGACCGCCCGGTGGACGCTGTAATCATAAACCTACCATCTGGAGTGGCAGTCGTGGTCAAGACCGTGGGCCAGGAAGGGGTAGGAAGGTGCAACAAGTACTCAGGCGATTACCCCGAGGACGTGACCGCAGGCTGTGAGATCGTGGCCACGGCCCGGTCCTCGGCGGGGGTGAGGATCGTGGCGGGCGAGGGCATCGGCCGCTTCGAGAGGGACACGCCACGCTACCCAAGGGGCGCCCCGGCGGTCAGCCCCGCCGCCCGCGAGCTGATACTGCGCTCCATCCAGGAAGCGCTTGAGAGCATTGGTGAGGCGGGAGCGACGGTGGAGCTTCAGGTGGTAGGGGGCAGGGACATCGCCGCTAGGACGCTGAACCCCCGGGTGGGGGTGGAAGGCGGAATATCGATCCTTGGTACCACTGGCCTGGTGGAGCCATGGGACGACCACCTGGAGGAGTCCCGGCTGGAGAGGGTCTCCCGCGCGGAGAGGGTGGTGCTCACCACCGGGCGGCGCGGCCTCGCCCATTCCCGCCGGATGTTCCCTGACCACGAGGTGGTGCTGGTGGGAGTGAACATGGAGGCCGCCATCCAGGCGGCGCCAGGGGAGGTGGTGCTGTGCGGCCTGCCCGCGCTCATTCTCAAGTTCCTGGACCCTGACATTCTGGCGTCATCGGGCTTCCACACTGTGGACGAGCTCCGGTCCTCGCCGGAGTGGGAGGAGCGGATGTCCGCCGCGTTCCGCAAAGGGAGGGAAAGGTTCCCTGGTCTCAGGGTCGTCATCGTGGACCGGGAGGGCTCGGTCCTGGGCGACACTCACTGATCGCGTGGTCAGAAGATCGCTCACGGGGCCCGAGGCATCTCGCGTTCTAAAGCCTCTAACGCCTCGTCCAGCGTAAGTGGCACCTCGATATGACGGCCGGTGCGGGCGCCCCACTCGCTGAACAACCGGGGGATGGACGGCAGCTCCAGGCTGGCCTCGGCGAGAATGTCCGGACGGTCCAGCAGCCCGCGGAAGTCGCCGTCGTAGAGGACCCTGCGCTTCAGCACCACCACCCGCCGCGTCAGCTCCATGGCCACGGTGAGGTCGTGCGTCGCCAGGACCATGCTCTTGTCCAATGACTGTAGCACGTTGACCAGGGCCCTGCGGCCTATGGGATCGAGGTTCGCGGTCGGCTCGTCCAACAGGAATATCTGGGGGTCCATGGCCAGCAGGCCGGCGATGGCCACCCTCTTCTTCTCTCCGAAGCTGAGGTGGTGGGGTACCCGCTCTGCATACTCCGAAACGCCGGCCAGCTCCAGGCTGCGCCCCACCCGGCGCCTGACCTCCGCCTCGTCCAGCTGCATGTTTATCGGTCCGAACGCCACGTCGTCCCACACCCGGGGCATGAAGATCTGGTCATCGGGGTCCTGCAGCAGGAGCCCGGCCCTCATGGTGGCCTGGCGGGCGGTCTTCTTGGATACCTTGATCCCGGCGATCTCCATCTCCCCCTCCGACGGGAGGTAGAGGGAGTCCAGTATGTGCAGCAGCGTGCTCTTCCCCGCCCCGTTGGGACCGACCAGCGATACCCGCTCGCCATCCTCGATGGTTAGGTCGATGCCCTCCAGGGCCTTGGTGCCGTCCTCGTAGGCATAGCCCACCCCCTTCAGATCGATAGCGGCCATTGGACCCACCCCCATTGCATGGAAGATATAAGGGCTATGACGCCCGCGAACACGATGAGCAGGAGGGCGTCGCGCGCTCGTGCATGCGGCCTAGAAAGCACCCGGATCTCCCCATGGTAGCCGCGCGCCACCAGCCCCTCGTAGATCTTCTGGGAGCGGGCATGCGATCGCACCAATAGCATGCCGGCGGTGAAGGAGATGGTGCGGAATATGTCCTTGGAGAGCAAGTTGCCCTTCAACGAGAAGCCGCGGGAGCGGCGCGCCATGTTCATCAGCTCCAGCTCCTCCATCATCACGAAGATGTAGCGGTAGGTGAGCAGCAGGAGGGAGCAGATGACGTAGGGGACGCGGAACCACCGCAGCGCCCATAGCAGATCGAAGAACGGGGTGGTGGAGATCAGGAGCATGAGGGCCAGGACCGACGATGTGATGCGCAGGGCCATGGCCGCGGCGGGGGACCAGCCCGAGGTCAGGAGCAGCGCCCCGGACGCCACCAGTATGAAGGGAAGGCTCACCATGAAGATACGGGCGCTATGCCGGGCAGGGACGCGGGACACGGCGTGAAGGACGAGCACGAATAAGAGGGCGATGACCAGGGGCACGAGCTCCTTCAGGAAGGAGAGGACCACCACCAGCGAGATGATGGCCACCAGCTTCACCCGCGGATCGAATTTGAAGAACGGGCTGATGCGGCTGTATCGGTCGATCTCGATGGCATCCATGGTACCTGCTGAACGTTGTTATGGGAACGGGACTGCTCAGTAAAAAAGGGATAAGAGAGGTTTTATTGAACCCTTCGCCGGGCCAGCTCACTGCGACCCCACGCTCTTCCGGAGCTTGATGATGCCGAACATCACCGTCATGGTGATGAAGAAGCCCACGATGCCCAGGAGCAGGGAGGAGAGGTAGTCGGAGCCGTAGTCCAGCGGGGCGGTGTACACCGGCTCGCTCTCCGCGTAGCCGGTCTCCTCCATGGTCTTGTCCAGCCCGTCCGGGATGCCGTCGGACACCAAGAAGAAGGCCACCAGACCCAGGGAGAAGACCGCCAGTATGGCGGCGGTGGCGATGAGCAACTTACGATCCATGCTCACGCCTCCATTGTACGGGCATTCTTCAGCATCCCCGGCGAGACCTTGGCCAGGAAGAGCACCACGCCGCTGGTGATGGCTGCCTCCCCGATGCCGATGAGGAGATGGAAGCCCATCATGGAGGGGAATGATATCACCCCGCTGATGCCGTACGCGCCACCGGAGATGGTGTAGCTCAACGCTAGCTCCGCCGCACATATGGTGGAGGCGATGAACACCGACGCCCACGCTGCGAGGGGGACGCCGACCAGGCGGTTCCTCTCCCCCAACAGCGTCAGGACACCGTATGTGACCAGGGGTGTGATGATGGCCATGTTGAGCACGTTGAGGCCCAGCGCGGTGAGTCCGCCGTCCCCGAAGACCAGCCCCTGCACGATGAGGATCACCGTGATGATCAGCATGGCGGCCCACGGCCCCAGTAGCACGGTGGCCAGCGCCCCTCCTATGAGGTGGCCGGTGGTCCCTCCCCCGATGGGAAAGTTCAGCATCTGGGCCACGAATATTCCGGCCGCCAGTACGGCCATCATAGGCATGGTCCTCTCATCGATCTTGTTCCCGAACCGCCACAGCACCAGGCCGATCACGGCCAGAGCAAGAAGCCATCCGGTGGCCCACACGAGCGGGTCCATCAGTCCATCTGGAATGTGCAAACGAGTATCCCCCTAAATACGTTTTTAAATTTAGTGTTACGGGATATGAGGGGACGATATAAATCTCTTTGGAAAGGTCCCGCGCCTTATCATCCACATCAGGTCGGGGGATGTACATGTAGGCGAACGGCGGCCTCCCGGAAAGGTGCGGGGAGAGCCCGTCATCGCCCCTTCAGGGACGAGACGAAACAGCGGATGTCCTCCGGCGTGCCCCCATCCATGATGCTCTTCAGCAGCGCGCTGCCCACGATTGCCGCGTCCGCCCCCGTGCGATAGAGATCCAACATCTGCTCGTGTCGAGAGATACCGAAGCCCACGGCGATCGGGAGCGTTCCTGCGGCCCTCTTGGCACGCTGCACCAGGGCGCTGACGTCGGCGGGCAGCGAGGAACGGGCGCCGGTGGTGCCCAGGGCGCTGACCACGTACAGGAACCCCGAGCTCGCCCGCGCGATCCTCGTCATCCGCTCCTCGGAGGTGGTGGGGCCCACCAGCTGGATGAGGTCCAGGCCATTCCGCACGCACGCGTCCCTTAGGCCCGACGACTCCTCCAGGGGCAGGTCCGGCACGATGAGGCCGTTCGCTCCCGACCCCCGCGCCAGTTCCGCATATCGCTCCTCGCCCATCTGGAATATGGGGTTGTAATACCCCATCAGCACAACGGGGATGCTGACCCGTTCGCGCAGCTGTCTCACCAGGTCGAAGACCACCATGGGCGTGACACCGTTCTCCAGCGCCCGCTGGGACGTCTCCTGGATGACCTTGCCGTCCGCCACCGGGTCTGTGAACGGGACCCCGACCTCCAGTACATCCACGCCCCCTTCCACAGCGGCCACCGCATGCTCTACGAATTCCTCTTTGGTGGGGTAGCCAGCGGTGAGGTAGCAAACTAAGCTACGGCCCTTCATCAGCGAATCCGAGATGCGGCTCAAATGTCCACCCCCAGCATGCCCACCACCGTCTCCAGGTCCTTGTCCCCCCGGCCCGAGACCGTTATAACCACGATCTGGTCCTGGGACATCCTGCTGGCACGGTCCATCCCCGCGGCCACGGCGTGCGAGGACTCCAGCGCCGGGATGATGCCCTCCACCTCGCTCAGGGTGCGGAAGGCATTTAGGGCCTGTTCATCGGTCACACCAGCATACTCCGCCCTCTTGATGTCGTGGAGCAGGGAGTGTTCCGGTCCCACCCCTGGGTAATCGAGACCGGCGGCGACAGAGTGCGTGGAGGAGATCATGCCGCTGCGGTCCTGCAGCAGGTACGATTTGCACCCGTGCAGCACGCCCACCGTGCCACCGCTGATCGATGCGGCATGCTTACCCGTGTCCAGCCCCTCTCCTGCCGCCTCGGCCCCCAGGAAAGCGACCTCGCGGTCCTCAAGGAAGGGATGGAACGTGCCGATGGCGTTGGAGCCACCGCCCACACAGGCCACCAGCAGGTCCGGTAATCGCCCCTCCTGCTTCATCATCTGCTTCTTCGTTTCCCTGCCGATGACGCTCTGGAAGTCCCTCACCATGGTCGGGTAGGGGTGCGGTCCTGCGGCCGTCCCTATGAGGTAGTAGGTGTCCTGGACGCTGGCCGCCCAGTCACGAAAGGCCTCGTTCAGCGCGTCCTTGAGCGTGCACGAGCCCGAGCTCACAGGATGCACCTTCGCTCCCATGAGCTTCATGCGGAACACGTTCATGCGCTGCCGGGCGATGTCCTCCGTGCCCATGTATATCTCGGCCTGCAGGCCCAGCACCGCGGCCGCCATGGCCGTGGCGGTGCCGTGCTGCCCCGCACCGGTCTCGGCGATCACCCGCCTCTTGCCCATGCGGCGGCACAGCAGCGCCTGCCCCATGACGTTGTTGAACTTGTGCGCCCCACCGTGGCACAGGTCTTCGCGCTTGAGGTATATCTTCGCCCCGCCGCATTGCTCGGTGAGCCGGCGGGCGAAGTACAGCGGCGTGGGACGGCCGCCGTAGTGTGCCATGTACTCCCGCAGCTCCCTCTGGAACGCCCGGTCCCGCTTAGCCTTGTCATACTCTATCTCCAGCTCCTCCAACGCGGGCATGAGGATCTCCGGCACATATCTGCCGCCGTACTGCCCGAAGCGGGTCCTGTCCTTCACTGGCATGTTCTCACCTTCTCAATGAAATGGTCGATCTTGAGGGCGTCCTTGACGCCGTTGGTCTCCACCCCGGACGAGACGTCCACGATGTTCGGCCTCACCAACGAGATGGCGTGGAGCACGTTCTCCGCGGTAAGTCCCCCGGCCAGCGCGCACCTCGTGGGCAGCTCCCGGCAGAGGCGTGCGCTTATTTCATGGTCGTGCACGATGCCTGCACCTCCACCCTGCGGGGTCGCGGTGTCCAGCACCACGCAGTCGGCCTGCGAGAGAACTGCCCGTTCCGGCATGACGGTCCCGGGTCCTATATGGGCGGCCACCCACACCTCGCACTCCACCGCCTCGCGCACCGCGCGCAGCATCGCCTCGTCCACCGTGCCGTTGAGCTGCACGGCGTGCGGCCTCACCCGCTGCGCAATACTAACCACCGTGTCCGCGTCCCCCGAGGTGGTGACGGCCACGGCCGGTCTCCGCGCTCTGGACACCAGGTCGCGGGCCACCTCCACCGTGAGCGAGCGGCGGGTGCCCGTGGTGACCACGAAGCCCTGGTAGTCCGCGCGAGAGGAGGCGGACACGTCCGCGCGGCACATCAGGCCGCAGATCTTGACCTCGGTCATCTGTCCACCCCTATCGCCTCCAGCGCACCCTTCACGTCGAGCGATGATGAGAGGTGGCCGCCCACGAGGACCGCGTTGGCACCGTGATCACGCACCGCCTCGATGGCGCCGCGGCCGTCGATGCCGCTCAAGACCACCACCGGTCGTGGATCGTCAGAGAGAAGGGGGAGGAGCGCTCCCGCCTTGCCGACGTCCATCGTCAGGGTCCGCAGGTCCCGCTGGTTGATGCCCAGCAGGTCCGCCCCGCTGTCCCTGGCCCTCTGCAGCGCGTCCGCGGTAGTCGCCTCCAGGAGGACCTCCAGGCCCAGCTCATGAGCGCGATCGATGAGCTCGTCGCGCCGCGCCGCCTCGAGGATGTCGTCGAACACCTCCTGGATGAGCAGTACGGCACTGGCCCCATGCCGCGCCGCCGCTGCGATCTGATTGTCCGAGACCACGATGTCCTTCATCAGCATGGGAAGCCCGCTCCCCCTTGCCAGGTCCATGTTCTCTGTGGATCCCAGGAAATAGTTGGGCTCGGTGAGCACGGACAGCGCCGCGGCCCCACCCTGAACGTAGGAGGAGATCAGTGCCTGGGGGCTGTGAACGCTCAGCCGTCCCAGGGAAGGGGATGCTAGCTTCACCTCGGCGATGATGGGGAACCTTCCGTGGGCTCTGAGCGCCCCCGAGAGCCGCGCCCCATCGGTCCGCCGTACCCCTCGACCGTAGTACCCCTGCGACACCAGGGACTCGGCGTTCCTCACCATCTCGTGCAGCCTGTTCGTCATGTTAACAGCACGCGGCAGGGAACAGGGACGTGTACTCGTTGAGCTTGGCCAGTGCCCGCCCGCTGTCGATGGCGGCCTCGCACCTTCTCACACCACGGTCCAGGTCGTCCACCAGCCCGTAGGCCAGAAGGCCGCAGGCAGCGTTGAGGACCACCATGTCACGACGTGCGCCCACCCCACCACTGAGTATGTACCGCGCCACCTCGGCGGACAGGGCGGGGTCCAGTTCCCCCACGTCATGTGGCTCAGGGTGGTACAGCCCCATCTCGCGGGGGTCGATGAGGAAACGCTCCTCGCGCTCCGGGGTGACCAGCACCGCCGAGGTCGGTCCCAGCACCGAGACCTCGTCCATGCCGGGGCGGCCGTGGACCACCAGCGCCCGCTCCACGCCTATCTGCCGCAGGGCCCCCGGCATCAGATCGAGCAGCTGCGGGGAGTACACCCCGATAAGCTGCCGGCGGCGGGACCGCACGGGGTTGAGGAGCGGGCCCAGCATGTTGAACACCGTGCGCGTGGTGATCTCCCTCCGCACCGGGGCGGCGTAACGCATGGCTGGATGGAAGTTAGGGGCGAACAAGAAGGCGAAGCCCATGGTGTCCAGGGACCTTCCGGCCTCCTCCGGCGAGAGCGCCAGCCGGGTGCCCAGGGCCTCGAACAGGTCGGCGCTGCCGCAGCCCCGGTTGGAGCGGTTGCCATGCTTGGCCACCGGTACGCCCAGGGAGGATACGACGAACGAGGCGATGGAGGAGACGTTGAAGGTGCGGAACCGCGCCCCGCCCGTCCCGCACATGTCCAGCACCACGGGGTGAACCGTGCTCACCGGTACGGCGGCGCTGCGGAAGGCCGCGGCCAGCACCGCCACCTCCATCGAGGTCTCGCCCCGGCGGGCCATCTCCAGGAGGGACCGCACCATCTCCGGTCGCTCGAACGTCCCGGTGATGAGCTGACGGGCCAGCAGCTCCGTCGACGCCTCGATCAGGACCTCACCCCCCGCAGGAAGTTGTTCATGATCGTCGTTCCCAGAGGGGTCAGTATGGACTCCGGGTGGAACTGCACTCCCTCGATCGGGTAGTGCCTGTGGCGGATCCCCATGACCGTGCCGTCCACCGTCCGCGACGTGACCTCCAGATCGGGAGGCAGCTCGGGCGAGACGACGAAGGAGTGGTACCTCCCCGCCGTGAACGGACAGGGCAGGCCGTCGTACAGGCCGCTCCCGTCATGCTCCACCAGCGACGTCTTGCCATGCACCAGGCGGTCGGCGCGCACGACCCTTCCGCCGTGGAAGTGCGCGATGCCCTGGTGGCCGAGGCACACCCCGAGGGTCGGTACCTCCCTGGAGATGGTCCTGAGCACATCGCCGCAGATTCCGAAGTCCCGGCGCTCGGAGGGCATGCCGGGGCCTGGGGAGATGACGATGCCGTCCGGGTCCATCCTTCGCACGTCGTCCAGGGACACCGCGTCGTTCCGGGCCACCACGCACTCGCCCCCCAGGTCCTCGAAGCCCTGGCACAGGTTGTACACGAACGAGTCATAGTTGTCGATGATCAGCAGCTTCACGTCATCACCTCGGTGGCATGGCGGAGCGCGGCCCGCATGGCGCCCAGCTTCTGCTCCGTCTCCTCGAACTCCCGAGAAGGGTCGGAATCGGCCACGATGCCCGCCCCTGACTGGAAGTACAGCCGGCCATCGGAGGCGAAGGCCGAGCGGATGGTGATGGCCGAGTCCAGGTTCCCGTTGAACGAGAGGTATCCTACACCCCCGGCGTACGGTCCGCGGCTGCCGCCCTCCACCTCCCCGATGATCTCCATGGCCCGGGGCTTGGGGGCGCCGGAGACCGTGCCCGCCGGGAACACCGCCTGCAGCGCGTCCATCGCGGTGCAATCCTCTCTTAAGGTCCCCTGCACCTTGGACACGATGTGCTGCACATGGGAGAACTCCTCCACCCGCATGTACTCTGGAACGGACACGGAACCGCCCTGGCATACGCGGGATAGGTCGTTGCGGGACAGGTCCACCAGCATGGCATGCTCGGCCCTCTCCTTCTCGTCGTGCAGCAGCTCCTCGCGGAAGCGCTTGCGGCCCGTGGCGTCAGCGCCCAGCGGCCTGGTCCCAGCGATGGGGAACGTCGTAGCTTCCCGCCCCCTCACCGTGAGCAGCGTCTCCGGGCTGCTGCCCAGGACGGACCGGTCCCCGAAGTCCAGGAAGAACATGTACGGTGAGGGGTTGAGGTCGCGGAGCGACGCGTACAGGTTGAGGAGATCACCGCGGTAGCGGCAGCTCAGCCGGCGCGACAGCACGGTCTGGAACGTCTCCCCGTTGGTGATACGCTCCTTGACGGTGCGCACTCCGTCCTCGAAGCTCTCCCGCCCCTGATCCGCCACCACATCGTCCACCACCAGGGAGCGGCGGTCGGTGCGCTCGGGCATGGAGCCGACGATCTCTTCCAGCGGCCCCGGTTCGCCCACGGAGAGGAGGTACACCTGGAAGCTGGAGTGGTCGTACACCAGGCACTCCCGGTACAGGCCCAGCTCGAACTCCGGGAACTCCGAGGGGAAGCGCGGGACCGAAGGCTCGGCCCGACCGGCGAACTCGTACGAGAAGTATCCTACCAGGCCGCCGGCGAAAGGGTACCTGGTGAAGGGGTGGTCGAACCCCTTGGTCAAGGCACGGAGGTGCGCGCCCGGGTCCTCCCGCAGGTGGTCGTGTCCCAGACCGCCTTCCACCCGCCCGTCCTGGCAGGTCAGGACGTCGCCGGGTCCGAAGCCAAGGAAGGAGTAGGCCACCGTTCGGGTCCCTCCCACCGCTGATTCCAGCATGAAGGAGGAGCGGAACTCCGGCCGCAGGCGGCGGTAGACCTCGAAGGGAGGGAGGGTGAGGTCAAGCCTCTTGAGGGTGATATTGGTCTGACGCATAAATGGGGTACAATGATACGCATATTTAATCATAGTTGTATAGATTTGTGCAGCAGAGAGCATGATAAGCTAATAGCCTCGTTCCCTGTTCCATGCCCCATGAAGGTCATCGCGTTCAACGGCAGCCCGCGCCGGAACGGGAACACCCACCGGGCGCTGGAGGTTGTGCTGCAGGAGATCGCCAAGGAGGGCATCGAGACCGAGCTGGTTCAGATGGGCTGTGAGGACCTCGCCCCCTGCCAGGCATGCAATGTGTGCATGCAGAAGAAGGACCGCCGGTGCAAGCGCAAGGACGACCGGGTCAACGAGTGGGTGCAGAAGATGGCCGAGGCCGACGGCATAATCATCGGCTCGCCCGTCTACTTCGGATCCATGACCGCGCAGACCAAGGCCTTTGTGGACCGGGTGGGCTTCGTCAACCGGGCCAACGGGAACCTGTTCCGCCGGAAGGTTGGCGCGGCGGTGGCGGTGAACCGCCGGGCTGGAGCGTTGGCGACCTTCCGGGAGATCAACGACTTCTTCCTCATCGGGGAGATGATTGTGGTCGGCTCCTCCTACTGGAACGTGATCACGGCCCTGCGTCCGGGGGACATCGAGCAGGACGAGGAGGGGCTGCGCACCATGCAGGACCTGGGTAGGAACATGGCGTGGCTGCTCAAGAAGGTCTCCGCTCCGTAACTGCCCCATTACATAGCGGCCCCAAGTTTAATGATAGACCGGCAAGGAGGTCCGACGAGCGACCGTTAAGCTTTTAGTGGTCATGTTGGATGTATAATCCAGGGTTCGCTCATCATGACCACCAAGGAAGACATACGCCAGAAGCTGGGACTCGTGCACGTGTACACCGGGAACGGTAAGGGCAAGACCACCGCGGCCCTGGGCCTGGCCCTGCGGGCCATGGGCAACGACCTGAACGTGGCCATGGTGCAGTTCATGAAGTGCCCCCAGTACTACGGGGAGTACGAGATCTCCAAGACCTTGCCCCACCTGACTCTGCTGCCCATGGGGCGGGACTGCCTGGTGCATGCCGACAAGGTCCTACCAGAGGACAGGGAGGCCGCGGCGGCTGCGCTGCGCAAGAGCGAGGAGCTGCTGCACTCCGGCAAGTACGACATGGTCATAATGGACGAGGTGAACGTGTCCATCAAGTTCGACCTGGTGAGCGTTCAGGACGTGGTCCGGGTGGTCAAAGAACGGCCTCCGCACGTGGAGATGGTGCTCACCGGCCGCTACGCTCCCCCCGAGCTCGTGGAGATAGCTGACCTGGTCACCGAGATGAAGTGCATCAAGCACCCCTACGAGCAGGGGGTCCCGGCCCGGGCCGGCATCGAGCGTTGAGCGGGCTCGATCACCTCGGACGTGCCATTAGTCCAATGTAAGAACAAAGGAACGTCCACGGCCAGGGACTTGAGAAAACACATGTTCTAGGGACCGAGCTCGGGGGAGAGAGCCGCGGGCCACGGCCGCCCTATCGAGCAGCGTAAGCCTGCGACCGGCCCCGGGTGCGAGTCCTTCGTTTGCTTCGTCCTTCTCACTCGTTGTGGGTCTGTACGGCAGAGCCCAGGGAGGCCATGTCCGCGTTGAGCTGGGCCACGTCGGATATGTTCTTGATCATCGAGGTGGGTATGGTCGTCTTGGCGGTCCTCAGGATGGGCTTCTTGAGGTTCAGCTCGTCCACCACCGAGCGGTCCAGGTCGATGACGAGCGCCGTCACTGTCCAGGTGCTCACATCGATCCACGCACCGCTCAGGTTGCCGACGTTCCGGCCATCGGTGGTGATGACTTCGCGGGACTTGAGACACCCCATCTCCAAGTTAGTCTCGCTCTCTGGACTCTTCAATATGCTCTCTTCGCTCCTCTGCATGATGGAAAAAGTGTTGCCCGTCCTTAGATAATGCTTTCGCCCTGCTGGGCAGGGTCGTCTCCGCCCAGATGAAGGGATCTGGGGGCCTCACCGCCTGACCAGCAGCATGAGCAGCACCACCGCGATGAAGGAGATGCCCGTGAGGACCATGTCGCCGGTCAGGTAGTGCACGACCAGGGCCACCAGGGCCGGGGGAAGGAGGAACAGCGCGCTCCGGATGACGAATACGAGGATGCCGATGCCCACCACTAGCAAGAGCAGAAGAACGAGCCAGGATAGTCCCGAGACGAAGAGGAACATGATCGGACCGGAAGGTCGAGCGGCTGTAGGTTCTTGAATGTTATCCACGTATCGTCCATGTCCGTGCTTACCGAAGGGCAGAGGCCATCGCCAAAAAGTTATACCCTGTCAGTTCTTTGCGCCAGCCCGTGAACGTACTCATCACCGGCGCGTCAGGGCAGCTCAGCTCGTACCTCTTCGAGGAAATGGCATCTAGGCATGAAGCGACTGGCGTGGACGTCCGCCCGCCGGTGTTCGACAGCGCCGAGGGGCGGGTCACCATCGCGGACATCCGGGACCAGGACGCGATGCTGCAGGCCTGCAGGGGCATGGACGCGGTGGTCCACACCGCGGCGCAGGTATCGGTGCAGAGGTCCACCGAGGACCCTCCCTTCGATGTGGAGAACAACGTTCTGGGGACAGTGCGCACGCTGAAGGCCGTCCGGGACGCGGGGGTGACCAAGTTCGTGTTCATATCCAGCGCGGCGGTGTACGGGAACCCCCATTACATACCGGTCGACGAGGACCATCCCGTGGCACCGCTCTCCATCTACGGCTCCAGCAAGCTCTCCGCGGAGCACTTCGTGCAGGCCTTCGGCTCTTCCTTCGGGCTCAGGTGGGCGATCATCCGCCCGTTCAACTTCTACTCCCCCCGTGCCGACCCCAAGAGCCCTTACTCCGGGGTGATCACCAAGTTCACCCAGAACGCGTCCGCCGGCCTTCCGCTGAGGATCGAAGGGGACGGATCGCAGACCCGCGACTTCCTGCACGCGGCGGACGTCGCCCGACTGGTGCGGCTGACCATGGAGTCAGAGAGGAACGGCCTGGTCCTCAACGGAGGTTCAGGACAAGGAACGAGCATATTGGAGCTGGCCGAGGTGGTCAGAAAGGTCTGCCCGCGCCAGGTGAGCATCGGGCATGTGCCCCCTCGAACAGCGGACATCAAGCACTCGGTGGGAAAAGTAGAACGGGCCAGGGAGGCGGTGGGGTTCACCACCCGCATCTCCCTGGAAGAAGGACTCAAGGCTTTCTTTTAAACATTTTATTAGAGGTCGATGATGTTCTGGCCCTCTTTGATGAAGACCGTCATATCGATGTTGTAGTTGTAGTCCTCGGTAGTGCCATCTATCATCTCGATCTTGGCTTTGATCTTGTTCTTCTCGAAGGTGATCTGCGCGTTCTTCACACGGGCCTTGTAGAGGTTGATCCTCTTTCCCGCCTGGGTGAGCTTTCTTTCGTCGCAGTAGATGAGACCGGCAGACTCCAGGAGGTTGATCTTACGGTAACAAGCAGCAATAGGGATGCCCAACTTCTCAGAGAGCTCGAAGGCGCTCTTCGCCTTTCCCATGGTAGCTAGCAAGATCTTCGCGGAATATTCCTCGGTCAAGAGCCTTGATGTCTCCAAAGCGTGCAACTAATTCACCAAGCACAGAAACCGGCTAGTGACATATATAAAATATCTCCATAGATTATCACTTTTGAATTGCTGTTTTTCTTTCTGGCCAGATGGTCGATTTCTTGCCTAAAGCCCCCTTCGGTCTCGATATCGGAACTCTGAATATTTGCACATTATAATCCGCAATTAATTTTTTGTCGGGTGATAAAATTGTATTTAATTATCAGAATAAAAATAATGACCGTCCATAAACCCTGATATCGTGCCAGTAGGACCGCCTCCCCCCACCGGAACGGGGCAGCGCGCCGATGAGGTCGAGCTGGAGGGGCCAGAGGGGGCGATCGATATGGAATTACAGCATTTATGGCGATAACGATATAAGCACCCCCTCAGATTTCTGGCCGAGGCATCCAAATGGGCTGCAGCAAGTGCGCAACTGACAAGAAGAAGGACGCTAAGGTAGAGAAGAAGAAGTAATGCTCTTCTGTCGATACCAGCGACCAAACCTTTTCCGCTCTATCTCTTCTTGGAAACCGTTCTTGTCACTGTGAATATGGCCAGGAACACCAGGGCCGCTCCCAGCAGGGTCATGGCGTCCAAGGGCTCGCTCAGCACCACCACTCCCAACAGCACGGCGAAGGCCGACTCGGACAGCAGCACCGTGGCCGAGGTGGTCATGGGCAGCGAGCGAAGTCCCAGGGCCCATAGCAGGGTGGGCACCGAGGTGCAGAACATCCCCACGTACAGGATGGCGGGCACGGACACGTGACCTACGTCGCCCGGCCCTCCAGCAGGGGGCTCAGAACTAGGAGCATCACCGCACTGAGGAGGTGGAAGGACATGACCCATTCATCGTTGTCCATCTTCCTGACCGCGAGCTTGGTCAGCGGGTAGTTGGCGGCGATGGAGAAGGAGGCGGTCAGAAGAAGAACGTCACCCAGGAACACGTTGCTGCTTAGGAAGCTTAAGTCCCAGCCGGTGGTGATGGTTATCAGCCCTATCAAGCCGACCATCACCCCCAGGGCCTTCTTCCACCCTATGTACTCATGGAAGATGAGGGCCGAGAGAGGGGCCACGAAGATGACGTTGCTGCCGACGATCAGGCCCCCCACAGATGCCGAGGAATAGGTCAGGCCGATGTACTGGCAAGCGATCATGGCCGTCGCGAACAATGTCCCTGCCCACACCTCCAAGTTCTTGAAGATGTTCAGGTCCAGCTCCTTCCTGCGGCACACCAGGAGCATGGCCAGCAGGCCTCCGATGCCCATGGTGGCCGCCCCCACCAGCAGGGGGTTGATGCCCTCCATGCCGTCCTTGATGACCACGTACTGCGAGCCGTACAGCAGGCTGGCCATTAAAGATAGGAACAGGGCGGAACGTGCGCTGGTCTCCCTACCGCTCAGCACGTTCTCTCTCGCCATCGAACTTCCCACAGGCCGGGAGAACCCCTACTGGCTCAAATCCTTTCGCATTGCACCGAGCCTTCCACGCCCTGGAGTCCGCCCCTAGCTGTCCGCCCACGGGGGATCCGGCCGAGGGAGCAGATGGCCTATTTGGTACGTCGGGGCGGGGGAACCTCTCGGAAAAATATTTTTTGTCGCGTGTCGTTACCACCACCGCCATGTTCGAACGGATACTGTTCCCTCTGGATTTTTCCGATCAGTCCCTGCGGATGATAGACTGTGTCAGGGAGCTGAAGGGCTTCGGCCTCAAAGAGGCGGTCCTGTGCCACGTCGCCCCCGGGGGGGCACCCCTAACGGCGGAGCAGCGCGCCTCCCTGGAGCGCTCCAAGGACAACATCCGCAATGAAGGCATAGAGGTCAAGGAGGTCATTAAAAAGGGAGACCCGGTGCAGGAGGTGCTGGACGCGGCCGAAGAGGAGGACGTGTCCCTCATCGCCATGGCCTCCAGCGGCAAGGGCAGGACGCAGGAGTTCATAATTGGTTCAACGTCCTTTGGAATCATCCGCTCCTCGTCCCGCCCGGTGCTGGTGAACAAGTTCCCCAGCCCGGGAACGGGGAAGGAGGGGCTGTGCTTCCCGCCCATCTTCCAGAAGGCCCTGGTTCCGATCGACTTCTCCTCCTGCACCGAAATGAGCATGGTCCTCCTGCCAGAGCTGTTCAACCACGGGCTCCGGGAGGCGGTCCTGTTCCACGTGGCGGACAGCCGGGGGGCCACCATGCCCGAGGGGAGGCGGTTCAGAAAGGTCATGGACAAGGTCCAGCTGGACCTGGACGAGCTGCGGGGCAAGCTGGAGGCCCGGGGCTGCCGGGTATCCACCCATGTCCACTTCGGGACGGTGTCCTACAACATCCTGGAGGCCTCCCGAGAGCTGGACGCGTCGGTCATCATCCTGGGGGCCCACCGCAAGAGCCTGCTGCGAGAGATCACCCTGGGGGGAAACTCTGAAGCGGTGGTCCGCAGGTCCACCATCCCCCTGCTGGTCATACCCTGCGAGTAATAGATGGGGCCAGCACCGCCTGCCCGCAGAACGCTGAGGGGTGGCACGGTCCGAGGCGGGATGCCCGCCCCACCCCCATGTCCCAAATACCGGGAGCTACCCTGTGGGAGAGCATGGAGTCGGCGATATCCCCTGCGTCCCTGAGGTCCGTTGGGCACGGCACGCATGTCCGCACAATGCCTGGGCAGGCCATCGTCGCAAGGGAGGCCTTGTCCTGAGGTTCGTGGAGGAGAGAGTGACCGTCATGGTCCTGGAGATCGGTTTCATCATCACCTTCCTCACCGGCGCCCTCAACGGCGACCTGTACCCGGTGCTGACCTCCCTGCTGTGCATGGTGGTGGTGCTCATCCCCCTGGCCCTGAGGCTTAGGAGCCAGGCGTGCCTGCCCTGGCCGTTCACGATGGTCGCGGGAACGGTGCTGTTCCTGCATGCCGCGGGGGTCGCCTTCTACTTCTACGACACCGTGTGGTGGTGGGACATCCTGACCCACACCGCGGCCTCGGTGGTCCTGGCCATCATGATCGCCATGGCCCTGCCGGCCGTTCACCAGTGGTTCCCGTGGGCCGACGTCCCCGACCGCCTGCTGCCCCTGGCCACCGTGCTGGTCGTATTCACCCTGGGCATCATATGGGAGATCGCCGAGTTCCTCCTGGACCAGGGCCTGGGCACCCGTATGCAGTACTCCCTGGACGACACCGCCCTGGACCTAGCGCTGGACCTGCTGGGCGGCGTGATAGTGGCGGTGATAGTGAGCCTCCGAACGGATATGTTCAAGCAGGCCAGCCACAGGGCCTTCGGCCCGTGGGAGACCGCATGCTGTGGTACCTTACCCCTGACGGGTCTGGCCTACGAGAATGGAACTACCGAGGGACGTAACTACGGCCCGAGATAACCATTAATATTCTGTCGGTCATGGCCTTCGTGACCGATGTTCGAGAAGACAGCTCGCTTTCTGAACGCTGGCAGCATGGCCGGTGCGGCGTTCATCATGCTCATCGCCACCGTGGCCGGGGGCGGCTGCAATTTTATCTATCAGGTCATGATGGCCAACCTCATTCCGGGGGACCTGGCCGAACTCAACTCGTTGCTCGCGATCCTTTACATCGTCACCGTGCCTGCCTCGGCGGTCCAGAGCGTGCTCATCCGCTACGTGTCGAAGCTCAACGCCCTGGGCAAGCAGGACAACATATCCTGGCTGATGAGGAGGATCCTCGTCCTGACCGCCGTGGCAGGGGTGGCCGTGGCCATACTCCTGGTGCTGGTCCTGAGCATACCTGAGGTCGCCGCCACGCTGAAGATATCCTCCAACATGGGCGTGCTCCTCCTGGGCGCAGGGGTCCTCATAACCATGCTCTCACCGGTGGGCCAGGGGCCGCTGCAGGCCTTCCAGAGGTTCGCAGCGTTCGGCACCCTCACCGTGACCAACTTCATACTTAAGCTCACTATGGGCGTCGGCCTCGTCCTCCTCAGCTTCGGTGTGGCGGGCGGGGTGGGGGGAGTGGTCATCGGTCTGGCGGTAGGTACTGGCCTGTCCGTGTTCCTGGTGCGCAAGCACCTGGTGCACAAAGGTAGCCCTTTCGAGAGCAAGGAGATCTGGCGATTCACCGTCCCCGCCACCGTGGCCCAGCTGTGCTTCACTGTCCTAACCCAGGTGGACGTGGTCTTCGCTGCCAGCCTGCTGCCCAAGGATCAGGCCAGCTACTACGCCGCCGCCTCCTCGCTGGCCAAGATCATACTGTTCCTGCCCGGGGCGGTCTCCACAGTGATGTTCCCCAAGATATCCCGCGCCCACGCGGTCAAGGGAGAGACCTCGCGCATACTGAGGACGGCCTTCCTCATGACCCTGGCTCTGTCCGGCCTGGTGGTGGTGGCCTACTTCTTGCTCCCCGACTTCATTCTTAGCATACTCATTCCCGCCAACCCTTACCGGGAGATGATCGCTCCGATCCTCCAGGGCCTGGGAGTCGCCTTCCTGCTGCTGGGCCTAGCCAACCTGTTCATGCTGTACGGCCTGGCCACGGACGGCCACGCCTACGTGACCATCCTGGGCCTGTCGGTCATCGTCCTGGTGTCCTTGCTAGCGGCGACGGTGCTCGCCGGGATCGCCTTCACCCCCACGGTGCTGGTGCTTCTAATGATCGCCACTGGCACGTTCATCGTGGTGCTGAGCGTGATCTACCTAATAATCGTAGACCGGGAGTGGCGTCCCATGAAGACGGACGAACCGGACTAGGCCTTGGGAAGGGCGATTACGAACACGCTACCCTTGGTGTAGTCCCCGGGGACGGCGTTCTCCACCCATATCCTGCCGCCCTGCCTCTCCGTGAGGACCTTGGCCAGTGACAGGCTGATGCCGCTCCCCCGGATCTTCTTCTCCTTGTTGAGGCGGTGGAAGCGCAGGAACAGGAACTCCTTCTTGTCGTCCGGGATGCCCCGGCCGTTGTCCGCGATCCTCACGTTCCATGTGCTGCCGGCGTCCTGCACCGAGATCGAGACCACAGGCTTCTCGGCGTAGGCCACGGCGTTGTTCAGCACGATGCGCAGCACTTCGTTGAACTGGTCCTCCACCATCACCTTGTGCGCACCAAGCGCCACGGAGCTGTGGAACTCCGCGGGCTTGCTCTTGGGACCCTGCATGGTGGCCACCGCCTTGGCGATGGCACCGCCCAGGTCCAGGGGGATCACCATGCTGAGGGGAGCGCTCTCCATCGTGCGCAGGTTCCGCGTGTTGTCGATGAGATGGTTCAGCGCCTCCACCTGCCGGATGGAGGTGTCGATGTACTTCTGCACCTTCTCCCGCGGCAGCTCCTGCCCCTGCATCATCTGCAGGTAGCCGTAGATTGCCGTCAGGAAGTTGGGAGCATCGTGGGTGAACAGTTCGTGGTAAACTTCCAGTCGATCGTCCCGGGCGTGCACCCTCTCCTCCTGCTCCGCGGCGAGCTGGTAGAGGCGGACCTGCTCGGTCAGGGAGCACGTTCCGGCGGTGCCCAGGCAAAGCAGGGTGCTGCCGTCAGGCAGGTCCACGAGAACGCATGGCGGCACGCTGCCCCGCGCCGGGACCTCGGTCACGCCCATGCCCTTCTCCGGGCGGTCGGTGGGGAGCTGACCTCCATGCTGGGACAGCCACGCCTCGCCCTCCCGGTTGGCCCTGATGACCTGGTGCTCGCTGCTGATGACATAAGCCGGGAACCTGGCCTCCGTGAAGGCGCTGGCCCATAGGTCTCCCTTACCCTCGGATGCTGGCGTGTCCATCGGATCTAGCTGGCGAACACGACCCTCCATCCATATACCTTACGATTCCAACAACCTATATAGATACTGAGAGACCCTGTTAAGAGGGAGGGGAATGACCTACCGTAACGAGAACACCGTCCATCGGCTGGAGTCCCAGGGCAACGAGGAGTGCTTCCACGCCGCGTACGAGCGGGAGGCGGAGAGGCTGCTATCAGAGGTCCGCGAGGCCCCCCGGGACTATGCGGACCACATCGACGGGAAGGAGCGCATCTCCGCACACACCTTCCGCGACCTGAGCCCGGGGGACGAGCGCCTCCAGGTGGGGACGTTCCAGCGGGGGCACGCCGGGGACGTCCACGATGCGGTGAGGGCCTCCCGTAACGCCTTCGAAACGTGGTCCCGGACGAACTGGGAGGACCGCGTGCGCATCCTCACCGAGGCGGCGGACATCCTGCGAAGGAGGAAGTACGAGCTGGCGGCGGCCATCACCCTCGACAACGGGAAGAACCGCTACGAGGCCATGGCCGACGTGGACGAAGCCATCGACTTCATCAGTTTCTACTGCGCGGAGATGCGGCGGCACCATGGGTTCGAGCGATGGGGCGATCCCCCGTACCCGGAAGAAGAGGTCAAGGTCCTCCTCCGCCCCTACGGGGCGTGGGCGGTCATATGCCCCTTCAACTTCCCCCTGGCCATCACCACCGGTATGATGGCAGGGGTGCTGCTGACCGGCAACACCGCGGTGCTGAAGCCCAGCTCCTCCGCCCCCCTGCCGGTGCACCTTCTGTACGAGGTGCTGGAGCAGGCCGGCCTGCCCGATGGGGTGCTGAACCTGGTGTCCGGCTACGGGGGCGAGGTGGGGGACCCCTTGGCCAACCACCCCCTCATCGACGGCGTGGTGTTCACTGGGTCCCTCAAGGTGGGGCAGGAGATCATGCGCTCCACCCCGCCCGGGCGGCAGAGGCCGGTGATAGCGGAGATGGGGAGCAAGAACCCCATCATCGTTACCGCCCGGGCGGACCTGGAGGGAGCGGCGCAGGGCATCATCTCATCGGCCTTCGGGTACTCCGGCCAGAAGTGCTCGGCCTGCTCCCGCCTGTACGTCCAAGACGATGTCTTCGACGACCTCATGACCATGCTGGTGCAGATGGCCGAGGCCCTGACGGTGGACGATCCGTTCGAGCGGGACACCGTCATGGGGCCGCTCATCACCAAGGCGGCCCTGGACAACTTCCTGCGGTGGTCGCGGAAGGCCGGCCGGGACGGAAAGGTCCTCACCGGGGGGAATCGGGACAAGAGCGATGGACTGGTGCATGGGCATTACGCCCGGCCGACCATCGTGACCGGTCTTCCGGAGACGCACGAGCTCATGCGCCGGGAGCTGTTCGTGCCCCTGCTGTGCGCCCAGCCGTTCTCGTCCCTCACCGAGGCCATCGGCAGGGCCAACGACACCGAGTTCGGCCTCACCGCTGGGGTGTTCTCTCGTGACCCCTCCGAGGTGGATGAGTTCATGGACCGCATGAACTTCGGCGTGGTGTACGCCAACCGGGTCCGGAGCGGCACCACCGGCGCCATGGTGGGAGGGCAGGCTTTCACGGGTTGGGGCATATCCGGCTCCACGGGCAAGGGCACGGGCTCGGTGCACTACCTTCCCCAGTTCATGCGCGAGCAGGGCCGGACGGTGTGCCGCTGAACGCCCCTGACCGAGCATATATAAGGAGACGGCTATCGTATCCTCAACGATGCAAGGGCTCGAGGAGCTGGTCGGGCTGGAGATGGTGAGCACCGACGCCAAGGTCATCGGCACGGTGGAAGGCGCGGGCCTCGACGTCTCGGCGTGGAGGGTGAAGGCGATAAGGGTGGGCCTGCGGCGCGGGACCGAGGACCTGATAGGCCGCCAGAGGCGGCACTTCATGCTGGAGCGGGCCCTGATCAGGACCGAGCATCTCGGTTCGATATCCGAGGTGGTCATCATGGAACTTCCGCTCCACTCCCTGCGGGAGGAGGTCCTTCCGGACGGTGCGGAGGTGATGCCCGCCGGGGCCTTCATCGGCATGCGGGTCATGTGCCACGACGCGGTGTTCCTGGGATTCGTGGACAACATCATGATCGATGCCGAGGACGGCTGGAGCATACCCTACATGCAGGTGAGGCTGTCCCGCGAGGCCAGGGGCCTGCTGGAGGGATTGACCGGCGCGGAGGCGCCCCTGCGGATGGACGTGCGGACCAAAGCGGTGAGGGCCCTGGGGGACATGGTGATGCTCTCCCTCACCATGGCCCAGGTCCGCAGCGAGCTGATGAGGGGGGAGGACGTGAAGTGCTCCGTCAAGGTGGCGGAGTGATCCTCATGGCGTCCACTATTACCCAGAGGCGAGCGGCGCTCCGGCGCACCATCTTCTCTGCCCGCCGTTGCCTCAGGACAACCCTTTTCTATACCCCGGCCCAATCTAGCCGCGCATGAGGGAGCGGAGGCAGGGGCGGCAGGGAACACGGGCCGGTGACCGCCGGCACGTGAACGGACGATCGGTCTCCCGCCGCACCGCTCACCGATCACCTCACGCGGTCCTGCATTTCTCACGCCCTGCCGCGGACGGCACGGAGGATGTCGCATGATAGAGGTACATCAACTCACCCGCCGCTTCAACGGCAACGTGGCGGTGGACTCCCTGGACCTTACCATCGAGGATGGCAAGGTGTTCGGCTTCATCGGCCCCAACGGTGCTGGGAAGACGACGACCATACGCATGATCACCACCCTCATCTCCCCCACCAGCGGGACGGTGCTGGTGGACGGGTTGGACGCCACGGACCCCCAGGACGCGCTGGAGATCCGCTCCCGCATCGGGCTGCTGCCCGAGACCCCCGGCCTGTACGAGACGCTGTCCGCGTACCGCAACCTGGACTTCTACGGCGCCCTGTACGGGGTGCCCCCCGACCGTCGGAAGGCCCGCATAAAGGAGCTGCTGGAGATGCTGGAGATCTGGGACCGAAGGGACGACATCGTGGGCAAGTTCTCCAAGGGGATGAAGCAGAAGATCGCCATCGCCCGGGCCATGGTCCACGGGCCGGAGCTGCTGTTCCTGGATGAGCCCACCTCGGGCCTGGACCCCGAGGCATCGCTCACCGTCCGCAACTTCCTGCTCGAGCTGAAGAAGGAGGGGAGGACGATCTTCCTCAACACCCACAACCTCGACGACGCGGAGCGGCTGTGCGATACCGTGGGCGTCATGAAGACCCGGTTGCTGGCCAAGGGCTCCCCGGAGGAGCTGTCCCGGCAGTTCTGGGGTCGGACGACCGTGGTGCACCTCCATGCCGTCACCCCGGCCATGGTCACCGCGGTGAGGGGCCTGAGCGGCGTCACCGACGTGAGGCAGGCGGACCGCCAGCTTCTGGTGGACGTCACCGACCCCGCTTCCGTTAACCCGGACATCGTGCGGGAACTGGTCCGCCAGGGCGGCCAGGTGGAGGCGATGAGCGAGCTGAGGCGCAGCCTCGAGGACGTGTACCTTCGCCTCCTGGGGGATGCCCGATGAGGCTCGACAAGTTGTGGGTGGTGGCGAAGAAGGACCTCGCGGAGTTCCGCACCAACAAGTACGTGATGTACTCCATCCTCCTCATGCCCCTGCTGTTGGCCACGGTGCTGCCGGTCATATACCTGAGCGCCTTCGTGATGATGCCCCCCGCCACCGAGGCGCTGGACGTCGCCAACGGCGATATGTCCGTTCAGTTCGTGGACCAGGTGGTGGTGAACGGCACCTACGATCACGCGTCCTTCCTGCGTTGTAACCTCCAGGAGGTGGTGGTGACCGACTGCCGCATCGAGGCGTCCAACATCTCCAACAGCCTGCTGCGCGATTCCTACGTGGGCAATTCCACGCTGAACGGCTCAGCCCTGTTCCATTCCAACTATCAAGGGCTGGCCGCGACCGGCTCCACGCTCTCCGGCTCGGTGGACGTGAGCGGGGTCAACGAGGACATCGAGTTCCTGAAGCAGTTCATAAGCTTCCTGCTTATCTTCTTCATCATGATACCGGTGGTGCTCCCCACCGTCATGGCGTCCTACTCCTTCGTGGGGGAGAAGCTCAACCGCAGCCTGGAACCGCTCCTGGCCACGCCCACCACCGACGCCGAGCTCCTCCTCGGAAAGGTCACGGCCATATTCCTGCCCTGCGTGCTGGCGACATGGCTGTCCTTCATACCCTTCACCTTCATCGTGGACTACATGGTCTCCGGGCTGCTGGGCTACGCTCCCCTGCCGGACGCGGTGTGGATCATCGGAGTGTTCCTCCTCGCCCCCCTGTTCTGCGTCATGAGCATATGCCTCAACGTCATCATCTCCTCCAAGGTCAACGACGTGAGGGCATCGCAGCAGCTGGGCTCGCTCGTGGTCCTGCCCCTGGTGGTGTTCTTCATCGTGGCGCTGGCCGGGGTGTTCACCCTGGGGCCGGAGGTCATGCTCCTGCTATCGGGAGGGGTGCTCCTGGTGGACGCCCTCATCGTCTACCTGAGCCTCAAGACCTTCCAGCGGGAGTCCATCCTGGTCCGCTGGAAGTGAGGTGGGGTAGGATCACTCCTGCTTCCACGTCGATATGGCCGCGCCCACCACCATGAACACCACGGTGAGCATGGCGACGACCAGCAGGTTGTTGATGGCCCCGGCGTGGTTGGCGTATATCATGGAGTCCCGCAGCCCGTTGTTCACGTACGTCAGGGGCATGGCCTTGGCGATGGCGGCGAGGTAGGAGGGCATGCTCTCCAGGGGGAAGAAGCTCCCTGCCAGGAACATCATGGGGAAGGTGATCGCACCCGATGCCGCCCCTGCCGTCTCCTCGTCCTTGACGAAGCGGGCGATGATCAGGCCCATGGCCGAGAACATGGCGCTGGCCAGGACGATGATGCCGATGGAGATGGGGTCCAGCACCAGGTGCACATCGAACGCCAGCACCCCGACGATCAGGATGATCACCACCGACATGAACACCGTTACGATCTGCCACAGGATCAGGGACACCAGCCAGTCCATGTGCGTTATGGGTGTGGTGGCCAGCTTCTTGAAGATGCCGTTCTGCCGGTAACGGGTCTGCAGGCCCACCATCCAGTTCACCGTGGAGGTCAGGGCGGTGAGGCCGATGACGCCGGGCAGGAAGAAGTCGATGAAGTTGTACTGCGCTGTGTTGGAGATGCCCAGGACGGCGGTGTTGACCACCACGGACCCCCCGGCCAGCTCCAGGTTTATGCTCTGCGAGACCGAGTTCAGGACCTGGGCCATCGTTCCAGCGGAGGAGCTGGAATTGTCCACCCGCAGCACCAGGGTGGAGTTCTGCCTATCCGGCTCGGGCAAGAACGACTCGCTGAACCCTTGCGGTATGGTGAGGAAGGCGGCGATGGAGTTGTCCTTGATGTACTGGTCCGCGTCCACCTCCGGCTCTACCTCGATGATGATCAGCACGCCGGTCTTGTTCAGCGCGGCAACGAACTCCTGAGAGATGGGCGTGCCGTCCATGTCCTGGACGTATAGATTGAACTTGGAGTTGGCGGTGCCGCTGAATATGGCCCCGAAGAGCAGTATGAGCAGCACCGGGAACGCCACCGTCCAGAACACGCTCCCCGGGCTGCGGAAGAACATCTTGATCTGCGCCACCAGGTTTATCATCACCCGGCTGGACATGAGCCTGCTCACTTCCGTCCCCCCTTGCCCTTCTTCATGTCCTCACCGTTCTCCAGCCGCTTCCCGGTGAGGGTCAGGAACACGTCCTCCAGCGTCGATCGCCTCATCTGTATCTCCTCGTAGTGGGCGTCCCCCTGCTGCAGCCTCAGCACCGCCTCCGGCAGCACCTCCTTGGAGTCCAGCTTCACCACGATGTCGTTGCCCCGGCGCTCCACCTTGCTGGATATCCCCTGCAGGCGCTCGTACGCGGTGCCGTCCCCGCCCCGCACCACCATGGTGGTGCCGGTTCCGTAGCGGTCGATGATCTCGTTGGGGCTTCCCATGGTGATGAACTTCCCCCGGTCGATGATCCCCACGCGGTCGGACAGCACCTCGGCCTCCTCCATGTAGTGGGTGGTGAGTATGATGGTCTTCCCCTTGGCCTTGAGGCCCTTGACCACTTCCCACACCTCCCGCCGGGCCACCGGGTCCAGGCCGGTGGTGGGCTCGTCCAGGAAGACGATCTGGGGGTCGTTGACCATGGAGATGGCCACTCCCACCCTCTGCTTCAGCCCCCCGGACAGGTTCTTGAAGTACACGTCCCTCTTCTCTCCCAGGTTCACGAGGTCGATGAGGTCATCGGCCGGGAGCTGGTGCTTGAACATCCCGCCGAAGTACTCGATGTTCTCCTTCACGGTGAGGAGGTCGAAGGCGTTGAAGTCCTGGGGCAGGACCCCGATGAGCTTCTTGATGTCCCTGACCTCATGGTCGATGTCCCGGTCCAGGATCTTCACGTCACCGCTGGTCTTGCTGCGCAGGCACTCCATGATCTCCACGGTGGTGGTCTTGCCCGCACCGTTGGGGCCCAGCATGGAGAAGACCTCGCCGCGGTGGACCTCGAAATCGATGTTGTCCACGGCGGTGAAGTCCCCGTACTTCTTGACCAGGCCCTGCACCTTGATGACGCTTTCGACCATTCTCTCCCATGATGAGATAGAAGCCGGACGTATAAGAAGGATGACAGCAGGTTATTACTCCACACCTCTGATTAATATATATTTGAAAATGTTGTCCGGGCGGTGGAGGATGGATGGCTAGAGAGCGCTATGCCCGACAGATGACCCTGCCGGACTTCGGGGAGAAGGGACAGGAACTGCTGACCGACAGCGCGGTGGGCATCATGGGCGTTGGTGGCCTAGGCAGCCCGGCAGCGTACTACCTGGCCGCTGCCGGGGTGGGGCACATAATCCTGGCCGACTACCAGAGGCCGGACCTGACCAACCTCAACCGGCAGATCCTCCACTGGAGCGAGGACGTGGGCCAGCGCTCCAAGCCGGCCTCGGCGGCGTGGAAGCTGAAGAGGTTCAACCCCGAGATCATGATCGAGGTGCGCGAGACGGAGGTCAGCTCCCAGAACATCGCCCAGGTGTTCGATGGGGTCGACGTGATCCTGGACTGCCTGGACAGCTTCGGCCCTCGCTTCATCCTCAATGACCACGCCATCGCCGAGGGCGTCCCCTTCGTGCACGCGGCGGTGGAGGGCCTCCATGGTCAGATCACGGTCATCGAGCCCGGCCTCACGCCGTGCCTGAGGTGCCTGGTGCCCACCCTGCCCCCGAGGAAGGGGGCCTTCCCCATACTGGGGGCCACGGCCGGCGTGTTCGGCAGCCTGCAGGCGGCGGAGGCGGTGAAAATCATCACAGGAGCGGGGAAGCCGCTGCGCTCCAAGCTCCTGGTGGGCGACCTCCAGTACAACAGCTGGGAGACGATCGACATCTCCCGTTCCCGCCAGTGCCCCGCCTGCGGGAAGAGGAAGTGAGCCTCACTCCTCCAAAGGCTGGTAGTCCAGCAGGTTCTGCAGGCTGCGCATGCCGTTCCGGGTGTGGTGCAACGCCTCGGTGAGTATCTTCTCCCCCCAGGGGGTGAGGCGGTACACCCGCTTGCGCCCCACCGCCTCCTGGGCGATGAGGCCGGAGGACCGCATCTCCCGCAGGGCGGGGTACACCGATCCCGGGCTGGGCTTCCAGGTGTGGTCCGACAGGCGGTCGATCTCCTTCATCAGGGCATAGCCGTGCATGGGGCGGGCGGACAGCATCCGGAGTATGGCCAGCTTAAGGAAGCCGGAATGGAAGGTGGTGAGGTTGAAGGTCTCCTTCAACTGCGCGTTGTACTGGGGATGTGGCAATCCCAGCCCTCACAGGAAGTAGAACCTCATGCCGTTCTGCGCGCACAGGTTGGCCATGACCTCCATGCGCTCCACCACGCCGCCGTAGCGTCGGGCGGGACCCTTGCCCTCGACCTCCAGCTTCTCCTTGAGGACCCTGCATTCCTTGACCAGCTCGGCGGCGTCCTGCGCCGAGAGCTTCTCCCGGCTCTGGGCCAGGGCCGGAACCCGGGCCACGATGCTGCATCCGTACTTCTTCGCTATCTCCGGCAGCTGGGAGTTCTCCGGTCCGAAGGAGCCTATGCATCCCCGGCCCTTGTCCCAGGACATCCCGCACTTGCCGCAGATGACGTTGGTCTCGTCCAGGGGTATGGTGTCCCACTGCGTGAGCAGATTGTCAGGCCCGGCCTTGGCGATCATCTCGCCGGCCTGGGGCTTGGACATCTTGGACAGGACGACCCATCCGGTATAATCCTTCCGGGCCACCGGGCGCAACTTGGCCACGTCCTCCTCCTTCTTCACCTTGTCCAGGAGGAAGCTCTCCTTCTCCCCGTCCAGCCGGTTCCTCTTCAAGAAGCCCTCCCAGTCCGCCCCGAGGACCTTCTTGGCACCCTCGGCCGCCACCACCTCGTCGTAGTCGGCGAAGGCCTCCAGTCCCTGCACGGAGGGCAAGCGGGCCTTCATGATGGTCTCCTTTCCGGTCTTGCACATCGAGTTCGCGCTGTCCAGCTCACAGATTGCCATGCTGATTCCCATAAATGTTCCCCGATTTGGGGCTCTAGCTCCGAGATGCTATTTATGCGTTCCCTTGGACGGGCACCGCGCCTACACGCTATCGGTACCGTCCTCAGGGAACTATCTTGGAGCCAGGGACCCTCTTCACCGTGTGGGATGCCAGCCACTCCCGGCGGTAGGAGAGCATCTCCACCAGGTAGTACACGCCCTTGAGCGCCGCCGCCAGGATGAACAGCAGCACCAGGCCGGTGAAGTTGAGGGTCAGTCCGAACTGCTCGAACTCCAGGGTGAGGTTGCCGCCCATGGTGACCAGCCATATCCACACACAGACCAGCACCGTGACCACGGCCCCGAAGGTGAAGCGGGAGATCGACCCCTTGGGGTAGAACCCGGCGAAGAAGCTCGCCACGGTGATGGGGACGCCCACCATGAGCAGTATGCCCTTGACGTCCTCCAGCCTCAGCTGGGAGGCGACCTCCCCCCCACCGGCGTTGACCAGCAGGGAGGAGGCGCTCATCAGGATGAGGAGAGGGAACACCAGGTACTTCAACGCCGCCAATATGGAGGAGGAGATGCCCTTGCCCACGCTTCCCTCGTCCAGCGAGAACTCGCTCATGTCAGCCCTCCCAAGTATATTCCGGCTTCCTGGTGCAGGGTGGCCCCCTCGAACCCCAGGTCCACCTTCAGGGTGAGTTCCTGGGGGTGTAGCTCGTACCAGGAGTAGGCCTCCTGTGATATGACAAGCACCATCTCCCCGGCGTTGGAGCCCTGGATCACGACCTCGTCCTCGACCGTGCCCAACGTCCCGGTGGAGTTGACCAGCTGTGAGCTGATGCCCAGCTCCCGGCCCTGTATGAACTCGGAGGCGCTGAAGGAATAGGGGACGATCACGTTGACGTTGGAGCCGTTGGTAACGGTCCGCACGCCACTGACGTCGATGTTGTAATCGCTGATCAGGGGCTCCCACTCCATCTCCTCCTCCATGTCGATGGAGGCCTTGACCAGGCCCAGAGAGTATCCTGCCTCCACGCCCACGTTCATGAGCAGCGTGGTCCGATTGAACACCAGGTCCTTCAGGGCCTCGTCGGAGATGTTGTCCAGGTCCAGGGAGAGCTCCAGGTTGACCCGGGACGTCTTGCCGGTGGGTATGTCCACCGGCTGCGAGCGCTGCTCCGTTATCTGCAGGTCCCCCTTGGATATCTGCAGCAGGAGCGTGAGGTCGTTGATGCTGAAGTAACCGTAATTGCTGATGTCGACCGGGAAGGTCATGGTGATGACCTGCCCGTCCATGGTCGGCTCGTTCTCCCCTCCCTCGGGGATGTTCACCGTGAGGTCCCCGGTGGCCAACGGCAGGACGCTCAGGACAATGATGGCAGCGATGAGCAGGTCCACCGCGATGATGACCGCCCTGACGGCCCAAAGGCTCCAGCGCATGCCCTCGCATACTGGTCAAGGTATTTTCATCTTTACTACGCTGAACCTGCTGTTTGAGAATCACGCCTCGCGCCCACCGTCAACGACACCAGTAATTTTATATCGGCACGCGGGATAGGAACGCGGGGATTTACGATGGCATCAGAAAAGGTGGAGGTCGAATGTCCAGTGTGCGACCAGAAGGTCCCCTCGGACGCGACCCGTTGCCCGAGCTGTGGAGCGGAGTTCACCTTCTCCGGCGTGGAGGAGCTGCAGAGGGTGGCACAGGAGATCAACGAGGCCCGGCCGGTGGTCGAGGCACCGCCCGTGATGGTGGTGCCAGCGGCGATATCGACCGCGGCGGCGACCGAGGGGACGGAAGCGGCCGTGGAGGCTCAGGTCACGGCGGAGGACGACCGGCCGAAGGACAAGCTGTTGGGTAAGCTGTTCAAGAAGAGGCGCTAGGCCGTTTGAAAAGGTTATTACCTGTGAGCGGGATGAACGGCCGATGAGCGATATCAGGATAAGGAAGCGCCACCGCCTCCGGGAGAAGGAGATAAAGGTCTTGGACGAGGAGCTGCGCTCCCGCCTGGGCGTGAGCGTCTTCGTGCCCGGGGAGGCGGTGGACCGTGCCGAGAGCACCGAGTTCGATGTCCTGTTCATCGATAACCAGGTCCAGGGTATCATCTACCAGGGGAAGGCCTTCCTCACGGTCAGGGGACTGCTGAAGCATGCCCCATCGAAGGCCTACGTGGTGGTGGACATGGGGGCCGTGCCTTTCGTCACCAAGGGGGCCGACGTCATGGGCCCCGGCATCGTCGACGCCGACCCCGCCGTGGTCCCAGGCGACCTGGTATGGATCAAGGACGTGAAGAACGGCCGGCCGCTGGCCATCGGCGAGGCTATGATCTCCGGGGAGGAGATGAGGACCCGCTCCCCCGGAAAGGCCATCAAGAGCATCCACTACGTTGCGGACAAGCTGTGGAAGGTCGACGAGGACCAGTGAACGCTCCGTCCATCGCCGCATTTTTAGCTCATCACAGCGATACTGTACCGTGAGATCGGGCGACGCCACCGTGGCATGGCTGAGGGAGGACCCCTTGGTCGATCACCTTATGGCCGTGGAGGGCGAGATCAGCCGCAGGGGGCGGGAGGAGCGCCGGGACAGGATGCTCGCCCTGCCAGCGATACGGGCGTTGGTCAGGGACGTGAACGGGCCATGGCCTCCCATAAACAGCCATCGAAGCGCTCAGCACCCCATGCACAAGCTCTCCTTCCTGGCGGAGCTGGGGGCCAGCGGCGTGGAGCTGGGGGTGGATGAGGCCCTCGACCGCATCGTCGGATCGGTGGGAGAGGAACTAATGCCCCGTCTTCCCATGTCTATCCCGCCCCTGCATGGCGGAAGTGGAAAGGGGGGATTGAGCTGGGCGCTGTGCGACGCCCCCCTGCTGGCCTACTCCGTCCTGAAGCTGGGCAGGGGTGAAGACCCCGGCATGGAAGCGGCCGTCCGGACCATGAGGGCGTTGGGCGGTCCCAACGGCTACCGCTGTGCGACCTCCCCCTCGCTAGGCGGCTACCGCGGACCGGGACGGAAGGAGGACCCCTGCCCGTACGCCACCCTGCTGATGCTGAAGCTACTGTCACAGGTCGATCCCTCCTCCCATGAGGTGGGAGCGGCAGGGGAGTGCCTCCTGGGCCTGTGGAAGGACAGCCTGACCAAGCATCCTTACATGTTCTTCATGGGCACCGACTTCAGGAAGTTGAAATATCCTCTCATATGGTACGATATCGTCCACGTGGCCGAGGTCCTGTCCCGTAGCGGTCGTTTCCAGGACGATCCGCGGCTGCGCGACATGGTTACGGTCATCGCTGCCCAGGCCGACGAGCAGGGGCGCTTCACACCGGGCGCGGCATGGATGGCGTGGAAGGGCTGGGACTTCGGGCAGAGGAGGTCACCCTCCCGCCTCCTGACCTATGCGATTCGTCGGATATTATCCAGATGTGGTGTTCTCGATATTCCTGACGGGGGATGAAAAGGATATATAGGCACCCGCTTATTCCTAAAAAGTAGGGATGCCATGCCTTTACTAGGTAGAAGGAATTTTACGAAGAACAAGGAGGACGTTCAGACCGTGGAGACGGACCAGTACATCGACCTGGGGGCGATGTACTTCGAGGAAGAGGCCTCCGCGGCCTCCAAGGGAATGGTCAAGCTCGCGGAGATCTACCGCTACGAGGACCTCTCCGATCTCACCCAGCCCGTTTACGATGGTAACGTGCTTATCCTAGATTACGCTAACATAGCCAACGACACCGACACCCTGAGGAGGATCACCAGCGAGCTGAAGGCGGTGGCCAGGGACACCAACGGGGACGTGGCGGCGATCGGTCACGACCTCATCATAATCACCCCCCGCGGTTACAAGATCGACCGCAACAAGATACGGGGTGGCTTCAGGTAGTCGCCCCCGACCGGTTCCTTCCCCATCCTGACTGGGTGGGCCAAGGATTATTATATTTTCTCCTCGTTTTATAGTGCGTGCCCGGTACCAAGATCATCCATGATTGCGTGCACGGTAGCGTGAAGGTCGACGGCCTCATCCTGGAGCTTCTGGAGCGCCCGGAGATGCAGCGATTGCACGGCGTGCACCAGCTCGGCCTTGCCCACTACGTCTTCCCAGGGGCCAACCACACCCGGCTGGAACATTCCCTGGGCACCTACCACATGGCATCTCTCATGAGCAGCTCGCTCCAGCTGCCGGAAGGGGAGAGGCGGACGCTGCTGGTGGCGGCCCTGCTGCATGACATCGGCCACTCCCCGTTCTCGCACACCCTGGAGGAGGTGGTGCAGGACCGCGTGGGCAAGGACCATATGGACGTGACCACGGACATCATCCGCGGCCGGGCACGGCTCATGAAGGACGAGGTGGCCGAGGTTCTGGGCCCCGTGCCGCCCATATGCGAGGTGCTGGAGAAGAACGACGTGTCGGTGGACGAGGTGTGCGAGCTCATCGCCTCCTCGCGCAAGGACCTGCGGGCCGGGCAGATGCTGCTGGTGGAGGACGGGCAGGCGCACTTCGGCACCAAGCGGTACCTGGGCCAGATGATATCGGGACCGCTGGATGTGGACCAGATGGACTACCTCAAGCGGGACGCCTACTACACCGGTGTGGCCCACGGGACCATCGATGTGGACCGTCTGCTGCAGACGGTGGCGGTGTTCCACGGGGACCTAGTCATCAACAAGGGCGGTCTGGTGGCGGCCGAGGGTCTCATGGTCGCTCGGGCCCTGATGTACACCTCGGTGTACTACCACAAGACCGCCCGTATCGCGGAGCAGATGCTGTGCAAGGCGGTGGAGCACCTGCCAGCGAAGCAGATGGAGGACCTCCACCTGGAGACCGATTGCTCGTTGTCCTCCCTGATGCGCGCCTGCCCCGGCCCCACCGCGGTGCTGATGACCCAGCTCGATTACCGCCGGCTTTACAAGCGGGCGCTAATGCTGCCCATATCCTCGCTTTCCGATGACCGTCTGGACCAGCTGATCGACCTGTCAGACTACAGGAAGAGGAAGGCCATGGAGAGGGAGATCGCCGCACGGGCGGGGGTGCCCGAGACCGCCGTCCTGCTGGACATCCCCGACCGCTCGCTACTGCTCTCGGAGCTGCGCATCGGCAAGACCGACGTCCCCATCCTGGACGGGGACCGGGTCCGCCCGCTGTCCCGCTACAGCCCTCTGGCCAAGGCCATCCAGGCGCGCGGGGTCCATGACTGGGCGGTGATGGTGGCCACCCTGCCGGAGCACCGGCAGGAGGTGGAGCGGGCGACCATGAAGGCGCTGTTCGACTAACCCTTCATGACCCCGATGGGGGTGAGCTTGGCGACCTTGCGGGACAGGCCAGCGCCCACGACCACATCGATGACCGACTCGATGTTCTTGTACGCCTCGGGCGCCTCCTCCAGGATGCCGTCCTTGGTGGCCGACTTGAGGAATATGCCCTTCCCCGCCAGGTCGTCGCGGATGCCCTGGACGGTGAACCTGCGCAGTGCCTCGTTGCGGGACATCACCCTCCCGGCACCGTGGCAGGTTGACCCGAAGGCCTCCGCCATCACCTGGTCGGTGCCGACGAGCACGTAGCTGCCGTGGCCCATGTCCCCGGGGATCAGCACCGGCTGCCCCACCGAGCGGTACTGGGACGGCACCTCCGGCCGGTCGTGCGGGAACGCCCTAGTGGCGCCCTTGCGGTGCACGTACACCTTTCTCCTCTTGCCCTCCACGGTGTGCTCCTCCAGCTTGGCGATGTTGTGCGCCACGTCGTACACCTGGTGCATGCCCATGCTCTCCGCGTCGCGCTTGAAGTGCTCCTCGAAGGACTGCCGGATCCAGTGCAGGATCATCTGCCGATTGGCCCAGGCGTAGTTGGCCCCACAGGACATGGCCTGGAAGTAGTCCTCCCCCTCCTTGGACCGCACCGGCGCGCAGGCCAGCTGCCGGTCCGGTAGGGCGATGTTGGTGCTGCGGATGGAGCGCTCCATCACCTGCAGGTAGTCGGTGGCGATCTGGTGGCCGCAGCCCCGGGAGCCGCAGTGGACCATCACCGTGGCCTGCCCCTCGCGCAGGCCGAAGGCCTTGGCCGCCTCCTCATCGTAGATCTTCTCCACCACATCCACCTCCAGGAAGTGGTTGCCAGATCCTAATGAACCGACCTGCGGTATGCCTCGCTGCTTGGCCTTGGAGCTGACCTTGGACGGGTCCGCGGTCCTCATCCGCCCGCCCTCCTCGGTGCTCTGCAGGTCCTCGTCCCAACCATAGCCGTTCTCTACCGCCCACTCCGCCCCGGTGGTCAGGATATCGTCGATCTGCGAGGAGACGACGTCCACCACGCCCTTGGAGCCCACCCCGGCAGGCACGTTCTTGAACAGCGTGCCGATGAGGTCCTTGATGCCCGGCCGCACGTCCTTCTCCTCCAGGTCGGTGCGCACCAGGCGGACGCCGCAGTTGGAGACGACCATGCCGTTGGCCACGAAGTTGTGGGTGTCGGGGACGGTGAAGTCGTACACCTGCCCCTTGTAGGGGACCTCGGTCACCATGGCGATCTCATCGTACAGGAAGCCGTTTGCTTCCAAGTCCACATGCTCCCTCTCCACGAACTCCTGGAAGGAGGGGAAGTCCAGCGTTATGCGTTGTCCCGCCCGGACATAGAAGTGCCGCTCGATGAAGCGGGCGTTGACATCTTCGCTCTGGAGTAGCTGCTGCACCTCCCGGAGCATGAGGCCCTTAGCTCTCAGCTCTTTGGCCTTCCCAGCGGCTGCGACCCGGCGCGCATGCAGCTCCTCCTTCAGTACCATGTACTTGACGGCGATCTCCGCTAGCTTACTTTTCCGGGCGGAGTACTCGTAGCCGATGGTGCGGTAGAGGCGGACGAGATTGTCCTCGTCCGAACTGATGAGGAGCCGGAGCCGGGAGGTGCTCCCATGCTGGTTGAAGTGCTCGCTCCGCTCGCTTATCTTGGTCGTCCCTATACCCAGCTCCTCCAGCAGGTTCATCACGTCGATGAGGAGCCACCTTCCCGCCTCCAGGTGGTCATCGTTCTTGTTCTGGGCGAAGATGGGGCAGCTGAACCCGGTTTTGGTGTGAGTGCGCGGTGCGGTGAGCTCGGCCCCGAACAGTCCGGCCAGGAAGGCTCTCTTCACGATCAGGGGCGCTTCCATCACCCACTTCGGCACCCGGTGGTCGGAGATGGTCTTCCTCCCTACTGGCATACCCCGCTCCATGAGCGACCGGCAGAAGGCCGCCGAGTGTATATGGAGCTCATAGTTGGTCGAGGTGAAGTCCACCACGCCGTACTGGGCAGGTATGTGATGGTCCCTTTCCCTCTCGCATATCTTCGAGGAGACGCCCAGTTCCTGCAGGTCGCGCTGCATGCTCTGCATGTCCTCATGCGTCCCGTAGGCGGCCGCGCGCACCTTGTCCCCCGTCCGATGCAGCGATCCGTCGCCCAGGAGGTACCCGAAGACCTTGGCGAAGATGACCTCGTGCCTGTCCACCGATGGGTCGACCTCCACACCCTGGAAGTAGTTCACGGCCACCCGGTCCCCCGGGTTCAGGTGGGCCGTTACCCTCATCCCCCGGTCCGTTAGCACAGGATGGTCCGCTGAGCACATCAGCTCCAGACCGGTCCGGGTGGTGATCTTGAAGACCTTCTTGTCGCTAACCTTCTTCATGAAGGCTGACGGCCTCCGCTCGCTCACACCCTCGCCGAAGGTCCTCAGGCCAGTCCTCCCTCCCTGCAGCCCCAGAGTGTACTTGCTGGCCTGGAAGATGGTGCTGAACTCCTGCTCGAAGTCCTCGATCTTCATCCACCCGCCCAGGTCCGTGGTCACCCGTGAACCCTCGCACAGGCAATTTATGTCGAATCCAATACCGCCAGGCGAGATCACGCCCTCCTCCGCGTCCATGGCCGCCACCCCCCCGATGGGGAATCCATAACCCCAGTGTATGTCCGGCATGGCCAGCGAGTTGCCGACGATGCCGGGCAGGAAGGCCACGTTGGCGGCCTGCTCCGGAGCGTTGTCCTCCCTCAGGGAGGGGACCATCCTCTCGCTGGCGAATATGATGGCGTCGGTCCTCATCCCGCTCTTGTACTCCCTGGGGATCTTCCAGCGATGATCGTCCACTTTCTCCAGCGGTCCAGTGTAGGCCATGGTACTCTCCGTCCTTGCCTATGAGGAACGGGGATATAATCCCTTCCGGCGGTCCGCTCTTACCACCGTGGACCATCCACATCGCAACATATTTCATCCCCTGGCCGTTTCACGGACGCGTCCGGGGTCGACCGCATTGTCATCGTCCGACGTCAAGACAGCACCATCCGAGGAGGTCCAGGTCCACAGGTACCGCGCAGGGGACGAGCTGGGGATCGTGCCCTTCCTGGAGCGTTACATGGGCTGGCCCTCGGCCATGGTGGACGTGCCGCACGTGGACCACTGGCGGTGGAAGTTCCTCTCGAACCCTCTTGGTTTCCACCTGGTGTGCGTGGCGGAGCGTGACTGTCAGGTCGTATCGCACTCCGCGTCGCTCCCCACGCGCATGAAGGTGGGGGAGAGGACCGTGATCGCCTCCCAGGGGGTGGACCTGGTTACGGACCCGGACTACCGCGGGCATGGCCTCATCGGGCAGACCATGGGATGCCGCAACCAGATCAAGGACGAGCACTCCGTGGCGCTGGACTTTGGGTTCCCCAACCCCGCCTCGTACCAGCTCAGCATCAAGAAGCAGGGATTCCACGACCTGTCGATCACCATTCTGCAGCACCGCTACATCGTGGACAGCGAGCTGTTCTTCAGCAAGGTACGCTATGGTCACCTCAAGCGCATCGGCTACCGCTCCCTGGAGGCGGTCAGGAGATCGCGCGAACGGCCGGTGGACGTGGGGCAGGGAACGGTGGTGGAGGACGGCTCCGGCATGAGCGAGGAGCTCGACCATCTCTACGAGATGGCGAGCAAGGACTTCGACCTGATGATCGTCCGCGACCGCGCCCACCTGGCCTGGCGGTACGGTGACCCCCGCGCCGGGAAGTTCATCGTCCGCACCGTTCGCCACCAGGGCGTGCTGGCCGGGTACATGGTGCACAAGGTGGAGGAACGGGACGGGACGCGGTTCCTGAACATCGTGGACTACCTCATGGACCCCCAGCTCGCGCACCTGCATTCCGTCCTGATATCGGACTGCATATCCCTGGCCCAAGGCCTTAAGATCGAGACCGTTCTGTGCTGCCTGCCGCAGGGCCATCCCTATGGCGAGAGACTAGCGGAGGCGGGGTTCCGCTCCGAGGTGAGGTACACGGGCGAGCGGCCCATGAGCGTCATCGCCCTGGAGCGGGATGGGTCGGCGGGCCTCATGGACGTCCTCCAGAGGAAGGGCCTCAAGGCCCACATCATGCTCGGCGATACCGACTGGGTCTGAGGGCAAGAGAATCTCTCAGATGATATTATAAAGGTCTAAACGAGTCCCTTTTGTGGTATCTGGCGTGATAGGTTTCGATTCGGTGGTGCTGGGGACCACAGGGGTCCTGTTCCTGGCCTTGGGCTTCTACGTCCTGTTGCGTAACCACAAGCAGAAATCTTCGATCTACTTCGCCATCGCTGCCTTCACCCTGGCGGCGATCACCCAGCTGGAGGTACTGATACACAACATCGGGCAGGCCGACGTCATCAACCTCGCCATCCGGCTTCACGCGCTCGCCTCCATGATCTGCTTCGGCACCCTGCTGGCCATGTCCCTGGAGCTGGACACCAGCCTGGACGTGAACCGGCGGATCAACGAGCGCCGGACCATCCTCATCGTGGTGTCGGTGGCCGGCCTGGTTATCGCCCTGCTCATGGACGGCAGGCCCAGCAGCTGGGCCGGGTTCAGCGACCTCAGCGGGCTGAGCGTCATGGTCCTCATCTCCTGCGTGTCCCTCCTGGCGGGAGCGTCCATCAAGAGCTACTTCCAGGCCCGGGCCGCCTCCAACGACGAGGCCTTCCGCTCCCAGTGCATCATCCTGTCCGCCGGCCTGATGCTCACCCTGGCGGGGGTGCTGTCAATCTACATGGGCCTGGGGCTGGGGGGCATGATGACCGCCTCCGCCATATGCTTCCTCGCCTCCGAGGGGGTGCTTATCCACTTGGTGGTGGTGCATAAGCTTTTCCAGCTCCCGGACATGGACGGCCGGGAGCTTAGATCAGAGGACAGCATCGACCCCTCGATGACGGGCTCCACCCTCCTGATCGAGGGGAAGGAGAGCCGTCCGGCCTACGAGGTGTTCATCCAGGAGGTCCACAAGGGCAAGAACGGGCTCATCGTCACGCGGACCCATCCCGACCAGGTCAAGGAGGCGTACGACGTGGCGGGCGCCCGCATCCTGTGGCTGTGCAGCCAGCCGGGGGTGGACCGGGTGGACCCCCTGGGGCTGTCCATCTTGCAGAACATCCTGCTGGAGCACATGCGGGAGAGGAAGAACGGAGTGATCCTGCTGGAAGGGGTGGAGTACCTGGTCTCGGAGAACAGCATCGACAAGGTCCTGCGCCTGATCTACACGCTGAGGGACGCCGCGGTGATCTCCGGGGCCAAGTTCATCATGCCCCTGGACACCGGCACCCTGTCCCTCAAGGACCAGGCCCTCATCGAGAGGGAGTTCACGGTCAGCAGCGGATAAGGTGTTCCAGATAAGGCACTCTATCTACGTTAATTTTTTTATATAGACACAGATATTGATGCGCGTATGGTCGACCCAGCCTTAGTCTACTCACTAGTGCCCCTAGCGGTAGGGCTAGTGTGTCTGTGCTTGGGCATCTTCGTTCTTATCAAGAGGGACGACCAGCGAATATCCCAGACCTACATGGTCACCATGTGCATGATACTCATGAACTGTGCCGCCCAGTTCCTGCTGGCCAACGCCCCGGACGGGGATTCGGCGGAATCCTTCGGCCAGGTGCTGTTCTTCACCGGCATCCTGCTGTCGGCGGCCTTCCTGGTGATGGCCGTGGACCTGGCCTTCGACCTGCGCAAGAGCGGGTACATGGAGAAGAAGTACCACTTCTTCGGTATCGTCCTCGCCCTGGCCGTGGTGTCGGCGGTCATCGCCGGCCCCTTCCAGACCGGCGCCTATGGCTTCTGGCCCCAGCCCAGCTACGCCCTGCTGGCGTGGGTGGCGATGATGGGCGCGCTGGCGGCGCTGCCGGTGAGCATGCTCATCGGCCTCTCCGAGCGGCCCGGTGAACAGGGGGCTCAGCAGAGCACCTCCATGGTGGCGCTGGCCGCCATGGTCCCGTTCCTGCTCCTCAGCTTCGACATGTTCATGGTGTGGTCCAAGATCGAGGTCATGCACTTGATGTCCGTGGGCATGCTGCTATCGGCCCTCATATTCGGGCATGTGATCTACACCGCACCGTTGACCAGCCCCAAACCTGCGGAGGCGGAGGCGGTGGAGGAGGTGGAGCCGACCAAGGAGGTCAACATCAAGCTGGCCTCGGGGCGGTGCGACCTCATCAAGAGCAAGAAGGTGGACCTCTCGTACCGCATGTTCGTCTCGGAGATCGCCGCCGGGAGCAAGGGGCTGCTGATCACCCGCGTCCACCCAGATCAGGTCCGGGAGAGGTATGGGCTGGTGAAGACCCCCATCCTGTGGCTCTCCGGGCAGCCCGGGCCCGACCGCCTGGACCCCGCCTCGCTGTCCCTCGTCCAACATACCATGATCGAGTTCCTGCAGAACAGCCCCCAGTCGGTCATCCTGCTGGACGGGCTGGAGTACCTTGCCACCGAGAACCAGGTGGACAAGGTGCTGCGGCTGATCTACTCGGTGCACGACGCTGTGGTCATCACCGGCTCCAAGTTCCTGGTCCCCATCGATCCGCAGATCCTCTCGCCCAAGGACATGGCCCTGTTCGAGAGGGAGTTCTACGTCATAGAGGACGCCTTGCCGCGGTGAGGCGTCAATAATCCCTTTGATTGGCCCTTTTGCTCGCAGGGAGCCCCCTGCTGAACATGATGTACGATGGAAGGGGACCGCATCGCGGAATGCCACAAGAAGAAATGTAGGGGGCCGGGTCCGAGATTTGAACTCGAGTCTAGGGATCCACAGTCCCACAGGATGCCAGGCTACCCCAACCCGGCCATAACGGCATCTCCTCAATGCCTTAATCTAATTAAATCTTTCTTTGTCGGCCCGTCCCCGCCCCCGGTGGGACGATGCTCCGGGTCACCTCCGCTCCAGGACGGTCACCGGGACCGGTCCGCCTTCTCACGTGATGATATTTTGGTGTTCCCTCACCCCGCTTCGTTATCCGCGGGAGAGACCATCCTAAGACAAAAGGGCTGACCGGTTGTACAATGGTTTACATAATCGTTATTATGAGTTCCAGGCTTCACATCTTGAAAACATGAAGAGGGACCTAATCTCTTTACTAGATATACGTGACGATATTCACGATCTCCTTGACTCCGCGGCCAGCCTCAAGGCCGCCGGAAAGAAGGGCGGCCAGCCGCTCAGCGGACAGACCCTGGCCATGATCTTCGAGAAGTCGAGCACCCGTACCCGGGTGTCGTTCGAGACCGGCATGTTCCAGCTCGGAGGCCACACCATCTACCTCAGCCAGCGCGATTCCCAGCTGGGGAGGGGGGAGACCGTGGCCGATACCGCTCAGGTGCTCAGCCGCTACGTCGACGGAATCATTTACCGTGCTTTCGACCATAACAACATGGTGGAGCTGGCCCGCCACGCCACGGTCCCGGTGATCAACGCCCTGGACGACCTGGAGCACCCCTGCCAGGTGATGGCCGACCTCCTCACCGTGCGGGAGAGGAAGAAGGACCTGAAGGGGCTGAAGATGGTCTACATCGGGGACGGCAACAACGTGTGCAACTCCCTGGCCCTGGGCGCGGCCTGCGTGGGCATGGACTTCGTGGCGGCCACCCCGGTGGGCTACCGCCCGGACCATGCCATACTGGAGAAGGCCTCGGATATCGCCCGGTCCCAGGGGCGGTCATGCCTGTGCACCGTCGATCCCATGGAGGCGGCCAAGGGGGCGGACGTGGTGTACACCGATGCCTGGGTGTCCATGGGCCAGGAGTGCGAGGCGGCGCGCAAGGAGAAGGTCATGTGGCCGTACCAGATCAACGAGGCCCTGATATCCCTGACCAACGATGACAGCCTGTTCATGCACTGCCTCCCCGCCCACCGCGGCCAGGAGGTCACGGACGCGGTCATCGATGGCCGGCACAGCGTGGTGTTCGACCAGGCGGAGAACCGGCTCCACGCCCAGAAGGCCATCCTCATCAAGCTGATGGGCTGAGCTGCCTTTTCACCAGTCCGTCGATGGCCAGCAGGAACTCCTCCTCCCGGCCCTCCGGGATGGTGGCGCCGGCCGCCACGTTGTGGCCGCCCCCTGCCCCGCCCACCTTGGCCGACGCTTCCCGCATGGCCGAGGCCAGGTCCAGGCCCTGGGCGGTGAGGGCGGAGGTCCCCCTCCCCGACACCTTCAGTGTGCACGTCCCATCGCTGGACTGGGCGAGGCCCAGGAGGGGGCGGTCGGACGGAGCGTCGGCGGTCCCGATCAGCATTCCGGTCACCGTGCCCACGATGGTGTCCTCGATGCGGTCCTGGGCGTGGAAGTATCGCACCGCATCGAGCGGTCTCCCGCCACCGGTCACGGCCACCACCTTGAACTGGGGATCGCCCCGCACCAGCTCTATGGCCCTCCTCAGGCTGAGGCGGTGGTCCTCCTGCTGCCGTACGGCCTCGGCCAGGCCCTTCCCGCGGTCGCCTGTGCATACCGCCAGCCCTACCTCGGGTCGGTCGTGACGGCCGCAGGCGTTCAGCAGGGTGGCGAACTCCTTGGCGTCCAGCACGGCGCGGGTGGCCGGCGGGGCATCGGCGTCATAGGCCTCGCTCCCGGGAAGGGACCATCCAGGGGGTGCCCCCGGCAGGTCCGGTGAGAGGGAGTACACCTCGCCGATGAGCCTCCTCACCTGCGGGACCCCCTTGCCGGCCTCGATCATGCAGTCCACCACCGCGCTGACGACCTTCGTCTTCTCTTCCCGGTTCAGCTGGCTCCACGTACGGGGGGCACCTTCATGGACGATCTCCACGCCTGCGCTGCGCACCAGGTCGATGCACGCCATGTAGTCCTCGTCGCGCGCCGTCCGGTCCTCGTCCATCACCTCGTCCAGGGACGCCCGTCGGCGGTGGGTGATATATGGCAGCAGCGCAGGGTCGCTGGAGTACTGCAGGAAGGCGGGAAGGGGCCTGGTCTCGCGGCCGAACAGCCGGACGTCCTTCTCCGCCCTCACCAGGCCCAGGCTCACGGCGTCGTCCAGCACCCTTCGGTTGTAGCCCACCAGGCGGCCCTCCGCCGCCTCCTGGAAGTCCCCCACCGCGCCTACCACGGCCAGGGCCGAGAGGTCCTGGTTGCCCCGGTCCATGCACCGCGCGACGAGGTATGTCGCTCCGGCCCCCGAGATCTCCGTGGACCCGTCGATGCCGAAGAGGTGGGGGTTCACGTGGCCGTCCTGGTACCAGGCCTCGGCGCTGCCGGGGTCCGGGCGGTGGTGGTCGGTGATCACGCACCTTCCCGGCTCCAGCATGGACAGCGCGGCGCTGCCCAGGTCCACGAACCACAGCACGTCCGCGCTGTCGGCGAGGGCGTCCCGCACCGCCGCCTCGTCCAGCTTCTTCAGGAAGCGCACACGGTGCAGGATGCCCGCCCGCTTTAGGGCCAGGGAGGCGATGGAGGAGGCGGTGATGCCGTCGGCGTCGATGTGGCCGACCACCAGGACGGTGCCTGCCCTCAGGAGGCGAGCGGCCGCTACCTCTCCTGCCCGCTCGAACCCTTCCACGTCCCTCATGGAGACCGCTCCGTTAGGTCCAGCGTGCTCTCCTTGAGCGTCGAGTAGACGTGCTCGGCGATGGGCAGGAGGTTCGCGGTGTCCTCCTCGTTGTACCGCTTCAGCAGCCTCAGGGCGTTCTCCCTCCGGGACCTTTCCCACGCCCGCCACAGGTACACCGCCTCCTCGCCGGTCATGTACTCCACCTCCCTGGCGCGGGCGATGCCCATCTGCTTCTCGACCGACTTCAGGCCGCCCTGGAGCCCCACCCGGCGGCAGCCGTGCAGGAGGTCGAAGTGCGGCACCCGCGGCACCGCCAGGGGGAAGTGGTACGCCAGTATGGGAAGGTCGAAGGAGCTGCCGTTGAAGGTGACCAGCATCTTGACGCCGTCCAGGGCGTCCTTGATGGACTCGGCGCTGAGGTCCTGGCCCCGCACCAGGGTGGTCGACCGGCCGGGGCGGTGGATGCCCACCACCGTGACGTTGGCGTAGGCCGAGCGCCCATCGGTCTCGATGTCCAGGAAGGCGGTGTCATCGCGGAAGGCATCGTAGAGGCGCCAGTGCTCCACCGATGGCAGTATCTTGCAGAAGTACTCCGTATGACCGCGCCCCAGGAACTCCCGGGCCCGCTCGATGTGCTTGTCCATGCCCGCCTTGCGCTGAGACGATATGCCCTTCACCTTGCTGGCCGCGACGAAGTCGTCCCAGTCGGCGATGCCGCACCGCCAGAGGTTCCTCTCCTTCCCCCGACCGACCGATGGCAGGATCTGAAAGGTCCTCCGTATCACGGTCCCGCCTAGACGCGGGCTGCTTCATACACTTTTCGGAGAGAGGCCTGAAAGGGCGGGGGAAGTTTGAAATAGTGCAAGGTTTTTGAAAAACCTAGCCAGGCCAACGACATGGACGAGATCGAGGTATTCCCGGGCGCGCGGATCACATCGGACCTGTGCCTTCACCTGCCGGAGGAGGGGACGGTGGTGGTGGCCGACCTCCACCTGGGGTACGAGTCGGCCCTGGAGGCCGAGGGCATACATATCCCCAGGGTGCAGACCAAGACGGTGAAGGAGTCCCTGGCCAGGCTGATCGACCGCTACGAGGCGGAGCGGGTGGTCCTCCTGGGGGACGTCAAGCACGAGTTCTCCCGCAACCTGGGGCAGGAGGTCCGGGACGTGCGGGCGGTGCTCGACAGCATCATTGACCAGGTGGACGTGGTCATCGTCAAGGGGAACCACGACAACTTCATCGAGAACATCGTTTCGAGGGTGCAGGTCCCCGTGGTCGAGCGGTATTCTCTGGGGGGCCTGACCTTCGTGCACGGGCATCAGGAGTGCGGCGATCGGCCGCTGGTCATGGGGCACGAGCATCCCTCCGTCAAGATCGTGGACCGGGTGGGAGCGTACCTCAAGCTGCCATGCCATCTCCTCCTGAGGAGAGAGGGCGTGCTGGTGCTGCCGGCGTTCAGTCCCCTGGCATCGGGGACCGACATCACCGGGGTGCCGTCCTCCGAATACCTGTCGCCCATCTTGGAGCGGGCCGACATCGGGGACGGGGACGTGTATGCCTGCAGCGACATCGGGATTTTGCCACTTGGCAAGGTCTCCACGCTCGGCGATCTCAGGCTATGAGGGCAGGGAAGGGAAACCATATTATATTGAGAATACAGTATATAAAACTGTATATATCAGCCGCTTCGTCGGCCATTTCCCTTTTGGCCAGCTGGATGGAACGAAAATGGAAGCAAGGGATTTAAAACAGGTCATGCGGTAGAGCGGCCATAAAAGACTTTATAATCATGCTGTATTACCACTGTAAAATATCTCAGTACCTATCATTGGAGGGAATCAAATGGGCAACGAGATACTAGATAAGTTGGCAGATGTCGTCGTAAAGGGAAAGATCAAGGAGGCCAAGCCTCTGGCGGAGCAGGCCCTGGCTGCCGGGGTCGATCCCAAGGTCATAATCTTCGATAGTTTGAGCAAGGCCATGGGTTTGGTGGGACAGAAGTACGAGACCAAGCAGTACTTCCTCCCCCAGGTCCTACTGGCCGCTCAGACCATGTACCAGGCCCTGGACGTGGTCCTGCCCAAGATGAAGGTTGACGCCAAGGCAACGGCACCGGGAAAGGTGGTGCTGGCAGTGGTGGAAGGGGACGTCCATGACATCGGCAAGAACATCGTCAAGGCCATGCTGACCGGCGCGGGATTCACCATCTTCGACATGGGTAGGGACGTTCCGGTCAAGAACATCATCGACAAGTGCAAGGCGGAGAGCGCTGACGTGCTCGCCACCTCCACCCTCATGACCCCCACCCTGGCGGTGATGAAGGAGATCGAGAAGGTGATCAAGGAGGAGAACCTCAAGGGGACCATCAGGACGATCATCGGGGGCGGGGCCACCAGCAGGGAGTTCGCCGACCAGATCGGTTGCGATGCCTGGGCCGTGGACGCCGTGGAGGCCGTGCGGGTGGTGGACGGCCTTATGGGGCGGTAGGTCCGATACGAAGGAACGTACCTCCTTCCTCTTCTAAACCTTCCTTATCGCCCGTCCTCCCCGGGGGACCTCGCGTACGTTCTTTTTATCACCTCCCTTCTGTTCGGAAACCGCGTCTTATTATCATCCTGCTGAACACCTATAACAACGGGATGGCGCTCTTCCTTCATTGAGAGCCCATTTCGTCGATCGGACGCTGCTGGACATGCCCTGCTCGAAGGTCAGAGGTCAACGACCTCCGGCCTCGCCGAACGGGCGGAGCTGGGGACGTTTCTTCAAGGATGCAAAATTAATTTATATGGTGGTTTCATTCGGAATTCTAGTACCTTTGACTAGGTAGCACAAGAAGGAGATGAATTTTGTGACTCCGAAAGAGAGAGTATTGGCAGCCCTCAACAAGGAGAAGTTGGACAGACCTCCAGTGGGCATCGTAACTCAGAGCGCGACCATTGACCAGATGAACGCGGTTGGTGTAAACTGGCCGGAAGCTCACAGCGACGCCAAGCTCATGGCGAAGCTCGCGGCGGCCGCCACCGACCTCGGCCTGGAGACCATCAGGATCCCCTTCGACCTTACCGCCGAGGCCGAGCTCTTCGGAGCCACCGTTGACCTGGGCAAGGTGGACAGGACCCCCATGCTGAAGGCCCACCCCTTCGGATCCGAGGACGAGCCCAAGATCCCTGAGGACCCCCACCAGGGCAGGCCCGGCGTGGTCATCGAGGCCACCAAGATCCTGAAGGAGCAGTACGGCAAGGATTACCCCATCGTCGTGGGCATCGCCGGACCCTTCACCCTCGCTGGTCACCTCGTCGAGACCGGCAACCTCCTGCTGTGGTGCATCACCGAGCCGGACACTGTGAAGAAGTTCGTCCAGGCCGCCACCGACTTCGAGGTCAAGTACGTGAAGGCCCTCGTCGAGGCCGGCGCTGACGTCATCGTCATCGTGGACCCTTCTGCCTCCACCGACATGATGCACCCCGACATGTTCAACGTCTTTGCCGCTCCCTACATTAAGCAGGTCGTCGAGGCCTGCGGGAACGCCAAGAGCATCCTGCACATCTGCGGCAACACCACCGCCCTGCTCGACAACATGATCGACACCGGCGTGGACGCGGTCAGCATCGAGGAGAAGGTGTCCCCCGGCGCCGCCGTCAGCATCGTGGCCGGCAGGGTCGCCCTGGTCGGGAACGTTGGTGTCGTCAAGCCCCTGTTCATGGGCGACGCCCAGCAGTCCTTCGATGAGACCAAGAAGGTCGTGGAGGCCGGCTTCAACATGGTCGCCCCCGGCTGCGGTCTCGCCGCCAAGGTCCCCAAGGCCAACCTCGACGCGATGGTCAAGGCCGTCAAGGGCTGATCGGGCGCACGAGGACCAAGGTCCCAAACCACTTCCCTTTCATTTTTCTCAGCCCCGTTTCGTACTAAACCTCCTATCATGCCTGGGTGTCCGATTGGGAATTAAAACGAGGACGTGGAAGCAATTGTTAAAATAACGTCACCACGTTTTCTGGCCAGGTATCAACATGGGCTTAGGCGTAGCACTCGACGTGGGCACCAGCGGTTACAGGTCCCACCTGGTTGACCTGTCCCGGAACGGAAAGATCATCTCCACCGCGATCACCATGCGGCACCCCCTGCCGGGCGCCAACATCATGGACCACCTGCACTTCTGGATCGAGAACGGTCCGGACGTGGGTCACAAGATCGTTATGGACACGGTGGGGAACCTGATACGGGCCCATGGGGCCGATGCCAGCAGCATCACGCGCATCGCGGTGTGCGGCAACCCTGCCCAGGTCTCCATGTTCGAGGGCATCGAGGTGCGGGACCTCACCTACGCCGGACAGTCCATGCTGAAGAGGCTGGACGTGAAGGTGCCGGACCGCCGGGGCAAGGTTATCAAGGCCGGCGACATCGGCCTCAACGTGCTGAACCCGGAGGCGCAGGTCGTCATCCCTCCGTCCATCCGCCACGAGATCGGCGCCGACGCGCTGGCCATGGTGATCAAGTCCAAGCTCCTGGACTCCAAGGAGACGTGCATGGTCACCGACTACGGCACCAACGCCGAGATGGGGCTGTACCATGACGGCGAGCTGTACACCGGCTCGGCCGCAGCGGGGCCGGCCATGGAGGGCCAGGCCATCCGCCACGGCATGCTGGCCGCCCCCTTCGCCATATCGGACTTCAGCTACGGGAGCGACGGCAGGTGGAGCAATATGGTGCTGGACGCCAACCTCAAGCCCGTGGTGTCATCGCAGGTCAACCCCTCCGACGGCTCGATGGCCGGCAACGGCGGCATCAAGGCCCGTGGGATCACCGGCACGGGTGTGGTGGCGGCGGTGGCCCTGGGCCTGGAGACCGGGCTTATCAGCCCGCCCCACATCAGGACGGGGGACGGCATGCTGCATTTCCAGGACGGCATCACTTTCAGCCAGACGGACCTGGGGGAGGCGGGCAAGGCCATGGGGGCCATCCGCGCCGGGCACTGGACGCTGGTGGAGGAGGTCGGCATCGATGACGATGCCATCAAGACCATGTATCTGGCCGGCGCCTCCGGGACGTATGTCGATCCCATCAAGGCACAGACCGTGGGCATGGTGCCCCGGGTGGTGGAGAAGACGGTCCAGGTGGGTAACACATCCTTGATGATGGCCTACGACCTGCTGGTCAAGGACGAGACGCTGGACGAGATGCAGCAGGTGGCGGACTCCATCGCCTCCAAGCACATCATGTTCGCCCTGAGCAAGACGTTCGAGGATATCTACGTCAACGAGATAGCCTACTGGGGGGAGGGCATGCCCATGGACATGTACAACGCCTCCCTGAAGACCTCCGGGCTGCGTCCCCTTCCGGACATCGTACGGCCGCGCTCCACCACCCGCATCGTGAGCTCCGACATTCCGGTGCTGGGCGACAAGGGGCTGAGGATCCTGGACAACGTGGGCGTGTACCTGATGGGCAGCTTCTCGGGATGCGTTGGTTGCGGGACCTGCGCCCAGGAGTGCCCGGAGCGGGCCCTGGAGGTGCTGGATTCGGGGAAGGACCGCTACACCATAAGGATTGCCACCGAGCACTGCCTGGGGACCGCCTGCAAGCACTGCGAGGAGATCTGCCCCCAGGGCGTGTACGTGTTCAGCGACCTCAAGATCACTGAGCGCACCTGAGCGATGGACCGATCTACTCGATGAGGCACACCCAGCGGTCGTAGAACCCATCGTTGCGGTTCTCCTGGACGCGGGTGCTCCGGCCCTCACCCAGCGCCCATAGGCGCACCAGCTCCGCCTCTCGCTGGCTCTCCACCGTGACCATCGCCTCCTTGCTCAGGTCCATAAGCTCCCGGAGGATGCCCTTCCAGACCAGGCAGGTGAAGTCGTTGATGGTCCCCGCCATCAGGGCCAGCCCGCGCTCCACGGGCCGCATGTAGTGGGTCGCTAGCGAAGCATCGATAAGCATGGTCTCCTCCGGCACCAGGCGGCCCTTGCCCAGCCCCAGGCTCAGGAGCGAGGGGTCGTTGTCGTACGCCAGGGGGTTGTACCCCAGCTCCCTCAGCACCGCCGACCCCATGCCCGAGCCGCTGCCGCAGTCCAGGCATACCTCTCTCGACCCCTCGCCCCAGATCTCCAGGACGAGCTTTCGCACCAGTGAGGCCCGGTCCGGGGAGAAGTCCTCTAGAGAGGGGGGCGTGTCCTGAAGGAGGCGCAGCGAGTAGTACTCCCGGGTCGCGCCCACCCACTCCTCCTGAGTGGTCTCCACCGCCTTTCCTCCCAGCTCCTCGTAGCGCTCCACCACCTCCACGGTGGGCAGGCGGAGGACGAAGTTCGTGCCCCTCCACCCTTTCTTCCCCTTTACCGCCATAGCCACCGGCCACTCTTCCTCGTCCACCACCAGGAGGGCCTCCTCGGCGGTCAGCGACAAGAGCTGGCCAGTGTAGTCGTCGTCGGGAAGGGCGCTGTACGAGGGCTCTATGAACTCGATCCCCGGCAGACCCATCACTTCCAGCATCCTCATTCAAGTCACCTTGGGGTGTTGAACGCCGACCCGCTATTTCAGCTGATTCACCGCCCCTCGGTGGAAGGCTCGCGAGGTTTATTAGAGATAGATAATATCGGTTGGAGCATGAAGCTCGGTCCCTCCCCCAAGAGGCCCACCGCGGACGGGCAGAGAACGGTAGATCCCAGCGAGACGCTGGCCAGGATCGAACCGCTCATGAAGAAGGCGGGGATCACCCGCGTGGCGGACATCACGGAGCTGGACCGGGTGGGCATCCCGGTGTTCTCGGCCATCCGCCCCACGGCGGAAACGGGGGCCATCTCCATCTACAACGGTAAGGGGCTCACCAAGGAGGAGGCCAAGGTGTCGGCCATCATGGAGGCGGTGGAGCGGCACTGCGCCGAGGTGCGGGGGTACAACATCGTCCGCCAGGGGGTGGAGGAGTTCATGGCCGAGCATAACGCGGTTAACCCCCTGGACCTCATCCTCACGCCGGTGGCCGCTTACCACCTCCACACCATGACGGTGGCTTGGGTCAAGGGCATTGAATTGAACTCCATGGCCGAGACATGGGTCCCGGTCAGCGCGGTCTTCCATCCCTACGTAGCGAAGAACGACCTCTCCCTGTTCCGGACGTCCACCAACGGGTTGGCGTCAGGCAACAACCTGGAGGAGGCGGTCCTTCACGGCATGTGCGAGGTCATCGAGCGCGACGCATGGTCCCTGGTGGAGGGACGAAGGAAGATCAACGGCAGCGTCGATGTCCCCGAGGCCGGCAGGGTGCGCGAGCTGTGCGACCGCTTCACCTCCAAGGGCATTGAGGTCCACCTCAAGAACCTCACCTCGGACATCGGCATACCGACCATCGCTGCGGCCACGGACGATGTGGAGATGCAGGACCCCGCCCTGCTGACGCTGGGTATCGGCTGCCACCTGAACCCCGAGGTGGCAGCGATGAAAGCCCTGCTGGAGGTGGCGCAGAGCCGGCTGACGCAGATCCATGGAGCGAGGGAGGACACCGTGAGGGGGGAGCACTCCCGCAAGCTGGGGTACGAGAGGATGAAGCGCATTAACCACATGTGGCTCACCGATGACGGCCCGAAGCTAGCGCTCTCCGACCTGCCCGATCGGGAGACCGACGACATCTTCGACGACCTTCAGGTGGTGCGGACGCAGCTCAATTCCCGAGGGCTCAGCACCGCAGTGGTGGTCAACCTGACCCGGCGGGACCTGGAGGTCCCGGTGGTGAGGGTCATCGTGCCGGGCCTGGAGGTCTTTGCCATTGATGAGGACCGGGTGGGAAGGAGGCTGCTGGATGGTGCGTCCTAAGCCGGTCATCTATCTCGGCCCCAGCCTGAGCGTGGAGGAGGCCTCCTCCATCCTGGACGCGGACTATCGCCCCCCGGTGAAGCGCGGTGACCTCCTTCAGCTCCCTCCCGACATCAATGTCGTGGGCATAGTGGACGGGGTGCTGCTGCACGACGCGGCGGTGGGCCATCGCGAGATCCTCGGCCTCCTGAGCAAGGGCATCGTGGTGTACGGTGGGGGGAGCATGGGCGCCCTGCGCGCGGCCGAGCTGTGCGACCTAGGCATGGTCGGCGTGGGCCGGGTCTTCGAGGAGTATCGTTCGGGGCGAGTGGAAGGCGATGACGAGGTCGTCCTCTCCTTCGATCCCTTCACACAGCAGCCGCTCTCCGAACCACTCATCAACATCCGGCTGAACCTGCAGGTGGCGTGTGACAGAGGCACTATCACCCCGGCGGAGAGCGCGCGGCTGCTCGATGAGGTGCGCCGGGAGTTCTACCCCCGACGGACGTACGAGGTTCTCTTCGCCAAAGCAAGGGAAGTGCTGAAATCCGTGGATGCGCGGGCCTTGGAGGATGACCTCCGCAGGGCCGCGGTCGATTTCAAGCGAAATGATGCGATTATGCTTCTTAAGGCCGTTAAGGAACACTGTCGAAATCCTTGAAAAATTAAGCCCTGTTAACAAAACCCCGAGCTTGCTGGCTAGGACCAAAAAATCGTTCGAAATAACGAGACCGATGCATCCAACAATCATCATGTTTATATGTCACTCTATGCTTACAGGGGCTCAACAAGGGGATTCGATTTTCATCCAAGGGTCTGATGCTCGGTGATGAAGATCATCAATGATTTTAGCCTGGTCGGGGCGACTCCTCCGGGTGCAGGAAAACATGGAATGGAGGTAAGAAATTGGCGAAATACAAGGACAAGATAGACTTGTATGACGACAGGGGTAAGCTCATCGAGAAGGATGTGCCCCTCGATGCGATCAGCCCGTTGAACAACCCCGCAGTGAAGAGGATTGCCTCCTTGGCCAAGAGGACCATCGCGGTAGACCTGCCTGGACTTGAGAAGAGCCTCAAGACCGGACGCGTCGGCGGTGGATACATCAAGGGCAAGGAGGTCAACGCGGATATCGTTGGCAGCGCTGACAAGCTCGCAAAGAGGATCAAGGACATTCTGAAGGTCGACAAGGATGATGACACCGAGGTAAAGGTCATCATGGGTGGGAAGAGAATGATTATCATGACCCCCACCAACAGGGTCGACGCCGGTGTGGAGTACACCACTGGTTTCACCGCTGCAGCCGCCGCGGTAACCCAGGCCGTCATAGATGAATTCAATGTGGACATGTTCCGCGCGAACATGGTGAAGGGTGCCGTTTGGGGCAGATATCCCCAGACCCTGAACTTCCTAGGATCGAACCTGAAGTCCATCCTAGAGGTCCCGCAGAACAACGAGGGTGCCGGTTACGCTCTGAGGAACATCATGGCTAACCACCTGGTCGCTCTGTCCGGCAAGAACTCGATGAACGCCGCGGCGCTGTCCTCGATCTTCGAGCAGACCGCCATGTTCGAGCTCGGTGACGCCATCGGGCCCTTCGAGAGGTACCACCTGCTCGGTCTGGCCTACCAGGGCCTGAACGCGAATAACCTCGTGGTCGACCTCGTCAAGGAGAACGGCAAGACCGGGACCGTCGGCACCGTTATCGAGTCCATCGTTGGCCGCGCCATCGAGGACAAGGTCATCAAGGTCAAGGAGAAGCTGCCCTCTGGGTACAAGGTCTACACCACCAACGACTTCCCTCTGTGGAACGCGTACGCCTCGGCCGGTATGCTGGCCGCTTGCATGGTCAACATCGGTGCCGCCAGGGCTTCCCAGGCCGTCCCCGCGACCATCCTGTACTTCAACGACCTGCTCGAGCATGAGACCGGTCTGCCTGGTGTCGACTTCGGCCGTGCCATGGGTGTTTCCGTCGGTATGTCCTTCTTCAGCCACTCCATCTACGGAGGCGGCGGACCTGGCCTGTTCCACGGTAACCACGTCGTGACCAAGCACTCCAAGGGCTTCGTTATCCCGTGCATAGCGGCTTCTTGCTCGCTCGATGCCGGTACTCAGTACTTCTCCCCTGAGAGCACCTCCTCCCTCGTGAGGGACGTGTTCGGAGACATCCCTGAGTTCAAGGCCCCGCTGAAGGCGATCGGTAAGGAGGCAAAGAAACTGAAGTAAACGGTCTGGTGTGGCTTGATGAAAAGTACCAACTCCTCTGAAGCGGTCCCTCTCCCCGAGATCCTGATCTTTCCGAACAGGCTCCTCATGGCGGAGACGACCGAATCGCTCCTGAACAAGATATACGCCGTCCCCCACGTGAGGCAGGTCAATATTTCCGGTGAAGGATTGCCGGCCGTGCTGGGCAATGGTCCCGGCGCGGGGCTGCCCAACGAGCACCCTGAGCGCAGGGCGATAAACGTGAACGGGAAGGAAGTTGAGCTTCGCCTGCTGGTGGGAAGGGTGTTCGTCGAGATCGACGACATCGACCATGTCCAGATGGCGCTGGAGCAGATCGACAAGATCTGCGCCGACCTCATGCCGTTCGGGTACAATCTAGAAGTAGGAAGGTACTCCAAATACAGGCCGACCGTGACCGATTACGCAAGAGGATGCAAGAGGTAATTATTATGGCATACCAGAGACAGTTCTACCCCGGTAACAGCCAGGTCGCCAAGAACAGGCGCCGGTACATGGACCCCACCGAGAAGTTGAAGAAGCTTCGCGACGTGTCCATGGACGATGTTGTGAGGATCATGGGACACAGGTCCCCCGGTGAGGATTACAAGTCCATCCACCCCCCACTCGAGGAGGGCAACGAGCCGGACGACCTCATCCGCAAGCTGGTAGTCCCCATCGAGGGCGCCAAGAAGGGCGACCGGATCAGGTACATCCAGTTCGCCGACTCCGTGTACTTCGCCCCCATGGTTCCATACATGAGGGCCTGGATGTACATGACCAGGATGCGCGGCTTCGACACCGGTACCCTTTCCGGCAGACAGATCATCGAGATGAGGGAGAGGGACCTAGAGAAGGTCGCCAAGGAGCTCATCGACAACGAGACCTTTGACCCCGCTAAGACCGGTATCAGAGGTGCCACCGTGCACGGGCACGCCTGCAGGCTGGACGAGAACGGCCTGATGTTCGACGCCTGGCAGAGGTACCGCTGGAACGCCAAGAAGGGCGAGGTCGAGTACACCAAGGACCAGGTCGCCATCCCGCTGGACAAGCCCATCTCCGTGGGCAAGCCCCTGCCCGAGGCCGACCTGAAGAAGATGACCACCATCTTCAGGGTGGACGGTGTGGACATGAGGGACGACCCCGAGGTCACCAACGTGAACCTGAGGATTCACAGGCTTAGGACCCTTTGCGGATTCCAGGCCTACGCCCTTAAGGGGGAGTAAACAATGGCTAAGGAAAAGGAAAAGTTGTTCCTGGATTCGATGAAGAAGAAGTTCAAGGAGTCCCCGACGGACGTCAGCACCCACTACTACACCTACGGCGGCTGGAAGCAGTCTAAGAGGAAGAGGGAGTGGGTCGAGCAGGCCAACAAGGTAGCCAAGGCCCGTGGCATCCCGATGATGAACCCCGACATCGGTGTTCCTCTCGGCCAGCGTGTCCTGATGCCCTACCAGCTGTCCCACACTGACATGTACGCCGAGGGCGACGACCTGCACTTCGTCAACAACGCCGCCATGCAGCAGGCGTGGGACGACATACGCAGGACCGTTGTTTCCGGTCTGGACACCGCTCACGCGGTCATCGAGAAGAGGCTGGGAAAGGAGGTCACTCCTGAGACCATTAACCACTACCTCGAGACCGTGAACCACGCCATGCCCGGCGGCGCCGTCGTTCAGGAGCACATGGCTGAGTGCAGCCCCGCTCTCACGTCCGACTGCTACGTCAAGGTGTTCTCTGGCGACGATGAGCTCATCAGCCAGATCGACAAGCGGTTCGTCATCGACATCAACAAGGAGTTCCCCAAGGACCAGGCCAAGCAGCTGAAGGAGGCCATTGGCAAGACCCTGTGGCAGAAGGTCGCGTGCCCGACCATCGTCGGCCGTGTGTGCGACGGCGGTACCATGTCCCGCTGGAGCGCCATGCAGATCTCGATGTCCTTCATCAGCGCCTACAGACTGGCCGCCGGTGAGGCCGCCATCGCCGACTTCGCCTTCGCCGCCAAGCATGCGTCCGTGGTCGAGATGGGTACCATGATGCCCGCCAGGCGTGCCCGTGGCCCCAACGAGCCCGGTGGAATTCCCTTCGGTTACCTGGCCGATATGGTCCAGTCCCTAGCGAAATACCCTGACGACCCTGGCCGGCAAGCCTTAGAGACCGTTGCCCTCGGTGCAGTTATCTTCGACCAGATCTACCTCGGTTCGTACATGTCCGGTGGCGTCGGGTTCACCCAGTACGCTACCGCGGCCTACACCGACAACATCCTCGAGGACTACACCTACTGGGCTCTGGACCTAGTCAAGTCCAAGTACGGTGGGCTGACCAAGAGCAAGCCCTCCATGGACCTGATGGAGAAGCTCGGTTCCGAGGTCAACACCTACGCCCTCGAGATGTACGAGAGATACCCCGCCGCCATGGAGACCCACTTCGGTGGATCCCAGCGCGCCACCGTCGCTGCTGCCGCCACCGGTATCGCCTGTGCGATGGCCACCGGCAACGCCGACTTCGGTGTCAACGGCTGGTACCTCTCCATGCTCCAGCACAAGGAGAGGCACGGACGCCTCGGGTTCTACGGATACGACCTGCAGGACCAGTGCGGTTCCGCCAACTCCCTGTCCTACAGGAGCGACGAGGGCCTGCCCTTCGAGCTGAGGGGACCGAACTACCCCAACTACGCCATGAACGTCGGCCACCTGTCCGGATACGCCGGAATTGCGGCCGCTGCCCACGCGGCCCGTGGCGATGCCTTCGCCTGCAACCCGCTGATCAAGGTCGCCTTCGCCGACAAGAGCATGCCGTTCGACTTCGCCAACATCACGAAGGAGTTCGGCCGTGGCGCGCTGCGGGAGTTCATGCCCGCTGGCGAGAGAAGCATCATCATCCCCGCGCAGTGATCCGATGATCGTTGGTGACCTGGCCAAGTACCGCAACACCGGGACGGTAGGGAAGATAATGGACATCAGGGAGGAGGAAAAGGGTGCCTGGGCTCTCCTGGACACCACGGACCTCTACTACGAGATGTCCACCCTCGACCCCGCCACCGATGACGAGTACAAGGCCGTCACCCAGCGTGACTTCGGCAAGAGGGACCAGCTGCAGGACCTCGAGCGCCTACGCCAGGAAATGGCGGAAGCGGCCGAGAAGGCCTCGCGGATAACGCCCTCTGGCGCGGGTTGAGCTTCCAACCCAAACCCCTTCCCTTCACATTTTTCTGTTATTCTATTACGAGCGTCAGCTTTTCAAAAGTGGTACGCAGCATGCTCCCTGCAGCGCTTGTTCGTTCGATACTTAGGCTCAATAAAGTAAGAAAGGTCGGCGGAGATGAAAGGAAATGGAAGTGGTTTGCTTCTTGCCCTGTTTGACTAAGGACCCAGCTCAGAGTCGGAGTCGAAACCGATCAGGATGGAAGCGAGCTTGGGGTCGTCCTCGTAGCCATGCTGCTGCCTCAGCATCATGTCGGACGGTGCGGACGGGGAGCATGATACCACGTTCTTCATGCCCATCTCCTCCATCTCCGGGAACGACACCGGGGGCATCACGAAGAACTCCATGGCCTTGCCCTTCCTCTCCGGGTAGAGGACGAACTCCTCCGAGAGCCAGACGATGTCCTCCTTGTTCCCCTCCAGGAACTGCTTCTTCTTGAACGGCAGGATCTCCTCCCCCAGGATGGTGCCGTCATCGGAGTACAGGACCACCGTGGCCTCCGGTGGCGGGCGGAAGGACCGGTTCTTGATGATCGCAAAAACATACTGGCGTTTCAGGCACTCCTCCACCCCTGCATTGATGCAAGGAATGAGCATGGCTGCCTTTATGCTCTTCTCTATCTCCAATATCTTGTCGCGGCAGTTGTCATCGAGGCGAAAGACGTGTACGGTACCCTTCATCTCCGTGAGCCGCGTGAGGATATCGCTAGTACCGACCATATCTAAACAGGAATGTTTAGGATATTATAAACCCTCTCAAAGGATTGGATGAATGCTCCAACGCTTGGAATTACCTCCAACGCAAGATTATTAAGCTGGCCGCAACGGTCCTCCTGTCATGAGCCTTGCGTTGATCGCGAAGCAGCAGCCTCAAGCCATCAATAAGCTGTACAAGCTGAAACAGGAGGTCTTTAAGGAGGGAGCGCTGACCGCCAAGGAGAAGGAGCTCATCGCCGTCTCCATCGCCTGCATCCTGAAGTGCGACACCTGCCTGCAGACCCACGCCGTGGCGGCCCTGGACCTAGGGGCCAGCCGGGACGAGCTGCGGGAGGCCATGCTGGTGGCGATGTACCTCACCGGTCCGTCGGCGGTGATATGGAGCCCCCTGATCGATGAGATACTGGGCGAGGAGGAGGTCAGCACTCGAAGTCAAACCTGACCGGCCGCTTCAGCCCCAGCCCCGAGACCACCTCGACGGTCTTGATCATGGCCGATGGTATGGGGCATGCAGAGTGGGCCAGGACCTTCCCGCAGGCTACGTAAACAGGGTTCTCGGCGAACGGCATCTTCAGAGCGTCGAATGGATTGAGCTGGTCACCCAGTTCCCCCGGGACCTTCTTCACGTGGGGGCAGTCGGTGATGATATCGAAGCGGACCGTACCGTCGTCGTAGGTGGTGGTTATCTTGGTCTTGAAGCGGCAGACGCCGGGGTCCACGGACATGCATGTGCTAGATGACATCCTTTGACTGAGCATCAAGCAGCCACATAATCGTTTCCCCGCAATTTTCGGGACCTGGTGCATGAACCGCCTACGAGCTGTTCTTGTCGATGAGGGCAAGGTAGTTGGTGATGGACTTCAGCGATTCCCTGAGCTCGTTGGAGGTCACGTACGCGAACCTCTGCATGTCATTGTTGAACTTGATGAGGTCCTGGGTCTGCTTCTCCAGCCTCTGCTCGATCTCCTTCTGGTGGGAGATGTCCGTAAGTATCGTCACCGCTCCCTGGACCTTGCCGTCCTTGCCCCGCACCGGGGAGGCGGAGGACAGCATCGTGATCGACGACCCGTTGGCCTTGCGTATGGAGGTCTGGAAGTTGTTGACCGTTCGGTTCTCCCGCAGCGCTATGGCCAGGGGATACTCCTCGGCGAACAGGGGCTTCATGTCCTCGCTGTCCACCATGCCGAAGTTGGTGTACTCGTCGATGGACCCGGGGATCTCCATGCTGACGGGGAACATCTTCCTCAGCTCGTTGTTGCAGTTGGTGATCCTCCCCGATGGAGCCTCGGCGATGGCCACCCCCACCGGCATCTGGTTGATGATCGCTTCCAGGTACGCTTTGGTGGCCTCCAGGTTCCTCTCCAGCATCTTCAGCTCGGTGATGTCCTGGTCTATCTCCACCGCTCCGATGACCACGCCGTGCCGGTTCTTGATCGGGGCCGCGGAGTTGATAATGGTACCGATCTTCTTGTCGAAGCTGGTGTAGTCGATGATGTTCCCGATGTTGGTCTCTCCCCGCCGCACCGCCTTGGCTATGGGCCAATCGTCCACCTGCAATCGCTTCCCGGTGTCAGGCCAGGTGCCCTCGTACTCCCAGTACTCCTCGATGTGCCGGGGTAGAGGTCGTTCGCCCCATATCTTCTGCCCCATCTGGCTGATCTCCAGGATGTTGCCCTCGGCATCGCTGATATAAACACCGACGGGAACGGAGTCCAGGAGGGTGCGCACCCGGTACTGCTCCTCCTGGATGGCGTAGATGAGGCGGGCGTTCTTCTTGTTGGCCTTCTCCCACTCGGTGATGTCGGTGATGAGGCACAGCATCCTCGGGGGCCTCCCCTTCACCACGATGGGGACGAAGGCCACTTGCCAGTACCGCAGAACGCCCTTCTTGTTGCGCTCCTGGATGCAGCCGTAGGAGCACTGGTCGCCGGTGGACAGGACGCGGGAGTACACCTCTTCGGGAGGTATGTCCTTGAGGTCCGGCGAGATGTAGTAGTATGGCATCTGGGTGATGCTCGTCCCCCGGAACCTGGTGGGGATGACGGCGTTGTACACGTCGTTGGACCACGCCACCTTGCCCTCCTTGCCCTCCAGCACCGCTGCGCCCACGTTCATCTGGTCCAAATACTGCTTGGACGGCGCGGTCTCGCCCTCCCGCGACCAGATGTACCGGTCCTCGCTGAACGCCAGGGAAAGTACGCCGCCCACCCTGCGCAGGTTCTCCTCCATGTAGTCGGGGAAGCTTGGCACCGGGGTGCGGGAAGCGAGCGTCATTATGGCGAAGATCTCGCCCTGGATGTGAAGGGGGATGGCGATGAAGAAGTGGATGCCCCACTTGGAGGCCATGCTCTTCACGAAGTGGCCTCCCTCGATGAGGGAGTCGTTGAGTATGAACACCTCCTTCCTCTTCTGGATTATCCGCGCCAGGGACGGTTGCTCCTCCAGGTAGATAGCGTCCTTGGGGGCCTCCGATGTGCCGTGGGAGTACTTGGCGTACCAGTGCTCGTCCTGCCTGAAAAGGAGGGTGACGATGCTCATGTCGAAGGCCGCCGCCACGTCCCCCAGGACCTGAGGTATCACCTTGTCGATCTCGTAGGACTTCTGCAGCTTCTCCATAATGAGCTCGGTGAAGATGCCCACCCTCACCAGGTCCTCCTTCACCGTGACGTCCTCAAGCTTGGTCTGGACGCCGACCATTCTCCCGGAAGGATCGAGTATCGGGGTGACGGTGGCCTCATAGGTGTGGCTCCCGCCGATGTACTCGGGGCTGACCGCGAACCGAGTGGCCTGCGGGCCGCTCATGGCCGCCCGGAGGTTCACCGCCACCAGGTCGACGACCATCTCGGGAAGGCCAGTGTCTTCCCACTTTTTTCCTAGGATGGACTCTTTCGGAACACCAAAAACATTACATAAGGCAGGACTTATGTAGACCACATCGTCCTCCGGTGAAGTGATTAGCACAAGAGAGGAACTGGAATCCAGCAATGCCTCGAACAGCCCTTGTGAGATCATGAGAACACCATTTCTTTACCGTGATCGGACCTTAACTCCCTCAGCTGTAATGCTATGCCTTCATAAGTAGTAATAGTTACTTTTCCAAATAACCATTGTATTGGATGTTATAAAGATTCGCTTTTTCGACCACATATATTCCATATGTAATGTCGCCCTGCCAGTGAGCGGTGCTGGATCGTCGCTTAATAAATGTATACGTACGCAAACATTTTTAAGCTGGTACTCAATTCCATCATCATGGAGAACGAGGAAGCGGACGACTCTTCCATAACCATATCATACCGGGTTGCCAGAGGTATCGCTGATCAGATGGATGAATATATAAAAAAGAAGAAATTGTTTCGGAACAGGTCCGAGTTCAGTTCAATGGCGATCAGATACTTCCTCGAGCATCTTCACGAGACCGACGAGAAGCGGGTTTACACTCAGCGGATAGACGTTCAGCGTCTCTTAGAGCAAGGGAAAAGCGGCTGATCTCCTGCTCCACGAACATCCGGTGGCGCTCGTTGATCTCCTCTGCCAGCTTGGGGTCCAACGACCGGGGGATCTTCAGGATGAACTCGATCTGTTCATGCAGAGGCTCATCTTCCAAAGTCGGTCTCCTCCTCGATGCTTCCAGCTCCCTAGCGGGAAACATCATCTCTTCCTTCCTTGAGCCTTGAACGTGCAAAAACCGTATCCTCCAAAAGGATATCTCGTCTCGTAATAATAAACTTGTGCTATTTTGAATATGATAGGGAAAGGTTCTCGATCAATGCATGGGTGGGGGATGGTCCAGTGCTATCATCTAACAATATTAACATGCAATAATGTACAATAATATACAGAAAATAAAAATTGGCGGATGGACCCCCTCCAAGATGCAGGGGAGGGAGCCAGCAGCGAGGAGCGTAGGGATCACGTGGACGACGGGATGACGGCCTCCTTGAGGCGGACGGCCCCCACGGGGCAGACCATCTCGCAGCGGCGGCAGGCGGTGCCGTTGCATCTCTCCGACCGTATGGTGGCGATGTTGCCGTCTCCGTTCTCCTGTATCTTGATGGCGTCCTCGGGGCACTCCTGCACGCACTTGTTGCAACCAATGCAGCCCTCCAGTTCCAACTTGAGCTCCACCCCGATGTCGGCCAGGATGTCCACCCCGTAACGGCCCAGGTCGTTGATGTCCCTCTCCATCAGCTTGGAGGCGGTGGCCTTGACCGGCTGCAGCGCGATGTGTGGCAGCTTGTAGATGTCCAGCATGTCGTTGTACGCGCTCATGGGCATGCCGTAGGACCACAGGGAAAGCTCCACCGCGTAGATGTTCTTGAACGCCTCCGACGTCGCGAACATACAGTGGGTGGCCCGCAGCTTGGTGGCGAAGGAGCGCAGCTCGTCCAGCACTGCTGGGTCCCGCACCAGCTTGCTGGCCATGGACAGGGACGTATTGCCGATCTGCACGATATGGCTGGCCTCCGCGGGGACCAGGCCGATCTTCTGGGCCTTGATGGCGTCCACGTAGATGCCGGTGGCCCCGGACATGAAGGCGATGCTGACTTCTGATGGCCTTACTCCCGCCTGGTGCATGAGGGTGAGATACCCTGCCCGGATGGCGCCGATGGCCTTTCCCGCCTCGGACACGTCCCGTTCCGATATGCTCATGCCGTCCTGCAGGTGCAGCAACTGGTCCGGCGTGCCTATCTTGGGCACCTGGATCAGGCCCTGGTCCAGGCCGCTGGAGAGCGTGGCGACGACCCCCGTCCCGGTTATGCCCTTGGCCTGGCCGTGCATCCTCCCCTCCGCGAGCGTGGCACCGCTGCACGGATCGACCACGTCCCCGTCCCGGGGGAAGAAGTCGCCGTCGAGCACCGTGCACGACCAGCCTGCGGGCGTCACGGTGATGTCCGATATGGCACCCGGCGCCGCTAGCATGCCGTCCTCGATCTCCTGCCCCTCCAGCGCAGGTCCCGCCGCGGCCGAGCCGGTGTAGACGTGCCCGTTCACTACCAGCGCCATCTCGGCGTTGGTGCCGTAGTCGATCACCAGGCAGGGCTCGGTCTGCTCCATGGCGCCGGTGAGGAGGAGCATGGCCAGGGCGTCCGCGCCGATCTCATGGCCCACCGCCGGCGGTATGTACACCTTGGCATCGGGGCCGAGCTTCAGTCCCAGGTCACGCGCGGGGACGATGTCCCCGTCCCTCCGGGGAGGCGTGACTCCGAGACGCTCCAGCTTCCTCTTACCTGCGTAGGCGAGGTCCCGGACCTCGATGTTCTGGAACAGGGAGAGCTGGAAGGGGTTGCCGCACACCGCCATGCGCGTCACCTGCTGCAGGTCCACCTTAAGATGCGTCAGCAGGAGGTTGATGGTGTCGATGATGAGCTTGTTGCCCACGGAGGGACCGGCCTCGATGGCGAAGTTCACGTGGTCAATGACATTGGCACCCGGCAGGGGATGGCGGATGGTGATGGCGGTGGAGATGATCTCTCCGGTGCCGAGGTCGATGGCCTGGGCCCGGAAGCCGCTGGTACCGATGTCCAATGCGATGCCGTACTCGGTCATGGAACGACCCCCACCGCCTCCAGGACCTTGTGCGGCTCCGGGATCGCGGTCATGGACAGGGACGCAGACCAGATGGCCATCACCGCCACGCCGATCTGCAGGGGATCGTGCACGATGAGCTTAGCCTTCATCTCGCCCTCGACATCGTACCCATAGGGCACCCCGGGCGATGATATGACCGTCCCCTCGCCGATCCACTCCCCTGGCACCCGGGCCGGGGAGGCGTTCAGGATAGCGTTCGCCCGTTCAACGCCCTGGCAAGGGTCCCTTATCCAATTAACACCGCACTCATCGACCGCTCGCAGGGCCTGGGCCTCGTCCGCCTCCACCAGGGACACCTGGGCCCCCCGGGACTGCAGACGCTTGATGGCGACCGATCCCACGCGTCCGGCACCGATCACCAGCACGTCCTTGCCCGAGAGCCCGCCCAGCGCGGCCTCCAGGACCGAGCAGTATCCGTAGGCGGTGGAGCGGGTGTTGTCCGCGTACCGTCCGCTGCGCAGGTTCAGTGCGATGAACTCCTTGTCATCGGCCATGAACACGATGTCCACCCCGGCCTTGATGGCCTCGGACAGGCCGGCGATGTCCCCGTTCTCGGTGACGAAGCAGTCCATGCCCAAGTGCTGGGCCACGGCGCACACCGAGCAGGAGAAGGTGGGGATGATGCCATTCCCGCTGGTCACCGGTACCGCCGCCGCCCGCACGTGGCTGACGTCCAGGTCGTCCTGCGTGGGGAACACCGCCCTCACCGCCAGCCCCTTGAGCGTCAGCCCGATCTTGGCCATCAGGTCCCTGTCCCGGTCCTCCAGGCTGAAGGACACCTCCTCTATGAGCTCGGATGTCAAACGGGTCATGTGTACCCCTCCGGTGTGGGATCAATGTACGCGGAGATCCCCTCCTGGTCGATGATGGAGCGTAAGACCTTGTGCCGCTTGGCCTCGGCCTCGCTCCTGGTGGAAGCGCTGTTCATGATGGTAGCGCGCCATCTCGTCTTACCGGGCGCGTAGTCGGTGATCATCTCGTCGGAGCCGAACAGCCCCGAAACGATGCGCGGTGCCCGGACCTCGGCGAACACGCCCTCGCCGCACGACCGCATGATGCCATCGTCCACCGCCACGTGCTCGTAGAACGCGAACCTCTGCTCCCTGACAGGGGGCTGCTCTAGGCGGCCCTCCACCGCGTTCCTGACCAGCATGTCGATCATGTTGATGCCGTGGGAGTGGAGCACCGCTGCCGGGGTCTGGCTCGGTATCCGGGCATCGATCTCCAGGATGCGCGGGACGCCGTTGGAGACGATAGCCTCCACATCCATGATCCCCTTCAGATGAAGGTCCATGGCCATCTTCCGCCCGGCCTCGGCCAGCTCCCCCACGACGGCCTCGTCTCCCTCATACCAAGGGGAGGCCACCATCTTGCAGTCGTAGACGTCGTCGAGCACGATCTCCGTGGTGACGAGCGAGACCGCCTCGGTGCCGTTGGATATGACCTCCACGGATATGGACGGACCGTCCAGGAACTCCTGCACCACCGCCTCCTGCCCCATGCCCTGGATGGCGTCCACGCCCGCCTGCATCTGCTCCGCATCGAGGGCCCGGGTCACCCCATGGCTGCCGGACGCCTCCGAGGGCTTCACTACCACGGGGAACCCGCATTCCGGCCACGGCCGGGGGAGGGGCACGCCTACGCGGTGCATGAAGTCGTTGGACCGAGATTTGGATGAGGAGATGGAGTAGGCGTTCATGTCGAAGACCAGCGGCGCTCCCAGCTCGTCGCGCATGGCGGTCAGCGTGCGCAGGGTCTCCAGGTTCTCGTTGGCCGGGAGGATGGCATCGCAGTCCCCCAGGACCTTCAATGCTTCGTCCCGCTCGACCATCAGGTCGATCAACACGGGCTCGTCGGCCAGCGCGAGGGCCGGAGCGTCAGGGTCCCGGTCCAGCACCACCGTCCGGATGCCGGCCTTGCGGGCCAGGTACGCGGCCTCCATGCCCTGAAGCTTGCCCCCAACGATGGCCAGCCGGCTCATGCCAGGACCTCCACGGTGAGCCTTCGCTTCCAGCCGTCCACCAGGCTCTGGTACTCCGCGAGCGGTGCTATCGTGACGTTGAGGCCGTCGAGCAGCTCCTCCACGTTGGTGGGAGAGCGCTCCCCGCTGTCAATGTCCAGCTCCGGTTGCGCGACGCCCGCTAGACCCATCTGCGGCGGGATGATGGACGTGATCACATTGGCGCCGGCGTCCAGGCGGGGCCTCAGGCCCTTAACGCCCTCGATGTCCAGGGATGCCGGTATAAGCTTGTCCTGGTGCACCAGGCGCATGACCGCCATGGTTATGAGCTCCTCTTGGAAAGGAGGGGAGCGCCTCTCCTCCATGGGGGTGTTGGTCTGCGGCACGAAGGTCATGGCGCGGACCTGCTGCACCCCCTGCCGGGACATGGTCATGATGGACTCGGCCCGATCGCCCACGGTCTCGCCGACCCCGATCATGATGCCCTCCTCGGCCAGCATGCCGGACCTCTGGGCCCACACCTTCTGGTTGAACCTCAGGTCGTAGTCCTGCTGCGGCCTCAGCTTGGTGAACAGCGCCCGGTTATGGGTCTCCTGGTAACAGGCGAACCAGTCCGCCCCGGCCTCGCGCATGGCGCTGAAGCGGTCCTCCCGCAGCACGCCGGGGGAGGCCATGATGGGCAGCTTGACGGCATCGTCCACCGCCCGGACCACTTCGAGGAGGGAATCGCTGCGCGCGCCGTCGTTGAACAGGGGGTCCTCACCCATGGTGAGGTCGATGAGGTGAACACCGGCGTCCTCCAGGGCACCGGCCAGCTGGACGATCTCCTCCCGGTTCTTACGGTACCTGAAGCTTTCCGGGTTGGACTTACGGTAGAAACAGAACGAGCAGTTGTTGCGGCAGTAGGTGGAAAAGTACACGAAACCGTAGAGGAAGACCCGGTTGCCGAAGCTCCTCTCCTTGATAGCTTTAGCAGTGCTATACAGCTTGCTGACTTCATCCATATCCTGCAGGGACAGCAGGCTGGTGACATCCTCCTTCGTAAGAGGTTCCTGGCACCAGGCCTTGTCCAGTATGATATCGAGCGATGTATCCTTCATGCTCCGCCCCCTATATGTCGATCCTCGCGCCGTTGAGATAGATCATGCTGCGTCCCACCGATCTTATGTTGCTCACCTTGTTCTGGAGCAGGAGTATCCGCTCCAGCCCGAACCCGATGCCTGCCCAGGGGTCCACGATGCCATGGGCCTCGTCCATCGGTAGCGGTCCCACGGCCCCTGATGCCAGCTCGACCCCGTTGACCTCGACGTCCACGGTCTTTCCGTAGACCTCCGATTCCGTCACCACTAGCTCATAGTCCAGTCCCACGGTGTTCATGACCGCCACGGCATGCTCCTTGAGGCGTTCCATGGCGTTCCCCTGGGGACCGAGCTCGACGAGGTTGAGCATGGTGAACTCCTCGAGGTGGCTTGATCCGTGCGACTCCTTGCGGAAGCAGGGGCCGATCTCGAAGAGCCTCATCGGCAGTGGCACTGACCGCTTGAGGTGCCGCATCAAGAAGTAGAGGTTAGGGGCGAGCATGGGCCGAAGGCATTTCTTGGACCCGACCCAGAACACCTGCTCCAGGAGCGGGTGCCCCTCCCCGATGCCCATCTTGGTAAGGGCGGAGGCGGAGATCATGATGGGGGTCTTCACCTCGATGAAGCCACGCTCCACCAGCATGTTGGCGAGCTTGTCCTCCAGGGCGCCTATGGGGTTTCTTTCCGGGTCCCTGGCCAGCTCACGAATGCGGTCTCTGTTACCGCTCTGCAGGACCGAGACCTGCTCCTGGAAGAAAGCGTCCCTCTCCACTGCGGAGGAAAAGATCTGAGCATCGTCGAGGTCCCCGCCCATCTCCCTGATCCGCTGCGCCTGCGATGAGGTCAACCTGACGTCCATGCTATCCTCTCAGTTCTAGATGGTCACAATCAAAGCGAAGTGCCCGGGAGTCGAACCCGGCTGCCGTGGCTGTAGAGGCCTGGTGGTCACCGAACCAACACTCCCTTGTATAGTAACCTAATAACATTCCGTGACTATAATCCTTTCGCTATTGTATGCATATGTATGCTTATTGATGACAAATAATGATAGAATCAGTTTAATTTGAAAGAATATGCAATATGAGGCTTCGACAGAAATCTGAGGAAGAACATGAACACATCCTTCAGGAAATGGATAGAAAAAAACGAGGAAGAGGTTTGGGTGTGGGTGGAGTTCAGAATTTTGACACGAAGGTCCTGGCCTGCCATAGGGCAAAGGCCGCCACTGCCAGCACCACGATGGTGAACAACAGCTCCGAGCTGGGAAAGAGTCCACCAGCGAACAATGCGTTGTATGCATCAACTGCTGCTTGCGATTGTATTTTCATCCCTCCGTTCAGCCCTTGAAGAAGCAGGACTCGCTGGCCCTGACCTTCCCAAAGTCAGTGATCGTGTACTTGTGCAGGAGAGCCCCTGTCTTGTACTTGCCCTCCACATCCTTCCTGACATCCGTTTCTTTCAGCATGCCACCGGCTGCCAGCTCGATGATGTCGAAGTTTAGGGAGTCGCGGCCGTAGTTGCTCTTTATACCATACTCGGCCTGCAGCTGCTTGACTACGTCGCCGTTCCAGTGCGGCTGTCCGTCGGAGTAGATCTCCAGGATCCGGAACTTGATCGGTCGGAGCTTAGCCAAATTAGTCCCCCCTGAGAGATTGTAGCGCCAGGCTCTCCTCCGTGAACATCACCAGGCTTCCTGCCACGCAGAACACCCCGCCCAGGATCAGCGTCCAGTCCTGAGGGGTTCCGAGGAACAGGAACAGGAATATCACCGCGAACAGACCATACAGGTTACCTATCCCTTGACCTCTGCCCACTCCTATGAGCGGGAAGGACTTGTACCACGCCACATAACAGAACCCGAATGTGATGCCAGCGATCATCAGGGCAACCATGACCATGGGCTCGAAGACCTGGAAGGCGTAGTCGTACATCGGGAACCCGATGATGAACAGAATGGGCACGATGATGATCCACCAGATGATGTTCTCGCCCAGGAACCTCAGGGTGATGCCGATGTCCGGCTCGGAGATGTCCAGACCCTTTGCAGCGATCGCTCCTTCAACGCCCCAGCCGAACGCAGCCATTATGCCTCCGATGTAGCCGATGAGCGAGCCTCCGCCAGTTGCCAGATCGGTCATGAGCTTGCCAGCATAGATGATGAAACCACCTACGATGATGATGAATATGCCCAGCGTAGCTCTCTTGGAGATCTTCTGACCAAGCCACTTATAAGAAACGGCTGAGCCGATGACCGGGTAGAGCAGAGCTGCGACAGCTGCGAAGCCCGCACCAACGAACCCCATGGCGATGAACGAGCCTAGGATGGCGATCGGCCCGCCGCAGATGGAGGCCAGGAAGAACCACTTGGTGCACGGTTTCATCTCCCTGACGGTCCGACCCATCTCCTTGAACTTACCCAGGGCGCCGTTCCATACCATTAGCGCGATGATGACGGTGGCCGCGTTGAAAGCGGACATCAGTACGGCCGTGACGACCAGCGCCACGGAGCCACCATGTATCTCCGTCAGGTCAGCAAGCATGGTATCAAAGGGGTTGAGCACCCACAGCGTCGTGCCGGGGATGTACCACAGACCCCACAGGACTGCACAGAATAGGGCCATCATGTAGCCGATGCGCACCCTTTTCTTGTGCTCGTTCTGTCTCATCGATTCGAGATCAGTATCTGTATTTGTGTTCACATTTTCCTTTCCAGTAACGTTAACGTCCAATCGCTCCCCTCCTCTGCCGTTGGATAGGATGATAATAAAGCTCCCAGGCGGCTAGCGCCTGGGTATAGGGTTTACTTCAAAGCCGCCTTGAGCTTGTTCACCGTGTCGGACGCGTTCTCCGCGTAGAGGCTGGCGCCGATCTTGGTGGCCCAGTCCTGGGTGACAGGAGCGCCACCGACCATGGTCTTGACCTTGTCGCGCATCCCCTCTTCCTTGAGGAGCTCCTCGATCTTGATCTGGTTGACCATGGTGCTGGTCATCAGGGCGGAAGAGCCGATCACGTTGGCGTTGTACTTCTTGGCGGAGGCGATGAACTCCTTGATGGGAACGTCCCTGCCAACGTTGTGGACATTGAAGCCAGCGATCTTCAGCATGATGGCCACGATGTCCTTGCCGATGCAGTGGATGTCGCCCTCGATGGTCCCGATGACGACGGTTCCAAGTCCCTCGCCCTCCTTAACACCACGCTTCTCAAGCTCAGGGGTGAGAACAGCGATCCCGGCGCTCATGGTCTCGGCCGCCGCGATGACGTGCGGCAGGTACAGGACCTTGGCCTCGTACTTGTCTCCGACCTCGGTCATGGCCTTGGTGAAGCCTTCCTGGATCACTTCGACAGGGCTGATGCCGGCCTTGATGGACTCCTTGGCGACGTCCGCCGCCTCTTCCTGGTCGTACGCTAGCACAGCTGCCTTGGCCCTGGCGATAATATCTTCTTTAGATGCCATATTTTTCACCCTCACTGCTGGCTCATGAACTCCTTGTCGCCCCTGGCGACGAGGGCCTTCAACTCCTTGACGACATCCGCGTCGATGGGCTCGACCACGTGGTTCTTCATGATGTCCACGACCCTCTCGTGGGCCGCGGCCGCCAGGTCCTTGGAACCGGCGGAGATCCAGTCACCGATCATGTCCCGGTTGATCATCATGGGATCGGACGGGAGGTTGATGTTCGCCATGGTGGTCTTGTGGCCCAGGAAGTTGTTCCCGATGCCCACCTTCTTGATGGCGTCCACGGCCAGGGTCTCCTCGGTCACGGGGATGCCCTGCATGACCTTCTTGGTCATCGCGGCGATGTCGTTGTCTATCACTAGCTGCTCCATTGAGAACGTCATGCCAAGCTCCAGCATGCCAGCACCGTATATGGTGTTGGCACCAGCAAGCGCGGGGAGAAGAGTGGTGATGGTCTTCTCGTGCCCTGCCTGCACATCAGGGAGCTTGGCATCAGCCTATATGCCTGCCACGAAGGTCGGCAGTCCATAGAACTGACCCAGCTTCGCGACAGCAGCGCTGATCATTCCCAGTTCCGGAGAGCCGACCGGTGCCGTTCCCCTCTTCACATCGAAGGTGGTGGTTGAGCTGCCGTACCAGACCGGCGCGCCGGGGCATGTGAGCTGGGACAGGACGATACCTGCCAGGACCTCGGCGTTGTGCGTGACCAGCGTTCCGGCCAGGAATATGGGGGCCGATCCGCCGGACATGGCCATGCTCAGGACGTTGGTGGGGATGTTGTACCGCGCACCCTTCATGATGACCTGGCAAGCGTTGTGGCTGAGCTCCAGGGGGCTGGTGGGGCATACGAGCATGGAGAAGATGGGCTTCTTGCGAGCCATTTCCTCGTTCCCGCCGTAGTAGGCCTTGGCCATCTCCCAGTAGTACTCCACGTTCTCGCCCACGGGGTCGATGTGATGGAAGTGCTTGGTGGTGTTCATGATGGAGGTGTACATCTCGTGCACATCCTCCTTGCCCTTACCGGCCCAGTCCCTGGCGGACACTGCTAGAGAATAGTAGTCGATGTTCTCTGCCCAGTCCACGATCTTGGCGGTGTCGGCAAGGTCCTTGTCGGTCGAGTCGATGGTCTTGTACTGGCCGTTGCCCAGGTACTTGCACATCTTGATGCCGGTACCGAAGCAGGTCCAGTGGACCTTACCCTTGTGCTCCTGGGTGAGGGTGTTCTTCTTGTCACGTCCGTACAGCGTGAAACGGGAAGGAGCAGACATCAAGGCTCTTCTTACAACATACTGAGGGATCCTGACGATTTGGGTAGCCTCATCGACCTCACAGCCAGCCTGCTTGAACACCTGCCTTGCCTCGGCATCCGAAACCTGGATACCGGGGCTCTGCAGAACGTCCATGGTGGCGTAGTCGATGGCCCGTAGTCCCTCCTTGGAGAAGAGCTCTAAACCTACTCCGTCCAGTATCATTCTGCCTGGATAGTAGTGTTGAGCCATTTTACAACCTCTTGCATTCTTATGAATGCACATTACCCCTAATGATTACAATAATATTTAATAACATTGTAACATGCATACATATGATTACAAATGCATATTACGCCTTGTGATGTTGCAAGGAGTAGAAAGGCCCCCGCCGCCCCTTTTTCGGCAGCAGCGGTAGGAAAAAAGGTTAGGGGCCCGTGCCCCTCTTGACCATCTGACCTGGTCACTTGATGATGGCCTCCGTGGCGCTCTTCAAGTTCTCCCGGTGGTTCTCCTGCTGGGAGTAGATCCATATCGGGAGGTATAGAGCCAGTATGACGATGCCAACCACGATCGCCGTCGAACCGAACTCCATACCATTGAGATATAGGATACCCACCAGGCACAGCGGCACGTTGAAGAGACCGAACGCGATGGCCACGTACTTCCAGCCCCGGGGCGCCTTGAACGGCCGCTCCAGCTTCTTAAGCTCCGGATCGGAGCTCGCCTTCCAGTAGGCGAACAGGCTGATGGCGTTGGCACAGGTGTAGCCGATGGCCGAGGCCGCCAGGATGGCGGTCGGGGTCTTGAGGGTGATCATCAGGAGGTTCAGGACGCCGATGATGATCATGGCCCTGACCGGCACGCCCTTGGGGTTCAGCTTGGCCAGGAACCTGGGGAGGTTCCCTTCCGAGGCCATGGACTGCATGGCCGTGGCCGATCCCAGGTAGGCGGTCTGGATGATGAGCACCATGGCCGCTACCAGCATGATGATCATGATGCCCCCGCCCGCATCGCCGAAGGTGGCCTTCGCCACCGGCAGCAGCGGGGATATGGGCTCCGCCAGGATGCCATCGACCCCCAACGTCCCGGTGACGGACATCTGGACGAAGACGAAGGTGAACAGGCAGACGATGCCGCAGGCGAACAGGGCCTTCGGGACGTCCGAGCCTGGTTTCTTGTACTGCGGCCCGTAGATGGCAGCGGTCTCCCATGCGCACGCGCTCCACTGCGCGATGCCGAACAGGCCCAGCAGTATCAGGATGCCCTTCATGTCCCAGGTCCAGTCCGTCGGCAGGATGTTGGTGGTGATGTTGTCCCAATGGAACGTCCCGGTGGCGAACGGAGCGATGGCGATGACGATCAGCGGCACCAGAGATGCCACTGCCAGCACCAGACCCACCCTGGCGCCGTTGGCCAGGCCGCGGGAGTTGATCAGAACCAGGACCGTGAAGATGACAACGCCGGCGAGCAGGGATAGGACCACATAGTCCACATTGGCCAGCTCGGGTATGAGGCCCTGCAGGTAACTACCGACAAGGAGGGAGAAGATCGCTAGCACGGGATTCCAGGCGAACCAGTAGCTCCATGCGCTGAACCCTCCTATCAGCTTACCGCGGTCGTACTTGACGTTCTTCTTGCCTGCGAACACTTGCTGGGCGAACCCGGGAAGGCCTGATGCCTTGGGGAACGCGGTGGCGAGCTCGCCATAGGCGAGATTCTGCATGAAACCTTGGAAAACAGAAAGCCCCCACAATATGATGGCCGCAACCCAGAGGTAGCTGGCTGTGTACCCTATGGATGGCAAAATGAGCAGAGGCACACCTATCGCGATAGCCAAGCCCTGTTTCCAATCTATGCTCCTCACGAGCTCATTGACTCCAGCACTCAAACCTGCTTTATCATCTGTCATCTGGAAATCTTCACCCCCTCCTAATGAATAAAAAATAGGGTTTAAAAAAAGGGTTTGATACGCGCCGGGCGATCACTTCATCTGCTTTCTGAACTTCTCGCAGCAGTTGATCTTGATGCCCAGGAGCTTCTCGATGTTCATCTTGGCGGCGTAGCCCTTGGCGGCACCGGCCACCGATGTGATCACACCGATACCGAGGTTCTCCCTGACCTCCCTCATTACGTACTCGTCGCTGAGGTCGGCGGTCGAAACACCGAGCTTCTTGGCCACGTACTCTTTGGCGGGCTTTAGCCTCATGGTCTTGGAGAACTGCATTCTCGCCACGAGGTCACCGGCAGCTCTTATTCCGCTCATACCACTGGTCATGATATGAGTGATCGGCATACCCATCGGGTCGCCGACCCCAACCTATATGCCGTCTACGCCCGCGACCTCCACCATAGCCTTGGAGGCGTGGGACACCGCGTCCACGGTGGGGGTCTCGAACATCGGGATACCACCGACGCCCATGCCCATGTTCACGTGACAGGGAATGGGGGACTCCTTGACCGCCGCCTTGACGAAGGTCACCGCGCGACCGAGGTTCCAGGGGGATGTCTTGCTGGTGTTGGTGTTGACGACAGGGCCGAATATGTTGGAGCCTGCCTTGGCCAGCATCTTGGCCTGCTGGTGCGGCCAGGTTCCTGCGAGGACCTGACCATCGTACTTCAGCTCGCCGTGCATGCCGAGGACCATCTCCCCTGCCATGCCGGTCTCGATGTACATCTCAGGGAACTGCTTCCTCAGGGCCTCCACCGCGTGCAGGGTGGCGTACAGGTCGCCGTCGCCCGCCGCTCCGGTGGTGTCGAAGTTGACACCGTCCGCGCCCGCCTTCATCATCCGCTGCATGATCCAGATCATGTCACGGGTGAGGTGCTCGGCGGACTTCTCGGTCATCTCCTGGGCTTCCTTGATCTTGAAGTTCTTCATCAGGTCCCCAGGGTTCTCGAACGGGCCGTCAGGCGTGTAGTACAATCCCATGTTGGGCATGGCACCGTAGAGGATGGGCACGATCATGTTCTGCTGCACAACCTCCATGGCCTGCATCTCGTTGGAGATGACCGGCTTCACTGGCTTGAAGCTGTAGTCGATGTGGCCCAGCTCCATGGTGTCAGCGCCCATGGCCCTCTCGTGGAACATCATGCCCACGAGCCTGCTCGATGGGATGCCCACACCGCTGTTGCCCTGGTCGCCGTCCAGCCTAATGGTCCCGATATCATGGGTGACAGGGACCTCCATGCCCTGCTCCACACCGACCATCCTTCCAGGAGTCATGAGGATCTCGGCGAGCTTGTCCAGGTCATCGGCGCTGAGCGCCGGGACCGATCCTAGCTCGCAGGCATCGTTCATGCCGTCCTGGAGGTCGTCACGGATCTGGTTCTTGCTTAGGAAGAGCCGTTGTCCGTCCCCTCGTCGCAATGCGTATTCCGTCATTCTTCTTCCTCCTTACTTCCTGCCGACCAGCTCGTTGACCTTCCTCACGGCCTCGCCGGCGTTCTCGCCATAGCCGTCGGCACCGATCTTGTCAGCCCAGGCCTGGGTCGCCGGAGCTCCCCCGACCATCACCACGACCTTGTCGCGCAGGCCCTCCTCCTTGAGCATGTCGATGCACTCCTTCTGACCCTGCATGGTGGTGGTCATGAGCGCGGACATGCCGATCATGCGGCCGTTCTCGGCCTTGCACGTTTCGATAAAGTTTACCAGTGGCACATCGCGGCCAAGGTCAAAGACCTTATAGCCAGCACACTGCAGAAGGGTGGAAACGATGGACTTCCCGATGTCGTGAACATCACCCTCCACCGTACCGGTGACACAGACCGCCACGGCCTCCTTTCCGCCGCTCTTCGGCAGGTCCTGCTCCACAACCTTCACACCCGCGGTCATCGCATCTGCGGCCACCATGACATGGGGCAAGAACAGCTTCCCGCGCTCGAAACGAACGCCGACCTCGTTCATGCCCGCGGCCAGAGCGTCGATGATCTCCTGGGGTCCCATCACCGTTCTGGCCTTGTTCACTGCCGCTAGAACCTTTTCCTTGTTATATGCGACGATCGCGTCAAACAACTCGATCTTGGATGACTCCACAGTTGTCATATCATTCCTCTCTGTCGTTGACGTGGGCAAAAATACGCAGCCCAATGCGTGTCATGGAAAGGGCTTTGTTGATATTTGTATCTTTGGGCAATCCTATGCATACACTTGAATTTTTTTGCATTTTATGACTAGATCGTGTCTCCAACATGCTCTCGTACTGTATACAAATAATAACTGGCACTGGTCTAAGGGGCTGTATAATCAAAGATGCCCAGGTCCATTTTAGTACCTCGCCTGGCCTAGAAGTGCAGGAAAATAATGCAATTAAACTTCATATCGATTGAAAATCTTTAATAGTTGAATGCATATGCATACACAGGGAGATTTCATGGATAAAAATTCGATATTAGCGGATCTCAAGAAGTCGGTGGAGACGTGGGACGTCGCACTGGCTACCAAGAGCGCCCAGCAAGCGGTGGACGCTGGCATTGCTCCCGGCGAAGCGGTGGAAAAGGGCCTCGGCGCAGGGATGGAGACCATCAGCCAGAGGTTCGATGCGGCGGAGATTTACCTCCCTCAGGTGCTCGCAGCATCGACCGCCATGGAGGCCGCGCTGAATGTATTCGCACCCCACATGAAGGGGGACACGGTCGCCACCAAGGGCACCGTTGTCATCGGCACGGTCTTTGGTGACATCCACGAGATCGGCAAGAACGTCGTGGCAGCCATGCTCACTGGGGCGGGTTATAAGGTCGTCGATCTGGGTCGGGACGTCCCTATCGAAAATTTCGTCGACGCCGTAAGGCAGAACAAGGCCGACGTCGTCGGGGCATCCGCGCTCATGACCACCACGGTCATCGGACAGAGGGAGATCCTTGAGATGATGAAGGAGGAGAACGTCGTCGCCAAGAGCATCTTCGGTGGGGCTCCCTGCAACGAGGAGTGGGTGGCCAGCATCGGTGGGGACGCTTACTGTGCATCGGGCGGCGAGGCTGCTGCGCTGGTGGCCAAGCTCATCAAGGGGTGAACAAATGGCCGCAGTTAGACCGGTTAACATCTTCGAGACCTACGAGCGGTCCGTGAAGGGTCCCAAGGTCGTGGAGAAGGACTTCGACTACAACATCCTGCCGACCAACCTGACGAACCTCAAGCAGAAGTATAACATCAAGTTCGGCAAGGAGTTCATCCCCGAGGACAAGGAGCTGATCAACAACCTGTTCCTGGCGGGCATGGAGATGCTGGTCACCACCGGCATGTACAACGCCGACACCCAGAGGATCATCCGCATCACCGAGGAGGAGGTCAAGGAGGGGATCAAGAAGACCCCTAAGAACCTGATCCTGGGAGAGGGCCGGGACGCGGCCCGTTTCGACCCCCGGCACGGCAACGAGGCCCGGAAGCCCATCATCCAGGGCGGTCCGACCGGTGCACCGGTGTCCGAGGATATATTCATCCAGGTAATGCAGTCCTACGCCCAGGAGGCGACCGTGGACACTCTCGTGAACGGTGTGATGAACACCATCGAGGGTCACCCCGCGAAGACCAACACTCCCTGGGAGATCAGGGCGACCATGGCCGAGCTGAGGGCCGTGAGGGAGGCCAGGACGCGTGCCGGCCGCCCGTTCATGGGTATATAGGGCCCGGAGACCCCGCTGTCCGCAGCGGGTCGTCTCGCTGGAGATCTCCTCGGAGGTCAGAGGACCTGCGATGCCCATGAAGTTTCCCAACTGAACGAGCTGAAGATCGACATGGCAGGCCTTAATATGATCGCGGGTTGGACCGCCAACGGCGACACCATCATGGTGGAGCAGATGCCCATCTTCGGTGGCTACACCGGCGGTGTCGAGGAAACTGCCATCTGCGATGTGGCGACCACCCTGGCGTCCTTCTCCCTGCTGTCCGGCAACTTCCACCTGGATGGGCCGATCCACATCCGGTGGGGTATCACGACCGCAAGGGAGACGCTCAAGATCGCTGCCCATGCGGCCGCGGCCATCGATGCCAACACCGACCTCCTGATCGCCAACCAGTACTACCCCGTGGCGGGTCCCTGCACCGAGATGTGCCTGCTGGAGACGGCCGCCCAGGCCATCAACGACACGGCATCCGGACGCGAGCTCCTCTCCGGGTCCGCTGCCGCCAAGGGTGTGGCCCAGGACTACACCACCGGTATGGAGGCGAGGATCATGGGCGAGGCCGCCATCGCCACCGCGGGCATGAAGGTGTCCAAGGTGAACGAGATCCTTGAGTCCCTGGTCAGCAGCTACGAGAAGGACTACGCCAAGGCGCCCAAGGGCAAGAGCTTCCGGGAGTGCTACGACGTGGTCAAGGTCACCCCCACTGCAGAGTACCTGCAGGTCTACGATGGAGCGGTGAAGAAGCTCGAGGGCTTCGGGCTTCCTATGAAAAACTGATTTCCTCCTCTTAAACCACTTACCTTTTTTCTTATTATTATGGAGATATAGGATGGTCTCAGCATGAGGATCGGGGTCATAGCCTGCGAGATACTCAAGAACGAGGTAGAGATGATCATCGACCACGACCCGGAGGTGGTCCACCGCGAGTACCTGGAGATGGGGCTGCATGACCAGCCGGAACAGCTCCGGGAGACCCTCACCAGGAAGATCAACGACCTGGAGGGGAAGGTGGACATCATCTTCCTGGGCTACGCCATCTGCAAGTCCCTCAACGACATCCCGGCGGACCTGAGGGTGCCCATCGTTATGCTGAGAGAGGAGGACTGCGTGGCCTCGATGCTCGGCCCCACGGAGTACGCCGCAGAGAGGGCTAAATGCCCGGGAACGTGGTTCTCCTCGCCCGGATGGGCCCTGCTGGGGATCGATGCGGTGGTGGACGACCGGCAGATGGAGGGGGCTGGAGGAGATGGGCTTCGACAAGATGTACTTCGTGAGGAAGGAGCTGGAGGGATACTCCCGCTGCCTGTACATCGACACCGGGGTCCGGGGGAACGCTGACTACAAGGGCAAGGCCTGCGAGTTCGCCGACCGGACCGGACTGGCCTTCGAGTGCCGGGCGGGGGAGGTCCAGTCGCTCCGAAGGGCATGGCAAGCGGTCAAGTCATATCATGTCGACGCCGCCACCCAGTAGCGATCCATCAGAACCGCCCACCGCTTTCCGCGAGCAAAAGTGCTTGTAGAGATTGCTATCATGTCATCCCCACCGGGCCGGTGGACCGGGTCTAAGCTAATATAGGAAAAGTTCGGTCTCCCGCCTCGCCTGCAAGGGATAAAAGACTTTAAAGTGTTAAGAGGGGTTGTCGGTTGGAAATGGCCAAGTCATCTGAAGCTTTTATACTCATCAAGAACGTTAGCAAGAAGTTCGGGGGCTCCTATGCGCTCAGGGACGTGAGCGCTGTGATCGGGGCCGGTGAGATACTGGGCCTGATCGGCCGGAGCGGTGCTGGCAAGTCCGTGCTCATCAACATGCTACGGGGGAGCGCGGACTACCGACCGGACGCTGGCAACGTCGTCTACCGCGTCAACGTGTGCTCCTCCTGCGGGACGGTGGACCTGCCCAAGAGGGACCATCCCTGTCCCCGCTGCGGAGGGAGCGCGGCGATCCAGGAGGTCGACTTCTGGGCCCTTGATGAGGACGACCCTTTGCGGCAGGCGGTGCGCAAACGCATCTCCATCATGCTCCAGCGCACGTTCGCCCTGTTCGGCGACATGACGGTCATTGAGAACATCTTCGAGGCGTTGGGCGAGGAGAAATCGGAGAAGGAGAAGGTGGACCGCGCACTGGAGCTGCTGAGGATGGTCAGGCTCGACCACCGCATCACGCACATCGCCCGGGACCTGTCAGGAGGGGAGAAGCAGAGGTGCGTTCTCGCCCGCCAGCTGGCCCGCGACCCCATCCTGTTCCTGGCCGACGAGCCCACCGGAACGCTGGACCCCCAGACGGCGGACATCGTGCACCAGGTGCTCATCGATGCGGTGAAGACCAGGGGTATGTCCATGGTCGTCACTTCCCACTGGCCCAAGGCCATCAACACCATGGCGGACAAGGCCATCTGGCTGGAGTCCGGCGAGATGATGAAGATCGGCCTGCCGGAGGACGTGACCTCGGAGTTCACCGTGGGCTTCGACCTGCGCACCGAGGACCGCGTGCCCATCGGGCAGCCGCTCATCAAGGTGGAGAACTCCAAGCGGTACTATTACTCGTACACCCGGGGAGTGGTCAAGGCCGTGGACGACGTCTCCCTGGAGGTGGGGGAGAAGGAGATCGTGGGCCTGGTCGGCCTATCGGGCGCCGGCAAGACGACGCTGTCCCGCATGATCGCCGGCATATGCGAGCCCTCGGCGGGCAAGGTCATGGTGCGCATCGGCGACGACTGGGTGAACATGGCGGAGCCCGGGCCGGAGGGCAAGGGAAGGGCCACGCAGTACATCGGCTTCCTGCACCAGGAGTTCTCCCTGTACCCCTTCGATACGATCCTTCAGAACCTCACGGTGTGCATCGGGATGAACCTCCCAGCGGAGCTGGCCAAGATGAAGGTCATACAGGTCCTGCTGGGCGTGGGCTTCACGCGTCAGGAGGTGGAGAGGTTCCTGTACGCCTACCCCGACAACCTCTCCGTGGGGGAGAAGCAGAGGGTGGCGTTGGCCCAGGTGCTCATCCGCGAGCCCCGTCTGGTCATCCTCGACGAGCCCACCGGGACCATGGACCCCATCACCAAGCTGGCCGTGGCCCGCTCGGTGCTCAACGCCCGCAAGGAGCTGGGGGAGACGTTCCTCATCGTATCCCATGACATGGACTTCGTGATGAACTGCTGTGATCGGGCGGTGCTCATGAAGGACGGCAAGATCGTGGTGGTGGGCGAGCCTAAGAAGATCGTCCATCACCTCGGGGAGAGCGAGACCGCGGAGATGCTGGCGGAAGGTGCATCGAAGTGAAGGAGCGCATCGGCAGGCACCTCAGCTTCGTGGAGTGCCGCGAGTCGCGGGGCCTGGGCGTGGGCGGTGGGCTGGCCCAGCGGGCCACCATATCGGAGAGCGGAAGGGACGTGGTGGCGGTGGCCATGGGGCCAGGGAAGAGGCACATCACCAAGCCGGTGTGCGAGATCACCTACGCCCTGCGGGAGGAGGGCATCGACACCTCGGTCCTGGTGGTCAACGCCGGCTCCGGAGTACCAACGGACGCTCCGGACGTGAGCACCGGCTCCATCTTCGGACTGGACCAGATCGAGATCGACCGCATCCAGCAGTTCAAGGTGGCGCTCATACACCTCGGCAACGTGCGGAACCATATAATCTACAAGGCCAGGCTCATCCTGCGCAACGTGGACATGCCGGCCATCATCGTGTGCCAGGCGCCCGTCGACTTCGAGGACTTCGCTCGCATCGGGATCAAGACCCGCACCGTGATGCCCCGGCCGGAGAACATCGCCACCAAGGGCACCATCATGGACATCGTGACCGGTGTGGTCCGGGGGACGACGTCGCCGCAGAACAAGCTGGACGAGATAGTCTCCAAGACGCGTCGGTACCTTTAGTCCTTCTTGAGATCGAAGCCCACCAGGTGGGTCCACTTCTTGGGCCCGGAGAAGCCCATTAGCTCCCGGACCATGTCATCGGTCATGGTGGACATGCTTCCTGACGTAACGCGCTCGATCCCCTCAATGCCGTCCAGATGCTCGAACTCGGTCTCGTTGATAAGGAAGTACGGCTCCCCCTCTATCTCCACGTCCCCGTGGAGTATGAAGTCCTCGGAAAGGAACTTGGTGTCCGGCTTCTCGCATAGGATCCTCTCCCGCTGCGCCGGCGTGACGTACTCGCCCAGTACCTGCCCCTTCTGGTCCACCATGTACAGCAGGCCCATGTCGTCCACCAGCAGGTCCAGGTCGCCCACCAGGACCAGGCTCACCTCGCGGCCCCAGGGATTCCCACACGCCCTTGTTGACGAACGGCATTAGGCCGGCGCAGGCGCCGTTCTTCTCCGCCAGCTTCTCCGACTCCACCACCCGCTTCTTCAGCTCGGGGTCCAAGAACCTCATGTCCAAGACCCCCGGGATGGCCCTGATCCTCTCTTCCACCAGCGACAGCACGTGATCTCGGTCCATGGTACTCACTCTTCCATCAGGATTAGGCACACCCTTCATTAATATTTCCGCGGGGGGACCATCACCCCACCCTTCCGCCCCGCTGGATGATAGCACCTAGAGGGTTGGTCGGACGAGGACTTCGACGGGAGAAACGATAATAACCCCTACCGTATTTCAAGGCTCGACCAGATGTTGCTGAAAGTTAATGGGCGGGATAAGCAGGTGGGTGCTGGGGCCCGCTTATCGGAGGTCATCGCCGGAGAGCCGTACACACCAGGGGCCACCCTGGCCGTGACAAGGTCCACCAGCTCCATCCAGAAGGAGACCAGCGAGTTCGAGGTGGTGATGTCCAAGGGCTCCTTCGTCATCCGCCTCAACGACTCGCCGTTCGCCGAGGTGTGGCGCCAGAACCTTGCCCAGATCGTGGGCAGCGGGGTGAGGTGGCAGAGCCTCAAGGTCATGGCCATGGGCTCGTTCCCCACTGAGCTGGAGGTGGACAGGGAGCGGTACCACCACTCAAAGAACGACTGCTTCTTCGCCCTGGGCGGGTTCGATAACCGATCCACGTACATCATGATCGCCAAGGTCGACCACGATGGCGGCTACGGGGTCAAGGACGGCCGCTTCGGGCGCGTCACCCGCGGTCGGCACCTACTCCGGGAGATAAAGGAGGGGGAGCGGATCCTGGACATCCGGCCGGTGGTGCTGCAGATGTCGGAGAAGGACGCCTTCGCCACCACCGGCCTCGACCTGGTGCTGGAAGAGGGCATGGCGGTGGACACCTACGTCCACGTGGACCTGGACCGCCGCTCGCCGGTGAGCTGCGAGCAGCTGCTCGTCGTCTCCGGGGACCAGCGGTTGAACGTCACCGACCGCACCTTCACCTACTCCGGCAACTCCGACCGCATGGACGTTTCGCTGGTCCGCGAGCATGTGGAGGTACGCGAGGAGGGCGACGTCACCGTTCGCTCGGAGGGCTCCTTCACCGGCAGGGTGTACTTCTACCGCAAGCGGCGGCAGCTGTCGTCCGCCCACAACCACGTGGGCAAGGTGACGCTGGGCCAGGAGCTGCTGCGGCTGGCGCCCCAGGGCTCGCATATCACCCTGCTTACCACGCCCTCCCGCATCATGACCGTGGGCATGACGCAGGGCGAGGCGGGAAGGTTCCTGCAGGCCCGAGGTCTAAGGCAGAGGAGGACCGGCCTCACCACCGACGAGGCGGTGGTGGCGGAGCAGGAGCCGGAGCTGACCATGGAGATCAAGGACGGGGAGGAGGTGGAGACCTTCGGGGTGAGCCCGGAGAAGATCACGGTGTGGGAGCTGGACGATGTCCACTCTCCACGCACGTCCCACTACGTCCGCAAGATGACGGGCCTGGACCACAAGCCGGTGGGGACGCTGAAGGTGTTCTTCGCCTTCCCCGACATGCCCATGATCACATTCTATGGGAACGCCAAGGAGGCGTCGGTGCTGCTGCCGGAGAACCCCTTCGGGGAGGAGTCCCCGCGAGGGCAAGCAGCCGTGACCAACATGTCCCGCCCTAACCGCGGCACCATTGGCATACGCTTGGAAGGAAGCCCCGAGTTCGGGCCCACGGGCGAGGAGCGCTACGGCTCCAACGCCTTCGGCATGGTGCTGTCCGATCTGAACGTGATGCTCAAGGACGTGCACGACGGGGACATCATCTACCTGCGGGAGAGGAAGGCGGACGAGGAGGTCGCGCCCGTCGCGCCCGCCCCCGCCACCCGGCCCATGCTGGACCTGGACGAGATCGCGGAGATAGCGCGGCAGGCGGAGTTCACCGAGCATGCCCCGCCCCCGGGGCCGTTCCAGGGGGCGTCCACCGAGGCCAGCAAGAAGAAGGGGACCAGGAAGGCGTCCCCCAAGAAGGAGACCGTCAAGAGGGAAGCGACGAAGAAGGGGGGAAGACCACGAGCCAAGACGCCGAAACAAGAATGATCGTGATCGCGCCCAGCTCCGACCTCACGCCGGACCAGGTCGCCCGGTTCATCCACTCCCTGGGCCTCGACATCCACATCAAGGAGACGTGCTACGGGGCGAACATCGAGGGGCCCCGGGACCAGGTGCGGAAGGCCCTGACCGAGGTAAGGAAGCTGGATCCCAACCGCATATTCTCCAAGATAAGGGCGTTCCCTGTGGGGGACGAGAGGCGGTGCCGCGCCCACCACGGCTCCAGGCCAGGGTTCAACCAGGTGGAGAAGGAATGGAAGGACCTGTCCATGATCGACGTGGGCCTGTGCGCTGCGGACCGGGGGGAGAAGTGCGAGCTGCCTCCCCCGCCCCAGCAGCTCCCGGTGAAGAGGCTCCGGGAGATAGTAGACGAGGTATTGAAATGAAAGTGTTCATGATCCCCCCCAACAGTCTCATCCTGTACGACCTGGTCGAGCGCTTCGGCCACCAGCCGCTCTCCCTCATGGGCGAGCTGCGGGACCGGGTGACCAACCCTGAGGTCGAGTCCCCTCCCTTGAACCTGTCCCAGGACGACATCATGAGGGGGCTGAAGTACGCGGGGATCGAGGTGCCGTCCGGGGTCCGCGGGCGCCTGGCGATCTGGGGGCCCATGGTGGACGAGGCCGATGCGGCCATCATCATGCACGACATGCCCTACACCTTCGGCTGCGTGGGCTGCCACCGCACCAACCTCATGCTGGCCTACCTGGTGCGCCGCAGGAAGATACCCACCCTGGAGGTGCACTACCCCCATACCGATGAGGAGGCCAAGGTCATGGTGACCAAGATCAAGGCCTTCCTGGAGGGACTGAAATGAGCATCAAGATAGCGCAGCTGTCCTGCGGGACGGAGTACTCTGGCATACAGTCGGAGATCGACCATGCGGCCGAGACCGTGGGCGGGAAGATGGTATACCCTGACGTGGCGTTCGACGACATCAAGCGCTCGGTGGAGGAGTTCGGCCTGGAGCCGGCCTCGCCGCAGCTGCAGCTGATGATCGCCCGCGCCAAGTCCCTGGCCGACGGGCACTATGACGCGGACGCGGTGTTCATCGCCACCTGCTTCCGCTGCGCTGAAGGCGCTTTAGTGCGTAACGAGGTGCGGCGGTACATCCAGGAGCACACCAAGCTTCCGGTCGTCACGTACTCCTTCACCGAGCGGATGAAGGCCGCGCAGCTCCTGACCAGGATGGAGGCGCTGGTCACCATCGTGGAGAAGAAGGAGCTGCTGGCGAGGGAGAGGCAGGTGGGGATCACCGCCGGCATCGATTCCGGCTCCTCCACCACCAAGGCCATGATACTGCACGACAACAAGATCATCGGCAAGTACTGGATGCCCACCGGGCCGGTCCTGGAGACCGGGCTGGAGGTGCTGGAGAAGGCCCTGGCCGAGGCGGGCGTGAAGCAGAGCCAGCTGGAGGGCATCGGTGTCACCGGGTACGGCCGGTTCCTCATCGGCAAGAAGCTCAACGCCAAGCTCATCCAGGAAGAGCTGACGGTCAACAGCAAGGGTGCTGTGTGGTTAGCGGACAAGCAGCGGGGCGAGGCCACCATCATCGACATCGGGGGGATGGACAACAAGGCCATCACCGTGCGGGACGGCATCCCGGACAACTTCACCATGGGTGGCATCTGCGCCGGCGCCTCCGGCCGGTTCCTGGAGATGGTCTCCAAGCGGCTGAAGGTGGAGATCGAGAACCTGGGGCCGCTGGCCGACAAGGGCGACTGGCGGAAGGTGAACATGAACTCCTACTGCTCGGTGTTCGGCATCCAGGACCTCGTCACGTCACTGGCCGCGGGCAACACCATCGAGGACGTGGCGGCCGCGGCGTGCCACTCCGTGGCGGAGCAGGTGTACATGCAGCAGCTGCAGGAGATCGACGTGCGGCAACCGGTCATACAGGTGGGCGGGACCTCGCTCATCAGCGGCCTGGTCACAGCGGTGGGGGACATGGTCGGCTCCCGGCCGATCATACCGCAGAACTCCCAGTTCATAGGCTCGGCCGGCGCGGCGCTCCTGGCCTCGGGCTTCCTCGAGGGCATCTGATGACGTTGACGGACGAGACCTTCGCGTACCAGAACTTCGACACCATATTCAAGCAGATACTGCAGGACCTGGGGATCAACCGGAGCGTGGAGAGGTACCGCATCATCGCCAACCCCGGTGCGCCGTACTTCCTTATATCCCTGAAGTTCGGCCGGGCGCGGTCGGCGGTGAAGGTCACGGACATGTCGCAGCTAAACGTGCACACCGGCGGCACCGCGCTCACCATCACCGACGAGAGCTGGGCACCGGCGCTCCTGAACAAGCTGTGGCAGCTCTACGGCCGGGACCGGGTGGAGCAGCTCACCCGCTTCGAGATCGTGGTGCACGGCGCCACCATGGAAGAGCTGGAGGGGCTGGAGCTGGACCCCGGCGAGGAGCTGAAGACCAAGCTCCTGGACGCGGTGTGGCGGCTGTTCCCCGAGGGGTTCACGGTCCGCTACGACATCGTGGACGATAAGGCCATGACCATCATCGGCACCGAGCACGACATGAGACCGGAGTGGACCAAGGTGGCGCGCATGGTCCACGACGAGGTCAAGGGCAAGGGGGGTGAGTGATTGTACGAGGTCCTGATGTACGACGGCGGGGTGTACCGCGTCAACGAGCTGTACGAGCTGGTGGAGGACGTGGGAGGCTTCGTCCTGCAGAAGACGCAGATCCAGGTGCAGATCACCGTCACCATGGCCATCCCCGAGGAGGAGCGGCCCACCATCGAGGCCAAGACCAAGGAGCTGGGCGGGAAGGTCGTGCACGTCCCGCTGGCCGGCACGGAGATCGCGGTGGTGGCGCCGACGCTGGGGAGGCATCATATGCCCCACCCCACCTGTGACATCGCCGAGGCGCTGCGGAGGCTGGGAGCGATCACCGTGGTCATGGGCCTGGCGCGGGGCAAGGGGCGGCGGACGGCGCAGATCAACGCCGATGAGAAGTCCATCATCGAGGAGTACGACGCCGCGGTGTTCGTGCTGGGCAACTTCAAGGACTGCATCCTGGAGCACAAGGTGCGGCTGTTCGAGGACGTCCAGGTCCCGGTGGTGGCGGCCTGCGGGCCGCAGATCGACTCGCTCCCCAACTGCGAGGCGGTGGTGTGCGGGATCGGCCGCAAGGTGGAGAGGATGCGCCGGGAGGAGGAGATCCACCAGCTGGACGAGATCTCCGAGGCCATGGAGAAGGTGGTCAAGGTGAAGCGCCGGGACCTGGAGGAGGACCCCCTGTTCGTGCATCCCGCCGAGGTCAAGGACCGCATCAGCGAGCTGGAGGCCGTGCAACGGAGCCTGCGGCCAGCACCGGTGGTCCTGCACCTGGACGGCCTTCGGGTCAAGATCCCGTACCAGCAGTGGAAGGAGCAGCTGGGCGCGGTGGAGGTGTACGGCCGACGCCTCGATGAGATCGCCACGCTGGCCGACTCCCGCCTGGGCGGCAGCACGCTGATCCGCATCCGGACCCGCTCGGAGGTCGAGTACCGCGATGCCCAGAAGGCCAAGCGGAGCTGAGGGGAAGGGTCCGCTCACCGGGGCCTACGTCATCCTGTTCCGATTGGAGGATGACGCCCGAGCGACGGTGGGCCGCCTGGGCACCTTTGATGTGGCCGCCGGCCGGTACGCCTACGTGGGCTCGGCCATGAACGGGCTGATCTCCAGGACGGAGCGGCACCTGCGCGGCGGCAGCAAGAAGCACTGGCACATCGATCACCTCTTACCTCTGGCGTCGGAGCGGGCCGCGTTGCTGGTACCCTCGGACGTGGACCTGGAGTGCCGCATCGCCCGCATCATCGGAGCATGGGACGATGTGAGCGTGCCCATCCCCCGCTTCGGGAGCTCCGACTGCCGCTGCCCTGCGCACCTGTTCCGCCTGGACGAACGTTCCGTCCCCCGCATCGCGTCCAGGCTGTCCGCGGAGCTGGGAGGGCGGAGGGTGCTGGGACCGTCCCGATAAAAGGCGCCTCATAATGAACGCTCTCCCGGCGTGGAGGAGGCCAGCATCCCGCTGTGCCTGGCAGGATGTATTATTAACATGAGGCTCCAACACTCTTCCGCTCAGAGGCCAAAGCGACCGATGTGGCCTGATGAGGTCCGGTCCGTTGACGTACGGACATAGACCCGTCATGTTCCATCTGTGGACCCATATCCGCAGTATGCGTCCAAGTTGAAACTTGAGGCTGTAAAAGCACAGTCCGCATATCTCGCCCCCATGCATCGAACCGATGCCCACGGGAGTTGCGGGAATGGTGCTCGTCGATAAAAAAGAGGTGATCGAAAGATCTCGGCGAGACCGCTCACGGTGGCCGTGTAACCTCTGGGCTTATTTTTCCTACTGGCTTCTCCTCCAGGGCCACTGTTCGGTGGCCCCGCCCGGGGGCAGGGTTCAAATACCCCAATGCGACTATCAGGTCAGAATTCCTATACAATCCAGGGGCTTATTATGGAAGGAACAGCTGACACTTCTGAGAAATTTCAAGGTCCGACCGTGAAGAAGCTTGAAGCCGCCATCGGGGCGGAGAACGTCAAGACCAGCAAGATGGAGAGGCTGCTGTACAGCCATGACTCCACCGGTCTGCCGAAGGAAGTGGACATAGGGTTCAAGGTCGTCCCTGATGTCGTCGTACGTCCCTCCTCCGTGAAGGACGTGCAGGAGATCGTCAAGATCGCGGCCGAGGCAGGCATGCCGATAACGCCCCGAGGAGCGGCCACGGGATACGTCGCGGCGGGGGTCCCCGCGGCCGGCGGGATATCCATCGACATGGTCTCCCGCATGAGCAAGGTCCTCAAGATCGATGAGGACAACATGAGCATCACCTGCCAGGCCGGTGCATCGTGGAAGGCCGTGTACGATGCGGCGTGGGAGAAGGGGTTCCTCCTCGGCTCCTACCCCAGCAGCTTCCCCAACGCCTCGGTGGCGGGGTGGATCGCCATGAGCGGCGTGGGCATGGGCAACTACAAGTACGGCTCGGCCGGCGATAACATCCGCAACATGGTCGTGGTCGTGCCCAGCGGGGCCGTCATCAACACCGGCTTCGACAGCTTGGCCGACAACATGACCGGCTACAACCTGAACCGGCTGTTCGTGGGCACCGAGGGGACGTTGGGCGTGATCTGCGAGGTCACCCTGAAGCTGTTCCCCAAGCCCGAGGTGTTAAAGCCTCTGGCCTACTCCTTCGAGAGCCTTGACAAGGTCGGCGCTCCTATGAAGGACCTAACCCGCACCAAGGTCACCCCCCTGCACGTGGCCTGGTCCGATGGCAACCACTTCAAGTACCTGCGCAAGATCGGCCACCACGCCCCTGAGGTCGGGTGCCTGTGGCTCGTCACCCTGGAGGGCGACAAGGCCATGGTGGAGTACGACGAGAAGATCATCGACGACATCGTGGCCAAGCACGGCGGCAAGAAGGAGAGCGCCGAGCTGGCCCAGCACGAGTGGGACGAGCGCTGCTACGAGTACCGCACCTCCATGCTCGGCCTGGGGACCTCCGCATCCGAGATCCTGGTGCCGGTGAGCGCCTACGCGGACGCGGTGAAGGGCCTGTACAGCCTGATGGGCGAGATGAAGATGGAGGGCGCGATCATCGGCGTCGCGGTCGACCGCAACTCGGTCATGCTCATGCCCTACTACCTGTTCGACAAGGAGTCCATGTCCAAGTCCATGACCTCCCTGTCGTTCGCCTACAAGGCCGGCGACGTGGCCAAGGAGCTCGGCGGCAGGCTGATGGGCGGCTTCGGGCTGTTCATGAGCTCTCAGCTGAAGCCCCTGCGCGGCGAGGGCTACGACATCGAGGTGGCGATCAAGAACGCCCTCGACCCCAAGGAGATCATGAACCCCGGCAAGCTACTGGGCATGAAGACCCGCTTCAAGCTACCGGTGGGCGCGGGCCTGTTCGGCTTCGGGATGAGCGCCATGTCCGTCGCCAAGAAGGTCCTGCCCAAGGACCACATGATCGACGACAAGGCGGAGGAGCTGGCCCGCGAGGAGCTGGAGCACGAGAGGTTCGAGCAGCACAAGAACGACCCCCTCAAGAAGTAAAACCCTTCCCAACTCCCTTTATCCATTTCCTTTTTTAGAACTCTCATGCTGTAACTTCGCGTCCACTCTTGGCCCTCATGCAGCATGTCATCTAACGAGCTCTGCGGAACGCCGGTGAGATCCCTCAAGCCTACTTCTTGAGGTACTTCTCGGGGTCCTTGTCGAACACCTTCTTGCACCCGGGGGCACAGAAGTAGTAGGTGGCGCCCTTGAAATCGGACTTCCACTTGGCGGTCTTCTCATCCACCGTCATCTTGCACACTGGATCTATGGCCATTATTTCCTCACCTCCTTTCTCTTGATCTCTGGAGTGTATCTCCTGAGCAGCGCGGCGTTGGTGACCACGGACACCGAGCTGAGGGCCATGGCCGCCGCGGCCACGATGGGGTTGAGCAGTATTCCGAACAGCGGGTACAGAATACCGGCGGCGATGGGGATGCCCGCGGAGTTGTAGCCCAGGGCCCAGAACAGGTTCTGGCGTATCTTGGACATGGTCCTGCGGGAGAGCTGTATGGCGGCGACCACGTCGGTCAGGTCGCTGCGCACCAGCACGATGTCCCCGGTCTCCATGGCCACATCGGTACCGCTGCCTATGGCGATGCCTACATCGGCCTGCGCTAGGGCAGGAGCGTCGTTGACGCCGTCCCCCACCATGGCGACCTTGCGGCCCAGGCCCTGTATCCTCGACACCTCCTTGGCCTTGTTCTCCGGCAGCACCTCCGCGATGTAGTTGTCGATGCCGACCTGGTCGGCGATCACCTTAGCGGTGCGGGGGTTGTCCCCGGTGAGCATGATGACCTCCATGCCCATGCGCCTCAGCTCCGTGATGGCGGTCCGGGAGGTGTCCTTCACCACGTCGGCCACGCCCACGATGCCGGCCATGGTACCGCTTACGGCCACCAGCATGGCGGTGCGGCCCTCTTGCTCCATCCTCTGCAGCGTTCCCTCGGCCTCGTCCACCGCGATGCCGCGGTCGGTGAGCAGCAGCCGGTTGCCGACCAGCACCTCGCGCCCGTTCACGGTCGCTCGCACGCCCTTGCCGGGCACGGCCTCGAAGTCGGTGGCGTCCTCGACCGCTATGCCATGCTTGTCAGCCCGGCGCACGATGGCCTCGGCCAGGGGGTGCTCCGAACCTCGCTCGGCGGCGGCCGCGAAGCGCAGCACCTCCGATGACGTCATCCCGGAGCCCACTATCTCAGTGACCTCCGGCTCGCCCTTGGTGATGGTGCCGGTCTTGTCCAGCACCACGGTCTGCACCTTCCCGGCGTTCTCCAGGGCCTCGGCGCTCTTGATGAGTATGCCGTTCTCCGCGCCCTTCCCCGACCCCACCATGATAGCTGTAGGCGTAGCAAGACCGAGCGCGCAGGGGCAGGAGATGACCAGCACGGAGATGAAGATGATGAGCGAGAACACGAAGGCCTCGTCCCCGCCCACGAACGCGCTGTAGGCGAAGAGGTACCACACCGCGAAGCTTAGCACGGCGATGGCGATCACCACCGGAACGAACCACGCCGATACGTTGTCCGCGTACCGCTGTATGGGGGCCTTGGACGCCTGCGCGTCCTCCACCAGGCGGATGATCTGGGCCAGCGCGGTGTCCTTGCCTACCCTCGTGGCCCGGACGCGGAGCATGCCGTTCTTGTTTATGGAGCCGCCGATGACCGTCGAGCCCAGAACCTTCTCCACCGGGATGGACTCACCGGTGAGCATGCTCTCGTCGACCGCCGAGCTGCCCTCCGTAACCTCGCCGTCGGTGGCGACCTTCTCTCCTGGACGGACAACGAACACGTCCTCGAGCTTGACCATCTCCACCGGCACCTCCACCTCCTGGCCGTCCTGGACGACGTGCGCGGTGCGGGCCTGCAGCCCCACCAGGGCGCGGATGGCCTGCGAGGTCCGGCCCTTGGCCTTGGCCTCCAGGTACTTGCCGAACAGGATCAGGGAGATGATCATGGCGGAGGTATCGAAGTACGTGTGGTGGTGGAACGGGATGAGTTGGGGGAGGAAGACCACCACCACCGAGTAGAAGTACGCTGCGGACGACCCAAGGGCGATGAGGGTGTCCATGTTGGCCCGGCGGTTGCGCAGCGCGTAGTACGTGCCCACGTAGAACTGGTAGCCGGCGATGAACTGCACTGGGGTGGCCAGGGCGAAGAGGATGTAACCCTCGTAGCCCTCGATGCCCAGCGTGGCGGCCAGGCCCAGGAAGTCAAATCCGAGCATGAGCAGCATGACCGGGACGCTGAGCGAGAGGGAGAACACCAGGAGGTACAGCTGCTTGCGGTGCGCCTCCTCCCTTTCCTTCCGCTCGGTCTCGACGCCCTCGATGACCTCGTAGCCCGCCTCCACGATGGCCGCCCTCAGGGCGGCGGGGGTAGCTACAGAGGGATCGTACGTGACGAAGGCCTTCTCGGTGGCGAGGTTGACGCTGGCCGAGATGACGCCGTCCACCTCGCGCAGCGCGTCCTCGATGATGCCCGCACACGATGCGCAGCTCATCCCCTTGATCCCGATGGTGGCCTGCCCCTCCGCCACGTCATAGCCGGCCTCCCTCACCGCACGCTGGATGTCGGCGGCCGTGGTCCTCGAGGGATCGTACACCACGCGCGCCTTCTCCGTGACCAGGTTTACCGATGCGCGCTCCACTCCCGGAAGCGCGGCGATGGCGCCCTCCACGGTACCCGCGCACGATGCGCACGTCATGCCCGTGATGCCCAATGAGGTCGTCCTCTTGGTCGTTCCAGCCTCCCTCGTGGGGCACGTATCATCGGAACACTCTTCGCTCATATCCGTTTCTTAATGGCCGTCCTGTGCTCTAGTAGTTTTTCCCTTACGCTCCATTCCCCTTTGAAAAATAATCACCATCGAATTCAGATGGTTGTAAAGAAAAGGTGTTTCACGTTACCACAGGAGAAAGCTTTTATTAGGTGCTGTTCCAAAGGATGTTATGTGAGCTTGGACGATAACGATGTGAACATCCTCAAGGTGCTCCAGGGCAACGGGCGCCTCTCCTACCGTCAAGTGTCGGAGAAGGTCAAGGTGTCCGTCCCCACCGTAAGCAACAAGGTGGGGAACCTGGAGAGGCTCGGTGTGATCAAAGGATACCATGCCGACCTAGACCCCGAGAAGATGGGCCAGATAAGCGCCATGGTCACCATAAAGGCCAAGCCGGCCGATCTTTCACAGATCGCCCACCGCTTCGAGATGGACGATCAGGTACGCCAGATGTACCATATGAGCAGCGGCAAGCTCCTGCTGGTCTGCACCTTCCTAGGTTCCCACCTGGTAAACGAGTTCGTGGCCCAGCTGGCGTCCGTACCGGAGATACAGGAGTACGATCTCGCCAGCGTCATAAGCGTGGGCAAGGAGCTCGACCGAGCGGTGGTGGCCCCTGGTCTCAGCGTCATCGTCCAGTGCTCACAGTGCGAGAGGGAGATACGCGGCGAGCCGATCCGCATGCGCAGCAACGGCTCCACGGCCTTTCTGTGCTCCCCTCAGTGCCTTGCCACCTACCGCTCACTGAACAACCACGATACCACGTGATCACAGGCGGGAGGCGATGGCCTCCACCTCCACCCGGGCCCCCAGGGGCAGCGCGGCCACGGCCACGGTGCTGCGGGCCGGTGGGTCTTTTGCGAAGAACGCGGCGTAGGCCTCGTTGACCTCCTTGAAATCGCTCATATCCACGAGGAAGATGATGGTCTTGACCACATCGCTCATGCCCAGGTCGGCCGCCGAGAGGACGGCCTCCAGGTTCTGGAGGCATCGCTTCACCTGCTCTGCGGCGCGATCGCCCACCAGCTTCCCGGTGGAGGTGTCCAGGCCCAGCTGCCCGGAGCAGAACACCAGGTCCCCCACCGATATGGCCTGGGAGTAGGGGCCCACGGCCGCGGGCGCCCGCTTGGAACTGATGACCTTCTTCATGCCCCGGTCATGCCTTCCCGTCCAGATAGAGGTTGCCCCCCTCCAGGAGCCGGGGCAGGTGGGCCACGCTGGCGATGAAAGCATCGCATCCGATCCTCCTCCAGTCCTGCTCAGTGAAGGAGCCGGTGAGCACACCCACGAACGGGACCGCGGTGGCGATGGCGCACTCCCTGTCCATGGCATGGTCACCTACCAGCAGGCAATCGCAGGGCTCCAGCCCCATCAGCGCCAGGGTGCGCCGCATGGCCTTGCCGTTGGGCTTGGCCTCGTCCTCGGGGTGGTCGTCCCGGCACACCATGGCCCGGAACGGCGTGGTGATGCCCGCGTGATGCAGGGCGGCCAGCGCGTACTCGCGGGACCCGCGGGTCAGGAGTCCCACCCCGATCCCCCGCTCTATAAGGGAGCGCAGGCAATCCCCCGCCCCCTCGATCGCCGTGGTCTCGTGCACCCGCTCCATCTCGGTCCGGTTCATCGAGTTCGTGACCGCTGCGCTTATACGGTCGGTAATCCCATTCTGGTCCAGGCCGGAGAGATGCTCACGTACCAAGGCGAGGTTGCGGGCCATGGTCATCCTCTCATCGAGGAGGGAAGAGGGTATGCCCTCTTCCGCGAGCACCCTGAAGAGGCGGGCCTTCATCACCCTGAAGTCCACCGTGGTGTGCACCAGGGTGCCGTCAAGATCGAAGACGACCCCCTTCACCGCGAACCCCCGGACCATGGCATCTCCGTCGCCCGCGCCAACGGCTTCCCCCTATTTAGGCAGTACCCCTTCGGAACGCCTCTAAAGCGCTCCACGTCGCACATGGTCTGGTATTATTATATTTTCAAGAAAATTGCAAATATAAACCTATCAGTAGCATGCTCAAACACTTATTTTATAATCACTAAACCAACAGGTCCCATATCCCATACCAAGGTGAACAAATGAGATACAGGACCCTGCTAGCAATCGGTATCGCCGCCATAGTGATCGCGGCCTTCGTCGTGACAGTGATCGCAGCCAACCTGGCCACGGGGACGCTGATAATACCCGGCATCGATCCGCACATCATTCCGGGAATAGACCCCCATATCATACCAGGGATCGACCCGCACATCATACCCGGCATTGACCCCCACATCATCCCGGGCATCGATCCGCACTAAACCGGTTCACCGGGCCTGACCAGCCCGGTTCCCTCCAACCATAAATTATATAATTATTAGCTTATTATTTTAAACCGTGATGTTCGCCAGCGCCGTCTCCACCTCTTTGCGGAGGTTCTCGGCCGCGCCCGCGGTGGAGATCTGCAGCGCCTCCTGCAGAAGGTCCTTGGCCCCGTGGTTGTCGCCGCTCTTGATGAACTGCTGGGCTATCTCATACAGCCACCGCCCCAGGAGCAGGGGCGCATCCATCCTCCTGATGGTGCCCAGGGCGTCGGTGAACTCCTCCTTGGCCCACTCCCACTCCATCTTCTTGTTGTAGATGTACCCCTGCATGAGGTGCATGTCCGCCATCAGGATGGGGTTGTCCAGCTTCTCGAAGATCTTGGTGGCCTGGCTGATGTACTCCTTGGCCCGCTCCAGCTCGTCCATCTCCACGTACACCACCACCGCGTTGCGCAGCGCGTATCCCTGCAGCTCCAGGTTCCCCGACGTCCTGCCCATCTCCACCGCCCGCTCGTGGTACTTGGCCGCCTCCGAGAAGTTGAACACCTCCGCCAGGCTGGTCCCCACCCCGATGCATATACGCGCGATGTTGTCCACATCGCCGGTGCGTTCCAGCACTTCCAGCGCCTCCTTCTTGAACCGGATGGCCTGCTGGTGGTCGAGGTTGGTGGAGTGCACCCGGCCGATGCCGTACAGCGCCATCCCCAGGCCGATGTCGTCCAGGTTCGTCTGCGCCAGCTCCATGGAGCGCTTGAACGCGGCCATGGCGTCCTGGTGGCGGCCGCGGCTCTGCAGCACCCCGCCCAGGTCGTAGTACGTCTCCACCAGGGTGTGGGGGTCCTTGACCTCCTCGGCCATCCCTAGGCTGCGCACCAGGTAGTCCTCCGCCTTCTCGAACTCCGAGCGCCGCAGGTGTATCACCCCAATGCGCCGGTTGACCTCGGCCAGTAGCCGCCGGTCGTGCTCCCGGTCGCACAGCCGGACGATCTCCTCGAACCGGCCGATGGCGCGGTCCCACTCTCCTCGAACCTCCAGGATGTCGCCCTCCAGAAGCAGGAGCTCCATCTTCTCGCTGCGGTCGATGTTCTCGCACTGCGACTGCAGCGAGGTCAGCAGGGGCGCGAACGGTAGCCCGTAACCCTTGGATATGATGTCTCGGCCATTGCCGGCGGCGATGCGTATGGCGGTACTGTACTCCTTGGCCATGAGGCAGTGGTACAGCGCCTCCACGTGTGCCGGGGCGGAGGTGTCCTGGAGGTAGAAGCGCGATGCGGCCTTGTGGTACGTTATCCGCTGCCTAGGGGAGAGCCGAGAGTAGAAGAAGTCGCGCAGCAGGTCGTGCATACCGATCATGCGGCCCACCGACTCGTGCATCAGGGACTTGGACAGCAGGACGTCCACGGTGTCGTAGTCGATGAGGTAGTCCTTGTACTCCATGTCCTTCTGCACCATGCCCAGGTCCCGGGCGATCTCCTCCTCGATGGTGAAGAAGGCGTCCACCAGGACGGGGTAGCGGAACACCGAGGCGATGTCCAGTATCCTCCTCTCGGTGATGTCCAGCTTGGAGTACACCTCCTGCTCGATGAACATGCGGATGTTCTTGCCCAGCGCGCTGCGGGGACTGTCCACCAGCTCTAGGAACAGGGGATGTCCGCGGGTGGCGCGGTAGATGTCCATGAGGTCGGCCTCGGGGAGCTCCCGGTTGCGCATGAGGCGCAGAGAGCTGTCGAGGTCCAGGCCCTCCATCATCATCTCCACGACCAGGCCCTTGAACACCTGGCTGCGGGAGTAGAAGGACGGTATCTCGCGCGAGGTGCATATCAGGGACACGTGCTCCATGCTCTCCATCACGCCCACCAGGGCGCTGAGGAAGTCCTGCACGGAGCGTTCAGCCTTGTGGATATCATCGATGATGAAAACCGTGGGGACGTCCTTGAGCTCCATTTCCAGGATCGTCGTCACCTCGCCGATGGCGGGGCTCTCCGTACGGAACAGGTACCGCTCCAGCCCCTTCTTCCCCAGCTGGGAGAGGAACTCGGCGATGGGCGTGAGGAGGATCCTCAGGTTCACCCACTCGTGGACCCGGTACCAGTACACGTTCCGCTGGTCCCGGATGTCCTGCACGAACTTGGCCAACAGGGTGGTCTTGCCTATGCCCGGAATGCCGCAGATGGTCATGATGCGGGCGGTCGGCGAGTCCAGGAACTCGTTGAGGCTCTGGATCTCCTTCTGCCGTCCGAAGAACACCCGCACCATTGGTTTCCGATCAGTGTAATCCACGAACCTTCGGTCCGCCTTGACCTTGCCCTCGTGGAAGGCCGAGCAGTCGAACCGGCCGCGGGACACGCCCAGTGCCAGGTCCAGAAAGGCGTAGCGCTTGGGGAGGTACAGGGACAGCTTCCCCATATCGTCCTGGTGCGTCTTGCCATCGAAATCGATGATGGTGATAGAGGTGCGCTCGATCTCCGCCTTCAGCTCCAGGGCCTTCTGGTAGCCGCCGGCGGTGAGGAAGTAGACCTTCTTGACGCTGGCATAGCCCTTAACATGCTTGGTGTGGACCTCGATGGCCGCCTCCTCGGCCAGGGTGTTGACCACCTTGGACACGTTGTTGCGCCCCACCTCAATGGCGTCCGCTATCCCTTCCTGCGTGATCGCCGCCGGGGCATCAGAGTCCATCTGATACCTCTGATAGGCGAGTAGGTGTAGGATGACCCTCTCCCTTACAGTGAGCAGGGCCTTTCTAGAGGAGCGGTCCAACATGAGAACATGAGGCTCTAAGACAAAATAATTTTCGAGCAAAAAAAGAGCATGCTCAAATCATTTATAAATATCGTACAAGGCGAAATAGGTATGTTAATATAAGGTGACATCGAATGAAAATCGATTCAAAGATATCCATGCTCATCGAGGGTTACCCCCGTAATGGTTACCAGACGTACTCCCGTATCGTGAGCGGTTCCTCGGGAGGACTGTGCATATCCCGGCTCCACCCCGAGTACGTCGCACAGAAGTACGGGCTGGAGGTGGCGAAGAGGTACTGGCTCAGCAGCCAGAGGGGGGACGACTCCATCGCCCCCAAGTCGCTCCATCAACTGGTGAAGACCGTGCGGGTGGAACTGAAGGGGAGGTCCGGGGGCACCATCTTCATGGACGGCCTGGAGTACCTCCTCATATTCAACGAGATGGGCAAGGTCATGGGTGCGCTGGAGGAGATCGACGATATCCTGAAGGCGGCCAACGTGGAGCTTATCGTCTCGATAGATCCCCTTACCTTCGAGCAGAAGGACCTGGAGAAGCTGTGGACCTCCTTCCCACGCTATACTGGCGAGGAGCTGCTCAGCAAGCACTCCGTAACTAGCAACACACAGCACGTTCCGGCCGTTGCGCCCATGGCGGCCGGGCAGTGATCTAGGTAGGGGATCCTAGAGGAAGCTTAACAACGAACCGAGAGCCATTAGGCCCATCGACAGTCCGACCGATGGGCCGGGCGGCCACGCGTACTCGATGCGTGGTCGCCTAAACCGGTGCTCTATGATGATGTGTGGTCGGAGCGTCAATCTTATTTGATACTTCTGAAAACATGCTCACCCGCCAGCGAGACGCAGATTACAGGCTAATTTGTTGAAAGGACGATCGGCCATCAACACTCGGAAGGGGAGCGCCTGCAGCCGCCACAGCGGCGGAGCGGACGATGCTCACAGTATCTCGGCGAACCGGCTCAGACGGGCGATGGAACGCTTATCGAGGGCCTCAGGATCGACGGGCATGAGCAGGATGGAGCCCGTGCTCATGACCATGTCGTTGATCTCCTCGACGAACATGTGCACCTTATGGAACTCGTTGAACAGCGATATGTACTCGATGCCGTCGAACATGATGATGGCGTTCCTCTTCCCCTCTAGGAACACCTCGATCCGGTGCAGGATCTTGTGTAGCGAATCGGGCGAAATGTTGTTGTCGCCGCTGCGCTCGCTTAACCAAATGGCCTCCATCCGACCCCCCGGGACCATCTCCCGCAGGAAGTTGGGATGAGTGCGGCTGACGCAGATAGATGCCGCTCCCGAATAGTCGAAGTCCTGCAGCATGCGGAGGGCCTTATCGTTCCTCTTTTCACGGACCAGATAGACGCGGCCGTGATCAAGGAAAGGCGTCTCTCTCTCCCCGCAGAAATCTAGGGAAAACTCGTTCCGGGATTCGATCCGTAGTGAGCCAGTCAAGTGGTGCCTTCAACTCCTTTCAGCATTTTTTAGATGCTGGAGCGGCTTCAACATTATCTTATCAATATAAAAAGCCCATGTAGCTTATTATCGAAAAAGTACAAACGACCTTTCCTGTATCGTGAAAAGATAATAAATGGTTGTAGCGTGCCGCCTGACCGATGATGTTTCATTTATCCTAGAATTGTAAATAATCGAATGCATCGGGCAGTAACTTGGGAACAATTATCATGGTAAGGAAAGGCGGAACGACCCTCTTCAAGGGCGTTACACAGGCAACTGTCGAACTGTGCGAGCTCATTTCGTCCCGACATCGTTCCGCCCGGTACGGCCGTTTCTAGGGACTCGCCGCGCTATATCTTCATGGCGATCATGCGAGCTCGAGCATCCAAGTAAAGAAAAAGAGGAGAAGGGGTTGGGAAAGGTGTTTCAGCAGGAGCCCTTCAGCTCCCCATGGAGGTACTTGCCGTAGCCCACCATGTCCAGCAGCCCATGACCGGACAGGTTGAACACGATGACCTTCTCCTCGTTGTTCTTCTTCGCCTCCAGGGCCTTGTCGATGGCCGCCTTGATGGCGTGCGATGACTCTGGGGCGGGGATGATGCCCTCGGTCTTGGCGAAGGTGACCGCCGCCTCGAAGGTCTGTTCCTGCTCGTACGCCACCGGCGTCACCAGCCCCATCTGGGTCACCTGCGAGACCGCCGGGGCCATTCCATGGTACCGCAGACCGCCGGCGTGGATGGACGAGGGCACGAAGTCGTTGCCCAGGGTGAACATCTTCACCAGTGGCGTCATTCCGGCCGAGTCGCCGAAGTCGTAGCGGTTCTCCCCCTTGGTCAGGGAGGGCACCGAGCACGGCTCCACGGCGATGAACTCCGTCTCGTTCTTGCCCTTGATCTTCTCGCCGATCATGGGGAAGGTGAACCCGGCGAAGTTGCTGCCGCCGCCCACGCACCCGATCATGTAGTCGGGGGTGATGTCGATCATCTTCATCTGCTCCATGGCCTCCTGCCCCACCACGGTCTGGTGTAGCATGACGTGGTTAAGCACACTGCCCAGGGAGTACTTGGTGTGCGGCTGGTGCACGCAGGTCTCGATGGCCTCGGAGATGGCGATGCCCAGGGTGCCAGGGTGCTCGGGGTTCTTCTGCAGCACCGAGCGGCCGTACTCCGTCTCATTGCTGGGGGAGGCGTATACCTTGGAGCCGTAGGTCTCCATGATCAGCCGGCGGAAGGGCTTCTGGTCGAAGGACACCCGCACCATGAACACGGTGCAGCGCATGTCGAAGTGTGCACAGGACAGGGCCAGCGCGGTGCCCCATTGCCCCGCTCCGGTCTCCGTGGTGAGGTTCTCCACGCCCTCCTTCATGTTGTAGTACGCCTGAGGGACAGCGGAGTTGGGCTTATGGGAACCGGCGGGGGAGAGGTCCTCCCGCTTGAAGTATATCTTGGCCGGCGTCTTGAGGAAGGCCTCCAGCCTCCGGGCCCTCTGCAGGGGGGACGGCCGGCCCAGCATGAGGTAGGCGTCGCGCACCTCCTCGGGGATGGGGATGTAGCGGTCGGTGGAGATCTCCTGGTACCACGATTCCTGGGAAAAGATCCCCTTCCAGTCGTCGAGGGTGACCGGCTGCTTGGTGCCGGGGTGAAGGTGAGGGGGGATGGGCTCGCTCAGGTCGGCCGCGATATTGTACCAGTTCTTGGGAATATCATCGTTCTTCAGGTTGACACGGTCATCGGGGCGGATGGACATAAGGACTAGAATCCCTACGGCGTATATAACAGTATTGTGTAATGATGTATAATAATGTACCTTATCCACAGCTCTCGCACTGCATCGCTCCCTCCTCACCCCTCATCAGCCGCCCGCAGCCGGGGCAGTGCCGGCTGTCCCTGATGGCGGTCAGCACCTGACCGGGCTTGGAGCCCTCGCGGTACACCGTGATGCCCTTGCAGCCCCGGGCATGGGAGCGGGTGAAGGCGTGGAGCACGTCCTGCCAGGTGGCGTTCGCCGGCAGGTTGACGGTCTTGGAGACCGCGTTATCGACGTGCCGCTGGAAGGCGGCCTGCATCTCGATCTGCTCGTCCACCGGGACGTCGTGCGCGGTGACGAACACGTCCCGCACGTCCGATGGGACCGCGCTCATGCTCTGAACGGACCGACCGGACACCAGCTCGGAGATCAGTGCACCGTCCAGGAAGCCCCTCTCCCGGGCGATGTCGAGGAACAGGGGAAGGGTCTCGCTTAGTCTCTGTCCATCCATGACCGTCTTGGAGTAGGATATGGCGTAGAACGGCTCGATGCCCGACGAGCATCCGGCGATCATGCTGATGGTGCCGGTGGGGGCGATGGACAGCAGGGTGGCGTTGCGGCGGGGCGACGGCACCACGCTGCGGTCGATGTTGGGGAAGCTGCCGCGCGACTCGGCGATGGCGCGGGAGGACGCTTCCGCCCTCTCCCGTACGAACGACATGAGGCGCTCGGCCATGTGGACGGAGGGCCGGTCCCCGTACCTCAGGCCCAGGCGGGCCAGCATGTCAGCGAAGCCCATGACCCCCAGGCCTATCTTGCGGTTCCCCTTCACCATGGCGCTGGTCTGCGGCAGGGGGAAGCGGCTGGCATCGATGACGTTGTCCAGGAACCTCACCCCCAGGTCCACGGTGTGGCCCAGCCTCTCCCAGTCCACGCCCTCCTCGTTGACCATGCGCGACAGGTTGATGGAGCCCAGGTTGCACGCCTCGAACGGCAGGAGCGGGACCTCCCCGCAGGGGTTGGTGGCCTCGATGGCGCCCAGGGCGGGAGTGGGGTTGTCCCGGTTCACCGCATCGATGAACAGCACGCCCGGATCGCCGCTGCGCCACGCGGCGCGGGCCATCGCCTCCAGGAGCTCCTGCGCCGGCAGCCACCGCACCACCTCCTCCGTTCGCGGGTTCACCAGGCCTATTTTCTCCCTCCTGGCCGCCCGCCCCATGAGGTCGTCGGTCACCGCCACGGAGAGGTTGAAGTTGGAGAGCGAGATCAGGTCGTCCTTGGCGTGCACGAAGCTCTCGATGTCCGGATGGTCCACCCGCAACACGCCCATGTTGGCCCCCCTCCGCCTCCCGCCCTGCTTGATGGCCTCGGTGGCGGCGTCGAACACCCTCATGAACGTCACCGGACCGGAGGCGATCCCGCCGGTGGAGCGCACCGTATCCCCCTCGGGGCGGAGGCGCGAGAAGGAGTAGCCGGTCCCGCCGCCGGTCTGCTGCACGATGGCCCCGTACTTCACCGCGTCGTATATGCTCTCGATGGAGTCCTCCACCGGTATCACGAAGCAGGCGGAAAGCTGCTGTATGTCGGTGCCGGCGTTCATCAGCGTGGGCGAGTTGGGAAGGAACTCCAGGGAGCTCATGGCCTCGTAGAACTCGTCCTCCTCGTGCTCTCTGTCCCCATAGACGCGGTCCACCGCGGCCACGTTGCTCGCCACCCGATGGAACATCTCCTCGGGGGTCTCGCACACCCTCCCTCGGGGGTCGCGCAGGAGATACCTTCTCTCCAGGACCTGCATGGCGTTGGGGGACAGGAAGGCCGGCGTGGGCATGAGGGAGGAATGGTGCCGGGGGCTTAATTACTGTTCCAGCGTGCCGACCACGATCAGGCGGGCCTTCGTACCACGGTCGCCCCCCACCTATCGCGGTCCCAGCACGCCGCGGGCGTACCACGCCCGGGCCGCCCCGTTGCTCTGCAGCTCACGTGCCAGCTCCGCCGGGGAGAGCACGCCCTGATCTGTGATCAGGTCTGTGAACAGATCCAATGGAGTGCTTTCGAACACCTGCACGTGCTCGGTGAGGTTCTCCTCCAGGACGCCCTCGCTCACCACCAGGTCGGAGAGCACCACCGGGCTGATCTTGCTCCACCCGCACACCGCGTGGGACGGGATGCTGCATGCTCGCGCGGCCTCGGCCACCGCGCGCGTGCCGACCTTGTTGACCAGACCCCATCTCGTGACCGAGTCCGCCCCCACCACGGTCGCGTCCATGGCGTCCATGCGCGCGAAGACGGTGGAGTCGTGTATGACCTCGACCTTCATGCCCTGCTTGGACAGCAGCCGGGCGAACTGTCGTCCCTCGCCCCCGGGGACGGCCTCGGCCACCGTGACCCTGATGTCCCGCACCTTCGCCAGGGCCGTGAGAACCTGCGCCACGGTGGAGGAGTAGGACGTCGTCATGATCCGGTCCCCCGCGATGGGCTCGGACGCCAGGGCGGTGATCCGCTGGCCGCTGTCACTCTCCCTCTGCAGCATCCCCTTGATGGTGTCGCGGATGGCGGCGTGCCCTCCCCTCTCCAGATCTAGAAGGATCGCGTTGGCGATGTTGAACAGGGTGGCTATGGTGGGCTTGGCCCGGTGGAGCGCGATGGCGAACTCCTCCCAATCCGATGCGGTGATCGTGGAAAAACGGTCCGGAGGGATGGACAGCAGCCTGCTCAGTGTGGACACCATCATCTCCGATGCCCCTGAATGCCCGTCCCTGGCCATGGTCTCTGCGATGTCCCGAAGGCGCTGGTCCATGGGGGCGTATTCGGAGGTGGATATATGTCAGTTATCAGAAGCGGTGTAAAAGGGTTTAGAGGGAAAGGGTTTGGAGGTCTTCATAGTCAGTTGTGAATGTTGGGAAGGATTGTTGGAAGGGGTTTATGGAGGTCTTCAGCGTGAATGATTATCTTTGTTGGAAGGGATTGATGTAAGAGGTTTATGGAGTTCAGGCGTAGCTAGATACGACCTCGTCGGAGATGCTCTCCAGCTTGTTGAGCTTCTGTGGGAAGTGGTTGCGGGGATCGAGGCTGATGATCAGGTTGCTGCCGTCCTCGTTGACCTTGTCGGTGGCCCTGGCCAGCACGTCCAGGACGGGGCGGAAGCCGTTCCACATCTCCAGCACGTCGAGCCCGTTGAGCACGATGATGCCGTCCTTGTTGTCACTGAGGAACTGGTTGATGTTCTTCTCGAACACCTCCAGGTTCATGGGCGGGATGCACTCCTCATTGGGGCGGGTGCTCAGCCACATGGTCTCCAGCATGTGCTCGTCAAAGTCCAACTGGCTCCTGAGCAGCCGGGGCGGGTTCTTGGAGATGTAAAGGGTCCTCCTTCCATTGTCCAGCTCCTTTCTCAATACCTGGTGCGTTCTGAGCGGTACCCTCTCCTCGAACAGATAGAACTTACCCTTGGACAGCTTCATGTGAACTTCTCCTTGTTCCTTGTCCATCCGAAGTAGGCGTGTAGGTATTAGGGGTTTGTCCGATAGGAATAGTCAAGAACTGATAATTACGCCGCTGAAAAAGCGTACCCTTGTTACTATCTTTTGTCGTAGATATTTACTGGCCAAAAAATTATTCTGAGCGTCAATATCCTTAGTTCAGTCTCTTGATAGTGATAATCTAGGGGTCTTCGCTGAACTGCTGGATTATATTTAAAAGGCAAGATTTCTCAAACATGACGTACCTTCTTGGAGGATGCCGCCGAAAAAGGGCTTGGTCAACTATCGCGGAAGATAAGGTTCACAGAACAAAGGTGTCAGGTGAGGGTAGTAGGCCCCCTTCTGTTTCAGGCAGCATTCAACTAAGCACCCTACCCGTCGGTCCTGAGCCGTCATCCCGACTGTTTGGGCTTGCTCCGGTGGGGGGTCGCCGTTTCACCAGATCCCTGACCAACGTCACCGCCGAGCAGATCATCCTCGGTCAGGGCTGTGTCGTTTCTGGGCCCTTGCCCTGGCTCTCACCAGACCGCTTTTCGCGGCCCACCTTTCTCGTGGAGGAGGGACCTTCCTCAGCTGGACTCGCGTCCTACCGTCGGCCGCCCTCCCTCTCCTGACGGCGGTCCTACTGCAAGGGTGTATAATAAGGCTATCGACCCATCGGACCGTTCCCTGTGAGCATCACATAATATAGGTGAACTTGTCGCACGCTGTATGGAGGCCTCATCAACGTCCAGGATCTCAGGCCGCTGCCTCTTTTATCAGGGCGGACTGTTCCATTCAGGCGTTTGGTCCATGGACCTACCAGGCAAGAAATATATTTTACAAATAAATATTATTGCTTCCATTGATATTTCAACGGAACGTCTTTCGAGGACATCGTCCGGTTATCATCGAGACAGATGTAAAAACGCACCGTTATCGCGATTAACGTTCGATAGTGCGACGCCCTTCACTATTTATGCAGTCCCCTTCGCCCGCTCAGCGGTTTTTCTACGCATTTTTCGAGTTTTTCACCGGAAAAAACGGGTCAAGACGATATAGGCGGCCAATCATATAACGAACGCCGATTTATTTTCGGCAGAAGGTAAAAATATGGATGTGAAGGACAAGAGCAAGGCGTCCGGTGAGAGCACGTTCTCCCGCTACGGACCCATCACTGAGCAGAAGAAAGAGGGATCGGACAAGAGAACCACGGCTCCGAAGGCCGGAGCTGGGTCCTACCGGTACGGAAGCTCGGAGGACAGATAACTCGTTGAGAGGGCGAACAACCCGCGGAAGGCAGGGTTCGAGAGACCGTCCAGGAGCAGGTGTCAGTTGGGCAGCCCCGGTGCGGCCCTCCTGTACCGTCAGGTCGACCTCCAGTCCCTGCCCTCTTTTTTTTGCGGTGAGAGAGCACCCCCTCAGGAGAGAACATCGGTAGAGAGCAGGCCTATGATAGATTACAACAGAGGACTGAACCATTACGTTGAGAGGTTCGTCCGGGACCTCAGGGCCAGAGGTACGCGTTCGAGGTCAGAGGGTCCCCGAGGACATTGGGGTCCGGCCATGACGACCTCACTAGGGAGGAGCGAACATCTTGCCCTCATGGGGGAGTGGTCGGACATGGTCCGAGGCGGTACCCCGCAGGAGGTCCTAGAACGGTAGACGGAGCGTAGGGCGATACCCTTCGTCCGGATGTGAACGATGCCCTAGGACGGTATCATGGGCACGGAAAACATTTTGATCCTCTGATGGACCGTCCCTCAGAGTTTTTTTTCAGGAGCGATCGGGCACATCTCGCCCAACGGCGAACGGGACATCACGTTCGCCCCTTTCCCCTGACCCACCTCGCTAGCGCGCCTAGCCCCTCCTCCTCATAGATCTGCGCCGCTCCTTCAAGGTCGCCTGCCCTTTCCTGGCAGAGGGCGGTGCGGATCCTCGCCACCGTGTCCCGGTCGGGGGCGGGGTCGTCGTGGACGGCCATCCATTCCTCCATTATCTGGTTCAGGAGGACGTCCGATCCTACGCCCTCTATCGGTCCTGCCCCACGCTGGTCTGCCACGCCCTTCTCCTCTGGGAGCTGCGCCTGGCAGGAGGGGCACATCATGCCCTCCGCGGTGCTGTACCTTCTTTTCCCCGCGCCCACGGCATGCCTGGCCACGACGTTGACCGCCACCAAGCCGAACACGGTGGGCAGCACGATGCTCAGGCTGGCGAACCTCATCCCCGGTACCAGTGGCCCTCTCATGGCGAGCTCCGTCAGCGCCAGGACCAGCACCGCGCCGCCCAGGGCGGTGAGCACGATGCGAGCGTACGCTGTCGCCCTCATCCCGGTGAAGGTCCTCCCACACCGTTGGCAGCTGTAACCGCGGTCGGCCATCCGGGTGAATCACCACTTGTTAGTATCTAATGCTTCGTGCCCCTGGGGAACGGTGCCGGGGCGTGGAAAACGTCATAACGGCAGGGCCGCATTCTGGGGCCGATGAGCGAGGCGTCGCCGAGGAACGGGTCCGCGAGGGTGCTGCTTCTGGCCCTGGGGGTGACCCTGGGGTTCGCGCTCGTGGAGGTCGTGGGCGGCATCCTCAGCGACAGCCTGGCCCTGCTGAGCGATGCAGGCCACATGTTCACCGACGTCCTGGCCCTGGGCCTCAGCCTGGGAGCGGCGGCGATGGCCGCCCGGCAGCCGACCAAACGGCACACCTTCGGGTTCCACCGCATCGAGATCCTGGTGGCCCTGGCCAACGGGACGGTGCTGGCGGTGCTGTCCATAGTGATCATCATGGAGGCCCTGAACCGTCTGAGGGACCCGCCAACGGTGGACTCCTCCCTCATGCTCGTGGTCTCCTTCATCGGCCTGGGGGCCAACCTCCTGGGCATGTACCTCCTGCGGGACAAGACCAAGGAGAACCTCAACGTCAAGGGCGCCTACCTGCACATGCTCGGTGATCTACTATCCTCGGCGGGGGTCATCGTGGCGGCGCTGCTGATCATGTTCTTCAACCTCGTCGTGGCCGACGCCATGATCAGCATCGTGATCGGCCTGGTGATCATCGTGGGCGCCTCCCGGCTCATGAACCAGTCCATCTCCATCCTGCTGGAGGCGGCACCGGCGCACATCGACATGGAGGAGGTGGAGAGGGCGCTCATGCAGATCGAGGGGGTGGAGAGGGTGCACGACATCCATGCCTGGACCATCACCTCTGGGATGCATGCCATGAGCCTCCATTTGGTGGTGAGGGACCGCCCCATCAGCGCCTGCAACGGCCTGATCACCGAGGCCAACAGCATCCTGAGGGACCGCTTCCAGGTGGGGCACTCCACCATCCAGGTGGAGAGCGCGGCGGACGGGTGCACCGCTCCCGAGCGGAAGCCCATGCCGTGATGCCGTGCGATCGGATGGCGTCTCACTCCGCCTTCCGCCTCTCGTTCAGGTGGGAGCGGAACATGTTTCCTGGGTCGTAGTGCTCCTTGAGTTGGGACAACCGCTCGTAGTTGGGGCCGTAGGCGACGCGGGCCTTGTCCTTCTCCCCTGAGCCCATGAAGTTCAAGTATGAGGTATGGCCCAGCTCCCCCTCCACGTCGTCCCACAGCCCGTGGACCCACTCCATGACGGCATTGTCCTGGCCAGGCTCCCTCCACATGGCCATGATGTGCACGTTGAACGCCGGACCGCGGTGAGGGAAGGCGGTGGCCGTCACCGGGACGCGGTTCACCGCCCCGTGGTGCGACCAGATGTGCACCTGGGTGAGCGTGGACGGCAGTTGCTCCACGTGCCGCAGCATCGTCCCGATGGCCTCCTCGCTGAGGTCGGCGGTGTAGCCTGATTTCCAATAGCACCGGCTACCCCAGGGGGAAACGGCGTCGGACATCCTCTGCACCCTCACGTAGGGCATGATACCGATGCTGTCCAGCATCGGCCTCCCCAGGGACCTCAGGGGCTCCAGCACCCTGCGCCCCTCCCGGGGATCGCCGGACCAGCACACGCTCGCCCGCACCACCGTCCCCCCCGCCGGGGGCGTTCTGGTAGGCGAGGATTATCCCCAGCTCATCGGGCACGCTCCGGCTGTATTCGCGGAAGAACCTGGTCACCTCCAGCGCCTGGGAGAAGGGCCACACCACCATGCCGGATAGGGTGTCCTGCAGGGGATGCAGCCGATAGGTGAAGGAGGTCACAATCCCTAGGCCGCCTCCCCCGCCCCTCAGGCCCCACAGCAGCTCCGCATCCTCGTCCTCCGAGGCGATCACCACCTCCCCCTGCGCGGTCACCATCTCCGCCGACACCAGGTTGTCGCACGTGAGCCCGTGCTTCCCCATCAGCCAGCCCACCCCGCCGCCCAGGGTCAGGCCGGAGATCCCGGTGGACGAGACCTGGCCGCCGGTGGTGGCCAGTCGGTAGGCCTGCGTGGCACGGTCGAAGTCCCGCAGGCGGACCCCCGGCTCCACCGTGGCGAAGCGCTCTCGCTCGTTCACTGTGATCCGGCGCATGGGCGAGAGGTCGATCATGAGGCAGTCGTCGCACGTGGCCGTCCCCGCCACACCATGCCCGCCACCCCGGACGGACACCTGAACGCGCCTCACCCGGGCGAAGTTCACGCAGGCGATGACATCGTCCACGTCCAGGCACTGGGCGATGAGCGCCGGCCGGCGGTCGATCATCCCGTTGAAGAGCCTCCTCTCCCTGTCATAGTCCGGATCGTCCGGTGAGAGCAGGCGCCCCCTCACCCGAGGTCCGAGCACGCTCATCATCTCCTGTCCGGACATCACCGGTGCATCCAGCTGCGGTACGCGAACTTGCACGTGGCTCCCCCTGAACGATTATGCTATAACATGCGCGGCAGGAGCGCATAAAGATTGGTGCCGCCGAGCGGGGCGATGGTCGGACGACCCAAGTGCGGAACAGCTGATAGGATGCGGTGAAGGGGCTAACGTCGCCTCGTCGCTCAGCGTCGGCGCTTTCGCATCAGCAGCACGGCGGTCACCAGCACCACCGCCACTATCGCCCCGGCGGCGAGGACGATCCCCCAGGGCAGTGAGCCGCCGTTCGAGGGTATGTAGCTGGGGCTGATCACCGAGGGATCGAACTCCAGGCCGGTGCTCTCGTTGCAGACCAAGCCGCCGAACACCACGAACATGCCGGACCGCACCTCGTTCCCGCTCCGGTCGGCATCGGCGATGTACGTTCGGTCGGTCTCCCCCTGCACTTCGCTCCCCGCGATCAGGTAGGAAGATGTGAACACCTGTCGGCACAGCTCCTCCCCTCCGGAGGTGTAGATGGCGCTGCCGTTGCCCCGGTCGGTGGTGAACTCCGTCAGGTGGACGTCGTACCCGTAGAACTCCAATATGTCGACCGCGGCCAGGCAGTAGGGCTCGCCGTCCTCCAGACCGGGCAGCAGGGACAGGTCCTTGACGGAGCTCCAGTCGAGGTCGGCGCCATACTTGAACTCGGAGCGTGTGCTGTTGTGGTTGACCTCGAACGACAGGACGGTGGGCACAAGGTCAACGATGCCCTCGTGGGAGCTGTTCCCCAGGGGATCGGTCGTCAGCTCGGCGTCGAGGCTGACCGAGAACCTTGCCGTGGTCTGTCTGTCCGCCTTACCCAGGTCCCCGGAGGCGGTGACCTCCACATCGCTGATGGCGATAGAGGAGGTGAAGTAGCTGATCGTTCCCAGTACATCATCGAACTTGTAGGCGTAGTTGTCCCCGCCCAGCGACTGCTTGGAGATAGAGAGGTCGGAGGCGTTTCCGGCCATGATCTGGAAGCCGGAGAAGGTGTACATCGTCAGTATCTTCCCGTGGGAGGTCATGGAGTAGCTGTGCAGCATGAGGTTGGTGCTGGTGAGCAGGGACCAGTCCAGGACCTCGCCCCCGGCCACGTCCAGCCCGCCCTGCTTGAACGTGCTGATGAGCTGGAGGCCCACCCTGGCCTCGGAACCGTCGGCGTAGTTGATCCACATGGTCTCCACCATCCGTCCCATGCCGGCCTTCACGTTGTCGCCGTAGTCCTGAGGTACGGTCGTGTACTCCGTGGTGTACTCGATGTCAAGGTCGTCCGTGGTCCTAGCATCGCCCTGATGCCACTGATGGGAGACGTCCAAGGGGACCTGGCCCAGATCGAGGGTTCGGGAGAGTAAACTGCCTCCGACGAGGCCTGTTGCGATCAAAGCTCCGATAACGAGCACGGACAATAGCATCGCCCTCATGTTCGCAGGGACCTTCATTTCACCACACCACCATTAAATTATTATCGAAGCAGATAATTATCGGTATTTAATCCATCGCACGTGATTATCTTCGGCCTCGCATGGTGCTCACACTGACCTCAGGCACCGGCGGGCGATAATGATCAGGCGTCGATGAGAGAAAAGTTGTGGTCTCGGCCCATGGACATCAAGGAGTGTACGAGGTCTCGGCCCTGGAGATAATGAGCCATGGGTGGTCATGGCCGTCCCTGCCTCCCTGAGGGAAGCGGTTCGAGCAGAGGCCGATCAGGAAGGGGCCGTTCTGCTTCAATCCAGGTCTTCGATCCGTTCCTCGGGGGAAGGTATCCTCTTGGCGGTGGCCGATATCTTGAAGGCGCTGTGGCCCACGCACTCGGAACATTTGGTCTGGGTGAACTGGTACTTGCAAAAGTAGCAGTGGACATCGCTCATATGCTTACCTTAGTTAGGTACTCTTATGGACGTATATAATCCGTGGAGGCCCGGTTAGGTTCTTTGATAACAGAGGGCCGTTTTTAATATATGAGTAAAGAAATATATATAATAAATCATATATAATCTTTACTGTGGCTACTTAGGAAAGGAAGGTCTTTTTGAACCATCCCAGTTATCTGGTCAGATTCTCACCGGCATACAAGTGGTGCATCCGGCAGAACGCTGGTCGACCGAGCTGGTCGGCGAATATTGCACTTTGACGCCATCTGCCGATGCAAGGGAAGGGCACGGCCCTAGTCCAAGGGCGTTCCGTTCAAGGCTTCGCAGTTCACAGGAGCACGCTCGCCCCTTCTGCGTGCGCGCATGGGATAAATAGGCTGGCGCCGATGGGCCAGGGCAGGAGGTGCTCAGGAGATGGAGATGAACGCGCAAGAGGTAGATGCAGGGACAGGGCCCAGTATGGGGCAGGTGGCCGACGCCATGTTGGCGTACTATCGGGGCGATGTCAAGAGGATCAACCATTTCCTGAAGGTGTACGCGTACGCCAAGGCCATCGGGGAGCTGGAGGGCCTGGACGCCCGGACGCAGAAGATCTTGGAGATCGCCGCGCTTACCCATGACATCGGGATCAAGGTCAGCGAGGAGAAGTACGGATGCTGCCCCGGTACGTACCAGGAGCTGGAGGGTCCGCCCATTGCCCGTTCCATGCTGAGCGGTCTCGGCCTCGAGGAGGGCCTGGTGGAGCGCGTGTGCTGGCTCATCGCCCACCACCACACCTACCGCGGGATCGTGGGGATGGACCACCAGGTCCTGGTGGAGGCGGACCTCCTGGTCAACATCGTCGAGGATGACATGGGGGAGGATGCTCGAGCGAAGATGGGGAAGGAGATATTCCGGACCGCTGCGGGCCTGAGGTTCCTGGAACATCTCGCTCCGCTGGAGAAGGGATAATCGGATCTGGGCCACCCCGTCTACATGACAAGTGATCTTTACATGGGATCGATGGGAAAGGCTGCACCACGAAGGGGGAGAGCACGGCCGATCATCGTCCGTAACATGAGCACACCAAACGCCAGCGGGTGTAATGAGTTTGGAAGACGATCGATCATTTTTTGCCTAATGAAAAATGGATAAAGAATTATACATCTAATGTGATTATCCATCAAGATAATCGTAGTGGGTCTTGATTTGTCAAGCGACCAGGAGGTCATGGTCGAGGAGAGGACCGTGACGTGTGGTCGCAGTACGAGGGCTCGCACCGAAAAAGCTCTGGCAACTTATACCAGGGGTCTGCCAAAGGTCACCCCACCCCACGGGCTGGCTAAAGGCAACGGCCCATCCGCTGCCCGGGTGGACCGACCCCTATGATCTAAAATCATATTCTTCTTTTTCTAACCGCCGATCAAGGGCGGAAAGAGATCGATCTGGCGGTCATAAGCCATCGCGGACCACATCGGCTGGGCGCGCCTGTACCTATATGTCGTATCCCTATCTTTGGCAACACGTTCTCAGGGTGGAGCATGGCGCCAGCGCGCTCCATAATCCACCTGAGTTACGCTCCCCGAACAGATAAATCAAAAATATGGAGCGCTCGGACGGGAACCGCCAGAGGAGTGAGATATGCAAGCCGTAGTCTATGAAGGAGCGGGGAAGGTCAACGTGAAGGACGTCGCCGAGCCAAAGATCGAGAAACCGAACGATGCCATCATCCGGTTGACCACCAGCGCCATCTGCGGGACCGACCTGCACATGTACGACGGCCACACCCACGCCAAGCCCGGCATGATCATGGGCCACGAGCCGCTGGAGGTGGTGGTGAAGGTGGGCGAGGGCGTCAACCTCATCAAGGAGGGTGACCGCGTGGTCATGCCCTTCAACGTGGCCTGCGGTACCTGCCTGAACTGCCTCAGGGGTTACAGCAGCGCCTGCCTGACCATGAACCCCAGCAACGCCGGAGCGGCGAATGGATACGTGGACATGGGCCCGTACCCGGGTGCCAGGCCGAGCAGATGAGGGTGCCCCAGGCCGACTGGGCGTGCATGAAGCTGCCCGGGAGGCCCGGCGATGACAAGGAGGATGACTACGTGCTCCTGGCGGACATATTCCCCACCGCCTATCACGCTGCCGGGATGGCCATGGTGTCGTCCGGGAAGACGGTCGGCATCTTCGGGGCGGGACCGGTGGGCCTTCTGACCGCGTACGTGGCGATACTCAAGGGGGCGAGCGAGGTGTACGTCGTCGACGGCTCCGAGAAGAGGCTGGCACTGGCCAGGTCCATCGGCGCCATCCCGGTCAACTACCACGACGGTGACCCGGTGAAGCAGATCATGGAGATGAGGCAGCAGACCGCGGTGGTGAAGAACTCCCTGCACCCGGAGGAAAAGGTGATGGGCGTGGAGTGCGGGATCGATGCCGTGGGCTACCAGGCCTATGATTGGCAGAGCCCCAAGGAGTACAACCCCACCCAGGTCCTGGAGGACCTCACCCGGCTCATCAACCCGGCGGGCCACCTGGGCATCATCGGCGTGTACGTGAAGGACGACCCCCGGGCCCGCAACGAGATGGAGAAGAAGGGCATCCTCAGCATACCGTTCGGGGAGATGTGGTCCAAGGGGATCACCATCGGCACCGGGCAGGCGCCGGCCAAGAACTATCAGGCGCACCTGCGGGACCTGATCATCAACGACAAGGTCAAGCCGTCGTTCATAGTCAGCGACAGGATCAGGATCGGGGATGCGGCCGAGGCCTACCAGCAGTTCGACAAGCGGGGGGACGTGACCAAGGCGGTCATCAAGTTCGGGGGATAAGCCCCCTATTGGGGGCCTGTCCCCGTCATGAGCGTATGGGGCTCTCCAGCAGCGGATGGGACCGCTCCATGTGCTCCCGCAGGTCCGCGTTGAGGCTCCGGACCTCGCCGCTGGCGATGCGCTCGTGGCACAAGGGGCAGCGCACCTCCACGTCCGCCGGGGCGGAGATATCGGCCCTCATGCCCGGGGGGTTGACGAACGAGGCGTGCGGCCCGGTGTGCAGCAGCCGGTCACGGTCGCTCTGGCGGCCCATGTCCGCCCTGAGGTCCGCGGCGCCCTTGTCCTCACCCAGGCCCAGCTTGTCCTTGAGCTTCTCCTTCATCATGTTGCCCATGGGCGGCGTCATCGACGTCGTGGGGTTCGCGCTCTCCGTTCGCATCGTGCCCTTCGTCCATTCCACGCCCTGGGCCACCTTGCCCATGGTCGAGGCATTTGGGTCATGGCTGTCCAGGCCAGGACGGGCATCGGAGCCGGCGGTCTTATCGTTCTCCGTGGTCTGAAGACTGGAGGGGTCAGGAGAGATGGTCGACCGTCCGGCCCCGCTCTCGCTCCCAGAAGAATCATGCTCCTCTGCGCTCCTAGCTCCGGCCCGCTGCTCGCTTCCGTGGGCCGCGTCAAAGTGCTCTCTCAGTGCCACGCTGTAGTCCGCGGGGCCGGTGGTGCCGATGGCCCTCCCGCATGCGGGGCATTCTAACTGAGCGTCGGATCTCATGCGTTCGCTCTCCTCACCTGGACTTTATATTCGTTTTCCGCCGCTCGCAGATGATATCGTGGTCCCGGGCGTTGGTCCGGCGCCATCGATGCTTTCGTCCAATACGCTTCTTTCGGCACATAATAGGAAGACGTTGTAAAACATAGTGCCCATAATCCTTCGACTGAATGTCAGGGGTGCAAGAATGGCGAGCGGATAGCGGCCGATCCACCAAGTACAGGCGGTGAAGATCAGATGGTTACTCGGTCAGCTCGTTACCGTGCTGAACGATGTACTCCTTGGCCTTCCTCCGACCGCTCGCAAAGGACAGGCCCAGCAGAGAATAAACTAAGGCCGACATGACCAGAACATAATCGATATATCCAGGGTCTTTCAGCACAAGAACGGCATGGAAGGTCGCCAGACAGTAGATACAAACCGCATACGCGGCCAATATATCGCCTCTCTCGTAGATCCTGACCTTCCCGTCGATGAGCCCACGGGTCACGAAGTACGCCCTTCTCTCCACTTTTTTATCTATCTCCTCGCCACCTTTATCGTGCCTTGGAATATGATCATGATTATTTATTTGGGCGGTCGTTGACGCTCGTATCTTCTGTCAATGAAAGCGCGCTCGCCCTTACCGCACTCAGATCCTACGCTGAACAAGGGATGAGGACGAACGTTTCGGAACGACTACGCGGGCAGGGTGAAGAAGAAGGTCGTCCCCTTCCCCGGCTCGCTCTCGAACCATATGCTGCCGTCGTGCCTCTCGACGATCTTCTTGGCCACGGCCAGGCCTATGCCGGTGCCCGGGAACTCCTCCCGGGTGTGCAGCCGAGAGAACATTTTGAAGAGCTTGTCCTTGAACCGGGGATCGATGCCAATGCCGTTGTCCCTCACCGATATGGTGAACTCGTCCTCGCCGGCCAGCGAGGAGATCAGCACCCGGGGCGGGCGTTCGGTGCGGAACTTGATGGCATTGGAGACCAGGTTGGTCAGCAGCTGCCTCATCTGCAGCCGGTCCGCGCACACGATGGGCAGGGGCTCGATGACCAGCTTGGCCCCGCTCTCCTCGATGGAAACCTTTAGGTCCCCCATCACCTTGGACATGATGTCGTTCAGGTCGATCAGCTCCGGCTCGATAGGCCGGGAGTCGATGCGAGAGTAAAGGAGCAGGTCGTCTATCAGGTCCCGCATCCTTCTCGAGCCCTCGATGGCGTACTTCACGAACTCCCTGCCTTGGGGGCTCAGCTCGCTGCCGCTCTTGGTCTCCAGCAGTTCGAGGTACGTCGTCACCATGCGCAGCGGCTCCTGCAGGTCGTGCGACGCAACGTAGGCGAACTGTTGCAGCTCCTCGTTGGAGCGCTTCAGCTCGCTGGAGTACCTGCTCGCCTTCTCCTCCGCCAGCTTGCGAGCGGTGATGTCCGTCACCGTCCCCGCGATACGGTTTATCCTTCCGTCGGGGCCGCTCAGGGAGATGGCGTTGTCCTCCACGTGCAGCCACTCCCCGTCCCTTCTCTTGATGCGGTAGATGAGCTTGTGCTCGCCTGGACGCTCCCTGATCTTCTCCAGCGCCGCTTGGCACAATGGGAGGTCGTCCACATGGATATGTTCGTTCCACCAATCGAGCCTCATCTCCACCTCCTCCTGCCCGTAGCCGAGCAGCCATTCCACCCCCTTCATGGAGTGGACCTTCCCCGTGAAAGGGTCCATGCTGTAGACCATCGACCGGGAGGCCTTCAGGGACAGTAGGAGCGAGCTCTCGCTCTCCACCGCCTTCTTGCGATCGGTGACGTCCTCGAAGGCCATGACGAAGAGGTCCTTCCCCGGCAGCGGCACCGCGCTGGCCTTGAACCATGTGTCCAGTGCGGCATCGTGCTCCTCGATGCTCGTCGCCTTCCGATCGCGCACGGCCTCGGCGGCCAGCCCGATCCATGCCGGCTCCACGTACGGGAGCACGTCGGTGGCCCGCTTGCCAGCGACGTCCTCCTCCTTCAGCCCGGACCGTTCCTCGTAGGCGGGGTTGATGGCGAGGAGAAGAAAATCGTTCGGTATGCCATCCACATCGTAGAGGAGCCGGCAGATCAGGAAGCCCAAGCTCATGCTGTCATAGAGGCTGCGGTACACCGCCTCGTCAAGCTCACCTCCCTCCTTGACCTCCTTCTCCAATATGTGGTTGGGGCTCATCTTGAAGCATCCCTCCAACAAGAACTATTGGCGGCAGGTCCACCATTCACCCGCCAGCAACTAAACGTTGTACCAAATGGGAACCTAGGTTTAAAATAGCTCGCGATGAACGTAATCGCACTATTTCTTTCGACAATTAGTCCATGTTTTTTGAACGAAGAACCTAGATTTTTTTTGCTGAACATTGTGAGCATAGCGACCTTGAGAGAAAGGGACAGTGGTCATAATCCCAGGGTATTGGATATATTCAGCAGGAAGGTATTCGCATCACTCCTCATCGAAGGTCGGGAGATCGATCCCATGGTCGTCCCCTGCAAACTGCCCGGCGGAAACAGGGGGCTAGGATCGCAGCATGCTGCGCTCAAAGGATGTGGTCTGTGATCGAGGCCTTATTCTTCGTCCAATCATCTTCCACTATGTATCGGGAGGATCGAGGACATTGCCCTTTACTGGATAGATCAATACGAAAAAGGGCGATCTGCCAGCCTTAGGTCCTGAAAAACGATGCTACTCGCACACACCAGATATTGAGAGATTATGGTGCAGGGGCTGCGATTTGAACACAGGAACCACTAAGGACAAGGCCCTCAACCTTGCGCCGTTGGCCAAGCTTGGCTACCCCTGCTTGTAGCCCACCCAATAATGGGATTGGATATAACCTTTTCCTCGAGCGAGGCCTTGGGAACGGCCCGACGTCATTGTTTGGGGAAGGACCAGGGCGTCCGCAGCCAATCCGGCCGCTCGCCGGTGTCGGCGACCCGGAGGAGGTTGACGAAACCGTGTCGTTGAGGACGGTCACCCCCTCCCCGACCAGCAGGGAGGCGCTCCCCTGTGGTGCGCTCAGGCAGTCGCCGACATCACCGATGACGCGATCGGCCACGTCCCTCGCACGGCAGCGCGCATCGTCATCGATGACCAGCGTCCGGTCCCTTGCCTCGCGCCCGTTCCGGGCCGCCCGTGAACCTATCGATCCCCCGCCCACTTAGACCCTGGTGATCATCGCCCGACCGGTGGATCGCCCGCTAACACGTCATCCGAGATCACAGCAGCCGCTTGCCCGCGTCCTTTCCCGAGGTGCACTCGAAGACCTCGGTGATCTTGAGCACCAGGAGGGAGCGGCACTTTAGCTCGGCCTTGCGGGCGCTGACCATGTCCTTCATCTCCTCGTACTTGTCCCCTTCCTCCATCACGGTCACATCGGCCTTGATCTTGAGGCATCCCTTGACACCCTGGGTCCACACGTACAGGCAGGCCCGGGGGTTCTCCTTCACGTTGCGGAGGCTCTGGTCCATGAACTGGTTACCGATCCAGATGGTCTCGGGGTCCATGAGGAACACCGAGCCCACGGGAGCGACGTTGGGGTCCCCGTCCGCGGAGGCGGTGGCCAGGGGAAAGTAGCGGGTGGACTTGACGAGCTCCATCATCTCAGGGGTTAGTTGAACCATGCTCGTGAATCGGTTCCCCGGATATAAGTTGATGAGGATGGAGCGCTGCGGCTCGGAGAGGTATGGGATGGTGAGAATTAGATTAAACTAAAAAAAGGAAAGGATTGGTCAGGTTTAGAACCTGTCCTTGGGCTTGTGCTTCTGGAAGCAGTCCCTGCAGTACACGGGCCTGCCCTCAGTGGGCTTGAAAGGTACCTGGGTCTGGGCTCCGCAGTCGGAGCACTTTGCGTCATGCATTTCGCGGGGTTCGCGGCTGTAGCCGCCCTGTCTCTTGTTTCCGTACATTACTATACCTACTGTTGGTTTGTCCTAAAAAAATCCTTACAGACCTTTTAGACGAACCTGCCTAAGTCCTTCAACTATTTAAATAGATGTTTTAAAGCGCGATATCTGAGCAATAAGCCCTTCCCGGCCGTGCCGCGGACCTTCTGCGGCGCACCGCCTGCTGGTTCAAAGGGTTTATATCGCAACAACTGTTGGATGAGAGCATCAGAGCGGAGAGGTCCGTTCACGGACACCATCGCCGCTCGACGACATACGGAACGAGATGAATCATGACCCAACAAATGAAGACGGAGTGTGACAGGTGCGGGGCAAAGTTCGAGACCATATCAGAGCTGAGCGAGCACCTAGAGGACGTTCATGGTGAGATGCAACGCAAGCGCGTTATTCCTCGTAAGAAGCCGAAGAAGAAATGAGCGAGCACTGCGGTGCTCGTTCACCATAAGAACATATGGTCCAGGGATGACCAGGACCGATCGATGCACCTCTTCGCTCCGACCGGGTCCTTTTCATGGTTTCCAAGCTGTGACCTTACCCTAGGAAACTAGGAAGAAAGAGTTTATGCCGGCCTCGGTGAGGCCTCCCTGTCTTACCGCCAGGGGTAGTGCTTTCCGCGCTTGTCGGCCCAGTTCTCTATCCCATGCTGGCGGATCATCTGGTGGTTGTGCTCGATGGTCTTGCCATGGAACCGCTTGAGGGCCGCCAGCTTATTGCACGAGCTGCTCTGCGCGCACTCCCAGCAGCCCCGGTGGCCCTTGGCCTTCACGCAGTCCCGGATGATGCACACCTTCTTGCCGCCCCCGCAGGCACAGGGGCCCCGGCACTCGATGGCCTCGATCTCGTCCAGCACCCGGATGAATATGGGGTAGTCCAGCAGCTTCCCGTAGGCCTGGGACCGCAGATAGGCGTACTGGTCGAACTGCACCTCGTCCAGCGCCTTCTTCAGCTCCTCCACGGCCCTGAACACTCGCTTGTCGTGAGGGATGCAGTCACCACAGTAGAGGCCGCAGTAGGCGGTATGTTCGGTGGATTCTGACATGATGGTCAAGACCTCTAAGCCCGTTCGGTCTTTGAATCTTTCGCCAGCAGCGACGCTGTGCGGGAGCGAGCCCGCTCTTGGGAGCGTGCTCCGGCCTAATCCTACTTGGTCTTGCCGTGCTCCCGACGGTGCTTGTTCACGGTGGCGGAGGCGATGCGTTCAGCGTCCTCTTCCGTTCTACCCTCCTTCTTCTCGGAGTCCTTGACGTGCTCGTACATCCGCTTCATCTTCGGTTCGGTCACTCCGCGTGGTGGCATGGCATCCTCCTGGAACACTGTGACATCAGGCAGTATAAGAACGGTGCCGGTCTGCGTCACTCTCGCCTGGAGCGCAGGCGCCTCTCCCGCTCCACCAACTGCAGGAAAGCCAACAGCTCGTCGGGGTCCCGCACCTGGAAGCGCGCTTCGGTCGGACGCTCCTCGGCCGCGACCAGTATGGTGATCCCGCTGTCCAGGGCGGCGAAGGCGTCCTCGTAGGTGGTGTCATCTCCGGCGTACAGTGCCAGCGGTTCCTGGCCGAAGCGCGATCGCGCCGTTTCTACAAGTGCACGGGCAGTGGTCCCCTTGTCCACCGGCACGTCCGGCCGCAGCTCGAGTACCTTCTTTCCCTTCATCAACCTCGCGCGGTGCGCCCTCGACACCGCCTCCACCGCTTTTTCGATCTCGTCGACCCAGTGGTCATCGGCCAGCCGGTGGTGCACGCTGACTGCCGGGCCCTTGTTCTCGATCACCACGCCGTCGATGCTTCCCACCCTCCGGTAGACGTCCCTCTCCATGGCCGCCGCCCTGTCCAGCAGGGGCTGCAATGGCGGTCCCCGGGGAACGACCAGGCCTCGAGACTCCAGTCCATGGTTGCCGAACAGCACGATGTCCGGGCATGGCAGCCGCTCCTTGAGGTCCGCCATGGCCCGACCGCTCACCGCCACCATGGTGCCCGGGAGCGCGGCCAGCCTCTCCAGCACCTCCGCCGCTCCGGGGAGCGCCCTCGCCTCCGGAGGAGAGGGAGCGATGGGGCTGAGGGTGCCGTCGTAGTCCAGCATCAGGAGGAGGCAGGGGGCCTCAGCGGCCGCCGTCGCCAGCGCTCTTACCAAGGCTGATGTCCACCCCCCACTCCTTCATGAAGGTGTCCAGCCACCAGAACACATCATGCTCCCGGACCACCTTGCGCAGCGAGTAATTTTGCCGCTGCCTCTCCTCGGAGGTCATGGTCAAGGCCCGGAGGATCGCGCCCGCGGTCATGTCCACGTCGTAGGGGTTCACGATCAGCGCGTCGCTCATCTCCTCGCTGGCCCCGGCGAACTCGCTCAGGACCACCACCCCGCGGTCGTTCACCGTCACGTACTCCTTCACCACCAGGTTCATGCCGTCCACCACCGGCGTGACCATGGCCACGTCCGCCACCTGATAGAGGATCAGCAGCTCGTCCGACGGTATATGTCGGTGCATGTAGATGATCGGCGTCCAGTTGGGCTGTTGGAACCTGCCGTTGACACGGCCCACGGTCTCCTCGATCTGCCGCTTCATGGCGCGGTACTCGTTGATGGAGGACCGAGTGGGCGACGCCACCTGGATGAACGAGACCTTGCCCCGGTACGCGGGGTTCACGTCCAGGAACTTCTCGAACGCCAGGAAGCGGTTCAATATCCCCTTGGTGTAGTCCAAACGGTCCACGCCCAGGACGATGTTGTCGATGCCCAGCTTCCTCCGCATGCGGGCCGCCCTCTTCTTGATGGTATCGGCGTTCCCCAGCTCCCGGTAGCTGCGGTAATCGATGCCGATGGGGAAGGTCTTGGCATGCGTCACGTGACCGTCCAGCTCGATGCGCGAGCCCTCCACCGAGGCTTCTGGTACAACTTTACGCACGGTGTTGAGGAAGTTGTTGGTGTAGGCGCTGGTGTGGAAGCCCACCAGGTCGGAGCCCAGGAGCCCGCGCACCAGCTCGTTGCGCCACGGGATGCAGGTGAAGGTCTCCACCGCCGGGAAGGGGATGTGCCAGAACACCGCGATGTTGGCGTCCGGGAGGCTCTCCCGCACCCTGGAGGGGACGAGACAGTAGTGCACGTCCTGGATCCAGAGGTTATCTCCTTCCCCCATCTCCTCCACCGCCGCCGCGGAGAACTTGTCGTTCACCTTCCTGTAGGTCTCCCAGTACTGCCGGTCGAACTGGGCGTTCTCCTGGAACATGTGGCACACCGGCCAGATGACCCGGTTGCTGAACCCGAAGTAGTACTCCTCCACCTCCTTGTTGGTCAACCACACCCGGCGCAAGGTGTACTTCGGATTCTCGGGAGGCACCCTGGCCCTTCCCGCCTCGTCGCTCATCTCCACGTCCGCACTGCCGCTCCCCCAGGCGATCCACGTGCCCTGGGTGGCCTGCATGACGGGGTCCAGGGCCGTGATCAGCCCCCCGCTCGGTACCTTGCACTTGATGCCCCTCTTGGTCCTCTCATGAATGTACGGTTCCCGGTTGGACATCAAGACCAGACGATTGTTACCGTTCATCCCAACCGTGGTGAATAGTAAAACCACGGGTATTTAACAGCCCAGTTTCACCAGGTGTAAAACGTAGTCGGTGGGTCTAGAACAGGCGTTCGTTTTCAAGCCACTAAGGTTGTCTCCCATAAGTCTATAAACCCTCGACCTGTAGGAGGGGCTGCCGATGCTTGCCATAACTCACCTCCTTCTGGTGCTCATCCTCATTACCTGGTTCGGCCTGGACCGCAAGGCCGCCTTCGCAACTCTTTTGTTCGGGGTGCTCATCGACCTGGACCACACCCTGGGCATGGTGGAGTTCGTAGCAAGAGAGGGCTGGCAGAACGCCCTCAACCTGAACGCCGCCCTGACCTCGGACGTGCAGTGGAAGAGCCTCCTGCACAGCCCCCAGGGCGTACTTTTCGTCGCGCCTGTGGTCCTGGCCTCCCGCATGGTCATACCCCTGGTGGCATGGGCCGCCCACCTGGTCATGGACCACGTGCAGATCTACTACCTGGGCATATGCTCCCCGGTGGAGATCGTGCTGCTGCTTGTGATGCTGGTCGTCCTCGTGAAGCTGCGCCAGCGGGAGTATGCCGCCGTGACCGGGGACGACTCCCTCAAGGGCCTGCTGATCAGCGAGGGGGACCGCGCCTTGGCCCTGGTCGACTCGGTGCCGGTCCTGCGGTCGGTCAGCAGGTGGATAGCACCCCGAGGAAACCTCGGGTGAACTCCGCCGTGCTGTGCGTCCCGCCGGCGTCCGGCGTCCTGATGCCTCTCTCCAAAGTGAGGGGCACGGCGCGCTCGATGCGACCGGCCTTCTCCTCCATCCCCAGGTAGCGGAGCATCATGGCCGCTGACAGGATCGCGGCGATGGGGTTGGCGATGCCCTTGCCAGCGATGTCCGGTGCCGACCCGTGGGTGGGCTCGAACAGCGCGAAGCGCTCCCCCATGTTGGCCGAGGGGGCGAAGCCCAGCCCGCCAATCAGGGCGGCGGCCTCATCGGAGAGGATATCGCCGTACAGGTTCAGGGTGACGAGGCACTCCTGCCTTCGCGGCTGCAGCACCAGGGCCGCGGCCGCCGCGTCCACCAGCAGCTCCCTTGCCTCCAGGCCGCTGTCCGCGGTGCGCTCCTGGAAGACCTCGCGGAACAGTCCGTCGGAGCGGCGCAGGACGTTGGACTTGTGGACGCAGGTGATGCTCTTCCTCTTCTCCTCGCGGCACAGTCCTATGGCCTTGTCCACGATGCGCTGGCACGCCCTCCTCGTGACCTTGCGCTCGGTGATCACTCCCTCTTCCGTCTCGCGCTCCACCCCGGTGTACATGCCCTCGGTGTTCTCCCTGACAATCAGCACGTCCAGGTCCACCAGTCCCAGGGAGGGGTGAAGCCGCTTCACCGGTCGGACGTTGGCGTAGAGGTCGAACTCCCGGCGGAGGAACAGGAGCGGTGAACGGTAGCTCGGATCGTACGTGGTCGGGGACGTGATGGCACCGAACAGCGCGGCATCGCTCTCCTTCAGCGCGTCGATGGTCCCCTGCGGCAGGTAGGTGCCGTTCCTGGCATGGCAGGCCTGCCCCATCTCCGTGTGGACCAGATCGAGGTCAGTGTCCACCGCCCGCAGCACCTCCACCGCGGAGGCGATCACCTCGGGGCCGATGCCGTCACCCTCGATGATGGCGACCCGCCTCATCGGCTCTCCAGCCTCTGCACCAGGCTGGCGACGATGATGGGCAGGGTGATGGTGGCGTCGCCCTCCACGGTCACGTGGTCGGCGTTCTCCTTGACCTTGCCCCAGGAGACGGCCTCGCGCACCTGCGCGCCGGAGAGGGAGCCGTCGTACTCCACCGCGGTGGTGAGGTACACCGCGTGGTCCAGGCCGCCGCGGAACTGGTTCCACCAGATGGTGTGGTGCTTGGAGATGCCCCCGCCGATCATGAGGGCCCCGCTCTCCTTGGCGTCGAACACCATGTCCATGAGGTCCTGCTCGTCCTGGAACAGGTCGATGCGCAGGTCGCGGTGGTCCTGCCAGTACATCCACAGCTGGCTGCCGAAGGAGCCGTCGGTGATACCTGGTATGAACATCGGCACCTTGTTGCGGTGGCACCAGTACGCCAGCGAACCCTCGTCATCGAGCCGCGCCCCCACCTCGTCCACCAGCTGCCGGGTGGAGATCGAGCTCCTCCCCTTCAATATGTCCTTGAACATCGGTCCCAGCTTGCGCTCCAGCACGATGCCGTAGCTGGTGTTGGGCACTAGCACGTTCCCCAGGCGGTTCAGGCCCTCCTGGTGGAGCTTGACGTCGTCCATGAGGAAGTCGCCGTGGTAGTAGCTCTTCCACGTCCGCGCCAGGTCGTGGTCCATGGTGCCGCAGGTGGTGATGATGGCGTCGACCATGTTCCTCTTCACCATCTCCACGATCACTCCCCTGATGCCCGTGGCCATGATGCAGGCCGGGAAGGACAGGAACTTGGTGCACCCGTCCTTGCGGACCATCTTCTCCATGATGTCGACGGCCTCGGCCAGCTTCCTCCCGGTGAAGCCTCCGGCCTGGCGCATCTGCACCATGAGGTCGTCCACCGTCATGCTCGATCCCACCCTGATGTCCTTGACCGGTCTCTTGGCTTTCATGAATTAGACCCCAATGTGAATAAAAAAGCAATCCCGAGGCCCTAGATAATCCTTGGCATCGTCATCAGGCCACATCGGCCGCGCCCACGGGCCCGTCCCATCGCTCCAGGACACTGGCCAGCTGCGTTCGCGAGAATCCCTCGTCATGGCTGTTGTCGATGACCCTCCAGCCGTGGGACAGCAGCAGTATCTTCTCCCTCTCGCGGACGAGCGAGGGCAGGTTCTCGAACATCTCCTCCTCGTCCTCCCTGGTCGCCATCCGCCTCATGGCCACCTCCGGATCGATGTCGATGAGCAGCAGCCGGGACGGGATGGGCAGGACGCGGGTGATGAGGTCGTAGCCCAGGGGGGCGAAGCGCCGGGGCAGGTAGGCCGCGGCCATCACGTAGCGGACGAACACCACCGTGTCGTAGGACCGGGACCATCGGCGGAGGCGGAACAGGGAGCCCAGGACATCGAGTATGAAGAAGACCGTGGAGACGACGAACATCGCCAGGCCGTTGCTCTGCAGCGCCCGGCGGGCCACCCGGCCGGTGAACCGGTCCGAGGGATGCATCTGCACCAGGACCCGCTCCCCCTTCGCCTCGTAGTGGTCCTTGATCCAGTGGGCGATGGTGCTCTTGCCCGAGCCGTCCAGGCCGTCCACCACGATCCACCGCCTCGACCTCATCCCCCCACCAGCGCGTACTGCAGGATGAGCACCAGGGCCACGGTCGAGAAGGGCACGATGATGTTGTCGTACTCCCCCGGCGAGAGCATCTCCACCACCGCCACGAACGCTCCCACCACCGTGGCCACCACCAGCGCGGTCACGACGCCATAGGCATGCACGTTGAGGCCGGGGACGATGCCGTTAAGGGCGGAGTAGAACGTGATCACCGCCAGGGTGGCGCCGAACGTCCCGAGCATCACCGCCGCCGTGCCGACGTAGCTCTTGTCCCGCCATAACTTGCGCCGGCCGTACTGCCGTCCGATCAGACCGCCGACCCCGTCCCCGTAGGACATGGCCACAATGCCGATGCTGGCCACCATTCGGTCGTCGAAGAGCAGCAAGGCGAGGAGGGTCCATGATATGGCGTAGTAGACGAGACCATAACCGTGGCCCTGCGCGGTGGCCATCTGCAGGAAGGAGTTATCGAGCTTGCGCAGGGGGGAGCGCGGCGTCACCAGGAGGAGGAGCACGATGAACGGCGCGGCGGCCAGGAAGGCCATGATGTACCTGGAGTCGAACATCCACCACAGGAACACGATGTTGCCGACCAGGATGTGGATGATCTTGCGGTACCCGCACCCCGGGAACCTCCTCTTGGCCAGTGTGGATATTATTATCACTAGGAACACGTAGCAGTATACCATGGCCAAACCGACGATGTCGCCCGTGCTCCACATGAACGGCGGGAGATGGTCGATAATAAATAAATCCTCATCGACCTAAATCCGCCGGCCGGGACGCCGTCCTCGGACCATGGAAAAGCACTGGCGCTGATTTTTATTCTCCACCGAGGAGTGCCAGATGCTCCCACCTCCGCTTTGAGGCCGCGTCCGCCGGGAACGAGGTGCACGGAATCCGCCCTCGCCCCCTCCGCCCACCAGCCAGTGCGCGGACGGTATTGAATCACACCAGATAATTAGTTGAGAAGTTTTATAATATAACCGTTAAATCTCAATGCGGACCGGAATGAACGAGCAGGATGAGTCTTTAATGCGATACATCGTCGCTTCACTGGGCGAGAACACCACTGGACCCGTCCTGTTCGACGTGAACTCGACCCAGTTCGTGAGGGTCAACCTTGTTATCCTGAAGGGATTGCTGCTGGAGAGGAAGCTCAACGGGCTGTTCATCTCGGTGGACCGGCCGCACCAGTACATGGTGCATCTCATGCGCATGCACCAGATCGGCCTGGACCACCTCATGTTCCTGGACGCCATCGGGCGGTTCTCCGCCGACAACAAGATCGCCAACGCGGGAGCGAGCTTCGTGGACGCCCCCTTCCACATCGACACCCTCCCCGCGGCCATCAGGACCATGGGGGCCGACAAGATGAACCTGGAGACCTGCGGGTTCGCCATGATCGATAACCTGGCCGCCATGCTGCCGTACAACAGCTTCAGCTCGGTGCAGGCCTTCCTCAATATGTTCGTGGAGGTCATGACCGCCCGGGGGACCACCATCGTCCCGCTGGTGGTGGACAAGGAGAGATGCTGTGGCCTATACGAGGCCGCCAAGGCCCTGGCGGTCAAAGAGATCGACTGCCGGACCGAGGCCATCGCCAAGGCCACTTCCGGCGGTGGGGCCGTGAAGAACGTAGAGACCAGGAAGATATCTGAATCAAGATTCGTAGAGGGGGGAAGGTAGACATGACCACCTGCAGCGTACCTAACGGAAACGAGATAATTCGCATCAGCTCCGGCATCCCGGGCCTGGACCCCATGATCGAGGGAGGGTTCCCCTTCCCGGCGGTCATCATGGTCGCCGGGACCGCCGGGGTCGGGAAGACCACCTTCGCCCTGAAGTACCTCAGCGAGGGCGCTCGCCGCGGGGAGCAGGGGCTATACTTCACCACGCTGTCGGAGCCGACGCAGTGGATGCTCCGCTACGCCTCCCAGTTCAAGTTCATCGACCCCGAGATGTTCGGGGACCGGATCATCTACTCGGACCTGGGCGCGATGATCCGCGACATCGAGCCGGCCGACCTGCTCAACCTCATGGAGGAGAAGATCGCCGAGGTCATGCCGCAACGCATCGTCATCGACCCCATATCGGTCATAGGGAGCATGATGAAGGGCAACTACCGCGCCTTCCTGTTCGACATGGCCAACCGCCTCAAGAACTGGAACGCCACCACCCTGGTCACCGGCGAGGTGCTTCCGGGCGAGATGTACCCCAGCGAGCTGGGCTACGCCGTGGACGGTATTATCCTGCTGCTCATGGCCGAGGAGGAGGGGGCGAGGCGCAAGTACATCGAGGTCCTCAAGATGAGGGGGACCGACCACATGACCGGGAAGCAGTCCATCGACATCAACCGCAACGACGGCATCGTGGTCCTGAAATCGCGCTTCTGAGGCGGAGGGTCAAATAATCAGTAAGGGATAGCCGCCAACGGTGTCCGTCTGATCGACCCCTTCCTGCTGGCCCTGCTGGTCTCGGCGGTGGCGCTGTTCTTCGCCTTCACCAACGGGTTCCAGGACTCCAGCGCCACCGTGGCCACCATGGTGGCGTGCCGGGCCGCCCCACCCCGTACCGCCGTGCTGTACTCCGCGTCCTTCGGCTTCCTGGGCGCCCTGCTGGGCGGGAGCGCGGTGGCCTTCACCGTGGAGGGCCTCGTCCACGTGCCGCAGCAGGAGGCCTTTCTCCCGATACTCCTGGCGGCGGCGGTGAGCGCCTCCTCCTGGAACCTCATCACCTGGTGGTTCGGTCTCCCGTCATCGTCCACGCACGCGCTGGTGGGGGGCCTCATCGGTGCCGGCCTGGCCGGGGCGGGGGTGGACAGCATAAGCTGGGGGACGGCGGAGCTGGCCAGCGGGCATCTCACCGGGCTGAGCAAGGTCATATTGCTGCTGGTCGCCTCGGTCGTCCTCGGCTTCCTGGGCGGGTACGCCATGAAGAAGGCCAGCATGCTCGCCCTGAGGAACGCCAAGCGCTCCATCAACCGGTCGATACGCCGCTCGCAGTTCCTCACCACCGCCGTGCTGGCGTTCTCCCACGGGGCCAACGACGGACAGAAGCAGATGGGCATGATCACCGTCGCCCTCCTGGCCGGGGGGATTGTCAGCGTGCAGGAGATCCCCCTGCTGGTCCGCGTCCTCACGGCCGCGGCCATCGCCCTGGGGACCATAGGCGGGGGATGGAAGATCATGAAGACCCTGGGACGGAGGATCTTCCCCATCAAGCCCATCGACAGCCTGGACTCGCAGGTGGCGTCCTCGGCGACGATACTCCTGTCCACGTTGGCCGGCGCTCCGGTGTCCTCCACGCAGGTGGTCGCGTCCAGCGTCATGGGCGTGGGCACGGGGGAGAGGGCCAAGATGGTGCAGTGGTCGGTGGGCAAGCACATGCTCATATCTTGGCTGCTCACCATCCCCGCATCGGCGGCACTGGCGGCGCTGATATTTAATATCCTCAGCGTGCTGCTTGGAGCATAGGTGCTACCTTGGACAACAGCGGGAACGAGGCCAAGGGCTTCTGGAACTCCATCTTTCCTCCCAAGTATGACTTCATAGGCATGCTGTTGGCGCAGGCTACGGCCACCCGGGACGGGGTAAGGGCGCTGCAGGACTGGCTGGAGAAGGAGGACCTGTCCCTTCCACCGGACGAGGTGGTGAGGATGGAGCAGCAGGCCGACGACCTCCGGCTGCGGACGGAGGTGCTGCTGCTAGAGGCGTTCTCCACCCCCTTCGACCGGCAGGACATATACACGTTCTCGCGGCAGATGGACCACATCCTCAATTATTGCCTATCTACCGCCATCGAGATGCGGGCCTTCGGGGTCCTGCCCGACGGCACCATCCGGAGCATGACCACCAGCCTGCACCAGGGCACGGAGATGATCGTGGAGGCGGTGAGGGTCATGGCCCGGGACCCGGCGGCCACCAACAAGATGGTGCTGCGGATGCGGCAGAGCGAGCACGACATCGAGAAGACGTACGTGGCGTGCATGGCGTACGAGTTCAGGACGCAGGACCCCATCGAGGTGCTCAAGAAGCGGGAGGTGTACCACCACCTCAAGGACGCCGGCCGGGCGCTGAGCATCACCGTGGACGTGCTGCACCGCATCGTGGTGGAGCTGGCTTGAGGGCGGAGGCGTGAAGGACGCCGAGTAATGAGGCCTCTTTTCCACGCGCCGTCAGCGATCGTCCGCAGCCTTAAAGCTGCATTTTTCATTATATCGGGGTTGGACATATGAGGCCGTGAATAGAGCGTGTTTTGTTCCGTAATCTGATATTCAAGAGCGGTTATCAAATCAGCCAGCATCTCAGACCCATTATTATCAATTGAAAAAACAATATATACATGAATCCTAATTATGGGCCCAAACCTGTAGAGGTTCTGATTATGGCTATAGAACTCGATGCGTGGGTATATCTAATACCGATCGCTGGCGTAATCGGACTCCTGGTCGCGGGTCTCCTGACAAGGATCATTTTCAGGAAGGACACCGGCACTCCCGAAATGAAGTTCATCGGGGATGCCATCCGCGAGGGAGCCATGGCCTACTTGGCCCGTCAGTATAAAACGATTGCAATCATTAGCGTGATCCTAGGAATTGTCATCGCTATTGGACTAAGATTCGAAGTCGGTATCGCCTTCTTGCTTGGTGCCTTCTTCTCCGCCCTGTCTGGTTACATCGGAATGTATGTTTCTGTCAACAGCAACATCCGGACCGCCAGTGGCGCGAGGAGGACCCTCAACGAAGCTCTCCAGACCTCCTTCCGCGGCGGCGCCGTTTCCGGTATCGCTGTGGTCTCCCTGAGCCTTCTGGGTGTCGCCGGTATCTTCTTCATCTACCTGTTCTACGTGGTCGCTGAGCCCACATCTGCCCCTACCGGGTACAACCTGGAGTCCTGGCACGTTGTGGAGACCCTGAACCTGGCCGTCGGCTACGCCTTCGGTGCGTCCTTCGCTGCGCTGTTCGCCCAACTGGGCGGCGGTATCTACACCAAGGCCGCCGATGTGGGCGCTGACCTCGTCGGCAAGGTCGAGGCCGGTATCCCTGAGGACGATCCCCGTAACCCCGCCGTCATCGCTGACCTGGTCGGCGACAACGTCGGTGACTGCGCCGGTCGTGGTGCGGACCTGTTCGAGTCCACCGCCGCCGAGAACATCGGTGCGATGATCCTCGGTGCCGCCATCTTCGGCCTCACCGGCAACATCGACTGGGTGTTCTTCCCTCTGGTCGTTCGTGCCTTCGGTCTGCTCGCTTCCCTGGTCGGCATCATGCTGGTCAAGCTGAAGAACGAGGACGAGGAGCCCATGCGCGCTCTGAACCGCGGTTACTACATCTCGGCCATACTTGGTGCCATCGGGTTCTACTTCATCAGCCAAGAGATGCTGGGCGCATGGCAGTTCTTCGTCTGCGGTGTCATCGGCATCGTGCTGTCCATTGCCATCGTGTTCATCACCCAGTACTACACCGCTGGCGAGTACAGGCCCGTCCGTGAGATCGCCAAGGCCTCCGAGACCGGTCCGGCCACCAACATCATCACTGGTGTGTCCATTGGTATGGAGACCACCGCGCTGCCGATCATCGCCATCGCCGTGGCCCTGCTGTCCTCCTACTTCCTAGGACAGGACGCAGCCTCCACCATAATGGGTGGCGCGGAGAACGTGACGGCCAACGCTCAGTTCATCTTTGGTCTGTTCGGGACCGCCGTGGCCACCATGGGTATGCTGGCCACCGCCGCCTTCGTGCTCGCCATGGACACCTTCGGACCCATCACCGACAACGCCGGTGGTATATGCGAGATGTCCAAGCAGCCTGAGGAGATCCGCCGCAGGACCGACCGCCTGGACGCGGTCGGCAACACCACCAAGGCCTTGACCAAGGGATACGCCATGGGTTCCGCGGCCCTCGCCGCCTACCTGCTGTTCGCCGCCTACTTCCAGGAAGTCGCGGTGAAGCTGAACCTGAACCTGCTCGACGTGTTCAAGGTCGACATCGCCCAGCCCCCGGTGTTCGTCGCCGCCCTCATCGGCGGCATGCTGGTGTTCTTCTTCACCTCCCTGGCCATCCGCGCCGTGGGAAAGGCTGCCTACGACATGATCAACGAGGTCAGGAGGCAGTTCAAGGAGAAGCCCGGCATCCTCGCAGGAACGGAGAAGCCCGACTACGCCCAGTGCGTCGACATCTCGACCAAGGGCGCCCTTAAGGCCATGATCCTGCCCGGCATCCTGCCGGTCGCGGTCCCTATCGCCGTCGGTCTCATCTGGCGCTTCGCCTACCCCGGTGAGGGACAGATCGCGGTCCAGGCCGTGGGCGCGTTCCTGATGGTCGCCACGATCGTCGGTATCCTGGTCGCCACCTTCTTGAACAACGGAGGCGGTGCCTGGGACAACGCCAAGAAATACGTCGAGACCGGACACCACGGTGGCAAGAAGAGCCCTGCTCACGCTGCTGCGGTCGTCGGTGACACTGTCGGTGACCCCTTCAAGGACACCGCTGGTCCGTCCCTGCACGTGCTGGTGAAGCTTCTCTCCACCATCACCCTGGTCTTCGCCGGGCTGTTCATCGTGATGTAAACGGTGAACCGGACAAACCTTTTCCTAACCTTTTATCCAGATACTTTTTCTCGTTCCGCCGCTCATCCTTACGTTTAAATAACAGTTGGCTTATCCCAATAATAATTCAGAGGCCACGCTATGTACCTGTTATCAACCAAGGAGAAGGTCGTTCGCATCCCGCCGGAGCGGCTCGGCGAAGACCTCACCGACGTCATCAACCAGCTGAGCTGGGACTCCTTCGAGGGAAAGATCGAGGGGTCCGACTCGTTGACCGTCCTGGTATCGAACGTCGAACCGATGGGCGAGGGTCGCATCGTCCACGGTGACGGTGCCATCTACCAGAACGTCAAGTACGACAGCCTGGTGTTCCGGCCCATGCTGCAAGAGGTCATCGAGGGCACCGTCGTCGAGGTGTTGAAGTTCGGGGCCTTCGTGCGCTTCGGCCCACTGGATGGTCTTCTGCATATCAGCCAGATCATGGACGACCGCATCGACATCGACTCCGACAACGGCCGCCTGCTGGGAAAGGATACCAAGCGTGACCTCAAGGTGGGCGACACCGTCCGAGCTCGCATCGTGGCCCTGAGCTTGAACGAGCGGTCCCCCCGGGAGTCGAAGATCGGCCTCACCATGCGGCAGCCTGGCCTCGGGAAGCTGGAGTGGATCGAGGAGGAACGGAAGAAGACCAGCGGTGGTGCGGCATGAAGGTCCAGAAGGCGTGCAAGCACTGCAGCTACATGACCGAGGAGGACACCTGCCCCCTGTGCGGGAACCAGACCTCCAAGGACTGGCAAGGTTACGTCATCATCGTGGATCACACTCGGTCGGAGATCGCCCAGCGGATGGGGATAAATGTCAACGGGAAGTTCGCCCTCAAGGTACGCTGAGCTGCGTTGCCCCCGCCGAGGATGGTCACTACCTGAGAAGATGAGGGCACAGCTGGCGACCGGGTTCGGGCGTTTGGTCTCCGTGGACGACCTGCGCGCCGAGGTCCGTGGTTGCAAGCTCCTCTTGGCTGTTGGTGATATGGTCTCTCTCACTCTGCTGGAAAATGGTTTCAAGCCGGACCTGGTCGTCTACGACCTCATGACCGAGCGCAGGCCGTACGCCTCTCTTACGGCCAAGCTTCGGGATATGGAGGGAGCGGACCGCAAGGTCGTCAATCCAGCGGGTCAGATCAGCACCGAGCTCGTGCGAGAGATCGCGCAAGCTCTTGATAGGAACGTTCCAACGAAGCTCCTGGTCGAGGGCGAGGAGGACCTGGCCGCTCTGGTCTGCGCGGCCATCGCTCCCCTCGGCTCCTGCCTGCTCTTCGGCATCCCCGGCAAGGGGATGGCGCTGATGGAGGTCGACCAGGAGAACGCGGACCAAGCTAGAGCGTTGATATATTCGATGGAGGAATTGAATTGAAGCTAGAGATCGTCAGCAAGAACGAGAACAAGCTCATGGACAGGGTCGATGTCATGTTCAAGACCGACCACGTCGGTGAGCCTTCCCCCAACCGCGATGCCGTACGCGTTGCCCTGGCCGGAGCCATGGGCGTCCAGAAGGAGCGCGTGGTGGTATCGGACATGGCCTCCCGGTTCGGCATGGGAGCGAGCGACGGGTACGCCAAGGTGTACGGCTCGGTGGACAGCGCCAAGAAGTACGAGAACAACTACCTGCTGGTCCGCAACGGCCTGGCGGAGAAGAAGGCGAAGAAGCCCAAGGCCGCTCCCGCGGCCAAGAAGAAGAAGGCCAAGTAAGGGTGATCTAGATGGCAAAGGACGCGAAGGCCGCCGGGGGAGCCCCGGGAGACAAGAAGGGTGACTCGAAGGACAAGGGAAAGGCCGGTGCGGGCAAGAAGGCCGCCGCCGGGGCGACCGCCAAGAAGGACCACTATGACGTCTCGGGCGGGAAGCTGGAGCGCAAGGGCCGCAACTGCCCCAAGTGCGGGCCGGGCGTGTTCCTGGCGGAGCACAAGGACCGCAACTCCTGCGGGAAGTGCGGCTACACCGAGTTCAAGAACAAGAAGTAAATCCCTTCCCCAACCCCTTCCTTAATTTTTCACACACATCAAGAACGGAGCCAGCACGGTTGATATAGGCGCACTCGCTCACCGTTCACATGAAGCGGTACGGGTTCATCGGTTACGGGAACATGGGTCGGGCGGTCGTCCTCTCCTTGCTGAAGGACGGGACCATGCTGCCTGAGCAGGTGGCGGTGTACAACCGCACCCCGGACCGATGCAGAGAGCTGACCGCTGAGTACCCTGATGTCACGGTCCTTGCATCAGCGGTGGATGTCGCCCATAGCTCCGACGTGCTGTTCCTGTGCACCACCACGGCAGCGGTGCGGGACATCATGGAGGAGGTCTCGCCACTCCTGCAGAAAGGGACGCACGTGGTCAGCATAAACGGTGGGATACGCATCGCGGACATCTCTCCCTTCTACGACGGACCGGTCAGCAAGGTCATACCGACCGTGACCATGGTGACAGGGCATGGCGTCACCCTCATCGCGCACGGTCCCGCCGTGCCGGAGACGATGCAGAACGACCTGAGCTCGCTGTTCCAGCGTTCGACCAAGGTGAGGGTCATGCCCGAGCATGAGCTTGAGCGGACCACCGACCTCACCAGCTGCGGCCCCGGGCTGCTGGCGATGATTACAAAGTGCCTCGTCGATGCAGGTGCACGTTCCAGTGGACTTCCGCGGGATGAGGTGGAGGAGATGGTATGCGAGACCCTGCTCGGTACTGCGCTCCTACTCGCTGACGGTCGCGAGACAGCACAGGGCGTGATGGAAATGGTCGCGACCAAGGGCGGGATCACGGAGCAAGGTCTCCACGTGCTGCAGCGCGAGCTTCCCGCGACCTTCGACCGCACGTTCGAGGCCACGCGCGCCGGTTGTGTTCGGTGCCATGCACCAGAAGGTTAGTCTGGGATGCAAAAGTAGACTAAACTTCAAGATAGCTTTATTATTACCTTCTCTATCTGAGAGCTGGGACTCGTAGTGTAGCTTGGATATCACTGAGGCCTCCGGGGGACCAACACGGTCCAGGGAAAGCCTCGAACGGGGGTTCGAATCCCCCCGGGTCCGCCACTATCCATGGCCAGATATCTCCAATCTGGAATCAATAACGGGGTGTTTTTCCACTATTGTTCTGGCCTCATCTGGGTAGGATGCCCGGATGGCCGTCTCCCTCCACACGCCGCGCAGTTGCCGGCCGACGTTCGATCGCTCGATGTCGGCGTAGAAGCGCTTGGTGGTGTCGGGGTCTATATGCCTCATCTGCACGGTCCTGAGTGACAGCCTTGTAACGTCGCCGTTGACCATGAGCGTGCACAGCGTACTCCGGAAGTCCCTGAGCCTGAACTCCACCTTGATATTTCCTCCACCTTTTCTTGAACTGCCGATATGGTATGCTTAGATCCCTACATACTCTCCATACCGAAGAGCCCAGCAACCCAACACGTTAATAGGGGTTTGGCGTTCGTGCCATCCAGGCGATAAGATGACGCTTTGGAGAACATTGCCTGTGGGAAGAGACCCGCCTAACCTCGTCAATGTCATAGTCGAAACACCGAAGGGAAGTAAGAACAAATGTGAGGTCTCCAAGAGCTACAAGGGCATAACCCTGGACCGGGTCCTGCACTCCAGTGTCGTTTTTCCATTAGAATATGGAATGATCCCTCGGACGCTCTATGAAGATGGAGATGCCATCGATGCCATGGTCGTGATCTCCGAACCGACATTCCCCGGTTGCATCATCGAGGCTCGACCGATCGGTCTGCTTCGCATGCGTGATGAGAACGGAGCAGATGACAAGGTGCTGTGCGCGGCCGTCAGAGATCCCCGGAACCGTGATTATCATGATCTCCGCGATCTGCCAAGCCATTATCTTGCTGAGATCGCCGAGTTCTTCAATACGTACAAGCACCTAGAAGAAGGAAAGAACACCGAGGTGCTGGGCTGGGAAGGGAAGCAACAAGCCCTCGAGTGCGTTGTTAGGAGTATAGACCTTTACGATCAGACCTATGGTCCGAAGGACGATTAATCGGACCTCTGGAACGCTTTCAATCCGAGGAACTTGGCATCGCTCCCCAGCCATTCTTCGATCCTCAGTAATTGGTTGTACTTCTCTATCCTCTCACCACGCGCTGGTGCACCCGTCTTGATATGTCCCGATCCGGTCGCCACGGCGAGATCGGCGATAAAGGTGTCTACAGATTCCCCACTGCGATGAGAGACCTCGAAGCCCCATCCTGCTCCCTTAGCTAATTTGATAGCGTTCAGCGTCTCCGTCACCGTCCCTATCTGATTGGGCTTGATGAGGACCGCATTGGCGATGTTCTCTTCGATCCCCTTCCTAATGTACTTTACATTGGTAACGAAGATGTCATCGCCAACAAGCTCGATTCTTCCCCCGAGTCGTTTATTCAACTCCTTCCAGCCGGTCCAATCGTCCTCGGCCAAACCGTCCTCGATGGACACTATGGGATATTTATCGACCAACATGGCGTAGCGATCGATCATCTCTCCTGATGAGATACCATGAACGGTCGCTACCAATCGATCATCCTCATCCTTGTAATGCCGGCCCTCTGTTCTCAGGCGATATTTGCCATCATTGAAGAAGCTACTTGAGGCAGGGTCCAATGCTAGGCCGATATCCTTTCCTGGAACATAGTTCGCTTCCCTTATCGCCTGGACCATGAGATCCAACGGCTCTTCGTTGGATGAGACCTTGATCACGAAACCACCCTCGTCCCCGACAGCCGTACCGTACCCTTTCTTCTTCAATAGGTCCTTCAAAGCGTGATACGTCTCCGCACCCCAGCGGAGCGCCTCCCTGAAGCTCCTGGCCCCATAGGGAACGATCATGTATTCCTGGAAATCCGGGCCTTGCCAATTGGCATGCACACCACCATTGAGGACGTTCATCATGGGAACGGGAAGGATGTTAGCATGCGGCCCTCCAAGGTCCTGCCATAGGGGTTCCCCACTCACCATTGCTGCAGCCCTCGCGATCGCGATGGATACAGCTATCAGACCATTCCCGCCCAGCCGGCCCTTGTTGTCAGTTCCATCTGCATCCATGAGCGCATCATCAATCGCTTCCTGGTCAAGAGCGTCCATGCCGATTAGTATCGGCTCGATCTCCTTGTTGATCCCTTCGACCGCCTTCTGGACCCCTTTTCCGCCATAACGTTCGTCCCTATCTCTGAGCTCGACCGCTTCCCTTTTACCAGTCGAGGCTCCAGATGGTGCAGCACCTCTCGCCTCTACTCCGCACTCCAGTGTTACATCAACCTCAACGGTCGGATTGCCTCTTGAGTCCAGGACCTCTCGTGCGTGTACTTTCTGAACCGTAGATCTCATTCTATCCCTCACTTCACTACAACAACCGGACACTTTGCCCCTTGGAGTATACCGTGAGATACACTTCCCAGCAACAGCGCCTTAGCTCCTCCCCTGCCTCTCGATCCGGTGAATATCATCTGTATCGCGTTCTCGTTCGCATAGCGGGTCACCTGGCTAGCTGCCTGACCTCGTCGCAGAACGGTTTTAGTGGTCATACCGTCGGACATGGCGATCTCCGCGCTATCGCTCAGTACCGATCGTCCATGCTCCTCGGAATCACCAGCCTCCGCCTCGGCGATCAGGCTGGGTATCTCCCTCATCTCCATCACGTAGATCAGGGTTATTTCTGCTTTCAAGCCCTTGGCGATGGCGGAAGCCAATCTCACCGCTCGATCGCTATGGTCCGATCCGTCCACCGCCACCAAAAATCTCCTCATCTCATCCTCTCTGCTCATGTTCCTTCCTCCTCTGGGCTAAAGCGTTTCTCAGCAATGATCGTGGGTATTATGGCTGTGAGGATAACGGTCATCACGATGACGGAGAATTGCACCTTATCGATGATACCACTGCTTAGGCCATATTGGGCAGAGATCGTACCGAACGTGAGCCCGGTGCTCATCAGCAAGGTGGTGTAAAGGGAGTGTTTTCCAACGAACCTCTGCGATAGGGGGTAAACGCCAACGAACTTGAACACGACCTTGACGATGAAGAACATGGCTATGAGCGCCGCTCCTGATACTACCGCGTCCAGAGAAATATTGATGCCAGCATTGATGAAGAAGAAAGGGGTCAGGAAAGCTAGTGCAACTGTCCTGGTCTTCAGAAGAACCTCTTGGTTGTCACTCAATAGCTTAGCCGCCACCAGGCCGAGTATGTATGCCGGAAGAACCGCGTGCACTCCCGCTACTTCTGCGGACAATCCCATCCCCACGACAAGTAGAAGGAGAAGTTTTACGCTCGGCTCCCCACCACGGCCCTTGAGCCTTGGCAGGATCCAATTGAGGAAACGTGGTATGATCAATGTTGTGATGGCTATTGCTGCGATTAAAACGATGATCAGGTAATTGGGCGTGATGAACAGGCCACTGAGCGCGATGGCGGTTCCCAGATCAGTGATGAAGCAGGAGGAGAGGATCAACTTACCAGTTTCGGTCTTGCTCCTTCCCGCCTCGACGAGCACGACGTACACGACGGCAACCGATGTCGTTGACAAGGCCACACCGACGAGCAGGGACGCCTCCCAGCTCCACCCTAGAAGGAGGTATGTGAAGAGCAGCGCTCCCAGGAACGGGGCCAGGAATGAAGCGGTACCGATGCTTAGGCTCGCCTTCCATGTCCTCTTCATAGCGTCTGGATCTATCTCCGCTCCCGCTAAGAACGTTAGAACAACGCTACCTAAGCCTGCCAGGAATAGCAACCAATCATGATCTGCGCTCTTGATGCCAAAAAAATTCCCTAGGATGATGCCCAGAGAAATCTCGACGATCGCGACCGAGATGCCCAGTTTGGTCGAGATAAGGGTGGCAAGAAATGCGACTAGTAATAGGAGGAATAGCGTTACTGTATCTACCATGGGGCTCGCCTTCAATGTGCGTCCACAGGTAGAAGCTATCAGCCTCGCACTTGGCGGTTAAGGGCGAGCTTCATCGCCTTATGCCCCCTCAGCATAAAGGTGATAGATGAAGCTTTCGAGGGAATGGAGATGCTATTGCATAGATGGAGGGCGGTTTAAATATTGTTTTACCAACCTACGACATCGAGTGAATATGTCCTCGAGTGTCCCTCATGTTGGCTTATCAACTGTAATCTGATTGCACTTCAGGAGAAGCGAACAATCGGTAATAGAGGTCCTCCCCATAACTTGTTGCCAGAGGCTCTCCCTTGGTAACTTTAAAGGTACGTTGACCAGCATCATTCCTTTCTGCCCTTAGGAATAGAGTTAAATCCATACCACTCCTATATAATTCACTTGCAAAATCAAAGAGGTGGGTCACATAGAAGACCTTGATCTCTTCGTCTACCATCGCATAAATGATTTGCCGAGCAATATCAGAACCCTCTTTCTCGTTCGTTGATGAGAATGATTCATTGCACAGTAGGAGGGATCGGGGCTTGATCATTTCTACTATAGCGCTCATCCTGGAGAGCTCCTCATCTAGCTTTCCCTTGGTCATTGATGCGTCCTCCTGTCTTTTAAAATGAGTAAAAATCCCTTCACAAATATTGGCCTTGAAATGCTCCGCACAAACAAACATACCACTCTGCATCATAAGATGGACCAGACCAATACTGCGGAGGAAGGTTGTTTTCCCTCCTTGGTTAGCGCCTGTCACGATTATCGCCCCCTTGTTATCGGCAGTCAAGTCATTACCGACGACTTTGCCCTCCATCCTCAGGGAGAGGCACACGTCATAGAGATTCCGGGCAGTCAGGGCGGTCTTTTCCAAAGAAAGAGGCTCAGGGAAACAAGTCGGCTCCCCAATGGAGCTAAGCCGTTCATATAGGTTCAGGCAGCCTACGTAAAAACCCAACTCTGCACGTAGCATGGTGAAGAAACTAAGAATGTGATCAGCAGACTGGGCAACACTATTTGCAGCTGAATTTATACCTCTGTTCCTGAGATCTGATAAAGCTTCCAGTCCACTGATATCGCGTTTATCAACCTCAAAACTGTAGACCGAATCATCCTTGACGAACATCCGTTTGAACCAGCTCTGACGCTCGTTTGTATACTGATGGAGCATGAGATTTTCGCCTTTGTTCCCCTTTCCAAGTCGTGCGCTTAATTTAATCCCATTCCGAAATCTCAGCTCTTCCAGATGTTCGAGAACGGTCAGGAAGTAGTCATCATCCAGTTCTTTATCCAACATCTGAAAGAATCTAAGAAAGCCCTCTGACCTGAATATTCTCTCGTTCTCATAGGATATCTTCCTTAGCTTCCTTAAGGCTCCTACGAAAATCTCAAGCACCTGTATGGATCCGTGAAGGATTGAATCGGGGCTCCTGTTAAATATCCTACGGTAGCTCTTCTTTTCATCCTGGATTGCCTGGACAACAAGATCATACATTTCTCGCACTACTTCTGGATGCTCAAGGCAATCCATCAACACCTGCTGCCGGTAGGAAATCGCATCAAGGTCCATCAAGCTTCTTAGAATGACTCTCTGTGCAATATCTGATAAGGACTCGTCACCTCGGGACATGGTCTCGAACAACACGTTGAGGTCCAAATCCAGCAACAATTCTGAGGAATTCTTAGGCAACTCATGCTCAAGGTCAAAGTCCCGATCACGATAGAGTAGGCAGGCCTTCATCGTCCAATCCGCTCCCTTATCTTATCGTAAGTGAGGCCGTACTTACTTGCTAAAGCTATAGCATACGCCCGCCCATCAGATGCCCTTCTCTCAAATTTGTATGTCCGCAATGCAGGATCATCATGGTCAATTAAGGCTACCAGACTTACCGTGGCATCACTGATGGTAGATAGCTCATCCACGAATGTAACGTATATGCAGAGTATGTCTCTTTGAATGATTTCCATCAATACTTCTCGACCGATTCTTCGGGAGTCTTCTAGGGTGGTTGAAGCAAAGCCCTCGTTTACAATCAAAATACTGTTACCTGTGGCCTGCTGGAGGATCTCATGCATCCTGATGAGTTCATCCTGTAATTTGCCGCGAAGGTTTTCATATTGCTCTCCTTTTTCGAAATGAGTAAAGATGTGGTCATATAGGAGGAGTTGGGCATCCCTGCCTGGAACTGGGTATCCCAAACTAGCCAGGTAGTGCAGCTGTCCGAACATTCGGGCAAAAGTCGTCTTTCCTCCCTGGTTTGGACCAGTCACTACGAACACACGTTCTTCATTCTTTAGAAAAAAACTGTTGCAGACCACAGGGGTACTTTTACGGATTAACTTATGCGCCAAGGCAAGATCGAAAGCATCTTCAGCACTGATATCCTTAGAACATGTCATATTTGGATAACAAAAATCCAATCCTATCGATTTCAAATCGGCGATATACTCTAGATAGGCCAGATAAAATTGGATCTCACGGTCGAACAAAGCGATCGTTTGATCAAGGGCATTTTCGTGAGAGCTATGATAGTGAACCAGCGTTTGAAAAATATCTGGAAATAATTTGGCAACCCTGTTCAGAATGGCCGCCTCTATGTGGTTCATTTCCTCTTGGTCATAAAACGATTTGTTGTAGTTGTTGACTGACCCCTGATTGAATCTATAGAATATTTTCTCAACTTCTTTACTGTAATCGGCCTCCCCCATATATCGAAAAACCGCTACAATGTTACCTCGAATCCGAACGCAATAATCTACGCTCAGGAGCATCTCCGTAAGTTCTTTTGATTCAGAGATCAGTTGGGAGAAACCGTCAGCCTTCAAATAGGCCTCTAGATAATGAAAGAACTCCCGCAGACCGCGCGATTCAATAGAAATCTTGCTAAATTGATTGCATAAGCTGGTCACTGCGTCGATATATATTCTGATTCCATCTAGGAACCAGCTCGCCTTTTGGTATTCATTATTTAGCTTACTGGACATAACAAGATGTTTCCGCATCTCCCTCATGCACTGGGCAAATTTTTCTATCGGTTCTAGAACCTCAGTTTTTTCGAGGTCGCGCAAGACCTCTTGACGAAAACGTATGTCATCTTCGCTGTGCAAGGGCATTGAAAAGTAGGGCTGCAGATCGTACTCCTCTCTCCCCTTCACAATTGAAGTAATAATCTGATCCAGGTTTAAGTCTTTGAAGTAGGAAGTAGAGCCCTGTTCCGTAGAGGACACAATATTTCCGAACAGAATCGACTGGAAAGGAGATGCCTGACTCGTTTCTGGTCTCTCTTCTAGACTAATAACTAATTCAGATGGTACATCCGTTGACGTTCTTTTCCTTAGTCCAACCATAAGCTCACCAGCGATGCGATCAGCAAGTAGAAGCCATTAGCCCACATCGAGCGGTTAGGGTGAGCTTCATCACCACGTTTTTACCTGCATCCTTTACATTGCTATCCCCATGATATCTGGCTACCTATATCCCCTAGCTTCGCTGGTAAGGAACAGAGTGGCCAATATCCTTAATTCGCTGTACATGCTCTCAAACTCGCTCGTTCTCATCTTATGCGTGGTCACGCAATGTTGCATAAGCTGGTTCTTCACCTCTTCTTCTACCTCACACTCTGCCACAAAATCACAAAGAAGACAGGTCACTTTCATTTTCCTCACCACGCCCTCCCCCTTCACTCCTCCCTGCTCACTGCTTCCAGCACCATCCGCTGCTCCGCCGCCGCCACGTGGTTGATGGTCTTCAGCACGGTGTCGGCGTTGAGCGAGATGGAGTCGATGCCGGCGCGCACCAGGAACTCGCAGAACTCCGGATACACCGACGGCGCTTGGCCGCAGATGCCGACCGGGATGCCCTTAGCGTGCGCGTGCTTGATCAAGTGCGCTATCGCGCGCTTGATGGCCGCGCTCCGCTCGTCGAAGTAGCCCATGCGGCCTAAGATGTCGGAATCGCGGTCGGCGCCCATGGTCAGCTGCGTGAGATCGTTGGAGCCGATGGAGAACCCGTCGCAGACGGAGGCGAACTCCTCGGCCATGAACACGATCACCGGCACCTCGGCCATGAGGTACAGCTTGAGGTCGTTGCCGCGGTACAGACCGACGTCGTTCATCATGCGCTCGATGCTCTTGACCTCTTCCACGCTGCGCACGAACGGCAGCATGATCCACACGTTCTTCAGTCCCATCTCCTCCCGCGCTCGCTTGATCGCCTTCAGCTCGGCCAGGAAGGCGTCGCGGTACGACTCGGAGACGTAGCGCGAGCAGCCGCGCCAGCCGATCATGGGGTTCTGCTCCTTGGGTTCGTATTTAGCGCCGCCCTTCATGTCGTGATACTCATTGGTCTTGAAGTCGCTGGTCCGTAGAACGATAGGACGGGGGAAGAACGCCTTGGCCACGGTGGCTATCCCCTGGCTCAGCTTGTCGATGAGCTCCTTCTCGCGTCCCTGCTCGATCAGAGCGCACGGATGCTCCTGGATGTAGGAGGTGAACAGGAACTCGATGCGCATCAGGCCCACGCCCTGCACCGGCAGCTGCGCGTACTCCTCGGCCTTCTGCGGCACGCCCACGTTGACCATGATCTTGGTGCCGGTCACCGGTGCGGTCTGCACCAGCGCGGCAGGGGCCGCAGGCCTGTCCTCCTTCTCCAGGCCCTCGTACACCACGCCGGTCTGCCCGTGCACGGTGACCTCCATGCCGTTCTTGAGCACCTCGGTGGCGTTGTTGGCGCCCACGATGCACGGGATGCCCAGCTCCCTTGCTACGATGGCCGCGTGGCAGGTCATGCCGCCCTCATCGGTGATGATGGCGGAGGTGCGGGTCATGGCCGGCACCATGTCCGGGGTGGTCATCTGGGTAACTAGAACGTCACCCTGCTGGACCACGTCCAGGCTCATGTCCTCAGAATAGATCCTTACTGATCCACAAACAACGCCAGGGCTTGCACCCAGGCCTCTAACGATGACCTCTCTCCCTTCAACAGAATCTTCCTTAGTTGACTTTTTCTCTTTGGAAATAGATGATTGTACTCCTGCAGGCGATAGGGTGGTGATCGGTCTTGCTTGGACGACATAGAAGCTACCATCCTCCATGCACCATTCCACATCCATAGGCTTACCATAGTGCTCTTCGATTCGAATGCCAATGTCTGACAAGTCCATTATTTGCGCTTCGTTGAGCTTCTGAGCGCTGGCAAGTGTGGATGGGATATCCTCACGAACGCAGTCGCCCACAGGACCACGAACTAGCTTCCAGCTTTGACAGCTTACTTTCTTTTTTACTAGGGTTTTAGCTTTTTTATCGATGATATACGTGTCGGGCGTAATTCTGCCACTCACCATCGCCTCACCCAAGCCGTAGCCAGCCTCAATAATGATGTCGGGTTGTTGAGTGTTCGGATTAACTGTAAACATGACTCCAGCTACTTCCGAGTTCACCATTTTCTGGACGACTACGGCGAGCTTAACTCCATGGTTATCAAAGCCCTTGGAGGCGCGATATGCAACAGCACGAGGCGTGAAAAGGGACGCCCAACAGCTCTTCACCTTGTTCAATAGATCTGCCTGGGAGCCTACGTTAAGGTAGGTGTCCTGTTGACCTGCAAAGGACGCGGTTGGTAGGTCCTCTGCGGTGGCACTTGAACGTACCGCAACAAGGATAGGTATATCCAAGGATCCCAGCCCCCTATATGACTCGATAATTTTTTGGGTTATATCCTCAGGTATCTCTGCTTTCATGAAGGCATCTCTAACCGAAGCCGAAGAGCCTTGAAGGGCATTGTCCGAGTTGATGTCCAAGCCCTCGATGATATCGTCAAGGATTATGTCGAGATCATTGGTTCTAACAAAAGAATCATAAGCTGCAGTCGTGACAACAAACCCTGGAGGCACGTTAAAACCGCCCGAGACCAGCTCTCCGAGATTGGCTGCTTTTCCACCTACCCAGCTTAGATCTTCGACTCTGAGTTCAGTAATATTGCATACCTCTTTCAAATGACAACCTCCAAACGACTCATGATCCCACATGATCTTTGTTGATCAGCCAAAAAAACGAAACAAGAATGGCATTTGAGCCATGCTTTGTGTTTCTGCTTCAAGAGCGCGGCATGAATGGCCAAGGTGATACTCTCGCCTCCTTCTCTGTGCGGCCTAGGGTAGAAGCTATTAGCCCCGCACAGGGCAGTTGGAGGTGAGCTTCATCACCTGCATGCTTCTATGCACGAGAGACATTATCTATTTTTTGGAGATACGTTCATGTTGTCCTACTGGTAACAATGGCGTTTTTATCGGCCCTTCAGATATGGAAGGGGAGCAGATTATGGATGATAGTCGAGGAGGGTGTTATCTGCATGCCTCGCCAACATCGAGCGCAACATTGGTAACCTACGAAGCGAGTACTGGAATAAGCGCGTGATACATGTCTATGGGAGTACATAGAAATCGAACAGACCCCATCTAGTTCAGTGCTCCGTGTACGATGGAATCGACCGAGGACCAGAGGACCTCTAACTCCTGCCGTGTCTTTGCAAGTTCCATCTTTTTACTTTGCCGTTCGTCGTTACTCTCTTCTCTCATCAGCATCCCTGAGCTGACGGCCTCGTTCATTGAGCAAAGTATGACCGAAAGGCGATCCCTGAGTTGATACTTCACCATCCTAGCGTTCTCGGAGAGCCGATAGAGAATATCGTACCTTACTTTTCCCCCGTGCTTGTCCAGTTCGGTCCCTATGGCATTAAGGGCCCTCTTCTTCATCCCTCGGCGGAATATCGGCTTCGGAAGAATGAACGGTAGTTCTGCTGGAATGATCGAACGATAGTTCAACATCTCCGCGCGATCAAAACGAAACTTCCTCGTGCCCAGATCCAGGGAAGAAGGTGGGAACCTATGTATTTGGATGTTGAACATGGCGGAAACATTACTCTTAAGCTGCTGTTCAATGATGTCCGTTTCCTTTTCAAATCTTCTCACTAAGGCGCTGAATGAGCTGGACAATGCTCTCTCTTCCTTATCTATGAACGGAGCGTATGCTTTCACGACCGCCTCGGACATGAATCTTTCAATAGCATCCGTATATTCCTTGGGCCCTAAGTTTGGACCAAGTTTGTCTATGTGGTCTTCAAGAGCACTATGAATCAACAGGCCGTTACTCGTTTTCAGGAGATTGAGATCTTCGTCCAATTCATTTCCTATCAGGTCTATACCTCCGTCGATGAGGTAGTCGATCTCGTTCATTCTCTGTTCTACCGACCGGGTTTGGTCTCTCAACCAGGCAACCTTCCTGTCTAGTTGCTTCTCATCTTCATCGAGGACCCGAAGTTCTAGTTCGATCATCGTTCTTAGGTCGGACAAGATCCTCTTCATTTTTGTACCGTAGGAAGACAAGAGCACTCGCCCCTTTTCCACTGCAAAGAATCTGTCTAGTTCATTCTCGAACGTGGGCAGTCCGCTATCCTCAAGCAGATCATCGTTGCCTTTTATTTTTGCTTCCAGTCCCCTTCTTGCCGACAATGGATAGATCTTTACTTCCATCTCCAAGGCCGGGCTTAATATGGATCGGGAGAAAGCCAATGCTTCTCTCCATTCATCTTCGGTCTGACAGTCTATTTTATTTTGGACGAAATATATCTTATCAACGTATTTTCTAATCTCTTGAACAAAGTTCAGCTCTTCGTTGCTTATGGGGGGATCACCACCAATAACTACTATGGCTGCGTCCAGACATGATAAAGATTCATAGGTGGTTTGCGTGTTGTCCTTAAATATCGAACCTATGCCTGGTGTATCTACAATCAGAACACCATTCTGAAGATATGTTGAATTTGTAAATATCTCTACCTCTGAGATACCTTTGCCATTAGCTGGATTCCCATTCTCTGTGATGTAGGCCGAAAGCTCTGTAAGAGGAACTACAGACGTCCTATCTCCCTTAAAATGCGCCACGGCGATGGTCTCATCATCATAGCATAATTTTGTGACGATCGAGGTAACAGGAACTACGCCCGTCGGCAAGATCGGGGCGCCGATGAGTGCGTTAATGAATGTTGATTTTCCACGTTTAAAATTACCGAGAACAGCAAGATGGAACGTTTCTCCCTTCAGTCCATCGATGAGCAGATCCAGATATTCCAGTGCCCTCTGATTATCCAGACCTTTGGCAAATGATCTTAAATTGGATGCGGTTTTGAGCAGTTCTCCTTTTGCCTCTTGATGCTTATAAAGGGATATGTTATTTCGTTTCTGGTTGAATTTTACTACCATGAATACACCACGATGCGGTCAAGAAGTAGAAGCCATCAGCCTCGCATCGGGCAGTTAAAGGCGAGCTTCATCGCCTTGTATCTCCTCAGGATTAAGGGCTCTAATAAATCTTTCGCGTGATATCATTTCAGCCCATCGTGCCGCCTACTCTAAGCTCTTAATACTGAGAACCATGAAGTGATCCCACATCGATGGGCACCATGAATCTTGAAATGTTCAACGAGTATCCATTATTGAGCAGGAACAGCAGTAAGTGCAATCTCACATGCGATAGAGATCGACATTGTGCATTAATCTGTCGTCAATACGATTCTCCGGGACTTTCTTACCTATCATCCTGAAGAGCACCTCTAGGCCGTTGGAGTCACCGGCGAAAATAATGACACCTTTTTGACTTGCGACCCTAATGTTCTGAAGAGGATTGTCAGTTCCGACGCCTCTCACTTCCTCTACTTCTTCCCAGGTGAAATATCTGCGAGGGCATAGTTTACCGAATCTGTGTTGTCATAAAGGCCAATTCCATATAATAAAAAATCAAGATTTTCGCTTTTTTATATATCATTCATACTTATGAAATCTTAGTTGACCAATCAGGCACATTGTGTCTAAAATATCTTTTCAACCGTCAATGAACATCTCGTATGGTGTTCAGTTCATTGTGAGCCACTTCGATGGTCACGTTACTATCAAGTACAAGTCGATTGAAATCTTGCACATCAGTCACAAAATAGCCTCTGGTGTCATCGGGCTTCAATCCATTGACATTGTCAGGGGAGCTTAATCTCACGTTCCCAACGTAATGGATCGTGTAACCGCGGTCCCGTATTTCTTTCTCCAGTTCGGTGGTCACGGTCATGTTCGCGTCCATGCCGGCAAAGAGATCCTCCAAATCGTCCGCTTTCACGATCAATCCATCGGGGGTGAAGCTGACCAGCGTGTAGGCGACGTCATTCCTGACGCCCCCTATTGTTTTGTGACTTACGGTGCCATTCACCCGGTCTGTCGCAATGAACCAGTAATAAGCCATCATCAACAAAGTAAAAGTTATGACGATAGTCCCGACCCAGGCCCATTTTCTCCTGTTCCTCCCCATTTCCCCCTCCATTATCCATATAGATAACCAGGAATAAATACATTTAGATAAGTAGAGGCTACAAACGGTCACCAGGGGCCACTGGCTTATTTCAATTCACTTATTCTTGAACGATGATATCCATCAGGGTGCCCTCGACGTACTCGTCGGTAGGCCATGCTCCCCTGCACCATCTAATATCTTGCCCATGTACCCCTTGTTGGGAAGCCCTGTTCCATCCGTCGATGAGATGTAGGCCAACGCTCTGACCGAGCTCCCGTTCACGTCCACCACCTCCACGGTCTTTTTGAAGTAAAAACCACCGTCCACTCCCTCGTGCCGGTCAAGGCTTTTCTCACAACACTTGGTTATCCCCCATAGAACGCCATAAACGATCTCATCCTCATTCTTAGCTATAGATGAGTACCCGCGGCTGTCAATGTAGAATCTATAACCTCGCAAGAGCCCTGGGCCTATCAACACAGGTTTATCGACGCATCTCTTCCTCATCTGGGCCGCGTTCATGTTCGAGCCGTAGGCGAAGTAAATGATGTTGTGACCCCCGTACTTGCATAGTGTTCATCGATCGATGACTATTTCACCCAGCGCCCCTGGTGATGGCTCATGGAGAGCACCTCATCTGATTTCTTTCCCAGGATCTCGTGATGCGACTAAAGGTACACCGCCTCTAACAGCGCGATGCTATGGCCTCCCTGATCGTACAGCTCCAGGGTCTGCCCCTTGACCACGTATCTCTTGGTGTCGGCCAGCACCTTGGTCAACGTCCTCTCAAGAGCGTCGAGGGGAGGTGCGCAGGCCATGAGCGTCGTCGCCATCATGCCGAAGGTCATGCTCTCACCCTCAATGGTGTACCCTCCGGCCATCTGGTTGCATCCCACCGTGGCCGAGCATCTGTGCTGCCCGTCCACCTCCTTCAGCAGTATATGCGGCTCCTTCTTGGCGTTGATTGTTTCTACCTTCTCGCCGCGCATGCTTACTATTCGCCAGTAGGTGTTGATCAGTGCCGCATCGCTCCTGGAGCGCTCGTTGCTGAGGCCCGGCCAGGCGTTGATGAACCGTGTGACGACGATCTTGCCGTCCTCGTCCAAGCGCCCCTCGAAGGTCATATACAGCGCCCCACCGTCCTTCCCACCGACCGGTGACAGCGCCTCGTCCAGCCTTTCCCGTTCGCCGCCTGGAGCGAGCTGATGCCTCTCGCCGGTCATGGCATCGGTGAAGAACGCCTCTTTACCGTCAAGGCTCACCTCTCCGCCCATGATCGAGCTCGCACCTGTCTTGACTGACGCCTCTGGCCATCCTCTCACCATCTTCATCATGATCTTGACCTCGGACCCTACTCCCCTGGTCAGCACGGGATGTACCGTGTCCGAGGTGAACCACAGCATGCCGTCCACCTTGATGGTGGCCCTGACCGCGTAGCTGCTCTTTTGGTCGATCACCTCAGGATCGTAATCAATTGAAAAGTCATAAGGAGGGCCCCTGGCGTCATCGCTCTGGAACCTGCCGATCTCCCTCGCTCTCACGTCCTGCCGGGAGACGTCCTCCAGCACCGCCTCGAAGACGGCGCCTGGAGGCAATGCGATGCGCTCTCGATAGAACGCCTCCCCTTTGATGCTCTCTACCTCGCTCATTTCCTCTCCCCTGCCCCCTTATGGGACAAGCATATGATGTATTCTAGAACGTTAAAACGATGTAGGGAATGTCACAAACACTCGACCCAATGTCCGGCCGCCCATCGTAAATGTGATGCTCGAGTCAGCCCTCACATATGACGGAATGAATGGTGCTCTGGTTCGTTGTTGCACCTTAATTGGTGTATAAGTGATGAAAATGGCAGTTGACCTTTCTCTACGGCATGCCCCTATGATGGCATTTTCCCATCGAAAAATGATGACGACTCAATATGTTAAATACACATTGCAGCATTCCTCCTCTCCATCAAATTATTTTATACTAACGTAGGCAGGGAGAGCGATGGATCTAGAGGAGAAGTACGGTATTTTAGCTAAGAACACAGAGGAGATAGTAACGGAAGAAGAATTGAAGAGGCTTCTAGCCGAAAAACCCTCGCCTAAGTGCTATATCGGGTTCGAACCCTCGGGGTTGGTCCACCTTGGATGGGTCATCGTGGCCAATAAGGTCAGGGACTTCATCGATACTGGCTTCGAGGTCACCATCTTCTTCGCTGACTGGCATGCGTACATCAACGACAAGCTAGGTGGGGACATAGAGAGGATCAGAGTATGTGCCAGGTACATGATGGACTGCTTCGAGGCCCTAGGGGTCCCGAAGGATAAGATCAAGTTCGTCCTGGCCTCGGAGATCATGAGCGGCATAGATTATTGGGAGAAGGTCATGGAGGTGGCCAAGGTGACGTCACTCTCGCGGATCAAGCGGGCCATGACCATCATGGGCCGCAAGGAGGACGACGCCGAGCTGGACTCGTCGAAGTTCTTGTACCCGCTTCTCCAGGCCACCGACATCTTCGTCATGGACATAGATGTGGCCTACGCGGGCATCGACCAGAGGCGGGCCCACATGCTGGCCCGCGAGGCAGGGGAGAAGCTGAAGTGGAAGGTCCCCATCGCGCTGCACACCCCACTGCTTCCTGGATTGAAGGGAGGCAGCCGTATGGACCCCATCGCCAACAAGATGTCCAAATCCCACCCCGATAGTGGTGTCTACATACACGATTCCCCCGCCGATATCGAGCGCAAGGTCAAGAACGCCTTCTGCCCGCCCGAGGTGGAGGGCAACCCTCTGATGGCCATATGTAAGAACATACTGTTCCACAGGAGCTCGGCACTCACCATCGATCGCCCGGAGAAGTTCGGTGGAGGTTTGGTCTTCAAATCATATGAGGAGCTGGAATCGGCCTACCTGGTCGGTGGGTTGCACCCCATGGACCTGAAGAACGGCGTGGCCAAGGCGCTCTCCGATTACCTTGCACCGGCCAGAGCATATTTCGAGGACCATCCGGAGAACTATGGGGCGATGAAGAGGTCGATCGGCCTCGAGTGATCCCGCCCCTATCTCGGATGTTAACTCTCAAAGCAATGGTCGAGGGCTTGATTTGAGCGTTGTATGAAGGGAACCCTGGGACCATACACAATTCTTTATCTTTTGGAATGAAAGATCGATCAAGAAAATATGAATCATCAACACTTTTGTTGATTACTCACAATTATTAATACCTGGCATTCGATTAACCCCTTAGACCATCTAAGGTGAATCGACCACGGCCCTCAGGCCATGAACGGTTCATTGCATGATGTGCCAGATGGAGGATGATATAATGAAGAACATCAGGATGGAGGTCTTGACAAGGACGGAGATGGAGCAGATCCACGATGTCACGCTTAAGGTCCTCTCTAATGTCGGCATTCAAGTTAACCACGCTGATGCTAGGGAGATCTATAAGAAGGCAGGGTGTGAGGTAGATGAGAAGACGAGGATCGTCAGGATGCCCCCCAGTGTGGTGGAAAAGGCGATATCCACATGCCCGAGCGCCTTCACCCTGAACAGCCGGGATAAGAAGCACGATGTAAAGATGGTCAGCGATGGATCGATCGTCAACTTCCTCACCTTCGGCATCGGGACCAAGGTGACCAACTTCACGGCGCCTGGACAATACGATGTCAGGAAAAGCACGTTGGAGGACATAGGAAAGATCGCCAAAGTGACCGATGCCTGTGAGAACATCGACTGGATATGCTCTCCTGTATCCGCGATGGACCTGGCGGCCGCCGATCGTGTCCGGTCCCTCCGGGAAGTGAACGCGATCATCACTAACACGTCCAAGCCGGTCCTTATCGATCCAGAGCCGCAGTACATGCCCTATTATTTCGACATGATGAAGGCATGTTATGGCGGCGATGAGGAGGAGGCACGGAAGAGGCCGTTCTTCGTGGTCGGTTCTTGCCCGTCCAGCCCCTTACAGCTGGACCAGCCGATCTGTGAGTTCGCTATTCACTCAGGGGAGTATGGCATGCCGATGATGGTCCTCAGCATGGCCATGGGTGCAGCGTCCTCCCCCATACATCTAGCAGGTACTTTGGTAACCCACAATGCCGAGGTCCTTGCAGGTATCGTTTTAACCCAGCTGGCGAGGCCAGGCCACCCCACGTTCTATGGAAGTTCGACCACCTCTTTCGACTTCTACACCAACTCCGCGCCTGTCGGCTCTCCCGAGCTTGGCATGATAAGTGCTGGTGTAGCACAACTGGCCCAGTTCTACCACATCCCCTGCATAACTGCAGGTTCATAGGGGGATGCGAAGGTCCCGAGCGCACAGTCGGGCCATGAAAAGACCATCACTGGCATGTTACCTGCTCTGTCTGGAGCATCCAACATCTACGGCGCTGGCATGCTTGAACTGGGCATGTCGTTCTCCATGGAGCAGCTCGTGATCGACAATGACATCATCGGCATGGTGAGGTACGCCCAGCGGGGCATCGAGGTCACAACAGACACCCTGGGATATGAATCCATCAGAGAGGTCGGCATAGGGAATGATTTCTTATCTCACCCGGACACCATGGTCAACGTTGGTCTGCCCTCACAACCCAAGGTGATCGACAGGAACATGTACGATGCTTGGAAGCACGCCGGTTCTAAGGATATCACGCATCGCGCCCACGATGTTGTGGTCGATATTCTTGCTAACCACCAGTGCACGCCGCTGGATGAATCTGTCCATGGAGAGATCCAGCAACTGATCAAGAAGGCCGATGCGCAGTTCTACAAGAAGGGATGAAGATGAGCCGCGAAGAGATAATCGACAAAGCCAAGAAGTCTGTGCTGACCTTCAACAAGAACCTAGCGGTCGAAGCGGCTGACCAGACGATCAATGAGAAGGAAGATATCGCCTACATAATCGAACAGGGCTTTTCCAAGGCCATGCTGGACGTAGGAGCGCAGTTTGAGGCCAAAAAGTTGTTCCTACCGCACGTGATGAGCGCGGCGGGGGCGATGAACGCTGCCCTTGCTATCCTCACACCCGAGCTGGAGAAGAAAGGGACCAGCGTGGCGAGCAAGGGCACGATCGTGATCTGCATGGTGGAGGGCGACGTCCATTCGATAGGAAAGGACATCTGCGCGGTCATGTTGAAGATCGCCGGGTACAACATCGTCAATCTGGGAAAGGACGTTCCCCTGGGGACGATAATAGAGGCGGCCAAGGAGAAGAAAGCGTCGGTGATCGCAACGTCCGCCCTGATGACATCCACCATGGCTGGCCAGAAGGCCCTGGAGGAACTTCTCCAGGTTGAGGGCGTGCGATCTGCTTTCAAGACCGCGGTGGGTGGTGCGCCTGTCAGCCAGGAATGGGCGGACGAGATAGGTGCAGACCTCTATGCTGAGAGCGCATCTGAGATCGTGGTGAGGTTCGACAATGCCCTAGGTCGTTGATCAGAAGGTGTGCTCCGGGTCGGTCAAGTTCCCGAACTATTCAGCGATATTCCTCCCTGACCGGCCCGCTTTTTTTCACACAATGCTCAAAGCATTTTGCCTATCCATCTTGCTTTTTCAAGCAATCTGTTACTTGATTCCGGGGCGCTCATGTCCTGCTCCGAGGCCAGGACATTGCCCGCAGACTCAAAACCGAATGTTTTTACATAGATATCGGAAATTCGGTTGGCAATGTCCTGGGAGCCGTCGAGGTCATTTTTACAGGTTACGATGATCGCAAGCCTTTTTCCTCTTGGCAGGTTTGAAGACCCATCATCGTTCAGGAAGCTGTACATGCGGTCCTCAAGCATTCGATAGGCCGCGTTGGACTGCCCGAAGTAATTTGGGGTGGAGATGATGACCGAGTCAGCGATCCTCATCTCCTCCAATACGTCCGAGACCTGGTCCTTTATTACGCACTTGCCCGTCGTCTTACACTCGTCCTTCGCCTGGCAATCTCGGATATAATGGAATTGATTGAGATGATACAACTTGACCTCGTTCAGCGATAGGCCCATCGCGCCGTCAATCATAGCATTGACCACTAGGTCCGAGCTCTTTCCCCCTCGAGGGCTAGAAACGATGGCTACAATCTTACGCGCGGTCATTAGGACCATCATCACCAATGCGCTATTTATTGCTCTTCTTAGACAACAAGGCCACAATCATCGCAGTGGGATTGAACGACCTCACCTGGCCTTCCTTCGCCTTTTGTTCTTGAAGGTGATGAACTCGTTCAAGTTCTCATCCTCTGGGTGTGTGTGAAGAAGGGTGTAGTAGGGGTTCTCATATTTGGACTTCATATATCTCTCGATATCGGGGTCCATCCTATCCAGTATGCGGATCAGGGTGTTGCGCATGGTGAGGATCTCTTCACGTGGTATGCCCTCGAAGTAGGAGCTCATACTCTTGTACGTCTCTTCCATGATCCGTTCTGCCAGTTCCTTCCCGTTATCGGTCAGGAAGATACCATATTTCTTGCTCGTAGAACTCTTCCGGTCATCGTAGACATACCCTTTTTCCTTCAACACCTTGATGACCCTATTGGTGTTCGCGGGGTCCATGTCGAGGAAGCGTGAGAGATCGGCCATCGTCATACCATCCTCCAGTTTCAAGGCTATAAGATAGATGGCGTGTGCGCTGGTTAGACCGCACTCCTCTACCAGCGCATTCATGTTCTTCCTCATGATCGATGTCATTCGATCGAAAAATACTGGAAGAAAAGAATTCCAGTAGATATCATAGGCCTCTGGCACAACAGTCCATATCGATTCCTGGGATAAATAGGTTTTTCGATTATTGAGTTGTCAACATAATCACATGTTGCGGATCCTTTTCATAGGGGGCTGATGGGCCTGAACGAGGGAGGACACAAAAATAGATCATGAGATTTTATTTATCAATTTTCTTTTTTAACGCCCTAGGGGTCGGCAGGACCAGCATGCTTTTTATTCTCATGTTGAGAGTAGATCCAGAGGGGGAAGAACGACACCAAGGCAACCAGACCTATCAGGGTAGGGCCCATACCATAGGTCTTGCTGTTCAAGTAGATGGCAGCGATGAGGAAGAATGGGATCTGCAATATGCCAATCGACACTGCAACCCAGAGCCAGCCATAGGGTGCTCTGAAGGGGCGCTCCATCTCCCTCATTCCCACCACTCGCCTGGCTTTTACGAACGCAAATAGTCCGATGCCCAGTGCAATGACGTAGCCGACGCTAGCAGCAGCGATCACGGCGACCGGATTGCCCAGGGTGATCAGGAAGAGGTTGAAAATGACCACGATAATCGCTGCCCGCATGGGCTGGCCTTTTAAATTGGTGCGGGCCAACCACCGGGGTAGGTTACCCTCGACGGCCATCGAGTGCAGGGCCCTTGAACCTACTGAGTAGCCTAACTGGAGAAGAAGGATCAGTGCCAGCATCAACGATAGGATGGCGACCATAGCACCAAGGTCCCCATAGACCATCTGGGCCATGGGCAACAAGGGCGATATCGGTTGGGCCAATATCCCTTCCACCCCTAATGTGCCCACCACGGACATCATCACCAGGACGGCCATCACCAGGCAGAAGAGGCCGCATATGAGCAGCGCCCGTGGCACGTCGGAGCTGGGGTTCTTATATTCGGGGCCATAGATGGCGGCGGCCTCCCAACCTCCAGCTGACCACTGGGCTATGACCATCATACCCAGCACCAGCATCGCGTGGTCCCCATCCCATGACCAGTCCCTTGGGACCATGCTGGCCATGATGTTATCGCCATTAAAATGGCCGGTCATGAATGGAGCAACGACGATGGCCAACAGAGGGATTATGGTGAAAAAGCCCAGCACCAATCCCAGCTTCGCTCCGAACTCCAGCCCACGTGCGGCGATCAATCCCAATCCGGTTAAAAGGACCAAGCCGAGGATGAGATTAAGGACGGTCGGGTCCACCGCCGCTAGGCCGGGAAATAGCCCCTGCGCATAGAAGCCGATTGTTATCGTAAAGGCGGCCAGCCCCGGGGCCCAGGCTAGCCAATAGGCCCACGCGGCGAAACTACCGATCAATCGGCCGACATCGCATTTACGGTCGTTGTCCCCCTCCGACCTGAAGACCTCTTGAGCCAGGCCAGGGATGCCTGATACGTTGGGGAACACGGTCGCAAGCTCACCTATGGCCAGGTTCTGCAGGAAGGTCTGGCAGACCGACAAGCCCCAGAGCAGGATGGACGCTCCCCACAGGTATGAGACGGTATAGCCGATCGTGGGCAAGAGCGCCAATGGGACCCCAATAGAGATCAGAAAACCCTGTTTCCAGGTAATCGTCCTGATGAGGTGCGTTGCGACGCCGTCATCACTCATTCATCGTTCCGTTCATTAGAACGCATCCCGCTATTGATAAGCTTCCAATGAACGCATAGGATTCCGGATGAACGGCCCAATAAAAAAAAGGAACGAGGTGGTCGTTCCCAAGCCCCGAGATATCCTTCGATGTAAGGATGGGCCCCTTACTTCTCCTCGGCCGAACCACAAAAATGCTCAGGATACTTTCTCCTTTCATACTCCAGTATGGCCCTGATTATTAAACCTACAGCGATGAACCCTATGAAAAGCACCCATACGCCGACCGTGAAGTAGGCGACCACATTGTACACGATGAAGGCGCTGCAGATGGTGGCGATAACACCTGTCTTCTTACCACCTGGAGCGGACCAGGGCCTCGCCTTCTTCTCCACTATCCTGAGCTTGATGAAGGCCAAGCACACTACCGTATATGCGATGGCCACACCCACTGCCATGAGCGTCCAAAGGTCCGAGATCCAACCGCTGCCTCCATTGATTATCAGGAAACCCGTGACCAGAAGGATGGCCACATTCGCGATAACGGGCTGGTTATGGGCGTTCAAATGCCTGAACTTCGATGGCAGCACATGCTCCCTCCCCATGGCATAGATCATCCTGGAGCTGCCCAGGTAGAACCCGATCATGGCACCGGTCATGACCAGTATGCTCGATATCACGATGAGGTCGGAGAGCCACTTGCCATAGGAGATCTCAGCCAGTTGTGCGCCAACGAAGTTGTGCACCTGGAGGCCGTTCAAGATGAAGTCCAGGGGAGCCATCCCAGTTTCTCCCAAGGCCACGAAAACATAGAACACCATGGCGGTCAATATGGCCGCTAGGGTGACGTTCCACTGCTTCTCCCTTGGATAGCTGGATTCCTCAGTGAACTGAGGGATTAGCTCGAACCCGAAATACATCGTCACCATCAGGGCGGTGGCGGTGATGAACCCATTCGGACCAAATGCGAAGAAGGGGCTCCAGTTAGAGGGGCTCCACTGAGGTGATAGAACAAACAATATGAGGTAACCGAACCCGATGCCAGTGCCCGATATGAACAGGTAGAAGTTGGCCTTGGCGCTCAGGTCGATCTGCCGTGATAAGGCGAAGAAGATCAGGATGTTGAGCAGAAGGGCGATCACTATCGTCCCAGTGCTCCCTAGGCTGGGTGTCCAGAACGAGACGATGAGGGAGCTTATGGCGATGTTATTGAAGGCCATCAGCGCAAAGTAGGAAAGCAGCAGTATCCATGCGACCCAAAAGGACGCTTCCGACCCAAAGGCCTTTTTTATGTACATGAACGACCCCCCTGCCCGGGGATACATGCTGGTGAGCTCCCCATATACCAGTCCGATGGGGATGCATATCAGACCGACCAGTATGAAGGCCAAAGAGATGGATGAGCCGGTCATGGAGTACCAGAAGTAGGACATCACGAGATATGGTCCGATGATGGCATGGGTCGCCATCGCGTATAGATATCCCCACCCCATGTTGCCTCTGAGGCGACGCTTCTCTCCATCATAGCACGCCACCTCTTGCCTGGGGGCTCCTCTCTCTTCGACTAATGCCATCTGAACAACCTCTAATAAAAAAAGCAACCCCAGGCCCTGTCTCAGAGGGTGCTGGACAAGGCCTGGTGGATTGCCTATAGGTTTGACGGACCTTCTCACATGTTCTTGAAGTACGTCCTCCCGACATACAGCACCGCGGCGCACAGCGCGACCACCAGCCCGAGGTAGATCCACTCAGCACCCGGGAAGGCTAGCTCCATTCCGAACAGCATGGTTTACCCCTCCAGCATGGTCTGCACTCTCGCCTTCCCCAGCGGAGTGATCCTATATCGATACTCTACCTTGTCCTTCCCGAAGTAGGATCCCTGGTTGATCGATTCCTCGACCGATTCAATGATCCCCCCGCCGGCCATCTCCTTTAGCCAGGCCCTCGCGACGAGTTTCCAGTACTCGGACGATAGCCCTTCCTCGGAGAGCAGCTTGCTCACTGCCTGGTGGTCCCACATGGAATCAACGCCATTGAAGGACTTCAACAGGCGAGACTTCATCGGCAGCTTGGTCACGATTTTACACCCCCCGTATCCCCGGACGGGTCGGTGACGTCCCTAGTGGATTCGGTGAGCGATCCACTGTCCCGGTACATCACGAAAGTACCTAAGACGGCGATGATCGCGCCCACCCATATCCACGCCTCGGGAACAGCTCCCAGGAAGAACGACAGTGCGACCATCATGACCACGACATAGAGGTTGTTGATGCTCAGGGTACGCCCTATCCCCAGGAGCGGGAACGCCTTGTACTGTGCCACGTAGCACATGCCCAGCGTCAGGGAACAAAGCAGCATCCAAAAGATCAACGATCCTCCGGTCAATGAGGCGGTCACGCACTGTGCGAACGTATCAATGCCGATGATCATTGCCGTTATGGGCAGAAGCACGACAAGCCATACGATGGCCTCCCAAGCGAACCTGATCGGAAGGCTGGTATCCGCATCCGTGACATCTAAGGCCCTTATGGCGAAGTTGCCTTCCAGCCCCCAGCCGATCGCGGACGCGATCCCCCCCAGATAGCCTAGCCATGCGTTGCCCAGCGTACCTGCTGAGATCTCCTGCCACATGGACACTGGGTTCAGGAGAATCACACCACCTATTAGCAAGAGGACGATCCCCAGTATCGTGTTCCTGGACATCTTCTCCTTGTATACGACCCTGGCGACGGTGGCTCCGACCGCCGCACTGAGAAGGGCGATCGAGCCGGCAAAGGCAGCCCCCACATAGGTGGTGGCCATGGCGGTACCGAAGATGGCGAGGGGCCCTCCGAAGAGCGCCCCGATAAGCAACCACTTGGTGATCTTGAAGTGAGTGAAAGTCCTAACCTCCTCCTTCAGCTTGCCAGTTACCCCGGCCCACAGAAAGGTCAGCACGACCGCGAACATTACGGGCTGTGCGACCGATACCAATATGTCTCCCACTATGTAACCCAGCGTCGCATCCTCTGGAAAATGTGCGATGACCGGGGCCATGACGGTGGAGTTCGGATCGAGCAGCAGTGCCAAGGGAACATATCCAAGTCCCCAAAGGACCGCGCATATCGAAGCCCAGAAGAAACCCCATTTGACGCGGTTCTTCTTCTCCCTCATCGAGATCTCTTTGATGTCTACCATTTCGTTCACTCCCTTGTGTGGAGATGCGGCCCCCGTCGGGGCCATGCATCCCCGTTGGTTTAGGGTAGCCTGTACCCAGTCTGTGCGCGGAATCGGTTGCAGCTGTTGATCTTGACATCGAGCACCTTCTCGATGTTCAGCTTGGCTGCCATACCCCTTGGTGCACCCGGAAGGCCGGTCACGACACCAAGCCCGAGCTCCTCTCTGACCTCTCTCATGATCTGCTCATCGGCGATCTCGATGGTCGTTAGCCCAAGCTTCTTGGCGACATACTCCTTGGCCTCCTTGATCTTCATGTTGCGGCCGAACTCCATCCTCGCAACGAGGTCTCCAGCGGTCCGGATACCTCCCATCCCTGAGGTCGCATAGTGAGGAATTGACATACCGGCGGGGTCACCCGCCCCGCACTATATGCCGTCGACATGAGCGATCTCCACCATGGCCTTGTTACCTCTGCTGACAGCGTCCAGTGGGGGCGTTTCCAGCATGGGTATGCCTCCCACGCCCATCCCCATGTTCACATGGCAAGGTATGGGGGATTTCGCCACGCAGTCCTTCACGATGGTCAAGGCCCGGGCGAGGTTCCAGGCGAGACTGTAGCTGGTGTTGGTGTTAACTACCGGCCCGAAGACGTTCGCCCCGGCCTGGGCTGCGATCTTGGCCTGCTCCACCGGGTACAGGCCCGCCACGATCTGTCCCTTGTACTCGATGGACCCATGGATGCCCAGCACGTTCTCGCTAGACATGCCTACGTTGATGTATGCGTCAGGATAGGCGGCCCTTAATCTCTCCACTCCGTTCAATGTCCCAACGAAGTCGGCATCGCCGGCCGAGGCGGTGGTATCGAAATTAAAACCCTCGGCGCCCGCGGCCATCATCTTGGTCGAGACAAACTCGATGTCCACCGCCAATTGTGCCGCGGCGTTCTCCGCGTGCTTCATGGCCTCCTCGATCTTGAACTCCCTCATCAGGTCAGCAGGGTTGAGGTGGGGACCGTCCGGGGCGTAGTACAGCCCCATGTTGGGCATCGCCCCGTAGAAGTAGGGGACGGTGACAAGCATGGATATCTCCTCCATCGCTTGAGCCTCATGGCTGATCAATGGCTTCACGGCCTTGATGCTATAATCGGCCTGCGCCAGCTGGAAGGTGTCCAGGCCCAGGGACTTCTCATGTATGAGCGTCGCCTCCAGCCTTCCCATGTCCACGCCGTTGCAGCTGCTCCCAGAATCAAGTATGAACTTGAAAGGGCCACCGTCCTCGGTCATCACGACCTCATTGCCGGGCGCTACTCCCAGCACTCTTTCCTCTGCACAGATGATGTCCAGAAGATGCTCGATGTCCCCCGAGGTAAGGTCGGGAGCGCCGCTGCATTCGACCGCATCGGCCATGCCTGCCTGGATGTCGTCCATGGCCTGCTTGCGAGTGGTGGTGACCCGCCTACCATCCCCCATACGAGTGAAGTACTCGGTCATTTTATCCCGACCTTCCAACCATTGCAATCGCCTTCCTGGCCGCTTCACTGGCTGTTTCAGCGTAGATGTCCGCTCCTATCTTGTCTGCCCAATGCTGGGTGGCCGGGGCCCCTCCCACCATGACGACGACCTTGTCGCGAAGACCCTGGGCCTTCAGAGCTTCAATGACCTCCTTCTGGACAGCCATTGTGGTGGTCATGAGGGCAGACATGCCGCAGAAGTTGCACCCGTTCTTGATCTCATCGATGAACTTGACCTTCGGCACATCACGACCAAGATCATGGACCTCAAAACCAGCACATTGGAGCATGGTCGAAGTGATGGACTTGCCGATATCGTGGACATCCCCCTCCACGGTGCCCATCACCACGGACCCCTGCTTCTTGCTTGTGACGCCGCTGGACAGGAGCTCAGGCTTTAGAATGTTCACAGCCTCCGTCATCCCCGTGGCCGCGTTCAGGACATGAGGGAGGAACAGCTTTCCTCTCTCGAACAGGAGCCCCACGTGGCTCATTCCTGAGCCCATGGCCTCAATGATATCGTTCGCTGGCATTCCAGCGCTTCGAGCATCGTTGACGGCCGCCTTGATGCCAGGGATCATATATGCTACGACCGCGTCGTAGACAGCCTTTCTCTCTTTTTCAAAATCGCTCATTATCTTCCTCCTTTGTAGATTGCACGGCCAGAGGAGAACAGATAGGGGCTCTGAATGGGTTTCTGGCCTGGACCTATATTCCCTGTTTCATAGCTCTCCCCTGATGCAGCAGAAGGTAATTGTTTACTCAATATTTAAAATTGAGTTATCAACATTATAGGTGTTTTTGTCAAAGAAAAAAGATGAGCAATCAATAAATATTCTCCTCACTATCGGTTGCCGAAGGGTAGTAGACCCATCGGCTAGATCTATCGTATATCGATCAGGCCAGAAGGAGTGTTGGTTCGGCGACCACCAGGCCTCTACAGCCACGGTAGCCGGGTTCGACTCCCGGGCACTTCGCCATTAATTACACGACATTGGAGTAGGAGGGGTATGACGGATTATCCGCTCACGTCATCGCAGGTGCAAAGGATCCGTGAACTTGGTGGGAACGTCCACCCATCTATCACGTTCTCCTCCGCGGACATGAGGGAGTCGCACTTCCAGTCGCTAATAAAAGAGCTCCAAAGGGATAATCGCGCACTTATCCAAGCGTTAGCTGAGAGGCCTGAAAGGAATTCAGTCGCCTCAATGGAATCAACCCTGGCGCAAACGTTGATCGCTCAGGGGTTCATTGAGGTGAAGACCCCCATAGTCATCTCTTCCTCAGGCCTCACTAAGATGGGAATTGGTGAAGGACACCCCCTCCTTGACCAGGTCTTCTGGGTATCACCAAAGAAGTGCCTACGTCCCATGCTTGCCCCTAACCTGTACCACATCATGCGGCACCTGCGGCGGACGGTACGTCCCGTCAGGATATTCGAGATCGGTCCATGCTTCAGGAAGGAGTCTAAGGGGTCGCATCACCTGGAGGAGTTCACCATGCTGAACCTGGTGGAGCTCGCTCCGGAGAGGGAACCGTTGGAGGTTCTCAAGGACCATGCCAGGGCGGTGATGGAGGCCGTGGGTCTGGAGTACGAGCTAGTGGTGAGGGGATCGGAGGTCTACGGAAAGACGGTCGACGTCGAGATCAACGGGACCGAGCTGGCCTCGGGGGCCGTGGGACCGCTTCCGATGGACCAGGCCCATGGGATCACCGAGCCATGGGCCGGTATGGGGTTCGGACTGGAGCGGTTGATCATGCTCCAGGGGGACAGGACCAATATCAGATCGATAGGCAGGAGCCTGACCTACATGAGCGGGGCACGCATTGACATATAGGGAGCTGGGACCTTTGAAGAAGAACTACATCGATGGACTACTTGCCAAGGCATGGGGTCGGGAGATACTAGCACATGACGATATAGCGAACCTTCTTTCGGTCAAGGACGAGGGAGAGGTCACCAAACTTTTTAGTATGGCTAGGGCGATAAAGGAGCGCAACTTCGGCAATGGCGTTTTCCTCTACGGTTTCGTTTACTTCTCCACCTACTGCCGCAATAACTGTTCCTTCTGCTTCTACCGACGCTCCAATGACGATAGTGTCAGGTACCGTAAGAGCAAGGAAGAGATAATTTCCCTGGCGACCGCACTGGAGGATGCGGGGGTGCATCTCATAGACCTTACTATGGGAGAGGACCCCAATTATAATGTGGCTCAAGGGAAGGAGCCGCTGTTGGACGTGATCAGGGCGGTCAATGACGAGGTCAAGACGCCTATCATGGCCTCTCCCGGCGTTGTACCTCAGATCGTTTTCAATGAGATGAGGGAGTCTGGCGTAGATTGGTTTGCCTGCTACCAGGAGACCCATAATCGTGAGCTGTTCGAACGGCTGCGGCCCGATCAAGATTACACCGAGAGGTACATGCAGAAGATATGGGCCCAGAGGGCAGGCCTCCTCACCGAGGAGGGCATAATGATCGGGGTGGGGGAGTCCATAGAGGACAGGGCCACCTCCATAGAGACAATGCGTCATGAGGGCGTGCAGCAGGTAAGGGCCATGACGTTCGTTCCTCAAAGGAACACCCCCATGGCATCCTTAGGGACGAGAACGTACCGAGATGAGCTGGTGACCCTGGCGGTTATGAGGCTCGTTCACCAGGACAAGCTCATACCCGCTTCCTTGGACATAGAGGGGGTGGCCGGGCTCAAACCACGCCTGGATGCCGGTGCCAACGTGATAACCTCCATAATCCCGCCCGAGAAGGGACTGGCCGGTGTAGCACAGCATGAGCTGGAGATAAACACCGGGGAGAGGTCACCATCCAGCATCGAGGCTTTGTTGGAGGAGATGGGCCTGGAGGTCGCATCCCAGAGGGAGTACGAGAGACGGGTCCATGAATGGAAGGACTCCCTGACCATGCGGGTGGTGGTATGACAATGCTCGGATACGGCTTCATGCCCTATCGTCCCATTATTGCACCGAGGGTGAGGACGTGACCAGGCTCACCCCTCTGATGATCGACCATGTCCATGATACGCTCGATCGGAGAGATGAGGAACTGATGGGATCGATCGGTCTGGACCTGCGAGGTCTGGCCATGAGGGCGCTGGGGGTGGAGATCGACCTGCAGGATTTCACAGCAGCTTGCGTCCCGATATCCAGCGGCCTCGGGTTGACCAAGGGGTTCAGCGAGTCGGTGTGCTCGATCGCCCGGCACATCGGGCTGGACTGCCGCGTCACCTCATCCACGGACGTGACTGGCCTCACAGAGGCGATGGACAGTGGGGCCGACCTCTTCTTTATGGCCGACGACGATAATTTTATCGCCCTCAATGCTAGGGAGAGGAGAAGCGTCAACAATGTGCAGGCGACGGTCGTAGGCTACTGTACCGCCCTGGAAGCGGCCGTAGGCGATCTTAATGGAGAGGACGTCCTGGTTATTGGCGCCGGTCGTCTGGGGACCTATGCCATCGGGCTGTTGCAGGCCAAGGGCGCCCATGTTACCATTGTCGAATCGGACCGAGCCAGAGCACGCCTCGCTAGCCAGCGGTTTAACGTGGAGGTCAAGGACATGGAGGAGGGTCTTCGCTCCTCCTACGTCATCCTGAATCTCTCCCCCGCCCACATATCGGGCAGATGGATCAATGAGGGCTCGATCGTATCCTCCCCGGGCATGCCGTACACCTACGATGCTCTAGGGGAAAGCAAGATCAAGACGCTTATCCACGACCCCCTGCAGATCGGAGTGGCGACCATGGCAGTTTGGACCGCGTCCTTTTCATGCCTATCGGGCGGTGATCGCTTCTCTCCCGAACCGGCTCAGACCGGCCCAGGGAGGGGTACGGTCGTCGATAGGTCCGGCGATAAACCCTTGATCGAAACTTTACAGTGCCTATGACAGTGATTTGATGAAGGGTACCATATGTGTTTACTGGTCTTGAATCAAAAGTGTCCTTATCCGTGAAACCATAACGATGACGATTAAACGACAACGGGAGTATGGTTAGCCCAAACTGCATCAGTCATTGCCAGGTTGGCCACGCGCCCACCCGATCTACCTCTTCTAGGACAAGTCGAGAGGACTGCTAACATCTCGCTTCTGACACCTTCGTCATCAGCAGATGATGCAAACTAATAAGGCTGAACGGGTGTCTATTATAAGTTTGATCATCTTCTTGTCCAGCGGTGAATCGGAGGGGGTCCATTAAACGTTGACAAGCGAGTGCAGAGAATCGATCTCGAGCGCTTGATAGAGCTTTCTAACCACGGCATGTGGACGCTGGACCCGGACGATCGGACGGAACTCATCAACAAGCGCGGAGCGTCGATGCTCGGTCACGAGCCGGAGGATATGATCGGCCATTCACCGATCGATCTCTTACTGCCGGGTGAGGTCGATAACTGGAGACGGCACCTCGATGAGGTGAAGAACGGCAGCACGGAACGGTTCGTTCATCAAGTGAACCGAAAGGACGGTTCCCTGGCCTGCATCTCGGTAACGATGCAGCCGTGGTTCGATGACGGCAGGTATCTGGGTTCGATGGTCACTCTAACGGACATCACCGAGCGCAAGAAAGCCGAGGAGACGCTCAGGTCGGTGAAGGAGAGCCCTGAGAATAGTGTACAGGAGCCCACCAATGAACTCGCGGAGAGAGAGGCCGGGTACCGTGCTCTTTTCTCATCGATCGATGAGGTAGAATCCCTCATCGATGTGATCTTCGATGAGGACGAAAAACCAGTGGACATGTATTACGTCTTGTCCAATCCCGCCGCCAAGCGCATGACCGGCCTGGACTTCACCGGCAAGCGACTGAGGGACATAGCACCTTACGAAGAATACTGGTACGATATCTTTGGCCGGGTGGCGAAGACCGGGGAGAGCGTTCGCCTTGAGAGGTACGCGGAACCGGACAGGAAGTGGTACTCTTTCTATGTCTTCAAGACCGCGGGTGGGAACGGGAGACGCGTCGGCAATATCTTCCAGGACATCACCGAGCGGAAGCGAGCGGAGGAGGCACTTCAAGAGGGCGAAGCACTCTACCGCACATTGTTCGAGAACACCGAGGACGGCTTTGTGCTGGTAGAGCCGATATTCGACCGCGAGGGCAATTCAGACGACTACCATATGCTGAGGGTCAATGAGGCCTGGGAGCGTCAAACCGGTCTAAGAGCGGCGGAACTGGTGGGAAGGCGGATCAGAGAGGCTATGCCGGAGGTGGAGTCGTCGTGGCCCTCCACGTTCGCTGAGGTTGCCAGGACCGGCATGGCCAAACGCTTCGAGAACTACAATGAAGACTCCGGCCGATGGTACGACCTATATGCCTTCCAGTACAAGACAGGGCAGGTCGGGGTCTTGTTCAGGGACATCACCGAGCGCAGGATGGTGGAGGAGGCCCTCAAAGAGAGCGAGGCCAGGTACCGGATGATCTTGGACCACTCGTCCGATGCGGTGTGGGTGATGGACAGGGATGGCATCTTCACCTACGTATCGCCGTCATGGAAGCGATTGACAGGCCACGACCCCGAGGACCTGGTGGGGAGAACGTTCGAGGACATCGTCCACCCCGATGACCTTCCTCTCTGCATCGCCTCTCTGGAGGAGTTCTTCGCCTCTGAGGAAGCGACGGCCGGACCTCAGTATAGGGTCCTGACCGCCGACGGGGCCTGGCGCTGGCACGAGAACTCGTCCTCGCCCATGGTCGATGAGGAGGGCAAGATCGTCGCCCGTGTCGGCATCTCCCGGGACATCACGGAACGGAGGAGGGCGGAGGACATGGCCTACCAGTATTCACAGAGGCTGAAACGCTCCAACGCCGAGCTGCAGCAGTTCGCCTACGTCGCGTCGCACGACCTTCAGGAGCCGCTGCGCATGGTGACGAACTATCTGTCCCTGGTCGAGACCAGGCATGGTGATGAGCTCGGCCCCAGGGTCAAGGAGTACGTTGACATCGCCTCCAGGAGCGCAGAGCAGATGAGGCAGTTGGTCAAGGACCTGCTCCAGTATTCCAGGGTGGACACCCAGGGAAGGGAGTTCACCTCGGTGGATATGAACATGGTCGCAACGACGGCCATGAACGAGCTCGAGGCAGCGATCATGGACGCTCACGCCGCGGTCGCGATCGACCCCCTGCCCACGGTCTGGGGGGACGAGCTTCAGCTGAAGCAGGTGATGTCGAACCTGATCGGCAATGCCGTCAAGTTCAATGATAAGACCAGGCCCAAGATCCAGGTCTCGGCGTTCAAGTACGGCAGCGATATCGTTTTCGCCGTTCAGGACGATGGCATCGGCATAGACCCCAAGTTCAACGACAAGCTGTTCCACATGTTCTCCCGGCTACATTCCAGGGACGAGTACCCGGGCACGGGCATCGGGTTGGCCGTGAGCAAGAAGATCGTGGAGCGCCACGGCGGCCGCATCTGGGTGGAGAGCGAGCCGGGGGTAGGTTCGACGTTCTACTTCACCCTGCGAAATAACAATGGACAACGGTAGGAGCGGCCAGTGCTTTTTCCTACCTCTCCCTCATGCAATGAGGAAGGTGCCAGCAAAGACGGCCGATAATATGAAAAAAATTGTGAAAGAAGATCGAGTGACCGTTGCACAGCCTACTGCGCCACCAGCCAGTCCATGGCCTCTTTCTGCGTCTTGAACGACTCGATCTTGCGGTGGCTCTGCACGCTGGCGGTGTTCTTGACCATCTCCCGCATGCCGTCTGCGCCGACCACGGCCGAGGCCTTGACGAACGGGGTGTTCTTGGCCACGAACTCCTTCGTCGCATCGGCGCTGTCCTTGTTGTACACGGCGTTGCTGGCATCGGTCAGGATGAGCACGCTGTTCTTAGGCATGGCCATGATCTTCTGCTGCGCGCCCTTATAGGCGGCAACGGCCTCCGCCGGCTTGCTGTTGGAGATGTCCAGTACGGCGATCCTCTTGCCCTTGTAATCAACTACCTCGAACGGCTTCATTTCAAGTACCTGGTGGCAACCCCGGAGGTTGTCCCGGAGGGGATGGACCGATATATTCATAATTATTATTGAATAATTTACGTCATTGATACTGAAAATCCTGGATCGGACGCCGTGCCGCCAACCCCCTGGCCCCGGCGGGGTGGGGAAGGAGGATCACTCCTTGGCCTTGATCACCAGCACCGGGCAGGAGGCGAACCTGACCACCTTCTCCGCCACGCTCCCCAGGAACAGCCTCGCCACACCGGTGCGGCCGCGGCTGGCCATGACGATGAGGTCGTGCTTCTTCGACTCCTCTATTATGTCGTATGCGGGAGAGCCTCTCTTCACGATGGACGACGCCCGCACGCCCATGCCCTTGGCCACGGCCTCCGCCGCCTCCACCGCGGCCTCCGCCGCCTTCTGCTGGTACGCGTACTCGTCCGGTACCCCCAGGCCCTGCTGCAGGCTGACGGTCGCCTTCACGTCGATGACGGTCAGGAACGTCACATCGGCGTTGAGCATCTTGGCGATGCTAAGGCCGCGGGAGACCGCGTTCTGGGCGTACTTGCTTCCATCGGTGGGGATGAGTATCTTTCGGTACCATTGCATTGGAACACCAGTTCGTCGTAATGGAATGTCGTCAGGGAAGAATAAGATTTGGGAAGGTGGAGGGAGCTCACTCGCTCTTCTCCTTGTTCGGCAGGGCCGCCGCGGGGACGTCGGAACCGATCGTCGCCTCCTCCGCGGCGTGGTACTCCTTGGTGGTCTTGAGCGGCACGTTGCGCACGAACACGCTGACGACCAGGGACAGCACTACGATGATGCTGCCCACCAGGAAGGCGGCGGTGATGCTGTTGCTCAGCGACAGCCGGATCGCCTCCAGCACCGGCGCCGGGACCGAGGACCCGGACATCAGTAAAAGCTGACCGAGGCTGTTGGCGTCCATGGTGGGCAGCGCGGCGGACATCTGCGGGGAGAGGTTCTTGGACAGCTCCTCGATCATGCGCCCGTTGATCAGCCCGCCCATGGCCGCCACGCCCACCGTCCCGCCGATGCTGCGGAACAGGCTCATGGAGGCGGTGGAAACGCCCATGTCCTTCTTGGGCATGACGTTCTGCGCCGCCACGATGTAGTTGGACATCACCGCACCCAGGCCCGCGCCGGTGATCATCAGGTACAGGATGGCGTCGCTCGGCGAGCTGTCGGCGTGCAGGGTGGACAGCATGAACAGGCCCAGGGCCGCCAGGGGTGGTCCGATTAGAAGCCATATCTTGTACCCGGTGCGGCGCAGCAGGAAGCCGCTCAGCAGGGAGGTGATCATCACGCCCGCCATGAGCGGGATGATAAGCTCCCCGCTGTTCGATGCGCTCATCCCCACCACGGCCTGCAGGAACAGGGGGAGGAAGGAGATCACGCCGAACATGCCCAGGGCCATGATGAACAGCCCCACGCTGCCCAGGGTGAAGATGGACTCGCGGAACAGCCGCAGAGGCACTATGGGATCGGCGACCCGGCGCTCCTGCCAGATGAACGCCGCCATGGAGACGACGGACAGCGTGGCCAGGCCGATGATCTCGATGCTGTTCCAGGCGTACTCGTTCCCGCCCCAGGTGATCACGAGGAGCGCGGCCGACAGGGCGCTGGTCAGCGCGACCATGCCGATGTAGTCGATGGGGGTGGAGCGGTCGCTCTGCACCCGAGGGAACTTCATGGACGTGACGATGATGGCCATGATGCCCACCGGGAGGTTCACGTAGAACACCCAGCGCCAGTCCATGTTGTCCACGATGTAGCCGCCCAGCAGCGGCCCGATGATGGTGGCGAGGGCGAACACCGATCCCAGGATGCCCTGGATCTTGCCCCTCTCCGTCGGCGCGTACAGGTCCGCCACCACGGCCATGGATATGGGGGTCATCGCACCCCCGCCCAGGCCCTGGATGAAGCGGCATGCGATTAGCATGTCCATGGAGGTGGACATGCCCGCCAGCAGGGAACCGCCGAGGAACAGCAGCATGCCGGCCAGGAAGACCGGCTTGCGGCCGTAGCGGTCCGACAGCTTGCCGGCGATGGGGATGGTCACGGTGCAGGCCAGCATGTAGGCGGTGAACAGCCACGAGTACAGGCTCATCCCGCCCAGCTCGGCCACGATCTTGGGGAGGCTGGTGCTCACCACGGTGGAGTCCAGGCTGGCCAGGAGCATGCCCAGGGCTAGACCGAGCATGATGAAGGACCGCGTGCGGTTCTTCTTCCTCTCCTCCTCGCTCAGCACCGGCCTCCCGGTACGGGCCTCCTTCTTACCTCTCTTTCCGAACATAATCACTCCTTGTTGCATGCGCTGACGGAGCGCCCGAACCCGATGGCCGGGGGCACCAGCATATCGTAGATCTCCAGCGTCCCTGGGTCCATGCCCAGCAGCCTCTCGGACAGGTCCTTCAGGGACTGGAACATGTTGATCAGCTGCTCGTTGGTGGGCTCCGAGGGCAGGTCCCTCTTGAGGCCCAGGTACATGGCGTTGAGGGCGATGGCCGTCTCCCGAGGGCGGTCCACGTGGAATATTCCTTCCTCGTTGCCCTGGCGGATGATCCCCTCCATGGCCTCGATGAGGAGACCGTGCGCCCGCCGCTCCATGGTCAGGTGGAAGGACTGGTTGCGCTCCTTCTTGAAGTAGGCCACCAGCATGGAGGAGCGGCAGGCGATGTCGCGGTTGGTCTCGAACACCTCGAAGAACCGCTCCATGGCCGTGAGGCCCTTCTTCTCCATCACCGCTGCGATGGATGCGCTGACCTCGTCGATGAGGCGGTCGAACAGGATGTTGATGACCTCCTCCTTGGAGCGGAAGTAGTAGTAGAACAGCCCCTTGGCCACGCCCACCCGGTTGACGATGTCGTCCACCGAGGTGTTCTCGAAGCCCTTCTCGTTGAAGAGCTCTCGCGCCGCTTCGACGATCTCGCTGGCGCGGTCTGGTGAGGTCCTTACGTGACGGGGCATGTTGTAACCGACTGACGGTCAGTCAAATTTTAACTACTATATAAACGTACCCTTGTGGAGATCAAGCGAAACGCTCGGTCGACCTGATACTCGACGGGAAGCAGAGCGCCTCGTAACGTCGATTATTATATTTGGAAAATTAATTATAAATAACGTCAATTCTGTTGACCGGTCGATCATCATGACGATCTGTCCGGCCTGCGGCATGAGCAGCGCTAATGGCGTATGCAAATGCAACCGCTGCTCCCTGGTCCTCGATAACGTCGAGGATGAGGCCGCCAGCCCCATGAGGGCAACGTACTACGGGCCCAGCGCGCTGCTGCGCCGCCTCGGGCGCGATGCCATCGAGCCCGGTCCGGAGAGGAAGCACAGGTAGGCCGCCTCCTGGTCTCCCCTACGAGCTACGTTTTTCATCCTACGCGCTCCATCGGACCCGCTCCTCGGTCGGTTCATGCACAAGGGTTTTATCACCTGATGGCCTTGGTACGAACATCATGTTCCTAACGAGGGATGAGGAGAAAGTGCTGGCGGGCGAGGAGGGCGAGGGTCGTAGGACCGCCATGGAGCTGCTGGTGGCCCTGGGCGACATCTACGATGCCAAGGAGCTGGTGCCCATCTCCTCCGCCCACCTCTCGGGGGTGTCATACAAGACCATCGGGGAGGGCGGCATCGAGTTCCTGGAGCGGATGTCAAAGGACGCCAAGGTGTGCGTGCCCACCACCCTCAATCCTGCCGGAATGGATAGGCAGAAGTGGAGGGAGATGGGCATCTCCCCGCGCTTCGCTGACCGGCAGCTGCACATCATCGACCAGTACGAGCGCCTGGGCGTCAACACCGACTGCTCCTGCACCCCCTACTTGGGCACCAACGTGCCGCTGAAAGGGCAGGCTATCGCGTGGGCGGAGTCGAACGCGCTGTCCTTCGCCAACTCCGTCATCGGTGCCAGGACCAACCGCGAGGGCGGGCCGGGCGCGCTGGCCGCGGCGGTGGTAGGGAAGACGCCACGCTATGGGCTGCACCTGGACGAGAACCGCGCACCCACCATCATCGTCAACGTGGAGGTGGACAAGGTGGACTACTCCCTCCTCGGTCAGGCGGTGGGCTCGGTCATCGGCGGCCGGGTGCCATACTTCCGCGGGATCCGTCCCACGGTGGACCAGCTCAAGACCCTGGCCGCGGCCATGGCCGCCGCCGGCTCGGTGGCGCTGTTCCACGTGGAGGGCATAACACCCGAGGCGGGGTCGCACGACCTCAGCGGCCTGGAGAGCCTCCCCATCGGGAAGAGGGAGCTGGAGGCCGCGCGGAACAGGCTGGAGACCGGCCAGGACCCTGAACTGGTAGCGTTGGGCTGCCCCCACCTGTCGGTGGAGGAGATCCGGGACCTGGCATCGAAACTGAGGGGGAAGCGAAAGCGGGGCGATGCGGAGGTGTGGTTCTGCACCTCCCGCTGCACCGCCGGGAAGTGCCCGCGGGAGCTGGAGGTCCTCTCCAAGTTCGGCCACGTGGTGTGCGACACCTGCATGGTGGTCACCCCCATCGAGGAGAGGTTCAAGACCACGGCCACGAACTCCGGCAAGGCGTGCAACTACCTCCCCACGCTGTGCTCGCAGAAGGTGGTGTACCGCACCCTGGACGGTCTAGTGGAGCTGATATCATGATCCTGAAGGGCAGAGGCATATCCAAGGGCGTGGGCGAAGGGACCATATTGCTGAGCACCGCCACCTCATTTCTGGGCGGGGTCGATCCGTCCACTGGTGTGCTCAAGGACCCCGCCGCCGGCGGTCGATCGATACATCGGAAGGTGTTCGCCTTCCCCCAGGGGAAGGGCAGCACCGTCGGCTCCTACGTGCTGCTGGAGATGAAGCGTCAGGGCACGTTGCCCCATGCCATGATAAACGCCCTGGCCGAGCCCATCGTGGCCACCGGTGCGGTGATGTCCGGCGTGCCCCTGGTGGACCGCATCGATATAACGCTGCTGCGCGAGGGGGACCGTGCGGTGGTGGACGCCACGGCCGGCACGGTGGAGCTGCCCGACGTGCGGGAGTCGCACGTGGTCAGCTGCGTGGTGCGAGATGCCGATAAGGTGCTGCTGCTCAAGCGTTCCCCTGAGGTAGGTACGTTCCAAGGCTACTGGGCCGCGGTGTCCGGCTTCGTGGAGGACGATGAGACGCCTCCCCGCACGGCGGTCAAGGAGCTGGTAGAGGAGACGGGACTGGACCTGCCCATCGTGAGGGAGGGAAAGATGGTCACGGTGCGCGACAAGGACACCATCTGGCACATCCACCCCTTCCTGTTCGAGGCCTCCCAGCCCACGGTGTGCATCGACTGGGAGCACACCGAGTTCTGCTGGGTGAGGCCGGAAGAGGTTAAGGACTACCAGACCGTGCCCGGCCTGGCCGACCTGCTGAGGGACATACTCTAAAGGTTGGCGTCCACTTCCTTCTCCAGCAGGTTCAGCTCGTGCGGGTCCAGGGTCGAGGGGTTCACCGCCAGCATGAGGATGCTGTGGTTGATAGCCACCTGGTCGCGCAGGCTCTGGATGAACCTCAGCACCGTCAGGAAGTTGTTGTTGGTGATGAGGTACTCCAGCCCGTCCAGCAGGATGATGACGTCCTTCTTGCCCAGGAACTGCTCCAGTGAGAAGCTTAATTTCTCAAGGTCCTTGGGCCGCAGGGTGTTCTCCTTGCCGATGTTGCTCAGCCACACCACCGGCGTGTCGCCGAGGTTGTACTTGGAGCGTATCTTCAGGGGATACTCCCTCGTCACGCAGTAACCCTGCATGCCCTTGCTGAGGGCCTCCTCGAACAGCGAGTAGGACATGCCGCCCTTGCTCTCCTTGATGAGGTACGTGAACGACGGCTCCAGCTTGGCCGTGGAGGGCTTGGCCTTGGGCGCCTCGACCTCCTCCTCGGCCTTGGTCTCGGAGACGGCCGCATGGCAGGAGGGGCACTCCCTCTCGTACGGCTGCACCTCGCTCTTGCAGTTGGCGCACTGCGTGACCAGGGTGAACCCGCCGGCCGCGGCGTGGTCCATGATCTCCTGCACCGTCTTGGAGCCTAGCCCATTGATGGCCCGCAGGTCGTCCTTGGAAGCCGTGGCGATCTTCTCCACGTTATCGTACCCGGCGTCGATGACCATCTCCGCCTTGAGCTGGTTCATGCGCGGTACTCGCATGAGATAGCCGACCATGCGGTCCCGGCCCTTGGTGTCCAGCTTGCTCTCCGCCGGAGCGGCCTCGGCCTTGGGGGTGACCTCCAGACGGGCGAGGTAGTGGGCGATGTTGCGCGCCTCCCCCTTGCCCATGCCCGGCACGGCGCTGAGGGACACCTCGTCCATGCCCCGCAGGCTCTCCACCGAGGTCTTGCCCGCGCGGATCAGCGCCAGGGCGCTCTCCTGCGACAGGCCGGCGATCTTGGAGAACTCCTTCATCCCTTCCTTGGAGTGCAGCGAGGTGAGCGCGATGTCCATGTGCTGCTTCTCCACCTCCCAGCTCGCCTCCCGCTCGCCCTTGGGCTCGGTGGTGAACTCCAGCTGCAGGGCCCGGGTCTCCTTCATGATGTGCTCCTTCCAGGACTTGAAGTACTCCTCGATGACGGCCGGGGCTCTGACCTCCACCTTGACGTACTCCTCCACGTCCAGCTTCATGTCCTTGCGCATCTGCTGGATGCGGCGTATGAGCTCGCGGGTGTAGCCCTCGGCCTCGATCTCCTCGTTCATGTTGAAGTCGATGTACAGGTCCCCACCGGCGAACTTCACGCCTATCACGTTCTCCGGGAGGGTGGACGAGAACGACACCATGTTGGGCTCGATCTTGACGATCTGTCCCTCGATCCCGAGCGAGTACTCGCCGCGGCCGATGGCCTCCTTGATGGACGCCGCCGGCCGGGTCTTGAGCAGCACCGCGATCTTCGACGACCACTGGCGGTACACCTTGCCGATGGCGTTGGGGTTGGGGATCACGTCCAGCACCATCTCGCTCCACTCCTGCTCGGGTGGCACGTACTCCACGTTCTTGACGTTGGCCTGCGAGAGCAGCACCTCCTCCATCGGCTTCAGGAGGTCCATGGTCTCCTGCGTCTGGGGGTGGATGATGATCCTCTGCAGCGGCCAGCGAAGCTTCATGTTCTTCTTCTGCCGCTCCTTGGTGATCTCCTCCACCAGCTCCTGCATGGTCTTCATCGACGCCTCCAGCCGGTCGTCCACCATGGTCAGGTCGGCAATGGGCCAGTCGCACATGTGGACCGATCCCTTGGTGCCGTCCAGGGCCTGGTAGATCTCCTCGGTGACGTGCGGGCACACCGGCGCCAGCAGCTTGGTGGCGGTCATGAGGGCCTCGTGCAGCGTGATGTAGGCGGCGACCTTGTCCATGTCGGAGGACTCCGTCCACATGCGGTCGCGGATGAGGCGAACGTACCAGCGGGAGAGGTCCTCCAGGATGAAGTCCTCCAGCGCCCGGCAGGCCTTGTGCAGGTCCAGGGCGTCCAGGTTCCGCGTGACGTCGACCTTCAGCTTCTCCGTCCGGGACACCAGCCAGCGGTCCTCCGGCCTCAGGGCCTCGCGCACGGCGGCGGGGTCCACGGACGCGGGGTCGAACTTGTCGATGGACATGTAGGTGGTGGCGAAGTTGGCCACGTTCCACAGGATGTTCAGGACCTTGCGCGCGTTCTTCACGCCCTCATGCTGGAAGGAGATGTCCTCCCACGGCGCGGAGACCCTGAGGAAGTACAGCCGCAGGGCGTCGGCCCCGAACTCGGCGATGACCTTGGCGGGGTCGATGACGTTCCCCTTGCTCTTGGACATGGGCTGTCCCTGGGGGTCCAGCATCCACCCGTGCATGAGCACGCTCTGGTATGGCGCCCGGCCGAAGGCCACGGTCGACGAGCCCAGCTGGGAGTAGAACCACCCGCGGGTCTGGTCGTGGGCCTCGGTGATGAACTTGGCCGGCCACCAGCGGTCGAACTCGGTGCGGCTGCGCGGAAAGCCTAACTGAGCCCACGACGCCACGCCGGCATCGAACCACACGTCCAGGACGTCGCCCACACGCTTCATCTTCCCGCCGCACTTGTCGCACTTGAGCATGACGCCGTCGATCCACGGCCGGTGCAGCTCCATGTCCTTGCGGTACCCTTCCGCACCGTTGAGGTCGTCGACCGAGCCCACCACCTTCATCTGCCCGCACTTGCACGTCCACACCGGCAGGGGGATGCCCCAGTACCGCTGGCGGGAGATGCACCAGTCCCGGGCGTTCATGGTCCAGTCGTACTCGCGGGACGAGCCGGCCCACTCCGGCGTCCACCGCACCTTGGCGATCTCGTCCAGCATGAGGTCCTTGACCTGGGTGATGCGCAGGTACCACTGGTTGGTGTTCCGGTATATGATGCCGGAGTTGCACCTCCAGCAGTGCCCGTAGCGGTGCTCGATGGTGCCGCTGTGGAACATCAGGCCCTTGGCCTTGAGGTCCTCGATGATCTGGGGGTTGGCCTTCTTGACGTGCATGCCCGCATAGCGCGGCCCCACGTCCTTGGAGAACTTACCGCTCTCGTCCACCGGGCAGTACGGCTCCAGGCCGAACTCCTTGCCCAGCTCGAAGTCCTCGGGGCCGTGGCCGGGGGCGATGTGAACCAGGCCGGTCATGTCCGCCTCCACCGTCTTGGAGGGTATGACCTTGTGCACCCACTTGCCCACCATGGAGCCCTGCGACTCCACCTCGCCCTCTAGAGGCGGGATGTACTCCAGACCTACGAGGTCATCGCCCTCGATGAGCTGCAGGACGTCGTACTCCTCCCAGCCTTCCAGCGCTCCCACCTGGTCGATGAGGGACTCCAGTATGATGACGATAGAGGACTCGTCGCCCTTCACGTACTTCACCTTGGCGTAGCGGTAGTCCGGGTGCGCCGCCACCGCCATGTTGGCCGGCAGGGTCCAGGGCGTGGTCGTCCATATGAGCAGCGACACGCCGGCCTGACCGCGCACCGGGAACCGCACGTAGATGGAGGGGTCCTTCTCCTCCGCGTACTCAATCTCCGCCTCCGCCAGCGCGGTCTCGCACCGAGGGCACCAGGAGATGACGCGGTTCGATGATACCAGCAGGCCGCGGTCGTACGCCTTCTTCAGCGTCCACCACGCCGCCTCGATGTAGGTGGGGGCGATGGTCATGTACGGCCGCTCCCAGTCCATCCAGATGCCCAGCTCCTTGAACTGCTCGGTCATCTTGCGCTGGAAGTCCAGGGCGTACTCCTTGCAGGTGGAAACGAACTTGTCGATACCGTAGGTCTCGATGTCCTTCTTGCTCTTGATGCCGATGGCCTGCTCCACCTTGACCTCGATGGGCAGACCGTGCATGTCGTAGCCCGGCTGGTCCCGCACGTTGTGCTTCTGCATCCGCTTGTACCGGACCACCGTGTCCTTGATGGTCTTGTTCCAGGCGGTGCCCAGGTGGATGTAGCCGGTGGTGTAGGGAGGCCCGTCCACGAAGTAGTAGTCCACCCCGTGGGAGCGCAGCTCCTTGGTCAACTTGTAGGCGTTGGTATCGTTCCAGAACTTTTGTACTCGCTTCTCAAGCTCAGGAGGATTATAATTCGCTTGAACCTGCTTTATCATCGCAGTCCCTTTCTCGCCTGTCAATGGACTGACCCTTTAAAACCTTGGCGGTATGAGAGGGACCGCTGGATAATGCAGTTGGCCGCCGTGCTAGGGGCCCCAGCGGTCGAGGCTGGACTGCGACTTGCTGAGCACCTCCGGCTTCTTGACCGGCTTCTTCTTCTCCAGGCGGTCCAGCGCGGAATTGATGCGCTGCTCCGAGAAGCCGTGGTCCTCGCACATGAAGGCCACGACCTTATCGCGCTGCGGCACCTTCCACTCCAGGCGGTAGTCGTCCAGGCGCTCGCCGTGCAGGAAGATCTCGCGGATGACGTCGCCGTCCGGTATGCTCTGCCCCGCGGCCTGCAGCGCACTATCCAGCGTGCCGTTCTCCTTGATGAGCTTGAGACCCTTCTTGGGCCCGATGCCCCGGATGCCCGGATTGTAGTCCGTCCCGATGAGGATGCACATGTCGATGAGCTGCTCCCTGCTCTGGAGCCCGTTCGCCTCCAGCACCTGCTCCAGCTCCACCACCTCGATGTGCACGTCCCGGTACTCCTTGCCGCCGGGCATCTTCCGGCGGCCGGTGATGTTGAGGTTCCGCACCAGGCGGGGGGCGCCGAACAGCAGTGAGTCGTAGTCCTGCGAGGACGCCGCCCACACGTCGCCCTTGATGGCCATGTAGGCGGCCTGGGCCTCGCCCTCCTCCGGTGCCTGGACCACGGGGATCCCCATGTACGTGAGCAAAATGCGTGATGACTCGACGATCTCGTTGTTGATCCTGGAGGACTGCGTGGCCTTGCTGCGCGCCTTCTCCATGTCCCCCTCGGACACCGCCGCCTTCCACTCGTCGTGGGCCTTGCTCCGCCGTTCTGACCTCTCCACCAGGGTCTGCGTCTTCATGACGTGGGGGTGGCCGTCGAACACGTACGACGGCTTAATCCCAGCCTCCAGGAGGTTGATGTTGCGGTACAGGAGCCCGGCCAGGTGCGACGTCACCCGGCCGCGGTCGTCCTTGAGCGGCGTCCCGTCCGGACCGCGGATGATCGATAAGAACTGGTAGATGGCGTTGTAGGCGTCGATCGCCAGCGTCTGCCCGGAGAGGTCCTCCAGCTCCCTGGTCTGGACCGGCACGATATCGGAGAGGTTAACTCCCATCGGCCATAACCAACGCCGGACCTGGTAATAACGGTTTGGCCCTACTCTGGGGCCTTCGGCAGGTAGAACACGATGAGGCCCATACCGATCCACAGCAGGATGAGCATGAAGTAGCAGATATCAGCATTGAGCACCATGGCCACCAGCAGCAGGAGCAGTGGCAGCACGATGATCATGAACGGTTGGAACCACTTGGACTCTACGAAGTCGTACTTCATGTGAACGATGGTGGATGATATGGCTCGTTTAAGAAACTTTCCCGTTGCCAATCACCCTAGGGACGACGCAGCTCCCGCCATCTCTGCATCTCGGCCCCCATGTCCGCGCTCTTGAACAGCGAGCTGCCGGCCGCTAGCACCGTGGCGCCGGCCTCGACGCACACCCTCGCCGTCTCGTAGTTTATTCCGCCGTCCACCTCCAGCTCGGCCTTCAGGCCATGCTCGTCGAAGTACTCCCGGGCCTGAGCGATCTTGGGGACGCACTCGCTCATGAACGACTGCCCCCCGAACCCCGGGCGGACGGTCATGACCAGCAGCAGGTCGATGTGCTCCAGGTAAGGGACGACCGCTTCGAACGACGTCTCGGGGTTGAGCGACAGCCCGGCCTTCTTCCCCAGGGCGTGGATGCTGTCGATGCTCCCCCTCACGTCCTTGGACGCCTCCACGTGCAGGGTGATTAGGTCCGCTCCCGCCGCGGCGAAGGCGTCGAGGTAGCGCTCCGGCTCCACGATCATGAGGTGCACGTCGAACGGCAGGTCCGTGAACGGACGGATGGCCTTCACCACCCCCGGCCCGATGGTGAGGTTGGGGACGAACACCCCGTCCATGATGTCCACATGGATCCAGTCGGCGCTTTTCCGGTCCAAATAGTAGACCTCCTGGCCCAGGCGGCTGAAGTCGGCGGACAGTATGGAGGGAGCGATCTTGGTCATCCGCCGACTATCTTCCACGGACTATTTAGGCTTAGGGCACCACCAGCACCGGGACCTTGGAGTGCTGCACCACGCGGGAGGACACGCTGCCCATCATGAACTCCCTCACCGCGCTTAGTCCCCTGGTCCCCAGCACGATAAGGTCGTACCCTCTCTCGCCCTGGGCGAGGATCTTCTGCGCCGGGTTCCCCATCTCCACCACGGTGTCGATGGTTACCTTCTTTTCGTCCATGATGGCCTTGGCCCGGTTGAACCGGTCCCCCGTCATGATCTCCTCCTTCGGCGTGTAGGTGGGCTTGGCGTTGAACCGGTCGGTGTACTGGTCGGACACCACGAACATGAGCGTCACCGTCGCGCCGGCCCGCGCCGCGATGTCCGCGGCGTAGTTGGCGGCCTTGTACGAACCCTCCGATCCATCAATACCCAGTAGGATTTTCTTTATTTCGGTCATACAATCATTACGATATCGTGCGAGAGAATAATAATCCTGATGGTAGGATCCATCGACCGTTCCCGTTCCTTTTTCTGGAGCTTATTTAGACCCGGGGCTCATTTACGCGGCCGCACGTCCCGACGCTCCCCCGCGGCCCGGGCCCGTAAGCTTGCGATGGACGTGATCAGGTCAGTCCCTTGGAGTTGAAGAAGGGACCGAACTTCTTGTCCACTCCCATGATGTGGTTCTTCAGCCACTCGGAGAGGAAGTTCATCACCTCGATGGAAAGCCCTAGCCGATTGGCGTCGAAGTCGGACTTGAACTTGGTGACCTTGTCGATGAACGCCGCGTGCTCGCCGTGGTGGGCGGTGAAGTCCGGGTACTTGTACCTCTTCATGTACATCTCCTCGGTGGCGAAGTGCTTCTGGGCGTACACCGCCATGTCCGTCAGGATCTTTCCCAGGACGTCCTTCCCCTGCTTCTTTAGCATCGCGTCGTGGAGGTCGTTGATCATCTTGATGAGAACCTTGTGCTGCTCGTCTATCTCCCTCACGTTGACGCTGTACTCCGGTGACCAGCTCATCAGGCCCATGAGCATTTCAATTCAGATGGTTTTTATGAACTCTCCCACATTGGAATCACAGCGGATAACCACGCTGCTAGGGGCGGGAACGTGCTCATCATCGAGCTCCCGAGCAAGCGAAGGAGCGAGGGGGTGAATGCTACGAAATTCGGCCTCTCATGAAGGGACGGACCATGAGCTTTATCTACTTCCTGGTCGCAATTGTATGCGCTGACCTGGCAATATGGCAGCAATCCCATCCCGGATAGAAGGGAACACCAGGATTAATAGGTCTGTCATCAACGGCCGGGTCAGCAATCCCCACACAAACCTTGAGTTCACGCTACTGCCAGCGTGATCTCAAGCCTTACCTTTCTCTAGGTCTCGCTGCTGTTCTTGGATCCCCCCGGGCGCTCATTGCCAGCATCAGTAATCATGAGAAAAGTTTTTTACGAGCGAGCGGGGATGAGGCCATCATGGCAGAGGACAAGTGCGGCATTTCAGGCTGCTCCCAACCGGGCATCAGGTCCTACTCCCGTGACGCGGTGGAGAAAGGAGGCCTGAAGGTGGCGGACGAGAACGCGAAGCGGGTGCACCTGTGCAAGGAGCACAACAAGGAGTACAAGAAGGCCACCAAGGACGACCGCAAGATCGAGAACCTAGGACGCTGATCCCCTTCTCGAAAAACCTGTTCTGCGCAACTGGTAAGTTAATGTGCCTGCGCGTGCATGGGATGGCGCATGCAGCTGACCTTCTTGGGAACCGGCGGGGGGATGCCCTCCCCATCGCGGGGCGTCAGCGCCATCACCCTGCAGGTGGGGCGGGACGTGCTCCTCTTCGACTGCGGGGAGGGCACGCAGCGGCAGTTCATGCTCTCTTCCGTCTCCTTCATGAAGGTGTCCCACATCTTCATCACGCACTTCCACGGGGACCATTTTCTCGGTCTCCCAGGACTGATACAGTCGATGAGCTTCTCCGGACGGACCGAGCCCCTCACCGTGTACGGGCCGCCGGGCATGATTGACATCGCCCAGAAGATCATGTCCCTGGGGTACTTCCAGCTGGGCTTCCAGGTCACCGCGGCCGAGCTGGAGGACGGGGACGCGGTGGACGTGGGACCGGTCACGGTGACCGCCCTGGAGGGGGAGCACACCGTGCCGGCGCTCTCCTACCTCATTGAAGAGAAGCAGCGCCCGGGCCGGTTCCTCATCGACCGGGCCAAGGAGCTGGGCGTTAACCCGGGACCGCAGTTCAGCATCCTGCAGGGCGGCGGCGAGGTCCGGGTGGGGCAACGGGTGGTACGTTCCAGCGACGTGCTGGGCCCGCCCCGCCGGGGCCGCAAGGTGGTGATCTCCGGGGATACGAGACCGACCGCCCGGCTCACCGCGGCGGCGCAGGGGGCGGACGTGCTGGTCCACGAGGCCACGCTGGACTCCAGCCTGCAGGAGGGGGCCCGCAGCTTCGGGCACTCCACCGCCCGCGAGGCGGGGGAGGTGGCCCGGGACGCGGGCGTGCACCTGTTGATACTGACCCACATCTCCAACCGCTACGAGGACGCCTCTGTCCTGGAGGCCGAGGCCAAGGTGGTGTTCCCCCACGTCCGGGTGGCGAGCGATCTCATGAGCCTCAACGTCAGGATGCGCAAGGAGTAGTGTCGCCGCGACCGCTCCGAGGGCTCTTCACCCGAGCGCAACTCACGCTCGGTGGCTCTCCCTGCACCCGCTGGTCGATGATGGCAAATTCTTTTATGAGCATGTGACCGATATACTGGTCGTGAAGCTCATAGATCGACCGAAGTACGGACCCTTGTTCCGCTTCAGCGATTACCACGTGTACAAGACCCTCTCCCTGCTGTCCGATGGACGGAGGAAGGGGCGGAAGCAGCTCGCCGACCGCATAGGGGTGGGCGAGGGGAGCATGAGGACCATCGTCGATTACCTCCGGGACGAGGGCTTCATCGATGTGAAACAGACCGGGGTCAAGATCACCAAGAGGGGGCTGGAGTACATTGGACGGCTTCCGCTGCAGGTGTACACCCTGGACGTGCCGGAGATGACCCTGGGGCAGCAGTCGGTGGCGGTGCTGGTAAAGGGCGCCAGCGGCAAGATCGGATCGGGCATGGAGCAGCGCGACAACGCCATCAAGGCGGGGGCGGACGGGGCCACCACCATCGTGGTGAACGGCGACCGGCTTGTGGTGCCAGTTGACTACGACCTGGACAAGGACCGCCCGGAGATCGCGGGCGCGATACGCCGATTGTTCGACCTCAACGACGGCGATGTGGTGATCATAGGCACATCATCGGACGTGCAGCGAGCCGAGGAAGGGGCGCTGGCCGCGGCCTTCGAGATCATTTGACGGGGCGCAGTTGAGCGATCAGCTCCCGAGGGTCGGTGGTCGCCGGGAGGCAGGCCGTCCGGGTGCAGGCGTGCGCCGCGACCTTGCCGTCCACCATCCCGTACTCGCGGACGATGGGCGATAGTCCCCTTATTGCATCGCCCTCGCTGCCGGGGTCGACCACCAGCACGATGCTGTCTGGGAGATATGCTGACGCCAGGGCGTCGATGAACTCCCTCGTCCCACTGTCCTCTGGGCGGCCGGAGATGACCACCGAGCGGAAGGGACCGGTCCTGAGATCAAGAGCGTTGAGGAAGTGGGCGTGGTTCTCCGGGGAGCGGAACACCGAGCCGGACAGGGCGGTGATGATCCCCTCCGCCCTCTTCCCCAGCTCCTCTTTCTCGGTGATGCGGTGCTGGACCAGTAGATCGTACAACGCCACGGAGTTGCCGGAGGGGACCGCCCCATCGTACACCTCCTTGTGCCGGTGGAGGACGTCCTGCGACCCCGTGGGGGTCTGGAAGAACGCACCCTCGGCATCGTCCCAGAAGCGGTCGATCATGGCGTTCGTGAGCTCCAGCGCGGGCCCCAGCCAGCGGGCGTCCTGCTCCGCCTGGAACAGCTCCAGTAGGCCCCACACCATGAACGCATGGTCGTCCAGGAACCCCATGACCGGAGGGTTACCGCCCATGTGCAGCAGCTCTCCCTCAGACGAACGCATGGTGCTCAGCACCATTTCCGCCGCCCTCTTGGCCGCAGTTATGTACGGTGGCTCGCGCAGCGCCCACCCGGCCCGGGCCAGGGCAGCGATCATGAGGCCGTTCCAGTCGGCCATGACCTTGTCGTCCACCATCGGTCGGACGCGTTGCTGGCGAACGCGAAGCAACTTCTCCCTGATCACCTCCAGGCGGGGGTCCCGGAGCGCGTCCGTGGTGGAGAGGTGCAGCACGTTCTTGCCCGACATCTCGCCGCGAGCGCCGCTCCCGGCGTTGCCCTGCGGTCTGACGCCGAAGAGCTCCTGCGCTGCACCGATATTCGCCACACCAACGGCCTCGCGCACCTCCTCCAGCGTCCACACGTAGTACTTGCCCTCCTCTCCCTCGCTGTCCGCGTCCTCGGCCGAGTAGAAGCCGCCCTGCGGTGATGTCAGGTCCCGGAGCACGTAGTCCAGGGTCTGCCGGGCGGTGAGATTGAACAGCTTATTGCCGGTGGCCTGCCATGCCTCCACGTATGCGAGCGAGAGGAGCGCCTGGTCGTACAGCATCTTCTCGAAGTGCGGCACGAGCCATGTCCTATCGGTGGAGTAGCGGTGGAAGCCGTACGCCAGCTGGTCGAAGATCCCGCCCTTGCGCATCTCCTCCAACGTTCGCGTGACCATGTCGAGCGCCCGCTGGTCCCCGCTGCGGTGCCAGTACCGCAGGAGGAAGGTGAGGCGGTGAGGGGTGGGGAACTTGGGCGCCCGTCCGAACCCTCCATGGAGTTGATCGTACCCTTCGGCCAGGTTATCGAAGGCGGATATCATCACCTCCTCGCCCAGGTCCCCTCCGGCCGATGTCCCCTGCTGCTCCTGAAGGATCTCCAGGACCTTGCCGGACGTGGCCTTGATCTCGTCCCTCCTCTCGTCCCAGTACTGAACGATGGTGGGGAGCAGGTCCATGAGGCCCAGCATGCCTCCCATGGCCCTCTTGGGGATGTACGTGGCAGCGAAGAACGGCTTCCTGTCCGGAGTGAGGACCAATGTGAGAGGCCATCCACCTCCGCCATGCAGCACCTGGGCGGCGGCCATGTAGGTGGCGTCCAGGTCCGGTCGCTGCTCGCGGTCCACCTTCACCGGGACGAATTGCGCGTTGAGGAGGTCGGCCACCTCCCCGTCCTCGAAGGACTCCTTCTCCATGACATGGCACCAGTGGCAGGCGGAGTAGCCGATGGACAGGAATATGGGTCGGTCGAGCTCGTTCGCGCGGGCGAACGCCTCCTCCCCCCAAGGATACCAGTCGACGGGGTTGTAGGCATGCTGACGCAGGTACGGGCTGCTCTCCTCCAGCAGCCGGTTCGCTCTTCTTCCCATGGCCTTCATGTGCGCTCCTCGACAGAACCAACGGTGACGACGGGATAATAAAACTTCATTTAAGGTCAAAAGAAGCTATATGAATGGGGATGGACAGCCTATGGGACACGTCCATCCCCCGTTTTTCCTCCTCTTGTTGGTCGGGAGGGTAAAGCCTCCACGACGTTTTCCTCTCCTACTGAGGTCAAGATTTTTCCTCCAGATATAAAATGATATGCAGCGATTGTTGGTGGAGGAAGGCAGAATGGGATGTGATGGATACGCTCACAGGTGAGGTGGAAAGAGGCCCATTCGCAGGTGTCGCGCACCTCCTGCTTGCGCCTTTAGCTCATCATAAACCGCGCATTATTTGTTCACGTTTTTTGAATGGTCTCTGTCCCAGGTATTCGATTATTAAGGTACTGGATATGACCTCCTATATAAATGAAACAGACTAATTATTAAAAAGGGTAATACAATAACCCAGCAAGGAGGAAACCAGAAATGGTAGACATCAAGGAAGAAGAAGGCAAGAGCATGGGGACGATCGTCATCGAGGTCATCGCAGGCCTCATGAGCGCCGCTTTCGCGTTCGTTGCCGCCCTGGCATGGAACACGGCCATACAGAAGGCCATTGCGCAAGTGTTCACGAACCCTGATGACCTCACGGGGCTATTCATCTACGCGATCATCGTTACGGTGCTGGCGGTCATTGCTATCATAGCCATCGCCAGGGTGCTTGCGAAATACCAGGCCAGGGACAGGAAGAAGAAGGCCCAATAAAATCACTTTAAAAACCTCTTTTTTGTTTTTATATCAGTACTTCATAATGTAAAAGAAAAAGTTGGGAGGCCGCCCCCGTTGACCTCACTCGCCGTGCACGACCGGTCGGGACAGCCACGACGAGGGAAGGACGGCGGCGGCGATGATCATGGCCGGCCCGATGATCCAGCCGGCCCAGAACACCAGGCCCAGGGCGCCGATCACCACCAGGCCCACCCGGCCGCGGTTCGTGATGAGATGCGGCTCCCGCTTACGCAGCCCCGCCCGTATCGCCAGCGCTCCAAGCACCAGGGGTATGGCGGCGAACAGCGCGCTGACCAGGGCGATGGGCTCCACCGTGCTCTGGGACAGCCCCCAGTACATCTGGAACAGTATGGAGCCGGTGGTGCCGATCATGAGCGCGCCCGACAGGGTGGTCAGGGCCCACAGAAGGTCCATGGGGACCGCGTTGCGCTTCGTCCTCCACACCGCCACGGCCATGGCTATGGCGAACGCGACGACGGCCGGGATCAGTATCTGCATGGTAGTCTGCCCTTCCCACTGGTACGTGCGGAAGGCGAGGAAGGGGATGATGAGCCACTCCTCAGCGGTGAAGGTCTCCCTAGTCCCGATGGCCAGGCCGTACTTGCCTCCCATCTCCAGGTCGTACACCGCGATGTAGTAGAGGCCGTCCACCGGGATGTCGATGGTCACGTAGGCCAGCTCGTGGAACGCGGCGGGGGTGAAGGGCTCGTACTCCATGTGCGATGACATGTCGGGGGAGACCACTCGAACGTCCACGTTGCTGGGTATCTCCACGAAGGAGGGAGTGGTTTCATTGGCGCCCAGCTCCGGGCCCATGATGGCCAGCGATGGCCGGAACCCGGCGTCCACGTTCTTGGCCGGCACTATCAGGGAGACGACCAGCCTCTCGCCCTGCTTCATGTCCAGCAGGTAGTACTGTGCCTCCCCGCCCTGGTGCAGCTCGTTGTATATGGCCCAGGACTTGGTGGGGTCGTTGACCACCATGGCGTCCTCCAGGCTCTCGTTGTCCCCTACGAACAGAGGGCTGTGGGCCGATACAGTGGGGGTCAGCAGCAGGATCAGCGCGGCGAGGCACAGCGAGATGAGGTGAGACCGCTCCATACGGTCGAATTATCAATCTCTTCTGGGTTAAATAATGTCCCTAACGGGTCGCTGCAAGCCAGAGCACGGGCGCTCGAGATGAAACGAAAAACAGCGTGATACGGCGACCATCCAGCTGGGAAAACGAGAGTTCCAGCAAAGCTGTCCACCGGCCGTCCGCTTCGATACTTTTATCATCTGACCGAATCATCTTCTCAGCAAATAGGGATGTGACATGGCCGACATACGCCAGAGAGTCCAAGAGGACCAGGGCATATTGAAGAAGATCCAGATGTTCGTTCCAGGCTTTCGCGGGTACCGCCAGAGGGAGGACCTCCGGGACGCCGACCGAATGCTCCGCGACCAGCTGGCGAAGAAGCTGGGGGCCCAGCGCGAGGAGGTCGAGGGGGCCCGCTCGCTGGTGACCCGGTCGTTCAGGTCCAAGGAGCTCGAGCTCATGGGCAAGGTCATCAACCAGTACAAGAGGACCGAGGGCCTGGTATCGCACTCCGCCATGGGCTACTCCGGCATATCGGCGGACATCCAGTTCAAGCAGGACGAGCTCAGCCGCCTGTACGACTACGATGCGGCCATGATCGACGGGCTGTCATCGATGCAGCAGGCCATCGAGGCGGTCAAGGCCTCGCTCACCGCGGAGGACAACCCTGCGGCAAGGGCCAACATCACGCAGCTCAAGTCCCTCATCGACAACTTCGAGGACCAGTTCAAGCGCCGCATCGACCTCATCCAGGGCACGGAGGTCTGAGCATGGCCAAGGTCACTGACCCCAGCGGCGGCGGGGCGCTCAAGGACAGCCTCATCGGCTCTGCCACCTTCAGCTGGGATGACAACGAGAAGAGGAGCAATATCATGTTCCGCGTCCCCCGGCTCATCCGGTGGAACGACAACATCGTGGTCCGGGAGGACGAGTACGCCGTGTTCTACCGGGACGGCAAGGCGCTGACGTACTTCGACCGCCCCGACCGGTACGCCCTGACGGACATAAACGCGCCCATCGTGGGCACGCTGGTCAAGGCGCTCTCGGGCGTGGTGCAGCAGGCCGAGGTCGTGTACCTGCAGAAGCGGGCCTTCGACGGCAAGTTCGGCTCCAAGCAGCCGTACCAGTTCCGTGACCCCGACTTCGGCGTAGTGAACCTGCGGGTGTTCGGCGAGTTCCGTTACAAGGTGGGGCAGCCGGAGAACTTCGTCAACCAGTTCGTAGGCACCCTGAACTTCGCCACCTCGGCGGAGGTGGAGGAACGCATCAAGGAGCAGATGGTCATCCTCATCTACAACGTGGTGGGCGAGATGAAGAACGAGGGCATGGGCGTGGCCGACCTCGCCTCCAGCCTCATGAACATCGAGCAGGGCGTGCTGGCCAAGGCCAAGGACCACTTCGACCTGTACGGCATCCTCATCGACAAGGTGTCCGGTCTCTACATCTCCCTACCGGAGGAAGTGCAGAAGGCTGTCGATACGAGAGCCTCCATGCAGGTGCTGGGAACCAACTACATGGGCTACCAGACCGGGCAGGCCATGCGCGACGCGGCCAACAACCCCTCGGGCGGGGCCGCGGGCGTGGGCGTCGGCCTCGGCGCTGGCGTGGGCATGGGCTACACCATGATCGACCAGATGCGGCAGCAGCCTCCCGCACAGGGACAGCAGGCGGCGGGGTCGGGAGCGGCGCCAGCCTTCGGGAACACCCTGAAGTGCCCCAAGTGCGGAGCGATGAACCCGCCCAACAACAAGTTCTGCTCCGAGTGCGGCACCAAGTTCGAGGCCGACAAGAAGTGCCCCAAGTGCGGCGCCAACGTGCCGGGGGGAGCGAAGTTCTGCCCCGAGTGCGGGAACCCCATGGGCAGCAAGAAGTGCGCCAACTGCGGAGCGGAGGTGCCCGCCGGCACCAAGTTCTGCCCGGAGTGCGGTAAGCCGGTCCAGTGAGGTCACCCGATGCCTCAGATCAAATGTCCGAAGTGCTCGGCCCCAGTGGAACTTGACGCTGGGGTCAAGTTCACCAAGTGCAGCTACTGCGGCTCGCTCATCTTCTTCGATCGGGCGGGAGCGGGCTTCTACTACGTGATCCCGTTCAAGCTCAGCCAGAACGATGCCATCGGCACCTTCCGGCGGTGGGCCGGGGGCTCCACCAAGGCCAAGGACCTGGACCGGCTGGCGAACATCACCGCGGTGAAGAAGAGCTACTTCCCGGTGTACCTGTTCCGGCGGGACGTCAACGGGAAGGAGGAGGTGATAATCGAACCGGCCGGTTCGACGATCCTGCCGGGCCTGCACAGCCTCAAGGTCCCTGGTGGTGACCTCAAGGTCTTCGACCAGTCGTTCGATACCACCGAAGCGGAGCTCATCAAGCCGGACATCGAGATGACCCACTACCTGGACTCCCTGCCCGGCACGTCCAAGGAGCAGGCCCTGGTGTACTTCCCCATCTGGAAGATCGACTACACCTTCGGCGGGAAGACGTACAGCGTGATCGTGGACGCCTCCTCCTCGGAGGTCTTCTCCAGCGACTTCCCTGCCCGGGGCTCGGCAGCGTACCTCCTGGTCGCCATCGCCGGCTTCATGGCCTTCCTCATCGAGGGGTTCATCGCCACCGTGGCGCTGTACCCCGCGCTGATCATGATGGCCTTGACCGTGGCGGCCGTGTTCGTGATCTCCCTCACCGTGGCCAGGAGGCTGTGACATGAGCGAGATATCCGTGGGGCTGAGCTGCCCCTCGTGCGGGGGCGCCATCGCCATCCAGGAGGGCGAGAGCTCGGTGAACTGCGCCTACTGCGGGTCCACTCTTTACGTGGAGGGTGACAAGGGCGTATTCACCATCGCCTTCAAGAACAAGCTGACCCGGGAGACGGCCATCAACACCGCCCAGGGGTGGTGGAGGAAGGGCCTCAAGGCCCGGGACCTCAAGCGCACCGGGGCGGTCAACGAGTGCTATCCCATCTACATCCCGTTCTGGAACATCAGCTCCCGCGTGGCCGGCTGGGTGTGCGGCTACGAGGAGAGGACACACTCCGACTCCAAGGGGCATACAACGACGGAGAGGGTGTACAAGGAGGAGATGGTGCTACAGGACCTAGTCTTCTCGGAGATCGCCTGCGACCCCGGGGACCTGGGACTGAAAAAATTGCGCAACTTCTCCGGCGAGTCCACGTTCGAGGACTTCGAGATGATACCCACCTTCGAATCGACCACCAGCAAGGACGACGCCACTGCCCACGCCCGGGCCGACGCGGTGGACCGCGGCCGGTACTCGGCCAACGTCCCCCATGTGACGTTCGAGAACCTGCACGTCCTTCTGAAGAAGTCGTCCATGGTCTACTACCCGGTGTGGGTGGTGAGGTACACCTACCGCGAGCGCATGTACCTGCTCACCGTGGACGGCGTGACCGGCGAGGTGCTCTCCGGCCGCGCTCCCGGCGACCCCCTGTTCCAGAGCCTGGCGGTCACGGCCGGCACGTCCATCGGCGGCCTGGCCGCTGCCGGTGGTATACTCTTCACCATCGCCGCGGGCAGCGAGGCAGGGATACTGGGCGTTGTCGCCGGCGTGGTGATCCTGGCCCTGACGTACTACTTCTTCCGCCACGGCTCGGAGATCGTGGAGGGCGAGTTCACGGACCGCAAGCAGCCGCTGGACATCAAGGCCATCACCGACGTGGGCAAGCAGATAGGGGGGTTGTACCGATGAAAGTGATCCTGGTGAAGTGCCCCAAGTGCGAGCAGCCGATCTATCAAAAACAGAGGGATAACATGTTCCACTGCCGTAACTGCGGGACCGTACACTACCGCGATTCCAAGGGGCCGCACGTGGTGGACTACGAGATCGCGGACGGCAACCCCAACGCCCGCGGCCGGGTGTACTACCTTCCGTTCTGGCGGATGTACTGCCACTTCGATATACGCTCGAGGGACGTGGAAGGAGGCTACATGCACAAGCTCGCCACCAAGCTGCAGGGCGGGAACGCCGGCGGCATGCTGTACATCTTCGTGCCCGCCTCCGACCTGGAGTCCTCCACGTTCCGATCCATGGCGGTGAACCTCACCGTCAACAATCCGCGGTACAACCTGCGCAAGGACTTCGGCAACGTGGAGCGCATGCCCACCACCCTGTCGCAGGAGGAGGCGGTGGAGATGGCCGACTTCGTCGCCGTCACGCTGGAGGCCGAGAAGCCGGGGAAGATGCAGTACCTGGACTACGAGCTCAAGGTGCAGTCCTCCAAGCTGGTGTACCTCCCCTTCGAGCAGGGCCCAAACGGTCTTCAACTGTCGGTGTGACGTGCACTTACGGGCGAGCTGGTCCACAAACAGGACAAACCCCTTCCCACTTTTCCTGGGGAGGAACCTCCCAGGCATACTTTTTTAACGCCACCGACGCATATTTTTCCTATGACCGGATCGGACCTGGGTCTGATATTCATCATCATCGGGGTGATCATGCTGCTGGCGGAGGCCGTGACACCGGGAGCGTTCCTGGTGGTCCCCGCCACCGTGCTGATCGTGCTGGGAGCGCTGGGTCTGGCCGCGCCGGACCTGCTGTTGAGCATATGGTCTCCCGTGCTGGCCCTCGTGGTTGGAGTGCCAGTCTTCTTCCTGACCGTAAAGGCGTACCAGAAGCTGTCGCCTGTGATGCCCCCCACTACCACGGTAGCGACGTCCCTCATCGGGATGGAGGGCGTGGTGGTGACCGACATCTGCCCCCACAACATCAGGGGGAAGGTGAAGATCGAGAACGACGTGTGGAGCGCCACCTCCACCCGCCCCATCGCCGCCGGATATCGGGTCCGCGTGGTGAACAGCGAGGGCGTGCACGTGAAGGTGGAGCCCATCGGGGACGCGCCCCTGGCGGAGTGCAAGTGAGGAGGTAGAGGAAATGGTAGACGTCATAACCGTAGGATTGCTGGTGCTGGCGGTCGTCGCCGCCGTGCTCATACTCATAACCGGGATCAGGATCGTGAAGCCATACGAGCAGGCCATCTACATACTGCTCGGAACGTACAAACGAACGTTGAACCCAGGGTTCAGCTACGTGTTCCCGCTGATCAGCGAGGTGGTGAAGATCGACCTCCGTACGCAGGTGCTGGAGGTTCCTAGCCAGGAGGTCATCACCAAGGACAACTCGCCCACCAACGTGGACGCCATCATCTACATCAAGGTCATCGACCCCAAGAAGGCGTTCTTCCAGGTGACCAACTACCGGGCCGCCACGGTGTACCTGGCGCAGACCACGCTGCGTTCCATCATAGGCGACATGGAGCTGGACGAGATCCTGTCCTCGAGGGAGAAGATCAACCTCCGGCTGCGGGACATTCTCGATGACGCGACGGACAAGTGGGGCGTGCGGGCCGAGGCGGTGGAGATACGTGAAGTGGACCCGGCCCCCAAGGTCAAGCAGGCCATGGAGGAGCAGACCTCGTCGGAGCGTCTCCGCCGTGCCGCCATCCTGAGGGCGGACGGTGACAAGCGCGCCGCCATCCTCAGCGCCGAGGGTTCGAAGAGGTCGCGCATCCTGCAGGCCGAGGGTGTAAGGCAGTCCAAGGTGCTCGAGGCTGAGGGTGAGCGACTGGCCATCATCCTGCAGAGCCAGGGTGAGGCCCAGAAGCTGCGCATCCTGTCGGTGGGCGCGAGCCCGTTAGACTCCAAGGCCCTGGCCGTGCTGTCCATGCAGACCATGCAGAGCCTAGGCTCCTCGCAATCGACCAAGTGGATCATACCCTTCGAGGTCACCAAGATCATGGAGGGCATGTCCGAGTTCCTCGGCGTGTCACGTCAGACCCCCTCCCGGGAGGTCACCGACAGCGCCGCGCTGGAGAAGGCGGTGGGCAAGCCGGAGGATATCCTCGGACCGATACCGTCACAGGAGGAGCTGCGCGCCGAGCTGAAGGCCCTGGAGGACACCATGGCCAAGGAGAAGGCAGACTCCGAGGCCATGGGCGCGCTGGGTCTGGGGAAGCCGGACAAGGAGATGCTTCCCTGAGCAAGCGCTAAACCTCTTCCATCAGCTTTCTTTTTTCGTGATTTTCAACATCGTTCCCACGCCCACCTGGCCAGGATAGTATCACTCCGGATACTGACGAACGGGGGATTAAATACGCTGAAGGCGAGCCGTCCGCACCACGGTATTGGTCACTGATGGTAAGGGATGATGAGACGTCATGTGCGGTCGCAGATCACTGGTAATCCTCATGTGCGCCGCGGTGCTCCTGTCGGGCATCGCGTTGGTTGCGAACGGAAGTCCTGGAGCTCTAAGCAGCTCATCCTATGGGTCGCAGAGCGCGGTGGCCACGGCCCCCATGACCGCGCCTGGGGTCATTATAGTCACCCCTGTTGATAGCTCCTACAACAGCACCGGGAACGTCACTGTAAGATGGTCATATAACATACCCATGGATCATTTCGAGGTGAGCCTGGATGAGGCCACCGCAGTGAACGTAGGTACGGTCGCCGAAACGACCTACGATCCATTGGAGGATGGGGTGCACGTCGTCACCGTGACCGGGTACTTTGCCGTGGGGGGCAGTCTGTCTGACACGGTGACCTTCACAGTGGACACCACCAATCCGACGCTCAGCATAGCCCATCCCGTGGTGGGCGCGTGGTACAACGACACCACGATGAACGTTACTTGGTCGGCCTCTGACGCCGGTAGCGGGATACACAACACCTCCATCCGTCTGGACGAGGGAGCGTGGAGCGAAGCGTCCACGAACTACTCCGAGTTCACCGGCCTGGCCGAGGGTCAGCACTCCATTTCCGTGCGGGTTATCGACAACGCCGGCAACGAGCGCACGTCCAACAAGACGTTCAACATCTACACCACGCTGCCGGGCATCGAGATCATTAGCCCAGAAGATGGCTATCTCCTTAACTCCTCCACCTTGATCACTATGGCCGCCACCTGGGAGGCGAACTCCGCCGCTGACATTGCCAACTACTGGGTGGCCGTGGATGAAGGCAGCTGGGTGGATGTGGACCTCAGCACCTCGTACTCTCTCGCTGACCTCTCGCAGGGCGAGCACACCCTCAAGGTGAAGGTCAGCGACTACGCAGGCAATATGAACTCCACCTCCATCTCCATAATGGTGGACAGCATTGCGCCGGCGGTTTCCTTCACTGCCCCGGCCGAGGGCGCCTATCTGTTGACCAACGATGTCACCGTGAGTTGGACGGTACAGGAGGACGGCTCCGGCGTGAGGAGCACAAATTTCTACATCGATAACCGGGACTGGGAGTTCATGCCCGATGACATCGATCCCCCCAACGTCGTGACGTTCAGCTCCCTTCAGCAGGGATCGCACACCGTGGTGGTGCGCGTCACCGATGACGCGGACAATTACGAGGACGCCATCCTGACCTTCGTGGTCGACTCCATCGCGCCCACCGTGATCGGCTCGCCGATCGGTGACGATGAAGCGGTCACCACGGCAATCGGCGCGGTGTTCTCCGAGGCCATGGACAAGGACTCGGTCAGCATCACCATCACCGGCGTGTCCGGAACGATCACGTGGAGCGACAACACCGCCACGTTCACGCCGTCCGCTGCGCTGGCGTACGACACCGAGTTTACCGTCAACGTACAGGGGCGGGACCTCGCTGGTCATGAGGTTAGCTACTCGTGGACCTTCACCACCATGAAGAACGTGGGCACAGTGTCCGGCACGGTAAGGGGCCCGGACGGCAAGTGGATCGATAACGCCACGGTCACCCTGTCCAACGGTCAGGTGACCACCACCGACTCCAACGGCCACTTCGAGTTCACCAGCGTCGCTTCGGGGAACTACACGCTGGAGATCACCAAGGCCGGGTTCCCGGCAGTGACCCAGAACGTGGAGGCCGGTGCGGGGCAGGAGAGCGACCTGGGGACCATCAATCTGGAGGCGAGCACACCAACCACCGATGGGGACGGTTCTAACGGAACGATACTCCTGGCCTCCGCCGGTGTCCTGGTGGTGGCGATGGTGGCGTTCCTCCTGCTGGCCGGCCGCCGGCTGAGGAAGTGAGAACGAGGCCGCGAGGCCTCCCCTTACATACTTTACTTTTTACCACCCTGCATCCCAGTTGCTGTACCGATAGAAGCGATGCCTGAAGAATGCGATTCACGGCGTGGTGCAGTACCGTTCTTCCCTACACCATCACTCGCTCGCTTTCTTCCAGCCGTGGTTCTCCATCATGTGCACCAGGGCGAAGGAGCACCGTCGACAGTCCCCTGATCCCACCCGGGGGTCGTACCTGCACTCCCGGTCCAGGAGGGTGCACTTGTACGTCCTCGCCTTGCCGTCCTGGAAGGGCTTGAACGACAGCGCCTCCAGCTCCGTGGGCGCCCGCTCGAAGGCTGCCCGGAACCAATTCCACGGCTCGTCCATGCACGGGCATGGCGGACCTTGGAAATAAACTGAGCGATGGTGCCGAGGTACGCCCGCCCGGAAGGAGCAAGATGTTATATCCCGCACGCGGTAACAGGCGCTCATGTCCGATGAGACGAGCAAGGTCGTGGAGCGCATATGTCCCAACTGCCAGCACTTCTACGAGCACGGAAAGACGGAGTGGGAGGACGCCAAGGAGTGCGAGGAGTGCACCCGCCGCGGGGGCATCTACGACAACTGGAAGGAACGACCGGCCCCCGCGCCTTGAACTATCGGTCACGCTTGCCTGACGGCATGGACCCACCGCCCCTTCAATTGCGGCCCGGGCTCTGGCACGGGCGTGCGCCCCCCCCTCAGGTCTTTGGTCTTGCCTTCTCGTTCCGCTTTACGATCCTCTCGATGGCATTGAACAGGACGGGCATGTACTCCCGGTCCTGGAACCGCACCTTGGCGCTCCCCCGCCCGAACTTGGCCTTGGGCATCAGGGTCTTCATTTCCTCGATCATCTCGAAGTCCAGGGTGTGGAAGGTGAAGTGCTCCTTCGCCAACGAGAACGCGATGTACTGGCCGTTGAACTTGAACATCGGCATCTGGTACGAGATCACCTCATCGAGGTCGGGATGGTTCTCGCGCATGTACCCCACCATGGTGGAAAGCCACTCTCTCTTCTCTCCCTCATAGCGGTCGATGTACTCGTCCACCGCGCTCGTGGTCCCCTTGCCGGCCATGCATGATGTATGGTCGGCCCAGGGTTATCCTTTACTGGTCCGGAGATCAGTTGCTTCTGTTGATCCCGCCTTTAGAAAAATGAGGTAAGGGGTTTCCCGCCCGATGGGAGACTGTCGGGCGGGTTGGGGTTTCAGATTGGCGTAGGTTGCTCAGATGATGCCCTGGTCCAGCATGGAGTCGGCGACCTTGATGAAGCCGGCGATGTTGGCACCCACGATGTAGTTCCCCGGGCTACCGTACTTCTTGGCCGCGTCGTAGGAGTTCTTGTGGATGTTGACCATGATCTGGTGCAGCTGGCGGTCCACCTCGTCGGCGGTCCAGGTGAGGCCGATGTGGTTCTGGCACATCTCCAGGCCGGACGTCGCGACGCCGCCGGCGTTGGCGGCCTTGCCAGGCCCGAACAGCACGCCGTTCTGGACGAACAGCTCCGCGGCCTCGGGGGTGCAGGGCATGTTGGCGCCCTCGGCCACGGCGACCAGGCCGTGGTCGATGAGGTACTTGGCGTCGTCCTTGTCCAGCTCGTTCTGGGTGGCGCAGGGGAGGGCGATGTCGGCCTCCACCTTCCACGGCTTCTGGCCCTTCCAGTAGTCGCAGCCGTACTTGTCGGCGTACTCGCTGATGCGCCCCCTCTTCACGTTCTTGAGGTCCATGATGTACTCGCACTTCGCCAGGTCGATGCCGCTGGGGTCGTAGACGGTGCCGTCGGAGTCGGACACGGTGACGACCTTGCCGCCCAGCTGGGTGACCTTCTGCGCGGCGTACTGGGCCACGTTGCCGGAACCGGAGATGGCCACGGTCTTGCCCTCGAAGCTCATGCCCTTGGTCTTCAGCATCTCCTCGCAGAAGTAGGTGCAGCCGTAGCCAGTGGCCTCCGGCCGGATGAGGGAGCCGCCCCAGTTGATCCCCTTGCCGGTGAGGACGGAGTCGCAGCGGTTGGTGATCTTCCTGTACTGCCCGTACATGTAGCCGATCTCCCTGCCACCCACGCCGATATCGCCCGCCGGCACGTCGGTGTTGGGCCCGATGTGGCGGTACAGCTCGCTCATGAAGTTCTGGCAGAACCGCATGACCTCGGCGTCGCTCTTGCCCTTGGGGTCGAAGTCGGAGCCGCCCTTGCCGCCGCCCATGGGGAGGCCGGTGAGGGAGTTCTTGAACACCTGCTCAAAGCCCAGGAACTTCAGGATGCCCAGGTTCACGGAGGGGTGGAACCGTAGACCGCCCTTGTAGGGGCCGATGGCGCTGTTGAACTCCACTCTGAAGCCGCGGTTGACCTGCACGTTGCCGTTGTCGTCCACCCAGGTGACTCGGAACATGATCTGCCGGTCGGGCTCCACGATGCGGTCCACGATCTTGGCCTTCAGGTACTCGGGGTGCTTCTGCAGGACGGGCTCCAGGGACTCCAGGACCTCGGTGACGGCCTGGTGGAACTCCTTCTGGTCAGGGTTCTTTGCGATCGTCTTTTCCAGTAATTCCTTGGTTAGCATGTTGTTGACGCTCCCTACTTTCCGCTCGATAACGATGCGATAGGGATGCGAATGGATATCGTTTATTTAAAAACTGTTCAAGAAGACAAAATGACCATTATTTCATCATTCTTACAATGATTGTTCAGTGATATTGAATTTCCATGTACATGTATACAGCGTAGCTTCTTTTTCATAGTTATATAAGCAATAATTTGTGGGAAATACTAAACATCGAACATACACATTTTTTTAAAATATTGTTCAAGTGTCTTTACAAACAGGTGATTTTTAGATATTCAAGTTCAACATTAACGATGCTTACGAACCATCGGGCAAACACATTAAATAATACGAAAAAATACGAAAATCGAACATCCGGGGGGCTCACACCAGGGGCGTTCCACGCTAGCACATATACATGCTATATATGTCGAAGTGCATGCGACGGCCCAATAGAGTCCCAGACCCTGGAGGGGGGTATTAGTGGTGAACGATAACTGCCTTGCAGCCGTGAGTATTGACCAGGACCTATGCAGCCGATGCAAGGTATGCTACTCGCTCTGTCCATTCGATGCCATCTATGAGCAGCCGGAGGACGGAAGAATCAAGATCGACATCCAGAAGTGCCAGGTCTGCGGCATCTGCTCCAGCTCCTGCCCGGTGTCGGCCATCGAGATGGCGTACTACGATCATGAGGGCCTGTGGGAGCACATCCGGAGGACTACAGGTAAGGACGATGCGGAGACTCTGGTGATGATGTGCCGCGGCAACTCCCCCAGCAGCGGAGAGGTGGAGGACATCCTCGCCGCTCAAGGGTTGGACGCCTCCAGCTACATGCCGATGCGCGTACCGTGCGCCGGCCGCATCCCCATGGACTTCATCTTCAAGGTGCTGCGGTCTGGCACCAAGAACATCATATCGGTGCAGTGCCAGGACGGCTTCTGCCGCATGAAGGAGGGCACCTCCATCGAGACCCGCCGCATGATGCTGGGCATGGCCGTGGTGCAGCAGTTCGGCTACCCCCGTGACTCGCTCAAGGTCGTGAAGTACTCGCGCAAGGCCATGTGGATCAACCAGGAGTGCGTGGGCTGCGACAAGTGCGTGTTCATCTGCCCCTACGGCGCCATCGAGGCGCAGAGCTTCTCCTCCCCCGCGGTGGTGGAGGACAAGTGCGTGGGCTGTGGTGCCTGCCAGCTGGTCTGCCCACACCATGCCATACAGGTCAAGGGGTACGAGTTCGACAAGGTGCTCTCGGCCACGGCGGAAGCGGCGGTGCGGACCCGGGAGCGCAACGATCAGCCCGCCATCCTCATCTTCAGCTGCCAGTGGTCGGAGTTCTCCGCCCTGGACGAGCCGGAGAGGCTGCTCAAGGGCAAGAACGCCATGGTCATGGAGGTGCCGTGCTTCAAGGGCATGGACCCCGTGCACGTGATGAACGCCTTCCGCCAGGGCTTCGACGGCGTCATGGCCGTGATATGCTCGGAGGCGGACTGCAAGCTGCAGAAGGGAAGGGATGTGGCGGAGAGGCAGCTGGAAGTGTTGAGGCTCGCCCTGAGCAAGCAAGGGCTCGCGGACCGGTTCGAAATGCACGAGCTCTCCCCGCGGTGCGAGGGTGAGTTCACGTCGAAGTTCAACGCCTTCCACGACAAGATCGCGGCCAAGGCAAGGGGGTCACAGCAGTGAAGTACGAGATCGTGTCCAAGACCCAGCTGGCCCACAAGGAGACGCTGCTGGAGGTGGAGGCGCCGGAGATCGCCGCCAAGTCGTACCCGGGGCAGTTCCTCATCGTTATCCCCCGGGCGGGCGGGGAGCGGGTGCCGCTGACCATATGCGACTACAACGTGGAGCGGGGGACCGTGTCCTTCGCCTTCCACGAGGTAGGGAAGACGACCAAGGAGCTGGGGACGTTAGAAAAGGGCGAATGCATATACAACGTGACCGGCCCGCTGGGCAACCCGTCCGAGGTGAAGAACTACGGACGGGTGCTGTGCGTGGGCGGCAGCATAATGATCGCTCCGCTGCTCCTGCAGTCCAAGGCCATGAAGGCCGCCGGCAATAATGTCACCACCGTCCTGGGCTGCCGCAGCGCGGAGTTCCTGTTCATGAGGGACCGCGCCGAGGAGCTCAGCGACGCGGTGCACATCGCCTCCGACGACGGCTCCATCGGTGAGAAGGGATTGGAGTTCCTCACCGAGATGCTGAAGAGGGAAAAATTCGACCGCTGCGTGGTCATGGGCCCGGTGGTGATGATGAAGCAGGTCAGCGAGATCACCCGGCCGTTCGGGATACCGACAGTGGTGACCCTCACCCCCATCATGATCGACGGCATGGGCATGTGCGGCGTGTGCCGCGTGACCGTGGGCGGGAAGATGCTGTTCGGCTGCGTCGATGGACCGGAGTTCGACGGCCATCAGACCGACTTCGATGAGCTGATCAAACGGCAGCGCACGATGCTGCCGGAGGAGAGACTAAGCTCCCTTCTGTGGGAGACGAGCGGGGGGTGCAAGTGTGAGCGGAAGTGAGCCCGAGAAGAAACCGACGTCAGCGCGGTTCCAGGCCATCGACATGCCCAAGCAGGAGCCTGGGGAGCGTGTTAAGAACTTCACCGAGGTGGCCCTGGGCTACACCGAGGAGATGGCGCGCAAGGAGGCGGAGCGATGCCTGCAGTGCAAGAACCCCCAGTGCCGCAAGGGCTGCCCGGTGGACGTCCCCATCCCGGAGTTCATCGGCTGCATATCCAAGGGCGACTACGCCGGCGGCATCAACGTCATCAAGACCAAGAACGCCCTCCCCGCCGTGTGCGGCCGGGTGTGCCCGCAGGAGGAGCAGTGCCAGAAGAACTGCATCATGGGGAAGAAGGGCGACCCCATCAGCATCGGACGCCTCGAGCGGTACCTGGCGGACTGGGAGCGCGATCACGGCGTGCAGGTGCCCGAGCGGGCCCCTCCCACCGGCAAGAAGGTGGCGATCGTCGGCGCCGGTCCCGCCGGGCTGACGGCCGCGGCCGATCTCGTCAGGCAAGGCCACGAGGTCACCTTGTTCGAGGCCCTTCACGTCGCGGGCGGTGTGCTGACGTACGGCATCCCGGAGTTCCGCCTGCCCAAGGACATCGTGCAGAAGGAGGTGGAGTACGTTCAAGCGTTGGGCGTGGACCTGCGGCTGGGCAACCTCATCGGCCGCATACACACCATCCCGGAGCTGATGCAGAGCGGCTACGACGCCGTCTTCATCGGCAGCGGGGCCGGCCTGCCGCAGTGGACCAACTGCCCGGGCGAGAACCTGGGTGGCATCTACTCGGCGAACGAGTTCCTCATCCGGGTCAACCTCATGAAGGCGTACGACTTCCCGCAGAAGGATACGCCCATACGCGTGGGGAAGCATGTCGTGGTCATCGGCGGCGGAAATGTCGCCATGGACTGCGCCCGCATCTCCATGCGGTTGGGCGCGACGGTCTGCCTGAACTACCGGCGCTCGCGGAACGAGCTGCCGGCCAGGGAGGAGGAGATCGAGAACGCCGAAGAGGAAGGGCTCATGTGCCACTTCCTGAGCGCGCCGCAGGAGTTCTACGGCGACGACAAGGGCTGGGTCACTTCAATGAAGTGCACCGAGATGGAGCTGTGCGAGCCGGACGCCAGCGGGCGGCAGAGCTGCCGGGTGGTCCCCGACTCCAGCTACTCCATGGACGCCGATACGGTCATCGTGGCCATCGGGCAGACGCCCAATCCGATAATCCAGCGGACGACGGACGGCCTGAAGACCGATCCCCGTAAGGGCACCATCACCGTGGACGAGGACGGAAGGACGAACTTACCGGGCGTGTTCGCCGGTGGCGACGTCGCTACGGGAGCGGCCACCGTCATCAGCGCCATGGGTGCCGGGAAGCGCGCGGCGGCGGCCATGCACGATTACCTAATGAACAACGGGACCAGGGAGGGGTCGACATCGACCGGAAACTGAGGATAGCGTTCTACTGGGCCGCCAGCTGCGGGGGCTGCGAGATCGCCGTGCTGGACATGAACGAGAGGATACTCGACGTGGTCCAGGTGGCGGACATCGTGTTCTGGCCGGTGGCCATGGATGTGAAGTACAAGGACGTCGAGGCCATGCCCGACGGCCACATTGACATAACGTTCTTCAACGGCTCCATCCGAAACAGCGAGCAGGAGCACATGGCCAAGGTGCTGCGCGCCAAGTCGCAGACCCTGGTCGCTTTCGGCTCCTGCGCCAACGAAGGATCGGTACCAGGGCTGGCCAACTTCCAGTCCGCGCAGAACATCCTGGAGAAGGTGTACCACGCCAACGACCAGGTCTCTTCGGACGGCGGCGTCATCCCGCGGCCGGAGTCCCAGGTCAAGGAGGGCACGCTGCACATCCCGGTGTTCCACGATTCCGTGAAAACGTTAGCGCAGACCGTGGACGTGGATTACTTCCTGCCCGGTTGCCCGCCGCCGGTGGCCCTGATCAACAAGGCGGTGGACGCCATCGTGAAGGGCGAGCTGCCGCCCAAGGGCTCAGTCCTCGCTCCGCTGCGCGCCGTATGCGACGAGTGCCCGCGCAAGCGGGAGAACAAGCGGGTAACTACACTTCACCGCGTGTACGAGGTGACGCCCCAGCCGGAGCGCTGTCTCATGGAGCAGGGCATCATCTGCATGGGCATGGCCACCCGCAGCGGGTGCGGGGCGCAGTGCCTCAAGGTGGACATGCCGTGCACCGGCTGCGGCGGGGCGGCCCCCAACCAGCCTGACATGGGGACCGGCATGATAACCGCCCTAGCCTCCATCCTCAACCCCGGCAAGGAGCCGGGGACGTACGATGAGGAGGAGGTTTCAAAGCTCATATCGCAGGTCAAGGACCCTGCTGGCATGTTCTACATGTACAGCCTGCCCGCGGCCATCCTGCGCCGGAAGGAGATGAAAGAATGAAGGAGATCAGCATCGACCCCATCACTCGATTGGAAGGTCATGGCAGCGTGTCCATCTTCCTGAACGACGCCGGTGAGGTGGAGAACGCATACCTCAAGGTCCCGGAGCTGAGGGGCTTCGAGGCCTTCTGCCTCGGCCGCCAGGCCGAGCTAATGCCCATCCTCACCACCCGCATCTGCGGGGTGTGCCCGGTAGCGCATCACTACGCCTCCGTGAAGGCGCTGGACGCCGCGTTCCACGTGGCGCCGCCATCGGCCGCGCGCAAGCTGCGGGAGCTGCAGTACGCCGGGTACATCATCTACGACCACATCCTGCACTTCTACTATCTGGGCGGGCCGGACTTCATCGTGGGACCGGACGCACCGGCGGCCAAGAGGAACATTCTGGGCGTGATAGAGAAGGCGGGGATGGACGTGACCAAGGAGGTCATCAAGCACCGCGCCTACGGTCAGAAGATCACCGAGATCATCGGCGGCAAGGCCACGCACCCGGTGAGCGGCCTGCCCGGCGGACTGAGCAAGCCGCTCAGCGAGGAGTCAAGGCTTGCGATACTGGACATGGCCTCCTCGTCCGTCAAGTTCGCGCAGTTCACCCTGCAGCTGTTCCACGACCTCGTCCTGGCGAACCCCACGTACATGGACATGATCAAGAGCGACGCCTACACCATGAGGACGTACTACATGGGCACCGTGGACGCCAATAACAAGGTCAACTTCTACGACGGCGACGTACGTGTAGTAGATCCATCCGGCAAGGAGTTCGCGCGCTTCGCCGCTGCCGATTACCAGGAGCACATCGCCGAGCGGTCGGAGGAGTGGACGTACTCCAAGCTTCCGTACCTGCGCAAGATCGGATGGAAGGGCTTCACCGACGGCGCGGACAGCGGCATCTACCGCGTCGGTCCCCTGGCGCGGCTGAACGTGGCGGACGGCATGGCCACGCCGCTGGCGCAGAAGGAGTACGAGGCGATGTTCAGCGCGCTGGGCAAGCCGGCGCACGGCACCCTGGTCTTCCACTGGGCCCGCCTCATCGAGCTGCTGTACGCGGCGGAGCGCGCCGTCCAGCTGGCCAGCGATCCGGAGATCACCAGCACGCACGTGCGCAACGCGCCGGGCGAGCCGGGCGAGGGCATAGGCATCGTGGAGGCCGCTCGTGGAACGTTGGTGCACCACTACCGCCTGGACCAGGACGCGCTGGTGCAGAAGGCCAACATGGTGGTCGCCACCACCAACAACTACCCGTCCATCTGCCTCAGCATCCGCAACGCGGCCAAGGGCCTGATACACGGCGGGAAGGTGGACGAGGGCATCCTGAACAAGGTGGAGATGGCCTTCCGCGCCTACGATCCGTGCTTCGGCTGCGCCACGCACTTCGCCGTGGGCGACATGCCGCTGGAAGTGAAGGTGTTCGACCACGACAGGAAGCTGCTGAGCACGGTCTCGCGGTGACCTCAAACCTCTTTCTAACATCATGGTCGCCGCCCTAAGGGAGCATTCGCAGCCGGTAGTGGAGGAGCTCCAGGAGTGGCTTAAGGACGCGGGCACGGTGGTGGTGGCCGGCATCGGCAACTGCATCCGCTGCGACGATTTCATCGGCGTCAAGGTGGTGCAGGACCTCCACGGGCGCGTGTCCTCCAAGGTCACGCTCATCGAGTGCGAGACCGTGCCGGAGGCGTTCGTGGACGAGATCATCGAGGTTCGCCCAACGCACGTCCTCCTGGTCGACGCGGCCCTGCTGGGCCTGTCCCCGGGGGAGGCGCACCTCTACGCGTCGGAGGAGGTGCTCAACGTTCCTTCCATCTCCTCGCACACCCTGCCGCTGAGGGTGTTCTGCGAGTACGTCACCACCCTGACGGGGGCGAAGCTCGCTCTCGTTCTTATCGAACCCAAGGACGTGGACTTCGGTGAGCGCCTCAGTCCAGAGCTCGAAGGGGCGGGGGAGCGGGTGGTCGATGCCCTTCTCCGGACGCTGCCATGAGCGATATCCCGCACAAATGGACAATGTTGTAGCAACATCACATGGGGCCAGGAACAATCTATTTTTACTAGGCAGCCCGATGTGTTGGACAACGGCACGATGGCGTGCCGGTCAGGAGGTGGAAGCGATGAAGAACTGGAAAGGCGATGAGAGCGGGGGGATGGTGTCCACCGCGATATGGCTGATAGTGCTGTTCGTGGTCGCCGCGGCCATCTCGGTGTTCCTGCCCCAGACCTGGAACGAGATAATGCAGTTCGTCAACGGCATATGGTCGGACGCGTACAACTGGCTCAACGGGATGTGGGAGGACGTGAGGAGCTTCTTCAGCCGGCTCCTGATCCTCTGAACCCTCTTCCCATCATTCTTTAATCGAGATTTCCTCGATGACCCAAGTTCTTTAATGAGGGTGGCTTTTTCGATGCCGCCTGCCACACCATCTCACGGCATCCTCATTCTCCAACGCTCATCTGGACGGGCCGCATCCTGCGCTTTTCATCCTCGCCGAAATCGATATCTATATACCACCGAGGCTAGAAGCAAGTACACGCTTCTAAAATGTACAAGCCTACGAGGACCGTTTTAGAACCGGGACCACCGATCGTGATCCTCCGGTCAGTACGTACGACCGCGCGATTGGTCTCCCGCAGTTCATATCAGGAGATTGATGGGAATGATGATGGGTAACTACTTGAGGGCGTTCATCGCCATGGCCATCGCGGCCATGGTGGGGATGGGGGGATTGAGCGCCTGGACCTCTCTGGGTGATGATGATGCGGGGAACGTCCCGGACGTGAGCGTACCGGACCTGCCGGTGGACCATGACGACAACGTCAGCGTGCCCGACGTGCCCGATATCATGGACGACGAGGACGATGCGGCCACACCGGACGAGGATGATGCGAACACTACCGACCCGACACCGGTGGACGATCCCAAGACCGTGCCCAGCGTGACCCTGACGGGCAGCGGGGACGGCGTGACGAAGGACTTCATGCTGTACGAGGGCGTGACCGTCCTGCACGTGAGCGTGGAGCAGGGAGAGGGCGACGAGCTCAGCCTCTCCATCGCCGATGGCGGCACCACCGAGATGCTGGTTGATCCCCATGTCAGCAAGTTCATGGGTTCCTACCAGGGGGACATCGTGATCGGGGTGAGGGGCGAGAAGGGCACCTACGACAACGCGTACCAGAACATCGGCATGCACCACCTCGAGGTCAAGAGCAATGGTACCTGGAGCATCGTGGTGGAGCAGCCCCGGAGCGTGGGGACGGCGCTGCCGCTGTCCACTTCCAGCGAGGACGGGAAGTACAGCTACGCCTACTCCATCAACGTGCCTGCGGGCACTCCGACGGTTAGGTTCACTCTCCACTACGACGGCCCGGAGAACAGCAGCGGCATCTATGTCTGGATGGTCAAGGATGACGGCACCGAGATGGGTGCCATCCTGGGCAGCGGATACGACCACGACGTCGACACCGCCGAGGACATGAGCTTCGGCCACTGCTACGGGGAGGGGGACGAAGCGTGGTGCGAGCCCGAGCCAGGAACATACTGGATCGAGGTGCACACCGACGGGCAGGGTTCGGAATGGACCCTGTCCGCCAAGCTGGTGTAAGTGAGAACACAGGTGCGATGACCTCGCACCTCCCTTCCTATTTTTTTTGTTCAGTTGCTTGACGAGCACGCCGCGCCGCACGGCCCGAAGCGGTACATGCCCCGCGGCACGCGCATCTCGAACCGCACGCCCCTGCCGTACTCGCCCGTCTCCTGTATGGTGATGCCGGTGATGGCCAGGATCTCCTTGGAAAGGAAGAGCCCAAGACCGGTGCCCTTGCCGTAACCGCGCTGGAAGAGGTGCTCCTTGTCGCTGTCCATGATCCCGTTGCCGTCGTCCTCGTAGATGAGCACGAGATCATCGTCCACGCTCTGGCAGCAGAAGCGGGGCGTCACGCCCTTGCCGCCGTACTTCACGCTGTTCTCCAGGAGGTTGTAGAACACCTTCCCCAGCATGGGGTCGGCGAACAGCTCCAGGCCCTTACCGCGGTCGCACACCTTTATCTCACGGATGTCCAGCGCCTTCACGTGGTCGGCCACGAGGTCGCTCACCCGCTGCCACTGGGAGGCCACGGACCCGAGGGTCTGGTAGTCCTTGGTGAACCGTATCTGGGACCAGATGTTGTCGGTGGCCTTCTCGATCTTCTGCATGCGCGTGAGCACGCCCGGATCGGTGACGCTCTTCATCGCCAGCTCGAGATTGCCGCGCAGCACGAGGAGCTGGTTGTTGATGTCGTGGCGGGTGATGTTCGACAGGAGGTTCAACTTCTCGTTGGTCCGCCGGTAAGCGTCCTCGATCTTCTTGCGCTCGGCGTTCTCCCGCAGCAGCGCGATCTTGCTCAGGCTGAGCATGGAGATGAGGGTCGTGAGATTAACCACGAAGCGCACCGAGGTCTCGACCTGCTGCCTGCTCCACCGCGGCACGCTGTTCAGGGCCGCGATGTAATCCGCCTTGTCGAAGCCGTACCTCTCGGCCTGCTCCCCGAACATGGGTATGTCGATCATCTCGTCATCGTAGAAGAACTGCCCCAGGAACACGTTGCCGATGTGCCGCCCCTCGATGATGATCGGTGTGACGACGTGCCACATGTGGTTCTTGCACTTGTAGCCAGAGGTCTCGCCCTCCTTGAGGGACTCGGTCGGATGGATCTCGGAGTCGATGCAGTTCTGGAACGTCTCCGGGTTCTTGCGGTGGAACTGCGTGCAGACCGTATGCCAGCCCGCCTGCACGAGGACCTCGCCCTTCATGTCGATGATCGACAACCCCATCCGGGTGAGGTCGTAGAAATCGTCCAGGATCTTCTGCATCCGGTGGACCTCGATGATGTCCTTTAGAGCGATGAGATCGTCGATGCCGTCCCGGTCCAGCGTCACATCGTGATCGGACGAGATGGTGAACGGCCCACCCTGGGAGGTCTTGGACACCGCCATACGCCTTATTGATTGAGTGGGGCTATATCAACAGTTGTCCGTGAGAATCAGGTTTGGGATGATGGGCGTTATAAAAACCCATTTTTTCTGATCTGGAAAGAAAAGGCGCGGAAACATTGGTCTCCTGGTCCTCATACAACTGCACCGTCATCGATACACCTTGGATAGTAATAGGTCGGCAGCCTCCGAGCATTCAGCTCCAGTCCGGTACAGGTCCACTATCAACTGCTGAGTGGAAACTATGTGATGGCCGTTGACCTCCTGCCTCTCGAAGAAGACATGATCATCTGCCAGTATCAGATGGACGTTGCCCTTGCCCACGTAGCCTCGCGTGGTCATCAGGGCGTGCCATTGCGGGGCATCGGACGGTTTAATGTATATCTCCTGGTATCGAGGGAACAGATAGTGGTTCAGCTGATTCTCAGCAAAGTACCCGGTGTACGCGTGGTCCAGTCCTGATCCTGCGATAACTCCCTCAGGCTCCTGGACGTTGTACTCACGGAACAGCCTTCGATCCCTCCTTGTTAGCCACTTCATGAAAAGCCCCTTAGGATCGATGATGTCCAGCCCTTCGATTATACCTTCATTCTCTAGGCCCCTCAGCACGTCGTGCGTCCAGCCGTAGCTGACCTCAGCATCCTTAGCTATGCGGTACCAGGTCCTCTTCTTACCGTGCGCCGCCTTTACGCTCATGAGGGCTCTGTAAATGCGCTCCACCTTATCCCCATCAACGATATAGCGTGTGAATCCAGGAGAGGGTTCGTTCCCTTCCTCACTATATCGGGTTATTGTATTCATATTTATAGTTATCCGGTATATCTGATATTTTAATTACTATTTATAACTTTCCGGACTAAACGGCAGGGCACGATCCGCCGAGAATAATGAATGGGGCCCAATATGGGTGAGCATGGAATGAAACATGAATATAGAAATGGGCCGCCTCGTCTAATCCTTTGATGACATGGGGCGAGGACCACGACAGCTCCCCCACCTAGGACGACCCCAACGATGGCAACCATTCCCAGAGGGGTACTGAATAACAGAGGAGGCTCCTCTGGTAAATGCTGCGAATGATCATCAGCAGGTAAGGTAACGCTGACCACAGTGGTACGGTCCCCCTCCCTATCACCACTAACAGCACTGGCCCGATGGTAGTAAGTTCGGTTGCCGGTCAAGTTGGGGTCGACGAAAGATGTCCAAGAGGTCGATGCCAGATACATAATGGGAGATTCCGTGTCGCCCCTGTAGATCCTATGGTGGATTGGGAAGAGGCCAAGAAGATGTCACCGATGGGGTGGTGCCTGATCGGCCATCTTACCACCCTCTACTTCTTCTCCTGGGTCCGAACGACGAGCACCGGACAGGACGCCTGCCGGACGACCTTCTCTGCCACGCTGCCCAGTCTGATGTGCGCGAGGCCGGTCCGACCGACCGTCCCCATCACGATGAGATCGTGGTCCGTGGACGTCTTGACTATCTCCTCCGCCGGTGTCCCGCTCAGGACCACCGGCAGGACGGTTACGTTTACCTTCTCGCCCTCCTCGACCACGAGCTTGGTGGCCTGCTGGCATGCCTCGGTGGAGCCAATGCTCGCATCTTCAACGGGACCTGGGGAAGAGGCACCGGGAGCGCACACGCTCAACGCCGTCACCTGAGCGCCCATCAGCTTCGCCAGGGTGAGGCCTTGAGCGATCGCCCGTGTGGAGCTATTACTGCCATCGGTGGCGATGAGGACCTTACCGACCTTGTGGTCTGCACCCATTAACTCGTCGCCACCATGCACCACCAGCACCGGGGAGTGGGCGTAGCGGACGACCTTCTCTGCCACGCTGCCCAGGAGTAGGTGGGATACGCCGGTGCGGCCGGCCGTTCCCATGATGATGAGGTCATGATCGAACGAGGCTTGAACGATCTCGTCCGTGGGGATACCGCTCGCCACTATTGGCCTGACGTTCACCCCTGCATCCTTGCCTTGCTCCACCACGGAGCCCACTGCCTCCTGTCCCCGCTGATAGAGCACGGACTCGGCCTGCTGGACCCCCACGTCCAGGACGTCGTCGATGACGCATATGGCCGTGACCTCGGAGCCCATGTTCTTTGCCAGCTTCAGGCCATAGCTGGTCGCCGGTTGGGATTTCTCGCTGCCGTCCGTGGCCACGAGTATCCGTCGGTATGGGACGTTGTCTCTCCCGCTCGTTCCCTTAGGTGGTCTGATCTTTACCAGCGAGATGCCCAGGGCGATGAGGGACAGCACGAGGAAGAGCAGGAAGGCCTGGTGCAGCCCGCTCTCGAACTTGGTCAGGGCGGAGGTGCTTATGCCACCCCCGTAGAGGAACAGGGCCGCCATGTCCTGGTCGGAGAGGCCGGTGAGGACCAGGGGCATGGCCACGGCCATGCTGACCATGGACCCCACGTTCTGCAGCATCATCCGGGTGCCGGAGGCGATGCCGCGCCGGTTGGGAGGGGCCGCGTTCATGACCGACTTGCTGTTGGGGGACATGAACAGGCTGCCCGCGACGCCGGAGACGAGCATTAGGATCACGAGCCACCAGAACGGCGTGGCGTGGTCGATGAAGGCGAAGGCGAGCATGCTCAGCGATGTCAGCGCCAGGCCGGCGATCATGAGGCGGCGCACCCCCTGCTTGTCCGCCGCCCGGCCGGAGATGGGGGCCATGATGATCATGGTCAGCCCCATAGGTATCAGGCTGAGGCCGGCGGTCAGCGGGTCTTGACCGTAGGGGCCCTGCAGGAAGAAGATGAGAAGGAACAGCATGGCCCCCCGGGTTAGGCTGTTGATGAAGTTGGTGGTGCACCCCAGCGCGAAGTCGGCGTTGCGGAACAGGTGCAGGTCGAGCATCGGTTCCTTCACCTTCAGCTCCACGTACAGGAAGACAAGCATTCCGAGAACGCCTATGGCCAGGAGAGCGTAGATGACCTCGCTGCCCAGCCCCATGGGGAAGGCCAGGAGGGAGACTGCCAGCAGGAGCGACGTCATACCGATCAGGAAGGTGGTGCAGCCCGCCCAATCAAAGCTGCGGTCCTCTCGCACCTGCACCATCTCTTTGAGCCTGACGTAGGCCCACACCGTGCCGAAGATGCCGATGGGCACGTTGTAGAGGAAGATCCACTGCCATCCGTAGGGGGCGAGCACTCCTCCCACGACCGGTCCCAGGACCAGGCCGGACCCCGCGGCTATACCGCTAATGCTCAGACCGAGGCCGAGACGGCTGGACCTCCAGGCGTCGGCCACCATCGGCGTGGCGGTGGCCATCATCAGCGCGCCGCCCATGGCCTGCACGATGCGGTAGGCTATGAGGTCATAGCCACGGTTCGACGGGTCGGCGAAGACGCACAGCAGCGAGCCCAGCGTGAACGCGATGAACCCCAGGACATAGAGGTTCTTCCGCCCGTACATATCGGCCAATCGGCCGAACAGCGGGATCATGGCGGTGGTGATGAGCATGTAGATGAGAAGCACCCACATTACCGTGAAAAGGTCCATGTGGAGCGAGCTCATTATGTCTGGAAGTGATATAAGAAGGGCGGAGCTCTGCATCACTGCCATCAGGGTGCCCACCGTGGTGACCGACAGCACGGTCCATTCGTTTCCTAACTTCTTTTCTGTCAAATTGTCACCTTTGTCATTGTTGCTCTGGCCCATCGTCCCGTCCACGGGCCGGGCCGGTTCTGAGATAGATCATGTCGATGGTCTCGAACGAGCCGTGGAGAGCGGCGATCTCCTCGTCGCTCATGTCCCCCAGCTCCTTGACCAACATCTCCTTCATTCGCTCCCCTTTCTCCCTGAGGCACCGCCTACCGGCTTCGGTCAGTTCCAGGTTCGTGACCCGGCGATCATTGGCATCGGGAGACCTCCTCACCAGGCCATCGGCCTCCAGGCGGTCCGTCAGCGTGGTGAGGTTCTGTCGGGAGTACGAGTGAAGCCGGGCGATCACGGAGAGTGGAAGCGGTCCCTCGATCATGAGGGTCACCAGGACACCTGTCCGCGGATAGGTCATGTTGTCCCCGTCCAGCATCTCGTTCCTCCTTATCGCCCTGCGGTATAGGAGCGGCACCGTCCTCAGGATGGTCACGGCGAGATCGCCGATCTGGTCGGTCCTTTCCCTTCGTTCCATGGTCTGCCTTCTCCATTTTTGCTCTTGTTAGAGGAATAGTACGGTTATCGTACTATCCGGGGGAAGGACAATCATGTACTTAAGCCTCGCCCCTTTAGGAACTGATATGGGCCTGTCCTATCCTCTGATCATTCTCTCATGGCTGCTCTATCCAGATGGACCGTCCGTTCACGGGGGATCGATCGAGATAAGGAAGCCAATGCTCTCTGGTTCCAACTGTTTGTATGGATCGATCATGGACCTGTGCGACCCACAGCGAACAGGGCTTGGGCCATCCTGATCAGGTCATGAATTAGCTCGAACGGAGGCCATGTTGATGCGATCAGCATCAGCGAGATGACGCCCTGCCCTGAAGGACCGGTCTTTTTATCATCCTCAGGCGACCTTCCGGACCACAAAGCGGCAGTAGTCGTCACCCATGGCGTAGCAGTGCGTCTCGATCGCTTTCATCTTCGCTTCGAAGTGATTGCTGAACACCGTCTGCAGGATGCCGGCGTCCAGGGCGCAGGCCGGACGGCCCAGAGGAGGTAGGTCCTGACACTCGTAGCAATCGTAGACGCGTAAGGCCAGCGGTTCGACGCTCTCCACTTCCACACGACCGAGGTTCTGCTCCTTCCAGAATCGGGCGAGTTTTTCGAGCACACCCTCGATGTCCGGGTCTTTCACCTCGCGGTACAGCGCCCGACCCACGCTCGCGCCCGCCTCATGCAGCACTGGATCGATCTCGAAACCCTCATTGAGCAGGGAGACGCGGAAGGTTCGGAAGATGAGCTTGAGGAATGCGAACGGGTCGGCGGAGCTGAACGCGTAGGTGGAGAAGTACTCCTCCACGTCCTCCTCCACCTTCTTCCCGCGCAGCAGCCCACCGAGGTGGTTGGACCGTATGAAGAAGATCTTCCTGCGGGCGTCCTCGGGGTCCGCGCGGGAGTCTATGATCCCCTCGGTGGTCAGGGACTTCAGGTGCACCGATATGGTCGATTTCGCTTTACCGGTGTGGGTGACGATGCTGTCGAAGTTGCGCTCCTTCTCCAGCAGCAGCGTGAGGATGTCCTTCCTCACCTGGCTGTCCACGGCCTTGATGCCGCTGTCGGTGGAGAACAGCTCCACGGAACGTTCCTGCGCCTTCCTTTTGGACATCATGGTTGCGTGAGGGGTATGGCGTCAATACTAATAAGTTCTGTTCGTAAATATTAGAATGTTCGTCGAGAACCGAACCGACCAATATTTTCAAATACCGTTCTCCGATTACTCATTTTCGTTCGCATGTGGACGAACTGTGGAACAATGGAGGAAGTTGGATGAAGGCGGTAGAGATAGTGAAAGGAGTGTACTGGGTAGGTGCCATCGATTGGAACCTTCGGGACTACCACGGCAACACGCTCCCGGGGACGACGTACAACGCGTACCTGGTGATCAACGACGGTCTGGGTGTTCATTATAAACCGACCGAGGATGACCTTGCTCGTTGCGCTGCGATGGGCCGGGAGCTGGGCGTGAAGATGAGGGCGATGTAGGTCCACGGGGCTCTACGAACCAGCGGTGCTGCCAGCCGCTGGAAACCTTTTCCTTTTCACGCTTTCTTGACGTTGCTTATCACTTGGGTTGAAGCGATCCAGGCCTATTTGTGCCCGCTCAATCCCGACGAGCGTAACGCAGAAGAACGTTGCCGCTGGTGTACGCCTTTGCCTCCTTGAGCTCCAGTGGCTGTTTTGAGTCTAATCCCGCGAACAACGGCTTTCCCTTGCCCAGGAGCAACGGACTGATCACCAGCATGTACTCGTCGATCAGGCCCGCCGCCGTGAGCTGAGAGACGATAGATCCGCTGCCTATGATGAGCATGTCGTTGCCTGCGCCCTGCTTCATCGCCTGGATTTCGTGTACATCGACATCGGCGATCACGCGCGTATTCTTCCACGTCGGTTCCGTCACTGTGCGGGAGAAAACGATCTTCTCGCTCTCGTTGAGCGATCGTGCCATCTTCAAGATCGCGGGAGGCATACCACTTTGGTCGGTAACATTCGGCCAGTACGCTGCCATCAGCTCGTACGTCTTCCTACCGAACAGATAGGACACTTCGTTTGCACCGGCCATCATGTCCCTGTCCAGCTCACCGTCCATGACCACAAGGTCCTGGTAGTTGTCATCTGCACCGGTGAAATAGCCCTCGGGTGTGATCCTGTCGAAGACCAGAATGCGCCTCATGGAGAATCGATGGACGGGGTCGGTATTAATAAGGGACCCGTGGAACTAACAGTGAGCTGGTCGACCGCTCCATGTGTTCGGTCACAGGCCTGTTCTCTTCTCCAGCTCTTCGGGGTAACGATCTCCCCGTACCTCTATCTTCGACAGAGCTGAATTGATGTCGTTCACCTCTTCGAGTGACAGTTCCAGTTCTGCGGCGCCCATGTTCTCTTCCAACCGTAGTAGATTGGTGGTGCCAGGGATCGGAACGATCCATGGTCTCCGCGCCAGCAACCATGCCAGCGATACCTGTGCGGGGGTAGCGTCCTTCTCCTTGGCGATCATCCTTATGAGTTCTACGAGCACCTGATTGGCATCAAGGTTCTGGGATGAGAACCGAGGGACGATGTGGCGGAAGTCCGAGCTGTCAAATTTCGAGCTCTTATCGAACCTTCCGGTGAGGAACCCCTTGCCCAGTGGGCTGAAGGGAACGAAGCCGATGCCCAGCTCCTCCAGCGTCGGTATGAGCTCTTCCTCCGGCCGCCTCCACCACATGGAGTACTCGCTCTGGACCGCTGTGAGAGGTAAGACCTTATGGGCGCGGCGGATGGTGTTCACGCCCGCCTCGGACAGGCCCCAGTGCTTTACCTTGCCCTCGCCCATGAGCTCCTTGACCGTATCGGCCACGTGCTCGATCGGCACGTGGGGATCTACGCGGTGCTGGTACAGCAGATCGATATGATCGGTCCTCAAGCGTTCGAGCGAGCCTTCGACCGCCTTCCTGATGTGCTCGGGGCGGCTGTCGATCCCCACCTGCTTTCCATCCCGGATGTCAAAGCCGAACTTGGTCGCTATGATCACCTGATCGCGGTAGGGTTCGAGCGCCTCGCCCACCAGCTCCTCGTTGGTGTACGGTCCGTAGATCTCAGCGGTGTCGAAGAAAGTGACGCCGAGGTCGATCGCTGAACGGATGAGCTTGATCATATCCTTCCTGTCTGGTATCGTTCCGTAGGCGTAGCTCATCCCCATGCAGCCCAGCCCGAGCGCGGATACGTCCAGGCCGCTCTTGCCAAGTGTTCGTGTGATCATGTCATGCTCTCCTTCTTAACCCTGTTCCGGTCATGGACTCATCAGATGTCCAGCTTGAAGCTGGTGAGCTGCTTCACCATCTCCGGGTCCCGGTGAGAGAAGAAGCAGCTCTCCCTTGTGTCCAGCGTCGCTATCTTGTCCATGTCCTCGCTGCTCAGCTCGAAGTCGAAGACGTCGAAGTTCTCCACCAGGCGCTCGCGGCGGACGGACTTGGGGATCACCACCACGCCGCGCTGTATGAGCCAGCGCAGCACGACCTGAGCGACCGTCCTACCGGTCTTCTCGGCCAGTGACATCAGCACCTCGTTGTGGAACAGGCCGTTCCTGCCCTCGGCGAAGGGGGCCCATGATTCCAAATGGACGCCACTATCCATCATGAGCCGCTGGTACTCGACCTGCTGGCAGAACGGATTGGTCTCCATCTGGTTGACAGCGGGAACAACATCATTGTGCACCATCAGGTCGACCAGGCGGTCCGGCATGAAGTTACTGACACCAATGGCCCTTACCTTCCCCTCGCGGTTCAGCTCCTCCATGGCCCGCCATGAGCCGTAGACATCGCCATAGGGCTGATGTATCAGATACAGGTCGAGGTGATCGAGCTGCAGGCGCTGGAGCGACCGGTCGAGCGCCTTCTTCGTGCTCTCGTACCCAGCGTCCTGGACCCACAGCTTGGTGGTGATGAACAGCTCCTCGCGCGGTACACCGGAGCGCTTGATGGCCCGGCCGACCGCCTCCTCGTTCATGTAAGCGGCGGCAGTATCTATCGAACGATAACCGATCTCCAGGGCGTCGAGGATGACGCGTTCACACTCCGCCGGGTCCGGTACCTGATAGACCCCGACGCCTAAGATGGGCATCTCGACGCCGTTGTTCAGCGTAACTTGTTGCATTGTCATCACCTAAGTTCGAATTAATTTGTTCTCATGCACCCATGCCGTTAACTCTTTCTTGGCCTTTTCCACTTCTCCTCCTTTGATGGCTAGGCCGTTGCGGACCTCCGATCCAGGGCACAGCTTCTTGATGTCATCGACGCTTCGCCCCAGGCCGCTGCCTTCATGCGTGCAGAACGGAAGAAGGGTTTTTCCAGTGAGGTCATGGATAGAGAGGAACGATGCGACCGGCATGGGAATGGTTCCCCACCAGTTAGGGTAGCCGATGAAGATGACCTTGTACGACTCAATGCCATCCACTGACCCGGTCAGCTCCGGCCTTGCGCTTCGTTTCAACTCCTCCTTGGCCACTTCGGTGGTCTCCATATAATTGTCTGGATATGGTTTTACGGTGCTTATCTGGAACAAGTCACTTCCGGTCAGTTCCTGAATGCTCTTTGCCGCGATCTCGGTGTTCCCCACCTTAAGGTTCACGATGTTGCCATTGACGTAATTGCTACCCTTCCGTGAGAAATAGGCAACAAGGCTCTTCGTATCTGTCATTTCATATCCTCCTGTTATCTCAGTTCAAACATCACTGGGCGTTGGCCCCCCTTAGGCTAGGCAGGACGCTCGATGGGCCCGTGCTTCGTAAGCTCCACCAAGGACCATTCTTCTCCAGTGCGGTGATATTTCTTTATTGCCAGCAGATGTCCTGTGGCTTCAGTATACAAATAGCATGTACGATACAAAAAGGGAGTACAAACAAAAGTGTTACATACATACATCAATGATACTACACAAGATCATGGCTGAGGATCCGAAGTACAACTGGGGGATCGAGGCCGCGCTCGATGTGGTCGGTGGCAAGTGGAAGCCCCTCATCATATATTCCTTGAAGAACGGCACACTGCGGTTCAGCCAGGTTCAGGACGAGCTCATGCCGCACATCTCCCAGCGCATGCTCACCAAGCAGCTGCGTCAGCTGGAGGAAGATGGCCTGGTGACGAGGAAGGTCTACCCCCAGGTCCCTCCCAAGGTGGAGTACTCTCTAACGGAGAACGGCAAGACCATCATTCCCATCCTGGACCTGCTGTGCGATTGGGGCGAGGAGCATCTGGGGGACCGCATCAAGTACCGGTGCGATGAGGAGAGCGAATGAGGGAGTTTTAGTTCGAACGCTCTAGGACACGTTAGAGGGGATCATTGAGCATCAAGGGGTCCAACATCGTTTTCTATGTCAATATGCAACCTTGCAGGTCGCCCCGTAAAGGGCATAGGGATGCCTGGCAAGGATGATCCGCTAGGGATTTGGGAAGCATCGCACGTTCGATATCAGGCTGAGTTACCATGAATAAAATGGAGCCAGGCCAGTAAAACGAGCGAACAGAGCACTTTTTGATTACCACAAAAATATCTATAAATATTATACATTTTATCAAAATGAATGGACTATTGTAAGGGGAAACAATGTATTGCAATAATTGTGGCAAGGTCGTACCGGAGGGGTCGAAGTTCTGCGACGCCTGTGGATATAGGTTCGGGGCTGGGGTTGGTCCGTTTCCATTGACGCCGACCTCGCAGCCTCGTGTCCCGGCCGATCAAGTGATACTGGGCGCCACACCATACCAACCTGCCCCTACGGAAGCGATCGCCTCACCCTACTACCAGGCAGCACCGCAGACGCCCAATCAGCCATATGCAGAACCTCAATCGGCCCCGGGAAGGGCGGCCCCGCAGCTTAGCATGGGCATCACCACTCTCTTGGCAGCGATCATCCCGGGGGCTGGTCACTTCTACGCGCACAAGATGGGCAAGGGCCTCATATTCCTCGTGGGGAGCATCGTGCTGGTCGTCATGGCCCTCATGGCCCTTCTCGCTTTCGGGGCGTCCGTCAGTGACAGTGGTACCGACGGCACGGGAGATCCTGCTGGAAAGTCATATGACTCAGGCATGGCGGTGGCATTTTTGATATTGGGCGCCATGGTGCTGCTCGTGTGGATCTACCAGATTGTCGATGCCTACATCACCGCCAAGGTGTACAACAGCCGAGCGATGCAGACCGGCTAAGCGCCGTGGTGAAACTACATGCCTGGAAAGGTCTGATGGAATGATCTTCGGCCATGGCAGAGGAGCTGACGTTCCATCTAACCTTTTTTTAACCACGGCCCGCATTGCACGAGGAGACCATAATTTCTTGGCAGGCTAAGAAATGGACCCACTGGATAGAAAGCTGTTGCGGATCCTGGAACGAGATACCAGGATCACCTATCGCGAGCTCTCGGAGAAACTAGGCATCTCCATACCTTCGGTCCAGAAGCGGGTCGTTTCGCTCGAGGAGTCCGGCCGGGTCCTGGGCTACACCGCTCACATCAGCCTGCAAGCGCTGGGAGGGTTCATGGTGGTGATTCAGGGAACCTCCACAGCAGATTTCGTTCCCGACATCGTCGATGAGCTTGGAGAGCATGATGCGGTCATGACCGTGATGTGCGGGAACCAGAACAACCTGATCATAGGGGCCTTCCTGCGGGAAGTCTCCGATATGGACCGCCTCATGTCGTTCGTAAGGGATGTGGGCAAGATCCCCTATCTCCAGGTCCACGTGGTCAACCAGGGATCGGACATCAGCTGCACAAAGATGGTCGGTTCGAAGCAGGGTTCACAACTGTCCGACCTCACCGACCTGGACCTAAGGATAATCTGGGCCCTTCACAAGAACGCTCGGCGGTCCGTTTCCGATGTCGCCGCGGAGATCAACGTATCCTCGAAGACGGTCAGCCGCAGGCTGGCCCGAATGATGGAGAACGGTCTCATCGACTTTCATGCTCTGGCCGTTCCTAACCTAGATGAGGACCTGCAGATAGTCATCCAGGTCCGCATCTCCTCCGACGCAAAAAGGTCAACGGTCATAGAGAAGGTTCGCAAGCTGCCTGGAGATTTCATCGATGAGGACCTGACCTTCTCCAATACACCCGACCTGGTGATGTTCGTCCTGTTCACACAGACCCTGAGCGAGCTCAAGGGCCTGCTCTTCCAGGTGCGGGAGATAGATGGGGTGATCAAGGTGTCCTACGATACCTTCCTCTATCAGAACTATTTCGATACGTGGAGGGACGAGCTATTGGTCAAAAGGATCGGACAGATCGAGCGGAAGGGCTCTCGCGACCGCCCCTTGGACACGAGATAGGTTCGAGGAAAGCTCCTTTTCTGAGGACACCAGCTCCCATATTCGGTCCAGATCGTCATCGAAGGAGGAGAGGCCAAGGTCCGTCAGCGTTCTGTCCAACCGATGTCGCAGGTCCATCATGCGCTCAAAGGTGGAGGGGAGATGGTTTTTTGGATATGATGCGACCTCGACGAAGTGAGTGACGGTATCGTCAGTGCTTATCCTGGCACCCGCAGCGACCCTGAGCCCCTGACCCTCCATGACGATGAACATCGCTTCCTTCTCATCCCGTTCCCGGGCCGTCCGTTCCAACCATCCCAGATCATCGTCACCTTGACCGCTCATGTGCCTTCCACCGGAGCGAGGGCCTGGAGAATGTATATCTGTATGTTAACGACCGGCATTATGGACCTCCCAAATCCGTAGGTCAAACGGCATTAAAACCACTGTCCTGGTTTAATTTTCGGACATCACCTTTAGACATAGGGGGCGGGATTGGATAGGCCAGTGATCTCCCTCCCCCTACGACATGGCCTTTTTTGCTATGGGGTCTGATAAAAACGGTCCATCCTACACAGCCCAGCCGCATTTTTTTAAACCGGACCGCTAACGTGGGATTAAGCGCGTCGCCTCGCTCTCCTGGATGGACGATGGCGCATGATCGTCACGACCAAAGAACAATGACATGACGGAGAGATGAAGATGATCGGAGAAGACGTATGGTCACATTTCGGGATGTGGGGCGCGGTGGTGGTGTGGATAGCCATCTATGGCGTGTTCATCCTGTTCGTGCCTTTCTACAAGAAGAGCCAGTGGAAGCCGGCGGGAACGTTCGCCGCATTCGTGGTGGCGTTCGCCATAGAGATGTTCGGGGTGCCTTTCAGCATGTACGCCATAGGATGGGCGTTCGGGACGCAGCTGCCAGAGGGCGTTCTATGGGGTCACACGCTGCAGCAGTACATCGGTGATGTGGGAAGCTGGGGCGGTGCGGTGCTGTCGGTGATCGGTGTCGCATTGGTGGTCTGGGGGTGGAAGACGATCCACAAGAACTACTGGAGCAAGCAGGAGGGCAAGGGAAGGCTGGTGACCGATGGGATATACGGCCTGATCAGGCATCCCCAGTATACCGGGTTCTTCCTCATCACCCTGGGAATGATGATCGGTTGGGCCACCATCCCGCTGATCGTTCTGTACGTCCTCCTCATCGTCCTGTACACGCGGCTGGCCAGGAGGGAGGAGCAGGACATGGAGAAGGAGTTCGGCGATGAGTACATCACCTATAGGAAAAGTACGAAGATGTTTGTACCCTTCGTATACTGAGCCGACCGGCCACCCAAACTCCTTTATTTTTTCGATACAGTAAGATGGCCGTTGAGGACCGTGATAAGGCGATTCTCTAGACTTTTTTAAGAAATCACTGATAGGACCAATGGTCAGGAGAGGCTCTAGAGTTACCTGCTTAAATGATGTTTTTCTGTTAACTTTGGGCCAGGGTGCGAACTCTAATGAGCGAAAAACTTACTGACGCTCTTTTGTTCCTATCGTTTCAGCATGTACGCAAAAGTCGCAGTTGGATCTCATGATCAACGGCGCAATGGACCTTAGCGCTTGCCATCGGACCTTCGGCCAGAGCTGTCTTGACCTATTGGATTTCTAGGCACCTCAGGGATAACAGAGGTACATCGCCGTCAAGACCAAGGTCCGCTCCGCGTGAACTGGATGCAGTAGTTAATGTGACGAAATTAATTCGTAATTATTCTCCATCACTTGCAGCATTTATTCAGCAGACAAGCGAAATCAATGCAGAATTGCATGTCCTTCACACCAAGCTTCGCTTTGTAGTAATGCCTAGTCTGGTTAACCTTTGACACTTTCTCCAGCATGGTGTCAGCATCTGCGCAAGCGACATCTGCAACGGACCGATAACCGGCTTCATAAAAAGCTCTTGCCGCAACGGGTCCCACCCCATTAATTCTGACAAGGTCGCAAAGGCAGAACAGCTCATCCGTAGTGGACGAACCGCTTTCCAAGTAATCTTTTGAGGTTTTAATTCCTCTACTACTTAGATCGGTGACCACCGTATCATCCAGGCCTGGGAAGCCTGTGATGAGAACGGGCTTTTGTTCAAGGGTGCCGATCTCTCTCTTAAGTATGATCAAATATTCCTGAGAGATGCCAGTAGTTGTTGCGAAGGACGCTAACTTATGCGGCATGGAAAGTTGCTTCTTTAATTGCGCAATATTGACTATGCCTTGCTTTTCAATGACCTCAAAGTTGTGGTCGATATTTTGCCAAAGCATCCTGCGTCCAGGCAGGAGGTTCTGGCGTTTCAACAATCCCTTATATTCCTGGATGGATAAGTTGGATAGGTCCAGGTTGTATGGCATCTCACATCTCCTTTGTCACTATCTTTATGGGCGATATGATATAACAAACAGTCCACGAGTTCAAGTCAGATGAGCGGTGATGTGATTCGAGCTGGCGATGGAGAAATGGCACCTCCAATTCCCGGCACATGATTTTGGCATATCCAGAGGTGTCATGCTGCTTTGAGCACATTCTTAGCTTAGAACAGAACTCTCCCTCCCCGATGGTCGGAAAATCCATTATGAGCGGATCAGTCGATAGCTGGCTGCTCCCTCACGCCGCCCGCATACTATTCTTCCTAGGACTCGCGGTCAGCGCCTTGGATCATGCCTCCCACGATCGAGGCTTCGGCCTGACGGTCACAACGATCCTCGGGCTCGCCTTGCTCATCGTAGGCCTGAGCTTCTACTTCGTGTCGCGCTTTTACCTGGGAAGGTTCTTCTCCGAGAGGATCAGGATAAGGCCGGACCATAAGCTCATCGAGAAGGGACCGCACCGGTACGTCCGCCACCCCATCTACCTTGCGGAGATGCTTTACTTTCTATCCATCCCGGTCATCTTCGAAAGCGTATACGGACTGGTCATCATGCTCGTTATCGTGCCCCTGCTGCTCCTCAGGATGGGGAATGAGGAAAAGGCGCTATCCGCCGAGTTCGGGCCAGAGTACGAGCGCTAGCTCAAAGGACGTGGCGGCTGATCCCTTATTTATATTGACGCATGGCCGAGCCGTTCTCCGAGCGGCAATGCCACTCGACCGTGAGCTCGTTTTCTGGATATGACCAACAATGACTGCCCTCTTATCAGCGATGAACGCCAGGAGCGAACGGTGCATATAGAACGAAGGCGAGTTCAGCGCCGAAATGAAGCCGACGAGGGTGTGGACATGAGCTGGGAGTCGCTGCCGGCCGGGACCAAGGAGAACTACGACCGGGAACGGGAAAACATGAAGAGGATGTTCGTCAACGGCGACCATGACCACGTCCCCATAAGCCCGCTGGTCGGCGCCTACGCGGCCACGGCCCGGGGGCACTCCTTATACGATTATTACACTGACCCGGAGAGCGCCATGGCCTGGCAGTTGGACCTTGCCAGAGAGCACAGCATAACGCCGTACCTCAACTGGAACTACGCGGTATACTGGAACGAGGACTACGGCGGCAAGATCAAGATGCCCACCGGCCCCATGTCCGCCCCCGACATCGTCACCTACCCGGCGGACACCATCGAGAAGGCGGACAAGCTCGAGCCGTTATCACCGGAGGAGCTGGCCCGAGGTCCGACCATGGTCCGGCACATGCGTGGGCTCAAAGCCGTGGAGCACTACGCCGGCAAGGGCTACAAGCCATGGCAGTTCATCTACGAGCCGTTCGTCGTCGGCAGCTTCTGGGTCTCCCCGGAGAACATGCTGATGTGGATCGTCCAAGAACCGGACCTGGCGCACAGCATCATGAGAAAGGTCGTCACGCATTGCGTCAACGCCTGCGAGGCGGTAAGTCAGCTCTACCCGGGGAAGCCGTTCAAGACCACATGCTCCACCCTGCTGGCCAACAGCGGGACGATGTCCGTCGGTCAGTGCAAGGAGTTCGCCACCGACTACATGAAGGACGCGTTGGAGAGGATAGTCAAGATCGGCGCCGGCACGGCGGGCATATTCTACCACCAGTGCGGCGACCATGGGAACGACTATCAGTTATGCGAGGACATGCCCTTCCCTCCTGGGTCCGTGATGCACATCGCCTACGACGGCCGCAAGCCCATGGACCTCATGAAGGCAGCGAAGATCTACGAGAGCAAGTGCTGCCTCATGGGCAATACTGATACTCTACTGGCGTACAACGGCACGCCCCAGCAGGTGTACGAGCAAGCGTACCAGGACGCCATGCGGTACAAGCACTTCAAGAACGGCTTCATCGCCGGCATGGCCTGCGAGTGCCCTCCCCTGATGCCGGCAGCGAACTTCCAGGCGTTCGTCCAGGGCTCCAGGGACGGCGGGAAAATGAGGGAGTGAGCGTGCCCTCACCACGTCCTCATTTCCTTAAAATATGACAGGAACTGACCGAACGGGCCGTCATGATAAAAATGGACGGCAACGTCCCACGGCTCCCCTTCACCTATCACTTCTTAGGCCGTCTGAGCCCGTCCATCAGGTGTCCGATCGCCAGGACCGGATGGCGGGGCAGCATTCGGGGGCCCGAATAGCGCATCACTTCCCTGACCTTCGACCTCATATCCGACCGAAAACAATGGACCATGCATTTCGAGCAGGTCGGTTTGTTATCTCGGTAGGGGCACATATCTAGGCGGGTCAAGGCATAGTCGGTCAGCTCTCGGCAGTCGGGACACCGTTCAAGCGTCCCTCCATGATTGCCCCTGCAATACATCAGGACCATCAGATCGATGGTCTTCCTCTCCCTTCTCACCCTCTGCGACATCGTGACCTCATTTTTTACCGATCAGATAGTGGACCAAGCCCGACCCTGATAAGCATTGGTACGAAGATCTAGGTCCTGAAGCCACTAGGATAAATGGAGCATAAGGCGTCCGGAACCGTGTTTAATAAACCCTAGGTCCTCGCCAACAGAATGTAAATCCAGAACTTGTCCTGCACCTCGCTCATGACGCGCTTGACCGCCGAGAAAGCGCGCTCCACTTTCTAGCGCACCCCGTAGCCGTTCTTCAGTCTCCATCCTTCCTCACCGAGCAGGCGTAACTATTCAACACAATTTCACATCAAGTAAATGGTTAAGTAGCGCACACCTGCCTATAGCGCCGATGCGGCCGGACGAGGGGGAGGAAAAGGCATCGGGAGCTAAAGGAAGGAGGCTGGCCGTGCTGGGCCTGGGTAGCTGCGGCAGGAACCTCATCCATCATCTTGACGAGAAGTTCGGATCAAGGGACATGGAGGTCATGATGTTCCAGAGAAGGGCCTTGAACCGTCTGGACCCGGGCTGTTTCAGGAAGATCTCCTGGGACGATGAGGGCGTGGACGGCTGCCAGTTGTCCATGGGGGAGAGGTTCGAGAGGATCGACGATGCCCTGCTGGAGGTCGAAGAGCTCATCTACGACTTCGACGTGCTCATCCTCGCCGCTGGACTGGGCGGTCTAACCGGCTCGTACGGTGTGGTCCAGCTCTCCCAGCTCATAGGTCGCTCTCGAACCAAGGTGATCGCTTTCGTCGTCATGCCGTTTAAGGGCGAGAGACCGCGCAAGTTCGATCCCCAGATATGCGTGGCCGATCTTGAAGAATCATGCGACGTGGTGGTGGTCGCCTCCAACGACCGCCTCCTCGATGTTGCACCGCACGAATCCATCAACGTTGCGTTCAACCGGACCAGATCGCTCCTCCACCAGATAGTACGGAAGATGCTGGATGCCGGTCCGGAGAACGGCCCGCTGGTCATCGACGATCCCGACCGCTTGGCCGAGATTCGTATCACTGACGGCTCCAGGGAAGAGCTGAAGGGGATGCGCTTGCGGCATGCCACTGGACTAAGGACGTTCCCCGACGTGAGGATGGGGAAGGTGGACAGGGAGCCGCTCTACCAGGAGTACGATGAGGTCTACGCCAAGAACGACACCATCATCGCAGCATTGAAGGCCGACCTAAGATCGATGACCGATTTCCTGGTCGATGAGATCAATAAAAGCAAGGTAACCGAGGAAGAGGAGATCGATCGTCGGGAGCACTATCGCATCATCAGGGCCCTGCTCGTGGCTGCGTTCGATGAGGACCAGATCTCGTACCATTGGCCATTATCTCTCTCGGGGGACCATCCGTTGATGGAGGAGATAGTCCTTCACCTCGGCGTCATCGACGTGGTCGTCGAACGCTTGAAGAACAACGTATCCAACGGCCCGGAGCTGGCCCAGAACATCAAGCGGTATGTCGAGGACTACCTGCGCGGCATGATGGGCATCGTTGACACCGAGCCATGGTATAAAAGGGAGAAGCTTGAAGAGCACCTGCCCGAGCTCCACCGGGGACTGAGGGAGGAACTAGTTCTCAGGGCCGGGGTCATCGATACCTCGGACTTCGATGATGATAGGCTCGTGGTCTCTTTCGTCCAGCATCCTGAAAGGAACGGCGAATGGGGAAGGTTGTGACATGGCGATAACGTCAAGTCGTGGCGTTAGAACGAAATGACGACCTGTGGTGATGGGCGTGGGTCTTGACGAGCTGCTGTTCCGTGCATTGAACCAGGCCGGCCTCAACCCCGTCCTCGACCTACTGATGGTGGTCCTCACCACTTTCGGCATATTCTACGTGCAGGTGCTGGCCGGTCTCATCCTTTATTGGAGAGGCCATAGGGAGCTGGGCTTCGATGTTATAGTGCTGACGATAGTGACGGCCGTGGTGGTCGAGGCCCTGAAGTGGATGCTGATGCGCGAGAGACCGTTCGAAGTGCTCACCGACGTACACACCATCTCCTGGGGGGCGCTGACGAGCGCCGGCGGGTACTCCATGCCCAGCGGACACGTGGCCCGGGCCTTTGCGCTTACAACCCTGATCGCACTGGGAGCGCCACGACGCACTGGCATGTTGCTGCTCATCCTGGCGGGCCTGTTGGCGGTGAGCAGGATCTACCTAGGACTGCACTGGCCCTCCGATGTACTCGCGGGAGCGCTCCTCGGAATAGCGTTAGCCGTTCTGTTCCATTGGATCGGCACCAAGGACACCATCTACTCGAAGGTCAGAAAGAGGGTGCTCGGTAGCCTGCAGCCTGCACCGAAGTCCTCCTAAGGATATACGCGGAATTGTGAGGTCCAGAGTGTGGTGAACGTATCGGAGCTGTTCTCTTCTTGAGCATGCCGAGCCTTCACCCTCATCTTCCGTCTGTACTGTCCCATCCAGGCGAACGGCGCCACGATGGCGTTGGCACGAGGCCTGCACCCGCTCTTCGCATGGGCCATCGTTAAATATCCTGCCTGTAAAAGGCAATCTACACTCTCAATTGAGGTGGACTTCAAATGACGCACCATTACTCCGGACCCAACTTCGGATTCCCACGAGGGGACGCCCGCCTGGACCTCACTGACCTCTTCGCATTCCCCAAAGCGGACGATCCTAGCAGGTCGATTATCATCATGAACATGCATCCGTCATCTACACTGAACCCGCCCGAGCCGACGACCAGCGAGCCGTTCGCGCCCGAAGGCCTGTACGAGCTGAGGGTGGACACCAACGGTGATATGGTCGCTGACATCGCCTACCGAGTGCGCTTTGCGCACAGCGAGGACGGTACAATGACGGCGGGCGTGCGCCGAGCGGAGGGCGCAGAGGCCGCGGGCATAGGGGAGGAAGGTGAGCTGATCATCGAACGGGCTCCGGTCTCCATGGGCCACGATGCGCAAGTGACCGATGCCGGCGAGTACAGATTCTTCGCTGGCTGGCGCAGCGATCCCTTCTACTTCGATCTGAACGGCGTACTCAACAAAATGCAGTTCACCGGCGCGGACTGGTTCGCCGACAAGGACGTGTGCAGTATCGCCCTGGAGCTGCCCGTTCGTGACATCGGAGGCGGGGTTCGCGTGAACTTATGGCACCGCTCGCTGGTGCAGGCCGACGGCGCATGGGTGCAGGCCGATCGTGGAGCGAGGCCGTCTCAGACGCCGTTCCTGGCCGACGCCGAGCGCGAGGCGTATTTGAACGGGGAGCCAGCGCAGGACGAGAGGTTCGTGCCGATGTTCGCCCACGCCCTCGAGCACAGTGGCGGTTATACCACTCAGGGAGCTGAGGCGGCCGCTAGGAGCCTTTTACCCGACGTCCTGCCCTACGATCCTAGAAGGCAGGCGGCATACCCTGGCAACGGGCGGATGCCCCGGGACGATGCCAAGGACGTCTTCCTGACGGTGCTCAACGGACGGCTGACGTGGGATAAGTGCGGGCCGCACGCCGACATGCTCGACGAGTTCCCTTACCTCGGTCCGCCGCACGAGATCAGGTCTCTGAGCGCAGGTGCGGAGAAGGGTCGGTCGACCATATCGTTGATGGGGCGTTAGGAAGGCAGGGCAGCTATGGGAAAAAAGTAAAAAATAAGTCCTTTCCGGCATATTGGGGAACGGGTGATTTAACAATGCCAGAATTTGGACAGCCGTTCAGCGGTCTTGGTAAGGACCGCAAGCTGACCGAGCCAGAGCTGATACGTGCCATACGGTTCCTGATCGCCTCGGAGTACGAGGCGGTACAGATGTACATGCAGCTGGCCGAATCGACCGACAACAAGCTCGCCATCGAGGTCCTGAAGGACGTGGCCGATGAGGAGCGGGTCCACGCCGGAGAGTTCCTCCGGCTGCTGAAGGAGATCGCTCCCGACGAGGAGACGTTCTATGCTGAAGGGGCCGAAGAGGTCGAGGAAGAGATCGAGAAGCTGAAGAAGGCGAAGTAAGCGATCAATGGACGGAAACGTCCAGATCCAATTTTTTTTACACAAGCGAATAGGTCGGCAGGGAAACGTCCTAATGATCCTACACTAGCTCATTCTGCCAGGTTCTCAGCCGATCATCTCCAAATTTCTCATCAAGATATCAAGGATAGAAGGGATTGACGATTCAACGCTATTTCGACGTATGCTCGTCGATGTGACGGCCAACTGACAAATACCGTGGGCTAAAAACCCGGTCACCCAACGGAAAAACGTAGGTGAAAAATATGGCCCAAGAAAAGCACACCAGTAAGAGCGGACCGATGACCACGGCCGAGGCCGGCAAGATGGGTGGCGAGAGGACCGCCGAGACCCACGGCAAGGAGTTCTACCAGGAGATCGGGAAGAAGGGCGGAGAGGCGGAGCACGAGTGCCGGGGGAGGGAATGCACGCACCCCAGCCATCAGAGCGGCTCCCACAGCGAGTCCACCAGTGAGAAGCGCTCCGAGGCCGGGAGGAAGGGTGCCGAGTCCCCATCGCACGAGGCCAAGGTGAAGGGCGGAGATCACTCCCACAAGGGCCGATGAGCGGTCCTTGATAACTCAAACCCCTTCCCTTTTTCTTATGCCAGTGAGGTGATGGAACTATTAAAAGGAATGACAGTTAAATAGTCTAATCCTTTGGAGGATGCTTCGTGCAATGAGGGCACAAGAACATGGCGCCAAACTCATCCTCCGTCAGTTCCATCTCTCCTCCGCAAATATGACAGAGGCCAGTTAACATCTCGAGCATGTCCCCTTCATTGGGCCTGATTGTTTTTTTACCCCCGATCGATGAACCATCCCGAAGCTCTCTCATGTGCCCTATTTCCTCCTCCCTCTCCAGGGTGGTTCCTGGCCGAAATAACATAATATCGCATTCTGGGCACCGGAGACCTTCGGCAGCCGGTCGTTCCGTTTTAATATGGACCTTGCACTTGCCACAAGGGCCTTCCCATCCATTATACAGCTCCCCATTACGGAGTATCAAGCGAGATGGGCCATCCTCCAAAACATATGGTTCCTCGATTATTTGCTCGGCCTTATCGGCCTTCCTCATTCCCTTCTTCTTACCCTCCTTGTTGGTTGCTTTGTTTGGTCTATGGCTCACGCCCTCTCCTCCTTGACTGTTGGACCAACTGTATGTTAGTCTAGGTCCTTTCGGTTCTTTCCTACCTTTCGATTGGGAAATATATAAAGGCTCATCCTTTCCGGGCAAGTGCACCTCGATACGTTGACTCTACGCCTCGATGCTATAGCGGCTGAAGTCGCATCAAGAGGAATGCAATACACTACTCCAAGCCTCGAACGAACTATCAGAAGATGGTCTCGTTCTGGAAGCACTTGCCGAAATCGTGCCTCGAAGCTGTACGGCAAGCGCGATCATGCTGAAACGGCGTTCAGCATGATACAGCGCTTGTTCGGTTATCGTCTTCGATGTCGTACCGATATAGGACGAAAAAACGAGGTGAAGGCGAAACTCGTGATGTTCAACTTGTTCTCTTTGACAACAGAGTTCTTTAGTCCTAACCTCGCCGACGATGCGGTAGCTCAAGCTTATCGAACTATCTCACCATATCATCTGCGTATGTGGATGCGCTTAGGGTAGGATCCGTTCGATGTCGTTTATATCGTCCAATATTGCTATTGCCCCGTTCCTTACCAACAGGTCCCTAACTTGGGCACTTGCCGCACCGGGGGAGAGGCAGCCTATGGGGCGTACAACGGCTCGCCTGGCCGCTATCATGTCATCAACGCTATCGCCGATATATATCGCATCAATACTGCCGATCCTGCCTAATGCCAGGTTGATGGGGTAAGGATCGGGTTTGGACCTCTCGGGCGGGTAATCCTCCATGGCCACGATGACATCGAACAAATGTTTCATATTGAATTTCCTGAGCACAAACATGGCCTCTTCCCTCGGCCTTCCGGTCACAATGCCAAGCAGATATCTGGCCTTCAGCCTCACGAGCAATTCGCTCGATAGCAGCCATCTCTCATTCTCTATGTAACCTGCCCTGTCCTCAGTGCCGTGGTATAGCTCCTGAAACACATCTACTATGTTGGTCTTCGGTACTCTCTTTCCCCTGTCGTTCAGGATCGCCTCGGTCAGATCCCAATCGTTGTTGTACCCTCCCTTCTCCTTGAGGGTCTGGACCTCCTCGAGATAAGCTTCCTCTCCCGAAAAAAAACGCACGGTTTCTTGAATGGCCCGGCGATAGGAAGATATCACATCGACAAGAACGCCATCCATGTCGAACAGGATCGCCAGTCGTCGGGATTCTTCCTCGATACCGGCTCTTGAGCGATAATTAACGTTCTCAAATTTTCCAGCTTTGGGATCATACTTCACGCTTCTTACCTTAATGTCTGCTTATTCATTAACCATCGACATCAATTCTATATGCCAATTTCCAGTGTCACCTTTTTCAACGATCTCAATGGAGACGTAGTGATAACCAGCTGATGTTTCGAGATGATCTCGATATTCAGGTCAGGTGAATGGATATCGCTGCTTGGCAAAGGCCACTGATCTTATCCTCATCCCTCGATGGGACAGATATATCACCTATCACCAGCGAAGGTCAAGGTAATTACAATGGATATAAGAAGAAAATCATGAACGCTCTTGAGCGTCCGACCCATCTGTAGGTCCTCGGGACTAGCACATCGTACATTGAAAATGAGTAGAAGATCGATACTTACGTTCCTTCGGAATTGCATAGTTCAGAACTCGATCAGCTATCACTTACGACCGATCTTTTTGTCACTGTATCAATAATATTCATCACACAGCGTATCTCCAAAACAGTAATCGTTCTCCCATAAAACATGGAAACCCCGTTAGCTTAGGATAAGGTTAATATATTTCCTCTGTATAGAGAGAAAAGAATGAAACCTGGACGACCAAGATGTCCTAGGAGGATAGAAGCAGAACTATCAGTCTCCTACTTCAAGCCCCAGGGAGTCCCCATGAGAATATTGGAGGTCGTCCATTTGTCCCTTGAGGAGCTAGAGGCCCTCAGACTTTCTGACCTGGAAGGATTAGATCAGGAAGAGGCGGCACTGAGGATGGGCATATCTCGGCGCGCACTATGGGATGACCTACAGGGAGCCAGGGAAAAGATGGTGGATGCCTTGGTGAACGGAAAGGCCATCGAGATCAAGGGCGGAAGTTATGTCCTGGAGAAACAGCAGGGCTACTATTGCCCGGGATGCCAGAAGGAATGGAGGTCCCTTGGGAGCAACCAGCCAGCACGGTGTCCCGACTGCGGTTGCGAAAGCATCCAAAGATGCTGCACCGGGCCTCATCGTCACAAGGGCGAGATGTCACCACCATGAAGAGTGAGCTTGGAAAACTACGAGCGCCTGACCCTCAACAGTGGATTAGACGACATATGGGTCAAAAATGAAGAATGGGAAAAAAGGAGAGAATGAACATGAAGATCGGTATACCAAGTAACAGTCCAGGGGGACTAGATGCAAGCGTTTCTGCCCATTTTGGGCATTGTGACCTCTTTACGGCAGTAGAGGTCGAGGGGGATCAAGTGGTGAAGGTTTGGACCATCGATAACAATGGAGAACACAATTGCATGATCCCCGTGAGAAAGATGGCTGATGCTGGGGTGGGCGCGGTCCTGATAGGAGGAATAGGTAGGCGACCCCTGATGGAGTTCCAAAACAATGGTATCAAGGTCTTCGTGGGAGCGTCAGGTTCAGTGAAGGATGCCATAGCCACCTACATGAGCGATGGACTAAGGGAGGCAAAGGTCCAAGACGCTTGCCATGGCTCCGCGCATTGCCATTAGGTGACGATGGCCATCCATCGTCTATGCTCTACCATTGGGCTGAGCCCTCAATAGTGGATCTGATCCAATATTATCTCCTTTTTACTTTGACTAAAAGCGCGGCTTTGCCCTGATCTTGATGTGAGCCCTTAATAGCTTGCGCTAGCTTCTTGAATGCAAGAGAACCTCAAGAGCGAGAACAAGGGCGAGAGCCCGAGTTGCTGTAATGCGCCGTTAACTCCAGAGGCACATAAAGGTCGAAGGGAGGATGAGAGTCGGCAGAATGACGCATGATATGTGCCAGATCGACAAGCCTCATTCGATGGAGCTCAATCAATCGACTATCTTATCCATCTCGTCGAGCGCTACGATTACTTTAGGCATGATGGAGTCAGAGGTGGGTCTCATGATCATGCCTGATTACTGGGCGCCGGCAACTGTATCATGGTAGTTCAGCCCCCTATTTACGCTAAAGAAATGTCGGAATCCCGGCAAACTGTAATGCTTATACGTTTTCATCATTGGAATCTGATAATCTATTTAAAAAGGGTATTAATTCTAGGTGGTATGCTTGAGGCTGAATTCTCAATTCGAGGGATGAAATGCTGGATTGTTGAGATAAGCTCAAAGTACAATTGTACTGTGACCATGAACGGTTGCATTCCATGGCAAGGGCAGGGTGGTCACGCATTATTTACGATAACGGGCGTTGGAGATATCAACCCATTAATCAAAGAACTAAAACAACGCCATGATATCTCCAACGTCGAGGCATCCAAACGAGGTAGAGGCCAGATCGTAGGCTCAGTTTCAATCATGGATTGTTGGATAATAAAGATGATCATCGATTGTGGTTGTTTCTGGGAAACAGCTCATTCCGACGGTGATGGAAGCTTCGTCTTCAATGTCATATCTGGTACAGGAAGTTCCATTCCCAACCTGGTAAAAGGGATTGCGTCAAAAGGGGTTGAGCTTAACATCCGAAGGATAGCTACAGTAATTGATGAACAGCTCATTACTGACACACAAGAGGATATCCTTTGGCTAGCGTTAGAAAAAGGTTACTTCGACCTGCCGCGACGTACCACACTTACAGAGATGGCTAAAATCAAAGGGGTGTCAATCGCCGCCCTCTCCGAGATGATTAAAAGAGGGGAGAAGAACGTTCTTAGGCAACACTTTGAGACCATAAAAAAGATATCTGGTTATAAGGTGTTTGGATCCTCAAAGAGGTAGAAAAAAATCCGGCCGGACACCGATACAATAGAGGCATTCATTGATTATGTCATTATTTTTTTATTATGAGGCTGACGAGTCTGGACAAACCTACCTAACATTTGGAGACCATTTCTCTGCCCATCCTATTGTAAATTACCCCTTGTTCCTGCCGCTAAAACAAGAGTCCCATGCTACCTGGACGCCATCATGCAGGCCTCGCCGTCACGTTCGAGGACAATTTATCTTGGACATCAATGAATATCTGGATTTTGTGCACACGTTAATGATGAAAAGCGACGTCTACCATTGCTTTCATATTTTCTAAAGGGGTCTCAGGGGCGAAACCACAACCTGGAGCTAGGATATCGGCTCCCTCCTCCAGACATCTGATTGACTCAATTTTCACATCTTTAGGCCCTTTGAAAAGTAACGTCGATGTTGGGCTTACATTGCCTATCGCTGCTGCTTTCCCCCGGACCTGCCGTTTCACCCATCGCATCTCCATTTGCTGATCAACGCTGATGCCATTCGCCCCTGTTTGGATCATGAATGGCATGTTCTCTGTTGTGTTACCACATATGTGCAGAATTGAATGCCCGCCAGCCTTGCGGATGGCATCAACCACTCTAGTTTGATATGGGAGCGCGAACTCTTTGTACTGCTCCGGACCTAGTATGTCCCCGGTAGAGGTAGCATCAATCATTGCAATAACATCAGCACCTGCATCCATAGCAGCTGACGAATAGGCGATATCCCATTCCGTCGCCTTTTCGAGAATTCCTTTCAAAAAATTAGGGTTCTCGATAACATCCATGATTGCGTCTTGGTTACCTCTAAGTTGTCCTGCCAGCATAAATGGTGATACAATTGCACATATTATGGGTGTACTAGGGAATTGCCTTGCAAGAAGATTGATTGACTTTATAACCACAGGTGCTCTACCATCTTTAACCGGATCAGGGATCGATACTTTTTCCAATGCCTGAGGGGTCCTTATGATGGGCCCCAATACGGCTGGTTGCCGATTGATGGCCTCCATTCCGGTTATTGCACCAAAGGCTGTAGAATCGACCGAGACATCAAATGGGACTCTAATGCTCTCAATACCAGCAATTGTATGGGCTGCTTTCGCTAATTGGGTCATAGCGACTGGATCATTATTCGCCTCCGGCCAAAATGCCCCAGAGGCTCGCATCAGGTCAACAGTCCCCGTCTGCAATGGGCTCGCACAGGGAACGCGATCCACGGGCTTCAGGTCCAGCACGTTCAATAGCCTGTCTTTTTCATTGAAAACATCAGACAAGTTATTACCTCGACATGGCTACTTGGCGGTAGATTATTACGCCACATTTAACAATGGTCCCTTAAAAATGGACATAAATTTAAGGGGTAAAGCATATGTCTTTTCAATCGGTGCCGACGTCCACTTAGGGACGCAGAGGATAGGACATGACATCGAAGGTCAAAGTCAACATGCGGTTGTGCGGGAAGACGCACCTCATCACCGTGAACAAGACCGAGGACGGCAACTTTAGTTGCAAGATAGCCACCGATTGCGAGAACGTCAAGAACTTCTCAGAGGGCCTGGAGAACCTGACCCTGACCGACCTGATGGACCAGGCCAACAGTGGAATCGTCAACCGCTACCGTAACTGTAGGATGTCGGCGAACTGCCTAGCGCCCGCCGGGGTAATAAGCGCGGGATGGGTGGAGGCCGGCATGATCTCTCGTACCACCGCCAAGAAGAACAGGGTCAATGATGTGGAGTTCATTGTTGAATAGTCAAAGTCAATGATCATTGCAGGCTGCGATGGATCGTTCTAGATGATTCCATTTTTATTGTTAAGATTGATCTGCTAAGTCATATCTAATGAAAAAAGGAGCTGTGAAAATGAGTCGTCATGAGATCGAAGCCCTTGGCATGACCAAGGTCGTAATCGATGATGGAAAGGTCGTTGAGGTAGGAGAGCCGCAGGTCAAGTACTGCCCCCTCTTCGCCAAACTGCACAATATCCAGGAGATCACCCCTGATATAGTAAGGCAGAACGTTGAGTTCCGCATCAATGACTTTGGCATGTGCACCCCCCAACGAAAGCTGAGGATGAAGGACTACCTGTCGTTCGGGGTCTCCGAGCTGCTGGGCACCTCCCTGAGCAATGGGATGCTGGACGCCGCAGTCATTGTCTGCGAGGGAGCGGGCACGGTCGTCATATCCGAGCCTGACCTCGTGCAGGGTATCGGCGGTAGGGTTTCGGGCCTGGTCAAAACCACCCCCATACCCGAGATAGTTCAAGCATTGGGTGAGGAGAAAGTACTTGATCCGGCAAACTGCACCGTCGACCAGGTCAAGGGTGCGGAGAAGGCGTTCGGGATGGGCTTCCGCCGCATCGGTGTGACCCTGTGCTCCGCCGACGATGCCAGGGCGCTCAGGGAACGGTATGGACAGAAGGTCGCCATCTTTGCGGTGCACACCACAGGGCGGACCGAGGAGGAATCCAAGGAACTGTTCAGATACAGCGACATAATCACCGCCTGCGCCTCGAAGTATGTCCGCATCGTGGCCAAGGACGAGGCAGTGATGCAGGTCGGGAACAAAGTGCCGATCTACGCTGCATCACTGTGGGGCGAGATGCTGCTGAAGCAGCGCCTGGAGCAGACCAAGATCCAGAACAAGACCTCGCCAGAGGACCCGCCCCGGCCGCTGCTGTAGATAGGATGCAAGGATGGACGGTAAAGAAGGTACCAATCTAACGGCCATGACGTATGCTCGTCAGTACATCCTGAGCCACCTATTCTTTTTTTAGCTCGTACTGACTGAATCGGGTGGCCTTTCGATATTGCTAATCCGGTCAAGTTATTTGTGCACATTCTAGATCTGCCAACCCCGTAACGCTCGCGTTGACGCAATCGATAGATTCCCAAGCCTCTTTTACATCCCCCAGCTCCAGGAAGGAGATAGGAACACCCAAAGGAGAGAATCGATGTGGAAGCGGTCGCTCATCGACACGATCGATACCTTGGCGGATTCGCATATCCTGCTGATGACCGCTCCGACAGCTTTTCCAATATCATAACCCATGGGAACGATCGCCTTCATACCAAGCCGTGATTCTACCGTGGAGATGAAGGCTCCGGCTGGCGCTCCCATCCGATACCAATAAGCCCCACATCGCCCCTCTTGCCTTCCAGCAAGGCGTTCGTTGCCAACGTCGTGGTGAACTAGGCGATTTTAAGCCTCGAAGGAGGAATGAGGCTGAGGTCAAGCGCTTCGTTAATGGCTTTCTCCAGACCGAACGTCAGGACATGATGGGTGGTCGGTGATATGTCACGTGGAGATGACCTTCTGTTCGGCCAGGTCCACGATTGCTGCGACGGTGAAGGTGCCGCCAGTATCAATCCCGAGGCCAAGGATATGATCGGATTGAGGAGAAGTCATGTCACCCTGATACTGATCTCCCAATACCAATCGGTGGAAAAAGATTCACACATAAATCATGACGGACGATTGCGCTCTTCACAAGAGCGAGCTCTTATCCTTTTTCTCATCCTGACCTAGCGCGGAGTTCTGTTTGACCATCCCGTAGTAGAAGCCTTTCTTAGCCCTATCCTTCTGCTCATTCAGCCATTTCTCCTTGCCGACCTCTCTGTATCGTTCTGCATCTCTCTCAAGTAGTGGGTGGATTCTGGAGATGGCATTCCATTTTTCACATGGGAAGTCCATACAATCCATGCAGACGAACACACCTTTGCCTTTCGCACAAGCATGTATTGCACAGTTCGGAGGACCACCTTTCCTGTTTCTGCAGCTGCAGTCCATTGTCGAAAAGTTCTCCAGAACCTTAATGAACGACAGGTAATGGTCCTTGATGCCTGGCACGAACGCGTAGAAATAATCATAGCCTTCATCCCGGACCAAAGCCAGCAATTCCCCAGCTCTGTATGGGACAAAGCATCTCTCCGCACACAGACCGCAGTACAGCCCACAATACGTTATGAGGTCGTCACCAGACACAGGATTCGCATTCATCTCGAGGTAAAAAGCTCTTTCCACATCTCCGTGTGGTGGTGATTTTGGATTCATTTCATTGAATTGCTGGTTCTTTTTCAGACTGTTTGATTCGGACTCCCATATAAGAAGTTAATAAAAAAACCAAGGAAGGCACAATCTCTTCTCCTTTTCCTATTCATCCAGCTTAATCTCATGGCGGACCGTGCCGCCCCCCATTCCTGTCCGGCGGCATGGTGGGCCCTCTAAGTGATCGACAGGGACACACATACTGCCACCATTAGTGACCACGGGATAATCGTGGCCTGCATGAGCGTACTCAAGGAGTCGAGCATGACCAGGCAGGACGCCGTCCCGATATGCCAGAAGCTGCTCGACTACAAAGGACTAACTATCAATCCCCCCCGGCCGGTTGATGCGAACGATCATCAGGGCCGGTGCCGAGTACGAGAAGGATATAATTCGAGAACGAGTTATCGACGGTACGGCTAAAAAAGCTGAGGGGGAGCGTTTTGGATGACCGAGGAGAGAGGTTGGGCCGGGACCACGGAGGTGGGCAAGGAGCACAGGACGCTATCCCTTCGTAGAGTCCGTCAATCGTTACCTCGAAACGATGCCAGGTGTGCTGGCCGAAAGCACGTACACTGAGCTGAGGCAGAGGTTCAAACAAATGAACCAGGACATGAAGGAGCTGGACGGGTTACACAAAAAGGACAAGAACAAAGGCATCAGCACATGCGCCCCCGGTCAAGATGACCGACAACGACGTATAGGCCACATCGGGTTGCTACGGAGCCGGGGCATGCAGGAAAGTGGTATCGACCACAACCTGGATTCTCTGGTAGGTCTGCTCCGTTACGTGGGCAACGCGGCGGTGGACAAGGCGAAGGCCAGATTCCCGTAGCACTTTCCGCATAACACTATCAGAAGGCTCGATCCCAAATCCGATGGAGACCGAGCGATGATCCTGCAAGGAGCCGCCCAGGTACCGATCGAGGACTAGCGCCGTATGGAAGCCTATGTGATGTAAGTTCTAGGCATATGCTCGGGACTTCGACCGAAGGAGCTCCGGCTCTCTAAGCTGAATTACCTAGATCTGAACCGTGGTGTCATGCATGCCGAGGAGGTGAAGGGGAAGGGACGTTACGGCGAACCTATGATTCAGCAATAAATCCTGACGGATTACCGTTCCTTCGCCGATATCTTCAGGCTAGAGCCAAAGCTCTGATGAGCAACCATCTTACTAGCGACCTTCTGTTCCCAGCCCTACAGAACCTACAGAAGAGCCGCAGTGGGGAATTCTCGACCAATGGAACGACTGACCTCCGATCAATCGTGAAGGAGGAAACCGGGGTCAGCTTCGATCTCCGGGATTGCCACCGAACCTTCGGTCAGAACTGCATAGACATGGAGGTGCCCTTAGACTCGACATCGAGGATGATGGGGCACACCACGAGCAAGACGACCGAGACCTACTACGCGCGAAAGAACAACGATCAGGCGATTGCCGAGGCTCAACGTGTTTGGACGGTGTCTCACCCTTACAAGATCACGAGCTAGACGCAGCCAGATCCCAATCCCCCCTGATTAGGAAAAATGAGTGGTTGCCTGGATATGGTTGTGGTGCGGGCGACGGCTCGGGCCGGTAATAACTTCCAGTCTAATCAGTTGTTCTGATCAGTGAGATGCTGACAATCTCCCTCTTCCTTCGTCTGTAGTTATGGCACTCCATCAATGAGGGAGAGAGTGCTCATACCTTCGTGGCCCAGACCAGGCCAGCGATCTCGAAGCTAAGCCGTCGTTTGTTAACCCCATCATAGCTGGATCTCTTGAGAGCCGCCGAGAAGTCATCAAGCCAGTTCGACCTACGGATAAGGTCGGTCAACCCTTCATCAAACACGGTCTGCCACTCAGGGAACAATGATAGACCGACATGGTTCATGGCCCAGGTATAGGCACCCCATCCTTTCAGGTAAATGGGGTTCTTGGGCAGAATGAAGTCATGAGCGATGAAGACCCCTCCTTTCCTCAGATGGGGGGTCACATTTTTTATCAGAACGTCTGGGTCTACGTATTTTGCCAGATACGAGGAGACGATCACGTCGAACTCGCCCTCCACATCGACCGTCTCCGCGTTCCCCAGGATGGCATGGGCATGCATCCAGGGATTTTTCCTCAGGCGCTCATTGAACCGGGCAAGGTAGTCGGGGGTGATATCCACTCCGACGATCTCCGCGTTCGGACATCGCGTTGCTAAACGTTCCGTCAGGATGCCTGTGCCGCAAGCGAGCTCGAGGATCCGTTCCGAAGGAGGGACCAACCTGACGATCTCGGTCTTCCAGCGTTCATCCAGGCCGAGGGTGAAGTACCTGACGACCCTGTCGTAGCTCTCCCCGGTGCCGGAGAAGAAGGAGTCGACCACCTGCTCCCTTCCTGAGGGCAGCTCATCAAGACCGATCATGCTCACCGCGCCGTCCGCATTGGAAGGTACATCATCTTATTATCCAGCATCTCACCGACCTATTCCTTCATCATAATCTTCGATCCAGCCGTGACCTCTGCTTTGTGAGCAATGAACGCAGCCATGGCCTCCTCCCTCTCACGCTCAGGGACGTTGTAGTGCTCGAGCGCACGTCTAAGCTCCGCGGCGACCTCATCGAACTCCTCCGGTCTGATCTTGAAGCGAGCATGCGCTTCATCCAGATCTTTTCCGTTATAATCGAACGGTCCCCCCGAGACATCGGCGACCCACAGGGACCTCATGTGCTTGAGGCCCGGGAGCCTATCTAGATGGTTGGTCGACCAATCGTTCAATGCCTCGTTCTGTGAACCCCTCCCGGTCACGGGGTTGTCCACGACCTTGTCGCTGAAACGCTCTACGACCATGGTGATGGCATATATTCCCCCTAGACGCTCGTAGAGCGATCTATCTGTTTGTGAACCATCTGCCATGGTAGTTCTCACGTCTACCCAGCCAATATAAAACTTGGCCTAGCCACAACCGTGTTGAATATCCAGGAGAAATACGCTGCCTCCCTCCCCATTCTGGCGATCTTTGGATGCAATAAAAAGGGGAGGGCCATGGAGCCGAGTACGGGTCAGAGGACGTAGGCTATGCACGTAGGCGCGGAGGTTCTTCCTTGCCCCTTGGGGGGGCAGTCTTTGGCCCCATCAGGGAGACAATGTTACCTCATCCATGTTAAGCATAGCGTACTCTCATCACAACTCCTTAAGGCCGCCTGCTGCTCCATAAGCTGAAACCAATGATCGCTATGGCGCTAAGGGACAGGCCAACGATGACCATCTGGGCCTGCGTGATCTCGGAGGACGGCGTCGAGCTCGGGGCAGCATCGTTCACTGTGGATATCACGACATCGCCTACCGGTCCAGGCCTATCACCATTGCTCAGGGAGATCACCTGGTAGTAGTACGTCTGGTTGCTTTGCACATCGCCATCGACATATGAGGTCCCGGCCGTTGATGCCACTAGCTCCGCGGTCGATCCGTTGTCGCCACGATAGATGTTGTAGCCTGTGACGTTCAGGACTCCATCGGCGGGAGCGTTCCAGATCAGGGAGACGCTGCCATTCACAATGCTGGCGTTGAGACCCATGGGTGCTGGGGGGAGAGGAGGCGCAGTAGGCGTCGCATCGACGGCCCCGCTCGGCTCACTCACACCCACGGCATTGATCGCAGCGACCTTGTAGTGGTAAGTGAGCCCATTCTCCAACCCCTCATGACGGAAGGTCGTTCCATTAATTGTCCTTGTATCAACGGCACCACTGGTGTTCGTGTACCACGATAATTGGTAGCTGGTGACAGTGGAACCACCATCATCGGCCGGGGGAGCCCAACTTAGATCGACCTGACCATCATCTGCTGTTGCCATTAGGTCCACTGGGGGACCCGGAGCCACGATGGTTGGAGCTATGGTGTTGGATGAGGGTGAAACGCTCACCACATTGCTCTTGGGGCCGATGCCAGCGCCGTTGTGCGCTGCTACTGCAAAGCCATACTTGACCCCATTGCTAAGACCATTCGCTGTGTAACTGGTTCCTTCAACGTGAGATGTGTCCTTACCGTTCTGGTAGACGACATAGTAATCGATGGTCGTGCCCCCGTTCATTGTCGGGGCTTTCCATGTCAACCTGGCCTGTCCGTCGCCGGCCGCGGCCAGCAGGGAGGTGGGCGCGCCCGCTACTGTGGGAGCTGGTTCGACGTTATCTTTGAGCATGCTGACTATGATCGACTCCAGACCGCCCTTTATGGCCGGCTCGCCGACCAGTGCATCGTCCCCAACGAAGACCGCAGGGACCTGGCGGGGAGTTGCATGATAGCGCTCCATATTGTCGTTGTACAGCGCCATGTTATCACTGTTGCCGCTCACTTCCAATCTTGTGAACGTGACCTGGGGATATTTTTTCTCCAGGCCATCGATGAACGGCTCGGTGGCCTTACAGTGTGGGCAATCGAACGCATAGAAGAAGTACACCGTTACGCGCGCGTTCATTTGAGAGGCAAGGTTAATTGCAGAAGGATCAGCAGTTGCTCGATCGACAGTTGTTTGATCAGAACCCTGGCCATTTACTTCAGTGGAAAGGACAGAGGCCATCGCCGCCAATGTCATTACCGTCACTGCTAGGATGATGAGTGTCCGTGATTTCAGGTAAAACCCCCAATCTTACCAAAAGCATAGGCCACCCCCTCTTAATACTGATGCAATTTCACTTTGGAAGTCGAGGTTGAAGATCTAACCCTGTCATTTTTCTTTGACATTTCCTTCACCGGGTTTGACTGGCGATTATTACTCTCGGTGAGATAATGGGGGAGGAGACCGTGCTACGCTGTGTTAGAAATCCATATTAATTGGAATTAAAAAATGAATGTCTGGATGCTCAAAGGAGTGCGGGCGACGGGATTCGAACCCGTGTTCTAACCTTGGCAAGGTTAAGTGATAACCAACTACACTACGCCCGCGTGTGGCACTGTGAACATGCTTCTCCCATTTAAATCTTGCTCATCTCACAGTTCCCATTATTGGATACTGGAAGGGAGATTGGTCAGGGACTGATCGCTATCAATATGTCCCTGACCTGCAGCGTCTCCACGGCCTTCCCTTCGATCATCAGCTTCCGCTGCACCTCGATGAAGCTCTGATCGAGTTCGACCTTGCTCCCGTCCGCGAGCTCGAGCGTTAGAGCGCCATTTTCTATGTCCGCCGCGGCCTTCTCCGGGTCCAACGCAGCAAGAAGGTCCAACACCTCCTTGCCCTTGGTCTTGAACGTCGGTCCGACCTTCGCTTTCACAGGCTTTATGGCCACGACCTTCTGCTCCAAATCCGCCTCGGTGACGATCTTGAGCTCCTTCGCCCTTGACGTCTCGAGGATGTCCTTCTCGAAGCCGATGAGCGACGGCGCGGACGGGCCGATGAGCTCGATCAGCTCCAGCTCCTTGTTCAGCGGTAACTTTCGCTCGGCCTTCCACGACCGTATGGCGCTGACCACGTCCTTGACCACGTCGCCGTGCGCCTCGTCCTCATCGGATAACAGCACCGGCTCCGGCCATGCGGACACGTGAACGCTCTTCGCCCCGTCCATGCTCTGGAAGTCCTGGTAGATGTCCTCGGTGACGTGCGGCATCAGCGGCGCCATCATCTTCGCTAGTCCAAGAGTGATGGTGTACAGCGTGAACCGAACGCCGTCATCGCCCTCCCGGGTGCGGTACTTGATCAACTCGAGGTAATGATCAGCGTACTCGTGCCAGGCGAAGTCCTCTATGGCGCGCATGGCCTTGTCGAACTGGTACTCCTCGTAGTACTGCGTGGCGTCCCTCACGACCTTGGAGTATCGGCTCAGGATCCATCGGTCCAGGGGCTGCAGTCCTTGCATGGCAGGCCGCTCCTTGACCACCATGCCGGTGAACTTGCCGATGTTCCACATCTTCGTCGCCAAGCGCTTACCGTGTATGACGTCCTTCTCCCTGAACGCGTTGTCCTCGCCCAGGGCGCAGGTGCAGGCGTAGTAGCGCAGCGCGTCCGCGCCGTACTCTGCCAGGATCGGAACGGGATCGATGACGTTCCCGAGCGAGGAGTGCATGGGAGTGCCGTCCGGCGACATGATGAACCCGTGGATCATGATGTGGTTCCAGGGACGCTTATCGGTCATGAGGTAGCAGCGCAGCAGGGTGTAGAACGCCCACGTGCGTATGATGTCGTGGCTCTGCGGCCGCATGGACATCGGATAGAGGTGATCGAACATCGCCGGGTCCCGTTCCCAGCCGGCGTTGTACAATGGCGATATTGAGGAGTCCATCCACGTGTCGAACACGTCCTGGCAGCCCACGAGCTTGCCGCCGCACAACGGGCAGCGGTCCACCGGTGGCTTGTCCACGGTCGGATCGACATAGCAGTCCTCCTCCTTGGCCGGAACGACGTAACCGCAGTCCTCGCACTCCCAAATGGGGATGGGAGTGGCGAAGAACCTCTGCCGAGAAATGACCCAGTCCCACTGCAGGCTCTCCACCCAGTCCTTGAGCCTGACCTTCATGAACTCGGGGTGCCACTTCACCTCGTCCGCCAGCTTGAGCACCTGCTCCTTGTACTGCATGGTCCTCAGGAACCACTGCGGCACCTGCAGGAACTCTATCGGAGTATGACAGCGCCAGCAGCCGCCCACGTTCTGCTTGGCGTCCTCCTGCTTCACCACCAGCCCGGCGGCCTTGAGGTCCTCTATCACAGCTTGCTTAGCATCCTTTACCGCAAGTCCCTGATACTTTCCGGACAGCGATGTCATCTTGCCCTGCTCGTCGATCGCCTTCTCCAGCGGCAGGTTGTACTTCATGACCCACTCCAGGTCGGTCTTGTCCCCGATGGTGCAGATCATGACCACGCCGGTGCCGAATTTAGGATCAACTTTGTCGTCGGCGATGACCTTGATGCCCTTGCCGTACAGCGGCGTGAGCAGCGTCTTGCCGACCAGTATCTCCTTGTCCTTGTCCTCCGGCGAGACGGCCACCAGCTGGCAGGCGCACAGCAGCTCTGGTCTTGTCGTCGCTATGATGATGTCCTCGTCCGTGCCCTCGATGCGGAACTTGATGTAGTTCAGCTTGGTCACGTTGTCCGAATATTCCACTTCGGCGTCAGCGAGCGCGGTTATGCACGAGGGGCACCAGTTGACCGGGTACGTTCCCTTGTACACCAGGTCCTCCTTCAACAGGCGCAGGAAGGTGATCTGCGTGATGCGTCGGTAGTAAGGAGCGTCCGTCTGGTAGTAGATGGAGGGGTCCATGCTCTCCCCCAGCACCTCGAACTGCCGCGTCATCTCGTCGATGAAGGAGTTGGCGAACTCCGAGCACAGGTGGATGTACTGCTGGCGGGGGACAGTTAACTTGGTGATGCCGTGCTTCTTCTCCACCTTCACTTCGGTCGGCGTGCCGTTGACGTCGAAGCACAGCGGGAAGAAGACGTTGTGACCGCGCATGCGCTTGTAGCGCGCGGCGAAGTCGATGAGCGAGTATCCGGTCGCGTGTCCGAGGTGTAGCGAACCGGACGTGTAACGTGGAGGGTTATCGATACTGTACACCGGTGCGCTGGAGCTGGGATCGAAGCGGTACAGCTCCCACTCCTTCCACATCTGCTGCCACTTCTTCTCGGTCTGCACTGCTTCGTACTGCGCCATGGTCGGCAGTGGATGGCCGATATAGATTAAAGCATTTGGCCGTGGACGGCCGCTGCCGGACACTTAAAAAGAAAATGGACCGGGCGGCCGGTCAGTAGTGGTGCCCGATGTTCTTGGTGCGCTTCCGGTGGTCCAGCTTCTGCTCCTTGTGGTCGATGACCCGGCGCTCGAACGTCTTCATGAGCATGGACGTCGCGAGCACCAGGTCCCACTCGCTGGCACTGGCGGTGTACAGCCTATCGTCCGTGGTCAGCCGGGCGTGCAGCGAGTACTTGTACCGCACCCCCTCGTCGTTGTACGCTGCCACGTGGAGGTCGAACATCACCGGGATCTCGATGGCCGAGATCTTCTTTATCGAGCTCTGGATCTCGCTGACCATCAGGTCCTGGGCGAACTTGTCATCCTCGCTCAGGCCGGAGATCTGCATGTACAGCACGCTCCTCTGCCGCAGGGACGCTAAGACACTGACGAGGTCGTACTTGGTCACGATGCCCAGGATCTTACCATCGTCCACCACCGGCAGGGTGGAGATGTTCCTCTGCACCATCATGTGCGCCGCCTCGCCCAGCGTCATGGTCGGCGGAGCGACGACCGCGGGTTCCACTGCCACGGAGCCGACGGTGACCTCCACCGGGGTGCGCTCGCCGGCCACCTCGCCCACGGTGTTGCGGTCCCGCTCATGCCAATTGGCGTGCGAGATGTCCTTGATGCCCACCACGCCGATGATCCGCTCCAGATCGTCCACGACCGGTAGCACGCGCACCTCCATGGCGCTCATGTACCGCACCGCGTCCTTGACGTTGGTATCCAGCCTCACGGTCTTGACGTCCGCGGACATCACGTCGGCCACGGTGATGCGCTGCAGTTCCTTGACGTCCTGCACCACGCGTAGTAACGACGAACGGGACACCACGCCGACGATGTTCCCGTCCCGCGTGACCGGCACCTCGCGGTAGCCGGTGTTGATCATGAGCTCCGCGATCTCGGTCACCGGCGTGCTCACGCCGACGTTCTGCACCTTCTGCAGGACGGTCTCGGCCTTGGTTTCGATGGAGATGTTCCTACGCCTGAGCAGCGTGCCGTAGCTCACCACGCCCATGAGCTTCTTCCCGTCGGAGGTGACGGGCATCTCGTGCATGTCGTGGTCCCGCATCCGCTTCAGCACGACGTTCACGGTGTCGGAGGGCGATGCCGTCTGGTACTTGGTGCTCATCATGCCCTCCAGGCCCATGGCGTCGACCTCGGCCCGGAGCCTCTCCTTCCTGTTCGCTCCAACAAGTTCCTCCGCTATCATAGAAAACTCCCCTGGGTCCGCGACTAGTTCGCCGACCTCAGCGCCATATCTAGCGGAGCCACCGGTATATATCGTCTGGCCCTCACCGTCAGCGAGAGCAATAAAAAAGGGAAAAGGGAGCGGAGGACCGCTCAGTTGTGCCCGATGTTCTTGGCCTTCTTGCGGTGGTCGAGCTTCTCCTCCTTGCGCTCGATGACCCTCCGCTCCAGGTGCTGCATCAGGTTGATGGTCGCCCGGTTGAGGTCCCAGTCCACCGCGGACGCCACCCACACCTTCGATTCCGTCGTGAGACGACCGTTCAGGGAGTACTTGCTGGTGTTCCCCTGAGCGTTGTACTTGGTCACGTGCAGGGTGAACAGCATCGGTCGCGTTATTTTCGCGATCTTCTGCATGGACATGGTGATGTCCTTCTCCATCTGCTCCGACGCGAACCGGTCGTCCTGGTCCAGGCCGGTGATCTGGGTGTAAACCATGTCCCTCTGCCTGAAGGACGCCAGCAGCTCGATGATGTCGTACTTGGTGATGATGCCCGCCAGCGCTCCGTCCTCAACCACCGGCAGCGTGGAGACGTTGTTCTCCAGCATGGCGTCGACGGCCTCGCCTAACGTGGCGTCGGTCTCCACCGTGTACACCGCGTCCAGCGCGATGGAGGAGACCTTCACCTTCACCGGGCTGTTGTCGCCGGTCATCTCTCCGACCGTTTCGCGCTTCCGCTCCTTCCAGTTGTAGTTCGCGACCTGCTTGATGCCCACGATGCCGGTGAGGGTGTTCTCGCCGTCCACCACGGGCAGGGTGCGTATGGTGAGGTTCTTCATGGACAGCAGTGCCGTCTCCACGGGATCCTCGGGACCGACGGTCTGCACGTCCTCGGTCATGATGTCCCTCACCTTAAGCTCCCGCAGCTCCTTGATCCCCCTGATGATCTTGATCAGGTCGGTGCGGGCCAGGATGCCCTGTATGTTCTGACCCCGCACGATGGGGATCTGGCGGAACCCGGAGGTCATGAACGCCTCCGCCACCTCGGTGACCAGCGTGTCGGGGCCGATCTCCTGCGGCATTACGGTGATGGAGCCCGCCTTGGTGGTGATGGGAAGATTCCTTCTCTTGAGGAGCGTCCCGTAACTCACGACGCCCATGAGCCTCTTCCCGTCCAAGCTGACCGGCATCTCGTGCAGGTCCAGCTGCCCCATCTTCCTAAGCACGTCAGAGAGCTGGTCCTCGGGGCTCACATACTCGAACTCCTTGGACATCAGGTCCGTGATCTTGGTGGCCTCCACCATGGACCTGAGCTGCTCCCTCTTCTTGATACCCGCTATTTCCGTTCCGTTCATCATTTCGACTCCTATGTCGATTGGGCTCTCTTGAAGAGGTTTCCGCCTCGTGGCGGTGCTTCACTGGACATGAAATCGTCTTCCTGGATATTGAACCTTCTCCATAGAAATCACTGGATAAGAATCGTTGTCGAGGCGAGGTTACGAAAAAGGTCTGAAAATGGACAGGGGAAGGGGTTTATTGTCGCGCTCACTGCGAACTCTTGCTATCGGCGACCACGAACTGGTCGAGGTTGGCGCCGCACAGTGCGGCGCGAGCGACGAGCGTGATCTCCTGCACCTTTACGCGCACCTGCGCTTGGCTGTCCCGCTCCCGCAGCGTGACGGTGCCGTCCTCCAAGGTCTGGTAATCGACGGTGATGCAGAACGGCGTACCGACCTCGTCCATGCGCGCGTACCTTCGGCCGATGGAGCCGGAGTCGTCGTAGTACGTCTCTATGCCGCTGTAACGTATCTCCTGATCGATCTCCTGCGCCACCTTGTCCAGCTCGTCCCTGGTCATGAGAGGAAAGACACCGAACTTGATGGGCGCGATGGCCGCCGAGATGCGCAGCATCTCCATGTCCTCCTTCTTGGTGTACGCGTGCTCGAGGCAGGTGTAGGTGATGCGGTCCAAGCCGTGCGACGGCTCGATGACATGGGGGATGACCTTGACCCCGGACACCTTCTCCTTGACCCGGGCCACGTCGAAGAACTCCTTCCCCAGTGCGTAGCTCTGGCCGTCCACCTCCACGGTTACGCCCTCGTCCGTTATGGTCGATGGGTCCGTCGCTTCCATGGCCTTGCCGATCTTGCTGCCCAGGGCCTTGTACTTGGGACCCAGGAGACCGTACTTGGGCTTGATGACGTCCTTCTCCACTTCCTGCGGTGCATCGAAGCACTTGAACGCGCTCATGTCCACGCCCGAGAACTTGATGTGGCGGGACAGGTCCCAGCAGCCACGGTCGGCGATGCCGACGATCTCGGTCCAGCCAAAGGACAGCAGCGCCTCCGCGTCCCAACAGTCCGCGGCGTAGTGGGCCATCTCGTCCTTCTCGTGCTGCCTGAACCTTAGGCGGGTGCCGTCCACGCCGATGGCCTTCAGGAACTCCTGGGTGAACCACATGAAGTAGGCCAGCACCTCATTGCAGATGATGCCCTGCGCCACCGCCTCGCCGACGCTGATCTCCATCTCCCGGCCGTCGTTGGCGTAGAGCTTGATGCGCTCGTCCTTGACGTCCTTGAAGCGCGGCCAGCCTTTGTCCTGAGGATCAACGAACAGCTCGCACTCCATCATGTTGAACTCCCGCATGCGGATGACGCCCTGGCGCGGAGATATTTCATTGCGGTAACCGCGGCCGACCTGGATGACGCCGAGGGGAAGCTTCTCGCGGTTGTAGCGGTACAGGTTGGGGAAGTTCACGAATATGCCCTGGGCCGTCTCCGGTCTAAGGTAACCGACGCGGCCGGAACCGGGGCCGATGACCGTCTTGAACATGAGGTTGAACTCCTCCACCGAGGAGAGCTCGCCGCCGCAGGAGGGGCAGGTGACGCCGTTCTCGTGGATCAGCGCGTCCAGCTCCGCCTCCTTCAACGACCCGGGGTTGTGGTGCTTACCCTCGACCAAATGATCAGCGCGGTAGGCCTCCTCGCACACCTTGCACTTCACCATCTTGTCGGCGAACTCGTCCACGTGGCCAGAGGCCTTGAACACGATCTCCGGGCCCACGGTCTCGGAGTCGATCTCCACGAAACCCTCGCCCAGCGTGTACAGCCTCCTCCAGATCTCCACGATGTTGTTCCTTAAGGCCGTGCCCAGGGGCCCGTAGTCGTACAGACCGGCCACCCCGCCGTAGATCTCGAAGGAGGGGTATAGGAAACCCCTGCGCTTGCAGAGCGAGAGTACATCTGATGCATCCATTGTTATTCCTCGGATATTGAGCTTGGCGCCTACTGTGCCAGGATAGACACCGCGTTGATGTCGTACAGCATGGCCACCAGGTTCTCCTTTGAATCCACTACCGGCAGCTGCCCGAAATCGTTGCGGCGCATGGTACGCGCAGCCTCGGAAACGTTGGTCTTCTTAAAAACCGTTGTGGGCGAGCGGACCATGATGTCGCGCACCGGCACGGCCGGCATCTCGATCTTGGAGACCTCGAACCACAGCTTCATGATGTTCCGCAGGCCGTCCCACGACCACGAGTCCTCGTCGTCGCCCATGCCTAATGCGGTCAGGGCCACGGAGCCGTTGATGAGGCTCTTGTTGAACACGTCCCGGTCGGTGAGGATGCCGGACAGGCGGCCGTTGCCGTCCAGGACCGGCAGGGCGTTCACCCGGCTGGCCTTGAAGGTGACCAGCGCTGCGCGCAGAGGGGTGTCCTGATAGATGGGCACGCAGGGGTCTAGAGCTAACTCCTCCACGGGAACGTTGGAGGCCTTCTTCTCCACCTCGTTGAGCAGGTCGGTGGGAGTTAGGATTCCCACCAGCTTGCCGTTATCCACCACCGGGAAGTGCGTTACCCGCTTGGTCGTCATGAGCGTGGCCGCCGTCTCCACGGTGTCCTGGGGGGACAGCACCAGGGGCTCTCGGTTCATCACCATGGCCAGCTGGTCCTCCTCGGGGTTCTGGAAGATGTCGTTGCGGGTGACCATGCCGGCCAGGCTGCCGTCGACCTTCTTGACGATCGGAAGACCGGTAAGGTTGTGCCGCACCATGAGCTTGAGCACGTCGTTCCGCGAGCCGGGGATCTCCGCGGTGATGGGGTTGTGGGTCATTACCTTGTCCACGATGGTCATGCTCACTCCTCCTTGGGTGCCTCGGCACGGACCACCAGCACGGGGCAGGGAGCGAACCTCACCACCCTCTCGGCCACGCTGCCCAGCAGGAGCTTGGAGATGCCGGTGCGCCCGAGAGTGCCCATGACCACCAGGTCATAGTCCTCGGCCTCGTCCACGATCTTCTTGGCGGGGGAGCCCTCCACCACCTTGGGCGTTACCTTAACGTCCAGCTTGTGGCCTTCGTTGACCACGTAGTCCACCGCGTCCTTGCCCTCCTTCTCTAGGAGAGAGTAGATGCTGACCACCTGGGAGTCCATGGGGAAGTTGACGAAGGAGGCCTGGTCGACGACGTACAGGGCGGTCACCTCGCTTCCCATCACGCGGGCCAGCTCCAGCCCCTGGGTGATGGCGGCCTTGGTGTTCTCGCTTCCGTCGGTCGGTATCAGTATCTTCTTGAACTCGTTCATCTCGTTCCTCTCCTTGTTCTGCCGCCCGCGCTCACCAGCAGGGGCTCCTCCCCCGCGGTGCGCAGTATCAGGTCGGTCAGCGGGTCCCCGTTCTTGGAGCGGACGACCATGAGGTCCATTGGCCTGTCCGGTACTATCTCCATTAGCGGAGATTGATTTATAATTTTTCGCCCATTGGACGCCACCATGCTGAGAACGCAGTCGAGCCGGCTTATTCCCTGCTGCCTTAGCAGCCTACCAACGAATTCCGCCTCCACGAACATGTCCGGCATCGAAATCATGGCGTTGTCCGTGCCCAGGGCCACCACTACGTGGTGCTGGACCATGCGCGCCAGCGGCGGCACCATGCCGAAGAACATGTTGGAGCGGGCGCACACCACGACGGGGACGTCCAGCTGGGCGCACCGCTCCAGGTCCGCGTCCGTCGCCTGCGTCATGTGCACCAGATAAGACGGCTTTAAGTCCAGCACCTGGTCCAGGTCCTCCCGCACGCGCTCGGAGCAGTGCAGGGCGATGGTCTTGCCGCGGGAGCGCACGAACTTGGCCATCTCCCGCAGCTCCTCGTAGTCCCAGTCCGATATCGCCGACGGGCCGATGCCCTCGGTGAGCTTCAGGAGCTCGGTGATCTCCTCGCGGTCGAAGCGCGGGGCGCGGGGCTTGCCCAGCACGTATGGGCGCGCTCCTTGAGCCGAGGACATGAGCTGCGCGCCCTTCACCCCGCCCTCGCGGAAGTCCGAGAACGCTGAAGTGCCGCGGCGGAGCATGGTCTCCGACATCTCGGCGATGGCCGCCCGCTGCCGGTCCTCCGGCGTCGCGCTGAGGACGCGGTACTTCAGACCGTTCGGCGGCGCCACGATCTCTGCCAGCGTGAGCGACAGGTCCACCGGCACCACGTAGTCGGCGATGTGGGTGTGGGCGTTGACGAACGTCGGCAATATGATCCCTTCGGCGACGTTCTCCTTGGCGTGCCCCTTCCCCACCTCGACGACCATGCCGTCCTCGAAGCCCACGTGCCCATCCTGGAAGCCCTCCGCGGTCAGGACCTTCCCGGAGACATACTCCATGTCCCAGGTAAGGGAGTATTGTATTTCAATCATGGTGCTGGGATTTTATCAACTTCCGGCAATCCAATGTAAAGATAATGTTGGTGTATACATCCAACTAAATCTGGTGTATAGATTCCTTTATATACTCTTGATTTTAGTCCATGTTGAAGTTGGATAATACATCCAACTGAGGAGGCAACAAAAATGAGCGTAATGATGTGTCGTATGGAGTGCAAGGTGGACGGCAACGGACTATCGCACTACATCATCTACGACGAGCAGGGCGAGCTGCCCTTCTGAACGAAACCCCTTCCCCAATCTTTTTCTGTCGAGGTGAAAAGATGATATCCAACGAGATCACAGCGCAAGCTATCAAGCCGTTCGGCATGAACACCGGCAAAGGTCCCAGGCTCCAGCTGCTGGACGTGGGAAAGTGGTTCGTCCTCATCGAGCCAGAGAGCATGTTCTGGGCACTGGTAGGAAAGGACCAGAACCTGGGAAAGGTGCTGAGGGAGGAGATCATGCCAGTGTACAACGAGCACGCCTCCACCATGAGGGAGGAGCTGAAGCGGTTCCGCACCGAGGAGAGGTTCAGCGCGGTGTACTTCAACCCCACCGGGCGGTGCAACGCCGGATGCAAGTACTGCTACCTGCCGGACGACCTGCGGGCGCAGGGCCATCATATGACGTACGAGGAAGTGTCCCAGGCCCTGGACAACCTGCACGACTTCTTCCAGAACTATCCCGGCTCGGTAGCGAGGGACGGGAAGAAGCCGGTCATCGTGTTCCATGGCAGCGAGCCCATGCTGGTCAAGGACGTGCTGAAGAGGATAGTCGTCGATCACGCCGACCGCTTCATCTTCGGCATACAGACCAACGGGGTGCACCTGGACGATGAGTCGGCCGACTACTTCATGGATAATCGTGTATCGTTGGGCATCTCCCTGGACTCGCCCATAAAGGAGGTCAACGACCGCATCCGGCCGCTGCGCTCCGGCGGCGGGGGAACGTACGATGCGGCGGTGCACGCCATCGAGCACCTGGACGGGTACAGGAACATGAGCGTGATCTGCACCATCAGCTCCATGAACGTGGACACGCTGCCGCAGATGATCGACTTCCTCGCTGACCGTAAGGTCCCCTCAGTGCTGATGAACCCGGTGCGGGGCACGCAGCCGGTGGCGCGAGCTCTTCGACCGTCCAACGACGTTCTGATCCCCCAGTTCCTCGGTGCGGTGGACCGGGCGGTCGCTCGTACCAAGGAGGGGCAGCGCATCACCATCGGCGATTTCTCCAACCTGGTGCTGGGCATCGTGGCCCCCCAGGGCCGGAGGCTGATGTGCGATATCACGCCCTGCGGTGGTGGCCGCTGCTTCGTGTCGGTGGCCTCGGACGGTTCAATATATCCGTGCTCCGAGTTCCTGGGGATCCAGGACTTCAGCACCTCCTCCGTGTTCCGCAAGGGCGGCGTGGAGGAGGCCGTGCGCTCCAACCCATTGAAGGCGGTGCGCTCCCGCTGGGCAGAGGACATACCAGTGTGCGCGGATTGCGCCATACGCAATGTGTGCGGCGCCCCCTGCCCTGGCGAGGTGTACAGTGAGCACGGCACAATCATGGAAAAGAGCCCCTACTGCGAGTTCTACGAGGCCGTCATCCGGCACGCCTTCGAGCTCATCGGGTCGGGGGAGCTGGACAACCTCGTCCGCACCGACGGCTACGAGTACCGGTTCAACCTTTTCTCGTGAAACCTTCTTCCCCTTTCTTTTCCATTTTTCGTGGTTCAGTGGAAGTCTTTTTATAGAATTATCAGATTCTGCATGTAAATCAATTGAGGTGTTAGATTTGGTCGTGAAGATTAAAGCTGACGATTGCGTTGGATGCGGTGCGTGCGAGGATGTTTGCCCCCAGTCGGCCATCAAGGTCACCGATGTGGCCGTCATCAATGAGGCGGACTGCGTAGACTGCGGCGCCTGCATTGATGAGTGCCCCAACAACGCCATCACGATGGACGAGTAAGGCCTACAACGTAGCAAAGGAGCCTTGCTCCCCCTTCCCTGGTTTTTATCCATCCTCCGACGTCATTATTAACCGCCCAGTCCCTACGTTCAAGGGATCGACTTGGACGTGGTGCTCGGGACGCTCATAATCCTTCTGCTGGCCTACATCCCCTGCATCGCCGCCCTGGTGTGGCTGCGCTGGGGCGAACGGGGAAAGAAGGAGAGGTGGGGACGATCTCATACTCACGTTCGTGGGCGGCGCGGTCCTGGCCGTCGTCATCGCCACCGTGCTGGAGCTGATCGCCTCCGAGCTTCTCTTCTCCACGCTGGTGCGGGAGTACGAGCTCTTCGTCCGCATGCCCACCCTGCTGACGTTCCTGGCCATCATCGTCCTGGCCCCGGTGATCGAGGAGTTCGCCAAGGTGATGGTGGTGAAGAACTTCTCCCGCTACATCTGGAGGCCGCGCAACGGCCTCATCTTCGGTGCGGCATGCGGGCTGGGGTTTGCCGCCACGGAGAACTTCCTGTACGAGGTCACCATGCTCATCGACCAGGGCATCGTCGCCGTGCTGGGCCTGGCCCTGGTGCGCAGCGTGTCCTCATCGCTCATGCACGCCGCCGCCACCTCGGTGTCCGGTTACGGCGTGGCCAGGGCCAAGTCCTACGGTCTGCACTGGTGGCCGTACTACGTCATCGCGGTGCTCATGCACGCCGCCTTCAACACCTTCGCCTCCGTGGGGGAGCTGTTCAGCGGGGACCTGGCGGCCAACGCCTCGGTGTACGGGCTGGTGTTCTCCGTGGCGCTGGTGGTGGTGGCCTTCCTCATCCTGAGGGTGGAGGATCAGCGGCTATCACGCCTGAGGGTTGGCCCAGTACGGGTCACGTATGAGCTTGTAGGCGCTGTTGGAGGCGATGGCCGCCTCCCCGCACGCCACCACGATCTGCTTGTACTTGCCGCTGTACGCCACCGCGTCACCGGAGGCGAACACGCCATGACGGGAGGTATGCATGTCGGTTATCGACCTTGATCAGGCCGTTCTCGGTGTCCACGCCCCACCGCCGCATGTCCTCCGCCACGCTCGCCGTCCCGATGTTGATCACCACCGCGTCCGCCCTCCTCTCCGTCCGCGTGCCGTCATGCTCCAGGACGACGCCCTCCACGCGGTCCTTTCCTTTGATCTCCACCACCTGCGCGCTCATGATGGTCTCGATCTCGGAGTTGTGCACCCTTTCTACCACCGCCTCGTCCGCGCGGAAGGCCTCGCGGCGGTGCACGATGCACGTCTCCGCGCTCTGGCAGGCTAGCAATGCCATCTCCAGCGCGGAGTTACCGCCGCCCACGAAGATGATCTCCTTGCCCTTGAGGTACTCCCTCTCCGGTAGGCGATAGTACACCCCCTTCCCCTCCAGGCGCTCCTCGCCCGTTATGCCCAGGCGGCGTGGTGTGAACAGCCCCATGCCGGTGGCCAGGATGATGGCCAGTGCCTCGTACTCGCCCTTGTCCGTCCGCACCACGAGGTGACCGTCCCTATCGTCCAAGGCATTAGCTCGCTCCTGCTCGCGGAACTCGCACCCCATGGTGCGGGCGTGATTGACCAGGCTCTTGGACAGCTGCCCCGCGTCGGTGTTCACATGCCCCGGCCAGTTCATGACCTCCTTGTCCGGGTACAGGGCCGCAAGCTGCCCCCCGGCCTGGGCCGCCTCGATGATGAGCGTCTTCAGCTTCCTGGTCCGGGCGAAGATGCCAGCGGTGATGCCCGAGGGCCCAGCCCCCACCACAATGAGGTCGTACAACATCGGGACAACATCGTGGCCCGGTCTATGTATCCTTTTCCACCGTCTGTATTAGAGATGCGGGGGCGGGCGACAGTTACATCTCCCCGGCCCGTCCATGGTCGTTACCATGACGTTCCGCGCGTTCATCTCCGTGGACCTACCCGGCGATGCCAGGATGAAGGACCTGGTGGGATCGCTGCACCTTGCCGACCGCACCCTCAAGACCGTGGACCCGTCCCTCATGCACGTCACCTTGAAGTTCCTGGGCGATACCGATGAGAGCAAGATCGGCGGCGTCCTCGAGGCCATGAAGGCCGCGGCGCAGGGCATCGCTCCCTTCGAGATCGTGCTGAAGGGGGTGGGGGCGTTCCCCAACGTCGGCCGAGCCCGAGTGGTGTGGGTGGGGATGGAGAACGCAGCGCCGCTTTCGTCCATGGCCCAGCGGCTGGAGGGGTCGCTGGAAAGTCTCGACTTCCCGCCTGAGAGGCGGGCCTTCGCACCGCACCTGACGGTGGCCAGGGCGCGCGCCGAGAGGTCCGTCCCGGCGGTGCGCAAGATCATCGAGGAGAACGCCACCACCGAGCTGGGACACGCGAGCGTGGACCGCATACGGCTCAAGAGGAGCGTGCTCACCCCCTCTGGACCGCAGTACTCGACGGTGGACGAGGTACTGCTCTCGCCGTGAGGCGTACTCTTAGTGTAGTGCTACAGGTGAGATACCCTCCCGTCGCTCGGTGTGCCGGGAGAAACATGAGAACGTTCACCAAGGACATCCGCAAGGACAGGGACGCTGGGATCGAGGGGCTGCCGCTGCAGCTGATGATAATGGTCGTGGTGGCCGGGCTGGGCACCGCGATAATTCTGGGCTGGATGGGAGGCATCAGCGCGCCCAATGGCATCAGCGCGGTGTACTCCAACCCCAGCGAGATCACGCTCACCGACAGCGATCATGACGGCATCCACACCCGCACCGGCATCACGCTGACCATCACCGTGCTGGACAACAGCGGCGAGGTAGTGCAGGGCGCCACCGTGGTGGTGGACGGGTGTAACATCGAGACCAGTGACGGCCGGACGGTGCATGGGACCACCAACAGCGAGGGAAAGGTCACGTTTTCAGGGCTAAGTGCCTCGCAGACCGGCAAGACCGTCGGGTACGTGACGGTCAGCGCCACCAAGGGCGGCATGGGTACGGATGGATCGTTGACCATACCGGTCATATCGGAGTGAGGTCATGCTGGCTGGTGACCGGCGGGCCCTGGAAGGCCTGCCGCTCAAGCTCCTGATAATGTCCCTGCTCATATCGATCACCGCCCCCGCAGTGCTGGGCAGCATGGAGGGCTACGACCGCTCCGTGGCGCGGTCCGAGGTCGCCTCTCAGGCGGCCAGGCTCGCCCAGCTCATCGAGGAGGTGCGCTCCGACGGGGAGGGTAACCGGCGGGAGATCACCGTCACCCTTCCGGAGGCGGCATCAAAGCACGACCTCTCGGTGGAGCTAGGCGGTAATGAAGGGAACGCGTCAGCGCTCACCGTGCGCTGCCTGGAGAACGGCAACGTCTTCAGCAGCATCGTGCTGGACGACCCCCCGGCCAGGACGGTAACGCTGAGCGGCTCGCCCCTGCGGCTGGAGGCCGGCGAGACAACGCTCATGCTGGAGTGTGTGCGCAACGACGGTCGCATCATCGTCTTGGTGGAGGTGAGGGCGTGATCGAGCTGGTCATGTCCCGCATATGGATGGTGCTGGCGGGCGTGATGCTCACCGGTGCTGTGCTCTCGGCCTTCGGCACGCTGGACGACGACGCCCGCTCAGAGGCGGAGATGGTGGGGGTCAGTTCCCTGATAGACACCGTCGAGGCCATGGGCAGGGGGGCGCAGGAAGGTAGGATCACAGTGGAGGTCTCGGACGTGCTGCCGACCCTCGACTCGGTGCTCACGGTGTACAATGGCTCCATCTGGGTGGGAGAGGGTCCATCGGCCAAGGCGGCGAGCATCGCCACGCCCCTCGTCCTCGTCGACGGGGGCGCTCACGTCGACGGGATGACGCTGCGCTCCGGGGACGCCGTGATAATAACGGCCGCGGGAGCGCCCGAAAGCCGCGCGGTTCAGCTGGAGAAGGTCTCGGCCACGAACCGCACCGTGTCCACGAACTTCTTGCACTCGGCCTCCGTGTTGTAGATGTAGAACGAGGCGCGGGCACAGCCCTCGATCCCCCGGGTCACGAAGAACGGATGCATGCAGTGCATCCCCGACCGGATCGCGATCTTGGCCACCTCGTCCACGATCATGGCCACGTCGTGCGACGTCATGCCGCGAACGTTGAAGGGCAGCAGCCCCCCACGGTGCTCCGAACCCAACGGTTCCAGGATGCTCACCATCGGCAGTTCCTTCAGCCCGTCCGTGGCCAGCCGGTTCAGGCGGGACTCGTGCTCGGCCACGGCGTCCATGCCCACCTTGGAAAGGTAATCCACCGCCGCGCCGGTGCCGATGACCCCGGCGTAGTTCATGAGGCCGGCCTCGAACCTCTCCGGCGGGGGAAGGAACGTCACTTTCTCGTAGTCGGTCATGCTCACCGAGCCCCCGCCCCCGATGAGCGGCGTCAAACTTTCGAGCAGCTCCTTCTTGCCGTACAGCACGCCCACGCCCGAGGGGCCGAGCATCTTGTGCGCCGAGAAGGCGAAGAAGTCCACGTCCAGCTCCTCCACGTCTATGGGACCATGAGCGGCCGACTGGGCGCCGTCCAGCATGACCAGGGCGTGGCGGTCGTGGGCCATCTGAACGATCTCCTTTGCTGGTACCGTCGTACCGGTGACGTTGTTGGAGTGCGCCATGGAGACCACGCTCACGCGCCCATCGATCATCCGCTGGCATGCGTCCACATCGAAAACACCGGATGGAGGTGTAGGAACCACCCTCATCTCCACGCCCACGGATGCGCGCTGCTGCATCCACGGCACGTGGTTGCTGTTGTGCTCCATGTCAGTGGTGAGCACCGCATCGTCCCTCTTGAGGGGAATGCCCTTGGCCACCAGGTTCAGGGCCTCGGTGCAGTTCTTGGTGAACACGATGCACGAGGTATCGGAACAGCCGATGAACTCCGCCACCCGCTCCCGCGCCTCCTCCACCTTGATGGTGACCTGGGTGGCGAGGCGGTGCACGGAGCGACCGCCGCAGGCCGGGAAATCCTCGTAGTACTCGCGCATGGCCTCCACCACCTGGCGCGGCCGCAGGGTCTGGCAGGCGTTGTCCAGGTAGATGATGTCCCTATCCTCCGACGAGTACAGGGGGAAGTCCTCTCTCAGCTTCTCCAGGGCCATGTTAACGAACGTGAATTCCGGTTCCCTCTATTTCAGGCTATGGAGGTGGAGCGTAGGCGCGCACGCTCAGCACGGGAGGGAGCCAGGAGCATGGAGAACGCGCACTGGATGTCCACTACAGAAACATCCAAACCTGCCAATAGATGCTTAAGCGAGGAGCATATCTCCGCCCTTCTAAGGGAGCAGACCACCATGTCGTCACCCCATTCCCTGCAGGTCACCAAGGCGCGTGGCGTCCCCACGATGGAAGAGGACGATGGAACGAACACCATGCTGGACAGCGAGGTACAACCGGAGGTGGAGATCACCGGGAGGCACATCCGCTTCCCCTGGGCCGGGGCGAGCGACCGGGATATGGTGCTGCCGTACCAGGTAGCGTTGGACCACGGCCTGCTGTACCTCGCGGGTTACTACCTGGCCCGGGGTGACGTGACGACCCGGGGCGGGGAGAAGGGCATCACCTTCGGTCAGGGAGACGATGTGCAGCGCGATGTCTCCTCCCTGGTGCGGGCCCGCTTCGGAGCGCGGCCCCGCGTGGAGCGGTGCGGTGACGAGATCGTCGTGAGGAGCGAGAACATGGCCACTATGCTGAGCTGCGCCTTCGGCACCGGTGATGGGAAGCACGTGCCCGAGGCCGTGATGCTCCTGCCCGCGGCGGAGCAGAGGTGGCTGCTGCGCGGAATGCTGCTCGGATGCGGCGGCAGCGACCTGGGGTCCCTGCCCACCATGCCTTCGATCAGCGCCCTGCTCGCCGGTCAGTTGAAGATACTGCTGGCACGGCAGAGCGTAGCACCCTAGGGGGTGGGGAACGTGCACAGCCCTCGCAGGCGTCTCTCGACCGCCCCGGTGACGAACGCCCGCATCGACAAGCACCGTGGGCCGGCCCGGCCCAAGGCTTATCATCCTTCAGTGGCATGCGCCGGAGGTTAGAATGACCTCGTTGGAGATCGACCTCTGTGGGATCAGGCTCAGGAACCCCACCATGCTCGCCTCTGGCGTCCTGGGTGAGACCGGCGAGTCCCTTCTCAGGGTGGCGGAGGCCGGCGCCGGCGCCGCGGTGACCAAGTCCATCGGCCTGGAGCCGCGCAAGGGGTACCCGAACCCCACGCTGGTGGAACTGGACCACGGATACATCAACGCCATGGGCCTCCCCGGCCCGGGGATCGCGGCCTTCCGAGACGAGATGGCCATCGCTCTCAAGGGGGGCATGCCCATCATCGGGAGCCTGTTCGCCGCCATACCTGAGGACTTCGTCGTGCTGGCCTCCACCATGGAGGAGTACGGCGCGGCGGCCATCGAGCTGAACCTCAGCTGCCCGCACGCCAAGGGCTACGGCATGGAGATCGGTGTCGACCCCGCCGCGGTGGGCAAGATCGTGGAGGAGGTCAAGGCCGCGGTCGATGCACCGGTTTGGGCGAAGCTGACGCCCAATACTCATCGCCTGCTGGACGTGGCGCGGGCGGTGGAGGATGCGGGCGGCGACGCCATCGTGGCGGTCAACACCGTCAAGGGCATGGCCATCTCCGTCGAGGCCCGGAGGCCGGTACTGTACAACCGCACCGGCGGGCTCTCGGGACCGGCCATCAAGGCCGTAGGGCTGCGCTGCGTGTACGAGCTGTACGAGGCCGTGAGCGTACCGATCATCGGCGTGGGAGGCATAGAGAGCACGAGGGACGTGCTCGAGTACCTGATGGCCGGGGCCCGGGCGGTGCAGATCGGCAGCGGCGTCGGTCGTCGGGGCCTCACCGTCTTCCAGGAGGTGTGCGACGGTCTCAGCGAGCACCTCGATGTGAACTATCTGAACACCCCGGCGGACCTGGTGGGGGTGGCCCATGTCCGGTGAGGCCGTTCGCATCGCGCGGCGGGTGCAGGAGGGCAAGGGGATCACCACCCTGCGCTTCTCCTACGGCCGGAGTGCCCGTCCGGGGCAGTTCCTCATGGTGTGGGTGCCTGGCGTGGACGAGATTCCCATGTCCGTGTCGTACGGTGGCGAGCTCATGGGCATCACCGTCAAGGAGGTCGGTGACGCTACCCGCGCCCTCTCGGCCCTGAAGGAGGGCGACGTGCTAGGCGTGCGCGGCCCCTACGGCAACGGGTGGTCGCTTCCCGCAGGCCGCGTGCTGTGCGTGGGCGGGGGCGTGGGCATGGCACCCATCATGACCGCTATGGAAAGCATTGCCGACAGCACCCGCGTGGACGTGGCCATAGGCGCTCGCAACGTCAGCGAGATAATCTTCGAGGATCGTGCCCGCAAGGTCTCGGACGACGTGCGGGTCACCACCGACGACGGTAGTTACGGTCTCAAGGGCACGGTGGTGGCCTTGGCCGACCAGATGATGAAGGAGATGAGGTACGATGTGGTCCTGGGCTGCGGCCCTGAGGTTATGAACCGCTTCCTGCTCAAGGCCTGCAAGGAGAACGCCGTCCCCTGCCAGCTCTCGTTAGAGAGGCTCATGAAGTGCGGCGCGGGGCTGTGCGGCTCCTGCGTGATCAACGGTCTGCGGGTGTGCGCCGAGGGGCCGGTCTTCACGGGCGAGCAGGTGGAGCGCATGTCCGAGTTCGGGCGGTGCAAGCGGGACGATGCCGGCCTGAAGGTCAGTCTCTAGGGACGACCTCGTCCACAATGCGCTCGAACTCGTGGTTGCTCACCCTGCCCACCTTCTCGCCCAGCTCCTTTATGCGGCGGCAGATCTCCGCCGCCTGCTGGTCGGTGGCCTCCACGTGCATCTCCTCCAGCCGCCTTTTCACGTAGTTCACGCCGGTCTTCTTGCCCATGATGATGTGTCGTTCATTTCCGACAGACTCCGGCGGTATGGATTCGTAGGTCATGGGGCAGTTGAGGATGGCCGCCACGTGGATGCCGGACTCGTGCGCGAAGACGTTCGTTCCGACCAGGGGCTGGTTCCGCGGCTTGTGCAGTCCGGAGAACCTGCACACCGCGTCGGACAGAGCTTTCATCTTAGTGCAGTCGATGCCGACGTCCAGGTTGTAGAGGTACTTCAGCGCCACGGCGAACTGCTCTAACGGGACGTTGCCCGCCCTCTCGCCGATGCCGTTGACCGTGGTGGTGACCGCGGTGGCCCCCGCTTTCACGCCGGCGATGGCGTTGGCCGTCGCCAGACCAAAATCGTTGTGAAGGTGCAGCGCCACCGGGACGCGGACCTCGCGCACCGCCCTGCCTACGAGGTCGGTGATAGCTTCCGGCGTGGCGCACCCCAAGGTGTCGGTCACGCCCACCCTAATCGCGCCGTTGGCCTCGGCCTCGCGGTAGAACTGCATCAGGAAGTCGGGGTCCGTCCGGGTGGTGTCCTCCGCGCTCACCGAGGCCGGCACGCCCCGCGCGCGGCAGTGATCTAGCGCCTCGGCGGTCATGGCCAGCACGTCCTCCCGGCTCTTCTTCATCTTATACTGGAGGTGGATGTCCGATGTCCCCACGAACAGCAGGACGAGGTCCACGCCAGCGTCCACCGCGGCGTCCACGTCCCCTTTCGTCACCCGGGACAGGCCCAGGATGTCGGCGTCCAAACCGGCGGACGTGATCTCCTTTATGGTCCGCACCTCGCTCTCCGAGATGGCCGGGAAGCCTGCCTCGATCTGGTGCACACGTGCCTCGTCCAGCATCCGCGCGATGGTCAGCTTCTGCTCCGGCGTGAAGGCTACGCCAGGGGTCTGCTCACCGTCCCGCAGGGTGGAATCGTACACTATCACCCGGGCATCCCGTATCACGGGATTGTAGGGGCTGACCGAGACATTCTTCATGATAGTGCGATGACGCGCCAAGTTATAATCCTAATCACTGACCCTTACGGTCGTCCCCCGAGCTAGTGGATTTCAAAAGTAATATAGAAATCGGAATATGTATAAACCTGAAGGTTTTTCAATGTGCGCGGTAACGTTCATGCACTGCCCCAACTGCGGGAAGGAGATGGAGCACGGGTTCGTGCGCGCCGAAAGTTTCATCGGCGGGGTCAAATGGATGACCGAGGTCAGTTCCAAGAGCCTCGGCCTAGAGACCATCTCCAAGCCCAACGGACAGGGGTTCTGCTTCCTGGAAGGGGACCGCTGCAAGGAGTGCCGGAAGATAGTTATTCAATGCTGAGCCCGATACCGGCCCATGGAAGAAAAGCGCCCCGGCCGTTTCAGCTCCTTCAGGAAGTACGAGCTGAGGGTCAACCTCGTTCTCGCCCTGGCCTCACTGTTCGCGCTGTCCGCTGGCATGCTCCTGAGGTCAGGTGCGGTCGTCGGCATAAGCCTCCTGCTCCTCATATTCTTCTCCACCTATACAGTGTACGCCTACGTCCGCCGTGAGCGGTGAAACGAGAGGCGGGGCTCGGCCCGCAGGTAGGGGAAGCGCGTCGACCGGCGGGGGCGGAAGAACAGCAAGGTGGTGAGAACGGCAAGCAGGCAAAGCACCCCGGGCACCAGCACCGCTTCGGGGAGGCCCAGGATCGAAAGGGAGAGGGGCTTGGCCGTCAGGGTGCCGACGAACTTCCGCTCCTGCGCCTGCCCCTCCGCGTCCACCGCCTTCACGGTGATGGTGTAATGGTACTCGTCCTCGACGTCATCTGGCATCCTCTGCGGCTCGCTCGCGAACTCCCGTGATTCGTCGGCCTCCACCATCGCGGAGCCGGAGAACACCTCGTAGGGGACGGCAGAGCCGGACCAGCGGATGGTGAAGGTGATTAACGTCACCTCTATGGGCGCCGTACCGTTGTTGCGCACCAGGACCTTGAGGCTCTCCAGCTGGTTCAGGTGCACGACCTCCGTGCCGGAGGTGGCGTCCCCGGTCCAGGCCGCCTGACCCCCCATGGTCGAGATCGCCAGGACCAACAAGATGGCCGCGGGGAGGACCAAGAACGACGCTTTCATCCTCCCCGGAAAGGAGGAAGCGGCCCCTTAGCCTTTCGGTCCGGGTTAGATGGTCTCATATTGGGCATCGATGGACATAGTGGGGAGGATATCATCGCTGGACCCGTTCCCTTGCTCTCTTTGAACATCTTTGAATACCCTGACACACATACAGTTCCGGGAAGGGGATGAGGCTAGCGAAGTCGCTGATCATCGTGGGGACCGTGGTGTTGGTCTTGACGGCGTCCGTAATCATGGCATACTACATGGGACTGTTCCCTACGAACAGCGGCATAAGCCTACCGAGTACGAGCATGGGCGACCCCCGTATAGAGGGTGACGAGACCATCGTGGTCCCCCTTAAAATAGTGGATTTTCCTTCGGGAATAACGAACTATAGTGTTAACATAGGGGTCAATGATTCCCTGGCCCACTCCGCTCGGTTCAGCGATGGTGGAAAGGCCATAGTGCAGGATCTCGACGACTCCACTAATGAATCAATCTCGACCCTGCTCGGGGTCGTGTTCACCGTACAGTTCCAGGATGTGGACAAGAACGGCTTGGTGAGCCAGGGAGATGGTCTGATCATCACCTGTTCCGAACCTCTACGGGCCGGATCATCATATCTTTTGGTCCTTATCTGCGACATCGGACTGCAATCCAGTGTAAGCCTCCGTACATGAACCGGCGGGACCGGGAATAGAAGGGCGTGGTCCAACAAGGACAAAAGCGACCGCTAACCTTGTTCTCCGCACCTGATCACTGCCCCTCGAAGGAGCGATCTAGGTCTGTTATCTTGTCAAATTGAGATGGTACAGATAAACGAGCATTTCCGCTCCATTCCATCTTCCGCTTTCCATGGAAAAATTTATTTTTACTCATCCACCATTTTTTAGTTGTGAAGCTCGCCGCCCGACAGCAGGACAACCCCAACTTCATCAAGATGTACCACGGGCGGCTGGAGCTGAAGGTGCCGCGCAGCATGTTCAAGGACGGCACCGCAGAAACGGTGCCCTCGGAGGTGGAGCGGTTCCGGCAGACCCTGACGGCCCGCTACCCCTGGCTGAGCAAGTACGCCCTGGACGAGGTCATCAAGGAGGCCAGGGAGGCCATGGCCGATCACATCGAGCGGTCCAAGAGGGCGCACGAGAGAGCCCGGGAGCAGCTGGCCAAAGGACGGACCAAGGCCGCCCTCAAGATCGTGGAGGACCACCTGGTGGAGGAGCCGGAGGACGCGGAGGCGTGGTACGTGGCGGCCGAGGTGCTGTTCAAGCTCAACCTCGGCGAGGACGCCTTCCGAGCGATGAGCCGGGCGCGGGAGCTGGCTCCTAAGGCAGGGCGAAGAGAGCGTTGATGGCCGCGGCCACCTCTTGCACGGTCGCTCCCCAGGGAACGATGGCCATGCCGTCCTTGATCTGGAAGCCGTCGCGGACCCGGCAGCACTTCACCAACCTTATACCCTCCCGGGGAGCGAGCTCCTGGGGGCACATCTCGATCCTATCCACGTCCCGGTGGTACAGCGAGCGGTATATGCGGCCGGAGAGGTCGCAGCCCACCAGGGTGACGTCGCCCTCGATCTCAGGCACCTGATCTAGGTAGTACATCTTGCCGGGAGCCTTCAGGCCCGAGGCCTGGCAGGGGAAGAGAACGGCGTCGGTGGTGACGTTCCGCACCAGGCCGTTGATGTCGACCTCGGTGAACGTCGGGACCACGGGCAGGTCCACCAGGCCGCACTGCAGGGCGCGCTCGACCAGCACCGATAGCTTGGAGGGGGAGGGCGGGACGACGTCCAGGACGTGCAGCTCCAGGATCTCGGTGGGGGACATGAACGAGATGTGGTTGAACGTCCCCTCCACCACCACCGTCTTGCCAGGATGCGCCCTGGCGACACGGGCCATGGACGGCGCGTTCAGGACGTCCACGCTCTCATCGCGAACGAACACCACCTCGTGCGGCAGGGCGATGACCTCGTGCTCCACGATGGGGCGGAACAGCTCCTTGCCCTCGGCCTTCACTACATGGACCACTGCCACGTCACCCCCACTCCTCAGGACATAGTGGTCGCACCGCGTGTACGCCTTCCGGCCTTTGATCGCCTCGTCGATGCTATCCTTCGTGAGGGGGAAATCGACCTCCTTGACCGCCACGTCCTTGCAGTGCCCGGGGAGCATGACCCTTGCACGGGGCCATCGCTAAAAAAGGTTCCCCCGACGATTTCGGCCATGATATGACCACAGACGCCCAGCACACACGGCACTGGCCAGGACTATCGGCCGCTGGAACTCTGGCGCTAGGCGAAACGATATATATCCGGCCGCGATTAACACCCTCAGCGCCGGGATGACAGAGCGGCCATGTGGCGGACTGCAGCCTACCAGGGCTGTCAGGCCTCTGGCAGATATCCGTACACCCGAGTTCAAATCTCGGTCCCGGCCCCACTTCTTTCTTAACACTTCTGTCAAGGTGCATGATCGACGTTCTCACGACCTGCGAACTGCGCTGCGGGCTCTCGTTCTAAACGAATAAAAAAGGTAAGAGCGGATGCCGCCCCACGAAAAGGATGTTAATCAAGAGCGCCTTGGGGTACTGCCGTCAGGGCATGTGGCCTAACGAGGTTTTATATCGGCCGGCCTCGCAAAGCTCCATGTCCTGTCGAGATTTGGCCGCTCCGTCAAATTGAAATAAAACATAATAGGTAACAATAGTTAAGTTGGCATTATATGGACAGCATCTACTTCGATAACAGCGCGACCACACGGCTTGACCCCCGGGTCTTCGAGGCCATGAGGCCCTACTACGACCGGTGGTACGGTAACCCCTCCAGCCTTCACTCCTTCGGACGGGAGGCCCACGAGGGGATGGAGGAGGCCCGAGAGAGCACGGCCAAGGCCATGGGCGCGGCGCCGGAGGAGATCATATTCACCTCCGGTGGCACGGAGTCCGACAACCTCGCCATCCAGGGCGCGGCCTACGCCCGGCGTGAGAAGGGGAACCACATCATCACCTGCACCCTAGAGCACCATGCCGTCCTACGGACGTGCAACTTCCTGGAGCAGCAAGGCTTCCGCGTGACGTACCTTCCCGTGGACCGGTACGGCGTGGTGGACCCGGAATCGGTAAAGGAGGCCATGACCAAGGAGACCGTCCTGGTGTCCATAATGGCCGCCAACAACGAGATCGGCACCATCCAGGACTTCCGGGAGATCGGTGCCATCACCCACGAGGGCGGGGCGCTGTTCCACACTGACGCGGTGCAGGCCATGACCAAGATGCCCATCGACGTGGGCAGGGACAACATCGACCTGATGGCCATATCGGCGCACAAGTTCCACGGCCCTAAAGGCATAGGGGCGTCATACATCAAGAAAGGCGTCACCCTGCGCCCGCTGGTCTACGGCGGTGGGCAGGAGCGTGGTCTGCGGTCCTCCACCGAGAACGTTCCCGGCATCGTCGGCCTTGGCAAAGCGATCGGCCTGGGCGTGGCGGAGATGGACCAGAGCATAGCGCACATGAGGGCCATCAGGGAACGCATCATCGAGGGGACGCTGTCCACGGTCGACGGCTGCTATCTCAATGGACACAGAGAGAAAAGGTTGTGCAACAATGCCAATTTCCGGTTCGACTACATCGAGGGGGAAGCTCTAGTGCTGTCCCTGGACATGAAGGGGATCGCGGCCTCCACCGGCTCCGCCTGCTCCTCCCGCGATACGGAGAGGTCCCACGTGCTGGGCGCCATCGGTGTGAGGAAGGAGGACTCCCGGGGCTCGCTGCGCGTAAGCCTCTCAAAGATGAACACCATGGAGGAGGCGGAAAGGTACCTCACGGCCATCGTGGAGATCTCCATCAAGCTGCGGACTATCTCGCCCATGGCGATGCTGAAGAAGAACGCGGAAGGGAGGGGTACCTGATGCCGTACGGCCCCAAGGTCATCGATCACTTCACCAGCCCCCGCAACGTGGGGGAGATGAAGGACGCCAACGGAGTGGGCAAGGCGGCCAACGACGTGGACGGCGACGTGGTCGTCGTGTACGTCAAGGTCGAGGACGATATCATCAAGGACGTGAGCTTCCAGACCTTCGGCTGCGCCGCGGCCATCGCCTCCAGCAGCATGTTCACCGAGATGGTGAAGGGGAAGCGCGTGGACGAGGCGCTGGGCATCGACAAGCAGGAGGTGGCCAACGCCTTCGAGAAGGGCATGCCGGCCAGCAAGGTGCAGTGCTCCATCCTCGCCCCCGAGGCGCTGAGGGCGGCGATCGAGGACCACCGCAAGCGGGAGAAGGAAGGCAAGGCCTGATCGTCCGCACGTGAAGCCCGGTGGTCATATACCGCCGATCATCGGGTTACACTCCTTGGTGTCAGTGAGCATCGGCCAGCAGTCCTTACGTTATCCTTTCGGTATCGTGCGTGAACACCATTATTGCCAAATGATAAAAATATTATGGCTAGTTATATAAAGGTCTAGTCCATTTTTTCGTTCGTGGCGCACTTCTGGAAGCTATCTTCTTTACTTACAATCATCCTATTATTAACAATAGTTACGCCAACGCTGCCATCGAGCTCGGCGTCCTCACCCATCGTTATATACACCACCGACTTCGAGGGTGGGGGCCTGTTCATACAGGACTGGCAACAGTTCGGATGGTCCCGCGGCGATTATGCCTCGGGGCACGAGGACGACATGTGGTGCCGGGCGACCGAGCCGTGGATGGAGCACCTCTCCGATGCGATCAACAATTTGTCTAGTGGGGGCGATACCGAACTCGTGGCCCATTCCGCCGGCTCGGCGCTGTGGTCCTCCCGGCTGGGCATCAATGGGCAGAACCATCAGAACAACATCGACAACGGCTATCCGGACCCGGGGATGGACTCCTGGCTTCGTTTCAATCCAGCCAACGCCGCCAGCTATGACGGAATGACGCTCACCTTCTGGTACTGGGCCAAGACCCAGGCGACGGGTTACACGGGCACGCTGACGGACGTGCTCAAGGTCAACGTCAACGACGGCGTCACCACGGCGACGGTATGGACGCAGCCTTCCGCCGATAGCCAGGGGTGGACCAAGGCGACGGTGTACATCCCCGCCGGCACCGTGTGGCTGGAGTGGGAGTTCAAGGCCGATAGAACGCCTTCCGGCGGCCCTTACATGGGGGCGTTCCTCGATGATGTCACGCTCACCGACGCCTCGTCCGTGGCACCGACCTCCCAGGTCGGTTCCCTGAACGAGTTCTACAACAACCGCACTGTGCAGGTACCGTTCACCGTGAACGGCGCCTCGCAGGTCAGTCTGTTCTATCAACTCCATGGTGGCACGTGGACCAAGTACACTGACACGTTACACACCGATGGGCTCTTCGATTCCAGCCCCATAGCCTTCACCGCGGCTCAGGACGGGTTCTATGACTTCTTCACTTTGGGCCATAAGGCCGCCTCCACGGAGAACATGAAGGGCGCTCCCGAAGCGACCACCTGCATTGACACCATCGCTCCCTGGACCGTGACAGATATCAGGATCGGCGACATATCATCTGGTTCACGTTCTACTATGAGGCTTTCTTCAGCGGACACGGGGAGTGGTTCCAGATATGTTACGTACCAAGTGAATGAGGGCGGATGGTTGACTGGAAACGACATTATATTCTTACCTGTAAACGCTACCACAAGGCTTCAGTTCAGATCATCTGATCTTGCTGGTAATAGCGAGAATTTGAGGAGCTTCAACATCACCCTGGAGCAAGGAAGCAAGGGGGTTTCCATCGATCAGAATCTTAAGGGCTATGTGTACACGGAAATCCAGAAGGATTTTTCAAAGGTCTATTCTTGCCCCATCACCATGCTCCGGTACTCGCTCGATGGGGGGAATTATACTGAGGTCGAGGCAAGCTCCTCGCAGATCGCTCTGGGCTACGTGGCCGCAGGAGAGCACAGCTTGTTGATAAGGGCCGAGGGATCGTCCCATAACGTCCTGTACATCCAGACCAACTTCACCGTTGCTAGTGACACCTCGTCCCCTTCGACATTGAGTCTGCCGGACGGCTCCATCGCCCTGCTGGGGATAGGGGCCTTCGTGGTCGCGGCCATTGGAGGTTTGTTACTGGTACTAAGGCGCAAGCAGTAGGACGGGGCCACGCCCCCATCTTTTTTGATACACACCTCAGCGGCGTCCGAGCCCTCGCCCGTTGGGGTAAGATTTTTAATACGTCAACTATTGTTAATGTAACCGATCGCAGGGTACGAGGGTTTTGAACCGCTCCGGTCCCTCGCTACCCTCGGCGCCCGTCCCCCCGGGCGCCGTTACGCTTCACGCAGCAAAAGGTCGGCGATGCTCGCCACCATGCATCGAGGGGCAGAGAAAAGTTCCAAATGATTAAAAGCAGCCGAATTTCAATAGTAACAGGAGGCAGCGCATTTGTCCGATATTAAGATCGACTGTATGGGTAAGAACTGTCCCACCCCGCTCATCGAGACCAGGAAGGCCATCCGGAAGGCGTCGGTAGGCGACGTGATAGAGATCGCGGGAGACCACCCCGCATCCAAGAAGGAGATCCCCATGGCCGTCGACTCCCTAGGGCAGGAGCTGGTCGACGTGAAGGAGGAGGGAAGGAAGTGGCGCATCCGCATCCGCAAGGTCAAGGAGGGATGAACGTGGCCGACAGGACGACGATCATCCTGCACAGCGGCGACATGGACAAGGTGTACAGCGCCCTCATCATCGGCAACGGGGCGCTCTCCATGGGCATGGAGGCGACCATCTACTTCACCTTCTGGGGGCTGCAGCGGCTCAAGAAGGGCGGCCTGGACAAGGGCAAGCTGTCAAAGATGAACATGCTCGGCCTGGGCCGCTCCATGGTCAAGAAGAGGATGACCGCGGCCGGGGTGGCAACCCTTGATAAGCTAATGCAGGATTACAAAGAGCTGGGAGGAAAGATTATCGCCTGTGAGATGACCATGGAGGTCATGGGCATCAAGAAGGAAGACCTGCGGGACGACCTCATCGACGAGTTCGGGGCCGTGGGCACGTACGTCAACGATGCAAAGAGCTCGAAGATCACACTATTCATCTGAGGGAGAGATATGACGACGAAGATCACCTACATGGACAACTCGGCCACGACCAAGATGGACGAACGGGTGCTGGAAGCGATGACGCCGTACTTTTTGGAGCACTACGCGGTGGCCACCTCGGAGTTCGGATACTCCATGGGCTTGGACTCCCGAGAGGCGCTAGACTCCGCGCGGGAATCGCTGGCGCGATGCCTCGGCGCCCCGACCGAGGACCTCGTTTTCACTTCAGGGGACACCGAGTCGAACAACACCGCGCTGAAGGGCGTGACCAAGGCGCTGCGGAAGAAGGGGAACCACCTCATCGTCTCCAAGATCGAGGACTTCCCGGTTCTGAACAGCGCCAAGACGCTGGAGTCGGACGGTTCCAAGGTCACCTTCCTGGAGGTGGACGGTGACGGCCGCCTCGACCTGGACAAGCTGCAGGCGAGCATCACCCCCGAGACCGTGCTGGTATCCGTCCAGCACGCCAACCAGGAGATCGGCACGGTGCAGGACATAAAGGCCATCGCCGACATCTGCCATGACAAGAAGGTCCTATACCACGCGGACGCCACCCACACGTTCCGCAGGATGCCCATCGACGTGACCAAGGTGCCGGTGGACCTGCTGACCATCTCGGCGCACACCATCCACGGCCCCAAGGGCGTCGGTGGTCTGTACATCAGGGAGGGCACGCCCATCTCCAAGTGGATGGACGGAGGGTTCCAGGAGTCCAACCGCCGGGCCGGCCTGGAGAACATCCCGGGCATCATCGGCTTCGACAAGGCCGCCTCCCTCATCACCGAGGAGGAGAACGAGAACCTGAAGAGGATGCGGGACACGCTGATCAAGAAGCTTCTGGACACCGTGCCGGACACCTTGCTCAACGGGTCGGCCACCATGAGGACGCCGCAGAACGCCAACATCACCTTCCACTACGTGGAGGGTGAATCCATCACGTTGCACATGGACATGAGGGGGTTCGAGGTGAGCACCGGGTCGGCGTGCTTCAGCCGCTCCCTGGAGGCCAGCCACGTCATCATGGGCATTGGCGGTAACCACGAGCGGGCCCACGGGTCCATCCGCTTCACCTTAAGCCGGTTCAACACCATGGAGGACGTGGATTCGGTCGTCACATCCATATCGGAGATCATCGCAAACCTTAGAAGGATAAGTCCGCTGAAGAAGTAAGGGGGTACACCATATGAAGTTCCCATATAATGAGAAGGTGCTCGAGCACTTCAAGAACCCAAGGAACGTGGGCAAGATCGAGAACGATGACGGCAAGTCAATGGTCGGTAGCCCGGCCTGCGGCGACATGGTCGCCGTCTACATCAAGGTGGATGACGCCTCCAAGGTCATCTCGGACATCAAGTTCGAGTCCTACGGCTGCGCCTCCAACATCGCCACCGCCTCCATCATCACCGAGCTGGCCAAGGGCAAGACCATCGAGGAGGCCAAGAAGATCACGTGGAAGGAGGCGGCCGAGGCGCTGGGCGGCCTGCCCAAGGTGAAGGCGCACTGCTCCGTCCTCGCCGTCGAGGGCCTGAGGGAAGCGATCACCAACTACGAGGAGAGGCACGGGCTCATCAAGGAGAAGGTGCCCACCACCGACGAGGTCGTCAGGAGGCGGCTGAAGACGGTCATGAACCCCCTGTCCGGCCTGGACATCGTGAGGACGAACCTGGTGAAGGAGATCAAGGTGGAGGAGGGCGTGGTAACGGTCATCGTCGACCTGCCGTCCAACAACCTGTTCGCGGCCAACATCAAGGACGAGGTGCAGGAGAAGATCGGCACCCTGTGGGACGTCGAGGAAGTGAACGTGACCTTCAACGACCCGCTGTGAGCGTGCAGGTCAGAGGGAGGACGCATCCTTTAGAGTTCCTCCTTCGTTTTTCCCTTTTTTGATGGCGCTGATTTCGCTCTACAAATGGCACATTCATAACGGCCATTTTTAGCGTAGGCGGTTCAGCGCCTTGCGGCCTCCAGCGCCTGGGACAAGTCCTCGATGAAGTCCTCCTTGGCCTCGATGCCCACGGATAGGCGTATGAGCTCGTCGGGCAGCCCGTGCCGCAGCCTCTCCCCGCGAGGAATGGAGGCATGGGTCATGCTCGCCGGCCATTCTATCAGGGATCCGACGCCCCGGGGCTCTCGGCCAGCGCGAACAGCGTGGTCGATTCCACGACCTTGCGGGAGTCCGAGCCTTCCTGGAGCACGAAGGCGATCATGCCCGAGAAGCCGCTCATCTGCTTCCGAGCAGCTCATGCTGGGAATGGCATGGAAGGCCGGGACAGTAGACCCGCTCCACGAGGTCGTGCCATTCCAGGAACTTGGCCACGGCGAGAGCGTTCTCCCCGTGGCGCTCCATCCTGAGATTCATTGTCTTGATCCCCCGCAACGTGAGAAAGCACTCCTGAGGTCCGGGCACGGCGCCCACGGAGCGCTGATAGAACCTCAGCCTGTTCATCAGTTCCGCGTCCCGACCGATCACGCAGCCGCCGATCACGTCGGTGTGACCGCCGATGTACTTGGTGGTCGTATGAACGACGAGGTCCGCTCCGAGCCCGAGAGGTCTCTGGAAGAAGGGGCTGGCGAAGGGTGTTGTCCACCACTACAAGGGCATCAGGATTGGACCGATGGGCCTTTGCGGCGAGATACTGGATGTCGTAGACCTTGAGCAATGGGTTGGTTGGCGACTCGATCCACAGCATGTCCATCCGCCCTGCCAGGGATGCATCGACCGCCCGAGGGTCGGCGAGGTCGACGAAATCGAACTCCAGTCCGAACTGCTCGAAGCACCGCGTGAAGAGGCGGAACGTTCCACCACATATGTCATCGCACGCCACCACCCGCGAGCCGGAGCGGAGCAGGAACATGAGGGACGACTCCGCCGCCAGCCCCGAGGCGAAGGCGAGCGCGCTAGTGCCGTCCTCGATCGCTGCCAGCCGCTCCTCCAACGCGTGCCTTGTAGGATTATTGGCCCGGGAGTACTCATAGCCGTTGGGCAGCTCGTACAGCTTCCTTCGCGCGAACGTGGAGCTCATGTGTATGGGCACCACGACATCGCCGCTGGCCTGCTTCTCCGGCTCCTCACCCGCATGCAGCGCCTTGGTCTCGAAACGCATCTTCACACATCCTTTATCACGGAAATCATTCGTACGTTCGACATTAATTCACGACGGTTAAGAAAAAAAATCCCGTTGCCTTCTTCATCTGCCACATCACCTCGAGTTGGTGAATGTAGTATCGTGCCGGTGTGCTAAATATGTCCAGGTGAGACCTGATATAGATCGAGGGCGAACATAACTAAGTGGGCGGTTGCTGAGAAACGGTAAAAGGTGCGGTCATTACTCGCACTACTCTTGGCGAAAGACTTTTTTCATTTAATATTTCGCTCCAGTTATTAACCAAGGCAATATTTATCATTCGTGATACTATTGAGCCTTTCAGATTAGGGAGGTTAAGAAATGAACTGTCCAAGATGCGGATTGCCTACCAGAGATGGGGCCACCTTCTGTGCGAACTGTGGCGCATCCCTGAACATGGTCCAACCGATCGCTCCGCCGTACCAGCCGGTCGATATGATGCCTCCGATGGCTGCCAAGAAGAGCAACAAATTGCTCATTGTGGCCGTGATCGCCGTGGTGGCCATAGTGATCATCGCTGCGGCCGTGGTCATGACCAACGGCAACAAGGCGAGCCCCAATGGCACCAATGGTGGTAGCAGCAACAACGATGTGAACGCGGCAACGAACACCCAGCTCACCCTGGCGGTATCGAGCATCAAGGGATATCACTCCCAGACCGCCTACCTACAGCCAAAAGCGGGGAACATGATGGTGATGGTCTACGCCAACCTTACCAACAACGGGGCGATGTCCATGTACGTCTCCCCAGTCTACATGGACCTGGTCTGCTCGGACGGGATAACCTACTCCTGGTCCTACACGGGAGACCACTCCGCCTCGGACTATCTGAAGCATGGCAACACCATGTCGATCTACTGCCCTTTCGAGATACCTAAGGGAGTTACTCCCACCACGCTCAAATACGACGACAACGTCGACAGTATAAGCGTCACCATCTCCTCTGGCATCATGGACCTGACCATGCCCCAGTACGCCACCATCACAGGGGTCAGCGTATCGGACGCTTCGCCCAGCAGTGAGTACAGCACGCCGGATGCAGGGAACAAGTTCGTGAAGGTCACGCTCACCCTCACCAACATGCTGAGCAGCAAGCTGACGCTCAGCCCATACTACTTCACGATGGAGACCGCGGACGGTCAGACGCACGATCTCTCCTATGAGGTCGACTACACTGTCCCGGACGGGCTGCAGGGCGGGGCCTCGTCGACCGTAACCATCGGCTACGAGATATCGCAGAGCACGACCCCCACCAAGCTGTTCTTCGATGACAACATCGATAACCTGGTCGTGACCCTATAAGTGGAACGGTCTGGACCCTAACAAACCTTTTTCTTTTCCTTTTATCTCTCTGGGCTTAGGGAGGCGAGCACCCTCTCCATCGTCTCGGACCTATGGCGGAACGTCAGGTCTGAAAGTAGGGTTTTTACCTAACCATCGTTCCGTAGCGGAAAATCTAGGAGAAACCTTTTTGGCAGGGTAACCGCTAACAATCGTTGATGAGCTGGAGGGACGATGTCAACACGGTCCTGGAGCGCGATCCCGCTCCCCGCTCTTTCTCCGAGGCCCTCATGTTCAGCCCGGGCCTGCACGCCATCCTCCTGCACCGCGTGTCCCACAGCCTGTACATGAGGGGCCAGTACAAGCTGGCCCGCCTGGTCAACTACTGGGGACGAGTGCTCACGGGAGCGGACATCCACCCCGGCTGCACCGTGGGCAAGGGGTTCTTCATCGACCACGCCATCGGCGTCGTCATCGGCGAGACCACCATCATCGGCGACAACGTGTCCGTGTTCCAGGGCGTGACCTTGGGTGGTGTCTCCACGTCCAAGGGTAAGAGGCACCCCACCATCCAGGACAATGTGGTCATCGGGGCGGACGCCACGGTCCTGGGGGACATCGTCATCGGCGAGAACTCCAAGATCGGTGCCGGCTCCGTCGTGGTCAAGGACGTCCCGCCCAACAGCACCGTGGTCGGCATACCGGGCCGGGTGGTGAAGAAGGACGGCGAGAGGAAGGTGGAGACGCCCCAGGAGAACCTCCCGGACCCGCTCATCGACCGGCTCAACCTCATCACCGCCACCCTGGACCGCCTGGAGCAGCGCATCGATGACCTGGAGGAAAGGATAAAGATGGGCTAATGGTTCCAGGGCCACATCAGCATCGCGAGGTATCAACGTGACCCTTAGGATATTCAACACGCTCACCAAGCAGGAAGAGGAGTTCAAGCCCATCGACGACAAGAAGGTCAAGATGTACGTCTGCGGGGTCACGGTGTACGATGACATCCACATGGGCCACGCCCGCTCCATAATCGTGTTCGATATGATCGCCCGGTACCTCCGCTACCGCGGCTACGAAGTCACGCACCTCACCAACTTCACCGACGTGGACGACAAGATCATCAACCGGGCGGCGGAGAGGGGGATGGACCCCTTGGCGCTGTCGCGCATGTACATCGAGGAGTACTTCCGCGACGTCGATGCGCTGGGCGTGAAGCGCGCGGACGGATACCCCAAGGCGTCGGAGAACATCCCGCAGATCATCGCCATGACCCAGCGGATCATGGACCACGGGTACGCGTACAAGAGCGAGGACGGGAGCGTGTACTTCTCGGTGGACAAGGTCCAGGACTATGGGCGGCTGACCGGGCAGAAGCTGGAGGACATGCAGGCGGGGGCCCGGGTGGAGGTCAACGAGATGAAGCGCAACCCCTACGACTTCGCGCTGTGGAAGGCCGCCAAGCCCGGCGAGATCGCGTGGGACTCCCCGTGGGGCAAGGGCCGGCCGGGATGGCACATCGAGTGCTCGGCCATGTGCACCGAGTACCTGGGCGAGACCATCGACATCCATGGGGGCGGCAACGATCTGATGTTCCCGCACCACGAGAACGAGATCCTGCAGTCCGAGGCCGCCAACGGACATCCGCTGGCGAAGTACTGGGTGCACAACGGCATGCTGCAGGTGCAGGACGCCAAGATGTCCAAGTCCATGAAGAACTTCTTCTCCGTGCGGGACGTGCTCTCCAAGCACACCAAGGAGGAGATACGCTTCTACGTGCTTTCCGCCCACTACCGCGGTCCCCAGGTGTACTCCGAGGCGGCGCTGGAGGAGGCGTCGGCTTCACTCAAGCGGCTGCACAACGTCTACCACGAGCTGCTGTCCGCCCAGAGGAGCGCGCACGGCAGCGAGGACGCCCAGGCGCTGGTCGACGACTTCCGCCAGAGGTTCGTGGAGGCCATGGACCAGGACTTCAACACTCGCGCTGCCATCTCTGAGCTGTTCGAGCTGGTGAGGGAGGTCAACAAGCTCCTGACCGACGGCCGGCTGAGCGCCAGGGGGGTGGAGAACATCATCGGCATGCTGAGGGAGGTGGACTCCGTGTTCGGCATCCTGCCCGCGGAGCAGGCGTCCACCGAGGACCGCTCGGGTGAGATCATCGACATCCTCATCGAGGTGCGCAACGAGCTTCGCAAGCGGAAGCAGTACGACCTGGCGGACCGCATCCGCGACCGCCTCAAGGAGAAGGGCGTGGAGATGCAGGACACCGCGGAGGGCGTGAAGTGGAAGAGGACCTCGGGCTGATGGTCCACAAGAAGGCCGTGCTCCTTACTTCGGGAGCGGTGCAGGTGTCACCGTCGTTCCGCGCGCCCTTCCCGCTGTCCCGCTCCACCGCCGGCCCCGGGGCCGGCTCCACCGCCGTCGTCCTGTCCTTCGACCGCTTCCGGGTCAAGAAGGCCATCACCACCGGTGAGGCCGAATTCCGGCTGGTGGGCGAGGGTCCGTCCTACACACTGATGAGAAACGAGGAGATGTTCCTGCAGGACGTGAGGATAGTGCCAACCCTGGCCCACGCGCCAGAGCAGGCGTTCTTCAACCTCGAGACGCGGTGCATATACCACTGCCGCTTCTGCACCTCCCCCGTCATCGACGAGAGGCTGCGCAAGGGTCTGGAGCCGGACAAGGTGGTGGAGATGGTGAGGGACCTGTCCCGAAGGCAGGACCTGAGGGCGGTGGCCTTCACCGCCGCGGTGAGCGAGGACCCCCAGACCACGGTGGAAAAGCTCGCCTACGTCATCGCCAGGGTGCGGGAGATGCTGCCGGACATGACCATAGGGGTGGAGCCGTACATCGACCGCCCGGAGCAGATCGAGCAGCTCAAGCGGGCGGGGGCGGACGAGATCAAGCTCAACCTTGAGACGTACGACGCGGACATATTCCAGAAGGTGTGCGGGGAGCTGGACCTAGGGAACATCCTGAGGCACATCGAGCACGCGGTGGAGGTGTTCGGCCGCGGTAAGGTGACGTCAAACATCATCGTGGGCATGGGGGAGAGCGACGACAACGTACTGGAGGGCGTCGAGGCCCTGGCCCGCCGGGGCTGCATCGCCACCCTCCGGCCGCTGCGGCTGAACGCCCTTAACCGCGGCCCCATGACCGCGGCCCTGGGGCCGCTGGAGGAGGTCACCCCGGAGCGGCTGCTGCGGCTGGCGGGGGAGCACCGCCGGATCCTGGAGGAGCATGGTCTCACCACGCTCATGCTGCACAGCATGTGCCACGAGTGCGGGTGCTGCGACATTGTCCCGTTCCGTGACCTATGACACCTGAGGTTTTGTTTAGGAACGCCGAAATATTTTAATATCCAACTCTATTGGGTTATCAACAATGGTAAGCGAGAACGCCGAGGACTACCTTGCCTGCATCTGGGACCTGGGTCAGAGGTCCGGGATCGATGTGGTGAAGACCACTGCCATAGCGGCCAAGCTGTCACTGTCTCCGGCGAGCGTCACGGAGATGACGCAGAAGCTGGCCTCGGAAGGGTACCTGAACTACGAGAGGTACAAGGGCGTCTCGCTGACCCCCAAGGGATTGAAGCTGGCGGAGCGCATCAAGAGGAAGCACCGCCTGCTGGAGCGGTTCTTCTGCGACGTCATCGGCCTCCGTAAGGACCAGAGCCACGATGAGGCGATGAAGCTGGAGCATACCGTGTCCGACGAGTCGGTGGAGAAGCTGAACCAGATCATGAACTACCCCCAGGTGTGCCCCGACGGCGATCCCATACCGCCGTGCGAGAACCCCCTGGACCCCGATCCCGACCTGTCGGTCCACCTCACGGACCTCAACGAAGGTGAAAGAGGGGTCATCACGCACCTCACGTGCGATCAGTCCAGCAACATCAAGCGCCTCATCTCCATGGGCTTCGTCCCCGGCCGTCAGGTCTCCCTGGAGGAGAGGGTGCCCATGGGCGGCCCCCTACTGGTGCAGATCGAGGAGCTGAAGGTGGCGCTAGCGCGGGACTGTGCCTCCATGGTCATGGTGCGGAAGTGCTAAGTTGAAGATCCTTCTGGCCGGGAACCTCAACGTGGGCAAGTCCCAGCTGTTCAGCCGCATCACGGGGATCGGCGTCATCTCTGCCAACTACCCCGGAACGACGGTGACGTTCGAGGAGGCCTCGGTGACCTTCCACGGGGAGAAGATATCGGTCTTCGACCTGCCCGGGATATACTCCCTCGCGGGCGAGACGGAGGACGAGCTGGTGGCGACCAGGCTGCTGGCGGAGAAGAAGCCCGACTACGTCATCGCGGTGCTGGACGCCACCCGCCTGGAGCAAGGTCTGGTGCTCTTACTGCAGCTAATCGAGCTGGGGTACCGCGTCATCGTGGCCCTGAACTTCATGGACCAGGCGCGGAAGCGCTACACCATTGACATCGATCGGCTGGAGCGGACGCTCATGGTGCCCATCGTGCCCACGGTGGCCACCACCGGCGAGGGGGTGGACCGCCTCATGGAGCTGGTGGTATCGGGCACGGTGCACCGGTCGCCGTACGTCACTAGGTACGACAGCCACCTGGAGGCCTTCCTGGAGGACATCGCCGAGGGCTCGGTGAGCACCGGGTCGGGGTACCCCATCCGCGGGGCGTCCATAAAGCTCCTGGAGGGGAACCACTTCTTCACCGGGCAGTTCAGCCCCAGCGTGCTGGAGTTCGCCGACCAGTACCGGAAGGAGTTCCGGGAGCAGCACTATGAGGACGTGGAGGTGCACATCGCCCGCGACCGCTACGGTGAGGCGGGCAAGGTCGCCAACGAGGTCATCAGCTGGCTTCCCAAGAAGGACCTCTCCCTCAAGGACCGTATATCGGAGATCACCCTCCGCCCCAAGACCGGGATACCCATCCTCATCGCGGTCCTGGTGGGGATATTCCTCAGCGTGGTCATCGTGGGCGGCATGTTGGAAACGCTCATGGCCGACCTGTACGCCGCAATCGTGGGCGACTTCTTCACCCAGCTGGCCTCGTGGATAGGGGGGAGGGCGGGGCAGGCCATCGCCCAGGGCATCGACCTGTCCATCCAGGCCATCATCGCCATCGTGATACCGTACATCCTGGTGTTCTACCTCATCCTCGGACTGCTGGAGGACTCAGGGTACCTGCCGCGCGTGGTCATGCTCCTGGACGGCCTGATGCTGCGGCTGGGCCTTCACGGCCGGGCCATCATACCCATGGTGGTGGGCACCGGCTGCAACGTGCCGGCCATACTCGCAACGCGCACCCTGGAGTCCAAGAGGGAGAGGCTCATCCTCGCCACCATCATCGTGATGGCGGTGCCCTGCTCCGCGCAGACGGTGATCATCATCGGCACGGTGGGGCAGCACGCCGGCATACTGTACGCCGCGGCCATCTACCTGATACTACTAGGTTTGATGCTGGTCCTCGGTCGCGTCCTCCACCTGGTGCTGAAGCAGGAGCCGCCTAGCCTGGTCATCGAGATACCGGACCTGTCCGTGCCTTCGATGCGCAACATCCTGTCCAAGACCTGGCTGCGCATCAAGGACTTCTTCATCATCGCCTTCCCCCTGCTGATCATCGGCAGCCTGGTGCTGGAGTTCCTCATGCTGTACAACGTGCTGGACTCCCTGGTCGATCCCCTTTCCCCGCTGACCATGGGCCTCCTGGGCCTGCCGCCGGTGATCATCGTGGCGCTGATATTCGGCGTGCTGCGCAAGGAGATGGCATTGCAGATACTGTTCGTGATATTCTCCCTCAGCGTGGGCGCCGACCTGGGCCTCGTGCTCAGCGACCAGCAGCTCTTCGTGTTCGCCCTGGTGATGGCCACCTACATGCCGTGCATCGGCGTGCTGGCGGCCCTGGTGAAGGAGTTCGGGGTGCGGGACTCGGTGCTGGTGTCGGTGTCGTCCATCGTGTTCGCCTTCCTGCTGGGCGGGCTGGCCAATCTTGTGTTCATCCTCACCTAGTCATTAAATCATGACCTGCCGTTCTGCCCCCTCATGGGCCTAGAGCTGATCTTCGTCACCGCGTTCGTGATGGAGGTCATATTCTGCGCCATACCGGGGGCCCTGACGGCGGAGGCCCTGCGCCGGGGCGTGCAGGTCGGGTACGGCTCCGCCCTGATGGTGCAGGTGGGCGCGATAATCGGCGACACGCTGTGGGTCCTCATCGCCCTCTTCGGCCTGGCCTTCCTGTTCGACGGCTTCTTCGTGCAGCTGGGACTGGGCCTGCTGGGCTGCACCTTCATGCTGTACCTGGCATGGTCCGCCTTCCGGGAGGCCAGGAGGGGAGGCATGCCGCAGGGGGGAGCGAGCAAGGGCCGGGGGGACTTCGTCACCGGGGCACTGATCTCCATCGGCAACCCCTTCCAGGCGGCCTTCTGGCTGGGGATCGGCGCCTCCACCATGGCCGTCATGACCCCCCAGCCGCAGCTGGAGCACTACGTGGCGTTCATGCTGGGCTTCGAGGCCGCAGCAGTGCTGTGGTGCTTCATCTTCGCCTACGCGGTGAGCGTCGGCCGCCGTTTCATCACCCCTCGAACGTTCCAGCTCATCGAGGTGGTGTGCGGCCTGTTCCTGGTATACCTCAGCGTGAGCCTGCTATGGTCCACTCTCGAGGCCACCGTCCTGCTGTGATCATTGCGTGAAGTACGCCACCACGTGGGGGGACAAGGACTCGATGCGGCAGAAGCCGAAGCGCTCGAACTGAACGACCTTTCCGACCTCGGTGCAGGGGATGCTCTCCATTACCCCCTCCCTGATCGTCCCGTCGGGCATGTGCACCTCGCCCTTCATGCCGTCGGCGGGCGCCCAGTGCGCGATCTTCACGCCCTCCCGCAGGACGTTGTGGTCGTTGCCGGTGTACACTCCCTTGCCGTCCTCCCAGCGCAGGTTGCACAGGTCCTTGAGGCGCACCGTGCCCCTCTCCCGGAAGCCCGCCAGGTCCTCGGCGGTGAGGTACACCTTGATGGGCGGAACCAGCACGTGGTCCCGCGTCCCCCGCTCCGGGTGGTCGGGATGGACGGGCGCGTGGGCCTCGATGCGCTCCGCGCCCACGATCTCCAGCTCCTGCGGCTCCCACACGAAGAAGTAGCGCGAGGCCACGGGATCGATGATCTGCTTGTTGAACGCGTAGAGGTTATCCCACGCGAACTCGATGTCCACCTCCTTCATGCCCACGTCGAGCCAGTAGCGGCGTATGGCATCGGCCATGATCCCCCGCTTGGCCATCGCTCGGACGGTGCCGAGGCGCACATCGTCCCAGCCCGAGTACTCGCCGTCCAGGATGCCCTGCCGCACGGTGGAGGTCTTGAGGATGGCCTCCGGGATCTGTACCAGGCCGTAGTGGTGGTACCACGGCTTCTTCCAGCCGAAGTAATCGAAGATGTACTCCTGCCGCAGGGTGTTGTTGAGGTGGTCCTTGCCTCTTATCACGTGCGTGAGGCCCAGGAGGTGATCGTCCACCGCCACGGAGAAGTTCATCATCGGGTAGACGGTATATCGGTCCCCGGTCCGGGGGTGGAGCACCGAGTCCACGATGCGCAGGCCGATGAAGTCCCGGATGGCGGGGTTGGGGTGCTTCAGGTCGGTCTTGACCACTAGAACCGCCTCGCCCTCGCCGAACCCGTGCGACAGCATACGGTCCAGCAGCTCGTGCCCCTCCTCGGGGCTCTGGTCGCGGTGCGGGCAGGCCTGTCCCTTCTCCTTCAGCGCCCGCCAGGGGTCGGCCTCACAGGTGCAGATGTACGCCTTCCCCATGTCGATGAGCTGGCGCGCCATGTCGTAGTAGATCTCGAAGCGGTCCGACTGGACGACGGTCTCGTGGACCTCCACCCCCAGCCACTTCAGGTCCTCGGGGATCATCCGGTATGCGTCGGGATCGATCTTCTCGGGGTTGGTGTCCTCGATGCGGTCGATATACTTGCCCCTGTAGCGCTTGACGTACTCGTCGTTGAGTATCGATACCCGGGTGTGTCCGAGGTGCAGCGGTCCCGAGGGGCCGGGGGCCATGCGCATGACGACCTGGCCCTCCACCGCGCCGGGGAGGTCGGGCAGAACGTGCTTCCTCTCCGTCTTGGTCTTCTTGAAAATGTTGGGGTCCGCGGCCTCCGCCAGGTCCTTGACCTCGTCCAGGGGCAGGCAGGCGATCTCCCTGCATATCTCGTCCGCCGCCGCCGCTACCTCCTTGGCCCGGGAGCGCAGCTCGGGCTGCTCGGCCAGCACCTTGCCCATGACGGCCTTGGGGTTGGCCTTGCCCCCGTACAGAGCGGCGTTCTGGAGAGCGTGCTTCCTTATGACCTCTTTGAGATCGGCGGACATCCCTCGCCCATCGGACAACCCGTTATTCTACCTTTCGCAGTCAGAAGGTGACCGGCGGGCATGCTGGGCGGAATGCGCTATGCACTACGTTCACCGATATTCCCCCCTCAGGGCAAAGCTTCTCGGTAATCGTCCCGGGGTGGGGAGAAGACGTCGAGCGCGATGGAGTCCATCAGCACCTCCACGGTATGCGGCACGCCCGGCGGTATCACGTAGCCGTCCCCGGGGCCCAGGGTCCTGGTCTCTTCCGCGATGGTCAGGGCGATGCTCCCGCTCACAAGCATGCCCACCTGCTCGTTGGGATGGTCATGCCAAGGGATGACCGCTCCCCGGGACATCCTGAACTCGATCAGCTGGACGCCCTCGCCCACCGCCGCCTGCCTTCTCGCCACGCCCGGCAGCGGATCGTGCCTCGTGGTCCTGGAACAAGGGATGAACATGTACTGACATGCTACCGCAGGGCTAAGAGCGTTCCTGACCTACGGACCTTCGTGGAACCACCGGGTCAGCTGCGTGGCAATGGCCGCGAAGGTCTCCTCCAGCTGGTGCGTGTCCCCGTGCCTCGCTTCTTCAATGCGCAGCACGTTCCCGCCCTTGCTCCGGAGGGCATTGCAGGAGTCCACGATCTCCGCCACGTCCCTGGAGCCGTAGATTATCAGGGTCCGCCCCGAGACGTCGGTCTGGGTGGCGGGAAGGCCCCTCAGGTAGTCGAACACCGCGCCCGGCCGCTCCTGCTTGACGCGGTAGCTCCTCACCTTGTGCAGCAGGTCCTGCGTGCGAGCACAGTAGTCGGGGTCCAGCGGGGGCGAGATGGCGATGGCATGGTCGGCATCGCTCAGGAGGGCGAGGCGACCGCCCAGGGAGTGGCCGATGGCCACCACCTTGCCGTACGAGCGGCAATGTCGTATCGCGGACTCCATGTCCGCCAGGAACTCATCGTCCATGGTCCGCTGGTGCTCGCCGTGCCCCCGCAGGTCTATGGCGCACGCCGCCAGGCCCTGCTCCGCGACCCTCCAGGCCAGGCCCAGCAGCTCCTCCTTGCACCCGCCATAGCCGTGGGCGATCACCGCCGCCCCCTTGGGCGCGTCTGGCAATATGATGGTCCCCGGGACCGTGCAGCCCTGGCCCGTTATTGCGATACGCTCGATGTTCATAGACCCCGTCCGCTCAGCGCTCGGCCGATGGATGGCCTACGATAAAAAATGATGGAAGGGCTTAGGCAGGGAGCGAAGCTGCCTTGTTCGACCTCGAAGTCGGATGCTTTTTCCCGGTAACGTATCCGCGCTGGCGACCATCCATTAATATAATGCCACGCCTGATTACCGGGCATGGCCCTGCGCGATCTAGTTGCGAGCATGAAGGGTTTGGTCACCGTAGACGGGGACGTTCCCCTGGACCTCGAGGTCTCCAGGGTCCTCCTGCAGGACCAGACCCGGCCGGTCCTGTTCAAGAACCTCCATGGCATGCGTGCCGCCGGGAACCTGTGGTCCACCCGGGAGAGGATCGCGGAGGCCATGAAGATCAAGAAAGAGCAGCTCATCCCCAAGATGCTGGAGGCCATGGCCCACCCCGTGCCGCCCAAGCAGGTGGGCGACGCGCCGTTCATGGACGACGCCCGGCAGGAGTTCGACCTCACCAAGCTGCCCATCCCCAAGTACTTCCCGGGGGACCAGGGCCGCTACATCACCTCGGCCGTGGCCGTGGCCGAGCACGAGGGGAAGCGCAACGTATCGTTCCACCGCATGTGCCTGCTGGACGAGCGCTCCTTCGCCCTGCGCCTGGTGCCCCGCCACCTGTACACCATGTGGAAGAGCTCGCTGTCCAAGGGGAAGGACCTGCCGGTGGCGTTCTGCATGGGCCTCTGCCCTCCCATACTGCTGGCGGCGGCCACGTCCACCGACTACGGCACGGACGAGATGCACATCGCCTCCTCGCTCAAGGAGCGCACCCTGGGCACGCCCCTGGAGGTCGCGAAGCTGAACAACGGCCTCCTGGTCCCGGCACAGGCGGAGATCGTGTTCGAGGGAAGGATAACCTCCCGAATGGTCGACGAGGGGCCGTTCATGGATATCACCGGTACGTACGATTCCGTTCGCCCAGCACCGGTGTTCGAGGTGGACCGCCTGTACATGAGGAAGGACCCGTTGTTCCATCTCCTGCTTCCCGGCGGCTACGAGCACTACATGATGATGGGCCTGCCGAGGGAGCCGATCATATACCGCACGGTGAACCAGGCGGTCCCCCGCGTCCACGGCGTGCGCCTCACCGAGGGCGGCTGCTGCTGGCTCAACGGCGTGGTATCGATAACCAAGAACAAGGAGGGGGACGGCATCAACGCCGCTCTGGCCGCGTTCTCCGGACACCCGTCCATGAAGAAGGTCACCATCGTGGACGAGGACATCGACATCTTCGACGACCGCCAGGTGGAGTGGGCGGAGGCCACTCGCTTCCAGGCGTCACGGTCGCTGCTGGTCATCAACAACGCCGCCGGCTCCTCCCTGGACCCCTCGGCCGAGGGGACGACGTCCAAGGTCGCGGTCGACGCCACCAAGCCCTTCGGGGCCAAGGGGTTCGACCGCGCCGTGCTGTGAGCGCTCAGGACCAGCGCTTCTTGCGCAGGTCGATGGTCTCGTCCCTGCCCTTGCCCACCGATATGAGGCCGATGGGCGTCCCGGTGCTGGTGGTGATGATGTCCAGGTACTTGCGCATGTTGCGCGGCAGGGCGGCGTAGCCCTTCTTGCACATGGCCGAGGTGCTCCCCTCCCAGCCTTCCCAGCCCTCCACGTCCTCGTAGACGGGCTTGGCGCGGCCGAGCCTGGACATGGACCCGGGGAAGTCCTGCACGATCTCCCCGTCGATCTCGTAGGCCACGCACACCTTGATGACCGGTATGTCGTTGAGGACGTCCAGCTTGGTCATGGCCAGCGAGGTGATCCCGCTGAGGCGGCAGGCGTGGCGGACGATGACCAGGTCCAGCCATCCGCACCGCCGCGGGCGCCCGGTGGTGGTGCCGAACTCCCCTCCTGCCTTCTGTATGTGCGCACCCATATCGTCGTGCAGCTCGGTGACGAACGGACCAGCGCCCACCCTGGTGGTGTATGCCTTGGTCACGCCGACCACGTCGCCCACGGCCGAGGGTGGGACGCCTACACCGGAGCATATCCCGCCGGCGGTGCAGCTCGACGACGTGACGTACGGGTACGTTCCATGGTCGATGTCCAGCATCGTTCCTTGAGCTCCTTCGAACATCACCTTCTTGCCCTGCTCGATGGCCTGGTTGACGATCACCGAGGTGTCACGGATGTACGGACCGAGGATCCGGCCGTACTCCAGGAGGGAGCGCAGCACGGCGAAGCGGTCCTGCTCCAGCTTGGTGCCCAGGGCGTTGGCCAACCTCTCCTTCATGGGGAACACGACCTCCAGGCGCTCCCGCAGGTAGGCCTCGTCCTGAAGGTCCCCCATGCGTATGCCCGCCCTCGCCACCTTGTCCGCGTAGCAGGGACCGATGCCCCGGCCGGTGGTGCCCACTCCCTTCGCCCCCCTGCTCCGCTCCTCCGCCCCGTCGAGCAGGCGATGGTACGGGAGCACGACGTTGGCACGGTCGGAGATGATGAGCCCGCTGGCGGTGCGCCCTGTCTTGCGGATGGTGTCCATCTCCACCAGCAGCTCCTCGCAGTCGATGACCAGGCCGTTGCCGATGACCGAGGTGACGCCTTCCCGGATGATGCCCGAGGGCAGGATGTGCAGGGCGAACACCTCGTCACCCACCTTGATGGTGTGGCCAGCGTTCGCTCCGCCCTGGTACCTGACCACCATGTCGGCGTCCTCGGCCAAATAATCAGTGATCTTTCCCTTACCCTCATCGCCCCATTGAGAACCTATGACCGCAAGCGTTGGCATCGGAACACCAGCTGGGTATGGTGAGTTCTATGAAGTATTTAGATTGTTTTATGTTGATTTATCCTAGAGCCCCTTATAAATCTTGAGCACTTCGTCCGAGCCCAGGTCGGTGCGTATGCCCGTGGGGGAAAAATGCGTCCTCGACACCTTGCCGCACGCGCCCAGCCCTCGTAGAACTTCATCCAGCGGTTTGGGGGACGTCCGGGAGAGGGAGGCCAGCTCATCGTTGTCGTAGAAGAACGGGACATCGAGCTCGTTCCTCCACAGCTCCAGGTACTTGGCGCAGCGGGAGCGGGTCTGCAGCCCCTCGCTTGCCGACATGGCCTCCACGACCTCGTGGTCGTGCAGGGGTCCCAGCCACAGCGGCCCTATGGACCGAGCGTTCGTCCTTTCAGGCGACACGCTCCGCAGGCCGGTAGCGGGATCGAAATCGATGTACCCTAGCCGCTCCAGGGCGCGGTCGGCCTCGGCCCCGCTCTCCCTCATGCGCACGAACGTGCGCATGTAGTGGTCCGCGTAGTACGAGAGCACGGTCTCGATGCCCTTGTCCTCCTTGGCCGCCTCCCGGGCGATGTGGCCGATGAGGATGCGCAGCCCGGTCTCGTGGCCGAAGGGGCTTCTCTGGGACGTCGCCCCGTAGCGGCGGACGCACTTCCTTGGATATGTCCCGGCCAGGGGGGCGGTGTCGGTGGCGGTGATCCCCGCCATGCCGTGCCTCTTGAGGCCCTGCAGCACAGCGGGCACGAACGGGACCGGCGTCCCGAACGGGTCGAGGTCCACGTAGTCGAACACCCGGCGGGCCAGGAGGCAACGCAAATCCTCGTTGACCATCTCCACGTTCCCCGCGCCGTTGAGATCGGCGTTGGCGGCGATGAAGGCGCAGGCCTCCGCGTCCCGGTCGTTGGCCACGATGCTAATGTCCGACCGGGCCTCGTGGGCCAGGCGGACCGCCCGCACCCCAGTGGCGGCCATGGCGTCCAGGGCGCTCCGCACCCGCGGGGAGGCGGCCAGAAGCATGATGGACACGTCGCGGTTGAAGGCCATCTGGTCGTTGAAGAACACCCGGCCGATGCGCTTCCCCGGTCCTTTGTTGGAGTGCACCTCCGGTACGTAGAGGTCGGTAGCGCCCTCCCGGACGAGGACCGAGCCGTCAGGGGGGCTCACAGAAGCTCGCCCTTCATGAGCTTCATGATCTTGTAGGGCAGCAGGTTCCGGTTGATGGGCGTCACCTCGAGGATGCGCACATCGTCCCGCCGCCTGATGTCCTGTAAAAGCGGGTTCCTTGATTTCTTGTGCAACGTCAAAAGAAGAGGCTTTTCCACGTCCAGGGCGTGCTTCACTGTCTCAATGAAGGTGGGCGACTCCACCTCCATGCGTCCGACCTCGTCGATCACGATGACGTCCGCGTCCTCGCACGCCTTGATCAGCGCCTTCACGCCCACCCGTTCCAAGGCCTCCAGGTCCACCCCGAACTTGCCTACCATGAACTTGGACTGGATGTCCACGTGCGCGAACACCCCCTTCTCCTTGCTGGACCAGTCAACGATGGCGAAGCCGGTGCGTTTTCCGCCCTCGGTGATGGGCTCGGTGACCATGCCCCCCACCTTGATCCCTTCGGCCTCCAACATCTCTATGACCTTGAGCAATGCGTGGGTCTTCCCCGCTCCGGGCAGACCTGTGATGCCGATCTTGATCGTGGTGTTCATTTTGTCACCGAATAAATATTGGGCCAGTTCCCCCCACTGGTCGGAACGATGCCGCCCCATATGGTGGTCCTTCGTTAATATGGTTTTCGAATCGTTTGGCCGGAAGAATAATCTCGGGGAATAATAATCCGGCCCTTTCCCTGGCTATGAAGGAGGGGGACATCGCCCTCACTGTTCTTGTCCTTCGATGGAGGATATGTACATCAGGGGATAGTGGATATCCTCCAGATATCGCATCTCTCCCACCGCCCGGACGCTCCCGATGTGGATCTTGACCACGACGTCCATCATCTCCCCGGTGAGCGATTGGTAATCGTACTCGTTCCGCTTCATGCGCAACCGGTCCCGGCGGATGTGCACCGTGACCGACTCCACGAAGGGCTGCACCTTCACGCCCTCCTCGATGGCCCGCTCCAGGCCCTCCACGTTCGCCGCGCTGACCGGCGTGCCGATGAACTGATGATAAACCGCGGCCAGCTTCACCCCGGCCTCGAAGGCCGCCCTCTCCCGGTCGCTGCATCGGAAGTAGCTCGCCGCCCGCTCCTCTCTAGAGGTCGTCATATCAACACTCGAACCGTTGCATGACCTCTCCGCTATAATAAATGCTATCAAGGACCACGGGGGCGATGAAAATGGTCTGTTCGTCGCACTTTCATGCTCTCCCCAAAGGCCGCGGAAGGCTCTCCCGGTGGTGCTCCTCCAGACCTCAGGAGGAGCGCTTTGTAGCGCGGTCCTTTTAGATGCCAGCAGGTAATAACTTGGGCGCAATTATTTATATCCAACCCAATATCACGAGTCTAATGCGGCCTCAGGACCGGATTTTGGAACTGAAGAGGGAACGCAACGCCGTCATCCTCGCGCACAACTACCAGATCCCCGAGATACAGGACATCGCCGACTTCGTGGGCGATTCGCTAGGCCTCGCCATGGCGGCGGCCAAGGTCACCGCCGATGTCATCGTGTTCTGCGGAGTCGACTTCATGGCGGAGAGCGCCAAGGTCCTCAACCCCTCCAAGGTGGTCCTGCACCCCGAGCCCAAGGCCCGCTGCCCCATGGCCGCCATGTGCGACCCCAAGGCGCTGCGCTTGCTGAAGAAGGACTTCCCCCGCGCCGAGGTGGTGGCGTACGTAAACACCACCGCGGAGTGCAAGGCCGAGGCCGACGTGTGCTGCACCTCCTCCAACGCTGTAAAGGTCGTCAACGCGCTGGACTCTGATCTCATCATCTTCGTCCCGGACGAGAACCTCGCCTCCTTCGTGCAGAGGTCCACCGAGAAGGACATCATCCCCTGGCCCGGTTACTGCCCCACCCACGATGCTATCACCGTGGAGAAGCTCACCAAGCTCAAGGAGGAGCACCCCGGCGCGGCCATCCTGGTGCACCCGGAGTGCCGGCCGGAGGTCATCGACATGGCCGACGCCGTCCGCTCCACCGAGGGCATGATCAACTTCATCAAGGAGTCGCCCAAGGCGGAGTTCATCATCGGCACCGAGCTGGACATGATCCACCGCCTGAAGAAGGAGAACCCCGAAAAGACGTTCTACTCCGTCCCCGGTGCGGTGTGCCCCACCATGAAGCTCATCACCCTGGAGAACATCATCGCGGCGCTGGAGTCCATGACCCCGGAGGTCGTGCTGTCCCCCCTCCTGATGGAGAGGTCGCGCAAGCCCCTGCAGCGCATGCTGGACATCGGCCGCGGGGACTGAGCCTTTTAACGACCCCAGGCGTCACAGCAGGGCGCCCAGGGAGCTGGCCATGAAGTACAGGGCGAACACCACCAGCAGGGTGCCGCAGGCCGCGAACAGAATGCGGTACCTCCTCCCGGTGATGAAGTCGCGGGACCGGTTCACAGTGTAGGACACGAATTCTAGGTAACCAAGATCGCAGGACAGGTGCACCACCGCGAACAGCGGCAGCATGATGAGGCCGTACCCGGCGGCCACGCCGATGAGGGAGGCGCCCACCGTGGCCCACCACACCAGGAAGTAGGGGTTGGCGGCGGTGAGGACCATACCGGCGGTGAACGGCCTCAGCTTCGATCCCTGGACCCTGCCGTCCTGCACCCTCGTGCGGAGCATGTTTATTCCCATGTACAGGAGGAACGCCCCTCCCACCAGGCCGATGAGGGTGAACACGCTCTCGTCACGCAGAACGGCCTCGAAGCCGAGATAGATGGCGATGATGAGGGGGACCTCCACCACGGCGTGGCCGCCGGTGATCTTCAGCCCCGCGTTCCTGTCCTCGTACCCCTTGGCCACCACCGTGGCGAAGAGCGGCCCGGGCATGAGGGCGCCCGACAGGGATATGAAGGCCACCATGGCCAGGAACAGCAGGGGATCGCCCGTGGGGTCCATCGTGCTCCCATGACCCCGGCGATATTTATGGATTCTCCAGCACTAGTACGGACGCCGGCGGCGGTCGCGGCCCCAGCAACGTGATATATGTCCATGCATCTCCTCGTGACGGGAGGGACCCCCGGTGAAGATAAGAGGGTCATCTGACCGATGATGAGACCTTCATGGCCGATGGGGGGCCCTCTCACCTCCTCTCGTCCAGCAGGCACGGTCGCCCTAGGCATAGTCGGGTGATGTCCAGCATCAGGAGCACCCCGGCCGTCACCAGGACCAGGCCGATGATCCACGAGTAGGGGTGATCGAACCCCGGGCTGGCCCTCTCGAACCCCTGGCCGAACAGCAGGGTGACGTACATGGGGACGAGGCGCAGCGCCACGTCCTTGTATTGGATGGCCCACACCGAGAAGAAGGCGAAGGGGAGGATGAAGTACCCCAGCCTTATCATGGGGTATATGGAGAGGAACATGACCGTGGTGAGCATGGCCCCTCTCCACACGTCCAGGTTCCACCGCTTGAACAGGTAGTAGGAGAGGAGCATGGCGGCCACGGTGAGGCCCGCGCCCGCCATCCCCGGCAGCTGCCATCCTCCCTTGCCGATGAGGTTGATGATGGACATCCCCGCGCTGCCCTCGCCGCTCCTGCCCAGCAGGTAGTAGGACGGGAAGTGCAGGAACTCCTGGGGCGCAAGGATGAGGAAGGGCACCACCACCAGGGCGGTGATCAAAAGGGCAAGGCCGATGCTTATCAGCCTCTCCCGCGTCCCCTTGAGGCTCAGCAGGACAAGAGGGTATGTGACGATGGGCAGGAACTTGGTCCAGAAGCCCACCGCCACGGCCAGGGCCGATGAGCGGGCGCGGCCGCTGAGCAGGAGGAGCACGGGCAGCATGTAGAAGAAGGCCACCATGGGCTCGTCCTGTATCCCCCAGGTAGCGTCCTGCACGGCGTAGGGGCAGATCACGAACAGGAGGGCGGCCAAGAAGGCCCGGTCATCGTCCCACCGTCGCATCACGAGGTAGATGCCCAGCGAGGTCAGGATGGGGAATAGGGAGAAGTACATCTCGTACGCCCACCACTCCCCTCCGATGATCTGCGGAGGAAGAAGCAAGTAGTTGATGAGGGGCGGGGACTCGATGTCCAGGTCCCGATACAGGATGCCTCCGTGAAGTATGAGAGAGGTCCTCTCCTGGAAGATGGCCAGGTCCGGCGTGGTCCCGAACGAAGAGTCCAGCCAATGCCGCACCACCAGGCCGTCGATGACGATGAACGAGCCGTAGACAAGGATGCCCACCAGCACGATGGCCAGGACCCGCTGACGATAGCTCAAGGAACGAACCCGCCGTGCCGTCCTGCCGATCATGCCTCCTTCCATGCTCCCTCCTCCCGGCCTTAAGGCCGCTCTCGACCGGCGGACATGTCCTGTCCATTTTATAATCCCTTTGCCAGGCACCGATAATATGGAGGGCACAACTATAATAGGAACAGTTTTATGCCCGTCTGGATGCATTGGTGGTCCGTCGCACGGTATCGCGCTGGCCTGCCGCCGCCCTCCCGCACGAGGGCCACAAGGTGAAACCATGAAACTGTCCGATAGTCCCGTCGAGTCCATATCGTTCCTCGTCCTGGGGGAACCGACCCCGGAAGGAAGCACCAGAGCGTACTACATCAAGAGCCTCGACCGGACCGTGACCACCCACCAGAACAAGAAGGGGCTGCAGGCGTGGAGGAACCGCATCGCCACCGAGGCCCAGCATGCCCTGGAGGGCAGGGAGTGGACGTGCGACTGCGCCTCCGCGTACGAGGTCGGTGTGGAGTTCGTGCTGTCCCGCCCCCCCTCGGTGCCGGAGCACAAGCGCATACACCCCACGGTGAAGCCGGACATCGACAAGCTGGTCCGCGCCATCAACGACGCGCTCACCGGCATACTTTTCGTGGACGACTGCCAGGTCATCGCCATGACCATGAGCAAGGAGTACAGCGACGAGCGCCGGGCGGGGGCCTACGTCACCGTCAGCCGCTACCAGAACCAGGCCGAGAGGAAGAGGAAGGAAAGGAAGAGAACGGCCCCCCAGGTGGAGGAGGGGCCATGCGACGATCCCCGGGACTGAAGGCCACGATCATCGCGTGAAAAAAGGATGGAGCGGGCCTGGGGCCCTTTTTGGAAAATTGATGCCGTTCAGGGGACGAGCCTGACCCTGTCGCGCGGGAACAGGATGGTCTCCCGGATGTTGGACAGACCCAGCATCTTCTGCAGCATCCTCTCCACCCCCAGGCCCCAGCCCCCATGCGGGGGCATGCCGTACTGGAAGGCGTCCAGGTAGAAGCGGAAGGACTCGGGGTCCAGCCCCTTCTTCCGCATCCTCTCTACCAGCCGGTCGTAGCGGTGCTCCCTCTGCCCGCCGGAGGAGATCTCCTGCCCCATGTAGTCCAGGTCGAAGGAGTAGGAGAACGGCGTGCCGTCCTTCTCCATGATGTAGAAGGGCTTGGCCTCCTCCGGGTACTCCACGATCCAGTACATGTCGTTGCCCCGCTCCTTCATGATCTCGCCCAGCGCCTTCTCTCCCTCGGTGCCCAGGTCGTCGCCCAGCTCGATCCTCATGCCCGTGCCCTGCACCATCTCCACGGCGTCCTTGTACTCGATCACCGGGTAGGGGGCCTTGGGCACCCGGGCCTCCGCGCCCAGCACCTCGAGCTGCGGTCCGGCCCGCTCGGCCAGGCCCTTGATCACCGTCTGCGTGCACCTCTCGATGACGTCCAGCACGTCGTTCATGGAGTCGATGAAGGCCATCTCTCCGTCGAAGGAGATGAACTCCGAGACGTGGCGCACGGTGTCCGACGGCTCCGCACGGAACGCCGGCCCGATCTCGAACACGCGGTCCAGCCCCGTGGACATCAGCATCTGCTTGTACAGCTGCGGCGACTGCGCGAGGTACGCCGGCCGGTCGAAGTAGTTCACCTGGAACAGCGTCGACCCGCCCTCCGCCCCGGAGGCCACGATCTTGGGGGTGAAGACCTCCACGAAGCCCTCGTCCACCAGGAACTGGTCGATGAGGCTGTGGGCCAGGGACTTGATCTCGAACACCGCCCGGGCTTCCGGCCTACGGAGGTCCATGAAGCGGTGGTCGTAGCGGGTGTCGGCCTCCACGTTCACCTTGTCCACCACGCCCATGGGCAGCGGCGACGCGGCCGGGCTGAGGACCTCGATGTCCTGGGGTATGACCTCCACCCCGCCCTTCACCTGGTTGGCCGCCTTGGCGATGCCGGTCACCTTGACCACGGACTCCCGGGAGAGCGAGGTCAGCGTGCTCAGCACCTCGGGGGAGACCTTCTTCTTGGGGGCGGTGACCTGGACGAGGCCGTACCGGTCCCGGATGATCAGGAAGGATATCCCGCCCAAGTTCCTTATCTCCTGCGCCCAGCCCTTGACCACTATGCTCTTCTCCGCGTCCGCGGGGGCCAGGGTCCGGGAGTTCCGTAGCGTCGCCTCGCTCATTGCAATCCCGTGGCGGGATGGAACGCGATGCCTTAAATGTGATGGGGCGTCGGACCACCACCGAAGACAATATGCCGGAGTAGGTTCAATATGTCCCTCCATGACCATCAACGTGGAGATAGACCAGGCGGGCTGCATCCAGTGCGGGCTGTGCTACAACGACGAGTGCCCCAAGGTGTTCAAGGAGCGGGACGACGGGACCTCGGAGATCGTGGACCAGTACCAGAGCGGCTCTCCGGCCAAGGGCACGGTGCCCGATGACCTTAACGACTGCGTGAAGAAGGCCGCGGACGCCTGCCCGGTCACCGTGATCATCATAAACCCATGACGGTGGTCCGCCACCCACCATAGGGAGGAGCTTGCGTCAAGCTCACAAACGGATTTCAAATCCATCAACCTATTTATACGGAAAGCTTTATTCCAAGGTCATACTAGGGGAAAGTACATGTCAGACAGGGTTACTGTTTCAGTTATAAAGGCAGATGTTGGCTCCGTAGGCGGCCACGCCAGACCACACCCGTTGATGATGAAGAAGTGCGAGGATAGGCTCGCTGACGGCCTGAAGGCAGGCACGATCGACGACTTCTACGTAACCCGTGTGGGGGACGACATCAACCTCATCCTTACCCATACCCGCGGGGAGAACAACCGCGACGTGCACGGCCTGTGCTGGGACGCGTTCATGGACGCCACCAAGGAGGCCAAGCGCATGAAGCTCTACGCCGCCGGTCAGGACCTCCTCACCGACGCTTTCTCCGGGAACGTCCGGGGAGCGGGGCCCGGTGCCGCGGAGATGGAGTTCAAGGAGCGCGGGGCCGAGCCCATCGTGTTCTTCATGGCCGACAAGACCGAGCCGTCCGCCTATTCCTTGCCGCTGTGCAAGACTTACATGGATCCTTTCACCACCACCGGCCTGGTCATCGACCCCCGGGCCCACGAGGGGTTCAAGTTCGACATCGTGGACGTGTGCGACTCCAAGAAGGTCACCATGTCCACGCCCGATGAGACGTACGACATTCTCACCCTTCTGGGCGACACCACCCGGTACGCCATCAAGAAGATCTATTCCAAGAGCCCGGACATCGGCATCGGTGCAGTGGTCTCCACCGAGAAGCTGAACATCTCCGCCGGCAAGTACGTGGGCAAGGACGACCCCGTCTGCATATGCCGGGCCCAGAGCGGCCTGCCGGCCGTCGGCGAGATCCTGCAGCCCTACATGTTCCCCGCGCTGGTCTCCGGCTGGATGCGCGGCTCCCACTACGGCGGCTGGTACCCCTGCTCCGTGGCCGACTCCGATCCGGTATACTTCGACGGGCCCCCACGCATCTGCGCCATCGGCCTGCACGTCAGCAACGGCAAGCTCCAGGGTCTGGAGGACCCCGGCTCCCCGGCCGGACACCACATGCCGCTGGACTACTTCTCCGGCAGCTGCTGGGACGAGGCCCGTAAGGGCGCGGTCAAGGCGTCCATCTACATGCGGCGCCACGGCCCCTTCATGCCCGCCGTGCTGGGCCCGGAGGAGATGGAGTACACCACCCGCCCCGCGGTCCTCAACAAGCTGAAGGAGCGCATGGAGAAGCTGGAGTGAGATGCGTACTCCGGTGATAATCGTAAACTTCAAGGCCTACGCCGAGGTCGAGGGACCGCGTTCCCTTGAACTGGCCGAGGCCTGCCAGGACGTGGCCGACGAGACCGGCGTGAGCTTCGCTGTTTGCCCCCCCGTCACCGAGGTCTCCTCGGTGGTCCGGGCGGTCACCATGCCGGTGTGGGCGCAGCACATGGACCCGCGCAAGCCGGGAGCGGCGACGGGATGGACCACCCCCGAGCTGATCAAGGCCGCGGGGGCGAAGGGAACGCTCCTTAACCATTCCGAGCGCCGCATGGTCCTGGCGGACCTGGCCTTGGCCGTGCAGATGGCCAAGGGGCAGGGCCTGGAGTGCTGCGTGTGCACCGACACCGAGGCCACCTCCGCGGCCGCCGCGTCCCTGGGACCGGACTTGATCGCGGTGGAGCCACCGGAGCTGATCGGCGGGGACGTGTCCGTCACCGACGCGCGGCCCGAGGTGGTGAGCGACGCCGTGAGGGCGGTGCGCCGCGTGGACGAGGGCATCAAGGTCCTATGCGGGGCCGGCGTCAAGACCGGCCGGGACGTGGCCAAGGCCGTGGAGCTGGGGGCGGCAGGTGTGCTGCTGGCATCGGGCGTGGTCAAGGCCAAGGAGCCGCGCAAGGTGCTGATAGACCTGGTGCAGTTCCTGTAGAGAGCGTCACTGTAGCGGTTCTGAATATCTTACCCTCTTGCTCTTCTAAGAGCGATGAGGGGCCTGACGCTCTTGGTCCTGCTGGCTATTGTTCTCCCATATGTCCAGCCAGGCCTCTCATCTCTTCCCGGCACGGGGGCGTCCTTCGCGCTGGGAGAGGGAGCGAGCACCTTACAGGGAGACCTTCTGCTCACTGAGGTGTGCCCCGGGCGGCCGGTGGAGTACGTGATCATCAAGAACATCGGAGCTGCGACCTCTCTCCTGAACGTCACCGTGGAGGATGGAGAAGGAACAGTTAGGATCACCACCGACATGGTCCTGGAGAGCGGCAGGTCGCTGGCTATCACCGCGGGGGGAGAGACGTTATGTGCCCTGTACCCTGATCTCCGTATTCTTCAGAAGGGCGATGATGGCCTGTTGTGGAGCGGGCGGTTCACCATGGCCGATGGCGGCGATGACGTCCGCCTGCTGAGGTCCGGCTCGCTGCTCGATGCCGTCGCCTATGGAACGTCCGAGTACGCGGGCCCGGGATGGAGCGGCCCTCCCCTGGAAAAGGTGCCGAAGGCACACGCCCTCGTACGCACGGGCGGGGACAGCAACACCTCCGCCGACTGGACGGTAGCGCCCCCGGGGCGGTCGTCCTTCGCCTCGCTGACCTGCTCGGCCATCGTCGAACCGTTCTCGGTGCCAGAGAACGCCGCGCCTCGCCTGCTGAGGGAGCTGTCGCAGGCGGTGCGCACGGTGAACTGTTCCGTGTACGAGGTCTCCGATCCAGTAATGGTGAGCGCCCTGGCGGCCTGTGCCGGCAGGGGGGTGGCGGTGAACGTGCTCATCGAGGGGCAGCCGGTGGGCGGCCTCTCCGATGGGTGCCTTAACGCCTCATCAACATTGCTGGCGAACGGCGTGGAGGTGTGGAGCATGCGCTCCAACGAGTCATACAAGCGTTACGACTACGTGCACGCCAAGTACATGGTGGTGGACTCCCGCCGGGTGGTGGTCATGTCGGAGAACTGGGGCAATGGCCTGTACGCCAACCGAGGGTGGGGCGTCACCCTGGACGGGGCGGAGGCGGGCCGCTACTATGAGGACGTGTTCCGAAGCGACATCGGCGGCGCGCTGGACGTTGGTAGAGCGAACGAAAAGGGCAAGGTCCAGGAGCTCGTTCCGCTGCCCGAAGCGGAGTGCAGCGACATCTTGAGGTACCGCTGCCCCGTCACCGCGATGGTGGCGCCGGACAACGCCGCCGGAGCGCTGGAAGCGCTGATCGCCCGGGCCCGCGGCACCATCCTGGTGGAGGAGCTGTCGGTGGACAAGGACTGGCTGTCCGGACCGTCGCTCCTCACCGCCCTGATCGAGGCCGCGGCCCGAGGGGTGCAGGTGCGCCTGCTCCTCAGCTCCTCCTGGGGCGGTGGGGACAACCCCGAGGTGGCGGAGGAGTTAAACAAGCTTGCCCGTGAGCGGGGGCTGGACCTGGAGGCTCGTTCCATATCCTCATATCACGGCCTGTCGGTGATGCATAACAAGGGCCTCATCGTCGACGACCAGGTGGTGGTCTCCTCCATCAACTGGGGCGATACCTCGCTGCATCAGAACCGCGAGGCCGGCGTGGTGCTGTCCTCCGAAGCGATAGCGTCGTACTTCCGCTCCCTCTTCTGGCAGGACTGGTCCCCCGATCCCCTTCCCCCGCAGGCCCGTCTGCCATGGTCGTATCTCACGGTGAGCACAGGCGAGGTGGTCCTGCTCGACGCCTCCCTGTGCACCGACAACGCCCCCGGCCTCGAGGTGGAGTGGGATGTGGACGGTGACGGCCAGGCCGATGGCAACGAGACGCGGTGGGCCGTGCGGCTGGGGGAGGGGAACCACACCATAACGCTCACCGTCCGGGACCGGGGGAACAACACCGCCACGGCCGTGTGCTGGGTCGAGGTGGTCCCATCCCAGGGCACGGAGCCACTGTCATGGACAGTGATGGCACTGCCACTCTTAGCGGCGGCAGCGATTGCATGGAAAACAATTATCGGGAGGAAGGGACATTGAAGCCTCATTGTACCTCCGGACGTTCACCCCAGATGACCTGGCCTCGGTCTATGAGCTCGCCTGCACCACGCTAAGCGAGCGGTACGACCCCAATCTTTTCACCAGCGTCTCGCAGGCATGGCCCCATGGCTTCCTGGTGGTGGAGGGCATGAACGGCGTCAAGGCCTTCCTGCTGGGGATAATGACCACCTCGGTGCACGCCCGGGTGCTCATGCTCACCGTGGCACCGGAGCTGCGCCGCCATGGGATAGGCACCATGCTCATGAACCGCTTCCTGGACGAGGCCCGGCGCAAGGGCGCCAGGGTCCTGACGCTGGAGGTGCGCCGCGGCAACGTGCAGGGGCTGGAGTTCTACAGCCAGTTCAACTTCATGCTCATCGGCGAGATCAAGGGGTACTACAACGACGGGGAGGACGCGCTGCAGCTGCAGCTGTTCATCTGATCACTGGTAGGCCTGGTCGTCCCGCATGTGCTCGTTCCAGAAGTAGTAGGGGGACTTCTCCTTCTGCGCCGAAGATATATCGGTGCCCAGCCCCTTCATGTACGTCCCGTAGCGCTCCCTGATCTGCTCCTCAGCAGTCCGGCTCCTCCTCTGGGCGGCGATGACGTGGCGCTCCTCGATCATCTCGTCCCCGTTGGACACCGCCATGTCGCCGGCGGCGCGTATGAGCCCGCCCAGCTCCCGCAGGCGCAAGGTGAGGGCGTTCTCCCTCCCGTCCAGCAGGCGGGCCCGGGTACGGGCCTCCTTGATGATGACCTCCACCGCGGCCCTGGAGGCATGGGGTATGCGCCCATCGGTGGCGATCTCCTGGGCGATGAACTGCGCCATCCGAGCGCGGTTCAGGTCGTCGTCCGACATGGACGTCTCGACCAGAACCTCGTAGCCGTCGCCGTTGATGCGTGAGCGCAGAGGGGAGAGCACCTGCTCCAGGTCTTGAATGTTGCAGGCCGCCACCAGTATGAAATTGGCGGGCACGGCGTCCACCCTGACCGACGCTCCCGCGGACTGGGGGTTGCGGCCGGATATGGGAGCGCGGCGCTCCTGCATGGCCGTGAGTATGGAGCGTTGCAGCGGGCCAAGGTGGGAGATCTCGTCCAGGAACAGCACGCCCTCGTGGGCCTCGTGCACCGCTCCCGGAATGACCCTCTCGTATGGTTGGGAGCCCAGCTGGGAGTGCCCCCCGAAGGGGTCGTGGCGCACGTCGCCCATCAGCTCGGTCTCCGAGGCCCCGGTGGCCAGCACGAAGCCGCTGCGCTCCAGTGGGACGATGACCTTGCGGGGGCGCTGGCGCTCCACCTCCCGGCGGCGCTCCAGGGCACCCTGGTCCAGCATGCGGATCTTCTCGCCGGCGCGCTCGAACACCACCACCTCCTCCTTGTCGAAGCGCTTGCGGGTGGTGGTGACCTTCTCCTTGCCCATGTTGAGGCCGGGCGCGGCGCCGGCCATAGACTCCATGAGGTTGCCCAGCAGGTCCCCGAAGGGGTTGCCGGGCTGCACCCCGGTGTCGGCCTTGCTCTTCTCACAGTGCGGGCATGTCCGTTCGAGAGGGCTGGAGAACTTGGAGCAGAAGCGGCAGCGGTAGCCCAGGCGCTCGGCCACGTGGGCCGGCGCGGCGGTCGGTTCGATGAGCTCGCCCTCGGCCGAGCCGCGTGCCTCTCTCTCGCGTCCGACCTCGTCCTCCCGCTTGACCTCCACCAGCGGCCGCTCGGGGTTCTCGGGGTTGTGGACGATGCGCACCTCCTCCCGCGGCTTGGGAAGATGGAGCGCCAGGGCCTGCGCGATCATGGACTTTCCAGTGCCCGGCGGGCCCACCAGGAGGAGGTGCCTCCGCTGCCTGGCGGCGATGCGCGCGAGCTCCACCGCTTCGTCCTGACCGATGACCCTGCGCAGCGGGTCCCGTGGGATCAGGATGTCCGCGGTGGTGGTGATGGACCGCAGGTCCAGCACCGACTGGATGTCCACCTTCTCGCTCATTCGTTCAGGTCGTCCTTGGTCCACACCTCGACCGAGGCGGGCTGCTTGGCGATGTTGCCCATCTTGGTGCCCACGATGGTGGCGATCTTGGAGTCCGCGGCAATGTCCAGGATCCTCTGGGTGACGATGCCGTCGAACACCACGGCCCCCACGCCCTTGAGGTTGGTCTTGAGGGTGTTGACCAGTTCCCTCACCGGGACCTCCTTGATGACCTCTCCCGCTCCGTCCAGTATGCGGGCCTTGGAGGTGGTCCCCAGCTCGTTGATCATAGCCTTGTAGCGCAGCTGGGCCTCGGACAGGTTCTTGGTCGGCTCGGCCTCCAGGGGCTCTGGCTCGGGCGCGGGTTCGGCGGGAGGCAGCTCGGCCACCGGCTCGGCCGGGGGAAGCTCCTTTACCGGCTCGCGCTCGCGGGTCTCCCTCTGCTCCCGAGGTCGGCGCTCGCGGGGCTCACGGTGCGGCCGCTCGGATGGACGCTCCTGCGGCCTCTCCCGAGGTTGCTCCACCTGGGGCTCCTCGCGGACCTCCCTCTCCCGGGGTTGCTCCTTGGGAGCGCGCTCCTCGCGGCTCTCCGGCGCGGTCTTGCCGTTGTCGCCGGACATGCCGTACATCTCCATGAACTGCTCTCCCGGGATCTTGTTACGGAGGCACTTCATGATCTGCTTCTGGGTGAGCTCCTCCACCTCCATGCCGCGGGGGGCGCGGGCGACGAAGTCCACCTCGGCCACCTGGAACAGCTCGCGGAGGATAAGCTCCCCGCCCCGGTCGCCGTCCACGAAGGCGGTGATGACCCTCTCCTTGCTCAGGTCCATCACGGTCTTGGGCACGTTGGTGCCCTCCACGGCGATGGCGTTCTTGATGCCCGACTTCAGGAGGTTAAGGACGTCGGAACGTCCCTCCACGATGATGATGGCGTCGCTGTCGGAGACGTTCGGTCCCGCCGGGAGGCGCTCCTTGCCGAAGTGGATGATCTCCTCGGTCTGCACGCTCTGGCGCACGCTTTCCGTGAGGTCGATGCCGGTGGTCTTGGATTGCTTTATGAGCTCGGTGAGCAGCTCCCGCGCCCTCTCGATGATCTTGGAGCGCTTGGTGATGCGCACGTCCTCGATGCTGAGCACGTTGATCTTGGCCTTGCACGGGCCGACCCGGTCGATGGTCTCCAGGGCCGAGGCCAGGATGACGGTCTCCACCTGGTCCAGGCTGGAGGGTATGAGCACCTCGCCGTCGGACTTGCCCTGCTTGGAGCTCACCTCCACCTCGATGCGGCCGATGCGGCCGCTCTTCTGCAGGTCCCTCAGGTCCAGCTCATCACCGAGCAGCCCCTCGGTCTGGCCGAAGATGGCGCCCACCACATCGGGCTTCTCCACTATGCCGTCGGCCTGCAGTCTGGCCTTGATCATGTACTTAGTAGTGCTAGGATCGATGTTCATTATGGTCACACCTCGTTATCACGTTAGAACGATCTTCCCTTGACCAGAACGCATGTTCTATCCTACACGTTCACCCTGGCGTTCGCTCGATGTCCATCGAAGCGAAGCTGGTGTTTTACTTATTTCCCCCGCCACGGAGGGATATATGGTGATGATAGTGAGCATGAAATCAGTCATGTGAGGAAGTCGTTTCGCCCCGATAGTGAGTGTTTGTACTTATAAACATTTCTGGTCAGTTTCGCCCCTTCAGACCAACGCTATCGGAAGGGATGGTGGCCCTGTGGCTCATCCCCCCGAGGCCACCTTGATGAGTCGGATGGTATCACCTTCCGAAAGGACCTCGTCCACCGGGATGGGGGTGGTGCCCCGCAGGACGATGTAGGCGTCGGGAGGGAGCTTCATCTCGCGTATGATGTCGAGGGGGCTCGCGCCCTCCGCGACGTCCACCTCCTGATCATTTCCTCCGAGCCGCAGGGTGATGCGCATGACCCGCGCATGCCTCCCGGGCATTTCTCACTTTCTGCCCTTCTGCGAGGGTGACATGGTCTCGGAGCTGGGAGCGGAAGGTGGCCTCTACCGACAAAATGCTTATATCCATCGCTGGTTTCACCATCACTGACGCCGAGGTAGTCTAGCCCGGTAAGGCGGTGGTCTCGAAAGAAAGAGATCTCCGAGCGAACCACTGGCGGTCTCCGCCACGGGAGTTCAAATCTCTCCCTCGGCGCCATCTTCCTTGTCATATGGCACCGCCCGTTCAGGCGTCCGCTTTATCATTATCACCAACCATCGGCGAACGCCATGACCAGCTGCCGGTGCACCGCCATCAAGAACCTCACCGCTGACCTCGCCCGCCTCGACCCCGAGGAGCTGGACGAGATCGGCCTGGGGGCGAGGAAGGACTTGGAGGCCTTCAACCGCTTCGTCGACGTCTACCGCGTGCTGTTCTACGTGCGGCGCGGCCTTCCGCTCTCCGGGTACACCGACACGCAGGACATCTACGACCGCAACATGGTCGGCGTGATGGCGTGGGAAGAGTTCGAGTGCCTGCCGACCATCAAGGCGGCCGTGGCGCTCCTTCGGGCGTCGCATGCGCCCCCAGGTCTTCGCTGATATTCGACTACGATCAATCGGTGATGGAGCTGTACTTGACGACCCCGCGTCCCCACACCGCGTCCTGGAAGCGGTTAGCGAACTCCTCCATCTTGTGAGGATAGTTCTCTCCGAAGTTGTCCTTTACGTATGCCTGGGACAGCTCGAAGGCCTCGTAGTCCTTGTCCCCTTCCAGCAGGGCCTCCAGCAGGGGGAAGACGACGTTCTCCTCCTCCTTGATGTGGTCCCTCATATGCGACACGATGGCCAGCGAGCCCTCCCGCAACGAGTCTGTATCCCAGGTGCGTACCGCCTCCGCGATGCCCTCGGCCAGCTCCCTCGCCCGGTGGTGCTCCTGGATGAGCTCGTCGATCATGCCCCGGAGCTCGCTCGGTCCTCCGGAGGAAACGGGGAAGACGAACATCTCCTCCCGCCCGTGGTGGTACCGGTCCATGAACTTCAGGAGGAAATCGCTGGCCTCGCCCATCTCCGGGCGGTAGCGGTCGAAGGACCCCTCGGTGGTCATGTCCGATAGGACGTCCAGCACCTGCCTCAGGATGCCGTGGTCGTAGGACAGGATGGTGATGGTCAGGTTCATGGTACATGAATGGAAGCAGGGAATATCAAAGACCTTTGCTCCGCCGGTCTCGTTCAAGTCCTGATCGGGTCCCCATGCCGCCGGCCTCGGGGGCAATCTATTCATCCCCCGGCGTTCCATCTGTCCTCGGGAACAACCATGATGCCCGAGCTCAAGGAACTGGTCGATCTCGCTCAGGCCCAGGGGGCGAGCTACGCCGAGGCCCGCTACCAGAGCGACGAGTCCGACTCCTGCCTGCTGAAGAACGGCATACCCCAGCTGTCCTCCTTCGACACCACGCGGGGGGTGTGCATGCGCGCCATAGTCGACGGCGGCCTGAGCTTTGGCTCCTCCACCTCCCTGGGGCGCCGGGAGCTGGGGGACCTGGTGGACAGGACGGTCAAGGCCGCCCGGGCCGCCTCCCGCGGGCGGCGGTCCAAGGTGACGCTGGGCGGGGCGGAGATGGCCGTTGGAACTTTTGAGGTCAGGAGCCGAGTCCGGTCACAGAACGTGGGCCTGGAGGACCGCATCGATCTGCTGCGGGACGTGGACCGCTCGGCCACCGAGGCGGCCGATCGCTCGGACGTCACCCTCGCCGGTCGGTACCTCAACCTGGAGACGTACACCACGGAGAAGCACATCGTGAACTCGGACGGGGCGGACTTCCGTTCCGTCATACCGCGCGCCGAGGCCCACGCCGTCATCACCGTCCGCTCCGCGCCCGGCTCCTCGGTGCAGCGCGTAATCTCCCTGGGCGAGAGCGGTGGTTGGGAGGCGGTGGAGCGGTGGGACCTGGCCCGCCGCCTCAAGGAGGAGGTCCGCACGCTGGGCCGCATCCTGACGTCCGGGAAGAGGTTCGACGGCGGGCGGATGGACGTGGTTCTGGGGCCCGAGGTGGTGGGCATCGTGGCGCACGAGTCGGCCGGCCATCCCGGGGAGGCGGACCGCATGCTGGGGCGGGAGGCCGCGCAGGCCGGCGAGACGTACCTGGGGCGAGGGGACGTGGGCCGGAGGGTCGGCTCGGAGGTGGTGAACGTGGTGGACGATCCCACGCTCAAGGGCTCCTTCGGCTTCTATCTCAGCGACGATGAAGGTGTCAAGGCCACCAGGCGCTACTTAATCCAGCAGGGGGAGGTGCGCGACCTGCTGCACAACCGCGAGACCGCCGCCGCCATGGGCGTGACCAGCAACGGCTCGTCCCGTGCGACCTCGTTCCGCCGGGAGCCGATCGTGAGGATGTCCAACACCTTCGTGGAGGAGGGGGACCATGACGAGGAGGAGCTGTTCGAGGGCGTTAAGAATGGTCTCTTCATGCGCAACTTCATGGAGTGGAACATCGACGACCGGCGGTACAACCAGCGGTACGTGGGCCTGGAGGCGTACCTCATCGAGGACGGCGCCCTGGGGCCGATGGTGCGCAACCCCGTGCTGGAGATCACCACGCCCTCGCTGTGGGGCGCCATCGACGCCGTGGGCAAGGACGTGGAGTTCTCCTCCGCGCACTGCGGCAAGGGCGACCCCATGCAGGCCATACCGGTGTGGACGGGAGGCCCGCACGTCCGCCTCCGCGACGTTCGGATGGGGGGCTCGGCATGAGGGACGAGGAGATCGTCCAGCTACTGGTGGACCTGTGCCTCAGGGAGGGGGCCACCGACGCCACCGCCTCGCTGGGCACCGGCGGGCAGTGCATGGTCCGCTTCTCCAACAACGAGGTCTCGGTGGTGGACACCCTGGCACACCGCTCCGGTTCGGTGTTCGTCAATGCCGCCGGCAGGCGGGCCAGCACCAACGTCATGGACCTCACCCAGGAGGCGCTGCGGAGGACGGCGCGGAAGGTCGTCGCCACCGCCAAGACCTCGCCCCCGGGAGAGCTGTATGCGCCCCTGCCCCAGGGGCCGTTCCGGTATGACCCCGCGCTGCTGCGCTCCCCCCGGCTGGACCTGGACCCGGACACCGCGGTGGCATGGGTGGGGGAGACCATCGATGCCGGCCTCAGGGAGGGGGCGGAGCGGATGGCCGGATCGCTCACGATGCATGACGGCACCGCCACCCTGGCCACCTCGGGAGGTGTGCTCGTAACGTCCATGGGTGGTGGTGCGGAGCTTTCAGTGAGGGCCCTGGGGCAGGGGCAGGCCTCCGGCGCGTCGGTCTCGCTGTCAGTGGACGAGAAGGGACTGGCGCCTACGGCCACGGGGGCGGAGGCGGGGCGCATGGCCCGGCTGTCCTCCAGCCTCATACCAGGGGAGGCCGGCACCATGGACGCGGTCCTCGGTCCCATGGTGGTCGCTTCCCTCATGAACCAGGTGGGCCGCATGGCCTCGGCCTTCCACATCGACACCGGGATGTCCTTCCTGGCCGGGCGCCTGGAGCAGGAGTTGGCCTCCGCCCGCGTCTCGCTCACGGACGATCCCACCCTGCCTGGCACCTACGGCGCGGCGGCCTTCGATGCTGAAGGACTCCCCACGAAGAGGACGCCTATCATCGAGGAGGGGGTGTTCCGCAGCTACCTACACAACTCCACCACCGCCAAGAAGCATGGGACGGTCTCCACCGCCAACGCCGGCATGATTTCGCCGAGACCCTTCAACCTGGTCACGGGCGCAGGCACGGAAAGCGTGGACTCGCTCATCTCGTCCGTGGACCGCGGGATACTGGTGACCAACTGCTGGTACCTCCGGTTCCAGAACTACGCTACCGGCGATTTCTCCACCATCCCCCGCGACGCCATGTTCGTGATACGGGACGGGGAGCTGGCCGGCTCGGTGAAGGAGCTGAGGATCTCGGGCAACATGCCAGCCATGCTCCGCGCCCTGGAGGCGGCCACGGTGGAGCGGAGATGGGTCTCGTGGTGGGAGGTCAGCACCCCGACCCTCGCACCCCACGCCCTGGTCCGCGACGTGGCCTTCACCCGCTCTGCCCAGTGATGCAGGACCTGGGGGACGCTCACTCCCGTGGTAGCGGAGCCTCGCCCATGCTGCCGGTGCGGTACCCCCGCAGGTCCAGGTCCACGTACACGAAGCCTAGGGCTCGCAGCTTCTGCACGATGAGCTCCCGCGAGGACAGCACGGTGGGCATGTCCTCCGGCAGGACCTCGATGCGGGCCACGATGCCGTGGTGGCGAACGCGCAGCACCTTGATGCCCAGCTCTGCGATGGCGCTTTCCGCCTCCTCCACCTGCTGCAGCCGCTCGACGGTGATCCTCTCGTCGTAGGGTATGCGGGTGGCGAGGCAGGGGCCGGCCGGGCGGTGGGCGGTGGGCAGGGACAGCTGCTCGGACAGGTGTCGCACATCGTCCTTGTCCAGCCCCGCCTCCATCAGTGGGGAGCGGACCCCCAGCTCCTTCAGCGCCCTCCGTCCCGGACGGTCCTCCCCCAGGTCGCCGGTGTGGCTCCCGTCCACCACACTGTCGATTCCGTACGCATGGGCCGCGTCCAGGACCTCGTAGAAGATGGCGCGCTTGCACTCGTAGCAGCGTTCCCGCCCGTTCTTGACGACCTTGGGCTGTTCCAAAACGTTGATGCGTAGGACCAGCGGCTCGACCCCCATGTCGCGCGCCGTCGCCATCGCCTCGTCCACCATGCCGCGGGGCATGAGCTCGCTGTCCACGATGATGGCCATCGCCCCATCGCCCAGCTCATCGCATGCCACCCTCAACAGGAAGGTGCTGTCCACCCCCCCGGAGTAGGCGACGACGATCCGCCCCATGCTCCTGAGCATCGCCCTCAGGTCATCTAGCTTCGCGGTCCTCGCGTCCACGCCACCGCATGGCGCACCGCTCCTAAATCGTTTCCTTCCCTCCGAGGGAACAAATAATATTATTGGGCAGCATATGTTGAGAGGATGACCGCCCGGGACGTGCTGGAGCGATACAAGAACGGCGAGCTGGATATCGCCGAGGCCGAGAGGCAGCTGCGATTGGACTACGTGCGAAGCATAGGGGAGCACACCCTGTTCGACACCCGCCGCTCCTGCCGCAAGGACATCCCCGAGGTCGTCTACGGTCAGAGCAAGAGCCCGCAGGAGGTAGCGGACATCGTGCGGGAGGTCATGCAGGAGAAGGACCTCGTCCTGGTGTCCCGCGCCGGGCCGGAGCACCACGATACCGTCCGGGAGGCGATAACGGACGCCACGGTCACGTACGTCCGGCAAGCCTCCATGCTGCGCATCGAGCGTGCCGCGCACACCCCATCTCGCGGTAGGATCGGCATACTTGCGGCTGGCACGTCGGACCTGAGGACGGCGGAGGAGGCCCGCGTGGTAGCGGAGTCCATGGGGGTGGAGGTCATGATGGCGCGGGACGTGGGCATCGCCGCCTTCCACCGCTTCCTCGACCCCCTGCTGGGCATGCTGGAGGCGGGTGTGGACGTGGTAGTGGTGGTCGCTGGGATGGAGGGCGCGCTCGCTTCCGTGGTCTCCTCGCTGGTCGACGTCCCCGTGATCGGCGTTCCCACCTCCATCGGCTACGGTGCCGGAGGTGAAGGAAAGGCAGCGCTGCTGTCCATGCTGCAATCGTGCGCTCCCGGCCTCACGGTGGTCAACATCGACAACGGCATCGGCGCGGGGGCCACCGCCGCGCTCATCAGCCTGAGGTGCCGGCGGTGACGGCCCGCCCGGGAGGGCGCGAGTGACATGGCCGGCAGGGTGGAGAACCAGACCGCGGTAGAGAGGTTCTGGGAGCTGGCCCTGGCCATGGAGATCAAGGGCGACCGGTGGAGGGCCAGCTCCTACCTCAAGGCCTCGCGCAGCATCGAGGAGCTGAGCGAGCCGCTGCTGGCCATCAGCGAGCGCGGGGAGCTAAGGAAGATCGAGGGGGTGGGGGAGAGCATCGCGGCCAAGCTGGACGAGCTGCTCTCCAGCGGACGCATCGAGGCCCTGGAGGCGGTGCGGGACGTCCTGCCCGACGACCTTTCGGTCTTCCGCGACGCGCCGGCCCTGGGCCTGGGGAGGGTGGCGGAGGTGGTGAGCGTCCTGGGGGTGCGGTCCGTGGACGCCCTGCTGCGCGCGCTGGATGAGAACTTGGTAGCTTCCGCCCTGGGGGAGGACGTGAAGAGGCGGATGCGCGAATGGCTCACTTGGCGCCGGGGGGAGGCGGCTGAGATACCCGCTCCATACGCCCTTGTCTCGGCGGAGCGGATCATCTCATGTCTATGCCGTACCGGCAGCGTGGACCGCATCGAACTCACCGGGCCGGCGAGGAGGAAGGTTCCGTCAGTTGCAAACATCACGCTGCTGTTCACCTCCCCCTCACCGGACATGGCCATCGCTCGGTTCGGCCTGTGCCCCGAGGTCACGGAGCTGACCACGGTGGAGAGAGACCTGGCCGTAGGCCGGACAGCGTCCGGCGTGGGGTGCATGATGCGAGCCGTGCGCGAGGAGCAGTTCGGCCTGGAGCAGCTGCGCCGCACCGGCCCGGAGGAGCACGCCGAGACCGTCCTCCGGATCCTGGAGGTCCAGGGCGCCCACGTGGAGCGTACCCCCTTCCCCAGGGAGGAGGACGCATACGCTCTTGCAGGGATGACGTACCGGGCGCCGGTGCTGCGGGGCATCCCAGACGATGCGCCCCTCATTCCGCCGGAGGCCATCAGGGGCGACCTGCGGGTGCGCTCCATCCTCATGGACGGCACCATTCACGTCTTGGCGGTGGCGCATGCCGCGGCGTCCCTGGGTCACGAGCTCGTTTGCATCTGCGACCGCCTGGGCCCGCACATGGACGTGGAACGGCTGATGCGCAGGAACGAGCTGATCGATGAGGTCGGCGACACCACGGCGGTCACGCTGCTGAAGGGCGTGGAGGTGGACATCACCCCCGACGGCCGCCTGGATGCCCCCGCCATGCTGCTGGAAGACCTGGACCTGGTGATCGCGTCGGTGAACACCGGGCTACAGATGGGGGAGGAGGACATGGTCAGAAGGATCACCACGGCCATGGACGACCCCGGCATGGACGTGCTGGGTCACCCCAGCGGCAGGGTGCTGGGTCTCCGCGAAAGAACGATCATGGACCTCCGGCCGGTGGCGGAGAGGGCGGCCGAGAGGAAGGTCGCGTTGGAGATCAACGCCCACCCCGACCGTCAGGACCTCGACGATAACGACGCTCACGGGCTTTATGAGGAGGGAGCGTTCTACTCGCTAGGGACCGATTCCTCTCCGGCCTTGCGGGCCAACGACTGGTCCTGGGCGGTCACCATGGTCCGCAAGGCGCAGGTGGGGCCGGAACGGCTGCTCAACGCGTTGCCTCCGAACGCGCTGAGGCGAAGGGCGTGGAGGAACTGAGGTACGATGAGCATGTTCACGCGTAAGGGAAAGGACGTAACCATCAGGCGGATGACCGCTCAGGACATCGACGAGGTACGGGAGGCCGGCCAACTGGCCTGGTCGGACCTGGCCACGCAGGCGGTGGGCCGCCGGTTCACCTACCCCAAGCGCTCGGAGAAGATCGTCGATGCGTACCTGTGGAAGGAGCCCGCGGGATGCCTGGTGGCCGAGGAGAAGGGCAAGATCATCGGCTCCGCCTTCTGCCACGTGATGGGCGGGGTGGGATGGACCGGCCCCCTGGAGGTGCTCCCCTCGTACCAGGACCGGGGGGTGGGCCGCCGCCTGCTGGCCGCCTGCGAGGCGCACCTGGTGGAGCGGGGCTGCTCCGTCATCGGTCTGGAGACCTTGTCCAACATCCCCAAGAACCTGCATTTCTACCTCACCGCCGGCTACCGGCCGGAGCGGACCGTGGTCATCATGGAGAAGGTCCTGCGCCGTGAGGGGGTGCTCCATGACGGCGTGTCGGAGCTCCTCCCCGAGTCGGTGGATGAGGCCGTCAAGATGGTATCCCCGCTGAGCCAGAGGATCAACCCCTACCTGGACTACGGCATCGACGCGGAGGTCATCCTGCGGAAGCAGCTGGGGCGGGTCTTCGCCCTTCAGGACGGGACGGCGGTGAGCGGCTGCGCCCTCCTGCACACCTACCACCACGGTGAGGAGAGCGCCTACGCATCGGTGAAGACGGTGCTGGTGGACCCTACTGCGCCGGAGCCAGGTAAGGTCCTGGACCGCCTCCTGGCGAGGTGTGAGGCGGCCACCCTGGAGGCGGGCAAGGAGAAGGTCATGACCCGGTTCACGGTGAGCGACACCTCGCTGTACATGTCCATGCTCTCGCGCGGATACCTGCTGAAGGGAGCGAACGTGCGCATGATCAAGAAGGGGGAGTACAACGAGGCGGGGAGCAACAGCATCACCTCCTGGGCCGGTTGAGGACGACCAACCGTCCTTCGTCCTAAGAGGGACCAGTCCTATGGACCATCCGCTGGCCCTGGGACAGATCAAATGGTCCGATCATCATTAGAGCACCTGCAGGGCCCGCTACACCGCCCCGAGCGGTGAAGGGCATGGTTATATGCGCCCGGAGGTGAGATATTATCTGCTCGTAGGTCCGGGTGGACCAAGGGGTCGATAGGGTGAAGATCGCCATTGCAGGGGCTGGGATGGCCGGGAGCTACCTGTCCAGGCTGCTGGAGGAGGCCGGCAGGGACGATGTCGTGCTGTACGATGAGATCAAACACACCGGTTGCGGTCAACGGCCGTGCGCCTGGGGAATGGCGCCCCCCGACGAGTACCGGCGGCTTGTAGGTAGGTTCCTGGAACCGGATCGTTACGTTGTCCACCGTTCGGAGAGGGTCCGCATGGACGGGGCCCTCCTGGGCGCGGACATCCTCATGGTCGACAAGCCCCGGTTGCTCAGGGACATGACCGGGGACGTCCCGGTGCACCATGGTCGCCTCGAACCGACCTCCTACGACCTGGTGGTGGACGCCACGGGGGTGGAGCGGGCGTACCTCGGTCCGGTGGCGAGCGGTGACCTCATCGCAGAGCTTTGCCAGTACCGCGTGGAATCCCCCCGGGAGCTGGGCACATGGTTCCAGACATCCCGCTGGGGGTATGGATGGTGCTTTCCCTTGGGAGCGGGGGAATACCACATCGGCTACGGTAACCTGCCTCCCCACATCGGAGAGGGGGCCAGCACCGTAGGGAGCTCGATGGAAGGGTCCCGTACGCTGTGCAGGTGCAAAAGCCGGATCAGGTTGTCCTCCCCGCATGACGCTCGGCCGCTCACCAGGGACAACATCGTAGGGGTCGGGGAGAGCATCGGGACGGTGGCGCCCCTGGGCGGTGATGGCAACCTGTACGCGATGCAGTGCGCTGAGCTGCTGATGCAGAACCTTGAGGACCTGGACAGCTACCAGCGGGAGGTGCTCAGCACCTTCGACTGGATGAGGGGGGAGCGGGCCACCCTGCTCCGCCTGCTCGACCACCAGCGGCCCTCCGCCCAGGACATCAGGCGCTTCCTGCAGCACGCCCGAAGGGCCGGCTTCACCATGGGCCCACTGCAAGCCCTCAAGCTACTGGGAGGGGTGGGCGGGGACTAGGTGCACGAGGCCCCTAGGATGATCGACCCTCCGGGGGACGGGGTGGGAGGCTGGGGTGCGACCATGCCCTCGGACGGTAGGAACATTGATAACTCATCCGAGCCCAGTATTTCCTACACAAGTGTTCCGAGTTCCCTCATGAGATCCATATCTCTCGTCCAGTTCGCCCGGTTCAAGCCCCTCGCCGCCTGGAGCGTTAGCGCCTCCCTGCTAGGCGCCTCGCTTGCCCTGTTCACAGGGGGCGGTCCACTGTTCGCCCCATACCCAATGCTCCTGGCCATCGCGTGCGTGGTGCTTATGCAGTACGTCGCCCACCCCATGAACGACGTGATGGACCTGGAGCTGGACCAGATGGCCCCCATAGGTCCGACGGGACGTTTCAAACCGCTGGTGGACGGGACGGCGACCATCCAGGAGGTGAACTACCTGATGACGGCCATCGTGCTCACGGTGCTGCTCATCATGGCCTACCTCATCGTGCTCCAACCGATACTGCTCCTACCAGCGTCCTATGGGATGGTGGCGCTGTTCGGCTACAACCATAAGCGTCTGAGGTGGGCCTACAAGCCCTTCGCCGAGCTTTACCTTGGGGTCCCCATAAACGTGATGTCGGTACTAGTGATCTCCTTCATCGGCTCAGGTGAGATTACCCAGCTTTCCGTGGCGGTGAGCCTGGTCTTCGGCTTCGCATCGGGCGCGTTCTTCGTCAGCATGATGAGCATGGACTACCCCACCGATCGCATCAACGGCAAGGTCACCACCGTGGTGCGGTGGCCTCGGGTGCGGTACTGCACCGGGTTCACCCTGTTCGGCCTGGCGGTGACGGTCGGCTCCATCCCCACTTTTGTCTCCCAGGACGTATGGCTGGCCATCCCCTCCGTGGCGCTGAGCGTTACCACCTTCACCGTCCTCGCGGTCCTGGGATATCGGGTGGACGACCTTCGGTTCAGGTTCCTCGCGGGAGAGGTGGAACGTCCTGAGGGCACGAGCGGGAGCATGAGGCTGGGGCAGCTGTACACTACAGTGGTCTTCTCCATCGCCCTGTCCGCGTTCCTGCTCGCCGGAGCGTGGCTGGGATGAGAACGGCGTGCCTGCCCACGAGCGATATGGGCGAGCGGCCGTTCCTGGCCTTCCTGGCGGCGAACAGGCATGCGATCGATGAGCGCATCGATGAGCGCATCTCCCTCCATGCCCAGGGGGACGAAGGGGTGGAGAGGCACTTCCGCAGGGGAAAGCGCCTCCGTGCGGGCACGACCCTCCTCGTGCATCAGGCCCTTTCCGGTGGGGATGAGGGCCTGGACATGGTCCTGGACCTGGGCGCTGCGGTGGAGCTGGCCCACGGCATCAGCCTCATGATCGATGACCTCCTGGATGGAGAGAGGGAGCGGCGCGGGGAGGCCACCCTCCAGTCGGTCAGGGGGCCCTCACGCACCGTGCTGGAGGCAGTGGGCCTGCTGGCCATCCCCTATTCCCTCGCGGCCCCCCATGGTCCAACCGTCATCGGCCACCTGGCGGCAGCACATGAGATGATGGTCAGAGGGGCCATCATCGAGCTGGACCCCATCGCTCCCAACGAGAACATGGACGCCTATGAGCACCTCATATCCATGAAATCAGGGGGACTGTTCGAGCTCGCTGCCTTGTATGGAGCTCTTGCCGCTGGTCAAGGTGATATCATCGCATCGCTCGCCAGTGATTATGGCGGCGGTCTTGGCGTGGTGCACCAGTTCTCCGATGACATCGTCGACCTGAGATCCGCACTGAGGTCACGTGGGGCGATAAGCGGATCGGAGGGGCGGTTGTTCCACTGCATGGTCCAGGACCCCCGGGAACGGGAGAGGATGGTGGAACGGGGGACGATATCGGAGGAGGTCGAGCAGGAGCTGGTTCACGAGCTGAGCCTGCGTATCGGGCAGGCCGAGCGCGCGGCCGGGGCCTTGGCCACTACGGTGGTGCGGACGGATCACCGCCGCAACATGACCGAGATGTTACCCCTCTTGCTCTCTGCTCCCAGGGAGATCGCCGAGTCGATGATGGGGGACCAAGTCCCCTCGTTCTCCTACGAGGTTCGGAGGACCGGTCATAAAAACTAAATATGCCAAAAAGGCTGGTTCGCTAGATGCTCAGGGGAAGCGGCGCAGCCTTCGAACACAATGTCCAGTCCTTGTCCTCAGCGGGAGCGCTGGAGGTGCCGGCGGGCTCGCCCTGCGTCATCTGCAAGGGCACTAAGAACCTGTGCGGGAAGGACCGCTGCCCCCTAATGATCAAGTTCTACTCCCGTTCCCGCACCAAGAACCTCATCGACACCCTGGACCTGGCAGGGATGTCCCCCCCGGGCATCTTCGTGGGCCGTTACGGTTACCCCAAGGTGGACATCGGCCCGCTGGTCCCGCCCATGATGGGCGACACCTCGCTCATGGACACCCCGGAGCTGTGGGTGGGCAAGACCATCGACGAGATCGTGGACTTCCGCTTCAGCCTGGTGCGGGGTAAGCACCGCATCGACGCCACCGACTTCACCAAGTACGGCCGCATCGTGGACCACACCCGCGACCTCGCCCTGTCCATCGACCCCACCGAGGTGGAGGCCAAGTTCCAGAAGAGGCCCTCCGGGCGCCTGGTCCTGGACGATGAGGTCCAGCCCTTCGGGCCGTCGGCCCGGCTGCAGAACCTGGCCATCGGCAACCCCCGCTACGATCAGCATGTGGAGAAAGCGTTCTACGACACCGACCTCAAGGCCACCGAGGCCGTCAAGGCGCTTTACCGCGAGGGCGTGATGATCTCTAAGATCCAGAAGGCCTTCTCGGTGGGGGCGTTCGGCGTGGACAAGCGGAGGAGGTTCGTGCCCACCCGGTGGTCCATCACCGCGGTGGACGATATCCTGGGCAAGGACCTGCTCAAGGTCACCAAGCGCAACCCCACCATCGAGGACTGGCGGGTGTACGACTGGGAGATGCTGGACAATCGCTGGAGCATCCTCCTCATGCCCACCACCTGGCGCTACGAGCTGATCGAGGCGTGGTACCCCAACACCACCTGGAACCCCCTGGGGCAGCAGATCGAGATCATCAGTTCCCACGAGTTCTACGAGGGCCGGAAGGACTACGCGGAGATCGGCGGCTGCTACTACGCCGCCCGGCTGGCGGTGAACGAGCTGCTCAAGGCGGAGGGCCGCCAGGCCGGGGCGGTGATATTCCGGGAGGCGCACCCCGGCTACGTGATGCCGGTAGGGGTGTGGAACGTGCGCGAGAACGTGAGGGCCGCGCTGAAGACCCCGCCCCACAGCTTCGAGACCCTGAGCACCGCGCTGCAGCACGTGGTGTCCCGCATGGACATCTCCCTGGAGAGGTGGATCAGCTCCTCCGCCGTCCTCACCGACATGATGACGCAGCGGAGGCTTGACGACTATGTCTGACCTCGATGCGTTCACCGACGGAGGCGTCAAGGTGGTACGCAAGATGTGCTCCACCGCCCTGTCCCCCTCCAAGCTACCAGGTCTCGATCACGCGCTCAACCCCTACACCCGCTGCGGGCATGATTGCACGTACTGCTATGCGCCGTACGTCATGCGCACCTCGCCCGCGGAGTGGTCCCAGGGCGTGATGGCTAAGGTCAACATCCCTCAGATCCTCGCGAAGGAGCTGCCCCGTCGCCGGGGCGTCATCGGCCTGGGCACCGTGACCGACCCCTACCAGCCGGTGGAGGCGGAGCTGCTCCTGACAAGGCGCTGCCTGGAGGAGATCGCTCGCGCCGGCGGTCGAGTATCGGTGCTGACGAAGTCCGACCTGGTGCTGCGGGACCGTGACGTGCTGCGCCGCATACCGGAGGCGGAGGTGGGCATCACCGTCAACACCTGCTCGGACGAGCGGGCCAGCATATTCGAGGCGGGGGCGACCCCGCCGTCACGCCGGCTGCGCGCGGTCCGCGCCTTGGTGGAGGACGGCGTTCGGACGTACATCTTCCTGGGGCCGATCATACCGACGGTCACCGATCACGACCTGAACGGGCTGGTGGACGCCATCGCCGCCACCGGCGTGCGCTCGGTCATGATCGACCGCCTGAACCTCCGCCCAGGGATGAGGGAGCGCATGGCCCGGCGAATGGCGGAGCGGTCGCCCTCCACCCTGGACGAGTTTCTCTACCGCGTTGAACAAGACTCCTTCTACGCCGACGTCACCGCGAGCTTGGAGCGAAAGCTGCGCGACGCCGGGGTCCACACCACCGCCGCGTTCTGACGCTCAGGCCACCGTCTCCCGGGAGGACAGCACCGCCCCCAGGAACGCCAGGACCACGTACGTCACCAGCGCGATCAGGTCCCACGAGATGTCCCCTACCCCCCCGCCGCGCAGCATGATGGTCTTGAGGCCGTCGATGGCGTAGGTCAGGGGTATGAAGCCCGCCACGTACTGCAGCTCCACGGGCAGCGTCTGTATCGGCACCAGGAAGCCGGACAGGGCGATGGAGGGAATGGCGATCATGGGCGCCAGCTGCACCGCCTGGAACTCGTTGCGGGCCAGGCGCGAGAGCAGTATGGCGAGCATGATGGTGCCGATGGAGAACAGGATAACGAAGCCCATGACCAGCAGCAGGTCGCCGCGCACCGTGGCCCCGAACACCACGATGGAGACGGTGAGGACGGTGAGGGAGATGAGGATGGCGAAGAAGGTCATGCCCAGCACGTACCCGGACATGATCTGCCAGCGGTTGATGGGGGCGGCGTAGAAGCGCACCTTGGTGCCCTCCAGGTCCTCCCTCACCAGCAGCAGGACGGACAGCAGGAGCACCAGGAACATGATGATGAAGCCGATGACGCCAGGCAGGGAGACGTCCAGGCCGGAGAGCTCGCCGGCACCCCACACCGGGAGGACGTCCACCGACAGCTGCACCGGCAGGCCGGTGCCCTGGGCGGTCCTGCTCACGGCCGCGCTCACCGCCGCCACTACGCTGCTCCTCACCGTCGGCTCGGCCTCGTCCGCGTACACCTCGATGGTGGCGTCCAGCGCGGACCCGTTGGGGTCGGTCGAGAGCTGCGAGGGCAGGACCACCAGGGCGCTCACCTCCCTGTCCACCAGCCTTCCCCAGGAAGTGTTGAGGTCCTCCGAGGTGGCGATCACATCCACCCGCTGGTCCGCCCGCAGCTCCTCCACGAACCTGGCCTGCAAGGGTGCGTCCAGCCTCTCCCCCACCACGATGACGGGGTTGTGCTGGGTCTCGCCCTGCAGGGCGTAGCCGAACAGGAGGGTGATGATGAGCGGGACCATGATGATCATGCCGATGGTGCGCCGGTCCCGCGTCAGCTGCCGGATGACCCGCAGTCCGATGGCGATGGCCGGGCGCATCACCTCACCTCGTAGCGCAGGAACAGGTCCTCCAGCGAGCCCACCCCCGAGCCGGCCATTAGCTCCTGGGGTCTGCCCAGCGCCAGGATGCGGCCTCCGATCATGAGCGCCACGCGGTCCACCCGCAGGGCCTCGTCGGTGATGTGGGTGGTGATCAGGATGGTCTTACCTTGTTCCTTCAGCTCCTGGAAGTGGTCCCAGAACTGCTTGCGCAGCAGGGGGTCCACCCCCACCGTGGGCTCGTCCAGGATGATGAGGTCCGGGTCCGGTAGCAGGGCGATGCCCAGGGAGACCCTCCGCCGCTGCCCGCCCGAGAGGGTGCGCGACGGAGAGCGGCGCTTCCCCTCCAGGTCCAGGAAACGGAACAGGCGGTCCGTCCGCTCCCTTATATCGTCGTCCCGGAGACCGTACAGGCGGCCGTAGAACCGTACGTTCTCCTCCGGGCTGAGGTCCCCGTAGATGGACACCTCCTGGGGCATGAACCCCGTGCGCCTCCTCACCTCCCTCTTCTGCCCCGGCACGTCATGACCGAGCACCCGGATGGTCCCGCGGTCGAACCGGTAGATGCCCATCAGGCAGTGGATGAGCGTGGTCTTGCCCGAACCGTTGGGCCCCAGCAGGCCGAATATCTCGCCCCGGGGGACCTCCAGGCTGACGTCGTCCACCGCCCTGATGTCACCGAAGCTCTTCGTTAAGCCCTCCACCGATATGGCGCTCTCCCCTCCGCCATCCATGACATGTGATGGGGCTATGCGAATAAATCGGTTTCACTGGTCAGCGTGTTCCACGCAGGCTCGGGGGGTAGAGCAAAACCATAACCCTTATATAGAAGCGATAAAATATCGCCCCCCAACGGAAAGGAGGATAATTATGGCATATTCTCTAGGACAAAGCCAACCTATCATCGTGCTTCGAGAGGGCACCGAGCGCACCAAGAACAAGGAAGCGCAGGGCAACAACATCGCGGCCGCCCGCGCCATCGCTGACGCGGTACGCTCCACCTTGGGACCGAAGGGCATGGACAAGATGCTCGTGGACTCCCTGGGAGATGTAGTCATCACCAACGATGGCGTGACCATCCTGAAGGAGATCGACGTTCAGCACCCCGCGGCCAAGATGGTCGTGGAGGTCGCCAAGACCCAGGACACCGAGTGCGGCGACGGCACCACCACTTCCGTGGTCCTCGCCGGTGAGCTCCTGAAGCAGGCCGAGCAGCTCCTCGACCACAACGTGCACCCCACCATCATCGCCAACGGCTACAAGCTGGCGGCTACCGAGGCTGTGCGCATCCTCGAGAAGATCGCCGTGGACGCCAAGAACGACGACTTCCTGAAGCGCGTGGCCATGACCGCCATGACCGGCAAGTCGGTAGGCGACCAGAGGGACCAGCTCTCTGACATGGCCGTGAAGGCCATCAAGTCCATCGCCGAGAAGCGGGATGGGAAGACCACCGTGGACGTGGACAACATCAAGGTCGAGACCAAGACCGGCGGCTCCCTCGCCGACACCGAGCTCATCAACGGGCTCGTGATCGACAAGGAGAAGATCCACCCCCGGATGCCGAAGGTGGTCAAGAACGCCAAGATCGCCATCCTATCCTCCGCCATGGAGATCAAGAAGACCGAGGTCGAGGCTAAGATCCAGATCCGCGACCCCGCCTCCATGCAGCGCTTCCTCGACGAGGAGGAGAACCAGCTGAAGGGAATGGTCGAGAAGCTGAAGGACCTGGGCGCCAACGTGGTGTTCGTTCAGAAGGGCACCGATGACCTGGTCCAGCACTACCTCGCCAAGGCCGGCATCTACGCCTGCCGCAGGGTCCGCGAGTCGGACATGGCCAAGCTGTCCAAGGCCACCGGTGGGAACGTCGTGGGCAACCTCGACTCCCTCACCAAGGCCGACCTGGGCATCGCTGAGCAGGTGGAGGAGAAGAAGATCGGTGAGGAGGCCATGACCTTCGTCACCGGCTGCAAGAACCCCAAGGCCATCAGCATCATCGTGCGCGGCGGTACCGAGCACGTCATCGATGAGGTGGAGCGCGCCCTGCACGACGCCCTGCGCGTCGTGGGAGTGGCCATGGAGGACGGCAAGGTCGTCGCCGGTGGCGGTGCTCCGGAGATCGAGCTGGCCCTGAGGCTCTCTGACTACGCCTCCTCCGTGGGAGGCCGCGAGCAGCTGGCCATCGAGGCCTTCGCCGAGGCCATGGAGATCATCCCCTGGGCCCTGGCCGAGAACGCGGGCCTGGACCCCATCGACCTGGTCATCAAGCTGAAGACCGCCCACGAGGGCAAGAAGAACGCCGTGTATATGGGAATCGACCTGGACTCCGGCGAGCCGGCCAACATGCTGGAGGCCAACGTCATCGAGCCCCTGCGAGTCAAGACCCAGGCCATCGAGTCCGCGACCGAGGTCGCCGGCATGATCCTGAGGATCGACGATGTCATCGCCTCGAGGAAGATGCCTACCGGCCCCGGCGGCGCGGCCCCCGGCATGCCCCCAGGCGGAATGCCCCCCGGAATGGGCATGCCCGGCATGATGTAAGGACGCGCACCACGCGGCCCTCCTTCCCCAAACCACTTTCATCTCCCCATTTTTATAATCGTTTCCCACCCTCGAGCGGAGCGCACGCTGGCAAGGTTTTGTCAAGTGATGCATCCGACCTCGGTACCTACAAATAGTGAGCCTCTGGATTTCCGCGCAGGAGAAGTAAGGAAGGGTAAAAAATGAGAAAGATCGGATCAGCGCTCGCTCTATTGATCGTCGGACTGCTCCTGGTAAGCTTCATCGCTGTACCGGTAAAGGCCACTCCCACCTCGCCCACCCCGTGGGAGGTAGGGGACAAGTGGGCCATGGGCAAGGAGGTGGACTTCGGCAAGGAGATCACCGCCCAGAAGAACAACATCAGCACCATGCTGGACGCCCTGGCCAACCTGAGCCTGGACAGGTTCACGGTCAAGGGAGAGGCCTGCTACTACGTCCTCTTCGAGGTCACCGGGGAGACCTCCAGCACCTACACGGTGCAGGCCAAGGTCGCCTTCAAGTTCGACAGCCAGTGGGATGTGAGCGTGAGCGGTAAGCTGCCCAAGGCCGGGACGTACGGCTACTACGATAGCCCGTTCGACCCTGACTCCTCCGTGAACAAGGAGTCCAAGACCGTGTCGGTCAAGGCCACGGAGAAGCTGGGAGTGGTCGTCACCACCACCGCCATCGTGGCGAAGGGCTCGCTCGCCGTCTCCAACATGACCGTGGACACCAATGCCGCCCTGACCCTGGAGGTCGATGCCAAGAACATCCCCCAGATCAACAGCTCCGGCACCCAGCAGGTCCTTGCCTACAAGAACTACGACATGGGCGTGAAGGCCACGGTGGATGTGGTCATGTACATGGACCTCGCTCCCAGCCTGGACCTGTTCCAGACCCCAGTGGTGCCGGGCGAGACGTGGTACACCAACGTCAGCTCCCTGACCATGAACGGGTACGTCACCGGGACCATCGACGCGCACGGCCTGGAGGATGACTGGAAGGAGAACATCTTCACCGATGACCTCTTCAACGCCACCGGTGCCTCGGACTTCCCCATCGACCTGTCCAAGCTCAACTCGGAGGAATCCAAAATCACCAACGGTCACTTCGGACCTGTCAACGTGGACATCCCCTCCATCAAGATGAAGTGCCTTACCACCACCGTCACGTACACCGTGGGCGGCGTGTCCAAGGAGTACTACGTCATCGAGGTCGAGGACAGCCAGAGGATCCTGTACTCGCCGACCCTGGGCTTCGTGGGCGGTGCGGTCCTTTCTACCGATCTCGACAACCTTCCGGTGGACCTGCCCTCGGGCAGCGAGATGGTCACCAGCATGATGGGCGATGAGCTCTCCATGGACCCCATGTCCACGGACACCGTGGCCAAGGAGATCGCTTCCATCGAGACGTACACCAACAACGTGGCCGGTGCGGCCTCGGGCGACGGCTCCATAGGGGACTTCTTCTTCAAGAGCCCCTACCTCGGGACGCTGATGATCATCGGCGCGGCCGCTTGCCTGGGCATCATCCTGTACGTGGGGACGAGGGCCAAGAAGGCGGCCCCGTAAACCGCTTTCCAAACATTTTTTTCTTTTTTTACATACTGGTCTAATTATAATTGATGTCTATTCTTGCGGTTGACTTACCTGGCCAGGCAATATAAGATAAGAGCGATAAAAGGACGAAAAGTGGATGGTAATAAATAAAAAGATGGTAAAGAGAATTGCTTAACTAGTTAAGCTTCTCTATTTTACCCTTCTTCCCCTTGGTGATGTCGAGGCCGTAATCGGACTGCTTCGCGTAGCAGTCGGTCAGGGAGAGCTGCGTGCCCACCAGGATCTCCAGGCTCTCCGGCAGGTCCACGTCCTCATCCCACAGCGTGAGGCGGCAGTTCCCGGTCTCGTCCTGCACGTCGATGTTCCTGACCCTCCCCTCTCCCCCGGTCCTCTTGTTGAAGGTCCTGGCAGGGTTTAGCTTGGTAACGGTGGCGGTAATGCTGATCTCTTCACGGTCCTTGATGTCTGCGATCTTCTTGTTGGCCATCTTGATGCCTCCCTCGGAGAGGACCAGCTTGCGGATGGTGGCATCATCCACCAGTCCTCCGAACTCTTCCCGGAGCCTTGCCATCTTAGACTCTAGGCTGTCACTCACATAGGGACGATGGAGCATTTCGCATTAAACCGTTACGTACGTAGGGGTTTGAAAAAAATACACAGTAACGATACTACCTATAATAATATCCCATCCACATTCATGCCCTATGCGTACGACCATGTGGAGGTCAAGTAGGCCTCGATCTCGCCCTTCCCTTGAGGTACGACCATGTATTCGGATAATGCCCCGGGTAAACCTAAATCCCCCCAGGGGCATTCCCGGCTGGGATGCGCTCACTTGAGATGACGTCCGGGAGCGGGTGAGGCATGCGCGCCGCCATCTACGCCCGGGTGTCCACCGACGATCAGGCCCGGGAGGGCTTCAGCATACAGGCCCAGCTGAAGCGGCTGCAGGCGTACTGCAAGGCCAAGGGCTGGGAGGTCGCCTCGGAGTACGTGGACGATGGCTTCTCGGGAAGGGACACGCATAGGCCGCAGTACCAGCGCATGATGGACGAGCGCGAGCGATGGGACGTGCTCCTCGTGCTGAAGATGGACCGCATACACCGCAACTCGCGCAACTTCACGCAGATGATGGACGACCTCAACGGGTGGAGGAAGCAGTTCAGCTCCATGCAGGAGAAGTTCGACACCACCTCGGCCATGGGGAGGTTCGTCATGGACATCATCCAGCGCATCGCGCAGCTGGAGTCGGAGCAGACCGGCGAGCGCGTCAAGGCCGGCATGTCCCAGAAGGCCAAGGAGGGAGGCGGTCACCTGGGATCGGCCCATCCGTTCGGCTACGTCATCGAGCAGGGCGGCCTGAAGGTGGTGGCATCGGAGGCAGCGGTGATCCCCCTCATATTCAGGTCGTACATCGACGGCCTATCCCTGGACGAGATCGCTGCGATGCTCAACGAGCGTCAGGTACCGTCCAAGAAGGGCCTTCGATGGAGCAAGCAGGCGGTGAGCAGGGTGCTACGCAACCCTATCTACTGCGGCTACCTCTCATGGGACGGGAGGCTGGTACGCTTGCCGCACGAGGCCCTGGTCACGGAGGGCGCGTATAACCTGGTTCAGGAGCTGATGGAAGAGAGGCGGAGGAACCGCCTAGGAACGCAGCACGGCGTGGTGGAGGCATCTCATGGTTAGGGCGGCCATCTACATTCGGGTGTCCACCGAGGAGCAGGCCGAGGAGGGATACTCTTTAGAGGCGCAGCGCGAGCGGCTGGTGGCGTACTGCGAGGCCCAGGGCTGGGACGTGACGGACGTGTACGCGGACCGGGGCCACACCGGGAGGAAGATCACGGCCCGCGAGGAGTACAAGAGGATGATGGCCCAGAAGGACCGCTGGGACACCATACTGGTCCTGAAGATGGACCGTATCCACCGCAACTCCAAGAACTTCATGATCATGATGGAGGACCTGGAGCGGTGGGACAAGAAGTTCACCTCCATGCAGGAGGAGCTGGACACCTCCACCTCCATCGGCCGGTTCGTGGTGGACATGATACAGCGCATCGCGCAGCTGGAGTCGGAGCAGATCGGCGAGCGAACGTACATGGGCATGGCCCAGAAGGCCGAGAACGGTGGGCTGCTGGGCTTCAACCCCCCGTTCGGGTACGACTTCGCGGAGAACGACATCGTGCCCAACGAGCTCGAGGCAGGGGTGGTGCGGGAGATATTCCTCGCGTACTCCTCCGGCATCTCCATGAGCGAGATCGCCCGGCACCTCAATCGCACCGGGGTACGCACCAGGCGGGGCGGGGAGTGGACGCTGTACTCCATTAGGCAGGTACTGCACAACCCCGCCTACGCCGGCTACCGCCGCTGGGACGGGTTCCTGGTCCGGAGCGCTCACGCCTCCATCGTCGACCAGGACACGTACAATCGCGTGCAGGAAATGGCCGCGCGGCGGACCAAGGACCCGCGGAAGCGGAGCGCGAGGACGCTGGAGCCCGCCCAGGCCTAACCTTTTTGTTGATGGGCACGATATAGAGAATCATGCCCACACGCTGGACCCTACCCGACCAGGCCTCGGCGCTAGACTGGTGCGCCAGGAGGAACGAGCAGGGGATACGCTGCATCCTCGATGTGCTCGGCCGCTTCAACCGCGAGGAGGCCCAGGCCAGAGAATCCTATGATTCATACCTGCAGCTAGCCGAGGAGGTGGCACGGAGGAAGCTCAAGGCCTCGCTGGCCGTGAAGCCGTCCACCCTGGGAGGGGTGTTCAGCAAGGACCTCACCATGCAGCTGGTGCGCGGCATCGGAGAGAAGGCAGCGGACCTGCGCCTGGGGGTGGAGATCGATATGGAGGGGCACCGCATGGTCGAGCCGACGCTGATCGTAGCAGAGGACCTGGCCCGCGCCGGCCTGCGGCCCACGGTGGCGCTGCAGGCCTACCTGAGCCGCACACCAAGGGACATCGAGAGGATGCTGGATGCCGGCATCAAGATCCGTCTGGTCAAGGGCGCGTACACCGGGGACATCAGCGACTTCAACATGATCGCGGAGGTCTTCAAGGACCTGGTGGAGCAGATACTAGAGAGGGACGTCCCGTTCTGCATCGCCACCCACGACCCCGAGCTACTGGAATGGGGCCAGGACAGGATCAGCGACAAGGACATACTGGAGTTCAGCTTCCTCAAGGGGCTGGCCGACGAGACCAAGGATCAGCTGGTGTGGGACGGATGGAGGGTCGCGGAGTACGTGCCCTTCGGTCCTCATAAGGAAGGCTACGAGACCCGAAGGAAGGCATATTTGAAGCAACTGGATGAGCTCGGAAAAATGCCCGCGCCATGATACATCCGTGGCAAAGCTTTTTCTACATGCTAGGCGCGTGAAACCTCCAGCAGAATCAGTTCTGATTCCGCTGGTACATCGGGATCACCGCAAGAGGGGCGGGGCATGATTCCGTACTTTAAAAATACCATATATAGGTTAAACCAGACAAATTCCAAAGGGCATAAAAATGGTATTAGCGGCATATATGGATAATAATAGCTTTAATACATCAAGCTCATACAGGAATCGGGTTGCCTCGAGCTTCGAGGAGCCCGTGCAAAGGGAGGAGGCCCTTTAATAGGGACGATTCGGGGGAGACGAATGGTCTCATTCGCTTGTCCCGTTCGTTGTAAAGGGTTTCCAATTCGGTAAGTGGGAAAAAAGGAGGAATAGTAAAATGGCAGAAGAATCGAACGCGCACATAAAAGTGGCAATGGCCGATGTTATGGGAATATTGGTGATCTCGATGTTTACCTTCGCGGTCGCCGTGACTCTGTTGGACTTCGCGGACACCGCGACGCTGATCGGAGCCATTGGTCCATTCGTCGGAATTCTTTGCATCGTAACGGCTGTCATGATGTTCTTGAACGAGAACCTGCTGGGGACCGCCATCTTTGGCCCCCTGGCCGTGTTCTTCCTGACCATAACCGCCGTGAACCCAGCGACCGGAGCAGGTCTCCTGACCGCTGACGCTACTGGCTACCTGTGCATCGTCATCGGCATCATTGCTCTGATCGACGCCGTGGTATCCATGTTCCAGCCGGTTAAGATGCTCCCCATACTGCTGGGGATCGCCGCCATCGCGTTCTTCGTGACCGCAGCTGTCTACCTGGGAAGCGCTGACCTCGACAAGGCCGCTGGTGCCCTGTGGATGATCTACTCCCTGCTGTCGTTCTACATGGGAGCCGCCATCGTGATGCTGGTCATGAAGGGCAAGCAGGTGCTGCCGCTCCTGATCAAAGCCTGAACGGACTGATCAGAACCGACAGACCCAAACCCCTTTCCCCAACTATATTTTTTCAGCGTTAGTTCTACTCATCACTGTGGAAAAATTCGATCGGTCGTGGTCGCTTTTTTACTCGATGGGACGTGAACCCTACCTTATTATATTGTAAGCGAATAATATATAAATGTTTATTTATATCTTATTTTGAGGAATTTTCCTGAAGTGCTCATACTGCGGCAATAATGTTGAGTTCTGGAGGCAGCGAAGGAACTCTGATAACAAGACCATAAGCATGCACTGTCCTAGGTGCGGAACGTTCGTTCAAATGATTCGAGAATAGGCGTGTCATGTTCTGCTGAGGATCCGCCCATCTCGGGCCGGTCGATCATGACCAAAGGATCAGCGAACTCATTTCTGCCATCGGGAATAGGTCAGCAGGGTGCGATCTCGTTCCCCGATGACGGTTTTAATCTCCCCCTTTGCTGTTTACATTATCCGCGATGTGGAGTTGGGGCATCTATCCTTGTCTCATTGGGCCCCTTCCTGATCATCAAATGGTTGTTCTTGACGGCCTCAAAGGCATGATCAACTCCCTAGGATGGTACATTCGGGAGACAAGTAGGAAGCGATAGGGAAGGAATATTGTGACCAACGGGCCTCTTGATGATAGATCTAAGCGAGTCCATTACACCTAGCAATGCACACCGCATCTCCCTTTTATTGTCATTTTGAGCCCCCTATTCGCGGTCTAATGCTTCTTGGTCGACAGGTGAAGGGGAGGTGGCGTTAGTAGGCCGTCGTCGAACTGAAGAAAGGGGGAGAGGGCTCACCATACTTCCAAAGTAAGGGAAATCTGCTAGTGCCTAGTGTCCAAATATGCGACAGGTAAAACCCTGATAACCTTGGTAACGTCCCTGATGAGCATACTGTCGTATTGTGATCATCGGCAAGGAAAGATGTTTAGTCTCAATATCTGTTCCAGGAAAATGGAGGAGTGTTTTTTCAACAAAACACCGGGGCTTTTTGAGGCAAAAAGGACATCATTTTTACCTCGAAAAAGCTTGTCCTTTGCCGGTAAAGAGATACGATCGGCGTGAAAGGGCCTGTGATACGAGACCCAGGACGAATCGGACCTCTTCATAATTAGAGAAAACAAAAAGCATATGCTGTACTTTTTTGCACATTACAATTTGATATTCGGGAGTCCGTTGTTGACTATAATGATGATAATTGGGCAATATACTATGTATTGACATAGTTGTAATAATTCTATATAATCTCATAGAAGCAATTAAATCATCGCTATCTATAATATCCATAGTCGAGCCGATCTTTGGCTCGAGGTGAGAGCATGTCGGATGCAAAAACGAACGAGGGAAAGACGAGCATTCAAATTACTCCGGAGACCCGGGATAGGCTTTACCGCCTCAAGTTCCGAAGGACCTATGATCAGTTCTTGAACGAGCTATGCGATCGGTACGAGAGGGAAGAGGGAAATTGAAAAAGGCGTCTCTCGGCGGGCCGTTTTGACCCATTTTTCCTGTTTAAAGGTTATTACTAAACTATTATCGTATATAATGATATGATAGAATATAGAAAAGGTATGACCTATATTATATTTTTTCTCATCCTCTCTCCAATATTACCTTCCGGGTGACCTTCAATGGGTAGTCAATGACGTGGACGACCCCATTGGAGCACTCGATGTCCCCCCTCTTGACCTCTGAGACGTTGATCATCAGTGTGTTCTCCACCTCGGCGACCGACATCTCGTCCTCGGTGATGGTGTAGATCACGGGCGTCTCCTTGAGGTCCTCCAGCTTCAGCCTTCCGAGCACGATATGGGCGTAGACCATCCCCCGGGTCAAGGTAGGGTTCTCATCCAGCGCATCGATCTCTTCCTCTGTTAGGTGAGCCAGGGCATCATTGGACGGGGCCAGCACGGTGAAGGGCCCCTCGCCTGTGAGCAATGGTTTCATACCCACATGTTCGATGATGTCGTAGAACATCGAGAGCTCCTCGATGTCCCTGATGGTCTCTATGATGTTGCTCATTTTCTCACTAATTATAGATTAGAACATATAATATAAATACTTTAATAAAATGTCACCTGGACCTCATCATCTAAGATTCTATATAATTATGTTATTTCATTGGGTCCTGGGGCACCCATGTGGGACATGGATGAACAGGGCCCTATTCAAGGCCGCAATAAACCCGCATTGTCGATTCGCCCCCCTTATCCCTTCCGAGGGAAGATCAAATCCTTACTACAATGTGAGAACATTAATAATATATGTGATTGCTTTACAACATAATATATTATAGCAATAACATTGTATGTCCATTATGAGACATTTCCTCTAGCTTCTAGGACGAACGATGCCCAAGGATATGCAGCCGTATCAATGATTTCCACCAAGGGAAAAGTCTGGAACTTTTTAAGGTTAGTCAATCAGGTGAGGGAGCGTGCAAACGTTCTCTTTCATCGCCCGTATGCCCGACGATCCCGGTGCCCTGCACCACGCGGCGGAGATAATCAAGAGCCATGGCGGGAACATCCACCGCGTGGACTATGACCGCCGGATCGATCCCCACATCGTCTTCTTCCAGGTGGACGCGGAGGAGGGCGCGCCGGAGAGGATCACCCGGGACCTGCGAGCGATAGGCTACTTACAAACGTCCCTCGCCACCCTGCGGTTCCTGAAGTTCTCGGTGTACCTCCCGGATGAGCCGGGCATGCTGTTCGAGTTCCTCAGCCACACCACCGGGGCGGGCGCCAACATCGCCTTCTTGGACTTCGATGACAAGGGCAAGCATCCCGGGCAGCTGACCGTTTCCCTAACGCTGGACAACGACGGCATCGCCGACCGGCTGCTCACCGAGCTCAAGGCCCGGTGGAGGCTGGAGATCCTGGAGTACGACGGCACGGGGAAGAAGCTGGACGATACGGTCTTCTACATCCGCTTCGCGCAGGAGCTGCGGGAGATAATGAGCATGGACGAGGACTTCCTCATGCGCCTGCTGCACGACTCCAACCACATCGCCCAGGAGCTGACCTCCCTGGGACGGGACCCCCACATGGTGTTCGAGTCCATCCTCAAGACCGGGAGCACGCTGCGGCAGACCACCGGCATGGGTTTTTACTCCATCGTGCAGAGCGTCGAGCTCCGTACCGGCGGGACGCTGCACTGCTTCCAGCTCCCCTGCGGCGGTTCGGTGTACGTGCTGCGCAATGCTGGACGAACGGCATTGTTCGACACCGGTTTCGGCATCTACCACCGGGAGATCGTGGAGATGCTCAGCCACCACGGCCTGGACGCCCGGGAGATCGAGGGTGTGTACATCACCCATGCGGACGCCGACCACTCCGGCGGGGCCGCGTTCTTCGAGGCTGCGTCCTATTTGCACCCCGGGTCGGTGGACATCATCAACGCGGCCAACCGCGCCTACGGCTCGCAGATGCAGGGCTCCATACTGGGGGAGGTTTACACCAAGCTCATCAACCTGTTCTCCATGTTCAACCCCCCCACCAGGGTGCAGCTGATCTCGACGCAGAAGAAGGGCGAGCGCAACGGCCTGCCCATACTGGAGGAGGTGGAGATCTGCGGCCTGAGGTTCCAGATACTGGAGTCGCTGGGAGGGCACCTCCACGGCCACGTGTTCTACCTGTGCCAGGAGGAGGGCCTGCTGTTCACCGGGGACTGCCTCATCAACTTCGATTCCCTGACCCCGGAGATGGAGGACTTCGCCACCCTGGCCAAGAACCTCATGACCACGGTGAACGTGGACTCCGAGCGGGCGAGGCTGGAGCGCAAGGCCCTGCTGAGCATCGCGCAGGAGCTGGACGCGGAGCTGAAGGAGAAAGGTTCCCGTCTCCTGGTGTGCGCCGGCCACGGGGCGGTGTCCACGCTGGAGAGCAGCGGCCTCCGCCCCTACGGGGAGGCGAAGCGCTACGACGTGGCGGACCACTACCAGGTCAAGTGATCATGTGGACAGGGGGAGGTGCACCACGAACCTCGCTCCCTTCCGGCGATCACCGGGGACGCGGTCCTCGGCCCACACCGCGCCGCCGAAGCCCTCGGTGATGCTCTTGACGAGGTAAAGCCCCAGTCCTCGGCCGGTGGTGCCCGGGCTGTCCCGCTCGTAGCGGTTGAAGATCCTGACCTTGACCTCGTCCGGGATCCCCATGCCGTTGTCCTCCACCTCCACCCGGCAGGACTCCTTGCCGTTGTATAGGGTGCGCTGCGCCCTTACCGTGACCTCGGCCGGGTCGGGGGTGTACTTGATGGCGTTCTGCACGAGGTTGTTGAACACGTCCCGGACGAGATCGTTGGCCTCCACCACCAGCCCGGGCTGCACCTCGGTGCGCACCGTCACCCGGCGTCCCGGGGTCCGCCTCCCCGTTTCCGCCGCGCCATCCAACACCTCCACCAGGTCCACCGGGCGCTGGACCGTCTTGCCGGACTCCAGCGCCTGCAGCTTCTGGATGTTGTCGATGAGGTCGTTCACCTCGTCCAGCATGCGCTCGGCGTTGTCCAGGTAGGAGCTGCCCGGGGCGTTCGCGCCCACCTTGGCGCGGTACAGCTCCAAGTTGCCCCGTAAGGCCAGGTTCAGGTTGTTGACGTCATGGGACAGGATGTCCAGGTACAGCTCCAGCTTTTCTTTGGACTCCGCCATCATCTCCTCGCGGCGCCGATGGTCGGTGTAGTCCTGCATGGTGGTGACCACCCCCAGGACCTTGCCGCCCTCGTCCTTGAAGGGCACGGTGGAGATGATCACCGTGGCCAGGGAAGAGTCCCGCCTCTTGATGTCCACCACCATGCCCAGGGTGGCCTCCCCCTTTCTCAGCGCCCTCTGCACCGGCCAATCCTCCGGCCTCAGTGCCGTCCCCGTGTCCGGCCACCACCCATCGTGCTCGGAGTGCTCGTCGAAATCGGTGGTGGGAACTGCCCCGCCCCAGATGTCCTCCCGGACCTGGTTGCTGTCCTGGATGCGTCCCGCGTCATCGACCACCAGGAACGCTATCGGAATGGTTTTGACAATGATCCCCAAGTAGATCCTTCCCTTAGAGCAGAATGTGGTGAGGGGACCGTGAACCTTTCCTATACAAATAGGATAAACGGACCCTACATCTATATTAACAGGAAAAGCGGCAGCGAGGACAGGCGGTCCAGGCCCTTGCTTCACGCTCCTCAGTTCTTTACTTGTCCAGCCGGGTGGGGAGGCGCACGATGCTGAGCCAGAAGTCATCTATGGAGCGCACGATCTTGGTGAACTGCTCCAGCCCCACCGGCTTGGTGACGTAGCAGCTGGCCTGGCTCTTGTACGCCCGGAGCACGTCCTCGTCCGCCTCGGAAGAGGTGAGGATGACCACCGGTATGCAGTCCAGCCTGGGGTCGGCCTTCATACGGGCCAGGACCTCGTGGCCGTCCATGCGGGGCATCTTGAGGTCCAGCAGGATGAGGTCGGGGGTGGGCGCGCCTTCGTACGGCGCCTCCTTGCGGAGGAAGGCCATGGCCTCCACGCCGTCCCGGGCGAGATGGATGACGTTGTGCACCTTGGCCTCCTTGAGCAGCTCGCGGGTGAGAACCGCATCGCCCTCGTTGTCCTCTATCATGAGGATGATGATAGGGCCGGTCATGTATTATCAATACGGCAAGGTGAAGAAGAACTTTGAACCTTTGCCCGGCTCGCTCTCCACCCCGATGCGGCCGCCGTGGCGCTCCACGATCTTCTTGGCGATGGCCAACCCGATCCCCGAGCCTGGGTACGTGTCGTTGGTATGCAGCCTCTGGAACATCTGGAAGATCCTCTCGTGGTACTGCCGTTCGATGCCGATGCCGTTGTCGATTACCGAGAACCGCCAGGCCTCGTGCTCACGCTCCACCGCTACATGGACGACGGGAGACTCATCGCTGCGGTACTTGAGGGCATTGCCGATAAGGTTCCCCAAGAGCTGCACCAGCTGGGAGCAGTCCCCTCGAACCGTGGGAAGGTGATCGAACGTCACCGTCGCTCCGTTCTCATTCAACGAGCTGGACAGGTCCTCCAGTACAGTGCTCATGACATCGTTCATGTCCACCTCCGTGAACAGCCGCGCGCGGCTGTCCACCCGCGAGAAGGCGAGAATGTCATCGATCAGGACCTCCATCCGTTGGGAGCCGTCCACCGCGTAGCGGATATAGCTCCTCGCGGTCTCGTCCAGCTGCTCCGCGTATCTCCGCTCTAGGAGGCCGAGGAAGTTAATCACCATCCTCGAAGGCTCCCGCAGGTCGTGCGAGGTCACGTATGCGAACTGCTGCAGCTCTTCGTTGGACCTCTGCAGGGACTCATTGGACTCGACGATTCTTTCCTCGGTGCGCTTCCTCCGCATAATCACGATGACGATGAAGGCCACGGCTATGATGGCGATAGTGCGGTTGAAGATGCCGTAGAACAGGTCACCCGGGGGAGATATGAAGAGGCCGAAGGGCACTAAGACGAGGGCGGCCGCACCCGTGAACAGGGTCGACCTACGGCTGGGCAGTAGGGTGGAGAGGCCTACGGGCACGATGTAAAGGACGCCCGTGGCCACACCTACGATGGTGATGGCGTCGATGATCACGATGACGACCATGGAGGCCAGAACGGCTGCCGTTACGGCCCAGTTTGATAAGGTACCGCTCCCGGATATGTTGATCGTTGAGTAATGTAGGGTGGTCGTTGATAAATCTTACACCCCCTTGCCAAAGGGGCATCGACCGCTACTAGGCCACCCTGACGATCGTGAGGAGCATGCCAGCGCCAGATGGGCTCATCCTCACCTCGCCCGCGTCCTTGCCCACAGGGTGAAATCGCCCCTGACCCCGCTCCTCACCGCCCGGTTGTACGAGGCCTCGATGCCCAGCCTCCGCCGGTTGGTCCAGTAGTAGAACGTGAGGAAGAACAGGGAGGCGTCGATGAAGTAGGGGCTGCGGCGGGGACCGATGACGAAGCGGGCGTTGGTCCGCTCCATGAACGGCGTCACGAAGCGGCTCTTCCCCAGCGTGCAGGCGGACAGGCACACCGTCTTGCTGCGGAAGCAGTCCTGGGGGAACTCCGAGGCGTTGATGGAGCCGCGCGGCAGAAGGAAATTGGGCTTCTCCTCGTCCCCGTGGCCGGAGAGGTGCACGATCTTGAACCGCCGCATGAAGGCACGGTCCTCCAGCATGGACAGCAGGTCGCTCTTGTTGGAAACGGTGTGCAGCTCGAAGTAGTCGGTGCTGGCCATCTCCAGCACCTCGCTAAGCATATCGCCCTCCGAGGGGTCCTGGTACTGAGGTATGCTTTCCACGATGAGGACGCTGCGCCGTTCCACCTCACGTATACACACCGGGAGATAAATCAAACTGCTGTCACTCCTCTCGACCGACGGAGCGTGACCGGGTCCGTCCAGCGGGAGGTGGGAAGGCTGAAATATCTAGCGTGACATTTTGTGGCAAGCAGTCCCGCTACCCTGGACGTCGTCACGCTCCAGGGTGGGACAGGTGATAACGTGAAATACTGGGACCCCCGGATCGAAGAGATGTCGCGGGCCGAGATCGAGGCCCTGCAGTTCAAGTTGTTGAAGACCCTGGTGTATCGCCTCTACTCCTTCTCCGACTTCTACAGCGCCCGCATGAAGGCGGCCAAGGTGCACCCCGACGACATCCGCTCTCTGGACGACATCTCCAAGCTGCCGTTCATGTACAAGAAGGACCTCCGTGACCATTACCCGGACAAGATGTTCGTGGGGAGCCAGGAGGACCTGGTCCGTTATCACGTGTCCTCGGGAACGACCGGCAAGCCCACCGTGGTGGGGTACACCCAGAGGGACCTGGACAACTGGTCCACCTCGGTGGCCAGGGCCCTGACCTCGATCGGCCTGGGACGCAGGGACGTCATCCAAGTGAGCTACGGGTACGGCCTGTTCACCGGCGGGCTGGGCCTGCACTATGGTGCGGAGAAGATCGGAGCGACGGTGGTCCCCGCCTCGGTCGGCAACACCGAGCGGCAGATCGAGCTCATCCAGGACCTCAAGGTCACTGCGGTGGCGTGCACCCCCTCGTACATGGTGCACATGGCCGAGGTGGCGCAGAAGATGGGCGTGGACATCCAGCGCGACACCCGCTTGAGGACGGCGATCCTGGGCGCCGAGCCATGGTCGGAGGAGATGCGGGACCGCATCGAGGAGGGCACCGGCATCAAGGCCTATGACATATACGGGACCTCGGAGCTTTCGGGTCCGCTCTTTACAGAGTGCACCGAGCAGGACGGCATCCACATCTGGGGCGACCTGGCGTATGTGGAAATAATAGACCCGGAGACCGGCGAGAGGAAGGGGCCGGGGGAGAAAGGAGAGCTGGTGATCACCATGCTGCAGAAGGAGGCGCTCCCCATGATACGCTACCGCATCGGCGACATCACGTCGTACCATGACGAGGAGTGCCCCTGCGGCCGCTGCCACACCCGCATCTCGCGCATCACCGGCCGGGTGGACGACATGCTGATCATCCGCGGCATCAACGTGTTCCCGTCGCAGGTGGAGTACTCCCTGATGACCATACCCGAGCTGGGAGAGCACTTCCAGATCGAGGTGGACCGCAAGGGGGCGCTGGACACCATGCTGGTGAGGGTGGAGCTGAGGAGCGCGGCGTTCTCGGACAAGCTGGACGACCTCATCCGGCTCAAGGGCAAGGTCACGCACGTGCTGCGCAACGACCTCAACGTGGCGGTGGACGTGGAGCTGGTCTCCCCGGGCACCCTGGCCCGCTTCGAGGGGAAGGCCAAGAGGGTCGTGGACAGGAGGAAGATCTGATGAAGTACACCATAAAGCAGATATCCATCTTCGCGGAGAACAAGCCCGGACGGCTGGCGGCCATCGCCGAGGTCCTGGAGTCGGAGAACATCAACATCCTGGCCTTCTCCATTGCGGAGGCCAGCGGGTTCGGGGTGGTGCGGGCGCTGGTCAGCGACCCGGAGCGGGCGCACCAGAAGCTCACCGACCTGGGGTACGTGGTCTCGTCCACCGACGTCATCGGGGTGAAGATGAGGGACGAGCCGGGCGGGCTCAAGGACATCTCCAAGATGCTGGGGGAGGCGGGCATCAACATCGAGTACGCCTACGCATACTCCGGCCGCCCGGCGGCGGTGCTGATCCTGCGGGTGGACCAGGTGGAGGACGCCATCAGGGCGCTGCTGGACGGCGGCAGCCACCTCCTGGAGAGTTCGGAGCTGGCCTGATCCAGTGCCTCTCGTCAAGCCTCGCCGCCTGAGAGAGGGGAGCGTGGTGGCGGCGGTGTCGCCATCGCTCGCCGGTCCGTATGTCTTTCCCAGGGCGTACGAGCAGGGCCTTTCCGTCCTGCGGGAAGACCTCGGCCTGGAGGTGGTGGAGATGGAGCACACCCGGCGGGCCAACTACTACATCCGCCAGAACCCCCATCTACGGGCCCAGGACATCAACGACGCGTTCGCGGACCCCGGCATCGATGCGGTGCTGGCCACCATCGGCGGGGACGACTCCCACCGCGTGCTGCCCTACCTTCATACCGAGGAGATACTGGAGCACCCCAAGGTGCTCATGGGCTTCTCCGACACCACCACGCTGCTGTCCTACCTGTCCTATAAGGGCATGGTGACGTTCTACGGCCCCTCCATCATGGCGGGCATCGCCCAGCTCCGCAACTATCCAGAGAGCATGCGGCACCTGCGGGACCTACTGTTCGACCCCCGTCCGGAGCGCATGTACACGCCCTCGCCTGTTTACAGCGAGGGATACCCGGACTGGTCGGACGAGCGCACCGTGGGCCGGGTGTCGAGGAAGAAGCGCTCCCCGCGGTGGAAGGCTTTGCAGGGCGATGAGAAGGTCCAGGGAACGCTGTTCGGCGGCTGCCTGGAGGTCATAGAGATCATGAAGGGGAGCCCCTACTGGCCTCCCCGCTCGTTCTGGCCCGGGAAGGTGCTGTTCATGGAGGCCTCGGAGCAGATGGCGTCACCGGTGGCCATGAAGCAGATCATGCGCAACTTCGGGACCCAGGAAGTGCTGGACGGCATATCGGCCCTGCTCTTCGGCCGGTGGCGCGGCTACTCCCAGCAGCAGAGAAGGGAGGTGGAGCGCATCATCCGCATGGTGGTGGCCGAGGAGTTCGACCGGCCGGACCTGCCCATCATCATGAACATGGACTTCGGCCACACCGACCCGCAGATGGTGCTGCCTCTGGGGGTAAAGGTGGAGGTCGATCCCGCTGGCCCCACGCTTAAGCTGCTGGAGCCCCCGGTGCTGTGACGGGCGGGGCGTGGTGAGGAAGGGAAACCATTACCTTCCGGCGGGGCATATCTATATGGGGCCTTCCTATGAGCGAGGTCCCGCAGGAGGAATGACGTTGGCGGAGGACGACCTTACCATCGACATCGGCTTCAAGACCTTCCCGGCCCGGCACACGTGCGCAGGAGAGGAGTACTCCCCGGCCATCCGCATCGGGGGATGCACCAGCGCGTACCTGGCCATAATCATGGACGACCCCGACGCACCTAGCGGCACGTTCGATCATTGGATCTTGTGGAACGTCGCGGGCGCGGACCGCATCCCGGAGAACATCTCCCGCGAGGAGCACCCTCCGGAGCTCCCTGGGTCGTCCCAAGGACTGAACACCGGGCGGGAGCTGGGGTACATGGGACCGTGCCCCCCGCGGGGCAAGCCTCACCGATACTTCCTCAAGATCTACGGGCTGGGCGCGCCCCTGCCCCTACGGCCGGGCGCCTCCAAGGTGCAGCTGGAGAAGGCCATGGTGGGGAAGGTCCTGCAGTACGGAGAGGCCATGGCCACGTACCAGCGGGTCTGAGATATTATAAAATAACTATGGAGCACAATGGTGGACTCATGATACCGGCCGGCCCCCTCATGATCGAGCACCGCCTCATCGAGAGAATGATCGCGGTCATGGACCGACACCGTGTTCAGATCGACGCCGGGCAGGCGCCGGACGTGGCCCTGCTCGATACCTTCACCGATTTCCTGCGGTATTACGCGGACAAGTGCCATCACGGCAAGGAGGAGGACCTGCTGTTCAAGGTCCTGGCCACCAAGGACCTTCCCATGGACATGAGGGCGGCCATGGACCGGCTTATCGCCGACCATCGGTTGTCACGGCAGGCCACCGCCCAGCTGGAGGCCCTCACCGCATCGCTGCGGGGTGGGGACCGCTCGGCCATCGCGCCCATATCATCCCTGCTGGCCGGGCTGGTGAAGCTGTACCCCGATCACATCCACCGCGAGGACAGGCTTTTCTTCCCCCAGGCCATGCAGTACCTCGATCCCCAGGAGCGCGATGAGATGGTCCGGGCGTTCCAGGAGTTCGATCGCAAGCTCATTCACGAGAAGTACGGACAAGTGGTTCAAGGAGCGGAGAGACGATGAGGAAATGGCGTTGTACGGTGTGCGGCTATGTGTACGATCCCGAGGTCGGGGAGCCCCTGGTCAACCTGGCCCCAGGCACGGCCTTCGAGACCCTGCCCGACGACTGGGTGTGCCCCATGTGCGGAGCCCCCAAGTCCGCGTTCGAGCCGTTGGACGAGTGAATCGAGAGCTACCGCTCACCCCGGAGAAGGAAGGCGGTAGCGGCCCGGGGGTACGCGCACCTCGAAGCACGCCCCTCCGCCGCGGGACGTCTCCTCGATGAGCATGCCCGTCATGGACAGGGCCTCCTTCACCAGGAAAAGGCCGTGATCGAGGCGGTCATCGAAGATAAACCTCCTCCGCCCCTCCGGGATGCCGGTGCCGTTGTCCCTGCACACGATCCTGACCTCGTCCCCGGTGGTGACCTTGAATATGTGCACCTCGGTGGCGTTGCCGTGCGCGAAGGCGTTCTCCACCAGGGTGCGGAACACCATGTCCAGCCGGGGGTCGGCGTAGACCTCTAACCCGTCCAGCTCGATCCTCACTCGCGAGGGGTCCTTCTGCGCCTGCGCCAGCCCCTTCTCCGCGGCCTGCTGGGCCGGCACCCATGTTGGAGGTGCTCCCAGCTGCTCGAACTCGCGGGACAGCTCCAGGATCTTGCGCATGCGGTTCCCGGAGGCTCCCGCCTTGCCCAGGAACTCCTTCACCGATGCGTCCTCCACCTTGAGCTGGGACAGGGTCAGGAAGCCGTTGAGGGCGGTGAGCTGGTTCAGCAGGTCGTGCCTGACCTGGGAGCCCAGGAAGCTCATCTTCCTCCTGCCCTGCTCCACCTCCTTCTCCGCCCTCCTCAGCTCGGTCACGTTGGAGACCACGGTGACGATGTGGCCAGGGAGCGGGGCGTAAATGCTCACCTCGAACCACTGGTCACGATCGGTGGACCGCTCGGTGAACCGGCCCTCCGCCCCGTTGGTGATGGCGTCCTCGATCGCTTTCCCCAACCGGCTCTCGAACGGGTCGCTGGAGCGGAGGAGGGTGCGCAGGTCCCTTCCCAGCACCGATTCCCCCGGTGGCAGGAACGTCCTATCGAAGGCCTCATTGGCATCCGTGGTGATGATGGTGGGTGCGGTGCCGGAGCTGTCGGTAATGACCTGGTGGCAGGCGAACCCGTCGGCGAGCCGCATGAGGACGGCATGGTACACCCCCGCCTCCAGCCTTCCGCTCGACCCTTCCTCCCGCTGCGCCCGGCGGAGCAGTATGGAGCGGACCAGCGCCACGTCCTTGCGGGACCCCTCGCGGCGGGGCAGGAAGTGGTCGGCCCCGTTCAGTATGGCGTCCAGCGCGAGGTCCTCATCGCACCGCTCGGTGAACAGGAGGAACAATCCCCGGTACCCCCGGGCGCGGGCGTTCCGCAGGAGGTCGATGCCGTTCATGGCCGGAGGTGCCAGGTAGTCGCTGACCACCGCATCGAACTGGGCGATGGCGAGCTTCTCCAGGGCGGCCTCTCCAGACAGCGCTATATCGACGGACAGGTCCCCTTCCGCCGACAACAGACCAGCGATGGACTCCAACTCCGTCTGGTCATCGTTGACGAGCAATACTCTGATCGTACGGACTCTCCCCTACCAGTGGTGGATTGGTGGCCGAGAATATAATAGATATCTTCGGTGAGAACGGCTGAACGCTCTCTTTCTCTGGCTTCGGGCAGCGGTCTACGAATAGCGTACCCGGTCAAAGGGTCGGCCTCATCTCCCTTCTCCGGCTCGGTGGCCACGAGCTGACAGAACCGGCTGTAGCTCCTCTGGATGGTGTTCCAGGAGAGGTACAGTATCAATCCTCCTCCCAGCGCCACGAACCCCAGGCCCAGCGGGCTGAACACCACCTGGGGCATGAAGGGGAGGACCAACAGCAGGATGGTGAGGACCAGCGCGATGGTGCCCAGGTTGGCGAACATGAGGTACACGGTCCGCTCGTTCATCCTCGCCCCCATGGGCGACCCCATGGCCTGTCGGGTGAGGACCCAGGCGATGGCCCTGACGTTGGAGTGCATATTGTACACCACGGGCGCCAGCACGATCACCAGGATGAGCAGGAGAACGTCGTCCGGTAGCAGGCCCAGGTCGGGCAGTAGCTCCAGCAGGCGGGTGGTGAAGGCCTTCAGGGTGGTGAAGAACACCATGACCATCAGGACGATGAGGACGTCCACCACGATGAGCGAGAGGAGCTTCCGTATCTCCCCCCGCCCTCCGCCATTGGTCCGCGAGCTCCGCTGGCCCGCCGCGGAGTGTATATCATCGATCTTGGCCAGACCGCAGCGCACCCGCGTGGGGAGCAGGCGGACCAGGTGATCGAACAGCCGGGGCTGGTGCTTGGTCAGCATGGGCATGGCGATCATGGTGATGAGGGCGCCCCCGATGACCGCGGAGTAGAACCCCTCGTCCACTACCCCCGCATCGAAGGCCGCCTGGGCGATGATGAAGGCGAACTCCCCCATGGCTATGAGGCTGGTGGCGATGAGCAGACTGTCGCGCGCGGTCATATTGACCAGGTAGCAGCCCAGCCACACGGTGACGACCTTGCTGATGATGAACACCGCCGCGATGACCATGGCCAACAGGATGTTGTCCCAGATCGTGAGAGGACTGATCTGCAGCCCGATGGAGATGAAGAACACCGCCATGAAAATCTCCTTCAGCGGCTCCACCTTGGACATCAGGCGGCGACTGTACCGGGATAGGGAGATCATCATGCCCATAATGAACGCCCCAATGGCGATGGAAAGCCCCATCTCCGCCGATATGGCCGCCATGGCGAAGCACAGCCCCACCGCGATGATGAGCAGGATCTCCGAGGAGAACCTATCGCCTATGATGTTCAACAGGCGGGGGAGCAGGGCCGTCCCGAACACGATGGCCAGGCTTATGAAGAGGATGAGGCCGAGGACCATGTTCACGGTGGAGCCCAGGGCCGGGGAGTCACCGGCCAGCAGGGGGGAGGCCATGGTGAGTATGAGCACCTGCCCCACGTCCTCGAAGATGGTGATGGTCACGATGGACCGGGCCATGTCCTTGCTGATGTGGCGGGCCTCGTGCAGCACGCCCACCACCACCGCCGTGCTGGTGCCCGATATGATGGCCCCCAGGAAGATGGACTGCACCGAGTCAAAGCCCAGTAGGATGCCTAGTAGGTATCCCGCTGCCACCACAAGGGGCATCTGCAGGCACACGATGAACAGCAGCCTCGAGCCCGAGGCCTTGAGCTTCCGCACGTCCGTCTCCAGGCCGATGTAGAACATCAGCAGCACGATGCCGATGTTGGACAGCAGGGAGACGGTGTTGCCCTCCACCCACAGCTCCGGGAAGATGCTCGGACCGAGGACGATGCCCGCTCCCAGATAGCCAAGTATGGGAGGCATCCTGATCTTCACGAAGATCAAGGACAGCGCTCCCGATAGTATCAGCAGGAGGGCCATGTCGATGACGACCCTTGTCTCTCCGCTCAACGTCCCATCTCCTTCGACCCCATCCTACACGCCCATCGTTCTCCGCCGAGACCGTGATGCCGTTGGAGCGGGGCCCGCCGGGCCCCGCTGCAGGCATGACCATTAGTAGCTGCGTCTCGGTTAAAAAAACGTCGTTCCGCATTCCCACGTATGGATATCACGGAACGACCCCGTGAGGCCGGTGGTCGGAGCGCTCATGTTGATGCCAGATGCCCTTTTTGATGCTTGTCCGACCCCACTGGCAGAGGCGTCATGGCTCGCTCGAACATGATCATAAAACAATTTTTATTATGATAGATATATTTATTAACCATATGCTGCAATAGAATTCGCAGAGGTTGCGGGATCCGTCCTCACAGGTAAGGCTACCAAAAATCCTACACCCGCCCTCCGCCGATCGGGGCACACAACTGGATGCGTGTGATCGGACCGCGATGAGCGGCCCTCCCCGGTCGGCCATTCGTTCGAGGACGCTCGGGACCGGGGGAAGGACAATGATATCCCTGTCCTCACCGGACCCACACCCCAGCCCCGCGCTCCTTAGTCCACCAGGAAGATGGCTCGCGTGGAATGCCCCTTGAGGATGCTGTCTTCCGGGCTCATCACATCGTAGAGCCTGGAGACCTTGGTGTCGAAGTCTCTCAGGAGCGGAAAGCTCAGCCCCATCACGTCCTTCCAGGACAGGTGGCTCCGGATGCTGTTCACGCTGATGCCCACCAGGGCCACGCCCGATCGGGCGAAGTCATCGCTCATCTCCTTGAACCGCTTGAACTCCAGGGTGCAGGTGATGCCGAAGTCGGTGGGATGGAATCTCAGGACCACCGGGCGTTCCTTAAGCTCTTCCCTCAGGTACACATCCTTCCCTGACGACTCTGGTAGGCAGAGATCAGGGGCCCTGTACCCTTCCATAGGCCCGGCGTTCGTCATCAGATCACGCTGACTCGTCCGCGATGGAGGACCTCATATTTCATCCCCCTATAATCTAAGGTGCGGAATGGCCGGAACGGTGCCTGCGACATGCATCGTTATCGATGCAACAATCGTGCTCAAGTAGTAAATATTCAGAGCGTGATAAAAAGTATCACGGTGCTCATGGTCGGACGCCGGTGGATAGGTCGAGAGGGTGCGGAGCGACCGCCGGTATGCTCCCGTGCCTTAGGGGCGGTGATGAGGATTGGAGAACGAGGAGTGGAGGCAGAAGCTCGCGCACCTGATGAACGAGGCATCGAGGATGCGGGCAGGGTTAGACGGCCCCGTCGTTGAGGAACGGGACGTGGTGTTCAGGATCAGGTACGAGACCGAGGAGGAACTGGAGGCATGCCGCCTTCACCTGTGCCAGGACCGGCCGTTGGATGCGTTGGAGGAGGCGCTGAAGTTCATGGGCGACGAGGTTACGAGCATCACCCCTGCGAGGTACGGAAGGATGCTGTTCTACCGGGGGCTGGCATACCTCGCCCTGGGGGAGGAGGTAAGGGCCCATGAGGACCTGGCGGAGCAGGGCCGGCTCGCCGAGTCCAGTGGTGACGTTCGGTCCTCGGTGCTGGGACACTTCTTCCATGCCCTGGCCTTCGAGCGGCACGGGGAGCCCTGGATGGCCGCGGCCGAGCTGGAGGTGGCCAAGGACATCATCCTGAACGTCAACGGTCCATTGAGGGGGAGGCTCAACGCCTTCCTGGCCCACCTGTGGCTCCGCCGGGGGCAGCTGGAGATGGCCAGGGACCTGGTGCAGGAGGCGCTGCGCGACATGGAGGGTGAGGCCCGCGGCAGGAGCTGCACGGACATCGGCATGGCCCTCCTTGCCAGCGCCGAGGTCCTGGCCTCCGGCTCCCGCTTCGAGGAGGCCGAGGAGGCCTACCAGCAGGCCACCCGGCTGTTCGCGGCGGCTGGCTACGGAAGGTACATGGAGGCGCTGGCCCACGCCTGGTATGGCGAGACCCTGATGAGGGCCGCGGGGCGGGGGGAGCGGGGAAGGGAGGTGCTCTCCTCGGCCCGGGATAGGTATGCCGAGCTGGGGAACGCCCCGGGGGTGGCCCGCATCGAGGCCATCCTGATCTCCTCGTGAGGCACCGCTCTCAGTTCCCTGCCTGCATGCGGTAGGTGGGGTTCGGCCAGCCGGGGGAGAAGCAATCATCGTCGAACTCGTAGGACGGGACCTTGGACTGCTCCATCGCCATCCTGACCGCCTCTCGGACCCACTCCCTCAGCCTCTCCGGGGTGGAGACCACGCGGGCGTTCACGAACACCTCCACGTCCCCTCCCGCGTACCTCGAGCCCTTCACCCCGTCCACGGTCATGTGGCCGGAGATGAGGCTCATCTTGACCGTCACCGCTTCGGAGCGGAGGAGGACCTTGGCGTGGGCGATGGCCTCGGGGGCGTAGCCCTCGGCGATGTGCTTGAGTATGCTCCTCCCCAGGTCGTAGGCGTCGACCTTGGGGGCGCTGAACGACACATGCCCGTTGTACCATCCCAGCTCCGCCTCGGCATTGGCATAGATGTCGTAATCGACGTCCCGGGGGATGCCGCTGCTCCTCTCCTCGGAGGTGATCAGCCTCATGATGTCATCGAAGCCCTGCCCTGTGATGGTGGAGTGCACGATGGTGGTGGCCCGGGGGTTCAGCTCCCTCACCGCCCTCTCTATCTCTTCCATCCGATCGCTGGTGATCAGGTCGGCCTTGGAGATGACCACATACTCGGCCTCCTCGATCTGGTGCTTCCGCAGGTATCCGCCGATGGTACCGCCCTCCAGGTCATCGCTCTTCAGCCGTGAGCTGTCCACCATCACAATGAGGGGTGCCACGGTGAACTCCTCCTGGTAGAGGGACCTCAAGGGGGTCAGCACAGTGGCCTGGAGGTCGGTGCAGGACCCCACCGGCTCGGTGATGAGGAACTCCGGGCGGTACCTGGACACCAGGTCCCGGGCGGCCTGAATGAAGTCCGGGAACCGGCAGCAGAAGCAGCCGCGGAGGACCTCCGCCGTGTCGAACCCTTTGCCGCTGCTGTACTGAGTGTCCACCAGCGCCACCCCCTGGTCGTTGGTGATGAGCGCCACGCCCTTCCCACCCGCGTGCAGCCTCCCCGCTATCTTGTTGATCAGGGTGGTCTTCCCAGCCCCGAGGAAACCTCCTATCAGAACCAGCCTGGTGGTCAATGTCAGAACCTCTCCGCCATCAAGGGGTTCAGACGATAATAACCTTTCAACGTCCCGTCACGGCCGCTGTTCAGCAGCTGAGTGGGAGGATGGCCAAGGACCGGCGGGTCTCCTCACAGATGGCCGCCATGCGTGAGCACCTTGTGCTCGTAGCCGGACAGTATCTCCCTGGCCTTGGACGTCACAGACATCATGCCCAGGAACCCTGCGCCCACGATCACCACCTCTGACTCAATAATAATATAAATAACTAACGATATTTTGCTCAAGAACCCTATCCAGCATAAAGCAACAGAGCCTGGAGTGGATGGATGTCTGCTGCCTTAGTTGCAGCAGGGCCATGTGGCGCTGGATGAGCATATGGTCGTTCAGGTCACATTGACCGGGGATTTAGGCTCGGATCGGAAGGTTGGACCAGAGGTCCTGGAACAATGTCCATTACTCCAGCAACCGGTAGGAAAAACATTTTTATTTTCCACCACCATGGACAGGCAGTACTTTGAGGTTTCATAGTGCCTATGCCGCCGTACATGCAGGGGATGCACATATCACCCGCTCTGAAGAAGGCCACGGAGAAGATCAGGTGCCCCCGGTGCGGTCTGGAGTTCTCCCTGTTCCAATCGCGTGCCATCGCCTGTGCGGGGTGCAAGCAGGTCGCCTACGGGTGCCGGAAGGCGCGATGCCTGCGGTGCGACTTCGAGTTCCCCCTGGACGGGACGCTTGTGAGCAACTCGGTGCAGGAGAGGCAGCTCGCGTCCTACATGAACGGCATCGTCAGAAACTACAACAAGAGCGTAGGGAAGAAGGGGAACCGGTAGGCGAAGGATGAGGATGAGGGAGACCGGGTGAAGGACCGCTGCTTGCGATCGATAAAAGGAACGGTTATGAGCGTCCGAGATCACATATTGGTTATCCTAACGGTCCAGCTTCCATCCGCATCGATATCGAGCCAGTATATCCCCGGCGAGGCACTGAGCAGCCCGTCACCAACTGTGATCGACTCCTCTCCGGTGTAGTAGCCAAGCTCATTCACTATGAGGTTAACGTATTCACCATCGTCCGCCCAAAGCTTCACGCCGAAGTTGCCGCTACCCGAGTGGGTGGTGTTGAACACCACCACGCCAGAGGGTAGATCGAACGCCATGGACGCCCAAGGCCCACTCCCAGATATAGTCTGAGGCAACTCATTACCGGATGAAACCCTCGGCTGCTCGATGGTCACGGACCATGCGCCAGAAGCCTCGATCTCCAGGTAGTGCTCGCCGGGGTCCGCACCTACGATGTTGCCGGTCTTGACGCCTAGAAGGGTCTCACCGGTGAACGCCCCGATCTCGTTGGCGAGCATTTCAACATACTGGCCGTTGGCATCCAAGAGCGTCACCGCGAAGGCGGAGGTCCCGGCATGGTTAAGATGAAAGACCGCTACCCCTGCCTGTAGGGTGAACCTGTCCGTGACCTCGTCCGAGCTGCCGCTCAGGGTGATGTTCGCTACCTGGTCTCTGGTGTTCCCGCTGTTGTCCATGTCGTCGTTCCCGTCTTCGGTGCCTTTATCGTTGTTGCTGGGCGCTTTATTGCCCCCTACAGCTATCGTGGCTATCGCGATGATTACAACTGCCGCCACGACGGCCAGCACGATGATCCTCTTCTTCGATGGCGTCATGTCCTTCCTCCCCGGAAGATGGTGAATGGTTTCAACTACGATAAGCTTATTCGACCTACGAATGCCGATACATGCGGAATCGTAAGCCTCGGGGAAATTCCGTGAGCCACCATCAACGATCAAGGGAAAGCGTATTTTCGGACGCTGAGCCTCAGGATGATTAAACCGAAGGGTCACGTCTTTTTGCGCTCATTCACGAGCATGTCGGCGGGTCATTGCTCCTATGGAAGAAGGTACTTGGGGACTCAAGGCCTGCCTAAAGCGAAGGTCGATCCCCTTATGTCATATAGGGGCGCACCATGAAGGATACAGGATTCACACGGTGGAGCAAGAGGCTGTGCAAGAAGCGACACCTTGGGGGGTGCGATCGACCCAGTGCCGATTTGCTCCCTAGGGGGAGTGATACGAGGCTTTCGTCACGTTCGACACAAGTTAGATGGATGTGGTGGGCCCGAAGAGATTTGGACTCTTGACCTCCCGGTTATCAGCCGGGCGCTCCAGCCAGGCTAAGCTACGGGCCCGTTGAGATGGGGGAATGGCACCTCCCTTTTTAAGGCTTACCATAGGTTCGGGGGATCCGTATCTTCTTCAAGAAGGAGAGCAGGAAGAACGTGACGGATGTGGTCCTGGCCCTGCAATCGGTCGCTCCAATTGCTGTTCAGGGATTTCAATATCCGTGGTGATAGGCGGGATGCACTCAATTTATATAAGGTTCGTATTTTAAATCTGGAAACTTGACCGTGGACACCTTCAAGTCATTGTTCGAAAGGTCAATCGATGGCATCCTCATCTGTGCCCTCGACTGCACCATATTGCAGGCCAATCAGGCCGCATGCGATCTGTTCGGACGTGAGAAGGATGATCTGGTCGGGAGGAAGATATCGGCCCTGGTCAGCATGCCTCCCGCTCGCGATGGCGAGGAGGTGAGGCAGTGCGGCGATAAGGACAGGCACCGCAGGGTCATCATTCGGCCAGGAAAGGAAGATAGGCTGGTCGAGCTCTCCACTTCCTTTTCCGAGGTGGATGGACAAGATCTGAAGTTCATCATTGCCAGGGAGATATCGTTGATAGATCCCACGGCGTCCGCGGAAGAAGGAATGTTGAGAAGGTTCCCGGCGTTCTTCCAGCACTCCCTGGATGGCATGTCATTGGTCGACTCCGATGGTATCGTGAGAGACTGGAACCGGTCCATGGAGAGGATCACAGGGCTGCTCGCCCAGTCCGTCATTGGCCAGCCCATATGGGACGTCAAAGAACGGATGGTTTTTCAGCCCACGGATCAAACTGTGATGGACACAGAGGGGCACCGTGATATCGTCAGCAGGTCCCTGAATGCCAAGGACCAAGGCATCTTCAACCAGGTGCAGGAGGTGGACCTGAGGAACGGCAAGGAAGGGAGAAGGACCGTTCGTCAGTACCTTTTCCCCGTCCCGGTAGGCAAGGAGACATGGGTCGGCTCGGTCATCCAGGACATCACCGAGGAGAGCCTGAAAAGGAAGGAGAGGGAGGTCGTGGAGGTCCGCATGAGGACCATCCTGGAGAACGTCCCTGCGGGCATAATCATCATCGATCCCGCCGATCATAAGATCGTGGACGCCAACTCCGCGGCCCTGGCCATGATCGGTGGGTCGCGGGAAAAAGTGGTCGGCTCCGTCTGCCACAGCCACATCTGTCCGGCGGACGTGGGCAAATGCCCCATCACCGACCTGGGGCTGAAGGTGAACTCCTCGGAGAGGAAATTGGTCCACCTGGACAAGACCACCTCCCCCATACTGAAGACGGTTACGACCTTCACCATGGACGGCCGCCCCCTCTTGCTTGAGAGTTTCCTTGACCTCCGGGAGAAGAAGGAGATGGAGGCGCACCTGAACGAGGAGAGGGAGCGGTTGGCCGTTACTCTGCGTTCCATAGCTGACGGGGTCATCACCACCACTGTCGATGGGAACGTGGAGCTGATGAACAAGGCCGGGGAGGAGCTGACCGGCTGGAGCCAGCAGGATGCTGCCGGCAGACCCCTGGCGGAGGTGTTCCGACCCCTCCATCCCCAGACGCGGATGCACCTCCCTGATACGGTGGCCCAGATCATCTCCTCCGACGGCTCGACCCTGGCACAGGACTCCTGCCTCATCACGAGGGACGGCAGGGAGAGGATGATCAGCAGCGCGGGGTCAGCCATCAGGGACGGCGCGCAAGGCGTCAGCGGCACGGTCATCATATTTCGCGACATCACTCCCCAGATGAGGCTGGAGGAGATGCAGCTCAAGGCCCAGAAACTGGAGGCGGTGGGCACCCTAGCTGGCGGACTGGCTCACGACTTCAACAACATCCTGACGGCGGTGCTAGGCAACCTCGGCATGGTTAAGCTGGGCAGCGATCTCGACGAGAGAGGCCGTGCCCGCCTGGAGGAGGCGGAGAGGTCCATCAAGCGCGCCCGGGGGCTGACCAACCAGCTGCTCACCTTCTCCAAGGGAGGGGCCCCCATCAAGAAGGTGGTCTCCCTGGCCACCATAATCCAGGACACAGCGGCGTTCACCCTAGCCGGCTCCAACATCAGGATGCACATCTCCATGTCCGACGACCTTCGCGATATCGAGGCCGACCGGGAGCAGATAAGCCAGGTGCTGCGCAACATCATGGTCAACGCAGTGGAGGCCATGCCCGGAGGCGGGAACGTGTACATCACCGCCGCCAACGTGACAGTGGGCGATGACCTGCAGACCCTATCGCCCGGTGATTATGTGAGGATGGTCATCAGCGACGATGGACCAGGACTCCCCAATGAGCATCTTGACCGCTTGTTCGATCCCTATTTCACCACCAAGGCCACAGGCAGCGGGCTGGGCCTGGCCGCGTCGTACTCCATAGTGAGGAACCACAACGGGTGGATAACGGCCGCTAACGGTACCACCTCCGGGCTGAGCCTCACGATCCACCTCCCCGCGGTCAGCAGCAGGGCGGCGGCCCCGGCCCCAGAGAGGACAGCGCCCGCACCGTCAAGGAAGATGCGCATACTCATCATGGACGATGAGGAGGCGATACTCGACGTAACGTCGGAGCTGCTGCAGCACCTGGGCTACGAGGTGCTGTGCGCCCCTGACGGCGCCACCGCGCTGAGGATGTACCGGGATGGCATGACCGGCGGGCGCACTGTGGACCTCGTCATCATGGACCTCACCATCCCCGGAGGCATGGGCGGAAAGGATGCCATCGTGCAGCTTCTGGCCATGGACCCGGAGGCCAAGGCCATCGTCTCGTCGGGATACTCCGACAATCCGGTCATGGCGGACCACACGCACTACGGTTTCAGGGGTGTCATGCCCAAGCCGTACCTCATCGAGGAGATGGCGGCCGAGATCCAGAAGGTGCTGAGCGAGCAGTGAACTTCTTTGATATAGGTCCGCCGCAAGACAACGCGTCCCAAGATAGAAGAGAGAAAGTGGTGGGCCCGAAGAGATTTGGACTCTTGACCTCCCGGTTATCAGCCGGGCGCTCCAGCCAGGCTAAGCTACGGGCCCCTTTGTGTTCCTTGGGAATACTACCAACGGTTTTAAAGCTTTCCCTACCGGGGGCACCTTATAGAATAAAAACCAATGAATAATAATACTATGGAATGCGACCTTAGGTGCCGATTTACAAAGAAACTGTATTAGAAATGACCATCGGGCTAAAAGTGCGGCATTCGTTACCTAAAGTAGCCAAACAAAAGGAAGGAATGCCGCATGAAATACATTGGTCTGGACGTACATAAAGATAACACGGTCGCCTGCGCGATCAGCGCAGGCGGCAAGGCCGTGATGAGCGCCGAGGTCGGAACGAACGTTGACGGACTTCAGGAACTGCACGAGCGGATGAACGGCACCGAGTACGTGGTGATGATGGAATCGTCCACGTACTCCTACGTCGTCTACCGTTACTTCGTTAAGCTGGGCGTGGAGTGCCACGTCGTCCACGCTCGCAGCTTGAAGATGATAACCGACTCGGACAAGAAGACGGACCGCAAGGACGCGGAGTGGATCGGCCGTTGTCTGCGATTATGGAAGAACCACGAGATCGAGCTTTCGATGTCGTACTTTCCAACGGAGCAGGAGGCGGAGCTCAAGGACGTATGCCGTTACAAGGAAGAGCTCTCTGGAAAGTTAGGGGACGAGGTGCGACGCATTCGTTCTCACATGCACCGCAACTGTGAGGAACTGCCGCCGCAGTTCCAGGACATCTCGACCACCAAGGCCAGGAAGTTCATTGCTGCAGCGTACGGGCACGATTACACGCTGCTCAGGCGACTGGACGGCTACGCCGCACTGTTGAAAGAATCGGAGCGCGTCGCCAGGGAGATCGAGCAACGGGGGAACGACGACAGGAACGTGGAACTGCTGGAGTCGATACCAGGTATTGGACGGCAGACTGCCGTCCAATTGATGTCCATGATCGTGGACATCGATCGATTTCAAGGTCCGGAGAAGCTGTGCGCGTACTTCGGTCTGGTTCTACGCGTGCGTGATTCAGGCGGCAAGGAGCATCATGGCCGCATGACCAAGAGCGGGGATCCCATGATGCGTTCCATCCTGGAACGCATCACTCTCTCGCACATACGCTTCTGCGATTCATCGATAACCATGTACTTCAAGCGAAAGTCGAAGGAGCTGGGCATCAAGAAAGCGCTCATGTCGGCGGCAAGAAAGATGCTGGCCGCGATACACGCGGTGCTGGTGCGAGGAACGCCGTTCACACCTTGAAGCGGAACGTTCACGTTCGATGCTCGCAGCCGATATCGAGGACGAGGACCTAGGACAATGCCGTCACCATTTTTTGCGGATCATGCCGCCTTCAGAAATCACGGAGACGTCCGAACGTCCATGCTCGAAATGTCATTCTGCGGATCATGCCGCCTAAGTAAATGGAGTTGTTCCTCGAGATCGGCGATGTGAGCACGGACGGGCTGCCGAGCGATAGCTATATGGGTCTAGGAGCTCAATCATAGAAAAGCCGCACTTTTAGCCTAAGTAAAAATGGAAGGTATTTCGCTCTTCGTTGGAAGAGGTAAGGGTGGATAGCTTAAGTCCTGAAGACCACGGAGTACTCCATGGACCTGGCCCCGAAGTACTTCTTGCAGAACTCCGCCGTGAGCTTGGGAGGATACTCCTTGCAGGAGAAGACGTCGATGAACGCCCTGTCGGTATCCTCGGCAAAGTGGCCGGAGATCAGTGATGTCTCGATGAGCTGTGCGAGCGAGTACCCTGCTACCCTGGGATCGGCACCGAATCTCACCACGATCGGCTCGCCGAATCGCTTCATGTCTATATGTTCACAGAGGTCGATGGCGAACTGCGAGATGACGTCCTTGCTAGCGATCTTCTGGGGATCGCAGTCATGAAGGTCGATGGACGTGAGGAGGCCCCACTCCGACTCGCTCTTGAACTTCTCCATGCATTCCTCGTCGCTCAAACACTTGCCCGTCCGCGGACTCATGCTATACATTGCCTATTATCACCTTACCGAGATCCTTTTGGGATTAATTGTGTGATGAAATCCTGGTATTTGAAATTAAGTCCATGAAGTGTTTCGGTCCACGTTATAACGCCTTTCATCGAACATCGCCCCCCGACGCCGTCGCGCAGGCCCCGAGCTCGTGATGGGGCGGCGACTGGACGAGGTCAGGAATCTTAATAGAAAAACGCACTATGGGGTGTGATACGATGGGAGAAGGGCTGAAAAACCGGGGTAAGACCCGTGCGGACATCGACGAACGCCGAAGGGCGGTGGAGAAGGCCACCGGGACCGACCTGGGTCACATTGGGACCATGGGGTTCGAGCCGGAGGCCGCGGAGAAGAACATCGAGAACATGATCGGTGTGGTCCAGGTCCCCCTGGGCTTCGTCGGCCCCCTGCGCATCAACGGCGACGCCGCCGTGGGGGAGTTCATCGTGCCCCTGGCCACCACCGAGGGCGCTCTCCTCGCCTCCGTGAACCGCGGCTGCTCGGTCATAACCGCCTCCGGGGGGGCCACCAGCGTGGTGGTCAAGGACGAGATGGTGCGGGCGCCGGTGTTCCGCGTGCGCGACACCCGCCATGCGGTGCAGGCCGGGGAGTGGGTGCAGGGTAACTTCGCATTCCTCAAGGCCGCGGCGGAGACCACCACCCGCCATGGAAAGCTGCTCAGCGCCCAGCCCTTCGTGGTCGGCCGCTCCTTCTTCGTCCGCCTGTCGTACAGCACCGGGGACGCCATGGGCATGAACATGGCCACCATAGCATCGGAGGCGGTGGCCAAGGTGGTGGAGCGGGAGACCGGCGCGGTGATGATATCGGTGTCCGGGAACCTGTGCGTGGACAAGAAGCCGGCGGCCATCAACGCCATCCTGGGGAGGGGCAAGATCGTCCTCGCCGACGTGACCATCCCCCGCCAGGTCCTGGAGGACAAGATGCACGCCTCCCCCGAGGCGGTAGCGGAGACCTGCTACCGCAAGTGCGGTATGGGCTCCTCCCTCGCCGCGTCCCTGGGCTCCAACGCCCACGCCGCCAACATGCTGGCCGCGCTGTACATCGCCACCGGGCAGGACCCCGCGCAGGTGGTGGAGGGGAGCATGGTCACCACCACGTGCGAGGTGGTGGACGGGGACCTGTACATCTCCGTGCGCCTGCCCTGCGTGGAGGTCGGTACGGTGGGCGGCGGGACGCGGCTGCCGTGCCAGGCGGAGGCGCTCGGCATGATCGGCTGCGTGGGGGAGGGGAAGGCGGTAAGGCTGGCGGAGATCGTCGGGGCCGTGGTGCTGGCCGGAGAGCTCTCAACCCTCAGCGCGCAGTCCGCCGGCCATCTGGGCTCGGCGCATTGCAAGCTCGGCCGGTGATTTCCATCGCCCGTCCATGGGCTGGCAGGGGAAAGGGAGAAATCGTTCCTTCACGGTGAGAGAGGCATGAACGCCCGATGGTGGCATCACGAGGGAGATGGCACGAGGTGCGACCTGTGCCCCCACCGCTGCCTTATGGAGGAGGGTGAGACCGGCAGGTGCGGCGCTCGCCGCAACGTGGACGGTGCGCTCACCTCACTGACCTACGGTCGGGTGTGCGTCAGCACCGTGGACAACATCGAGAAGAAGCCCATCTTCCACTACCGGCCGGGTACCAGGGTGCTCTCGCTCGGCACCTTCGGGTGCAACCTGCGCTGCCTGAACTGCCAGAACGCCACCCTGGTGGGCACCGCGGCGGAGGAGGCGCGCTGCACGGTCATGGGGCCGGAGCAGGTGGTGGAGGCGGCCCTGGCAGCGGGGGCCCAGGGCATCGCCTGGACGTTCAACGAGCCCACCGTGTGGGCGGAGATGGTCATCGACACCGCCCGCCTCGCGCGGGAGCGTGGCCTTTACACCATGGTCAACACCAACGGCTACATCCTTCCACCGGCGGCGGAGGATTTCTTTGGGCACGTCCAGGTGGCCAACGTTGATATCAAGGGCATGACCGATGGGTTCTACCGTCAGCAGTGCGATGGCTCGCTCCCAGAGGTGCTGGAGGCGTGCCTGACGGCCCGGCGGCAGGGCACGCATGTGGAGATCACCACCCTGCTCATTCCGGGGCTGAACGACTCGCCTGCCGAGGTGGCAGGGCTGGCCCGATGGGTGCATGACAACATGGGTCCGGAAACCCCGCTGTTCTTCTACCGCTTCCGACCCTTCCACCGCTCCGCACACCTGCCGGAGCTGAGCGTGGAGGTGCTTCATTCGTCCCTGCACATCGCACGCGGGGAGGGGCTCCGCTACGTGTACCAGGGCGGCACTGTGGAAGAAGGGAACCAGGACACCGCATGCCCCTCCTGCGGTCACGTGGTGGTGCGTCGCACCGGCCTGCACGTGGCGGACAAGGTGTGCTACCGGGACGGCGAGGTCAGCCGGTTCTGCCCCACCTATAGCCAGGTCGCCGTGGACCTGCGGCAGGGGCGGTGTCCAGAATGCGGCGAGAGGGTCCCCATCATCACCGAAAAAGCCCTCTAATAAAGTAAAAATAGTCTCTCCACCATCGCTGCGCGATGCCAGTAGTGACCTTTTCCTATGATGACCTCGTGTCCCTGATCGGCCGCGAGGTCAGTGTGGAGACCCTGTTGGACCGGGTGCCGCAGCTGGGCGCGGACGTGCACTCCTACAGCGAGGAGACCGGGGACCTGTCCATCGAGTTCTTCCCCGACCGCCCCGACCTGTACAGCGTGGAGGGCGCCGCCCGCGCGCTGCGCACCTTCCTGGGCCTGGAGAGCGGTCTGACCCGCTATTCGGTTCAGGACTCGGACGTGGTACTGAACCTGGACGAGAGCATCAAGGAGGTCCGTCCGTTCATGGTGGCCGGAGTGGTGGAGGGCATCACCATCACCGACGCCTTCATCCGCTCCCTGATGGAGATGCAGGAGAAGCTGCACCTCACCATGGGGAGGAAGCGCTCCAAGGTGTCCATCGGCATACACGACCTGGACAAGGTCACGCCGCCCTTCACCTACAAAGCGGTGGACCCCCGGTCGGTGACCTTCGTCCCGCTGGGGAGCACGGAGAGCATGGACCTGGTGGAGATCCTGCAGCGCCACGACAAGGGCGTGGACTACGCCTGCATCCTGGACGGGAAGTGCAACTACCCGCTGCTGGTGGACAGCAACGGTGAGGTGCTGTCCTTCCCGCCCATCATCAACGGCGTGCTCACCACGGTGACCGAGGAGACCAAGAACGTGTTCCTGGACGTCACCGGCACGGACCTCAACGCCATCTCCGCGGCGCTGAACATCATCGCCACCGCCATGGCCGAGCGGGGCGGGACGATCAAGCGCGTTCGGCTTCAGGGGACGCAGGAGGGCATGACCCCGGACCTGGAGCCGCGGGAGTGGACGCTCAACGTGGCGGACACCAACGCCCTGCTCGGCCTGCAGCTGGACGCCGAGGGCATGTCCGTGGCCCTGCGCAAGATGGGCTTCGACGCCACCCCCGCCGGTGAGAGCGTGAAGGTGCTCGCTCCCGCCTGGAGGATGGACCTGATCCATCCGGTGGACATCATGGAGGACGTGGGCAAGGGCTACGGCTACGAGAACTTCGGCCGGACGCTGCCAGAGCAGCAGACCTTCGGCTCCGAGCTCCTGGTCTACAAGGCCGCGGACGTGGCCCGCCAGCTCATGGTCGGCTACGGGTACCTGGAGGCCACCACCCTGACACTGTCGTCGGAGAGGGACCAGTTCGACCGCATGCGCATCCCCCGGGGGGAGACGGTGGAGGTGCTCAACCCCATAAGCGAGGACCACACCTGCCTCCGAGTGTCACTGCTTCCGAGCCTCATGCTGGTCCTGCGCCGCAACAAGCATAGGGACCTGCCGCAGCGCCTGTTCGAGGTCGGCGACGTCATGGCGGGGATAAAGCGCAGAAGGCACCTGGCCGGCGTGAGCATTTCCGCCCGCGCCTCCTTCACCGAGGTCAAGTCCCTGGTGGAGAGCGTGATGCGGGACCTCTCCGTGAAGTATACGGTCCAGCCCTCCGCCTCCGGCACCTACCTGGAGGGCCGCGGCGCCGAGGTCGTGGTGGACGGTAAGAGCGTGGGCACCTTCGGAGAGGTGCACCCCCAGGTCATCACCGCCTTCGAGCTGGGGTACCCTATCGCCGCCTTCGAGCTGGACCTGGAGGTCCTGACCGCCGGGAAGCTGGAGCGCGTGGCGTGACGGAAATCGTTAATAGTCGCAAGGCTTGTGGCGACCATAGGCCGAGGTAGCTAAGTCCGGATCACGGCGCCAGCCTTGAGAGCTGGTGGTGCCCTGCACCCCGGGAGTTCGAATCTCCCCCTCGGCGCCTCTGGCCTTCCCATAAACAGAAGGTAAAAGAGAGGATTGTGCAATAGGACAGCGCCAGTTTCCTCCAGCCACGGGAGCGGTCAGAAAGGGACACTGGATGAACGAATTGGGAATAGACATCGGCATACTGAATGCGCCAGCCTCGGGTATCGACAAGCCATCGGCCAGCACGGATGATTTCTTCTATCGGTGGCTTCTGACAGAAAGGGGTGTCGGTGAACGGTGGGCGAGGAGATCAGGTACATCATTGGGAAGATCCTCCGAGAGGTGCCGGACCTAATCATCGATAGGAGAAAAGCTACAGACTTGGTAGGCATCGTCCTCACCTCGAAACTATCCAAGTCAACAAAGCGCCACTATCTGAGGGCTATCGAGCACCATATGGCCTATATCGGGAAGCCGATGAAGTTCAAGAAGCCCCGTGATACGACCCGCTGCCCGGTTTATCTTACACAGGCACAGATGGGAAAGCTCATCAGGGCCTCTAAGAATGGCCATTCTGACAATCTTCTGTACAACTGGCGTGAGGCTCGGTGAACTGGTCAATGTCGACCTTGTGGACCTATGCTTTCACAGAAAGAACATCCGAATACGCACCGCCAAGATGGACAAACAGCGGGAGAATAGAGGGGAAACGAGGCAATAATTCAGACAGTCTAATAGTGTGCCTGGTTTCAGTGAGGCATCCTTATCAGACCCATATGATTAGGATGAAGACCACGTCAGGCCTCGTGACGAGTTATGCAGTTCACACCTTGAGAGGTGTGTCCTCACAACTCGCCCTTGAAGGCCTTGTCGAGGATCGAGGGCTTCAGTGTCATCTTGTGGGTAAAGCGAATAGGAACGTCGATCCTTTCCCCAGCTCGCTCTCCACCCAGATGCGACCGCCATGCCGCTCGATGATCTTCTTGCTCAATGCTAAGCCGATGCCGGTGCCAGGATACTCGTCCCTGGAGTGTAATCTAGAGAACATGTGGAAGAGCTTATCGTTGAACTTGGGATCTATTCCGATGCCGTTATCCTGGACGGCGAACACATCCTCGTTGCCATACCTGAACGACGATATTTCGATTCTCACTCGATCACCATTATGGAACTTAAGAGCATTGCCGATGAGGTTCGACATCACCTGTTTTAGCTGTAGCTCGTCACCGCGCACGGTTGGTAGTGCATTGACTATCACATCAGCATTCGCCTCCCTAATTCCGATCTCCAGCTCGTTCACGACCCCACGTACAACTTGGTTCATATCGACCGGTGAGAACTCCTTCGATTGAGCGTCCACGCGAGAAAAGAGGAGCAGGTCCTTGACTAGCTGCCTCATGCGCTCAGCGCCCTCGCTAGCGATGCCCACGAACTCCCTGATTTTGGGACTTAGCTCATCACCGTGCTTTTTCTCTACGAGCGATAGGTAGTTCGTTACCATGCGCAGCGGCTCCTGCAGATCATGGCTTGCTACGTAAGCGAACTGCTGCAGCTCGGCGTTGGAGCGCTTTAGTTCCTCAGAATACTGTGTGACCGCCGCTTCGGCCTTTTTCCGTCGGAGCGACTCGACGATGGCTGGCGCCAGAGACTCAGCCATGGCCAGGTCTTCGTCGATGTACCCGCCCTCCTTGTTGCCCAGACCGATCATGCCGATGACCTCGTCACCATTTTTCAGTGGAACGCCGAGGAACGCGGTAAGGGGTGGGTGGCCCGGTGGCACGCCGATCGCGTCAGGGTGCGAGGACGGGTCGTTCGTGTAAAAGGCCCTCCCGTCGATCATCACGCGTCCGTATATGCCCTTTATCGGCAGGCCCATAGGCAGGCGACCATGCCCCTTAGGGGCCACCATCGTGCACGCCTCCCAGCCCGGATCGCTGATAGCGTCGTCATCCAATAACCCTTTCGAGTTCAACTGTCCGATGAAACCGAAACGGCTGCTGGTCAGCTTCTCAGCGATGCCGAGGCAGACCAGGCCAAGGTCCTCACCAGACTCGACGGCAATGGTCTCTCTGAAGATGTGATTGATGCCCTCGAGGAGTGCCTTTTGACACCTGAGCGCGTCTTCTGCCTCTTTACGCTCAGTGATATCCATCGCCATGCCGACGATGAAGCGCCTGCCGTCTCGCAGAGTACCGGGGGAGGAAGCGCTGAAGCTCCAGTGCCGTAGCTCACCGGTGACTGTGCGCACGCCGAACTCGACGTCGATCGAGCGTTTGTTCCTTTTGAAGAGTTCGTGCAAATGATCTCTCACACTGGTAGCACCCTCGCCGTACACGGCCTTGGTGATCCATTGATCGAACAATCTAACGTCCTCCATGGTATAGCCAGTAAGCTCGGTCCAGCTGCGGCTGATCTTGAGAACCTCACCGTCCTCGGCCTGCATGATGGTCGGTATCGGCGCATCCTCGATCGCTCTGCGAAGCTGTTCCTCGCTCTCTCGAAGCGTTTCCTCCGCCTTCTTGCTTTCAGTGACGTCTGTTATCGTCACACCACACACTTTCTCCGAGGCCCTCCACATGTTCACTCTGTACCACTTATCGAGCGCCTCACCGTAGTCCTCGATGTGAACAGTCTCGCCCGTTCTGAGCGCTCGATCCATGGCCTCCGGCCAGTAGCTCTCCACGAACCCCACCGCCTCGCTCGCCCGGCGCCCAATGACATCGTTTCTCCTCAGACCGGTCATCCTCTCCCATGCCGGGTTCACGTCCAGAAGGATATAGTCCACTGGCTTGCCGTCCACGTAGACGAGCTCCATGAGCTCGAACGCCTCGGCCATGGAATCGAACAGACCATGGTATTTTTCTTCACTCTCTCTAAGCACCTCCTCCGACCGCTTCAGCTCGGTGATGTCCTCGGAGACGACGGCAACGCAGTCCTTCTCCGGCAGCGGTGAAGCGTTCGTCCTGAACCATATATCGAACTCCGCGTTGTACTCGTCAAAGCTCATCGCTTGCTGCGTTCGAACGACCTCCTGGTAACGTTCGAACCAGATTGGCTCGACGATGGACATCGCCTCGCTCACCCGCTTCCCGACGAAATCCTCCGCTCGTCTGCCGGTCAGCTTCTGGTGGGCGGGGTTGACGGCGATGTAGACGAAGTCGTTCGCTCTGCCGTTCGAGTCGTAGAACAGCTTGATGATCGCAACCGCTTCGTTCATCGAGTCGAAGATGCTGCAATATATGGTCTCGCTCTCCTTGTGCGCTTCTTCCCCTGCTTTAAGTTCGGTCATATCCCAGAACCTACCTCTCCAGGGGGAAGGAACTCCATCATAGAGCAGCCGATCATCTTCCCCGGAGTGTAACCGAGAATGGCCGCACGGCTCTTGTTCATGAAGTCCGTCCGATCGTCAGAATCTAAAGTCCAGATGCCCTCGTTGGCAAGCTCGATGATTGGCTCCAATTTGCTTCTCCAGACCGACATATCAACGTTGAACGGAACCCCTCCTCACAGAATGAGATAAAACATCGCCTCTTACGATTGGAATCCCATTACATTTATTGCTTCGCACTCGTCGAAGAACATTCAAGATATTGGGACCGGAGACATCAAAAACAATTCGGAACCTTCCTCGATGGGGGGTGGGGGTCTCAGGCTCGGTCAGTCACTTCTTTTTTTATCCCCGTGTGTGACCCATCCGTCGGCGCTAAGAGGGGAGTGGCAGGAGCCCAACCGAGCAGAGGGGGATTCCTAAGGGCGTGTGACCCACTTAGGGTCGACCGGCCCGGAAGTCTTGAGAGCTGGTGGTGCCCTGCACCCCAGGAGTCCCGATCTCCCCCTCGGAGCTCCCCATGACCTCCTGGACCTGCTCGGTGGGGATGGGCATATTGCTCGCCACCCCCCCGGCGTAGGGCGTGGGGTACGATCACGTCCACCGCGCCGGGGACCACCCGGAGCCGCATCGGCGTCCTTCCCACGATGTCCCCGTCGCCCTTGATGACCGCCGGGGGATCGGTGTCCAGAACGATCTCGCTGCGGGCGCACAGGTAGAGGCGGCCCCAGTCCCATCGGCCTCCATAGGATACGTCCGTCCACACCGAGCCGTTGTTCGTGGGTATCAGTATCACCTCCACCCTGCCGTCGTCCGGCCGCACGTCCGGCCGGTGCAGGAGAGACTCCATGAACAGTATGCCGGCGGAGGCCACCTTGACCTCGTGCACCTCAACGTCTATGTCCATCCCGTCCACCTTTCCCACGATCCTGAGGGGGTGGTGCCGGGGCAGCTGCCGCAGCCCGGCCAGCACGTAGGCGGTGGGGCCGAGGGACCGTTTCTCCCAGTCCCTGGTTATGGACGCCACCTCCGCCGCGTAGCCGATGACCATCTGATAGAAGAAGTGCCGCCGCCCGTCGCACAGGGCGTCGATGCGCACGCTGGCCGGTCGCTGCCGCACCGTCCGTGCGGCCAGGGTGGTGGACAGCGGCACCTTCAGCTCACGGGCCAGCATGTTGCTGGTGCCCATGGGGATGATGCCCAGCGACGCGCCGGTGCCCACCAGGGCGTCGGCCACCGCGGACACGGTGCCGTCGCCTCCCACCGCCACGACCTCGTTAGCTCCAGCCCGCACAGCGTCCCGCACGATCTGGCGGACCTCCGTGCCCACGGTGACCTCGTGGACATCGACGTCCAGGGGGGACAGCTCCCTCATGATCTCATGCCGCATGGTGGTGGCCCAGCCATTGCCGGAGCGGGAGTTCAACAGGAGGCATATCCGCCTCTCGCGGTCGGTGGTGGCCATGGTTTACGATTGGGAGGAGCGGATATTTTTTCCTTGCTCAGTAACGTACAAATCCTCGCCCACCATCCCCCTCTCATGCGACCAAGGGACTTCCTGGGCAACAACGCCTACATGATGGTCACCGCCCTCATCATCGCCCTGGCCCTTGGCGGCTTCCCCGAGGCCTACCCCAAGATGAACAAGGACGTGGCCATGGGGGCGCTGATGGTCATGATGTCCTTCTCCCTGTGCAGCATGACCTTCAAGGGTCTGGACCTTCGATCGCACATCCCGTCGGTCCGTGCCGCCTTCGCCCTCTCCTTCGTCCTGTCCACCGGCACCACCATCGCCCTGGCCTTCCTGTTCCAGGGGGACATACGCAACGGCTGGGTGCTCATGGCGGCCGTGCCCTCGGCGGTGTCCGTCATCCCCTTCACCCTGGTCCTGGGAGGCGACCTCGAAGGCACGCTGGTCTCTTCCGCCTTCCTGTACATCATCGCCCTGGTGCTGACGCCCCTGCTCACGCTGGCGTTCATCGGCCACGCCGTCAGCGTGCAGACCCTGGTGTGGTATGTGGGCATGCTCATCGCCGTGCCGGTGGTGGTCTCCCGCGGGCTGCGCCGCGTCAACATCCAACCGTACCGGAGAAGCATGGTCATCAACCTAGCCTTCGCGGCCCTGGTCATCGCCGTGGCCGGCTCCAACCGGGGCGTCTTCCTGTCCGGGCAGGCGCTCATACTCGCGCTCCTTGCCGTAGCGTTCTTGCGCACCTTCGTCATCGGATGGGCCTGGGAGGGGCTGTCCCGCCGGAGGGGCACCCCCTGGGCCCAGAGGGTGCCGCAGGTGCTGTTCGCCACCCACAAGAACACCGGCATGGCGGCCGCCCTGGCGGTGGCGCTGTTGGGGGAGACCGCAGCGGTGCCCGCCACCATATGCATGACGGTGGACATCGCGTGGCTGATCTACATAAGCCACCGCATGTACCCGCACGCCGACCGCCCGTCCGCCCGCTGAGGTCTTTTAATAATTCAATCTCCCATTCTATCATGATAATCATGGTCCCAGAGCTTACTTACGATCAGGTCCGATGGGCGATGGACGAGAAGGCGTTCTCCTGTGACAGCACCGAGGAGCTGAAACCGCTGGAGATCATCGTGGGGCAGGAGAGGGCGGTGAGGGCCCTCAACCTGGGCCTTCGCATCAAGGACAAGGGCTTCAACATCTTCATCTCCGGCATACAGGGCACGGGCCGGAAGTCGGCCATCCAGGACTTCTCCGCTGCCCTGGCCATGCGCCAGCCGGTGCCCCTGGACTGGTGCTACGTCAACAACTTCGTCGACTCCTCGCGCCCCCGGGCCATATCGCTGCCGGCGGGGGAGGGGGCGGAGTTCAAGAAGGCCATGGAGCGCGTGGTGACGCAGATACCTCCGGCCCTGCGGGAGGCCTTCGAGAGCTCGGAGTACGCCAAGCAGCGCGAGGTAGTGCTGCAGCAGATCAACAACGAGCGCAACGAGATCGTGGCCAACATCAACGTCATGGCCAAGGAGGCGGGGTTCCTCCTCCAGCCTTCGCCGGTGGGTATCGCGCTGACGCCCATCGTGGAGGGCAAGCCGCTGGCGGAGACGGACTTCCAGCAGCTCCCCCCGGCGCTGCAGAAGAAGATCAACGAGCAGCGAGAGGCCCTCAACGCTAAGATGGGGGAGATGTTCCGCCCCCTGCAGGAGACCATGCGCAAGGCGGACAAGGAGCTGCTGGACCTGAACCGCCGGGTGGCGGCCTTCTCCGTGGCGCCGTACATCGGCGGGGTGCGGGACGAGTTCCGCGAGAACCCTGAGGTAATCGAGTACCTGGTCGAGGTGCAGAACGACATCGTGGACAACGTCCCGCTGTTCCTCACCCCCCCGCCCAAGGAGCCGGGCATGCCGATCATAGATCCAACGCGCAACTACCGCGTCAACCTCATCGTGGACAACTCCAAGACGGTGGGCGCGCCGGTGCAGACCGAGCTGAACCCTACGTACGTGCGGCTGTTCGGTTACTCCGAGCGGGAGGCCCGCTTCGGAGCGCTGGTCACCGACTACACCATGATCCGCGGCGGCACCGCGCACCGCGCCAACGGCGGATACCTCATCATACCGGTGGAGCGGATGTTCCAGGACCCCATGGTGTGGGAGGGTCTGAAGCAGACCATATCCACCGGCAAGTTAGAGCTGGAGGACCCCATCACCCGCATGGGCTACATGGTCACCAAGACCCTGCGGCCGGAGCCGATCCCCTTCGACGCTAAGGTGATCATCATCGGCAACCCCGAGGTGTACAACATCCTGTACAACCTGGACCCCGACTTCAAGGAGCTGTTCAAGGTCAAGGCCGACTTCGATTCGGTGATGGAGAGGACGCCTGAGAACATCGAGCTGTTCACCTCCTTCATCTGCTCCCTGGTCGTCAAGGAGAAGCTCCTCCACCTCGACCCCTCGGCGCTGGCGGCCGTCACCGAGCACGCCGCGCGCATGGCCGAGGACCAAAGCAAACTTTCCACGCAGTTCGCGCGGGTGGCGGACATCATCCGGGAGGCGTCCTTCTACGCCCAGCAGGAGGGGGCCAAGACCATCTCCCGGAAGCACATCCTGCAGCAGCTGGACGAGCGCGAGTACCGCTCCAACATGATCGAGAAGAAGATCGAGGAGTCAGTCACCAAAGGTCTGTTCCTCATTGACATCACCGGTGCGAAGGTCGGCCAGATCAACGGCCTGGCCGTGTTCAGCGTCGGTGACTACGTCTTCGGGCGGCCGTCGCGCATCACCGCCAGCGTGGGAACGGGACGCGAGGGCATCGTGGACATCGAGCGCCTGGCGCAGATGGGGGGATCGACGCACACCAAGGGCGTCCTCATCCTCAGCGGGTACCTGCACGAGCGCTACGCCCGCAACGTGCCCCTGTCCCTCTCCGCCCGCCTGGTGTTCGAGCAGTCCTACTCCGGCGTGGACGGGGACAGCGCGTCCAGCACCGAGCTGTACGCCATACTCTCGGCACTATCGGGAGTGCCCATCCGGCAGAACATCGCCGTCACCGGTTCCGTGAACCAGAAAGGGGAGGTGCAGGCCATCGGCGGGGTGAACCAGAAGGTGGAGGGGTACTACGAGACGTGCAAGGCCCTCGGCCTGACGGGCGAGCAGGGCTGCATGATCCCCCGCTCCAACGTGCAGAACCTCATGCTCAAGCCCGAGGTGGTGGAGGCCATCAAGGACGGCAAGTTCCATATCTGGCCGGTGGCCACCATCGACCAGGGGATCGAGGTCCTCACCTCCCGGCCGGCGGGCAAGCTCAAGGACGACGGCACCTTCGAGGAGGGGACCATCAACGACCTGGTGCAGAAGCGCCTGCATGCCATGGCCGATGCCGTGAAGGCCTTCAACCCCTGGGGCAGCAATCCGGCCAACATATAAATTCAATAATATACATTAAGAGTGGCGGGATGGGAAATGCGTCTTACAGATCGGGGCAATGAACCCCGCGGCACCGGAGGCACGGGCGACCGTGCGCTCCCGGGCCCACGGAAAAAAGGGAAGAGCGTTCGGCCGCCCTCTGAGAAGGAATCAGAGAAGGTGAGGTGCTACCACCTCCTGAGCGACGGCAAGTGCGACGGCCGTTACAAGGGCTTCGCCTGCCTGGGCGCCACGTGCAAGGAGGACAAGGACCCGCCATGTGAGCACTACGTGCAGGGGTTCTACTGCAGCAAGTACCGCCGCTTCGGATGCGTAGGAATATCTAACTGCACCGGGAGCGTGGAGGACCACGCCCGGGTGCGGCGGGAGAAGGCCAAGGCCTGATCACAGGTCGGTGTACAGATCCTTGCGGATGCGAGGGACCATGGCCGCCATCACGGCCTGCTCAGCGAGAGCCGTGCGCCCCAGAACGCCCTTCGTCAGGAAGCCGATGGCCCCCTCCTTTTTGCCGTCCCTCTCCCACCCGTAGAGGTCCTGGAATGCTTTTCCCACCGGCGTGCCGTCGCGCACCCGCTCCGCCACCTCCGGAGGATAGCGGAACCCCATCCCATGGCCGATGGTGAACCGCCCCCGGCGGTCGAGCACCGCGCAGTACTGCACGTCGTACAGCCCATCCTCGGTGTCGAACACCCCTGCCTCCAGGCCAATGCCCAGGTCCGCGTCCTGCAGGGCCTGCGCGGCCCTCGCCATGGCCCCGGTGCGGGTCTCGTCGCCCCAGGGCTGCTCCCCCACGCCTGACGTCACAGCGCACGACGTGATGGTGACCTCATCGAAGATGCGGTCCAGGACGTTCCTCACCGCATCCACCTTGATGCGGTTCTGCGAGCCCACGTTCACGCGCAGCGGTCGTAGCAGACGTCCCTCGATGTCGATGTCCCCCTGCTCCACGCGGTGCGCCGAGATGGGCAGGAAATCATCGGCCAGGACGTGCGGGACCTCCACCAGCTGCAGCGGCTGCAGGCCGCGGGCGATGCGGCCGCGGTTGATCCCCTCCGCCGCCCTGCGGGTCTCGGGCGATACCACCAGGGCGGTCACATCAGTGCGCTGGTCCATGTGCCCCGGGACGTCGTCGATAACGGAGACGGTCCAGTTGTCCCCCTTGGTGCGCAGATAGGCTTCCAACCTCTCCCGGCGCTCCGCCAGGGGTCGCACCCCGGTCTTGCGCTCTCCTGCGAATGCGTCGGAGGTGATGCCGACGAGCACCACGTCACCGACCTCGAAGGCCTTGTCCAGCAGGGCGCGATGTCCGCGGTGGAGCACGTTGAAGGTGCCGCCCAGGCCCACCCGCATGATCAGACGCCCGCCAGTAGCAGGGCGGCGATGAGCACCACCACGGTTAGGCCATAGAGCAGCAGGAGCTGCCGCTTCCTCTTCTTCAGCAGATCGGTGTTGCTGACCTTGCACTCCTCGGAGCAGAAGCGGTCCTCCCCCAGGAAGGCCTTTCCGCACTTGGAGCAATGACGGTGCTGGGGGATCTTCTCGGTCATACCCGCCCCATCACCGCAAGGCGATAAATCCTTTGCTATTCCCGGCCCTCGGCACAGTCAGCCTCCAGCTGCGGTAGCAAAGCCTCCACACCCCGGATGTGGGCCGCGATGCGCTCGATGGCCTCGAAGAACTGCGCCGACGGTCGCTCCTCCGTGATCTCCACCTCGCCCGCCCGGGGAGCGATGCACACGCACCCGTCGTCGGCGATGCCCCGCACCTGCAGCTCCGGCCACCCCATCTGGCTCATCATGGAGACCAAGCGGGCGTCACCGTTAAGACGCTCCGCCAGCTCCGCCCCGGTCCAGTGGTTGCCGGCGCTGCCCATGGGGTAGCGGCGGTGCCCTCCCTCCATCGGGTTGGTGATGTCCGCCAGGTAGGGGTCCCATGCCGCTGGTACCACCACCCGCAAGGTGAACACCACGTGGTGGCCTTGAGGTGATCCACGGGGCGAGCGGGCTTTCACCAGCTCCACCAGCTCGGTGTTCCTGCCCTCCACACGGATCACTGCCAGGCGGGGGCAGCGCACCACGTCCCGCTTCATCAGCGGGATGCGGTGCTCGATGGCCTCCGGTCCGCTTCGGTCGACCACCCTGGCCTGTACCTTCAGCTCGTTGAGGTGCCGGCAGAGGTCCTCCGCAGGGTCCTGCACCTGCCCCCCGTCCGCTGGTGTAGCGTCACGCGTCACCCTCATCGCCCCCGGTGCCCGCCCGCTGGCCGGCCCGGGATATCATGGGAGGGGGGAGTAATGAAGGCTGCGGTCCTTGGAGGTGCGATGTGTGCACACCTTCCGATAACCATGCCCCATCCCTTTCACTGCTCAGTAGTGCAAGCCTTCTGGGATCGGGGGGAAGCATCATTGGAGGCGGACCTCTCTCACGAGGGCGAAGGTCCCCGCCTGTCCAGCTCGTTGAGCATGATGGTGATGCAGTGGTCCGCATGGTACGACAAGGGACCGAGTGTGAGCTTCAGGGGATCGCGGGACAGGAGCTCGGCCTCCTCCTCCGCCTTGAGGTCCTGGTGGTCCGATATGATGAAGGTGACTTCCTCCCCCAGCTCCTGCGCCCTCACGTCCTCGCCGTCCTCCTTGAGGTACACCAGGCGGGAGATGGGCTGCAGGTGGTCCAGCACCTGCGCGAAGGAGCGGCGGGAGATGTAGAAGCCGGGCGAGGAGCGCGTTTCCTCTCCCTCCAGCTTCTTCAGCAGGGCGTTGCGCACCAGCGCCCCGGTGGAACGCTCGTCGGGGTTGAGGTACCGCACCTCGGAGCCGCTGATGCGTATCGTCCGCGGGGGGTCCGGCTCGCCCTGCAGGACGAGGTACACCTCCGTGTCCCGTCTTATGCCGTGCGACAGGAAGAACGAGGAGTTGATGCACCGCAGCAGGATGTCCAGCCGGCCCGCGCCGCCCGCCATGTCGTCGAGCTTGAAATCACCGGACGTCGCCGCGCGGTGGCCGATCACCACGAACCGCTTCATTCCGACTGCCCCATCTCGGAGGAGAACTGCTTCATCAGCTGCTTGCGCAGCTTCCTGTTGCCCATGAACCCCTTCACCGCCTTCTTGGACATGTTGTACTGCTTCAGCAGCTCCCTCACGTCCTTTCCTTCGACTCCGGCCCCGCGGGCGATGCGGTTGATCCGCGTGGACTTGATGAGCTTGGGGTCCTCCATCTCCTCGTCGGTCATGGAGTCCATGATGAACTTAAAGCGGCGGAGCTTCTCCTGCGACTCCTCCACGTTCATCTTCTCGCTGAGGCCGGGCATGCCTGGCAACATGGACACCAGCTTCTTCAGCGGCCCCATGTTGGTGAGCATCTCCATCTGCTCGTACATCTCGGTGAGGGTGAACCGCCCACCCATCATCTTCTTGACCGTCTCCGCCGCCTGCTCCTCGGACACCGTCTCCTTGGCGGCCTCCAGCAGGCTCTGCAGGTCCCCCATGCCCAGCAGGCGGGAGATGAACCGGGTGGGGTCGAAGGGCTCCAGGTCGGTGAGGTGCTCCCCCACCCCGATGAAGGCGATGGAGGCCTTGGTCTGGGCCACCGCGCTCAGTGCCCCGCCTCCCTTGGCCGTCCCGTCCATCTTGGTGATGATGACGCTGGTGACGCCCACGGCATCATGGAACGCCTTGGCCTGCGGCCCGGCCTGCTGCCCTACCGCCGCGTCCAGCACCAGCACGCGCTCCGTGGGCTTGACCGCATCGGCCACGTTCTTCAGCTCGGCGATGAGGTCGTCCTCCAGCGCATGCCGCCCGGAGGTGTCCACCAGCACCACGTCGATGGTGGCGTAGTGGCGCATGCCGTTGGCGGCGATCTTGGCGGCGTCCTTCTCCCCCGGCTCGCCGTAGAACATCACCCCCACCTTGTCGGCGATCTGCTTCAGCTGGTCGTACGCCGCGGGCCGGTGCACATCGGCGGCGATGACCCCGACGCTCAGTCCCTTCTTGTGGAAGTAGCGGGCGAGCTTGCCGGTGGTGGTGGTCTTGCCCTGACCGTACAGGCCGACCATCATGATGGACTGCTTGGCGATGGGCAGTGGCCGTTGCTGCCCCAGGATGCGGATGAGCTCGTCATAGATGATGCGCACCACGTGCTCCTTGGGGCTGGTCCCCGCCGGGGGCTGCTCCGTCAGCGCCCGACGCTCCACCTCCTTGGTCATCTCCAGCACGAGCTTGACGTTGACGTCGGACTGCAACAGCGCCCGCTGGATGTCCCGGGTGATCTCCTTGACCAGGGTCTCATCGATGTGCGAGGCCCCAGTGATCTTCTTGAGCACGTTGCGAAGGGATTGCCCTAGGTTTTCCAGTACCATGTGCGCACCTGGGTCAGCTGAGGGCCGAATATCGCTTTAAACCTTGCCCTCTGACCGCCCCTCCCGCGCGTTGGCCTGGAAGGGCCACAAGGAGGGAAAAGTGGCATGTTGCTGAGCATATGCCTTCAGAAGAGCATAGGGCACGTCACAGCTCGATGCCCTCTCCCGGCGCCAGGACCGCGACCCTGGTGGATGTCCCCTCCTCCACCTTGCGCTTGAACTCCTGGGGGTCCGACCTCAGCATGTGCATGGGTATGGCCACCCCCGGTTCGATCACCTTGACCGCCTCCACCGCTTCCTCGATGTCCATGGTGAACCTCCCTCCGATGGGCAGCAGTGCGATGTCCACCTTCCCCAGCGTCTTCATCTCGTCGATCAGCCCGGTGTCGCCGGCATGGTAGATGCGCCGCCCGTCGACCTCCAGGACGAAGCCCACGCCCTCGCCCCGCTTATGGTAGCTCATGGAGCGCGAGCCGGGCGGGTTGTACGCCGCGACGGCCGTGACCGTGAGGTCCAGATGCTGCACGATATCGCCCTCCGCCACCGTTTTTCCTCCACCTTCGAGCTTCTCGATGCACTTTGCGGGTGCGAGGACCAGGGTGCCTTCCCTGCTCAGCCTCCTCACCACGCTCGGCTCTAGGTGGTCAGCATGGTGGTGCGAGACCAGCACCAGGTCCGCGGTCCCCACCCCCGGGGGCAGCGGCCGCTCCCGCCGGGCCGGCAGGTACGCGGTCAGGAGGTCGATGAGCGAGCCGGTGAGGGCGGGATCGAAGCATACCTCATGCCGCTCGGTGCGCAGGTGTATGAACGATTGCGGGAACCATCGGACGTGCAATTTAACCGTCGGTAAAAGGGCGTAAGATGGCTTAATAGGATTAGAATACCAAAAGGAAGGGGAAGGGCTAGCTCTGTCAGAAGGGATGGGATGCACTCTGTAAACTAGCCCAACGCTTCCCGCTCCGAATATCGACTCGGGGATATTTATAGATTATGCAACAGGTTAGGAATATTATACTGTAGAAAAAATATGGTTTTGAAAGGGGTTTGAGCTAGGTGTTTCAGAGATAGCCAGACTTCTGCAGGGCCATGAGGTCCTCGGTGCTGAGCTTCTCTCCGGCCTTGAAGCGGTCGAAGATCTTCTCCGCCTCTTCCTTGGCCGAGGCCTCATCATCCTTCTTCTTGGCCTTGCGGGCCTTCTGCCTCATGCCAGCGATGATCTTGTCGTAGTCGTGGACCTGGCGGATGTTCTCGATGTGCTTCTTGTGCTCCTCATCCGCGTTGAGCTTGTTGGCGATGAACGACTCCTGAGCACCATCGGCCTCCTTCCTGAGGGAATCGGCCTGCTCGTACAGCTCGATCATGGCATCGTGCTCGGCCTGGGCCTTCTCCGCGCAATCGGACACATCGCGGTGGTGACCCTCGGCGTTGTCCTTGGCCTCTCGCAGCTCCTTGATGGCGTTCTTGACCTCTTCGTTCTGGTCATACGCCTTCTCCCTCTCCTTGATCTGGGCCTGGAGCTGTCCCATCTGGTCGATCAGCTCCTGCTCCTTCTCCTTGGTGAGGACGGAGGTCATCTGCTTGAACTCTAGGTTCTTCAGCTCTTTCTTCAGCTTCGATACGGGTGGGCCGTTCTTGGGAAGGTTCTCCTTCTTGATCTTGGTGACCTTCTCGTTCAGCTCATTGACAAGCTTGTTCCACTTGTCCCGCTCCTCCTTGGCCTCACGGACCTTCACGTTAAGCTGGTCCCTGGCCTCGCGGTGCTTGGCTGCCTGGTCGACAAGCTCCCTGACCTTAGCGTTCAGAGAGTCCCTCTTTTCCACCCATTCCCTGGTCTTCTCATTCAATTCGTCGCGGACTTTACGATGCTTCTCAGCCTCGACGTTATGGAGTTGACGCTTCTGTTCAAGCTCCTCCAAGAGTTCAGTCATACGTTCACACTCGATTAGCAAGCGAATAAAATTGCTTGGCGAGTATGGGCATACTGACACTCGTTTATAATATTTGCTATTCTACGGGCTGGTAAATATGGCCAGGCCAGTGATTTACTTTTCCCCTTGCTCGGAGGCCTCGCCGTCAAGGTCCTCCTCCTCGCCGTTGTCAGAACGCGTGTCCGGCTCCAACCGCACCTCGTGCCAGTCGTTACCGAAGCGGTCGGCCCCGCCGGTCTTGAGCTGGAACTTCACCCGCAGGTGGCCGTCCTCGAAGAACACGTAGGCGTTCTTGAGCATGGAGAGGTATAACGATACTCGCTTCCCCTGCTGCGACAGCCTCCTCTCCTGGCAGACCAGCAGGCCTGCGTCCTCCAGGTCCTTGATGCGGCGGTAGCACGCTGCGATCGGTATCCCGAACTTTAACGCGATGTCCTGCGCCGAGCGTGGGACCCGCACCGTGGCTACGAGGATCTTCACCGAATACTCGTCGGTCAGCAGCTGCGATACCTGCAGGACGTCTATGCCCATCCCCCCGAGGCCCCCAAGGTCATCGGCGGCCTTGGTCGTGGTCTGCATACTTCGGCCCCCCTCTCCCCTTCCGTATGATTCTGGACGAGGAGAATGCATCTACAGTAATAATGGTTGTGGAAACCCTTCTCGTGATCGTGAGTCGCGAGTATATTTACCGACCTGTCCTTGCGCCTTTCAGGCCTTGCCGGTCTGCTCTCCGTGATGTTCACCTACATGCACCATCTCCGTCTCCGGGAGGTAATCGATCTCCACGTCGAACCGGCCGTTGGTGAACGTGACCTTGGCCACGCTCACCGCGCACTGGTAATAGGAGACCTTCTTCCCGCGGTAGACCTCTTCGTAGCCTACGCACTTGACCAACCCGAACTCCTCCATGTGTGCCACCCGGCGGTAGGCCACGGCGATGGGTATACCGCAGGTGCGACTGAGCTGCTGCACCGACATGGGATGCTTGAACGTCGCGGTAAGGATCTTTCCAGCGTAATCATCGGAGATCAGCCTGGACAACTCCTCATCGCGGGACACTTTATCTTCCATCGGACTAGAAAAGTCGCCCGCATTTATATTTTTTATTATATTAATATCAGGGCTGATAGGTACATCCCCCTCAGATCATCGGGACCAGGCGAGGTGATGGGAGGCGGTCTTCCAGTCCTGCGAAGTCAAGGTAGTAGTACGGTGTGTGGGGCTTCATCCCGCCTGCCATCACGCAGCCGGCCATGTTCTCGTACTTGATGTGGATCTTGGCCTGCTCCCGCAGCGAGTCCAGAGCGCAGGAGGTGGTGGAGGCGATGGCGATGACCACGTGCCCGCCCCGCCTCATGGCGTCGATGTGGGGCAGGGTCTGCTTGAACACGTTGGAGCCGTACACGCCCTCCATGGCATCGAAGCCCAGGATGCTGAGGTACGGCGCGGACTCGCCCAGCATGTACTTCATGGAGGACATGCGCAGGTCCTGCGCGGCGTCCTCGCCCTCGATGGCCGAGACGAAGGGAAGGGTCTGCTCCTGCCCCGCCGCGGAGTCCAGGATGCGGAAGCGCTTGGATATGGCCTCAGCGTCCACCAGCATCCTCATCTGCTCGTCGATGAGAGAGTAGTCGGTGGCGTACATGGGCAGCCATATCACGCCGCGGCCCTTCATCAGGAAGTCGCTCATGACCTCCAGCTCCAGGCACCGCACCACGTCCTGGTGCACGTCCAGGTCGAACTCCAACAATACCAGGGAACCGCGGGGGAACCCGCCGATGTACTTATCAAAGTAAACGTTGCCGGACGATACCGTGCGGGAGCTGGGGTCAGGCTTGACCTCGTGCATCCTCATTCGTTCGGGGATCTTGACCCAGGTGGGCTCGAACACCGACATGCGTCCGCCGGTGAGGGTGAGGTAGTACTTCCACTGGTCCACCGCCACGCCGCGCAGCTTCTCGATGACCATCTGTCGGACCCGGCGCCCGCCGCGGTCCTCTGACACCATCTGGATGACCCCGTCGCCGAGGTAGTCGAGCAGGGTCTTGCCCGATTCCTCTAGGGTGTACACGATGTTGGTCCCGGAGTTCTCCACCAGGTCCTTCTGCAGCGTGTTGATGATCCTCGGTGAACCGATGCCATAGCGCTCCGACAGCGCGTCGATGGAGTCCACCACCATCAGCGTCTTGCGCGGTAGGTTGGACTCTGCCAGGTCGTAGGCCACCTCCAGCTCTGGTAGCATTATACCCAGGTCCAGGGTGATCTCGTCATCGGTGATCTCGCCGGTGAAGCCTCCTTCATCCTCTCCGCCCACCTCGCCAGCCTCCACCTGCCCCTCCAGCTTCTGCAGCTCGGAGCGGACCACGGTGAGGTTGTTGTCCTGGTGGTTGAGCGCCTTCAGAAGGTCCTTGGCGGCGGCGATGGTGAGCTGCTGCCCCCCGGGGGACTCGTGCAGCATGGGAGCTTCCTTATTTCGGCGCAGGAAGGTCTTCCCGGCCTTCAGGATGTTGTCCCTCTTGGCGCGGTCGCGCGCCCACGGGAACTGCCTGAACAGGGCCTCGTCCGACACCCTGGTGGAGAGGTAGTAGTCGGGTTGCTCCTCCGCCAGCTCCTCTATGACCTGCAGGGCGAGGGTGGTCTTGCCGGTACCAGCATCGCCCTTGAGCATAAGCGAGTGACCTCCCGGGGCCCGCATGAAATCCAACAGTACCTGGGGTATCTTGCCCCTCTGAGTCTCCAAGGATGGGGAGGACAACATATATTCAGCCCTTGCCATAATTGCTGGCCGCAATATTTACCGTATCAATATAAACTCTTTTTGGCGCTAGTCCGCTCCCCGGAAATTAGGCCGGGGGGCAAGGATTAATTATATAAATTGTGGCCATAATCCATGAAAGTTACCATGCTTATTTGCCCTCTTGATTATCGCTACGGAAAGAAAGAGATGAAGGCCGTGTTCTCGGAGGAGAACCGCCTTCACACCCAGCTCCTCGTGGAGGCGGCGCTCGCGCGCGCCCACGCCGCGGTGGGGAACATCCCCAGGGAGGCGGCGGAGGAGATCACCGCGCGGTGCACCCCCGAGCATGTCAAGCTGGAGCGGGTGAAGGAGATCGAGGCGGAGACCAAGCATGATGTCATGGCATTGGTCCACGCCATCTCCGAGCAGTGCGGCGACGCCGGCCGCTACGTGCACCTGGGGGCCACGTCCAACGACATTGTGGACACCGCCGCGGGCCTGGAGTTCAAGGCCGCCCTGGACATCATCGAGAGGGACATCGATAACCTCGTCGTCACGCTGTGCGCCTTGGCGGCAAGGCATCGAGGGACGGTCATGATGGGCCGCACCCACGGGCAGTTCGCCCATCCCCACCACCTTCGGGTTCAAGGTCTCCGGCTACGTCATGGAGATGCTGCGGCACCGCGAGCGCCTGCGCGAGGCCCGCGACCGCATATGCGTGGGCAAGATGTCCGGGGCCCATCGGCACGGGGGGCCGGCTTCGGCGACAAGTTCTTCCGCATCCAGCAGCTGGTCATGAAGGACCTGGGGCTGGGGGTGGAGGAGGCGGCCACGCAGATCGTGGACCGCGACCGCTACGCCGAGCTGGTGTTCCTGCTAGGTCTGATCGCCACTTCCTGCGAGCGCTTCGCCACCGAGGTGCGCAACCTGCAGCGCTCCGAGATAGCGGAGGTGGCAGAGGCCTTTGACGCCAAGAAGCAGGTGGGCTCCTCCACCATGGCGCAGAAGCGGAACCCCATGCTGTCTGAGAACGTGTGCGGCCTGGCGCGCATCGTGCGCTCGTACCTGAGCCCGCAGCTGGAGTGCATGGTCCTGTGGCACGAGAGGGACCTCTCCAACTCCTCGGCGGAGAGGTTCATCCTCCCCCACGCCGCGGTGCTCACCGATGACATCCTGCACAAGATGAACGACGTGTTCGGGAACCTCACCGTGAACGAGAGCAACATGCTGCGCAACATCGATTCCGCTAGAGGGTTCATCATGGCCGAGTCCGTGCTGCTGGCCCTCGCCGGCAAGGGCATGGGGCGGCAGGAGGCGCACGAGCTGGTGCGGAAGGTGAGCCACAAGGCGGAGGACGAGGGCAAGGACCTCAAGGAGGCGCTGAAGGGCAACCGTGCGGTCACCAAGCTGCTAAAGGCCAAGGAGCTGGACCAGGTCATGGACCCCAACAACTACGTGGGCAAGGCGCCGGAGATGGGTGGACCGCACCATCGCCCACGCCGAGGCCAGCCTGGGCCGCAAGATCCTCTGATCAGCGGCCCCTCGTACTTGTACCGCAGGTGGGAGCGCAGCGTCCTCGACACCATGGGGTTGGCCTGCGCCGCCGGAAGATGCAGGTCCCGCATGACCGCGGCCAGCAGCTCCGGCGTGACGTCTGGCCCGTGGGAATTGCGCACCACCGAGCGGTGAACTGTCCTGCACCAGCTGCGCGGCGTCGTCCAGGCGCTTCACAATATCTCGACCTTCCAGCGGCCTCTCCCAGGCGGAGAGCATGACCTCCGCGCCCAGCGTCCGCAGGCGGCGCAGCGAGGCCAGCGTGGAGAACGCGTCATCGTAGATGGGCAGGTCCCCTGGGACGGGGACGGCGTCACCGGTGATGACCGTCCGCCCCGCGGGCGACCACAGAGAGATGTGCCCGGCGGAATGCCCGGGGGTGTGCACCACGATGAGCTCCCCACCTCCCACATCCACCCGCTCGCCGTCCCGCAGCACCGTGTCCACGCGCACCGGTCCGGAGACCAGGGAGTCGAACCCGGGGACCGGACGGTCGGCCTTCTGCACCTGCGGGTCCTCCATCCACGGCCTCTCGGCCCCATGGGCCAGGACCTCGCAGCCGGTGGCCCTTCACGATCTCCGGGGCCGCCCCGATGTGGTCGGGGTGGTGGAGTGCGTTAGGATGAGCTTCTTGACCTCCTTGGGCCTCCGACCCAGGGACCGCACCTTGTGCATGATGACGTCCTCCGATCCCTTCACCCCCGAGTCTATAAGGGCCAGCTCGTTCCCCTCCACCAGGAACACGTTGACGAAGCGGTCCAGGGAGAGGGTGGGGGAGAGAGGCACCTTGAAGGGCACGGTGATGGGATGGACGGTGACCATATCGCTCGCCCGGGTTACGCCACGGCTATATTAAGTGGTTTTGCCTCTCCCCGCCCTTCATAAGCTTCATAGGGAGGTCGCCTCATCACGTGGTGCCGGTCGTGCGACCACCGGCATCAGGCGTTATCATGAAGGGCATCGTGGCGTTCGACAGCGTGTACGGGAACACCCTCCAGGTGGCGATGGCCATCGCCGAGGAGCTGAGGGCCCAGGGGCATGAGGTGGAGGTCATCGACCTGGGCAAGAAGGTGCCGCGGGGCGCGGAGGGGGACTTCGCCTTCATCGGGTCACCGACCCGCATGACCAAGATGACCGGTCGGACTAAGAGGTTCGTCAAGCGCATGAAGGCGGAGAAGTGGGCGGACCACGCCATCGTTGCATTCGACACCGTGCTGAAGCTGCCCTCGGACCCCGAGAAGAGGGAGCGGTCCATGAAGTGGACGGAGGACGGCGCGGGACCGAAGATAAAGGCGTTGGCCGAGGAGCGCGGCCTGCGTGTGCACCCTGAGGTCCTGCGGGCCGAGGTCGTGGGTTTGAAGGGACCGCTGGCCCCGGATGCGCTCGACAAGAGCAGGGAGTTCGCCCGCCGGGTGGTCCAGCAATTATGTGGGACACCGGCCGCGGACACCTGAAGCCACGGTGCGGTCGTCGACCATCCCACGATGCTCGTCCGGGGAGAGACTGGCCGGGGTACTTTTTTTTACGATGTCGTGAATTCTCCCCCGCTCGCATACCATGGACCATATCCTATACGTGGACGATGAGGAAGGACTGCTGGACGTAGTGAAGACCTTCCTAGAGATGTCAGGGGACCGCAAGGTGGAGACCTGCACCTCCGCCCAGGAGGCCCAGCGGCGCCTCATGACCGAGGCCTTCGACGTGGTCATCTCCGATTACCAGATGCCAGCCATGAACGGCATCGACTTCCTGAAGGCCCTGCGCTCCCATGGTAACACCACCCCCGTTCATCCTGTTCACCGGCCGTGGGCGGGAGGAGGTGGCCATCGAGGCCCTGAACTCCGGCGCGGACTTCTACATGCAGAAGGGCGGGGACGTGCAGACATTGTTCGCCGTGCTGGAGCACAAGCTCAAGGAGGCGATCAGGAGGTCCCGGGCGGAGAGGGCCCTGGTCCGCAACGAGGTCAAGTTCCGCTCCTTCATGAACGCCTCCCTGGACGCCTTCATCCTGCTGGACCAGGAGGGCCGGGTGGAGGAGTGGAGCAGGGGGGCCGAGACGCTCTTTGGCGTGCCCCGGGAGGAGGTCCTGGGCATGTACCACTGGGACCTCCTGGAGAGGTACCTCGGCGAGGAAAGGAGGAGGACCTACTCCCGCGACAAGATGAGGGAGATGATCCTGGGCGCCATGAGGACAGGGGAGGCCACCTTCATGGGACGGCACAAAGGCATCCACCTCCACCTGCCGGACGGCACGGTGCGGGTGGTGGAGCAGATGGTGTTCCCCTTCCCCGCCGACGGCGGTTACCGCCTGGGTTCGGTCACCCGGGACATCACCGAGTCGAGCAGGGCGGAGGAGGACCTCCTGCGCCGCTCCAAGATGCTCTCCATAGTGAACGGCATGATAATCGCCGCCAACCGGGCCGACGATCTTCAGCAGCTGTTCACCACCGTCCTGGACGACTCCATGCGGGCGCTGGGCCTGGAGCAGGGCGGGATCTACCTGCTGGACAAGGACGGCCAGAGCGTCCGCCTGGTCCACTCCCGGGACCTTCCCCACCAGCTCCGGACGGACCGTTACACGCCCGTGCCCGGCTCGGTCATTTATAACTCCATCTTCAAGGAGGCCGTGCCCCTCTTCACCGATGACTTCGAGCGGATGGCTCCGGAGATCGCGGGGCCCACGGGCATACGCTCGGTGGCCATCCTGCCCCTAGTGTCCCGGGGCGTGGTCATCGGGACATTGAACCTGGCCAGTTACCAGAAGCATGCCTTCTCCGATGACCACCGTCGCACCCTGGTGACCATCGGCCGGGAGCTGGGTATCGCCATCGGGAGGATGCTGGCCGAGGAGGAGGCGCACAAGGACATGTCCAACTTCCAGGCCCTGTTCGATTCCATCGACGACCTGGTGTACATAGCGGACACCAGGGGGTTCGTCCTGGAGGTCAACGCGGCGTTCGTGAAGCAGACCGGCCTAGCACGGGAGGACGTCCTGGGTACCAACGTGCTGCTGCTCTACCCCACGGAGCGATGGGACGAGGCCCTCGAGGTCCAGCAGGACATGCTGGCCCGGACGGTGTTCTCGTACTCCATACCCTTCCTTAGGAAGGACGGCACCGAGCTGCCGGTGGAGACCAAGGTCACCTACGGCTGGTGGAACGACCAGCAGGTGATCTTCGCCCTAAGCCGGAACATGACCGAGCGGAGGAGGAGCGAGAGGATCATCGACCAGGCCAACAAGAAGCTGGGCCTGCTCACCGAGGTCACCCGCCATGACATGCGGAACCAGCTTTCCGTACTGTCCGGCTACCTGCACCTCCTGGGGCAGACCGAGGATACGTTGAAGTGCAGGGACCTGTCACGGAAGATGGAGCGGTCCATACAGACCCTCCGGGACCAGCTGGAGTTCACCAAGAAGTACCAGGACATCGGCTCCCAGGAGCCGGTTTGGCAGGACCTGCACGCGCTTGTCAGTAGAGCAAGGGAGCAGCTGGACCTGGGCGGCCTGCAGGTGGAAGAGGAGAACACACATATGCTCGTGCTGGCCGACCCCCTGCTGGAGAAGGTGGTGTTCAACATGGTGGACAACGTGCTGCGCCACGGGAGCGGGGCCACGGTACTCAGGGTGAGGATGGAGGAGGAGGATGGCCACGCCATCTTGACCTTCCAGGACGATGGGGCGGGCATTGGGGGCACGGCGCGCAAGCACCTCTTCGAGCGGGGCTACGGTAAGAACACCGGCTTCGGTCTGTTCCTATCCCGCGAGGTCCTGGGCATGACGGACATGTCCATACAGGAGTCCAGTACGGATGGGGAAGGGGCGAGGTTCGACATCACCATCCCCCGGTCCAACGTCCGGCCCGTGCCCCCGGCATCCTAGGTGCGGTCTTCCCCGTCCGCTGTCATGACGTCTAGGACGGGCGCAACGATATGACCGTGATCATTCCAGCGGAGCCACGGCGCGCACCACCAGCACGGGGGTGGCCGACTCCCTCACCACCTTCTCCGCCACGCTGCCGAGAAGAAGGTGCGACAGGCCGGTGCGGCCCACGGTGCCCATGACCACGAGGTCGTGCTGCCGGGCCTGGGCGATGATGACCTTGGCCGGCGCTCCCTCCTTAACCAGCGGTGTGACGCTCACCCCCATCGCCTCTCCATGCTCCACCACGTCCCTCACCGCGGCCTCGCTGCTACGGCGGAGGCGGGAGCGGGGCGGTCCTTCCCTGCCGGTGCTGGGGTTACTAGTGTCGGTCACGCAGAGCGCCGTGACCTCGGCATGGAACACCTTCGCCATCCACAACCCCTGGGCGATGGCCGGACCGACGTTCTCGCTCCCATCAGTTGCTATCAGTATCCTTCGGTAGGGGATCATGTACGCTCGCACCGTCCCGGAGGGACGCATGCACCCGGACACAGAACGACGCTCAACGTATTCTTACTTCCGCTCCCACGCTCAGCTGGCCATGGTCCCCAGGGTCCGGCTCCACGGCCGGATGACGAGCGTCCGGTCCAGCAGCTGGTTCATGGCGTGCACCCCTGCACCGGTGGTGAGGGCCATGATCACGGTGCCCACGCCCACCCCGGCCAGATCGTTCAGGAAGAGAAGCGATAGTGCCGCGGACAGGCCCATGAAGGTGAGGTCGCACAGCGTCTTCATACGCCGGAAGGTCACGTGGTAGAACGCCGAGAGGTCGTTGATGAACGAGTCCACGATCATGAGCGGTACCTTGGAGCTTACCATCAGGGCGATGGCCAGGCACATCATGGGGTAGCTGGCGACGAAGTACAGGAGCCGGATCTCCAGGCCGGTGGGGGTGCCGGACATCATGCCGTTGAACATGTCCACCATGTACCCGAACACGGTGGCGATGAGGAACGCGGCCAGGTAGCCCCACTTGAACCGGCGGGTGATGGCCAGTAGGACGATGAGCAGGCACACCTGGAATATGATGTTCCAGGTGCCGAAGGACAGGTTCCCCGAGATCATGCTCAAGGTGTAGGGCAGGGAAGATATTGTCGAAATGCCTAGGTCGGCGCGTACCATCAAAGCGACGGAGAATGCTACGAGGACGAGGCCCGCGGCGAGGGACAGTTCCCCTGGCATCGTAACCTTTCCTTTCATCTTATCAACATCCTGCCCCCTGCCCAGGGCATCACTATCGGTCACCCGCAATGCAGGGCCTACCCTCCCAATGTGAACGGATATAAAAATGGTCCTCCCGGCGGAGGAGCGCTTACAACCGCACCATGCACAGGAGACATTGCACGCTGTTCATCACCCTGTAATTAGACAAATCCACAATTAATAATCATCAAGTACTACATTTGTCATTAATAGCATCGTCCCATGGACATACATCTAGAGAGGATGCTGCCATGATGAGAGCGGAAACGGAGAGCAACACCGGCCTCGCCGGTCTTGATAGGATCCTGAACGGCGTGATCCTGGGCGATAACGTGGTGTTCCAGGTGGACGAGATAGAGGACTACATGCGCTTCGTGAGCCCCTTCTGCCTGGAGGCCCGCGCCCGGGGCAAGGACCTCATCTACTTCCGCTTCGCCGAGCACCAGGCGGTGGTCCCTGAAGGTTCCTGCGACCACATTTATGAGCTGCACCCCGAGGCCGGCTTCGAGAACTTCATCTCCGACATCTTCGCCGTCATCGAGCGCTTCGGCCGTGGTGCCTTCTATGTGTTCGACTGCCTCTCCGAGCTCAGCGTCGACTGGTACAGCGACCGCATGCTGGGCAACTTCTTCATGCTCACCTGCCCGTACCTCTACGACTACGACACGGTGACGTACTTCGCGCTCTTCCGCAACCACCATACCACGTTCGCCATCGACGCCATACACTCCACCGCGCAGGTGGTCATGGACGTGTACTCGCACAAGGACGAGATCTACGTGCACCCGCTCAAGGTCGACGGCAGACAGTCATCGACCATGTACATGCTCCACCGCTGGGCGGGCGAGGACTTCGTGCCAGTGACGTCCAGCGCCACCACCGCCGAGATACTCACCGAGGTGCCGCAGCCATGGCTCGACTACTCCTTGCACCAGCAGGACATCTGGACCAAGTGCTTCCTCCACGCCCATCAGATCGTCGACGCCACCAGCGCGGACCGCAGTGAGGACTGGAAGGGCTCGAACCTCTTCAACCGCCTCGTTCGCATGGCCGTCTCCCGCGACGACCGCCTGGCCGGCCTGATCGAGCAGTACCTGGAGTTCTCCGACGTGGTGGACATCGGGAAGAGGATGATCGGGACCGGGCTCATTGGCGGCAAGTCGGTGGGCATGCTGCTGGCGCGCGCCATCCTGAGGAAGGACGAGCGCTGGCGGACGCGCCTCGAACCGCACGACTCGTTCTTCATCGGCTCCGACGTCTTCTACACCTACCTCATCCAGAACCGCTGCTGGTGGATCCGCCGGCAGCTCAACGATCCGGCCTCCGGCTTCGTGTTGGACGAGGAGGCGGAGCGGAGGATGCTCACCGGCCGGTTCCCGGCGGACATCGAGGCCCAGTTCATCAAGATGCTGGAGTACTTCGGCCAGTCGCCCATCATCGTCCGCTCCTCATCGCTGCTGGAGGACGCCTACGGCAACGCCTTCTCGGGCAAGTACGAGAGCGTGTTCTGCGCCAACCAGGGTACGCCGCAGGAAAGGCTGGAAAAATTCCTGGACGCGGTGCGCAGGGTTTACACCAGCACCCTGAACCGGGAAGCGCTGGCGTACCGGGCGCACTGGGGCCTCCTCGATCGGGACGAGCAGATGGCCATCCTGGTGCAGCGGGTGTCCGGCGCGGTGTACGGGGACCGCTTCTTCCCCCAGATCGCCGGTGTGGGCGATTCCTTCAACCCGTACGTGTGGAGCGGCGACATCGACCCCCAGGCGGGGATGATGCGCCTGGTGTTCGGACTGGGCACCAGGGCGGTGGACCGGGTGGACGATGACTACACGCGCATCGTGGCGCTCAACGCTCCCCTGCGGCGGCCGGAGGCCGGCTCCGACGACGTGCGGCGGTACTCGCAGAGGAAGGCCGACATCCTGGACCTGGCCGGGAACCGACTGACCACGAGCGACTTCGAGGACATCGTGCAGCCGCTGGACCTCTTTCCGCTGGACATCTTCGCCTCCCGCGACCTGGCATTGGAACGGCGGGCGGCGGACGCCGGCAGGGAGGTGTTCTCCTGGACGCTCACCTTCGACCAGCTGCTGTCCGGCTCTGCCTTCGTGGAGGACGTTAGGGACATGATGAAGACGCTGGAGAGGGCGTACGCCCACCCCGTGGACATCGAGTTCACCGCCAACTTCACCGACATCGGGGACTACCGCATCAACCTCGTCCAGTGCCGCCCGTTCCAGACCAAGGGGAACATCCTGAGCGTGGAGAGCGCGTGCGCGGTGAGCGCGGAGCAGAAGGTGCTGGAGTCCGCCGGTCCGGTCATCGGCAGCAACATCGCGACGACGATAGACCGCATAATCTACGTCGTGCCAGAGGTGTACGGGAGCATGAAGCTCAGCGACCGGTACGCCGTCGCTCGGGCCGTCGGAAAGATCGCGCACCTGAAGCACCGCGGCGAGAAGCCGACCATCCTACTGGTGGGTCCGGGCCGGTGGGCCACCTCCGACCCCTTCCTGGGCGTTCCGGTGTCGTTCTCGGAGATCGATACCGTGTCCATCATGTGCGAGGTGGTGGCCATGCACGAGGGCCTTGTGCCAGAGGCCTCCCTGGGCACGCACTTCTTCAACGACCTGGTGGAGTACGACATGCTGTACTGCGCCGTCTACCCGGACCGCAAGGAGCACACCCTCGACCGTAACTTCTTCAAAGAGGCGCCCAACGAGCTGCCGGCCCTCCTGGGCTCCGATGCTCTGAGCTCGGTCATCAAGGTCATCGACCGCAAGGAGGACGGTCCGCACATCTGCGTGAGCTCCGACGTGCTGAAGCAGCGGCTAACGTGCTACTCCGACGTGCCGAAGGAGTGAGCCATCCCTTTCTTGCGGGGTCCGGTACTCCTCGTCCATGAGGTGATGAAGAGAACGTCTAAATCGCAAGGACCTAGGCATCAACAGGTGATGTCCGATACCATCACAGGGGATCCATATTGGAGTTTAATAAAAAAGCGTGATGGTGATAGGTATGGCGGGGAACGGGTCATGCCGCCCCCGCTCACTGCTCTATCGATGACGGGTTGGCGTTCCGCCAGCGCTCAGATCTTCCTCTTGATCTTGCCGATGGTCTCCTGCACCTTGCCACCGGACTGCTGCGCATCGCCCTTGGCCTGCTCGGTCTTGTCCCCTGTCACCTTGGCGACCTCCTCGCGTACCTTTCCCTCAACCTGCTTGATCTTTCCTTTCACCTCGTCGGTGTTCATGATATCGTCTTGGAACCCATGGGTTATAAGTTCTGGGGTCCAGGCGGCGGCAGCCACGCGTCCTCCTTCGACGTGCGGAATAAGGCCGTGATGAGGCCGCGGACCTCACTGCGATCTTCCCTCTACGGCCTCCGGTCCCGCCCCCGGCAGGGTGAACAGCACCGAGGTCCCCTGCCCCACCTCGCTCTCCACCCAGATCCTGCCGCCGTGCAGCTCCACGATCTTCTTGCAGATCGCCAGCCCGATGCCGGTGCCGGGGTACTCGTCCATGGTGTGCAGGCGCTGGAACATCTGGAAGATACGCTCGTGGTACTTGGGATCGATGCCGATGCCGTTGTCCTTGACGGAGAAGAGGTGCTCCCGACCCCTCCGGACGGCGGATACGTGTATCCGCGGCCCGTCATGGTGGCGGTACTTCAGGGAGTTGCCGATGAGGTTGTTCAGCAGCTGCACCATCTGCTTGTCGTCCGCCATGACCGTAGGGAGGACGTCGGAAGTGATCTCCGCACCAACCTCCACGATGCTCACCCTCAGCTCCGAGAGGGAGCGGGCCAGGACCTCGTTCATGTTGACCCTCTCCATGATGCGCTCCCGGCTGTCGATGCGGGAGTAGGCCAGCAGATCATCGATGAGCACGCGCATGCGCGTTCCGCCGTCCACGGCGAAGTGCAGGTATTCCAGCGACCTCTCGTCCAGCTGGCCCTTGAGGTTCCGGTCCAGGAGGTTGAGGTAGCTGACCACCATGCGCAGCGGCTCGCGCAGATCATGGGACGCGACGTAGGCGAACTGCTGCAGCTCAGCGTTCGATCGTCGTATCTCCTCGTCCAGGCGGCGTCGCTCGGTCACATCCATCATCACGCCGTAGGAGCGTACGGCCCGACCGTCCGGACCCTTCTCCACGTGGCCGCGGGACTCCACCCACCGCACCGAGCCATCGGGCCACTCCACGCGGAACTCGTCGCTGTAGTCGCCGCCCCGCGCCAGCGCGTCCTCCACGCCCTGGCGGTACCGCTGCCTATCGTCAGGATGTATGCGGTCGAACAGCGAGTAGAGGCTCGGTGCGACCTCCTGCGGGCGGTATCCGAACATGCGGTAGTGCTCGTCGTTCCAAATCGCCTCCCCGGCCGGGATGTTCCAGTTCCAGGTGGCGAGCTTGCCGGCCGACAGCGCGAGGGCATATCGCTTCTCGCTCTCCTCCAGCGCCTTCTCTGCCCGCTTGCGCTCGGTGATGTCGATGAACGAGGACACGCTGCCGCGTATGCTGCCTCTATCATCGAGCAGCGGGCGGGCGTTGCCCAGCATGATCATGCGGCGGCCGCTGGGCAGCAGGACCTCGATCTCGCAGTCCGATACCTCCTTGCCGGTGGACGACGCCTCCTGCATGGGCAGCTCCTCCGGACGGAGCTCGCGGCCGTCGCTGAAGAACCGCCGGGTGCGGTCCCATACCTCCCCGGTGTACGGGCCGGGGGACACGTTCTCCCTATCTCCCGCCTCGAAGAAGCGGTCCGCGGTGCGGTTGCCTGTAATGATCTTTCCCTGGGGATCGTTGGAGATCCAGATGGCCGCCGGCACCACGTCCATCACCGCCGTGGCCTCCTCGGCCAGGCGGCGGGCCTGGGAGAGCCTGGACCGGTTGTCCTGGACCATCCAGGCCAGCAGCCAGAAGTAGGCGATGGGCAATGGGCCGCCCAGTAAGAAATGAGTGACATCGTCCGGAGGCCTCAGCGCCATGGCCCAGAGGGAGAGCATCGTGACCAGGAGCGCCATGTAGTATTGTGAGTTCCTCTGTGATGACAGAAGGGTGAACGCCACGGGGAGGAGGTAGAGGTAGTTCAGCTGGAAGCCTGTAGGCGCGGTGACGTCAAGCAGGAGCACAGCGGCGGAGGTGCCTAGGACCAGGGCCCATACCGCTCGCTCGGACAGGTTCGTCCCCGCTATCCTCTCTCCCACGCTCACGGTTCCCCCCTATAGTGTCCTAGCGTGCTCCTAGGATATGAAACTCGACAAAATGGGAACTGGAAAAGACGGGAGATGAGGTAAGGAGGCCCAGACTCGCAGCGGGTCGCTTTCGATTTTTTTCGCGTTCCGTGCTCGATGTTTAGGTCTAAACGTAGTCCTTGTCGTTGACCCAGACCATCAGCGCGACGAAGAGCACCACCCATGCTATGGCGCCGACAAGGAAGCCCAGGGGGGAGCCGAAGGCGGACATCACCACCACGCCGACAAGCAGCACAGCGACGGCCAACACGATGGGCACGATGACCAAAAGCATGGCATACTTCGAGGATTTCTGAGGCACCACCAAAGGTTGCGGCGGCACGTACGGAGGCGTGACGTAGGCCGGGTATGGAACGTACGGCATCGCGTTCACCCGCTCGCCCTGGACCGGTCGGTCGGGAGCGGCCTGCCCCCGCGCGATACCGCAGTTGCTACAGTACAGCGAATCGTCCATGTTCTGTGCCCCGCACCTGCTGCAGTATACCATGGGACCCCGCACCGCATATTCTAGGGCTCTAATTATAATTTACCGACGGATGAATTGACGGCCGATCACCGTGTACTGTGGAAGAGACTAGCGCCGGGCGGTCACCGCGCCGCACTGGGGGCAGCAGTGCTTATTATGGTTGCGCTCATGGGGAATGGTTTCCTTCACCATGCCCTGCCACCCGCAGCCGGTGCACTGCGTCGGTCGATCGCTCTCCTGCCACACCTCGTTCACCGGCATCCCGTCCGGGTCCAGCACCCACTGCTTCCCCTTGAGGTAGCGGACGTGGCACTCCGGGCAGTGGGCATCGGAACCGAGCGACTGCTCCTGTAGCCGCTCGATGACCTCCTCGCAACGCTGACAACCATCCCCCATAACTTCGATGGATAGCGGCTGGGTATAAGATACCAGGGGTCGGGAGATTGAACTTTTTGAATGATGTACAGACGTCTTGCAGAACGGGATCGAGGGCTAATTGATGGGCACAAAACGTCTGGGGCGGCAGCAAACACCGGTCTATCTATGTGGAGGGGCGCGAGAACGTCGAGCACACCATCATCGAACATGATGGGGAGTGGATACGGTTCTTTTCCAACGAGATGAGGTTCCCTCGGACCTCGAACGTGATAAGGCTAGAATTGGGAAGTGAGGAATGGCGGGGGCAGAAGGTGAACAGGTACATGGGCCTCTCAGCTGCCATTAAGGGGCAGAGGTTCGATTTACTCTCCATCGACGGTCCGTTCGGATCGTCGGGCCTCTCCCGAGTAGACATGCTGTAGCACATGTCGGGCTGCCTGGCGGACTCGTTCGTCCTGATGTTGGACGATTACGACCGCGAGGGGGAGCAGGCCACGGCAAGGGCGATAGAGGAGGTGCTCTCTGCCAACAATATTGAATATGCAACGGGGGTCCTGAGGGGCGTTAAGGACTGCTACATGCTGACCTCCAAGGACGCCAGGTTCTTATGCTCCATCTGATGCCATGAACGCACGATGATGGTCGGTTTCGCTGGGAAGGAGGCCTGGCATAATCCCTTTGCCAGCGAGACCTGGAACGTAAAAAGGATTATATCCATCCTTTCACTACCTGGGGCTAACACGGGCAGATAGATCAGCTGGAAGATCGCGACATTCGCAATGTCGAGGCCGCGGGTTCAAATCCCGCTCTGTCCACTTTTTATTCTGGCTTGACAAAAATTTGCCGCCTTAGCGGTAACCCTATATCTGGCCTTCTAAAGTAACTGCATTTGTCTGTTTTTTTACACTTGGATGTGTAGGTCACCTGGTCACGAAAGGATCCACTTCTTGACTTCATGCAATCTTTCGCCACTCCTGCCACGAATGTAGATGACTGGGACCGTTTGCACTCGAAGAGCATCTTGTACCGCAGGCAAGTACTCAGTGCCTAGGTTGACGATGACCGTCTCATATTTCTTTTTCATATTTAGTTCATCGAGCACCTGTGAGCATGAAGGGGCCAATTCTTTCGCCCGTTCGGGCGTCATCCTTTGCTCATAATCCTTAATCATTTTACTAGGCGAAATAAGACCATATTTTGCAGAAAGTATCATTATGTCGAGACCATCATTGTTGCCGAAGTCATGGATGTACCTTCTTAACATTCGATATAGGGGTCCATCATACCTTTTATATGCTGGCATGGTCCTATCTTTATCGACCTTATCTTTGGCACAAGAGATGATCAATAATCGGGGACCTGCACGATGTTCTTGGCTTCGGCTCAAGACGTCATCATGAAGGAAGCCCCTTACCTCTTTGAACCTTCGAATCTGTGCCCCTTTATGACCTCGACCAGGCGAAGAGGTTCTATATTGAAAGATCCAGCCCTTGTAGTCAGCTCCAAAGATACCATGCTCCAGCATTATCGAATGTCGTTGAGGAGAGTAACATCCAAGCGCGAACAACCAACCACTGGGATCTATCTTCCTGATTTCAGTGAGAATCTCCTTCAGAAGGTCCTCATTACGTACATTGACATACCTTGCTGACTTTTCCTTCCTCTTGAGCATACCGCCAATAGCGATATACTCATAACCCATTGCCTTCAGTCGTCTATAACAGTCGACGTAATCGTCAATGTTGTGTCCTTGAACAACACCAATCAGCTTGAACGATCGGTCGCTCTCTCGATACACGTGTATTGCTTCCTGCGCAGATCTCAAAGTTGAGTCTTTGTCCTTGAGAACGTCCAAGATGATGCCATAATCCGCTCCCATGGCCTCATATTCATTAAATAGCGTAGGATACGACGGAATCTTACAACCACGCCTTTGAAAAACTCCCGAGTCACAAATAAGGACCGTAGAATCCCTCAACTTCTTACCCTTCGGACATCGCTCGATCGATCCTCCATATTGACAGGGACCGTCAACGACCCCACAATTATCGATATCGAAGCAAGGAAACGCTTTCACATCTGACTTGAACGGTCTGAAGACGTTGGCATGGGTCATTATTCCTATCCTTTTACCCTCTGGAAGATCAAGGCCGGCGAGAATGCGTAATGAGGCCTGTCGGTCCGCGACAAAGAATGGCGTGAACCGCCTGGATTCGTCCACTTTAGGGACATACAATCACAGGTCCTCAAGCTTTCGCTTCAACGTTATCTAAAGTGAAATCAGAGGATTGGATTTTAATATAGATACTTAAATGGACTTTTAGGTAATAAATTGAGCAGAACGACCATTTCCGACGTCTTCTCGTTGTATGATAGGGCATTATCTCAGACGAGGGCTAGGATAGAGTCTTCTCTCGCGCAAACCACCGCTGAGCTTGAAATTTACTATAAAGATTTCTTAAATGATCACATCATCAATTATGCCAGTCGTTTTGAGAACGAAGCCTATCGCAAGGAGATACATCGGGAACTTCAACAAAAACATAGGTCATCATCCTTGAAGTTCTGGGCGGTGGATGGGGCCTGCCGACGTGTGGAAACATCAGATATAATGGTCTTCTATGGTGGCGCGTACGTTGTTAAAGGGAAGCTGAGCTTACAAGATAACCCAGCTTCGATTAATTACGAGGAGTCTGAGCCGGAGGACGACTCCAGTATCGTCGCGTACCTGCCGATAAGCCCTGAGGATCTGACCCTTGTCGATCCTGAAGATAGATTCGCCATAAGTGATTCGGATAGGGTCAACCTATCGGGCTTGGATACTTCCTTAATGCTGCTGGCAGAGATATTCCTTCTGTATAGGGGATCTACGCCGATGGACCATCCTCATCTGCTCATATGGGACCATTCTCTCTCCTCGGTTATGGCCAATGCGACACCGAACATCTGGAACCTCACCTTCTCGGGTTTCGAGGTAGGAGGTGAGACAATATGGTATCCTGACCTCCTCGTTGGTTACTCCAAACCATGGAATAAAAAATTAGGCATTCCCACGAAGAAACTTCATCGTTTATGGGAAAGGGCAATTGCCGAGCTCTATGGATCGCCGAAGAGAGAATTGGACCTCATGGAGTTCGGGAAAAGTTCAGAGACCAGGGTCGAAGACCTCATGGTCCAGCTTGCTCTTCTGTGGGAGATGGACGAGCATGGGCATAAGCATGAGGGGAAGAACCCTAAAAGGGCATTAGTAAGAAAGGACGGCCATATTTTAACCTTGAACAGAGCATATGATCATTCTCCAGAGAAGGTGGTTAGGCTCTTCGAGACGTTCTGCAATAAGTTGTTTAGAGACAAGGACCCGGGCATTCTGCTCCATGAGTACGTCGATGAGTTCGGAAAGACCAGGAAGAGGTTTCTCTCAGTGGATGAAATTTCTTTCCTCATGGCCATCGGGTTACGGTTGACGTTCGAGAACTGTTGGAGGAACGGAATAACTTTGGTCGGAGTAGCAAAGGATTCTGCTTCCTCGTATTTCTCCCGCAATTATTTAGGAGTCATGAGAAAGGCAGGCCACTTGGATTTTGAGCCTAAACTGATACCCATGTCCGACCGTATGACCTTGGAGCGTTTGCCATACATAGACGATGAATTGAACGGACCTTGGTCCACGACCGAGTTTGATAGCACCTTCATGACCTTAAGGTTGTTAAAGTTCAATGGTATGGACCAGACAACCATTCAGGGGGTCAGAGGCAACATCTTGGTTCACCCCAATCTCATCATGAAGTCCCTGGTCCAGTTTCATTTAAGGAGGTATGGTAGCATGAGCGAGCCTTCGATGGGGCATGTCGTTTTCATCGATCGTCTGGTCCACCCCGACAGTGTACCTCCGAAAGTCCCTGTTGTAACAAGAGATAAGGAGCTTGGTACGGTCGAACCATTCTTCTTCGGGAGTGCTTCCAAGAGGAACAGAGAACAGGAACAGATGGTCTACATGTTATCGGTCCTCACAAGAAATGTGTTCCCGGATGTCATCGGATACCCTGACCCGCTCCACTATGCAGACCGCGGAGCGAAATCAATCCTCCATATGATTGAGCCTATGCTCTTTTCCTCTGAGCAGCTGAACCGTTCGAATCCGATGCATAAAACCCTGAGACAACTTAGAGGTGGATGAAAAGTGTCCAATCCGTTTGACGACGCAAAACTGTGTGGTGGGCGCAGCGCCCTGGTTGCTATGGAATCAGACGATTATGGAAGGTTCAAGTTCATCATTTCCGCGCAATACACTCGGGACGCGTTCAATAACATCCAGGTCGGGGACCTTGTGGCTGTGGAGAACTATCGCGAACTGGATGATGGTCATAAGAGCTATTCTGTCATATCCCTGACCCAAGTTCTGCCCCAGCATTTTGCCGCCCAAGGGTCAGGCGCGTATCCTGGGCATATCTTCGAATCGATGAGGTCTATAAAAGATGACTGGGAGTCTCAGAAGGATTGCCCCCAATACGCAACTACCACTATCGTTTGCTTGGGGGTCGCCACTGGTTGGCAGTTCGGATATGATCCATCGATGAATAAGTATCCCACCCTCGACGAGGATGATGGTCTCCCTATGGTAGGGGCCGAGGTCAGGCCATTGAGCGAGGGAATGATAGAACGGATCATTAATCAAGGACTGGAGCCCTCAAACACCCCTCTCGTTCATAAGAAGTTCACTAAGATTAGGGTTGCCCTTGAGAGGAAGGCATTGTTCACCACTCATTTTGGCATATTTGGTTTCACCAACACTGGAAAATCAAACCTCCTATCATCTCTTGTCTCTGACTTCATTACGACTGAAAAAACCAATGTTCTACATTCACCAAATATCATCATCATTGACCCGAACGACGAATATATGGGCCTATTAATCGACCTGATAAATGCAAATCCACAAATGTTTCGTTACATCCACGTCGGCCTGGATTCTCTTCCGTTGACGGTCGCTCGCAAGCTTAGGGAACAAGATACCAAGCTAAACAAGGGGGACCTTGAGCTACTGTTCAGGCAGATGAAATTACCATCTGAGCTGAAGACCGATGAAAACCTGCACGAAAGACTGATAAAAGCTCTAAATGCGGTCGCTTTCAGGACCAAGGTCATGTTACCGGTCGTCAACATGGCTTCATGGATCAGGGACGAGATCTCTAATCAGACAGAACCCCGTTCCGGAACTGCGACCAAGGAAGCTCTTCGGGAAGTTACCGATGCGTGGTGCGAACCCTTCAACGATGTATCCGTATCGATCAAGGCCATAGAAGATGCCAAAGAGCTTTCCGAGAGATTGGGCAGTCCGATACATAAACCAATCAACAATCTACCCAAGGAACAGCAAGAGACAGCAAGAGCGGTTGTTCGAAGGGTACTAAACGCGATGGACAGATTGTTGGACGGCCTTAACGACATACCCAGTACGGCCATAATGCCTATGAGCCAGTTGATTGTGGAACTGAACTCCAAGGATTCACGCCAGGTCACCATCATCACTGGCCGTAGAGACCGAGACATTAAAACATTGACCTCGGTTCTCGTCAACGAACTTTATGACTATAGAAGAAAACAAGGGTTAGACAGTCCGATGACCATTACCGTCCTGGATGAGGCAGACCTATTCATCCCTAATGATTCGAAGGATGATCTGACAGAAAGGATGAAGGAGTCGTGTATAACCATCGCTCGTCGTGGCCGCAAGTTCGGTCTAGGCATTGGAATTGCCACGCAAAGAGCGGCCCTGCTTGATACTCAAGTAATGGGGAATCTACACACATACTTCATTAGCAAACTACCACGTAAGTATGATCGAGAAAAGGTGGCGGAAGCATTCGGGATAGGAGAGGACCAACTAAGTCCCACCTTCACATTCCGGCCTGGCAACTGGCTCGTCATAAGTCACGACGCTACTGGTCTGAGAGGAGTACCAATACCCATAAAGGCTGACAACGCCAATATTAGAATCAGAAATACCCTGCAAGAACACATAGATGTAGGTAGTTTGGAAGTCCTCTGATTTCAGTGTGTTAACGTACAATGATGCACATATAATTGAGAAAGGTCTTTGAACTGTGTTGAAGAAGTGAACGCAGGGTGCACGTCAGTGGTTTTATCAGCTCTAGGTTGCCAGAGCTGACTTGGTCAAAAAAATGACGCGCATTGATATAACGGACTCGGTGGTAAAAAGATCATGCATGGCCGATATTATCCCCTCAGTTACTTTCAACCATCCCTATAGAAGGTTTTTATCCCATCACCAATCTAGATGCCTGAGGATTGACAATGGCCTCAGAAAAAAGGACCGGAAGAAAAACGACAACTGAGGGAGGGGGTAACAATATCGATTACCCTGTAGCTTCCCCTGAGCCTCTGCCCCCGCCTGCAAGAGGAGTAATGCAGATGATTAACAAGGGCGATTCACCTGTACAAAAAGTACAGTATGAACCACTCCCACCTCCAGCAAAAGGTGCTATGCAGATGCACAGCTTCACCAGACATGAACCAGAACACGTCAGAACAGTTCAAGTTGCTGATAATGGCCCTAGGGAGTTAGAGGCTAGGAAGAGAAAGGAAGTCTAATACTAAAGAGAGAGCAACAAAAACCATTGAGCGACCGATGGCGATGAGGGCTTTATGATAGCAATCCCCCATCTCCTTTACATTTTTTACCCATATTGCATCGGAGTCATTAATCGTTGATATTATCGTCGATTTTAATGTTAAAATATCATCCTTATGTGATATTAATTCATTCCAAGTGTGATCTATTTTCCAATCGGGATATTCTCTATTCTTCAGAACCATGAGACAATTGAAGGATGACCATAAAATGAAAGACAGTGCAATCAATGCTGAAAAGAAATACATATTTCCCCATGCACTTGCCAACAGGCCCAGTAATAGACCATTAGCGGCGACAAGGATACTTGCCTTATTATCCATCTCCCTCTTATCATCTCGAGCATTTTCTATTCGACACCAGGCGATGTCGAGCATGATATCTTGAAATGTCATATCTCCATTCGCCGCCATGCCTTTCGGCTAGAATATGTTTTTTTATTATTTATCGGCCCTGGTACAAAATCATATGACCAGAACTCCACTCGCTGAGCCAGTTGGATCAAGTTGAACAGCGCTAACTTGACCCGCACCCCGTTCTTTTTACTATTTTTCGTACGACATCTTGATCGATGACTGAGCAGCGTTGAGATCATCGAGAACACCGTCTCGGCGTGCGCGCGCTTCGCTTTCAGCGAAGCGTAGCGCTGCGGCCAGTGACACGCGAAGTTGACCCACTTTTAATATTGCGTCTCTGGTTCTGAAACGAGACGTGAGTTCTTCTTGATGAAGTGAAACGGCGTCGATCCATGCGACCTGGCGTCGCGGCAGCTTCGTCAGGAAATGCTGGAAGAACCGTTCCAGCACCACAGTCCATAATTTCGAGGACAGTATCCTCGATAGCATCGAATGGTCCGGAACTCGTTCCAGACGATAATACGAGCGAACCATCGCCAGCTCGCCTTCCGTTTCCCTGAACGTCAAGTCCATTAGCTGCTGAACGAGGAACGCCACGAGGAGCGTGCGCTCCTCGCACGGCGGTCGTCCGGTATGGCAGCGACGCTGCCAGTAAGCGAACGAATCCACTTGTTTTTGAATCGCTTCCAGCGATAACCTGAGACCGTTTGTCGCGAGGTCGTCATAACGGTCGAAGTCGATCGCTGTGAGCTCGAGCGCCTAAGTGTCGAGGTGAGCTTGTTCGCAAAAGTTGAATACACATTTCGGCATCTCCAATATCGTGGCAACCAACCTTACACCTTTCTGAACAACTGGCAATAGGTCGGACCACAATTATGCATATTAATGACAATATATAAAACGTATAAAAATTATGCTTCAGAACCCGCTAATTGACTTTTACAACATGGCCTTTTATGATTTCCAAGTGGTGGTGGGCATTGCGACATCTGTGCACCTCCTCTTCACCTCCCAAAGGGCGGTAGCTGGCCAGGACTATGAAAAATCTATTACAGAGGAGTCCTATCCATTTCATGCAGCAACAGGTAGAGTGCACCTCTACCGTTCTGTTCGCTACCAACACACTGCATAAATGACGGAGGTGGGGGAATCTTCCCTGTGGTACGATCTTGCATGCATTTCCTAACATCCTAGCCTGCGTCGTTCATCACTATGACATTGACGGTCCTCCGACCTTCTGGCCGGTAGGGTCATCATTCTTGTTCCACACTTCGGACACCATCTATCGCTGTTCTCCCCAGGGCGGCCATATCTGTACTCCCCACATTCCGGACACTTCATCCTACTGCCTCCTTGTCCCACATCCCTGATGTTAGCTCAAATAGCAAGTTCCCACTCCCACAATGGTCCTTTTCATGTGCTGGCTGGAATACGCCCACGTAGTCCCCTTCCGAGGACGTGACCTCATAAGGCCCTGAGGGGGCATAAAAAAAATAGAAGGTCACGCCTCCTTCTGCGATCGACCGATGAAATTAATCACCATCTGACAGGTCGAGCGGACATCCCCTAGGAGCCACTGGATCACCCGTTACATGAGGAGGTTCGGAGATCCCAAGACCGAAGGGTGATGATGGCTGTCATAGATACAGAGAGGAACCCCATCCCTCCCCGCCAACACGGAAAAAAGGGAACGGATACCAACATTTCTGCTCCGCGGTCGGTCAGCAAGTGAGGGACCGCGGTAGGTTCCTTACGACCTGAGCTTGGCCGGTGGCCTGGCCGTTCTAATTTCCACCATGTCCAAGAGCCCTGTGCTGGGACTTTTAGCCCTGATCTGAGGACGGACCATGCCTCCTTCGGTCTCATCGCAGCGGCGTCCACTATGCCGGGCATACTCATCTCCCGGCCAGCCGGCTCGTGCTACGATTGACCTTGCCGTCGTAGGGTGACGTAAATCACCCCCCTGGTGTCCGACCTGCGCACCCGCTCCAGCTCCGGCCCGGCGATGTGGTCCTTAGGCACACGGTGATGGATGTCGATCAATCGGCCGAGCCGATCATGTTGGGTGGGATCGCCACCGCCATGGGATGCCTGGGTGACTTCGGGAACATTGCCGTGGGCCTGCGGTCACCTCCCATGGCCCATACCTGGCCTTCATGCGCCGCCCCGGCGCGGTCAGGACATCATATCGAGCTCACTCGCAGTCCTCGAACTGGCTGTTGTACAGGCCACTGTAGAACCCGCCCTGTGCAAGCAGCATCTGGTGGCTACCGCTCTCCACGATGCTCCCGTTCCTCATGACCAGGATGACGTCAGCGTCCTTGATTGTTGACAGGCGGTGAGCGATGATGAACGATGTTCTACCCACGGTGAGGTCGTTCATCGCCCTCTGGATGATCTGCTCCGTCCTGGTGTCCACCGAGCTGGTGGCCTCGTCCAGGATCAGGAGAGGTGCGTTCTGCACCACCGCCCGGGCGATGGTCAGCTGCTGCCTCTGCCCGATGGACATCTTGCTCTCATCGTCAAGCACGGTATCGTAGCCGTCCGGGAGGGTGCTGATGAAGTGGTGGATGCCAACGGCCCTGCACGCGCTCTCCACCTCCTCATCGGTGACGCCTTCCTTGCGGTAGGCCACGTTCTCACGGATGGTACCCTGGAACAGCCACGTGTCCTGGAGGACCATGCAGAACATGTCGTGCACGTTCTCCCTGGTGAGCTGCTTGGTTGACACCCCATCGATGAGGATGTCGCCTGAGCTCACCTCGTAGAAGCGCATCAGGAGGTTGACGATGGTGGTCTTCCCGGCACCGGTCGGCCCGACGATGGCCACCTTCTCTCCGGCCTTCACCTTGACCGAGAAGTCGTGTATGACCTCCTTCTCGGGGCTGTACCCGAAGAAAACGTTCCGGAACTCCACGTCCCCTATCACGTCCTTGTGCACCAGCGTCTTCCCGTCCTCGTTCTCCAGCTCCGGTTCGTCGAGGAACTCGAACACCCGCTCCGAAGCAGCGGCCACGGACTGCAGGCTGGTCATGGCCTGACCCAGCTGAGCTAGGGGCTGCGTGAAGAGGCGCACGTACACCATGAACGCCACGATCGTCCCGATGGATATGGCGCCACCGATGACCTGCACCGCGCCCACGATGCACACCACCACGTACCCCAGGTTTCCGATGAAGCCCATGATGGGCATCATCATGCCCGACAGGAACAGCGACTTGAACGCGCTGTCGAAAAGGTCGTTGTTCAGGGAGTCGAACTCCCTCTGTGCCGCTTCCTCGCCATTGTACGCCCTGACGATGACGTGCCCGTTGTACTTCTCCTCCACATAGCCATTTATCTTGCCCAGGGAGGCCTGCTGGCGGCCGAAGTACTTCTGCGACCGGACCATCAGGAAGATCATCAGTCCGAAGCCCGCCAGTGCGGACACGACCGCGGACAGCGTCATCGTCACATCGGTGATGAGCATCATCACCAGCGCCCCGATGAGCAGTGCGGACGAGCTCATCAGCGTGCCGATGCTCTGGTTCATCGACTGCCCGATGGTGTCCACGTCGTTGGTCGCCCGGCTGAGCACGTCACCGTAGCTGGTCCGGTCGAAGTACTTGAGCGGTAAGCGGTTTATCTTCTGCGAGAGGTCCGTGCGGAGGCGCTTGGACAGCCTCTGGACCACGGTCGCTATGATGTAGCCCTGACCGTAGGTCATCACCGCAGAGATCAGATAGATGGTCACCAGGAACGTTCCTATGCCGGCGACCCCGGCAAGGTCTATGGGCCCGCTCCTCATCCCGCTGAATATGAGATCGGTCATCTCGCTGAGCTGGTCCGGCCCTATGACCGTGAGAACGGTGCCGACGATCACTAGGAGCGACGCTCCGACGATGGCCGGGATGTACGGCCTCATGTACGCCAGCATCTTGCGCCAGGCGTCCTTGAAGCTCTTGGCCTTCGCCCCCGGCCTGCCGGTAGGCCTTCCTGGAGGGCCGCCCTGCATCATCGGCTGAGGTCCTCCTCGGAAAGTTGAGAGTGCACAATGTCCCTGTACACAGGGCATGTGTCCAACAGATCATGATGTTTCCCTATGCCAGCAACATTCCCGTTCTCCAGTACGACGATCTTGTCCGCATCCATTATGGTGCCGACCCTCTGCGCGACGATCATGCTCGTGACACCGGCCGTTCCCCTCTTCAGGGCGGTCCTGAGCAGGCGGTCCGTCCGGTAGTCCAAGGCGGAGAACGAATCGTCAAAGATGAAGATCTCCGGCCGCCGGTACACCGCTCGGGCGATGGACAGGCGCTGCTTCTGCCCTCCGGACACGTTGGTCCCGCCCTGCGCTATCGTTGCGTCATAGCCGCCATCCATGCCCTCCACGAACTCCGTGGCTTGCGCCACCTTGACGGCCGCCCGCACGTCCTCTTCCATGTTCTCCGAGGTCCTGTCCCCATAGGAGACGTTGGATGAGATCGTTCCGGAGAACAGGTTGGCCTTCTGAGGCACGTATCCTATCTTCCCGTGGAGCGCCTTGAGCGTGTAATCACGTACGTCCACGCCATCGATGGTGATCGTTCCCTCGGTGACATCGTACGAACGCATGACGAGGCTCACGATGGTGCTCTTCCCGCTCCCCGTGGAGCCGATGAACGCGACGGTCTCGCCCTTCTCGGCCGTGAAGCTGACGTCCTTGAGAACGTAGTCGGAGGCGCCCGGGTACTTGAAGCTGACCCTGTCGAACACCACCTCGCCCTTGGTCGTTCCGGGCGCTGCGCTCACATTCCCGTCCTTTATCGACGGCTCGGTGTCCAGTATCTCCTCGATACGCCTGGCGGCGACCATCGCCCGGGGCAGGATGATGAACACGAGGACGAGCATCATGAAGCCCATGACCACCTGCATGGCGTACGCGAGGAAGGTGACCATGTCCGAGAACAGCGTCATCTGCGACCCGATGCCCACGGTGGCCGCGATTATCATCGCCCCTATCCAGTAGATGGATAAGGACAGTAAGTTCATCACCGTCGACATGACGGGCATCATCAGCGCCATGGCCCGGCCGGTGAACAGGTTGTTGGACGTGAGCTCCTCGTTGGTCCTCTCGAACTTCTCCTCCTGATAGTCCTCGGCGTTGTATGCACGGATGACACGTATGCCCTTGAGGTTCTCCCTCACGTTGCGGTTGACCTCGTCGGTGAGCCCCTGGATCTTCTTGAAACGAGGGACCACGAAGTACATCAGGATGACGATGACCGCGAGCATGATGATGATGGCCACGCCGGTGGCGGCGGTCCACTGCCAGCTCTTCCCGGAGATCTTGATGATGGCCCAGCCCGCGAGTATCGGCGCCTTGATTATCACCTGCAGGCCCATGGCCACGGCCATCTGTACCTGGGTGATGTCGTTGGTGGCGCGCGTGATCAGGCTCGCCGTGGAGAACTTACCTATCTCGTTCGCCGAAAAGGATTGGACCTTGCTGAACTCCATGGAGCGAAGTCGCTTGGACAGCGTGGTGGCGACATAGGCGGCCACGTAACCTATGGCCAGCGCCATCAGGAGACTGCCGAAAGCGAGGGCCAGCATGATCCAGCCCTCGTCCATGACCTGGTCCACCGTGCCCCCTGTCTGGATCAGGTTCGTGATGGTGTACATATGGTCCGGGATCATCAGGTCGAACCACACCTGGACCACTATGAAGGCCGTGATGACAACGAGAAGACCCCATTCCTTAGCCTTAAGATATTTCAGGATCATGTACGCCTTACACTTGAGAGGCCGCCAGGTGATTCTTGATTAAATATGTTCCAGTATGTTTCCACATATGGCCATTCATTACGGGAGGAAGTGATTAGATGGATTGGGCCTTATAACTGGTCCTCACGTCCCTGACCATGGAGGGCCAGATCACCCACTTCGAAGGCCTACTCTGCTAACAAGGAGATCACGTCCCCTGAAATGGGGGTAAGGTGTTTTTATGTCCAACCGTTGGCGCCCACGGGGGCCGAGCACCTATCAATGACTTTTTGAAGATATCACTTGCCTGCCTCCGAGCTGGGCAATATTCCTAGGTTCTTCAACCCCTTGGCGAGCCGGGGGATGGCGAGATCGGTCTGCCCGGAGCGTATCTCGATAGACGTCGCTGTCCCGATGGCCTGCTTCCAAAGCGGACGCCTTGCCTGGAACTCGTTGTGGGAGATCCCTACACGTAGGGGGATGAAGGGCTTTGATTCCTCATGTGCCCGCTCGACCTCACATTCGACCTGTTTCGAGCTCAGCGAATCCTTTGATATGATCAGGATGAACCCCCTGGACCGACTGATGGCATCGCCGGTCTGCACCAGGTAGGATGGCCCGGGTGTGGAATCCCTCTCATAGAGCCAGGCAGTATAGCCTAGTTTCCCCAGCCCTTCAGCGATGTCCGCCGCATAACCATAGTCCTCCTCGGCGTGGCTGATGAACACGTCGACCGACCCGGCAGGAGGGGCGATGAACTGGGATGCTACGATCACCTCCTCTTCCTCAGGCTTCTTCCCGCCGGGCAATAGGCCTCGCCTCCACAACACGACCACTGCCACGGCGATCACCGCCACGATCCCGACGATGGGCAAGAGGCCGGGGAGGTCGACGCCTCCCGCGACCGCGCCATCACTGGGGTTCGTCCCATTGTTGGTCGTGTTGCCACTACTGGTGTCAGTGCCGCCGGTCGTGTTGGTGCTGCTCCCGCCGGTGTTGCTGGAGTCAAAAAGGACATTGCCCATGGTCAGCCCATAGAACACGCTCCCTGGGTCGGGGAAGTTGGAGGCTTCATCGGCGTGACCGCGGACGTTCTCCGACGTACCATGCACCCAATCCGCACCCACCGACATCGGTGCTATGTTGCCGAGGAAGGTGATGGACGTCAGCTGATTGCACCACTCGAAAGCATACGCCCCGATGGTGGTCACTTTACTACCTATCGTTGCCGCTGAGAGGCCGGTGCAATAGTAGAAGGCGTTCTCCCCTATGCTGTTGACACTGTTCGGAATGGTCACGTTCTTCAATGCGATGCAGGAACGGAACGCATTGTCACCAATGGTTACCAGACCATTGCCAAATGTGACGGTTCTGAGAGATGAGCAACCGTAGAACGCATTGGAACCTATGCCCTTCACATTATTTGGTATGGTGATGGACGTCAATGCGTTGCAGGACTGGAACACATAGTCCCCTACGGCGGTCACACCCTGGCCGACGGTGACCGTTCTCAGCGCGGAACAACGGCTGAATGCGGAGGTCCCAAGGTTGGTGACGCTGCCTGGTATGCTCACGGACGTTAGGGAACAACCGCTGAACGCTCCCTTTCCGATGGTGGTGACGCTGCCTGGTATGCTCACGGAGGTCAGCCCACTGTCCAGGAAGGCATCTTCCCCGATGGTCGTCACCCCGCTTGGAATGTTGATCGAAGTTAGCGAGGCACACTTCTCGAACATCAGATTCTGTATTTGGGTTATACCGCTCGGCAAGGTCACTGACGTAAGGGAGGTGCACGTGGTGAACGCCCCCTTGCCGATGCTGGTGACGCTGCTTGGTATGCTCACCGAGCTGAGCGAGGTGCACAGGTGAAAGGCATAGTTGCCGATGCTGACGACGCCCTCCGGGATTGTGACCGACTCTATGGTCGACGATCCCGATCCGTTGTAGAACACACTATCGCCGATGTAAACGACAGGGAGGCCATCAATGGTGCTTGGCACCATCACGTTCGTTTCTGTACCGGAGTAAGCGGTTATCTTCACTTGCGTCCCGCTGCTTACAAGATCACACTCATAATCGCCACTGGTTAGAGCGGACGCTGGGTCGGACGAGATGTACACAAACGCCCCGCTGGCCGATAGAACAACAAGGGCGGAAACGATCCATGTTATACACCTCTTCTTCATAATATCAAATATGATAATACATACTTAAATTTTGTCAGGCTTAATTATATCTTGCCTTATAAATAACGAAAATACTGGACCTCTAGTTGCGCGGACATGGGAGGACCTCGCGTTAGCCAGCTACCTAGCAAACATGATCGGAAGAACTGGCGCGGTCAAGGTGCAGAAAATGTGATGAGTTTGGGATCGCTTCACCTGCTTCTGAAGCTACCGCGGCGTGATCGCCTGCTGTAGGATTCGAAGTCATTGATCTTCAGATCGAAACACTGAGTTGATGCAACGATCATTGCCTATTGTTCGACGATAGTCTCCTACTCAGGAGCATCTGGCCGTTTGATCAGGGCCAGGTCCACCTTGGCGAGGATCGCTGGATAGTCCCGGACGAACACCCTGTCGTATTCCCTTATCCTCTCCTCGAGATCCTTCCAGAGCACAAGATATGGGCTCGTCTTTTTCTCCAGGTCTCTAGGGCCAGGCGTCCAGCGTCGTCTTTTTCGGTCGTCCATCCACCGAACGTGCTCCATTTCGGCCAACTTCTCGACCTCATCTCCTGTGAAGGTGATGGGGGGCTGGTCCCAATCGACCCGATGAACGACCGAGTAACCGATATTCTTGAGCGCGGACACGATGTTAGCAGCCTGGGCCCGGTTCGCTGCCTTGTACTCGGCGTCCAGCTCCTTCCACGGCCTCAGGGCCGGGTCGCTATCGGTGAGCGTTCCCTCCCTCTTCCTATGCATCAGGTAATCGTTGTGGAGCGCGCGGGCCAGTATCTCATTGATGCCGATGAGGGTGTCCACGCAGCACGAGCACGAGATTAGGGGGAAGGCCCGGATGTTCTGCAGGCAGTCATCGCGCTGAGCGCAGATCTCCTTGAAGAAGTGGGCGAACCCGTTGCTGGTCACCGTTCGGATCACAATGGGGACCTTGAGGTCACGCAGCTCCTGGTTGAATCTCAGGCCGACACTGAAGTTCAGCGATTCGTCGGTAAGGCACAGGAAGACCGCCTTCAGGCGGTCGGCATCGATGTGCTGCAGCAGGGACCAGCGGCAGAACTCCGGTGAGAACAGGTCCAGCCCATAGGGGGTGATCTCACAGTGCTCATCCAGGCCCGGATATCGAGCCTCGAGCAGCTCCTTCTTTCTGAGGGCATCCTTGTCCACCACAACGACGCTGATCCTCCGCTCCTTGTCCCCTGGGCCTCGCCCCCTCCATCTCTTCGCTACCTGGACGATGATGCTCTCTCCCATCCTCCCCAGGCCGACGACCACCACCTGGTCGTCCGATGGAATGGACACTCCAATGGGGGCGGACCTCGGGATGCTGTCCACCGCGCAGTTGCTGAGCACGTGGTACATGTTGAAGAACTCCAACAGCAGCGGGTCGTTGGTGCTAAGGGACATTTGAGCTGCTTGCAGGTGATCGGTGTACTCCGGGTTCTCGATGTGAACGAAGCAGCTGAGCTTTTCCTGCCGATCTCCGATCGCGCCATTGACCTGCACTATGACGTTGGCGTTGGCGTCATCGTCACCGGTCGCTACGAACACCGCCCTGGCCCGCTTAATGTTCGCCTGCTTGAGGGTCTGTTTCTCAGTGGCGTCGCCGGCGATAACGACAAAACCCCGTTTCCTGCACCACTCCAGCTCCTCATTGCTCGGGTCCTTCTCTATTACCACAACGGCCGATTCGTCGGCGACCCGGGGGTTCCGCACCACCATAGACCCCACGTACCCCAGGCCGCAGACCACGATGTGATCTCGAGTGAAGTGCTTCAGCCAGAAGAGCTCAAGATGGTAGTAGAACCGGTCGGCGACGACGGTGATCAACGAGAGGTAGATGATGATGGGAGCAAGGATGCGCGCTATGTCCAAGTAGATGATCGGCGGTCCGGCGTATCTTCCGGACGACAGAGTGAACAGCTGCAGCGTGAGGTAGACCTTGTTGAGGAACGATTCTTCGGGATACAGGATCGAGAAGCCCAGAAAACCGATGAAGGCGATGAGCATCGTCGCGATGAAAAGGATGACGTACTTGTACTCGCCCAGGAACGGCTTCAAGGTCCTGCGGAACCAGCGGATGACCGAACGCCGACCAGGCCGAACAACGCTCTTGTCTCTACTCACCATGCTTACACATCTTGGACCGCTCGTGATGTATATCCAAAGATAATAATTGTTTTGCTTTTTATAGCCATAGAAATATATCTTTACGGACAGTTGCCTTTACTATTGACCTGTTAGCACTCATCGAATCATGCACGTCCATGCCATGTTCGGGAGACAGCAGGCGCTGTATGATCGACCATTGCGGCCTCCTCATGACCAATGGGACGAAAAGAGGGCCGCGGGTCGAGAGGACTTTAGGGACAATGACATGATGAATATCATCCTTGATTAATAGTACATGGTTTATATTATATCAGAATACTTATTGAACACTGACCTAACGGACCAGTGGAGCGTGAATGACATTAGACTTGGGGAAAAGATAGCTTCCGGCTCAGGCGTCTTACTCTTGTTAGGGGTCGCGTTCGCTGTGACCACGGTGGTGGCGGCAGCGATCCTGCTCGGATCGACCACACTGAACAAGACCGCTTACGATCATGGCATGACCGTCAACAAGGGCACGTTCTCGCCATCAGGAGATGGAACGGACTACACCGACCTAGTGTCCACTTCAAATGTTTATGTTGGAACAACTTATGACCTTTCTGTATCGTTCACCACCTCCGCTGCCAGTCCTGGTGGGTACTACCAGTTCATATTCACGGGCTCGGGCATAACGACCAACTCACCTTACTCGGTGACCATGCAGGTCTATGACCCGGACCTCAACAGCGGGGTCGGTGGTTGGACGTCCATGACCAGCCAGTCCTACGTGGCCGGGACCATCACCTTCACCTTTGCCCCCGGGGAGCTGGGCAACGGGCTGAACTCGCAGGGGTTTGCCATCACCTATGTGAACGGAGGGCAGTTCAACCTGGACATCAACATCCAGTCCGCGTGATCTTTCCTTTTCGTCTTTCATCTTGTAATGCTACCTTTCAACTTGATCAGCCGATGCCATTCAAATGAAAAGGATGTAGATGAGGATTCCCAGCACCAGTGCCAAGACCCAGGAAACCAGCGTCACCCTCATGATGAGCCGCTTGTTCTGGGGCGCACCGATACAGCTGTTCGGCCTTCGCCCCCGGACCAGCCAGGAACCGACCAGGAGCGTGGAGCTAGCCAAGGCCACCAGGCCGAGCAGGTGATGCACCAAGAGGGCCTCGAACCGCCAGTCGACCCCAAAGCCCACCGATGAGATCGTATCGAACGCGGGCAGCATGATCAGTACGATCAGCGATAGGTTCAAGGCCCACGCTACGGCCATCATCACTGCGTGAGTCCGGACCTTGTACCGCACCCTCTGGACGTAGGTCGCGACGGCTACCAGGAGCAGGACCATGATCGATAATATGAGGTCCAAGAGGCCCAGCGTGGAAACGATCATTCTACCTTGACTCCCCTGTGAACTAATAATGGTTCTGAGCGAGCACAGCCTTACCCTGATACGATGACCTGTCCATGCATGAACGGATGAAAGGTGCAATGGTAGCTTATCGTCCCGGTCGTCGTGAACGTGTGTTGGAACGTCTCTCCAGGAGCCAGGCTTCCAGAATCGAAGGGCTCTATGGCACCTTGATCCGAAGTAACCGTATGGGTCGTGGAATCATCGTTGGTCCATGTAACTGTCGTACCCGCAATGACGGTTGTTGGTGTAGGATCGAAGGCCAGGTTGTGAATGCTCACCGTGTTGGACGATGTCTGTTGACCACTGCCACCCTGGTCATTTGGTTTCGAAAGCAAGAAGGCGAGAGAAGCGCCGACGACAATGACCACCACGGCCACAGCTATGAGGATGATCGACCGATTCACGGATATTATTGATATCCATGGTTATTTCAAAGTGACGTATGGTCAGAAGGACATCACTTGTTCTGATCTGGCAGGAATCCAGATGGGTCATGTTCAACGTCTAAACATGATGGTGCCGGATCTTGAGGAACACCAGTAAAAAGGTGACCAAATGATGTTCAAACATCACGCCCGCTGGCCGAGACCCTGAACCTCTGACGGAGGCATGCAGACCTATCCTCCACCTTTATAGGATAAACAGGCTCGATGCCGATCTTGACATCATGGCGAAGCCAGAGAACAAGAGGGTGGCCGTGGAGTTCTTCCGGTTGATCGAGCAGGGCAGGTTCGAAGATATACTTCAGTTCTTTGCACCGGACTGCAGGACCCACAATCCAAACGTGGGTGGTGGGATGACTGAGCTGATAGATGCGATGATCGCGGCCAACGCGCAGATGCGATCGGAGAGCCCACTGGCCGAGATCTCGATCGCGAGCATCCTCTCTGACGGTGACATGGTGGCAGTGCACACCGAGCTCTTGAATTCCAGGGGAAGGCCTGACCAAGGAGGTCTGAGACAAGCTCACATCTTCCGCTTCCAGGGCGATAAGGTGGTGGAGTATTGGGACATCACCCAGGTCGTGACGCCGAACCTTCCTAATGCGGCCGGGGCGTTCTGATGTGTACCTTGGTCAGGGGGTGTTCGTCCATGCCCTTGGCCTGCAGATGTTCAAAGATCGGAGAATGATCTGACCTTCGATCAAGCCCCGCTTCTATGACAAACTTGATGCCAGCACGTCAATCATATTATCTGGCCTCTGTGCCATGTCCTTGACGGCATGGAGAGGACCATAGAGCAGATCAACGAGCGGATCGTGAGCGGCGACGCCATCGTGCTCACGGTCCGGGAGGTCGAGCAGCTCGTCGACCGGGGCCGGGAGGCCGAGGCGAGGGAGGTGGACGTGGTCACCACCGGCACCATGGGCCTTATGAGCGGCACCTATGCCCTGTTGTCCTTCCCCATCGCCCCTCCCGGTGCGCATAAGCGGTTCGTCAAGGGCTGGTTGAACGGCGTGCCTGCGCACGTAGGCCCCTGCCCCAACGAAGGTCTGGGGATACTGGACTGCATGGTGTATGGGACCTCGAGGAGCGTCGACCGCACCGAGCACGGAGGGGGGCACCTGTTCCGGGAGCTGGTCGAAGGAAAGAAAGTGCACGTTAGAGCCGAGACCGAGCATGGGGTGATGGTGGAGACCGATATCACGCTGGAGGACATGCCCACCGCCAAGCTCATGAGCTCGCGCAACCTGTTCCGCAACTACCGCGCCTTCGTGAACCCCTCCCCGGCGGAGGTCCTCTCCATATTCCACGCTTTACCATTTCCTCCCCGCTACGGCGGTCTGACGTTCTCCGGCTGCGGTCATCTCAACCCCCTGCACAACGATCCGGCGATGCGGTGCATCGGTATGGGGACCAGGCTGCTGTTCAACGGCGGCGAGGGCTTCGTCATCGGGTGCGGTACCCGCAGCACCGGTGCGCAGCCCAACCTCATGACCGTCGCGGACATGAGAGGCATGCAACCCGACCTCATGGGGGGTTTCCGCACCGCCGAGGGTCCGGAGTGCATCGTCACCTACGCCCTGGCGGTGCCCATCCTGGACGATTCGATGCTAGAGAGCGTGCTGGTCCCCGATGATCGGATCCCTTTACCGGTAGTGGACGTCCGGGACCGCAGCAGGGTGGCCGACACCACGTACGCACAGGCGTGGGGCGATGAGATCGTCACCGTCAAGAGCGATAGCTGCGTCCACTGCCCGCGGTGCGCGGCCCAGCTCGCCTGCCCCATGGTGGCCGTGACGCTGGACGAGGACGGACCGAAGCGTGATCCTACCCTGTGCTTCAACTGCGGGGCGTGCGTGTCCGCCTGCCCCCATGGTTGCTTCAAGTGCGACATGGGGTCGGTAGACCTGAACATCGGGGGTCGGCCGCTCGCCGTACCGGTGGTGGGCCGTGGCTCGAATCGAGAAGGTGCGTTGCGAAGCATGGAGGACCTGAAGAGAAGGATAGTGGACGGAAGGTTCCCGCTCACCTCGAAGGTCTCTGACATTCGGCCATGAAGCGGTCGGCGATGGTGCGGGGCGCCAGCTCGATGTTGGGGCACGCCGTACTCACGTGGTCCACCCTGATCAGAAGCACGCCGCTCCGCATGGAGCGCAGGGCGATGATGAGCTCACTTTCCTCATCCACAGCTCTGACGTCCTTGACCCCCGCCCCCCTGGCCACGGCGGCCAGGTCGGTGACGAGGGCGGTGCACGTGCCCTGACCCCCGGTGGATCCGTAGGCCCCGTTGTCGATGATGATCAGCAGAAGGTTGCTGAGGCCCTGCACGCCGATGGTGGCCAGGCTTCCCATGTTCATGAGGACCGCCCCATCCCCGTCGATGGCGATGACCCTCCTCCCCGGCTGAGCCATCGCTACGCCTAAACCGATGGAGGAAGCCAGCCCCATGGAGCCGAGCATGTAGAACTGGTTGGGCGCGTCCCCCAGGGAGCACAGCTCGCGGGATGGGTCGCCGATATTGCATATCAATAGCGCGTCCCCGCCCTCCTCCTTGATCGCCCTTAGCGCGTCGATGCGGTGCACCTCAGTCCCTCCAGAAGTCCAGGTCCAGCAGCACCGCGACCGGTCGCCTGGTGGTCCATGCCTCCTGCGCCGCACCTGCTATCGTCCCCCTGCCCTCTCCCTGTGCCGGTCGGTGGTGCTTGATCCCCAGCACATCGAGGAGGGGCACGGTCGCCTGGCCCATGGGCACCTGGGCCACTATCCTCTCTCCTTCGGTGCCCCGGTGGGACATGAGCAGCAGCACCGGCAGGCCGTACAGCAGGTCCAGGGAGGCCAGGGCGTTGATGCAGTTGCCCAGCCCGGAGTTCTGCATGATCAACGCCGGTCGCTTGCCTCCCAGGTAGGCGCCGGCGCATATCCCTATCCCTTCCTCCTCTCTGGTCACCGGGACGTGCTTGATCCGCTCATCCGCAGAGACCAGGTCCAGGACCCCCCGCAGCTTGATGCATGGTACGCTTGCCACGAGGTCGATGCCCCCGGCCGCAAGGCCCTGGATGACGTCGACATCGGTCCCCGATCTCTTGGCGGGTGACATCACCACACCTTGAGGTCCACGCCCTCTATCCTTACCCGATCGCCCTCGGAGTGGACCACCACGCCGGAATGCACCTTCTGCATCATGCAGTGGTGGGGGATGAACCGCACCGTCTCGCCCACCTCCAGCACGCGGTCGTTGAGCACCGCTCCCTCGAAGGCCGCCACCTGGCAGATCCCGAGCTCGATCGGACTGTACCCGTCCATCCCCAGCCGGTTCAGTGGCCCGGTGAGGTGGATGGTGAGGATGGAGTGCGCCACATCAAGGACGATACCGAAGTGGACGATGGGACAGCCCAGGGGGCGGTAGGTGATGTGATCGCCCTTGAGCACCCTGACATCGCGGTCGAAGGGGTAGATGTCCTCCCGGCAGGAGCGCTCCCCCGGCAGCGGTCCCAGGAGCACATCTCCGGTGCCGCCGCCCACCAGGCCCGGCAGGTCGCTTTGCCTCTGCTCAACGACGGTCCTGCTCAGCTCCTCCCGGTTGGCGGCGTAGCGCTCCTGACCCAGGAGGGGACATGCATCTAAGTCCTCGCCCTTGCTCAGCGCTAGGGCGAAGGCCCGGCAGCTGGGATACCCGCAGCGGCCGCAGTTGTAGCCGGGAAGGAGGTCCAGGACGCGCACCGTTCACTCCCCCGAGTAGAACGCCGAGCCGTCTATATGCCTCAGGACCCCGCGATGGTGCTTCTTACCCACCCTGGTCTCTCCCCCGCAGATGGTGCACACCGCGAGCGGCGGGGTATGCCGCAGGCGCAGCTCCTCCTCCGCATCCACCGATGTGCCGATGATGTCGGCCAGCTCCAGCGCGCCCTTGCCGGTGAGGCCGTTGGCCTCCACCAGCTGGCAGTCGGGGTTGGCCTCCAGGACCCGCTCCCGGAACACCTCGCGCTCGGCCTGGGAGATCATGTCGCCCTTGGTGACGACCACCACGTCGGCGGTGGTGATCATGGGGCCGATCTTCAGCGGCGTGTTCGGGCCTGACGTAGCGTCGATGATGCACGTGGCCAGGCATCGGTCCACGTACGGGGCGCAGCGCAGGCACAGCCCCGCGGTCTCCACCAGCAGCAGGTCAGAACCGGCCGAGGCGGCCCACTCCAGCATGCCCTCGGTGTTGTATATGGCGAAATGATCGGGGCACATGTCCTTGGCCAGGGCCACCTTGACCGGTATGTCCAGCGGCAGGAGGCGCTTCTCATCGTCCGTCCACAGACAGTCCACCTTCACCAGTGCCGGTCGGGAGCCCCTTTCTTTTAAAACTTTCACCAGCGCGCTCAGCACCGAGGTCTTGCCGGAGCCAGGGGTACCGGCCACTATCATCATCCTCATTAAGAGACCACCAGGCCGCCGTCGCGGATGGTCTCCCGTAGCGAGAGCAACCACTCATCGATCTCCGCCAGCCGGCCGCACATGTGGAACTCGTCAACCGTCCGCTCGACGATTTTGGTCATGGCCCCCCTGGACATGACCACCCGGCGCGACGCCAGCAGCGCCAGCAGGGGATCATGGGTGACCACTACCACTATCTTCCCGCTCTTGGCCAAAAGGTTCAAGGCCTCCTGCTTGCGGATGCCCGCGTTCTCTATCTCGTCGATGAGCACGATGGGCGAGTCGGAGATGATGGCGATGTCCGCCGCCATGAGGGCCCGGGACTGTCCTCCGCTCAGGGTGGTGAGATGCGCCCTCCGCGGTATGGCCTCCCCGGTGAGCTGGTTCGCGGCGGCGATAACCTCGCTGATGAGGGAGGGGTCCTTCCCCCTGCTCTTGGCATGCATGCGCAGGAACTCCTCCACCTGCATGTCTGCCAGGAAGTGCATGTTCTGCGAGAGCTGGGCCACCGGCTTGTGCCGAGTATCATGAGAGGCCCGGTGGTCCTGGCCATCGCACCTCAGCATGACCCTCCTCCTTGAGGAAGTGTCGCCGCGGGCCAGTTGTTCGATATCGTTGATGAGCGTAGTCTTGCCTGATCCGGTGGGCCCGACGATGCTCACGACCTCGCCCGACCGGAGGGTCAGTCCCTCCACCGGTTCCTGAGTTCCGTTCTTGTCCACTCCGCTCAAGATGTTAAGTTCCAGTTCCATCGTCTCACCCTATCGCTTCAATTATCTCTTGGCTCAGCTCTTCCACGCTGTGATCACGGCCGACGGTCCGGTCCACGGGCACCTTCGACCTCTGGTGATCATCATTCAGTCTCGACTCCCCGCCTCCGGTGATGTTCAGGAGGCAGGTCTCTTCCGCGCTCAATGTGCCCGAACCGATGGCCTTCACCAGTGCGGCCACCGCCACCGCGGGGGCAGGGAAGATATCTATGCCCTCGGTCTGCTCGAACAGCTTCTTGGCATGGTCCGCCTCCTCCCGAGTTATGCCCACCACCTCACCACCGGTGCGGTCCAAGGCGTCCTTCACCCCACCCGGCAGGCCGAAGGGAGGACGGCGGTTGAACAGGACGTCGTCGTACACCCCGGCGGGGCAGTCCTCGGGGAATGAGCCTCCTGACCAGGCATGGAGCAGGGGGGCGCAGGGCATGCTCTGGGCCAGGTGCAGCACCGTGGGGTCCGAGCCGAAGCGCCCGTCACCCACTAGGCGCATGGAGGCCTCCATGGCGCTGATGCCTCCGGTGCCGCTCCCCACCGCCTGGAAATAATGCTTCGGCATCGCTCCGATGAAGGTGGTGGCGTCCAGCATGACCGTCCCCATGCCGTCCCGGCGGGCGACGTTGCGGGCCCCGCCCTCCGAGATGTATGGTGACAGGGACGTGAGACGCTCGCCCAGGGCGATGGCGTCATAGTAGTCTCCTTCCACCGCCACCAGGAAGGTGTTCCCCTTCTCCGCATCGGGCAACCACATCCGGTCCTTGGATGCAGCCGGTACAAGGACCACCAGTGGTTGGCCGGTCTGCGAGGCTACATAAGAGAAGGCCCGAGCGGTGTTGCCCGCCGATGCGACCACCATGGTCCTCCCCTTACCCTGCTCGCGGAGCCGCTGCATGGTGGGGAGCGCCTCCAGCTCCTTGAAGCTGCAGGTTAGCATGTCCGCCCCTTTCTCCGGCCAGTAGCCGTTGAACGATACGAGCAGATTCTTCATGCCCAGCTCCCTGGCCAGTCCAGTGCTCCGGTATGTGATCGGCCCGCTGGGAACGCAGGGGAGGACGTCGTTCACGGGCAGCCAGTCCAGGAACCGCCACATGCCCGGGAGGGGACGCACCGAGAGGCGGGTGGTGGAGTACACCGTCCGGGGCAGTGCATCGTCCTGGGGGCACCTAAGTGCGTAAGGATCCAATGTTCGTCCGCATTTAGTGCATATGACCCGGTAGTTGTCCATTGTACGACCCGACAAGCGGTTATAGAAGAACTTCACCTATTAATATCACATGTAACCCAATAGTGGAAATCATACGGAGCATTGGGACCTTTTTATAAATCCTGTGTACAGGTGGGCCAGATCCTGCCCGGTTTCGGAAAAGTGGGAACAGGCGGCTCAAACGGGGTGTTCCCGCCAAAGAACGGACGTGTTGACAGATCTTCAAAAAGGTCCTTGGTCCGCGCTAGGTGGGATGTCCCATGCACCGGACCGTTCGGTCCGAAAAGAGGTCAGGACGAAGAGGTCGGTCATATCCTTCGTCATCCTCCGTCCCTTCGGACATGGGATCGACGTGCGGACGATAACCTATTCACGATATGGTGTGCACAAGGCGTTCGCTTTCAGCTCTTCGCGTTCAAGGTCCCGGTCGGCTCAGATCAAGGATAGGTCGTGAACTGCGCGAACCCCAGGACCGCATGGCAGTGCCCGCACGAGAACATGGTCGTCTTAACGTCCATCGTTTGGACCGCACCTAACACCGGCTTTGCCCAATCCCCGGTGTTCAGACGCTCTCCCTTGAGGTTGATGTCCGTTACTTCCCCGTGACAGAATGGACAGATCGCCAACTTATCACCGCTCGAAACATCCCATGATGGGTTAAAAGGAGACGGGTTCGATCATCATTCAGAAAGGGAGTTCCCGCTCGGTCCAACATTGGACGTCGTACCGTGATCGTCCGCTCGGCCTAGAAAGCGGCGAGCGGAAAGTCATAAAGATGAAAGGATGCCTATTGTAGGATGCACAACACTCCATTGTCCAGCGATGAGCAGGAGGGAGAACTTTCAGCGTTGATCACTCAGTCCTTAAGAGTAAGCTGGAGCACGTCGTCGAGCTTGCCACCGAGGGCATCTGGACGCTGGACGCCGGCGGCAGGACGGACTACGTCAACAGCAGTGGGGCGATGATCCTGGGCCTTGGTCCAGAGGACATCATCGGCCGGCCCCCGTCAGAGATACTCCCTCATGACGAGGCCGATCGCTGGGAACTCCTCCTGGAAGATGCCCGGCACGGCGTAGTAGAACAGACCGACCTCCGTCTGCGGCGCAGGGACGGAACAGCGGTGTGGGTCTCGGTGACCATGCGGTCGATGCACGATGATGATGGCACCTACCTCGGAACGCTGACGACCCTGGTGGACAATAGCGAGCGCAGGCGGTCAGAGGAAGCCCTGAGGGAGGCGAACGATACCCTCGAGTCCCGCGTGGCGGAGCGCACCAGGGAGCTGACGGAGAGCGAGCAGCGATACCGTCACATCGTTCAACATGCACCCACCGGCATCTACGAGATCGATTTCCGGGGCCCCAGGTTCAGGACCATGAACGAGGCGGCCAACGCCCTGAGCGGCTACAGTGCGGAGGAGCTGCTGGTGATGGACCCCTTCGACCTACTGGACGAAGAGAGCAGGGTGAGGTTCCAGGGCAGGATCCAGAGGATGCTGGGCGGCCAGAGTGTGGAAGAGGCGGTGGAGTACAAGGTCATCAGGAAGGATGGACGCACGATCGACGTCGTCCTCAACATCCAGCCCATGGTGGAGGATGGGAGGACCATAGGAGCGCTGGTGGTGGGATACGACATCACCGAACGCAAGAGGATAGAGCAGGCGCTGAGGCAGAGCGAGGCCAAGTTCCGCGGGCTGTTCGAGAGCAACATCCACAACGTTGGCATCTACGAGGTGGTCAGAGATGGTGGTGGTGAGATCATCGACCTCGTCACCATCGACGCCAACTCCCAGCTGGAGGAGCAGCTCAGGAGGCCGATGAAGGAGATGGTGGGAAGGCGCATCAGCGAGGTCTTCGGTCGAGAGACAGTATCTCATTTCGTCGCCATGGCGAGGAGGGTCATGGAGGCTGGCAGGGTTCTGCAGTTCGAGCAGTACGTGCCGTGGAACGGCCGCCACTATCTCTCGACCTACGTCCCATTGAGCCACGACCACCTGGCATTGATGGGTCTGGACATCACCAGGCGCAAGGTGGTGGAGGAGGAGCTGGCACGGCATCAGGCGGTCCTGGAGGGGATCAACCGCATATTTCACGAGACCATTGTGATGGGATCGGAGGACCTGGGGCTCGTATGCCTTGATGTCGTGGAGAAGGTAACGAGGAGCAGGTTCGGTTTCATCGGGCACATCAGCCCCCAGGGCGACCTCGATGACGATGCCATTTCCGATCCCGGATGGGGGGAGTGCACCATAGTCCAGCGGCATGGCCATGGGTCCATAAGCTTCAAGGCCCAAGGCCTGTACGGCAGGGTGATGCTCGACCGTAAGGGGTTCTACACCAACTCCCCTGCGAGCCATCCGGACAGCATCGGCCTGCCCCCGGGGCATCCGCCCCTGACCTCGTTCCTGGGCGTGCCGCTCATGCTGGGCGGGGACCTGGTGGGCATGTTCGGGGTGGGGAACAAGGAGGGCGGGTACGATGACGACGACCTACGAACGGCCGAGGCGCTGGCACCGGCGATGGCCGAGGCCCTGAACCGACGGCGGGCCGAGGAGGCGCTAAGGGAAAGCGAGGAACGGTTCCGAGCGCTGGTCACCAGCAGCAACGATGTCATCTACAGGATGGGGCCCGACTGGAAGGAGATGCGCCACCTCGAGGGAATGCAGTTCATCCCCGACACCACGGACCCCAATGAGATGTGGATGGAGAAGTACCTGCACCCCGATGATAGGTCGTTCATCCAGGATGTCATAGACAGGGCCATCCGCACCAGGAGCATCTTCGAGCTGGAGCACCGCGTGAGGCGGGTGAACGGCTCTTGGGGCTGGACGCTGTCCCGGGCCATCCCCTTGCTGGACGGCGAGGGCAACATCGTGGAGTGGTTCGGTACCGCCAAGGACGTCACCCAGCGCAGGAGGGCGGAGGCGGCGCTGCAGAGTGCGATGCAGCAAACGGAGCTGGAGAAGCAGCGCCTGCAGACCATCCTGAAGACCTCTCCCTCGGCGATCGTGGTGGTCGATGCTCCCGATGGAAGCATCTCGTTCATGAACGACCGGGCCATGGCCCTGTACGGGGCCGACTACACCGGGATCGACCTATCGACCCATGTGGCCAAGATCAAGGCCAGCAGACCGGACGGCAGGGAGATCGGTGTGGACGAGGTCCCTGCCAGCCGTGCGCTACACCGGGGCGAGGAGGTGCGCAACGAGGAGTGGACCATCCACCGCCCGGACGGCGTCGGCATCCCGGTCCTGGCCAGCGCGGCACCTATCCACAACGCGCAGGGAGACATAGCATCGGCCATCGTGATGTTCGAGGACATCACCGAGCGGAAGAAGGCCATGGAGGCCCTCCGGACCAGCGAGGAGCGGCAATCCTACCTCCTGAAGCTGAGCGACGCGCTGCGCTCCCTGAGCGATCCTAGGGACATCATCTCCACCGCGTCACGCGTGATGGGGGAGCACCTCCATGCTGACCGGGTCCCGTACGCGGAGGTGATCGACGAGGAGCAGGTCATCATCTTCAGAGATTACGTGAAGGACGTCCCCTCGATAGCAGGACGCTACAATGCCGCGGACTTCAGGCAGTTCACGATCGACGCCTACAAGCGCGGGGACAAGGTGATCATCGACGATGTGATGACCGATCCGCAGCTCACTGCCACGGAGCGTGAGGCGTTCAAAGCGATCCACGTCGCCGCCAACGCCAGCCTGGGCCTGCGGAAGGACGGCCGGTGGGTGGCAGCGTTCAGCGCGCACAGCGCCACCCCCAGGAAGTGGACCGAGCTGGAGATATCGCTCCTGGAGGAGACGGCCGAGCGCATCTGGGCGGCGCTGGAGAGGGCCAGGACGGAGGAGGCGCTGATCGAGTCCACGGAGGAGCTGAGGCGCTCCAACGAGGAGCTGCAACAGTTCGCTTATGTCGCGTCGCACGACCTGCAGGAGCCGCTGCGCATGGTGACGAACTACCTCTCACTGGTGGAAAGGAGGCATGGGAAGGACCTCACCCCGGAGGTCAAGGAGTACCTGGGCATAGCGTCCAGGGGCGCGGAGCAGATGAGGCAGCTGGTGAAGGACCTCCTGCAGTTCTCCCGTGTCGATACCCAGGGGAGGAAGTTCACCAACTTGAACATGGAGCACGTGGTGAGCATGGTCATGAGCGACCTAGAGGCGACCGCCCGCGACGTCGGTGCCAGCATCACGGTGGGTACGCTGCCGACAGTGCGAGGTGACGAGCTTCAGCTGAAGCAGCTGATGACCAACCTTATCGGTAACGCCATCAAGTTCCATGGATGCGAGGCCCCCCGGATAAAGGTGGGGGCGGTGAGGAACGGTAACGAGATCCTCTTCTCGGTCCAGGACAACGGCATCGGGATCGACCCCCGGTTCTACGACAAGCTGTTCCAAATGTTCTCCCGCCTGCACACCAAGGACGAGTACCCCGGCACCGGCATTGGTTTAGCGATCAGCAAGAAGATCGTGGAGCGGCATGGCGGCCGCATCTGGGTGGAGAGCGGTCCCGGGAAGGGGGCCACGTTCTACTTCACCGTCCCCAGTGGCCATTGACGCGGTGGGACTTCCACCTTGACCGCTGAGCCCTGACCATCGGGAGCGAGCTGACCGGTGAAGGCCAGCGGCTCGGACCAGAACGTGAAGAGAGCGGCTCGCTATCAGAAGTATTATACGAAACGATATATATTATATATCGATGGTCGAGTTCATCCTCTTGTAATATAAATGAGGGCCTAGAGTGCTGTTCGAGCTGCTCGTCGGCATCCTGCTGATGCTGACGCTGCTGATCATGTGGATATTCGGCTCCCTCATGGGCCGGCGTCCCATGCTGGTCAAGGCCAGCTTCATCATGCTCCCAGCCTGTGCCATCGCCTGCCTGTCCGAGGTGATCCAGCTCTTCTCCACCAACCTGGTGTGGAAGACGTCCCTGTACGACATCTCCACCTTGCTGTTCATCGGCATCTTCACCTCCTTCCTCTTCATCTCGTTGGAGCTGACCAGGATCGTCGACCCCTACACGAAAAGGGTCCTGGCACTCCTGCTGGTCGTCCCGGCCATCACCACCTTCGCGGTGCTGACCAACCCCTGGACCCACCTGTTCACCCAGGCGGAGCACGTCGTGTTCAGCGGGGCGATCAACGGCCCCATCCTGATCACGAGCGCAGGGCCCATCGGGATACTGTGGACCGCCTACTTCGACATCGTCGGCTCCATATTCGCCTTCATCCTGTTCCGCCACGTCTACCGCGAGGAGTCCAAGAAGCTGGCGCTGGCCTTCCTGGCGGGGGTGGTGGTGATCCACTCCTACGTCATCGCCTCCTACTTCGTTCCGACGCTGAACATCGTGTACCCGGACATACTGGCCTACTCCGCCACGGCGGTCATACTGTACCTCTACTCCTTCCGCTACGGCCTCTTCGACCTGGCTCCGATCGGGCGCAAGGTCATGCTGGACGGGATCGAGGACATCATCGTGACGGTGGACTCGCGCGGCGAGATCACCGATATCAACCGCTCCGGAGAAAAGTACTTAGGGCGGTCGCTGAAGCAGCTCATGTACCAGCCCTTCGATCGAGCGTTGCCTCAGATGGCCCCCTACCTTGATGCATCCCCCCGGCACGTGGGGGACCTCCCCCTGGAGTTCACCGACCCCTACGGCCGCTCGTTCGAGGTCAAGGTGAAGGAGTTCAAGTACGGCCAGTCCAGCAAGTACGGCAACCTCGTCATCCTGCACGACATGACCGAGCGGAAGAGGGTGGAGGAGGCGCTGAGGAAGGCCGAGGCTCAGGAGAAGATCGCGGAGAGCGAGCGCAGGTACCGCACGGTGGTCGATAACCAGACCGAATCGATCGTCTCCTTCCGGCCCGACGGAGAGATCACGTTCATCAACAAGGTGCTGGAGAACTTCCTTAAGGAGATGGGGAGGCCCATCAGCGACCTGAACGTCCAGTCCTTCTTGGACGACAAGTACCGCATGGAGCTGAGGGAGATAATGAACAGCATGACACCTTCCAGCCCGGTGGGCGAGTTCGAGATGACCGTCCCCATGCCGGACGGCGCGGTACAGTACATCCTGTGGCGCGGTTCCGGCATGTTCGACGAGGCCGGGAGGCTGAAGGAGGTGCAGGCGGTGGGCATCAACATCACCGAGCGCCACCGGTTCCAGCAGGAGATGGCCAAGAACCAGCGGTTGGAGTCGCTTGGTGTTCTGGCAGGCGGCATCGCGCACGACTTCAACAACATGCTGGCGTCCATGGTGAGCAACATCGAGATCGCCCTCATGGACCAGCCCGAGGGGCGGGGGAAGCATCACCTGGAGGAGTCGGTCCGCTCCGCCATGCGGGCCCGACGATTGACGCAGCAGCTGCTGACCTTCTCCAAGGGAGGGCAGCCCATCAAGGAGGTGGTGGACCTGACCGCCCTGGTGAGGACCAGCGTGGACTTCGTGCTGACCGGCTCCAACGTCGCCGCGGTGTACGACATCGAGGACGGCCTGCACTGCATATCCGCCGATCCCGGGCAGGTGGAGCAGGTCATCAACAACCTGGTGGTGAACGCGCTGCAAGCCATGCCCCAAGGCGGCCACCTCAGCATAGGGGCTAGGAACGTCATGTACGAGGTCGGCGCTCCTCCGGGCATCAGCGGCCCTTGTGTTAGGATGGACATCACCGACCAGGGCATGGGCATCTCCCAGGAGAATATCAATAAGATCTTCGATCCCTTCTTCACCACCAAGAGGACCGGCTCCGGGCTGGGGCTGGCGACGGTGCAGTCGATCATCCGCAACCACGGGGGGCAGGTGCTGGTCGACTCCACGCTGGGTGTCGGCACCACCTTCTCCATCATCCTGCCGGCCGAGGTGATGGAGAGGCCGGCGTCCTCATCGGCGAAGGAGGTGGCGTCCCCGCACCACACCGGGCGCGTGCTGGTGATGGATGATGAGGCGCCCATCCGCGAGGTCCTGACCGTGATGCTGGAGGAGTTCGGTTACCGGCCGACCTGCGTCACCTGCGGGGAGGAGGCCATACCGGCTTACCGGGAGGCGATGTCGCGCGGGGAGAGGTTCGACATCGTCATCATGGACCTCACTATCCCCGGGGGCATGGGCGGTAAGGACGCGGTGAAGGAGGTGCTCGCCATCGACAAGGACGCCAAGGTCATCGTGTCCAGCGGCTACTCCAACGATCCCATCATGGCCCACCCGGAGGAGTACGGCTTCACTGATGTGCTTCCCAAGCCGTTCAACATGGAGGAGTTCAAGATCAAGCTCTCCACCATCATGGCCGGCGCGTCCGGGAAGCCAGTGACCAACGCCTCGGGCATGGGACTTGAGGCCTGAGGCCCATCATTCTGGAAGATCGACGAAGACGTCGCTTCCCTCCACCACCAGGGGGTAGGTCGCCAGGTCGTGGGCCTTGCCGAACGGGACCCACGGGCCCTTGATGACCTTGCCCGTCCGCACGTCGTACTCCGAGCCGTGGCGGGGACACTTGACCACGTTGTCCATGAGCTTTCCCTCCCACAGGTGACCACCGGCATGGGAGCAGATGCCCTGCATGCCGTACAGGACGCCGCCGATATTGGCCACCAGCACCACACCGCCGTCCACGCGCACGCCCTTCATCGTCCCTGGGCCGATCTCGCCCACGGCAGCTACCTTGATCCTCTTCATCAGCTCAATGATATCGAGCCCATGGTAGATAAGTCCGGCCCAGGGCGCGGATGTTGATTTCGTTGAATACTAGAGCAGGAACCTAGGGGCGGAGATGAGGATGAGGAACACCAGGAAGGATAGCGTCCCGATGAGGTCGATCATGACCTGGCCCATGACCTGCGGCCGCTCGAAGATGTACTTTCGCTCGGTCTGGACGGTGATCAGGAGCAGGAGGATGGAGAATAGGCGACCACACGTTCCGGGCGGCCTCGCCGCAACGGTGCTGCCGCCATGGGGAAACCATATATTGCTGCATCCTCTCCTAGACCTCATGGGCAAGAACCTGGACTACAGCGATAGGTCCCGCCTCATCGTTCAGTCGGAGATAAGGAACATGACCCTGGAGTGCTCCAGGGTCGGAGGGATAAACCTGGCGCAGGGCGTGTGCGACCTGGACGTGCCCTCGGTGGTGATCGACTCCGCGTACCAGGCCATGAGGGAGGGGACGAACCAGTACACCCGGTACGACGGGCTTCCCATAATACGCGACGCGATCGCGCACAAGTTCAGGACGTACAACCACGCGGACATCGACCCGGAGAGGAACATCATCGTCTCCGCCGGCGCCACCGGGGCGTTCTACTCCGCGTGCCTGGCGCTCCTCAACCTGGGGGACGAGGTCATCGTGTTCGAGCCGTTCTACCAATACCACGTGAACACCCTGCTGGCGGTCGGTGCGGTGCCCACGTTCGTAAACATGAGGGCGCCCGACTGGCGCATCGACATGGACGAGGTCCGCGCAGCGATAGGACCCCGGACCAGGGCCATGATCATCAACACGCCTGGCAACCCGTCCGGGAAGGTCTTCACCAGGAGCGAGCTGGAGGAGATCGGCGGCATCTGCGAGCAGTCGGACCTCTTCCTCTTCTCCGACGAGATCTACGAGTACTTCGTCTACGATGGCCGGGAGCACGTCAGCCCGTGGTCGATACCGTCGCTGCGTGATAGGACCATCGTCATCTCCGGGTACTCGAAGACGTTCTCCATCACCGGTTGGCGGCTTGGCTACTGCATGTGCGACGAGCGGTGGGCGCAGATGATCGGGTACATGAACGACCTCGTCTACGTTTGCGCGCCCGCACCCCTGCAGGTCGGCGTGGCGGAGGGGATCCTGAACCTTCCAGCGAGCTTCTATGAGGACATCGCGGTGACGTATCAGCGGAAGAGGGACGACATGGTCTCATCGCTCCGCGCTGCCGGCATCGAGCCGTACGTGCCGCACGGGGCGTACTACATCCTGGCGGACGTGAGCGACGTCCCGGGGGCGAGCAGCAGGCAGAAGGCCCTGCACCTGCTCAACCATAGGAAGGTGGCGTCGGTGCCGGGGTCCGCGTTCTACGCCCATGGGGGCGGGGAGAACCTGGTCCGGTTCTGCTTCGCCAAGAAGGACGAGGTCCTGAGCAGGGCGTGCATGAGCCTGAGGGCGTAAAGGCCCGCCGCGCAGGAAGAAAACAATAGGGGGGCTCGGTACTGAGAGCTTTTCCCCAGCTCTCAGATGGTGCGTATGCCCCGCTTGGCCAGTACCTCTCTCACCTTGGCCGGGACCTTGGCACCCTCAACAGAGGACTTCTTCCTCTCCGCCTTGCCAGCTGGGACGGGGGCGGCCTCCTCGGTCCTGCCCTCGAAGCTGAACCGGCCGGACACCTTCTTGAGGTTGATGGCCATCTCCGACAGTGACTGCGCTCGAGCGGTCATGTCCTCCATGCTGGCCGTGAGCTCTTCCGTCGATGACGCTGATTCCTCGGAGGCGGACGCGGTCTCCTCGGCGATGGACGCGATGCCGTCCACGGCCTTGGCGGCGGTCTGGGTCCCGACCTCCTGCTTCCTCATGAGGGAGGCGATGGCCGCCACCTCGTCGGACGTGGCCGCGGCCATGGTGGAGATCTCCTCGAACGCCTTACCGGTCTGGTCCACAAGTGCCAGGCCTTCCGCGGTGGTCTTGGTGCCCAGCTTCATCGACTGCACGGCCTTGCTGGTCTCCTGTTGCACCTCCCTTATCATCTTGGCGATGCGTTCCGCCGCTTCCCTGGAATCCTCGGCCAGGTTCTTCACTTCCTCGGCGACGACGGCGAACCCGCGGCCCTGTTCACCGGCCCGTGCTGCTTCTATCGCAGCATTGAGGGCCAGGAGGTTGGTCTGCTCCGATATGCCGGTGATAACACCGACGATCTCGCCTATCTCCTCAGAGCGCTTGCCCAGCGACTCGATGACCTTGGCCGATTCATCTACGACCTTGGCGATCTCCTGCATCTTCTGGACGGTGCTCTCCACCGACGCCTTGCCGTGGACCGCGGAATCGTTGGCCTTTCCCGCGGCCAGGGTGGCGGCCTGGGACTTGTTCACCACCTCGTTCACCGAGGTCGACATCTCGGCCATGATCTTGGCCGTCTCATCGACCTGCGTGGCCTGCGACTGCGCGCCCTTGCTGATCTGCTGTATCGCCGCGGACACCTGCTCGGTGGAGGCGTTCATCTCCTCCGCGCTGGAAGCGAGTTCCTGCGATGTCGACGACACCAGGTCCACGGAGCGGTTCACCTCCTGGATCAGGTCGGTGAGGCTCTCCCCTATAGCGTCGAGCGACTCCGCGAACTTGGTGAAGTCGCCCTGGGTCTCCATCTCAACGCGTGCCGTCAGATCGCCGTTGGCATAGGCGTCCGCGATGCGCATGGCCTCGTTGATGGGCATGGTGACCGCGTCCAGGGTGTTGTTCACGCCCTGCACGATAATGCGGAAATCCCCTTGATGCCTCGAGGCATCGGCCCTGGTGCTGAGGCGTCCCTCCACCGCTGCCAGTGAGAGCGTCTCTGCATCCGAGATCAAGGCCTGGAGGTTTCTCCTCATCTGCTCGATGGTCTGGTTGATGACGTTCTTCTTTCCGGGGAAGCTCTCCAGCGGAGCCTCGAAGTTGCCCCGGCCGAACTCCTCCATGCACGCCATGGCCTTGCTCGTCACCGCCAGGTCCTCTTCCAGCATGGTGTTGACCCCCACGGCCATCTTATGGTATGCCCCCTGGAAGCGGTCCACCGCCATCCTGGAGTCCGTATCTCCGGCGTTCTGCTGTAGGCTCACCAGCTCCATGTCCTCGATGAACTCGGTGAGCGTCTCCATGGTGGCGATGATGGACGGGACCAGGCGGTCGTTCTCTGAGCGCCGTCCGACCTTCTTGAACTCCGCCAGGCGGTCGAAGTTGCCGACCGAGATGCGCTGAAAGGCGTCCTGCGCGCTGAGGAGCCGCGTCCGTACCAGGTTGATGGAGTCGGCCAGGGCCTTGAACTCTCCTTTATAGTCGGAGGACATGGCGGAGGTGTAATCGTTGAACGACATCTTCTCGATCACAGCGCGTATGTCCTTGACCGGAGCCTGGTAGCTGTCCAGGACCTTGTTCAGGGCGGTGGATATCCTCTCGTAGCCGGGATGACCGTCCAGGGCCATGCGAGCGTCGATGTGACCGTTCTCGATCTCGGCGGCCAACGCCTCCAGGGACCTGACGTAGGTCTCGATGTTCTCTGCCTTCTCCGTCATGCTTTCACCCTCAGTTCACTGACCCCTCACCCTCGATCGTGCTCTGACGGGACGCCCGGCTCATCACCGGCAACACCGTCCGCCCGTACGTCTCGTTGAGCACCTGCGCACCGGCCAGGTACATGGCCGAGGCGCCGCAGATGATGCCCTCAATGCCGGCGACCTGCGTGATGGCCGCGGAGTCCAGAGCGTCCCCCAGGCCCAGCAGCAGGAACAGCACCGTCAGAGAGGCGAACACGAAGATAGTGGCCCAGTTGGTGCGGAGCGTGCCTACGGTAAGAACGAGCGTGAACAGCCCCCACATGATGAGGTACGCGGCCATGGCCGACTTCTCCGTGGACGCTCCCACCCCCATGGCCGGGAACATTAGAAGGGCCACCAGGGAGAGCCAGAACAGCCCGTAGGAGGTGAAGGCCACCGTTCCGAAAGTGTTGCCGGCCTTCCACTCCATTAGGCCGGTGATGACCTGGGCGATGCCACCGTAGAACAGGCCCATGGCCAGTATCATGCTCCCCAGGCCGAACAGCCCGGCGTTGTGAAGGTTCAGCAGGATGGTCGTCATGCCGAAGCCCATCAGCCCCAGGGGCGCGGGGTTGGTGATCTTGAGCAAAGGTGGTGTGATCTGGGACATTTCATCGGCTCCAAGAGTTCTTATATTAACGATTTTAAGATTACGAGAATATAAAAAAAGATTTGTTCAGTTATTATGAATGATATTTACCTGGCATGCTCTGTCCTAGAGAGGACCGGATGCGCGCATGTCTCTGGGAAACGATGGTCTATTCCAGCTCGAAAGCCTAGGAACAGGGGGGCGATCATCCACGGTCATCCTTCTCCCAGACGTGAAGTATGCCTCCGTCCTCCACGTAGGCATAGTAGGTATGTGTGCCAGCGGTCAAAGGCGTGAGCGTGACATGAGCGAAGGTCCTGCTGCCGTCGCCAACCACCAGGGTGCAGCTCTCGGGCATCTCCATGGTGCTATCCCCCACCGTGATGTTGGAGGTCGGGGAGAGCTGTCCAGGATATGTCATATTAGCCTCCGGCCATACAGAAAGGGTAAGCGACTCGCCCTGGTCCAGCTGGTAGGTGGTGACATCTCCCATGACATCCTCGAGGTCCAGGTAGTCCTTGTCCAGATCCGCCATCAGTACCATGGGGTCCTGAAGGTTGCAGGATACCAGCTCATCGTCAGGACCGATCGTCCCATATAGGCTCATTCTCACCGTCAGGTAGCTCAACGAGCCGTTTGTGGAGCCGTGAGCGAGGTCGTAGTGAACGTTCTGGCCCGGAGCGTAGTTGGCCTGGTGTCCTCCAGCCAGGTCGATGTCGTCCCGCAAATCGGTGGTCAGCTCGGCGTAGATATCGCACGCCGTGGAGCCGTTGAGGGTGCTCACCAGGGCGAGAGCGCCCACCGGTACCTGAACGGTCCCCGCGCTCGGCAGCATTATATCGACCTCGATACGGCTCTGGTCCGTGCTTGGCAGGTCCACGTAGCGGGCCCAATGCCCGGGGTACGACCAGGCCTGGACGACGTGATCGTCACCAATGGTGATGACCATAGAGTAATGACCTTCCAGGTCCGTTAGGGAACGGCAGGGGCCTCCCTCTTCAGGATCGCCATATTCCACCATGGCGTTGGGAAGGGGTCCACCCCTTTCGTCGGTCACCTGGCCGTAGATCGTCACCTCCTTTACGGGGGCAGGGGCGGATAAGATGGCGATGAGCAAGGCGGCCGCAGTGACGACCGCCAGAAGTAGCATGGCCTTGTACCTGATCTTCCATCGCATGAGCGTCCCCGCCCGGCATCAGGTCTCTGATGATTTCTTTTTCCATCTGGGAACCAGAGAGAGGGAACACCTCGGACTAACGACTGCCTACTGCTCCACCTGCTTGGCGATCTTGAAGAAGGCCGCCGGGGAATATGTCCATCCCCCGGTACGCCAGCATGTGGACCAGGTTCAACATACTGACGAAGAGGTTCCCGACGCCGACAACTAGGAGAAAGTTATTGTCCATATACCGCCGGGCCGACCAGGTAATGATGAACACACTGAGCGGCACAGTCGATATGGTCGTTTCCACCAGGGCATGATAGGGGAGGTGGCTGTAGGGGCTGGAGGAGAGGAGGATGCCGAAGATCACCGCGGCGAGGATGAGGGAGGATGACCTTGAGCCAGCAGCAAGGGCCCTCCTCAATCCGCCATCGTCCAACACCATACCTCCAAAAAATGGGCCATGTCAGATTGTCCCACGGCCTTGAACAGGTCCAGCTCCTAGGACCCCATACCGGTCCTCCCTCGCTAGATGATTTGAACTGGCGGATAATATGATTAACCCCTCTCCGCCACCAGTCCTTCGAAATCTACCAACTTCGCCCTTATCTGCTACTTTCTATGATTATCGTGGTGCACCAAAGCCCGGAGAATGCAAGGCCATGTCAACTCATACCCTCTCGACGCTCATGGGAGAGTCGTACATATGGAACGATGGTCGAATGCTCGCCTGACGCTGTAAGGTCTCATTCACATTCAGCAAGTAGGCTCTTTATCATTCAATCTATACCGAATCGAATAATTTAATAGCCATTAAAATAACCCCAGGCAAGTATCGCTATGGCAAGCACGAGGGGATGATGCCAATGTTGTTCGAACTATGGATCTCGGTTCTCACCATCCTCCTGTTCGCCAATCTGGTCATATTCGGCCTTCTGCTCAAGCGACAACCCCTAGTTATCAAGTATGGGCTGGTGATGCTCCCTGCCACCTCCTTCGCCTGCTTCATCAATGTCCTTCTCGCCTACTCCCAGGACTTTGAGGGCAAGTATGCTCTCTATTTGTTCTGTGTACTCCTTGACATGTCCATCATCACCACCTTCATGTTAATGGTCATGGAGTACACCAAGGTGGTCAGGCTCACCAAGGTCAGGAAAGTCCTACCCCTGCTAGTGGTCCCGGCCCTTGTCGGCTTCTCGGTCATCACCGACCCGTGGCTCCACTCCTTCAACCAATCTGTCACCTTGTCGTACAACTATGATGCAGCAAGTACCATCCTGGTGGTGACCCCTTCGTTTGTTTTCTACGTATGGAACATCTATGCGTGGACGATGGCGGCCATATTCTCAGCGATCATGATCCTCCATGTCTACAGGAAGAACTCGAAGAAGATGGCCCAGATCGGCATGATCGTGGTCTCCATCACCTTCAGCTCCATCATACCGTCCTACTTCTTGTTCGGAGAGAGCGATATTTACTTCAACAATCTTGCTTACTCCCTAACCGCCTTTTCGATCTTCCTGTTCTCCTTCCGATATGGGGTGTTCGATCTGGTCCCCGTCGCTCGCCAGAAGATGCTTGACGTGATGAGCGACAAGGTGATGGTGGTAAATGGTCGTTCAGAACTGTTGGACCTAAACCAGTCCTGCCTAGATTACCTGGGCAGCCCACCTGGGGACCTTATCGGCAAGAGCTTGTCCCAGGTCGTTCCCATGTTGCCGGACCTAAAAAGGTCCTCCATCGAGGACCCTACCTCTACATTCCCACATGAGATCATCGACCGGTCGGGATCGACCTTTGATGTGATGATAAGGGAGTTTCAGTATAACCGGCAATCGGAGAACGGCTACATCATCATCCTCCATGACGTTTCGGAGAGGAAGAGGTCAGAGGCCATCCTACGCGAGGCCGAGGCTCAGCGGCGGATCGCAGAGAGCGAGCGCAGGTACCGCACCGTGGTCGATAACCAGACCGAGGCCATCATATCCTTCATACCCAACGGGGACATCACCTTCGTCAACAAGGTGGTGGAGACCCACCTGGGAATGACGGGGAGCGGCCTGAGCCGCCTGAACATCCACAACTTCATGCCTCCGGGTGGGAGGGACCTGCTGGAGGAGCAGTTGATCGCGATGACCCCTTCTCATACCGTGGGGGAGCTGGAGATGGACTTCCAGACCCACGACGGACGCCCTCTTGATATCCTGTGGAGGCTGAAGGGCATCTTCCGCGACAGCGAGCTGCAGGAGGTGCAAGCGGTGGGGATCAACATCACCGAGCGCCACCAGTTCCAGCGGGAACTGGAGAAGAGCCAGAGGCTCGAGTCGTTAGGGATACTGGCCGGCGGCATAGCGCACGACTTCAACAACATGCTCGCTTCCATCGTGGGCAACATGGAGATCGCCAAGATGGACCTGCCCGATAAGAGCAGGCCGAGGGAGAGGATGGAGGAGTCCATCAAATCGGCCATGAACGCCAGGCGCCTGACGCAGCAGCTCCTGACCTTCTCCAAGGGAGGGCAGCCGGTCAAGGAGGTGATCAACATCCCGCCGTTCATTCGGTCTAGCGTCCAGTTCATGCTAGCCGGCTCCCGGGTGGAGGCCGTCTACGATATCCAAGAAGGCCTGCGGCCCATATGCGCCGATAAGATCCAGCTGGAGCAGGTGCTCAACAACCTGGTCATCAACGCGGTGCAGGCCATGCCCCTAGGAGGTCACCTTTACCTGACCGCGCAGAACCTGTCGGTCGACAAGGGCCTTCTGCTACCGGTGGTGGACGGCGACTATGTTCGCCTCGACATCAAGGACGAGGGGACGGGGATATCGAAGGAGGTATTGGACCACATATTCGATCCGTTCTTCACCACCAAGTCCACCGGCACCGGTCTAGGTCTGTCATCGGTCCAGTCTATCGTCCGCAATCATGGGGGGACCATACTGGTGGACACCAAGTTGGGTAAGGGGACCACCATGTCGGTCATCCTCCCGGCGGTGCACGAGCAGGCTCCTGAGCCCGTTCCCGAGGTGCAGACTGCAGCGAGGCATGCGTCCGGCCGCGTCCTGGTCATGGATGACGAGGAGGCGATACTGGACATGATGGAGATCATACTCAAGGACCTGGGGTACGAGCCCACCTCCGTGGCCGACGGCGAGGGGGCCATATCCGCGTACCGTACCGCCATGACCGAGGGGCGACCGTTCAAGGCGGTCGTCATGGACCTCACCATCCGGGGGGGCATGGGCGGCAAGGAGGCGGTGCAGGGCCTACTGGCCATGGACCCCCAGGCCAAGGTCATGGTCTCCAGCGGGTACTCCGACGATCCCATAATGGCGCATCCCCAGGAGTATGGCTTCGTGGAGGTGCTACAGAAGCCGTTCACCATGCAGGACCTGTCGGTCAAGCTCTCGGGAATCCTATCATGAGCGTTGGTGAGGTCCGATGCGTTAATCAACTAAAGTGAGGAAAAAGAAGGGGAAAGGGGTTTGGTTGAAGGTCTTCTTTCACCTATGCCGCATGGCCTTGTGGGTGCTGCGCACGCTCAGGAGTGCGCGCTGTAGACACCCCCGTAGATGCTGAAGCCATCTGCAACGGCGCTCTTCTGACCCCACACCACGATCGCATTTCCGCTATTGTTCATCGCTACCTGAGGGGCGAGAACGCCTCTCACAATGAGCGTGTCGGTATTGGTGCTCAGCTGCCTGGCGCTGCCCCACGTACCGGAGGAGTAGGGCTGTGCCCAAACCACACCGCTGTCGCCGATTCCGAAATCCATGGACACCACGATGGCGTTGCCCTCATCGTCCATGGCCACGTTGGTGTACTCTGTAACGTCGATATTGTCCAGCATCTTGGCCTCGCCCACGTTGAGCGTACCGGATGCGAAGGTCAGGAACCGAGCGTAGGCATCGTGGTGCTCCGCGTAGGTGAGTAGGGCGTTACCCGAGCTGTCCATTGCCAGGTGGACGGAGCCGGCCCAGATGGACTCCGTTGTTGTCGTAACGACCTTGGCCGTTCCCCAGTGACCGGACGTATACAGGTTGGCGAGAATACCGGGCATGGAGCTGGACACCGATGGCGAGTCCCAAACCACGACCGCTCTGCCACTGCTGTCCATGGCGATCTGTGGGCGATAGCAGTCCGCTGTGACTGTCTCCAGGACCGTGGGCGCCGCCCAGGCCCCGGCGGAGTAGCGGGCGGCGTAGATGCTGGAGTGCGCCGCATCATCGACCTGCTGCCATACCGCGAAAGCGTTTCCAGCGCTGTCCATGGCGATCTGAGGATCGGTCGCCGTTCCCGCCAGTGTGTCGATCAGCTTGGCGGTGCTCCACGCCCCTGACGCGTATCGGCTGGCGTATATGTTGTACACTGCACCGACCTGCTGCTGCCATACTGCTATGGCGTTGCCACTGCCATCGATGGCGATCTGCGGGTTCTCCGCCGATCCGGACAGGGCATCGAGCAGCTTGGCCGTGCCCCACGCTCCGCTCGCATATCTGTTGGCATAGATGTTTGAGATCGGACCCACCTTCTGCTGCCACACTACGATGGCATTGCCGTTCTTGTCGACCGCCACCTGCGGCGAGCTCGCTTGACCGCTGCCGGTCTCGATCAGCGTGATCGCCCCATATGTTTTGGTGTATGTACGAGCGTATATGCTCATGGCCGTGCCATCGCCCTGGGCCCAGGCGATCATGGCGTTGCCCGCGGCGTTCATGGCCACGTCCGGAGCAAGTGCGTTGTACGTGCTCTTCTCCAGAGCTAGCGAGGAAGCCCACCTGCCGGGGAAGAACCGAAGGCCGTATATGCTGCTGGTCCCACTGGCATCAGGCGTGCTCCACGCTATCATCGCGTTCCCCGTACTGTCCACCGCAAGAGAGGCCGCTGCTCCGATGCTCGATACTATGGCCATGACCTCTCCCCAGCTACCAGAGGTGTACCTCCGGGCATAGATATCATAGACTGTATCAGTAGCATCCCAATCTTGGATCGTGGGAGCCACCACCATGGCGTTCCCTTTGCTGTCGATGCCAACTGACCCGTGACCCATGTCATAACCGACCAGCACCTCCGTCTCAGCGCCCCAAGTCCCGGATGAGTATATCCTGGAACAAACGGCTCGAAGGTCAAGACTGGCCCGGTAGTCCCAAGCGGCGATGGCCTGGCCGTTGTTGTTCATTTTAATTTTAGGCGTATACACGAAATCATGCTCGTACCTGAAGGCCAGTTGAACAGGTGCCTTCCACGTCCCAGATGCGAGCTGGCTGACATGGACCTGTGAGAACCCCTGGAAGTCGTCCGGGCCTCTAGGTATAGACTGCACCCAGATGGCGAAGGCGTTGCCGTTCTTGTCCATGGCCACCTGCGGCTCAGTGGAGGTTCCTTGCAGGGAGCTTCCTAGCATCGTCGTGGTGCCCCAAGCTCCTGAGGCGTAGCGTTTCGCGTAGACGTGCGGATCCGCTCCCACCTTCTGCTCCCAAACGGCGACGGCCGTGCCGCCGTCCGAGATCGCGATATGCGGGTTGATCGCGTCTCCGGTCGCAGACTCCATCAGAACTGGTGAGCTCCAAGCGCCGGAAGAGTACCTGGCCGTGTAGATGCTGAGGTGCATTCCGCTGTCGTACTGCGACCAGATGGCAACCGCTCTACCGCTGCTGTCCATCGCCACCTGCGGATATCGCGCCTCGCCGGTGATGGTCTCCAGCAGCTTTGCCGTTCCCCATACTCCGTTGGTGCAGTGGTTGACGTAGATGTTCCCCTGCTTGCCAACATACTGCTGCCATATGGCGATGGCGTTGCCGTTCCTGTCCATGGCCACCTGTTGAGAGCCGGCGTGTCCGGACCCGGTCTCGATCTTAACGACCGAACCCCATGTGCCCGCGGAGCAATACCGGGCATAGATGCTGTCCGTCGTTCCATCATACTGCTCCCAGACCACGACGATCTTGCCGAAATCGTTCATGGCAACCTGGGGATTGAGCGCATCGCCGGCGTTGCTCTCCAATGACGTTGGTGACGTGTCCCACCCCTGCCCAGCGTTGGCCTGAACATTGGCGGGGAACCACATCAGCGTCAGGAACGACAGGGCGATCATGGCGGACATGATCAGCGTCGTCCTTCTCCTGGGGCCGCCAAAAGAAGCGTCCCAATTACTTCTAGCTCTAGCATTCGCTATGTGATTATTATCCACATTATCTCCCCACCGTTCCAGTAGGTGAGGAAGCTGGATATAATCTCATGTATTGAAGGCACGAAATTATTGTGGTTTTTTACGAAGGATGTGGTAACGGGGCGAGAACGTTCCTGAAACATGAACAAAAAGTGCTGAATTCCGGACCGGCGCCGGACCGGAGCATCATAATGGTTGGCTCAGTAAGTATTGGACCAGGAGACCGGTGGCGATGGCGAGGGAGAAGCTCAGCATCGAGCCGACCAGGTAGTACTCCGCCCTGGTGGACCCCTCCTTCAGCCGGAATATGGACTTGGTGGCGATGACGAAGCCGATCACCGTGAACTGTCCTGCTAGGATGAGGGCGAAGATGATGATGCGCTCGGTGATGCCTATGATCCTCCCTGCGTCCTCCAGGCCCTTGACGTCCGGCGCTTTCACTTCGCTGACCGGGGCGTCGGCGGGCACCTTGTCATCGGACGGCTCCCACCTCATCATCACCTTGCCGATGAAGATGCTGGCCGGTGTTGTGAGCAGACCGCCTCCCAGGAGCACTACCCAGATATTGGGGTCGCTCCAGACCTGACCAAGCTGATCGATGATCATATCGAGGGTGATGCCCGCATTGAAGGCCAGGAGCCAGACGAGGACGATGACGGCGAAGTGCGCTGCCTGGTCCGCGATGAATACCTTGGTGTTGTCCTCGTAGCGGCACTTCACACCATCGATGATGAGGTGGGTCAGAGCGAAAACAGGCACGAGGGGCCAGTTGTCCAGGCTGCCCAGCAGGATGAAGGGCACGATACCGGCCAGGAGCGCGTGATAGTACAACCTCCGGGAGCGCCACAACAGCTTCCGGCGATCCTCTATCCACGACCGGGGCTGCAGGAAGAAGTCCACCATGATATGGGCCACCGAGAGCTGGACGAGGGCGATGGTCGGATCGTTGAGCACCATTAGCGCACCTGGGACGGTGCCAGATGGTCCGAGTTTTGCTTAACCTTTTCCTCGAACCGCACCATGGCCTTCTCTATCGCCCAGTAGCCTGAAGCGGAGAGCCTCTGGGATATCCCGCTCTGGGTGCGACCGAGCCTTTCGGATATCTGGTACTGGTTCAACCCCTGAAGGGTGAGGAAGATGGAGTGCGACTGCTCCTCCGTCCACTTCGATATGATGGCGTCCATGAGCGCGCACTCGACCTCCAGCTCCCCATTGAACTCGTCCCACGGGGTGACGATGGAGAGGTTTTGCTTCCTCTTCCTCATCCCGTCCAGCCCGTGGCCCGAGAGCCTGAAGGCCTCCCCGTCGCTCTCCCCTATGCGCCCGAGATCGTAGAAGTCGGCCGTGCCTATGCCTACGGATATGCGGGCATCATGACGCACTCGCACGTCTCCCGCTCTCTGACCATCGCCCGCTTTGAGCGTGGACCCTGAGAGGAGGTATGAACGTATCAGAAGGGCGGCCTCCAGCGACCTGCTCGGCTCCGGCAGTATGCCCTGGAAGCTATCGCCCCGAAATATGTGGTGGTTGAACCTATACCGCTGGGAGGCGAGCTCCAAGGCCTCTTCCAACCGGGTCAGGTACTCTCTCGATCCAGATCTGCTCTGCGTGTACCCGATCAGATCGCCGGTCAGTACGGAGATGTGCTCTGAGTTGCCCCTCTTGATCACCATATCTGTGCTCCTTCCATCATAGGCGCGCTCGATTCATGTAACACTTAATAAGATTATAAGCTTATTTATTCATATAATGAGTCTGAATGCTTATTATCTAACCATCTTCAAGCACCACATAGATGAGACGAGGTGCTGGGGGACCTCAGGTCATGCAGTTCGCACTGACAACGCCGATGCTGCCGATCAGGGTCACCGCATAACTCGTGCCTGTACGAAGTGGCTCAGAGCCGTCCACCTGGATGTGGTCGCCCTTGCTGACCAGGCCATCGCCGTCCTGATCTATGAAGTGGACCGCGAACTCTACCCCCACCAGGGTGGAGACTGACCCGTTTCGTTGAGCCGTCTAGCCCGCTGACCGTCGCCCACCCCTCGTCGCTGCACTGCGCTGGATTGACCGACGATGGTTGACGCCCACGAGGACGCTGAGGTCGGATACGGTGAGGGGGTAATCCACCGAGCTGAAAGACACCATTAGGGAGCCTTCGTTCTCCTGGGTCGGTCCGCTCAAGCTTAACATGGAAAGAGGCGGAGGGGGCCCTATGGAAGGCAGCACCCAATATGCTATCACGAGAATGGCCAGCACCACGCACGCGAAGGTGATGATCGTCACTTTGGCCCTCATCATCGACTCGTCAATGGAACTACGTTCCGGTAGATGGAGGGCCTTTCCAAGATCAAGAGGCGGAGACCTATGCAAAACGGCGGAGCTACCGTTCGTATAGCCAGAAGGCATGATATAAGCCCCCTGGTCCAACGCCCGTCCTACTTCGCTCGCTCCCAGGGCCGCGGATTGCCCTTCTCGTACTCCCCTTTCAGTTTCCCTAGCCATAGGCGCTCCCTCAACTGGCGGTTGAGGAAGGGGCTGCGGGTCGCCAGACCTATACCCAGCTTATTGATCGCACCGGGGACGCACACCGTCCTGTTGCTGTTTAGCGCAGCGAGGTAGGCTGCAACCACATCTTCCGGTTCCATCCACGTCGCTCCCTTCTGATCATGGTAGCTGAAGCCTGGGAACAGGTCCTCCGCGATATCGGTGCGGGTGAAACCGGGGCACAATGCCTGAACCTTCACCCCCTTGGACCTCACCTCGTTCTGAAGGGATTGGGAGAACGCTATCAGGAAGGATTTCGTCGCACAGTACGTGGCCGTGCCTGGAAAGTTTAGAAAGGCCGCCGCAGATGCAACATTGATTATGGTCCCCTTTCCCTCCTCGATCATGGAGGGGAGCGCGGCATGGCACAGGGACATGACCGCGTTGATGTGGAGATCGACGATACGATAGTGATCCTCCATCTGGCCCTGGGAGAAGTCCCTGTATCTGAAGATGCCGCACCGTTGATGAGCATGCTCGGGCCATCGGTCCGTTCGATCCTGCCCATCACCTTCTGAACGTCCTCCCGGAGAGAGAGGTCGGCCACCAGGCATTCGACCTTAACGTCGTTCCCCTCCGTGATCTCCTTTGCCAGGGCCTGCAATCGCCCCTCACGTCTGGCCACTAATACCAGATCGTTACCTTGCTTGGCCAGGGTCCTTCCGAAGGAGGCCCCGATCCCGCTCGAGGCCCCTGTTATCAGTGCGGTCCCCTGCTCTCCAACGGTCATGGTCACATCCCTCCGAGAGCTCTTGATACACTAATGGATTATCTCTTTTTAAAAAACATGGTCTGCAGTGACATGTAGACCGAAATGGTATGAGGAAAAAGAGATGGTGGCTGCCCACCGCCACCTAGCAGGCGGTGATCAGCTTCAACGAGAGCTTACTGGCTCCGGGCCTGCCCCAGGAACCAGTGATACGAACCCACGAACCGGTCGAGGTTGTCCTTGTCCCTCAGGGCCCGCACCGGCAGCGGAGGGCGCTCGATGATCCTGCTCTCCGGGATCTTCACGCCCCTGATCCCGTTGAGCCGGGACAGCATCTCCATCCTCTTCTCGCGGGCATCGAACGGAGGAAGGTCCACCCAGTCCTTGAAGTGGATGTCGATCCCGCCGCTGGTGCCGACGCGGAACAGGCTGACCTCTTTGTCACCGAGGCGGACCGCAGGGCGAAAGCCCATCTGACCTCCATCGCTGATGCTGTCACCGTAGGAGATGGATGAGGCGAGGCCCTCGGACCATTGCATGAGGTTCCTGATGACCTCCACATCCTCGTCCAGCAGCTTGTTGTCGGCCAATGCCTGCTCGAAGTCCTCCCTGGTATGCTCCACCCTGATCCGGGGTAGCGACGGCTTCACCGGCGCCCTCATCACCGGCGCTACAAGGGGGGCGCGCTTTACGGCGGTCTTCACCTTGGGCCGGGGCTCGGGCTCCGGCGCCTCCGGCTTCATTATCAGGCTGCCGCAGTCGGGGCAGAACAGGACGCTCGACGGGTACTGCTTCTCACATTTCCTACAGACCTTGACGGTTATCATGATGATCTTTCCGACCTGCTCATGTGGCGCATGAGCGGTGCGCCGGGGCACACGACCCGGCCTTCCGGCGAGGGTGCCATACTATTTAATTCCGCCTCATGTCCGCGATGGGCGTAGAATGCTCGCCGGGGGTGCAAGTAAGGCGGGTGTCCTTAGGCCACGTGAGCCGCTCCTCATTGTCCCACAGCGGCAAGTATCTCATCGGTCGTCCGTACCCTCCCCAACCGCCGAAGCACGTACTCCACCGAGGCCCGGTGATGCTCCTCCGACCGAGAGCTCATGGCGTCCTCGGCGAACACCTGCTGGTAGCCGTGCTCGTAGGCGGAGCGCGCCGTGCTTTCCACCCCATAGTTGGTGGACACGCCGCACAGCACGATGGTCCCTATCCTCGCTCGCCGCAGCCGCAGGTCCAGCTCCGTGCCGTAGAAGGCCCCCCACTGGCGCTTGGTGACCACCACGTCCGATGCGTCCGTCCCCAGCTCCGGGACGAGGTCGGCCCAGTTCACCGGCATAGGGTCTGGAGCAGGCGGCGAGGTGTCGTCGGCAAGGGGGGTGAGGGCAGTATCGGACGTGGGAAGAACGCGGACCAGGAGGACCGGCATGCGGCGGGCGCGGAAAGCATTGGCCAGCCGGGCCGCGTTCCGTATAACCTCCTGAGAGGAGTGTGGTCGAAGGGCGGGGTTCCGGGCGATCCCCTCCTGGAGGTCGATCACCACCAGCGCGGTGCTCCTCCTGTCGATGCTGAGCGCTTCCATGTAGGAGCATCGTTCCCCCTTCCATAATAATCTAGGCCATTGAGGGGGGGCACCACGGCAACCTATATCGCTGTCGCTTTCCCATCCTTGACCCCGACCGAGAGAGGAGAGGCGTTGATATGTCCAAGGTCGTTCATTTCGAGATACCTGCGGAGAGGCCAGAGCGGGCGGTGCGGTTCTACGAGCAGGTGTTCGGCTGGAAGATCGAGAAGTGGCCGGGACCGATCGACTACTGGCTGGTGTCCACCGTCGACGATGGGGAAAAAGACATCCATGGTGAGGGCGGACCGGGGATACACGGCGCCATACACGGGAACGAGCACTTCCGGACGGTGGTGAACACCATCGCGGTCAAGGACATCGATCGGTCGTTGGAGGAGGTGGTCAAGGCAGGGGGCAAGGTCCTGATCCCCAAGGGAGCGCTGCCTGGAAGAGGGTACGTCTCCTTCGCCCAGGACACCGAGGGCAACGCCTTCGGCCTGTTCCAGCATGATCCCTCGGCCCAGCAATGAAGGGCGCCCTGAGGGGCGGTTCGTTTACCCCAGGGCGATGTCGACCTGGTGGAGGATCCTAATTGGGCCTTCGTCCTGACCGCTCCGGACTAGAACTATATACTGGCCGCTCCCAGCAAGGTCCATGGCGGTTGTGGACCTGGTCGACCTGATCGACCAGCGGCTGGCCCAGATCTTGGAGGACGAGGAGGGTGTCCGCGCGGTGGAGACCTACGTGGTGGGCGATACCGGAGTATGGTGCCTCCTGGCCCTGTACGATGAGGATGCGGACGAGCTGTTCGGCTTCGAGTTCGTTGAGACCGCGGAGAGCTGGAGGAGACCGGACGCCGTGCTGCAGTACAACGAGGCGGTGGTCGAGGGGTATGAGGTGCTGGTGATCGTTCCCGATGGGGCGTTCGTGGAGATGAGGGAGCTGCTGGCCCGGGCGGGGGACATGAGCATGAAGATCTCCGATTACGGCGCCATGGAGCTGGTCCCCAAGGCCCTGGTGGGATGAAAGATCTTGACCTGGTGGGGTGTCCAGCACGGTGATGAATCGGTCAACTCTATCTCCTGAACCCATCATTAATTGTCTATTCTGGGTCAATCGAACTAGCCGGTCCGCTGGACGTTCCACTTTCGGTCACCTCCCCCCGCAACTGAGGTCAATGATGAGCTGGTCCTAAGGAGCATGGACCAACACGCCTGCGTGATAATGAAGCACACCTGCCCCGCCTGTGGAACGGAGGACGTAATGCGGTTCCATTACCACGACCTGATGATGGAGGCCCCCTGCAACAACTGCCGCAAGATGGTGCGCGTGGATAGGGAGAAGGACGCGGCCGACAGCTACACCAGCTCATCCTTCGAGGAAGACGCCCCGGCCCGGGTCGCTGACCTCTGAGCCACGTTCCTGTGAAAAGCTCAGGGGCTTGGGCCGGCGATATCGTCCATGCCTAGATGTGCAGGACGGCATTGAACATCCTACCTATGAGATTCAGGTCTGTGGAATGCACATCGAGAATGGGACATCGCCTCGATATCAGACGGTCGATGCTAATCACAAGTCATGGAGCATCGGTCCCTTCAGGAACGATCGTCGGAGAAAAATTATAGAGAAAACAACATAAGGATTTGTCCGGTGAGGTTGGCCGCTGAACGGGCCTCACCGGTGAAGAGATTTCCTTACTTCTTTCCCTTGGCGCCCTTGGGGGCCGGGGTGACGATGGCCGCCGAGGCCTTGCTCTTGTGGTCGGATCGGTTGTTGTTCGCTAGCGGGTCCTCCGCTGCCTTCTTTTTCTTCTTCATTTGGCTCATTGTACTCGTGAAGGACCCAGATGAGGATTAATAGATTACCATCTAAATATCTATTTTAATATTAAATGTGCTGATTTTCATCCCCTGTGAGAAAAGCATTGAGCGATACCAGACGGAGGGAAAAACCGACCGGGACACCCCCAAAAATCATGATGGGGATGATGATGGGATGCACTTTTTCAAGGATGTCCCGTATCGGCGAGTTAATATTATAATATCCAATATAAATATTTTAGCGAGGGGTGACCGAATTGACGGAAAAATGCCTCCTGGGTTCGTTCCTGGGTGTGTAGTTCATTAATCGATAGAAAAAGAGGGAAGGAGCTTGACCCTGCTGAGCTCGATTGGTCGTGTTAGTGTTTTTTTATCCTCTCCGATGCCCCACCACTGAACCTACCAGAGACCTATTCGACCTTGCTTGGCCCCTTAGATGATGGAGCTCTGCACCGCAGCATTGTGCCGCTGCAGGCCCGTCACCCAGAGAAAGTCCTGTCGTTCTCATGGGCGCATGCTCCCTATATCACCATGCATCGGTGGAGTGAAATGATATGGAAGCGCAGATTATTTCCAGATGACAAGAAGCCAGGCAGGGATCAAGCTCACCCCTGAGGTGCTGGAGGGGTTGCAGGAGCTGGGGTCGGTGAACCGGGTCCTCCAGTGCACCTATAACTTCATCGCCTGCCATGTGGACCTTAGGGGGGTGGGCGACATCGAGAAGGTCATGGACTTCCACATGGAGCGCCTGGACATGGTCGAACCGAGGGTCATCATCTTCTCCTCCAAGGCAGGGGGCGGTGGCCTGCTCTGCCACCGGTGGGAGGCCATCGATCGTGGTGGTCAGGGCGACATCCGCCTGCTGTCCAGCACGGACATGAGGATCGTGCACCAGCTGAGCTTGGACGGCCGCATGCCCATAAGCACCATCGCCTACAAGACAGGGCTGACCCCCCGACGGTGAAGAGGAGGACCGAACTTCTGGTCGAGAACGGGCTGATCGAGAGCGAGATGGACCTCTACCTCGGAATAGGTGGGGACGTGTGGTTCGCCATGAACGTGAAGCTCGACCACCCCTCGGCCAAGGAGGAATCCCTCATAAAACTGGCGAAGTACGATGGGGACCTGTTCACCGTGGGGTGGGACTGCTCCAATGTGCCCACCCTCATCACCTTCGATGGCATGTTCGAGTCCCTCACTACGGTCCATGAGGTCGTGTCGACCCTGACCCGGCTCGAGGGGGTGTTGGAAACGAACCATGTCATTGTGAACATGTCGTACCTGTTCGATACCTGGGTGCACCGCATGAGTCGGGGCAAGGTGCCGTTGCCGAGGACCATCAAGGTGATGGCCGGTAGCAATGCCCATAATCGATGAGGATCAAGGCGATCGAGGTTATGGGACCCGTCATTGGTTGGTTGCTCACCCCCTCGGTCGACCTAGCGAGAGACCTTGCGATAGGCCTGCTGGCCCCGAACAATAAGCATTATACTAACATAACTCATTATGTTAGTATGGATCTGGTGGGATGGCAGAGGGAACAGGGCTGATCGAAGAGGGCAAGAGGAAGGAGCTGGAGTCTTTCAACAGGGAGATGGAGGAGTGGGCACGCCTTCCGGACACCAAGCGGGGGATACTGTCGGAGGAGCAGATCCGGCTGCTGCCCAAGCTCATGGAGAACGCGCTGAGCGGGACGCCTTCCAACCTGAGTCCCAGCCAGAGGACGCAGAAGGTGGAGATACACTACCGGGTGGGGCGGGCCGTGCGCGATCTGACCATCATGGTCCAGCAGGGCATCGTACGGGCCGATGACCGCATACTCACCCGCCCCCTGTTCAAAGTGGAGACGTGGCGGGAGGAGATCCCGGTGAACAGCCTATCGGTCATCGTGGAGATGATGGTCCGGATGTTCGGCTACGAGTACGCCGTGCCGCTGGCCCGCGCGATCGAGGAAGGGTTGACCAAGGCCTCCGATATGGACGAGACGATCGAGGTACCCATCATCAGACGGCTGAACGCTCCCCGCACCCACCAGAAGAAGGTGGCCAAGATCATACAGAAGTCCAAGAGCTACGAGGACTGAGCCGGTCAAGGTTGAGGTCGTGATGGGGGCGGAGCGTGGGAAGGGGCTGATGTTCATGCGTTCCCTTCGGCGCAATTAATGCGGAACGTTGGTATGATCGACGTCGGCCAGAGGGCAGGGTCATGTGAACGGAACACGTCCGATCCCGTTCTGCTCCACGACCGCATGATGATGGGTCCCCTACTCTAAGCGGACATTTTTATCCTCCTCGATAATGAAAATGTTTATCATCGACCGCCCCATGTCCGGAGCATGAACCGGGTCAAGTTCGGGTTCCTTTCCGTCATCACGTTGACCGCCATGCTGCTGCTCACCTCACTACCGGCAGGTGCGGCCGCCTCCACCACCCCTTCCCTCATATTCGAGGAGGGGGCGGACGAGGCGTCGTTCGCAGACTGGAGCGCCCGGTGGCAGAAGATCGATGTCAACGCCGCCTCCAGCGTCGATACCTGGTGCCGGCAGGGTCACGAGTTCCACGGCGGGAAGCTAGCGGCCTACTGCTCCAAGAGCGGGTACAACTCCCACTACCTGACCGCGACCAACAAGCAGCCCATGGACTGCAACCTCACCGGCCTGTCCAGCTCCTCCAGCCCCGCGAACATGGTGCTCAGGTACGATACCAACCAGGACTCCATCATGCGCAAGTACGTCAGCGGGGCGAAGTACTACACCAATCTAACGCTAACGTTCTGGTTCTACTCCGATACCGGTGCCTCGGACGCCAAGCAGCCTGGCACCGGGACCGCCGTGGGGCATGACTTCCTGAACGTCATCTACTACACCGGCACCAACAGCAGCCTGACCAAGCACGTGCTGTGGACCGACTCCAAGGAGCAGGCCTCCTCCCGGACGTGGACAAAGGTTACGCTGGACGTGCCCAACACCTTCGTGTGGATCGGCTTCGAGTTCGTCTCCGGGACCGTGGCGCCCCAGGGAGGGGACGCCAGCACCGCCTTCAGTGCTTACGGGGTCAGGACCGTGCCCGCCGGCTCCACCGGCATGAGGGAGGGGGTGTTCCTGGACGACATTGCGCTGACCGGCTACGACAACACGGCGCCCACGCTGAAGGTGACCTCGCCCAGCAGCGGTGCGGTGGTCAACACCAGCTCGGTGGCGGTGAAGTGGGCTGCGAGCGATCTTTCGGGCATCGCCTACTACCAGGTGAGGTTGGACAGCGGCTCCTGGACCAGGACCGCCGCCAGCGCCTACACTTACGCGGCGGTGCCGAACGGCGCGCACACCGTGACGGTGCTGGCGGTGGACGGCGTGGGCAACTCCAGGAGCGTGGCGGTTAAGTTCACCGTCAAGGTATGACCTTAAGGCCTGGAGGGCCAAAACTTCTTCCTCCTTTTATAAGAACGGACGTTCGGGCGCCTCCTTAAGTTCCAAGGAAGGGGATGCCAAAGCCCATCCTCACCATTGTGGACGAAAGGATGGTTATTTCCCCTGGTCCCTCTCATTTCTTATCCATGGGGGCGCACCTGATGGACCTGACCGGCGAGAGACAGCGGCTGTGGGACGCCGCGCAGCGAGGAGGCGAGGGACCGGACGTACTGGGAGCGAGGGCCCTGAGCATGTTCCAGGAGAAGGGTGTGACGCACCTTCTCGACCTAGGCTGCGGCAGGGGACCGGACCCGGCTCTGTTCACCCGCGCCGGCATATGCGTCATCACCGTGGACCTCTCAGGCTTCGAGCAGGACCTGACCGATGAGAGGAAGGAGGAGGCGGAGAGCTGCGGGGCCCTGCTGGAGCGGAACATCCGGGAGCGGCTACCTTCCTCCCGGTCCTCGGTGGACGCCATATGCTCCCACCTCTTCGTATGCGCGGACCTGCGCCAGGACGAGATGCTGGACATCATGTGGAGGTGCCTGCAGGCGCTGGTGCCAGGCGGGCTGATGGTGATGTCCGTCCCCCGTGTTGGGGACCCGGCCTGTGGAACGGGCACGAGGTGTAAGGAGGGGCAATGGATAGAGGACCGCGGCTTCGTCTCCCGGTACTTCGATGAGGACCGGATAGTTAAGGTGGCAAGGGGCTTTCACGTGCTATGGGTGCGCGAGTACGAGGACGAGGCTGCGCCGCACCCCGGGGCGAAATACGAGGTCGTGCTCATGAGGCCGGGGTGACCATCCAACCTAACGCCGCACGGTCCCGATGTCCGGGGATGTCAGGAACCATTCTGGAGAGGAGCCCATGGTCCTGGGCTATTCATCGTGTTCTATCGGCCGCTCCCGGCTCGCGGGCGGAACGGGCACGTCCTTGAACATCTTGGGAGGGATGACGACCCAGGGGTCCCGCTCCCTCAGCCTCTGTCCCATGTCCATCTCCACCTCGGCAGGGTCCCGTCCCAGCACATAGTAGGCCTCCCGGGCCAGCTCCCGGTAGATCTCCAGCTGTTGGTACCGCAGCGCCAGCCTTCTCTTCTTCTCCGGGAGGTCGTTGAGCAGGGACCGGGGGTCCTGGGCGATGGCGGGGTCCAACCGGAAGGACTCGTTCTCCACCCTGTTCGAGCTTTCCCGTTCCTTGCTGCCGCGGGTAGCGGGGGCGATGACGCCGGCCTCGCACAGTCGGTCCATGGTCCTCTGGAAGGAGCTCTCGGCGGAGAACAGCTGGGGGCCGCTCTTCTTCTTGGTGAAGGGCATGACGTGGTAAAGCCCCTGACGGTCGAGGTCCTCGATTACCTCCTCCCGCGTCACCCTGACGGTCCAGCCCCTCTTCCTCAGCATGGTCTGGACCACCTCCATCATCCTGATTATTGACGCGAACCGCTGGGTGCAGTGGGGCTCGTCCAGGAGGGTCTCCCACGAGTTGCCGTCGCAGTAGTACGGGTTCTCCTCGAAGTAGCTTCGATCGAAGACCCTCTGGAACAGCCGCCGGTAGTAGGTCTGGGCGAAATCGAGCAGCAGGCTCTCGTCTGGAGCGACGATGTCGAGGCGGGCGGGCACGGTGTCAAATCAGAGAATGGATGTAAATCCCTATGGTCGTGGTTCGCCTAAATGATAGGGAGGTGCATGCCAGGTATCTTTTTTTTGAGATGATGAGCGCTAAAATAACGGAAAAGATGTAAAGAAGGAGAGGCCGCAGAGCCGGCTCACGGCTCGGCGCCGAGCTGGCACAGGGCGCCCTCCACGTTCTGGGAGAGGTCCCGCTCTGCCATGTGCTTGTGGTGTGCCTGGATGAAGGTCTGGGCGTCCTCGGCGGTGAGGTCATAGGTGCCCACCTGGCACCTCTCCAGTAGAAGGTCTAGTGCGGTGGAATGGTCGAGCCCGCGGCGGTCGGTCCATATCACGTATGTGCCGCATCGGGAACGCTCGAACCCCCTGATCATTATCGTGGTCATATCAACACTTCGCGCCTAGGAGCATGAGGGCATATTACAATGCTTCCCCTCCCTGTGCTCATTATGATAATGAGAAACTGATTTTTATCGACGGCCGGGCAGGTATCCAGCGCGCCTGGACCTTCCGTCTGGTATTTGTCGGTCACGGTAGGCCGGCCCCTACCTCATCGGCCGCCATGCCTCTTTGAGGGCCATTTTGCGGGATCTCAATGTGCAGGACGTCACTAAGGCCTGATGTACTCGTCCACGGTGGCGAAGTCGTAGAAGCCCAGCCGATGGTACATGGAGCGTCCCGCGGGGGATGCTTCCACCAGAGCCAGCACGCTGCCGTGCACTAACCCTATCCTCACCGTCTCGTAGGTTATCCAAGCTCCGATGCCTCGACCGCGCTCCTCCGGCAGAGTGGAGACGAAGTACACGCCGCAGTCGCCGCCCTCCATGAGCACCGAGGTGCCCACCGCCACGCCGTCCCGTTCAGCGATGAAGGGGGTCAGCCGATCAGCGGACAGTGGGTCGATGCCCTCCATCAGCCGCACCAGCTCGTCCTCCAGTGAGGGGGGCAGTTCGTTCCCCCGGGACGCCGTCCGGCAGAAGGTAGTGAGGTCCACTGTAGATGTCACAGGGCGAAGCTGAACACCGGCCGGTCTGGGAGGTGGCAGGAGGGAGCGCCCGCCCACGGCCATGGCGGTGTTGACCGCCGTGAGGCGGTACCCGAAGGAGGCCATGGTCCCGCGGAAGAGCGTGGGGTCCGAGGAGCACGAGGCGTGGACCATGAAAGGCTGGTCGTTATCCTGGTAGAAGCGCTCCAGCGTCCTCAGGGTGATCGACGAGGGTGGCCGGGAGCCGTTCTTGATGATGGCCTCGTTGAAGAAGGGATGGTCGCCGTTCATGCTGGCCATGAGGACTTCATCGTCCTCTTCCCACGGCGAACCGGTCATCTCGGCGAGCATGCTAAGGTAATCCACCTCATTGAAGAGCAATCGCCGGACTAGAGGCTCCACAAATTATTATTCCAAGGCAATGATTATAAAGCTTGCTGATGCTAGGAGGTTACAGGCGCATCAGCCTATGCCCCCAGGCCCGTGCATCTGGCCGCAGCTCATGATGGTCAGTAGGTCTGGAGGCCAGGAAATGATAAATAGGCCGATGATTATATTTAATAATATATACAGTAAAATGTATGCATAGCTGCATGGTATGTGCACGATGCGATACCCACTTCAAAATAGACAGCTGCCCCAACTGCGGCTGCGAAAAACTAGGGCTGTGCTCCGATGACGATCTGCAGTGCACGGCGTGCGGCCAGATACTGAAAGTGACGCACTGCCCGAACTGTGATGCCAGGATGCAGGTGGAAAGGTGCAGGAAGCTGCTCTGACCCCAGTCCCCTCGCCAGGGACGCAGGGCCGCTGGAGGCAAGAAAAAGAAAGGCCGAAAAGGCCATCCTGTGATCTCCTCGCTCCAGGGGGCATGGTCCCCTTTCTTAAGGGGTAGGAAAGCTCAGCCGCTGGGCTTCAGCATGCCGATGGACTGCAGCTCCTCGGTGATCTTCCTCACGGCCGCCTCCACGTCCTTCGGGGTCCTCGCGCCGGTGCAGACGAGCTTGCCGGAGCCGAACAGCAGCACCACGACCTTGGGCTCGTCCAAGCGGTACACCAGTCCGGGGAACTGCTCGGGCTCGTACTCCACCCGTTCCAGTCCGAGGGAGATAGCGATGGCGTTGAGGTTGATCTCCTGCCCCAGGTCGGACGAGGCCACGATGTTCTGCACCACGATCTCCGGAGAGCTGGTGATGGGAACGCCGGCCTTCTTCACGTCCGAGAGCACGGTCTCGATGGCCTGCTTGACATTGGCGAGGGAGCGAGACCCGGTGCAGACGAGCTTCCCGCTGCGGAACAGCAGGGTCGCGGACTTGGGGTTCTTGATCCTGTATATGAGGCCCGGGAACTGCTCGGGCTCGTACTCCGCCCCGCTCAAGCTGAGCGCAAGAGTGCCTAGGTCAAGCTCAATGCCCAAGTTGGCGGAAGCCACAATGTTCTGGATGACATATTCCGAAATAACAATGCCCCTAGGCTGTAATTCCAATCACTATATATCATAGTAGAGGTCGTTTGAAACCTATAAAAGGGCATTTAGGGCCGTTAACAGCCCGTTTTTCACGGTATTCAGGGTTTTTATGTTCAGAGGCGGTCAAGCCGGGAAGCCGAGGCCTCGTCGTTCTGCCACGGCAGGCCATGGTTCAAGTCCCCCCTCACCAGCAGAGGACAGTAGAATAGATCTGTATGGCATCATCGCTCCGATGGAAGCATCGGTCCACGGTCCTAAGGCTCCAATTTAGGTCGTCGCACCAATGGGATGATCGGTGGGTGCCCGCCACCCTTCTTCACAAGGAGGAGAAAGGGTTGTTCTTGAGAGGATGGCGATGCACCGATGGCACGTCAGTTGTTCTCAGAGCTTCCCTCCTTCCCCATCTGCATCAGGTACTCCTTGGCGACCGGGTTGGTGATCTCCACGGTCAGGATGATGCGGTCGTCCTCCTCCCGAGCATCCCTAAGGTAGCCCATCGTGAAGTCGTCGAAGCCGAAGGAGCAGTTCCTGTCGGTCTTGAACCTCTTGCACCAGACACGGGCCGCCAGATTGCTGCTGGAGGATGTTATGCGAACGAACACGAATGATAGTTGGAACAACAATTATTTATTATATTCTATTAAATCTAACGTGATAATATATCCTGCTCCGGACATCGGCAGCGGGGCATGGTCCGGCCGTCCTGCCATGGGTCTACCATCTAGACGAAGAGGTCATGATGATGGTACGGCCATTGCCGTAATCCCGCTCTTACCTTGCGCGCAAAGGACGGTAAAGGGAGAGGTTCAGACCTCGACCACGACGTCCTCGCCCTCCGCTCGGACCGGGAACGTCATCAGGTCCCCCGCTCGGGTGAGAGAACCAAATGGCTTCTTCACGCACTTCCCGGTCATCATGTCGTACTCTGCCCCGTGCAGGGGGCACTTCACCGACGAGCCGATGAGCCTTCCCTTTCCGAGATGCCCTCCCGCATGCTCGCACACGCCGTCCATGGCGTACAGGGTGCCATTCAGGTTGGCGATGGCGAAAGTCCTCCCGTCCAGCTTGAACTCCTTGAGAGTCCCCGGCGGCACCTCGGCCACCTTCCCCACGATCAGCTTGACCATGCTTCGTACCGCTCCCGCATGCCCCTGCCCGATAATAATGCTCGTCCTGCCGAAGCCTCAGCTCCTCTGCACACTGGTGACGTCGCAGTAGAGGACGATGCCGCCGATGGATCCATTGCGCCGGCACCATGGCCGGCACTCCCAGCGCGTGAGATAGACGGAGCCGTCGTCCCTGGTATAGGGGCCCTCCCCGACCAGCACCTCTCCTGAAAGGGCCCGCTGGTGCACCTCCCTGATCGCCCCCGACAGGTCGGGGAAGACCTCGTAGTGGCTCCTGCCCAGCAGGTGCTCGTCCTCTATGTCATACTCCTTGAAGAACCGGGTGCTGGCGTACAGGTAGCGTAGGTCCCGGTCCAGGACCGCGATGCCGCTGGGGCAGTGCTCGATGATGTAGCTCATGAGGCCCATGGAGTGCAGGAGCTCCTCCTCAGCCCTCTTGCGGTCGGTGATGTTCAGCGAGGAGGCGATGAAAAGGTCCTCCCCCAAGGGCACCCATGTGGTCTGGAAGTACCCGCTGACCGGAGAATAGTACTCCTCGGTCTGTATCTCCTTCATCTCCCGACGCAAGCGGTTCAATGTGGGCAGGTACTGGCTGACCCCACATACACCGAATATCTGCCCCACCGTCTTGCCGTACAGTTCCTCCTCGCTCCTTCCCAGGGTGCGCAGGAGGGTGGGGTTGAGATCTACGTAGGCGAAGTCCACGACCTCGTCGTTCTCGTCCAACACGTAGCGGTAGATGCCCACCGCTTCCCCTAGATTCCTGAACAGGTGGCGGTACCTGGCCTCGCTGGTGCGGAGGGCATCCTCGGCCTGGCGGTGGCTGACCGCGTCCCTTATCACGTGCTCCAGCTCCTTGAACAGCGAGGTCGGCTCCCCGCCCTTCTGGAGGTAGAAGTCCGCCCCACAGTTGAGGGCGGTGATCACCACCTCCTCCCGGCCCTTGCCAGTGAAGAGGACGAACGGTACCTTGTTCCCCTGGGAGCGCAGCGACCTCAGGAACTCGATGCCGTCCATCTCCGGCATCTGGAAGTCCGACACCACGGCATCGTACCTGGTGCGCCTCAAGGCCTCGTGGGCCTCCCGGACCGATGTGGCCATGTCCACCACGAAATCGCTGGACAGCTCCAGGAAGGCCTTCCCGATCTCCAGGAGGCCCTGGTCGTCATCGACGTACAGGATGCGGGCCAAGGTGATACGCTTTGTAAATATCGTATGGATTATTAAACGGTGTTCGGTCGAACGTTCGAAACGAGGAGAAACAGGTGCGGAATGCGTATGGAGCTTGGATTATGACTTCCGACATTGATAATATCCCACTTGAGTTTATTATATCGGTCTGATTTTTTTGACCGGTGGTGAAGTAGTGGACTCGGTCTCCCTGGCGACCATGTACTCGGTCATTGTCGGCATCTTCACCATGATACTGATTATCGTGGTATGGGAGGTGAGCCGGCAGCGGAGCCGCTACATCTTTACCGCCCTCCAGTGCTGCATCCTGATCATCCTCACCGGGTTCATCCTGGAGATCAACTCCGGAACCTTGGACGAGAGGATGCTGTGGAACGACCTGCAGTACTTCGGCCACATCTTCACCCCCTCACTGGTCCTGGTCTTCTCCCTCTCCTACGCGCAGCGCTGGAAGTGGCTGTCCAAGAGGTACATGGTGCCTCTCTTCACCATCGCCGTCATGCTGCTGCTCCTGGTCATCACCAACCCCCTCCACGGCCTGCACTACATCAGCGTATCACTGTCCTCCGACCCAGTGCGCTCGTTCGAGGCCGAGCGGGGCCCGGTGTACTATGCCTACGTGTCGTTCGTGTTCGGCAACATGCTCCTTTCCGCGTACGTTCTGTTCAAGAACTACCAGAAGGTGGGCCTGGCCCTGAAGAGGAGGACCATGCTACTGGAGCTGGCGGTCCTGCTCCCCCTGATGACCATGACGCTGCTGTTCCCCCTGTGGGAGTGGGTCCCCAGCGAACTGATGATCATCACTGGCATCATGATCAGCAGCGTGCTGCTGTTCTTCGGCACCTTCGGCTTCGAGATGTTCCGCATGCTGCCGTTCACCTTCGACAGCACCGTGCACACCTTGAAGGACGGTGTGCTGATAGCCGACGAGTTCAACCAGGTGCTGTACCTGAACCCCGCTATGTGCGAGCTGCTGAACGTGAGGAGCACCATGGACTGCCTGGGCAAGCACACCCGGGAGCTTATGCCCCGCCTCCCCCTGGACGTGAAGGAGGGGCAGGGACGGAAGTCGTACCAGGAGCACTCCGAGCTGGAGCTCCTGGACGGCAGGTTCTTCGATGTGCAGATCTCCAGCATATACACCCGCGCGGGCAAGAACCTCAGCAGCCTGTATATACTGCGGGACATCACCCAGAGGAGGAGGCTGGAGGAGGAGCAGGGTGTCCGCATGAAGGTGGTGTCGACGCTGGCTAGCACTTCCTCGGGCCTCATATCCATCTCCCCGGAGAGGATACCTGACGTGGTCCAAGGAGGGCTATCCTCCCTGGGCGGGCTGCTGGGGGTGGACCGGGCCCACCTGTTCCAGTTCTCGGATGAGGACACCTACGTCAGCAGCACCTTGGAGTGGTGCGCTCCTGGCGTTCCGCCCCATCTTGACGAACTGCAGGGCCTGCCGTGCGATAAGATGCCGTGGTGGACGTCCAAGATCATGGCGCAGGAGGTCATCAACGTCGGTCGGGTGGCGGACATGCCCCCGGAGGCAGCGACGGAGATGGAAAAGCTCACGGAGCGGGGGGTCCGCTCCCTCGTGGTCCTGCCCGTGGTGTGGTCCAGCCGTCCCCGCGGCTTCCTGGAGCTGGAGTGCGTTAGGAGCGAGCGCGCATGGAAGGAGGAGGAGATACGCATCTTAGAGGCGTTCTCCAACGTCATCGGTCAGGCGTACGACAAGAGGATCGCCGATGAGAGCATACGCATCAGCGAGGAGAAGTTCCGCACACTGTTCAACAACGCCGGTGACTCCATGTTCATCCTCTCCCCCAGCGGGGACATCATCGACGTCAACCCTCACGGCTGCAGCCGGCTCAAGCGCTCCCGCATGGAGCTGCTGGGGACCAACGTGATGTCGCTGGTCACCACCGACACTGCCGCACGGGCCAACCGGGCCGTACCCACGCTTATGCGGGAAGGCAGCATCCGCATCGAGGTCACCGCCATCACCAAGGACGGAGAACTCATCATCTCCGAGGCCAGCGCGCGGGTGGTGCCGTACGAGAGGCAGACCGCCATCCTCATGATCAACCGGGACATATCGGAGAGGAAGGCCGCGGAGAGCGCCCTCCGCTTCGAGAAGGACCGCCTGAACGTCACCCTCAACAACATCACCGACGGCGTCATGATGGTCGATGCCTCCCACCGCGTCCTGGTGGCGAACCGCAAGGCCGAGGAGATGCTGAAGCTGGAGCGGGGCATGGCCCTTGGGAGGCGCCTGGGGGAGCTGTTCCCGTTCGAGGACGCGGGCCATGAGGGCGTGGTCGATGCGGTGGAGAACGCCATGCGGGCGCAGGCCCCCTTCACCTACTACCGGCAGATGCTGCCGTCCACCTCCGCCGGGGGCATGCTGATCAACGAGTCCGCCGCCCCCATATATGAGAGCGGGGTGGTCATCGGGGCCATCGTGGTCCTTCACGATGTTACCACCGAGAAGAAGCTAGAGAACGAGCTGGAGAGGGTGGAGCGCCTCCGCTCCCTGGGCGCCCTGGCTGGGGGCATCGCCCACGACTTCAACAATGTGCTCACCATACTGATCGGGCAGCACGAGGTCCTGCACCAGGAGGGCCTGGCCCGGGAGGAGGTGAGGGCCCGCCTGGAGGAATCCAACAAGGCCTTGCAAAGGGCCAAGGGGCTGGCGGACCAGCTCCTGACCTTCTCCAAGGGAGGGGCCCCGGTAAAGCGGCCGGAGCGGCTGGGCGACATCATGGAGGACGTGCTGAGGGACATGGTCCTGCCGTCCCACACCTCGGTGCTCCGTTCCCTGCCCTCGGACCTGAACGGGGTGGAGGTGGACCGCCGCCAGATCAAGCATGTGCTCTCCAGCATCGTTCGCAACGCCGACGAGTCTATGCCCAGTGGGGGCATGATCGAGATCGTGGCGGAGAACGTGAAACCTCAGGGAGCAGCGGGGATGGGGCAGGTCCACCTCATCGTGCGGGACGAGGGCAGGGGGATGGAGGAGTCGGAGCTAGCTCACCTGTTCGAGCCGTTCTTCAGCACCAAGCGCGGCCGTTCGGGGATGAGCCTGGCGGTCACCTACTCCATCATCAAGCAGCATAGCGGGAGCGTGAGGGTGGAGTCGGCTCCCGGGCGGGGCACCACCATGCACATCTACCTTCCCGCCTGTCCGGCACCACCGTCCGGAGGTCAGGGCCTGGAGACCCATGGCCAGGTCGACGATGCACGAAGGGCCAGGGTGCTACTCATGGACGACGAGGAGATGATCCTGGACGTCGCCAGCGAGATGCTCCGCATGCTGGGGCACGAGGCCGTACGATCGCATGACGGGGTGGAGGCGGTGGACATGTACCTGGAGGCCAAGAGGAAGGGGACGCCTTTCGACGCGGTCATCATGGACCTAACCATACCGGAGGGCATGGGCGGGAAGGAGGCGGTGTCCCTGCTGCTGCAGAACGACCCCCAGGCCCGCGTGATCGTGTCCAGCGGCTACAGCACCGACCCGGTGATGAGCAACTACCGCGCCTACGGCTTCGTGGAGGTCATGCCCAAGCCCTACACCCTGAAGGAGCTGGAGCAGACCATCCACCGCACGCTCCGGGCCACCGAGGGCCTGGGTACCTGACCTCCTTGCCCCGTGGACGGTGATCCGTCCCTGTGCGGTACCACGTCAGATGGGTAGCGGTTTCCGGCGATGGACGATGGCATCATAGCTGAAGACCACGATGTCCCTATTCCCCTGCTCCTGCACCCTGGTGCTGACCTCCAGGAACGCCTCGCTGGGGACTATCACGGTGACGGGGATGTTCAGGGCCGCGATGCTGTTGTACTCCTCCACCGCCCCAGGTCTGTTCCAGCTCCCCTCCGACTCCATGAACTCGAAGCGCTGGACGGCCTCCTTCCCGTCGGACACGATGATCACGCCACGACCATGGCCGTCCACCTCCCTGATAATGAAGTCGGTGCTCACGGACGCGTTGCAGGCCCGTATGCCCACGATCCTGGTGCTGATCATTTCCTCCAGATCGATCATGCCGCTCGCTTGGAGCTTCGGTTATAACAACATTTCCGTGGAGCGATGACCAGGTCCCTCGCTGGAACGGAACGGGCTGGTACGTAATAAGCTGCCTGCGGAGCACCTACTTATACCCCGCCCTACCAGGCGGTAGGGAGGACAATGCCAAGCATCACCACCAAGGATGGTACCAACCTGTACTACAAGGACTGGGGGACCGGACAGCCCGTGGTCTTCAGCCACGGATGGCCGCTGAGCGCGGACGCTTTCGAGGACCAAATGTTCTTCCTATCCATGGAAGGGTTTCGCTGCATCGCCCATGACCGGCGCGGGCATGGGCGGTCGGACCAGCCCTGGGAGGGCAATGACATGGACACCTACGCCGATGACCTGGCCGAGCTGCTGGAGGGGCTGGACCTCAGGGAGGTGGTGCTGGTCGGTCACTCCACCGGAGGCGGGGAGGTCGCCCGGTACGTCGGCCGCCACGGCACGGACAGGATCTCGAAGGTGGTGCTGATCGGCTCCATCACCCCCCTCATGCTGCGCACCCCCTCGAACCCTAAGGGAACGCCCATGGAGGAGTTCGACAAGATGCGGGAGAGGCTAGTGGCCGACCGCTCACAGTTCTTCAAGGACCTCGCCCTGCCGTTCTACGGGTACAACCGCCCACAGGCCCAGGCCTCGGAGGGGGTGAGGGGGCAGTTCTGGCACCAGGGCATGATGTGCGGCTTCCCCGGAGCGTACTTCTGCGTGAGGGAGCTCTCGGAGACCGACCTCACCGAGGACCTCAAGAAGATCGATGTGCCTACATTGATCATCCACGGCGACGATGACCAGATCGTTCCCATCGAGGCGTCCGCCCGCATCGCCATGGAGCTGGTGAAGGGCTCGGTGCTGAAGGTGTACGAAGGTGCGCCGAATGGGCTGTGCACCACGCACAAGCAGCGGGTGAACGAGGACCTCCTGGCGTTCATCAGCGGGGAGATGGCGGTCCGGGAGAGCATCGCCGCAATGACACACTAGAGGAGCTCCGCGGGTACAGGGCCCTGCCCCTACACCTCGCTGGCCTTCGCTCGACCGCCGAGATAGGACAGCACCGCTCCCACCAGGGATATCACCGCGCTGATGACGACGGCGATGGATATGGCGGTGGCCAGGTCCCCCGCCAGGGGACCCCCGGCGATGGCGCTGTAGTCCATGGGGCCCATCAGCACGGTCATGATTATGGTGGAGAGGGAGACCCCGGCAGCCATGCTGATGTTGCGCAGGGTGGCCTGCACGCTCGAAGCGGTCCCGCTCTTCTCCCGGGGGAGGGCGGTCATGAGCTCGGTGTTGTTGGGGCTCTGGAACAGTGAGCTGCTCACCCCCATAACCAGGAAGGCCACGATGGTCATCGCCACATCGCGCTCCACGAAGCCGTAGGCCAGCATCACCAGGCTCACGGCCCGCACCACCATGCCCACCACCGCTAGCAATTGGGAGTGGGTGCGGTCGTACCAGCGCCCGGCCAGGGGTGAGCCGAACATCATCACCGCCGGCAGGACCATGAATATTAGGCCCACCTGCTCGGGGCTGAAGTCCAGGACGCCCTCGTAGTAGAACGGGCCCAGGATGGTGACCATGCTCATGGAGATGAAGAAGGTGACCATGCTGAGGCCGGTCAGGGTGAAGCGGGGCACCCGGAACACCGATATGTCCAGCAGCGGATAGGTCGCACGCCGTTCCCGTCGGATGAAGAGGGCCAGGGAGGCTGCCAGCAGGATTAGCAGGGCGGCCCCTGCCAAGGTCAGCGAGCCGGTGTCCCCCAGCAGCCCCAAGAGCAGGAGGAAGGACACCACCACCGTGCTCCATAGCACCGCGCCGGGGTAGTCCATACGCAGGCACTCGATGCACCGCTCCTCCAGCTTCAGCATCCTCAGGGCGGCCACCATGGCCACCATGCCGATGGGGACGTTGAGCAGGAAGATGGACTGCCAGCCGAAGGAGCCCACCAGAAAACCACCGATGACCGGCCCGGCCATGGCCGCCAGCGCCACAATGGAGCCCAGGTACCCCATGGCCTTCCCCCTCTCCTCATGCCCGAAGACCTGGAATATGATGGCCGCGGAGATGCTGAACAGCATGGAGGCCCCCACGCCCTGCAGGAGGCGGAACAGCACCAGCAGCTCCATGGTCGGCGCCAGGCCGCACAGGAAGGAGAACAGCGTGAACGTGCCCAGCCCGGCGGTGAGCATCACCGCCTTACCGGTGCGCTCCGCGATCCGGCCGGAGATGATGAGGAAGCTGGTCTGGGCCAGGAGGTACGAGGTCACCACCCACTGGGACTCGGAGACGTTGACGTGGAAGAACCCCGTTATATTGGGCAGGGCGATGTTCACCACCACCCCGTCCAGCACTGACATGAACACCCCGGCGAGCACGATGATGAGAATGACGTGGCGGTCCCTTCGCGGTTGAGCGGCGTCCATGAGCGATCTACGTGGAGACTGGCGGGAGCAATAAACCTTGCTGTCCCTGGGCGAGGGCGGATACCTCCTATTGGACCACCATTACGCGCGCATCACGCCGTGGTCCGCTCCTCTCACTCAGGGTACGGGAGCTCGGTCAGGTCCCCCCTCCCATCGTACAGCATGAGGGAGACGCTCACCTGGTCCCGGTCGGCGGCCGTCCGGTACAGGCGGGGGCGGAGCGAGCGGGCGGTCTCATCGTAGTACTGACCGACCTCCACCAGGTCCCTGGTGACGATGGACATGTACTCCCTGGCGCTCACGACATCGAACGTTCGAGCGGGCAGGACGAACAGGTAGTCGGTATAGTCGCCCTGCATCGCCCCCCGGTACAGGTTAACGACGTTGGGCGGGCACCCCTCCTCCTCCACGAATATGATGGCCCGGGGACCTGGGTGTACCATGGTGAAACCGGCACCTATGGAAGGATATGGTATGCCGCCGTAGTCGGGGTGGCTCATCACATTGCTGATGGCCCTAAGATATGCGAGCTTCTCTGTCACGGTGTATGCACCACCGTTCCCTTGGGAGCTTCCGAGAGTTAAAACTGCACCATGGGGAGGCGGTCCCTGTGGTCCAGGGGCGACCTCAGGGCTGCTGCAGCATATCATCGAACGCCAGGAGCATCCTGCTGGAGCTGTTCTCGGGCGTTACGATCCGCCGCACCGAGACCTTGGACATCCTCCTTCCCACGCCCGGGTATGTGAGGTCGAGGTTGATGAATCCGGCCCTGCCCCGCCCGTTAAGTACTTCCTTGAGCTGGGTCTGGGTCTCGGAGGACTCCCAGCCGTTCCCCAGTTCCTCTATCGACTTCCCCTCGATGTCGCCCTGCGAGACCTCGAACGCCCGGAGGAAGGCCACGTTGACCGACTGCACCTTCAGGTCCTTGTCCAGCACGGCCAGCGGCTGCCGTATGTTGTTCACGATGCTCTCCGCGTACGTCTTCGCCCCCCTCAGCTCTCCTGTCAGCATCTCCAGGCGCTCCTGGGCCTTCTTCTGCACGGTGATGTCCACGAAGGTGATGACCACCCCATCGATGATGTCGTCCACCGTCTTGTAGGGGAGGATCCTCACGCTGTACCAGTGATCGTCCTCGGTCCTCACCTCCTTCTCGATGGTGGTGAGCCGGTTGAGGACCTCCCGAGCGTCCTTGACCAGGCTCTTGTACTTCATGCTCAGGGCCATGTCCTCCACCGGGCGACCGACATCGGTGGGCAGCATGTTCATCATCTTCTCGGTCTGGGAGGTGAACCGGCGGATGCGCATGTTACGGTCCAGGAATATGGTGGCCACATCGATGCTGTTCAGCAGGTTCTTCATGTCGCTGTTGGAGGCGGACAGCTCCTGGTTCCTCCGCTCCAGCTCGGAGTTGACGCTCATCAGCTCCTCGTTCAGGGAGTGCAGCTCCTCCTTGGCCGTCTCGGACTCCTCCGCCACGCTCTGCAGCTCCTCGTTGGTGGACTGCAGCTCCTCGTTCATGGACTTAAGCTCCTCGTTGGAGGTCTCCAGCTCCTCTATGGTGCTCTGAAGGTTCTCCCTGGTGTACTCCAGCTCTCGCTGTATTCCGACCAGGTATTCGTCCCGGTCCGAGCCTTCAGCGGGAGACATGGTCCCGCGCATCATTTCATTAGGTACCATAACCTCCTGGAACACGATGATCCGGGCCGACGGCAAGGTGGCCTCCTTTAGCGGTGTGACCACGATGTTCAGGAAGGTCGAGCCTTCCCCGTGATCGCTGCGGGCGGCCAGCTTGACCACCGGCTGCTTCGTGCTGCGTGAATCGCGCAACGCCCCCATGATGAGGAAGCGCAGATCGTCCTTGATCAGAGCGTGTATGTCCAGCGTGGCGTTCCCGGTGGGGTGCTCGATGTACTTTCCCGTTCGCCCATGGAAGTACACCACCTCGTCGCGGTCATTGACCACCACTGCGGGATCGGAATAATCGGAAAGAAGTATCGTCTTGGCATTGGATATGAGGCTCGTAGCGCGGTTGTCCACCAACGTCAGCTGGGGGAACTCATGCGCGCTTGGGAGTATGTTGATCTCGTGGAGGGGGTAGGGCGTGGTGTACGGTATGCGCTGGTATATCTTCCACTTGGAGTCCACGATGGTGTACTCCTGTATGAAGCCCCCCACCGACTCGGAGGGGCCGAGGAACAATATTCCGTTAGGGACCAGGGCGAAGTTGAAGGTCTCCAGGACCTTCCTCTGCAGCGAGCTCTCGAAGTATATGAGGAGGTTGCGGCAGGAGATCAGGTCCAGCCGTATGAACGGCGGGTCCCGGGTCACGTCCTGGGGCGCGAACACCACCATCTCCCGGACCTCCTTCCTTATCTTCAGCTTGTCCTCGCTGCGGATGAAGAATCGTTCTAACCTCTTGGGGTCGATGTCCACCGCTATGGAGGCGGGGTACTCCCCCGCCCGGGCGGTGTTTATGGCGCTCTCATCGATGTCAGTGCCGAACACCTGCACCGTGAGATGTCTCTCGGTCTCGTCCATGGCCTCCTGGATCACCATGGCCATGGTGTACGCCTCCTCACCGGTGGAGCAACCTGGCACCCACACCCGGAAGAGCTTGTCGTCCCCCTTCAGCGCCAGGAACGACTCCTTCAGTTTCTCTTTCAGCGCCTGAAAGGCCTCCGGGTCCCGGAAGAAACGAGTGACCTCGATGAGCAGGTCCTTGAACAGCAGCTTGACCTCTTCCGAGCTCTTCCCCAGGAAGTTGGCGTACTCGCCTTTCTCCTGGATCTGATGCACGCTCATCCTCCTCTCGATGCGGCGGTTGATGGTGTTCTTCTTGTACTGGGAGAAGTCGTGGCCGGTCTCCTTCTTCAGGATGCGCAGGATGCGCATGATGGTCTCGGTGTCCTGTGGCGGCCCAATGACCTTCTGGTCCTTTATCTTAGCCCTCAGGTCATTAAGGTACTTCGAGATCTGGGCCGGCATCTCGGCCGGCGGGAGCACGTAGTCCGCTAGGCCGGTAGCGATGGCGCTGCGAGGCATGCCATCGTACTTGGCGGTGTCCGGGCTCTGCACCATGACCATCCCCAGGTTGGCCTGGATGGACTTCAGCCCCCCAGACCCGTCGGAGCCCGTGCCGGAGAGGACGACCGCGATGGCGAGCAGTCCCTTGTCCTCCGCCAGGGAGCGGAAGAAGAGGTCGATAGGCATGGTCGGCCCCATTTCCTTGGTCCTCTGGAAGAGCTTGAGCGTGTGGTCCGAAATTGTCATGTCCTTTCCCGGAGGGATGACATACACCCGTCTGGGCTCCACCTTCATCCCGTCCACGGCCTCAAAGACCTCCATGTCCGTCCGTCGCGAGATGAGGTCCCCCAGTATGCTGGGATGGTAGGGGTCGAGATGGGGTACGATGATGAAGGCCATGTTCTCGTCCGAGGGGGCATGGGAGAAGAAGGCCTCCAAGGCCTCCAGGCCACCAGCCGATGACCCGATGCCCACCACTGGGAAGCCGTCGGACGGGGGGCACTCTTCAGTGGTCATAACGCCCGAGTCCACAGTGTCGGCCCCATCGCTCTTTTCTTTGCGCTTTCTCGCCATCCACGAATCTCCCCTTTACAATCCTATCATCAACATGGCTATCATTGCTTACAACCTTTTGCTTTAAAGATGGAACGTGTCCATGGGCGATGAGCTTCAGAACATTGGATGTATTGGGCCTGGTGGCGATGGCCATGTTCCCTGAAAGGTTGCTCGCCCCACCTACGGTGGTAGACCCCTTCCCCGATGGTAGGAATTTTTTATGTGCAGCTCCAATATAGGTTTGTCGTTCGCAATGGAATAGGGGAATAATGGTATCTAACGGACCATCACCGTGGACGAGAGCAGAGGCTCCCTCGTCAAGGCCATCAGCGGGCACCCTGGTCTTTGATGAAGATTTCAAGCTTGTATACGCAAGTAAGGGGGCCCAGGCGACCCTTGGTATCGCAGGGGTAGGCCTGAACAAGGAGCTGCGGGAGCTGGACCTGTCGACCAATCTGGACGAGTTCATCATGGAGTCACTGGTACACCTAAGCATGGGCGGTGAGGAGAGGAGCGGTATATTGACCCTGTCCGGCAACCCAGACCCTCCACTGCTGAGAGTGACCGTCCGCCCTATGCTGAGCGAAGGACAGCTGGAGTCCCTGGTGGTTACCATCGAGCCCTTGGGGGGAGGGCTCAACATGGCCGAAGCTGAGAGCAGCCATGCAGTGGGCAGCCTGTTCGTCCTGAACATGGAGACCGACACCATCGATTTCATGAACGAGGCGGCAAGGAGGATGTTCGGCATTACCTGGGAGGGTATGGGTAAGCCCCTGGACAGCATATCCTCTCGCCTCCCTCCCATGCTGGTGAAGCTCATCCGGGAGGCCATGGCCACCAGGTCCATGAGGTTTCGGATCCTGTACATGGGCAAGGACGAGCAGGGGGAGGCGAGGTTCGTCCGGTGGTCGGCCCTGCCCCGCCATCTATCCAAGGGGAACCCCACCCTCATGGTGATGATGACCGACGCCACCGATAGCGTCGACCCCTGGCTGCGTCGCCTGGCATCCCAGCTGGAGGAGGAGCATACCCGGCTGAACTCCATCGTGAACGTTCTTCCCGTCGCGGTCCTGATCACCGACATCGAAGGCCGCATTCTGATGAGCAACCGTAACGTGGCCATGCTATGGGAGGGCGATGTGTCGCTCCGACACCTCCTGCAGCTGGAAAGCTTGAACGTTCGAGCCGCCGACACCGGGGAGACCCTTCGCCTGGAGGACTGGGGGGCTGGCAGGTCCTTGCGGGAAGGTGTGATCATCCAGGGCGAGGTCGTCAATGTGGATAGGAGGAACGGTACCTCGGTGTCCCTGCTCTGCTCCACCGCTCCCATCTGGGGACTTAACCACCGCATCGTGGGTGCTGTGAGCGCGTTCCAAGATATCACCGAGCGCAGGGCTCTGGAGGAGGAGCTGGCCCGCTCCAACGCCGAGCTGCAGCAGTTCGCCTACATCGCGTCCCACGACCTCAAGGAGCCCCTCCGGATGGTGTCCTCTTACCTGGGACTACTGGAGAAAAGGTACAAAGGCAGGGTTCTGGATGAGGAGGCGGAGGAGTTCGTCCACTTTGCCATCGATGGGTCCAGTAGGATGCGGCACCTGATAGACGACCTCCTGCTGTTCTCCCGGGTGGAGTCCCAGGGGAAGGAGTTCGAGCCCACCGACATGAACACCATATTGGAGACCGCGCTCATGAACCTGGGAAAGAACGTGGAAGAAGCGGGCGCGATCATCACCCACGATAGGCTGCCCACCGTACAGGCCGACCCCTCCCAGATGGTCCAGCTCCTTCAGAACCTCATAGACAATGGCCTGAAATATCACGGGGAGGAGAGGCCGAGCGTCCATATCTCCGCCCACCTTCAGGCCGGGGAGTGGGCCATCTCTGTCAAGGACAATGGTATCGGTATAGATCCACGACACCACGAGCAATTGTTCCAGATGTTCTCCCGGCTGCACTCCCGGGATCAGTATCCAGGAACAGGAATGGGGCTGGCCATAAGCAAGAAGATCGTGGAGCGCCACGGTGGGAGGATATGGGTGGAGTCTGACGGCAAGAGCGGGACGACGTTCTTCTTCACTCTCCCCAATGCTTTCGAGAGCGCCTCTGGCTAATGATACTATCTCGTCTTTATGGGCCTGGGGAACTCCGCCCGATATGGGGCAGGTGGCAGGGTGTCGATGACCACTCCGATATCGCGGAGCGTCTGCAGGTGGATGCTATCGTTGGCCCCCCCGGCGACCAACCTCTCGGTCATCGGTTTTAGCACATCCTCGGGAACGGCTACGGTCACCCCATATCCGGTGGCAGCATACGTGTTGTACTGCTCGATAGCCTCGGGCCTCATCCAAGTGCATGAGGTCTCTAGGAACCAGTAGCTGTCCGGCGTTCCATCGGTGTCCATGATTATCACCAGCCCCCAGTCTCCGTAGATCCCGTGAGATATGAAGGTCTGGACGGTCCTCTCCGGCATCTCCTCGGTCACCCGGTCCAGCCTCTGCCTTATCATCTTCTCCATCAGCATGTCTGGCATGTTGCCTATGGGAGGTCACTCTACAACTAGTTTGTCCATCCGATTTTGCTATGGTTTTCAAGGGTGAGCCCTATAGTCCACTCCAGATGTCGCACCTCCTCCTGCGCCTGGCAGGCCGGGACCGATCTCATCCATCAGAAGGATTTTTTTAATGGTCCGTCGATGACCTGAGCGTCAGCGACCCCTAACTGCAAGGAGGGGAGGACATCCCACTGGCTTCTGGCATCCAGGTTGACCGTACCTGTGGGAGGGTGGTGCAGGCCAATGAATGTCCTAACGCAGCACGCGCGGTCAGAAGGAGGGAGTACTTGGCCCTGGGGAACGAGCTAATGTCCACGGAGAGGCCTATCGTGTGGCCCGCATCGAAGCACATACGAACGATAGGGTTGGTACTTTTCTTGTTCCTGACGGCCTTCATCCTTCCGCTCCTCCTGGTGAACCCCCAGGGCACTTATCCCCACCCCACGTTGCTGGCCACACTCAACATGCTGTTCCTTTCGGTGCTCCTGTTCCTTGTGGCATTCGTGGCCATCAAGAGCTACCTGGCCAGCGGCCTCCTACAGCTCCTTCTCATCAGCTCCAGCATGGTGGCGTTCGGAACCACGGTCCTCATGAACTCGATGGCCATACTATTGCCGGACGTGGAGACCACCACCAACTTCCTGGTGACCACGTACAACATCATGCTCCTGCTGTTCGCAGCCCTCAACCTCTTGGCGGTCATGTCCATATTCTACTGGCGACCTCGGGAAAGGACGGAGCGGGATAGGGCCAATAAGGCCATCATGGCGTTCATCGCCTCCACTTTGATCTCATTGACCGTCTATGGCCTCACCGCCGTTAACATCATACCTCCTTTCTGGGAGGGCAGTTCCACCTCGCTGCGCGACGCTACGTTGATAACCGCCGCGGTCCTTCTGACCACCGGCTGTATCCATCTCGCCCTCCTGTACCGCGAGACAAGGTCCCCCATCGTGCACTGGTACGTCCTGGGCCTCGCGATGTACGCCCTAGGAATCTATTCCATAGTCATGGCCGATACCTTTGACAACCTCCTCATCTGGGCAGGGAGGATGGCACAGTACTCCGGCAGCGTTTTCCTCACTATCTCCGTGCTGGCCTCACTGAGCGGCGAGCGATGGAGCAATGCCTTCGCCCGCAGCAAACTACAGTTCGATAACCTCTTCGCCACCATGAGCGAGGCGTTCGCCTACCTCCAGGTCATGAGGGACCAGACCCGCCGTCCGGTTGACTATCGCTACGCGAAGGTGAACAGCGCGTTCGAAAGGGTCACGGGCCTGACAGGGGTCACTGGCCGGCTGGGCAGCGAGGTGCACGGCAATATGCCCGACCTGCTTCGGTGCGTGCAAAAGGTCGATGCCGGGGGCAGGATAGACCGTACGGAGCTGAACTCAGAAGGTGACCGGTACTTCATCGTATCCGCTTACTCCGTGGAAAGGGATTACGTGGCGGTGATGTTTGCGGACATAACCGAGAGCAAGAGGAACGAGGTGGCGCTCAAGGAGAACGAGAGCCGGTACAGGTCCCTCTTCGAGATCAACCGCGAGGTGGTGAGCATGCAGCGTGTGGTCCGTGATGAGAGCGGCACCATCGTGGACACCGTGATGGTCGATGCCAACCCAGCTGCCATCAGCATATGGGGATTCTCCTCTCCCGAGGACATCAGGGGAAGACGGTTGAGCGAGCTGTTCAGCAAGGAGACGGTCGAGGAGCGGCTGGAGCATATCCGGAAGGCCATGCTAGGCCCCGAGCCGTACACTGTGGAGATGAGGTTCAACGACCGGACCCTACTGTCCACCTTCGAACGGATGGACGAGCAGAACGTGATCATCTCCAGCGCCGACATCACCGAGGTCCGTAGCGCCCAGCGATGGCTGGAGGACTACACAAAAAGATTGGAGCGCTCCAACGCCGAACTGCAGCAGTTCGCTTATGTGACCTCTCACGACCTTCAGGAGCCGCTGCGGATGACCACAGCTTACCTTCAACTTCTGGAGAGCAGGGCCGGGGACGAGCTGGACGATGAATCCCGGGAGTACCTTGATTTCGCGGTCGACGGCGGCAAGAGAATGAAACAGATGATCGATGACCTCCTCTCCTATTCCCGTGTGGAGAGTGGGAGGCAGGAACTTAAGGCGGTGGACATGAACAAGGCCCTTTCCCAATCGCTCAACGACCTGAGGGTCAGTATCGAGGAGAGCGGGGCGTCCGTGACCTATGGTCCCCTGCCTACCGTAGTAGCAAACCTTGAGCAGGTGGTGCAGCTTCTTGTCAATCTGATCGGGAACGCCATCAAGTACAGGGGGAAGGACCCACCGCATATTCATGTGTCCGCAAACAGGAATGGCCATGAAACGGTGTTCTCGGTGAGGGACAACGGCATCGGAATAGAGCCCAGGTTCCAGGAGCGCATCTTTCAGATGTTCCAGAGGTTGCACACCCGCGAAGAGTACCCCGGCACTGGCATAGGTCTGGCCATAGTGAAAAAAATCGTTGAGGTGCACGGCGGTCGGGTGTGGGTAGAGAGCGAGATGAAGAAAGGATCTACGTTCTTCTTCACCCTGCCGGGGTCGCCTCCCGCCCACTGAGAGCAACGAGTTCACTTAATACAGTAGAACCCGGCCTGCATGCCGGAGCACCACAGCAGCTCCACGGTGCCGAACCCTACGCTCCGCAGCAGGCGGAGGTGCTCCTCCACGGTGATGGGGAAGTACTCCCGGTCGAAGCGGGCCAGATGGGCCTTGACCTCCTCTGCGGACCTTCCCTGGGATAGTTGGAAGGCGCTCCACCGGCGCATCCCTAATGCTGTTCCCACGCCCGTGAGCGGCCGTATGTTCTCGAACGTGATGAACGCCCCCCCGGAAGGCAGGAGGTCATGGCATACCTTCACTGCCACCACCCTATCATCCCTCGAAAGGTAGTGGTGGCACATGAGGGCGGTGATGACATCTGGAACCTCGTCCACCTGCCCCCTAAGGTCCTGGGTGCGGAGCGGTCTCAGGACGCTGACCGCGCCCTCCCCCTTCAACCGCTGGCGGGCCAGGTCCAGCATGCCAGGGGACGGGTCGGAGAGAATGTAGCGGGCGTGAGGCATCCGGCCCAGCGCCCGCCTCACCAGGACCCCGGTGCCACAGCCAGTGTCCAGCCATACCTTGACCGGGGAGGGGAGGGCCTGCACCAGGTCGATGACCTCCTCGTGAATCATGTCGTAGTGCGGTATGGTCCTCCGGACCTGCATGTCGTACTCCTCGGGGAGTGGGAAGGCGGGATCGTTGACGCTCATGCCCTACTGGGACCGACCTGAGGGATTAAAAGGGCTCTGGTGGCTCCGCCGTTCCACCACGGGAAGAGGGGACCTAGAGGTATGCCAACGGTGGTCGACCTCCACCCGTGCACCAAGTGATGCTGGGGAGTGAGCGAAAAAGCGCCGAACATCGCCTTCGTCCCCCGCGGGAGCGGGCAACCTTCTTAGACGCCCCCCTCTCAACAATTACGGCCATCCCTGGGATGGTGAGGAGATGAATGGTACATGGAATTGAGAAAGATAGGCGCCTTCATCCTGGTCCTTTGCATGTCTCTTGGCATCCTGGCCATCGGCCCGGTGAGCGCCCAGGACGGCAATGGGGAGATGAGTGAGGGCACGGAAGCGAAGGTGTCGCTGCAGCAGGTGGCGGATGGTCTCACACACCCCATCTGGATCGGCTCACCCTACAATGGCTCGGAACGCCTGTACGTCGTCGACCAGATCGGGCTGGTGAAGGTGGTGGAGAACGGTTCGGTGCTTCCCGAGCCCTTCCTGAACATTACGGACATGATGGTCCAGCTCGATCCCGGATACGATGAGAGAGGCCTGCTTAGCATCGCGTTCCATCCCGACTTCGCCAACAACGGCAAGGTCTACGCCTTCTGGACCGCACCCCTCAGAGAGGGAGCTCCGGAGGGGTACGACCACACCAACGTGGTATCTGAGTTCACCGTCTGCGACTCGGGCACGGTGTGCGATAACAACGCGCGGCGGGACATCCTCATGATCGACCAGCCGTACCTGAACCACAACGGCGGACAGGTGCTGTTCGGCCCGGATGGGTACCTGTACATCACCACCGGTGACGGCGGGAACGCCAACGATGTGGGCCTGGGGCACAACAAGAGCATCGGCAACGCCCAGGACCTGGGCAGCCTCAAGGGCAAGGTGCTGCGGATCGATGTGAACAACCAGACACCGGAGCAAGCGTACGGCATACCTGCCGATAACCCGTTCGCCAACGGCACCGGGCTGCCGGAGATCTTCGCCTATGGCTTCAGGAACCCGGCCTTCGCTGCGTTCGACAACATGACCGGCCAGCTCTTCGTGGCCGATGCGGGACAGGACCGGTTCGAGGAGGTGGACCTGGTGGTCATGGGCGGCAACTATGGTTGGAGGATCAAGGAAGGGTTCCACTGCTTCGACCACAACAACTCCCTCGCCACTATCGTGGGCTGCGCGAGCAACGGAACGGATGGACAGCCACTGATCGACCCCATCGCCCAGTTCACCAACTCCCGCTACCCAGGCGGTGAGGGAGCGGTGGTGATCGGAGGCGCACTGTATCGCGGCACGGCCCTGCCTTGGCTGCAGGGGAGCTACATCTTCGGCACCATAACGTCCGACCCGACCATAGGGAACGGCTCCGTGTTCATCGCCACTCCCCCCGCGGTCGATAACGGGACGTGGGTGCGCGACCGCATGAACGTCAGTGGGAGCCAGTTCGGGAACATCTCGGTGTACCTGATGTGCATCGGCACAGGAGGGGACGGCGAGCTCTACCTGGGGTCCTCTGACATGCTGGGCCCCCAAGGCACCACCGGCAAGGTCTGGAAGATGGTGCCAGTGGAGTGAGGGGAGCGCAGGGCGCTCCCTCCTCCTTTTCTTTCCGCTGCCCCGTCCCAACTGAGGGGCGGCCGTTCTTTCTCTTTTCTTGCAGAAGGCATCGGGCGCGGGGGCGAAGCGTCTGAGAGGGGAACGCATCACTCCCAGGGAGGGCTGACCGTAACATCCTCATCACCTTCCCGTTAGGGTCGAACTGGTGGACAGGCTTTATAGACTCACCCATCAATCCATGCCCGTCGAGGGATCGTGTGGCCACCATCATCCGAGGGGGACCGCCCAGGGTCCACTTCACCGGGGACATCGAGGTCGATATCTTCAGGGTCATCACCGTGGACCTGGTGAGAGGTTCGATGGTGGGCCTTGCAAGAGGGAGCGTCACCACCATATCCCAGGAGAGCCATTGACGGAGGATGGGTCCATGGGTCGCCTGACAACGTTGCTCCTATCCCTACTCCTGCTGGCCCTGTTCCTCGCCGCCCTGCCGCAGCTTCCGATGTACTACGCCATCTTGATGGGCATACTAGCGGTCATCGGGCTCGTCCTCCTGGACGCAGGAAGGAACCGCATACTGCTGGTGATAGGTGGCCGGAACCTGCTGAGGAGAAAGGGCACCGCCCTCCTGGTGCTGTGCGGGCTCATGGTGGGGACCGCCATCATCTCCGCCTCCTTCATCGTGGGGGACACCCTCGACAACATGATCGTGGGTGACACCACCAGGGGCAGCGGGGGAGCTGATTTCGTGGTGGAGACGTCCCCTGAGAGCGGCAGCGCGATGCTCAACAGCTCCCAGGTCAGCTCATTGGAGGAGGACATACAGAACCTCGGGAACGTGGCGAGCGTGCGCTCCTTCATGAGCTCCACCGCCGGCGTACTGGACAGCATGACCCAGCTCACCGATGCGGGGGTCGGCCTCTTGGGCGTCACCGCCGATGTGCTCACGTCCTACGAGCTTACCGATCAGGACGGAGAGCGCATCATGTCCCTACCGGCCAGCGGCGGAGTGTACATCAACGAGAAGCTGGCCAAGGAGCTGGACGCCAGCGTGGGGGACAGCCTCGTCCTGATGGGTCAAAAGGAGAACATAGTCGTTCAGGTCCAGCATATCATACGGTACGAGGGACTGGGCAGCTATGGGCTGGGCCCGCGGCTATACCTGGAGCTTGGCACCGCCCAGTTCCTCATCGGCCACCCGGGCGAGAGGAACATTTTCTTCATCCTCCTGAACGAGCGGCAGGGGGACGATCTGGAGCGCGCGAGGGAAGGGTTGGGCGACATTCTGGACGGACGCCCGCAGGAGGGGCTCGCCATCACCATGGACCGCCAGAGGAGCATCGATGAGGGGCTGCAGGACATGGCCACCTACACCAGCCTGTTCTTCCTCCTGGGCTCCTTCTCCATCATCGCCGGGACCGCCCTGATCGTGAACATATTCACCATGTTGGCCGAGGAGCGCAGGAGCGAGATGGGCATCTCCCGCGCCGTGGGCATGAGGCGCTCGCAATTGGTCCGGGTGTTCACCTACGAGGGCATGCTCTACGCGGCCATGGCCGCGGGCATAGGGACCCTGACCGGCCTAGTGCTGGCGTACGTGCTGGTCAACACCGTCGCCACGACCATAGACCTGGGGGACCTGCCCCTGTCCCAGTACTTCACCTTCACACCGCTATCCCTTTCCCTTTCCTACCTGACGGGCTTCCTCCTCACCCTGCTGGTCGTCTACGTCACCACCCGCCGCATCTCCCACCTCAATATCGTGCGTGCGGTGCGCAACATTCCGGAACCGCCGTTCTCCCGGAAGGACCGCCGGGGGTGGGCGCTTGGCATCCTGCTCTTTGCTTCGGGGGCCGCCCTAATCACCGCAGGCATGTCGTGGGAGTCCCAGCTGTTCAGCATGGGCGGGCTGTCCATGGCCACCGTGTCCCTGGGCCTACTGCTCCGTCGGGCATTGGGGGACAAGATCGCATGGAACATAGCGGGCGTGGCCACCCTGTTCATCTGGCTCCCCCTTCCGTTCGCCATCTTCCCCTACTCCGGTTTCATCGAGCTGTTCGTCCTGGCGGGGATGTTCATGGTGATCGCAGCGTTGATCCTGGTGATGTTCAATTCCGATGAGATCGTGTGGTTCTTCACCAGGGTGCTGCGCGTGAGTAGACGCTACCAGGCGGTGGTCAGGACCGCCGTGTCCTATCCGCTCCGATCGAAGTTCCGAACGGGACTGACCATCTTCATCTTCGGCCTAGTGATCTTTACCATTACCACCCTCTCGGTGGTCTCCGCCATCCTCGATGTGGGGATACCGAAGATCGCCGCGGAGACGTCCGGGGGGTATGACATCATCGCCACCACCAACCCCCTAACGCCCCTGGAGACGGACCTGTGGTACCACACCAACACCTCCTCCACCTTCATCCACGGGGAGAACATTACCAATGTGGTGTCGCTGCAGGCCGGCAGCGGCACGCTGCGTACGGCTACCAGCAGCGGATCGGGGGAGCTCGTCACCAACGAGACCACGTACAATTTCCTGGGGTTCGACAGCCGCATCTACACCGACGGCAACTACTGGCTGGCGGAGTGGGACCGGGAGCGGTTCACCTCCGAGGACGAGGTGTGGCATGCGGTCCTTGAAGATACAGGCCTGGCCATCGTGGACGGGAGCATGCTCACCAGCGAGATGAGCGACTACACCGCGGGTCCTCAGGCGAAAATCGGCGACGTCATCACCATGACCACCCTCAACGGGAGCTACGACCTCACCGTGGTGGGGGTGATGAAGCAGCCCGTCCTCACCGGGGTGTTCGTCAGCCATGACCTCCTGGAGCGGGACCAGAACAGCACCCAGGCGGGGGTGTACCTCCTCAACCTGCGGGAGGGGCTGGACGTGGACCAGCAGGCGGCCCTGCTGGAGAGGGAGTTCCTCCCTAATGGGATGCAGACCATACCCATCGACACCGTGGCCCAGGAAATCGTCCGACAGATAAACGGCGTGTTCACCCTGTTCAGGGCCTTCCTGGCCCTGGGCCTCATCATCGGGGTCTCAGGCCTGGGCATCATCACCGTCCGCTCCATCCGGGAGAGGAGGCTGGAGATCGGCATGATGCGCGCCATCGGTTATACGCGCCGCATGGTGGTGATGAACTTCGCCCTGGAGTCGGCCTTCATATCGCTCCTGGGCATCACCATAGGCACGCTGCTGGGCATCTCCATCGGGTACACCGTGTATTTGGAGGCGTTCGAGGAGCTGGGCTATGACTTCGTCATACCCTGGGCGGAGATTGCCGTGGTGGGGGCCGGTGCGTTCCTGGCCACCCTCCTCTGCGTCCTGCCTGCGGCCCGGGGCGCCAGTAAGGTCACGCCGGCCGAGGTCCTACGCTTCGAGTGATGAGCCTCTCCCCGCCGACACTTTCGGTCCTTTGCCGTGTACGGGCCCGAGCGCTCGCTCCCCGGCCCTTCTCTTTCACCCAGTCACCCCATGGCCGGTGCGCTGCCCCCGCTCGACGTGCTTTTCGCTTTTCGGGCACCTCTCACCTCCATCCCTTTATCCCCCGCCCCCCGTGATGGTGGTGGAGAGAGGATGGACGGAGAACAACTGGAAACATACTGGACGATACTGAAGAACTGGATCGAGGACGAGGTGGGGGCGGAGCACCGCGAGCAGTGCCCGGCGCTGTTCATGGTGGAGGCCGCGCTCCACACCCTGTGCGAGGGAGGTGAGAGCGCGGCCAGCCGCTCGCTCTCCCGGGCCATCCCGCCGCGCGAGGGGTGCAGCACGTGCGGGGCGTGCCGGCGTTGAGCACGACCGAGCCGACCTCTCATCTCGTGGAACAGGGACGAAGAGGTCTGGAGGAAGGCGGCGCATGATGGTGCCAGAAGAGGACGCCTCGGCGTTCCTGCAAGACATGTTCCAGCGGACCTCTCGGCCCGGCGTCCGTAGGCAGGTCCGGCTGCACGAGGTGGGCCAGCTGATGGAGCGGGACCAGGAGGAGTGCATCGCCGCCATCACGCGGCTGCGGAGGCTGGGCCAGGTGGACATCGTGAACGGCAGGGTGATGATCACCGAGGCCGGGTACGACGCGCTGGACAAGGCCTACGGCCGAGGGATCGACTACGATCAGCTGGCCCTCACCATCGAGGCCCTGGACTCCCGCGTCTCCGACCTGGAGCTGATGATGGACGAGATGTCCGAGGTGCAGGAGGAGCTGCGCTCCCTGCTCGAGGACATCAGGGCGGGCCACGCCGACCGGGCTGGCACCCACCGAAAGCTGTGGGACATCGGGGGCAAGCTCATCAACTCCGGCGCCAACATGACCACCATCCTGAACTTCCTGCGGATGATGTGGCCCTATATGGGCGGCTGCTGATCGTCTTCGGACTTGGTTACCGTTGCTGTCCCGAGAGGGAAGTAAATACTTCTGAGTTGGATACTGAAGTGCATGAGCGTAGGAGCGCGCAGCGGGGCCCGCATGCCTCTGGAGGAGGCGGAAAGGGTCCGTAGGGAGGTCCTGGCCGAGGTCGATAGGGAGGAGCGGATGCTGGATGCCGTGCGGGAGCCGCTCCGGGGTGAGGGCATGGGGTGGCTCGTCAGCGCTCTGATCGTGGCGGTGGCGGTGATCGTCATCCTGCTCTACCCGGTGGGCCTCCTCCTGTGGGTGCTGGTGACGTTCCTGCTATACAGCTTCAACTTCATCATCTGGTTCCTCCCCACCACCCGGAGGAGGCAGAAGGCCACCGCGGACAGGACCGACCTGTCCCTGCGGACCATCAAGGGACCGCTGCGGTACATCGTCCGGAAGAAGAAGGGGCTGGGGGTGGAGATCCTCCTGACCATGTTCCTAAGCGGCATGGTCCCCTTGGCCGCCAGCTTCTTCGTGCTGTTCGGCGTCGGCATCCTCTTCTGCCTATACTTCGGCTTCGTGGTCCACGTCACCGACCAAGAGCGGGCGATGGGGCTCATCCTGCAGATGGCTGTCATCCTGCTGTTCTTCGTCCTGCTCCTGGCCCTGAGGCCCCAGGAGAGAGGGCTGGCCCTCACGGCCCGCAGGATGCGCAGCCACTACGAGCGTGCCCGGGTGGAAGGCGTCCTGGCCTGGACGGTCGCCGTCGCGGTCATCGCCCTGTTCGTCTCGCTCACCGGCCTGCTGTTCATCGGTGCCGTGCTGTTCCCGGGAGGCACCTGGGAGGGCATCCTGGCCTTCCTGCAGATAGAGCAGGGCTCACAGGTGCTGGTCCTGGCGGTGGTGCTCTCCGCGGAACTGGTGCTGATGCGCCACTTCCAGGCCCTGTCCGGAAGGAAGATGGCGCGCGCCCTCCTGCGAGACCGCATCACCCGCATCCGCCAGTCCGCCCTGGTGCCGCTCACCGAGGCCATCGACCACGCCCGCCGCTCCGGCGAAGGGTACGTGGAAGCGGCCGTGATCGACGGCGCGGAGAGGAGCTTCTACAGTATCGTCATCTACGACCTGTTCGAGCACAACCTGTTCGGTCGCTCCCCGGTGTTCGTGGTCGGCCCCAACGTGAGCGTGGTGCTGGACGAGAACGCCCTGGCCCACGTGACGTGAGCCCTATTCAAGGCGGGACCGCCGTCAGGACCGCCCCTTTTCGCCCTCTTCGACCTGACCGGACCGAAGGAGGTCGGCCTTCTGGAGCTGGAACTCCTCCTCGGTGAGGGCTTTCCCCTCCCTCAGCCTCGTGAGCCGTTCCAGCAGCTCGACCCTCTTCTCCAGCGTGCTCGCGCCGCTGGTAGCTGCGGCCCCGGTGTGGGACTCTTCCATGAAGCCCGACACGATTATGCCCGCAGGCATGGCCACCATGCCCACCCCCAGGATGGCGATGAACGCCCCCAGCACCTTGCCGGTGGGAGTGATGGGCACCACGTCCCCGTAGCCCACGGTGGTGATGGTGGCGATGGCCCACCACATGGTGTCCGGTATGCTTCCGAACTTCTCCGGCTGGGCCTCGTTCTCGGCCTGCCACATGAGGCAGGAGGCAACTACCATGAGGAGGAGGATGAGGAAGAAGGTGAACACCAAGCTCTCCTTCTCCCGCTTCAGCACCCGCAGCAGGAGGTTGACCGAGTCCGAGTACCGGGCCATCTTGATGATGCGGACGAAGCGCACCAGCCTCAGGGCCCGGAGGAAGCGGGCATCGAAGGCCACCATCAATGGGAGGTAGAACGGCAGTATCGCGGCCAGATCGATGAGCGCCAAGGGCGACACCGCAAAGCGGAGCCGTCCGTACAGCGGATGGGCGTAGCGGGGGTCCTCCACGCACGACCACAGCCTCAGGGCGAACTCCAGGGTGAAGATGACCACTATCGTGGCCTCGCTCAGGTCGAAGACCGCCCGGTAGCTCGAGTATATGGGGCTAACGGACTCCAGGATGACGCTCAGCACACTGACCAGGATGAGAGCGATAATCAGGGCCATGACCGCCCGGGACAGCAGGTCGGTGTGGTCCTTAGCTTCCAGAATCTCGTGGACCCTCGCCCTGACCCTCATGACAATCCTGCCGAGGTCAGGGAACCCTTTCCTATTCATCAAGCTAGCGGTGAGATATCGATGAGCGGGTCGAGGTGATGCAGAGGGCGCACTGAAGTAATGTCCCTTCGAACTTTTATTATGTTCAGGGCGCCCCTCCGTGATGGGCCTTCCTTCCGCCGTACACCGTGAAACCGTAGTACTTCCATATGACGTCCACGTCCGATAGGCCGGCCTCGGTCATCCACCGCAGGTGGTCGGTGAGCATGGCGGGGGAGTCCTCCCGGCGGTGACGAGGCAGCACCGATCCCTCCACCTCCTCCCGCGGAAGGGTCTGGTACATGAAATCGGCCCATTTGCGCAGGTACATCGCATGGGTGCGATCGTCCGAGGCCAGCACGAAGTCGGCGTTGTAGAACGACCCACCCGGAGCGAGCGCGTCCTGGATCCTCCGGTACTGCTCCCGCTTGTCCTCGTCCGTCACCAGGTGGTGCAGGGCCAGGGAGGACATGACGAGGTCGTAGGGACCATCGTACTGGAAATCGTACAGGTCGTGCAGGACGAACCTCACGTTACCGTGCCCTTTCAGACGCTCCCGGGCCACGTCGAGCATGCCCTCGGTCATGTCCAGACAGGTCAGCTCCACCTCTGGATAGAGGGACAGCAGCCGCTGGGAGAGGGCCCCCGTGCCACAGCCGATGTCTATGGCCCGGAACCTCGTCCCCCGGGTGACCTCCACACAGGACATCAGCGCGTCCAGCATCTCATCGTACCGCGGGACCGCCTTCCTGATCCACGAGTCGTACTCCTCTGCCCGCCGGGAAAAGTTGGACCTTATCTCGGCCATCTTCCTTGCCTGCTCGTCCATGTCCGTGTCCGTTCACCCCTGTCGGTCCCTTGGGCGCACCTGTGGTCCGGTGGCCGTCCCCCTGACAGGTATGCCTACAGGTCCACAGGGGGTGAGGTCCTACCGCATCGTAACAATTACCTCGAAAGATAAATAACCCCTGGTAGGCTAGGTTCTTCCGATCACGACCGGCTTCCAAAGCGAGAAGGATGATTCACCGTGACATCGATGGCCTGGACGAGGGGTGATGGAGGGCGCTCAGAACGGCTCATATCGGGTGCTCGGACAGACCACGTCCTGCCGCCTTCCCATCGGATCTTTCATGGTCTCCGTGGTTCTCTCCCATCGGAGAGGGATGTGACCGTTCCATCCACTGGACCGGGCTGGACCGATATCAGGACCCTCTGCTCTGGAGGTGCTGTTCATTAGTGCGGCTGGTAACGGTCCCGCCGTCCAGTCGGACAGTGATTATGGGGACCGGCCGCCCACGGGGGCGGAGTACCTCACACGTCACGCCATCAGGCGGAGGCTGGCGATGGGAGATGTGCTGAGCGGCGGCGATGTCCCAGGTAATGACCAAGCGTCCGTCCCTACCGGCTACTGGGAAAGGCTGCTAGGTGGCGATACTGACCTCATCTGGGCCTCGTCCACCATGGGCAGGATCTTCGGTGTCCGCATCCCCGAGAACGGGTGCTTCCCGGCCAGGACACTGGCGGACCTCATTCCCCAGCAGGACAAGGTGTACCTCTCGATCAAGGAGCTGGTGGAGGAGGGGACAGTGCATGACATGGAGTTCGAGATCGCGCCCGCCGACGGCCGACCCCACCGCCTTGTTCATTCCGTGGCCGAGATTGTTCGCAACGCGTCGGGAAAAGAGATCAAGATCATGGGCACGGTGCAGGACATCACCGACATCGTTACGCTGGACACCCGGATGCAGCGGCTGAACCGGGAGCTGCTGGCGATCAAGGAGTGCGCCCGCGCGGTGATGTTCGCCAAGAGCGAGCGGGAGCTGTGGGACTCCGTGTGCCGCATCATCTGCCAGGTGGCAGGTTACCGCCTGGCCTGGGTCGGTCTGGCGGAGGACAACGAGCGGAAGGACATCCGCCCGGTGGCCTGGAGCGGGCATGACGAGGAGTACGTACGTAACATCAGGGCCACCTGGGGCGACGACGAGCGGGGGCAGGGACCGGCCGGAATGTGCATCAAGTCCGGCAGAACGTTCTTCATCCAGGACGTGAAGGATGACCGCAGGTACGACCCCTGGCAGGAGTACGCCCTGCGGAACGGCTATCGCTCCGTCATAGCAATACCCCTCATGGATAACGGGGCCGCGTTCGGCGCCCTCATGATGTACTCGGAGCAGAACAACGGGTTCACGGGCGAGGAGGTGGAGCTGCTGGAGGATATGGCCAGCGACCTCGCGTTCGGGAGCGTCACCCTGCGGGTGAGGAGGGAGCGGGAGAAGGCCATGACCGCATTGGGGCGGGTGGAGGCCCGAAACCGCGCCCTGTATGAGCTGGCCCAGCTCACGGGCGTCAGCTCCCGTGACCTAACGAAGCGGGCGCTCAGCAGCTGCATAGCGCTGTCGGAGAGCAGGATCGGCTTCATCGCCTTCCTCAGCGAGGACGGAACGGACCTTATCATACAGCATTGGTCCGAACATGCCATGGCGGAGTGCAGGATGGCCGACAGGCCCTACCACTTCAAGGTGAAGGACACCGGCCTGTGGACCGAGTCGCTGCGCCAGCGGCGGGCGGTTATTACCAATGACTACAACGCCCCTCATCCATCGAAGAAGGGCCTGCCCCCGGGGCACTCGCCCATCGAGAGGTACATCAGCGTCCCGGTGTTCGATCGCGGCCGGATCGTGGCCATGCTGGGGGTGGGGAACAAGGAGAGCGATTACACCGAGGAGGACGCCGCCGACCTGTCCATCCTGCTGGACGGCATGTGGCGCATCGTGAGCAAGATCCAGGCCGAGGAGGAGCTGAAAGAGCACCACGGGCTCCTCAACACCCTCACCGAGAACATCCCCGATGCGGTGTACATCAAGGACCGGGAGGGGAGGTACCTCATGATGAACTCCTCCACGGGGAGGGTGCTGGGCATGGACCCCCAGGATGCGCTGGGAAAGGACGACCTGGTCCTCATGGGTCCCGAGACGGGGAACTCCGTCATGGAGGACGACCGGGAGGTCATGCGCATCCAGCGGGCCCGGTCCTTCGACACCAACATCAGCGTGCTGGGGCGGCAGCGGTCGTTCTCCTCCTGGAAGGCCCCCTACCTCAGCTCCGAGGGCGAGGTCATAGGGATCATGGGCATCAGCCGCGATGTCACCGTCAGCAAGCGGGCGGAGGAGGCCCTCAGGCGTTCCGAGCAGATGCTCAAGATAGTCATCGACCATTTCCCCGGGCTGGTGTTCTGGAAGGACCGGGAGCTGACCTACCTGGGGGCCAATCAGGCATCGGCCCGCAGCTCAGGCTTCGATGGTCCGGAGGACCTTGTCGGCAAGAATGACTATGACCTGCCATGGGCCCGTTCCGAGGCCGATGAGTACCGGGCCGACGACCGCCTGGTCATGGACCGCGGGGAGCCCCGCCTCCACATCCAGGAAAGCCACCAGGGGCACGAAGGCAAGGTTCGTTGGCTGGACACCAGCAAGATCCCGCTGAGGGACGAGGATGGCAACGTGTTCGGCATCCTGGGCGTGGCCATCGACATAACGGAGAAGAAGGGGGCCGAGGACGCCCTGCGTCAGGCCAACCTCATCGTGGAGAACAGCCCCGTGATGCTGTTCCGCTGGCGTGCGGACGAGGGCTGGCCAGTGGAGCTGGTGTCCAACAACGTGACGCACTTGGGCTACCGGCCGCAGCAGTTCCTGGACGGCTCCATTCTCTACGCTTCTATAATCCACCCCGAGGACCAGGACCGGGTCAACGAGATGGTTATGGACATGGCCTCCAAGGGCGTGGACCAATACGCCCAGACGTACCGTGTCCGCACCGCGGAGGGGAACGTTCGCTGGGTGGACGAGCGCACCACGGCGGAGCGCGATGCCCAGGGCCACATCACCCACTTCCATGGCATCGTGTTCGACATCACCGAGCGAAAGGAGGCCGAGATCAGGCTCCATGCCATCAACCAGGCCCTGCAGGAGGGGGAGGAGAAGTACCACCAGCTGTTCGAGCTGGGCAACGAGGCCATCTTCCTGGTGGACGACCTCTCGGGGCGGCTGCTGGAGACCAACACCGCCTCCAGCGATCTCTACGGGTACAGCCAGGAGGAGCTGCGTTCGATGACCGAGATGGACCTGATGGCCGAGCATGAACGCTCCCAGCCCTACATGTCCGGAGCGGTGCACAGCAGCAACGGGGGGATCTCCATCCCCCTGCGCCATCATCGGAAGAAGTATGGCCGGGAGTTCCCCGTGGAGATCAACGGCCGGTCCTTCATCTGGAACGAGAGGAACGTTCACGTGGCGGCGGTCCGGGACATATCAGAGAGGATGCGCAACGAGGACGCCCTGCGCCAGATGAACAAGAAGCTGAACCTGCTCAACAGCATCACCCGCCACGACCTCAACAACCAGATGACGGCGCTGACCAACAACCTCGCTCTGATGGAAATGAAGAGGACCGACCCCTCCCTCGACACCTACATCCAGCGGTCGTTGGCATCGGCAGACAGCATCTCGGCCATCATGAGGTTCACCGAGACCTACGAGGAGATCGGCGTCCGGGCCCCGGAATGGCAGAACCTCAAGGGCCAGGTGGCCAAGAGCGCAGGGGAGATCCCGCCCACCGCCCTCCGAGTGGTCAACGACCTCCCGGCCGGGGTGGAGGTGTTTGCCGATCCCCTCATCCAGAAGGTGTTCTACAACCTCATCGACAACGCCTCCCGGTACGGCGTCACGGTGCGGAACGTCCGCTTCTACATGGAGAGGCGTAACGACACGGACCTCATCGTGTGCGAGGACGACGGGGTGGGGATTGGTCCGGACATGAAGGGGAAGCTGTTCACCAGGGGGTTCGGGAAGAACCATGGCCTGGGGCTGTTCCTCTCCCGGGAGATCCTGGCCATCACGGGCATCACCATCGCCGAGGAGAGCGAGTCCGGCAAGGGGGCCCGCTTCGTCCTGAGCGTCCCCAAGGGCGGGATCAGGGGTCTGCGCGGCTGATCCTTAGCCTTATGGTCAAGAAGCCATGGTGATCCAGGCCAGGCAGGAAAGGGTGCGGATCAGGACCTGACGAGGCGGTCGATGTTCTCCTCCCGGCGTGATGTGGTCAGGAGCGTCAAGGTCATCCCCCCGATGAGGAGCGCGGAGCCGAACCACACCATGCTGACCATCGGGAGGACCCGGACCTGCACCAGTGCGGTCCCGTTCCCCATCCAATCAAAGCTGATGTACACGTCCTCCACCAGGCCGTTGATGACCGCCGTACCGCCCTGGAGAAGGGTGTCCCCCGAGGAGGTGTTCTGGTAGTGGTTCGTCACCGACACCGTGCGGGCGCTGCCTTGACCGGAAACCGTGAAGGTGGCCGTACGGACCTCGCCCGCCTCCCCCGTGGGCGTGGTCCATGGCTGCGTGCTGAGCCCCTGAAGCTGGACGGTGTGGCCGCCCACCTGCACACCGTTCCCGATGTCGATGGCCTCCCGGTCCTCCGGCAGGGACGCCTGGTAGTAGGAGGAGAAGATGAAGCCCAGGAGCACGATGGCCAGACCGATGTGGGCCAGGGACGGGCCGGCCCCCCGGAGCCAGCGCCGTAGGCGCGTGCGGTCCAGCACGGCCACGCGGAACGCCGAGGCGATGATGGTCGCTACGGCCGGGGGCAGGATGATGGCCACCGGCAGGGGGAGAGCCCCGGTCAGCGAGGATGCCAGCGCCAGGGCGATGGACGCTAGCCCCACCACCGCGCCTAGCAACAGGGCCCGGCGCCGGCCCAGCTTCCGTGAGGACTCCAGCGATACCAGGGCGATGAGGACGAGGGCCAGCAGGTACGTCGTCTTCTCCGTGAACTCAATGAAGTTGGCGCCCTGGTCCAGACCGACGTTCCTTATGAGCAGGAGGAGCAGCAGGGCGGAGAACATGAGCAGCAGGGCGACGGTGCCCAGAACCCCGTCCTCCACCCGCACCGCCTCCCGGCGGGACATGCGGTAGCTGAGCGCCAGGCCCAGTACCATGAGCAGGACGATGACGAGGAGCAGGCCCATGACGCTCCTGTCCTCCATGAGGACGGTGATGAAGCGCGTGGCGGTGGAGCCGCTCAGTGTGCTGCCGTAGGTGTGCACCGAGGAGCCCCATATGCCGCCAGTGCGGGTGATGAACGAGGATGCCAGCACGTACACCAGGGTGAGCATGCCCAGGAAAGGCAGCAGGTACCCTTTCCGGGCCGCGGTGGAGCGCTGGGCATGCAGGAACGCCATCACCGCCAGGAAGGGGAGGAGGGACGCGGTCTCCACCGGGTCCCACACCCAGAAGCCGCCCCATCCCAGCTCGTAGTAGGCCCATATCGCTCCCACCACGATGCCCATGACCAGCAGGAGGGCGGTCAGCCGGGCCCAGGGAAGGGCCACCTGCGACCAGCCCTGCTCCAGGGTGATGAAGCGGGCCAGGGAGGCGGCGAACACCGCCAGGCTGAAAGCGTAGGCCGCGAACACCAGCGGGGGATGGACGGCCATCTCCAGGGTCTGCAGGGACAGGCTCATCCCCAGGCCCTGGGGGTGCAGCAGGAGGTCGGTCGAGGCCGTGGCGGCGAACATGTCCGCCGCCATGACGATGAGGACGAACAGCAGCACGATGCTGCCCGCGGCCATGCGGAAGGCGGAGGAGAAGCGGGGGCTCAGCCCTCGCCTCCGTTCCAGGAGGGTCTCCACGCTCACGGCCAGGGCCATGAACCACGCCCACAGGAGGAGACCTCCCTCCCCCCCGGCCCACACCCCCACGAGCTTGTAGAAGGGCTCAGTGCCGGTAGAGGAGTGGGACCACACGTACTGGACGCTAAGATCGCTAGCGAGGAAGAGGTACGCCATGATCGCCAGCACCGCGGTGAGCAGCGCCAGCGTGAGGAGGGCGGACCACCGGGAGATGCGCTCCCACCGGCCATCTCCCCGCGATAGGTATAGGCCGCCCCCCAGGGCGGTGGCCAGCGCCGCGAGGGCGGCCAGGATCTGGAGGACCTCGCCAGCGCCCATGGCCTCACTCCACGGTTGCGTCTTCCTGCCCTCTGCGAAGGCGGGAGCGGAGCGATGCCCATACGCCCTTGAACCGGGCGGAGGTGTGCGACAGCAGCATCCCGCCGTACAGCAAGGGTATGGAGATGGCGCATGCACCTCCTAGAGGGCAGGCGGCGCACCCGGTGGAGGCGCAGGGTCCGGTGACCAGGTAGGCCATGGGAGCGGTGGCGGCGGCCAGGGTGAACGCCCCGGCGGTCCGCACGCGGGTGATGGCGTCCTTGACCGTACTATTCACCTTCTCGCGCTTCTTCCAGCCATAGGTGCCGTAGTAGGCGTTGAAGGAGCAGTTGTTGACGCACTCCCGGCAGCCGATGCACAGCGATCTCTCGATCTTGCCGTCCATACTTATAGCCCACATCGGGCAGTTGATATAGCACTGCCGGCAGTTGCGGCAGTTGGCGGCATTGTGCTCCAGGCGGTAGAACCCGATCCTGGACCCGATGGAGTGGGCGATGCCCGAAATCGCCCCCAGAGGGCAGAAGAACAGGCACCAGCCTCGGCCTCCAGCCATCATCACGCCGCCCAGCACCAGCCAGACCAGGAGGGTCATGACCGCTCCGGTGTTCCAGAAGTTGGCAGGCGGGGTGGAGAACAGGCCCAAGGAGAGGTACTCCAACATTGCGGGGCTGCAGTAGCGGCCGAAGTCCACGCCGTAGTTGCACTGTGCCACCTGTCCGCCCACCACCCATCCCACTAGGATGAAGCCGGCCAGGAAGCCATAGCGCAAAGTGGCGGTAATCTTGGGGTTCTGAATGCGCATGCGGTAGCGTGCCGGTATGGGGACGAGCCGGCTGATCATCTCGCTGATGGCCCCCACAGGGCACAGCCGCCCGCAGAACAGTGGCCCGAACAGTAGGGCGACGATCAGGATGGCGCCGGTCACCACAGCGGCCACCGGGCCGAACGTGGTGGGGTAGGCGCCATTGATCAAGATGTCCATGGGCAGCTTGTAGCAGATCGAATGTATGGTCGCTTCTCCTGAGGAACCCGCAAGGTAGTTGGCCAAACGGGTGAAGACGGCGAAGGGGGCTATGAACAGGAAGAACCCGGCCAGCAGACCGAGGTAACGCTCGCTGTTCCACCACAGGATCTTGGGAGCGATCTTCGTGGGGGACCTCGTGCTCGTCTTCTTCAGCTCCGGCCATTCCACGTTGGGTGCCTTCACGGAGGACCGACCCTTGGAGGGGCGGCGGAGCTTGGCGTTCTTCAGGAGGAGGGTCTTTGAGAGGGGTTTCCTCAATGCCATTTGTTCCTTCTCCTCAGCTCCATCATGCCGATGGCGACGATGAAGCTTATGACGGTCAAGAAACCGATGTCAGCCAGGGTGAAGTTGAAGTGCTGTATCGGCGTGATAAGCGCCGCCTGGTTGCTTACGGTCACGTTGACCTCCTTGGACACCGTCTCCCCCTGGTCGGTGGTGGCGGTGACCTTGATCCTGTGCTCTCCATCTGTGAGATTGGCGGTGTCCAGCGTCCATGTGTAGGAGTTCCCCTTGGTGGTGTCCACCACGGAGCCGTCGATCTCCAGGTTGGCGGAGGCGATGTCACCCGCTTGTGCCGCGGAGACCGAGGCATCGATGGTGACGCTCCCGCTGAGGGTGGTCCCGTTCACGGGGGTGAGTATCGCCAGGAAGGTGGAGGTGGTGTCGGCCGCGGCCCCGTCCTGGACCGTGAAGGCCATGCCCGCGGAGTAGTCCTTGTAGTACGCTACCCCGTTGGCGCTGTTCTCCATGCGGGCGTACAGCGAATACGTCCCCGCCTTGTGGGGCGCCTCCAGGGTCCACACGAACTGCGCCTTCCCCTTGTAGGCGGTCACCTCGTTGTAATTGTACTGGGAGCTCCAGGTATCGGACACGATGGTCCAACCATAGTCGGTGGGCATGGTGTTGCCCCCGTTGAGCTTAGAAACGATCATAACCCCCAGGGGGTTGTTCTCCGCCTCACCGCCGGAAACAGTGACGGTGACGACCACCTGCTCGCCAGGGGACAGAACGGTCTTGGACGCGGTCATCGATACCACCGCGCTGCTAACGTCACTGTGGCAGCTGCAATCACCAGCCTGGAAATTGCTATTGCCGCCACCCCCAGCCCATCCGGAAACGGGCGTCAAGAGCAATGTAACTAGTAAAGCTACGGCGGCCAGTGCCAAAAGGTATGGTCGTCTGCTCAAATTAATCGTCGGGACGAGACTTACTAGCACTTTAATCTTTCGCCTCTAAGTATCGTATAGGGTAACGGGTAAAAATGCGAGCCGAGCAGGTAGTCAGATGTATTAACGAGGGTGATTTTTATAATTCGCATTACAACAAATTCATATGAATTATTAAATATTGGCTCGTTGACAATGCAATGTATTATCTTTTATGATACTATACGTAACGAACGGGCACCCGGCAGGAGCGTTCTTATACAACCATAATGTCATAAATCCGTTCGCTATCAAGGATGTCCCGGCGGTAAAACGATGAGAGCATTGGCCACACTATTGACCATCGCCTTGCTGGCAGTGAGCATGAGCAGCCTTGCCTCTGCCGCCGGCGAGTCCGACACCTGCGCGCTGCTGGTGGACTTCGGCAACGGCAGGGTGGTGTGGGCCGATGTACCGATCACCGAGGGCATGAGCGGGTTCGATGTGTTCGAGAACGCCACCAGGGTCCTGGGACTGAACGAGACCCATGAGTACTCCGACCCCTATGGCAACTATATCCTGGGAATCGACGGCTACGTGGGCGATTACAACTACTCCGACCCCCAGAGCCCTTATGACGCGTGGAGGCTGCTGAAGTGGAACGATAAGATCAACAGCTGGTGCTGGTCCTCCACCTTCATCGACGGGATCGATCCCTTCACCACCCAGGCCATCGCCCTCATGTTCACCCGCCACCCCTACATGGGACCGCCCACCGCCACCCCGGAGCACCGCGACCCCTGGATCTCGGAGCGGCATGATTTCATGAACACGGGCAGCGCCCTTTCCTACAACGCCTCAGGAGTGGAGCTGAAGTGGCGCCTGGACCTGGGGAACGGGGCCATCGATGTTCCGGTGATCGCCGGGGCCGGCCGGCTGTACGTGGTGAGCAGCGGGATGCTGGGCGCTGACGGCTCCTATCGGACCAACTCCACCCTATACTGCTTCGCCCCGTCCGGCGACGTCCTGTGGCGGGTAGATGTGGGCAAAGGCCACCAAGAGGCCGCTCCCCTGCTGTGGGACGGGACCATCTACGTGCATTCCGCCAACGGTTACCTGTACGCGTTCGATGCCGTGACCGGCGCCTCCCTGTGGACATACCAGACCAGGTGCTCCTGCGGAAACACCACCTCCCCCATCCTGTGCAACAACCAGATCATCGTGTCCGGTGAGGGCGGAGGGCTGATGGCCATAACGCAGAGCGGGGGGCTGTCCTGGGCCACCACCCTACCGTCCAACTATAGCTCCCCTCCCGCCGAGTTCGACGGCCTGCTGTTCTTCGGGGGCGACAACGGAACGTTGTACGCTATGGCGAGCGACGGCAGCGGCCTGAGATGGAGCGTGCCGATCGGCGGGACGATAACGGGCTCCCCGGTCGCCATGCAGGACAAGGTCGTGGTCACGTACTCCAACATTTCGCAAGAGGGGACGTCGAGCGGAGGGGTGGCCGCGGTGTCCTACGATGGTAGGCTGCTGTGGACCACCAACACCTCGAAGACCTCGGGATCGGCGGCGGTGACGACCGACGGCGTGGTCGCCACGTCCGCGGACGGTATAATGATGGTGTCCCCCGATGGCCAGCTGCGCTGGACCACCCCCCTGGGCTCATCCACTCCAGGGGGCTCGCCGCTGACCCTGAGCGGCATGACCCTGGTGGCTACCAACGAGGAGAGCAGCCGCCTGTTGGCCATCAACGATGATGGCTTCGTGGAGTGGGAGAAGGTCCTCGATCCCGCGCAGACCGTGGTCAGCTCGCCCTCCATCTCCGACAACGTCCTCTATCTCACCTCCAGCGACGGCAGCGTGTTCGCCTACCTCTTCGATGACCTGCAGTGGAGCATGCCCCCGGTGAGCTCGTTCGCCTATGCGGTCAATGGCAGCACGGTGCACTTCGATGGCAGCCTCTCGTACGGCGGGGAGGGGGCGCTGACCTACAACTGGACCTTCGGGGACGGACAGATCGCCAGCGGGATCAGCGTCGATCACACTTACGAGAACACCACTGACCGCACGGTCACCCTCACCATCACCGATTCCACGGGGGTGTCCCGGAACATCACCAAGATGGTCCTGCTGGACCTGTCGGGACAAGACGCCGGCCCAGAGCCAGGGGAGTCGCCGAACGATGGGTCCGCCTCCGATGGCGCATCGGGATGGCCCATCTGGTGGGCGGGGATACTGGCACTGACGGGGATATTCGTCGCCACGGTGCTCGTCCACCGCGCCAAGGGCGGCAAGAAGTGAGCGTTCCGGACCTGCGGAGCATCATAACGGCCACGTTGACACGCACTGCGCGTCCCTGGTGCCGTTCGACCCCAGCGCCGGGGGCATAGCTGAGCGCGCGCTTAGGTCCGCTGCGTTCGTGGGCCTCCTGGCACTGCTTCATTAGAGTTATCAAGTGGAATAATGTTAAATAGGGAGCCCTCCAAATTATCATATCAAGCCCCCCAAGGCCAAGTCAGAGGAGAGGTGAACATGATCGAGCTTGCGTTAGGTAATGAGCTAGTGATCGGATTCGCAGCCTTGTGGACCGCCGTCCTGATCCGGGTCAAGACAGGGGCCAAGGTAAAGTTCCCGTAGATATCACATCGCCGCTGGATGCAGGGACCAAACCGTTCGTTCTTCGAGGGGTTAACCCCTCGGCCTTTTATATTCACTGTATGGGCCTGACCGCTCTTCTTTGAGATCTAGGGCTGGACGCATGGCCCCTGCGCCCGTCCCTGCCCACCATGGTGCTGGGGACGCGTGCCATCCGTTGCTCAGGGACGGGGGTCCCACACCAGGGCCAGCAGCTTGGTGGACACGTTGGTCTTGGTGGGCTTGATGGAGATGGCCTCCAGCTTCTCGGTGAGCGGGTCGATGCGGGCACCGAGGGCCTTCACATCGGCCTGGAACTCCGCCTCCAGCTTGTCCCGCTGGTCCTTCAATGCCTCCAGGTTCTCCTTGGCGTACTCCACGTCCTGCTTCTCCTTGGACGAGCGGCCCATCTGCTTGGTGGTCCGGCTGGCCGCGGTGCTGACCTTCCTGCCCATCATCGCTCCCAGGAACGATGTCCCCATGGTCATGGCGGTCTGGTACCTCTGGCTGCGCGCCTGGTCCTGCTCCTTCTCCTTGGTGATCTCGGCTTTGCGGATCCTCTCGTCCAGCGTGGCGTACTTGGGAGAGTACTTCTTTTTCAGCTTGTCCATCTCACCATCGGTCATCTCTCGGGCCGCGAGCTGCATGCGGATCCGGAAATCGCTCTCCCTCTCCCCCGGCCGGGACAGCTGCTCCAGGCTGGGGCTCCACAGCAGGTCCAGGGTCTGGCTGCGGGACAGCCAGGCCTCAAAGTCCTTCTCCCAGGCGGCGTAGCTCTTGGCCTTGGAGGCGGCCGGCGGCAGGTCGGCGAACGGTACATTGTCCAGGGGGGCCTTGGACAGCGTGGAGAGGTCCATCTCCAGCTGACGGGCGCCATCCCATGTTAGAGGTATGGGATCGCTGGTGAGCGGCGCTACGAAGGTGAGGTCCCGCGACACGTCCACCTTTCTCTTGGCGTCGGCGAACCTCACCTGGGCAGCCCCCAGGACCATGGGCCGGTACGAGCTGGCCGTGGTCGAAGTTGGCAGCGGGAGGTAGTACTGGGCGATCTCCGCTGGCAGCACTGGCCTCTGCACCTGGGCCGGTGCCGCCACGGTCGGAGCAGGCATGCCCACGGCCGCGCTCACCGTCGTTGCGGGGGCAGGCGCAGCGCGGGAAGCGCCCTTGATGGGGTCCATGAGCACCTTGATCTGCTCCCGCGTGAGGGGGCCGCTTAGGTAGGACATGGCCCAACGGGAGGTGAACACCGTGGGCCCGTCGTCGTGCACATTGTGCATCAGGAACACCCGGTTGCCCAGGCCGGCGATCAGCTGGTCCATCTGCCCGCGGTCGAACTTGTTCCCGGTGCCGGCGGACACGCCCTCCAGGGCGTCCAGTATGCGGAGCTTGTCCCTCTCCGTCTGCAGGCGGCCGATGAACCATGTGCCGGTGTTGGACAGGCTCTTGTAGTCCAGGTCTACGGGGTTCTGTGTCACCAGGGTCACGCCCAGACCGAATGCCCGGGCCTGCTTCATGAGGGTGAGGAGCGGAAGCTTGGAGGGGGGGTTGGCCACCGGCGGGAGGTAGCCGAACACCTCGTCGACATAGAGCATGGCCCGCAGGCTGGTGGTGCCGGACTGGGTGCGCATCCATCCCACCACGTGGTTGAGGAGCAGGGACACGAAGAACATGCGCTCCGAGTCACTGAGGTGGGCGATGGAGAAGATGGAGACCTTGGGCCTCCCGCTGGGTTCGTATAGGAAGGACTTGACGTCCATGGGATCGCCCTCCAGCCAAAGTTTGAACCCAGGTGCCGCCAGAAGGTTGTTTATCTGCATGGCCAGGGCGAATCGGTCCTTCGAGGGGTAGAACGACTCCAGCTCCAGGACGCCGATCTGCTTCACGGGGGGGTTCTGTATCTGATGTATCAGGCCTGCGAGGTCGAGGTTGTCGCCCCTCCTCCAGGTCTCGGACAGGATGGTCGAGAGCAGTATGTGCTCCCTGGACCGTATGGGGTCAGCGTCGATGCCGATGAGCCCTAGGAGGCTGGTCACCGTGGTGCTGACCCGCTCCTGCAGCAGCTCCTCGTCCTTTATGATCTCCGCCGGGGGGGCGGAGAACGACTTGAGGATGGAGACCGGCGTGCCGGCGTTGCTGCCCGGGGTGTAGATGTTGAAGCCGCAGGCGTCCCGCAGCCGCTGTATCCTTGCGCCGTCCTCGCCCCAGGAGGCCAGGCCGCTCTTCCAGGCCTCGGCCTGCTTGGCCGCGTAGTCGTCCACCGTCATGCCCTTCTTGGCAGCGTCCTCGGCGTTCACCCAGGGGGCGAAGTCTTCCTTGCGGAGCTGAGGGAAGGTGAGCATCAGGTTGGTCATGTCCCCCTTGGGGTCGATGATGATGGATGGCACTCCGTCCAGGGCTGCCTCCTCTAGCAGGGAGATGCACAGCCCGGTCTTGCCGCTCCCGGTCATGCCCACGCACACCGCGTGGGTGACCATGTCCTTGGACTCGTACAGCAGCAGGTTCTCCTTCACTGCCTTGCTCGCCAGATCGTACTCCCGCCCCAGGTAGAACACTCCTAACTTCTCGAAGTCCTGCATGGCCTCTCCTCGGTGCGAACCATGGGGTTATCGCACAAAAAGGTTATCTCCATCGGCCAGCCCTTGGTCCCGGCCCAGGGCCCTGGTCTAGTATTATCTAACGCAATAATAGATAACCTTGGAAGGCCTTCCCGCCCTCATGGAATCGATCAGCGAGGGTCTGATGAGCGCATTGTCATCAGGGGACAACCTCTCCGCCATCAGTAAGAAGGTGGGCGGGGACAACAACGCGGTGAAGTCGGCGCTGGGAATGGGTATTCCGGCCATCATGGGGTCCATGGCATCCACCGCCTCCAAGCCCGGGGGCATGGACATGCTCAAGGGGCTCATGTCCAAGGCGGACGCTTCCAACCCCTCGGGGGACGTGAGCGCGGCCATAGGAGGAACGGGAGGTCAGGACATGCTCGGAGGCCTGATGGGCGGCCAGCTGGCCCCGGTGCAGGCGGCCATATCCAAGAAGACCGGACTTCCGGCGGAGGCCGTGGGTCAGGTGCTGGCCATGGTCGCGCCCATGGTGCTGGGGAAGGTGGGCAAGATGTTCAAGTCCCAGTCCATGGACGAGAAGGGTCTGGGCTCGTTCCTGGGAGAGCAGTCCAAGATGGCCATGGGGTCCTCGCCCGACACCGCGGACATCATGAAGCAGCTCTCCGGAGGCTCTGGGGAAAAGGCAGGCATAATGGGCAAGCTCAAGGGGCTGTTCAAGTAGGACCTGACCAAGGCGGTGAGCGTGCTCACCGCCTCATGAGCACGGCGGCCGATGCGTGGCTCCTTAGCCCACCGAGATCTCAGCCTCGGGCTTGCTCTTGGTCCGGCGTATGAGGAAGTAGGAGATGGACAGCGAGAGGATGGCCGCTCCCACGCCCATGAGGACCTCGGCGCTGACCGTCTCGTAGTTGAAGACGATCAGCTCTCGGGCCACCGCGGTGAGCGCGACCAGGATGACGATCTCCACGTGGATCTGCTGCTTCACGGCGTAAGCGTACAGGGTGTCCATCAGCTCCACGCACACCACCAGCAGCAGGAAGTTGCCGATGAGGTTGAGGACCGTCTTCCTGGTCGAGGTCAGCAGGTCCGTGTTGATCGTGGCGCCCAGTACGTCCATGATCGTCGACATCAATATGAGGAAGATGACGAAGCCGATGACGGCGATGGCCGTGTACATGACAAGCTTCTTGTAGGCCGGTAAGGTCGTCATTAGGCTGGGCATTGCTTCAGTATCTATTTTTAACATTATTTATATTGAACATATCATATTATCACTTCGTTCACTGAGCGCTTAGGCCGCTCCGTTCCGCGCATCGGCCGCGCCCGCCGGAGAGCGGCCACCCGTGCACTGGTGCCTTGCGAAGAACTTCGTGAAGGTACGGAGAAAATCGTCTTTGGCTCATTCTCAGCGGCGCCGGGGCGTTCACCGCTGGATTGTGCGCACGCTTCCTGGCGCGATGGTAAGAAAAGCAGGAAGAGGTTTTGTCAGAGCGCTCTGGTCTAGAAGCTCTCGAACAGGCCCATCGTCTCGGGAGGGAGCTCGTCCTTCCTGATGGCGTACGCTGCGCGCAGGTAGGGGGCCGCTTCCGCAGGGGCGGCGGTGAGCGTTCTCTTGCCTCCCTCGGTCTTGATCTCCACCGTCATCCTGTTCGCCAGCCAAGGGTCCGAGCATATGTCACGGGCGGTGTCCTGCACTATGTCCAGGGGCATCGGCCCGGGTGCTGCCGCGGTATGGACGGGAGCCACGTGGGCGTGGTCGCTCGGTGAGCCCCCCAGGGCCTTGCGTATCCTGCTGATCAATCCTTCCTTCTCTGCCACTTGATCACCGTTAAGGCCAAGACCCCATGATAAATTACTTTTGCCTCCCATAGGGAGAAAAAAACGAACCTTCGTATGATGGGATAAATACCTCTCCCGCCATACCCCTGGGCCATTCCCTGTGCCAGATGGTCCAAGGTGGCGGGACGAGGGTGAGAGGGACGGCGATCGTCCCTCCCTGATTCAGTGGTTCTCCCGGTAGTGCTCCTTGAGCTGGCGGGAGAGTTCCTCCTCATTATCGCCGTGCAGCATGGTGTCGCACAGGGGGCAGTCCATCGCGAGTCCTGTGCCTTCCCGGGTCATCATCTGATGCACCACTCCTCCCCTCTGCGGTGCCGCTCCCGGCCCTCGCTCGCACTCCGGTCCGGTCCGTGGGTACTTGAACTGCCTCACTTCCTCGCGCAGCATGGCGGAGCTTGCCGGCGCCTTCTCGTAGTCCATCCCCGAGAACGTTCGGGTGGCCCGCTCCTCCGCGGTCTCTCCCGCCCTCGGCTCCTTGAACTGCTCCACCGCCTGCTCCATCCGCTGCACGTCCGCCGGCTCTCTGGAGGGCTCCCTGCCCGAGAACGTTCGGGTGGCCCGCTCCTCCGCGGTCTCTCCCGCCCTCGGCTCCTTGAACTCCGTCACCCTCTCGATGTCCGCGCGGTCCTTCTCCGGCAGCTTGGTCACATCGGTGCCGCTGAACGTTTCCACGGCCCTCTCCTCCGCGGTCCCGCCCTCGCAGTACTCGCTCTGGCGCAGAGGCAGCTCCGGCACCTTCACGTCGTGCACTCCGGCCAGGTGACCTCGCAGCACCTCGGTCAGCTCCTCCATGTGTTCCGTGTCCAATTGCTCATCGCATATGGGGCATTTTACGTACACTAACTTCACCTTCTTTGGTTTTTTCCAGAGTCAGTATAAATCGATTATCCAGAGGTCACGGGTATCATCATTATCATTATCGATAGATTTTTAAGGGCCGGCCTTGAATATTAACGGTTTCGATTAGGCTAGCTCTCGTCCGGCACCTGCGCGCCGCGTTCCGTTGCTGCCAATGTGCAGCAGCGCAGGGCTTCGCTCGGCGATATGCAAGATAATGATCGTGTCCGACCTTCACGACCGATAGTTGCCGCTCTTCGGGGGGGGTCCATTCTTCGGAACGGCAATGGAGCTGGGTGGGGGCGGTCATCCTGCGGTACCAAAGGGCGCGTGAGGGCCGGCCGCGAGCGCACGGGGAAGGCCCATGCGTACGGAGATCCGGTGATCTCAGGGCATTTGACGATAAAAAGGAGGTTACGGAGAGAGGGTCGCCATAGAAACGACGGGGATAGGCCTCAGAAAAAGATGACGTTCGAACTCTGACGGAGGCCTATTGAACGGTTCTAGGAGGCGGGGCCATCGATCCCGCCGCCCGCCGCCACGCCGTCCAAACGGGAGCTGAGGAACGACATGAGCGAGGGGACCAAGGTCTCGGCCTCGTCCATGCAGGAGGGCTTGATGAGGTACATGTCGGCCCCCAGCCTCATCGCCATCTCCCTGTCATTGGTGGCATCGGAGCCCGTCAGCACGATGGTGGGGATGGATGACAAAGAGGGATCGTTCATACGGACCCGGAGGAAGTCGAACCCGTCCATCCGGGGCATCTTGAGGTCCAGGAGTATGAGGTCGGGCGTCCTGTCCTTGCTTACCGATTCCAAGTACACCAACGCCTTCTCGCCGTCGCAGACGTGGTCTATGGTGATGGGCATGGCCGCCGTCTCTACCAGGATCGCTATCAGCTTAGCGTCCCCCATGTTGTCTTCAACCAGGAGAATCCTCATATGATGCACATCTCTCTTCCTCAGGTGGGCGGTCCAGCGGGGGTAATCGGCGTCCATGCCATATGAATGTGTTCAGCCATTATGCACGTGCCAGGGGGTATCGGGCCCTCCTCACGCTCCCCTTCTGGCCGCCTGCCGATCTTCCTACCTGCCCTTAGCATTCGTTCGCCTTGTCACGGTTACTATGGCAGCTCACCGTATTTTATACCGTTACCTTGACGGATACCAAAAAGAGAGGACTGTAGGTTTTTGAGCAGCAGCCAGCTGTGCCCGTCGGGCTCTAGCGTCCCCGCCTCGTCTAAGTGCCATGGAGCAGCATTGACGGCGGTGATCACTTGGCATTGGCCCTCAAGGGCGGTCGAGTTCGAATCCCCCAGGAAGGTATGCTGAGGCATCGTCATGCCGCCTCGGCCCGGTGGCGTGGGCGGGCGCCTAACGGCCAAGGGGAGTTACGGGCGCGAGAGCTGGAAAGGGAGGTAGGATGCTCCGGCCCACCGGATGACATCTCGCAATCCTTATTATGGCCCTGCTCCTGAGGGGGTCCAAACCCCTTCCACACCTCCCTTGGGAGGACATGAGCATGAGCAACGTCCCATCATACAACAATCCCATCGAGGACCTGGGGCGGACCGCCGCCAGGTTCAGCAAGCAGCTGTTGGTAAAGCATGCCAGGATCCCCGGAGTCCGCGTCCTGGTCAGGCACGAGCGGTGCAACGGCTGCGGGGCCTGCGTCCGCAAGGGCTTCTGCCGGGTGGGCGCCATCTCCGTCATAGAGAAAAAGGCCAGGATCGACGAGCGGGCCTGCCGGGGCTGCACCCGGTGCACCCACCTGTGCCCCAAGGACGCCCTGGCCATGGAGCTGAGGCCTCCGGCCCCGGTCCGCGCCGCCATGAAGCGGCTGGACAAGGAGATCACGGGCAGGCTGAGCGAGCGCCGCTGAGTCGTACCCTTCTCAGGATCAGAGGCTGTCCGCGTACCGCTCCATCATGCGCAGGAACTCCTCGGCCTGATCGATGCCCTTCTGCCAGAACCCCTCCGAGGTGATGTCGAAGCCCTGGGCCGCGGCCAGCTGGGCCGGGGAGAGGCTGGAGCCCGCGGCCAGAAGGGCCTTCATCTTGGGTACGAAGTCCCTCCCCTGCTCCTTGTACACGCGGTACAGGGCGAAGACGAACAGCTGCGCGAACACGTAGGGGTAGTTGTAGAAGCGGTAGTTGGGTATGTAGTAGTGCATCTTCATGGTCCACTCCCACTTCATCTCCGGCAGCCACTCCACCGCGTCCCCGTACACATCGTCCCGGGCCCTGGTCCACAGCGCCGCCACCGTCTCCCCGTCCAGGAAGGTGCCGGCCTTGATCGCGTCGTACAGGCTCTGCTCGAAGTGGAAGCGGGCGCTGACCTGGAAGGCGGCCATGCCGAACTCCTCCCACACCGTGTCCAGCACGGCCATGCGCTCCTGGTCGGAGGTGGCGTCCTTCAGGAGCTGGTCGGTGAGCAGCAGCTCCCCGAAAATGGAGCTGGTCTCGGCGATGCAGGAGCCGGCGCTGAAGTTGCTGAGCTTCTGGGCCCGTGACGCCAGGTAGCCGTGGATGGCGTGCCCCAGCTCGTGCGCCTGGGTGTACACATCGCTCCTACGCCCGTTGAAGCTCTGCAGGACGTACGCGCTCTTCCCCACGTACCAGTAGCTGCAGAACGCTCCACTGGCCTTCCCCTTGCGGGGCTCCGCGTCGAGGTGACCACGATCGTACATATCTTCCACGTACTGGGCGTACTGGGGATCGAACGACGCATAGGCGGAGGTGATGGTCCGCCGGGCATCGTCCCACTCGTACCTCCGGTCCGGGGCGTGGGGCAGGGGGGCTGGGAGGTCCCAGTTCCCTAGTCGTTCCAAGCCTAGGAGGCGGGCCTTGAGGCGCAGGTAGCGACGGTAGGTCCCCACGTTCCGGCGCATGACGCTCATGAGCGCCGTTATGGCCGCCCCCTCCACATCATTGTCCTGGAGGCTGGGGTCGATGGGCTCAGCGTACTTGCGGCTCTCGCACATGTGCAGGTGGTCGGAGCATATGGTGCGCAGGGCGGAGGCCCACAGGATCTCGTCCTTCCCCAGGGTAGTGTACACGATGCTGTTGGCGTCCTTTCTCTTGGCGCGGTCAGGGTCCGAGTAGTAGCTGATAATCTCCCCGTAGGCGAGGTCCTTGGTGGCGCCGTCCACCTCCATGCGGAACATGCGGGTGGAGAGCCAGTCCTGCTGCAGCTGGGACCACGCGTCCACCCCGTTCTGGTCCTTGGCGATGATGAGCCGCTCCTCCGCCTCCGACAGCAGGTGCGGCACCCTCGCCTGCACCTTCTCCAGATAGTGGTGGTACTCCGCGAGCTGGGGATCGCCGACCAGCTGGGGCCGGCGCTTGACCAGCTCCCCCAGCTCCAGGTCGGAGAAGGCCATCTCCTGCCCCGCCCGGGTGCCAGCGTTCCTCACCGCGTCGTTAAGCCTCTTGGACACCTGGTCGGTGGAGTCGGCGGAGTAGGCCAGCTGGCAGAACATCACCGCTCCCTCGTGGCGCACGTACAGCGCGTCGCGCGCCTCCAGGAACCTGAGCAGTCCCGAGGGGTCCAGGTCCACGATCCTGCCCTGGTAGTTCTCCCGGAACCGCCTAACATCGGCGACCAGTGCGTCCAAGCTGGCGATGATGGCATCTGGTTTTGTGTCAGTGACGAGCTGTGAAAGGTCCCATGTGATCGGTGCGTTCATCCTTCTCACCTCCACGTTCATGCATGTCGATGGTAGAAATAGAGTTCCATCGCCTTCCGCCGCTGGAACGGCCAGCAGGGTAGAGCCCTTTTATCAAACCCATATTAAAAACCTCGACATTCATGCCCCCTCTCTCCCCGGAAACACGCCACTAAGGGCTCTGAAATATATTACCCGATTTTACCATCTGATACCAGTTCGGGAAATCATTTTTATAGAAAGCAAGAGCTGGTTGGATTGCCCTCGGTCAGGAAGCAAGGAAGGGCCTCCACATCCTTTCCTGCTGTCATCCTCCCCCAAGGACTTTCTGGCCGAGGCTTTCTCACACTACTTCCCCCTGTGCGCCACCGCCACCCGCGCTCCGGGCCGCGATCTCCTGCCCAAAACCACGTCCTGGGGACGCTACCAGCCCATCGTTACTTATGCTCGAGGGAAAATACGGTGAGGCATGGTGCAGGTGTCCTTGAAGGGCCGGACGGTGGGGCCCTGGGCGGGGTTCGAGCGCGAGGTGATCGCCGCCTCGGAACACGCAGGGTGGGTCCGGTACGTGGGACGCCGCCGGGTCCAGCTGCGCAAGAGCCCCTACCTGCTGCCGGACCCCACCCGCACCTACGTTATCCCGGAGGACATCGTTCTGGACGAGGAGGAGCTGGTGGAGCTCACCGTGGACCGAGTGGGGCAGAACGTGCGCTCGCTGTCCCGTAACTCCGCCCTGGCGGACGACTATGAGACCGTGTTCGAGGTGCAGGGAGCGCGCACGCTTTCCCTTCCCCTACCCCGCCCCTACCTGGACACCGATGACTTCCTGCACCGGGTGATCATCAACTGGAAGGACGGGGAGGAGGACCACCTGGACAAGTCCATCGCCCTCCAGCTGCTGTCCTGCCCCCGCACGGTCATGGGGCCCGGCGGAATCGGCTCCCAGTCCTTCGACCTCTCGGGAGCGTCCAAGGCGCTGGACGACCTGCGGCGGTGCATCGAGGTAAATCTCCCAGTGGAGTTCACCCGCCCCCATCCCCGGTACGAGATGGACTTCCTGTCCACCCCCGCGGACCTCACCTCCCTGCGCCGGCGGGTGGTGGCAGGTGAGGTGGAGGAGGCCTCGTACAACTACCTGAAGATGGTGGACCCTTCCCACCATCCTCTGCCGCAGCACGTCCCCACCATCATCTACAACGCCTCCCACCGGCCGGTCAGCCGGTTCCCCGACCCCGATGTGCTGGAGTTCCAGCTCTATGGTCTGGCGCTCCGACCGGTGGTGAGCGAGCCCATGCTGGTGCAGATCGAGAAGATGATGGGCACCATCCTGGAGGAGTCGGACCCCTCTCTGGCGGGGTACAACATCGGCTTCGACCAGGACGCTCTGGCCAAGATCGCCATGGCCCTGTGCCGGCTATACCGCCGGGACCACCTGGACGAGGGGATGCTGTCCCAGAGCAAGGAGTGGTTCCGGGAGCTGTACCGCTTCTTCGCCGACCTGCGGCTCAACTACGTGCGGCCAGGGGGCTCGTCCCGGGTGGGGGACGAGTACCGGGCGCCCTACGGGCACGAACGCCAGGGGCCACATGACATGGAGGTGCTGCGGGAGATACACCGCGGGGTGAACGAGGTGGGTCTGGACTACGTGTCCTTCGCCGGCCTGAAGAAGGCGCTGCGGCGCAAGGTGCGGGCCGACGAGATCCGGGACTCCATCACCCGGCTGGTCCAGGGAGGGGCCATCATATCGAAGGAGAACGACAACCTCTTCCGGCCGGTGCGGCGGTACGAGCCCCGCTTGGGGGAACGGAAGTGACGGGGCTCATCGCTTGCGGAGGCGGTAGCCGATCCCCTGGAACGTGGCCACCAGCTGGTCGCCGTCGTGGACCAGGACCTCGTACACGCCGGTCGTCCTGCTCTCGCCCACCTTGCGGGCGGTGGCCACCAGGTCCCCCCGGGCCGGTTTAAGGTACGAGGTGGTCGTGGTCAGTGCCACCTGGGGGTCCCCCTCGCTGTTGGCCGCCAGCGCGAAGGCCTGGTCCGCCACCGAGCTCACCGCGCCCCCGTGGCCGTTGCCCAGGGCGTTGGTCATGCCGTCCAAGGGCATGCGGACCACAGCCTCGCCCTCCCCCACCGACACCGTCTCCATCCTCAGCGCCAGCGCGTAGGGGGCGTTCTCGATCGCCCTCAGCCGCTCCTCCACTTCCGCCGGAAGGTCCTTCTTCATGGTCTCATGCCGGAATCGCCGCCCAGGTCATTAAGATTGGGTCAGCCCCTCGTCCTCGTCGATGTCATCGACCTCGGGATCGAGCAGGCCGGCCGCATGAAGCAGGTGCAGGCATGAGCCCACCACGTCCAGCATGGTCCGGCGTAGCTCCCTCTGCTGAGCGGAGGGCAGAGCGAGGGCGGTGCCCTGCAGCACCATCTTGTCAAGGGCGAGGTTGGCCGCGGACATACTGTCCCGCAGGCGGGCGCGAAGGCGGTGGACGTCCATCACCTGGTCCCCGGTCCACCACTCCTGCCCTGGCGGGAGGTGTTCCTCAAGGGAGAGGGCGAGGTCGATGATGCTTTCACGCGGGGGCCTGAGGTCCTTCATGATGATGGGCTGAGGGACCGCCATCTAATAGCTTCTCCCCGTCCCATCGTTCCCTTGCTCAGGAAATTTGCATAAGGATATTATCGGCCAGGATCAAGCAATGAGCAGGTGACAGCATGATGGAGACGATCATGGAGAAGAGCACCTGCGCGGGCACGTACTATTCGATAGGGGCCTGGACCATTAAGCCGGGACGGGAGAGCGAGTTCCTCTCCACCTGGAACGACTTCGCCCAGTGGACCACCGAGCTGACCTCCGGGGGATCGCTGGGGGTGCTGGTCCAGGACGTGGAGGAGCCGCGGCTGTTCTACTGCTTCTGGCCGTTCCAGAGCGAGGAGGGGTTCCGGAGATGGAGCGGGGAGCCCAAGTTCCGGGAGCTCATGATGCATATGCGGGCGTTGTGCGAGTCCTGCCACCCCTCCTTCGCCCGCATCGTGGGGACGGTGGGAGGCCAGGCACCACCGTGACCGGCATCAGCAGCACGGGAACTCGATCTCTTCCTCATCGTCGGGGCCGACATCGACCCGCTGGATGTTGCTGTTGGAATCGATGTACTTCAGTCGGATGCGACCCTCGGGGAGCCTGATCACCCTCAGGTCCCTGATGGGGGAGTCGATGAAGCCCAGGAAGCCGGTCATGTCGCTCTTACCCTCGTAGCCCTTCACGTGGGCATAGATCTCGCAACGCTTGATCCTCATTAGCTCTTCCCAAGATGAAAGGGCGATTTTACTCTTTCGCCGGCCGGGGGCATCCGTACCTTGCTCGGCGGACCGCATCCATCAGACTCGCCTCGGTAGGACCAGATGTACGGACCCCAAGGGCTTTATGCCATCGCCTGGAATCAAACACCGATGATGTCAATGGAAGAGACCAGAGCTAGCAGGGCAGGCCCGATACTGTTGGGGGACACCTTCCCCCGGATGGAGGTCATCACCACGCACGGCAAGATGGTCCTCCCCGACGATGTCGCCGGCCGATGGTTCGTGCTGTTCAGCCATCCCGGGGACTTCACGCCGGTGTGCACCACCGAGTTCTACGCCTTCGCCCGGCGCGCCGATGAGTTCAAGAAGCTGAACACCGAGCTCATCGGCCTGTCCATCGACCAGGTGCAGTCGCACATCAAGTGGGTGGAGTGGATCAATGAGAACCTGGACGTGAAGATCCCGTTCCCGGTCATCGCCGATGGGGTGGGGGCGGTCGCCACCCGGCTGGGCATGATCCACCCCGGGAAGGGGTCCAACACCGTCCGCTCGGTGTTCATCGTGGACGACCAGGCCACCCTGCGGCTGATGATCTACTACCCCCAGGAGGTGGGGAGGAACATCGATGAGATCCTCCGGGCCTTGCGGGCGCTGCAGGTGTCCGACGCCAACAATGTGGCCATGCCCGAGAACTGGCCCCGCAACGAGCTCATCGGGGAGAAGGTCATCGTCAAGGCCGCCACCGACGAGCGGACCGCCCAGGAGAGGAAGGAGAGGTACGACAACTACGACTGGTGGTTCGCCTACCGGGACCTGTAGGCACCTACGGGTCCCGGACCCTCCCCCTTTTTTCGTCCTGTGCTCTTTGTGAGCATCGCCGAGGCCGGTGGCAGGGGACAGAGCAGGAGGAGCGGAAGCAAAGCTTATGGGAGATGCCATTATTGGTGGGCTCATGCTCGTCCGCCTGGAAGGCGTCTCCAAGGCCTTCGGTCCCAAGGATGTTTTGAAGAACGTCTCCATGCAGATCAATGACAACGACCGCATCGCCCTGGTGGGCCTCAACGGAGCGGGCAAGACCACCCTGCTCAGGATCATCAACGGCGAGGAGCGGGTGGACACCGGGGAGCTGACGGTCAAGACCAACAAGATCGTGTACCTGTCGCAGTTCCCCTCCTTCGACAGCGATACCACGGTGAGCGACACCCTGGCCGCCGCCCCCCGCTCCGAGGCCCAGCAGCGAATAGAGGAGCTGGAGGCCATCATGACCTCGGGGGAGCTGCCGCGGGGCATGGACTGGAACGAGGTCTCGCTGGAGTACGCCCGCCTGCAGGAGGAGGCCGGCCGGCAGGGGATGAGCGATGCCGAGAGGGCGCTGGAGCACATGCGGGAGTTCGGCATCGAGGACAAGATGGCCGGGAAGCTGGCCGAGCTGAGCGGGGGGGAGAGGACCAAGGTCATGCTGGCCAGGGTGCTGTCGCAGGCCGAGAAGGCCGACCTACTCATCCTGGACGAGCCCACCAACCACCTGGACATCGACGCCGTGGAGTGGCTGGAAGATTATCTCCTGGCGTTCAAGGGAGCGGTGCTCATCGTGTCCCACGACCGCTACTTCCTGGACCGCACCGTGACGCAGGTGTACGAGCTGGAGAACACCAAGCTGCGGCAGTACCAGGGCAATTACTCGCAGTTCGTGGACAAGAAGGCCCTGGAGGTGGAGAGGCAGCGCAAGGAGTACGAGAAGAACGTGCGGGAGCGGGACCGCCAGGCCAAGATCGCCGACGAGCAGCACCGCCTGCTGTGGTTCTCCTCCACCCACAAGACCCGCCTCAAGATGCTGGAGCGGATGGAGGTGAAGGACGCTCCGGACAAGAAGAAGGACCTTACCTTGGACATCGGCGCGGCGCAGAAGTCGGGGAGGAACATGGTCATCGCCCGCCGCCTCAAGGTGTCGCGGGGCGGGAAGGTGATCTTCCAGGACCTGGACCTGGATGTGGACACGGGTGACAAGATCGGTCTGTTCGGCCCCAACGGTGCTGGTAAGACGACCCTCATCAAGGCCCTGCTGGGCGAGCTTCCAGCGCGGGGCGACCTGTGGGTAGCGCCCGGCGCCCGCATCGGCTACTACGCTCAGGGGCAGGACCTCATGGACAACAAGCTCTCCTCGTTGGAGCAGATCAACAAGTCCCTGGAGGGGGAGGCCCGGGCGCGGGCGAGGGCGTTCCTGTACCGCTTCCAGCTGGACCAGAAGGACGCGGAGCGTCCGATCGGCACCCTTTCAGGAGGGGAGCGGGCGAGAGTGGCGCTGGCCCTCCTGCTGTCGTCAGACCTCAACTTCCTGGTCCTGGACGAGCCCACCAACTACCTGGACCTCATGGCCAAGCACGCCGTGGAGATGGCCCTGGCGGAGTTCCCGGGCACGTTCATCATCGTCACCCACGACCGGTACCTCCTGGACTCGGTCTGCAGTGAGGTGGCGGAGCTGCGCGGCGGAGCGCTGACGGTGTTCCGGGGAAGCTACTCCCAGTACAAGGGGGTCAGGGTGGGTAAGGACGTGGTGGAGGAGGCCGAGGTGTACAAGGTGGTGTCCGGCTTCACGGAGTGGGTCTCCAAGAAGAAGTATGCGGTGGGCGACCGGGTGCTGGTGGCACCCTCCGAGAAGGTGAACTTCCAGTGGGCGTTGGAGAACGGCAAGCTGCGCAAGATTCCGGGAAAGGAGCGAAAGATCATCAAGAAATGATGACCAGACTTTTCTAAATCCTTCTGAATTTATGAGTTATAAATAAAAAAAGGCTATCTACTTCCTGCTGAGAATAGTTCGTCATGGCGCTCGGTAACGTTCTATCCATAGCGGGCTGTATAGTTCTGGCCGATGAGCTGAGCCATGTCCTCTCCAAGGACAAGGACCTCTCCCGGGCGTTCATCGTCGATAACGAGGAGGGGCGGTACCTCCAGGGGAAGCTGATCAAGAACGACATCGAGACGGAGATCATCGAGCCGTCCGAGATGCGACGCGCCAGCAACCAGGACCGCTTTTCCGTCCTCATCTGGATGAGGGGGGCCGCGCACTGCCGGGAGGCAGGGAACCTGAGGGACAACCTCACCTTCGCCTTGTCCAACATGGCGGAGTGCTCCGGCCTGTGCCTGTGCTTCTACGGGCGCTGCCACGGGGCGCTGGACCACCTGGAGGAGGTGGAGGAGGAGGTCCGGGTCCCGGTTATGGCGCTTACCGACGTCGCCGGCCAGGAGGTCAGCGGCTGCATGGCGGCCAATATCGGGGGGGAGAAGGAATACCTGCGTACCGTGGCGTCCAACCCCGATACCTTCCTGGTGACGCCGGAGTGGGCGGACGAGTGGTACCGCAACCATGTGCACCTGGGCAAGAAGGGCATGAGGCAATGCGCCAACGCCTTCATGCTGCAGAACGGATACACCGAGATCATGAGGCTGGACAACGGGCTGGGGGAGGGAGATGGGGGTGAGGACCGCCTGAGAGACTTCTCCCAGGGCCAGGGCGTACGGGTCATCAACCGGCTGGTGGGGCTGAGCGTGTTCGAGAACACCTACTCCCTGGCCAAGAAGATGCTGGCCGAGCTGAGGCCATGCACCCTGTCGCCGTTCATCATGAAGTCCGTCCCCATGCTGTACCGCGCCAGCGGGATAATGGTTCACCGCATGGGCCCGACCGTTTGAAACGTGCCGCACCACTCCGCCCGGTCGTGCTCCACTCCGCCGTACCTTTTACCCTGCACCACCTCTTCCAGGGACAGCATCTCAAGGCCCGTCATGAGGTCGACCAGCTCCTGGCGGGAGAAGAAGTGGGTGGGTATGCCGTTGCCCTTCATGAACGTGCCCGGCTCCACCTCCTGGCCCTTCCCCGCCCGCAGGTCCCGCTGGGAGAAGGCCCTTATTATCACCGTCCCGCCGGGAGCTGTCACCCTCCGAATCTCGCTCAACGCGTTCCTTCGTTCCTCCTTCAACAGGTGCCCCAGGACGTGCACCGCCACCACGTGGTCGAACACGTGGTGCGGGAACGGCAGAGCGCGTACGTCGGCCTCCACCAGCTCCAACCGCGGGGAGTGCACAGATGCGCGGCACGACAGGAGGCCGGAACGGGAGAAGTCCAGTCCCACCACCAGGTCGGCGTGGCGGACCAGGGCGGCCGCCGTCTTCCCGTTCCCGCACCCCAGCTCCAGGACCCGGCCGCCCAGCGGTGTGTGGGGGTGTCCGGACGGGCCCTTCCACATGGGGTCGGGACGTGAATATTGATCGTTCCAGGCACGGCGTTGCTCCACGCCTGGGGAGCGTCGTGAAGGTTATTAAAACGGCCTGCTCACGTTGCGCCCTAGAGCTTCACCGACGGGCGGGAGAAGGCCTCGCAGAACTGCACCGCCGCTCCCCGGTCCAGCGATAGGAAGGAGTTGAACCCCCGGACCTTGGCCACGTAGTCCTCGTGGTCCTGCTGAGTACGGTGCTCCCGGATGGCCTTCTCCTTGTAGGGCATGGTGCGGGTGATGTCCACCACCATGTCCGGCCGCACCGCGCTGAACACGCCGTACAGCAGCAGCTCCACCTCCTCGCCAGCGGTGGCGGCGACCACGATGTCATGGGCCGCGCGGTGGTCTGGATGCCCGTCCTCGGGGTGTGGTAGGAGCACCAGGCGGGGATTGTACAGCTGCAGTGCCTCCCTGGCCTCTCTGATGGCGGTACGGTCGCAGTGCAGACCTCCCTCGGAGCGGTTCATGAACTGCAGGTTGGCGATCCCCAGCACGGTGGCGGAGTTGACCGACTCCAGCCTGCGGATGGAGGCGGTCTCGTCCGGGCTCATGGTGGAGGACCCGAACCTTCCGTCGGTCATGTAGATGGCAAGTATGTTGCACCCCATCTCGAACAGGAGGCGGGTGGTACCACCGCAGCCCAGGGCGTCATCGTTGGGGTGGGGGGAGAAGATCATGACCCTCTCCCCTATGAAGCGCTCCAGGGTGGACAGTGGCGGTCGGTGGAACGGTGTGTCCATCATGCCCTCTAGTGGAGGTGACGGAACCGCATTGGCCTTACCCTCGGTCGCATCGGTCAACGGTTTTTCAGTCCTCTACCAGGATATAACCTTTCCACCGTCAGGTGGCGTTTTTGATTCCTTCCTTCCGGCCTTGGGGCATCTCACCTAGGGACGGTAGGGGGTTCACGGCTCGGTGGTGAAGATCATGAACCAGGTGAGCAGCAGGAGGGGTCCAAGGCATCGATGATCACGCTCGATGGTGACGTCCCCCCGCGGCCGCCGTCCCCGCACGTCCCGGCGGACAGTGAGCAGCGTTCCCGTTCCCTCCTCGATGACGTTCCACACTTCCCCCTGCTGGGGCCTCTCCCACCGCAGCTCTGACGCCCCGGCGATGGAGATCTCGCCGCCCCCCAGGGAGTCGATGGAGAGGACCGCCAGGTCGTCCGGCTCCCCCATCCGGTTGATGGCCGCTCCCGGTCGGCGCAGTCCGCCCCTGCGCATCACGTACGCTTCGCCTTCGATGGTGCCGCGCATGGAGGTCCCGAAGAACGCCGGCGAGGACATGGTCCCCACCGTCTCCCCGTCCCTGCGCAGCTCCCAGTCCATCTTCCAGGCCCTGGGCCTTACCCACTCGTACCTGCCCCTATCCATGTGCCTACCTCCTAAGAGCTGGCGGCCGCGGCCGTGCTCTCTTGGGAGATGAGCACCGCGATGTACCACAATAGGGAGAGCAGCAGTGCCATCTCCTTCTCCCTGCCGCTCCGCTCCTCCAGCTGCACCTCGCCCTCGTACCGCAGCAGCTTGGGCTTCATGTGCACCGAGGCCAGCAGGTCACCCTGATCGTCCATGATCCCCCATCTCACCCCCCAGAAGGATAATCTCCGCAGCGTGTACCGGCCGCCGTTGAGCATCTCCAGCGCGCCCTCTCCCCGCCACGATAGGTCCATGGAGGCGATGTCCTGGTCATATGGCGAACGGCGGACGGTGACCTTAGGGTGCAGGAACCCGGTGCGCTTGAACGTGTACTCGCTCCCGTCCACACGACATTCCGCCATGGTGCCCAGAATGCTCCGGAAGGCCAGGGAGGCCTTGACGGTGTTGCCGGCCACCAGCTCATAGCGGCGCTTTTTGACGTCGGGCTGCCTCCACTCCCACGCTCCCTCGTCCTGCCATCGCGTATCGTCCGCGCTCATCCAGAATATGATGGGGGAGGCCCTACTCCAACCTTTGCATGCGGTGGCCATGCGGGGGCGGAAGCGTCATGACAGGGCAACGTCGGAGAGGTCACTCCTGCTGTTCACTTTGGCGGATGCTCACCGAGCGGGCGTGGCCGTGCAGACCCTCCGCCTTGGCCAGGGCGATGACGGTGTCCGCTAGGGAGTCCAGGCCCTCCCGCTCCACGATCTGCACCGAGGAGCGCTTCATGAACTGCGGCACGTCCAGGCCAGAATGTACGTGAGCGAAGCCAGCGGTGGGGAGCACGTGGTTGGTGCCCGAGGCATAGTCGCCCAGCGCCACCGCGGCGTAGCGTCCGACGAAAATGGAGCCGGCGTTGCGGATGCCGCTCAGCGCCGCCTGCGGATCGCTCACCTGGATAGACAGATGCTCGGGAGCGATGAAGTTCACCAGCTCCACCGCCGAGGCCGCGTCCTTGGCCAGAACGTAACCGCAGTTGTTCAGCGACCGCTCGATTATCTCCCTCCGCTCCGCCCGCGCCACCATCCTCTCCAGCTCCCTTCCCACCTTCGAGACCAGGGTGCTGTCGGTGGTGATGAGCACACAGGCGGCGTTGGGATCGTGCTCGGCCTGCGCCAGGATGTCCGCGGCAATGAACCTCTCGTCGCCGGTCCCATCGGCCAGCACCGCGATCTCCGACGGCCCGGCGGGGGAGTCAATCTCCACCAGGTCCCTCAGGGACATCTTGGCCATGGTGACGTACACGTTCCCGGGCCCCACGATCTTCTGCACCGGCGATATGCTCTTGGTCCCGATGGCCATGGCCGCGATGGCCTGGGCCCCGCCCACCGCGTACACGGCGTCCACTCCCGCGATGTCGGCCGCCACCAGCGTGAGCGGGCTGATGGGCGGAGGGGTGCACATGATGACATGGGGCACACCCGCCACTCGGGCAGGCACGGAGCACATGAGCACGGTGGAGGGGTAGGACGCCCGTCCTCCGGGGACGTATATGCCCACGCTGTCCAGCGGAGTGGTCTTCACGCCCAGAACCAGGCCGGGGGACACTTCACGGGTCCACAGGTCTGCCGGCCTCTGCATGCGGTGGAAGGACTCGATGTTGGCCTTGGAACGTCGCAGTGCGTCGACCAGAGCAGGGTCCACCTCCCGGTAGGCCCGCTCCACCTCCTCCCTGGAGACCCTGAGATGCTCCAGGCGGACCTTGTCGAACCTCTCGGTGAGCTCGAAGAGGGCCTCGTCCCCCCTCTCCCGCACCTGGGAGATGATGCTCTCCACCGGCCCTCGGGCCTCCTCCAGGCTGCCGCGCCGTCTGCTGTTCCACTTCTCGATGTCCACCTGCTTCAACATCGAGGGGACGAATGAGGCGCGGGCATTTAAGGATGCTGAGGGTCACCCTCCCATGAGCAGGGTGGCCAGGGTGATGATGATGCCGACCATCAGAAGGATTAGCCCGGTGCTCAGCCGCCCCATGCCCGCCAGGGGGGCCCACATGTACCCGGTCAGGAAGAGCAGGGCCGCGGCCAGTAAGGATGAGATGCGGACAGCGAGCTCCAAGGGTTCGATCAGGAGCAGCGGGAGGACCACCACTATCGCGGGGACCAGTGTGATGATGAAGTAGGAGATGCCGCCCAGGATGAGCGCTCGGCCGTGATGTCCTGGGTCCTCGGAGGCCCTGGAGCCGCTGACCATGATGTCCTGGCATATGCGCTGCCGGTCAGCGGGGTCCAGCTCCCCCACGATGGTGCGCTCCATCTCCCTCTCGATCAGGTTCATGGTCCCTTCCCCCATCTGGCCGGCCCTGATGATGTCGGTGAGGCGGTGGCGGCGGGAGATGTCGTACCTCTCGATCACCATGTAAATTACCATGTCCGCTATGCCCCAGGTCAGGTTCACCCCCAGGGCGGTGAACGTCAGGACGTCCCGGGAGATGGTGTCCAGTCCGATCACCACCGAGACCGTGCTGATGGTCGCCAGGACCATCACCAGGCCGTATATCTGCTCCTGCAGGGTGTTGACCGGCCCGATATGTCCTATGAACAGCTGGAGGGGGCGCATCTTCTGGAGAACTGATACCCTCGGGACATAACGCTTTCCTTCTGGGCAACGGTTTCGGATGCTGGCGGTCAGGGTCAAACTATAATATCCTGAGGGGGCGCTATATCTCACGATGAAGATCGAGATGTTCTACTCGGTCAGCTGCGGAAAGTGCCGCATGCTGGAGACGGTGGTGTACACGGCGCTGGAGGACCTCAAGATGGAGGCGGAGGTGGAGAAGTTCCTCAACCCCGACCAGGCCATGGCCCGGGGAGCGATGTCCCAGCCGGCCCTATGGATCAACGACAAGCTCATCCTGCAGGGACGCGTCCCGCTGGTGAGCGAGATGAGGGAGATCATTCAAAAGGAGCAGACCCCGGGGACATGATGTAAGGGGGATATGTCATGTCCATTGACTCTCCGCCATAGTTCCTTCAATGATGTCCAGCTCAAATTGCTCTTGGGAGTGTTGGTCTAAGACCATTATGTATACCTCGATGCCTTAAGCGCCTGCCGCGCACCTTACGGCAGGTATATCTTCGCAGACGAAGGTCGATGTCCAGGTGAGCGATGAGACCGCATCTTATGGAGAACAAGGTCGTCCTTATCACCGGGGCCACCTCTGGAATAGGGAAGGCGACCGCCCATTCGTTGGCAGAAATGGGTGCCACCGTGATCATCCTGGGAAGGGACCGAGGTAAAGGGGATAGGGTAGTTAGAGATATCGGGGCAGCGACGGGGAACCTTGATCTGCAGTTCATAGAATGCGACCTGTCCTCCTTGGATTCGGTCAGGCGGGCCACGGCCGAGTTCAGGGACATGTACGATCGGCTTGATGTGCTCGTCAACAACGCCGGAATGGCCAGCTATGATCGGAAACTGTCGGTGGACGGTTATGAGCTTACCTTTGCGGTGAACCATCTCGCCCACCATCTGTTGACGACCCGGATTCTGGACGTTCTCATCAAGAGCGCCCCGGCCCGGATAATAGCCGTAAGCTCGACCAATCATTACAAAGGGCACATCGACTTCGACGATCTGATGGGCGAAAAGAGATACACCGTGATGCGGTCCTACTCCCAGTCCAAGCTGGCCAATGTCCTGTTCACTTCCGAGCTGGCGAGGAGGTTGGAGGGCACGGGAGTTACAGCGAACTGTCTATGTCCCGGCTACGTCAGGACCGGCCTGCAGAAGAGGGCCCTTCGCGGTCTCCCCCGCCTGGTAGATGTAACTTTGGGCGTCTTCAAGAGGTCGCCGGAGCGGGGGGCTAGGACGTCGGTGTTCCTCGCATCATCTCCCGAGGTCGAAGGGACCACGGGCATGTACTTCACCGGGATGAAAACGCGATGTCCTTCGCGGGAGGCCTGCGACGAGGCGGTGGCGGCACGGTTATGGGAGATAAGCGAAGACCTCGTTGGAGGCACCGACAGAAAGGGGAGCCTGATAGTCCCGTGACGCTTTGAACCGCCTCACCAGGGGCCTGCGCCTGTGAGGCCTCTCGACCGACGTCGCAGAACGATCGATGTCGACATTCCACACTGGCCTCCGCACAAGAACGGAGGGCCGCTATTAACCCAGGTAGGGCAGAGAACGACATGAAGGAGGGGGGGAGTTCCACGGATGCCGACTGTCGGACTTCTCCTTGGTCATCTTCCTCCTGGGCCGGAAGGGGAAACACGCGCTCCTGCGGCCGTTGGACCACGTCCTCCTCGCAGTCCCCAGCCCCATACAAGAAATGCCTTGGTTTTTTTGTTCATCCATCGTCCTATGGTCTGGAGGGAACTATCAGCTCATCGTTGAAAAATGATGGAGACACGGCAGAAGGTAGACGAACCTTTTTATTGTGGATACTGTCTGCCTTCTTCCCATGGTTACCAAGGTTCACGCCGCGCACATACTTGTAAAGGACCAGGCCAAGGCCTTCGAGCTCCTCGCCCGCATCAAGTCAGGGGAGAGCTTCGAGTCCATCGCCAAGCAGTACTCCCTGTGCCCCTCCAAGAGCAAGGGAGGGGACCTCGGCACCTTCGGACCTCGCCAGATGGTCAAGGAGTTCGAGAAGGCCGCCTTCGCCGGCAAGAAGGGAGAGGTCGTGGGGCCGGTTAAGACCGAGTTCGGCTACCACCTCATCAAGATCATCGACAGCCAGTGAAACACCTTCCGGCCGAGAGGCCGGGCTTTTCTCATCTCAGCGTCGCGTAGATCCAAGCCAGGGCGGAGACCAGAAGCATGATCACCGCGCGGTCAAAATCGAATATGAAGAAACCGGCCAGGAAGGCTAGTATGATAGCTGCCACGCCTACCGCCCCCGCCGTGCGGAAGGCCTTGCGCGACCTCTGCAACCCTTCGATGATCCAGCCGTAGGAGAAGTACAGCACCAGGACGAAGAGCAGCACCGCCGCGATCTGCAGGTAGGGACCGAGATGCTGCACCGTGGTCTCGAACAGCATCTGCCCGGGGTCGATGCCCAGGCCGGTGAGCACGCCCCACACGAAGGCCGAGAGCACGGGCTTGATGTCCAGCTTGCTCCTTCTTCTCCGCCGGGGCACGCGCGGCCATGCTCCCCTCCTTTCTTAACATTTGCTGTGCCAGTATCGCCGAACGCTCCCGGCGTCCCTTGCTTGGGACCACGCGGGCCGCACCAGTGAGGGCAGGTTATTATTATCGAGGCTGCGCCTTCAGATACGATAACCATGTCCGAGGAGGTAAGGTTGAACCTGGGGCCCATAGAAGCGGTGATGCAGCTGCCGCCGGCCCCGGTGATGCTGCTGGCAGTAGGAGGGGAGGAACCGAACGTCACCACCATTGGGATGTTCAACGTGTTCTCCGTGGACCCCACCATCGTGGGGATAGGCATCAAGTCATCGCGCTTCAGCTACAAGCTGCTGGAGGAGACCGAGGACTTCTCGCTCAACATCCCGGGGAAGGACCTGCTGGAGCAGGTGGCGAAGTGCGGGAGCAGCTCCGGCAGCCGCATGAACAAGTTCGCCGAGGTGGGGCTGACCGCTGTCCCGGGGAAGAGGATAAAGTCGCCGACCATCGCGGAGTGCCCCTTCACCCTGGAGGTCAAGAAGCTGGAGAACGTGGACCGGGCCGACTGGGACCACATCTGGTACATGGGAAAGGTGGTCCATGCCGACATCGACAAGGACTACGACCGGCACAACGTGCTCCTGTACTGGGACGGCGAGTTCTGGACCCCCCGTTTGTTCAAGGGCCAGGAGTGATCAGGTCCAGATGCGGCGGGCGAGGGCCGACGGCCACACGTCGTGCACCTCCTCCAGGTGCACCCGGAGGTGGTTGGAGAGGTCGTCACCGTCATGCCCGTACACGCGAGCGGCGCAGTAGGGGCACAGGATGGTCTCCTCCACGTCCTCGCCGGGCTCCCGTTCCACGGGCACGGTGCCCTGCTTCATCCCCTCCCACTGGTCGGGACGGTGCTCCCTTCCCTCGTTCCCAGTGAGGGGCGTTTCCTGTAGCTCATGCACCGTGATCATGTGCTCCCGCAGGGCGGAGGTCATCTCCGCCTCCCCGTCCCCCTGCAGGAACTCGGAGCAGATGGGACAACGCATGGTGGTCATGGGATATCGATTCGAGCAGGACCGCTAAATCACCTTCCATCGCCGGAGCGCTGGTCCAGGCGCTGCGAGAGACGCAGCCTCCATCTCGAAGGTGATGGCCGGATAGCAATTTTATATATCGGGCAGAGAGCATTTACAATCAGAGAAGAGGGGATGAAGAGATGAAGAAACTGTGGAGATGCAACGTCTGTAACGACATTCACTATGGCGTCAAGGCCCCGGCGATATGCCCGACCTGTGGTGCCAAGATGGCGTTCACGCTGATCGACTACCCAGAGTCCATGAAGGTCATCTTCGATGACGGCGAGCGCCTGGACCAGGTGGACCAGCTGCTCGAGGTGTGGGGGAAGTTCGCCGAAGGGAAGCCGTTCAAGGTGAACCCTGACGAGGTGTTCGTACGGACGCTGGCCAAGGGGGAGCTGGAGAACCAGAAGAACCACGGCCTGAAGTACTGCCCCTGCCGCATAACCACCGGCAACCGGGAGGAGGACCTGGCCCTCATCTGCCCCTGCAACTTCTTTATACAACCGGTTTACAAAGAGAGCGGTGAATGTTGGTGTGGTCTGTTCGTGAAGAGGGAATGATATGAGCGAGGAAGGCGAGAGAGTACTGTTCTTCTGGGGCCGGGAGTGCCCCCACTGTGCGAAGCTTCACCCCCTGGTCACCGAGGCGCACGAGGAGCTGGCGAAGGAAGGCCGCGGGATCGTGGAGAAGGAGGTGTGGCACTCGGAGGAGAACGCCAAGCTCATGCGCTCCTATGGGCAGGCTTTGAAAAAGGCCTGCGGCGGCTCCCTGGGCGTGCCGGCACTGTACAACGAGAGGACCAAGAAGGCCCTGTGCGGCATGAGGACGACCAAGGAGCAGATCCTGGAGCTGGCCAGGGAGTAAGGTGCGGGCCGCCGCCCAGCGGAAGGTCCCCGGGGGCAAGCTTCTGAGGGTGCGCCTGGACCATGAGGGCGGCATCATCACGAGCGTGCAGATCTCAGGGGACTTCTTCCTCCACCCCGAGGACGGCCTCCAGGTGTTGGAGCGGTGCCTGGTGGGCCTGCCGACGAGCATGGACGAGCGCACGCTGGAGACGCTGCTGCAGGACGAGGTCTCGTCCCATGGTCTGGAGGTCCTGGGCTTCGGCCCCCGGGACCTGGCGTGGACCATCGCGGAGGCACTGCGATGAGGTGGAGGCTCCTGCCCTTGCAGCGCCATGGGGCGGCGATGAACATGGCCATCGATGAGGCCGTGGCCGCCAGTGTCGCCGATGGAGCGTCACCTCCCACCATACGTTTCTACGGCTGGTCCCCCTCGGCGGTGAGCATCGGATGCTTCCAGAGCATGGAGGAGGAGGTCAACGTGGACGAGTGCCACCGTCTGGGAGTGGATATGGTCCGCCGCCGCACCGGGGGTGGTACTGTCTTCCACGATGAGGAGGGTGAGATCACGTACAGCGTGACCGCTCCCGAGGATACGATGGGAAGAGACATCCCGGAGTCCTACCGCACGGTGTGCGGCTGGGTCATCGATGCCCTGGCGTCGCTGGAGGTGGAGGGAGAGTTCGTTCCCATCAACGACATCACCGTCCGCGGGCGGAAGGTGTCGGGCTGCGCCCAGACCCGGCGGGGGGGCGTGTTCCTGCAGCACGGCACGGTGCTTCACACCCTCGACGTGAAGAAGATGTTCACCCTGCTCAAGGTGGACGCGGAGAAGCTGATGGACAAGGGCATCGCTTCCGCGGAGCAGCGCGTCACATCGGTCCGCGAGCTGTGCGGCTGCTCCCGCGAGGAGCTGCTGCTCGCCCTGCAGGCAGCGTTCGTGAGGGGCAAGGAGCATGCGCTGGGCGAGCTATCGGAGCGCGAGGTTCGCATGGCCCAGGACCTGGCCCGGACCCGCTACGGCGACCCCGGATGGACGTTCTCCCGCTAGAGGCCCAACAGGAGCAGTGCCGGGTCCTCCAGCAGCTTCCGCAGGTCGGTGAGGAAGCGGGACGCCTCCGCCCCGTCCATGATGCGGTGGTCGAACGTCAGCGATAGGTCCATGACCTTCCTCGGCACGATCGCGCCGTCCACCACCCGCGGCGCGTCGTAGATCCGCCCGGTGCCCAGGATGGCCGCCTCCGGATGGTTGGGGATGGGGGTGGCGAAGGTGCTGCCGAACACGCCATAGTTGGTGATGGAGAACGTGCCGCCCTTGAGGTCGGCCAGGTCCACTTTGCGCTCGTGGGCGGCGTCCGAGAGCGCCTTGAGCTCGACGGTCAGGGCCACGATGTCCTTCTGGTCCGCGGCCTTGATCACCGGGACCATGAGACCCTCCTCGGTGGCCACCGCCACGCCGATGTTGTAGTACTTCTTGACCACGATCTCCCCGCTCTCCTCGTCCAGCGAGGAGTTGAGGACGGGGTTCCGGCGCAGCGCGGCGATGACGGCCTTGATGACGAAGGGCAGGTAGGTGAGCTTCGCTCCCTTCGACTCTAGCACGCGCTCCTTCATCCTCTCCCGCATCGCCACCAGCTCGGTGACGTCGGCGGTGTCCTGGGTGGTCACCAGGGCGGCAGCGGACCGCGCCTCCACCATGTGCTTGGCGACCGCTCTTCGAACGCCCTTCAGCGGCCTCCGCTCCACCCACCCGTACAGGTCGAACTTGGGCTGCACCTTGGGCGCGGCCTCCTCCGTCGGTGATGAGCCGCGGACGTCGGCCTCCACGATCCGCCCCTCCGGGCCGGTGCCCTTCACCGCCGAGAGGTCCACCTTGAGGTCCCGGGCCAGCTTGCGCACCGCGGGGGTGGCCTGCACTCCGCGCTCCGCTCGGCTGCTCACCACCTCCTCGCTCACCGGCAGCTCGCCCACCACCGAGACCGATCCCTCCGCGGCCCTCGGGACGTCGCCGTCCTCGATGGTGGCGAGGACCTCCCCCACCTTCACGATGCCACCCTCCGGAGTGGAGATCTTGCCCATGCGTCCGGAGAAGGGGGAGGGCATCTCCACGATGGCCTTGTCCGTCTCCACCTCAGCGATGGACTGGTCCTTCTGGACCGGGTCGCCCTCCCTTACCAGCCACTTCTTTATCTCCCCCTCCGTCACTCCCTCCCCGAGGTCGGGGAACCTGAACTCCCTGGCCATTCTCATACCTCCTAGAAATGGGCGGTCCTCTCTATGGCCGCCTCGATCCTCTCCTGTGTCACGTAGTAATAGCTCTCACCCTGCGGCAGGGGCACGATGATGTCCGGGGCCGTCACCCGCTCCACCGGCGCCTCCAGCGACAGCAGCGCACCCTCGTTGATGCGGGCGCTGACCTCCGCCGCCACGCCGCAGGTCCGCGGCGCCTCCTGCACGATCACGCACCGCCCCGTGCGGCGCACCGATGCCAGCACCGCGGCGCTGTCCATTGGTGATAAGGTACGGAGGTCCAGGACATCGCATCCGATGCCCTTCTCCTCCATCCGCGCCACGGCCTTGTCGATGAAGGGCATCATCGCTCCCCATCCCACCACCGTGATGTCATCGCCCTCCCGCACCCGCCGCGCCTCGCCCAGCGGTATCGTGAGCTCGGACTCCTCCACCTCCTCCTTCATGAGACGGTAGGAGCGCGTGGGCTCCAGGAACACCACCGGATCGGGGTCGCGGATGGAAGAGACCAGCAGGCCCTTGGCCTCGCGGGGCGTGGACGGGACCACGACCTTGAGCCCTGGTATCTGCACGTACAGCGACTCGGTGCTCTCGGAATGGTGCTCCAGCGCCTTGACCCCGGCCCCGTAGGGCATGCGCATCACCATAGGCACGTGCATCCCCCCGCGGGTGCGGTTGCGCAGGCGGGAGGCGTGCGATATCAGGGTGCTGAGCGTGAGGTAGGAGAAGCCCATGAACTGTATCTCCGCCACCGGCCTCAGCCCGTTCAGGGCCATGCCCACTGCCATGCCGGCGATGGCCATCTCCGCCAGGGGGGTGTCGATGACGCGCCCCGCGCCGAAGCGGTCCAGCAGGCCCTCGGTCACGCGGAACACTCCGCCGTCCCTGCCCACGTCCTCGCCCAGGACCACCACCGAGGGGTCGCTCCCCATCTCGCTGGCCAGCGCCTGGTTGAGGGCCTGGACCATGTTCATCAGGGCCATCAGCGGCCACCTCCCGTGCTGCGGCGGAGGGTCTCCAGCTGCTCTGACAGCGCCGGCGACATCTCCGCGTAGGTGTACTTGAACACGTCGTCCAGCGTGGGTCGGGGGAACTTCTCCGCAACCTCCACGCTGCGCTCCGTCTCCGCCCGGGCGTCGCTCCACACCCTCTCCTCGTCCTTGTCGTCCAGAAGTCCCTTGCCCATGAGGTACGCCTTCAGCCGCAGCAGGGGGTCCCTCGCCTCCCACTTCCGGAGCTCCTCGTCCTTCCGGTACTTCGCGGCGTCGTCCGACGTGGTGTGGTTCCCCAGCCGGTAGGTGTACGCTTCGATCAGGGTCGGTCCCTCTCCCCGGCGCGCGCGCTCCACCGCCTCACGGGTGGCGATGTACATGGCCAGCAGGTCGTTGCCGTCCACCTGTATGCCCGGGAACCCGTAGGCGCAGGCCTTCTGCGCCAGGGTGGGGGCCGCGGTCTGCCTCTCCCGCGGCAGGGAGATGGCCCACTGGTTGTTCTGCACCACGAACACGCTGGGGGTGCGGAACACCCCTGCGCAGTTCAGCGCCTCGTGGAAGTCCCCCGCCGACGTCGCCCCGTCCCCGCAGAAGCCCAAGGTGACCGTACCCTCGCTGCGCAACTGGGACGCGTAGGCGATGCCAACCGATATGGGCAGCTGCGAGCCTACCGGCACGACGGCGGGCAGTATCTTGAGACCCTCGGCGTAGTGGCTGCCCTCCTCGTTCCCCATCCAGTACATGTAGTAACGCTGCGGGGACAGCCCCTTCCACAGCAGGCCGGCCAGCTCCCGGAAGGCCCACACCAGCCAGTCCTCCTTATCGAGGGCCATGGCCGGTCCCAGGGATGCTGCCTCCTGCCCCCGGTTGGGCGGGTACGCGCCCAGCCGTCCCTGCCGCTGCAGGATGACCGCCTTCTCGTCCGCCGCCCGGGCCAGGACCATGGTGCTGTACGCCCGTCGCAGCACCTCGGGGTCGAGGTGGGGGTCCAGGGAGGGAGCGACGACCTTCCCGTTCTCGTCGAGCACCTGCAGCATTCTCCTCTTGAGCGGATCGTATTCCTCGGTCAGCATGGTCCGTTCTCCTTGTCATCTTGTTCTTGGACGGGATAGGAGCTGCGCATCAGCGGCCCGGACGCCACGTGGCGGAAGCCCAGCGCCCGGGCCTCCTGGGCCAGCTCCCGGAAGGTGTCCGGATGCACGTACTCGTACACCTCCAGCGCGCTGCCGCGAGGTCGCAGGTATTGTCCTATGACCACGGCGTCCGTGCCCACCTCCCGCAGGTCGCGCAGCGTGCCCACCACCTCCTCGTGGCGTTCCCCCAGGCCCAGCATGATGGCGCTCTTCGTGGTCATGGAGGGACCGATGTCCTTGATGGTCCGCAGGGTCTCCAGCGACCGCTCGTAGGTGGACCTTCTGTCCCTGATACCCTGAAGGCGCCTCACTGTCTCGATGTTGTGGCCGAGCATATCGGGTCTCGACTCCACAACCGTCCGGATATCGCGCTCAGAGGAGCGCATGTCCGGTAAGAGCAGCTCGATGCTTGCCTTGGGGCATTGGTCCCTTATGGCTTCCACTACCGCGCGGTAGTGTCCCGCGCCCTGGTCGGGCAAATCGTCCCTGGTCACGGAGGTGACCACCACGTGCCTCAGCCCAAGCTCCGCCACCACGGAAGCGATCTTCATAGGCTCCTCGGCGTCCACCGGCTGAGGTGTCCCGTGCTCCACCGCGCAGAAGGCGCAGTCCCTCGTACAACACCTGCCCAGGACCATGAACGTCGCATGGTGCCGGGACCAGCAGTCCGAGATGTTGGGGCAGTGAGCGGAGTCGCACACAGTGCTGATCCCCCCGGCCTGGAGCAGTTCCCGGACCCTCGGGAAGGCATCCCCCAAGGGCCCTCTTACCTTCAACCATTCGGGCTTTCCTCCGACTACCATCAGCCCCAGTATGGCATTCGCTGGATGAAATAAGCAACGGAGGCACGGGCCCGGGGTCCCGCCACCGCTAAATACTCCCGCTCTCGGATATCTACACGGTGATCGTATGGACTCTTACGAAAGGATGCAGAGCGAGCTGGACTCCAGGGTCGGGGCGGACAAGGATAACGCTATCAAGGCGCTGAGATCGGAGTGCATATGCCCAGGCTGCCCGATATACAACAAGTGCGCCGAGGAGGCGGGGGAGCTTCTCTACTGCTTCCTGGGGCGCAGCAAGGGGTGCATCACCAGCGAGGACCTGGGGTGCGTCTGCCTCATGGATTGCCCAGTGGCGACCCGCGCGGGATTGGACCATCTGTTCTATTGCACCAAGGGCACCGAGGCGGAGATTAGGAGAGGCCCGCCAAAGTGACCATCGCCATGTCAATATAAGCTTGGAGCGGGCGACCGTAACAGTCCGCCCCACCTACCGGGCCAATCATGACAGGCCAGGCCTGTTTGTGAACGGTGCCGATACATACCGGTCGAACAAGCCAGAGGTCTTATCAGTGCTGTGAACACAGCACTGATTTGGCTAAGAACATGACGCGCCGCGATACATCGAACAAGATAGCATAAAGAGATTGTCGAGTAATTGGTACTAAAGGAATCAGGCAGATCTATTGCCATCGTCGCACCTGGTAGGCTTGTAGATAAGGACAAGATCTCAGCTCCTAACACATGGACCTATAGAACATCTAATACGCACAATTTCTCAGCGAGCTATGGAATCGCATGATCACCTGAATCGAAGATCCTAAACGCTCATCCAGTAAAAAACGGATAAGGACAAACTATATTACTGCAGATCCGGTTTGATGAGATCGTAGAGCAAGGGTTCATGCATGCGCAACATCGATGAGCTCAACAGGATGACGCCGGACAAGAGGAAGGCGGAGATAGCAAGCATGAGGACGAGGTGCCCATGCACCAAGTGTCCCACGTACACTTTATGCGCCAAGGAGAGGGATGAGAAGACCTTCTGCTTCTACGGTAGGTCCACGGACTGCATCTCCCGGGAGCTGAAGTGCATCTGTCCCAAGTGCCCGGTGCACGCCGAGTTCGGGTTCAAGGGCCTGCACTACTGCACCCGTGGCGGGGAGCGGACCACCCCCAAGCGGTTCTGACCCTGCGCTGTGCCTTGAGGCCAGTGAACGGTCTCTGAACGGCCAGGTATCGACCCAACGTTAAAATATCCACTTTTTTATCAAGCGCAGCAGGACGGACGAGGTCGATGACAACTCAGGGTGGCTCAAGGATCGCGGTAATAGCGGCTATCATAGGGAACCTGGCAATAGCGGTCATCAAGCTCATCGCGGCGGCCATCACCGGCTCCTCGGCCATGATCTCGGAGGGCATACACTCATTCGTGGACACCGGCAACGGTGTTCTCTTGCTCCTAGGGCTGAAGAGGGCCCACCAGCCGGCCGATGAGACGCACCCCTTCGGCTACGGCAAATCGCTGTACTTCTGGACCAACATCGTGGCCATCTCCATCTTCGGCATCGGCGGGGGCATGTCCCTGTACGAGGGCATCACCTACATCAGCGAGGTCACCCCCACCACCGAGCTGGGGGACCCCACCGCAGCGTACATCGTGCTGGCCATCTGCCTCCTGATCGAGGGCTCCTCCTTCGCCATCGCGAGCAAGCAGTTCCTCCAGGCCAAGGGGCAGAAGAGCGCCTGGCAGTTCCTCAAGGAGTCCAAGGACCCCAGCCTGTATACGGTGGTCCTGGAGGACAGCGCCGCCATGCTGGGCCTGGTGTTCGCCTTCCTGGGCATATTCCTGGGGCATGCGTTCCACAACCCCTACCTCGACGGCATAGCGTCCATCGCCATCGGCATCCTGCTGATGAGCGTGGCCGGATTCCTGGCCTCTCGTACCGGCGGCCTGCTGGTGGGCGAGGGCGTCAGCGCCGAGGCCCTGAAGGACATCCGCCGGCGGGTGGAGTCGGACCCCGCGGTGGAGAGGGCGGGGGACATCCTCACCATGTACATGGGGCCGCACGACCTACTGGTGAACATGGGGGTGTGCTTCGTGGCAGGCACCACGGCCGAGCAGATGCACGAAGCGATACGACGCATCGAGGCCGACCTGCGCGGCGCCTACCCGGAGACGAACAGGGTGTACATCGAGGCGGAGTCGCTGCCCCTCATCGCTTCGGAGTGCAAGATCGAGCAGCTCTGAGATCATGGTGCCGGACGATCGGTCCGGGGCGCACCATGCTTGGAATACTATACGGGATCAGACCTGCACGATGAAGTTCGGGGTCTGACCCTCGTACTTCGCCGGCATGTCCCCCACCAGGCGGTGGTCGGTGATGGTGTCGCAGTAGTAGTACGCCGTGCCCTGGTAGGTGATGCTGTCCCCCTCACCGGTGGCCACGCCCACCGCGGTGTGCGAAGGATACATCAGCAGCACCGCATCGTAGCCCATGGCCTCCGCGATGGACGCGAACAGCACCGACGTGTCCTCGCCGTCCCCTATCTCGTCGTACAGCGTCTCCACCGGGAACCGCCAGTAGTTGTCGCTGCCGGCGCTCTGGTTGTTGCAAGCGTACCTGAGCGACTGCACGAAGGACAGCGCCAGGTTCAGCTTCCCGGTGTCGTCCAGGCCTAGAGTGCTGGCCATGCTGGAGAGGTCCGCGGCGATGCCCTGGACGGCGCTGTCCTGTGGCGTCACCAGCAGCGCCATGAGGGGACCGCTCCCGCTCCTGGTCACCTCCGCGCCCTTGGCGGACGCATAGTCCTGGGCGGTGATCGATGCGGTGAGGGCGCAGGGATGACCTCCATAGCTCCACAGGTAGGTCTGGTTCATGGGCATGGACGTCCGCTGAAGGGAGTAGAACACGATGGCGTCGTCGTCATCGGTGTAGGCGGTGCTGTCCTCGGAGCCGGACGCGATGCCGTCGACGTCGTTGCCCTCGTACGTGCCGCTCACCATGTCGAAGGTGAGGACCAGGGTGCGGCCGGTGATCGACGTGCCATCGATGTCCAGCACGTCGTGCTCCAGCTCCCCGTCCTCGTCGTACATGATGAGGGCAACGGTCACGAAGCGCTGGTCGTCGTCCACGTTCACCCGGAAGGTCTCTCCGATGGCCTTGACGACGTTCACTTGGCACGTCCAGGGCTCACCGCCGTTGTCCAGCCGCCCGACGCTTTGACCGTTCACGGTCAGGAGGAAGTACACCTCGCCCGTGGCATCGGACGGGTCGACCTGGTCCAATACCCTGAACCCAGATAAGGTGAAGTTGAAGGCCGCGTCCTGGCGTAGGAAGAGGTCCTCCCCGTCCGCGCACCCGTCGTTGTCCTCGTCGTGGGGGAACTTGTCGGAGGCGTCATCGATGCCGTCCCCGTCCGAGTCCTTCCCCTTCGTTTCGTTCCCTTCCTCGCCCTCGTCCGAGGAGTCGTCCGAACCGTCGTCCTGTCCCTGCTCACCATCGCCGTGCGGCGAGGGTGCGGTGCTGTTCCCGTTCAGGTCGTTCCAGTTATGATCGACGGCATCATCCTCGGTGCCGCTCTCCGGCGCCTCAGGGGGCGCGAGGATGAACAGGGCCTGCAGCGCCACCAGGAGGGCGGCGATCACCACTACCATGAGGACCTTGGTCTTCCTGTTCACTACTATCCCGTTCTATGAATAAATAAAGGCGAGGAATTATAAAAAAGGGCCATGGTCCCTCATTCTGATTGATACTGACGTGGGCAGGGGGCGTCTATGACGAGGCCACATCACTCGTCCATCAAGGTGATGGCGGAGGACGCACCTTCCGGTCCGTTGTCCTTCAGGGACAGGAGGTACTCCACCGCTGAGGGGTTGGTGACCTCTATCGTCAGGACGATCTCGTCCCCTACCTCCTGGGCATCCTTGATGAAGCCGATGAGGAAGTCATCGTTCCCGAAGGGGCAGTAGCCGTCGGCCCTGAACCTCTCCATCATCTCACGGGCGAGCTTGTCGGTGCGGGGGGAGGTCAGATGGACCAACATCGACCAAGTGAGCGGGGCCGGCCCTATTTATCACGGACGATGCAGGTGAGTCCATTTGATAGCTACCGGACACCTGTCTCCCGTTGCGATCGTACGTGCTCGGCATCACCTCGAGCCCATGTGTCGAAATGACCCGCTGGCGGTACGGACGTGTATGGAACGTTCTCACTTCCATCACCACCTTAATATTTTGTAAGAACTATATCGGGCCGTGAAATTTGAGAGCAGGGAGAACTTCATGGTGACCGGCCTGTGCACGCTGGCCGTCGGGCTCGTGATGGCCTTCTACAGCTCCCTGGCGGGCAGCGCGTTCGATATGGGTGTGGTGGAAAACATCGGCACGGGACTGGTCCTCATCGGCGTCAGCGTGGCCATCGTCGGGTTCCTGAGGACGGCATGAGGGCGCACGTCGGACCTGTCTGCTCCGTGGCCACTTTCGGTCACCTCCCACCGCAATACGCTTCAACGAAGGGGGCCTCATAAGATCATGCAGTATTATTCCCAGTATATCATTCAGGGACTGGCATGTCCTGCCTGTGGGGAGGAGAACGAGGTGCAGTTCGATCACGCCTACGATGTGCTCGAGGCTCCCTGCAGTAGCTGCGAGGTGCTTATCCGGTGGAGAAGGCGGACCTCGGTCAGAGCTCACGGCGCCCCTGACGGGTTGGACGACCCCATGTCAGAGGTGGCGGTCCCCTCGCGGGGCGCGGAGGAGGTCGATGACTAATCTCGGTCCGCAGGTTTCAGCATGATGAACGGGCGTCGACCTATCGCACCATTCTCGGTCGAACACCTTTGACTTTTCAGCTATCGGCCGTCCTGCGGCAATGGATGAGCGGTGATTTTTTCAAGCCAGCACTTCGCAAGGAATAAATAGGTACAGCCGCTTAGGAGGGCTGCTAGGCTCGACCGGGACGTTCGGCACGCCCTTTTACACCGCAGACGTCGATAGCGGGGGTGACAGCGGGGGACGCCGTAACCGGAGAGGCGCGGGCCCTGCCAGCGACTATGAGGCCTCGTCCTATGGGGTTGGAGGCGGTTAGGAGGCGCGATCGGAGGGTCGCGCGCCTTTCCCTAGTCACGGAGAACGGGTCAGGCCCTGACGGGAGCAGCCTTACCGTGAACTACTAACGCTCAAAGGGGCGCGGGGCTGAGAAGTTGGTAGGATCACTCGTGTTGATCCGAGCGGCTACCCCCGTGGCCTAGCGCTTCTTCTTACTTCTGAACGTGGGAGGGCAGCTTGCTGGGGTCGCAGCCGGTGATCTTGTCGCTGCTGAGGTCGAACACCACCGCGCTGTCGCTGCCGCTGGTGATGACCAATCGGTGGGAGCTGTCCACCTTCCCCACGACCGAGGCGGTGACGCCCACCTGGCCGAAAAGGTCGATGACCTGCGCCGAGTTCCGTGCCTCGCAGGTCACCGTGAACCCGCAGCCCTGATAGGCCAACAGCCACTGCTCGAAGTCCAAGCCGCTGGGGCGGGGGACCTTCTCCAGGTCAACCTTGCCCCCCTTCCCGCTGGTCTCCAGCAGCATGCCCAGGGTGCCTATGCAGCCCGGGTTGCTGATGTCCTTCCCCGACCGCACGAGGTGCTTCCTACCGATCTCGTTCATGATCAACATCTGCCTGCGGCAGATGTCTGCGTCCTTGAGCGAGGTGGTGTCCCAGGCGTACGGCAGTGCCGGTGGGAAGAAGCCCACCAGGTCCATGGCGAAGATTATGTCATCGCCCTCCCTGGCGGTATGAGAGTATATCACGGAGTCCCTGCGGGCGGTGCCGAGGACCGCGACGTCGATGGCGTTGTAGCCGCAGTCAGGGTGGGTGTGCCCTCCCACGATGGGTACACCGAACTTCTGCACCGCGACCTCCATGCCCTTCATGACCTGGGCGCAGACGTTCTCCTCCTTCATGGACACGATATCCACCATGGCCAGCGGTACCCCGCCCATGGCCGAGATGTCATTGAGGTTCACCAGGACGGCATAGTAGCCGGCGTAGAAGGGATTGGTCTTCATCAGCGTCTCCATTATGCCGTCGGCGGCCAGCAGGAGCACGTCGTCGTTGAACCCTATCACTGCTGCATCGTCCCCGTAGGCAGCGAGGATGTTGTCCTGAGGTATCATCGGGAAGAAGTTGATGACCTCGGAGATGGTCTTCTTGCGGGTCACACCTGGATACTTCCTCAGCCTGTCCGCTAGGGCCTGCAGGTCCATATGCGGCTCAATAGATGCGAGGGATAAATAAATTGTTCAGGACATCTAGGGCCGGCTAACGCTTCTCGCCCGCCCCGAAGTCCAGCTTGGTCTGCTTGGTCTCGCGGATGAGGTGCGAGAACCCGAGGAGGTCGCACAGTATGGCGGACAGGAGGTCCTCGAACTTGGTCGCCAGGGCGGGATCGTCGTGCACGTATGCCAAGTTCACATCGAGGACCTTTATGCCCGCCCTCTGCAGGAACTTTTTGGCGTCCTGCCTCTCCTCGTTGGCCACCTGCATCGCAGGAGGCATATCGCGTACCCCGGCCTTCCTAAGCTCCTCGAAGAATATGGGTCGATGGAAAAGATGGTGCAGTGTGTAAAGAGTGAGAAGGTCCGCCTCCGGACCGCTGCTGATCTTGCGGGCCTCCTCTCCTACGATATCATAGATGTCCTTGTCCTTGCCCTTCACCGGGAAGTACACCTTGGACGGGGGCACCTCCTTCTCTTTAAGGTAATTATTATCGGTCATTGCCCGGAGGTAACCGGTCAATATCAGGCGGTGCAAGGTTATCCCTCGCTCCTCTAGCTCCCTCGACAGGGCACTGATAGATTTCCCATCGTTCTTCAGAAGATCGAAAATGTGGTCTTTCAATGCCCTATCTGGGTTGAACATTTTATCAGATATGGTAACAGATATGGTAAATAAAAAACTGAGTGGTCGATTCTACATTTTCACTTATCAGAATGCATTTCTCAGCGATCGCGGCTTGGATCAGCATGTACAGGAGATAATGAGCAAAAAATGCTCTCCTAACTCCGTTAACACAACAAAGACGATGTTACGTTCTTCATTTTTTTCTAGGGATTAGTGAACCTTTATGCAACAACTAGCGTCGGACATTTGTCATCAAAAAACGAGGCTCAAAAAATAATGATGAACATTAGATTTCAAAGGAAAATATATATTCTGACTATCAAGAACTATAACATTTTAACATCGTATAGGCACCGAAATCAAAGATTTTTCATGGAGTTTTTAGATGCTGGCTCGCTCATCTGATAACTAAAATGATATCTGACCTGGTAACAAACGCCGGTTCGGATGGACATTTTTGCCGTCTTGCTGTACCAGGTCCTTGTCAAAATTACACTTATACCCAATCCTCAATTGTGCTTTTTGCACAATCAACCGTGAAATGGTAGGGGCATGAGTGGTATAATGAAAGCATCCGACGAAAAGCAATCGACCAATATGTACGGGGATAACAGAGAATCGACCGAACTTACGCTGTTCGTTAGAACGTCCGATGAGGAGCTCAAGAAGTGGGACCGTTCTAAGATATACGACGCTCTCATGAGAGAGACGACGATCAGCGAGGATGCGGCGGCGATCATCTCCCGTGAGGTCGAGAAAATGATAGCAGAGCTCGAGATCGACATGATAACCGCACCTCTGATCCGCGAGCTCACAAACGCCAAACTAGTTGAGTATGGGCTGTCGAAGATCAGGAAGCAGCACACCCGGCTAGGTGTCCCGCTGTACGATGCACGGCAGATCATCATGACGCCGAACAAGGAGAACGCCAATGTTCCCCACGGGCCGGAGGCCACGAACCTTACGCTCGCGGAGAACATCAAGAAGGAGTTCGCCCTCCTCGAGGTGTTCTCACAGGACCTCGCCGATGCGCACATGCGCGGAGACATCCACCTGCACGACCTAGGCATGGTGGACCGCCCCTACTGCTCCGGGCAGAGCATTGAGTACGTCAAGAGGTTCGGCCTCAACCTCCCCAACGCGCTGAGCATCGCCAAGCCGGCCCGCCACCCCGAGGTCCTGATCGAGCAGATCATCAAGTTCTCGGCAGCTCTGCAGGGCCACTTCTCCGGCGCCATCGGCTGGGACGCCTTCAACCTGTTCCTCGCCCCCTACCTGGTGGGCGTGGACGACAAGCGCATGAAGCAGCTCGCCCAGATCCTCATCTACGAGTTCGCCCAGCAGGCCGTCGCCCGTGGCGGTCAGAGCATCTTCTCCGACCTCAACCTCTACTGGGAGGTCCCCGACCACTTCGTGGGCGTTCCGGCCATCGGGCCGGAGGGCAAGTTCACCGGGAAGAACTACGAGGACTACCTGCCGGAGGCCCAGAGGTTCATCAACGCCCTGTTCGACGTGTACCTGGAGGGCGACGCCATGGGGAGGCCGTTCTTCTTCCCCAAGCCCAACGTCCACATGACGGAAAAGTTCTTCCAGACCGAGGGGCACGAGGAGTTCCTGCTCAAGATCTCCAAGGTCGCGTCGGAGAAGGGCAACACCTACTTCGTCTTCGACCGGGGCGGCACCGCCAAGATCTCGGAGTGCTGCCGCCTGACCTTCAAGCTGGAGCAGTCCGACCTGGACGATGCCAAGACCCCGTGGAAGATGAGGTACTCGGCCATGCAGAACGTGACCCTCAACCTCCCCCGGGTGGCCTATGACGCCCACCAGAACGACGACCGCCTGTTCGAGCTCCTGACCCAGAGGCTGGAGATGGTGGCCCAGGCCCACGTCCAGAAGAGGGAGTTCATCACCCAGCTGTTCAACATGGGCAAGGACGGGCCGCTGTCCCTCCTCACCATGAACATGGACGGGGAGACGTACTACCGGATCAACAAGTCCTCCTTCCTGGTGGGAATGGTCGGCCTCAACGAGATGGTGCAGTACCACACCGGGCAGGAGCTCCACGAGTCCAAGGAGGCCATGATGTTCGGTCTGAAGGTCATCTCCTTCATGAAGACCGAGGCCGAGCGCATCGGCAACGAGTACGGCCTCAAGATGCCCCTGGAGCAGACCCCGGCGGAGAGCACCGCCTACCGCTTCGCCAAGCTGGACATGAAGTACTATCCGCTCCAGTCGGCCACGGTCATCAAGGGCAACAAGAAGGCCGGGGAGATCTACTACACGAACTCCACCTACATGAACGTGGGAGCGGACATCTCCGCCATCGAGAGGGTCAAGATGGAGGGTCGCTTCCACCCCCTCATCGATGCCGGCTCCCTCACCCACGTGTGGCTGGGCGAGTCCAAGCCCTCCCCGGAGAGCATCGCGGCGTTCGTCATCAAGACCTTCCAGAACACCTCCAACGCCCAGATCTGCTTCAGCCCGGAGTTCACCTCCTGCCTGAGCTGCGGGAAGACCGCCCGCGGGCTGCGGGAGTCCTGCGCCTACTGCAGCTCCCCGGACGTGGAGGGCATCACCCGTGTGACCGGTTTCTTCTCCAAGACCAGGGGATGGAACAAGGGCAAGATGGGTGAGCTGAAGGACCGCACCCGCAACGTCATCGGCTGAGCGGAAACCCCCTTTCCAACCTTTCCTTTCTTTATTTTTTGACTGCCAGGCGTACTGGCGTGCACGTCTCTCTCGATGAAAGCTAACATCGAAGCTTACGGTCCAAGGGTTAAATATCGCTCCCATCATAGTAACTGCGTTGAAGAGGTGGGCGAACGGGACGAGTCAAGATCGGCGACCATCTGTGGCTGAACCTTAGCAGGCGCAGCCAATGCGATAACTGCCTTTTCGACCTGTGCATTTATAATGACGGCAGCAGGGTGGAGGACTGCCCCCACTATGTTCCACGCATGGCGGCGCTGAAGATGTGCCACCGCTGTGGAGGGATGTTCGAGGTGTCCACCAACTTCCGGGGCCTGGACTACGACCTGTGCCCGGTGTGCAACCTGCACGTGCTCGAGGCCCACGGCTGAACTATAGCAGCCGGGGGCCGAGGAGCTGCCACACGATGAGGAACAGCACCAGCAGGGCGAAGGCCCAGGTGATGGAGTTCACGTAGCGGTCCCGGGTGGCCTGGTCGGCCTTGCCCTTCACCTTCGCCACCAGGCTGTCCATCCAGTCCTTGAACAGGAAGCCCCCGTCCAGGGGAACGGCCGGCAGGGCATTGGTCATGCCCACCATGAGGTTGATCCAGAAGATCCAGTACAGGCTGTTGGCGATGATCCAGAAGATGTCACTGGGCATGCCGGCGAAGATGCCACTGGGTACCAGGATATCGGACAGGGGGCTCTGCAGGGGCTGCAGGCCGTAGAACGGCAGGGCGATGTACGTCAGCGTCCCGGCGATGTAGTCGCTCACGGAGTTGGCCCCTGCGAAGGGGTGGGCCAGCTTGTCCACGATGACCTGGGCGTCATTGGTGGCGGCCCCCAGGTAGGCGGTGTTGACGCCGATGTAGCCCATGTCCTCCACCGTCTGCGAGTAGTGGCTGGCGTAGTAGTCCCTCTTGCTCAGCGGGGTGATGCTCGACACCGAGGATGCGAGATCGTAACCGCCGGAGGTGGCGTTGTGCACCAGGGCGGACAGCGGCACGGTGGTGCCCGGAACGACATTGGCCAGGGCGCTCCGGAAGTCCGCCTCGTTGCGTATGACCGTGCCGTTCAGCGACTGCAGGACCATCCCGGTCCGCAGGCCGGCATCATCGGCGGGGAGGCCGTCGGCCACGGTGGTGATCACCACTCCCGACACGACGCTCACCTGCATCGGTTGGTCTCCCCTATAGAAGGACACGCTGGCGTTGGTGCCTGGGTCGGGAGCGGCGAAGGTGCCGTACTCCCCGTCCCCGATGGTCACGCCGTTGACCGAGATCATCTGATCACCGTACTGCAGACCAGAAAAGGAGGCGGGGGTGTTCTCTGCCACCGAGACCACCAGGGGGTTGTCCCTTATGGGCTCGGCCGACGAGACCATCACCGAGGAGAACAGGAACGCGCATACCAGGGCGGCAATGATGTTGGTGCCCGGCCCCACCGCGTACACCGAGGTGCGCTTCTTCTTCTCCACCTTCACCAGCGCCTCCTCGTCCGGCTCCACGAACGCTCCCATGGGGACGACCAGGAGGACGATCCCCAGGGCCTTGACGGTCATGTCCCCCACGCGGGTGAGGATCCCGTGGGCGAACTCATGGATGAACACCGCCACCACCAGGCCCAGGATCCCGTACCATATGGGTATGATGGGGTTGATGCCCGGCAGGCCGATGAGCATCTCCACCCCGGGGGCCTGATCGGCCGGTATGCTGGGGACCAGGAAGGCCTCCCAGATCAGGAGGCCCATCATGAAGACCATGGTCCCTACGACCAGGCCCTTGCTCAGTAGCGCGTACCCTTTCCAGAACGTCTTGGGCTTGGAGAGCTTGTCGATGAGGTCCCGGCCCCGGCGGGTCCGCCACATGATGAACGGCCCCCACAGCGACATGTTGTACTTCTCGAGGACCCCTTTGCTTTTAAGGTAGTACGCGAGCACAAGGTAGGCACCGATGACCGCCAGGGCAATAAGGAGACCGTCCATCCACATCCTCGGCGCACTAACTACCTCACACTATTAAACCATTGGTCCCTGAAAATTATAATGGGCGGGAGCCAGCTTACTGGGACTGACCCGGTTGGTCCCTGCTCCATACGTCGCTGGAGATGTTGTCGTAGACGGCGGCCACCTCGTCGACCTCCACCTTGCTCTCCTCCGGGATGGCGGCCAGTCGGAGGATCTGGTCCCTCTTGAGGATCCAGTAGTGGATGCGCCACATCTTGCCCTTCTTGAGGTGCACGTCCTCCTCGGTGGTTGTGACGAAGCCCTCCTCCTCCAGCATATAGAAAACGTCCCGGTCCTCGGAGGTGAGGCGGTTATCGATGACGGAATCGTTGTACCCGAAGAAGCTCATGATGTACTCGGCCAAGCGCTGCAGGTCGTTGTCGTGCATCCCCTTCTTTCCCAGCGTGTTCTTCAACGCTAGGACGAGCTCTTCCATGCTCACCACCGGCATACCGATTCAATGGCAGGTCGTCCCTTATAATACTTTGGTGATTAAGATTCTATTAGAATAATAATTATTTAATTATATCGTTAAATTCTATATTTGATGTGCGGGCCAAGCGCTGGATGGCGACCCGCCCGCTCCTCCTTGAGGGCGGTCCAAGGTGCGTAGCATCCGTGCGATGGGGCCCTAGCGATGAAGGTGGCAGGCCAGCAGGTGGTCCTTCCTCACCTCCACGAGGGGCGGTTCCTCCTCTTCGCACCTCGCCTGCCGGCAGGGACAGCGGGGGTGGAAGCGGCAGCCCCGGGGCGGGTCCGCGGGGGACGGCATCTCACCGGGCAGCGGGGCATGACGATGCCTGCGGCCGGGATCGGGCACGGGGACGGCGGACATCAGGGCCTGGGTGTAGGGGTGGAGCGGCCCCTCGAACAGCTGCCAGGAGGGTGCCGCCTCCACGATCTTACCCAGGTACATGACGTGGACGTAATCGCACATGTGCCGGACGGCGCTGAGGTCGTGGGAGATCAGTAGGTAGGAGAGGGAGAGATCGGACTGCAGGTCCTTGAGCAGGTTGAGCACCTGGGCCTGCACCGACACGTCCAGCGCCGACGTGGGCTCGTCCAGCACCACCAGCTCCGGCCGGAGGGCCAGGGCTCGGGCGATCCCCACCCTCTGGCGCTGTCCGCCGGACAGCTCGTGCGGGTATCGGTACCGCTGCTCCTCGGTGAGTCCGACCATGGCCATCAGCTCCCGCACCCTGCGGTCCAGCTCCTCTCCCCGGGCCTCCCGGTGCACCGCCAGGGGCTCGCCCACGATGTCCCGCACCAGCATCCGGGGGTTCAGCGAGGAGTAGGGGTCCTGGAACACCATCTGCATCTCCCTACGTTTCTCACGCAGCCGCCGCGCGGTCATCGACCCCAGGGAGTAGCGGTCGTTGATGGCCTCGACCTCCGCAGCGATGTCCTTCCTGCCCGGGACGTCCGTCTGCTCCGCCTCCAGCTCGATGAGCTGCCGCCGCACCTCCCCAGGCATGTTGAGGTACACGTGACCGGCGGTGGGCGGCAGGAGGTGCAGCAGGCAGCGGGCAAGGGTGGTCTTCCCGCAGCCGGACTCGCCCACCAGTCCCGTCGTACCGCCCCTGCGCACCAGCAGGTCCACGCCGTCCACCGCCCTCACGCTGCCCACCTGACGCTTCAGCACCCCGTCGCGCAGGGGGAAGACCTTCCTCAGGCCACGGGCCTCGATGAGGATGCTATCGTCCATCTTTCCCCTCCTGGAAAAGGTGGCACCTCACCAGGTGGCCCGGTGCGATCTCCCGCTCCACCGGCCTCTCGTGTGAGCACATTTCCATGGCGTGCGGGCACCGGGGGTGGAAGCGGCACCCTGGTGGGGGATCGATGAGGTCGGGAACGGTGCCGGGAATGGTCTCCAGCCTGCCCTTCCGGTCGGTGACGGCGGAGAGGGAGCGCAGCAGCCCCTGGGTGTAAGGATGGAACGGCTCGCGGAACAGGGCGTCCACCGGGGCGGTCTCCACCACCGTGCCCGCGTACATCACCCCCACGCGGTCGCAGGTCTCCGCCACCACCCCCAGGCTGTGGGTGATGAGCAGCACGGAGGTCCCCAGCTCGGCCTGCAGGTCCTTGAGGAGCTGCAGTATCTGTGCCTGGATGGTTACGTCCAGGGCGGTGGTGGGCTCGTCGGCGAGGAGCAGCCAGGGGCGGCAGGCGATGGCCATGGCGATCATGACCCGCTGCTGCATCCCCCCTGACAGCTCGAAGGGGTAGGCGCGCAGCGCCGCCCTAGGCCCCGGGACCCTGACCCGCGCCAGCAGTGCCTCCGCCCTTCGTTCCGCCTCCTCCCGGACGAGGCGCTCGTAGCGGTGCAAGAACGGTACGTGGGAGGCAATGCGCAGGGAGAGCGCGTCCGGCCGCTCGACCATCCTCCGGAGGAAGCGCAGGTGCACCGGGCGGAATGGCCCTCCTCTGGCCGCTTCGAGCTGTTGCAGGACCGCCGAGGCCAGCTCCGGGCGCTGGTGGGCGAGCATGACCTCGCTCACCTGCTCCCCGATGGTGAGCACAGGGTCGAGCGCGGCCGTGGGGTCCTGGAAGACCATGGACAGGAGGTTGCCTCTGACCTCGTCCATGTACCTCCTGCTCCGCTGCAGCAGGTCCCACTGCGAAACGAGCCTTTCCAGCTCCTGGCGATGCTCGTCCCCCGCACCATCGCCCGCTGCCTTCCTGAGCTCCTCCATGCGTGAACGGACGTCATCGGGCAGGGCGAAGAACACGTGGCCGGAGGTGACCCTTGCCGGCGGCGTGGGAAGGAGGCGCATGACGCATTCTGCGGTGACGCTCTTCCCGCACCCGGTCTCGCCCACCAGGCCGAAGGTCTCTCCCCTCATAACCCGCAGGTCCACGCCGTCCAGGGCCTTGACCGTGCCGTCGTGGCGCTGGAACTCGATGTGTAGGCCCTCGATCTCCAGGATGTAGGTGCCGGTCATGGTCACCGCCTCCCTCGGGGGTCCATCATGTCCCGCAGGCCATCGCCCAGCAGGCTGAAGCCCAGGACGAACAGGAAGATCAGCGCGCCGGGGTACACCCACGACCAGTAGGGGTTGAGCCACTCCCCGCCGTACTGCACCAGCGAGAACAGGTTCTGGGAGCCGGCCGAGACCATGCGACCCCACTCGCACAGCCCCGGCTGGCTGAAGCCTATGAAGGACAGGCCGGCCGCCGCCAGGACCACCGTCCCCATGTCCAGGCTCGCCGACACCAGCACGGGGGCGAACGCGTTGGGCAGGATGTGGCGGAAGATTATCCTCCCGCTCCCGGCCCCCGCGGCCCGGGCCGACTCCACGTAAGCCCTCTCCCGGATGACCAGCACCTGTCCCCTCACCAGGCGGGCGTACGCCGGCCACCACGCGATGGTCAGTGCCAGGAGGATGTTGTCCAGGGAGCGCGACAGCACGGCCACGATGGCCAGCGCTAGGATGATGGCCGGTATGGAGAGGAACACGTCGGTGATGCGCATCAGCACCTCGTCCACCGCCCCGCCGAAGTAGCCGGAAAGCGCCCCCAGCACAGTGCCGATGAGGGCGGCGAGGAAGACGACCACAAGGGCGATGGTGAGGGACGTCCTCGCCCCCCATACCACGCCGTAGTAGATGTCCTCCCCCGACTGGCCGGTCCCCAGGGGGTAGCCGACGGTAACAAGGCGCAGCTGACCGTCGGCGTCCAGGTACTGGAAGGTATAGTTGGTCCCCGGAGGCTTGGGGGCCTGCAGGTCCATGCGATTGACCAGCGGGTCCGGCTGCAGCCTCTCCGGCAGGGGCGGGGCCAGCACGGGCGCCAGGACGGCCACCATGACGATGGACAGGACGATTATCAGGCCGGCCAGGGTCAGGGGGCTGCGCCGCAGCTGCCAGGTCCACCTCCGCAGCTCGCGGGCACGGGGCCTCAGGCCGTCCCGGAGCCGCTGCCATGGTTCCCCACCCATGTTCTCACTCCAGCGTGACCCGGGGGTCCAGGCGCGCGTACAGCAGGTCCACCAGCAGGTTGGACAGCACGATTAGCACGGCCGCGAAGAGGACGAAGCCCATGATGGGGGCGGTGGCCAGCTGCATGATGGCCCGGGTGGACCACCAGCCCAGCCCGGGCCAGGAGAAGATGGTCTCGGTGATGACCGCACCCCCCATCAGCACGCCGAAGGACATGCCCACCACCGTGGCGGTGGGTATGAGCGCGTTGCGGCGGGCGTGCCTCCCGATCACCTGCCTCTCCGGCAGCCCCTTGGCGCGGGCGGCCTTCACGTACTCCGTGTCCAGCACCTCCAGCATGCTGGACCGCATGAGACGGGCGATCACCGCCACCAGGGAGAGGGCCAGGGTCAGGGCCGGGAGGATTATGTGCCTCACCCCGTCCACGAACATGGTCATGTTCCCGTTGAGCAAGCTGTCCGCCAGGAACATGCCGGTGTACGCGTGCCATCCTGCAGAGTGCTCGTTGAACAGCACGATGTCGTACTGATGCACCGCGGGCAGCCACCCCAGCTGGAAGTAGAACACGTACTGGAGCAGGAGACCGAGAACGAAGATGGGGAGGGAGACGCCCGCCAGGGCCAGGAGCCGGGTGCCATGGTCCAGCGGCCGGTCCCGGTGGGTCGCAGAGAGCGTGCCCAGGAACATTCCCAGGACCACCGCGATGAACACGCTGATGAGCGTCAGCTCCAGGGTGGCAGGGAAGAACTCCATGATGCTCTGCGTCACCGGGACGTCCCCGTTGGTGGGGTCCAGGCCCCAGTCCCCTCTGAAAACGCCGGACAGCCAGTAGAGGTACTGGCTGATGATGTCATCATCGAGGTGCAGGCTCTGCCTCACCACCTCCCTCTGATCGTCGGTCATGTGGGTGTTGGTGTACAGCGCCGCAGGGTCGCCCCCCACTCGGGTCAGGCAGAAGAGGAGGATGGATATCCCGATGAGGACGGGTATGAGCAGGATCAGCCTTCGAACGATGTACGTTCTCATCCTCATCCCCACACGCCCTGGCCTGAAAACGGCTCGTGGATATAAAATGGTATTTTGAACTATTCCACATTAGGCGAGCTGGACAAGGTTAGATTGTAGAATAAATATTAATTAAGAATATGGAAAAGGTTTAACGTCCTACCCCTTGTCAAGAGGATAGTAGTACATGCCGCTGTACATGGGGTTGTAGTAGTAGCCCGTCACCCACGAGCGGTCCACGTGGAACTGGGTCGACTGCTTGGTCCACAGATAGTACGCGTTCTCCTGACAGGCCAGGGAGATGTTCCGGTACATCATGTTCCGGACCGACTGGTCCAGCTCCGTGGAGGCCTCCCTGATCATGTTGTCCAGAGTGTCGTTATCGATCCCCGTGGCCCCGCTGAATGTTCCCTGGTCGTACAGCAGGGGGTTCACGTAGTTGTCCGGGTCCGGGTAGTCCGGCTGCCAGGCGAGGAAGAATATCGATAGCTGACCACGGAGGGCATAAGAATAGTACGATGACCCGATCCCCACCACCTCCACGCTGATGTGGGGAGAGATGCTTTCCAACCCCTGCTCCAGGAGCAGGCAGCCGCTCTTCCAGATATCGTTACCCACCAGATAGAACAGCTTGATGGTGAAGCCGGTGTCCAGGTAGCTGCTCCCTGGTTGCGAGGGGTTCTCCGCCAGGGACAGCTCGTGGGCGGCGTCGGCGAGGTCGTACTGGAACGCCGGCACGGTGGGGTCGTAGCCGGATATGTTCCGCGCGATGGGACCGTTGGGCTCAAAGCCGGTGTTCAGCAGGACGTCCTGTATGTACTTGGTATAGTTGAACGCCTCCACGAACGCCTTCCTCACATGGGCGTTGGCGAAGAAGTCGGACGGTATGTCCCCCACGCCGCCGCTGTACCCGTCCTTGATGTCCTGGTTCATCATGATGAAGTCGAGGTTGAGGTTCACCTGTCCCTCGGTGATGGTGAGGTCCTCACGGTCCCGTAAGGAGCTGGACCTCTGCCGGTCGATGTAGGCGTTGTCAGCGTCACCGGACAACAGCATCATCTCCCGGGTGCTCGGCTGCACCACGTTCATGATGATCACATGGGCCAGGTTCGCCGGCCCCTGCCAGTAGCCCTCGAACCGGTCCATCTGGATGTGCTGCTGGGCCACCCACTGGCCTAAAGTGAACGCTCCCGTACCATCGACATGGCGGTCCATCCAGGTGTTGGCGGTGTTGTAGTGATCGCCCCCGGGGGTGTGCTCCATGACGTATGCTTTCTCCACCACGGACCCCACCAGGCCGGCCAGTATGTACAGGAAGGCGGGGTAGGATTTCACCAGGTGGAAGGTCACGGTCATGGTGGAATCGTCGGAATCGATGGAGTCAGCGATCAGTTCGGGGTCCAGGGCCGAGGAGTTGTAGCTGGGGACCATGACCTGCCCCAGCATCCACGCCGACCCGTAGGGGGAGTTGATGGTCAGCACCCTCTCGATGGAGAACTCGACATCGGACGCCTTCAGCACGTTGCCGGAGTGGAACTTGACGTTAGGCCTCACGGTGAAGCTGTAGGTCAGGCCGTCAGAGGATATGCCCCCGTTCTCGACCGTGGGCACGGCCGTGGACAGCATGGGCGTGAGCTCCGAGACCGAGGAGCCGTTGTACCACACCAGGGTCTCGTAGCAGTTCTGGACGATCTCCCCGCTGGAGGTCTCGGACACCCGGGCGGGATCGAGGCTCTGTGGGTCAAAGACGGTTGCCACCACGAAGGTGTCCCCGTTCTTCACCACCTGATCTGAGACCTGTCCCTTCGGCAGCACCCCCATGGTCATCCAGTACTCGCCCACAGCATCGTGGATGGATCTGACGGTCAACTTGGCCACGTACGTCACGCCATCCCCGCCGTAGGCGTGAGCGGTGCTGTTGGTGGAGCTGGAAAAGACACTGTCGAAGGTGGTGGCGTTGTCGGCCAGGATGGCCGCCACATCGATGGACCAGACGGCGGAACCGTCACCGAAATCGAGGGCCATGGTCCTGATGTACCTGCTGGAGAGCTGGGCCGCCCAGGCCGAACCCTTCAGCTCTGTGCTCCAGGCCTGGGAGGAGGAAGCGTCGAAGTGAACAGTGGTGCTGGCGTTCACCAGCTTACCATCGACCGCCATGAAAGCCTGCGGCAGGGACGCATTGGCCGTGGTGCCGTCAGGGTTGATTGTCCTCTCGATGATGGTGATCACCAGGGGGGAGTTCCAGTTGGTATCGGCGTGGTCCTTGTCGTCCTTCACCGTCAGGAGGACCATGTAGATGCCCGGGACAGAATACGCATGGACATTGCTGGCAGAAGAGGTGTTCTCGAGGTGACCATCACCGAAGTTCCACTGGTAGTTGACGATCTTTCCCGTGGCGGAGCTGGCCGATGCATCGAAGGTGATGTTCTCCCGCACCGCCGCGGCCGTCCGGTCCGCGACCAGGCTGGCGGTGGCCTTCCCCTCACCGTTGCCCATCAGCAGCACCGCCCCTGCGAGGGCGGCGATTATCACGACAGCGCTCAGAACTATGGCGAATACCTTCGTGAACGGCCGTTTTCTGCGGACATCCTCGGGAAGGGTACGGTTGTCAGCTCCCACCATGAAAATCCCCTATTTCCCTCCCAGCCAGGAGGGAATATTAGCGTTGTATTGGGGTGTACCTATTAATATATTCTCAAGCGCTCACGGAAGCGTTATCGCGTGAGATAATAACAATTATCAACCTATTTAGATTTATTAGAGGCGCCAGCAGCACGATGGTTACCGGGGGGCGCTGATAAGAGGTCATCGCACGAAAAATGGATCGGAGGTGAGGTCTCCGCCCTCCCTCACTGCAGGAGCCGCAGCTCCACCCCCGGGGGGTTGAGGTCCCATATCAGCTCCCGGGCGATCTTGAGCTTCTTGGCCTTCGTTCCCACATCCCTGCCAGCCTTGGGGCGGGGGTTGTCCATATCGAAGCCCAGGAGATGAATGAGGGAGGCGCCGAAGTGGCGGGCGAGCATGACCGCCCGGTCGCCATCGGTGAACCCCCCGAAGTTGTAGGCCCCATCGAATGGCCGGGCCTGAGTGGTCGGCGTGATCCTGCCGCCGAACCATGGCAGGTAGCGCTCTATCCTCTCCCGGTTGTCGCCGTGCGCGAGCACCACCACCACCGAGCCTTGGGCGTTGGCGGCGATCTGGTCCTCCACCTCGCCATCCAGGTCGGTCACGATGATGTCCGGGACACGGCCGACCTCGTGCATGAGCCGGGAGGTCGCACCGTCGGCCGCAATGACCGTCCCCCGCAGCTCGTGCCTTCGCAAGCTGGCCTCCAGCCCCGGGCCATCGCCCAGCACCGTGACCTCGCTCCCCACCAGCGCCCGGAGGCACGCGGGGCGGCATATGCTCCTCCCGCGGCACAGTTCCAGCAGGCGGCGGGCGCTTGCCTCGTCCTCCGCCACGCTGAAACCCATCTCCGCCACGATCCTGAGGTAGAGGGGCTCCCACTCCTGGAACTCCATGCTCTCGCCTACTCCGCGCGGTCGACGTCGACCGCCGGCTCCTCGATCCGGGGGCCGTAGAGGTCCCGGAGGGAGGCGTTCAGCAGCCCCCCGAAACCGGCCAGGAGGAAGCCGGCGATGATCTCCAGCAGGATTATGGCCTGATCGAACTCGCTGTAGCCGAAGAACACCATGGTGGCGTCCAGCGACCCCTGGATGATGAAGCCCAGGGCGAACACGGTCACCGAGGCGATGATGTAGGAGTACGACAGCGTGCCCCTCGTCATGTAGTGGCTTATGAACAGCCCGAACTGGTACGTGAAGTAGGCGAACACCCACATCCACATGGTGCCATTGATGAACAGCAGCAGCTTGAGGAACACGTCATCGTTGGGCTCGACCAGCGCGGCGTCCACGCCGTACATCACTCCCAGCAGCCCCAGCAGGCAGGCCAGGACCACGAACGGAATGAGGGTGCTCCCCGAGCGGATGGCCCGGCTGACGTTGAACCACCAGTCGCGCATCCAATCGCCCAGCTTGTAGGCGAACACCAGGAGGTACAGACCCACCACCGCCCAGATCATGGCCAGGCCCATGTTGGTGAACGAGACGTCATTGCCCCCGCTGAGCAGCTTCAACGAATCGAACAGGGCGAAGGTGCCGAAGACCAGCAGGGCGAGCCCCAGGGGAGGGAACACGCGCTTGCGGATCTTGTCGTCGTTGAGCATCTTGATGAGGATGTAGTAGGTGCTCTCCACCGTGGGGGCCTGCTTCACGAAGACCTTGCGGACCGAGTCCACCTTCACGCGGGACGACACCACCGGGTAGATGTACTCGTCCTCCGCACCGTCGGAGACCAGGACCACACGGTCCGGCTTCACCGTCTGCAGCACCGTCTCCAGCTGCGTGGAGAGCACCAGATCGCTCTGGTACCCCACGTGGACGTCGCCGCAGATGGTGGCCACCACCACGTCCATGCCCTGCTTGAGCATCTCATCGTACAGGCTCACCGCGGCCAGGACGGTGTTGGTGTCCGAGTCCTCGGGGTCCTTCACCCCCAGGGCCATGGCGGCGTTGAGGTTCTCCTCACGGCCGATGAACGGGCTGTTGAGGCCGGACTTGGCCCCAAAATCATCATCCCGGTCGACGCAGAGGACTAGAGTTCTCATCCTATTGACCTATCCAGTTCATTTGTTATTAAATTTTCCAGCTGAGGCTTTGTTCTGTCGTACTCAGCGACCTAGGGGAGGCATGCCGGGTTTGATAATTAACCCTTGCACGAGCGTCCTTGGCGGGGAGCATCTCCCGGCCGGCGGAGTGTGTGACGTCCAGCGTTCCGTCGTCAATGTATGGGGCATCACAACCGAGCGGGCGCGGACCCGGGGGGCGGTGGGGATGTATCAAAATGTGATTTTTTTATCAAAACGGTTATTATAATGGTAGCGAATCAAAAGAGCAGGAAGATTCATGGAAAAGTCATCTGGCCTCAAGGAGTGTCCTCGCTGCGGCCTGAGGAACCGTAGGGGAGCTTACCAATGCGATTTCTGTGGTTGGGACTTCAAGGCCGGTTCCGATGACTGGTTGGGCCAGCTGAACGACCTCGAGAAGCTGGGCCAGGAGGCGGCGACCATCGACATGGACACCACCATCCGGTCCAAGATCGAGCTGACCATGAAGCGCCCCGCGGACATGCCGTCCAAGGAGAGGATGCCGGAGGCGCAGGCGCCCGAGCCCGCTCCGGTCTCGGAGCAGGACCACGGCGATGTGATGGTCCAGCCCGTGGTGGACGTGCCGGCAATGGCCGAGCCGGTGGCGGAGACCGTTCCCGCTGCCGAGGCCATGGAGGACAACGCGACCGCGGCCGCCGCAGCGGCAGCGCCTGAGGTCGAGGTCACCACCGACAGCACTACCACCGACAGCACTGTCACGGCTCCTGCGCCTAGCAGGTTCGATGTCCACAGCCCGTACCTCGTTCCCGCCGGCACGCTGGGCGGAGGGCTGGCGGCCTACGCTGCCAGCATGCTGATGGTCACCTCCGACATGGTGGGAACGGTCGTGGGCTGGGGGATCGCCATACCGGCCGCCGCCCTCATGGCCTACGGCGTCATGCGCCTGGCCCCCCTGGTGAAGGGGGAGGAGGAGAAGGACGTGGTGCTGTGCCCCGCCTGCCATGAGGTGGTGACCGACCACGATGTCAGATGCCCCTCCTGCGGGGAGACCTTCGTGGAGCCACAGACCAAGAGGTAGCGGCCATGAGGATAACCTGGCACGGTCATTCCTGCTTCGAGCTGAAGGACTCCATCAGCCTGGTCATCGACCCCCATGACGGCAAGTCCATCGGCATCAAGCCCCCGGTGCTGAGGGCCGACATGGTGTTGGTGACCCACGACCACTTCGACCACAACTGCGTGCGCATCGTGAAGGGGGACCCCGCCGTGGTGCGCCAGCCCGGTCATCGCGTGGTCAAGGGGGTGAAGGTGAACGGCATACCCACCTTCCATGATCACGAGTCCGGCGCCAAGCGGGGCCGCAACACCATATACACGTTCACCATGGACGGCATCCGCCTGTGCCACTGCGGGGACCTGGGGCACATGCTGTCCGAGGACCAGCTGCGGGCCATCGGCCCGGTGGACGTCCTGTTCGTCCCAGTGGGGGGCACGTTCACGCTCAGCCTGCCGGAGGTCCGGGAGCTCATCGCCCGCGTGCAGCCGCGCATCGTGGTGCCGATGCACTACCGGTGGGGCAGCCTCTCCATAACGGTCCAGACCATCGAGCCCTTCCTGGAGGGTCTCCCGGAGGACAGGGTGCAGGGAGTAGGTAACGAAGTGGACCTGCTGAAGGAGGAGCTTCCTCCCACCACAGAGTACTGGGTCTTCTCACCGTGATGAAATATCACGGGAAGAGCGCGTCCTCGACCCTTCCCAGCTCGATGGGCGTGGAGCGGAACCCGATGGCCGCGCCCTTGCTGTTGGCGATCATGCACGCGCCGACCAGGGCGGAGCCGTAGTTCAGCGTGCCGATGGCCGCGGGGACCTTGAAAAGTGAGCGGAGCATCTCCAGCTCGGCCTTGGTGGTGGAGGGGTGGCACAGCACGCCCTTGTTGGTCGCGACGCACACTGACCCGACGGTCTTGTGCCCCGCCACCATACCCTGAACCACCTCGACCTGCAGGATGTCCGTTATCTGCTTGATGGCCGTGCGCCCCAGGTCAGGGTTGACCAGGGCCGCGTTGTCGTTGACCAGGATGTTGTTGCCGCACGCGCTGATGCGGTCCCTGATCCTCTTGAACGGCAGCAGCTTCATAATGGGCCGGACCTCCGACAGCGCCACCATTCCAGAGGTGATGCCGCCGTAGGAGTTCATGGCCGTCAGGGACCCGAGGATGTTGGACGAGGCCAACGAGGTCGTGAGGACCTTGGCCTCCATCCCTTCCTCGATGTCCGCGATGAGGGGCTGGGGTGCGTCCGGGGGGACCAGGGCGAGGCTCTCGTTGGCGACGCAGTAGACCCCGATGAAGGGGTTGCCATGGTAGCTCGAGAGCTTCATCATTTACAGCACCGCGCTTACTCTTCCACGGTGGCGTCTTCGGGCAGGGAGACCTCTACCAGCCCGTCCTCGAACTTGACCGCCTTCACGGTGATGTGCAGGGGCGGCCGCTGGATCCCGTTGACCCAGATGGCCTCGTTGAGGCGGTGGTCGATCCAGATGTTGTCCTCCTTGGCCTTCATGTGGCGGATGACATGCTGCCGGATCTCGTTGATGGCCCTCTTCGCCCTCTGGGAGCGGGGAGCGGCCTTGGTCTTTCTGAGCGTGATGTTCATGATCTTCTCGTCCATTCGGATCACTCCTTGAGCTTGCTGTGCCTCCAGCTCCTCCTCTTGGGATGCCGGAGTACGGTCCTGTTGGTCCTCATCATGACCCAAGCAGGTACCCTGCGGTTGGATTTTTCCGCCCTCATGAGGCGGGCCTTCATAGCTGTCGGCTTGTTCCTGGCCATAAGATTACACCCTTTCGATCTTAATGTCTCTCTTCTGGGGCGACACCTTCCTCAAAATAGACTTCAAGGTGTTGTCGTCCAACTGTCCCTGGATCCTTCCCATCTGCAGCAGGCGGATGAGCTGGTCCTCCACCGCGGCAGCCACGTCAGGATGAGCTATCCTGACCTTCCCCAGACGGTCTCTTGCCTCCGGGGTGAGGATCTGCCGCATGATGGCCTGACGCTCTGCTTCCATCTGCTTCTGACGTTCGGCCATCATGGCCTGCTGCTGCAGCTGGCTCTCCTGAGACTGCTGCATCTGGGCCATCTTACGGCGTCGAAGTTCCTCGAGCTCGGCGTCCTGCATTTAAAAACCTCCGTTGTGGAATATCAGTGGGTCTCGTCGTACACTTCCTTGGCGGCCTTGTCGAGCATGGCCTGACCCTTGGCAGTGATGACCCTTCCGTCCCTCTTGTGCTTGGCGATGAGGCCGGACTGCTCCAGCTGGATGAGGCACCGGCGGGCGATGGCCCGGCTGCCCTTCACGGCCCGGTTGGGCTTGGAGCCGCGGTCCGCGAACCCGCCGTACTCGCCGGCGAGGCGCGAGGTCCCGATGGGCCCCTTAAGGTATACCTTCCTCAGGACCGAGGCCGACCGGGTGAACCACCAGTCCTCCTGGACAGGGGCCTTCTCGGTGTGCCTTCCGGTCTTCGCGAACTCTGCCCACTCCGGGACCTTGATCGTATCCATCTGCTTCAGCTGGGCCGCGGCCTTGGCGATAAGCTTCTCCGGCGGGACATCATAGACTGTGACCATCTAACCTACCTCGAAATGACATTGATACTATCCTAATATGGATAATGCCTACGGCATTAATATACAGGTCGTATAAAAGCGTTTCCAGAGACGAATGTATCTGGAAAGACCTCGGATACCTTCTGCCAGCATGCACGCGCGGCCTTGGGTGGCCGCGGACCGGCAAACGCGGTGGTGGTAATTAACCTTGCCCTCGTTGGACCGGACGTCGTAAAGACCGCCCGCGACCAGCCCGCCAGGTACTGGAACGAGGTCCCTGGGCCTGCGGCGGTCTAAAATAGTAAGGAGGGGATTGATATCCCATGCGCTACGTCGTGGCCATCACCGGGTGCTCTGGCATCCGCTACGGGGTGAGGCTCCTGCAGGAGCTGGAGGGCGAGAAGGAGCTGATCCTGTCCGACATGGGCCGGAAGGTCCTGGAGGAGGAGACGGACCTAGACATCGAGGCCCTGAGACCCCTGGCCGACGAGGTGTACGACAACGATGACCTGTTCGCTCCGCCCGCCTCGGGAACGCACCGCGCGGACGCCATGATAGTGTGCCCCTGCTCCCAGTCCACCATGGCCAAGCTGGCCGCGGGGTACTCGGACAGCCTCATCACCCGGGCGGCCTCGGTGGCGCTGAAGGAAAGGAGGAAGCTCATCCTGGTGCCGCGCGAGACCCCTCTCAGCGTGATCATGCTGGAGAACGAGTTACGACTAGCCAAGGCGGGGGCGGTCATACTGCCGGCCTCGCCGGCGTTCTACCAGGGACCGCGCAACATCGAGGACATGATCGACTTCGTGGTCGGCAAGGTCCTGGACCAGGTGGGGCAGGAGCACTCCCTGTTCAAGCGCTGGGAGTGAGCCTGCCCGGAGGTCAGGACGGTCCGGCGTCACCGTGTCGGATCACTCCACGTAGATGGCCGGCCGGTGGGGCTGGGCTGCGCGCGCCTTCTTCTGGGGGTCCGGCGCGGTGGGGTCGTCGGCCGAGAATATGCTCACCTCGCACGCTAGTTCCCTAGCAAGGAACACCGCCGCGTCGCGGAGGTAGGCGTCCTCGTCCACGTCCATGCCCAGCTTCCCCAGCTCCACCTCCGACCTCTTGAGCAGGTCCTCGGCGGTCTTGCGGGCGAAGTCCGCGGACTCCTTCCCCCGGCGCTTCAGGTCGTCCCGGCCCATCACCGCCTTGGTCAGCCCCGGGACGCTGAGCTGCTTGTTGCGCGCCAGCTCCAGGCCTAGGTCCAGGACGTCCCTCTTCCACCGCGGGGAGGTGTAGATGTACAGCTGCCGGGGGGCGATACCGGTGACCTTGAGGATCTCGTTGATGTCGGTCATGACCTCCTTGAGGTAGTTCTCCGACGCCTCCGCCAGCTCGTCGGTGGGCAGCTCCTCGGGCCGGGGGAAGGGAGCGATGGACACGAAGCCCTTCTCCCCCTTCTGCGACCACAGCTCCTCGGCCACATGCGGGGTGATGGGCGCCATCATGCGCACCCACGTTCCCAGCACCTTGTCCACGGTCTCCGCGCTGCAGCCTCCCCGGCGCATGTACCAGCGTACGTCGGACAGGGTCTCGAAGTACGCCTCGTTGGACGTCCTCCGCAGGTCATACTCCTCCATGGCCTTGGCCATGGCGAGGGAGCGGTTGGACATGCGGGACAGCAGCCAGGCGTCCACCTTCTGCCTCTCCCCACAGGGCATGGCCTTGAGCTCCTCCACCGTGCGCAGGACGCGCTCGATGCGCGCCGAGTAGTTCTCGATGGCGCCCTCGTCCCACTCCACGTCGGCGAACGGAGATGCGATGTTGGCGTAGTACAGCCGCAGGGCGTCCACCCCGAAGCGCTCCGCCGCGTCCGGTATGGGCTCCGCACCGCCCTTGGACTTCGAGATCTTGCCCAGCTTGCCGGTGACGTACCAGTTCACGAATATGCCGCGGGGCCACAGCTCCTCGGGCAGGATGGCCACATGGTTCATGAGGAACGCGGGGAAGTGCACGGTCATATGCTCCTTGCCCCCCAGGTTGATGTCCAGGGGGTACCAGTACAGCACGTCCTGCCGTATGCGCTCCAGGACGTCCGGGGACGCACCGGTGGAGACCGCCACGTCCGCCGCGTCGCCCTTGCCTAGGAACACGTGGTCGAAGAACTGCTCCGTGAGCGCGGAGAGGGGGACCTGCCCGGAGTTGAAGTACGGGGCGACGATGTAGTACAGCGGGTATAGCGTGGAGTCGGAGATGGCCTCGATGATCCACTTGGGGTCGTAGGGGAAGCGGGTGCCCAGCCAGTTGCCCTGACGTACGCAGGCGCGCTCGCGGAACCAGTCCAGCACTCCCTGCACGTTCACGAAGTAGTCCTGGGGAAGTATCTGCATGGCCCGGGCGTGGCGCTTGCTGTTCTCCGTCAGGTCGGCGTTGGCGTAGTCGATGAACCACTGGTCCGGGACCTTGCGTATGACGACCGGCCGGCCGCAGCGGCACACCACTTCCTCCGAAAGGTCGTAGAACAGCTCCGCCTCCCCGCTCTCGATCATCATCTTCTTGATGAGCTCCTTGGCCTCCTCCACCTTCATGCCCGCGTACTCCCCGGCATTGGAGCTCATGCGGCCGGTGTGGAACCCGTCCTTGTATATGGCCTTCTTGGCCTCGTCCAGCCGGGGGTCCCCGGCCTGTGTGATGCCCATCCTGTCGATCATCTCCACCGCCGGCAGCGGTCCGTAGCCCTTGGTCTCGATGATGGCGATGGGCTTGATGGCCTTCACCATCTCCGCGTCCAGGCCGTACCTGGCCAGGGTGGCCTCGTCCTCCTGCAGGAGCTTGAGGGAGATCCAGTCGTCGGGCGCATCGGACGGGACGCTGGTGACCAGCCCGGTACCGACATCGGGCTTGCAGAAGCCGGCGGGCAGGACCGGGATCTCGCGGTGGATGACCGGCGCCACGCACGTCCTCCCTATCAGCTCGGCGCCGGGGATGGTCCCCTCCAGCACCAGGTCGTCCTTCTGGTAGCGCATCTTCTCGTACGACGGGCGGCTGATCACCCACAGCTCGCCCTTGCGCCGCACCTTCACGTACTCCACGTCGGGGTTGACCCAGAAGTTGGTCTGCCCGTACACCGTCTCCGGCCTCAGGGTCGCGGCCACCAGGTAGAGGTCCCCGCAGCGGAACTTCAGCAGGGTGTACTCGTTGGTCTCAGCGCTCCCGCCCTTGGAAAGGTCGGTCTCCGAGGCGTCCACCGCCACCGGCCCGCACTCCACGCAGGCCGGGGCGAAGTAAGGCTTCTGGATCAGCAGGCCGCGGTCATGGAGCTTGCGGAACTGCCACTGGATGAACTGCCCGTAGTCGGGGTTGGTGGTGGAGGTGAACCTGCGCCAGTCGGACAGGAAGCCGAACCGCTTCCAGTACTGGTTCACGTATACCTGGTTGAAGAAGTCCACCACCTGCTGAGGCTCGGTGAGCTGGTCCAGCCTCTCCGCCGGGCAGCCGTTGGCCAGGAGGTACTCGATGGTCTTGGGGTCCTTCTCCCTGATCCTCTTGGCTAGCGATATGGCACCGTTGCCGGTGGCATGGGTGCCCACGGGGAAGAGCACGTTGAACCCGCACATCCGCTTGTAGCGGGTGATCGCGTCCACGTAGGTGTAACCGCGCATGTGGCCCACGTGAAGGTAACCGGTCAAGCCTGGGTAGGCGAATATCATCATGAACTTGGGCCTGTCGTCCCTATTCGCCTCATATATCCCGGCTTCGTACCAGCGCTGCTGCCACTTGGCCTCGTTCTCCGCGGTCCAGCTAGACATATAAATAACCTATTGGCCAGGAACACCGTAATGATATAAATGGGTTGTTTTATCCCCCGATCTTCGGCTGGATTGGACGCTGGACACGTGGCGTCACATCGCTAACGGGCGAGCGCAAGGACCTTACGTTCTGATGGTGGAGGACCGTAACCTCTGCTGGACATGTGGAGCGAAACTATATGGCCTTCCGGTTGGAATATTTTCCAACCGTCCTATGAGCGACAGCGTTTCCTCTACCGGGTCTTCCGAGGTCGGTGATGGTCCATGCGCCGGGTGACTATAACGGCCCTAATCGCCCTCATGCTCCTGTCCGTTGCCCTGACCGCCATCCCCGGGGCGAGCGCCACGGAGGGCTATCAGCTGGAGAGCGTGTGGGTCTCGGGGGAGACGCAGTTCAACCGCCCCACGGGGGTGGCGGTGGACGGCTGGGGTTACGTCTACGTGGTGGACTCCAGCAACAACCGGGTGCAGGTCTTCGACGGCAGCGGCGTGCCGGTGGCCATGTGGGGCCATAAGGGAGCGGACGTGGGCGAGCTGAGCGGGCCGGTGGGCATCGCGGTGGACGGTGCGGGGTCGGTGTACGTCACCGATGCCAACCGCGTGCAGAGGTTCACCACCGACGGCGAGGTGGTGACCTCGTGGGGGGCCCTGGGCTCCGGGCCGGGGGAGTTCAACGGCCCCTGGGGCATCGCGGTCGATGGCGATGGCGACGTGTACGTGGCCGACACCTGGAACCACCGGGTGCAGAAGTTCGACGGCAACGGCACGTTCCTAGCCCAGTGGACGGGATGGGGCCAGGGCGGCAGGGAGGAGTACCCCACGGGGGTGGCGGTGGACAGCGCCGGGAACGTTTACGTTACGGACCTGGGCCATGAGCTGGTCAGCAAGCTCGATGGCAGGGGCGCCCTGGTGGCCACCTGGGGATCGCAGGGATACAATGAATCGCAGCTGAGCGGCCCCCAGGGGGTGTGGGTGGACGGGCAGGACAACGTGTACGTGGCCGATACCACCGGCGGGCGGGTGCTGAAGCTGAGCGCCGAGGGCGTGCCCCTGGGGACGTGGGGGAGCGCGGGCAACGGCGTGGGGCAGCTCAACCGGCCGGGAGCGGTGGCGGTGGACATGGCCGGGAACTTGTACGTGGCCGACACCTGGAACCACCGGGTGCAGAAGTTCGACCGCGAGGGCGGGACCCTCACCGCATGGGGCACCAAGGGGAGCGGGGAGCTGCACCTCCAGGGGCCCACCGGGCTGACCGTGGACGCGAGGGGCAACGTGTACGTGGCCGACTCCAAGAACGACCGCGTACAGGTGTTCGACGGCAGCGGCAGCTTCCTGGACACCTGGGGCGCTTCCGGCACCACCGACGGCAGGCTGGACGCACCGTGGGGCATCGCCGTGGACGGCGAAGGCTTCGTGTACGTGGCGGACGAGGCCAGGGTGCAGAAGTTCACCTCCCAGGGAACGTTTGTCAGCAGGTACGCGCTGGACGGCGAGGCCCATCCCGCAGGCGTGGCGGTGGACACCGCGGGCAACGTGTACATCACCGATCACCAGGACAGCAGGGTGTACAAGTTCGATGCCCAGGGCCGGCGGGTCGCAGTGTGGCAAAGCTCCCAGAATGGGGGGCGCCTGCTCAACGGGCCGTGGGGGATCGCCGTTGACAGCAGCGGGACCGTCTACGTGACGGACTACTTCTCCGGCACCATCAAGAGGTTCGACAGCAAGGGTACGCTCCTCTCCACGTACGGCCGCGAAGGCTCCAAGGAGGGAGAGTTCAGCGGGCCGGTGGCCATCGCCGTGGACGGGCAGGGCAACCTCTTCGTGAGCGACTACCGCAACAACCGGGTGCAGAAGCTCGACCCCAGCGGGGCGGTGGTCACCACCTGGGGCCGCTATGGAACGGACGGGGGGCAGTTCCGCAACCCCACCGGGATCGCCGTGGACGGTCGTGGCAACGTGTACGTGGCCGACTACCTTAACGACCGGGTGCAGAGGTTCGTGGTGGACACCGCCCCTCCCCAGCTAGTGAGCTTCTCTCCCACCGGGGAGTTGGACGCGGACCCCGCCACCACGGTCGAGCTGCGGTTCGGGGAGGCCATGGACCGGTCCTCGGTGGAAGGGGGCTTCATTCTCACCGATGCCGGCGGAAGCAAGGTCCAGGGTACCTTCTCGTGGAGCGAGGGGGGCACCGTGTGCTCCTTCTCCCCCTCCCACCGGCTGAGCTCCAACACCACCTACACCATGCACCTAGAGGGAGGGACGAGAGATGCCTCAGGGAACGTCATGGCCTCAGGCCTGGAGTCCTCCTTCCGCACCTCCGGCGGGAACGTCACGACGGTCAGGATTATGGGCTCCTCCTACACCGGTGCGGCCTACCCCACCACCGATCCCACGGTGAGCATGTCCGGTTCGGTGCAGGACGGCGAGGGGGTGAAGAGCGTGACCTGGAGCAACGACCGGGGAGGTGGAGGAAAGGCGTCTGGCACCACCGAATGGAGCGTACCGAAGGTGGGCCTGCGCTCCGGCGTCAACAACATCACCATCTCCGTCCAGTACACCACCGGCAGGACCGACTCGAGGAGCGTGTCGGTGCTCTGCTCGCCCACCGTCCCCCAGGTGGGCGGCGACGTGCTGACCCCCGAGGTCCTTGCTATGTTCGTGGCGGTGGTGGCCGGCGGGGCGCTTCTCCTATGGAGGCGGAGAGGTGTGGGATGATGTCCTGCGCGTGATCGTCACACCATCTTCCCGCCGGACTGCCTGCTGCGCCGCAGCAGGAACATCACGCCCATCACTCCCATGGCGGCGATCCCGCCGATGGCCACCAGTCCCGCCGCAGAGCTGACCTCGGAGGAGCGGGGAAGGGTCATGCTCACCGTGGCCGCGGCCGGGCCCTCGCCCGCGGAGTTCACCGCCACCACGGAGTAGTAGTACGTGACCCCGCCCTGGCGGTCGCTGTCCCGGTAGGTGATGTTGGACACCGAGGTGATGTAGCTCATCTCCTCCGGGTCGGTCCCGCGGTACACGATGTAGCTGGTGATGGCCGAGCCGCCGGACTGGCTGGGTACGTCCCAGGAGAGCACGATGGTGTCGTTCACGGCCTTAGCGATGAGGTTCAGGGGCTCTGAGGGTATGGACGCCAGCACCACCGTCACGGTAAGCTCGCTGCTGCGGGCGCTCTCCCCTATGGCGTTCACCGCAGTGATGGCATAGTAGTACGTCATACCCTTGACCGCGGTGGTGTCCATGTACCACAGGTCGGTGGTGTTGGCCATCGGTATGAGGACCGTAGAGCTTACCCCGCGGTACACGCTGTAACCGGTGACCGCGCTCCCACCATCACTGGCGGGGGCCGTCCAGTTCAGCATCACGTTGCCGTCGTTGACTACGGCCGCCACATCCTGAGGCACCGAGGGCGCGGAGGTCACGGTGAGGGCGGAGGCCGTAACGGTGCTGGACCGCGCGCTCTCGCCCACCTTGTTCACCGCCGCCACCGCGTAGGTGTACTCGACCCCGCCCGCGACCTCCAGGTCGGTCAGGGAGATGTCGTTGGTGGAGCTGTGCAGGGTCAGGGAGCCGCTGTCCGTCCCCCGGTACACGTTGTAGTGCAGAACGGCGGAACCGCCGTCGCTGCTGGGAGCGATCCAGGTGAGGGCGATGAAGCCGTTCCCGCCCGTGGCCGTGAGGTTCCGGGGCGCGGTCGTGACGGTAGTGAATATGGCCGTCACCACCGCGCTCTTGTCCCCCTCCGCCGGGTTCAGGGCGGTGACCTGGTAGTAGTACGTCCTCCCGTTGGTGATGGTGTCCGAGAAGGACGTCCCGCTCACCGTGGCGAGGGGCATGATCGTCGTGGCGCTCGTCCCGCGGTACACCCGGTACCCGGTGACGGCGCTGCCCCCGTTGTCCGTGGGGGCCGTCCACGATAGCACCACCCGCCCATCGCTGGCCTTGGCCTGAATATCGCCCGGCGGACCGGGAGCGGTCACGGGTGCCTGGGGAAGGGCCGACATCTCGTTGGACCGGGCGCTCTCGCCCACGCCGTTCACCGCGGTGACCTTGTAGTAGTACGTCACACCATTGGTGACCGTCCTATCCTCATAGGTGAGGTTGCTCCCCACTCCCTCCAGGTAGGTCTCCTGGCCCGCGGCCGTCCCACGGTACACGGCGTATATGGTCACCGCGCTCCCGCCGTTGCTGCTCGGTGCCGACCACGCCAGGGACACCAGCCCGTTGCCGGCGGTGGCCTTGGTCAGGGTGGGGGCGCCCGGGACCGAGAGGGGGGTGGCGGACATCTCGTTGGACCGGGCGCTCTCTCCTATGCTGTTCACTGCGCTGACCTTGTAGTAATAGACCTGACCGTTGGCCAGGGCCGTGTCCGTGTACGTGAGCACGTTGCCCACGTCCTTCAGGAGGGTCTCACCGTTCTCGGCCGTGCCACGGTATATCTTGTAACTGGTGATGGCGCTGCCTCCGTCGCTGGTAGGTGCGGACCAGGAGATCTTCACCTGCGCGTTTCCGGCCGTGGAAGAGCTCAGGGATGGTGCCGAAGGAGCGGTCTTGGGGGCCGCCGGGGTAGCGGACCTCTCGTTGGAGCCGCTGCTCTCGCCCACCGCGTTCACCGCGCTGACCTTGTAATAATAGGTCTGACCGTTGACGGCCGTGCTGTCAACGTATGTCAGGACGTTCCCCACGGTGGTCAGCAGCGTCTCGCTGCCGGAAGTGGTGCCGCGGTAGATCTTGTAGCCGGTGACCGCGCTCCCGCCGTCGCTGCTGGGGGCCGTCCACGATAGGGTGACCTTCGCGTCGCCGGCGGTAGCGGCCGTCAGCGAGGGGGCCGCTGGCACGGTGTCCGGGGCCACGGGGGAGGCGGAGCGCTCGTTCGACTTCGCACCTTCGCCTACACTGTTCACGGCGCTGACCACATAATAGTAAGTGCCACCGTTGCTCACGCTCCTGTCGACGTATGACAGGACCGACCCTAACGTCGTCAGGAGGGTCTCGCCGCCCGAAGCGGTGCCGCGATAGACCTTGTACCCAGTGATCGTACTACCCCCGTCGGAGGGGGCGGACCAAGATAGAGATACTTGCGTGTCGCCGGCGGTCGCTGAGGTGAGGGTCGGCGCAGCGGGTGCGGTCTTGGGAGCCACCGGTGTCGCGGACAGCTCGTTGGATCCGCTGCCCTCTCCTACGTTGTTCACTGCGCTGACCTTGTAGTAATAGACCTGACCGTTGTTGAGGCCCGTGTCCGTGTACGTGAGCACGTTGCCCACATCCTTCAGTAACGACTCACCGTTCGCGGTCGTGCCCCGGTATAACTTGTAACTGGTGATCGCGCTCCCACCGTCGGAGGGGGCCGTCCACGATAGTGATACCTGCGCGTTGCCTGCGCTCGCCGAGCTCAGGGTCGGCGCGCCGGGAACGCTTGCCGGCGCCTTTGGGGTCGCCGATAGTTCGTTAGACCTGTCGCCCTCACCGGCCTCGTTCACCGCACTGATCTGATAGTAGTAGGTCTGACCATTGCTCACTCCGGTGTCCGTGTAGCTCAAACCCGTGCCGGCGTCCACGAGGAAGGTCTCACCGTTAGTGGCCGTACCGCGGTATATCTTGTAATCGCTTATCGTGCCCCCACCGTTGCTGTTCGGTGCCGACCAGGATAAGGTGACCTTCGCGTCGCCGGCGGTCGCCGAGTTGAAGGTCGGTGCGGAAGGCGTGACCACGGTGGCCTTGGGAGTGGCCGAAACCTCGGCCGACCACTCCCCTTGCCCCTGGGTGTTCACCGCACACACCTTGTAGTAATATGTCACACCGTTGGTGAGTCCGTTATCAGTGTAGGTGAGCGCGTTGCCCTGGAACACGACGGCGTCCCCCCCTCCCGATCCGTCTCGCCTAGTGAGATTGTATTGGAGGACGTCACTGTTGCCCGGACTGGTCGGTGCGCTCCAGCTCAGCGTTACCGAGCCGTCATTTGGAGCGGCCGTCAGGCCCTCAGGTGTTCCGGGGACGCCCTCGTTCAGCGCATCCGCGTTCAGGGATACGATGATGAACGGGGAGATCGAGGACATTAAAAGAACGAACACTAAGGCCAGAGCTGAGTGCTTCACGTGAATGGACCCCCACTTGTATCTAAGATGATAACATCCATGCGAGAGATATAATCGTTTGCTCCAGTGGCGGCTATGGATGCGGTGTTTTGCACCTTTTTTAGAAGTAAACAGGCCCTTGAGCGCCACATTATGAGTGTAAACAATTAGGACGATTATCGATCTGTCCCTAAGGGGAGTCTTTACATTCGTAAGAACATACCTCCGTTAAGGGGCTGAGGCTCCCTGTGGCACGTGAGAGGAGCATATAATAGAAATACACGGTCGGGCATTATCGTCAGACGAAAGGGTAGGCATATGTCCGACATTATTGCTCCCGATTTTGATAGAAAGGGTCACAAGAACGCCGGGGGGCCCCGGCGTTTTCCGGCCGTCATACGGGAGGATAAAATTCGCTTAATAGAATTTATAAAGACCGTTAAAAAACCCGTTAAAATAGACTTTTATAAGGTCAAAAAAAGATGTCTGGATTGACGTAATTAATGGCTATCGACTACGATACGACGGCGTAGGACATTGATAGGACAATGACATATTATTATATACCATGTATGACATTTCCTTCTATGTCCTGAGCAAACAGGTGAGCTGACCATGGACGGAGAAAGGATATCACTGCGTTTGGAGACCGAGGATCTCGAGCTGCTCGATGAGTTCATCGAGAAGCATCCGGAATACTCGAACCGCTCCAACCTCGCGAGGGTCGCCTTTCGCTCGTTCATAGAGCAGATCGAGGGAGCGAAGAAGACCAGCGCCGTGAAGAACGATGTCGAGGACAACGTCATCTCGGTGAAGGTTCCCTTGGTCGTGCACAACACGATAATGAACTCGGTCCGTGTGGGCATATACAATTCGGCCGAGGACGCGATCGTGGAGTGCCTTAGGAAGAGGTTCGCCAAGACGGACGAGATCCTCGAGAACATAATGCGGGCAGACCTCGAGGCCCTCAAAAACACCGTCCAGGTGCTACCGGAGTAAGGCTGGCTCGTAAGACCCTTGGGATGGGGGTCGTCAGAAGGGATAGGGATGCACGGTATGGGAAAAACGATACCGGTCAGCTCGCCTGTTGCAATGGTCCAAGGGAAGTGTGGGGATGATGAAGATACAGAGAGAGCAGATCGTGGCTACCCTGAGCAAGGGTCTAGTCGAACCTAAGATCTCCGTCGTAGGTTGCGGGGGCGCGGGCAACAATGTTGTCAACAGCATCTACTGGAGCAACAAGCGTGTGGAGACCGTGGCGGTCAACACCGACGAGACCAAGCTGGACAACATCGTGGCGCACAAGAAGGTCCTTATAGGCAAGGACGTCACCCATGGCCAGGGAGCCCAGTATCCTGCGGTCGGGGAGCAGTGCGCGGACATGGCCCGTTCCTATCTCGAGGATGTTCTAAAGGGCAGCGACATCGTCATCGTGATCGCCGGCATGGGCGGCGGCACGGGGACCGGGGCTGCGCCCGTGGTCGCCGAGGTGGCCAAGGGTCTGAACGCCGTAACGTTCGCCATCGCGATCAATCCCTTCTCCCACGAGAGGGGCAGGCAGGACACCGCCAAGGAGGGCATCAGGAAGCTGCGCAACATAGCGGAGCACACCATCGTTCTGGAGAACGACCGCCTGCTGCAGATAGCCGGTGACGTGTCCATCAGCGAGAGCTTCGCCATCATGGAGCGGTCCATCAACGGGATGATCGACTCCATGACCCACCAAATTTCCCATGATGTCATAGCTCCGATCAGGGAGGAGGTCGACGCCTACATGCGCGAGAAGTCGTCAGTGGAGATCGTCACCGACGCCGATAGCATGCCGGTCGCCCAGCTCATCTCTGCCGCCGACGCCCCCAAGACCGTGGGCATGAGCTTCACCACATCAGCAGATCCCCAGCTACTATCAAGATGAAGGGAAAGGGCGCGTGGGTCCGCTCCCCCCGCCCCCCTCCATTCCTTTTTTTTTCGTTCGGTTTAATACCTCCTGAGCCAATGTATGATGGTGCGCGTAGGACTCGTCATCAACCCCATCGCCGGCATGGGCGGGGCCGTGGGCCTTAAAGGCACTGACACCGCCGAGGTCCTGAACGAGGCGGTGAGGCGCGGGGCGCGTCCGCAGTCGGAGGACAGGGCGTATGACGCGCTGCGCTCCGCGGGTGAGCTGGTGGGGTACGAGTTCATAACCGCCGGCGGCGCCATGGGCGAGAGCGTTCTGCGGCGGTTCGACGTGAAGCTCGACGTCGTCCATCCCACACCACAGACCACGACGGACAGGGACACCCTGGCCGCCTGCTCCGCGATCCTCCAGGCGGGCGTCGACATACTGATGTTCGCCGGCGGCGATGGCACCGCTCGGGACGTCATGGACGTGGTAGGCGAGCGGGTGCCGGTGATCGGCATACCGAGCGGGGTGAAGATGCAATCGGGCATCTTCGCCAACACTCCGCAGGCGGCAGGTACGCTCCTCCGCCGCTTCCGCGTAGAGAGCCTTCCAGTCCGCCGGGCCGAGGTAATGGACATCGATGAGGAGGAGGTGCGTCAGGGGCGCCTGAACACCTACCTCTACGGCTACATGCTCACCCCCGAGGCCGCGGACCTGGTGCAGCCTTTCAAGCTCTTCATCGGCGGAGGGGACGAGGAGGGGCGCAAGAAAGAGATAGCCAGGTTCATCCGTGACAGTGTCACACCGGGCGCGCTGTACATCCTGGGCCCGGGGACCACGATGGACGCGGTGGGCAGGGAGATGGGCATCGACAAGACCCTCCTGGGCGTGGACCTGGTGGTCGACGGGAAGCTCATCGGCAAGGACGTGGACGAGCGGACCATCCTAGCGGCACTGGATCAGTACAAGTCGGCGTACATCGTGGTATCGCCCATCGGCGCCCAGGGATTCATCTTCGGCCGGGGGAACCAGCCCATCTCCGCCGCCGTGATACGCAGGGTCGGAGTGCGCAACGTGGTCATACTCGCCACTCCTCTGAAGATGCGGGAAACACGTGTGCTGCGGGTCGATACCGGTGATGCGGAGCTGGACGACGTCCTACGAGGGTACGGAAAGGTGGTCATCGGCAACGCCGAGCAGTTGATCGTTCCTATAGAGTGAGACCGTCACTCCATCGTAACCTTGTCCCACTGGCCAGATGTTTATTATCATATATGTTAACAAACCTGGTATAGATAGCCTTGAGACAACATACTTAAAAAAAAGGAAGCGAGTAAGGTGTTTAGGTCCGGCCGCCCCTGGACTCCTGGAATCCCAGCTCGAACGCCTTGACGTTGATGTCCTTGGCCTTGGCGGGCACCACCTGCAGGAGGGAGTCCAGCATGCGGTCCCTCGAAAGGGGGAAGCCCTTGACCGCGGAGATGGCGCCGATCAGCACGGAGTTGGCGGCGATGGCCTTACCGGCCTTGATGGCCAGAGCGGTGGCGTCCATGGCGATGAGGTTCGGGTTGACCGCACGTATCGCGCTCAGCACCTCGTCCACTGCCGGGTACGTGTCCTGCCCGGCGGAGACGCTGATGGGCACCACCGGCGTCACGTTGGTGATGATGTGGCTGTCCCTGTTCACCATGCTCAGCGAGCGGCAGGTCTCCACCGGCTCGAAGCCCAGCAGCAGGTCCGCCGCCCCCAGCGGTATGAGGGGGCTGACGATGTCCCGACCCATGCGCACCGAGCACTGCACGCTCCCCCCGCGCTGCGCCATGCCGTGGACCTCTGACATGGCGACGTCGAGGCCTTCGGCCACGGCAGCGCTGCCCAGGACCGTCGATGCCATGAGCACCCCTTGACCGCCCACGCCCACCAGCTGGATGTTGTACTTCATCTGATCACCTCGATGGCCTGCTTTGGACACACTTGAGCACATCCCCCGCAGCCGATGCACTGCGCGGCATCGATGCTCACCGGGCCGCCCTCCTTGGTGAGGGCGGGGCAGGAGAACCGTGACACGCAGGTGTAGCAGCGCACGCAGCGCTCCTGGTCGATGCGGTACTGCGTCGGCACGAGCTTGCCCTCCCGCTTCTTCAGCAGCGGGCAGGCGTGCTCCGATATGACGACCGACAGGCCGTCATGCTCCACCGCCTCCTTCATGACGTCGATCGTCCTCTTCAGGTCGTAGGGGTCCACCGTGCGCACGAGCTCCACCCCGCAGGCGCGCACCAGGGGCTCCAGCGGCAGCGCGGGCGTCTCCACCGTCCCGTGCTCCCGCCCCGTGCCGGGGTTGGGCTGGTGCCCGGTCATGGCCGTGGTGCGGTTGTCAAGTATGACGAGGGTGAACTTGTGCTTGTTGAACGCGGCGTTGATCAGGGGTGGTATGCCAGCATGGAAGAACGTGGAATCGCCGATGAACGCCACCACCTTCTGCCCGGTGGCCTCCGCGAACCCGCCCGCCGCGCCCACCGAGGCGCCCATGCACAGCACGTAGTCCACCGTCTGCATCGGAGGCTGTATCCCCAGGGTGTAGCAGCCGATGTCCGACGAGTATATGGCGCCGTCCTTGCCCACGGCCTTCTTCACCGCATAGTACGTCGCGCGGTGGGGGCAGCCGGCGCACAGCACCGGCGGGCGGGACGGTAGCTTCACCGACGTGAGCGGGAGCGGACGCTTCTCCTCCTTGACCTTAAGGATGGACGATAGCGACAGTATCAGGTCCGGGGAGTACTCGTACGCCCGCGGCAGGTGCTTGGTGTGCTTCCCCAGGATCTCGACGTTGATGCCGTACTGCTGCGCGATCCTCCGCACCTCGTCCTCCAGGTACGGTTCCAGCTCCTCTAGCACCACGACCTTCTGCTTTCCCTGCAGGAAGCGACGCACCTTCTCCTCCGGCACGGGGTTGGTGAAGCCGAGCTTGAGGATCTCGACTTCCTCCAGCCACTCCTTGGCGTAGGTGTACGTAACACCGCTGGTCACCACCCCGATGCGGGAGCTGCCGACGGTGAAGTTCAACGCCGATCCTTCGGACATCTTCAGCGCCCGCTCCATGCGCTTCAGCTGCTCCAGCCGCAGGGTGCGGGCGTTGGCCGGCACCGGAACGAAGCGCTGGGAGTCCTTCTCGAACTTGCCCTTGCGCACCGGCGGCACCGCCTTGTGCAGGTCCACCGCCCCCCGGGCGTGGTTCACCCGCGTGGTGGTACGGAACAGCACCGGCGCCTGCAGCAGCTCCGATATGCGGTACGCCTCCACCAGCATGTCCCTCGCCTCCGCGGGCGTGGACGGCTCCACCATGGGGTAGAGGCCGAACTTGGCGTAGTAGCGATTGTCCTGCTCGTTCTGCGACGAATGGCATGAGGGGTCGTCAGCGGTCATGATGACCATGCCGGCGCGCACGCCGGTGTAGGACAGCGTCATGAACGCATCGCTGGCGACGTTCAGGCCCACGTGCTTCATGAACGCGAAGGACCGCACCCCGGACGCCGCGGCCGCTCCCGCGACCTCCACCGCCACCTTCTCGTTCACGGAGTACTCGAAGTACATGCCCGCGTCGGCGGCGATCTCCTCCAAGATCCCTCCCACCTCGGAGGACGGTGTCCCGGGGTAGGTCGCGGCCACGCCCACCCCGGCCTCTATCAGACCTCTCGCTATCGCCTCGTTGCCCAGCAGCAATAGCCTGCCGCTGTTCGCCAATAATCTGTCCAACCGGTCACCTTCTGCCCGCCTCCACCTTGGCCTCGAGGGCCTCGTACTCCTTGTCCACGAGGGCCTGGACCTCGGCCACGTCAGCGGGGGTCAGGTGCTTGAACCTCCCCTGGAGGCGAAGATATTCTTCAACCGGCTTCCTCTTCTTAATCTCTTTGGTGAAGTGGTAGCGCCCGTCACGGAACTCGTAGAGCGGGAAGACCCCCGTCCGCACCGCCAGCCGCGACACCTCGATCGCTTTCCTCGGGTCCATCCTCCACCCCGAGGGGCAGGGCGAGTAGGCGTGGATGAACTTCGGTCCCTTGATCCCCTTGGCCTGCCGCACGGTGCGGACGAAGTCCTCCGGGTACGCCACGCTCACCGTGGCGGCGAACGACACGCCGTTGGCGATCATCATCTCCATGATGGGCTTCTTCCCCTGCCGCTGCTGCATGTGCTTCCCACCGGGCGTCGTCGTGGTCCACGCCCCGCACGGGGTGGAGCCGCTGCACTGGATGCCGGTGTTCATGTACGCCTCGTTGTCGTACATCACATACAGGAAGTCGGTGCGGCGGTCCACCGCGCCGGACAGGGCCTGCAGCCCTATGTCGACGGTGCCGCCGTCGCCGGCCCAGCCCACCACCGTAACGTCGTTCATGCCCTTCTTCTCCAGCGCGGCGCGTATGCCCGACGAGACCGCGGCGGTGCACTCGAAGGCATGGTCGACCATCGGCACCTTGAGCGAGTAGCGCGGCCAAACGCCCGGAATTATGGCGCCGCACCCCGCCGGCAGGTTCACCACCGTGCGCGGGCCCAGCGACTTCAGCAGGTACCGCACCGCCAGGGGTTCACCGCACCCGGGGCAGGCGCTGTGCCCCGAGGTCATGTACTCCTCGTAGGGGATGGTGAACTTGTACTGCTTCTCGTCCACGCTACCACCTCCCCGTGCCGTCCTTGAGGCCTATCCACTCCACCGTGCGATCTACCTTCCCAGTGCCGGCGATGCGCAGAAGGTCGTCAAAGATCCACTCCATGTTCTTGACCGTCACGTCCCTGCCGCCCAGCCCGCCCACGTAGTCCTTCATGACCGTCTTCTGGCCGTGCAGCGCGGAGCGCACCTCGTTGAACATTGCTCCGCCGTCACCGAAGGTGTAGCTGCGGTCGAACACCCCGATGGTGCGCGACATCTTGCCCAATGACCTGACCTCCGGCGCGGGGAAGGGTCTAAAGACGCGAAGCTTCGCCACGCCGACCTTCTTGCCGTCCTCGCGGAAGCGGTCGGCGACCTCCTTGGCGGTGCCGGCGGCCGAGCCGGCCACGACCAGCACGGCGTCGGCGTCCTCGCACTGGTAGTACTCCATCATGCCCCCGTAGGAGCGTCCGAACTCCTTCTGGAACGCATCCTCGGCCTCGAGCAACCTACTCCGCGCCACCTCCTGCGACAGGTAGATGCGGTGGCGGAACTCCGTCCACCAGTCCGGCATGACCACGCCCCCGTGGCGCATGGGCCGGTCGAAGTTGACCGGGTGCTCAGGCTTGAACGGCGGGAGGTAACGGTCCACCGCCGACTGGTCCGGCAGGTCCACGCTGTCCACGGTGTGCGATAGGATGAAACCATCCTCGATGACCATGATAGGGAGCATGACGTCAGGGTCCTCCGCCACGCGGTAGGCCATGAGCACCGTGTCGAGAACCTCTTGATTGTTCTCGCAGAAGATCTGCAGCCAGCCGGTGTCCCGCTCCGTGATGACGTCCTGGTGCTCCCCCCAGATGTTCCACGGGCCGCCGATGGCACGGGCGGCCACGGGCATGACCACGGGGCGCCGCGCGCCCACGGCCCACATCAGCATCTCGTGCATTAGCGCGAGGCCGTGGCTGGAGGTGGCGGTGAACGTCCTTGCTCCCACGTACGAGGCACCGATGAGCGCGGACATGGCGGAGTGCTCGCTCTCCATCATCATGAACTTGGCGTCCATATCCCCCTTCTCCACCATCTCCGCGCACTTCTCCGAGATGGAGGTCTGGGGCGTGATGGGGTACACCGCCACCACGTCCACCCGGGCCAGCCGCGCCCCGTGGGCCGCAGCGTAGTTGGCGGTCATCATCTCGATCATAGCACTTCCCTCTGCATCCTGATGGCCCCACGCGGGCACTCGTTGGAGCATATCCCGCAGCCCTTGCAGTGGTCGAGGTCGATGGTGGGATAGTCCCCTTCCTTGCCGACGATGATGCTCATGTCCGGGCAGTACTTCCAGCACATGTAGCAGCGGATGCACTTGCCCTCGCTCACCACCGGCCGGATGCTCCTCCACGTCCCGGTGATGATGTCCTCGGTGTGCTGCTCGGCCACCGGCTCCGACGGCAGGTCCTTGTAGGTGCGGTACATCAGATCCCCTCCAGAAGTCTGTACGCGTCCTGGGCCGCGGCCACGTTCTGCTCCCGCTTGGCCGGCACCGCCTCCTTGATGCTCTCCGCCAGGGCGCCGATGGACACGTCCTGGCAGGCCCGGGCGAAGGCGCCCAGGATGGCGGTGTTGACGATGGGCGCGGTGGCGCTTCCCAGCCCGTGGCGCAGGGCGATGGCGGTGGCGTCGACGAGCACGGTGCGGCGCTCCGGCGGGAGGTTCAGCTCCTTGGCCGAGTGGGACGTGTTGATCACCAGCGTGCCGTCCTCCTTCTGCCCCTCGGTCACGTCGATCATGCTCATGAGGGCGGGGTCCAGCACGACCACGTGGTCCGGCTCGTAGATGCCGGCGTGGATGCGGATGGGACGGTCATCGATGCGGCAGAACGCCATCACCGGCGCACCTCTTCGCTCCACCCCGAAGAAGGGGAAAGCGGAAGCGTACTTGCCCTCCTTAACCGCAGCCCTGGCAAGGATCTCCGAGGCGACGACCGCTCCCTGCCCGCCCCGGCCATGAAAACGAACTTCCAACATTCAATGACCTCATCGTTAACGCTACTGACCTCGCAGGACGATTCAGGGGGTATTGAAACTACGCTCCCAGTTCGCAACGCTGAAACGCAGCATCCCATACCTGAGATAAAACAGGCATCCGGACACGGAAAAGTAACAGTTCTGGCCGCTTCCAACTTGTAGCATCAAGGCCCAACAGAGGAAGGCAGATAATATGGTGCTAGGAGCGATCGTACCATAACGATAGGACTAGAATACATGCCGTTCAATTTTTTTGAACAGTATCAATAATGAAATCTATTATTTGCATCATTAAATATTCTTAGGTCTTGTTGTAGGAAGGAGACATCATATCTACGATCACTCGCTGGAATTGATCAGGTGCTCTGCTTTTATGGTGACTGATAGAATGGTCGATCGTGGGCTGTATTAATGAACATCTGGAAGAAAACGGCGATCATCATCATCATCTCCGTCCTTTGCATGATCTCGTTGTCCATCATGACCTTGGACTATTACATTAACAAGGATATCCAGGAAACAGAGCTTCGAGAGGCCAGCAACCTGTTCGATCGCATCGAGAACAATTTTGAAAGGGAAAAGGAAAGTAATGGCCTGATGGGGTACAGCTGGGCCTACTGGGATGAAACTTATAACTATGTGCAACAACCGAACTATGCCTACATCCAGGACAATCTTAACCAGGCCTCGCTGGGCGATCTGAACGTCAGTCTGATCGTTCTTGTCAATGAGGCCGGGGAGAGCGTTCTTCAATATGAGTATGATACTTACAACCGGTCCCTGAGCCAGCTTCCGACGGATACCCTGGATCTGATACTGAGGGAGCCCATGCTCCAGGACCGCTCCGACAGCTCCCATGTGGAGTGTGTGATGTTGCTGCCATCGGGCCCATATATCATCACCGCCTGGTCCATCATGCACTCGGACTCCACAGGACCAAGCGCGGGAACCCTCATATTCGGTAAGCTCATCGATAGCACGGTCGCGGCGGACCTGTCCGCCTCATGCGGCGTTCCCATATCCCTGTCTAGTGTCAATGGCCCACTGGCAGGAACGGAGCAGCGGGCCCTGGATGATATGTTGAACAGCTCTGGCCAATACATAACCGATGCCGATGAAAGTACGGCCCTCTGCTTCGGCCTCATCGAGGATGTCAATGGTAGACCGGCCGTGATGATCACGACCCAGATGTCCAGGGAAGCATATGCGCAGGGAATGTCCAGCCTTTCGATGATGTCGATCATAATCATCGTTTTCGGAATGGTCATACTCAACATCGTCCTGCTATCCATGAACAAGGTGGTCATCTCACGCCTGACCAGGTTGGAGGACGATGTCAGGCGGATCGGGGATGGCAGATCGTCCATGAGGATGACCCAGGTCTCAGGAAAGGATGAGATCCACTCCTTGTCCGCCGAGATCAACACCTTGATCTCGTCGCTTGACCGGCAGAACAAGGAGCTGCAGGAGAGCGAAGGGCGTTACAAATCCATCATGGAGCAATCGATCGGCGCCATACTGATCGTCGATCCCTCCTCTGGATCGATATTGAAGGCCAACAGGGCGTTCTACAAATTGTTCGGCTATAGGGAGGAGGACCTTACCAATCTCCAGCTCTCCTCCATACGCCCTCAGAACAGACAGATGCTGGAGGCGATGCTTCAGCGCATCCAGACCGAACAGTTCGTGGTCGGTGCCGAGCTGGTGCTGCAGCACCAGAATGGGAAGGAGATGACGATCGAGCTCACCGGTGGAATGATAGAGTATGAAGGTAGGAAGGCGGCCTGTATCACGGGCTGGGACGTCTCAGAGCGCCAGCAGATGGAAGCCGCCAACGATAAGATGGAAAAACTGGAGGCAGTGGGGAACCTCGCAGGAGGTATCGCGCATGATTTCAACAACCTGCTCACAGGCATCATGGGCAACATCACCTTGTTGAGGGAACAGCTTGGACCATCCTCTCAGGCCCGTCAACGGTTGGATGACACCGAGGTCGCCGCGACCCGTGCCAAGGAGATCGCTCAGGGCCTGTTGTCACTATCCAAGGGTGGAGAGCCGATCAGGCAATCGATGGAGCTGGTAGAGCTATTAAGGTCCTGGGCCAGCTTCTCCATGCAGGGCACGAACATCGAGTGCAAGTTCGATCTCCCCTCGGACACCTGGAGCGTCAATGCCGATCCTGGGCAGATCAGCAGGGTGTTCTTCAACCTGTTCATCAATGCCCGGGATGCCATGCCCCAGGGGGGCGTGTTGGAGGTTACTGCGAAGAACTGCGATCGTATCCCAGCAGCATCCCGGGGAGTCACATCGGGGCGATATGTACAGGTAGAGGTCAAGGATACTGGCAATGGGATAGCTCCGGCGATCCTTCAGAAGATATTCGAGCCTTATTTCACGACCAAGACCACGGGCTCCGGCATGGGTCTATATGTGGCATACGCAACGGTCAAGAGACATGAAGGTCAGATCGAGGTGGAGTCGACCCAGGGGGTCGGAACGACCTTCCGCATCCTCCTACCTGCATCCGATGCGCCCACCGCCCCTGTTCCTCAAGCCAACAAGGTTCCGGTTCCCCTGTGCCTGGGAAATGCCAGGGTGCTGATAATGGACGATCAGGACGCGGTCTTGGGCGTCACCAGCGAGATATTGATGGAGCTCGGTTACGAGGTGGGCATGGCGCGGGATGGACAGGAAGCTCTGGACATGTACAAGAGGTCCATGGATGAGGGGAGCAAGTTCAGCGCTGTCATCATGGACCTTACCATCCCCCAAGGGATGGGGGGGAGGGAGGCGATAAGACGCCTCCTGGAAATGGATCCCTCGGCCCGAGCGATCGTCTCATCCGGCTATTCCACCGACCCCATCATGGCAAATCCATCTGCATATGGCTTCATAGGCGTGCTGCCCAAACCGTACCGCCTGGACGAAGTGGCGCAAGCGGTGAAGAAGGCCTGCTCAGAAGAATTGTCCTCCCATGCTCGGGAGGAGGCGAGCGATGCGCCTGGTGCTTGAACGTCCTCTGGGAGCCTGTACTCCTTGACATCCCTCGGGGAAAGGAAAATTAAGGAAGCTCTCACCTAAAAACGCCGACCGCTCGATCATACCTCGATGGCCTAAGTTCCGCAAAAAGCATTTTACCTTGTGGGAGCATGGAGCATCATGGACATCGCCAACCTGTCCTTCCGGGCGTTCAGCCTGGCCACCGAGGACCCCCAGCGGGTCGAGAGCGCGCTCAAGTTCGCCTCCGGCGCGGAGGAGGTCAAGCGCAGCACCAGCTCCGGGTATCACGGGAATCCGATCATCATCATGGAAGCTCGCGTTACGGACTCCAAGGGCATCAGGGCGGTGTTCCGCTCCCTGGGCCGGGAGGAGCTGCAGCGCTTCCTGGACACCCTGGACCGGAGGCTGGACGAGGACTCGCTCTTCTTCTTCCGCCTGGACAAGCAGGAGGCGTTTCTCGGTCGCATCCGCCCGGGGGAGGGCGATGACATCATCGCCGTCCGCGCTAAAGTGAAATCGTACCCGCAGAGCCGGGAGAACGCCCTGGCCTCGATGGATAAGTTCCTGCGCACCGAGCTCGAAAGTATGGACCGCCCGCACCATGAGTAAGCCATCAGGGAAAGAAGAAATACGCTCCTTCCGTTCTAAGGTCGGGTCGCTGATATGCGGGTGATCAAGAGATCGGGAGAGAGCGAGGAGTTCGATCGTCGCAAGACCATCTCCGCCATGGTCCGGGCCGGCGTGTCGCAGGACGAGATCGAGGGCGTGATGAGCGCGCTGGAGCCGCAGCTGTACGATGGCATCACCACCGAGGAGATCTACCGCCTGGTGCGGCAGATGCTGGACGGCCGCAAGGCCGCTCACTTCAGCCTCAAGAAGGGCATCCTGCGCCTCGGCCCGGAGGGGGAGAACTTCGAGACCTACGTGGCCCGCTTGTTCCGCGCCGAGGGTTACGAGACCAAGACGCGGCAGTTCCTGCACGGCCGGTGCGTCAAGCATGAGATCGACGTGCTCATGACCAAGGGCAAGGAGCGCGTGATGGTGGAGTGCAAGTTCCACAACTACCTGGGGATCAAGTGCAACATCCAGATAGCGCTGTACGTTCACTCCCGCTTCCTGGACATCAAGGACAGCGAGAGGATCGACCGGGCCATACTGGCGACCAACACCAATCACTCCCTGGACGCCATGCAGTACGGCCGGTGCGTCGGTCTGGAGGTCCTGGGATGGAACAGCCCAGAGGGGGGAGGGATCGCGGCCCTGGCCGAGCGTCATCGCCTCTTCCCGGTGACCATCCTGGACCTGCGCAAGAGCGATCAGGACGTGCTGCTGGAGAACCGGTTCATCGTGGTGAACGATATCATTGACCGACCCGAGGAGGTCAAGCGTCTATTATCGCGGTCAGCGGCGGAGAGCGTCATCGAGCAGGCCCGGGAAGTGCTCGCTGGATGATGAAAAATGAGAGATACATCGGCCGGTAGTTCGCTGGAACATGAGGGCTAGATGATACAGCAGATAGCTCGCCCACTATACACTTATGCCAAAGGTCTCGCCGAACTCCTCCAATTTCCTGAATTCGACCAAGTACTTCCTTCCTTTGAGGGTAATGGTGATGGTGTTGCTGTCCCCATCTACGCCGTTCTCGATGAGCCCCATCGCCTTCATCTTTCCGATATGACTGGTCAAGCGCTCATACGATAGGTTGGCCGCATGCAGGAGGTAGGTCATCTTAGCACTATCATTGTCCTGGATGGCTCGGAGGATGTCTGCATAGATCCGACATCGGGAGCGATAGGTCGAACCCTCGGTCATCTAGACCCTCTCAAGCGTAGAAGGGCCACTAGAATCATTAAGTAGCCAAATAATCCGATGACACGGGGGACGTAATTAACACCCATGTCTGGAATAAATGCATATCCACTTGAAAATATAATATATGATATGATGGGGGTAAGGAGAAAGCATAGGAAACCAGACAACACAAAGATGGTGTTGGTGTTTTTTATTATCCTATACTGAGAATAAAGAGATATGACAATATATATCTCAATGATATAGATAATTGAACCCTCTGTTGAATAGACATAATATTCAACTGGGAGGGATGAAGAACTAGTGATGGTAACATATGATGAACCGTTATTAATAACAAAGAGCAACAATCCGATTGCAAAAAAAGCCACCCATATGATTGGAATGATGCCAACTATCCATTGGGCCTTAGAGATTTTGATGGAGCGCTCCTTTCTTTCCCGGTAATAAACATACGCTAGGAGAGAGACTCCCAGTATTAATATTAGTCCTAAATATATATTTATTTTGAACAGGCTTACAATATCTGGTATGTTGAGTGGCTCACCGAAGAAGCCAGAGAAGATATAGAACATGATGATCGAGGGCACACCCATCAGTAAGAACGAAACCGAGAGAGCGAGCAATTTCCAGCTTCTGAAAAGGATATATTTCCATAGTGCGATAATGCTGATACTGAATGACAATAGAACAATAAGTAGTTCCAATAAGGTTCCTAATTCTGTTTGATAAAGACTTGATCCGACGTTCATCGTTCGTTTCTCCTCTTTTGTTACAGATGGACAAATGGGAATTATATAAATGGAATTTATGGAACATAGTTCTATCATGTTCCCTAATGGTAACAGCGGCCCATTCCTCATCCAGTAGAGAGCCTAACGGTGCGATTTACCTCCACATTTGATATGATTTCGACCCATATGCCCCCATCGTTGCTACGTTTCTGAATCATACGGCCGGTAAAAATCTTAGCGTTCCTTAAATGGAACTGACTATCCTCCCTCACCGTAAAGGGGGTCAATCTATAGGGAGCCTTTTTGAATCTCTATTTATCAATATTAGGAGAGAAGTGTTCCTAAAGATATATTATCATAGAACATAGTTATAAAATATATTTCATATAATAATGAAAGTCTCAGGAATTCGGGGATTGATTTGGAAGGTCAAAGGTCATCAGACCCATCGTTTGAGAAGCTACACATACTAATAGCGTTCACGATCGTATTTGTCGTAGCAATGCTCATCGTCGCCGCGCTGTATGTCTCTCCCAAAACCTCGGCCCATGGAGCTATAGCAGAGGTCTCTGTAGAAGACTATGGGGACAGCTATAGGGCAGGCACCCATTTCGAATATGAAGCATCGGGGGTTTACAACGGCACCAAGATCGTGGGCACCTACTACCTCAATATGGTGCTCTGGTCCGATGGTTTCCTCGCACAGTATGGCGGGCTTAACACAACGGTTCCTGAGCTTGACCAGATGATGAACGGTGACGGCGGAAATGGCCCGTTCGATTACGCCAGTCCGTATCCTAATTTAGATCTCACCAATGTATATCATTAGGGGATAGGAGTCGGAAACTTCAGCACCGCATATGGTACGAAGGCCGTGATCCAGCAGGTGTTCGTCCATGATGGATGGCTGGTGGTCTATTACGTTGGCTTGGACCCATGTGTGGTCTATGGATGCACGGCCCTGGGGCCTGACTTCCGTCTTGACCTAAAGCTCAGTAACACGAACGATCAACTTGCGATAGAGAACAATACCTCGCCGATAACGCTGGCAGCTCCAGAGCTGCGTCAGCATCTGGGGGATCATTTCAGTGGTGGTTACAGTTCTTTCCAGGTATACTATACTGTCAACGGCGGGACCTTGCACTACAACCTTACGGCCACTGACATGGACATCTGTGCCTATAGTGAGACCGATATCCTCTCAATGGTGGAGGGTGGTCCATATGCATTTGATAAGAACATGACCGTGAACCATGTGGGCAATGTGACAGGTGTAGATGAGATACCACCGGGTTACTTCTATATACGACTAACCGGGCATCAATCACCTGACAGTGAGGTTTCTTTCGTAGGTGATATCGAGCCTCGCTGACCGTGAAGGCAAGAGTAAGAAAAAAGTGATGGGGGGTCGATCTCACCGCTGAGGTTGAAGGGACCTGACCATGAGGTCCAAATCCCCCATGCACATCCCCTTGGTCCTAAGAATCCTACGCCGTTCACGGTCGTCAATACCTTAATAACCCCTTTGTCCATCACATCCAGCACGCAGGGGTAGCCAAGCTTGGCCAACGGCGTAGGACTTAGGATCCTATCCTTAGTGGTCCGTGCGTTCAAATCGCACCCCCTGCACTTCTGGCCATCTGTTTTCATAGGGTGCGTGTAATAGAAAACGCCGTTAAGGCGTAGGATCCTGAGGGCGCCTAGGAATAAAAAAAGAAGGCGCCCAGATGGAAAAGGAACCAGTAGATTTTAGCCTACTTTCGGGGTATAACTCAGGAAAGAGCGTAGGACCACGTGGACAGCGTGGCGGGGCTCGACCGCCCGCTCAATATGACATGTCCTTCGCCAACTGGCTGGTGGCGGTGAAGTGCTATCGGCCTCACAATGCGAAGCTTGCGGCCTATCGGATCGCGGTCGTGTCCGTTCCCCGCCCCATGCAGACCAGGGAGGAGGCCCTCGCCGCAGGGGCTCAGGTAATGATTGACGATGATCTTGCCCGGTCCACCAAGCGTGCCTACCTCTATGCCATCGAGAGCTACATGGAATACCTCGGTATCGGAGTGAGGTTCGAGCACAAACCGAGAGGAGGCGAGAGGGTGGCCAACTATTTGGACCAGGAGCAGCTTCAGGCCCTCATCCGGGCCACCAAGGACTATCGGGAGTTCGCCATCCTGTCGACCTTCATCTACACTGGGGCAAGGCTCAATGAGGTACGGCACCTGGACATGAGGGACCTGGACTTCGTCCAGAAGAAGGTCCATATCCGGCACGGAAAGATGGACAAGGAGCGGTTCATCCCCATGGACCCCACGCTGGAACGAGTGCTCCGGGCCTACATCGCTCGCCTCCCTCCTGAGGCTCAAGGTCCTGCTAGGCCAGTGTTCACCACGAAGGGAGGCGGGCGAGTTAGCGACAAGTGGCTGGGGGAGATCGTCCGCCGGGTAGGGAGGAGGATCGATCTGCATGTTCATCCTCACATGCTTCGCCATTCCTTCGCTTCGGCCTGGGTGGAGAACGGAGGCGACGTGTTCACCCTCCAGATCGTGATGGGGCATAGCGAGATCGAGATGACACGCCGCTACTGGCACTACAATCATAAGAATATCACAGAGGCGTTCGGACGGGCCGCGCCTCGCCTCTAATCCGTTTTATTAATGGCGATGCGATAATAAATAGTTCGATCGTCCCCTCTTTGGGCCTTTGTCCTTAGTGGTCCGTGCGTTCAAATCGCACCCCATGCACTTCTGGCTACTCATTTTTATTCATTTTTATATCCAAATATATTGCTTATATGCATAGGATTCGGAGGACAATGCAGAAGTCCAAGGAGACTCAGGATGTGTAGGGAACCTGTCGATAGTGGCCTTACCTAAAGATCTAGCACATCCAAGCACGTTGGACTCCTATTTATCCAATACTATCACCATTCATCCGCTGCCTGATAAAGGGGCAACCGGAGCCTTCTGATTTTCCCAATGGTAAAGTTATTTGTACCTGCAGTTCGACCAATGATATGGGTGATCGCGTCAGAAAATATCTGGCTGAAGGAATAGGCACGTTCGTTCTAGTCCTTGGTGGCGTGGGGGCTGCTGTTCTGGCCGGTAGTACTCTAGGAACCTTTGGTATCGCTGCAGCATTTGGCCTCGCCTTGCTCATCATGGTGTTCTCCATAGGTTACATTTCTGGCTGTCACATAAATCCAGCAGTGACGGTGGGCATAGCGATCGCCCGCGGAATGAGCTTAAAGAACTTTGTCGGCTACATCCTTGCTCAATTGATCGGGGCGACCATCGCCGCCGCCGTCGTTCTCATCATCGCTCAAGGGGCACCTGGGGGTTATGACCTCGCCGCTGGTGGTCTTGGTGCCAATGGTTTCGATAGCCACTCTCCGGGAGGCTATGGCGTCGGTGCAAGCGCCATAACCGAGGTTGTTCTGTCCTTCATATTCATCTTCACCATCTTGGCTGTGACCGATCGTCTGGCCCCCAAGGACCTAGCTGGGGTCCCCATCGGCCTCGGCCTCGCATTGGTCAATATGGTCGGTATCCCGATCACCAACTGTTCGGTCAATCCGGCAAGAAGTTTTGGCCCAGCTGTCCTGGTGGGAGGATGGGCGCTCGAGCAACTATGGCTTTTCATTTTGATGCCCGTGATCGGAGCCGTTCTGGCCGCGCTCGTCTACAGACTAATGGGCGGGACGCCAGCAAGGAAGGAGATCACATAGGATTAACTGAGTTGCACCCTGGAGATCTCTTTAAACCGGTGGTCTTTGAATCAGTGAGGCGATCGAGAGCACTTTTTATTCATTGGCCGTTCTCACGGCCTGAAATTTCAATTATCAATGACTAGGCAGTTCGTAATATCAAATAACATTTTATCGGCGTCTATATTATTATATAGTATGTATTTTTAGTAACATCGTCGCATCTAGCCAGTTCCAGGCAGATTCGGTGTGATGGATGATCGGTGAAAAAATGAAGTTCAAGGGAGCTAAGTTAACCGGAACGAGCCTGCTGATGATGCTGGGCTGCTTATGCTTGGTAGCCGTACTGGTCGCAGCGGCCTATGCTTTCACGGCCACCATCACCTATAACGATCAGAGCGTCATAAGCAACCCTAGCATTGGCATCTCCGGCCTCAGCGTGGTGGGCACGAAATACACTGGCCAGCTAGTAGGATACACCTTCACGGCCACGCCCAACATCGCCTGCTCCCTTACCGCCATAGATGTCACAGTTAGCAAGGATGGTGGATATGCCTCTGGAGATGTCAAAAGCTCTACCGTCGATGTATGTATAAACAGCGTTGCTTACACCGTAAGCCTCAATGGGGCGGGCGTAGGTTCACTTACTCTTCCTACTCCCGCGGCCCTTGGCGCGCAAGCCTACGCAGGCTCCACCATAGAGCTGACCTATGCTGTCTCCGGAAACTATGATGTTTCGGTTGTGCTCCACGCGAGCGCGGCTGATGCGACATAAACCATTTGACCCAACCTCTTTTCTTTTATCACACTTTGACTAAAGCATGGTGCTTAGATCGCAATGGGCACCCATCCCTGCTGACCACGACTCACTAGCAGGGCGGGGGGGCATGGCTGCGGTGAGTTCACCGCTATTGCGTATCCAGGGCACGCCTTGTGAGAGATATCCAAGCGCGTTGTGTCATGAAGTGGGGCACTTACATGGCGATTTCTAGCGCTCACGCTCCTCTCCTTAATATAGGATAAGCATGCAAACTGACACTCGGGAACTCCATGAGAAAGGTGATGGTCCTTGGCGCACTGGGAATTATGATATTGATGCTCCTGACATCGGTGCCGTCGCTTGATGCGAGCGACACGTCGCTTCCCGCCCCGGTCGGTACATCGGCTACCGTGGTGGGCGACAGTGTTAACCTCACCTGGAGGGCGCCCACGACATCGGCCGGAACGATCAACCAGACCGGCTGCGATTCCTCGTACGTCCTGATGGCCGCCATCAACCAATCCTTTGCCTCTGAGTACCCGGGTATCGAGGTCGTCCTGAAGGGCGGGGGCAACGCGGTCGCCTTCTCCGAGTGGATCGCGCACAACTCCACCGTGGCCATGGCGTCGAGGAAGATCACCGCGGACGAGGACCGAGAGGCCAGGGCCGCCGGCCTCAATGTGACGGAGACCAAGGTGGCGGTGGAGAGCAGCGCCGTCATCGTCCATCCGGGCACCGGCATCACCGAACTTACGGCGGAGCAGCTGAGATCGCTGTTCAATGGCAGCGTCACCAACTGGAAGGACGTGGGCGGGGCCGACATGGCCGTCACGCCCTTCATCCCCGGGCCGGGAGGACCTCCCTACCTTTTCTTCAACAACTCGCTGATGGCCGGCAGCGCGTTCACACCTTCCGTCCACTTCGTGAACGATAGCCTGGTGTGCGCCGGTGATGTGGCGAACACCAGCGGCGGCGTGGGCATCATCCGCACCGGCTATCTGAACCAGACCTCAGGGATCGATGTGGTGAGCGTCCGCTCCACCCCTGGCTCCGCTGCCGTCTCGCCCCTGGACTACGGGGCGGCCTACAACTCCACCTACCGGCTGGCCAGGAACTACTATCTGTACACCAACGGCACTCCAGACGGAGCGATAGGGATGTGGGTCGACTATGTCCTGAGCGCGGACAGGGGGCAGAGGGTCGCCGAGATGAACGGCTTCCTGCCGCTGACCCCGGGGGACCTGGCCGTTTCCCGAACGATGATCAACAGCACGTCCAGCGATCCGGTCACCGGTTACAAGATATACCGCAGTCAGAACGGATCGGTCCAGACCATCGCGGTCGGTTCCAGGGGGTACGTTGACAGCAACGTCACCGCCGGGCAGAGCTACACCTACCAGGTGAGCGCCGTCTTCGCCTCGGGGGAGGGCAACAGGAGCGATCCCGTGACAGTAACGTTGCCCGCATCGGACGCACCCTCCGGAGGTACGGTTCCGACGAGCAAGGTGGGCGACTACACCATACCGATCGTCCTGGGCCTCGCGGCGGTGGTCGCTGTAGCGGGGGTGCTGGTCATGAGGAAACGGCGGAAATGACCCGCCGGTCCCTTCCGTGGGAGCGTGACCTGTCCCCATGGTCCTGACGTGGTGATAGCATGCGCAATGGCATCAACTATGACGTTGGCACCTATACTCGTGGGAGGGGACCATCGTCCCGTGATGTCTTCGATGAGCGCATCGTGCGGAAGGAGATGGAGATCATACGGAAGGACCTGCACTGCAACTCGGTCCGCATCTCCGGGCAGGATGTAGGTAGGCTATCCACGGCCGCTCGCCATGCCCTCCATAACTCCTTGGAGGTGTGGTTCTCTCCCGCCATGATCGACGTCAATGAGCAGGAGACCCTGGAATATCTCGAGGAGTGCGCGACGGCCGCCGAAGGCCTGAGACATGGGTCTGGAGATCTAGTGTTCGTGATCGGATGCGAGCTCACGTTCTTCATGAAAGGGCTGGTGGAGGGGGAGACCTCCTTCGATCGCATGGGCACCTTCATGAAACCTTCCCGGTTAATGAGGAGCACCATCCTCAAGGGCTCCTACAACCGACGCCTTAACTCCTTCCTGGAGAGGGCCGTCCGCGTGATAAGAAGGAGCTTCAACGGCCCCCTGACCTATGCGTCCGGAACATGGGAGAAGGTGGACTGGACCCCTTTCGACATCGTGGGCATCGACCACTACCGGGACGCCATGAACAAAAGGACATATCGCGATCGATTGGACCGCTATCTCACGCTCGGCAAGCCGGTGGTGATAACCGAGTTCGGCTGCTGCACGTACCAGGGGGCGGGGGAGAAGGGGGGCTATGGATGGAACATCGTCGATAGGGGCAAAGACCCTCCGCAGCTCCAGGGCAGTTTCGTTCGTGATGAGGAGGGGCAGGCCAACTACATCCTGGAGTCGCTGAACGTGTTCAGGGAGGCGAAGGTCGAGGGGAGCTTCGTCTTCACGTTCGTCAGCCCCTCCTATCCGTACTCAGAGAGCCCGCTGTACGATCTGGACATGGCCAGCTTCAGCGTGGTGAGGACCCTGCGGGACCGCAACGGAATGACCTACGCGGACATGCCCTGGGAGCCCAAGAGGTCCTTCTTCGCGCTGGCGGAGCGCTACCGCGACGGTTCCTATTAGGCTCGGTGCTCATCTAAGAGGGCCCTGCTCGCGCGAACGGTGGGCGGCGGTACATGTTCCTCCCATCCCGCTGATAGAGGTCAAGATGGCGAGCTCATCTCTTCCCGGCCTTGCCGAGCAGCTCGTGTATCCGCTTGATCTCCAGGTCCTGGATCTCCTCCACCGTCATCTTCCCCCCGCTCTTCATGACCTTGACCACCTCGCTGGAGGGGTTGGTGAAGACGTACAGGTTCACCGTCTTGGCCGTGCCGTCCTTGAAGCGGTGCTTGTAGGTGATGGGCAACCGCGACGACTGCATGAACTCGCTGATGCCGATCTCCTGGTCGATGTCCTGCCCGTCGAGGGCGTGGAGGCACATCTCCAGCGCATACTTTCCAAAGGCGAGGACGTTCAGCTCGTTCTTGCCTAAGATCCTAATCTCATCGAGGAGGTGCTCCTCGCACCGCGTCGCCGCCTTCCTCCACTCCTTGTTGATGTCCCGGTCGCTGGACGCCGGCACGCACTTCAGGGCGTGGGTCCAGTACACCCGGCCCTCGGCGGGGTCGAACTGGGAGAAGATCTGCACCACCTTGGAAATAGGGTTAGCGCGCTTGAGGTCGTCCGCCGGACCGCCCTCCTTGGTGATCTTCGACAGCTTCTTTTCTATCGCTTCGCCCGTCGCCATCGAGCGCAGCCAGAACCCCGGCTCCTGCGATACGATGAGGAAGTCGACCGCATGGAGCGGGCCCCGTCGGGGCAGCAGGACGGGCAGCTTGTCCTTGTTCCGGGGACACCCGCTGCAGGGCCCCTGCACCCTGGTCCTGAGCTCGTTCAGATCGTTCACGGCGTCGGCCACGAGTGCCATATCGGAAAGCAGGATAAATTGGTTTCACATTACGGCTAAAAGGTTGCATCATGGCGGTCGGTGGACCTTGCGGCCTCAGACCTGCTTGGTAGCACAGGACGGAGCGGCCGTTCCATCGCGCTCGCTCAGGGAGAGGTAATAAAGCATCCCCGACAATTCACTGACCGATCGATATGGCGGAAAAGGAGATCAAGGCCCCCCTGACGCTGGAGAGGAGGGAGGAGATGTTCGCTAAGGTGATGCAGCTCAAGGACCTGGTAGCGTACCAGACCGGCACGGTGGCGAGCCGGATGGTGATCAACAAGAAGGCCGGCACCATCACCGTGTTCTCGTTCGATGAGGGTGAGGGCCTCTCGGAGCACACCGCCCCATACGATGCGGTCGTAACGATCCTTGACGGCGAGGGCGAGGTGTGGATCGCTGGCCAGTCCTTCCAGGTGAAGGAGGGGGAGACCATCATCCTGCCGGCCAACAAGCCCCACGCGCTAAAAGCGGTGAAGAGGTTCAAGATGCTGCTCACCATGGTCCGCGAGTGATCGTAGAGGGATGAATATGCTGGGCCAGTGCCCCGGATCGGCGAACATACGGACCCCTACCCTCACGATCAAGCAGTGTCCCGAGTGCGGCCACGAGGTGGAGGTGTTCTCGTCCGACCTCAAGGTCGCCTGCGACCACTGCGGCTTCGTGATCTACAACGACCTCTCCGGTTGCATCCAGTGGTGCAAGCACGCCCGGCAGTGCCTGGGGGAGGAGAGGTACGACCAGCTCGTCCAGGGCAAGTGAGGCGGTCGTCGGAACGCGCTGCCGACCGGTGAGGTCCAGGGACCACCACGAATGCTGATCGATCTCGGTTCGGAGGCGTTAGATAAAGCTCCCGCTCATTGAAGGAAGAGATAAAAAGAAAGAAGTTTGGACGGAGCATCTCCGTCCCGAACGATGGCATCACTTCAGCACGAGCATGGTGGCCGTCTGGTTGATGTGGCCGATGTACTCCTCCCCGTAGGTGCTGAAACCGACGGTGGGGACGTCCTTGAAGACGTTCCCGTAGGCCTCCGCCTGGTTCTTGGCATCGAGCTCCAGCGTCCTCAGGATGCAGTTGAAGTTGATCAGCCCGGACACGTGCCCCATGGCCCTGAGCTTCTCCTGCACCGCCTTCTGCGTGTCGGCCACGATGTTGGTGGACTCCAGCACGGACAGCTCCGCGCCCTTCTTGATGTTGCAGTAGAACACCATCTTGTCCCCGTCCACCCGCTGGGGGCTGCGCACGAACGGTTCTCCGTTCACGACGAGCCCTACGGGATTTTTCATGAAGCTGTCGGAGGCCTTGGCCGGTGCCGTCCCGACGGCCTCGGCGTAGGCGGCCAGGGCCGGCTTGCCGTTGAACTTGACGACCGTCCTGGTCCTCTCGTCCACCTCGGTGGCGGTCAGCTTCTTGGGGGTGACCTTGAACGACTGGGTCTTGATGATGTCGAAGCCGGAGTCGACCTTCAGCACGGCGAGCACCGCCGCATCGGTCATGCTCCTCCCGTCCGCGAAAACCCTGGTCTCCTTGAACTGGAGGTCGTCACCGGCGGAGCCGCCGATCCAGGTGAGGTCGGAGTGGTTGCCGATGCTGTCCATCACCCTCTCCTCGGCGGCGCGGAGGCCGTCGATGAGTATGATCCCCACGTACTTGCTGAGGTCAAGGTCCGATAGCTTCTTCCCCACCTTCTTCTCCAGCGAGGAAAGTGCGCCGGTCACGTCCGCCTTGGAGCTCAGGTCCTTCAGTGTCACGGCCTGCACCTGGCTCACCGTCTTGTGATCGAAGGCGGAGGCCACCACCGAGCTCTTGAGCATGTGCCCGCTCACTAGCTCGCCCGAAGTCGAGCAGCCGATGACCTTGGCCTGGGGGTACGCCTGCTCCAGTCCCTTGCCCAGGGACTCGAGGTCGTACTTGGTCGAGGCGAAGAACAGGACCAACGCCGGTTCCAGCCTTATCCCCTTCTGGATGTCCGATAGGGCCTCCTTGACGCCGCCCTTGCTCGAGAATACCGTTTCCATCATCTTCTCATCTCCTAGACCGTGATTCCCATCTCCGCTGCGATCTCCCTCAAGCGCGCCAACACCGCTGGGTCATCGGGGGAGGATGAGGTGTAGTTGTCCGGATTGATCCCCTTGATGGCCAGCTTCGTCTTCGTCGTCTGAACGATGGTGGGGTTCCCCTTGGACCTCGCCTCGATCACGCGGTCGATCATTGCTTTTATCTGTCCCGTCATTTTGGTCCTCCTGAACGGATGGTGAGTGATGACTCGCCTCACGATATATGAATGATTTTTCCTGGTTATCATTCTACGATCGCGAATTAAATATGCCAGCAGGACTGAGAAAGAAGAGATCGTAGGCCTTACCCTGCTGATAGCAGTGCGATGCTATCGGTTATCGGTGTCGATAGTTGACGACCTCGGCCTTAATATATCGGATTTCGTAGCACGACCACCGATACATAACGGGGTCACTACATGAAGGTCAAGGGAACCGCCATATCATTCTTTCCGGAATACATACAGAGCCGCTACGGGAACGACAAGCTGAGCACGTGGATTAACGCGCTCCCACCCGCTTCCAAGGAGATATTCTCCAAGCCCGTCCTTGCCTCCTCCTGGTACTCGTTCCATGACGGGATGGCCGTGCCCCTCCGCTCCATCTGCGATGCGTTCCACGGGGGCAACAGCAAGGGGGCGTGGGAGGTCGGCCGTTACAGCGCCGACTTCGGGTTGCGAGGCATATACAAGATATTCGTAAAGCTGGGCTCCCCTGAGAAGCTGGCGGAGAGGGCCGCGGACGTGCTGCCCAAGTACTACGACCCCTGCTCCATGGAGATCGTCTCCGCACAGAAGGGCGCCGCCGTGCTGAGGGTCACCAACTTCCCGGAGTCCAACGACCTGACCGAGGCCCGCCTGGCGGGCTACATGGAGCGGGGGGTGGAGATCTGCGGCGGGAAGAGCGTGAAGATCGCGACGCCGGCGGCCATGTCGCGAGGGAACCCTTACACCGAGTACAGGATCGAGTGGGCCGTCTAGTGGGGGCCGCCGACCTCCCCCATAATGCACGCATCAGGACCAAGTGGGTGTGTTAAAAAAATGAGGACGATGTCCTCGATAATCGGTTTGACTCAATCGTTCCCGTTCCTGACGGCATCGATGTTGGTGTCGGTGATCTCCATCGTGGTGGTCATGTTCAACTCCGTGTTCTCGGAGTCGGTGATGGTCATCACCATCTTGTACACCACTGGGGTGTCCGCGCCTATGTAGTAGTCGATGGTGGTGGTCGTGGTTTCATCGACGGTGGTGTTGCGGTAGTGGTCCACCTTCTTGGACCCGAAGCCCGTTGACAGCTGCTCGGTCCCTACCTTGGTTCCCAGATTGCCGGAGGAATCATCAACGCTCGCACCCAGCGTGTCGTTGTAGTCGGCGTGGGTGGTGACGATGGTGGTCTGCCCAGACGTGCTGGAATAGCTGTAGATGGTCACATCATAGCCCGAGGCGGTGACGTTGGAGACCACCCACTTGGTCGTGCTGTTGAAGCTGATGCTGCCCATCGTGGTGTCGGTGTCCCACACCATGAACTCCCCGTTGGCGAGCTCGTACGTGGTGCCGGTGTTGGTGTTGTCATTCCCGTTGTTGTTGGTGTTGTCATTATCATTGTCGTTGTCCTTGCCCGCGTTGTTGTTCATCAGCAGGAATGCTCCTGCCACGGCCGCGATGGCAACGACGGCGATCACGATGCCCACCAACAGCATCTTCGATGACCCCTTCTTGGGGATTGCTGGCTGGTTCGTTCCGTCCATGTTTTCCTCGCCCTGCTATCTGCCACTATATTATTAAAATTGCTTACGGTTGATAGTACTCCGGTCTTTTTTTCTCCCAGTTGTATTTTATAGGGATATACAGAGGTCTCTTGGACCGTTTGTCGACCAGGGCATTCCTCAGCCTGCGGGAAGAATGCCGGGGAGAGCGATGAAGGACCCTGGACCATGTTCCGGGGCCCGATGGTGAGCGAAGGATAGATGTGTGATAACCTCTTTACGGTTGACAGGCGCTGTGCGTGCACAGTGGTATCCGCATCAGGTGATCTCATTGGGAGAACTTATACTGGCAGCATCGGACGAGCCGCGGCGGCTCAACATCGTCCTGCTCGACGAGCCGAACGAGAAGATGCTCAAGATGAACAAGAACGTCCGCAAGGAGAAAGAGGTCACGGACAGGAGCATCAAGGACGAGGTGGTCATTGACGTTCCTGCCGGCAAGAGGGTCCGGATCGTGATGACCAACGACCCCAAGGCCGCTCGGGCCAAGTGAGGGGCGCGCCCCAGGGTCCGACGGCCGAAGCTCGACGTGGACCGTTACCGTCCACCTTTTCGTTCAGAACAATAGGAAGGAAGCTCCAGGCGCTCAGGTCCTGGGCCCCGTGATCTTAAAAGCGTGAAAATGGTTTTCAGGGTGCCATGCGCTCAAGGTCCACCGCATCGACCATGAGCTGGGGCAGCTGCACCATGTCCACCGGCGCGATGATCTCCGCACCCTCAGTGGTGTTGTCGTTGTGGTTCTCGCCCTCGCTGGTCTCTTCCTGCGGGTAGTTGCCGGCCCCGGCCACGGCCAAGGACCCCATGATGACGATGGGGATGATGATGATCGCAAGGACCAGCAGAGTGTTCTTGTTCATGGGGGAAAGGGATGAGAAGTTTTGGATATAAACCTTCTTAGGGCCGGGGAACGGACTCCTCTCTCGTTGCGCAGGGACCGGGGCGAAAATGCATCGCCACAAGCTATGGCACCAGATTGTTCGGCCGTACCAATACATGTTATTTTATACCAGAGAATGAATTGTGAGAGGTGGCACGTGTTCTGAACAAACGCGTGCAAATACAGTAGGTAATCGTATGAACGACAGAAGAGGCGGATATAGACGCGACGAGCCCCGTGAGATGCATGCAGCTAAGTGCTCCGACTGTGGAGCCGAGACCCAGGTCCCGTTCAAGCCGACTGAGGGAAGGCCGGTCTATTGCAGGGATTGCTACCAGAAGCACAAGCCGGCACGAAGCGAGAGAAGGTTCTAAGCCAGGACCTTTTCCAATCAAACGACTTCCCTCTTTTTCATCTCGGCGTATCGACATCTTCTTCATGGTACATCGCCAGCTCACAACACTCATATACGTCCAGCTCGGTGCCAGACGTCCGAGGACGGGGTTAAGATGTCCAGCATTGAAGAGGCGGCCCTGGTGGCCATGCGTGATGTGATAGGCCTGAGGCCGGGCGAGGAGGTCCTGATCGCGACCAACTTCGAGGGCGATGCATTCGACATCTCCCGCGCGCTGTTCGATCAGACCAAGGCCCTGGGCGGCCGGCCGGTGATGATGGTCCAGGAGCCCAAGACCATCCTGCAGTTCGCCGAGCACGCGGTGCTGGCTGCCATCAAGGAGAACCCTGACGTCTTCATCTCCGTGCCGCACTTCAAGACCGGCAAGGACCCCTTCGGTCAGAAGGTGGGCTACATCGGCCATGACGGCAAGCGTTACGACCACATCCAGTACTACCTCATGGGCGAGAGGAGGCTGCGCTCCTTCTGGTCGCCCTCCCTGACCAAGGACACCTTCCAGCGCTGCGTGGTGCTCGACTACGGGGAGATGAGGGCCAACGCCGCCAAGCTGAAGAAGGTCATTGACGCTGGCAGGAGCGTGCACGTCACCTCCCCCGCCGGCACCGACGTCACCATATCCATCGAGGGCCGGAAGGGCTTCGCCGACGACGGCGACTTCCGCCTCCCCGGCTCCGGAGGTAATATACCCTGCGGGGAGGTGTACGTCTCCCCCGTGGTCGGCTCCACCAGGGGCACGATCGTGTACGACGGCACCCTGGACCTGATCCCTCGATGCGTGCAGCCCAGCGAGCCGGTGAGGGTGGACTTCAGGGACGGATATATCTCCGACGTCACCGGCGGGCCGGAGGCCGAGGCCCTGCTGGCCGTCATCCACAGCGGTGAGAGCCGGGCGCGCGAGCACGGCATGGTGGCCGAGGAGCGCAACGCCCGCAACATCGGGGAGCTGGGGATCGGCATCAACTACCAGGCCAAGATGGTCAACAACATGCTGGAGGACGAGAAGGTGGGCAAGACCTGCCACTTCGCCATCGGCTTCAACTACGACAACGACGGGCCGGCGCTCATCCACCAGGACTGCCTGGTCAAGAACCCCTCGATATGGGTGGACGACACTCAGATCCTGAAGGACGGGGACATCATAATCTGATAAGGGGCGCTCGCCTGGACGGGCATCTCCTCGCCTGCCTGTTGAACGAATTGTTCACTACTATTATATAGTAGTGCAAACAGATAATACCCGAGAGTGAGGAGATGAGCCCAGTAAGGCAACTTATAACGCATGAGATCCTAGCACGAGCGATCAAGAACCGGTTGGAGGTGTCCCAGGATGTGGCCGAGGACCTCGCCACCCGGGTGCTCAACTACTTCGGCTTCGACGAGGAGATCATTGACAACGCGCTCGACCATGATGACCGCAGGATGTTCTACTTCCTGCAGGACATGCAGATCCTGACCACCCACTGGGAGGAGGCGGTGTTGCCCACCGGTCGCACCTGGAGGGTGTTCTACTGGGGTTTGAACACGGAGCGCATCCTGCGCTACGCGGCCCCCCCGCCGCAGGACGCCCGCATCGAGGCGGGCCTCTACGAAACCCTTCCCGAGGACGTGTGGTCCAGGTCCGCGGCCTGAGCACCACACAATATCCTTTTTTTATATCATTCATGCATAGACCCGTGGCGATAATATGGAAACGGGCAAGAAGATCATGATCGTGGTCATGGACGGTCTGGGGGACCGAGCGGTGAAGGAGCTTGGTTACAAAACTCCCCTGCAGGTCGCTAAGAAGCCGAACCTGGACTGGTTCGCCCAGAATGGCACGTCCGGGTCCATGGACGTCATCGGCCCCGGCATCAGGCCCGGGTCGGACACCTCCCACCTGGCGCTGCTGGGCTACGATCCTTACCAGGTCTACACCGGCCGCGGGCCGTTCGAGGCTGCCGGCGTCGGTCTCATCGGCCAGAAGGGCGACATCGCCTTCCGCTGCAACTTCGCCACGGTGGACCAGAAGTTGAACGTGATGGACCGCCGGGCGGGCCGCATCAAGGAGCCGGACACCGTGGAGCTCATCAAGTCCCTGGAAGGGCTGAAGGTCAACGGCATAGAGGCCATCGTGAAGGACGCCACCGAGCACCGGGCGGTCCTCCTGCTGCGCGGTCCAGGCCTTGATCCGCACGTGACGGACGCCGATCCCCACGCCATCGCCAAGGTGCAGTTAAGCAGGCCACTGGTGCCCGAGGCCCAGCGCACCGCGGACGTGGTCAACGAGTTCGTCAAGCGGTCCTTCGAGGTCCTGGACGCTCACCCCGTGAACGTGATAAGGAGGCAGCAGGGGCTGCTCCCGGCGAACATCCTCCTGCCGCGCGGAGGGGGTCCGTTCCCGGACATCGAGCCCTTCGAGAATCGCTATGGCATGAAGGGTTCATGCGTGGCAGGGGTCTCCCTGATCAAAGGCATCGGCCGGGTGTGCGGCCTGGAGATCGTGGAGGCGCCGGGCGGGACCGGCGGCGTGGGCACGGACATGCAGAACAAGGCCCACACCGCGCTCAAGGAGCTGGAGCGCAAGGACTTCGTGCTCATGAACGTTAAGGCCTCGGACGTGGTGTCGCACGACGGCGACCCCCGCCGCAAGATCGAGGTCATCGAGCGCCTGGACGGCATGGCCAAGGTGCTGCGCGAGGGCCTACCAGAGGGGGCGGTCATCGCCTTCTGCGCCGACCACTGCACGCCGGTGGGCCGCCTGGACCACTCCGGCGATCCCGTTCCCCTGACCATCTACTCGGAGACGAGCATCAAGGACGGGGTGCAGAGCTACGACGAGGTGTCCTGCGCCAAGGGGGCCCTGGGCCGCATCCGGGGCAAGGACCTGCTGCCCATCCTGTACGACCGGGCGGACCGCTCCGAGAAGTTCGGGGCCTGAGCGCAGGATGCTCGGCACATAGGCGATCAACGGGGCGAGAGCCCCACCTTCCTTTTTAGCCTCACTGGATCAGGACCTCCAGGCCTCCAGGCGGTACTCCACCGCCTGACCCTGGAACGTGCTGTGGGCGATGGAGCAGTGAACCGCCCCCGGGGCTTGTTCATCGCTATTGGACAGGACCTCATCGCCATCCGCCCGGTGCACCGTCCACCTCCACTCCCACCCCGGAAGGAGGAGGTCCAGCGTCCGGGCGATGTGCTCCTCCGAGCCGTTGTCCGCGCCGCCGCTGGACAGCAGCGTCTCCTGCACGGAGCGCGAGTTGCCGTCGCCGTCCCGCACGGTGGAGCGCAATACCACCGTCAGGGTGCTCTCCACCTGCTGCTGCCCATCCCCCTCCTTTTCCGCAGAGGGGGAGAGGGCGGTGAGCAGGGACACCGACACCAGGGCGGCGATGGCCAGGAACACGAAGGCGTCGAACAGCCCCGCCATGGCGTGCTTGTCCAGCATCATGCCCACACCCACACCGTTAACAGCGCGGCCCTGACGTCCGCCTGATGGAAGTAGAGGTTCACCGGAGCGCTCCCACCGCTCCTCTCGCCATCGCCCATCTCCCCCTGCTGGTGGAGGACCTCGGTGGTGCCGTCGGGGTAGGTGAGCATGATCCTTGCCCCTCCCTCGCCCAGCATCGTGGTCCAGTTCGCGCGGACCAGTACGCTGTGGTCCAGCATGCTGGTCCCCCGGGACCAGGTGGTGTTGCCGATGATGGATGACAGCACGGCGTCGCAGCGGCGGTCCAAGGCATCGCCGTCGACCTCCTCCACCGACAGGAAGGTGAGGGAGACGGTGAGCAGCATGACCCCGCAGGTCACGATGACCATGGCCATGATGGCCTCGTAGAAGCCGCCCATTCCCCGCTCATCAGGGCGAGTTGCACTGCGCCTCTTGCGGCCGTCCGTGCGATGCATGCTCATAGATCGACCTGCGCGCCATCCTTTCTCGCACTACAGTTAGGACTACTGCACGCCCCGCAGGTAGTGCCCAGCGGTGATGCCACCGACCCGCCGCTTGATCCTCTCCTTCTGCCGGAGGTCCCGCCGGGCGAAGGCCTTGGCCACCATGGAGCACAGCTCCGGGGGACGGTTGCGGAGGTCGATACCGCGCGAGTCCACCCCCATGCGATCGAGGTCCCCCAGGAAGTCGAGGAGGAAGAGGTCGGCGGAGTTGAGGATGTGCGCGTAGCCAAAGTGGTCCCGGGCCACCGGGAACCTGGCCCCCCGCTCGTCGATGAGCGTCCCCTCTGGCAGGGTGGGGTCGCGCGTGACCATCAGCTCCAGCCGGCCGAAGACCATCACCTCGATGCGGCCGGGGTAGTGGCGGGCGAGGTCCTGGACTTCCTCGCGCGACAGCTCCACCGACAGCGTGGTCTGGAACAGCGGTGGCTGCATGAGGGAGTTGAAGGCGTTCATGAAGTAGGAACCGTACAGCGCCCGCTCGGGGAACGCCAAAGCCTGTCCCGGAGAGTGGACCATGAGGGGCGCCTCCGGCACCGCTGGCAGCTGCGGCGTGACGCGGGGGAAGCTCACCACGCACTCCACCGCTGAGGAACGACACTCCTCCAGCGCCTCCTGGACGTGCGGTCCCAGGTCGAAGTACACCCTCTGGGCGAAGGGCAGGACCTCCTTCAGGGCGGGGATGGAGGACACGTAGAAGGAGAGCTCGCCCTTCCGGGGCGGGCGCTCCACCGTGGGCAGGGAGAACGGCACCTCGCGGCGCTGCGCTCGTGCCATGGGGAACTGGACCTCGTTGATCAGCGCCTCGATGGCCGCGAACTCGCGGTCCTTGGTCTTGTAGGCGGTGTACTCTCCCATCTCCAGGCGGTAGGGCGATGGCAGCACGCGATCGCCTCCTTCCATGACGGGGGAGCGGACCTCGAAGCCCCCTACCTTCTCTTCCCCGCGGTAGAACGTGATGCCGTCGCCCTCCTCCACCTCGGCCCGCAAGCGCACCCTGCGGCCCTCCGAGCGGGCCTTCCCCAGGAGAAGGCCGCGGGAGTCGGGGTAGGAGCGCTGCATGACATCGGTGGTGAGCAGGTAGCCAGGACTGAAGCCGCGGTTGAACGCCACCGATAGCATCTCCCTCTCCCGGGGCGTGACGAGCACCTCCTCGCCTCGCTCCGCCCGCTGCACCGCGGCCTTGTAGGTCCTCGCCGCCAGGTAGACGTAGGCCGGCGAGCGCAGACGCCCCTCGATCTTCACCGACTCCACGCCCATGCGGATGAGTCGCGGGAGGGCGTCGACCGAGAACAGGTCGGCCGTGGATAGGAGGTGACCGCACATGGGGCCCAGGGTGTAGGCCTTGCGGCAGGGCTGGGCGCACATTCCGCGGTTTCCGGAGCGGCCGCCCAGGATGGAGGAGAACAGGCACTGTCCGGAGAACGCATAGCACAGCGCCCCGTGCACGAAGACCTCCAGGCCGATGGTGGTGGAGGATGCGATGCGCTCCACCTCCTCCAGGGACAGCTCCCGGGACAGGATCGCACGGGCGATGCCCGCGCGCTGGGCCCACAGGGCGTCCTCCGGCGAGTGTATGCCCATCTGCGTGGACGCGTGCACCACGAGCCCGAACCTCTCCCGGATGAGCGGCACCAGCCCCCGGTCCTGCACGATGACCGCGTCCACCCCCATGCGGTCCAGCATGTCGAGGTAGCTCACGGCCGCCCTCAGCTCCCGCTCCTTGATGAGGGTGTTCACGGTGACGTACACCCGCACGCCCCGGGCGTGGGCGGCGTCCACCGCGGCCTTCAGCTCATCGTCCGAGAAGTTGCGGGCGAACCGCCGGGCGCCGAACAGCTTGCCGCCCAGATAGACGGCGTCCGCGCCACCGGCCAGAGCGGCCTTGAACGTCTCCTTGGAGCCGGCAGGGGCGAGCACCTCCATGCTCGCACAATGGGAGGTCCTCGATTTAACCTCTTCCGACACCCCCCGGTCCTGGACACGTGCTACGTAGTGTGAGTGTAGCGTCAACGTGGATGATATCGCGCATCGTTCTAGTGTCGGGACCATGAAGATCGATGTGATCACCAAGTTCACGGGGCGCGCGAAGGGAGCGTCGCCCGCCCGGGCCGGCTGCTCCGGCCGCAGGGAGGGAAGCACCCTGGTGGTGGATTGCCAGGGCTGCCGGCAGGGACAGAGCCTGGCGGACCAGCACTGCCTCAAGGGCGTGCTGCGGCTGATGGCCGGAGGGACGCCCAACGTCCACGAGATCGTTCTGATGCGCGACTGGCATGTCCTCTACGGCAGGGAGGTGGTGGAGGCGCTGGCGAAGCTGGCCGACGTGGTCCGGTTCTGCCACGGGCTGGGCTTCGACCGCCCCTTCGACGACTGCGCCGCCTGCCCCTCCAACCCCCGTCTGGTGGTGAGCCGGGTGGTGGACTGCCTCCCCCGCGCCGCCCCCGAACTGGACACCCGGAACCCCCGGCCCTCGGGAGGCCATGGGCGGGCGTGCGAGCAGTGCGTGCACGACCTCCGCGTCAACCTCGACCACGCCCGACGCATGCTGGAGGAGGCCGAGGGATCGGTCCGCAGGACCCCCTGCCAGGTGGTGAGCGGCGATGACTAAGATCGTGCTGCGCACCCAATCCGCGAGCAAGGACGCCGATGCCGGGACGCCAGGCCGTGCCCTGGCCAAGCTGCTGCGGGAGAAGGCGATGCGCAGGCCGGGCTTCTCCGGCTGCTGGACCGCCTCTGACCTGCCCGCCGGCCACCAGGTCCTGGAGAGCTACACCGTGCTGGGGACCCCGGTCAAAGTGGTGTCCCAGGAGCAGGGGGACGGTCTTCTTTACCACGTGCAGCCCTGGGAGTACGAGCTCCCGGACATATGGATCTCGGCGCTGGCCCGGGTGGTGCAGAAGATCGCGTTCCTCCCCCCTCCTTCCCTCGCCTCCTCCGCCGAAGAGCTCCGGGCCCATGTCCGCAGCTCCTCCTCCCGCCTCCTGCGCGGAATGGTCACCAGCGGCCAGCTGGACCTGGGCCGGGGGATCGAAGAAAGGGAATCGAACATCTCCCGCCTCTCGGAGGTGGTCGTCCGCTACACCGTGGGCCTGGGCCTGTTCGAGGTGCTGCTCTCCGACGACCGCATCGAGGACGTGTACGTGGACGCCCCCTCGGCCGAGAACCCCGTGCACATCACCATCAACGGCATCCGCGGCACCAACGCGGTGTGCCGGTGCCTCACCAACGTCACTGCCTCCTCCGCCGAGGTGGACAAGCTCGCCTCCCGCCTCCGGCAGTCCAGCGGACGGCCGTTCTCGGAGGCCTTCCCGGTCATGGAGACCGATGTGGAGGGTTTCGAATCGCGGGCCACCGTCATCGGTCCTCCGCTATCCCCCGGCGGCACGGCCCTGGCCCTGCGCCGGCACTCCCGCCGGCCGTGGACCCTGCTGAAGCTGGCGCACAACGGCTCCATCGACGCGGATATGGCCGGTCTGCTCTCATTCCTGATCGACGGCCGCAGCGCCATGCTCATCTGCGGGGCCCGGGGGGCCGGCAAGTCGTCCCTCCTGTCGGCCATGATGTTCGAGTTCCCCCTCTCCCAGCGCATCCTCACCATCGAGGACACCCTGGAGCTGCCGACCCAGCAGATGCAGGCCCTGGGCTACAAGGTGCAGTCCCTGTTCGTGGAGACCCGCATGGAGCACAGCACCGAGGAGATGGCCGACCAGGCCCTGCGTGTCTCGCTCCGCCTAGGCGAGTCGGCAATCGTGCTGGGCGAGGTCCGGGGGAAGGAGGCGCAGACGCTGTACCAGAGCATGCGCACCGGCAAGGCCGGCTCATCGGTCCTCGGCACCATCCACGGCGAGTCCGCCGCCTCGGTTTACGAGCGCGTGGTCCATGACATGGGCATCCCCAAGGAGGCGTTCCTGGCCACCGACCTGGTCCTTACCATGGGCCTCTCCCGGCCAGGTGGCTCGTCGCGCTCGGTGCGCCGCCTGGTGGAGGTGGCGGAGTGCCGCCGCAGCAACGAGTCGGTGGAGTTCAGCAACCTGCTGGGTGGGGAGCACGCGGCGCTCTCCCGCTCCGGCGTCATCGCCCGCATCGCCGCCTCCTGGGGCATGACCGTGGAGGAGGCCTGCGCCAACATCCAGGCCCGCACCGACCTGCGGCGGGTGCTCCTCGACGCCGCGGCCTCGAACCCCCAGTTCCTGGAGCCGGAGTGGGTGTTCCGCTGCAACCGCTTCTTCTGGGAGCGCATGGACCGGGGGGAGAGGGACTACGACGGCATGGTGAGCGATTTCCGCTCCCTGGTCCAGAGGAGGTGCTGACATGACCATCATGGACTCTATGTTCGCGGACCTCCCCGCCCTGCTGCCCCGTGCTCCCCCTCCCTCCGCGTTCTCGAAGATCATGCGCACCCGCAGGAGCGCGGCCGGCGCCCGGTGGATGCTGCGCAACGAGGTCGAGGAGGTGGCGCTGACGAAGGGGGGCTGGAACCTCTTCGTGCTCTCCATGACCGTGTCCCTGGTGGCCGTGGCGCTGGCGATCGTGGTGATGGGGACCGGCACGGCGGTGTACGCCGTGGTGCCCGCGCTGCTCGCCCCCCTGGTCCTCTCCTCCCTGTACATGAACTCGCCCGAGTCCCTGGCCCAGGCAGAGGAGCGGAGGATGCTGCGCGAGTCGCCGTCCATCATCGGCTGCTTGACCATGAGCATGCAGGTCAGGCCATCGCTGGAGCAGGCCGTCACGTTCGCCGCCGAGCGCGGGGAGGGCGTGCTGTCCCTGAGGCTGAAGGAGGCGCTGTGGTCCAACGTGACCCGGGCCAAGGGCTCGCTGAACGAGGCGCTGGAGGACCTCACCGGCACGCTCTCGCGCTCCAACGACTCTCTGCGCCAGTCCCTGCACCTTGTGATTTCCGCCACCTGCGAGCGCACCAAGGAGGGCATGGACCGCCTGCTGGACAAGGCCAACGCAGTGGCGCTGGGCGGGGTTCGGGACGCGGTGGACTCGTACATCGCCTCCCTCACCCTGCCCACCATGGTGCTGTTCTCCCTGGGGACGCTGCTGCCCATAATGATGTTCTCTCTACTTCCCCTGCTGTCCCTGGGCACCTCCCTGGGCATGTCGGGAGCGACCTCGGCCGTGCCCTTCCCCTACCTCGCCTTCCTCCTCCTGGTGGTCATCCCTGCCTCGGCCATGATCTACGCCTGGAGCATCCTCTCCCGCAACCCCCTGGGCATGGTGGGCGGGAGGGAGGACGTGCGGGGCCTGTTCCCTTCCTACCTCCTTCTAATATGGGCCGCCGCCGTCGCTGTGGTGGCGCTCCTGGGGCTGGGTCCCCTGGCCCTCGCCGGAGCGGTGGTGCTGACCCCCTGCCCCCTCCTCTACTGGAGGATGCGATCCTACGTGCCGACCCACCGCCGCCGGGCCCTCCTGGAGAAGGAGGCCACGGCCGCCCTGTTCCAGATGGGCAACCGCATGGTGTCAGGGAGCACTTCCGAACGGGCCCTGGAGAGCGTGGCGCGTAGCGGCAAGGAAGGTCCCCTGTCCGAGCTCGTTGCATCCCTGCTGTACCGCCACCGCCTTACCGGCCAGGGGCTGGAGGAGCTGCTGGTGGAGGACGGCTCCCTGCGGGCGGCCTCCCCCGTCAAGGAGAACGCCTACGTCACCGTGCTGCAGTGCGCCCGGAGGGACCCGGTTTACGCCGGGCAGATCGCCCTCCACCTGGCGCAGATGCTGTCGGACCTCAGCGCCTGCCAGTCCCGGGTGGAGGAGCGGCTGCGGGGGGTGGTGGACATGATGCGGTCCACCGGTACGTACTTCGCCCCCATGGTCCTGGGCGTCACCGGCGCGCTGTTCTCCCTCATCGGGCAGAGCGCCGGCGGCACCGACATCGGCGGGGAGCTGGAGCTGGTAACCGGGCTGTACCTGGGCGAGCTGTCCCTGCTGGTCTCCTTCTTCACCGTGCTCATCATGGGGGAGCGGAGCTGGAAGGGCGTGGTCCACTGCTACGCCACCCGCACCCCGGTGGCCTTCGCCGTCTACGCTGCAGTGGCGGTCATCTGCCGAACGGGGCTGAGCGGTCTGATGTGACGGTGAACAGCTCCTCGTCCGTGAGGGAGTAGAAGCGCATGGCCATCTCCTCCTCGTTGTGGTGGTCGCACCGCGCGGAGATGTCGGCGATCAGCTCCGGCCGGGCGCGGATGTCCATGTGACCGGTCCCGTCGGAGAACTCCGCCCTTGCCTCCCGGTCCTCCAGGACGGTGATGTTGTTCTTCCCCAGGGTGCAGCAGGAGGACATCTGGACCCCATCGGCCAGGCAGGACATGGGCCGCTCGGTGCCGCTGTGCACGCGGGCGTAGATGCGCTGGTCGAACCGCCGGCGGGCCAGCAGGCCCATGCGGTAGCCCAGCACGGCGAAGGGGCCCAGGTGGCCGTGGAACTTCTTCAGGGCGAGCATCTCATCGGGGAGCGAGGTCATATGGTGTCGGGAATGCAGCACCCGCGTTATGTCCCTTTGCCCAGGAGCGGGGAAACGGTTATCACCCGCGGCATGATGGAGTGGTGATGAAACGCGATGCGCCGTTCCGGGCCAAGAGGAGCATCCTCATCGCGTTCACCGTGTGGGCGGTGATCGTCCTGGCCGTACCGTGGACCCTGGCGCCGGGGAGCGTGCCGGACCTGAGCGGGCGCGCTGGTGAGGTGGACAACATGGACGCGATCGGCGGGATGAACCCCCTGGGCGCGGCGGTGTACCTGGCGGGGGACGTGTACTGCCACCAGAGGCTGGAACGCTCGTTCACCGAGAACGGCAACGAGATGCCCTTCTGCGCTCGGGACGTGGGCATATTCCTGGGGCTTGCTGTGGGCATGCTGCTGATGATCGTCCTCCGTCCCCGGTTCCACCTCATCGTGCTGCTGGCACTGCTGTTCCCCATACTGTTGGACGGGGGGCTGCAGTACATCGGACTGCACGAGTCCACCAATGCCCTGAGGCTGCTGACCGGGGCGCTGGGGGGAGCGGGATGTTCTTACCTGCTCGCTCACATGGCCGACCGGAAGCTGAGCTCAGCAGTGATAGCATGAAGTAAAAATTGTGAGACAGGCAGGCACAGGGAGTCCTGACGCGAGGCCATCCTAGTTTCCATTTTGGAGCACACGGTATGTGTAGTGCGTGTACAGGAGTGGTCTTACACGCTACCTGTCCCGTCCCACTTCACATGACTAGACCCATTTAAAGGTAACGTGCAGAATAACACCTTTTGTGACGCTTAAGTGAGGAAGCTGCGGGATCCGCCACGTGGTCGCCGTGAGCGTGCGTTGAGCGGCATCTCGCGACCCTCTCATCACCAGGGCACGAGGGCCTGCCTACGATGTCCCCGATGTCATGGCCAGATAAGTAAATTATAAATATCCCTGCCATCATTTGTTAGCCAACAGGTTCAAATCCATCTTTTAACCAATTTTATGGATTGATGGTCATGGCTAATGATGAGTTGAAAACAGGCACAACCACCATCGGTATCGTTTACAAGGATGGTGTCGTACTAGCGACGGAACACCGGGCCACCATGGGCAATGTGATCGCCCACAAGGACGTCCGCAAGCTGTTCAGGATCGATAACAACCTCGGTCTCACCGTGGCCGGGCTGGTCGGTGACGCCCAGCTCCTAGCCCGCTACATCAAGGCGGAGGTGGAGCTGTACAAGCTAAAGAGGAGCACCCCCATGTCGGTGAACTCCGCTGCGACCCTTCTGTCCAACATCATGAGGGGCGGGGGAGGCTCCTACGGGTTCTACTACGTGGGCCTCATCATCGGCGGCCTCGACGCCACCGGCGGCCACGTGTACTCGTTGGACGCGGCCGGGGGGTCGATCCGGGACGAGTACGTCTCCGTCGGTTCCGGCTCCCCCTACGCCTATGGCGTGCTGGAGGACCACTACCGCAAGGGGATGTCCGAGGAGGACGCCATATCTCTGGCCATTCGGGCGCTCAACGCCGCCATGAGGCGGGACTCCGCCAGCGGCGATGGGTACGCGGTGGCCGTCATCAACAAGGACGGGTTCCGCGAGCTCGGCCCCGAGGAGACCCTGGAGAGGGCCACCAAGATGAAGCTGATGATCGGCTTCGTCAAACACCCCTAAACCCCTTTTGAATCCCTTTTTATAACGACAACCAAACCAAGCTGGAAAAATTCATGAGCGCCGATCGAGTTTTAGAGGATGCAAAGGAACAGATACGGAAGATCGCTCCTTCCGATGTGAACATCACGGCCATCGAGTTCGAGGGCCCAGTGGTGGTGATCTATACCCGGGACATGGATAAGTTCGCCTCCAACAACGACATCGTGAGGCAGCTGGCCCAGGGCTTGAGAAGAAGGGTGGCCATACGCCCCGACCCGGGCATGCTGGCCGACCCCGAGGAGGTGGAGAAGCGCATCCGGGAGATCATCCCCGAGGAAGCGCAGATCACCGACGTGTACTTCGAGGACGACACCGGAGAGGTCACCATCGAGGCCATCGCCCCCGGGCTGGTCATCGGGAAGCACGGCAGCATCCTCAACGAGATCAAGAAGGAGGTGGGCTGGGCCCCCAAGGTGGTGCGCGCCCCGCCCCTGCCGTCCAAGACGGTCTCGGACATACGCAACTACCTGCGGCAGATCTCCGATGAGCGGAAGACCTTCCTGAAGAAGGTGGGACGAAGGCTGGCCCGCCCCCGCATCGAGGGCGAGTCGTGGGTGCGCATGACCGCCCTGGGCGGCTACCGCGAGGTGGGGAGGAGCGCCACCCTGCTCAGCACCCGGGAGAGCAAGATCCTCATCGACTGCGGCGTGGACCCCTCTGACAAGGAGGGTGCGACGCCGTACTTCAACGCTCCCGAGATACAGCCGTTGGAGAACCTCGACGCCATTGTGATCACCCACGCCCACCTGGACCACTGCGCCCTGCTGCCGGCCATGTTCAAGTACGGTTACGACGGGCCCATATACTGCACCCCGCCCACTCGGGACCTGATGTCGCTGATGCAGCTGGACTACATCAAGGTGTCATTCGGCGAGGGCAAGAGGGCACCGTACGAGTCATCGCACGTGCGGGAGATGGTGGCGCACTGCATCCCCCTGAAGTACGGCGAGACCACGGACATCGCACCGGACATCAGGCTCACGTTCCAGAACGCCGGCCACATCCTGGGCTCGGCCGTCTGCCACTTCCACATCGGGGACGGGCTGTACAACATCGCCTTCACCGGGGACATGAAGTTCGAGCGGACCTGGCTGTTCAACCCCACGGCCAACAAGTTCCCCCGCCTGGAGACGCTGGTCATGGAGTCCACCTACGGCGGGTACCGTGACATCCAGCCGTCCAGGGTGGAGGCGGGCAACGCCCTCAAGTCCATCGTGGAGCGGACCCTGGAGCACGGGGGCAAGGCCCTCATCCCGGTGTTCGCCGTCGGCCGCTCGCAGGAGGTGATGCTGGTTCTGGAGGAGATGATGCGCACCAGCAAGCTGCCCAACGTGCCGGTGTACCTCGACGGCATGATATGGGAGGCGACCGCGATCCACACCGCGTACCCCGAGTACCTCAACTCCCAGCTGCGTACGCAGATCTTCCAGATGGGGCAGAACCCCTTCCTGGCGCCCATGTTCAAGAGGGTGGAGACCGGCGAGATGCGGGAGCGCATCTGCCACGACGTGGAGCCGTGCATCGTCCTCGCCACCGGCGGCATGATGAACGGCGGGCCGGTGCTGGAGTACCTCAAGTCGTGGGCCGACGATCCCAAGAACTCGCTGATATTCGTCGGCTACCAGGCCGAGGGCACCCTGGGGAGCAAGATCCAGAAGGGGTGGAGCGAGCTGCAGCTGTCCGAGCGGGGCAAGCCGGTCAGCGTGAAAATCAAGCTCAACGTGGAGAACGCGGAGGGCTTCTCCGGACATTCGGACCGCAGGCAGCTGATGGCCTACATCGCGTCCCTGGACCCCAAGCCGGAGAGGATCATCATCGGGCACGGGGACGAGCATAAGTGCTCCGACCTGGCGTCGTCCATCTACAAGAAGTTCAACGTGGAGACGCGCGCGCCCATGAACCTCGAGACCATCCGTATGAAGTGATCTCGCTAGGGTACAACGGCCCGGTGTCGGCCCCCTTTCCTTGTTTTAATTTTCACATCTCAGAGCCAGGGACCCTGAGGTCTCCATCGTGCTCGCCCAGCACCAGCACCCGGCTGTCCTTCCTCTCCTTCAATATGTTCATCCCCAGCCTTTCCCCTAGACGGCGGGAGAACTCCACGATCTCGGCGTGGGAGGGCATGTTGCTCATGTGCATGCGCCGGCGCGAGTCGCCCACGAAGACGTAGCCCTTGGGCTCGATGAACAGGGGGTCGGCTATGGAGTCCAGGCGAGCGTAGTCGTCCTCCCACCCCAGGTTCCAGTCCTTGACCAGGGTGTGCCGCACCACCGTCCGTGTGCCCAGCGAGGGAAAGAGCTCCAGCGTCCTCATCAATCGCTCCCACCCATCGGCCTGCCGGGGCACGCACAGCCGCCGGTACACCTCCTCGTTGGGCGCTGCCACGGTGACGTACAGCTGGGTCGGCAGGTGGTCCATCCGCTCCAACACCTCCGGGTAGGTGCCGTTGGTGACCAGGAAGGTGGTCATGCCTCTGCGATGACAGAGCTCGATGAGGTCGCTGAGGTACGGGTACAGCGTGGGCTCTCCCGATAGGGAGATCGCCACCTGCTTGGGCTCGCGCGACTCCTTCCACATCTCCCGAGAGCAGCGCACGTCGCCGCCGAAGCCGGATACCAGCTTCCGCTGCTCCTCGATGCAGGCGTCCAGCATGGCCTCCGGCTCGCTCCACTTATCGACCTTGCTCTCGAAGCCCTGCACCCGCCAGCAGAACAGGCAGTTGTGGCTGCACTGGTTCACCACCGGGGTCATCTGCAGGCAGCGGTGCGATCTCACGCCGTAGAACTCCTGCTTGTAGCACGGGCGCCCCTTGAGCAGGGACTGCTGCATCCAGTGGCACAGCTTCACCGCGGCGTGGCCGCCGTGCATCTTGTACTGCTGCTTCTCTCTCGCCCGGTCCATGTCGTCGGTCATGGTCACCTCAGAACAGGGTCCGCTGCGAGGGGGCCGGCTGCGGCCTCTCCGCCTTGGCGGGCGGCGCCTCCTCGTGGTGCCGCTCCATCGCTCCCTCCATGCGCTGCTCCTTGGCGTCCAGCACCTTCTTGATGTCGGCCACGAGGTGCTTCACGGCGTTGGAGTCGATCTTCTCCCCCAGCAGGAAGGCGATCTCCTCCTCCTCCAGCTGCAGCTCGATGGCCGTGCTCAGCTGGAACCTACGGTCGTGCTGGAACAGGGTACGGAAATAGGGGAGGAGCACCTGCCGGGCCTGTGCCGCGGACTGGTGCGTCGCTTCGCCCAGCTTGGCCGATATCCCGTTCTGCAGGGCCCGGCTGCTCTTGCTGCGGGACATCTTCATCAGGTAGCTGGGGAAGGCGTAGCGGAGGTAGCCGCGCACCTCCCTCCTCTTGGCCGCGCAGACGCCGTAGGAGAGGAGGTCACCAGCGTAGCTCCAGAAACCGTAGTGCTGCCGCCTTCGCACCCGCCCCAGGAAGGTGTCCGCCCTGGCCACCGCCATCATTCCGCGGTGCAGGTCCAGATGGTCGCGGTACGCCACCGGCAGGTTCTCCTCGATCCACAGCAGCTTGGTCTCGGGAGGCTCGTCCACGTCCATCATCTTGAAGCGGGCGCCGGCGGCATCGGTGCCCTTGAAGATGTCGTCCATCACGGAGTACATGGTCTTCTCCACCTCACGAGGGGAGACGACCGTGGTGTTGATGTCCGTGACCTCCTCCTTGCCCGTGGCCACGGCCTGCAGGTCCCTCACCGCCGAGCGCAGATCGCCCCCCGAGTTCTCGGCCAGGATCTCCAGCGCGCGGTCCGATACCCTCACCCCCTGGTCCTTGGCGATCTTCCTCAGCACGCCTCTGACCGTAACGCCCTTGATGCGGGCGAACTTCACCTGCTCGGTCTGGGACTTGAGCACCGCGCTCTTCTTGGTGAGGCCGTACCAGTCGTTGACGATGAGGATCACCGGCTGCTTGGTGTTGCGCACCAGGTCCACGATGGCCGGGACGCCGCCGCGGTCCTCCTTGCCGCTGATGTTGTCCGCCTCGTCCAGGATGATGAGCTTGAGCCGCCCCTTCTTGGTGGACAGGTACTCACCGGTGGAGGAGAACGTCTGCCCCATGGCCCCCCGCAGGGCGATGCCCTTGATGGCATCGGCGTTGCGCTGGTCGGAGGCGTTCATCTCCACCACGTCCCAGCCGTAGTCGCGGGCCAGGGCCAGGGCGGCGCTGGTCTTACCAGTGCCTGGGGTCCCTATGAGCGCGGCCGCCCTCTTCTGTGGGCGTCCGGACTCCCAGGCGTCCGCCCAGGCCTTCAGCTCCTCCACCGCCTTGGGGTTGCCCACCACCTCATCCAGGCCCTTGGGCCGGTACAGCTCCGTCCAATCCTCGCTCATGCTCGGTGAAAAAATAGCGTCGTGTGATAAATACCTGCCCCTGGGTCGACCGCATGCCCGGGGGTACCGATCAACGCCTCCCCCGGCCGTCGGCGCGCGGCCCGTAGGTGAGGACCGCGACGTTGCCGCCCACCTCCTCACGCAGGAAGGCCTCGGCCTCCAGGGCCTCGGACGAGGGGACGATGATGGTCACCGCGATGCCCGCCTCCAGCGTGTCCGCGTACTCCTCCACGGCGTCGGGGTCGGACCAGAACCCCTCCGGCTCGATGAACTCCAGCGCCGTGACCTCTCCCCGGGCGTCCAACCACCGGACGAGGCCCCGCGTGCCGACCTCGGTGTCCATGTAATCGTCCTCGAAGGCGACCCCTGGGCGCTCTTGACGGAGCTCCTCCAGGCGGGCCGCTCCAGCCTCTCTGACAGCGTCCATGCATGACGCATAGGCGGAGGAGGGATAATACGCCTCCGGGAGATCGCTTTATATAATATGTATTATAATATATTTTTCTCACAAGATACTTGGGGCAAGGAGTATGTTCGGACCCAAAGATGACGAGAAGATCAGGCACGTGCTCATGAACGCCACTGGACAGGTAGGTATGGCCGGCATTCAGCGCCAGTACGATATCCTGTTCACGGAGACCGGGATCGCCTTTGCAGTGGTGGCCAGCGGCCTGAAGATGGCGGCCAAGAGCGGCCTGGTGGGCGGCCTGGGGTTGGCGGGGGCGGTGATGTCCAGTGCCATGACCAACGACGGGGTGAGAGAAAGCTTCCGCGGCCTCACCGTGCCGCAGATACTGGCTCTGAACGAGAAGAGCTTCTTCGTACCCTACCTGGACGTCACCAGGGTGAACGTCAAGAAAGGTATGATGGGCGGAGGGAAGATGGAGATGGCCATCCCCGCCGGCAAGTTCCAGTGCATGTTCACCAAGGACCAGCTGGAGACCGTCCAGGCCGCCGTGTCGGAGAAGCTCGCTCTCCAGATGGTGTGATCTAACCTCCCTGGCCACCGCACCACGGCCCGCTGTGAGCTCCTATGGCCACAGGTGGTGAATCACTCCGACGGCGGTGCTATGGGCGCGATGCCCAGGGTCTGCGACAGTTCGACCAATCCTTCGTGGATGGCATGCAGGCGGGTCTCCGCCGAGGGGTTCCTACCGTTGATCCTTTCGATGTTGAACAGGCAGTCACGCAGCTCCTCGAAGCGCATCTCCAGGTCCTCGCCGTCACCGCCACCGAAGGACGGCCTCAGGATGTTGACCAGTATGTTGTTCGCCGCCAGCAGCCGGTCGTGGCGCTCGTTCTCGTCGCCCTCCTGGTGCACAAAGTCCTCCGACGCCTCGATGAGGTCGGTGACGAACGCCCGGGGGTCGTCCACCTCCTCGGGGGTGAGGTCCCCTCTCACCTGGTGCAGCAGGTCCCACGCCTCCCTCTCGGCGCCTCCTCCCGCCTTCTCAGGTATTCCTTCCATCAGCTCCTGCATCAGCAAGGAGATGATGTCGCCAGCCACTTCTCTCGGAGCATCGCTGTCGTCCGACATGATACGCCCTCGTCGTGATGAATGCCTCTATCCTTTATCCCTTTATCTCTGGTGGGGGCTCAGGCGGCCGGAAGGTGGGCGCGGTCACGGGGGTGTATCCCTTCAGCACCTGGTTGTAGTACCGGTACGTCATGGGCTCTCCGTCCCCCAGGGTGCCGGTGTTGGTGACCTCCCCCAGGTACAGGGTGTGGGTCACGGCGTCCAGGGAGGATATAACGGCCACCTCCAGGAAGGCCACGGTGTGCGACAGGACGATGGGCGCACCGTTGGTGGCGGGCCGGAAGGGCACGCTCTTGAACTTGTCGATGTCGTACCCGTGGCGGAAGCCGAACAGCCCTATCAGGGTGAGCGGAGCGGTCATGGCCAGCACTGATACGGTGAACGCCCCCCGGCGGCGTATCATGCCGTGGGTGCGATTGGCCTTGTTGATGCACACCGAGACCAGGGTGGGCTCGGAGGCGGCCTGGAACAGGGTGTTGGACATCTGCCCGTTGTAGGTGCCCCCCTCCTCCGCGCTGACGATGTACATGCCGTAGGTCAGCTCGTGCAGGGGACGGTGATCGATCATCCGATACTACATGGTGCCTGGTGACCATCAAGCCTGCGCTCGCTCCCGCCCCTACTCGAAGCGCAGCACCTCGGCCGGCGACACCTTGCTGGCCCCCCGGGCCGCGGGGTACACGCTCAGCAGCGTGGCCAGGAAGGCCACCACCCCCACCGCGAGGATGGGCACCCAGGCGATAACGAAGTCGAACTCCATGTCCCGGAAGGCGGAGTCCCACAGCTGGTACCCCACCACCATGCCCAGCACGGTGCCGATGGTGATGCCCAGGACCGCCACGAAGGCCGACTCCAGGGCGAAGTTCGTCACCACCATGCGGCGGGTGTACCCGATGGCGCGCATCATGCCGATCTCGATGCTCCTCTCACGTATGGACCGTATGGTGATGATCCCCAGCCCGGTGATGCCGATGATGAGGCCCAGCGCCAGGAAGGCCTTTATGAGGTTGAATATCCCGTCGATCTGGCTCACCACGTCCCGGGCCAGGCTCTTGAGCGGCACGGTCGAGACGCCGTACTCCCAGAACTGGTTCTGCAGGAGCACGGCCTGCCGGTCAGCGTCCGCGCCCGCGGCGAGCTTGATGAGGAACAGGTTCGTCCCGTTCACCTCCAGCTCCTCGTTCACGTACCGCTGCTGCATGAAGACGCCGCTGAAGGTGCTCTGCTTCATGATCCCCACCACCCTCACCGTGGCATTGGTACCCTGGGGGTCGGTGATCCGCAGGTCATCGCCCACCGCCGTCCCGGCCAGGTCGCTGGAGCCGAAGCCCATGCCGAACCGGCTCTGGTTCTGACCGGCGGAGCCGTCCACGATGGCCAGCGAGGGGTCGTCGCGCACCGCGTCCCACACCTCCCGCTCAGTGCCGTACGTAGGGTCCCACTCCCTCAGCGGGTAGTGGCCCTCGGTGTACAGCCTTTCCTCGACCCCTATGACGCTGTAGCCGAAGGCGTCCGCGGTGATGTTGTCCTGCGTTCCGACCGCCGCCACCAGGGGCCGGGCCATGCTCAGCTGCACGATGCTCGTGACGTTGCCCTCCTCCACCAGCCCGTCGGTGGAGCGGATGCCGTCCAACATGTCCACCGGCACGCCGGAGTAGGCCAGGACATCGAAGCCTCCCGAGGTCTGGTCGATGATCTTCGGTATGCCCACGCCCATCATCCCCGAGATCATGGACAGGGTGGTGATGGTGAATATCACCAGGCCGAAGATGAACACGCTGAGGGCGGTGCGCACCCTGGCCCGCAGAGGGTAGGATATGGCGGTCATCATCACCGCCCCGTACCCGCCCCGGGTGGGCAGCAGGCGGGTGAGGACGCGGATGAAGATGCCGGAGTTGAACATGACCACGATGAGCGTGGACACTACCATGAACACGCCGGCGATGACGAACATCTCGATGTTGCCCTCGTAGGGGAAGACGTCCACTCCCGTAGGCAGCCACAGCACCAGCGTCGCCGCTCCCGCCACCGTCCAGGCGATGCGGTCGCCGGTGAACTTGCGCAGCAGCAGGCCGACCGACAGGGTGGCGAGGGAGAGGCCGCTCTGTGCCGCCGCCAGGCTCTCCTGGTCCATGCCCACGAGAGTGATCGCCGCTCCCAGGGCCAGGAGCGCGATGCCCAGCCGCATCAGGCCGCGGTCGTTCCTCGGCCGGGGCGGCTCCGGGATGTTGCGCACCGCGCGCACGATGTTGAGCTTGGATATCCTGAGGGTGACCAGGTACACCGTGGCCAGGGTGAGGGTGAAGCCGACCAGGTAAGCCAGAGCCAGGGACAAGGGGGTGAAGGTGAAGTAGCGGTCGATCTGCAGCCCGCCCTGGTCGATGACCGCGGTGGCCGCCAGGATGAGCATGTACGCCAGGAGGAGGCCGGCCAGGGTGCCGATCACCGAGGCCAGGGAGGCGTACATCCAGCCCTCGTAGGTGAACAGCCGCTGCAGGTGCCCCCGCCTCATGCCCACCGCCCGGGCCATGCCCATCTCCCCCTTGCGCTCCTCCCCCAGCATGGTGAAGATGTTGATGATGAGGGCGATACCGGCGATGATGGAGAAGGATCCGAACACGAAGAACAGGGAGGTGAACATGGACACCGAGGACCGGCCGTCGACGATGGCCTGGTCGCGGTCGCGGGCGATCTCCAGGCCCAGCTCCGGCGCTGCGCTCAGGGTAGAGTTGAGGGTTTCGCGCGCTACTCCTACATCCTGGCGGCCGGCCTGGTCCAGGGAGACCATCAGGGAGCTCACCATGCCCTCCTGCGCGCTGAGCGGCTGTAGCACCCCCAGGTCCAGGAACATGTCGGGACCCAGGCCCCCCAGCCCCGCGTTCGAGACCAGGACCGCGGTGGCGGTGGCGATGTGCGTTTGATCGTGCACCAGCAGCAGGGTGTCGCCGTCCGCGATGTCCAGCCTCGCCGCCAGGTCCGGAACAACGTAGGCCTGTGCGGCGGACGGTGCGGCGGAAAGCTGCGAGCCGCCCGCCGTGCGGAACCCTCCCAGGTCCTGTGCGGCGCGGTCGGTGAGGCCCATGACATCGATGCCGGGCGAGGTGAGGTTGGACCTCATATCCTTCATGCTCACCGTGCCCTGGAGCACCCAGTCCGCCCCGTCCACCGAATGCAGGTCGCGGACCGCGTCCCTGATGAGGGAGACGTTGTCGAGTTCGTACACGCCGGTATTTCCTACCCCCTCGCCCGGGCCCCTCACCACGAAGTCCACGTCGCCGAAGCTGTCCACCACCTCGCCCACGATCATGTTGTCGAGCGTGTCCCCCACCACCAGGGAGGCGGAGATGATGGCCGTGCCCACCATCAGGCCACCCAGCACCAGGGCGGTGGTGGACGGTCGTCTCCGTATGTTGCGCAGGGACATGGTGAACAGGATGCGGTTCCCCGCGGCGTCGAGGAGCACGAACAGTGTGATCAGGGCGATGACCGCCAGCACGGCCAGGGAGAGGGGGAGCAGGACGATGGCGGCCAGGACCAGCGCGGCCAGCAGGAGGCCTTTGAGCAGCGAACGGAGGGAGATGGGCTCACCCCAACTTCTTGATCTCGTCCGCAATGTTGTCCACGTTCCCGTTGGTGGTGACGATGCGCCCGTCCCGCATGTGCACGATGCGGTCGCACCGCGCCCCCACGTCAGGGTCGTGGGTGACGATGATGAAGGTCTGCCCGTTCTCCTGGTTGAGGCGGCGCATGAGCGACACCACCTCCTCCGAGGTTCGCACGTCCAGGTCCCCCGTGGGCTCGTCCGCCCACACGATGGCGGGGTCGTTCACCAGCGCACGGGCGATGGTCACCCGCTGCCTCTCCCCGCCCGACAGGGCGTTGGGCCTGAGCTTCGCCCTCGGCGACAGGCCCACGGCGTCCAGCAGGTCCAATGCCCTCCGGCGGGCGTCCTGCGGGGCCCTTCCGGCGATGAGCAGCGGCAGCTCCACGTTCTCCGTGGCCGTGAGCACCGGCAGCAGGTTGTAGAACTGGAAGATGAAGCCCATGCGCTTGGCCCGGAAGTTGGTCTTAGCATTGTCGTCCAGGGAGGTGATCTCCTGCCCCTCGATCATTATCCGTCCCGAGGTCACGTCATCGATGCCGGAGAGGCAGTTGAGGAGGGTGGTCTTGCCGCAGCCCGACGGTCCCATGATGGCCACCATCTCCCCCTTCTCGATGTCCATGGTGATGCCCTTCAGCGCGTGCACCGTTATGTCCCCGGTGACATAGGTCTTGGTTACCTCCTCGCAGCGGATGATCGACATGCCTTAACCCCATCCAACAAGTGTGGGCTGGGTAAAAACACATTGCCTCCCGTTATCCCGCGGGACGTGCTGCCCCCGACCCGCTTCCGTCGGCGGCGTTACTTATCTGCAGCGGATACTCAGAGCGCTACGAATAAATGCCGGCGTTCGGTCCCTGCCGATATGACGAGCAGGACCAGGCCGTGCCCGCAATGCCAGGGGGAGGTCTCCTGGGGTTCGCGCTACTGCCCCGAATGCCATGCGCTGGTCAACCCCAACGCTCCCGAGGACCCCATGAGGAAGGAGCAGGAGGAGGGGGACATGAAGAGCATCATCCTCGTGGGCCTGGGCGGCATGGCCCTGTTCTTCAGCTTCGGCTTCTTCCTCCCGGCCGTGCTGTCGGAGGCGTCGTTCTTCTGGATCGCCGCCCCCCTCTTCGTGGTGGGCGCCTCCATGATGGTGGCGGGCGCGCTGGTGAGGAGGAGGACGAAAAAGCGCCTCGAGGCCATGGAGAGGGACCTGCACGTCCGCTGCGAGTACTGCGGCGGCACCAACCACCGGGCCGATCACCGGTGCACGTTCTGCGGAGCGCCCATCATCGACCGCGCGCCCGATGCTCGAACATAAAAGAGATCATTCCCTCGCGGGGTCCTTGGACCTGACCACGTGGGTCATGTCGAACTTCTCCTCCTTCCAGCCGTTCTCCGGGAACACGAGCTCGAAGCGCGCACCGCTCCCTTCCCCGCCCACCTCGCGGATGCTGCCACCCGACAGTAGCATGATCTGGCTGGCGACGTAGAGGCCCATGCTGCCCTGGGGGTTGAAGTCCCTCTCGAACACCGCCCCCTTGAGGTCCGCCGGTATGCCCACGCCATCGTCCTCGTAGGTGACGACGCATCGCCCCTCCTCGACGCGGTAGCCGATGCTCACGTTGGTCGCGCCCTTCCCGTGCTTGCGGCTGTTGCTCATAAGAATGGAGAACACCTTCTCCAGCATGGGATCGGCCAGGACGCTGAGGGGCCCCAGCTCCGAGCGCACATCCAGTCCTTCCGATGCCCCCGAGGTCTTGGCCTTGGCCAGCACCAGCTGCATCCACTGCCACGCCGGGTCGGACCGCCCCAGGTTCTGGTAGTCGGCGGCGTAGTTGAACTGCCGCTCGATGTACTTCACCGCCTCCTTGATGCGGTCACCGTACCGGGCCACGTCCTCGCTCTTGAGATGTCCGGAGGCTATGAGCTCGCTGTAGCCGTGGATCACCCCTACCTGGTTCATGGTGTCGTGCCGGACCACCATGGACATCATGCTGAGCCGGGCGTTGGCCTTGCGCAACTGGTCCCTCATCCTCCTCTCCTCGTCGATGTCACGGATGATCACCTGGTAGCCGGTGCGGGCCCCGCTCTGGTCGATCATGGCCGTCACCTGCACGCTGTAGAAGTGATCGACCCCGTCCTTGGGGATGGAGACCTCCACGGTGCGCCCGGTGGCGATGGCGTCCTCCCGGTCCATGTTCTTCATGAACTGCGCTGGGTCCGGCTCGTTCCGGTCCAGCTTCCTTTCGCTGGTGCGGCTGAGCATCATCTCAGCCGACGGATTGATATGAATGATGCGGTCGCGGGTGTCCAGCACCACAACCCCGTCCTTCATCCTCTCGAAGACGTTGTCCAGGGCCAGGGGCATGATGCTGAACAGCTCGTAGCGGTACGCCCCCACGAAGATCAGCGCCATGGAGCAGAACAGGGAGAGGACCATGAGCATCTGGAAGGGGACCATGGTCAGGCCGTTCAGCCCCACTATGAAGCCGAAGATGGGCAGGAGGCAGGATATCATCACCATGGCCACCTGCTGCCGCAGGTAGCGGGACGACCGCAGGTAGGTCCTGAGAAGGAGGACGTAGCTGTTGATGATGATGATCAGGTTGTAACCGGCCAGGACGTAGAACCAGGGGCCGTAGGCGGGCTCGAAGGTATGCAGGCCGTCCAGGGGGGTGAGGACCACGTAGAGGTAGAAGGAATGATGGAGGTCGTTCGTCCACAGCATGGCCAGCGCCAGGACGGGGACGGTGAACAGGATGGCCAGGTTCTTCCAGTTCACCTCGCTGTCACGTCCCACGAACCTCCAGGTGAACACCAGGTACAGGGATGGTATGAAGGCCGTGGATATGTACTCCAGGTTGTTCCAGAACAGCATTTCCCCCAGGTCCCCGCTGAGCAGCTCCAGCAGGTACGTGACCGACAACCAGGCGTTGGCGATGAGGAGGCAGATGAACGGCACCTTGGTGCGGAGGTTGCTCATCCTCCAGGTGATGATCGCCAGACCGATCGAGCACGCGGTCGAGATCATCAGCGATACAGAAAGAAGGGCCCCATCCACCATTGGGACTGGCAATTCGATTGTTACGATATAAACCTAGAGCATGCTTTCCCTGCTCTTCCCACCGTAAAACACGTTGTCCTGTACCGCGGGTCGTGGAGCGGCGCAAGACCTAAGAGGCTCCACCAGATAGTGGTCTCGTGACCGTTAGGACGGACCTCGCATCCCGCATCATACGCATCGGTTTCCAGCAACGGTTCCTCATGGCCCGGACCACCCGGCTGCCCCTGCTGGGCCGGGCGGTGGAGCGGGCCCTGTTCGAGGACGACCGAATGGTCTACCTGCCCAAGGACGAGGTGGCGCGCGCCGCGCAGCGCCGCACCATAGAGGTGGGGAAGAGCGTAGTCCCAACCAACGTGGTCCTGCCCTCGCAGGTCATCGAGCACTTCATACGAAGCTCGAGGTACATCTTCATCATGGACCACTGCATGTGCCGGCGCTCCAACGGCTGCCAGCACTACCCCTTGGACCTGGGGTGCGTCTTCCTGGGGACAGGGGCGCGCCACATACCGCCCTCCATGGGCCACCTGGCCACGGTGGAGGAGGCGCTGGAGCACATGCGCCGAGGGAGGGAACTGGGTCTGGTTCACCTCATCGGCCGGAACAAGATCGACAGCGTGTGGCTGAACACCGGGGCCAAGGAGGACCTCCTGTCGATATGCAACTGCTGCGAGTGCTGCTGCCTGTGGAAGATGGTGCCCCAGCTCTCCGGCCCCATCAGCAGCGGGGTCACGCGCATGGCCGGGGTCTCGGTCAGCGTCGGTGACACGTGCACCGGCTGCGGCTCCTGCGTCGAGAGCGGCACGTGCTTCGTCGACGCCATCACCCTGCACGATGGAAGGGCGAAGATCGATGATGGGCGGTGCAAGGGCTGCGGCCGGTGCGTGGAGCACTGCCCCATGGAGGCGATACGGATGACCATCGGCCCCGAGGACGGGGTGGCCCGGACGGTGGACGCCATCGAGCCGCTGGTCGACGTGCGCAAGGAGTAGGTCATTCTCGGACGGCACAGCTCACGGACATAATCTTTTTACCGACCATCGGCGTCCCCTGCGCAGGTCCCATGAGATCGCGCATCCTGTTCTATATAACGAGCTCTCTCGGCCTGTTCTCCCGAGGTAAGAAGGCCCCCTCCCCGCCGGCGAGCGGGGACGACGCGTTCATCCACTGCCCTGCGTGCGGCAAGGTCCTGCACTCCACCATCGCCCGCTGCCCCTACTGCTCGGCCTTCCTGGAGGTCAAGTGCCCCAACTGCGACCGCACCACCAACCGCATCTTCAAGAAGTGCCCCTACTGCGAGGCCTCCCTCAAGGGGGCTCGGTAATAATTATATACTATATCTTATAACAATATAGCCGATAAAATTGAGTCCTGCTCTAAATCGTAGAGGAGAGGCGGGCATCGGCACCTCCATCCTATTGATCGCCATGATCAGCGTCAGCGGCGTCGCTGGCTCCATGGTGCTGGAGAACACCAGCGAGAGCGGGGACCAGGCTCAGGACGTGGTGGACGACACGCTCCAGGGAACCGTGAACTATCTGGACGTGAGGAGCGTGGTGGGGGTGTGCGACCCAGAGCGCGAAGAGGTGCTAGGCCTGGAGATGGTGGTGGTCCTGGGGCCGGGGTGCGATGACCTCAACCTCACCTCCCTGGTCATCGAGCTGCTGCTGCCCGGGACGCACTCGTTCCTGGCGTATGGCGATGCAGGGTTCTCGGCCGACCGGATCATCTCCGGCGGGCGGTCGAACAGCACGGCCATCATCGCCGATGGCGACATCTTCCTGATCAAGCTAGACCTTCCTGCCGCCTTGTCCCATGGACAAGAGCTGAAGCTGTCGCTCACTCCCGCCGAGGGCTTCGTCAACTTCCTCACCATCGATGTCCCCCCGGTCCTGAACGCTCAATATGTGTCCCTCCGGTGATGCTGGACACGCGCTGCTCATCGAGTTATTTAAAATCAGAAATGATTTCCTAAGCTTCCTTTTTAAATATTTTATGAATAATAATTACTTTGGTCCCGATGAATATCATAGTAGGCACAGATGGAAAGCCACATTCCGAGAAGGCCGTCGAGTTCTCGTTCGCCTATGCCAAGGCCTTCAGGGGCACTCTATTCATAATGTATATCGTCAGCCCCAAGGCCCAGGAGGACAAGGACAAGAACATCAAGAACGGGATGCGGGTGCTGGGCCGGGCCAAGATCCGCGCCTCCGAGGTAGGGGTGGAGATCGCCACCTTGCTCGAGGCCGGAGAGCCGCAGGACACCATACTCTTGGCGGCAGAGAAGCTGGACGCCGACTGCATCATCCTGGGCTCATCGGGGGAGAAGAGCGGCTTGGCCAAGATCATGGGTGCTAGCGTTTCGGAGACCATCTTCAAGAACGCCAACTGCACGGTCGTCGTGGTCCGCTAATGTTATTCGATTTGATACCCTGCCCTAAACTTTTTTTATAAACCAACGACCGTCCCTGTCCATATGGAGACGAGGAAGCTGCTGCTGTGGGCCAACGTCCTTCTCGTGGGACTGATCGTCATCAGCGGCATCTATCTGGGCATCTCCATCATGCAGGGGCCGCCCCCCTCCAAGATACCACAGAACGTGACCTTCAACGTTTTCTACATCAGCCCCACCCAGATGAAGGTGGAGTTCAACAACTTCTCCGAGGATGTCAAGTTCAGCGACATGGTCCTGGAGACCACCTCCCCCTCGGGCGATGTGTGTAAAGCGGACGTGATCGAGAACGTCCTGGACTATGTCCAGGAGGCCAAGGACGACTCCGACCCCAAGAGCCTGGCCAACCTCACCATCTCCACCACCGGGAGGATGGAGAAGGGAGCGTACTTCACCATGACCAACTTCCGGGACCTGACCATCGGTGCATGGTCGTTCAAGCTCGTCCACCGCTCCTCTGACACCATGGTCTCCAAGGGGACCATCATGGTGCCGGACATCGACAAGGCCCCCCTGGGATCGATATCTGCGGTGATGGACGTCTCGGACAGTGAGATCAAGCTCATGATCGGGACTATATCCCCCAGCACCGAGCTCTCGTACTGCTACCTAGAGGTGCTGGGCCCGGACATGACCACCCACCACCTGTCCCTCAACGACTCGTCCTCCATGATCATGCTGCTGCCGGACGACACCCAGGTCAAGATGGTGGACGTGGGCGGGGACGGCCTGATGAACGCTGGCGATTACATCGACCTTAGGAAGTGGAGCGGGACCCTGACCGAAGGCCAGTGGTCGGTGGAGGTCAAGCACATGTTCACCGGCGACATCATCGCGTACGCCTACTTCCCTATCTAAATAAGATGCACGGAGAGCGAACGATGAACGCAACTCAGCTAGACTGGCTCCATATATGGCTGCATAATTTTATTTGATAATAATTATTTCTAGGTATCAAAAATACAAATCAGATATGATTTTCAAATCTTTTATTTTATATATCTCGGAGGTGAATTTTGACTTAACTGCCTGATGAGAGCGAGCTACATCCCTAGGATGGTAGCCCGTTGCAATCAATGCAGACGAAGCGTCCCGGTATACGGGGTATGGTATACTCCTGATCGGGCAAGAACCGAATGGAGGTCTAGAAATGGGATTGAACAAGAAGTTCGTAAAAATGAGAAACGACAAGCGCGCTGAGATGGGCGTCGGTACGATGATCATTTTCATCGCGATGGTCCTGGTGGCCGCGGTCGCCGCGTCTGTACTGATCAGCACCGCGAACACTGTTAGGGAGCAGGCCCAGTCCACTGGTGACCAGGCGATCAACAACGTCGCTTCTGGATTCATTGTCCAGGACGTCATCGGCCAGGTCAACAAGAGCAACTACCAGTTCATTGACAACATCACCATCTATGTCAGGCTCGCTGCCGGTAGCCCCCAGATCAACATGAACAACGTCATGATCTCGATGCTGTCCGACACCACCAACCTGTACCAGAGCATGGCCATCACCGTTGCTGATGACAACTTCGTCGCTGACGTTGAGAAGTCCATCTCCGGCAACAGCTGGACCAACGACATGACCACCTCCCACGTGGTCGGCCAGGGCGACCTGATCAAGATCACCCTGTCCAACGCTGCTGGGGACCTTAACATCGGCTTCAACCAGCTCGGTGTGATCAAGATCATGCCGGCCTACGGCCAGCTGTCCCTGATCACCTTCACCACCTCCGAGGCCTTCACCCCCGGAATTGAGTGGGTTACCCTGAACTAAACAGGGTAAGAAACCTTTTTCTTTTTATTATTAAACCCCAACCATTTCACTCTCACCATCACCGCATCACTAGTCTCACGTATCACTATCCAGAGGTATCCAGATGAAGTCCGTCCGCATAGTTCCCCTATACCCGTTGGTCTCGACCCTCGCCATCCTGTCGTTCAAGAAGAAGGGCGGAAAGGGAGGAGATCTGGGCGAGACCTCCTCGGAGGACCTCGGCCTGGAGGGCGGGAACCTCTCCCTCAGCGACCTGGGCGGGAGCATCGGCAGCCTCTCCAAGCTGGACAAGAAGGACAAGAAGAAGGGCAAGGAGGAATCCATGGAGCTGGGCAGCCTCGGGGGCGACCTGGGCGGGGACCTCTTGGCCGGACTGCCCACAGGGGGCAGGGCCGACGACAAGAAGATCATGGAGCTCGAGGCCAGCGTAAACGACCTGAAGAAGCACGCCGAGAGCACCGACATGACCGGGAAGGCCACCAAGAACGAGATCGAGAACATTCACAAGGACCTCTCCCAGATCAACGATTCCATCAAGAGCCTGCTTAACGTGTACGAGGCGGTCAGCCGCCAGTACAACCCGTTCGTGGAGGACGACAAGACGGGCGCTCCCCTGGAGGAGGACGATCCGGCCCTGGAGAACATGTCCCTGGGCACGCTCGACGCGCTCGGCAAGACCCCTGCCAACTCCCCGGAGGACGGCAACGGTCCCCTGGACCGCGTGCTGAGGCCGGAGGACGAGGAGGAGGACGAGGACTACAGCAGCCTCTCGGGGATGGACAGCATCAAGATCTCACCGGACGTGCTGGGGAAGGTGGACCTGAAGCCCGCCGCCCCGACCCCCGAGCCTATGGACGAGCCACCGGCCCGGCCGAAGGGCAGGGCCCCGCCCATGCCCTCGTCCGCGGTGGACCCCTACGCATTGGAGCAGGTCCACAAGCTGGTGGAGTACCAGCTCAGCAAGGTGTACCGCGCTCGTTTGATAGGTGAGGAGGTCGATCGGGACGAGGTGGAGGCCCTGGAGCGCTGGATGAGCGAGTTCAGACGCCTTGGGGGCGGCTAATGGGGCTGAGCATCTCGGTCTCCGCCGCCATCATCTTCGTCGCATCGGTCATCGTGTTCGGAAACCTCCTCGCCGCCTTCGATAACTTCGAGCAGGCCCTGGTCGATGCCCGCAGGGAGTCCCAGGACCGCCAGGACAGCGTGCTGCGGGACAGCATCGCCATCACCGCGGTGGACCTGGAGAACCGCTCCATAGCCCTGTCCAACGAGGGCGAGGAGACGCTGGCGATCAACGCCCTGAACCTGTTCCTTAACGGCACCCTGAGCGACGATGCCATCGCCTCCACGTCCGTGGACGGGAGGTCCAGCACCAACCTGTGGATGCCGCAGGAGACGCTGGTCATCACCGTGGACCGCAGCCTGAACGACACCCTGGTGTGGGTGGTTGACGCCAACGGAGTGACGGCGTACCACTGAGGGACGGTCATGGCAGACAGCTCCTTCACCCAAATGCTGTTCTTCATCGCCGCCATCGTGGTGGCGGTGTCGGTGTCCGGCGTCATCATCGGCATATCCAACTCCATGGTGCAGGAGCTGAAGGTCAAGACCGATGCCCTGGCCAAGGAGATAGGCACAGGGATAGAGATCGTCAACGATCCCCGGCAGGTGCCGTACGCCGACGGCAACCTCACCATCTACCTCAAGAACGTGGGGGATATTACTTTAAAATATAATAACATCGAAATCCTTATAGATGGCCAGTACGTCAATGAGACGTCCGTAGTGAACGAATATAGCGGCGGAATATGGTCGGTAGGTAAGACCGTAGAGATGCATATCGTGGTGGCGCTGAGCGCCGGGGACCACGAGCTCAAGGCGGTCATGCCCAACGCCGTGTCCGATACCATGGCCTTCCGCATCTGATGAGGGCATGGAAGATAGAACGAGGTGGAACGAAAGATGAGCGGTGCTTTGCTGGAATCCGGTGCGGCCCGTAATGACCTCTACGGCATTCATCTCAAGCAGGACGAGCTGTCCCTGAAGATGGGGGGTGGCATTCCAAGGGGATGCACCATGCTCATCGAGGGCCCGGAGGGCTCCGGCCGGAGCGTCCTGTGCCAGCGGATCGCGTTCGGACTTCTGTCCAGCGGCCACTCCGTCACCTACGTGAGCACGGAGATGACCCTGCGGGACTTCATCGATCAGATGTACTCATTGGAGTACAAGATCGACAAGTACCTCCTCAACGGGGCGCTGCAGTACTTCCCCGTCTATCCGCTTCTGGGCAAGTCCCGCAACCGCAGCGACTTCCTGATGAAGCTGATGACCTCGCCCCATCTGTACAGCAAGGACATCCTCATCATCGACTCCTTCTCCACGCTCACCAAGGACAGCCTGGACGAGCGCGGCTGCATCCAGTACATGGGCTTCCTGAAGAAGCAGATGAAGCTGGACAAGACCATCCTGATGACCGCGGACGAGACCATCAAGTCCGTGGACCCCATCCGCCAGGCCTCGGACATCTACGTCGCCATCAAGATGAAGCCCTCCGGCCAGGGCATGGTGCGCCTGGTCAACATCATGCGGTACCAGAGGGCCAAGCACAAGGTCGATGACCAGCTGAAGATCCGTATCGAACCGGGCATCGGCCTGGTGATCGAGATCACGGAGGTGTCCGGTTAATGGCCATCGTCGACCCTAACCTGGAGAAGGCGGCCAAGGCCAGCATCTACCTCCGCGATTACATCGAGGAGCTGAAGAAGGTAACCAACATCCTTCCGAAGTACTACGAGAACATGTCGGTCAAGGACCTGGCGGACATCCGGAAGAACGCCATCATGGACCCCAACTCCGCCAACGTCATCTACAAGATCGGCAACGGTCACATCCACATCGACGCCCTGCGCTCGCGCTACATCAGCATCGAGCACAAGCTGGACATGGAGGAGAAGGAGAAGCTGCGCATCATCAAAGACAACATCTTGGAGAAGGCCAGCCACGAGGAGTCGGTGGAGACCAAGGAGGACCTGGTGCGTATCCTGGAGAAGCTGTTCGACCTGTCCGTGGAGGTCGTCAGCGGCAAGAACAAGAAGGCCAAGAAGACCGGCGGGAGGCTCCAGGTCACGCAGAAGGAGTACGACATACTGAAGTACTACATCAACCGGGACATCGTGGGCTATGGTCCGATAGAGCCGCTCATCATGGACCCCTACATCGAGGATATCCACCTCATCGGAACGGGGAAGGTGCGCGTCTCGCACAAGGCCTTCCAGTATGGGCTGGAAACGAACGTGAGGTTCGATGACGAGGTCTCGCTCAACGACTTCTTCATCTCCATGTCGGAGCGCATGGGCCGGCCGGTGAGCGCGTCCAAGCCCATCGTGGACGGCACCATGCCGGACGGCTCCCGTATCAACATGATCTACTCCAACGACATCAGCGCTCGCGGGTCGTCGTGCACCATCCGTAAGTTCAGCGCCGAGCCCATATCGCCGATCCAGCTGGTCAAGTTCGGCACGTTCTCGCCGGAGTTCGTGGCCTATATCTGGCTGTGCCTGGAGAACAAGATGAACGTCATCCTGTCCGGTGAGACCGCGTCCGGCAAGACCACCGCCCTCAATGCCATCCTGTCGTTCATCGACCACCGCGGCAAGATCTACTCCGTGGAGGACACGCCAGAGGTCAAGCCTCCCCAGAAGGGGTGGCAGCGGTGCGTCACCCGTGAGTCCGGACCGGAGGAGGCCAGGGTCACCATGTTCGATCTGCTCCGTGCCGCGCTGAGGTCCCGACCCGATTACATCGTCATCGGTGAGATCAGAGGTGAGGAGGGCCGGGTCGCGTTCCAATGCATGCAGACCGGTATCCCGGTCATCGCAACGTTTCACGCATCCAACGCCACCAAGTTCATCCAGAGGATGACCGGCGCACCGATCAACATCCCCATCGGCTTCATCGACAACGTCAACGTGATCATCTTCCAGTCCGCGGTGAACGTCAACCGCCGGTTCCTGAGGCGGGTCACGGGCGTGGAGGAGTTCATGGGGTACTCCAAGGAGGATGGTGGCGTGCTCACGCGGAACGTGTTCAAGTGGGACTCCGCCACCGACAAGCTGTACTTCCGCGGCAACAACAACAGCTACATCCTGGAGAAGAGGATCGCGGCCGAGCACGGTTACACCGAGCCCAAGGAGATCTACAAGGACCTCCGGCAGCGGGAGAAGATCATCCAAAAGATGGTGGACCTGGATATCACAGGATATCATGAGGTCAACAAGATTTTAAGCGACTACTACGAGTATGGTCCGAACTCCCTACCGTTCACGGTATGAGGCGGACCGATGAAGATCGACGTATGGCTGCGCGACATGAAGATGAGCAAGGAGGCCTACTTCCGCCTCGTCCTCATCTCCGTGGTGATGTTCGGCCTGGTCGTCCCCATGATGATGACCTTCCTGCTGGCCGGCATCGTCAAGCCGCCGACCATCTACATAATGTACGTTCTCCCCATCTTCTTGGTCATCGTCGTCCTGCTGCTGCCGGCGGTTTACTCGGGGAAGCGGAAGACGAACGTGGGGAACAACATGCCCATGTTCGTCACCACCATGGCAGCGCTGTCCACCTCCGATATGTCCTTCGACAAGGTGTTCTACATCCTGTCGGAGAAGAAGGAGTTCGGGCAGCTGTCGGAGGACGCCAAGCAGGTGTACCGGCTGCTGAAGCACTACAGCGTGGGCGCGGCCGAGGCCTGCCGCTTCGTGTCCCAGCGCACCTCCAGCCAGCTGGAGGGCGACTTCTTCCAGCGGCTCTCTCACTCGCTGGATGTGGGCGAGAAGCTGGACCGCTTCATGAAGAACGAGCACGACGTCATGATGGACGAGTTCATGCTCAAGTCGGAGGCGGCCCTGAAGGACCTGGAGTTCGTCAAGGACATCTACACCGGCATAACGACATCACTTATCTTCACCGCCGTGTTCGTGGCCATCACCCCCGTGCTGGGGGGCACCGACATCGACATGCTGCTGTTCGGCGTGGTGGCGTCCTTCCTGGCCATGGAGGCGTTCTTCATCTTCTTCCTCAAGACCAAGCTGCCCAAGGACAATATCTGGTACGCGTGGAAGGTGAAGATCAAACGGGGACTGGTCAACGACTCGGACCGCATGATCTTCACCGCCACGCTGGTCGCCATCTTCGGCATCATACTGCTGTCGTTCGTGATGCTGCCGTCTGGTTATCCCATGACGTTCGTGGCCTCGACGATATTCCTGCCGGTGCTGTTCCCCGGCATATTGATAATGCGGGAGGAGAGGAGGATCGAGAAGAGGGACAACCTCTACGGCGCGTTCATCCGCTCGCTCGGCCGGTCTTCGGAGGTCAGCGGGGCCACGCAGTCGGATGCCGTGAAGAAGCTGGCCATGCACAAGTTCGGTCCCCTGACCGCCATGATCAAGAACCTCTCCAAGCGGCTGTCCATGCACATCAACGCCACCGAGTCCTGGCGGCACTTCTCCGCCGAGACGTCCAGCAGCCTCATCGAGAAGTTCGGGGAGATGTACGTGCTGTGCATCCAGAACGGCTCGCGGCCGGAAGCGACGAGCATATTCATCAGCAACAACATGTTCAAGGTGCTGACCATAAGGAAGCGCCGCCAGTCCATCGGCTCCTCGTTCGTCGGCCTGCTGTACGGCATAATGGTTTCCCTGTCCGTCACGCTGTACGTCACCATCGGCATCGTGAGCTTCATGGGCGGCATGATGGGTGACCTGGCCATCAACAACCCCGACTTCGTGTCCGGTGGTTTCCTCAGCAACATCTTCTCGTCTTCCTACTCGACCGAGGGCATCGAGCTGATGACCTTCTGCGTCATATTCATCCACGCGCTGTTCTCCTCCATGATGCTGCCCATGCTAAAGGGCGGGCACCTGGCCGGGTCGGTCATACACTTCATCGCCATGATGTGGATCGGCTCGGTGGGCGGGTTCATGGGCCAGATGATGATCGGTGGCCTGATGACCACCACTTGACGGATAGAGTGCTAAAGAAGACTCATCCTGGCACAATGTCCTTTCTCTAGCTGAGGTGATGCATACCTAAGAGCTCTAACTTCGAAGACACGCTCAGCCCGTGTTATTATTGCGGATGCTATCAACCCACCAGAAATGTGAAGATTTTTTCCTTCTCCCACCATATGGGAAGGTGGGATCAAGGCTTGCATGATCTTACCGCTTGCAGAAAGATCGGCTCGATCATGTGACCTCGAGTTCCCACACGCGTATGATGTACCCTTGCTCGATGAAGACCTGATAGTGGTGCGTTCCAGGCGTGATGGGAGATATTGTCACCGAGGCGGTGGTGTTCACGTCCGGGTCATATTCGCCAGTATCGAAGTTAATGAAATAGTCCTGATAGCTGCATTCGATCGTCAATGGTCCCAGGACTGCATCATCTACCTTCGGCCAGAGCGCTTCCGGAAGGTTCAAGTTACCTGTAGGCGAGGTGGAAATGGTGACGTTCTCTCCCAGTGATAGAGCGTAGAACATGCTCTGAGACGCAACATCGCTCGGGTCGATGTAATCCTCGCTCAACGATTCGTTAAGGATGTGATAAGTGCCCTCATAATACCATGGACAGCAAGAGCAGTACGCGACATCATACTCTCCGTTCTTGATCCGTTAAAACAATGAAAAGAAGAAATGATTGATGCAAGGGGTTTGAAGCGGCAGTCAGATCTGGCTGACCTCTCCCGCCTTCTGGATGCGCACCGTGCCGTCCACGGAGCTGAAGAAGATGGTCCTTCCCTTCGTTCCACCCACGTCCTCGGCCAGCAGCGGGATGTTCTCCTTCTTCAGCGTCTCCTTGGCCACGGCGGAGTTGCGCAGCCCGATGTTCAGCGTGTCCGATGATATGAACGAGAACATCTGCGCCCCGCCCGCGATCTTGGCCTTCAGCAACGCCTTGCGCGCGCCCATCTCCACCAGCTCGTCGACCATGAGCATGATCGCCGAGTCGGCGTACTTGGAGGCGTTGGTCTTGTCCCTCCCCTCCTCGTACTTGGGCAGCATGGCGTGGATGAGCCCGCCCACCTCGTGAGAGAGATCGAAGATGGCGATGCCCACGCAGGAACCGAGCCCCAGGCACACCAGCTTCTCCGGCGAGCGTACCACGTGGTACTCTCCCACGCCGACCACGGCGTCCCCGTCCACGAAGTGGACCTTGCACGACTGGTCCTCATCGACCCGGCGGGCCAGGGTGGCTGGCCTCGCCTCTCCCGTTACTAGGCCTTCGGCCTTCCTTTCGATCATGATCTCACATCGAACCGAACTTCTCGATCAGGACCTGCTGCGATTCGCGGTCGGGGATGTACAGCATGAAGCCGAAGCCCACGTTCTGACCGTACTTGAACATGGTCTTTATGACCACGCTGGAGTCGGAGTCCGCCTCCACCAGCGCGGCGGGGAACTGCAGGATGGCGCGCAGCATGTCTACGGCCACGCCGGGCGGCGAGGGCATCATGGTGATGTCGGTGAAGCGGGACACCGCGTTCAGGTACGCCGAGGCGCAGATGTTACCGATCTCGCAGATAGCGTCCTGGTCCATCTCGTCCAGCTGGTGCTCCGGGTCGTGCGGCCTTCCTAGTATCATGTCCGTGAGCTCGATGGCCATCTGCACGCTGACCACCAGCATGATGCCTCCGCGGCTCTTGCCCATGGCCTCCAGGAACACCGCCACCACCGTCTCCTCAGTGGTGCAGAACGCTGACGGCAGCTCCTGAGTGCTGCACACAAAGCAGTCGGAGACCTCGATCATGATGTCCTTGTGCACCAGCTCGGAGAGGGCGGTGGAGGCATGGGCGGCACCGATGGTACCAATCTCCCGCAGACCGTCCATGATCATCTCCTCCTGCTCGCGGCTCGTGGTCATGGTCAAGGCTCTCACAACCCGAACTTGGAGAAGGTGGCCATCTGCGATTCGGAGTCCACCCCGAAGCGCTTGAAGGTGAGGTTCTGGGTCTTGACGTCCGGGACGTATATGATGGCACCCTGGAACTGCTGGTTGTTGTCCACGTAGTTGGTCTCGATCCTGACCACCTTGGAGTCATGAAGGTGCTTCAGCACCTCGGGGAACTTCAGGCGGTCCTCCAGCTTGTCCACCGTCACCGTCGGCGAGTTCGGTATGAGGTCGATGGACAGGAACTTGGACAGGGGGATGAGGTACCGGCGGATGCATATGTCGCCCATCTCCACCATCACGTCGTTGTCCTCCTCGGTCATCGTCCTCTTGGGATCGTGCGGCCGGCCCAGCAGGAGGTCGGAGAGATATGTGGCGATCTTCTCCGGGAACACCATGTAGATGCAGCTCTTGCTGTCCCCGATCTCGATCTTCACCGTGGCCAGGTGCGTTCCGAGGTCCCCGAACCGGTTGGGCAGGGAGTCCATGGGCAGTACCCGGCACTCGGTGACATCGATGAGGATGTCGGTCTTCACCAGCTCGGTCAGGGCGGTGGAGGCGTGCGAGGCCCCTACGTTGCCCAGTTCCCTGAGAGCGTCCATCTGCAGTTCGTCTATCTCTATATCGTTGGTCTCTGTGCTCATATGAAGGCCCCCACATCGAGGATCATAGCTACCTTACCATCGCCCAGGATGGTCGCTCCCGAGAAGTACCCGGCCTGCCTCAGGTCCTTCCCCAAGTTCTTCACCACTATCTCCTGCTGACCGATCAACCGGGACACCAGCAGGCAGGCCCGGTTCTCGTTCTTCTCCACTATTATCGCCGGCATCTCGCGCACGATCTCGCTGCTGCCACCGAACTCGTTGTGCACGTTCAAAATCGGTAGGACCTCGTTGCGGAGCTTGAACACCCCGTTGTCCGCGATGGTGTGTATGGCGTCCATCGGCACCCTGACCGTTTCCCTGACGTTCTCCAGGGGGATGGCGTACTTCTCCGAGTTCACTTCCACCAGCATGACCCTTATGATGGACATGCTGGGCGGCAGCTTGAGAGTGATCTTGCTCCCCTTCCCGAAGGTGGAGTCCAGGCGGACCGTGCCGCCCAGCCCATCGATCTTGGTCTTCACCACGTCCATGCCCACGCCCCTCCCGGACAGGTCGCTGACCTTCTCCGCGGTGCTGAACCCGGGCAGGAAGATGAACTGCATCTTGGACCGGTCGTCCATGCGCTCCGCCTCCTCGGCGGTGATGAGGCCCTTGGACACGGCCTTGGCGGTGATCTTCTTGATGTCCATGCCCTTGCCGTCGTCCTCCACCGTGATGACCACGTTGCCCTGCTCCTGGAACGCGGAGAGGATGATGGTCCCCTGCGCCTTCTTTCCCTTGGCCAGGCGGTCCTGCTTCTCCTCCACGCCGTGGTCCACGGCGTTGCGCAGCAGGTGCACCAGGGCGTCCCCGATCTCGTCCAGCAGGCTGCGGTCGATCTCGATGTCGGTGCCGCGCATGACGAAGTCGATCTCCTTGTTGTTGGCCTGCGCCAGGTCCCTCACGATGCGCGGGAACCGCTTGAATATGAAGTCGACCTGCACCATGCGGGTGCGCAGCACCACGTCCTGCAGCTCGCCCATGAGGCGGGAGTTGTTCTGCAGCGTCTGCTTGAGCTCGCGGTGCTTCAGGTCTATGGCGATCTGATTGACGCGGATGTTGTTGATGACGATCTCGCCCACCAGGTCCAGCAGCTGGTCGAGCAGCTTGCTGCGGACGCGGATGGTGGAGGCCGTTGAAAGACAGGCGGAGGAGGTCTTGTCCTCGCTGGCGCATGCCTCCTCCTTGACCTCGCACTTGGCCTCCGGCGCTGCCGGGGCGTTGACGCTCACCGTGTACGGCGTGAGCTCCACGGAGGCCACGCCGGTGACCCCGTTGACCGCCTGCACGATCACGTCGTCCGGCTTGTCCGTTAACAGTAAGTTCAGGAAGAACGGCGTGTCGTCAGGCATGTCCGTTACCGACGGCTGGCTGGTGGCCACCATGCCCACGTTGGACAGGTTCCGCACCGCCTGGTACGCCCGCCCCTCGCGGAACTTTAGCTCGGGGCTGAAGATGATCTTGACCTGCACCGGCCGCTTGCCGGTTGTGAGGGCCTCGTCCACCACGGCCTTCGTGACCGGCGAGATCTGCAAGGCGGTGATCTCCCTGGTCTTCTCCACCTTGACCTTGGCCACATTGGTGGTGGTGTCCCGGGCCTGCTTCATCTTGGCGATGAGCTCAGTGACATCGAGGTTCGTGGTCCCGTCCTTCTCCAGCTGGGCCAGCATCTTCTCGATCTTGTCCACGCCCGTGAACAGGAGCTGTATCATGGACCTCTCGGGGACCTCCTTCCTCTTCCGCAGGATGTCGAAGAGGTCCTCCATGATGTGGGCCAGCTCACTGATGTGGCTGACGCCGATGACCCCCGCCGACCCCTTTACGGTGTGCACCACGCGGAAGGCCTCGTTCATCTGCTCCTCATTGAAGCCGCTCTCCTCGAGGCTCAGCAGCACGCTGTTGACCGTCTGGAGCTGGTCCCTGGTCTCCTCGATGAAAACGTCCAAATATTTCGAGCTGTCCATGTTACATCCCCGTGCTAAGCATTAGTACGATGTTCTTGGCGATCTCTTCCAGTGGCACCACGCGGTCGGCCGCGCCCAGGTCCACCACGGCCTTGGGCATGCCGTACACCACGCACGTCTCTTCGTTCTGAACGACGGTCTTGCCGCCGTTGCGCTTGATGAGCTTCATACCTTCGGCGCCGTCCGAGCCCATGCCCGTGAGTATGACGCCGACCGTCCTCGGTCCGTATATGGGGGCCACGGTGTTCATCAGCACGTCCACCGCGGGGCGGACGTAGTTCACCTTGGGCCCATCGTCCAGCATCAGCCTCCGGCCGTTCAGGAGGAGATGCCTGTTCCCTGGCGCGAGGTACACGTGACCCTTCTGGATCTCCTCGCCGTCCTCCGCCTCCTTCACCTCCAGGGGCGACATCATGTTCAGCCGCTCCGCGAAAGCCTTGGTGAACCCCTCGGGCATGTGCTGCACCACCAGCACCGGCGCGGGCAAGTTGCCCGGAAGTCGTGACAGGACCTCGGGCAGCGACTTGGGCCCTCCGGTGGAGGTTCCTATCACCACCACCCAGTCCCCGCTGAGCGTGGGCATGATGGCCGGCTGGATGGAGCGCACCGAGGGGCGGGAGTGCTGGACCTTGGCCTTCGCCGCCGCCTTGACCTTCTCCAGGATTGTGTCGCCCACCCGCTCCAGGTCCAGCGATAGGGACCCGGAGGTCTTGGGGATGAACTCCACCGCTCCCAGCTCCAGCGCCTTGAACGTGATGTCGGCCTGGCGCTTGTCCATGGAGCTGAGCATGATCACCGGTCGTGGGAACTCCGCCATAATGTGCTGTAGTGACGTCAACCCGTCCATTACGGGCATCTCGATGTCCATCGTCACTACGTCGGGGTTCAAGGAGCGAACCTTCTCCAGAGCCTCCAGCCCGTTGCGGGCCGCGCCCACCACCTCGATCTCCTTGTCCGATGACAAGAGGTCGGTGATGATGCGGCGCATGACGATGGAGTCGTCTACCACCAGCACAGTATGTTTGGTCAAATCTTTCATCTCGCGGTCTTCATCGCAGCTTCGATCAGTTCCTTGTTCTCGAACGGCTTCACGAGGAACTCCTTGGCCCCGTTGTCCATGGCCTGCATGACCAGGTTCTTCTGGTTCAGCCCGGAGACGATGATGATGCGGGCGTCCTTGTCCAGCTCCATCATCTTCTTCACCACGTCGGTCCCGTGCTCGCCCGGCATGATGATGTCCATGGTCACCAGGTCAGGGTTCAGCTTGGGATACTGCTCCAAGGCTTCCTTCCCGTTCTTGGCCTGTCCTACGACCTCGAAACCTTCCTTGGTCAGGACGTCCTTGATCATCGCTCTCATGACCATCGAGTCATCGACGATCATTACCTTCTTGGGGTTGCTCATTTAGATACCTCTGCTGTTGCCATCGCTTTCGTCGTCGCTAGGGGAGCGGCCTCGCCGATGCCCAGCCTAGCCTTCTCATCCTCGGACATGATACATCCGAGGTCAAGCATCATGACCAGCCTCTCGCCCAGCTTGCATATGCCGGTGAGGGAGTTGGCCTCCACGCCCGCGCTGAGGGTCTTGGGCGGCGGGGATATGTTGGTGCGCGGGATGCGCATCACGTCCTCCACCGCGTCCACGATTATGCCCAGCTGGTTGTCACCGATCTCGGCCACTATGATCCGGGACTGGGCGGTACGGCCCTCGCCGGCCGCGATCCCGAACCGCTTCTTGAGGTCGATCACCGTGGTTATCTGACCGCGGAGGTTCATCACCCCCTCGATGTAGTCCGGCATCCTGGGTATGCGGGTGATGTCCTCCACCTTGCCGATCTCGCGGACCTGGGAAACGTTCACGGCGAAGGTCTCCCTTCCCAGCCGGAAGGAGACTATCTGCTCCTCATCGCCGGATATCTCGACCTTCTCTCTCTTCTTGCGGGCCATGGTCCATCACCTTCAGATTGCTTCTATGCCCCTCTTGGCCAGCGCCTCACGTACTTTGGAGGGGACCTTGGCGTCGGAGGACTTCTTCTCCACCCTCTTGACCGGAACAGGGGCTGCCTCCGCTTCTGCCATCACCTGGGACTCATCGATCTTGAACTGGGTGGTCATCTTCTTGAGGTTGATGGCCATCTCCGACAGTGACTGCGCACGAGCGGTCATGTCCTCCATGCTGGCCGTGAGCTCTTCCGTCGATGACGCTGATTCCTCGGAGGCGGACGCGGTCTCCTCGGCGATGGACGCGATGCCGTCCACAGCCTTGGCCGCGCTCTGGGTGCCCTCCTTCTGGCTGTCCATCAGCGTGGCGATGGCGTTCATCTGATCGGAGGTCACCGCGGCCATCTGGGACAGCTCCTGGAAGGCGACACCGGTCTGGTCCACGATCTGGATGCCCTCGGCCGCGGTCTTGGTGCCCAGCTTCATCGATTCCACGGCCTTGCTGGTCTCCACCTGCACCTCCTTGATCATCTTGGCGATCCGCTCCGCCGCTTCCCTGGAGTCCTCGGCCAGGTTCTTCACTTCCTCGGCGACGACGGCGAACCCGCGGCCCTGCTCTCCCGCTCTTGCCGCCTCTATCGCGGCGTTCAGCGCCAGCAGGTTGGTCTGATCGGATATGCCGGTGATGACACCGACGATCTCGCCAATCTCCTCCGACCTCTTGCCTAGGGTCTCGATCACCTTGGCCGATTCGTCCACGACCTTGGCGATCTCCTGCATCTTCTTGACCGTGTTATCGACCGCGCTCTTGCCCTTGGCCGCGCTCTCCTCCCCCTTCTTGGCGGAGGAGGTGGCGGACTGGGTCTTGTCCACGACCTGGATGACGGAGGTCGACATCTCGGCCATGATCTTGGCCGTCTCATCGACCTGCGCTGCCTGCGACTGCGCGCCCTTGCTGATCTGCTGGATCGCTGCGGACACCTGCTCGGTGGAGGCGTTCATCTCCTCCGCGCTGGAGGCCAGCTCCTGCGAGGTGGCCGACACCGTATCGATGGAGTTGTTGACCTCCTTGAGCAGCGATGTCAGGCTCTCCCCGATGGCGTCCAGGGATTCAGCGAACTTGGTGAAGTCTCCCTGCGTCTCCATCTCAACGCGTGCCGTCAGATCGCCGTTGGCATAGGCGTCCGCGATGCGCATGGCCTCGTTTATCGGCCCGATGACCGAGTCCAGGGTGTCGTTGACGCCCTGCACGATCCTGGCGTAGTCGCCCCTGTGCTTGGAGGCATCGGCCCTGGTGGCCAGCTTGCCCTCCACCGCGGCCCGGCTGAGCATGTTGGCGTCGGCGACGAGGGAGTTGATGGCATCGATGGCCTGGTTGAGGTTGTTCTTGATGGTATTGAAGTCCCCGTTGTAGTTGTCGGTGATCTTGTCAGGTATCTCGCCCTTGGAGATCTTGTCCACGTAGGTGGCGGCGACGTTCAGCGGTCCGATGACGGCGTCGAGCGTTTCGTTGACGCCCTGGACGACATTGCCGAAGACACCCTTGTGCTTGGAGGCATCGGCCCTGGTGGCCAGGCGGCCTTCCACACCGGCCTTGGCGAGCATGCCGGCATCATCGGCGAGCGCCTTGACGGAGTCACGGACCTGGTTAACGCTGTTGTTGAGGTTGATGTACAGGTCACGCACACCCTTGGTGTACTCGTCGGCCTCCGCCACGTGGGACTCGAAGTTGAGGTTGCCCTCGGCTAGCAGGGACATGTTCTTGGTGACCTTGGCGAACTCGGCGCGGCGGTAGAGGTCCTCACGCGTCGCCTTGGTGATGTCTTGCAGCACCTCCACGTGCCCGATGTTCTCGCCCTTGGCGTTCTTGATGTAGCTGACATCGACCTGCAGCGCCTTGCCGTCGCGGTCCGCGGTGGTCCTGGCCTCGCCCTGGCGGAAGCGCACGATGCCGCAGTTCTTGGTCTTGCAGATCTGCCCGTTCCACTCGTGGCACTGGTGGCCGATGAGGTCCTTGCGCTCCTTCTTCAGGATCTTGAGGGACGGGGTGTTAAGGTAGGTCATGTTCATCTCCATGTCCGTGACGGACAGGGGGAAGGGCACGGCGTCGAGTATCTGCTCGTACCAGAACATCTTCTCCACCACCACGTCCAGGGTCTGGTTGACGCCGGCGACGATGTGCCGGTAGTCGCCCTGGTGCCTGTTCAGGTCCGCCCGCCTGGAGAACTCGCCCTTGGCCGCCGCTTCGGTGAGCGTATTGGCGTCCTCCACCATGGCCCCGATGTTGTCCATGCAGGCGTTGATGTTGTTCTTGAGGGTGTTCATGTCGCCCTTGAAGTCGGCGGTGATCCTCTGCGATAGGTCGCCCTTGGCGATCCTCTCGATGGAAGCCGCTGCGATCGTCACGGGGTTGGTGATGGCCTGCAGGCAGCCGTTGATGGCGTTTACGATTGAGCGGTAGTTGCCCTCGAACTTGGACGCGTCGGCCCGGGCCTTGAGGTCCCCGGCCAGGGTGGACTCTACCAGCTTGAGGGCCTCCTTGGTGATCTCCGCCTCCTTGCTGATGTCCAGCAGCACCTCCACGGCGCCGATGACGTTCCCCTGGGCGTCCTTGAGGGGGCCGACCATGCCGCGTACGGGTTTGTCTCCCGTAGAGAGGCGGGCCACGGCATCACCTATGAGGATCTTGTCCTCGGTCATGGCACGGCGGGTGGCGCAGTTGCCGTCCTTGCACTTGTTGGTGTTCATCAGCTCGTAGCAGTGGCTCCCCTTCACCTGGTCAAGGGACTTGCCGACCGTGCTCAGGGCGGCCCCGTTCATGTAGGTGACGTTGAACGTCTTGTCCATCACCAATATGGGGATGGGGAGGCTGTTGAGGTAGTCGAAGGCCGCACCGTCCTGCTTCTCCGCCTTCCTCAGGAAGCACATGGAGCCGTTGCGCTTGCCGTCCTTCATCAGGGGGACGACCGAGACGAGGCAGGTCACCTGGTTCTCCCGGCTGTCCTCGAACCTTACCTCCACATCGGTTACCTGCTTTCCCGCGGCGAAGGCATCGTAGACCGGGCATCCCTTTCGTCCCAGAGCGCCGTTGAAGACATCCCGGACCCTCATTCCAACGGCCTCGCTGGCGGCGATCCCGGTCAGCTCTTCGGCACCCTTATTGAACAAGGTTATCTTCAGGTTCTCATCTGCAACGTACGCTGCCATGGGCATGGCGGCGACCATCTGCTCGCTCACGGATCCTTCGTTTTGTGCGTCCATGTGTCTGCCTCCAACAATGCTAGAGCTCTGATGATGAGCTTAATTTTATAGAAATGAAAAAATTGTGGAGTATTTATGCGTTGAGAGCTTGCTATCGCTTGTGATTACGGGAAAAAAAAGAAGGAAATTCAATCTGGACGAGTGCTTTTTATCAGCGTAGGGTATTAAGATGATAATATATTTATTTTATTTAGTTTGATGGTCAATCCAATGTCAGTCGAGAAGGTGTGCACCGATAAGGACTTCGTCGCCCTCAAGAACACCATTTACAAGAAGACCTCGTTGGACTGCAACCAGTACAAGGACCCCTACCTGCAGCGGAGGTTCGGCGTGAGGATGAGGGCCAACGGACTGCAGAAGTACGCGGACTATTCCTCTCTACTGTGCACGAACCGGGATGAGTGCGAGGAGCTCATGAGGGACCTCACCATCAACGTGACGCAGTTCTTCCGGGACATACCGGTGTTCAAGGTCATCGAGGAGGAGCTGCTCCCCACCCTCATCTACCGCAAGGTGGTGAACAACGCCCCCCGCATCCGGATCTGGAGCGCGGGATGCTCCAGCGGGGAGGAGCCATACTCCATGGCCATCCTCATGAGGGAACTGCTGGGAGAGGAGTTCGATTCCTTCCACCTCACCATCATCGGCAGCGACATCGACGAGGAGGTCCTCGCCGCCGCACGGGAGGGCAAGTACCTCCCGCGGCAGGTCGTCAACATCCCCAAGCCGTACCTGGAGAGCTACTTCACCTTCGACGGTCAGATGTACCAGGTGAACCCGGAGATCATGAGCATGGTGGAGTTCAAGAACATCGACCTGTTCTCCGCCACGGCAGGGAACAACTTCGACGTGATCCTGTGCCGCAACGTGGTCATATACTTCACCAGGGACATGCAGGAGCGCCTGTACATGAAGTTCTACAAGGCCCTCAACCCCGAGGGGTACTTCATCATGGGCAACACCGAGACCCTGGTAGGCGAGGCCACCGAGCACCTGTCCTCCATCAAGAGCCGGGAGAGGGTGTACCAGAAGACCAAGGCCTGAAGGACCACCGTCCCTTTTCTCATGATCGTTCACCGCTCTCGGCCTATGTGGGCTGCCGGCGGCTTTCGGTGCTATGCCCCCAGAGCGAATGGGCCTATGCTCCGTGCCCTTTGATGACGTTCTGATAAAAAGAATACCGACCCGTGCCCGGAGGCAGGGTAAAAAATATTACTCTCTTACTTGTACGCGATGACGGTGGCGCCCAGGTTCTTCTCCAGCTTCTGTATGTCCTTGACGCCCTTGTCGGAAAGGTCGGCGAACTCCATGGGCCGGTAGGCGATGAGGGTGACCCCGATCTGATTCTCTAGCTCTTTGATCTTGCTGAGGTTCTCCACCGACAGCTGGGCTACTTGTGGCAAGCAAACCATGGGACTTCATATGACGAGGCCGTATTTTTATCTATACCGACCTGGCAATATCATCCATTCCACCGTCCGTTCCGGTATGATACGTCCCGGTCATGTGCTCATACCCCTGGTAGCCTCGCCTCCTGCGGCACGACCTCGGACGCCTTCCCCTCGACCCGATGACCCGGGCCGATGAGCGTAGATCGTTCCGAACCGGTGGCCTATAAGGATTGTAAGAGGGCGGGCGGACCATAGTTTTATTAGAGACGTTCAGCATTAAGGAATAGATGGATGATATATCCAACTATGCATGAACATAGGCGATATAACATCATAGATTTCAAGCCAGTTCCAATGCTAGATACGTTCATGATCAAGGGGAGAGGAGTATAACATGCACATAATGGAAGGGTTCTTGCCGTGGCAGTGGTGTTTGTTCTGGTACCTGCTGTCCATTCCTGTAATCATATGGGGACTGCATCACGTCCGAGTATTGTTCAAGGAGCACCCGGAGAAGAAGATCATGGTCGCCGTTTCCGGGGCCTTCATCTTCGTGCTCTCGTCGCTGAAGCTGCCTTCGGTCACTGGCTCGTCATCACATCCTACTGGAACAGGCATAGGTACCGCGCTGTTCGGCGTGGGCATCACCGCTGTACTGTCAGCCATCGTTCTAGTCTTCCAGGCCATTCTGCTCGCGCACGGCGGCATCACCACTCTGGGGGCGAACGTCTTCTCCATGGGGATATCAGGACCGTTCGTCGCCCTCCTCGCCTACAAGGGCCTAAGGAAGGTTACTAAGTCATCCTTCGCCTGCGGATTCGTCGTTGGGTTCGTCTCTGACCTCGTCACCTATGCGGTCACCGCTTTGCAGCTGTCCCTGGCGTTCCCTTCGGCGGAAGGGTTCATGTCCTCGTTCGTCACCTTCATGGCCGTATATGCTCTGACCCAGGTCCCCCTGGCAGCGGCAGAGGGCGTTCTCACCGGTCTGTTCTTCAACTATCTCTCGGACTCCAGGCCGGAGTATCTGAGCGGAATCACCTTTGATAAGAGCAAGGTGAGCAAGAAGGCGCGAAATGCCATCGCCATGGTCACCTGTGGGCTGGTCCTTATCGCCTTCGTCATCACTCGGATCATCGGTCTCGAGGGATCCGACGACGCCGGATCGAACACAATTATGAACATCGCCCCTAACTACGTGCCGTGGTGGAACAACCTGTTCGAGCTCGACCTGCAGATGGAGATAGTCCTCTTCGCCGTCCAGACACTAATTGGACTGGCAATCATCGTCTATGCCCTCCGATATTATAGGGGGAGGAAGGCGCAGGAAGGAGTCTGAGAATAAAGGGGGAACGCACTCCGATGCCGACTATCGATGATATCGCTTATGCCTCGCCCTTCCGGGACTGGTCACCGCTGGGAAAGTTCCTCCTAGCCCTGTCCCTGCTGGTTTCTTCCTTGGTGGCATCGACCATTGCGGTCCCCCTGATCGTATTTATTATAGGGTTGGGACTACTTTTCTATTCCAGCAAACTGCGCTTCCCCAGGGTCGTAACCTTGGCCTTGCTAGAAGGTCTGGCCATATTCATCATAGGGGCAGTGGTGATCGCTCTGGTGACAGCCGGGGAAGTAATATGGTCGCTGGACTTTGGTCCGTTCGTCCTGCACTTCACCAGGCAAGGCGTGGAGCTAGGCGTAATGGTGGTGTTAAGGGCTTTGGCCGGTATGACCGTCATGCTGTTCTTCGCCACCTCCACCCCCATACCTCAATTCGCTCAGGCCCTTCGCCAGGCTAGGGTCCCCAAGGAGCTGGTGGAGCTGACGGTCCTAATATACCGATATTCCTTCCTCCTGCTTGAGCAGGTAGAGACCATGTACGTGGCGGCAGATTGCAGGCTGGGGTTCCGGGGGTATAATAATAAGTTCAAGACGACCGCAAAGCTAGCTGTGGGCGTCTTCACCCGTTCGGTGGACATGGCCGAACGGTCCCAGGTGGCTTTGGACAGCCGATGCTTCAGGGGCGAGTTCCATGCCTATCATCTGCCTGCCAAGGTCTCGACCAAGTGGGTGATGGCCTCGATTGCGGTGTTCGGCATGCTATATTCGATCAACCTTCTGGTCCTGGACCCAAGCCAGTTCACAGGATTGTTCGCGTTGTGATATGATGGAACAGACCGCGCTTATAAGCACGAGGGACCTAGGATTCTCGTACCAGAACGGGGCCCAGGCCCTTAAGGACGTGACTTTGGACCTCAGGAAGGATAGGAAAGTCGTATTGCTGGGACCGAACGGGGCGGGTAAGTCCACTCTCTTCCTGCACTTCAACGGCATCCTGAGGCCCAAGGCCGGGGAGGTCCGGTTCGAGGGTACACCCTTAAGGTACGACCAGAGGTCCCTCGCCGCCCTTCGGGCCCAGGTGGCCATCGTCCTTCAGAACCCCGACGATCAGATATTCTCCACCACGGTGGAGGAGGACGTAGCCTTTGGGCCGCTGAACCTCCAGCTGGAGAGGGAGGAGGTGGAGAGGCGGGTGGACGAGTCGCTGCACCTGGTGGGCATGGAGGGACTGCGTCAGAGACCGACACAGCAGCTGTCGTTCGGGCAGCGCAAGCGGGTCTCCCTGGCCGGGGCTTTGGCCATGCGCCCCAAAGTGCTGATCATGGACGAGCCCACGGCCGGCCTGGACTCGGAGATGGTGCATGAATTGATGGAGCTTTCAGATGAACTCAACCATCAGGGAATGACGATGATCATGTCCACTCACGATATCGAGATAGCATACGAGTGGGCCGATGAGGCTGTGGTTATGAACCATGGGGAGATCATGTTCAAAGGCACGCCCGAGGACCTGTTCGACCAGCATGATCTCATAGACCAGCTGAGGATCGTGCCTCCTTATCTTGTGCGCGTCAACCAGCAGAGCCATTACCGCACCGGTCGGCCGGAGAGGCCGTTCCCCCGCAACCTGGTGGAGCTGAGCCACAAGTGCTTCCCCCTGGTCAATCCGTCCATTGACCTTTCCACACGTACAGGACGGGGGGAGAATGAAAAGCGGGGCACCCTGTTCCTGGTGGACGTGGACGATCCCGACCACCCAGAGCAGGCGATGAGGCTGGGGGAGCGCATCCCAGACATGCACTATCGCTCGGGTGCGTACGGCGCCAGGTCACGGCGGAGGGCCAGGGAGGGTCGCATCGACGTGCATCATTCCTTCCACGCGCTGGAGGATGCCATCCTGCAGGTCAGCTTGGGCCGCGACTATGTGCTATACACTGACCATGCCCTCATGTCGCTGGTCATCTCGGAGATATCCAAGATGGAGAATAGGATGGGGCTCAGGATCCACGTGGTTCCGGCCCGCAGCGAGGGAGATGGGACGACCAGGCACTGTTCCGTGGTGCTCGGTGATGAGGGAGGCGAACCTTAACTGTTCTCACCACCCTCCACCGTTCCGGGAAATCCACGCGAGGAACCCTCGATGGCAATGTCAGAAAGGCGTACGGCGGTGCAAAGGAGTAATGAACGGGGATGCCCATCGGTCTGCGGCCGTGAGGGCGTCCACCACCGGACCTCGGCCCTGCCCGGGCTTGGGGGACGATGAGGAACGTGAACGAGGGCGAGAGCAGGGGGGCATAAGTTGACGGTACCGAGGATAGTTATCGCTGGAGAGAGGAGCGGTGTGGGCAAGTCCACCATCACGGTCGGCATCCTGCTGGCACTGAGGGCTAGGGGACTGGAGCCGCAGCCGTTCAAGACCGGGCCCGACTTCCTGGACCCCATGCACCACAGCGCGGTGCTCGACAAGCCATCGCGGAACCTGGACACCTGGATGTTCCGGGAGGCGGTCCGGCGGTCCTTCTTCCGCGGCTCGCGTGGTTCGGACATCGCCGTGGTGGAGGGGGTAATGGGGCTGTACGATGGCCTGGACGGCCGGTCAGAGGAGGGCTCCACCGCCCACCTGGCCAAGATGCTGCGGGCGCCAGTGGTGCTCATCGTGGACGCCTCCTCATCGGCCCGCTCCGCTGGGGCAGTGGCCCTGGGGTTCAAGGACTACGACCCCGGGGTGAGGATCAGCGGCGTGATATTCAACAACGTGGCGGGGCCCCAGCACCTGGAGATGGTCCGCGATTCGCTCCGAGGGATGGAGTGCCTGGGCGGCATTCCGCACGATGCCCTGGCAGAGCTCTCCTCCCGCCACCTGGGGCTGGTGCCCGCCACCGAGGACCTGGACCTGGACCGCTATGGGCGCATCCAGCGCCTGATCGACGAGAATGTGGACATGGACCGGCTCATCGAGATCGCGCGCACGGCACCGGACCTGGGGCCACCGAAGACGTTCCCCCGGCACCAGCGGGCCGTACGCTGCCGCATCGGCGTGGCCCAGGACGAGGCGTTCAACTTCTACTACCAGGACAACATCGACCGGCTGCGCTCCCTGGGGGCCGAGGTGATACCCTTCTCGCCCATAAGGGACAAGCTTCCGGACGTGGACGGCCTGTACTTCGGCGGCGGCTACCCGGAGGTGTTCGCGTCCCAGCTGGAGGCGGCGTCGGCGATGAGGCAGAGCGTCAAGAAGGCCTCAGCGGCGGGCATGCCCATCTACGCGGAGTGCGGGGGCATGATGTACGCCTGCGGCTCGGTGGTGGACATGGACGGCAAGAAGAGGAGCATGTGCGGGGTGTTCGACGCCGAGGTGAGCATGACCGAGCGGCTGCAGGCCATTGGATACGTCGAGGTCAGCTCGCGGAGGGACAACGTGCTCAGCCGCGAGGGATGGAGCACGCGGGGGCATGAGTTCCACTTCTCCGAGGTATCATGCACGGGAGAGACGGAGTTCGCGTACGACATGAAACGCGGGAAGGGCATGGTCGATGGGAAGGACGGCATGATGGCCCACAGCACCCTGGCCTCGTACACCCACCTGCACTTCGCCTCCTGTCCCCGGTTCGTGCGCCGCTTCGTGAGCAACTGCGAGAGCTGGGGGCGGAGCTGACATGGACGAGCACTGGAGCAAGGTCCTGGGCGAGCTCAGTGATTATAAGCCCGGAGCGAACCGGGAGTGCCCCTACTACCACTGCCACTACGACGGCCAGTCCTGCTCGCTGTGCTTCTGCCCCCTGTACCCCTGCATGGACCCCCGGCTGGGGGGGATGGTCAGAACAAAGAAGGGGACCGACGTGTGGAGCTGCGAGCCCTGCTACTGGAACCACCGGGAGGAGGTGGCCAACGAGATCGCCAAGCGCATTCCTCCGACCGCGTCGCCGCCCCCGCCGGAGGTGCTGAGGAGCGTCAAGGAGGAGGTGGAGCGCATGCACCCGGTGAGCGCCATGCCCATCATGGTCCTCGGCGCCACGTCCGGGGCGGGGAAATCGCTCCTGGCAGCGGCGCTGTGCCGGCTGTTCTCGGACATGGGCTACAACGTCTCGCCGTTCAAGTCCCAGAACATGTCCCTCAACTCCATGGTCACCCCCCAAGGCGCTGAGATCTCGCGCGCCCAGGCCCTGCAGGCGGTGGCCGCGCGCACCGACCCGGACCATCATATGAACCCCATCCTGCTGAAGCCGAAGAAGGACGATGTGTCCCAGGTGATCGTGAACGGTAGGCCGTACAAGGATATGGACGTGCGCACCTACTACGGGGAGTTCACCCGGGGGGAGGGTACGAAGATCGTGGAGGAGGCGTGGGACTTCCTGCGCCGGACGCGGGACGTCGTCGTGATCGAGGGTGCCGGCTCACCGGCGGAGATCAACATCCTGGACGAGGACATCGCCAACATGAGGGCGGCGGAGATCGCCCATGCGCCCTGCGTCCTGGTGGTGAACATGGAGTGGGGCGGGGCCTTCGCCTACGCCCTGGGCACGGTGGACCTGCTGCCCGAGCGGTACCGCCGCATGATCAAGGGCATCATATTCAACAACATGCACGGCGACGCCGGCTGCCTGGAGCCTGGCATCAGGGAGCTGGAGGCGAGGCTGGGCATCCCGGTGCTGGGCGTGGTTACCCACGTGGAGCACCTCCTGCCGGACGAGGACTCCCAGGACCTAGCAAAGGAGAAAGGGGCGGGAGAGGTCAGGGTGGGGGTGGTCATGCTCCCCCGCATCGCCAACTTCACCGACCTAGACGCGCTGGCCCTGGAGGGCGTGCAGGTGGTGTACGTGAAGGACGCACACACCCTCGAGGGGGTGGACGCCATCATCATACCGGGCACCAAGAACACCGTGGCCGACCTGCGCTGGCTTCGCGAACGGGGCCTGTTCGACGCCATCCGTGAGAAACGGGACAAGGTGCCCATCCTGGGCATCTGCGGCGGGTACCAGATGCTGGGACGGGAGGTCATAGACCTCAAGGGCGTGGAGGGGGACGAGGGCGCCTCGTGGGAGGGCCTCGGCCTTCTGGACGTGAGCACCAACTTCGAGGCCTACGAGAAGCGGACGGTGCAGGTGTCCGGACGGCTGACCGCCGGTGGAGGGGACGTGCGCGGCTACGAGATACACATGGGCACATCGGTGAGCCGGGAGGCCCCGCTGTTCGTTCTACAGGAGAACGGCTCGGAGAAGAAGGAAGGTGCCGTCTCCCCCGGCGGCATGGTCATGGGCTCCTACGTCCACGGGCTGTTCGACCTGCCGGCCTTCCGCTCCTTCTTCCTGTCCAAGATGCCCCGGGCGGGGGAGCGGAGGGAGGTCGTGCAGGACTACGACCGCTCGGTGCAGGATGGCCTCGACGCTCTGGCCTCGGTGGTCGGCTCCAACCTGGACATGGGGCGGCTGCTCGCCATACTGAAGGAGGGTCTGTGATGGCACGGATAATGGTGATGGGCACGTCGTCGGGGGCGGGGAAGACCACCGTGGCGGCGCTGCTGTGCTGGCACTTCTCCCTGAAAGGCCTGAAGGTCGCGCCGTTCAAGGCCAGCAACCTCTCGCTCAACTCCTTCGTCACCGCCAAGGGGGAGGAGATAGGGGTATCGCAGGCGTACCAGGCGTGGGCGTGCGGCCGGGAGCCGGAGGGGGAGATGAACCCCATACTCCTGAAGCCCAAGGGCGGGGGGATGTGCCAGATCGTTCTCAACGGCCGACCGTACGCGGACATCGGTCGCGGCGGAAAGTCGATGGAGCGGGAGCGGCTCATGGACGCGGTGACCGCGGCCTACCATGCGCTCATGGAGCGCAACGACGTGGTGGTGATCGAGGGGTCCGGCTCCCCGGCGGAGATCAACCTCCGCCGGGAGGACATCGCCAACATGGCCACCGCGGAGATGGCCGACGCGCCGGTGGTGCTCGTGGGCGACATCGAGAGGGGAGGCGTGTTCGCCGCGCTGCACGGCACATACTCCCTGCTGGAGGAGAAGCACCGGAGGCTGGTCAAGGCGTACCTGATCAACCGCTTCCGGGGCGACCCCAGCATCTTGGGCAAGGGCACGGACCGCCTCACCGAGCTCACCGGCCTTCCCTGCCTGGGGGTGATGCCCTTCGCCGATCTGCGCTTCCCCAGCGAGGACAGCCTGGACCTGGGGCGGGGGCAGGGGAGAGGGATGAGCGGTGTGGACGTGAGGGAGGGATGGCTCACCAACCTGGACCGTTTATACGCCCTCTCCCGGGACCATGTGGACTACGGGGCGATCGACAGGATCGCGCTTGACTGAGCGCCAGGCCTAAGCGTATCGGACGGAGTGCGGATCCCCTTCCTTCTTCCTGGCCTTCAGGCCCAGCTGCACCCACAGCCCCAGCGCGCGGCCCAGGTCGTGGATGTAGTCCCCCGCGGCCAGGGTGTTCCTCTCGATGATGCTGGCGTACCGGTCCATGAGCGCTCCCGGTGGTATGAAGTCCAGCTTCTCCCGCGTCTCGCCCGTCATGTACAGCAGGCGCTCCTGCAGGGAGCAGAAGTCCTCCTTCACGAAGGCCGGCTCCTCCGACAGCGTGATGTCCTTGCGGCCCAGGGCCAGGGCGGCGTTCTCCGCCGTGCGCAGCTCCTCCAGTATCTGGGCGGTGGCCTTGCGGCCGTTCAGGCAGTGGTCGCGGAAGTTCTCCACCGTGACGTTGAGGTAGTCGGCCTTGGCCGCCTTCTCGCACTGCTGCACCAGGTACATGAGCTTTCCCATCTCCTCGAACATCGCCAGCAGGACCGCGAACCGCAGGCGGTCCCGTCCAGGGTACTCCTCCTGGCCGGCCAGGGCATGGTAGGTGTTGGAGCTCTCCAGGATGTGCGCTGCCAGGTCCTCGGCCATCTGGAAGGCCGCGTCCCGGGCGGGGTGAAGGACATCAGCTTCGCCGCTCATGCTCGGTCCAAGGCAACACCGGATATGAAATGTTTGCCGAAGCGATGCTTGAATACCCTTCGGATGCGTATTCCCTCCATGGAGAACGAGCAGGAGCTGAGGGCGAGGGCCAGGAAGATCGCGGAGGACAAGCTGGGGTTCTTCATCCACCTGGTCATATTCCTGGGGGTGAACGCCATGTTCGTGGCGCTGTGGTGGTGGAGCGGAGGAGGGTTCCCCTGGTTCGTGTTCCCCCTGGTGTTCTGGGGCATCGGGCTGGTCGCGCATGGCCTGGGGACGTTCATGGGCAGCGGTTACGCTGACCGCATGGCCGAGAGGGAGTACCAGCGCCTGAAGGGGCAGAGGTAGTTGCATCCTTGGTCCCGCCATTGTCGGGCATGGTTCGAAGATGATGGGGGGCCTTTCATTTACCTCACTAGCTCCTCATCTTCCCCAGGTGAACGGACATAACCGTCCCTGCCTGCCCCATGGTCGTGGCTGCAGTAATAGTGGCCTTGCGACGTAAGATTGAACGAACATGGCAACAATGACCGACCATCATTGCTCTTGTTCCTGCGTCGTCCGTTCTGGGATATCGACCCCTCGGTCCTAGCCATGCAATTCCCTCATAAAATCACTGTAGAACTGAATTGATGGAGAAGGCCAAGGCAATAGAACCCACCCCATTGGACCAGAGGATCGACATCTTTTTCCATTGTCCCGAGCAGAGAAGGGATGGATATAGGCCTTTTTATCCTCCCGTTGTGCAGTTGATTCTCAGATTACTTCAAAAAAAGGATGGACGCTAGGTCCAGGGTTCATGCTCATCTAATTGGTCATAACGGCATCGATAACGTGTATGACCCCGTTCCCAACTAGGATATCGGGGTACAGTATTCTCGGTCCGCCGATCGTACCCTCTCTTGACAGATCGATCTTAAGGTCCTTGTTCGCCAGGTTCGTCACAGTCGCTCCCTTCCTTATATCGTTTAACATTATCTTGCCCTTGACGGTATGACCTTTCAGCGTTTCCATCATCTTTTCATCGTTGCCAAACAATGCATCAACGTCCTCATATGATAGCATGGTGAAGGCCCGCTCTGTAGGGACGAAGCAGGTGAATGGTCCCTTATCGCTATATGCCAATCCTCCCGTGCGTAAGGCAATCTCTATAGCTGCCGCCTCTAGCCGCTGGTCCTTCTCATCATAATTGATAAAGGTCGAAATCACGTTGTTAGGTGCCCCGCTCAGGGTGTTTCGATTGGACCGCCCAATGGTTCCACAAGGGCCGAACTCCGGCATCGGCCATTCCACAACGCTACAATCAACCCTCTCTCGCTGCGCAGTTCCTTCCATCTTTTTGCTTTCATCCATTTTATTCCACCACCATTGGATTATACATCCAGTATCAATAATCTATTGGACCTATCATCCTACTAGAGCTAATCCAGAGCTAGGTATAAATAACTTTTTCTTTGAAGGCCGAGTAAGGAAATAGGGCCTAAATGATCGATGGGACCAAACGATCATCTTGAAGGCGAGGGTTTTTGGATTCCTTTGATTTCGCTGAGGAGAGAGAATATAGAAATGGTCTTCATTAGGTACCATCCTCACGTCCAGCGGTCCCACGTCGATACCCTTTTTACGAACGTAACATATCCGGCCGCGGAACAAGGATGGGGAGCATGACCGCGGTAGAGGTAAAGGAACTGGTGAAGACGTTCGGTGATGTCAGGGCGGTGAACGGCATCTCCTTCTCGGTCAGGGAGGGAGAGGTGTTCGGCCTCATCGGCCCCAACGGTGCAGGCAAGACGACCACCATGAGGATGATGTCCACCCTCCTGCAGGTCTCGGGAGGCAGCATCAGCATCTTCGGGCATGACGTCGCAAACGATACTGCGGAGGTTAGGCGGATCATCAGCTACCTGCCGGAGGAGGCGGGAGCGTACAAGAACCTCACCGGCCGGCAGTACCTGGAGTTCATCGCCCGGTTCTTCGAGCAGGGCAAGGGGGCCGAGGACATCGTGGCCCGGGGGATCGAGGTGGCACGGTTGGGAGAGCGCATCGAAGACAGGGTGGAGACGTACAGCAAGGGCATGACCCGCCGCCTGCTGGTCGGACGGGCGCTCATGTTCCGCCCCCGACTCGCCATCCTGGACGAGCTGACCTCGGGCCTGGACGTCATCAGCGCCCAGCAGATCCGTAAGGTCGTGCGGGACGCCACCGCCGCCGGTACGACGGTCATCGTGTCCTCGCACAACATGCTGGAGGTGGAGCTCATCTGCGACCGCATCGCACTGGTGAACACCGGAAAGCTGGTGGAGCTGGGCACGCCCGCCGAGCTGAAGGAGCGGTACGGGGCGGCCAACATCGAGGACGTCTTCGTGAGGGTGGTAGGATGAGGCCGCTCACCAACATCATACGTAAGGAGGTCAGGGAGTTGCTTACTCCGGCCACCATCATTCCGGTGGTGGTCATGGCCGTGCTGTTCGCGTCCCTGGGCGGGATGATCGGCGGGGCGCAGGAGGAGGCGTCCAGGCCACCCGTCATCGGGCTCATCGACCTCGACGGAGGGAACTACTCCAATACCGTCACGGCCTTCATAGCCGCCAGCTCCGAGGTGGTGTACAACGGGTCCGACGTCAACGAGGGCCTCAGCGCGGTGCGGGCGGCCGACGGTCCCGCGGTGATCGTCATCGAGCCCAGCTTCACCGCCAACATCACCTCCGGGGTCCCGGGCACGGTGCGCGTGTACTGGATAATGGCAGGGGCGGGAGTGATGGACTCGGTGTCCTCATCGATGGTCGATGTGGTGCTGGCAGGCGCCGGGCAGGCGCTGTCGGCGGCCATGATCGAGGAGGGCGCCTCCACCAACTCCACTCTGATACTCTCACCCATGGTGAGGAGCGAGACCACCTACTTCAAGGACATGACCATGGACGATATCTCGCCCTCCACGGTGGCCGGCGTACTGTCCTCGCAGTCGTTCCTCATCCCCCTGGTGGTCATGATGGTGGTGCTCATGTCCGGCGGCACCATCATCGCCTCCATGGGCATGGAGAAGGAGAACAAGACGCTGGAGACGCTGCTCACCATGCCGGTGAAGCGCCGGGACATCGTGCTGGGCAAGCTGGCCGGCGCGGCCGCGGTGGGCCTGCTCATGGCGGTGGTGTACATGGTGGGGATGGGGTACTACATGGACTCCCTGCAGGGCAACTCGGCGATCGACCTGGCCCACTTCGGGCTGGTGCTCGATCCCCTGGACTACATCTTCGTAGGGCTCTCCCTCTTCCTGGCGGTGGTGGGCGCGCTGGCGCTGTGCATGCTGCTGGGGGCCTTCGCTCGGGACTACAAGTCGGCCCAGACCCTGACCATGCCCATCACCTTCCTGGCCATGGTGCCCTTCTTCGTCATGATGATGAAGGACTTCAGCACCCTTCCCCTGTTCGGACAGGCGGGACTGTTCCTCATCCCCTTCACCCATCCCATGATGGTCATGAACAACCTTATGTTCGACGACTACGCGCTGGTGCTCGCCGGCATCGCGTACGAGGCCCTCTTCGCCGCCGTGACCGTAGGGCTGGCGGTATGGCTGTTCAAGAAGGACATGCTGATCACCGGATGGAAGAGGAAGGGGGCCAGGAGGGGCCTGAAGAAGGCACGGTGAGGGACGCCCTCCAGGGGGCCGGCCCCGTCCGTCGACGGTCGGGGAGGCGGGGAACTGGCATTCTGGAATGTGTTGAAGATGCTGTCATTCCAAGGAACAAGGTTTAAGTAATGGGGCCCGTCTTTTCCCCTTGGAGTAATCATATTGCCGAGTAGACCGCCATTCAAGCCAGGCTCCAGGGACGACAAGAAGAAGTTCCGGCCTCAGACCCCGCGGGTGGCCATGTTGAACCTTCACCGGATGGGGTCGTTCAAGTACGACCTCCGTGAGATCCTCAACGCCGCCCCCATGGACAAGACCGTTATCCCCACCATTGTCGCCAACATCATAGCCAAGGCATCCCGCGTCTCCGTGAAGGAGACCAAGGAGTACGTCAGGGAGATAGAGAAGCTGGGCACCATCGACAAGATCGCCGCCGATGATGTGTGCACCCTTCTGGACCGCTACTCCAAGTGGCGCTGATCTCTTTCTCACCGCTTTCGGGCCAAGGGCGTCACGCTGATCTTCTTGCCCTTGTAGGATGACTGTCTCAGGGCGCGCAGCACCTTCAGCCCCACGTCCTTGTGTATCTCCACCAGGGTCTTGGTGGCCCCGATCTCGATGTGGCCCACGGCGATCTCGTTCACCCGTGCCGTCCGGGCCACGAAGTCCGCCAGCTCCACCCTGTTGGTCCCTTCGGTGCTGCCGAGGTTCAGCTCGAACCGCACCATGCCGAAGATGTCGGCCATCTCGTCGAAGTCCAGGACCTCCCTCACCGTCTCGGGGCCCTTAGCGCCCGGGACCTCCACCTGCTTCAGCTTCATATCGGTGAAGTTCTGGATAGCTTCCAGCATATGCATCTCATCGCTGGACACGAAGGTGATGGCCCGGCCCTCCTTGCCCGCGCGGCCGGTCCGGCCGATGCGGTGAACGTACGTCTCGGGGGAGTCAGGGATGTCGTAGTTGATGACGTAGTTCACGCCCTCGATGTCCAGTCCTCTGGCCGCAACATCGGTGGCGATAAGCACCTTGATCTTGCCGGAGCGGAAGTCACCTAGCACCTTCTCCCGGCGGGCCTGCGTCAGGTCCCCGTGGATGGCCGCGGCCGGATAGCCGTAGGAGGCCAGCCGGTTCTCGATTATGTCCACCATGTGCTTGGTCTGGGCGAACACGATGGCCTTGGGCTTCTCCTTGTCCAGCACCCGGCACAGGGCCCAGATCTTGTTCTTCCGGCCCACCGCGAAGTACATCTGCTTGGTGTTGGGCAGGACCAGCTCGTCCTCGGACACCGACACCACCTGCGGGGACCTCATGTGCTCCTCGGCCAGCTTCCTGATCTCGCCGGGGATGGTGGCGGAGAACAGCATGGTCTGCCGCTCCTTGGGCACCTTGGAGATGATGTAGGTGATGTCCTCGATGAAGCCCATGTCCAGCATGCGGTCGGCCTCGTCCAGCACCAGGTACCTCACCTTCCTGAGGTCCAGGGTGCCCCGCTGGACGTGATCGATGACCCTACCCGGGGTGCCCACCACGATGTCCACGCCCCTCTTCAGGGCCTCGAACTGGGGCTCCATGCCGGCCCCGCCGTAGACGGCCAGGACCTCCACGTCGGTGTAGGCGCTGAGGCGCTTGATCTCCTCCGACACCTGCACCGCCAGCTCCCGGGTGGGGCACAGGATGAGGGCGGAAGGGAGCGTTCCCTTCTCTATCCCCTGGATGATGGGTATGCCGAAGGCGGCGGTCTTCCCCGTCCCCGTCTGGGCCTGGGCGATGACGTCCTGCCCCTGGAACAGTAATGGTATGGTGCCGACCTGGACCGGTGTGGGCTCGGTCCACCCCATCTTGTTGATGGCCTTCATCACAGGCTCGGCGATCTGGAGGGTGCTAAAATCTTGGGTCATATCACTTCACGTTCTCAGCGTTCCATTGTGTAATGGTCTCGTTGCTCACAGCCCTCATCGACCCATTCCCACTTAATCATTGCGTAATCCAGGGCCGTGGGCCCACCGGCCGCCCCCCGCCACGGGCACCGGCACTCAGAACATTGTGGCGGAGCCAGGGCTCACGGGCCGCGCGGCCTATCGGCTTTGGGGCGCTCTCCCATCAGTTCCAGCTCGTCGGCCCGGGTGGGCAGGGAGATCTTCTTGGAGACCCACCACCACGCGATCACGGTGGCACCGATGGTAGAGAAGAGTATGATGTTGAGGAACCAGTCCAGGTACGCGCCCTCCAGGTGGAGGAGGCCACCGATGGTGGCCAGGGTGTTGGGGACCAGCACGGCCGTGCCCAGGATGGTCATCCAGGTCATGGCCAGCGCCATGCGGTTGTTCAGCACCTGCAGCTGGTTGTTGTATATGGACTGCAGGACCTCCAGGCCCGAGGCCAGGACCTCGGACATGTGCTCGCTCAGCGATATCTGCTGGGTCACATCCACCACCAGCAGGTTGACCTTGGCCAGTACCTTGGGGTTGTCGGTGATGACGTCGGCGTCCCCGTAGCGGAGGTTGTTGAGCACGTCCAGGGTGCGCCACAGCGCGTCCAGGTAAACCAGCAGGGTGTGCTTCATCTCGTAGATGCTCCGTCCCAGCAGGCTCCGGTCGGCCTTCATGTCCAGCAGCCCCTCGGACAGGGAGTCGGCCTGCTCCTCGATCTCGCGCAGCTGCTCGAAGTTGCGGTTGTTGTTCTCGTCGATGATGCGGCACAGCATCATGGTGACCTTGTCCTCGGGCAGCATGTTCTCCGGCAGCTTCCGCACGAAGACCTCGGCGTAGCGGGAGAAGTTGATCAGCCGGGAGACGTCCTGGGAGTGGATCGTCAGGACCAGGTTCTTCTTCACCAGGATGATGAGCGGGGAACAGTTGAAGTCCACCCTCTTCACCCGGACCGCCGGCAGCAGGATGCCCAGCTCCACGTCCCGGTCCTCGAAGTTGGTGATGTAGCCCTTCAGCAGGGTGGGCACCATGCTCTCGCTGAAGCCGAAGGCGGTGGCCACCTTGGTGCCGTCCTTCTCCACGTCCTTCACCGTGAAGTTGACCCAGGTGAGGCTCGAACCCTGAATGCGGGGGAGGAACTCCTCGGCGGTGTCCCCGAAGAGCTTGATGGGCTTGGAGCCCGGAGGGAGCGTCACCGCCACCGCCACCTTCTTGGGCAGCTCCCCTCCGTTGCCGTTCCCGTTGCCGTTCACCGGTGCCCTCACCTCTGTTTGGTTCCCCGGTCCGACGATCTCGTGAGCCTCCAACCGCTTCCCTCCAGTTTTTTACCGTATCCTGAGGATGTTGTTATAGCTGCCCTCGTCACTGTTCGCTCAGCGGACCCTCTCCACCTTCCCCACGCACTTGCATACCAGGTTGGCATGGTGCTGCTCGGCGGCGATGAGGGTGTTGAGGGTGGAGACGAACTTTTCGGCGTCCATGTCGCATATGAGTAGGCCGGGGGGAGAGGCCTTGAAGGAGTTGCGGATGTCGGTGTACAGGTCCCGCATGAGGACCTCCGTGCGGCCGAGATCCGCCATCATCTCCAGCTCGTTCTTGTTCTTGAAGTCGAACTCCTTGCCCTTCACCGGCGGGAACACCTTGCCCGGGCTCACCTTGACCATGTTCATGAGCGCCTGGACCATCTCCGCGTGCTGGGTGGAGTCCACGATGAGCTCCATGAGCAGCGTGCGCATCTTCTCCTTCTCATAGTACGCTTCCCACTGCGCCTCGTGCTCGAACCCCCGCTCGACCTCCTGGGCGCGGCGGAGCACCATCATGAGCTCGTCCCCGTTGCGGAAAATGGCCATATGTAATCAATAATAATTATCAATCAATATATCTAATGCCTTCCCTCTGATTACTCGATTATACACTCATGTAACTCAGGCGCGCGAAAGTTGAATATCCTGCTTGCTGGTATATCCCCTGCGAGCACCATGCCCCTCTCTCCCCGCTTAGGCGCCCTGGCCGGGATCACTGGCTCTCTGTTCTTCGCCCTCATGTGGGCCTCGGCATCCCTGGCCGACGGAGGCTGGCGGCTGGGGGAGATGACGCTCAGCGAGCTGGGGGACCGGTCCCGTGCTGGTCACCTGCTGTTCAACACCGGGGCCATGGTCACCGGGGCGCTCTCCATACTGTACTCCCTGGGCCTGTACCGGGTCCTGTCCTCCAGCACCATGGGGAAGGTGGGCGCGGCGGTCATGGGTGTGGCTTCCGTCCTGCTCATAGGGGTCGGCGTCTTCCCCATCGATGCGGGCCTGCCACATACTGTATTTAGCTATGGCCTCTTCGCCTGCGCCGCCCTGGGCCTCGCCCTTCTGGTGGTGCCCTTCGCCCGCAGCTACGTGTTCCATCCCAGCATGGCCACCTTCACCATGGTGCTGCTGCTGGTCGGCCTGGCCGGAGCCGCCGTCCTGTCCGTACCGGCGATGGAGGCCTTGGCCGTAGGCTGCCTCCTGCTGTGGGCCACCATGGTCAGCATCAGGATGCTGTGGCACCACCCCGCCCGGTGATCACATCTTCCCCTGGTAGCGGAAGGCGATGTTGCACCCGCCCTCACGGGACACCATGCACGGGCCCATGGGGTAGCGTGGAGTGCAGGCTTTCCCGAAGGCGGGGCACTCGTGCGATTCTATGAGGCCCCTGAGCACCTCGCCGCAGCGGCACCCTCTGTGCTCCTCCTCCACCGGTGGGCGGGCGGCGAGCACGTCGGCGTGCAGCAGGCGGGCGTTGTGGTCGTCGAACTCCTCCTGCAGGTCGTAGGCGCTCTGCGGAATGACGGGGAAACCTCTCCACGCCCGGTCCACGGGGCGGAACACCCTCTCCAGCAGGCGGACGGCCTTGGGGTTGCCCTCCTTCTTGACCAGCCGGCCGTACTCGTTCTCCACCTGCGCCCGCCCCTCCTTGATCTGCTTGACCAGCATGTGCACGCCCATGAGCAGGTCCAGGGGCTCGAAGCCCGTGACCACCTGGGGCACGCCGTACTTCTCGGAGAACACCTGGTAGGGGTCGACGCCGATTATGGCGCTCACGTGACCCGGCTCGATCAGGCCGTCGATCCTGAACTCCCCCATGTTGATGATGGCGTGCAGGGCCGGGGGCAGCAGGCGATGACAGGAGTACACGGAGAAGTTATCTGGCAGCTTCTCCACCATGACCGCCGCGGTGGTGGGGCTGGTGGTCTCGAAGCCGATGCCCATGAAGACCATGCTCTTGACCTCCGAGGACATGCGCACCGCATCTTCCACAGAGTACACCACGCGGACGTCCCGGCCCCTGGCCTTGGCGTCCCCCAGGGAGCCCATGGGGGTTGGGACCTTCAACATATCTCCGAACACCGCGATGGTGATGCCCGCGTCCGCCAGGGCGATGGCGTCCGCCACCTCCGCGGTGGTGGTGACGCACACCGGGCACCCCGGCCCCTGCCTGATCTCGATCCCCACCTCGCGCAGCATGGGGTCCAGGCCGAAGCGCACCAGCGTGTCCTGGTGGGTCCCGCACACATGCATGAAGCGCAGGTTTACGTCCTCCCTGCGAATCGAGTCCAGTATCCTCTGCGCCGCCTCCTCGTTCCTAAGCCTGAACATCGTCCTCCACCACCTTCATCGAACGCACCATGCAGCTCTTTCCCTTAGTGATCGCCACCCTGGCGCCGCACTGGGGGCAGTTGAGCGTGGGGACATGGGAGTGGTACAGCTCGTCCTCGTGGTACGCCGCCCTGCCCTTGTACTGGCATTGGGCACATGCCACCTCCACCTCCTCCTTCTCGATGACCAGGACGGCACCGTCCATGTCCGTGCCCTTGGTGAGCACCTCGAAGGCGAAGGTGAGCTGGTCCTCTCCCAGGAAGGTCATCTCCCCCACCGTCAGAAGCACTTCCTCGACCTTCAGGACCTTGTGCTTCTTCAGCTCCTCCCTGACGGCCTCCAGGATGGAGGACATGACCGCTACCTCGTGCATTCGGTTCGTCAACGGGGCCCCATTATTAAAACCGTTGGCCGGGCCCCCTGGAAGGGCGGATGGAACGATCCCAGAAGGGCTCCCGTACGGTGCGGAACGGTCGCTGGCACGGGGCGCCCGTGGGGACCTGTTCGAGGGAGCTAACGATATGCATACAGAGGGGTGAAGGAAGCGGGGGACGAGCATCCCTTATCCCTCCTCGTGCTCTCCGAGGTAGGTATCGCAGAACTCCCTGATGGGGCATACCTCGTGCTTGGGCCGCAGCGGCGTGCATATCTCCTGGCCGAAGCGCACCATCAGCTCATTGACCGACCTCCAGCGGTCCCGCGGCACGATCGCCCTCAGCGCCTCCTCGGTGTCGTCAGGATGCGCCGTCCGCACCAGACCGATGCGGTTGGAGATGCGGTGCACGTGCGTGTCCACGCAGATGGCGTCCTGGTGGAAGGCGTAGGCCAGGACGCAGTTGGCGGTCTTCCTCCCCACCATGGGCAGGGCCATCAGGCCCTCGATGGTGTCCGGGACGACGTCACCGTGCTCCTCGTGCACGATGCGGGCGATCTCCCGCACCGCCCGGGCCTTCCCCCGGTGGAAGTTCGCCGCGGTGATCAGCGCATCGATGTCCTCCTCCGAGGCCGCTGCTAGCCGCGGGGGGTCGGGGTAGCGTGAGAACAGCTTCTCCGACGCGGCCCAGGTGCTCTCGTCCCTGGTCCGCTGGGACAGCACGGTGGCGATGAGCATGGTGAAGGGGTCCCTCCTCCACGAGGGCTCGCGCCCGATGGCGGAACCGGGGGACGCCCGCTCCGGGGAGCGCGCGGCCAGCCGGTCCAGGATCTCAGTGACGGGCTTACCGGTCATGCCACCACCCGTACGCCTCCGCCATGTTGAACAGGGACCCGGTCAGAAGCACCTTCCCCTCCGGCCCGGCCAGCTCCATGGCCCGGTCCAGCGCGGTGGCGATGTCGGGGATCACCTCCACTTGGCGGGCATGCTTGCGCAGCGCCTCCGCCACTTCCGCGGGAGGGAACGCCCGGGGGGAGCGGGACGCGGTGGCGATCGCCGTCCGGGAAAGCGGTCCGAAGTGGGAGGCGATGCCGTCCAGGTCCTTGTCGTCCAGGACCCCCAGGACCAGGACCAGGTCGCCGCCCAGGAGCCGTCGCACCTCGTCGGCCACCGCCCTGGCCCCGTCGGCGGTGTGGGTGACATCGAACATGACCACGGGACGGCGGGACATCATCTCCATCCTGCCCGGCCAGCGCACCTTAGTCATCCCGTGGGAGAAGGCCTCGTCGGGGATGTACGTCCCCCGCCCCATCAGCTCGGTGAGGGCGCCCACCGCCAGGGCGCAGTTGGCCCCCTGGTACCTGCCCAGCAGGGGAATGTGGAGGGTGGCGTCCAGCTCCTCGAGGTACACGTCCGTGCCGTCCAGCGTGGAGGAGGCCTCCTCGAAGCCCCCGTCCCGCCCCACCACCTTCAGGGGGGCGCCGCACGCGGCCGCCCTCCTACGTATGGTGGACAGCGCCTCCTCGTCCTGGTCCATGGTCACCACCGGTACCTTGGGCTTGATGATCCCCGCCTTCTCTCCGGCGATGGCGCCGATGGTATCGCCCAGGTACCGGGTGTGCTCCAGCCCGATGCGGGTGATGACGCAGCACTGCGGGTCGAGAACGTTGGTGGCGTCCAGCCGGCCGCCCATGCCCACCTCGACCACCGCCTCCTCCACCCCTTGGTCGGCGAAGTACACGAACGCCATGGCGGTGGTGAGCTCGAAGAAGGTCAGGCGCTCCTCCGGCGGCCCCGGACGCTCGGCGAACTCCCGCACCTCCCCCACGAGCCGCAGCAGCTCATTCTCCGAGATCATCTCGCCGTCCACCCGCATCCGCTCCCGGAAGTCGACCAGGTGGGGTGAGGTGTACAACCCGGTGCGGTGGCCGGCCTCCTGCAGCACGGAGGCGATCATGGCGCTGACCGAGCCCTTGCCGTTGGTCCCCGCCACGTGCACCGCGCGGAAGCGCTGGTGGGGGTCGCCCAAGTGGGACAGCAGCCGGGTGATGTTGCCCAGCCCCAGCTTTATGCCCATCGCCTCCCTGCCGTACAGCCAGCTCATGTCGTCCGTCATGTGGTCTCCCTCACACCGTCCCCGACGCCAGCGCGGTCACCAGCTCGGAGACGGACATCCCCTCCAGGCGGGACCGCGCCTTCAGCACCTTCATGAAGCCCGATCCGTACTGGGCCGCCTTCTTCTCCCGCGCGGCCAGGGACGCGCTGCCCAGCTGGGCTGCGACCTCCCGCAGGGGGACCTTCCTCCTTCCACCCTGCACCTTCTCCGTGGCCGGGATCATGCCCGCCACCCGGCGCACCGCCGGCTCCAGGTAGGGATGGTCGATGGTCTTGGAGAAGTGCGCCACGATGCGAAGGTCCAGCGGCCGGACCTCCTCCAGCAGCTTGGCCAGGTCATCGTGCGTGCTCATCTCCAGTTCCTCCGGCGTCATGCCCAGGTAGCGGCTGTAGCCGCCGAACAGCTCGTCCGCGCCCTGCCCGGACATGAGCACGTCCTGAGGGCAGCGCGAGGCGACTATGGACAGCGGCAGCTGGAAGGAGAGCACCACGGGGTCCCTCAGGGGGCAGATGCGGAGCAGCTCCCGGGCCGCGGAGACCACCTCCTCGGCCGTGAGCACGTAACCGGTCCAGGGAAGGCCCAGCTCCTCCGCGGCCTCCCGCCCGGTCCGCAGGTCGTACGAACCCTCGATGCCGACGGTGTACAGCCGGGGGACGCCGTGGCGCCGCGCCAGGGCGGCCAGCACCCCGCTGTCCAATCCCCCCGAGAACAATATGCCCACGTCTCCCTTGACCATGGTCCCCTCCACCGCCCCGTCCAGCGCCCCCATCAACATGTCGGTCGTGCTCATGCCTCGGTCGTGGTACCCTAGGGCGGGCTAGGAAATAAAACAGCATCCTATGGTGGTTTTTTTATCGTCGGAGCCCTTATCAACCCTGCTATGGACAAAGTAACCCGCATCGGCATCTCCCTGGAGCCGGAGCTGCTCAGGGAGTTCGACGAGCTGGTCACTGGCAAGGGGTACACCAACCGGTCGGAGGCGATAAGGGACATCATCCGCTTCGCGCTGATCGACGAGCGCTGGGAGGATGAGGAGGCCGAGGTGGTGGGGACCATAACGCTGGTCTACGACCACCGGAAGGGGGCGGTGCAGGAACGGCTGATGGACATCCAGCACGGCCATCATGTCAACATCGCCTCCACCGTGCATCTGCACCTGAACCAGGACCAGTGCCTCGAGGTCCTGCTGGTCTGGGGCAAGGTGCGGGAGGTGAAGCACCTGGCGGACGAGGTCATCGCCGTCAAGGGCGTCAACTTTGGGAAGCTCACCATGACCTCCGGCTCCATGGACCTTGACCGCGACCACGAGGTCAACCATCCTCACTACCACTGAGAACCGGGCGTTAGGTATCTCTGAAAGCACCCTAGGGCCATCCTTTTTATACTCTGTGTTCTTTGGTCCAGGGCCATGAGCAGGCTCATCATTTCCGAGAAGAGCGATGCCGCCGCCAGGATAGCCACTATCCTCTCCCGGGGCAGCTCCAAGAGGACCAGCATCAACAAGGTTCCGGTCTTCAGGTTCGAGGATGATGTGGGGCCTGTCAGCGTGGTCGGGCTCCGCGGTCACATCATCGAGCTGGACTACTCGGAAGGGATGAACGACTGGCGCAACGTCCAGCTGTCCGACCTGATCAAGGCGGAGCCGGAGAAGCGGATCACCGCCCACAACATCGTGTCCACCCTGCGCGACCTGTCCATGGAGGTCAGCGAGGTCGTCATCGCCACCGACTTTGACCGCGAGGGGGAGCTGATCGGCCTGGAGACCGCCCGCCTGCTGGAGCTGGGCGACAAGAAGGTGGGCCGGGCCCGGTTCAGCGCCTTCACCAGGCAGGAGATCGATGAGGCGTTCAGCAAGCTCACCGAGCCGGACGAGAAGTTGGCCGACTCGGCGGAGTGCCGGCAGAAGATCGACCTGGCGTGGGGCGCGGTGCTCACCCGGTTCATATCGCTGGCGTCTAACCAGGGGGGCGGTAACTTCCTATCGGTGGGTCGGGTTCAGAGCCCCACCCTGGCGCTGGTGGTGGCGCGGCACAAGGCCATCGAGGAGTTCGTCCCCCAGCCGTACTGGAACGTGACCGCCCGCTTAGAGAAGGGGGCGGAGTTCAACGGCAACCACGTGAACAACCCCTTCCGCGACGAGGCCCGCGCCTCCCAGGCCCTGGCCAACGCCCAGGGGTCGAGTAAGGGCAAGGTCGCCAAGTACGAGAGGATCGAGAAGGACGAGTATCCCCTCCCGCCGTTCAACACCACCATGCTGCTCATGGAGGCCAACAAGCTGGGCTTCACCGCCGCCCGGGCCATGAAGATCGCCGAGGACCTCTACACCAGCGGCCTCATCTCCTACCCCAGGACGGACAACACGGTGTACCCGCCCTCCCTGGGCCTGAGGAGGATCCTGGAGAAGCTCAAGGAGTCCGAGGACCTCAAGAAGGAGGCCGAGGAGCTGCTGACCCAGGAGCATATACGGCCGTCGCGGGGGAAGGTGCAGACCACCGACCACCCGCCCATCTACCCCACCGAGGGGGCCACCAGCAAGCAGCTGAAGGGCGAGAAGTGGGCCATCTACGAGCTGGTGGCCCGCCGGTTCATGGCCACCGTGGCCCCGCCGGCCAAGGCCCAGCTGTCCAGCGCATCGGTGGACGTGAACGGGGAGGTGTTCGACTCCAAGGGGTACAAGCTCCTGTCCCCCGGGTGGAAGAAGTACTACCCGTACTTCAAGGTCAACGAGATCGACCTGCCGGAGCTGGCGGTGGGCGAGGAGGTCGCCGTGCTGGGGACGTCCTCGGAGAAGAAGATGACCCAGCCCCCCGGGAGGTACTCGCAGGGCAGCCTCATTCAGGAGATGGAGCGCCTGGCGCTGGGCACCAAGTCCACCCGGCACGACATCATCCAGAAGCTGTACGACCGCAAGTACGTGGAGGGGAACGACCTCATACCCACGGCCAGCGGGGTGGCGGTGGCCGAGGCCCTGATCAAGCACGCGCAGATCGTCACCGACCCCAAGATGACCGCCCACCTCGAGAAGGACATGGACAAGATCGCCAACGGCGAGAGCAACCTGGCCGAGGTGGTGGAGGAGTCCCAGGACATGCTGTCGGACATCCTGGAGGCGCTGGAGAGGCACCGGGAGCAGATCGGCGGCGAGATCCGGAAGGCCATCGAGGAGCAGCACTACATCGGGAAGTGCCCCGACTGCGGCTCCGACCTCAAGGTCATCCGCGGCAAGTTCGGCAAGCCCTTCGTGGGCTGCTCCAACTATCCGGAGTGCAAGCGCATCTACCCCTACCCGCCGGCCGCGCTGGTGCAGTCCACCGAGGAGGTGTGCGCAGAGTGCAAGGCCCCCCGCATCAGGGTGGTGAGGAAGGGACAGACCCCGCAGGTGCACTGCATCGACCCGGCGTGCGAGAGCAACCGGGAGCGGAACACCGTGGGCTCCTGCCCCCAGTGCGGCAAGGACCTTCGGGTGATATTCTCCCGGGCCGGGAAGCGCTTCCTGGGCTGCTCCGGATACCCCGACTGCAAGCAGACCTATCCCCTCCCGCAGTACGGCCAGTTCGCCGCCACGGGAGAGAAGTGCGAGGCCTGCGGCGCCCCCATGCTCCAGATCTGGATGCGCGGCCAGTCGTGGAAGTCCTGCGTGGACATCGAGTGCCCCTCCAAGAAGAAGGCCGGCGAGGCCAAGACCAAGAAAGCGCCGGCCAAGAAGGCGGTCAAGAGGACGGTGAAGAAGGCCGTAGAGGGCGAGGCGACCGGGCCGGCGGCCAAGGCGTCCCCGACCAAGAAAGCGCCGGCCAAGGCCAAGAAGGCCGCGGTGAAGAAGGCGCCGGCCAAGAAGGCGGCGAAGAAAGAAGCGGCCCCCCCGGCCACCTCCTGAAGCCCCTGCTATCCCCTTTTCTATCTGCCTGCTAGCACCTAGTGGTGCTCATGGCCGTGATGCGAGTGGTCATGCCCCTCGCCGTGCTCGTGCTCGTCCAGCTCCACGAGGTGGACGTACGCCCCCGGCATTCTGAGCTCAGAGCGGCTTAGCTTCTCCACGATCCTCTCCACCTTCTCCCGGCTCAGACCGTACAGCAGGACGTTGAGGACGACCTCCAGTTCAAGGACCCCATCCTCCAGGTGGCCGCGCGAGCGAGGTGCAGTGCTCGTATCCACCACGCTCACGGCCAGGTATCCCTTGTCGGTGGCGGTGGCGAGGCACTTGATGTGCCCGATGAGGGTGGCCCCGTTCGCCATGCACTCCCGCGCGATGGCGGCGAGCAACGACTCCAGCCGGGCCTGCAGCTCCGGTGATGGGACGGCATCGTGCAGGTGCAGTTCGATGCGGACGGCGTAGGCCGTGAAGTCCGGTGTTATCACCGGACCACCATCTCCACGAACCTCTCCACGTTCGTACCCTGCAGCGCGGATATGGGCACGATGGGGCTGTGGTTATTGATGGTCCGCAGCACGCCCTCCATCCGGAGCAGCTCGCTCTCCGCCACCATGTCCATCTTGTTCAGCAGGATGAAGTCGGCGATCCTGACCTGAGCGGTCATGGGACGCTCCAAGGCCTTCATTATGACGTCGAAGCGCGACGCGTCCACGATGGACGTGCAACGTATCCTTATCGGCTCCGCCCGGGGGTAGTTGCCGATGACCTGCACGATGGACCAGGGGTCCGCCACGCCTGTCGGCTCGACCACGATGAGATCGGGGGACAGCCGCTCGTCGATGTCCTTCATCGTCTGCAGCAGGTCCGGACCAAGGGTGCAGCACACGCACCCACTGGCCAGCTCCATGACCTCCAGCCCCTGCTTGGTCATCAGGGTGCCGTCGATCCCCACCGTTCCGAAGTCGTTGACGATCACCACCACCTTGCGGTGCGTCCTCTTGATCATTGATTCGATGATCGATAGTACCAGGGTGGTCTTGCCCGAGCCCAGGAAGCCGGCGACGATGAGCATTTCCATGTTACTGTCCTGCCAGTGCGCGATTTCTGGGTGCGTATATAAAATTACTCGCACACCGGTCCGATGATCTGTTCGTTCTCGTTCTGTTCCTTCAACCCGGCTAGAATGCGACCCAGCCCGCCTCCTCGTCCTCCATGCCGAGGAAGTGCCTCTCCAGGGACTCCTTCTCCGAGGCGATCCGGCGGTTACGACAATTGACGCATTCAACCCTCTTGCCGAGCAACTTCTTCCTCCGGACTATCTCCGTGTCCAGATCTACTAGCTCGCCGCATCCGCATAGGGCCTTCTTCATCGAGTTCGGACCAAACATGAGCACGACCTCAGCAATGCTTGATCCCATCGGAGTCAGCAACGGCCACCCCATCCCTGTTCTTGCGAACGTGCCGGTACCTTGATGATCCTATGAGAGACTCATAGCATACGCTAATGGTTTAACTACACCTACTTGAAATGTTGCAGACCTCTCCCCGCCCATCGAATTTCCCCGGTGGTCCAATGGTCCTGACAGGTCTGATAATCAGGTAGCTTGGATGTTAATTTAAAGATTTCCGTATGAGCACATGTTTTTAGATTGAAATCCGACATCTGGCTTGTCCTATTTTGTTTATTATTAGAATTTAGGATTAAAAAGAAAAAGGATATTATCAATAATAGTAACAAGTGGCCAGTAAAACAGCGCCTGGTACGTTTTTTGAGATTTTCCTGACCGCAATTAATTGTTATCTAAGTTGATTTCTTTACGGGGTAAACCTGCACATCAACCGGTATCCCCTGGCGCACGCTCTGCGTGACGATGCAGAATTCCTCGAACATCTGCCGGCAGCGGGCGAACCGGGCGGCGTCCTCGAACTGGGGGAAAATCTTGACGCTCATGCGGGAGATGCGGAACCGCCCCTGCTCGTTGCGCTCCAGCGTGGTGGACACCTCGGCCGAGACATGGGGCACCTCGGCGTGGGACTTCTCCATGCAGAACACCAGGGAGGCGCATAGACAATTGCCGACCGCGGCCGCCAGGAGCTTTCCGGCGTTGGGATACTGACCCTTGCCCAGGGGCTCCGGCTCATCGGTGTATATGTCCTCGATCTTGTCGTTGTTGAACGAGATACGGAACTTGTACTCCTCCACCCGGCACACCTGGGTGTGGAAATCGCCCTCCTTGATCACAGCGTCACCCGTTGGAGCTGCTCCAGGACCTTGTCCCGCACCTCATGCGCTGTCCGCTGGGGGACCAGGCGACGGCCCTTCTCCATGAGCTTGATGGTGGCTGGAACCATGTCCTTACCGCAGCGGGCACACTTGGGAACTTCGTCGGAGGTGACGGTCACCTCGAAGCTGAGGCAGTCGGGGCAGCGATGAACGTGCTTCCGCCCTCCGAACTTACCCCGCTTGGCCACCGGGCGGCCCTCCTTCTCCACGATGTCCAGGGCGAAGTCCACGGTCGGGGCGTTGGAAATGCTGGTCCCCACCCCGAAGCCGTCCGCGCCGGCCCGGGCCAGGTCAGGGAGGGTCTTCTCGTCCAGGCCGCCGGAGACGAATATCTTCACATGCTTGTACCCTCGGAGGTCCAGCTCCCAGCGGACCTCCCGGATCAGCTCGGTGAACGATCCCCGGCGGGAGCCAGGGGTGTCCAGCCGAACGCCGGCGAGGTGCTCGATGGCCTCGCAGGCGGCGATGGCCTCGGTCTTCTCGTCAGAGTAGGTGTCCACCAGGACGATGCGCGGCACCTGGGGCTCTACCACCTCGTCGAAGGCCCGGAACGCCGTTATCGAGTCACCCATCATGATGATGAGGGCGTGGGGCATGGTGCCCTCGGGGCTCTTCCCGATGGTCTCCGCCCCCAGCAGGGACGATACGCCGTCGCAGCCTCCGATGTACGATGAGCGGTCGAGCATGGGCGATATGGCGGGATGCGTCCGCCTGATGCCGAAGGCGATCATAGAGCGGTCGCCGGCGGCCTTGCGGCAGCGAGCGGCCATGGTGGCCACGCCGGTGGAGTGGCAGATGAAGCCCAGCATGGGCGTCTCGTATATGCAGTACTGGGCGTACGGCCCCTCCATGATCAGGATGGGTAGCTTGACGCCGCTCTGGGTGCGAGAGGGGAGCACCGTCCCTTCCTCGAACCCCCACACGTCCACGTTCTTACCTTCCAGAAGGCGCAGCGCCTCCTCCAGTCCGCACAGCACGCCCCATGGCCAGTCCCGGGGCAGCCGCGCCACGGTCATCTCCGCCACGGCCGGGGTGTCCATCATGCCCTTGGCCTGGAGGACCTCCATGGTCCGGGTGAAGTATATGTCGGTGGTCCGGCCGTTCAGGATGTCCTCGTCGGAGGCGGTGAAGAAGCGCTTCCCTCCATTGTCGCCCATGATGCTCGTTCCTCAGCAGGCGGGAAGCGCTACGTTCCATATAATGTATCGTTTTCTCCCGAACGAGCTCACGCCAGGGACCGGAAGGCCGACCGGCCAGCGTACCTTGCCGACGGACCCAGGCGCTCCTCGATGCGTAGCAGGCGGTTGTACTTGGCGGTGCGCTCCCCCCGGGCCGGCGCGCCGGTCTTGATCTGACCGCAGCCCAGGGCCACAGCGAGGTCGGCGATGGAGGTGTCCTCCGACTCGCCGGAGCGGTGGCTGACCATGACCGCGTAACCGGCTGACCGGGCCAGGGCGGCAGCGTCCATGGACTCGCTCACGGTGCCGATCTGGTTGACCTTGAGCAACAGGGCGTTGCCAGCCTTGCGCTCGATGCCCATGCGCAACCGGCTGGGGTTGGTGACGAAGAGGTCATCGCCCACCAGCTGGAGGTTGGAGCCCATGGTCTTGGTCATCAGGGCCATGGTGTCGAAGTCATCCTCCATGACCGGGTCCTCCAGGCTGATTAGCGGGTACCGGTCCTTGAGACCACGGTAGAAGTCCACCAGCTCGCCGGGCGTGAGGCGCTTGCCGTCCACCACGTACACGCCGTCCTCGTAGAACTCCGACGCCGCGGCATCCATGGCCAGGTAAACGTCCTTGCCTGGGGAGTAGCCAGCTGCCTCGATGGCCTGGACGATGACGTCCAACGCCTGCTCGGTGGTGTCCAGGGGAGGGGCGAAGCCGCCCTCGTCGCCGATGTTCACCGCGCCCACCCCATATGCGTCCTTCAGCTTCTTCTTCAGGGAGTGGTAGACCTCGGTCCCGGTGCGGAGGGCCTCCGTGAAGGTGGGCGCTCCGGCCGGCGAGACCATGAACTCCTGGATCTTGAGGTTGCTGCCCGCGTGCTTTCCACCGTTGAGGATGTTCATCATCGGCACCGGCAGCACGTGGGAACCGGGCACCAGGTGCTCGTGCAGCGGCACGCCCTTGACCTCGGCGCCCGCCCGGGCCGCCGCCAGGGACACCGCCACGGTGGCGTTGGCCCCCAGCCGGGACTTGTTGGGCGTACCGTCCAGCTCGATCATGCGGTGGTCGATGGCCCTCAGGTCCGTGACGTCCATGCCCACCAGGGCGGGGGCGATCGCCTCTCGTACGCCGCGGACCACGTTGGTCACGCCCTTGCCACCGTACCTCTTCCCGCCATCGCGGATCTCCAGCGCCTCGTGCGTACCAGTCGATGCCCCGGAGGGGGCGATGGCCGTCACCGTCACCTTACCAACCTCGATCTCCGCCTCGACGGTCGGATTTCCTCTGGAGTCAAGCACCTCACGGGCCCATACACGAGTGATCTTGGAAGACATGTGCGTTCACCGATGGATCGTACTTCGGGTCGCTCCCGACAAGCGCCACAAGGGAGACAGTACTATATGATCAGAGCAATGGTGCGACCCATCGCCCCTTGCCCCAGGCAGCAGGTGAGGGATGGCGAATATGCTATTATGTCTTTCCCAGCCCAGACCACGGGGCATCGCATAACGGATGGTTCCTGGAAAATAAGGTCAGCGCGCGATCTTCAGCACCTGGTGGGGCTCGCCCTCGAGGACCTCCATGTTCCTCTCCAGGAGGGCCATCTCGCGGACGTCCAGGGCGCGCGGGTCCACCGAGATGATGACGCGGGACTTGAACTCCATGACCACCTCGGTTATGCGGTGGATCATCTTGAGCACCTTGTCGAAGCCGTTGTTGACGATGAGGAACTCGACGCCATCGATCATGATCACGCTGTCATCGGACTTCTCGATGAACCTTATAATCGTATCTCCCAGGATGCCGATGTTGGCCGGGTTGACGTACACCTTCCCCAGCTGGTTGCTCAGCCAGATTATGGGCGTCTCCTCCAACCCCCACTCCTGCCGCACCGCCGCGGGGTACTGCCTGGTGACGCACAGGCCTTGGATGTTGTGAGTGACCTGGTCGGTGAATATCTCAAAGGACCGTACCGCCTTCTGCTCCTTCACCACGTAGCTCAAGCCGCGGCGCAGGTCCCACTGCTTGGCCGACCGGCGGACCTTCTCCCGGCCCTCGTTCTGGCCGTCCTTCTTCTTCTTGAGGAAGTCGAAGATCCCCATGTCCTCCTTGATGGGCTGGTCCTCGGTGATGGGGACGGGCTTGTCCTCCAGCATGCTTTTAAGGCGGTCGGACAGCTCCTTGTTGTTGAACGGCTTGCGGATGTAGCCGGAGACCACGTCCTGCAGGCCAAAGATGTCCGTGCCCACGTCGGTGGTGGCGGTGAGCATCATCACCTTGGTGTTGGTGGTGATCCCCTCCTCCTTGAGCTTGCGCAGGACGGACCAGCCGTCCATGTCCGGCATGTTGATGTCCAGAAGGATCAGCTCTGGCCTCTCCGCTCCGGCCTTGTCCAGGGCCTCCTTCCCGCCGGAGGCGGTCAGGGGGGTGAACCCGGCCCCGGAGACGAGCTCGGAGACGATGTCCTGAATTGCAGGATTATCATCGACGATCAAGACCTTCTTCACAAGAATGCCTCCTGGACGCTTACAAAATCCTGAAGGCCACCTGCTTAATAAACTATCTCAGGCAAAATATTATTCACGCGACTAAGGCGGCCGTGAGAACGGACGACCTAGTGGGTGAAGGTTTCCAGGAGGCTTACGCCTTCCTGCTCTCTTTGGCCTTCTGGCGGAGGCCTTCGTAACCGCACTTGCGGCAGCGGGTGGCCCGGGGGGCGTTACGCGCGTCGCACTTCATGCAGACCTTCTTGTTAAGAAGCCTCGCATCAGCTTCCTTGAAACGTGCCATATATATCCTCTAGCGTGAGGAATATGAAGGTCCTATAAAAACATTGGCCGGCGCTGTCAGTCCGCGCTGTCCCCGCGGTTCTCCCCCACCAGGACCATGTACGCCAGCAGGGACTCCAGCTGGATTCGCTCGTTGGAGCCCTCCACGATGCGGAACTCGATCTCCCCGGTGCGGTCCATGAGCTTGACCTTGTCGTAGTCGGGGATATCGAGATCGAACACCGTGCGGTGTATCTGCTTGATGATGTCCTCGCCTGACAGGCCGTATGAGATCATGATCTCGTCCAGCCGGTTTCGCGCGGCGATGAAGTCTCCCGATATGGCGGTCTGCAGCAGGTCCTTGACCTCCTCCGGTCTCGCCGTGCCCGTAGTGTGGTACACCAGCTCCACCGTGATGTTCTCGCCCAGGGATGCCGCCACCTGCAGCGAGTTCACCGCCTTGCGCATGTCCCCCTGGGACACATGGACAAGGGCCTCGAGAGCATCGTCGGTGATGGTGAGGTTCTCCACCGTGGCGATGTGTTGTAGGTATTTCCTCACGTCCTCCGCGCGGAGAGGGCGGAAGCGGAACACCGCGCACCTGGACTGGATCGGTTCGATTATTTTAGAACTATAATTACAGCTCAATATAAATCTGGCTGTCTTGCTGTACTTCTCCATCGTCCTTCTCAGGGCTGCCTGGGCATCGCCGGTGAGCGCATCGGCCTCGTCCAGGAAGATTATCTTGAACTCCGCGCCGCCGATGGGCGCGGTGCGGGCGAAGTCCTTGATCTTGCCGCGGACGACGTCTATGCCTCGCTCGTCCGAAGCGTTCAGCTCGTTGAAGTTGCCTTTCCAGTTATCGCCATAAAGCCCCTTGGCAAGTGCGATGGCCGAAGTGGTCTTCCCAGTACCAGCGGGACCGGCGAACATCAGGTGGGGGATGTTCTGGGCCTTAACGTAGGATTCAAGGCGCTCCACGATGTCACGCTGGCCAACGATGTCCTTGAGGACCTTGGGCCGGTACTTCTCGATCCATATCTCATTCATCAAAGCTCACCTGCACTAAGGATATGGGGTCAGTTAAAGGTTTGGACCAGCCGGGTGAAAGTGGCCGCGGATCAACATATGCTATGTAGGGTAGGTGCTCGTTGGTGTCGATGTATCAGTGCATCGAGGCCCGAGCGTTTGGATATCTGGGTTATTATTTCAATTCTCCATAGCATTATTAATCCACCCAATAATACACTTCCCCAAGGAGGAGAATTAAAATGAACTGTCCAAGTTGTGGAAAGGAATCAGCTCCCGGATCGAAGTTCTGCGAGAACTGCGGAACGGTGTTGCCCGGCGATCAGGCAGCTCAAGCGGGGCCGCAGTATGCGTCGCAGGCCCCCCCTCAGTCCAACGGTGCGCCCCAGTACGGACCTCAGCCTCAGTATGGTCCCCAGCCCCAGTATGGTCAGCCCATGTACTACCCTCAGCCCCAGCTGAAGAACGCCGGCATCGCCGCGGTGCTGGCCTTCCTTATCGCAGGGCTAGGGCACATCTACCTCGGCCTGATCACCAAGGGCATCATGTACATCATACTGACTGTGGTTCTGTGGGTGGTCGGGATCCTGACTTTCGGTATCGGGTTCATCATCTACATCATCTTCTGGATCTGGCAGATATACGATGCCTACAACAAGGCCAACCAGTACAACGCCTCGCTCCAGCAGACCGGCCGGGCCCCTTGGTAAATCCTTTCCCAGACCATTTTTCTTAGATTCCTTTATTAAGTCCGGTATGGATTCGATCCTGACAACAGCACTGTCAGAAGATTGGCATCATGTTCTGTCCTAACTGTGGAACGAGCCTACCGGAGGATTCAGCGTTCTGTCCTAACTGCGGCTATGATATGGGGAAGAAGACGACGGCTCCAGCCCAGCCCTGGCAGCCCAACCCTCAGGCGTACGCTCCTCCCCCCTACGGATACAACCTTCCGCTCAAGAGCGAGCTCATCGCTGTAATCCTTGGTTTCTTCATTCCGGGGGCGGGGCACCTGTACCTTGGAAGGTTCGTGCGGGGCCTCATCTTCATGGTCTCGTATTTCGCACTGAGCGCCATCTCGGTGTGGTTCGTGTTCAGCCAGATCGGCGACATCACGGCCACCTCCGACCCTGAGGTGATCATGAGCGCGCTCAGCGGGTCGCTGTGGCTGATCATTGCCTTCAGCATCGTGACGTTCGTGATCTGGATCGTGCAGCTGGTCGATGTCTATCTGCTCACCCAGAAGTACAACGAGGGGCTACGGCGCACCGGCCAGGCGCCCTGGTGATCTCGACCCCCTCGGGGGGCGGTCACCTTTTTCTTGTAACACTCATCACGCAATGATTAACTAGCCAGGGCTAGATGCTTAATCATATGGCCTTGCTCGACCTCGATGGCTTGTTCTACGCGGCGACGCTACTGTTCTTCATATTCGATCCGTTCGCCAGCGTCCCCGTGTTCATCGCCATGACCAAGGGCTACGACGAGAAGGCCCTCGTATCCTGCGCCAACCGGGCGGTCCTGGTGGCCGCACTGCTGTTCCTGATATTCGTGCTCATCGGGCAGCCCCTGCTGGACATGTTCGGTATAACCACCGACGGGTTCAGGGTGGCCGGAGGGTTGGTCTTACTACTCATGTCCATGGAGATCATCTTCGGGCTGAACCTCATACGCTCAGGCGATCAGAACGTGGCGTGGGTCATCATCGCCACGCCCATACTGACCGGACCGGGCGTTATCACCACGGCCATCATCCTGGCGGTGCAGTTCGATCCCCTAACCGTCCTGCTGGCGGGCAGCTTCTCGCTGATAATAACATGGTTCCTCATGCGCAACGCCCACAGCGTGACGCGCGTGGTGGGGAACCAGGTCATCGACATCTTCTCCAAGGTGGTGGGTCTCCTCATCGCGGCCATGGCCATCGAGTACATCTTCCGCGGGGCCACCGACTGGTTCGCCAGCAACCCTGCGGTGGTGAACGTGATCGTGGGCATTATTTGATGTTCCAGTACCGTTGCCATATCCTTGCGAGGATGCAGATGTCCATGCATCCTCTGATGAGGGCATGGTGATCTTCCAGTGATGATGTACAGAAGTTTGACGTACACGCCATCACCAATCCCGGCCCCAGTAGCATGTAATGAATGATATGTTCTTCGAACGAGATCCGTGTTCCTTCAATATTTGTATTATTTGAAATTAGAATTTATAAAGCTAATAAAATGTTGATTAATTATTTATAATGATAATCAGCTTATTAATCTCCTTCTCCGGCTAAGCCAGAGAAGAAAGGGGGGTAAAACAATGGACGTAAACAACAAAATATTCGGCTTGACCATCGTACAGCTCCTGGCAGCACTAGGAGCGCTATTAGGGTTGATCGGAGCGTTCCTGCCCTGGGTATCATGGAGTCACATGGGGACGAGCGCCTCCGCTGGCGCGGGGGGCGACGGTATACTGACCCTGTTCCTATCCATACTGGTGCTGGGCGTCATCTTCTCCGACAGGATCCAATCCGTGGCCACCCAGGGCATGTCATCCAACAACTTGGGGGGGCAGGACACAGCGAAGCAGATCTCTTCCATCAACACCCTGGTGAAGACCTGGTCCAACATTATCCTGCTGGCCTTCGGTGCCATCATCCTGCTGGTCGCTCTGAGAGACCTTGGCAGTGTCGGATCCGTCAGCTACTGGATAGGAGGCACTTACGGGGCGGGTATCGGTCTGTGGATGACCCTCCTCGGCGGGCTCCTTATCGTTCTCGCCATCGTCATCAACCTAGTGCTTTTCAAGGCGCCTCTCATGCCTTCCGATGCCGCAGGACAGTTCCAGAGGGTGCTCAACCCCACGCCCCAGCAGGCACCACCAGCGTACTCTCAGCAGCCTGGTTCTCCTGCACCACAGCCATCAGCACAGGCCCCTATCTCATCTCCGGTCGGGCAGAAGGTCTGCCCTCACTGCGGTGCACCCAACAAGGGCGAAAAGTTCTGTGGAAGCTGCGGGAAGCAGGTGAACTGAACTCCAAACCTTTTCCATCCTTTTCTTATTCTTGATACCTACTGAAATATCGTCAAGGGGGCAGGCAAGGATTAAGACCCTCTTCGTCGTGAGCGTGCCGTGAGCAAGTGCGATCGGTGCAACCGCGATGCGGTCACCTTCATCCGGTACAACGGCAGCCACCTGTGCTCCGCCCACTTCCAGGAGTACGTGGCGCGCCGGGTGCGCCGCGAGCTCAGAGCGCAGGTGGACCTGGACCGCGACAAGCACCTGGCGGTCGCCGTGTCCGGAGGCAAGGACAGCTGTGTCGCCCTCCTGCTCATGCATGAGATACTGAGAGACCGCCGCGACGTCAAGATATCGGCCATCACCGTGGACGAGGGCATCGAGGGCTACCGCCCGGAGGCGCTGCAAAAGGCTCAGCACCTGAGCAAGGAGCTGGGGGTGGAGCACCACGTGGTCTCCTTCCAGGACGTGGTGGGCACCACTATGGACATGGCAGCCACCATCCTGGGGCAGAGGACGCCGTGCGCCTACTGCGGGGTGTTCCGCCGGAAGTGCATGAACCTCGTGGCCCGCGACATCGGCGCGGACGTGCTGGCCACCGGCCACAACCTGGACGATGCCGCCCAGGCGGTCCTGATGAACTTCACCCGGGGCGACGTGGAGAGGCTGGCCCGCATGGGACCCCATGAGAAGGTGCAGCCCGGCCTGGTCCCGCGGATCATGCCGCTGCGGCAGGTGCCGGAGAAGGAGGTGTACCTATACGCCCTGCTGCGGGGGATGGACTTCGCCGACTCCACCTGCCCCTACTGGGAGGCGGCGCTGCGCAACGAGTACCGGGACATCATCGATGGCATGGAATCACGGTCCCCAGGGGCAAAGCACTCCATCCTGTCGAGCTACGATGTCATGAAGCCCCTGCTGCAGGAGAAGTATCCACAGAGCGTGCTGACGCTGTGCCAGTGCGGCGAGCCTTCGCCACGGGGGCGGTGCATGGCCTGCGCCATGACCGAGGAGCTGAGGTCACGCAGGGAGCAGAGGTGACGTGGAGAGTTAGGTAGCACCCCATCAGGAGGGGTACAGGTCCTCTATCCCCAGGTCGCGGGCGCGCTCCCTCACCGACCTCACTACATCCTCTGACATGGTGATCTCGTCCGGCCACTCCCGTGGGTGTCCATCGACCGTTCCCTTCTTGGTGGCATCGAACACCAGCTCACGGTCCGCCATCCATATGTCACGCAGGGGGTCCACGTTGTTGAAGAACTTCCACAGGCACAGGGAGCGGTCGCGGAGGTCGAGGCGGTCGTACAGGATGATTATCCCTTCCCTCAGCACCGCGGGGCATCCCTCCAGCAGGTCCCTGAAATGCTGGGAGCTCTTCCAGCCCTTGTCCACGCTGATCAACATCAGCGGTGTCCTCTGGCCGGTGGCGGCCTTGCGGCATGAAATAAATCCCCGGTCCAGGTCCCGGAGCACCTCCATGAGCTCCCCCTCCGAGCGGTATGGCGAGAAGCGGGCGTTGCCCCTTTCCCGCTCGCCCGGCAGACGCGCCGTGGCATCAAGGCCTAATTTCCCGCCGAACAGCGGGTTCGGTGCGGAGTGGTCCAGCACGTCCAGCACGCCCTCGGTGAGCACCAGGTCGGTCCATGGGTCGATAGTGTCTAGCAGGTGACCGAGCAGTGACTCGGGTTTCAGCGGCACGTTCTCGTCCACCACCGCGATCATCTTGGCGAAGCTCATCTGCCCGCTCCCCCACAGGGCGTTCATGACCTTGCGAGCGTGCAGCGGGTACTCCTTGCGGATGGAGACCACCACGATGTTGTGGAAGACGCCCTCCCAGGGCATCCAGTGGTCGACGATCTCCGGCACGATCATGCGCAGCGGTGGCAGGAATATACGCTCCGTGGCCTTGGCCAGATAGCAGTCCTCCATGGGCGGGCGGCCCACCACGGTGGCGCTGTAGATCGCTTTCCGCCGGTGCGTCAGGGCGGTGACGTGGAACACCGGGAACTCGTCCTTCAGTGAGTAGTAGCCGGTGTGATCGCCGAACGGTCCCTCCGTCCTACGTTCTTCGGGGTCCACGTACCCCTCGAGCACGAACTCCGCCGTCGCCGGCACCTCCAGGTCCACCGTGCGGCACTTCACCAGTTCGACCGGCGAGCCTTGAATGAAGCCGGCCAGCAGCATCTCGTCCATGCCCTGGGGCATGGGCGCGGTGGCGGCGTAGGTGACGGCGGGGGCGGTGCCGATGGCCACCGCCACCGGCATCCTCCTCCCCTCCCGCTGGTACTCATGGAAGTTGTGGCTACCGTCCTTGTGCACGTGCCAGTGCATGCCGGTGGTGTTGCGGTCGTACACCTGCAGGCGGTACATGCCCACGTTCCTGCGGCCCTCCACGCTCTTGGTGAACACCACGGGCAGCGTGACGAACCTTCCCCCGTCCTGGGGCCAGCACTTCAGCACCGGGATGATGCCCAGATCGACGTCCTCGCCGTTGAGGACCACCTCCTGGCATGGTGCTCGGCCACCGCGCACGCGGGGGATGCATTTGGCCAGGCCCATGAGCTCCGGGAGCGTTCCGACCTTGCCCATGAAGGTAGAGGGCATGGTCATCTTCAGCATGCCCGATATGCGCTCCGCCACCGCGTCCGAGGACTCGTCCTCCAGGGCCATGGCCATCCTTTTTTCGCTGCCGAAGGCGTTGGTGAGCACCGGGAACCGGCTGCCGACGACGTTCTCGAACAGCAGTGCCTTCCCTCCGCCGGGGCTCTTGGACATGCGGTCGGTGATCTCGGTTATCTCCAGCTCCGCCGACACCGGGGCGGTGATCCTCTTCAGCTCGCCCTTGCGGTCCAGCCGCTTAACGAACTTGTGCAGGTCCTTGTACGTCACCGTATCACTTCTCCAGCAGGTAGATGTGGCACGCGCCCAACGTGAGCGGTGTCACGCTCACCACCCTGAAACCGACGGACGTCATCATGCCCGTAAGAACATCGGGGGAGGGGAAGGTGATGATGGATTCGCACAGGTAGCGGTACGAGCCATCGTCCCCGTTCTGCAGGCGCACCACCAGCGGCATCACCTTGGTGAGGTAGAAGAGCATGCCCTCGCGCACCACCGGATATCGTGGTATGGAGAGCTCCACCACCGCCAAACGGCCGCCGGGGCGGAGCACGCGGTGCACCTCCCGCAGGAAGCCGGTGATGTCGACCATGTTGCGCACGCCGAACGCCACCATGGCCTTGTCGAAGGACCCGTTGCGGAAGGGCATGCGCAGGGCGTCCCCCTGCAGCACCGGGTACGGCGGATCGTCGCGCCGCCCCCGCCACTTGTCCAGCGCGGCGAGGAGCATGTTGCGTGAGAGGTCTAGACCGACCATGTCGCTGCGCACTGCGGCCATGGACTGCAGGGCCATGTCCCCTGTGCCGGTGGCGATGTCCAAAACCTTCTCACCCTCGCGCACGTCCAGTATGTCCAGCGTGCGCCTCCGCCACCGCCGGTCGATGGAGCCGGACATGAGGAGGTTGAGCCTATCGTACGTGGGGGTAATATCATCGAACATGCCGCCGATGCGGGACGGCCGCTTGTCCATCAGGGCGTGGGTGGAGGACGTCATGCCCGCCCTCCTATCGTTCTTGGGTAGGAGATCATACGAATAGCACCCCCAGGGCCATGGAGACCAGGACCATCAGGGATATCACGCTGTTGACGTTGAAGAAGGCCACGTTCACCCGCGACAGGTCGGTGGGACGGACGAGGTGGTGCTCCAGCGCGAACAGCACCCCGATGAGCATCAGGCACAGCAGGTAGGCGATGCCTAATGAGAGTAGCCAGTACAGGGCCACGAGGCTTACGAAGCTGATCACGTGCAGCGCCGAGGATATCGTCAGCGCGGCGGGGATCCCCAGGCGCGAGGGTATCGAGCGGAGGCCCTCCTTCCTATCGAACTCGATGTCCTGGCACGCGTACAGGATGTCGAACCCGGCGATGTACGTCGTGAGCGCCAGGCTCAGCACCGCAGTGGCCGCGGTTATCGTCCCCGCCACTGCTACGGACGCTCCCAGCGGCATGAGGCCGATCGATATCCCCAGGACGAGGTGGCTGGCGGCGGTGAAACGCTTGGTGTAGGAGTAGCCGAACAGGATGGCGAGCACTGGAAAGGACAACACCAGGCACAGCGGGGAGAGCATGGCCGCGGCGCCCACGAAGACGACGGCGGAGAGGACGGTGAAGGACGCGGCCTGCCTCACGGACAGCGTCCCCTGGGGGATGTGACGCCCCGCGGTGCGGGGATTGCGGGCATCGATGCCGGCGTCCACGATGCGGTTGAACCCCATGGCCGCGGACCGCGCGCCTACGATGGCGACCACGATCCACAGGACCATCTCCGCGGTGATGGCGTGGTCCCTGCTCAGTATGACCAGGGCCGCCAGGCCGAAGGGCAGGGCGAACACGGTGTGGCTCAGCTTTATCATCTGCGCGTAGGTGACCGCCTTCCTCCACGAGAACGGCTCGCCCTCATCCTCCTCCGCCGCCCGGGTCCAGCGGCACGTCCTCCTCTCCAGGAAGGTGAACCCTTCGTATATGGCGATCCCCAGGATGCTCATGGCCACGATGTACACGTAGATCTGGGTGTACTGCATCCACGTCCATGAGCTGTATATCATATACCCCAGGCCGGACGAGCCGGCGAAGGACTCGGCGAAGAACAGCACCGAGATGGAGGTGCCGGTGATTATGCGCAGGGCGGTGAAGCAGGAGGGCAGCGCCGCGGGGATGACCGCCTCCCGTATGATGTCCCTCTCGGTCGCGCCCATGGAGCGCATGGAGTCGATGTACTTGCGGTCCAGGCCGCTAACTCCCTCCTTGGTGGCGACCAGGATCTGGAAGAACACCACCAGGGTGATGAGCAGGACCTTGGAAAGGTCCCCTAGTCCAAAGAGCAGGATCATCACCGGCAGGAACACCATCTTCGGTATGGGATAGGTGAGGAAGATGAGCGGGCTCACGTAGCGGTCGGTCTTCCGGTCATAGCCGATCATGATGCCCAGCGGGAACGCCAGGGCCCATGCCAGGGCGATGCTGGCCAGCACCCGGAAGGTGCTGATGCCGAAGTGCGACCAGAACGTCGCGGTGCCCAGCGCGGCCAGGAAGGCGCGCATCGTCTCCTCCGGTCCGGGCAGTATGGGCGAGCTGAGCAGCACCGCCGCGACCTTCCAGGCCAGGAGGCAGGCCGCGAGCGATAGGGCGTAGCCCAGCAGGCGGTGCTTGTTCATAGTGCCTCCACCGCCCGGCGGACCTCGCGGCAGACGGAGAAGAAGCGCTCGTCGCTGCGGTAGTCCCTGCTACCGGCCCCGGGGTTGGGTACGATGGCGCGTATCCCGCAGGGGCGGCCGCCCAGGACCATAATGTCGTCCCCCAGGAACACCGCCTCCTCGATGCTGTGCGTGACCGTGAGCATGGTGAGCTTCCTCTGCTCCCGCACCTCCAGCAGGGTGTTCTGCAGCCGCTCCCGGGTCAGGGTGTCCAGCGATGAGAACGGCTCGTCCATCAGTAGCAGGGAGGGCTCCATGACCAGCGCCCGGCCGATCGCGAGGCGCTGCCTTTCCCCTCCGCTCAAGCGTCCGGGGTAATCGTTCTCGTGGCCCTCCAGCCCCAGGTAGGAGATCATGCTCTGGGCCCGGCGCTCCCGCTCCTCCCGGGGCACGTGCCGGACCTTCATGCCCAGGGAGATGTTCTCCCGCACCGTCTTCCACGGCAGGAGGCCGAAGTCCTGGAGGATCATGCCCACCTCCCTGCGGGGGCCCTTCACCTCCTGGCCATCGATCGTTGCCTTCCCTGCGGTGGGCTGGACCAGGCCGGCCAGCATGTACAGCAGCGTGCTCTTGCCGCAGCCCGAGGGGCCGATGATGGTCAGGGAGCGTCCTCTGTCCACAGTGAACGACAGGTCCTCGATGACCCGGACGTCCGGCGCGAACACCTTGGTGAGCCCCTCGGCCATCAACATCTGCTCACCCATGCAGCTCCGTGGCCATGACGCTCTCGTACGAGAACGGCTCGCCGAGCATGCCGATGGAGACCATCCAGTCCTGCACCCTCTGCACGTCGTCGCGCGAGGGTAGGTCCACGCTGGACAGGGGCGGGAAGTTGAAGCTGCCCTCCAGCTCCTCCGGGAAGTGGATGCTCTTCTCCAGCGTGTCGTTGTACTTCCAGACGTCCTGATTGACCAGCGCCACGCTGGCGTTGTAGGCCCGCAGGAAGCTCTGCGCGGCCTCCGGGTCGGAAGTGACCTTCTCCCCGCGCAGGGCGATGACCGTGGCGGTGGTGTTGATGGACCGGTCGTCGGTGAGCAGGACGGCGCCCTCGTTGACGGCCCGGGTCACGAAGGGCTCGGGCAGCACTGCCACCTTGACCTGTCCGGAGAGCAGGGAGCTGTAGCGGATGGGTATGGCCGGCACCTGGTCCACCGCCACGTCGTCCACTCCCGCGGCCGCCAGCATCTCGTTCATGAAGTACTCGGAGATGGAGGCCACCGAGGTGGCGATGGCCGCCCCGCCGAGCTGCGATATGTCGGTGATGCCCGCATTGGGCGCGGCCAGGATGGCGAACATGCGGCTTTCCGCCTGGGTGTGGTAGTCCACCGTGACGACCTTCACGTCCATGGTCTTCCTGATCACCAGGGTGTTGACCAGGTCGCCGAAGTAGCCGTCGATGCTCCCCGCCGAGAAAGCCGCGTCCCGCTCCAGGGCGCTGTTGAACTCCACCAGCTCCACGTCGATGCCCTCCCTGTCGAACAATCCCTCCTCCTCCGCAACGTACAGCGGCAGGGTGTCGATGACCGGCAGGACGCCGATGCGCAGCTTCTCCTTCTCCGGCTGGGGGGACAGCACGACCAGGGCCCCCGCGGCCACGACCACCGCGGCCAGGCCCAGGGCGATGATGATGAGTGCGTTCCTTTTCTCCATTATAACGTCTCCGTTGCGACCGCTCCCTCTGGGCCGATAATGTCGACCCCTCTTTAATTATGTTGCCAGAACGCCCATGCGGGGCCGCGATATCGAGAAAGGTTAAATAAAAAAGAGGTCGGGAGGGAGCCCCCGACCTTCAGACCAGGTCCTTGTACTTGTACGCCTCGGTGCCGGCGTCGAGGCAGAACTGCACCTTGGTGAAGTCCTTCTTGAGCTCCCAGACGTCCTTCTTGACCGTCTCGGGGTTCTCCTTCTTGACCACCACGCGGTAGATGAGGCGGGCGACCTCCTCCATCTCCCCCTTCTCCATGCCCAGGCGGGTCAGCTCCTGCGTGCCCAGCCTGATCCCGGACGGCTTGACGGAAGAGGTGTCACCGGGGAGCATGTTCTTGTTGGTGATGATGTTGGCCTTCTCCAGGTCCGCGGCGCACTGCGCCCCGCCGCCCTGCTTGGCCACGCTGACGGCCAGGGTGTGGGACTCGGTGAAGCCCAGGTGGGGGCACATGACATCGATGCCCATCTCGTGGAGGGCGCTGCCCAGGGCCTTGGCGTTCTTGATCACCTGGCCAGCGTACTGCTTGCCGAAGATCTCGAACTCCGCCATGGTCACGGCCAGGGCGGCCATGGCATGGAGATGGTGGGAGGAGGTGACGCCGGGGAAGGCGGCCTTCTGCAGCTTGGCCTCCACGTCCTCGGTGACCTTGTCGGCGATGATGATGCCGTGGTTGGGGCCGGGGAAGGTCTTGTGCGTGCTCGCGGAGATTATCTGAACCCCCTCGCGGAGGGGGTCCTGGAACTTGCCGCCGGCGATGAGGCCGAGGACGTGCGCGGCGTCGTACCACACCGCACTGCCCGCCTCTTGCAGGGCGTCCTGGATCTCCTTGATGGGAGTGGGGAACAAGAACACCGACAGGCCGAACTGCGCGACCTTGGGCTTCTCCCGCACCAGGAACTTCCGGGTGGCGTCCACGTCCAGGTTCCAGTTCTTGTAGTCCCAGGGGTAGTGCACCGGGTTGAGGCCCCTCAGGCCCACCGCGCCGAAGGGGGCGGTGGAGATGTGGGCGCCCGAGGCCAGCTCTGGGGTGGCGATCTTGTCGCCCGGCTTGGACAGCGCCATGAGCACGGCGATGTTGGCCACGGTGCCCGAGACCGGGCGCACGTCGACGAACTTGGCCTTGAAAATCCTCCGGGCCAGCTCCAGGCACTTCAGCTCGACCTTGTCGACGTAGATGTTGCCCTGGTAGTATCTCTTGCCGGGCAGACCCTCGGCGTACCGGTCGTGGAAGTCGGAGATCATCATCTCCTTGGCCAGTGGACTGATGATGTTCTCGGAGGCGATCATGGGGAGCGACTCCTCGAACCACTTGGTGTGTGCTTTTACCTGGTCCTTAATCCAGTATGCATCTTCCTTCATGATAGTTACCGCTTTGAGATATGGCAAGTTATAAAAATAAGTGTTGCAGGCTCGGAATGAACAAAAGTGATGATTATCAACCATCTCCATAGATACCGCTACCCGCGGCCGTGCCGAGGTGCCTCGTGCCAGCTCTGACCGGGCAACGGCCTTGTGCTAAGATGCCTACGAGGCCTCGTCCCTAAGAAGCGGGAGATGATATTATTAGAAATATAATTATAAATAATGACAATATTTTTTCCTCTTATGAGCCAGTCCTACACCCGCATGGTAAAGACCGTTGGAGACGCCAACGTAATATTCGATAGAATGAACGACCTATTGAACGCCAGGGGGTTCAGGGTCATCAGTGCCGACAAGCCCAGCCTCATCGTGGCGGACAGGGGCCTGGTCAGGCCGACCAGGAAGCTGAGGAAGTCATCGCACAGCCTGGTGATCGCTTTCCACAAGACGGGTGAATGCCCCGCCCTATCCTTCACCTACATCCTGAGCGACCTGTGGGACCGCACCCCTGGTGACGAGCTCTTCATGAACAACGAGATCAACGAGATCGTCGCCTTCATGAACCTAAACACCTCCACCATCGATGTCACCTCGGTCCAGGACCGCATGTCCCAGCCCTCGTCGGCATCTCAGGTGGCCTAGAGGCCCATCCCAATAGAGCGAGGGTCTGCCCTTGGGGAGGCCCTTCCTTAGGTCGAAGCGATCATCGACCGAAATCTTTTACATTGGAGCTCGGCCTTTTCGGGCTCATCCCAGCCTTTTCTTCAGCTCTGATATGGACGACACCGGGGTGGGGTCTATGCCCTGCAGCATCGCGAGGTAGTAGCTCACGTGGTCCCCCAGGACTATGCCCCTCATCACGCTCTCCAGGTTGCTCCTCCCCTCCAGGTCCACCACCAGGGGGTCCAGGCGGAAGTCGTGGAAGATGGAGATGGTGGCGTTCACGATGTCGGCCATCATACCCTGGTCCGTCGATGAGCGCAGGAACACCGGCTTGTTACCGTCACCCTTGGGCCCGTCCACCCATCCCACGATCTGGTTGTGGTCCGCCTCGGGCAGCTCGCCGTACAGGCACAGCATCTTGGAGTTCTCGTTGATCTGCGTCTGCCACCGGCGGCCGGCGGTGCGCATGTCCCGCGAGGAGTAGATGAACGGCAGGGAGCCGTGCATGCTCTGGGCGATCCGCTTGGCCGGGTTGGCGGCGGAGGGGCTCCGCACCGAGCATCGGGCGACCTCTTCCCTCAGCGAGGGGACCATGCCCCCCAGCTCGGTGGCCACGGGGGCGATGCCGGCGCGCTCGACCATGACCGCGGCGCTCCCCAGGAGGTGGCCTAGGGCGGCCCGGGGCTGCAGGCCGGGAGGGACCCGCAGCACCGTCTGTCCATCGGCCTCGCTCCGCTGCATGAGCTTCCCCCCGGAGGTGATGACGGCGATGTGGGACCCCCTTCGCCTGGCCTCGTCGTACATGGCCAGCGTCTCCCGCGTATTGCCGGAGTAGGAGAGCAGGACCGTCAGTGTGCCCTCGTCCACCCAGCCCGGCAGGCGCACGTCCCTGATGACCGCGGCGCAGATGTCCGCGCTGCGCTCCAGGTGATCGCACAGCACGTCCGCCCCCATGGCCGAGCCGCCCAGTCCGCACAGGCACAGCTTCCGTGCCCCTCCCCGGAGATCGACCTCGCTGGCAAGGGAGGCGGAGAGCTGGTCGGGCAGGGCTGCCATTTGGCCTATCATGTTGGCGGCATCGATGTGTGCCAGGCCGGAGGCGTCATCCAGTAGGACGGACATGCACCTCGATAGCCACCGGCCATATATTATTTGATTGACGGCCATTCGATGCCAGAGCAGTCGTGGAACGGGACCGGTGACCCTTTGCCAACAATTTTACTGGTAGCTACCGGAGAGATAATATAGAGTTCCTCACATCGCGTCGAGCGGTGATCTGATGGACAATTTGCAGTTAGCCTTCGATGCGCTGCGCTCCGGGAAGTTCGTTCTCATATTCGACTCGGACAGCAGGGAGGCGGAGACCGACATGATGGTCGCGTCCGAGCACGTGACCTTCGAGAGCGTGCGGACCCTGAGGAAGGAGGCCGGAGGGCTCATCTGCACGACCGTTCCCGCCGAGGTGTGGCAGAAGCTGGACCTACCCTTCCTGGCTGAGCTGTTCGCCGAGTCGTACGCCAAGCACCCCGTGCTGCGGGGGCTGGCGCCCAACGACCTGCCGTACGACACCAAGTCCGCGTTCTCCCTCACCATCAACCACCGCCGCACCTTCACCGGCATCCCGGACCGGGACCGGGCGCTGACCATCTCCCAGTTCGCCCAGATGGGCAAGGAGCTGGCACCGCTGGACGCGGACCAGGCCCGGGAGCGCTTCGGCCATGACTTCCGTGCCCCAGGGCACGTGTTCCTGCTCAACTCCCAGCCGGGGATGCTCGACGACCGCAGGGGGCACACCGAGCTGTCCTCGGCGCTCCTGCGCATGGGCGGGATGTTCCCCTCGGCCACCATCTGCGAGATGATGGGCGATGACGGAAAAGCTCTCACCAAGGACAAGGCTCAAGATTACGCCCGCCGATACGGACTGCCGTACCTCGAGGGCGCGGAGATCATCGAGGCGTGGCAGAGCAGCAAGTGGTCCCCATGACAAGGGTAATGGCCAGCGGGGTCTTCGACATACTACATACCGGGCACATCCACTACCTCAGCGAAGCGAGGAAGCTGGGCGACGAGCTGGTGGTGGTGGTGGCGACCGACAGCACGGTGAGGAGGAGGAAGCACGAGCCCATCACCCCGGAGAACATGCGGCTGGAGCTCGTCCAGGCGCTGAAGCCGGTGGACCGGGCGGTGCTGGGCAAGGAGGGCGACATGTTCCGGGTGCTGTCCGAGATACGGCCCGACATCATCGCCCTGGGCTACGACCAGATGTTCGACGAGAAGGAGCTGCGCTCGCAGCTGGACGCGCGCGGGTTCAACATCAAGGTGGTCCGGCTGGGCCACTACGAGGACGACCTGGACGGCACCCGCAAGATCATCCGCCGGATCATCGAGTGGCACAAGGAGAAGGGCAACCACCGGGAGGACCGATGAAGATCATCGGCATCGCCGACACCACCTTTGCCCGGGCGGACATGGGCGGGGCGGCGGCGGAGGAGCTGAAGACGCTGGGGACGGGCTTCCGCATCGTGCGCTACACCGTGCCGGGGATCAAGGACCTGCCGGTGGCGAGCAAGAAGCTCATCGAGGAGCAGCACTGCGACATCGTGATCGCCCTGGGCATGCCCGGGCCACAGGACAAGGACAAGAACTGCGCGCACGAGGCCTCGACCGGCATCATCGCCGCGCAGCTGATGACCAATCACCACATCATGGAGGTCTTCGTCCACGAGGACGAGGCCCCCGACGCCAAGACCCTCGAGTGGCTGGCCAAGCAGCGGGCGCGGGAGCATGCCCGCAACGCCTACAACCTACTGTTCCGCCCGGACGTCCTGTCCCGGAACGCGGGGAAGGGGCTACGCCAGGGCTACGAGGACGCAGGCCCGATAAGGGAGTGAGAACATGAGGAAGTACAACATTGGAATAGTGGTATCTGAGTTCAACTTCGACATCACCTCGATGATGCTGGAGCGGGCGAAGGCGCACGCCGCCTTCCTGGAAGTGAACGTGGCCAAGATCATCGCGGTCCCCGGGGTGTACGACATGCCCCTGGCCATCAAGAAGCTGTGCGAGGACCCCGCCATCGACGGCGTGGCAACTCTAGGCTGCGTGATCGAGGGCGAGACCGAGCACGACGACATCGTGATCCAGCATGCCGCCCGGAAGATCATCGACCTCAGCCTCCAGTACGACAAGCCGGTGTCCCTGGGCATCACCGGGCCGGGCATGACCCGCCTGCAGGCTGAGGACCGCATCGAGAAGGGCCGCGACGCGGTCGAGGCGGTGGTGAAGCTCCTCAAGAACCTGGCGTGAAGCCACCCTTCCATATTTTTATCTACCTCGGGCTGCCAGGAAGACCTGGTGATCATGTGAGGGACAGGACCATCTTCGTCACCGGGGCGACCGGCAAGCAGGGAAGCGCCGCGGTGAGGCATCTGCTGGAGGCGGGCTACCGCGTGCGCGGCCTCACCCGCGAGCTGGACAAGCCCGAGGCCCTGCGGTTGGTGGACCTGGGCGCCGAGCTGGTGGAGGGGGACCTCGACGACCCGGCCCAGGTGAGGAGGGACATCGAGGGCTCTTACGGAGCGTTCGCCGTCCTCACCTGGGCGGAGGAGGGGCCGGCCGGGGAGAGGAGGCAGGGCCGGAACCTGGCGGACGCGGCCAAGGACGCCGGGGTGGAGCACTTCCTGTACAGCTCGGTGGGCGGTGCGGACCGCGGGACGGGCATACCGCACTTCGAGAGCAAGTGGGCCAACGAGCGGTACATGCGCAAGCTCGGTCTTCCCCTGTCGGTGCTGCGGCCGGCCTACTTCATGGAGAACCTGAACGGGCCGGGGTTCCGGAAGAGCATCCCGGCGGGGAGGATCCTGATGGCCCTGGACCCCGACAAGCCGCTGCAGATGATCTCCGTGGAGGACATTGGGTTCATCGCGGCGATCATGCTGGACAACCCCCAGGATTGGATGGGGCGCTCCCTGGAGATCGCCGGGGACTCGCTGACCATGCCGGAGGTGGCGGAGAAGATATCATCCTATGTGGGCCATCGGGTGGAGTACATAGCGCAACCGCTGGATGAGCTGGAGGAGTACCCCGAGCGGCTGGCGATGATGAGGTGGCTGAACCAGTCGGGCTACCGCGCGGACATCGAGGCCATCCGGGGCATGCACCCCTCCCTCATGACGCTGGACCGGTGGCTGCAGAACGGCCATCTGAGAATAATGAGGGAAGAGGTTTCCTTGCCAGGGACCTAGCGCCCTCACGCCACCTTGCGCATGTAGCTCTCGATGGAGTCGAACGCCTTTCCCAGGGTCTCCACCGGCGGCAGGAACACCGCCCGGAAGTGCATCTTCCCATAGGTCTCGTCGAACCCGTGGCCCGGGACCAGGAGAACGTGGCAGTTCTTGAGGATGTCCAGCACGAACTCCTGATCGTTCTTCCAGTGGTCGGACTCGATCTTGGGGAAGATGTAGAAGGCCGCCTGGGGCTTGGTGGTGGAAAGGCCCGGGATCTCGTTGATCCGCTTGACGATGTAGTCCCGCCTCTCCCGAAGCTTGTTGTTCATCATGTCCAGGTGGTCCTTGGGCCCTTTGAGCGCTTCGATCACGGCCATCTGGCAGGGGTTGTTGGCGCTGATGCGCAGGCGGAGCTGCCGCATCATCCCCTCCTTGATCTCGTCCAGCTCCCCCCGGGGGTCCCGGAACACGGTGTAGCCCAGCCTCCACCCTGGCAGCAGGTCCACCTTGGAGAAGCCGTTGAACAGGACCATGGGGACGTCCTTGTTGAGGGTGGCAGGAGAGTGGTGCACGCCGTCGAAGGTCATGAGGTCGTAGATCTCGTCGGAGATGACGAACATCCCGTGCTCCCCGGCCAGGTCGGTCATCTCCTTCAGCACCTTGTCCGAGTACAGCGACCCGGTGGGGTTGTTGGGGTTGATGATGACCATGCACTTGGTCTTGGGAGTGATCTTCTTCCTCAGGTCGTCGATGTCCGGCTGCCAGCCGTTGGACTCGTCGGCGTGATAGGGCACGGACACCCCGCCGAAGAAGCGGGTGAACTCCGTGTACGTAGGGTATCCGGGCCCGGGGACCAAGACCTCGTCGCCGGGGTCCACCGTGGCGGCGGTGATGGTCTGTATGCCCTCCGTGACCCCGGTGGTGATGATGCAGTCATCGAGATCGACCTCCACCCCGTTCTTCTGCTTCTCCTTCTCCAGGATGGCCCGGCGCAGTTCGAAGTCGCCCTCAGACTCAGCGTAACCGTTGTCGTTGACCTCCACGGCCCGGCACAGCGCCTCGCGCACATGCCGGGGGGTCTCGAAATCGTACTTGTTGGGATCTCCGATATGGAGCTTGATGATCTCCGCCCCGTTCTTCTCCAGTTCCCTCGCGGGGAGGAGAATGTCACGGATGGCGTAGGTCACGCCCATCGAGCGCTTGGTCGCCTTCATGAAAACACGGCCTCAAATCTCGCCTCTAATAAATTTCCAATATAAACTAACTTCGACCCCTGCATCGCCGTCCAGATAGCCTTCGGTCTTTCGAAAGGTGTATAATGGTGCTATGAATAACGCCGGTCGTGGCCCTGGTACGTTTGGGAAAGATACCGCTGAGATGGTGCGATGAGTGCAACGTCCCGGTCCTGGAGAGCAAGGAGTGCGGCCGCTGCGGAAGCGGCACACGGCAGATGGACATCACCCCGCCGGGCGATGCCCGCCCCGCCTCTCCCCGCGACCGGGAGCTGGTCCGGGAGGTCATTGACCAGCAGTTCGGGCCGGGCTGCGGCGCCGCCGTGCTGCCGGACGGCCACTTCGCCCTGATGAACAAGGCCCCGGCCCTCGACCGCATGGACGAGGTCATCGTGGACGGCAGCGTGGCGGGCACCCTGCGCTACGACCTGGGCAAGGGATGGACGTTCCTGGTCCGCATGCCCGCGGCCCGGGCCATGCAGGGTGTGATGTCCCGCGGGACCGTGTTGGCGGACGATGGGGCCCTGAAGCCGATCCTGGGCGGATCGAACCTTCTGGCGCCGGGGGTGGTATCGTGCAGCGAGAACATCGTTCCAGGGAACGAGGTCATCGTGGTGGACCGCCAGGGTCGCGCGCTGGCCACGGGCACGGCCCGCATGGGCTCGAGGGACATGCTCCCGGGGGCCAAGGGCATGGCGATGAAGGTGCGGTGGACGGAGGCGCCACAGGACGCCCTACCGCCGAAGGCCGCGGCCGGCTGGACGGAGGTGCTGGAGGCGAACCGCCCGGAGATGGAGCGCAAGATAGCGGAGGCGGTGAAGTTCATGCAACGCATCATGAGCGAGAACCGAGGGCTGCCGGCGGTGGTCTCGTTCTCTGGAGGCAAGGACTCGCTGGCCACGCTCCTACTGGGACTGCGCACCGGAGTAAAGTTACCCATACTGTACCTGGACACCGGACTGGAGTTCGAGGAGACGGTGCAGCACGTTCACGACGTGGCCCGCCGACACGATCTCCAGCTCATCCTGGAGGAAGCTCCTCGAGAAGCCTTCGAGGAAGGTCTGCGCGTTTTCGGTCCGCCAGGGAAGGACTACCGCTGGTGCTGCAAGACCAACAAGCTGGGGCCCACCGTGCACGCCATCGCCACCAACTTCCCCGGCGGCGTGCTGTCCTTCATCGGCCAGAGGCGCTACGAGTCCGAGTCCCGGGCCAGCAAGCCCCGGGTGTGGCAGAACCCCTGGACCCCCGGACAGATCGGCGCGTCGCCCATCCAGCACTGGACGGCGATGCATGTATGGCTTCTCATCGTGGGAGATGGGGAACCGTACAACCCGTGGTACGACCGGGGGCTGGACCGCATCGGATGCTTCATGTGCCCCGCCTCCGACCTGGCCGAGCTGAAGGTGGTGGAGGCGGGCTGCGACAGCTACCGCGCGTGGACCGAGAAGCTGCAGACCTACGCCGCCCGCCGGGGGCTGCCGCCAGCGTGGGTGGAGCTGGGCATGTGGCGGTGGAGGAAGGTGCCGCCGTCCATAACGCAGGAACTGGAGAGGACGGGCATATCCGTGAGGGCGGAGAGACCTACGGAGGAGGGGGCGAGCGGCAACCTGCGGCTGCACCTTCAGCCGGGGGTCTCGCCCTGCACCATGGGCTTCTCCATCGAGGGGGCGTTCGACCGCTCCCTGCACCTGGACCGGGTGGCCAACGTGCTGAGCATGCTGGGCGAGGTGACCGTGAACCTCGATGAGGGCTGGGCCATGGTGGACAACGTGACGGTCTTCGACACCGGGGCCCTGATCGCCAAGGGTGCGGACGAGGCGGGCCTGAGGGAAAAGGTGGAAAGGGTGCGTCGAACGGTGGTCAAGGCCGAGGAGTGCGTCGGTTGCGGCGTCTGCACCGGCAGATGCAGCGAGGGTGCACTAAGGCTGGAGCTGGGCCGTGTCCATGTGGACGTCAATTCATGCGTTCACTGTCGACGTTGCCTTGAACCGTGCCCGGCCATCACGTTCGGTGACAGCGCCTTCGATTTCTGACCTTCCTAATAAATAGGCGAGGGAAGGGGTTTATCTCCGGCGGTCCTCGATGGCCCCCTCGTTCATCGCACGAAGTCGATGCCGTCATCGTCGGTAGGGGCCGGCCGCTGCTGCTGGGGCTGCTGCCGGTACTGCTGAGGCTGGGCACCGAGCTTGGGCTTGGCGACCTCGTCCTCCAGGGCCCCCAGCTTGCTGGTGGGCGCCCCGCCCTTGCCGTACATGTACTTGGACGATGCACCGGTGACGATGAGCAGGATCTTGATGGTACCTTCCAGCTCGGGGTCCACCGAGCACCCCCAGATGATGCGGGCGCGCTCGTTGACACTGTTGGTGACGATCTCCGCGGCCCTCTGGGCCTCGCCCACGGACATGTCCGGACCGCCCACCACGCGGATGAGCGCGCCCTTGGCGTCCTTGAGGTTGATCTCGCCCAGCAGCGGTGAGGTGAGCGCCTCGTGGACCGCGGCCTTGACCCTGTCCTCCTCCTCGGTGTTGCCTTCCCCGATCCCCACGAACGCGACACCGCCCTCCTTCATGACGGTCTGGATATCCGCGTAGTCGAGGTTGACCAGGCCGGGCTTGGTGATGATCTCGGTGAGCCCCTTGATGGTCTGCATGAGCACCTCATCGGCGACCTTGAAGGCCGCGTCGACCGGGAGCTTGGGGACCAGCTCGAGGAGCTTGTCGTTCGGCACCACGATGGTGGTGTCGCAGACGGAGCGGAGCTTGTTGAGACCGATCATGGCGTTCTCCGCCCGGACGGTCCCTTCGGCCTTGAAGGGGAAGGTGACCACACCGATGGTGAGGGCCCTGATCTGCTCCTTGGCGATGGATGCTACATAGTGCGCGGAACCGGTTCCGGTGCCGCCGCCCATGCCGGCGGTGACGAACACGATGTTGGAGCCGGTGAGGAACTGGCGGATGTCGTTGTCGTTCTCCCTGGCGGCCGCTTCCCCGTTCTCCGGCAATGCCCCCGCGCCCATGCCGCGGGTGGTGCTCTTACCGATCAGGATCTTCCGGGGGGCCCGGATGGTGAGAAGGTGCTTGGCATCGGTGTTGATGGCGCACAGCTGAGCGCCGCTGATGCCGGCGTCCACGCAGCGGTTGATGGTGTTGGACCCGCCGCCACCGCATCCGATGATCTTGATGCAGACATCAAGCTGGGCGGCAATCCTCATGATCTCCTTGTCAGCGTCGGACATCTCCTGCGGGGGGGCAGGGGCGGGAGCTGGCAGCGGCTGTGCCGCATACTTCTCCTTGTATTCACTACCAAGTGCGTTCTTTACCAATGAATTTGGCATTAGTGCATCCCTCGTCTGACGAGACCGCCTAACTGCAATATAAATCTTGCTGAATGGGTATGGAATTTTTATTATTTATTCCCGGGAAACAAAATTTTGCCGGCCCATCCAGCAAAAGCGAGCGGGATCGCCCGAGATATGTCGGACTAATGTCTGACAGTTTTCCCCGGGGCGGCGAGCACCGTCTCTGGCCACATCACCACATGGATGCTGGGGCTGTCCTCCAGGGGGCGCAGGTACGTCTGATAGATGTCCTCCGCGGTGACCGGCACGAGGAAGGAGGCCAGCTTGACGAAGGACAGCACCTGCGCGTACAGCACGAACAGTGCCGCCCGGTCCTGGTCCCGGACCCGCGCTTCCAGCGGTCCCCGGTACGCTCGCAGGAAATCTTCCACGTGGGCCTGCAGGAGGACCTTGGCCTCCGAGCGCTTGTTGTCCAGCACCAGCGATTTGACGGTGTCGATGAGGCGGTAGAGCTTGTCCATCTCCACCCGGTCCTCGGCGTACAGGTCGGAGCCCGCCACCCGGGGGCGGTCCCTGGTCCTGTTCTTCACCTCGATGCTCAGCGTGGTGAGGTCGGCCCGCAGCTGGGACTCCTTGTTGCGCTCCTCGATGATATGCCCGGTGTCGTCGTAGGTCCTCTCGCGGCTGGCCTTCATGGCCTTGCGCAGGGGCTCCTCGATGAGACCGCCGTACACGCCCAGGCGGGACAGCTCGGGCGCCATCTTCAGCAGCTCCGCCAGGTAGTCCTTCAGCTGCTCCGAGCTGCGGTAGCGGTGCTTGATGGTGTCCAGGCACAGGCCGATGTCCCGGATGGCCCTCATGACCTCTCCGTCCATGAACGTGGCCTTGGTGAGGTCGGCCAGCGAGACCACGTCCTCCACCGGGATCTCCTTGCGCCGGGCCATGGCCACCAGTAGCATGGTCTGCTCGTAGATGGAGGCGTAGGTGATGGCGTGCGCGCCGACGGCCTCTCCCAGGAAGCCCTGCACCGCCTTCCTCACCGTGCGGCTGGGGTGCACCATATTGGTGAGGACGGCGTCCATGTAGGCGCGGTCCTTGCCGAGCTCAATCAGCGTCCGGCGCACCGGCCGGCGGACCAGCTCGTCCTCATCATTGTAGTGCTTCAGCAGGGCGGTCACCGCCTCCAGGGGCCGCTGCTCCGCCCACTTGATGACCTTGCGCCGGGCCCTCTCCACATCGGCCTCCTGGTGGGACGGGAAGTCCTCTGTTATGATGGTCTCGACCCGATCCTCCTCTCCCCACTTACCCAGGATTCCTCCCAATGGCATGGACCCACCCCATCGCGCTCTTCACAACGGAACGCCATAACGTCCGGCATTCCAGACAATTATAGTGAAAAATGATATTTTATCCCTGTTCTTAATGGTTCGCAGTCAAATATCCGCTGGGGGTTCCACGCTCCTGTTTTCATGGTGGATAGACCATCCAGCTCACAATATTATCAAAACTTATATATGGATGGTGTTCAATCAACAATTTAACCTGGAAGCGTGCAGAAACATGAACGAGTTGTCACCCGTGAGGAGCGCCCTGGACGAGATCAAGAAGCTAGACCATGTCCTAGATGCCTCCTTGGTGTCCCGTGGGGGCATGTACATCATGGGCGGTCCCTTGAAGGGCCTCCACCGTGAGACCTACGCCGCCATGTCTGCCATCATGATCGGGGCGGCCGAGACCACGTCCACCGAGCTGAAGGACAAGCTGAACAGGGTCTGCGTGGAGCTGACCGAGCAGACCGTCATACTCATCAGCATGGGGCCCAAGTACCTCCTGGCCGTGCTGGCGGACCAGGGCGGGGACGAGGAGAAGATCGCCTCTCAGACCAAAAAGATCATGACCAACGTCGAGATGATCATCTAAACCCCAAGAAACCCAGTTCTTTTTCATTACGCAGCGCTAGTTTTTTTCCAGAACTACATCCGCCGGAACCCGCGCCGCAGCCACCGCGTGGTGGTCATGACCGCGGAGCTTAGGGACCGGGCGTGGGACTGTCCCGCCCCGTGAGCGGTGCACCTCCCCGCCCTGATGGCGTCGATGACGTCCGCCGCCGTACGGCAGTCGTCCGGTAGCTCCGTGACGGCGCGGCCCAGGGAGCGCAGGTCGTGCGCGTCGCTCCCTCCCACCCCCGGGAGCTTAAGCTCCTCGGCCAGCTTCCTGGCCTTGGTGTTCCCGCCGCGCCGCGAGCGGCCGTTGGCCACCTCCACCGCGTCGAAGTCATGGTCCCGGACGTTCTGCTCCCCCATCCCGGTCGATGCCCGGTAGGGGTGGGCGGCGATGGCGATGCCCCCCTGCTCGTGGACCCGCCGCACCGTCTCCGCCATGTCGAGGCCCCGGGGCACCGGGCGCTGGAGGCCCAGGCCGAGCACGTGGCCGTCCTGGGAGGAGATCTCGATGCCGGGAACGATTATCAGGCCCTCGCATATCTGCGCCGCCTCCTCGCAAGCGCCCATCGCATTGTGGTCGGTGATGGCCAGCACTCGGATGTCCATCTCCCGGCAGCGCTGGACTATCTCCGCCACGGTCTGATGACCATCGTCGGAGAAGGTGGAGTGGACGTGAAGGTCGGCCCTCATCTCACGGTGGCCCCGTTGGGTAGCCGCCCGTCCGCCCTGACCGGCGCGCCCTGGGCGGTGAAGAACACCAGCCCTTCGTTCGCGTCCGGGGAGGGGAGGAACACCGCCACCTTGCCCTTGGCCATGCCGGGAGGGCAGCGGCACTTGATCGTGCGGCCGATGTCCAAGGTCCCGTCCTCCGCCGCCTCGCCCACGGTGAGGGTGAGCTTCTGGAAGTCCTTGAACTCGATCTGCTTCTCCGACGGGGTCATCCCGCTGCCGACCGGGTCACCCGGCTCTGCCCCCTCAGGAGGAGATAGTAGCGTGACCAGCTCCCCCGCCTCGGCGGCCAGGAGCATTCCCTGGGACTCGTACCCGCGCAGCTTGGCGGGCTTGAGGTTGGACACCACCACCACCTTCCTGCCCTTCAGCTCCTCCAGGGTGAAGTACGCCTTCAGGCCGGCCACGATCTGCACCGTGCGGCCGATGTCCACCTGCATCAGGAGGAGGGAATCGGCGTTGGGGTGGTTCTGCGCATCGATGATCCTCCCCACCTTGAGGTTGAGGCTCTCGAAGCCCCGGAAGGCCGCGTCCGGATCGTCCTTCTCCACCGCCACCTTGGAGAACAGCGGCGTGGGCTCGACCAGCTTCTGCCTCTCCGGCAGGGGGTCCGACACGCCCTTCCAGCCCCTCTCCGTGAGCGCGTCCTGATGGCCCAGCAGCCTCCACGCACCCTTGCCCGAGCGGGGCAGGAAAGGGTAGCTCATGACGGCCAGCGCCTGCACCAGCTGGAGGTTGAGGTGGAGCGCCGAGCCGCACTGCTGGCGGTCCTTCTTGATCAGCGCCCACGGCCCCACGCCGTCGAAGTACCGGTTGCCGAACTGCGCCAGCTCCATGATGGACTTGAGCGCGCGCTTGAACTCGCACCTCTCCAGGTTCTCGTCCACCTCCTGGCGGGCCTTCTCGATGGCGTCCATGACCTCCTGCCTCTGGGCCTCGGTGCCGTGGTACTCCGGCACCTCCCCGAAGTGCTTGTAGGTGAAGCTCAGGACGCGGTGGTAGAAGTTACCCAGAGTGGCCACCAGCTCGTTGTTGATCTTGGTCTCGAAGTCCTCCCAGGTGAACTCGGAGTCCTTGTTCTCCGGCATGTTGACCGCCAGGTAGTAGCGCAGCGCGTCCACCTGGAACGTCTTCAGCAGGGAGGGGATGTCGATGCTGTTGCCCCTGCTCTTGGACAGCTTGTCGCCCTTGAAGGTGAGGAACTCGTTGGCAGGTACGTCGTACGGGAGGTTTAGCCCCTCGTAGCCCATGAGCATGGCCGGCCAGATGATGGTATGGAACGGGATGTTGTCCTTTCCCAGGAAGTAGTATCCCCGCACCTCGGGGTCGGTCCAGTACTCCTTCCAGGCGTCCGGGCGGCCGACCATGTGGGCCCACTCCTTGGACGCCGAGAGGTAGCCGATGACGGCGTCGAACCACACGTAGATGACCTTGTCCTCCCAGCCGGGGAGCGGCACCGGCACCCCCCACGACATGTCCCGGGTGATGGGGCGGTCCGCCAGGCCGGCCTCCAGCCAGTTCTGGGTGAACAGCTTGACCGAGCTCTTCCAGTCCTCCTTGCCGGAGATCCATTCGATGAGGCGGTCCTGGAACGCGGTGAGCTTCAGGAAGTAGTGCTCGGTCTCCCGCAGCTCGGGGGCGGTGCCGCAGTGCACGCACACCGCCTTGTCCAGCTCCCCGCCCTCGAAGGCCTTCCCGCAGCGCTCGCACTGGTCCCCGCGGGCCTTCTCGTTGCCGCAGGCGGGGCAGGTGCCCTCCACGTAGCGGTCGGGCAGGAACTTCTCGCATCGGGGGCAGAAGTACTGCAACGTGCCCTTCTTGTAGAGGAAGCCGTGGTCGCGCAGGGTCAGGAACATGTCGGTGACGACCCGGAAGTGGTTCTCGGTGTGGGTCTTGGTGAAGAGGGAGAACTCGATGTCCATCCCCTCGATGGCCGCCTTGTTGATGGTATGGTACCGCTCGGCGATGACCTCGGGGGTCACGCCCTCCTTCTCCGCCTTGACAGTTATAGGCGTGCCGTGCTGGTCCGAGCCGGAGACCATGAGCACTTCGTTGCCGCGCAGCCGGTGGTACTTCGAGAAGATGTCGGGGGGAAGGAGCGAGCCGGCCACATGCCCCAGGTGGATGGGGGCGTTGGCGTACGGCCACGCGACGCACACTAGAACCTTTGCCATTATATCGCCCAACGCATCGTGGAGGAAGGATTTAAGTTTGACCGCAGGTGTGGTCGGGCGGCACCATAATCAACTTTTTATCGGTGGGGCCATATTGCGCTCAGCATGCGAATCGCCGTACTGCTGAGGGACCACTGCCAGCCCAAGAAGTGCAACGCCGAGTGCAGGAACTACTGCCCCAAGGTGCGCACCGGCGTGGAGGCAGTGGTCATGGGGGAGAGCGGCCGCCCGGTCATCTCCGAGGAGCTGTGCGTCGGCTGCGGCATCTGCGTCCACAAGTGTCCCTTCGAGGCCATCAAGATCATCGGCCTGCCGGAGGAGCTGAAGACCGAGCTCATGCACCAGTACGGCAACAACGGGTTCCGCATCTACCGCCTGCCGGTCCCCAAGAAGGGCCTGGTGACCGGCATTTTGGGACCGAACGGCATAGGCAAGACCACGTCCATCAAGCTGCTGTCCGGCGATGAGGTGCCCAACTTCGGCGAGTTCGATAGCCCTCCCACCAGGGAGCAGGTGCTGGAGAGGCTCTCCGGCTCGGAGCTGGGTGACTATCTGACCAAGGTGTACGCGGGCAAGGTGCGCACCGCGCTCAAGCCGCAGTACGTGGACAAGCTCCCCAGGGTGGCCAAGGGCGTGGTGCGGGACCTGCTCAGCAAGGTGGCGGAGAGGATGACCCCGGACGAAGCGGCCGAGCTTCTGGACCTGCAGGAGGTGATCGACCGGCCGCTGGACAAGCTGTCCGGCGGTGAGCTGCAGCGGGTGGCCATCGCCGCCTCCCTCATGAAGGACGCCGATACCTACTTCTTCGACGAGCCCTCCTCATACCTGGACATATTCCAGCGCATCAAGGTGGCGAGGCTCATCCAGGCCCTGGCGGCGGAGAAGCAGGTGGTGGTCATCGAGCACGACCTGGCCATCCTGGACTTCCTGGCCGACAACGCCTACCTGGTGTACGGCTCGGAGGGCGCGTACGGCATATTCGCCAACCCCCGGCAGGTGCGCATCGCCATCAACACCTACCTGGACGGGTACATGCGGGAGGAGAACATCCGCTTCCGCGACACCCAGATCCGATTCGAGTCCCACCCCCCGCGGGACAGCCAGCTGAACGTGCACCTCCTGGACTACGACCGCATGGAGTGCGACTACAAGCAGTTCAAGCTCAGCGTGGAACCGGGGACCATCCGCATCGGGGAGTCCATCGGCGTGGTGGGCCCCAACGCCATCGGGAAGACCACCTTCGTGAAGATGCTGGCCGGGGTGCAGGAGCCGACCGCGGGGTCGGTGGACCGCAGCGTCAAGGTGTCGTACAAGCCCCAGTACATCGCCCCCGACTTCGACGGCACGGTGCTGGAGCTGTTCACCATCACCAACCACGAGTTCTTCCAGTCCGGCTTCTTCGAGAGCGAGATCGCCCACCCCCTGATGCTGAAGAGGCTGTACGACAAGACGGTCAACAACCTCTCCGGCGGTGAGCTGCAGCGGGTGGCCATCGCCATCTGCCTGTCCCGGGAGGCGGACATGTACCTGCTGGACGAGCCGTCGGCGTACCTGGACTCCAACCAGAGGATGGAGGCGGCCAAGACCGTGCGCCGGGTGATGGAGAAGCGGGGCCGCAGCGCGCTCATCGTGGACCACGACATCTACTTCCTGGACATGGTCTCCGACTCCATGATGGTGTTCGACGGCGTGCCCGGCCGCGAGGGCAAGGCCAACGGCCCGTTCGACATGAGGGAGGGGATGAACATGTTCCTCAAGAACGTGGACGTCACCTTCCGGCGGGACAACGACACCAACCGGCCGCGCATCAACAAGCCGGGGTCAAGGCTGGACAGGGAGCAGAAGGAGAAGGGGGAGTACTACTACAGCGAGGCCTAGGGAGGACAGTACTTCTTCTCCTGGCGCCTGCGGATGATGTAGTACGCGGCCAGGGCCACCAGGCCTATCGCCACCACGATCTCCAGCGGGCGGTACAGGTCCTCGATGGTCTGCCAGTTCTCCCCCAGCACCAGGCCCATGTAGGCCAGGACCAGGCACCATGGGAAGGAGCCCAAGGTGGAGAGGACGATGAACCGCTTTAGCGGCATGCGGGCCATCCCCGCGGGCAGGGATATGAACGTCCTCACCAGCGGAAGCATGCGGGAGCCGAACACCGCCCAGTCGCCGTACTTGTGGAACCAGCACTCCGCCTGGTCGATGTGCCTCTCGCTCATGCGCACGTACTTGCCGTACTTGCACACGAAGGGCCGCCCGCCCTTGAGGCCGATGAAGTACGCCAGCACCGACCCGGCGGTGCAGCCGAAGGTACCGGCCAGGGCCACCATCAGCATGTCGAGGATGGGATCGCCGAACAATACTAGCCTTCCCTGGTAAACGAGCGCCCCCGCGAACGGCAGGATGATCTCGCTGGGTATGGGCACGCACATGCTCTCGATGGTCATCAGGCCGAACACGCCGGGCAGGCCCAGGAACTGCAGTATTCCCATTATGAGCTCAATGCCCCATGCGATCAAACCCTCGAGGAAGGCCATCGAACGTTCCGACATCTTCAATCTATAAGAATCTTACTCGGCCATCTTCCCTCCACCGACGAAATCATTTCATATCATCCCCTTCCTACGAAACACGTTCGGGATAAACATGGAAGCCATACGGGTCACTGACGGCATCTATTGGGTCGGAGCGATAGACTGGAACATACGTAACTTCCACGGGTACACCACGCCCAGGGGCTCCACCTACAACGCCTACTTAATCACGGGGGAGAAGAACATCCTCATCGATACGGTCAAGCGGCCGTTCCTCGATGAGATGGTCAGCAGGATAAGCAGCGTCCTGGACCCCAAGAAGATAGACATCATCGTCTCCAACCACACCGAGATGGACCATTCCAGCAGCCTGCCGCAGATGCAGGAGCTGACCGGGGCCACGGTGCTCGCCTCCCGCATGGGGGTCGAGGGCTTGAAACTGCACTTCCCGCAGCTGAGGACGGAGATGGTGAAGGACGGGCAGGAGATAAAGCTGGGCGGCAAGACCCTGAAGTTCATCGACACCCCCATGCTGCACTGGCCGGACTCCATGTTCACCTACGTGGAGGAGGACAAGGTGCTGTTCAGCATGGACGCCTTCGGGCAGCACTACGCCTCCACCAGCCGGTTCGACGACGAGGTGGACCAGGACGTCCTCTACCAGGAGGCGGCCAAGTACTACGCCAACATCATCCTGCTGTTCAACTCCCAGGTGGCGAGGACCATACAGAAGGCCAAGGACATCGACATCAAGATCATCGCCACCTCCCACGGGGTCATCTGGCGCAAGAACCTGGACAGGATATTCGAGCTGTACTCGCGGTGGTCCAGCTCCCAGACCCGGGACAAGGCGGTGGTGGTGTACGACACCATGTGGAACTCCACCCGCATCATGGCCGAGGAGATCGCCGAGGGCATCGCCTCCGAGGGCGTGGACGTCCGCGTGCTGAAGCTGGGCGAGAACGACCGCAGCGAGGTCATGAAGGAGGTGCTCGACTCCAGGGCGGTGGTGGTCGGTTCTCCGACGCTCAACAACAACCTGTTCCCCACCGTGGCGGACATCATCTACTACCTCAAGGGGCTGCACCCCACCAACCGCATCGGCGCTGTGTTCGGCTCCTATGGCTGGGCCGGGGGCGCGGTGAAGGCGGCGCAGGAGCTGCTCAAGGGGAGCGGCCTGGAGCTGCCGTTCGAGCCGTACCAGGTGCGCTTCATCCCCCAGGAGGAGGAGCGGAGGAAGTGCCGCGAGCTGGGGAAGAGCATAGGGCGGAAGGTCAAGGAGATGGGGCAGGGCTGAGCGCCCCGGTCCTCCGTACCTGGAGAAAGGGTCGACGTCAGACCATGTTGTGCTTGCGCCTCAGCAGCAGGATGATGAGGAAGGCACCGCACATCCCCAGGGGCAGGAGCACCAGCAGCACGTTCATCCCTGACTCCGAGCCCTCCAGCTCCGCGGTCTTGCTGACCACCGAGCTGATGCTGGAGTCGCCGTTGAGCACCGCCACGCGGTAGATGGCAGAGCTGGTGGGGGCGTTGTCGTCGGTGAAGCTGCTGGCGTTCTCGTTCTCCACCATCCCTATGAGGTCCATGCTCCCCCCTGCCACCGCGCGGTACACCGCGAAACCGCCCACCTCGCTGGTGGTGGAGTTTCCATCGGGCATGGTCCAGGTGATTATGGCGTCGCTGCCGCTGCGCTCCACCCTGATGTCCTCGGGCGTCGGCTGGGGGTAGAGGGCGAGCACGCTCGTGCTGTTCCTCGCCCCCTCCCCCTGGGCGTTGATGGCCGCCACCGCGTAGGTGTACTGTGTCCCGGGTACTGCCGCAGTGTCCCTGTACACCTGGCCGCCCACCGTGCCCAGCAGCTCGACCGGGTCGGTGCCGGCGCCCCGGTACACGTTGTACCAGGTGATGTTGGCGCTACCATCGACGGGGGCGCCCCAGGTCAAGGTCACGGCCCCCGGTCCGGCCTCGGCCAGGAGATCGGTGACCACCCCAGGCAGGGAGGCGGGGGCCGCCGACACCTCGGCGCTCCTGTCCCCCTCCTCCACCGCGCTGATGGCCGCCACCGCGTAGAAGCGCTCCACCTCGCTGGACACCTCGGTGTCGTTGAAGTAGTTCGTCCCGTTCACCGTCCGGTACAGGGAAAGGTCGCCTGCCACGGTGCCCCGGTAGACCGCGTACCCGGTGACGGGCGCGTCCGAGGCGGGCTCGGACCACGTGAGGTTGACGTACGCCAGGCCGATGCTCGACATGATCACAGGCGCCCCGGGCGGGCCGAACGTACGCTCCTGGAATATTGTGGTCCGCTCCCCGAAGCCGGCCGAGTTGTGGGCCCGGAGGGTGAGGTAGTAGATCGTCCCGTCGGTGAGCCCGTACAGGGTGTACGAGGTCACGTTCCCCGCCAGGGCGCTGTGCGACAGGCCGTCCCACGAGGTGCCGTACTCCAGGAGGTAGCCGTCGATGGCGTTCCCTCCGTCGGCGGGCGCGGTCCAGGTGATGGTGACGTTCCTCAGACCGGGAGCGGTCACCACTGACCCGGGCACCACCGGGGGCATGTTCGGCGTTCCCTGCACTTCCTCCGTAGCGGTGCTCTCGAAGTAGCCGTTGGAGGCCCTGATCACGTAATAGTAAGTATTGCCGTTCTCCACCGCGGTGTCGTTGTACGACAGCCCCAGCCCGCTGTCCGCGAGCAGGGCCTGGGACCCGGGCGAGGTGGAGCGGTAGACGAGATAGCCGGTAAGGGGCGAGCCGCCGTCCTGGGCGGAGGCGGACCAGGCGAGGTGGTTGTACCCCGGACCGCTGTCGATCCGCAGGCCGGTGGGCGCGCTGGGCTGCCCGATGGTGGAGGCGGTCGCAGCGCTGACCTCGGAGCTGTACGGTCCCTGCCCCTCGGCATTGATGGCCGCCACCGAGACATAGTAGGTCGTCCCCCCAGCCAAGCCGGTGATGGTGTACGACAGGGACACGCCGGCGCTGGCCGAGCCGGTGCGGTCCCCCGCGGACGTTCCCCAGAACACCCGGTACTCGGTGATGGACGTCAGCCCGGAGGAGCTGGGGGCGCTCCACGCCACCAGCATCGATCCCTGGGCGGGGGAGATGGTCACACCGACCGGCTCCGAGGGGAGGTCGGGGTTCGCTTCATCAGAGAGCACCAGGATGCCAGGGTCGGCGGCATCGTTATGCATGCTCTGAAGGTGGCGACCACCCTGCATGTCCACCGGCCCCGACAGGAGCACCGTCCCGGAGAGCAGCATGACCGCTGCCAGCAAAACGACCGCGAGCTTCTTCATCCCATCACCTACTCGCTCTCGAAATACCTTATCCAGATAAAAAGGGAGCGACGGAGCGACCAGCGAGGGTCGCCCTCTCGATAGAGGAGTCGGACATGCGGGTCGGCATCCAAAGTAGGTCCCTCAGCGCGGGACCGATGAAAAATGGGAAGGGGGCTTGCGCCGTTCAGGTGGAGGCCTTGAGGCCGTTGCTCTTGCCCTTGACCTTGACCGCCTTGGCGGCCTTGATGCCGCAGGCCTTCCTCAGCTCCTCCACCTTGTCCGTTCTCTCCCAGGTGAACTCGGGCTCGTTCCTCCCGAAGTGGCCGTAGGCTGAGGTCAGCTGGTAGATGGGGCGCTTGAGGTTCAGGGTCTCCATGATCCCGTCGGGCGTCAGGTCGAAGACCTCAGTGATAGCCTTGGATATCGTCTCCTCGGCCACGATGCCCGTTCCCCTGGTGTCCACCATGACCGACACGGGATGGACCACGCCGATGGCGTAGGCCACCTGCACCTCCACCTGCTTGGCTAAGCCAGCGGCCACGATGTTCTTGGCGATGTAGCGGCACATGTAGGCCGCCGAGCGGTCCACCTTGGTGGGGTCCTTGCCCGAGAACGCCCCCCCGCCGTGGCGTCCCATGCCGCCGTAGGTGTCCACGATGATCTTGCGTCCGGTGAGCCCCGAGTCCCCCAGGGGTCCGCCGATGACGAACCGGCCGGTGGGGTTGATGTGGTACTTGGTCTTGGAGTCCACCCACTTCCCGCAGATGGGCTTGATGACCTTCTCCTTCAGCGCCTTCTCGATGATGGCGTGCACCTTCTCATCGCCGGTCTCGCCGTTGATCTCCGGCGCGTGCTGGGTCGATACCACCACGGTGTCGATGCGCTTCGGGACGCCGTCCTCGTACTCCACCGTCACCTGGGTCTTGCCGTCCGGCCTTAGCCACGGCAGGGTGCCGTCCTTGCGCAGCTTGGCCAGCTGCATGGCGAGCTTCTGGGCCATGTGGATGGGTAGCGGCATGAGCTCCGGCGTCTCGTCGGTGGCGAAGCCGAACATGAGGCCCTGGTCCCCCGCGCCGGTGGCGAGCTTCTTACCCTTCTTCTCCCGGCACACCCCCATGTTGATGTCCAGCGACTGGTCGTGCAGGGACGACAGCACGCTGATGTACTCGGAGTCGAACCCGAACTCGGGCTTGTTGTAGCCGATGTCCTTGACCGCCTGGCGGATGACCTTGTCGGCGTCGACCAGCACCCGCTTGCAGGGGTCGGTCTTAAGCTCCCCGGCCACCACGACGATGCCGGTGGTGGCCAAGCACTCGATGGCGCAGTGGGCGTTGGGGTCCTGGGCCAGGTAGGCGTCGAGGACGGCGTCGGAGATCCGATCGCAGAGCTTGTCCGGGTGACCTTCGGTGACGGACTCGGATGTGAAGAAGTGTCTGACCATGTCTAAATCACTTGCATCGAGGAAACACACTAGAGTATATATACTTTAACGCATTTTTCAGGGCATCAACCTATAACTGGTGGTTATAGTGGATTTGGCCGAGATCAAGCGCCTAAGGCAGAAGGTAGGGCTGTCGCAGACCGCCCTGGCCAAGCGGGCCGGGGTATCCCAGGCCCACATCGCCAAGATCGAGAGCGGCAAAGTGGACCCCCGGTTCTCGACGGTGGAGAAGATATTGCAATGCCTGAAGGAGGAGGAGAAGGACCACTGCTCCACCTACATGACGACCACCATCTTCGGGGTGCAGGCCGATGACGACGTGTCGTCGTCCACCCGCCTGATGCGCAAGAAGAATGTGTCCCAGCTCATCGTGTTCCGGGGAGAGCGCATCGTGGGCATGATCACCGAGGAGGACCTCCTGCGCTTCCAGGGCGACCCGGCGACCACCTCGGTGGAGGACGTCATGAGCGATTCCCCGCCCACCGTATCGAAGAACACCAGCACCGACACGGTTAAGGAGATGCTGTTGGAGTTCCCGGCGGTGGTGGTCATGGACCAGGACCGGGCGGTGGGCATCCTCACCAAGACCGACCTCATCAAGCGGAGCTAGGCCGCGCCCAGGTGCACGGACCGATCATCTCGAAGCGATGCTATTGGCATTGCAGGGGATTTGTCCTTTGCCATGTCGTACTGAGCGCGAGGCGCACACAAGTACAATAAAATTAAATGACCGATAGGTTTTATCACTGGTGTGCAGGGAAGAGCCGATCTACACGTCCACACCAAGTACTCGGGTGTCCACCGCATGGGCCCACTCCGGTTTCCTGAGTCCGTCTCCGACCCGGCGGCGGTGGTGAGGAAGGCCCGTGAGGAGAAGATCGATGTCCTGTGCATCACCGACCACAACAGCACCGCCGGTGCCGCCAAGGCTAAGGAGGCATCCAGGTGCGTGGAGGGCATCGAGGTGGTCATGGGCGAGGAGGTCACCACCGCCGACGGCGAGGTCCTGGCCCTGTTCATCAACGAGACCATCCCTCCCGGCCTAAGCATCGAGGAGACCCTGGACCGCATACGCTCGCAGGACGGCCTGGCCGTGGCCCCGCACCCCTTCAGCCTGCACTGCCCCTGCCTGGGCGAGCGGATCAACGAGCTGGACCTGGACGGCATCGAGGTGCTCAACGGCGGGCACATCGACGACTACTCCAACGCCCGGGCGCAGAAGGAGGGGGAGTCCGGCAGGTTCGCCCGCACCGGGGGCTCCGATTCCCATTACCTGCCGACGGTAGGGATGGCGTACACCACCTTCGAGGGCGGCACCGCGGAGGAGCTGCGAAGGGCGATACTGCAGAAAAGGACCGAGCCGGGCGGGAGCGTCATACCCATGGACAAGGCCATCGCCTGGAGCGTGAGCGTGGTTGCGACCTCGGACCTGTACATCCTGCGCTCCTTCCTGGGAATGGACAAGGAGCCGACCGACGATCCCATCGTCTCACGCGTCCAGAACATGAAGATGGGGCAGAAGCTGGGGGCCCTGACCGGCTCCCTGGTGTACCTCCTGCCCCCGGTACCGTTCGTGCTAGGCATTGTGAGCCAGAAGATGTTCCGCGTTCAGGCCGACAAGCAGCGCAGCGGGAAGGCGTCGGTTCTGGGCCTGCTCGGTCACTTCTCATGATCGTGCGGCGGCACCGAGCGGTCGTGCAGGTGGCTCAGCGCTTTTATCACCACCTCGCTCAGCGAGGGGTGGATCACCTGGCTGCGGGCCATGGGGCGGTATGAGCCGTCCTCGGCGTTCATCAGGTACGTGACCTGTTGCACCAGGAGGTCGGCCTGACGGCCCACGATGTGCGCCCCCAGCACGCGCAGCGTGCCCTTCTCCACCAGCACCTTGACCAGGCCGTGGTCGTCCCCCATGGCGTGCCCCTTGGCCACGTCCGAGTACCGTGCGAAGCCGAGCTGGTAGCTCAGCCCCAGGCTCTTCACGTCCGCCTCGGTGAGGCCCACGCTGCCCACCGTGGGGTAGGTGTACACGGCCGAGGGGATGGCATGCTCGTCCACCGGTGCGCGGTCCTTGTTGTTCATGTTGTACCACACCACCTGGCTCTCGTAGTTGGCGGTGTGGCGGAACATGTGCCGACCTGTGACGTCCCCATAGGCCCAGATGCCCGGGGAGGTGGTCTCCAGGAACTCGTTCACCTCGATGAAGCCCATGGGGTCGGTCCTCACCCCGGTGGCCTGGACGTTGAGCTCGGGGGCGTTGCTCACCATACCCGTGCCCAGGAACAGGACCTCCGCCCGCTCCACCACTACCTCGCCGGTGTCCCTATCCCTCCGCCTCAGCTCCACTTCTCCACCGGACATGCGGACGTCCAGTACATCCTGCCCGGTGGATATCCTGACATGCTCGCCCAGCTTGTTCTCCACCACGTTGCTGATCTCCGGCTCCTGCTCCGGCAGCAACCTGACGTTCCTCTGGACGATCGATGACGGGACGCCCATGGCCGAGAAGAAGTGGGCGAACTCGCACGACTTGTAGCCGCCTCCCACGAAGATGATGCTGTGGGGCAGGGTCTTCAGCTCGAAGATGTCCTCCGACGTCCGATACGGAACCTCGCTCAGGCCGGGGATGGGTGGAACGAAGGAACGGGCGCCCACGGTGATGACGATGCGGGGAGCCCGTATCGTGATGTCCCCTACCTGCAGAGCGTGGTCTCCGACGAAGCGGGCCGCGACGTGGAAGAACTTCAGGCGGGGGTCCTGCCTCACCGCCTCCTCGATGTTGTTCCGGTCCCCCAGCACCTGGTCCCACATGCGCTGACGGATGGTCTCGAAGTCCACGCCGTCCAGCCTGGGGCGTATGCCCAGCCTGGACGCGTCGCCCATCTCCCGGACCACGTCGGCCGGGTACGTCCATACCTTCGAGGGTATGCATCCACGGTTCAGGCAGGTACCGCCCAGCGGCCCGTTCTCCACCAGCGCCACCCTCATCCCGGCGTTCAGGGCCGGGTCCACCAGGTTCAGGCCGGCCCCGGAACCGATGATGATGAGATCGAACTCCTCCGTACCGTGCATCTATTGGACTATCTCCTCTGGACTATATTGAGTTGGTGAGGAGTGTATGCTCGGAGCTATGGCCACGCGGATCACTGATTCGGATAAGAATCGTTATTGACGGTCGTGCTCTAGGGTCACATGAAGATTTCTCATCTCATGGCCAGCTCTTGTGGGGGAGAGCATGCCAGAGGAGGTAGCGCACCCCCTCGGGGGCCACCGAACGCCATCTAGCACGGTATAGGCGAGTCGCGTAAGACAAATGTCTAGTACAATCTGATATTTCATCAGAACGTCTTTTACCATTGTCTTTATCTATCAATTTGTCTATTGCAATCCCTCGGGACGATACAAACATACAATGAAACCCTGCAACAGGGCGCGATTGTGCGTTCGTCCCGCGAAAAGAGGTTGAAAACCTCGGAAATTTGGAGATCGGATATAATGGCATACGATTCTGGTGCGATCGCGTGGATGATAATGTCCACAGCGCTGGTCCTGATCATGACCCCCGCGGTGGGGTTCTTCTACGGGGGCATGCTGAAGAAGAACAGCATGCTCTCCATGCTGGGCCAAAGCCTGATAATCATGGGGGTGGCCACCATCATCTGGGTGGTGTTCGGGTTCTCCCTGGCCTTCGGGGCGGACAGCGGTGGCCTGATAGGCAACCTCGACTTCGTGCTGATGAACGGCATCGGGGTGTTCTCCGCGCCACCCTCCCTGCCGTGGTTCCCCACCACCTTCCCGCCCCTGCTGTACATGATATTCCAGGCCACCTTCGCCATGGTGACGGTCGCCCTCATCATCGGCGGCATCGCCGAGCGCATGAGGCTGGCCGCGGTGACGGTGTTCCTGGCCATCTGGACGGTGGTGATCTACCTCCCCGTGGCCCACTGGGTGTGGGGCGGCGGCTGGATCTTTCAGATGGGCGCGCTGGACTTCGCGGGCGGCACCGTCGTTCACATCACGGCCGGTGTATCCGTGCTGGCAGCGACCCTGGTCATTGGCAAGAGGCTGTCCCGGACCAACGGCAGCGCGATGGAGGAGCCGGCGCACAACATACCACTCGTGGTGCTGGGCGGCGTACTCCTGTGGCTGGGCTGGTTCGGCTTCAACGGCGGCAGCGCCCTCAACGCCAACGAGATAGCGGTGAACGCTATCGCGGTCACGACCATCGCCGCGGCGGTGGCCGGCGTGGTGTGGGGCCTGATCTCGTACCTGCACCTGGGCCGCACCAGCGTCCTGGGCATGATCACCGGTGCGGTCGTCGGCCTGGTGGCCATCACCCCCGCGTGCGGGTTCGTGGACACCAGCGGCGCCATGGTCATCGGCATCATAGCTCCGGGCATATCGTACGGGGCCATACAGCTGCGCAAGCGGCTGGGCTTCGATGACGCCCTGGACGTGTGGGCCTGCCACGGCATGGGCGGCACCTTCGGCGCCCTCGCCACCGGCTTCCTGGCCACCTCCGCGGTCAACCCCGCGGTGGTCAGCCAGGGCCTGCTGTACGGCGGCGGCATCGACCTGCTGGTGAAGCAGCTCATCGCCGTGGGCGCGGTGTGGGCCTTCGTGTTCGTGGTGGCCTTCGTCCTGATGAAGGCCCTGGTCACGGTGTGGCCCAACTGGCGCATGACCAAGGAGGAGGAGAGGATCGGCGTGGACATCGTCCAGCACGGTGAGAACGCCTACAACTGAGGAGGATGAACGATGAGGAAGATTGAAGCGATCATAAGGGAAGAGAAGCTCAACCAGGTCAAGGCCGCCCTAGAGTCGATAGGCGTGTCAGGCATGACCGTGCAGGAGGTGCGGGGCCGGGGGGAGCAGAAGGGCCTGGAGTTCATCAACCGCGCGGGCAAGTACCGCGTGGACCTCCTGCCCAAGATACTGATCACCATGGTGGTGGCGGACAAGGAGGTCAACCCCATCGTGGACGCCCTTCAGTCCAGCGCCCGCACGGGCGAGATGGGCGACGGGAAGATATTCATCAGCGAGGTGGAGCGGTGCATCCGCATACGCACCGGGGAGGAGGACGACTGGGCCCTCTGACCCCCTCCCTTCTTTTTTTGTTACTGTTTTTCCATATACACAGCTAACCGTGCGATAGATACGACCTCGCTCCCCTTGAGGCTCCAGCGCGCAGACCGAGATCGCTACCTACTTCTTCCTCCTTAGCAGGAAGACTGCTAGCACGACCGTGCTCGCCAGCACGATAGCGATTATGGCCCACAGCTCCCACGCTATGCCGAGCAGGCCGCTGCTCGCCGCGGAGATGGTCAGCGGGGCGCTGGTCTGGGCACCGTTGCCGCTGCTGTCCACGGCACGCACCGCCACGGTGTGGTCACCGACGCTCAGGCCGGTGAGGTCGTAGGAGGTGACGCTGCGTGCGAGCGTCGTCACCACGGTCCCGTCCACTATCACCTCGAAGTGGTCCACCAGGCCATCGGGGTCGGTCAGGCTCCAGGTTAGCTTCACCGCGTTGCTGGAAGAGTGTGAGCCGTCCAGTCCCCCCAGGGCCAGGTCGACGCCGCTCATAGGGACGTGGGTAAGGTCCAGAGTGCGCACCTCCTCGGTGTTGGTGGCCTTGTCAGTAGAGTAGTACTCCAGCACCTGGTGGCTGCCGCCCAGCACCGCCAGGGGGGTCGAGTACTCGGTCCATGTGCCTCCGTCCAGCCTGTAGTACGTCTTGTCCGTCCCCGAGACGTTCTCCCTGGCTAGGAGGATCAAGCTGTCCGAGGCGTCAATGGAGTATAGTGTGGAAGGGGGGGTGTGGTCGACCTTGACGATCACCGTCCGCTCCTGCTCCACGTTGCCGGCCCCATCCACCGCCCGGTAGCTGAGGTTGTGGGCACCTTCGTCGCTGATGGTCAGGTCGTTCTGGAGCCTGCTCCAAACCCCATCGTCCATCTTGTACTCGATGAAACCTATACCACTCTTGGGATCGGTGGCGGTGAGGTTCAACGTCACCGGTCCGGTGTACCATCCGCTGCCCGACAGGTTACCGGTCTTGGTGAGCACCGTGGTCGGTGCGCCCATGTCCACTGTGGTGGACGCATCCGGCACCGAGGGCGCGAGCTCGGTGACCGCGCCTCCGGAGGCGATGGTATAGAACTCGTACTTCCCCTCCCCGCCAGTGAGGGTGGCGTTGAAATAGATTATTTCATTGTAAATATACAACCCCTCGGTGTTCCATTGGTCATGGTACATCGTGTAACCATTACTGCCGGCCATGCGGTAGTATAGGTGGATGTTCTCCGGCGTTCCCTGGCTAGTATCCACGTTCATCTCGATACGCACGACGGCGGACGAGTACGCGGGCAGGGCCTTCACCGACGACCACGAGGGGACGGACTCCTGCGTGACCAGAATGTCGTCGACGTAAGCTCCCTCCTTCCATTCCGTTCCTGAGGTGTAGGGACCGCTGATGAAGTCGAAGCTGATGGTCTTGGTATCGGCCGGCACGGACACCGTTGCTAACGTCCAGGTGGTGACGCTGGCGCTGGGCTGCGTCCAGATAACATCGTAGGAGGAGTTATCGGAGGACACGCTCACCTGCATGTGGTCGTAACCGCCCGGTACGCTGCTGGACATGGTGTCCGCCCAGTAGTAGAAAGTCAAGGTCCCAGCCCCCAGGCCGGGGTCGAGGCTCAGGGAGTGCCGCATGAACGAGGTCATGTTGGCGTCGTATTTGTCGATGGCATAGTTGTTCTGCTCCCCCTCCCCCCGGGCCACGGAGATGCTGTTCTGGCCGACCACCGCGACCCACGCGCTGTGCGTGCCCCCGTGCATCCTGTGGGTGGAGTGGCACCATGTGTCGATGCCGGAGTCGGTGTTGGTGTCCCCCCTGATCCACACCTCCTTGTTGTCCTGATCCCAAGCGTAGTCGCATGTCCACAGCGGGTTGTCGATGTTGTCCCGCAGCACTACTATGGTGTCGCTGGCGCTCGCGGCCGTGGTGGCGACGAACAGCCCGCACAGCAGCAGAGAGGTAACGATTGTGATGCTTAGAGTTCGATAGATCGATTTGTCAAGTGAAGCGTTCAAGTTCTCCCCCATCCCTCGGAGCCGATATGAATGACATAATCGAACTCTGGCTATTTTAAAACCGTCCATCCTCGTGGAAGATTTCCATCCTTGAAGATGGGAGCGCACAATGAAGGATGGCATTAGTTCGTGTGTTAGGGTCGAGGCAGATCGATCAGCCCTGGGACGGGGCCTTCTCCATCTCCCTGAAGACCTGGATGGCATACCAGAATAGAACCACCATTATTCCGAGAACGATGGTGAAGAGGAAGAAACCAACGTATAGGTCGTTCACGGCGAACGACCGGAACAGCAGCTCCTGCAGCATGGTGGCCCAGATGCCCACGACGAGACCTAGGAGGACGCCCAGGACTGCACCTGTCAGTAGGTACTCGCCTCGCCTGCCCCTTGAACCTGCGACCATATGACCGAACTATCATGTTGTCAACCTCCAATATTTGTAATGACCGTAGAAGGCTGATGCAGAACGCGTTTTTTCCGATATAATCGATGATCGCTCCCGACCTGAAACGATGCTATTGCGATTTCATTATGCTTAAAGCCAAGAAGAACAGACCCAACAGTAGAAGGCCGGAGCCGATGATTGATATGCTGAGGGCCAGTATCAGGTCCTCCATATGCCAATAACCGATAGCCGAGAATGGATCGTTCTGCACTAGGCTCACGCCCAGCAGTAGAATTATGGCCCCGCCCATCAGGAACGCGGTACCAACCAACTTCAGACTTCTCTTACTTCCCGCAAGCATGAGGTCGTATTGTTTTCTAGAGATATTATGGTGCCGGGCCCTCATACCGTACGAAAAAGTAGGGAATAATTTGATCATTACATCTTCGTGATTTGGTAGTCTAGCTCCCATCCTTATCGACCTCTAGCCGGTCAACGCCGAAAGAGGCATAGGGCAGGCCACATCATGAATGCCAAGCTGAATTATCTCTCATTACGAACGTACTATTCTCAAGAAGGTTACGCTGATACCTTTATGCACCAACGTCGGCAAGTAGCTGCGACCGGCGTGGAGCGAGATGCCGGTTATTAACCGCCCATTGTATTGTTCTGAACAGAATGGAAATCTGACTGCGATTGCACACAGACCCCCGTTAATAACTTTCAAAACGAACCATCTGGATGAAAAGGTGGCGCACACGGAGGGATTCGAACCCTCGACTTGCAGCTTAGGAGGCTGCCGCCATATCCAAGCTAGGCCACGTGTGCATGGTTAAGGGATTTGAGCTGGAAATGGTTTGATCAAGAGCTCTCTTACTGCTCCTGGGGGATCTCTTCCGGCGCGATCTCCTCGGGGGCGGGCTCCTCCTTGGGGGACTCGGCCGGCTTGACGTACTCCTCGACGAAGCGGACCTTGTCGGCCTTCAGGGCCTCGCGGAGGTCGGCTACGACGCGGTACTTGGCGAGGATCCACTTCTGGTCGTACTTGCACACGTCGGGCAGCACGATGCAGATGCTCTTGTCCTTGACGCGGACGTTGAAGTTGTCAGCGGTGCCGTAGTCCATCTCCAGGACTGCCTTGACCTTCTCCTCGTCGCCCTCGGCCTTGGACAGCACCTTGAAGTGGTACTTCAGGCTCTTCCCGGCCAGGCGGCGGTTGAAGTCCACGCGGACACGGCCGGCGGTGACCGCGGTGACGGTGCCCACGCGGTTCTTGATGTTGATCTCCATGCCCACCCGGGGCTCCACTTCCTGGCGCAGGAACTCGCGCAGGGCGATCATCTCGACCAGCTTGGGGTCGCGAGGACCGGCCGCCTTCTCAGGGGGGATGACGACGTCGTACTCCTTTCCGACCTCGACGTTTTCCAAGGCCTCGTCCAGGCCGGGGAAGACCCTGCCGCCACCGATGAGCACCGGGATGGGGACGTACTGCACCTTCTCGTTGTACAGACCCGCGTCCCTGGCGGTATCGGCGCTGGTGGTGTCGAACAGCTCGTTGCTGTCCTCGACCCAGCCATCAAAATCTATGCGTACGATATCTCCCTTCACGGCCTTTACGTCCTGGTTCTCGTCTCCGTTTGACATGAAATCACCTGAATGAATGGTGGAATATGGAGTGGTGTCATTAGTTCGTCATTTTTATACTTTGTGGTGATTTCAAGGACCGTATATGGCCATGGGACGTCGGAAAAAACGAACATGTGGCTACCTCCCTAGCTCATCCCCATGAAGCGTCGTCCAGCGCCCGACCTCCAAATATATTAATCGGATGAGCTTTATCCTGGGCTCAGGCCACCATAGCCTAGCCCGGTAGAGCGGCTGACTTGTAATCAGCAGGTCGCGTGTTCGAATCACGCTGGTGGCTCCATCACTTTGACCTTTCTTCCCATATGGGCACGGAGCGTTGCCCTCAGGCCTTTAGCCTTGAGCGTCGAGCGAGAGTTTCCCTCAAAGCCACACGGTGTCGTCCTCCCGGTAGTTGATCTTGAGCACCAGGAAGCCGAAGTTCTCCTCCACCAGTGGCATGCCGTGCACCTCCATGGGCTCGCACACGATCACGTCCCCCGGCTCCGCGTCGATCTTTTTGTCGTCGATGGTGATCGAGCCCTTGGCCAGCACGAAGAACACCTCCGTCTGCTCCTTGTGGTAGTGCGGCGGGATGGTCGAGCCCTTGGCGAACCGCACCTCCTGCAGCAGGTCCACCTCCTGGGGGAAGACATCTCCGGTCATCAGCTTCCTCTTCCAGTACCCCTGCCCCTCGGTCCACTTCGTAGATGCGGCCTTGAAGTGCTTCATCGTTTCACCTTTCGACGTCCCGGAAAGCGTGGTCGAGGATCTCCACCGCCTCGTCGATGAAGGCGGCGTCCACGACCAGGGGAGGTATGTAGCGGATGGCGGACCGGCCGGCCGGCAGAAGGACCAGACCGCGCTTGAAGCACCTCTCGATGACGGCGTCCCTTTCCCGGACGGCGTGCTCCTTGGTGCGGCGGTCCCTGACCAGCTCGGTGGCCTGCATCAGCCCCATGCCCCTCACGTCCCCGATGAGCTGGTGATGCTGTTGCAGTTCTAACAACCTTTGGTGCAGGTGCGCACCCATCCGGGCGGCGTTCTCGACCAGCCGTTCGGACTCCAGCACTTCGAAGGTAGCAAGGGAGGAGGCGCAGGCCAGGAGGTTCCCGCCGAAGGTGTTGGAGTGCGCTCCCGGCCCCATGTCCAGGGTCGCCGGGAAGACGGTGGCCCCTATGGGCAGCCCGGAACCCAGGGCCTTGGACGTGCACAGTATGTCCGGCGTCACGCCGAAATGCTCGATGGCCCACATCCGCCCGGTGCGGCCCATCCCGGCCTGCACCTCGTCATCGACCAGCAGTATGCCGTGGTCCCGGCAGATGCGGGCCACCTCCTGCACGAACGCCGCTGGGGGAACGATGTACCCTCCCTCTCCCAGCACCGGCTCCAGGAATAAAGCGGCTACTTCCTCCGGCGGGCACACGGTGTGGAAGTAGATATCCTCGATGACCCGGGCGCACTGCGTGCCGCACGATCCCGCCTCCTGCCGGTAGGGGCAGCGGTAGCAGTCGGCGTACGGAACGTGGGTCACGCCCGGCACCAGGGGGAAGAAGCGCTGCCGCTGCACCGCCTTGCTGGACGTCAGGGACAGCGCTCCCATGGTGCGGCCGTGGAAGCAGCCCAGGAACGCCAGGAAGCGCTTTCGATCCGAACTCCAGCGCGCGACCTTAATGGCCGCCTCGATGGACTCCGCCCCGCTGTTGGACAGGAACACCCTCTTGTCATGGCATCCCGGGGTGACCTCACACAGCGTGCGGGCCAGGCGGACCTGCGCTTCGTAGTAGAAGTCCGTGCCGGCGAAGTGGAACAGCTTGGAGGCCTGCTCCTGCACGGCGCGGACCACGTGGGGATGGGAGTGCCCCACGTTCATCACCCCGATCCCGCTGGCGAGGTCCAGGTAGGTGTTCCCGTCCACGTCGGTGACCTTCCCGCCCTCGGCGTGCGACACCACCACCGGCGACGCCTTGGTGGCGGTGGCCATGTAGCGGTGGTCCTCGGCAACTATCTCACGCGCATGGGGCCCGGGCGGCTCCGTCAAGATGTTAGCGATCCTGCCCATCGTTACACCCTCGTATTCTGATGCATGCCAGGAGTATATCAACCGTCCCTGGCCGTGCGGAAAGGAAACCAGGGACCAGGTTACTAATACTCACCAGGCCTCTCGAAAAATCGATCATAGATGAAGGACCAGGGCTTCGGCCAGCTGTGGGTCATCGCATCAGGCCTCATCGTGGTGTTCATCTTGGCCACCGTGGTGCTCCCCGGCCTGGGGGGCCAGGGCCGGACCGACGGCAGCAGTGACACCGTGGACGGGGTCTCCGAGAGGGAGCTAAGGTTCAACGCCCCCACCACCACGCTGAGCTCGGACCCCAAGCCCCTGGGGCAGTCGCTGGAGCTCACTGCCACCGCGGCGCCGGCGTCGGTGACCACAGGGAAGGGGGGCGAGTACACATGGGTGGTGGCCATGGACGGCCCCGAGGTCAACAACGGCTCGGTGGTGCTGACCTATGCCAAACAGCAGGTGGACTGGTCCCCCGGGAAGGGTACCTCCGCCATCGGCCTGGGGGCGCGGTTCTCGCAGGGCGCGGGCGCAGCCTCGATGAGCGTGAGCACGTCCATGGTCCTCACCCTGCATGCCTACGGCAACTACACCCTCCGCCTGTGGCTGGCCGATGCCAGCGGCCTCCTGACGGACGAGCCGTTGAACATGACCGCAGTAAGCCCGGTACGGGAGGTGACCTTCCTGGTGGACCCCGCGGCCAACCCCCTCATCGAGCTGACGCAAACGTTCTCGGTCCCGCCGAGCGCGGTGGGCAGGGGCGCATGGACGACGTTGAGCGTTTCCGATAGCGCGTCCGTGGACGGGTGGACAGGAACGGTGGTAGACCACCTGGCCATATCCAAGGAGGGCATAGGCGGCATGGACGTGCAGGTGAAGATGGACACCTCCACCGGATACTACTTCCTCTCCTGGAAGGACACCGGCGACCGCTTGGAGGGAGAGCTGGGGCGCACTCACATCTCAGAGGCCGACAGCATGGGCCCGCCGCGCGCCTGGAACCTCACCTTCGAGCTGTCCTTCGCCACCGCCGGCAGCTACATCGTCGAGGTGTGGTCCACGCAGCTGTCGACCGGGAGCGCTCTGGTACAGACCAGCACCGCCCACGTGGACGTCGCCTGAGCTCGAACCGCCCGGCGGCCAACGGACAGGCGTGCCCCATCACTTCTCAGTGGGCGGCGACCCTCGAAAAGTAGGCCGGGGCGCTGGGCGGGAACGTCACTCCTCGGCGTGGGCCTTCTCCGCCGATTCGATGCACCTCGAGAGTATGGAGTAGGCCTGCATCATGTCCTCCTCGCTGACGATGAAGATGGTGTCGGTGAACACGCTCACCGACTCCAGGACGTTGATGCCGCCGTCCGCGAGGTTATTGGCCAGGAAGGCGAAGACCCCGCTGGTCTCGGCGATGCGCTCCGGGGAGCGCACGGAGATCTCCACCAGGTCGGTGCGGACCTTGACCACGTTCTCCTGGCCCACCGCGCTCACCACCTCGTTCTGCAGCTTCTCGTCGGCGATGATGGTGATGGCATGAGTGCCTTGAATGATCTGCATGATGGTCTTCTCGTTGAACAGCTTCTTCAGCACCGCCTCCAGGCGGTGGAGGACCGTCCAGTCGTTCTTGGCGGTGATGATGGCGATCTTGGTCTTCAGCTCCAGGCGGGAGTTGCGCAGGACCTTCAGGATCTCCTTCTCGTGGTCCCTCCGCCCCAGCTTCACCGCGTACCGGCGGCAGGCGATCATGACCGCCTCCTCGTTGCTGATGGACAGGTCCTTCATGATCTGCCTGGCCAGCGAGGAATAGTTGATGAGGTCCTTGGAAATGCAGTCCTTGACGCTGGGGTGGGCATCGATGTAAACCCGGGTCTTCTCAGCGATGCTCTCCTTCTGCACTTCCTTCTTCATAGCGCTGACAGATAGCGCGTGGCGTTTTAAAATTTATCACTGGGAGGCCGGCATACCGTTCACGGCCCTGCAACTCCCTCAGCGGGTGAGCAGGAAGGCCGCCAGGAGGATGTGCAGGAGGGCGAAGACGTAGATCACCAGGAACTTGGTCTTGCGGGTCTTGTGGTGGAAGATGCGCATGGCCACCAATGCCCCGAAGGGGCCGACGAGGGCGACGGTGAGGAGCTTCCTCTCCGGGACCCGGCGCAGCATGCGGGAGGCGGCCCTCTTGTCCGCGTAGAAGATCACTAGGGCGGCGATGTTGGCCATCAGGTACGCTCCCAGCAGCCACAGCAGGGGCCACCCGCCGATCATGCGCCACGCTCCGGCACGCCCTCACCGCCCCAGGAACGTTCCCAGGACCTCGTTGGTCCTGGCGACCGATGCGTCGCTGATGATCAGCGGCGGCACCATCCTCACCGTCCTTCCGCCGGCCACGTTGACCAGCACCTTCTCCTTGAACGCGTGCTCCTGGAAGCGCTTGGCGTCCTCGCCCATCTCCAGGCCGATCATGAGGCCGAGGCCGCGCACCTCGCTGATCCCTCCCCCCACTGCCAGGGAGCGCAGCTGCTGTGACCAGCGCTCGCCCAGAGCGGCCGACCGCTCCACCAGCCTATCGTCCCGGATGGTCTCGATGACCGTCCTGGCCACCGCGCAGGCCAGGGGGTTCCCGCCGAAGGGTGGTCCCGTGCATGCCGGGCTTGAACGTGGCGGCGATCTCCGGTGAGGTAAGGCACGCCCCGATGGGGAACCCGGCCCCCAGCGCCTTGGCCAGGGTGACGATGTCCGGCACCACGCCGAAGTGCTGGAAGCCGAACCAACGACCGGTGCGTCCGATTCCGGTCTGCACCTCGTCCACGATGAACAGGCTGCCGCGCTCGTCGCACAGGTCCCGGGCGGTGCGGAAGAACTCCTCCTTGGCGGCGATGACCCCGCCCTCGCCCTGCACCGGCTCGCAGATGAAGGCCGCGGTGTCCCGCGTGATCGCCCCCTTGAGCTGCTCCACGCTGTTGAAGTCGATGAAGTCGAAGGCCTTGGACAGCAGGGGCTCGAAGCCGGACTGGTACTTCACCTGCCCGGTGGCGGAGAGCGACACCATGGTGCGGCCGTGGAAGGAGTTCCTGGTGGACACGATGCGGGAGCGACCGGTGTGCTTGACGGCCAGCTTGAAGGCGGCCTCGTTGGCCTCCGCCCCGCTGTTGCAGAACATGGACACCGACAGGGGCGCCGGGGCCACGGACCGCCAACGCCGCGGCGGCCTGGGCCTGCTCCCTCACCAGGTAGAGGTTGGAGACGTGCATGAGGCGCCGTGCCTGCTCGCACACCGTTCTCACTATCGCCGGATGGGCGTAGCCCAGGGCGTTGACGGCGATGCCCGCCACCAGGTCGAGGTACTTGTTACCGTCCAGGTCGTAGAGGAACTCCCTCTCCCCGTGATCGAAGCAGATGTCCTGCCGCCCGTAGTTCTGGAACAGGAAGCGGTGGTCCATCTCCCTTACGTTGTTGGTGTCCATCTTCATCCCACTGTGATCCTGGTCCCGCTGTCCTGACCGTGCAGGAGCCTCCTGACCAGGGAGTGCGGCTCCTTCCCGTTAAGCATGTAGACCGTCCCCACGCCGTGCAGGAGGGCCACGCGGCAGGCCTCCACCTTGGGCACCATGCCCCCGGTGATGACCTTGGCCTCGATGAGGCGGTCGATCTCCTTCAGGGTGGTGGAGGGGATCAGCTCCTTGCTGCCCTCACCGCCCCCGCAGGATGCCGGGCACGTCGGTGACCAGCACCATCTCCTCCGCCCCCACCGCCTTCGCCACGTGGGCGGCCACGGTGTCGGCGTTGACGTTGAGCGTCATGCCCTTGCGGTCGGCGCAGATGGGGTAGATCACCCGGCACGATGCCCTGCGATATCATCTCCTCCAGCGGCGGGACGTTCACGTGCGAGACCTCGCCCACCCGCTCCAGGTCCACCAGGACCTCGGGACCGCTCTCGTCCTGGACCCTGACCGGCGGCATCTTCTTCGCCACCACAGTGCCCGAGTCGCAGCCGGCCATTGCCCCGGGCCTTCACTCCCGATCTCGTTAGGACGTCGACGATCTGCGCGTTTATGCGGGGCAGCACCTCGGCCGCCACCTGCAGGACCGCCTCATCGGTGACGCGGAGGCCGGAGACCTTCTTCACCTTCAGGCCGCGGCGCTCCATCTCCTGCGATATCTCGGGGCCGCCGCCGTGCACCAGCACTGGCCGCAGGCCGGAGGCGATGATGAGGCGGCGATGTCCTGCCCGAAGCGCTCCAGGTCACCCTCCCCGCTGAGGGCGTTGCCTCCGAACTTGACCAGGACCCGGCGTCCTCCCTTTACCTTGACGTCTTGCATGCCGACCCCTTACGTGGTGTACTCGGCGTTGATCTTGACGTACTCGTAGGTCAGGTCGCAGCCCCACGCCTCGGCCTCTCCGCTCCCGACCCCCAGGTCGAGGTGCATGGCGATGTTGTGCTCCGACAGCAGCTTGCGGGCCTTGACCTCCGATTCCGAGCACGGCTTGACCTGCGGGACCCCTCCCTCGAAGAGGATGACGTCCTCGCCCTTGCTGCCGATGGTGAGCCGCACCTTGTTGATGTCGAACTCGCTGCCGGAGTTGCCCATGGCCGCCAGGACCCGCCCGAAGTTGGGGTCGGCCCCGAATATGGCGGTCTTGACCAGGCTGGAGGAGATGATCCAGCGCCCGGTGGTCCTGGCCTCCTTGTCGGTCTTGGCCCCGGTGACCTTCAGCTCGATGAGCTTGGTGGCGCCCTCCCCGTCCATGACCACCTTCTTGGCCAGGGTCTGGGAGACGTACAGGACGGCGTTCCAGAAGTCATGGTTGTCGTCGACGGACCTGCCGCCCGCGGCGCCATTGGCCATGAACACCGAGATGTCGTTGGTGCTCTGGTCGCCGTCCACGTTGATCATGTTGAAGCTCTTGTTGATGCACTCCTGCCACTTCCACTCCGGGGGCTTGGTGAGCACCGCGTCGGTGGTGATGAAGCTCAGGGTGGTGGCGTGCTTGGTGCGCATGGACGGCGAGATCATGCCGGAGCCCTTGGCCATGCCGGCGATGGTGACCACGGTGCCGTCCTTGAGGGTGACCTGGCAGGCCGCCTCCTTGATGGTCTTGTCCGTGGTGAGGATGGCCATGTTGGCGCGGTGGTCGAACTCCCGACCGGAGCCGAGCATGGTGGCGATGCTGCCGATCCCCTGCTCCAGCTTGTCCATGGGCAGGAAGCGCCCGATGACGCCGGTGGACGCGACGCCCACCAGCGGGGCCTCTACGCCCAAGGCCTTGGCGGTGAGCTCCGACATGGACACGGCGTCCTTCATTCCCTGGGGGCCGGTGATGGCGTTGGCGTTGCCGCTGTTGATCACAAAGGCCTGCAGCTTGTCGGTGTGGCGGCCGATCATGAGCTCTACGGGGGCCGCCCTCATCTTGTTCTGGGTGTACGCACAAGCGGTGATGGCCGGCCTATCCGACCATATCATCGCTAGGTCCAGCCTCTCCCTCTTGATCCCGCAGTGGACGCCTTCCGCCTTGAAGCCCTTGGGGGTGGTTACCCCGCCATCAATGATGTTCATCTCCTACACTCCTAAACCGGGGAAATCGAGACCTACGGTCTCATCCATGCCGAACATGATGTTCGCGTTCTGCACCGCCTGCCCGGAGGCGCCCTTGACCAGGTTGTCCAGCGCCCCCATCACCACCACGGTGCCCATGTCGGCCTTCTCCGTGCCCACCTCCACGAAGTTGGATGCCATCGTGGAAGGAATGGACGGGACGGCCACCCGCCGGACGAACCTGCGCCCCGCGGTAGTACTCATCGTAGAGCGCCTGCAACTCGTCCTTGCTTTTATCCTTTTTCAAAGTGACGTAGCTAGTTGTGAGCATTCCGCGGATTATGGGCAGCAGGTGCGGGGTGAAAACCACGCCCACATGGCTGCCGGCCACGGTGCTCAGCGTCTCGCCGATCTCCACGGTATGGCGGTGCCCTACGATCTTGTACGGCGTGATGGTCGCGCCGCAGTTGGGGTGGTGCGTCGCCTTGGTCGTCTCCGCCCCCGCCCCCGAGGTGCCGCTCTTGGCGTCGATTATCACCTTGTCGTCCACCAGGCCGTGGGCCAGCAGTGGTGCAAGGGACAGTATGGAGCAGGTGGGGTAGCAGCCGGGGTTGGCGATGAGGTCCGCCCGCGCGATGCGGTCGCGGAACAGCTCGGCCATGCCGTACGCCGCTTTGGACAGGCCCTCGGGATCGCGGTGCGGGTGCCCGTACCACTTCTCGTACGCCTCGGGCGTGGATAGGCGATAATCGCCGCTGAGGTCGATGACCTTGATGCCCCGCGCGAGGAGATCGGGGGCGATCTCCATGGACGCCCCGTGCGGGGTGGCCAGGAACGCCACGTCCACGTCGGTGCGGTCGCCCAACTGGGGCTCGAACACCAGGTCGGTCGAAGCCCTGCAGCGACGGAAGGACCTTCGCCACCGGGGTGCCGGCGTTCTGCCGCGAGGTCATGGCCACCAGAGATATCTTGGGATGGCGGCATAGTATGCGTCCGAGCTCGCTTCCGGTGTACCCGGACCCTCCTACCACGGCGGCCTTGATCATTCCTGCTCCCCTGATCGATTTTAAGGTCAGTTGATAAAAAGGTACGGATATTAAGGATGATGACCCAAATGAGACAATCGCGTCCCTCGCTGTTGCAAAGGGGACTATCTGGCCATGGGTCCCACGGCCGTGTCCGGAGGGAGACTCGGACCGGTGCGTTTGTCGGAGTTCATTCAGAAAGCCTAAATATTCTGTCCAATCTCAGCAGCCTCGATCTTAATGGCATCCAGCAAGAAGAAGGTCAATGCTGCTCCTCAGTCGGAAAGGAAGAAGGTAGTGCTCGCCTACTCCGGGGGTCTAGATACCTCGGTGGCGATCCGCTGGCTTCAGGACAATTACAACCTTGACGTGGTGGCCGTCTCCATCGACGTGGGCCAGCCCGGGGACATGGAGAAGAACATCGGGCGGGCCAAGTCCATCGGTGCGGTGGCCGCCTACGCCCTGGACGCCAAGGAGGCGTTCGCCGAGGACTACGTGTGGCCGTCCCTGAAGGCCAACGCCCTGTACCAGGGCATCTACCCCCTGTCCACGGCCATCGCCCGGCCTCTCATCGCCAAGCTGCTGGTGGAAGTGGCCCACAAGGAGGGCGCGGACTACATCGCCCACGGCTGCACCGCCAAGGGGAACGACCAGGTCCGCTTCGATGTCAGCATCGCCGCCCTGGACCCCAAGCTCAGGATCATCGCTCCCATGAGGGAGTGGGTCATGACGCGGGAGGAGGAGATCGACTACGCCAAGAAGAACTCCATACCGATCCCGGTGAAGAAGGCGTGCCCGTACTCCACCGACGAGAACCTGTGGGGCCGGAGCTGCGAGTGCGGCGTCATCGAGGACGCCTCCAAGGAGCCGCCCGAGGACTCGCACGAGTGGACGGTGTCCCCGCTGAAGGCGCCGGACAAGCCCACCTACGTGGAGATCGGCTTCGAGCGCGGCGTGCCGGTGTCCGTCGACGGGCGTAAGCTGCCGCCGGTGGAGCTCATCGAGCGGATGAACAAGCTGGCGGGGGGAAAACGGCGTGGGCCGGATCGACCACGTGGAGGACCGCCTGGTGGGCATCAAGTCCCGCGAGACCTACGAGTGCCCGGGAGCGGTCGCCCTCATCAAGGCGCACCAGGCGCTGGAAGGCCTGGTCCTCACCCGCGACGTCCTCTCGTACAAGAAGGGCGTGGAGCAGCGCTTCTCCGAGCTGGCCTACGATGGCCTGTGGTTCTCCCCCCTCACCGACGCGCTCACCGCGTTCGTGGAGAGCACCCAGCGGTACGTCACCGGCATGGTGCGGGTGAAGCTCTACAAGGGCAGCGCCGAGATCGTGGGCCGCGAATCGCCGTACTCGCTGTACAGCGAGGGCCTGGCCACCTACGCCAAGGGCGATGAGTTCGACCACACCTCGGCCGAGGGGTTCATCTACGTCTGGGGCCTGCCGCTGCGGACCGTGGCCTCGGCCCACAAGGACAAGATGAAGGTGGTGGAGGAGAAGGCCGAGAAGGCCTCCGCCAAGAAGCCCAAGGCCGCGGTCAAGAAGAGCAAGTGATTGCTCGGACCCCAAACCCCTTGACCCATCCCTTTTTTATTTGGACGCGTTTCTGGACCACATGATGTCCTGGAGGCCATGAGGCGATGAGCGGCGATAAGAAGACGTTGTGGTCCGGAAGGTTCAGCGAGGGTGCCTCGCACAGCACCCTGGCCTTCACCTCCTCCTTGCGGGACGACGTCCGGCTGGCCCGGTACGACGTGATCGGCTCCCTGGCCCACGTCCGCATGCTGGCCCGGCAGAAGGTGATCTCGGCCGCGGACGGCAAGGCCATAGAGGACGGTCTGAAGGGCATCATGGCGCAGGTGGAGGAGCACACCCTACCGATACAGCAGGACCTGGAGGACATCCACTCCAACATCGAGTTCATCCTCACCGACCGCATCCAGGACGCGGGGGCGAGGCTGCACACCGGCCGCAGCAGGAACGATCAGGTCGTTACGGACGTGCGCATGTTCCTGCGCGATGCCACCCTGGACACCATCGAGGCCGTCATGATGCTGGAGAAGGGACTGCTGGACCGGGCGGAGGAGCTGCGCGACGTGATCCTCCCCGGCTTCACCCACGTGCAGCACGCGCAGCCCGTGACGATGGGGCACTGGATGATGGCCCATCTGTTCCGCCTGCAGCGCGACGCGGAGCGCCTCATGGACTCGTACAAGCGCCTGAACGTGTGCCCCCTGGGATCGGCCGCGCTGGCCGGGACCACCTACGGCATCGACCGGGCGTACACCGCCCAGCTGCTGGGCTTCGACGCCCCGTGCCCCAACTCCATGGACGGTGTGTCCGACCGCGACTTCATCGCCGAGTACCTGTTCGACGCCGCGCTCACCGCCGTGCACCTCTCCTCGCTGTGCGAGGAGCTGGTGTACTGGTCCTCCCCCGAGTTCGGCTTCATCGAGATGGCTGACGCCTACTCTACCGGCAGCAGCATCATGCCCCAGAAGAAGAACCCCGACGTGGCGGAGCTGACCCGCGGCCGGGCGGGGGCGGCGGTGGGCGACCTGGTGAACCTCCTGGTCACCATGAAGGGGCTGCCCACGGCGTACAACCGCGACCTGCAAGAGGACAAGCCCGCGCTGTTCGCGTCCTACGATCGGCTCATCCCCTGCCTGCGCATGACAACCTCCATGGTCACCACCATGAAGGTCAACGGCGAGAGGATGCTCCAGGCCTGCCAGGACGGGTTCCTCAACGCCACGGACCTGGCGGACTACCTGGTGGTGAAGGGGCTGCCGTTCCGCCGGGCGCACGAGGTGGTGGGCGCGCTGGTTCGCCACGCCATCGACCGGCGCTGCCGGCTGGAGGACCTCACGCTTAAGGAGATGCGGGAGTTCTGCGACCTCATCGGGGAGGACGTGTTCAAGGTGCTGCCCATCGAGCGGTGCGTGGCCCGGCGGACCTCGCTGGGAGGAACGTCACCGCAGGTCTTCGCGCCGCAGGTGGAGCGTGCCCGCTCCGGTCTGAGGTCCCAGGGCGCGTTCGCGGAGAAGGAGAGGAAGCACGTGTCAGCGGCGTTCAGTGCTCTGCTGGAGTGATGGTTCGCTCGGGAGCGGGTCCCGCCGTACGAGAAGGATGTGATAGAACAGGGAGGGCCTAGTCCTCTTCCTTGGGGCCCAGGGCGTTCCACTGCAGGGTGTGCTTCACCCCGCTCTTGGCCAGTATCTTGCTGACCTTCTCGCTCAGGCGGACGACCTCGCTGCCCGCGATGTTGGACTTGAGGTAGAACTGGTTGCTCCCCAGGGGGAATATCATGCGCATGCGGCCCTTGCGGTTGTAGCCCTCAGGCTTCTCGTTCTTGTTGAGCGCCTGCTGGTTGATGAAGATGAACATCTGCATGACGTCGTCATCATCGGGCACCTGATCCGTCTCTTCCAGGAACACCTTGAGTATCTCCGGGAAGGTCTCTGCAAGGTCCTTGTACTGGAACTCGGGCCCGAACATGAAATGCCCGCTGGTCGCCTTCATCGGGTTTTGAAGGGGGGGTGCGTATTTAAAATTTTTCGCTGCGGCGGCCCGGCGGGGCCGAGGTTCGCGCTGCACGGTGGTTATATATCGGCTATGATGGTCCGGGGAGCATGCTGGTGGCGCTGACCATCGCTGGCTCTGACTCCCTGGGAGGGGCGGGGATTGAGGCGGACATCAAGGCCATGGCCTCGCAGGGGGTCCATGGAGCGGTGGCCATCACTGCGGTGACGGCGCAGAACTCCTGCCGCGTGGCCGATATACTGCCGCTGCCGGTGAGCTTCGTCCTCGCGCAGATCGACGCGGTGCTGGATGACGTCCACGTGTCCGCGGCCAAGACCGGCATGCTGTACTCGGCGGAGATCGCCGCGGCGGTGGCCTCGCGCCTCGCGTCCACCGATTTTCCGCTGGTGGTCGACCCCGTCCTGGTGGCCGGGGTGGGCGATGCCCTGGCGAGGGATGGGCTGGTGGAGGCGGTGCGGGAGAAGGTGATACCTCGGGCCACCATCCTCACGCCCAACGTGCTGGAGGCCGAGGCCCTGACGGGGATGCGCATCGTCACCGACGACGACGTGAGGGAAGCTTGCCTCCTACTAGCGGACATGGGGGCGGAGGCGGTGCTGCTCAAGGGAGGACACCTGCACGGCGAGATGAGCGTGGACACGCTCTACCATGGGGGCAAGTTCCTGCGCATGGGCACCCCCCGGGTGGAGGCCCGGGGCCACGGGGGCGGATGCATACTCTCCTCGTTCCTGGCGGCCAATCTGGCCAAGGGGCAGGGGATGTGGGAGGCGTTCCTCACCGCCCGCACCGCCATCACAGGGTCCATCGCTGGACGGTACCATGTCGGCCGGGGCGTGCCGGTGGTGGAGCCCATGGGCACCGTCCGGAGGGACGCGCAGCGCTATCAGGTCTCCGAGCGCCTCAGTGCCTCGTGCGAGCGCCTCGTCGGTCACATCCCTCAGAGCTGGGTGCCGGAAGGCGGCGCCCACGTCGCTTACGCCCTCCCCGGAGCGGCAGGTCCCCAGGACGTGTGCGGGGTGGTCCTGCCGTCCGGCGGGCATGAGGCCATATGCCCCCGGTTCGGGACCACGCCCCGCCTGTCCGCGGCCCTCCTGGCGGCCATGTCCTATAACGGCGGCCGGCGGGCCGGCATGATGCTACGGTGCACCGCTGACGTGGTCCGCGGCTTGGAGCACGCTGGGCTGCAAGTAGCAAGTTATAAGCGGCGGGTGCGGACCAAGGACTTCGTACAGCACGAGAGGGCGGAGATGGAAGACGTAATAAACGACCTTGGGTTTGTCCCCGACATCATCTGTGACCGGGGAGGACCGGGAACGGAGCCGTTGGTACGTATGTTCGCCCCCAGCCCCGAGGAGCTAGTGAGCAGGGCCCTGAGAGCCCTGGGATGAGGATGGCCTATGCGCATCGCCATGTTCACCGACACCTACCTCCCGGCGCGCGACGGCGTGGTGAGCTCCATCCTGCTGACCAAGGCGCAGCTGGAGCGCATGGGCCACGAGGTGTTCGTCTTCGCCCCCCATCCTGGGAACGGCTACAAGCAGGACGATGTCTACTACTTCCGGGCCCTGAACTACAAGAAGTACCCGGGGTACAACGCCGCGATATTCCCCACCAACAAGTGCCAGATCATCCAGGACCTGAAGGTGGACATCATCCACAACCATGGCCTCCTGTTCATGGCGGTGAAGTCCCTGTTCGCCTCCCGGACCCTGCACATACCGAACCTGGTGACGTTCCACACCATGCTCACCGACGCGGCGAAGTTCTACTCGCCCATCGACGTGCCGGACTGGATGCTCACCCGCCCCTTCTGGTTCTATCTCCGTGAGCTGCTGGAGAGGTCCGACGCGGTCATCGCTCCCACCGAGGCCATCAAGAACGAGCTGCTGACCTACGCGCCCAGCATGCACCGGGTGGAGGTCATACCCACCGGGGTGGACACCGCCCGCTTCAGCCCCCAGGTCGACGGGTCGGCCATCAGGAAGCGCTACGGGCTCGACGGGGAGAAGGTGCTGCTGCACGTGGGCCGGATCGCCAAGGAGAAGAACCTGGAGCTGGTGCTCGACGGGTTCTCCGCCCTGTCGAGGGAGGACCCCCAGGTCCGCCTCATGCTGGTGGGCGAGGGGCCGGCCAAGAAGCACTATCAGGCGCTGGTCCAGGACAAGGGGCTAACGGACCGGGTGCTGTTCACCGGCTTCATCCCCGACGAGGAGCTGCCGCAGGTGTACGCCGCCTGCGATGCCTTCACCATCGCCTCCAAGTTCGAGACCCAGGGCCTGGCCGCCCTGGAGGCCATGTCCTCCGGGAAGCCGGTGGCCGGGATCAACTTCCGGGCGGTGGCGGAGATGGTGAGAACGGGCGAGAACGGCTACCTGTTCGAGGAGAGCGCTGCATCCTGCGCCGCCGCCATGAGGGAGGCCCTGGCGCACTCCCAGGAGCTGGGCCCCCGGGCCCGGAGGTGCGCATTGGACTACTCGCTGGAGCGCAGCGCCGAGAAGCTGGTGGAGCTGTACCAGGCCACCATCGAGCGCAAGAGGACATTGAACGGAAAGTAGTTCTAACACCTGGGGGATTTACGAGGGAAAATGACCGACATAGGTGCGATGGTCTACGACGTGTTCCAACCCCTGGGCCTATGGGGCGGTCTGCTCTGCATATTCATATTGTTCTACGTCGACGCCATCCTCTTCCCCACCGTGCCCGAGCTCTTCACGGTCATCATCTTCACCACCGTGCCCCTGGCGCCCGGCCCCTCGCTGATGATGTACGGCGCGGGCGTGCTGGCCACCATCGTGGTGGCGGAGATCAGCGGTGTAATGACACTGTACCTGGTGGTGAAGCGCGCCCGATTGCCGGACCGCATCTGCACCGCCGTGCAGCGCTACCAGGCCTTCCTGTTCTGCCGCGACGAGCGCATGATACTGGTGAACCGCATCGCACCGGTGGTGCCGTTCCTGGGCGCGTTCATCGCCATCACTCACTGGGACCTGCGGCGGTCCCTCATCTATGTCGTCCTGGGCGGCGTGATCAAGTACGGCATCATCCTGGCCCTCAGCAGCCTGTTCGTGGTGTACTTCTCGCAGGGGGTGGCCCGCATCGCCACGGTGGTGATGGTTCTGGTGATCATCGCCCTGAGCGTGGTCGTCTCATATTTCCGCAAGCGGAGGTCGCGAGATGCGTGTGGTGCTGCTTAACCCCTATCACTACCCCTACATGGGCGGCATCGAGCACCGTCTGCACGAGGTGTCCAAGAGGCTCTCGGACCGGCACGAGATGATCGTCCTCACCTCCCAGCTGCCGGGCACGCCCCAGGAGGAGGAGCGCGACGGATACCGCATCGTGCGCCTCCCCTCCCGCTTCATGAACATATACAACCCGCCCTTCGTCAGCACCCCCGGCGTGCTGGAGGCGCTGGAACGGCTGGACCCGGACGTGGTGGACTTCCACTACCGCTGGGCGCCGTCCTACACCAAGGCCATGAAGCGGTACCAGGGCAAGTGGGTGTTCACCTTCCACAACACCTACGGGGAGGGCAAGGGCCTGAACCGTGTTCCGAGCGTGCTCAACGACGCGCTGTTCTGCCGCATGATCCGCCAGCGCAGGGTCATATGCATCACCGAGTTCATCCGCGGTGACCTGCTGAAGAGGGGGTTCGACCCTGCGCTCCTGGACGTCATACCTCCGGGCATCGTGCTGCCGTCGGGCGAGGGGACCGAAGGAGACTACGTGCTGTTCATCGGCCGCCTGGTGGGCACCAAGGGCCTCCCCTACCTCATAAAGGCCATGCCCCAGGTGGACGGACGGCTCATCATCGTGGGCGACGGGCCGGAGAGGAAACGCCTCGAGTCATTGGTCCGTTCCACGGGCGTGGCGGAAAGGGTGACGTTCACCGGCCGGGTCAGCGAGGAGCGGAAGATCGAGCTGCTTTCCAACGCCAGGGTGTTCGTCATGCCCTCCCTGTTCGAGTCCTACGGCCTGGCGGCGGCGGAGGCCATGTCCTGGGGCAAGCCGGTGGTGGCGTCCCGCGTGGGCGGCCTGCCAGAAGCGGTGGGGGACGGCGGCATACTCACGCCTCCCAAGGACAGCGGGGCCATCGCCGCGGCCCTGAACCGGCTGCTGGGCGATGACCAGCTCCGGCACGAGACCGCAAAGCGGGCCCGCCAGCATATCCAGAGGTTCGCCTGGGAGAACATCGTTCGGGACGTGGAGTCCGCCTACCGGAAGGTGGCGGAGGAGTAAGCCCTCGCCCGAGAGGCATCCTCGCCGCGTCCATGGCGCTCTGATCACAGTTGTTTACGATCACTCGATGGAGACCAGCGTCACGACGAAGCTGATCTCCTTCCCCGCCAGCTCACCGTAGCTGTTCTTGTTGAGCACGGCGGTCCCCGCGGCCACGTCCACGCTGTCCACGAACACGTTGCTCCCATCGTAGTTCTCGCCCACCACTTTGCCTGCGCTGGAGGCGGTCAGCAGGTGGTGGACGATGAGGTTGTCGCCGCCGCTATCGTAGGTGACGTTCACGTCCCATCCATAGCTGGCGTCCGTGGAGCTGGCGTACGCCCGGTAGTTCGAACCGCCCACTGGCACGTTGTTCATGAGGCGGACGTCGCTGTTATCGATGAACAGCACCTGCACGTTCCACCCGTACTCCGGGTCGGTGTAGATCATGAAGCCGGTGGGGGTCGTGCCGAAGCGGTCCTCGAAGTCATCGATGGACATGGTCTTCTGCACCGGGACCTTCTCCGTGAGGTTGAACGTGGTGAGGAGGCTCTCGTTGAGGGGGTAGCCCTCACCAGCCGGGATGACCATCGTCCTTGTCTCCCCGACCCTCATGCCCACGATGCCGTCGCTGAACTTGGTCAGCGTGCTCGAGGACCCCAGGGTGAACTCGTACGGCGTGTACGTGCTCTCGTTGCCCCGGTAGCCGAAGGCCAGCGACTTGGGATAGGTGGCGTTGTCCACCGCCACGGAGTGCATGGAGGTGTCGAACACCCTGCCGTCGGCGATCTTGCCGATGTAGTTGACCTTGACGGTGTCCCCCTTCTGCGCCGTCTTGGACCCTCCGCTCAGGAACATGAAGGCCCCGAGCGAGGAGACCAGGAGCACCAGGACGATGACCACGGCGATAAGGGCATTCTTGCCATCACTTGCTCGAGAAAGGGACGATCGCGACCTCATGGGAACGAGCCAGTGATTCTGTTCGCTCGATTTATAGTAACCGGTCAGAAACCGTGCCGCCCACAGCACCAGCGTCCCTGCCAGAGGGAGGCTCGCACCTACACGTCACAATGCCTGCGGCGTGGTTAAGAACATGCGGGAAAAGGACGAGCCAGTGGGGTGCGGCGACCATACTCTCCTGAGAAACCGTATATATTCGACAGGCATTAGGACCGGCCTGATGAGGACCCTTTACATTCACTCTGATTACCTGGAGTACGCCGTCAAGAAGCCTACTCCCGTCGCCGACCAGATCACCGAGGAGGAGAAGCAGGGACGATTCGAGGAGGTGCTGGTCGCCTTCATCAGCGTGGAGAAGGAGGACGAGGCCGACCCCGAGGCCGTGGCCAAGAAGGTCACCGATGACCTGGCCCAGGTGGCCAAGAAGGTGGGAGCGGAGACCATCGTGCTGTACCCCTACGCCCACCTCTCCTCCTCGCTCTCCTCGCCCGATGTGGGCAAGAAGATGCTCCGCACCATGGAGTCCATGCTGCTGGAGGCGGGCATGAAGGTCCACCGTGTGCCGTTCGGATGGTACAAGGCGTTCAAGGTGAGCTGCAAGGGCCACCCCCTGTCCGAGCTGTCGCGGGAGATAAGGATCGGACCGAAGAAGGTGGAGGGCGAGAAGTTCGACGCCCCCCAGCTGTTGAAGCAGATCTCCAAGTCCAAGCTGAGCAAGGGGGACCTCAAGGAGAACGACCACCGCATCATCGGTCAGAAACTGGACCTCTTCAGCTTCTATGACGTGGCGCCGGGCATGGTGTTCTGGCACCCCAAGGGGCTGGTCATCCGCAACGCCCTCATCAGCTTCTGGAGGGAGGAGCACCGCAAGGCGGGGTACAAGGAGATCAAGACCCCGCAGGTCATGAGCGACATCCTGTGGAAGGTGTCCGGCCACTGGGACCACTACAAGAACAACATCTTCCTCACCAACTACGACGACCGGCAATTCGCGGTGAAGCCCATGAACTGCCCCGGCGGCATCCTGACGTTCAAGAGCCGGGAGCGGAGCTACCGCGAGCTGCCGCTGCGCATGTCCGAGCTGGGGGAGGTCCACCGGGTGGAGCTGTCCGGAGTGCTGTCCGGCCTGTTCCGGGTCATCCAGTTCACGCAGGACGACGCGCACATCTACTGCATGGAGGAGCAGCTGCTCTCCGAGCTGAACAACACCATCGCGCTGGTGGACCGGTTCTACCGCCTCTTCGGCTTCCAGTACCGCATGGAGCTGTCCACCCGGCCAGAGAACTTCATGGGCGACCCCCAGCTGTGGGAGAAGGCCGAGAGCGCACTGAAGACAGTCCTGGACGGCCGTGGCGTGAAGTATGAGATCAACGAGGGCGATGGAGCGTTCTATGGCCCCAAGATCGACTTCAAGATCAAGGACTCCCTGGGCCGGGAGTGGCAGACCGCCACCATTCAGCTGGACTTCCAGATGCCGGAGAGGTTCCAAATGGGGTATGCGGGCGAGGACGGGAAGGAGCACATCCCCATCATGCTGCACCGCACCATCTACGGCTCCCTGGAGCGGTTCATCGGCATCCTTCTGGAGCACCTCAACGGGAACCTCCCGCTGTGGCTGGCGCCGGTGCAGCTGCGCGTCATCTCCTTCAAGGAGGACAACAACAAAACGGCGCAGGCGCTACACGACAAGCTCTTCGACCTCGGCTACCGCGTGGAGCTGGACACCAGCTACGGCACCGTGGAGGGGAAGATCCGCGACGCCGAGCTGCAGAAGATCCCCTACATCATCGTGATCGGGGACAAGGAGGAGCAGAACAACACCCTGGCGGTGAGGCGGCACGGGGCCAAGGGCGCCAAGTTCGGGGTGAAGCTCGAGGACTTCGTGGCCCAGCTGGACGCGGAGAACCGGCCCTCGGAGCCGGCCGCCCCGCATCAGTGAAAACCCTTTCCCGGATTTCTCCCCATGGGCCGGGATGGGCCACCAACGCCACCCTGGTGTCCTTCTCCTTGATCATAGGTGGATGTGCGGTTGGGAACCTAGGGGACTGTTCGTTTATTAACTCTTAACAACCCTACACATAATTCTTATTAGGATAGCCTTATACCCCAGCATGCGCAAGATGGCGGTCATCAGCGTCTCCCTGAACGAGAAGAACCTGGAGGTCCTGGACAGGATGGAGAAGGAGCTGGGTCTGGCAGGGAGGAGCGAGGCCATCAGGGCCTGCCTGAGGGCCGCGGAGGCCGAGCTGAAGGAGAGGGCGGCCCTGCACGGGGAGGTGGAGGGCGTCCTCATCACCGTCCACCGCAAGAGGGACGAGCAGAACTTCGAGGAGTCGGTGCACCATCACACCGACATCATCACCACGCAGCTGCACTCCCACCTCAACAACGGCAAGTGCCTGGACGTTATCTTGATCAAGGGACAGGCGGAGAGCGTGAAGGAGCTGATGGACGACTTCCAGAAGGAGAAGGACCTGGAGTACCTGAAGTTCATCCTATCGTGAGGACTATCCCAGCTCCAGCGTGGTGACGCCGAAGACGTGGTCCATGGGGATCGCCGGTAGTGCCCGGGTGTAGATGCGCACGGTGCGGAACACCTCGGCGGTGTGCAGGATGCTCGCCAGGGCCATGCCCTCCGCGTTGGTCTCCGGCACGTCGATGAAGAACTTCTCCCCCGGGATGGTGGAGATCAATGCACGGAGGACCTTCTCCGCGGTGCGGCGGTTGTCCGCGAACAATGGTCCCACGCGGTAGCCGAGGCGGCAGGGGCGGATCGCTCCGTAGCCGGCGATGGCCTTATCGTGCAGGCACACCAGGGCGGTGGTCCTCTCCTGGAACAGGAAGGAGTGCAGGAACTCCTCCCGGGGCGCGGTGAAGATGCGCCGGTCGTATTCAACAAGGTCCTCGAACGGCACGTTGCACGCCAGTACGAGGTCATGCCCGCGGTCCTCGTCCCCCCAGCCGCGGAAGCGGTAGTTGCGGTAGGCTGCCCGGAAGCCCATCTTCTGGTAGTGCGGTATCATGGCCGGAACACCATCGGCGCCGATGTTCCGCCCCTTCCCCCGCTCCAGGACGAACTCCACCATCCTCCGGCCGATGCCCTGGCCGCGCATGTCCTTGCGCACGATGTTCATGCCGAAGAAGCTGAGGTCGCCAGGGTAATCGACCAGCGATACCGAGGCGACCATCTCGCCTGCGATCTCGCCGACGAAGAACGCCGAGGGTGCGGCGGTGTAGAACGCGTCCGCGTCGTGAAGCCCGGGGTTCCAGCCCTCCTTGTCGGCCCACTCCACGGCTGTCCGTACCTCGTCCCTCGTCATGTTCCTGATCGTCAACGGTCCGGTGGGGCGGTACATGTCGTTCCGTTCCCACCGCCGGGAGTGGATATGAACCCTTCTCCGGTAAATGCCCGTGATGATAATATCCTAAGTAGAAGATAAAGAACGAGAAAAGGTTTCGCCTAACCGGAGGCGCGGATGATCTCGACGATGGCATCGCCGGCCTGCTGGGTGGTGAGCTTGCCGCCCATATCGGCGGTGACCAGCCGCTGGTCCATGGCCTTCCTGACCGCCCACTCGATGCTCTTCCCGATGTCGGGGCGGCCCAGCTGGTCGATCATCATCTTGGCCGCCAGGATGGCAGCGATGGGGTTGGCCTTCCCCTGCCCGGCGATGTCCGGGGCGGAGCCGTGCACCGGCTCGAACATCGACACCCCATGGGGGTTGATGTTGCCCGACGCGGCCACTCCCAGACCGCCCATGATCTCCGCCCCCAGGTCTGTAAGGATATCTCCGAACATGTTGGGGCAGGCCACCACGCCGAACCGCTCGGGGGCGCGCACCAGGGCCATGGCCATGGCGTCCACGTACATGTACTCCACCGGGATGCCGTGCTCCCGGGAGCGGGCGTTGAACACCTCGCGCCACATTCCGTACAGGGAGGTGCACACGTTGGCCTTGTCCACCGCCGTGACCTTTCCCCGGCCCGTCCGGGCGGCCATCTCGAAGCAGTGGTCGGCGAAGCGCTCGATGCCCCGCCGGGACATCATGCCCACCTCGAACGCGTAGTCGTCGGCGGCGGTGGAGCGGCCGGAGAGGGTGAGGTCCAGGGTGTACAGCTCGCGCTGCAGCCGCAGGTCCACGTTCGAGTCTTTTCCGCGCAGCACCCCGCCCGCGCCCATGTAGAAGTCCTCGGTGTTCTCCCGCAGGAAGGTGATGTCGAAGTCCTTCTCCTCCTTGAGCGGGGTGTAGGGATGCCAGGCCTTGGACGGCCGCATGTTGATGTACTGGTCGAAGGTGGTCCGCATCTTGATGAGGATGCCCTTCTCCAGTACGCCAGGCGCCACGCGGGGGTCGCCGATGGCGCCGAAGTACACCGCCTGCCGCTTCCCGATGAAGTCGATGTCCTCCTCGGTCAGCAGCTCCCCGGTTCGCAGGTACCGCTCCGAGCTGAGGTCCAGGGGATCGAGCTGCAGCTTGATGCTCTCGTTCTGGGCCACCGCCTCCAGCACCTTCACGCCCTCGGCGATGACCTCCCTGCCTATGCCGTCTCCCGGTGCCACGACTATCTTGAACATCGCTTCCTCTCCTTTATGCGGGCCATGAGGCCGCCCGAGCTGATGAGGTCCTTGACATACTGAGGGTACTGGGGGAACTCCCATGCCTGACCGGAGGTCTCGTTCCTAACCACACCGCGGTCCACGTCCACTGTGAGTACATCTCCTTCCGCGGCCTCCACCTTGCACTCCACCAGCACCAGGCCGATGTTGATGGAGTTGCGGTAGAATATCCGGGCAAAGCTCTCCGCGATGACGCAGTCCACCCCCGCCTGGCGGATGGAGCGGGGGGCGTGCTCGCGGGAGGACCCGCAGCCGAAGTTCTTCCCCGCCACGATCACATCGCCCTTCTGCACGCTCTTGGCCATCTCCGGGCGCACCCTCTCGAACAGGAAATCGCCCAGGCAGCTGTTGTTCTGGCTGATGAGCCGGTCCGCCGGTATGATCTGGTCGGTGTCCACGTGATCGCCGAAGCGCCACGCCCTCCCCTTGATCACGTTCATTGCACCGCCTCCGGTGCCACGATGCGGCCGGCCACCGCGCTCGCCGCCACCACCGCCGGGCCGGCGAGGTATACCTCCGAGTCCTTGTGGCCCATGCGCCCGATGAAGTTGCGGTTGGTGGACGAGATGCATTTCTCTCCCTTGGCCAGCACCCCCATATGCCCTCCCAGGCACGCGGCGCAGGTGGGCCCGGAGACGAACGCCCCGGCCCGGACGAACTCTGCTAAGAGACCTTCGTCCATGGCCTGCTGGTACACCTGCGTGGACGCTGGCACTACGACCATGCGCACATCGCGGTGCACTTTCTTCCCCTTCATCACCCGGGCGGCGACCCGCAGGTCCTCGATGCGGCCGTTGGTGCAGGAGCCCAGGAACGCCTGGTCAATCGGTGTACCTACCTCCGATGCCGGCTTCCCGTTGCTGGGCAGGTGGGGCAGGGCCACCATGTAGTCTAGCGATGCCAGATCGTACTCCAGCGTCCGTGCGTACTGCGCCCCGGGGTCCGGGGACACCGGCGTGTACGAACCGCGCACCCTGCCCCGGAGGAACGCCTCGGTATTCTGGTCGCAGGGGAATATGCCCGCCTTGCCGCCCGCCTCGATGGCCATGTTGCTCACCGTGAGCCGGTCGGCGATCGGAACGTCGCTCACGCCCGGCCCCGAGAACTCGAAGGCCTTGTAGTTGGCGCCGTCCACCCCGATGTCGGTGATGATCTTGATGATGAGGTCCTTCCCCGACACCAGGCCGCGGAACTTTCCGGACAGGCGGACGTCGAAGGCCTCCGGCACCTTGAACCACAGGCGGCCCTCGGCGAAGCACGCCGCGGCCTCGGTGCTCCCGATGCCGGTGGAGAAGGCGTTGATGCCCCCATAGGTGCAGGTGTGGGAGTCCGCCCCCACGATGAGGCGGCCGGGCGCGGCGAAGCCCTCGTCCACCATCACCTGGTGGCACACCCCTCCGCGGCCGACCTCGAAGTAGTGCGGAAGGTCGTAACGCTGCACGAAGCGCCTCATCTCGGCGGCCTGCTCGGCCGAGGCCACGTCCTTGTTGGGAACGAAGTGGTCGGGGATGAGGACGATCTTGTCCCTCATCGGCTCGCACTCCAGGGCCTCGAACTCCTGGAACGCCAGGGGAGCGGTGACGTCATTGGCCATGACGTAGTCCACCTCGGCCTCCACGATCTGGCCGGCATGGGCGTCCACCCCGGAGTGAGCGGACATGATCTTTTCGGAAATGGTCTTTGCTGACATGTGAGCTCTCCTTTCAACGGCTGAACAGACGGTCCAGGGCCTCCATGGTGGAGTCCACGCTGGTCTGCACGATGTCCGTGCCCACGGCCTTTCCGATGGACATGGCCTTCTTCCCGCCGTTCCTCGCCACCCGGACGGTCACCTCGCACAGCGAGTCGCTGCCGCCGGTGATGGCGCTGAGGCGATATTCCTCCAGGGATATGTCATTACCCATGACCGACTTGATGGCGTTGATGGCCGCGTCCACCGGCCCGATGCCGATGGCCGTGCCGGTCTTCTTCTCCCCGTGCACGTCGATGGACACCACCGCGGTGGGGGTGGTGTTCATGCCGGTGAACACCGCGAACTCCTTGAGCATCACCTGGCTGGCTTCCCTCTTACCCACGATGTGCGAGGCCAGGGCCACCAGCTCGGCGTCGTCCACGTCCTTGCCCCCGTCGGCCAGCTTCTTGACCTTGTCCACCACCTGGGCGATCTGCTCATCGGTGAGGTCCATGCCGTACTCGCGCATCTTCTCCTTCACCGAGTGGGCGCCGGTGTGCTTCCCGATGACGATGCTCCTCTGCACCCCCACCATCTCGGGCCCGAAGGCCTCGTAGGTCGAGGGATCGCCCAGCACCCCGTGCACATGGATGCCGGACTCATGGGCGAAGGCGTTGCTGCCCACGATGGCCTTGTTGCCCGGGATGGCATAACCGGTCAGCCGGCTTACGAGCTTGGAGGTGGGGCCGATCTTGCGGGTGTCCACCGACATGTCCGTGCCGTAGAAGGCCATGAGCGCCAGGACCGCCTCCTCCAGCGATGCGTTCCCGGCCCGCTCGCCCAGCCCGTTGACGGTCACATGCATCTGCCGCGCGCCCTGGCGGACCGCGGCGATGGAGTTGGCCACCGCCAGGCCGAAGTCGTCGTGGCAGTGCACCGATATGGGCACGCGGGTCACGGTCATGAGCTCCTTGATCAGGTACTCCATGGCCGAGGGCGAGATCGTGCCTACGGTATCGGGAACGTTGATCTTGTCCACCCCCGCCTCCTGCACCGCCATGTGCATCTCCTTGAGAAAGTCGAGTTCGGTACGGGTGGCGTCCTCGCAGGAGAACTCCACGGTGAGGCCGCGGGACTTGGCGTACTCGATGGACTCCACCGCCCGGGCCTTGACCTCGGGCCGCGTCATCTTGAGCTTGTGCTTGAGGTGGATGTCGGAGGTGGCGATGAACGTGTGCACGTAGTCCAGGCCGCAGTCCGCGGCCACGTCGATGTCCCTCTTGACGCACCGCGCCAGGCCGCACACCCGCGACTGGAGGCCGAGCTTTGCGATCTTTCCTACCGACTCCTGCTCCCCTACCGAGGCGGCCGGGAAACCGGCCTCGATGACGTCCACCCCCAGATCGTCCAGGGCCTGCGCTATGAGGACCTTGTCCTCCACCGAGAGCGCGATGCCAGGGGTCTGCTCCCCGTCGCGCAGGGTGGTGTCGAACACCATCACCCGGTCGGGAAGGGTGTCCGCTTTGACCATGTTGTTGAACTGGCTGGTGTACACTCTCTTTCGGTCCAGCGGGGGACGGAGGGCTCTGGGTTGGACTGTAGCACTTTGGTCGATCATATCAATCGCCTCAGGTTGCCCAGGATTCAGCAATGTGCCTAGTACTCACGCAAAATCAATGCCAGCTCGCTGGCGATGACGCACACTGCTCGGGGCACCATGTCGGTGATATCGGAACCTCATCTCGATATATAATGATTATTTACGAGAAAAGTAGGGAGCGCACAGTGCCCCGGGAAAGGGGGCCGGCATCCCGTCGAGGTGAGGTCACACCCCTCGGCGGTCGCCCCATATGATCTTGTGTAGCTGCGGCAGCACCCGCACCCACAGCTTGTCGGCCAGGACCCACTCCGCCAGCGGGAGCATGTCCACCCCGCCCGCGGGGGTCATGACCACCGGGCAGTTGACATCATGCTCGCGCAGCACCTTCTGGGCGAACAGGTAGTCCACCCGGTCGGCGATGACGAACTTGAGCTGGTCCCGCAGGGAGAGGAAATCCAGGTTCTCGTAGCGGTTGCGGTCGCTCATGCCCGAGCTGGGGCACTTCACGTCCATGGAGATCATCATCTCCTCGGAGGTGGGGAGGCGGTCCAGGGGCTGCGAGCCGTTGGTCTCGATGGTGATGTGGTAGCCGTCCTCCAGCAGCATGTCCAGCAGCCGGTAGACATCGCTCTGCAGCAGCGGCTCCCCGCCGGTGAGGCTGACGAACGGAGCGCCATAGCGGTCCACCGCGGCGCTGACCTCCTCCGCCGTCATTTCTTTCCCTCCCTCCCGCGCGTAACGCGTATCGCACCAGGAGCAGTCCAGGTTGCAGCCCACGGTACGCACGAAGGTGGTGGGCGTGCCGATCATGACCCCTTCGCCCTGCAGGGAGAAGAAGATCTCGGATATCCTCATGCCCGGCCCTCGTACGGCACGGGGTCCTGCAGGCCGCTGTCCTGGAAGCCCTTTAGGCGCAGGAGGCAGGAGTCGCACTGCCCGCACGCCCGCTCCCCGCCGCTGTAGCACGACCAGGTGAGGTGCAACGGCGCCTTCAGCTCGGTGCCCAGCTGGACGATCTGGGCCTTGCTCATCCTCAGTATCGGTGCCTCCACCCGGATGGCCTTGCCCTCAACGCCGGCCTTGGTGCCCACCTGCAGCACCTTCTCGTAGGCCTGGAAGAACTCCGGGCGGCAGTCGGGGTAGCCGGAGTAGTCGATGGCGTTGGCCCCGATGAATATGGCGTCGCCGCCCTCGGTCTCGCACAGCCCGGCAGCGAGGCTGAGCAGGATGATGTTCCTTGCCGGAACGTACGTGACCGGTATCTCCTGGCCGATCCCCTCCGCCGTCTGGTGGCGGGGGACCTCCACATCATGGGACGTGAGGGCGCTGGTGCTCAGGAAGCTGAGGTCCAGGTCCATGATCACATGCCCCTTGAGCCCGTAGTGCTTCACCACCGCGCGGGCGGAGTCCAGTTCCCGGGAGTGCCTCTGACCGTAGCCCACCGTCAGGGGAATGACCTCGTACCCCTGGGAGAGCGCGTAAGCGAGCACCGTGGTCGAGTCCAGTCCTCCGGAGAGCAGGACGACGGCCTTGCTCAATCGTTCACCTCGCGCTTGACCCACGCCGTCTGGCCCCTCTCCTCGTCCAGGCCCACCTCGATGATCTTCACGTTGGACGGGGGGTCCAGATCCTTCACCAGGCGTCCCAGGATAAGCTCGGCCATCTCCTCGGCGCTGGTCTGGGATACGTCCAGGATGATGACGTCCTCCTGCGGGAGCACATATCTCTTCCCGCCCACCAGGACCTCGACCTCCCGGCCCTTGCGGATGGTGATGTCCTTGGAGCGCCCGGGGAGCAGTACGCGGTGGTCCAGCTCGTCCACGATGCTCCGGAGGGAGCGCTTGAGGTCCACGAAGTCCATCACCATGCCGTCCGAGGCCTTCTCGCCGTACAGGACCAGGCGGAGGGTGTAGCTGTGACCGTGCAACCGGCCGCACTTGGCATGGCCGGGAATGAAATGCGAGGCTGAGAACTTTATCCCCGAATACTCTCCATCTATCTCGATCCTCATGATTATCGGACAGGTATCTTGCTCTTAAGCATTTACATTTGACGCCCGACCCTATTAAAAACCCATAGACAAATATCGCTGCTCACAAGTAAGTGAGGACGGGGGTGTAAAACCAATACTTGGGGAAGTTGGAGAAGCCCCCCGTCCCCATTCTTATTACCCCTTTAAGATTATAAGCTTATGCTTAGTTGCATCAGCCTATCGACTGCTCAACGCCGCAGCGAGGAGGATGGAGTCATGATAGTCCTCCTTGGCCCTGGAGGTGTCGATGTACGTGGGCCCGATGTTCAGCACCGGCGCGCCCATGGCCTTGCCCCCTCCCAGGAAGTGAAGGGTCCGGAAGATCAGGTTTCCAGATATGCCGTCGGGGGCGATGAGCACATCGCACTCCCGGGCCGCCTCCTCGATGAGGATTTCAACGTCCCGAGCGTCGATGCCCTCGTCCCTCAGAGCGCGGACCACGGCGGCAGCATCGTCGATGGTGCGGTCCACTACGGCCGTTCGCCCCCGGTCCGAGGCCCGGCCGCCGGACATGATCCCCACCACGGGGCGAACGCCCAAGCGGTCCATTACCGCGGCGGAGCGTCGCGCCAGCTCCAGCTTCTCCTCCACCGTCCATCCCTCATCGATGCCCACCGGGGCCAGGAGGAACGTCCTCCCCTGGGGCGGCTCCAGGAAGGCGGCGCGCAGGACCTTCTTCAATCCGAAGACCTCGCGCAGCGCGGCCATGGCCGGGTTGGAGGCCAGGTCCCCCCGGACGGCCGCGTCCAGCACGCCATCGCGCAGGTCCTCCGCCAGGCTACGGGCATCGCGGTAGATGCTGATCTCGCCTATGCCGGCCTCCACCGCCCGCTCGCCGCTCCTCCGCACCTTGCGGTCGTCCTCGGCGACGCCGATCCCGATGCGCAGCCCTTTCCCTTGCACCCTGGACAGGAGGAGGTCAGATGTGATCATCGGCAGGTCATGGACCGAGGTTAGATTAAGGTTTCATCCTCAGGTAGCGGACTGTGCCATTCACATGGGTGTTAGGTGTCGATCGCCCCTGGTGAGCGATGGAACGAGTGGACGTACCGCGGGGGGAGGTTCCTTCTCTCCACACCTTCCCGTTCTGCCATCCCTAGATGCAGTCCAGGCGGTAGTCGGACCAATCCCTCAGGCCGAGGACGATCTCCATCTCCACCGGCGTTAGCATGGGCTTGGGATAGCGGAGGTGGTCGTCGATGGCCAGGCGAGGGCAGGCGGTGGACACGTACGCGTCCGCACGGTACGGCAGAAGGCGGTCGGGGTGCACCTCCTCCAGCAGCACGATGTCCGCGGTGCGGTGGTGCTCCTCCGCCAGGGCCCGCAGGCGCAAGGCGAGGTCCATCCGCATCTGCCCCACCTTGGTGGACACGATGATGATGAAGCGCTCGGCGTCCGCCGCGCGCGTGATGGCGGCATGCCTCTGCCGCAGTATGCGGTCCCTCAGCTCCCCCAGGTCCCTGACCTCGTTCATCAGAGGATCGAGCACCAGCACCGGACGGTCGGACTCGATGGCGGCCATGAGGGGATGGAAGTCCCCGCTCCCGATGTACAGGAACTGGTCGACCATCTCCTTGAGCGGATCGACCGCGCTGATGTTGCACCCCAGGACCTGCCCCTCGAAGCGGATGCGGGCATCGCCCCGGCCGATGTGCGCCTCTATGCCATGGGCCTCCAGCCACTCCCGGACGCGGGGCAGCTGGTGCACGTGCTGCACCGTGGTCAGCAACCCGACGCGCCCCTTGAGCAGGGGAAGTGCGCGTTCCAGCAGGGCGGTGAGGTCGAGGTCCATGAACACCTCCACGAACAGCACGTTCGGTGGCGCGGCCATGGATGGGATGTCAGCATGCCCGAACTGCACCAGGGCGTCGGCATAGCGCTGGAAGCCAGCGTTATAATCGCAGGCACCGTAGCAGGGGTCACCGAGAATGAGCGTGCTCCTGCCGGTCCTCTCCCGCAGCTCCGCGGCCACCGCCTGGGCGTGCACCTTCAGGCCCTCGGGGAACTGCAGAGCTACCGTGGACGCATCCCTGGCCGTGATCCACTCGGCGACCTCGGACAACCTGAAGTCGTACAAATCGATGCCTCTGGAGAATAAAAGATGAAAGGGGATTGATAAGAGGTTTTTAGGTGAGGAGCTCGGCGCCCTTCTCGATCTCCATGTAGCATGGAGAGGGGAGCTTCATCGAGGCCTTCCACATCGCCTCCTTGGCCGCCTTGAAGGCCTGGGGGGTGGTACGGATGGTGATGATAGTATCACCGCTCTGGACCCTGGCCGCGGTTCCCACGGCCTTGCCGAAGGCGCCGCGCATCCCGCCGGACACACGGTCAGCACCGGCGCCGGTGGCCATCTTGTGCTCCCTGAGGACGATGTGCGGGAATATGCGGATCTTGAGGTGGAAGGAGGCGGTGGTGGTCCCCTTGCCGAGGGCCCTGTTGGCCGCGATACGGGCGGCCTCCAACGAGGTGTGTCGTACCTGGCAGGGCTCCTTGATCTTGAGGTTCAGTACCACGGGGAAGTCCCCATTGACGGTACCTAGGTCGAAGGTGTTGATACGAGGGGCGGGCACACCACCCATGTACTCTCTGCGGGTGTAGGCTTGACCTCTGATCTGGCGGTACATTCTTCCGGGCTTGCGCGACATAAAGTTTCACCTGTGAGATTCAACTTGAAGGGTGGGTTACATTAATGTTTTTGTATTTAAGGGTGATGGCCCAGAAGGGAAATGCGAAGGGGTAGAGAAAAACATCTGGATATGTGCTAGTAAGGAAGGTTTTAGCTCCGCACCAGGCTGAGGTCCTCGATCTTGCCGTCGATAAGCTCCAGCTTGACCCTGACCTCTCCGCGCTCCATGAAGATGGAGGCCTTGCGCAGCATGGACTGGTAAACGGCGATGCGCTTCCCGGAGGCGGACATCTTCATCTCCACGCACTTCAGCAAGCCCAACCCTTCGAGCATGCGGATGCGGTTATAACAGGCAGAGATAGGTATCCCCAGGTTCTCGCTCATCTCGGAGGCGGTCCTTGCCTTGTCTATCGACCAAACAAGTATGCGGGCCGCATATTCATCGTTCATCACGCCTGAGGCAGTTAAAGCATCCATGCCATCCCGGCCGGATGAATTACCTACAAACAATATATAAGATTGCATTGAACTCCCTCGAGATAGTGAGAATCAAGAATGATGCTCCACTTCCTCTGGAGAACGGAGAACTGGAGCGCATCGTTTTTTACCGCACCTCGGCATCCCGTCGCGGGAAGCAAAATGAGCGACGAGAAGGTCCGTGAGGAGATGGAGAAGCGCTTGAAGAGCATTGCCAAGCACTACGGGCAGGTGCCTCTGGTGTGCAACGTTCTGTCGGACAGCCCCGACCTGTTCGTCCCGTACACGGACCTGTCCCGACGCCTGCTGCTGGAGCCCGGTCGCCTCACCCCGCGGGAAGCGGAGCTGGCAGCGGTGGCCGCGGGGGCCGCCCTGGCCAGCGAGCACTGCCTGGACGTCCACATCGCCCAGGCCATGAAGTGCGGCGCGGAACGCGAGGACGTCCTGGAGGCCATCATGATCGGCTCCTTCATGGCCATGACCTGCGGCCTCTCGGTAGGCCTGCGGAAGCTGCAGGACAAGGACTAAGGGCCGCACCTGGCAGGGGCCCTTTGCCTCCCCGCACCTCCTGGGGCGGTGGCCCCTCCGGGGGCCGCCTCCAAGGGAGGGGGAGCAAACCTATTTCATCCCCTTCCCTTCTCACGAGGGAGCTGAAAGGGCGGCACATGGCCAAGAAACGTCTGAGCAACCGGGAGATCAAGGGCATCGCCCGCCGGCGGATGAACCGCCTCATGGACCTGGCGGTAGCGGAGGCCAGGAACGGGAATGGGGAGCGCAGCCAGCGCTACGTCTCCCTGGCCCGGGCCATCGCCATGAGGACCAACACCCCCATGCTCAAGGACCGCCTGTACTGTCCGGAGTGCATGCTAGCCCTCGTGCCCGGTAATAACTGCCGGGTGCGGCTGCGGTCCAACCGCGTCAGCGTGCACTGCCTCGCCTGCGGACATATAAGGCGGGTGCCGTACCTTAGGGAGAAGAGAGGTGTCGAACATGCCGATGAAGATGAGCAAGAAGGAGCTGATCAAGAAGGGGGCGGACCTCGATCCGACCGTCCACGTGGGAAAGGAGGGGCTGAGCGACGGGATCGTCCAGGAGGTCAAGGCCCAGCTGAAGAGGCACAAGCTGATCAAGATCAGGGTGCTCCCCGCGGCGGACCAGGACAAGGACGCGGTGGCGGAGGAGCTGGCCCAGAGGACCGGGGGGAAGGTCGTGGACACCCGCGGTTTCACCGTCCTGCTCTGTGAGGCAAGCCTTTTTGATGAGAAATCGCGTTAGAGGCCCACAGGAGACTGGCCATGCTCGATACCGATCTCATCCGTAAAGACCCAGAACTCGTGCGCGCATCCCTCAGGAACAGGAACTACTCGGAGGAGCTGCTCAACGAGTTCCTGAGGATCGATGGCGAGTGGCGCAAGCTCGTGGATGAGGGCAACCGCCTGAAATACGATAGGAACCGAGCCTCCGAGGCCATCCCCACGCTCAAGGGCGAGGACAAGCAGAAGATGATCTCGGAGATGCGCCAGGTCTCGGAGCGGATCAAGCAGATCGACGGCCTCCTGGTGGAGCTGGACGCGCAGCGAGCGGAGGTCGTGCTCAACATCCCCAACGTGCCGGACGCCACCGTACCGGTGGGCTCCTCCGCCGACGATAACGTGACGGTGCGGACATGGGGGGAGAAGGTCCGCCACTTCGACTTCACGCCCAAGCACCACTTCGAGCTGGCCGAGGAGCTGGACATCATCGACTTCGTGCGCGGGGCCAAGGTCACGGGGAGCGGCTTCTTCGTGCTCAAGGGCGACGGCGCCCGCCTGGACCGCGCGCTCACGCAGTACATGCTGGACCTCCATCACCAGCAGGGTTACACCGAGATATTCCCGCCCGCCATCGTGAACAAGAACGCGGTGATCGGCACCGGACAGTACCCCAAGATGAGGGACGACATGTACTGGTGCGAGAGGGACGACCTGTGGCTCAACCCCACCGCCGAGGTGCCGGTGACTAACCTCCACCAGGACGAGATCTTCGAGAGGGAGCAGCTGCCCATATCATACACCGCTTACCTTCCCTCCTTCCGCCGGGAGGCGGGGAGGAACGCCGACACCCGGGGCATCATTCGCGTGCACCAGTTCAACAAGGTGGAGCTGGTCAAGTTCGTGCACCCCGAGACCTCGTTCGACGACCTGGAGGTTCTGCGGAACGATGCCGAGGCCGTGCTTCAGGGACTGGAGATACCGTACCGGGTGCAGCTGCTGTGCACCGGTGACATGGGCTTCGCCAGCGCCAAGACCTACGACCTGGAGGCCTACGCCCCGGGGCAGGAGCAGTGGCTCGAGGTATCATCGTGCTCGTGCTTCACCGACTTCCAGGCCCGCCGGGCGCGCATCAAGTTCCGCCCCGAGCCGCACCTCAAGAGCGAGTTCGTGCACACCCTGAACGGCTCCGGCCTAGCGCTGCCGCGGACCATGGTGGCGGTCATGGAGAACTACCAGAACGGGGACGGCACCATCACCATCCCCAAGGTGCTGCGCCCGTACATGCAGGGGCAAGATCTCATCGGGTGAGCCGGCATCCTGGACAAACCTCTTCCTCTTCTCCATCACCTCTACATTCTCGCAGCGTGCAGCCCCTTGACCGAGCGGTCACCTAGCGCTTATAACGATTGTACCCCATCGGGGAGCAGGTTGTGCCGATGGACCTGTCGATCGAGACCGTTCTGCTCCAGCTCTTCGTCCTGTTCCTCCTCGCCAAGGTCTTCGGCCTCATCTGCGAGCGCCTGGGGGTCCCGGCGGTCATCGGTGAGATACTGGCCGGCATCCTGGTGGCCACCACCGTTCCGCTCTCGCTCATGGGAGGGGGCATGCAGGATCTCTCCCTGTTCAGCCTCCTCGGCCTTGACCAGGACCTCTCCTTCTTCGAGATCATCAGCGAGCTCGGCGTCATCTTCCTGCTGTTCACAGTGGGCCTGGAGACCCCGTACTCGGAGCTGCGCAAGGTCGGCGTAACGGCCACGGTGGTCGCAGGGCTGGGGGTGATAGCCCCGTTCATCGTCGGCTACGTTCTGATGATCGGCTTCGGACATGGGCAGGTGGAGGCGCTGTTCATCGGCGCGGCCATGGTGGCCACCAGCGTGGGCATCACCGCCCGGGTCATCAGCGACCTGGGCCTCACGCAGTCCATCGAGGCCCGGGTCATCATCGGGGCGGCGGTCATCGACGACGTCATGGGCATGATCGTCCTGGCCATCGTGGTGGGGATCGCCTCCGGGGGCAGCTCGGGCCTATGGAACATCGTGGCGGTCTCGGCCACCGGCATAATCTTCGTGCTGGCGGTCATCTTCATCGGCTCCATCATGATGCCCCGGGCACGGAAGCGGGTCCAGGCCCGGAGCGAGAGGAAGGCGGCGTCCAGACCGGCGGACGTGCTGTGCGTGGAGAAGAAGAGACCGACGTTCTCCCCTCTACCATTGGCCCTGCTGGTCTGCTTCAGCCTGTCGTTCCTCGCCTCCTATATCGGCCTGGCGGCCATCATCGGGGCCTTCCTGGCAGGCATGGCCTTCGCCGAGCTCAAGGACAAGTGGCCGTGCACCGCGGACTTCCACCCCATCAACGAGTTCCTGGTGCCCTTCTTCTTCCTCTACACCGGCATGCAGGTCGACATCTGGTCGTTCGGCAACGTTCTCGTGCTGGCCATCGTCCTCACCGTGCTGGCGGCCCTCACCAAGGTCCTTGGATGCGGCCTGGGCTCGAGGAAGATGGGGCGGAAGACCGCCACCATCATCGGCGTGGGCATGATACCGCGGGGCGAGGTCGGCATCATCGTCGCATCCATCGGCCTGAGCATGGCGGTGGTGTCCCACGAGATGTTCTCCGTGGTGGTCTTCATGTCCATGGCCACCACCATCGTGTCGCCGTTCCTGCTGGCCTGGGCCTTCCGCCGGAAGTACGGCGAGTGCCGTCTGCCGGAGCAGCCTCAGGCGACCTGAGCGCCCACGTTTCGTTGCGGGCCTCTCCTGCCCGAGGGCGTTCACCCGCCGATGACCTTGTGGCCCTCGGTGTGGAACACCTCTTGCAGGTGCTGGATGACCACCGACCGCATCACGGCCTCGCGCTCCACGTCGCGGGTGTAGAACGTGAGCTTGTACTTGATCACCCGTCCCTTGATCTCATCGGCCAGGAGGGAGGGCTTGGGGTCGTTGAGGATGCCGTCGACGCCCTGCAGAGCCTCCTTGACGAATGCGTCCACTCGCTGGAAGGAGATGTCGAAGGAGACGTCGAAGCTCAGGATGACGCCGTGGGCGGTGAGGCGGGACAGGTTGGTGATCTCCTGCCGGATGATCTTGCTGTTCGGTATGTCCACGATCTCGCCGTTCAGCGTCTTGATCTTGGTGAATATCAGGCCCTTCTCGAACACGTCCCCGATCATGTCGTTGAGGATGCGTATGCGGTCCCCCACCTCGAACGGACTCGTGTCCATGAGCACCAGGCCTGACACGACGTCGCGAACGGTGGAGTAGGACATGATGATGGCGAGGATGATGAACAGCAGCGTCACCAGCACCAGCAGGATGCCGACGTCCCCCATGTCGATGATGAAGAACAGGTTGTAGATCACGATCAGGACGCCGATGATGGTCAGGATGTAGCGTATGACCACCTGGATGAGGTCGATGACCTGGGGGTTGAACTTCCGGGAGCGGAACTTGACGTCCTCCAGTATGGTCTCTTCGAGCTTGATCGCTAGATAGATGCCAACGATCACCCCTATGGTGCCCAGGATGGCCGGGTTCTTGTCGGTGACGAATTTACCCAGGCCCTTGTAGAAAGCGTCCAGGTCGTTGGTGAAGATGGAGATCGCGAGAAGAAGGACGAGGACGGAGGAGACGATGTAGACGAGGTAGGCCACAATGATGGCCGAGTACTCCAGGGCCGCGGGGATGCCCTTGGCCGCCGCCGCGTCGGTGCGGTGCTTGCGGGCCATGCGGTTCAGGACCATCACCACCAGCCGGGCGGCGAGCACGATGATGAGTATGGCGAAGAGCTTGAACACCCCGCTGGTCACCATGGGCCAGGCATTGTTAGTGGTCAGGTCGAAGACCAGTGAGGCGACCACGTAGCAGCACAGGAAGAGGATGGATACGATGAAGATGAACGCCATGCGGCGCGAGGCCTCCAGCACCTCGGCGTCGAAGTACCGCCCCTCGTGGGCCTTCCATATCTCGTAGTTCTTGCTGAGGTAGGACCACAGGTAGAGGGAGACGGTCAGCACCCCCACCAGGGCGAGGACCGGCCATCCGATCTTAGTCATCCATTCGGCGTCCCCGATCTCGAGAGCGGAGAGCGCTGGCATCCAAACCATGGGGCGGAATATTGGCTACTTCGATATTGAACTTTGCATTGATAATTACCTCTGGGGGAGGTCACAGGACAGGTGGACCCTTCGACTTAAATGGTTAGCTCGACCTTAGGTAAAAATCGTGCCGTGCTAGCCCTCTTCGAGGTATCACGTAAGCCCCTTCAGCTGTCGTCAATAGGATGGATGAACAATAGGCCTCTCGAAGCGGGGTGATGTTATCCCCTTCGTATAGATCACACTTGTCTGAGAGGTTTCATTCTTTTCACCCCATATGATGACCATAGAATAATGGGTGTCCGATCGAAGCGCCTCGGAACATGTTATGACAAGATTGTCCCATTCGCTCACTCGATCGTCACCATCCTCATCGAGGAACTGCACGGTGAACTGAATCCCCACCAAGTCGGTCAAGGAGACGTTATGGACGTCGTGAAAATCGTTGATCCTTGCCCTACCCCCATCACTGAACCTGACCGACCCAGATATCGAATCGTTGACCCCCAGGACAATGCTGAAGTTCGAGATGCCCAGGGATTCCTTCACCAGGTAGAAATGTGCCCTAAAGGACGATTCGTTCTCCTTTATCGCATCTGATAGGTTAACATCAGGAAGAATAAAGATTTCCGTAGGGGAAGGCGGAGAGAATAGACCTTCACGATTTGCGGCGAGCAACGATGTCGCTATGATTAGTACCATAACGACAATCGCCATATAGCCATTCATCCTCATAAATTCCCCATGACCAGAGACGTCAAGGTCCCATATTAAATACATTCTATAATTATAGAAAAAAGAATTTGAGGGGGGGCATAGTAATTGGGTGGAGGCTCCAAGCATTCCAGTGACCCAATCAACAGCTCACGCCGGCCGCAGCACTCCCTTTAGTAGCCACACATCGAAGCGGTCCTCGGCCGCCAGCCCCAGGTGGGACTTGAGGCTCAATCCCGGGACGCCCACCACCAGGCCGAAGTTGACCACCTTATCGCATCCTTCGTACACCGGCACCAGCGTTCCCAGGTTGAACTGCACGACCGCCTTCACTGTGAGCTTGGCGTTGACCGGCCCCTCCATGAGGTCGGGGGCGCTGGCCTGCAGGTAGGCGCCGCCCTCCACGAACACGTGCTCGGCGAGCGTCTCCGCGGGAACGACGGCCCGGACCCCGGCCGAGCGCGGGTTAAGGGGATCTCTCAGCACCTCGCCCAGCATGTCCACGAACCACTCCACACAAGCGCGGACGGCCTTACCGTCGTACACCACGGCGGCGAACATGCCGCCGCCCACCGTGCCCGAGGCGTCGTCCAGACCCAGCTCCACAGAGAAGCGCAGTGACGATATGGCCATCTCCAGGGAGTCCAGCATGCGGTCCTCCAGGTCGTACAGCGCCCCGGCCACCACCGCCTTGATGGCGGTGACGTCCATCCCCGAGGCAAGGTTCTTGCCCAGGGAGTCCTGGAAGCAGTCGACCATCATGGCGGCCACGTCCTCCACGCCAGAGTTCATGGTGAGAACGTCACCGTTGGTCTTGCCCTTGCTGCCGTCCCGGAACTCCCAGCTCGACGCGCCGTCGTAGCTGCGCTGCCACGTCCGGCCGTCGTCCTTGAGGTCCTGCAGCCAGGGAGCGGAATCGACGCGCTCACCGTTCTTATTAAGCAGGGCAACCGACTCCTGCAGCGGGAACCCCTCCACCTCGCCGTTGTCCAGCGCCTGCCCGGTGAACTGGTGCACCATGCGGCCGTGCGCCGCCAGCGTGCCGCTCAGCCGCTCCGCCCGACTGTCACCATGCGATGTGACCAGCGTCCAGCCGTCGAGGTTGACGTCCTTGTCCGTAGGGTTGAACAGCTCCACCCACTCCCGCGACCGGTCCGTGCCCTGGGGGTTGAGCTCGATCTCGTTGATCATCACGCCGTCCTTCTGCGCCACGTTGAAGGACAGCTCCATGACCGCGTCTATATGGAACTTGGTCCCCGGTACCGGGGAGGGTATGCTCTGCAGCAGCTGCTTCATCCCCGGCACGTCGCTCAGCGCCAGCGATACCTTCTCGGTCCTCTCCACCTCCGGGAAGAATATTTCCAGCACGTTCCCTCCCAGGTAGCCTCGCATCTCCACCTGGTGGGTGTACACCTTCTGCAGCGGGTCGATGGTGACGCTGACCTTCCACTCCCCCTCGCCCAGGGTGGCCGCGGCCGCTAGCGCGTGATCGCCGTTGGCCAGCTTCAGCACCCTGAGGGACGATATCAGGGTCACGCCCAGCAGGGACTGCTTCACGTCGATCCGCAGCAGGTCCGTCACTCCGGCCAGGGCCGAGTCCTGGGGCGCCACCCGCAGGCTAAGGTCCAGGCCCAGGACCGAGAGGTCGATGACCGTGCCCTTCCATATGCCGACGAAGCTATCGACCAGCAGGCCCACCGCATCGTCCAGCAGACCGCCCGCGGTGCTCATGAGGCCCTTCACGACCGCGGTGAGGACATCGTTCAGTGACTCCAGGCCCTGGACGGTGAGCGATAACAGTCCACCGGCGATGTCGTTGAGGATGCGGTACACGTTGCCCATCGCTCCGCCCACCACGCCCGCCGCCGTCTCCAGGATGCTCCACACCTTGACCAGCAGCTTCTGGATGTCCCCTATCAGGGTGGCCGTGGGCTCGTACGTCACGCCCTTGAGCCCCCAGCCGCTGAACGTGACCACGTTGAAGGTGGAGCACAGCGGGACCTCGATGGTGAGGCTGGTTGCAAGGTCACCGGTCGCTCCGGAGCGGACCGTTAGCTCGACATTGCCCTCGTACCCGATGCTCCACTGCGTCAGGTAGGGCGAGGAGGACATGTTCATCACGTCCGTCACGTGGCGGTTGGGGTAAGTGGTGTTCAGCGCGTACTCCCAGGGGTAGGTGATCTCCACGTCCAGGGTGCTGGCGCGTCCGGTGCTGGAGGTGAGCACGGAGCGCTCCACGTTGATGCTCTCCGTCCTCTCCTGCCCGTCGGCCAGGGTCAGGCGCAGGGACGAGGACGACACGGGCACCCGCACCTCGCCGCCCTGGGCCGCGAGGCCCTGGGCCATATCGTCAACGGTGTCCAGGACCGAGAGGGAGGTCAGCGTGCCCACCCCGGGCAGAACGGTGAGGCCGGTGGCCAGCGGCCGGAGCAGGGGATCGACCTCGCTGTACCTCTGGGATAGCCCTACCTCCAGCATGTCCTGTACGGGGGCGGCCCGCTCCCCCACGGCCTGCTCGATGACCTCCCTGGCACCCCAGTTGTCCCCCAGCAGGAACATCTCGATGGTGCTCTGGGCCCGGGCGATGGAGGCGGCGGACCATCCCGGCAGGCCCTGCAGGTCGGCGACCAGAGTAGCGCTCAGCTGCTGGCCGGCCACATATGTTGTCCAGTTCATCCGCATGAGCTCGGTCCAGTGGCCGTGGATGAAGTCCAGGACCGCCTGAGCTAAGCCGTCGCGCACCTTGCCCACCTCGTTCAACTTGTTCAGCGCCGGGGACAGCCAGGAGGAGCGGTCCTGGAAGGCCTTTTCCAGCTGCCGGTCGATCTCATCGATGTAGCTGTCCACGTCCGAAGGGTCAAGGGCAAGGTCCAGGTTGGGCAGGGAGCAGTGGGCGGCTATGCTCTGGGCGATGGCTTCTATGTACCCTCGCATGCCGTCGGCCAGGGCATGGGTCTGGGAGCGGTACGTCTCGTACAGGTTCCCCCACTCCTCGGAGGCGAACAGGTCCATGCTCGGCAGATCGATGGAGTAGGTGCCCTGGAACGTCCGGTACACCTCCTGGTCGGCGTCGTTGAAGAGGCATATGCGGTAGCTGGGGAGCGTGACCAAGATGTCCGCGCCCCCGTAGTTGTACCACCGGTAGTTGGCCTCGATGATGCCGGCGTCCGTCATGGCCTGAGAGATATAATCGGTCATGCTGGCCTGGTCCCGGTCTCCTCCGGTGAGGAGGTCCACGGCGGACCATAGTCCACCTTCCACCGCCTCATAAAGGTCCTCCGCGTGGTCGGCGATCTCTACCACCCCTAAGTACTCCATCCAGCGGAGGACGATGGCATCGGCCCGGGCGTACAGGGACTGGGCCACCAGCGTGGTGACGTCGATGCCCCCGTCCCCGTAGGATCGAAGGAACAGGTCCGCTGGGTCCACGTAGCCGTCCAGCTGCAGCGGGTCGCTGGATCCCGGGAACTTGCTCGAGGTAGCGTTGACGTCATGGAAGTACATCAGCTCCTCCAGGAGCAGCGCCAGCTCTACCGCCCTGACCACGTCCTCGGAGGTGATGATGTTCTCCGTGCTGATGCTCCCGGTCTTGGCGTAGGAGCCGTAGCCGCGCAGCACGCGGTCCTGGGCCAGGGCCGTCAGCTCGTACCGGACGATGCTCTCCAGCTCCCCCCTCGGGTCCAGGGCGTTGGACATCCGGTCCAGGCGGTACGACAGCAGGGGCAAGGGCACGTACACGTCCTGCTCCAGGTCGATGGTGCGGGTGATCATGCCCTGCGGGCAGTGGACCTCGACCGTGAAGTTGCCCACGATGGCGGCATAGGCCGGAACGCTCCTACTGTCCTCGGAGCTGGTCTGCTCACCTCGGAGCACCGCAGGGTCGTCCATGCTGGCCCAGAGATAGACGAGGGAGAGGCGGGGGATGACCGTGGTCCACATCTCCTCATCATCAACGAACGCCTCCTCCACCGAGGCGTTCAGCGATGCATCGAACCTCTCCTGCAGCTGAGTGCGGTTCAGCGATGACACGCCCATGACGGCCTCGGCCGCGGCGGAGTAGGCCATGCGGACCACCTCCTCGCTGTCGGAGCTCATGGTCCGCACCATGTCCTCCAGCGTCCCCTGGGGTATGCGGGCCCGGTCCTTCTGCGCGTCCAGCCCGTACACCAAGGCTATGCTTGCCGAGGACAGCACCAGCAGGAGCACCGCCACTATCGAGAAGGGCATCTGCGCCCGGCCGTCCATCGACCGGTGCTTGTAGCTACCCCGGGGATATCGTGTCATCGCCCTGAGGACGGCCCCGGGGGTCTTAAGGAGGAGAACTAACTGCAGGCTACGTGCCCGCGCGGCCAGGGCCTCATCGGGGGGCGCCTATCGGCCGCTCCAGGGACATCTGGAAGAAGTTGCCCAGGTGCGCGGCGAGGAAGGCGTTGTCGGTGAAGCCGCAGATGCTCAGGTCGGGCGTGGCCATGAGGGCCACCTCGCTGTCCATCACCACGTCCGTGGCCAGCAGGTCCTTCTTCCTGATGACCTCCGAGGCCTCCGGAACGCGGGCGGAGGGCTCCGCGACCACGGTGACACGGACACCGCGCTTGATGGCGTTGGCGAACTTGGTGGCGAAGGCGGAGTTGATCTCCAGCAGCTCCGGCGAGGAGAGGAAGAACCGCTCCTTGCACTGATCGAGCAGATCGCCGATCTTGGCCAGTACCTTCTCCTTGCCCACGATGGTGTACACCAGCTGCGGCGTGCCCTTGTCGGTGAGCGTGCCCCTCATGCGGTCCAGGCCAGTGAACGTTCGCTCCAGCTCCGCCGACATGCGGTCCTTGATCTCCAGCGGGGGCACGGGGTGGAAGACCGCGGGGCGGCCGCCCCGGGAGCTGACGAAGTTCTTCCGCTGCAGCGACTCCAGGACCTTGTACGCCGACGTCCGTGGTATCTCCGCCAGGTCCGCCACGTCCTCCGCCGAGCCGTGCGACCGGCGGACCAGCGCCAGGTACGCCTTGGCCTCGTAGTCGGAGAGCCCCAGCTTTTTCAGGAGGACGATGAGGTCCTCCTTCTCCAAGGCATCAGGCCCCCCCGCTGCCGGAACGCATTGATCGATCATTTCCCGCCCTTGTCGCTTTATAGGCTACAATAGTATTAAATTATCTCATGATTAATGGTGGGCCGCGGGATGACACTCATATGATAGCGCGAGAGAGTGTGTTGAAGAAGGGGCTGCCCAAGGAAACGAAGTCCCTGTGTCCAGAGTGCAAGAAGGTGGTACCTGCACGGATCTTCGAGTCCGAGGGCAAGGTGCTGATGGAGAAGGACTGCCCCGAGCACGGCAAGGTCACCGACGTGTATTGGTCCGATGTCGGCATGTACACTAAAGCCGAGAAGTACGCCTACGATGGCATCGGGGTCAGCAACTGCCTGATCCAGAACGCCACGACCTGCCCCGATAACTGCGGGCTGTGCAACCTCCACACCAGCCACACCGTGCTGGCCAACCTGGACCTGACCAACCGCTGCAACCTCCGCTGTCCCATCTGCTTCGCCAATGCCAACCAGGCGGGCTACGTCTACGAGCCGTCGTACGACGAGGTCGTCAAGATGCTGCAGACCCTGCGGGCAGAAAAGCCAGTACCATGCACCGCGGTGCAGTTCTCCGGCGGCGAGCCCACGGTGTACCCACGTCTCTTCGATGTCATCCGGAAGGCCAAGGAGCTGGGGTTCGCGCAGGTGCAGATGGCCACCAACGGCATCAAGCTGGCCGAGGACCCCGAGTTCGCGCGGAAGTGCGCGGAGGCCGGCCTCAACACCATCTACCTGCAGTTCGATGGCATCACCGATGACATTTACATGAAGACCCGCAACAAGCCCATGGTGGAGGTCAAGAACAGAGCGATCGAGAACGTGCGAAAGCTGAAGGAGAACCGCCCGTCCATCGTCCTGGTGCCCACCCTGGTGAAGGGCTTCAACGACCACCAGATCGGCGACATCATCCGCTTCGCCATCCAGAACCTGGACGTGGTGCGGGGAGTGAACTTCCAGCCTGTGGCGTTCACCGGCCGCATCGACCAGGAGGAGAGGGAGGCAGGCCGATATACCATCCCTGACCTGGTCCGGGACGTGGAGAAGCAGACCGGCCTGGCCAAGGAGGAGGACTGGTACCCTGTTCCTGTGGTGGTGCCCATCTCCACCTACGCCTCCGCCCTGCTGGGCGAGCAGAAGGTGACGTTCACGCCCCACCCCCACTGCGGCATGGCCACCTACTGGTTCGTCAAGGACGACAAGACCGTGGTGCCCCTGACCCGCTTCGTGGACGTGGAGGGCCTGTTCCACGAGCTGTTCGAGCTCTCCAAGCAGACCACCGACGCCACGTTCCCCAAGCTATCGCTGATAAAGGCCCGGAAGATCCTGAAGGAGCATCTGGACGAGAGCAAGATGCCCGAGGGGCTCACCACCGCCCAGTTCCTGAGCGTGCTCACCAACGTGTTCAGCAACAACACCAAGGAGGGGCTGGCCAAGTTCTCGTGGAGCATGCTGCTCATCTCCTCCATGCACTTCCAGGACGACTACAACTACGATATTGAGAGGGTCAAGAGGTGCGTCATCCACTACGTGGTGCCGGACGGGAGGATAATTCCGTTCTGCGCCTACAACGGCGGTCCGACCTACCGCACCGAGGTGGAGAAGAAGTTCTCCGTGCCCCTGGCAGAGTGGAGAAAGGCGAAAGGCGATGAATATACCTGAGGTGTACGGATGAGAGTTTCCATCGAGAAGTGTCATCACTGTGGCGCCTGCGCGGGCTCCTGCCCCCAGAACGCCATATTCCTGAACGACCTGGTACTGGTCTTCGGAAAGGAGTGCAACCGCTGCGGCCGCTGCATTAAGGTCTGCCCTGTCAGCGCCATCACCATGGAGGTGAAGGGATGAAGAAAGTGGAGTGCGACATCGTCGTGGTGGGCGCCGGCCCGGCCGGCAGCATGACCGCCAAGTGGGCCGCCCAGGACGGCGCGGACGTCCTCATGATCGAGAAGCGGCAGGAGATCGGGTCCCCGGTCCGCTGCGGCGAGGGGATCTCCAAGCACTGGCTGGAGGAGGTCGGGATCAGCGTGGACCCCAAGTGGATCGCACGCGAGGTGCGCGGCGCCAAGATCGTGTCGCCGTCCGGGCACACCTTCCTGGTGGACGAGAAGAACGCCGGCAACGAGGTGGGCTGGGTCGTGGACAGGATCTTCTTCGACAAGGCCCTGGCCCGCGATGCGGTGCGCGCCGGCGCCGACCTCATGCTCAAGACCTCCGCCACCTCCCTCATCGAGGAGGACGGCAAGGTCGTGGGCGTCAGGGCGCAGTCTTATGGAGAGCCGATGGAGATCCGCGCCAAGTGCGTGGTCGGAGCGGACGGCTACGAGTCCCAGGTCGGCCGCTGGGCAGGGATCGATACTAATCTCACCCCGGCGGACATCGATACCTGCTATCAGTACAGGCTCACCAACATCGACTACGACCCTGACTACTGCGAGTTCACCCTGGGCTCGGCCGCTCCCGGCGGCTACGTGTGGGTGTTCCCCAAGGACGAGGACACCGCCAACGTGGGCATCGGGGTCCAGCTGTCCAAGGTGAAGAACCCCGGCGACCCCAAGATGTACCTCGACAAGTTCATCGCCAAGAACCCCGGCCTGAGTAAGGGCAGGCCGCTGGAGGCCGTGGCCGGAGCGGTGTCCATCTGCGCCCCCCTGGACTCGGTCACCAAGGACAACGTCCTGCTGGTCGGTGACGCGGCCCGCATGATCGACCCCATCACCGGCGGCGGGATATCCATCAGCTGCGTCGCCGGCATGTGCGCCGGCAAGGTCCTGGCCAAGGGCGTGAAGACCGGCGACATGTCCATGAACGTCCTGCAGGAGTACGAGGACGCGTGGAGGGAGCGCCTGGAGAACAAGCTGTGGCGGAACTGGATGGCCAAGGAGAAGCTCACCACGCTGAGCGACGACGTACTGGACCAGCTGGTGCACACCATGACCGAGGTGGGCGTGGAGAAGCTCTCCGTGCAAAGCCTCCTGGCCGTGGTGAAGAGCCGCTACCCGGAGCTGGTCAAGGAGTTCGAGGACCTCATCTGAGGCAAAAACCCTTTTTTAATCCTCTTCCTTTTTTACGCCGTCCACGCCGGTGCGCACTATGTAGGGCGTTCCGCCGCGGTACCTTATCGCCTCCGCCACCCTCTCCGGCTCGTCGGTCAGGGCGATCATGCTGCCCCCTCCGCCGGCGCCGGTGAGCTTGGCCCCGTACGAGCAGGGGAGGACGGCATCGACCAGCCGCTGCAGCGGCGGGGTGCACACCCCCAGGATGGCCAGCAGGCGGTGGTTCCTGCTCATCAGGCGTCCAAGACCCTCGAGGTCGCCCGACCGCATCCGCTGCAGGCCGTCCATGGTGATGTCCCCGATCTCGTCGATGATATCACGGGCGAAGCGGGTGTGGTCCACGTACCTCTTCACCTTGGCCACCAGCGGCCCGGTGGGGGCCTTGTTCCCGGTGAAACCGACCACCAGCGTCATCTCCGGCACCTCACAGTCGTGGATGTACCACTCCCTGGTATCCCTCGTTATATTCCACAGCAAGCGGTCGCTCCGCCGCGAGGAGATGAAGATGCCACCCCCGTGAGCGGAGATGGAGGTGTCGATGGGGCTGGCCCGGCCCTGTACGACGGACTCCACGTCGAAGGCCTGGCGGGCGATGGCCTCCTGGTCGATCTCACCCCTCATCGATGCCAGCGCCCCCAGGGTGGCGACCGTGACCGCCGCCGAGGACCCCAGCCCGGAGCCGGACGGGAGCTGGGAGCGGATCTCGATGTCCAACGGGGCGCCGGACCAGTGGTCGCGCACCGCCGCGTTGACGTACGAGCCGAGCGGGCCGCCCGACGGGGCATCGCTCCTTCCCTCCGCCTCCCGCGCCGTGCAGGTGGAGCGCATCCCGATGGCCAGGGCTATGGCCGGCCTCCCGAAGACCACCGCGTGCTCTCCCAGGAGTATGACCTTCCCCGGTGCGGACGTGACCACCATGCGCGTGCCATTCACTTCCTGGATTAAACCGTTTCCTATCGTCCAGCATCGTAAGAATCGTCTTGGCGCCGAACGGTTAGGATACCTTGAAATATTCCTGGCTCCAAAAATTCACGCTCAGAGAAAGGAGATGATGAACGATGACGGACAGATGCGCGGTCATGACCACGCTGAACGGTGAGATGGTGGAGTGGAAGGTGTTCGAGTCCTCCGCCCAGGCCATGCCGTATTATGTTTCAGGAATGGCAAAGCTACAGCAGCTTCTTAGGAGGATCGAGAACGATGGCGTGTGGGAGATCATGCTTTGCACCATCACCCAGTACGCCCTGTCCCGATAATAGGCATTGACCCTGGCCCCCGTCCACGGACGGAGCGGCATATGAGGGCGGCGACCGGCGCTCCAGGGTCCGGTCGATCATGTAGCGGGTCATCACGGACCCGCGCACCCGCAGCCTAGCAGCTGGCGCATCTGGGCGGCGTCCATGCGCACGTCCTGGTACTCCACCATGACCTTCTCCACGTTCCGCCCGGTGCACCTCTCGAACAGCCAGTCCACCACCCGGCACGCTCCCTGGTCGGACCGCAGCTCGACCTCGAAGTGGAGCACGATGGGGAAGGCCTTGACCCGGCCCCTGAACATGCGGCAGAAGGTGAGCTGGGCGTCCTCCCCCAGGGTGACGGTGCGGCCGTCGGGGACGGCGCCCTCCCCCATGAGGACGACCAGCAGCTCGGGATCGAAGGTGTGCACCTCCATCTTCATGGTGCCTCGGTATCGCTCCCAGGCCTCATAAACGTTGAGAGGGGACCTTCCGCTTCTCGGCCACCGGGTCCTTGATCCCCAGGAGGGGGAGGCCCATCACGATGAGCACTGCTCCCGCGACCATGAAGGGCAGCGCCCCCACCGTGCCGGCCTCCCCGGCCAGGGATGCGAGCGCCACCGGCGCGATCACGAACCCCAGGTCGCCCATGGTGCGGAACAGCCCCATGGCGCCCCCCAGGTCCTCCGAGGGACATATGTCGGTGATCCACGCCGCTATGGGGCCGGAAAGGCCGATGGTGAGCCCCATGGCCATGAGCAGGACGGTGAAGCCCAGGGGATCGCTCACCATCGGGATGAAGAAGGTAAGCACGGCGAGCGACACCAGGGAGCCGAACAGGAAGGGCTTGCGGCCGTAGGCGTCGGTGAGCCTCCCGGCCAGCACCATGGTCCCCAGGTTGCACACCGCGCTCAGGGTGAGCACGACGCCCAGGGTGCTCTCCCCCAGGCCGAGGTTGTACTTGGCGAACAGCGGAACCATGGTGTTGAGCACCCCCTGCCGCGTCACGAATATCCCGATGGTGGCGAGGTTGATGGCCAGGAGGTCCCTGCGCAGGAACAGCCGCCCCAGATGGTGCAGGGTGATGTGCCGGGGCTCCCCCGGGGCGGGGCGCACGTCCTCGACCCACCGCAGCACCATGAGCACGGAAACGGCGGCGCACAGGCCGTACACCAGGAACGGCGCGCCCAGGCCGAAATGGTCAGAGACGAAGCCGCCCACCGCCGGCCCCAGCGAGGTTCCGATTAGGAACATGCTGATGTAAAGGGATAGATGAACGCCACGGGACCCCTCGGGCGCCAGGCGGCTCACCGCCGTGATGGAGGTGGTGGTGTACAGGGCGGAGCCGACGCCCTCCAGCACCCGGGCCACCAGCAGCATGGGGTAGTTGACAGCGAAGCCGGCGGCGAACGAGGACAGGGCGATGATGACCAGCCCGATGAGCATGAAGCGCTTCATGCCCACCAGGGAGGCGAACATCCCGGCCGGGATGTCCAGGAGGACGCGGGCCACGGCGAAGGCGGAGATCAGCAGGCCCACCAGGGCGAGCGAAACGCCGAAGCTCAGAGCGTAGGATGGCAGCACCGGCGCGATGATGGACACCCCCATCATCACGAAGAAGGCCACTACCGACAGCACTACCGTGGGACGGAACTCGGGGCGCAGGGGCCCACCTCAGGTGCTCAGATGGTGTACTTCTCGGCCATCTCTTCCAGGGCATCGTTGGGCGTCTTGCCCTCCAGGTCGTCGCGGGGAGTGTTCCACCACTCCTCCTCGAACTGGGCCAGCGCCGAGGTCAGGTTCTCCTCGTTGCAGAAGTTGTCCCCCTCGGCCTGCTTGAAGTCCTCCCGGAAGGTCCGCAGGAGGTCGACGTCGTACTTCTGGTTCACCATGGTGACGGTGATGTAGTCGTCAAGGTTGCGGGCGTAGGCCAGCGCCATCTCCGAAGGGACCACGTCCATGGTCATGTCCAGCAGGGCGTTGGTGAGGGTGAGGAACAGGACCTCCTCCCTCGACTCCTGGGGCACGGACTTGTCCGATATCACCTCTACCAGGCTGGGGAACCACGCGTCCCGCAGGGCGTAGCTGCGGTTCTGGTTCTTGCCGAAGATGACCCTCTCCGCCAGAGTGTCCAGGTCCTCCACCAGCTCCTCGCATGAGGGGAGATCGGTGGCCTTCGCCGGCTTCTTGCTCCGGATAGGCTTTCCCCTAACCGCCTTGTCCATCTTAGCATCCGTTTTCTTGACTGGCCTTACCGTTTTCTTATCGCTCTTCAATTTATATCTCCCCGTTGAGGTGGTTTATCCCCGATCGCGGGCGTCCTGCGGAAATCCCAGCGAACTAGGGCGGGCATCGGTCGCTCAAATAAAGGACATGCCGGTATAAAGACCCTCTTTAGGTCTGACGACACCGCTCACAGTCCCTCGACCACTCTTTTCACAATCGCCAATCCCTTGATGATGCTCTCCTCCGAGGCCGCGTAGGAGAAGCGCAGGTGCCCCTCCCCCCGCTCCCCGAACGCCGAGCCGGGCGCGCTGATCACGCCGTTGGCGACCAGCAGGTGGGACAGCTTCCTGGAGTCGATGTCCTGCTGGTAGGACGGGAAGGTGTAGAACGCGCCCTCCGGCCGGTGGCACCTGAAACCTCGGATGTCGTTGAGCAGGTCCACCATGGTGTCCCGGCGCCGCTTGAAGAGGGGCGTGAGCTCACGGGTGAACTTTTGCTGTACATCGAACACCTTGGCGATGGCGTACTGCGGGGTGGTGGGCGGGCAGGCCACCAGCTGGTACTGCATCTTGGCGATGTGGTTGACCAGGTCCAGGGGGGCGGTGAGGTAGCCCAGCCGCCAGCCGGGTACGGCGAACGACTTGGAGAAGGAGTTGAGGACCACCGCGCGCTCGATGATCTCGTTGAACGAGTGGTGCTTCCCCTCGTAGATGAAGTCCTCGTACACCTCGTCGGACACGACCCACAGGTCGTGGTCCACGGCGATGTCCACCAGGGCCTGGAAGCTCTCCCGCGTGAGGACCGAGCCGGTGGGGTTGGAGGGCGAGTTCACCACGATCCCCTTGGTCCGGGGCGTGATCAGCTCCTTGATGGCCTCGATGTCCGGCTGGAAGCCTCTCTCCTCGACCAGGGGGTACGCCACCGGCACCGCCTCCGCCAGCACGCTGTCCGGCTCGTACAGCACGAAGCCGGGCTCGGGGATCAGTATCTCGTCGCCGGGATCGAACAGCGTCTGGAAGGTCGCCATCGTCCCCTGTGTGCCGGAGGCGGTGATGATGACGTTCTCCTTGTTGATGTCCTGGCGGTACTTCTGGACCTTGCCGGCCACCAGCTCCCGGAGCGCGTCGATGCCCTTGGTGGGCCCGTAGCGGTGGCAGTCCTGGTCCAGGGTCTCCTTGTACGCCTCCCTCGCCTCCACCGGGGGCACGCAGTCCAGCTCCCCCAGGCCCAGATTGATGGCGTCCCTGCTCGCCATCTCGAATATCTCTCTGACACCAGAGGGTTTGATCGACATCACACGCTTGGAGACCATGAGGCGTGAGAGAGCCTAACAGGGTATATGACTTTCGGCCTTCCGCACATGTTACACGGAGCGAGATGGTCCCGGGGCCCTGAGCGCGGTGCTTCACTGCGATATCCGCATCATAGGAGACGTCCCATCCGTTCGCCCCGCGGATATGGCCGATCGACGGCAAAGATAAGGGAAAAAAGAAGAAAAATAATGGGTCGGTGGCACGATGCCACCCGTTCGGACCGCGGGATCACTTCTTCAGCTTTCCCTTGAGCTTGCCGCCCGCCTCCGAGAGGTCCTTCTTAAGCTCTCCGCCGGTCTCCTTCAGCTCGGCGCCCACCTTCTTCGCTCCATCCTTCAGCTTGTCGTCGAACTCAAATCTTCCTTTCTTCTCAGCCATTCGTTTAACCTCGAACAGGTATCGGGTTCTGAAATAAAATGATATTCGGTAAATGCTTTACATTATTATTCTGAAAGGAATTATCCGGCCCTCAGATCAGATGGGGAAAGCAAGCCAGGGGGAGCGAGCCCAGCTTGCCTCACATGGTGCACGTAACGGCCATAGGCCGACAACCGCGGGCATGGTCATGGCAGGAGAAGGGTGGTAAGAGAGAACAGGAGAGATGTAAAAAAGAAAGGGGAAAGGTGGGGCTCGTCCCCTTTGGCCTTTACTTCTTCTTGCGCTTGAAGATCACCAGCGCACCGGCCGCCGCCAGGACCACGGCCGCCAGGATGCCGACCAGCACCAGGGGGTTGCCCAGGATGCTGGTGATGTTGTTGTCCTCCGTGGCATAGGCCACGTTGAAGCTGGTGGTGCCCTCCGAGGTCTGTCCCGAGGAGTCCGTGGCCTTTATGGTCATGTGGTGGGTCCCGTTGGTCAGGTCGCTGAGCGTCACCGAGGTGTTGGAGGGGTCGATAGCGACGTAGCTGCCCCCGTCCAGGGAGTACTCCAGCTTGGTGATGGTGGAGGCAGCGAAGGGCACGGTGAAGTGGACTGTCACGTTGCCGTCATCGTACGTCTTGCCGCTGTCGGAGAACATGACGGTGGTGGACGCATCGGTGAGGGTGAAGGTCTCGCTCTTCACGCTCTCCTTGTTACCGGCCAGGTCGGTGGCGTTGTACTCCACGGTGTGCTGTCCGTTGACGAGCACGATCACCGGGCTGGTGTAGGTGGTCCAGCTGCCACCGTCGAGCCGGTAGGATATTGTTCCCATGCCGGACGCGGCGTCGGTGGCGGACAGGCCGATGGTGACGTGGCCGGTGTAGGAGCTCCCGTCCTTGGTGCCGTTGAGCTCGATGCTGGTGGCGGGAGCCACGGTGTCCACAACGGTGGAGGCGTCGGCGGTTGCCGGTGCATCCTCGTACACATCCTTCTGATCGTAGGTACGGGTGTAGAACTCGTACGCTCCGTCAGAGGGGGCGGTGAACGATATGGGGCTGGCCACGAACTTGCCGTCCGGCCTCAGGGAGGTGGTGTACTTGGTCCACGAGCCGGTGCCATCCACACGGTACCACAGGGTGATATATTTCAGGCCCACCTGGGGGTCGTTGTCGGTGTAGCTCACGTTGAAGGTGCGGTTGCCCTCGTAGGTCGGAAGGGCAGAGACCTCGGAGGCCAGGGGGAGATCGGGCAGGGGGTCGGAGCCGACCACGGTGATGTCATCGAGGAAGACGCCCTCCTTCATGCCGCCGTTCACTATGGTGATCCCGTTGCCGGAGAGGAAGTCGCTGGCATCGCCTCCAGTGGGGGCGGTGGAGCCGGACACGAACTCGAAGCCGACCATGGTGGCGCCGGTGGGCACGTCCAGCGTGACCTGCTTCCACTGCTTGGCCATGGCATCGGCCTTGGAGTCGGTCCACAGCACGTGCTTGGTCAGGTTCCCGGCCGCCTGGGTGCCGGTGTAGTACACCGCGTTGAGGAAGTCGTAGCCGACCGAGGCCCCGCCTGGCTGGGCCGCGTTGGACTCCCCGGTATCAGAGTAGAACCAGAACGTCATGGTCAGCGTGCCGTAGTACTTCACGCTGGAGTCCAGCTCCTTGCGCATGATGGAGTCCTGGTCGGTATCGTACCTCATGATCCAGCCGCTCTGGTCGCTGCTGGTCGAGGCGGTGATGTTGGTGTCCAGGCACTGCGCGCCGTTCTTGGTGTAGTGGGAGTTGTACCCTATCTTGGCGCAGTACACGGCGTGGGTGCCACCGTGGACCTCATGCATGGTGCGGCACCAGTAGTCGCTGTCGGTCGCTGAGTTAACCTTGTTCGCGTCAAACCTTGTCCACTGGTCATTCCACAGTTCATAGGTAGCCTCCTCGGCCCCCTCTGAGATGAAGGTCTTGGTGGTGCTGCTCGCCGAGGCCCCCATGGGGACGACGGTGATGGTCAAGGACATGCACAGTAGCAAAGAGAAGAAGATGGTAAGCTTGTTAGGTCTCACGCCGCTTGAATTAACAATCGCACATGATAAACTTTGCTCTATTATTAGCTCAATAATATTATTATTTTACTATTAGGATAAATGATAATAATGAGGCTTGGCATTGGAATCTGTTAAGATAATAATAAACATGGGTTAAGACCTAGGCAATGGACGCATATGTCTCACAAAAAGCCATCCTAGTCGCTAAGCGTTGTTCGCCCCCGCTCGGTGGCACCTGATAAAGCCTTCATGTCGATAGACGTTCCAATGGAACAGGTAAGGCGGGCCCGGCATCTGGACCATTACCCTCATTTCCCTTGCATCGCGTTCTTCGCAACCTCGACGCACCTACCGTGCGGAGGCGTGGGTTTTTACCACCGGCGGTCCGGCCGCTGGTTCTCTGAGCGCCGATCGAACGTTGTCTGTGCCACATCTCCGCCAGCTATGGAGGCTTCCGAGATATCGTCAATGCCTTCTCAATACTTCCCTGACCACAGCCGACCAGCCGTCGTCATTGGACCCCGATAGAGGTTTGCCCGTGGGCATCATGTTCTTGGGTACAAATTGTGAGCCACCAAGCTCTTTGCTCACGATTTTCCTTAAGCACACGTTCTGCTTGTCACCCTTGCAGTACATTCTGACGAAACCTGCCAGAGCCAATTTTTTTCCCTCATCGTTGCTATAGATCTTAAAGAACTCACAAGTGGCCAGTTTATCACAGTCTTCCATGACCAAACATCCCCTTTTAATAAACAATATAGATATATTTAACGGTGTTTATGTTGGTGTCAGGGAAAGGAACTACCACCTTGAACCGACCGTTAGGTTAAGGGGACAGGATCGTTGCTCATAGCCACAGTTTGGTCGTCCCTGTCCATGCCAGGACGTCGAGGTCAAGAGCAAGCTCGTCCCGGACCGGCCCTTGACATGTGTGCAGGATGCTCACTCCTTCCCCTTGCCCCAGAACGTGATATATATTATGAAGCAGACGAAGCTCAGCAGGAAGGAGGCGATGCCCAGGTTAAGGAAGGTGAAGCCCGGCATATGGTCGATGAACAGGTTGCTGGGGTACACCACCTCGCTGGTGGTGAACACGATCCGGACGCATATGTACGCCCAGAACAGCAGGCTGTAGAGCCAGGTGGCCAGGACGGCGGCCTTGAGGAACCGTGACGTTAGGCTCATGCCCTCCGGCAATGCCCACCTCCGATATAAATAATTGGTACTATTGAAGATAGTATCTTGAGCCCCGGGGCCTACGGCCTCGTTCCCTGCGCCTCACCGGCCCAGCGGTCCTGGCCTGTTAAAGGAGAGGCGGTGACCTCCTCGGAGAGCTTCATGATGGTCTCCACCGCCCCCTTGCACAGGAGGCTCATCACCGTCCCGGTGATGACGATCGCCCGGTGGGTCTCCTCCTCCCGGGTGAGTATCAGCGTGGACTCATCATCGATGAGCATGAGGAGCTCGACGCAGTAGCGGCTGTCCCGGGTGATGTAACCCTTCTCCGTCAGCTCCCCGTCCAGCTCCTCGGGCGGGGTGCGGGGCATGAGCTTTAAGACCCTTGAACGGCCCAGGCGCCCGATGAAGCTCTCCGCCCGGTGCACCGGGGCGACGCAGACCGGCACGGCCTGGGAGCGCTCGGACAGCATCTGACCGTACCGGATCAACAGCCGGTTGTTGAAGCAGATGAAGACTATTTCGTTACGTGCGGAGGTCAGGAGCTCGGTGATCTTGTGGTCGATGGAGCGCTCGCCGGTGAGCGTCCATATGGGGTTCTCCGCCTTCTCCGCCTTGCGGCCGATCTCGTTCAGCTCCCTCACGATCTCGTCATTGGCATGCTTGATCTCCTCCATGAGGTTCTGCGAGGCGACCAGGGGCTCGTTGGCGCGGTAGCACAGGGGCGAGGAGTTGCTGACCTGGACGAACCCCCGCTCCGCCAGCCTATCCATCACGTCGTAGGCGCGGGACCGGGGCACCCCGCTCTCGGCGCTGATCTCCTTGACCGTGCCCTCCCCCAAGGTCACCGTGGCGACATAGGCCCGGGCCTCGTACTCGCTAAGGCCAAGCCTCATGAAGTGGTCAATGACTGGAATCATGTCACTGCACTGATGACAACAGACTTATTAAGATTGGCAGGTTAGCCGGTCCTAAACCTTGGGATGGATAAGCATGATGTTCGAAAAGATCGCCGATTTTGTGACCAAGCATTACAAGCTCATCATAGTGCTTTGGATCGCGGCCCTGCTCGTGGCGGTACCCGCGATATTGTCGGTGGACCAAGCGGTCCAGTACGAGTCCGACTTCGGCACGGGGGACGGCTTCGAGTCCCTCCAGGCCCAGAAGATCATCGAAGAGCAGTTCCAATCGACCGTGGCCAACGGAACGCTCATCGTGCTCCTCCAAGGGAACGACGTCACCGACGCCTCGGCCCGGGACCTCGTGCTCAACCTCCAGGACGCCGTAGAGGGCTCCTCGGACCTGAGGTACTACCAGAACTACTCGTCCATCTATTCCTACTATCAGAGCATGGTGCTGGAGAACGGCATACCGCAGCTGGGCGCCTCCTTGCGCACGGTGGAGAACAGCACCGGTATGACGGCCTTCATGCTGTGGGGCATACCTGCCATGCACGCCGGCAACTGGGCCGACTCCGGCTCTGACGCCACCGCCTACGCCACCACCCGGGCGGCCGTGACCGCGTACCTTACCCAGGCCCAGGCGGACGCTGCCACCACGGCCATGGCCCTCGGCTACTACGGTGCCTTCGCCCAGGCCTGGAACGCCACCTCCAACCCCAACCCCATGGCTCGGGCGACCACCGCCGTCAACGCGGCGGCGCCGGCGTTCATAGGCGGCCTGCCGGCAGAGCAGGCCCAGGCCAAGGCCCTCATGACCGCGGTCCTGGGCACCTTCAGCCTCACCACCTTCGACAACCAGACGCTGGTCCATTCCTTCACCCTCAACACCATAGGGTCCTCGGCCGGGATCACCAACGCCACCTTCCTGCAGGAGGTGTACGACCTCGGCCCCGTCTATGAGGCGGCGGAGGTCAGCACGTACTCCCGCTCCATCGTGGAGAACGGGACCCTGGCCACCTACCCCATCCCCATCCCCGAAGAGCTGACCAGCAACTTCGTGTCCTCCAACAACCAGACCATGCTGTTCATGACCACCTTCGATGTGACGTCGGATTACGCCGAGGAGAACGGGGACAAGCCCATGCTCATCAACGTGGACGTCCTACGCGACAAGATCGCCGCGGTCAAGGCCAGCACTGGTTCCACCCTAAATACCTACGTGACGGGCGACGCGGCCATCTCGGCCGACATGGAGGAGAGCTCGAACAAGGACCTGGGGATGATCGAGCCCATCACCATCATAATCATCCTGGCCCTCATGGGCATCCTGTTCCGCTCGGTCCTGGCGTGGATCGTCCCGCTGGGCGCAGTGGGGATCGCCATCGGCATGAGCCAGGCGCTGGTGTTCGTTATCGGCTCCACCATAGCGCAGATCAACTACACCGTCACCATCATGCTGTTCGCCATCCTCATGGGCGTGGGCACGGACTACTCCATATTCATCGTCACCCGGTACCGCGAGGAACGGATCAAGGGCGCCACCCGCAAGGACGCGGTGCACACCTCGGTCACGTGGGCGGGCGAGTCCGTGGTGACGTCGGGGGCGACGGTCATCATCGCCTTCCTGTCCATGGCCATGGCGCAGTTCTCCTTCGTGCAGACCATGGGCCTGCTGCTCGGCCTGGCCATCGTCGTCGCCCTGCTCATCTCCCTGACCTTCGTGCCCGCGCTGCTCATGCTGCTGGGGAACGGCGTCTTCTGGCCGACCAACGGCAAGAGGTTCCGCGATTACGCCGATAAGATGATGAGGAACAAGGGGGCCGGCAACCACGGCTACTTCCACAAGGCCGCCTCCTTCTCGGTCAAGCACGCCAAGGTGGTCGTCCTGGCGGCCATCCTGGTCTCCGTGCCGTCGACCTACATCTTCCTGACGCAGGAGACCAGCTTCGACTTCATCGGCAGCATGGGGAACCCAGAGAGCATCCAGGGCATGAACGCCATGACCGAGGACTTCGGTGCCGGCAAGATCATGCCCACGCAGGTCGTCATCACCGGCGATACCGTGGTGTACGACGGCGAGTTCAACTACGCGTACCTGGACGCCATCGATAATATCACGGCCACCATGGCAGGCGATCCTATGATACAGCAGGTCACGGGCATCACCCGCCCCTACGGGGAGTGGGTCGACTACCGCAACCTCAGCGCCCTGAACGTGGAGAGCCAGGCCACCCTTCGGACGGAGATGCTGCAGAGCCTGGGCAGCGACAACCAGAGCGTCCTCCTGACCGTGGTCCTCAAGGACCAGCCCCAGAAGGCCAGCGCGGTGAACTTCATGGCCGACCTCCGGGACCAGCTGGCCGCCGCCAAGGCCAACCTGCCCGCCCTGTCGTCATCGACCATCCTTGTGGGCGGCTCGACGGCCACGCTCTACGACATGAGCCTCAGCACCTCGGCGCAGTTCTCCAACATCGAGATGATCGTGGTCGTCGGCATCTTCGTCGTCCTCATGATCGTCCTGGGGTCCATCCTGCTGCCGCTGTTCGCCATCGTATCCATCGCCATGAGCATCACCTGGGCCTTCGCCGCCACCACCCTGGTGTTCGGCAACTGGCTGGGCGTTCCTATCCTGTGGATCATACCCCTCATCCTGTTCGTCATGCTCATGGGCATAGGGATGGACTACAACGTGTTCATCCTCACCCGCATCAGGGAGGAGGTCCACAAGGGCAAGGAGATCAAGCAGGCGGTGGTGGACGCGGTGGACTGGACCGGCGGCATCATCACCGCCCTGGCGGTCATCATGGCCGGCGCCTTCGGCTCCATCATGCTGTCCAGCAACACCATGCTCCAGATGTTCGGCTTCGCCCTGGCCCTGGCCGTCATGCTGGATGCCATGGTGGTGCGGACGATCATCGTGCCCGCGGCCATCGTGCTCATGGGCAAGTGGGCCTGGTGGGCCCCCGGCCGCCTGCAGCGCGAGGGGCGCGTGGAGAAGATGGGCAAGAAATCCTCCAAGGACGAGAAGTAGGCCTTGGACCAAACCCCTTCCCAAATACCATTTTTTTGTCAGCGTACATCGAGCTACTGAGATGGGGACCCAGAACTCGGCACCCTCTTTAGTGCCAATGGGCGCGTCCTCTTGCCATAAATGCCCAGACCCATGGGTCCGTGTCAGGAAGTACCACGGCAGACCCCGGTCTCATCGCTCACGCTCATGATATCGGTTTACGTTCGTAAACCTAGCCAGATTACTGCTATCGTGGTTGAGAATAATTATTTTAACCATGGGCTAGAAAATCATAGGGGGAGAGTGATGCCCATTGGTTGACATCGTGGAAGTATTGGGTAACATGGTAAGCGACATAATAAACGCCATCCCGGCCGTGCTGGCCGCAATTATCATAATTGTGGTCGGGTACCTCATCGGTGCCGTGGTCGGGAAAGCGGTGAACATATTGGTCGAGAGAGTGGGAATGGAAAGGGCGTTTGACCGCAGCTCCGTGGGCAAGGCCTTCAGGGAAGCGGGGATGGACCTGTCGAACGTCATCGGTGGGTTCGTCAAGGCCTTCATCGTCATCCTGGCGATCGTGTTCGCGATAGAGGTCCTGGCCGTAGGGGGCACCATCGGTGTGTACCTGACCGAGATAGCAGGATACCTGCCGCGGCTGCTGGCGGGCATACTGATCATCATCCTGGGCACGGTCTTCGTGGACTTCCTGGCGGACTTCATCGGGCGTATGATAAGGCCGATGTTCCCGCCGGAGAAGGTGCAGATCGCCGACATGCTGAAGAACCTGCTGTTCATCGGCCTGATCGCCTTCGTCATCCTGCTGGCGCTTGACACCCTGCTCCTCTCCGGAAGCACAGTGTACCCTCTGATCCTGGGCTTCGTGATCATCGGGACCGGTGTTATCCTGACCGATGTGCTCATCAAGTCCATCGTTCAGGAGCATGGTGAGTTCGCCTCGGTGGCGGGCTACGCCAAGTTCGTGCTGTACGCCATCTTCCTGATCGTGGGCGTAGGAGCGATCTTCGCGACCTTCCCCGGTGTGACCAACATCGTGGCGAACATTTCCTGGGCCTTCGCCATCGCCCTTGCCATCGTCCTCCTGCCCGTGGTGTACGGGATGACCAAGAAGATGACCAAGGACATGTGAGGGCCCCCAAACCCTTTTTCCCCTTTTTTTAGCTTTAGGCATTCTAGTCGGGATGTTCGGCCGGTCTGACGACCTGATACTGCTGGGTGGCGGTTATTTCTATGCACACCGGAATCTACCGGCGGTGATGAGATGGGGGACAAGAGCGACGTCCAGGAGCTTATAGAGAGGGTGAGGGTGCAGCCAGGAAAGAAGGTCGACCTAGACCGCTATCCCACCTCTTGGAACGATACGGACAAGTATACGCTTCATGGCCTTAGGCTGTCCAAGGACAACGCCGACGAGCTCCTGGCCAAGAGCCAGAAGGAGCTGGTGAAGATGCAGGAGGTACTGTGGGCCGACAACCGCTTCGCCCTCCTGATCCTCCTGCAAGGCATGGACGCCTCGGGTAAGGACGGCCTCATCAAGCACGTCATGACCGGCGTCAACCCTCAGGGATGTCAGGTCACCTCCTTCAAGGCCCCTACGGCGGAGGAGGCGGGGCACGACTTCCTGTGGCGGTGCGTCAGGGTGCTGCCGGAGAAGGGCAAGATCGGCATATTCAACCGCTCCTACTACGAGGAGGTGCTGGCCGTGCGCGTGCACCCCCAGTTCCTGAGGAACCAGCGGCTGCCCCAGAAGAAGGTGGACGAGGACTTCTGGAGGGAGCGCTTCCACAGCATCAACGAGCACGAGCGGCACCTGGAGCGCAGCGGTACCATGGTCATCAAGCTGTTCCTGAACGTGTCCCGGGAGGAGCAGAGGGGCCGCCTGCTGGAGAGGATCGAGCAGCCGGAGAAGAGGTGGAAGTTCAACCCCAACGATGTGGAGGAGCGGGACAAGTGGCCGCAGTACATGGACGCCTACCGGCAGGTCCTGGAGTCCACCAGCACAGAGGACGCCCCATGGTACGTCCTGCCCGCGGACCAGAAGTGGCTCTCCCGCGTGCTGGCATCCCTCATCCTGACCACGGAGATCAAGCGCATGGGGCTGAGGTACCCGGAGCTCCCGGACGAGACACTGAAGCTCCTGGACCAGGCCAAGGAGAGGCTGTTGTCCAAGTGACCGTCCTCGTCCTAGGGCGGCGGCCATCTAAAAAAAGGGCTCGTGGAACCCCGAGCAATGGAGCGGGGATATCTAGAAGGGGTTTGAGGTCGGCCTGAGCGGTGGGCTCAGTCCTTCCTGCCGTGGGAGTGCTCCCCGCCCTTCACCTTGGACTCGTGCGGTTGGGCCTCCGCGCGCTTCTCCCTGGTGGACTCCTCCACCGAGCCAGACGATGCGCGGCTTCCGCTGTGGGAGTGCTCCCCACCCTTCACCTTGGCCTCGCGTGGTTGGGCTTCGGCACCCTTGCGGCCGATCTCCTGGTAGAACTCCCGACCGCGCTCCTCGGCGACGGTGTCACCGCCCTTCTTGCCGATCTCGCGGAAGAACTCGGGGCCGCGCTCCTCAGCCACCTTGATGCCCCCCCTGCGGCCAGCCTCCTGTACGGTCATTCCTCCGCGCTCCTTGCTCTCGCTTCCGCGGCCGCCATGGGAGGCCTCTCCTCCCTTCCTTCCAGCCTCGGACAGCTTCTCATGTGTGCTTTTCTGTTCCATATTCAGTTCCCTCTCGAGCCCAGGGGTCTGGGCATGCCTACGCTCTCTTAAGCCCAAACTATTAGACCGTTAACCGCTGGATTGTCGATGGAAGGGACCTCTGATTGCGCAATAATCAGCTGTCAGGGGAGGGAATGGCGATATGCCCCTGCCCACTAGTTGGATTCGTACCTTGACCGACATCGTCCGGCCTGCCAGGCGGAGGGCGCATGTTGATGCCTTGGAGCGTGCCTCCACCATCCCCTCGCGGGAGCCCTTCCGAGCGCCCAGGCCTCTGATGCCAGATCGTCAACGATGCGGCGAGCAGGGCCTGTGGAAGCCGGTGGGATGATGGGCACAAGGGCTCCTCGCCATCGATCGAGGGAGAGGCAGGCCGACGGCATTGATCATTGAACGTCCTCCATGCTGACATCCGTACGGGTTAGGAGCTTCCTTATTCCTGGCCGGCAGGCACTATCCTGTACACCCTTCCCGAGCTGCCCTCCGGCCCCTGGGTGCTCGAGGATAGCACGTATAGCTCGTGGTCGGCGTCCTGGCCGATGCCCAGCAGGTACTCCTTGAGCTTTCCGCGGCCCTCGATGCGCAGCTCGTCCATGGTCCACTCGCTCCCGTGGACGGGAGGGGTCCCCACGTACAGCCGCCCGTCGGCCGCCCCGTGCCTTCCGCTGAAATCGCCGAAGATGTACCTGCCGCGCAGGTAGGGGAGGGCGCGGCCCCGGTAGACGTAGCCGCCGATGATGGCCGACCCGCTCCCCCCTGTCCGGCTGGAGAGGTTGCGGTACTCCAGTATGGGATCGATCAGCTCCTCGCCCCGGTAGCCCCGGTCGTTGGGGCCGAGGTAGTCGCCCATATTGTCCTCAGGGTTGAAGTGGTGCCGACCCTCCCGCAGGTTCCACCCGTAGTTGCCGCCCCGGACGATGATGTCCACCTCCTCCCACCGGCCCTGGCCAACGTCGCCGGCGTATAGGGCGTGGTCGCCGCCGGCGTCGAAGGCGATGTGGTAGGGGTTCCGGAGGCCGTAGGCGAATATCTCCGGCCGCCCGGGACCGTCCACGAAGGGGTTGTCCTGCGGGATGGCGTACTCCCTGCCGTCCGACCGCCCGTCGACGTCGATGCGCAGCACCTTCCCCAGCAGCACCTCGAGGTCCTGCGCGTTTCCCCTGCCTTCCGTGTGCCCTTCCCCCTGGTCGTTCTGGTGGCCCCCATCGCCCAGGGGGATGTAGAGGAGACCATCCGGACCGAAGGCGATGTGGCCACCGTTGTGGTTCATCTGCGGCTTGTCAATAGCGAGCAGCACCCTCATGGAAGTCACCTCTACCTTACCACTGCCGTGAGGGGCCGTCATCTCCACCAGGTAGTTGGTGCAGTTCCAGCCCCGGGGGGCGGACGGGCGCAGCGGCCCGCTGAAGAACAGGTAGAAGCGTCCATTGTCCTGGAAGCGGGGGTGGAAGGCCATGCCCAGCAGGCCCCTCTCATCGTACTTGGGGTCCAGGTCCACCAGCCGGGAGGATATGTCGAGGAACGTCTCCCTCGTCCCACCGGGCGGGGACACCACATGCACCTTCCCCACCTGGTCCACGATGAAGAGGCGGCCGGTGCCGTCCGGGGGGGTCGCCAGCGCCACCGGGTTGGCCAGCCCCTGGGCGATGAGCTCCACGCCCACCATGGCCGGCACCAGGTCACCTCGGACCTCATCCTTCCTGCGGGCCGTGGTAGCCTCCTTCGAGCGGTGGACCTCCATGTGCGATACCCGTCTGAGGGGTGCGTGCCCGATGGATAAATAACGTTTGATGACAGGGGCAGTGGAAACCATCTTAACGAGGGAGCTGGAAAGTATGTGGGAGGACCATGGCCGACATTCAAAGCGAGAAAGGAGAGAGGAAAGACGACGATGATAGGAACATGGATGACTACCGCTCACGCTGCAGCTGCCCTCCCTGCCCCACCTATGCGGAGTGCGCCAGGCAGAAGGGCGAGCTGGTGTTCTGCCTCACCAAGAAGAGCGGTTGCATCTCCGAGATGAAGGTGTGCTTCTGCCCCGGCTGCTCCGTCCATGAGGAGCTGGACCTGGAGTTCATGTACTACTGTCTGCGGGGCAACGAGGGGGAGCAGAGGGGGCGCTGAGCGTTGCCCGGGACCCGGCGGGCATGAAGGCGGTGGAGAGCTGGTGGACGTTCCCGGGGTTCACCGTGGAGCTGGTGGCCACCGGGCTCCACAAACCGGTCAACGTGGTGCACGTCCCCCGGCCGAACAGCGGGGACGACGACGCCAAGCTGTACGTGAGCGAGCTGTACGGGAGGATCGTGGCGATCTCCAATGACTGCCAGGTCCACACTTACGCCGAGGGGCTGCTGAACTACCGTCCGGACTTCATATTTCCGGGGTCAGGGGAGTCCGGCGTCACCGGCCTGTGCATCGAGCCCCGCAGCGGTGACCTGTTCGCATCCATGCTGTACGCCGCCGATGGTAAGCATAAGGCCAAGGTGGTGAGGTTCCACAGCGACGACGGGCTGAGGGCTACGTCCCAGACCACGGTGGTCGATGACATCCCCTCGGTGCTGGGGGCGCACCAGGTGCAGGCGGTCACGGTGGGGCCGGACGGGAAGCTCTACGTCAACACCGGCGACGGGATGGTGGACCCGGCCGTGGCACAGGACGATGCCGACCTGCGGGGCAAGATACTGCGATACGAGCTGGACGGGACCATCCCCTCCGACAACCCCGACCCCCATGGGCCGGTGTACGCCAAGGGGCTGAGATGCCCGTTCGGGGCCGCGTGGAGGAACGATGGGTCCCTGTACGTGACGGACAACGGTCCCGAGGACAATGACCGCATCTGCCGGGTGGAGCCAGGAGGCAACTACGGCTGGCCGGACGACCTGCGCACCAATGCCCTGTTCTGGTGGCAGTTCACCCAGGCGCCCACCGCCCTGGCGTTCATGGACGGTGGCCAGTTCCCGGCAGCGTTCGACGACCATCTGTTCGTTTGCCTCGCCGGGCCCGCCAGGTACAAGTGGCCGAGCATGAAGGGGAAGAGGATTGTGAAGATGCAGCTGAACCCTGACGGTCCTGGTGTACTCTCCTACGATGACTTCGTGGTCTACATGGGGGAGGGCATGGGCATGCCCGTAGGCTTGACGTTCGGTCCCGATGGGCTGTACTTCACGGACCTGCACGGGGAGGGGGACATCTACGGGCAGAGGCCGGGAGGCAATGTCCTCCGGGTACGTCCCGAGGGGTGAGCATGTCTGGACCCCCCTGCCATCTGGAGCGCAGGTCCGGGCGCGTCCCCGATGACGAGGGGAACGTCCACGCATGTTACTGTCCTCGCTGCCCCACCTTCGACCAGTGCATGATCAAGGGAAGGGAACGACTGTACTGCTCCCGGGGCAGGACGGAATGTGCCCTGGTGAGATTGGGCTGCGTGTGCGGGGAGTGCCCCGTGGCCCTCCGGTACGGACTATCGTCCAACTACTATTGCGATGAGGGTAAGGCCAGGTTCTAGAGGGGTTGAACAGGGGTCGTGTCCAGGTCATGAGGGAGAACGTCCTCGACCGTTCGTTCCCTACCCGTCAGTGTCCCTAGACAATGCTAATGTCGATCTGAACGAGCACAGGGCTGCATCGATAGAACAAGGGAGCCGATGGGACGATTTGAAATAAGGTGAGTGGCCCTGGAACTTGGTCATGAAGAGGATCTTCATCATCGCCATTGTGCTGGCGCTCGCCGTGATCGCGGTGGTGGCCTTGGTCATGCTGGGGAATGGACCAGCCAATAACTATCAGAACGGGGGGCCGTCGTCCGGCGGCACGACCGGCAGCTCGGTCAACATCAAGAACCTGGCCTTCAGTCCCTCCACCCTGACCGTCCCGGTGGGAACAACGGTCACGTGGACCAACGACGATGGAATGACCCATACTGTCACCTCCACCTCCGGTCCGGCGGGCTTCGACTCTGGCCTCATGAGCTCCGGAAGCTCCTTCAGCCACACTTTCGATCAAGCAGGGACGTACGAGTACATCTGCACCATCCATCCCAGCATGCAGGGGCAGGTCATCGTCACCTGACCGCCGGCAGCCCCGGGCAGGGCGATCACTGCACGATGAAGTCGCCCTCCATCGTGGGATGCAGGTCGCAGCGGAAGTAGTACCTGCCCGGTCGCGAGGGGGCGATGAGCTCGTAGGTGATGCGCTTCCTGAACAGGACCACCTCTCCCCTGAAGAGCTGGTTCCTGGCCGTGGGATCGGTGTACAGCGAGAAGTTGTGAGGCGTGATCATGTCCAGGTTATGGAACTTGATGAACACCCTCGCCCCCGCAGGGACGGTGATGGACCTCTTGTCGAAGGCCTTGTCCTTGGCCGTCAGCTCGACGGTAACGATGTTGAGGGTCGGTGCCTCGCCCGAGGGCGTAACGGACGGCCTATGCTTTGTCCCAACTTGCATGAGTGCTTCTTGACCAGAGCCGATATAACTAGGTGACTGTAGGCCCGGGGCCGGGACCTCCTGCCCTTGGGGGTGCCTCGACAGCCTCCCGGCCCCGGACTTCGGTCAGCCTCATTCAACGGCGCGATGGGCACATCACAGCGGCCTGAGCGTTCCGGCGAAGACCTGCCAGGCCAGGAGGCTCTTGGCCACCAGGCTGAGGATTATGTACGCCCTCTCGCCGTAGAGGTAGTCCTTCCATTTGCCCACTCCCTTGTACTGCAGCACCATGTTGATGGCGAAGCTGAAGAAGAACACCCCGATGCTGACGAATATCCAGTACACGAAGTCCGGGACCTTTCCACCGGTGGTCGACCCCGCGCCCGCCAGGTACAGGGCGATGCCCATCCAGGGCACGATCCCGGCGAAGGAGCCGAAGATGAAGGAGGTCCAGTTGATCTTCTCCGACCTCTGGTTGTACTGTTCCATGGTCAGGCCGAACAGGTTCATGACGGCGGTGAGGGCGAACACCCCCATCAGGGCCACCACGTCGTAGATGCCAACCAGCATGGCCACCACCACGATCATGACCGAGGCGCTGAGGGCGTACTCGTACCACCGGGCCTTGTTGATGTGGTTCCCCAGGTTCGTATCGTACCACTTCCTCAGCGGGCCGGCCAGGAGGAAGTGGTCGGCGGCGCATATGAAGAAGAACAGGGCGATCATGGGCGCTACCGGCAGGTCGTACAGCGTCTGCGACACGGGGGTGAGGGCCTGCGCGATAGTGTCGTAGTTAAGGTAGTTGGTCTTGATGGGCAGCGTCACATCGTTCGATAGGGCCAGTATTAGTATGCCTTGCACGAAGTGCACCACCGCCATCACCGCGTTGAACCTCCTCAGGTTCCGCAGCTTTGTCTCCTCGCTCGATACCATGCTCTATCTGTATCAAGGGACGATATATGATATTATCCATTTTCGTAATATATGTGCTGGACGATCCTCCCAAAAGCAAATAAATGAAGCTCCCTGCACCATGCGGAGCGAGCGGGCGATGGATGAGTAGGGGCCGGTCCTCGCCCGTCACCGCACACCGAGCCCCTGCTCAGGGGATGGCGGACCATGGGGGGTGGGGCATGAACGCGGGCACTGACCCTTTTCCCTGTGGCAGTAAACAATCGTTCATTATTTATTCCACAAGCACGCATGACTGAACGAGACTTTAGGGGAGAGCGTTGTGAACGGATCTCATTGGATGGTCGAATTTTCATGAAGATGGAGAGACTGGTTCTGTTATGCTCCTTGGCGTTGGGAGCGTTGATGGTGATGACCGGCGTTCCGATGGATGCCGCGGCGGCATCGGACGCACCGTACGTGTTCTTCACCGAGGAGGTAGAGGAGCCCACCTTCCAAGAATGGCACGTACGGTGGCATAAGACCGACCAGAACCCCGCATCCAGCGTTGACACGTGGTGCCGGCAGATGCACAACGCCCACACCGGTACGCACGCCGCGTGGTGCGCTCGCCAGGGCTACAACGACCACTACATCAACGGGACCGGGCAGCATCCCATGAACGTCAACGTCACCTCTATGCAGCCGCCGCTGGACTACCCCAACATGGTCCTGCGCTACGACACCGACATGGACGCCATCATGCGCCGTGAGATCGTCGGAGGGAGCAACTACAACGACGTCACCATGACTTTCTGGTACTACTCCGACACCGGGGCATCGGACGCCAAGCAGCCGGACACCGGGTCCGCCGTAGGGTACGACTTCCTGAACGTCATCTACTACATCGGCTCCGAGAACGGGCTGGTCAAGCACGTGCTGTGGACCGATAGCTACGAGGAGGCCACCGCGGAGTCATGGACCAAGATGACCCTGAGCATCCCCAACACCGCCACCTGGGTGGGCTTCGAGTTCGTGTCCGGTACCGTAACCCCGGAGGGCGGGGACGCACCGGGTTCCTTCTCGTCCAGCAACGTCAAGATCGTCCCCCAGGGGTCCTCGGGCCTGAGGGAGGGTGTGTTCATCGATGACGTGTCGGTCGTCGGCACCGATCCGGTGGAGGACGTGCCACTGATGACCCATGCCGACCCTCTGCCGGTGTACGAGAAGGGGAACAGCTTCCCCGTGGCCTGGAGTCAAAACGACCCGGCCGGCGCGGGGTTCGACCATGTGGACCTCTACTACCGCATGTCGGGAGCGACGCAGTGGACAAAGTACGCCACCGTGGACAATCCCCAGGGCAAGTTCACGTCCAGCCCCATAACGTTCCAGGCCCTGCAAGATGGCGTCTACGAGTTCCTCACCCAGGGAACAGATGGGAACAACAAACTGGAGAGCTGGAGAGGGGTGGCCGACACCTGGACCACCTTCGATACTTCCACCCCACAGAGCAGCATGACGATCAAGGGGAACGCCGTGGGGACGGCGTACTCGGGAGCAGCAACGTTCGTCCTCAACGCCACCGACAGCACGTCAGGGGTGGACCACATATCCTACCGCATCGACGGGACGCAGTGGGCGAACTACACCGAGATGGTGGGGCTGACCGCCAACGGGACGCATAAGGTGGAGTACCGGGCGGTGGACAAGGCCGGGAACATGGAGGATATCCGGACCGGCACCATCACCATCGTCAATGGCGTGCCGGGCGTGGTGTTCCAGGCAGCACAGCGGGCGTACGCTGAAGGCAATGTGACCATCAACTTCACCGTCGGCTCGTCCTCGCCCATAACCGCGCTGGAGTACTCCCTGGACGGCGGCAACTACGTCGGTCTGAGCGCCCAGGCCACCTCGGTGTCCCTGAGCGACATGGCCAACGGAGAGCACACCCTCGCCGTGAGGGCTCGGGACACGGCGGAGAACGTGCTCATCAACGAGGCCAAGTTCACCGTGGGCGAGGCCGACAGCACCGGCACGGTGACTGGCCTGAACGCCAACATGCTGGCCCTGGCCGGCGTGCTAGGGGTCGCCGCGGTGGGAGGATTGGCCTTCGTTGGCCTCAGGCGGAGGAGGGGCTGAGCTCGGCCCGTTCCCCTGGAGGTCGCGCGGTCGCGCGTGAGAGACGTGACCCCTCACGCCGCGAGGGCTACCCTTTCAGGGCTTCTGCCCTTGCCCGGCTCGGCACGATGCTGAAGGGAGCGCCCTCGTACGACCGGGACGCGGAAACCGCCCCCCTGGGGCGTGGATTGCGGATGGAAGCATTAAATCCTGTCCCCGGCCAAGTATCAGCGGACGAGGTGCCAGGATGAGGTCCATCACCAGCCACATACTTATCGAGGGCAAGAGGTCGCGCTGCCACATCGACAGTTCTGCCAGAGGATCATTGGCCCGGAAGGCGGAACGGCCGCAGGGGGTCCCTCCATGATGGGCCCGGACCACGGCCTGGAGGGAAGTCCCAGCTCCTACTGGATGGAGACCACGTCCTCCACCAGCTACCCTGCCCTGCCGCCCGACGTTCATGTGGACGTGGCCGTTCTGGGCGGGGGCATCGCTGGCATCACCGCCGCCGCGCTGCTCAAGCAGCAGGGCCTGAAGGTGGCGGTGGTGGAGGCCGACCGCATCGCCAGCAGGATATCGGGGCACACCACGGCCCACATATCCGCGGGGTCGACATCGAACTACTACAGGGGGATCGCCGGCAAGTTCGGCATGGACGAGGCCCGCTTGTGCGCGCGCTCGGCGACGGAGTCCATCGACAAGATCGAGGAGCTGGTCCGGACGCATGAGATCGACTGCGACCTCTCCCGCGCGGACGAGTTCCTGTACGGCGCGACAGGGGGCGCGAGGGACGGCCTGCGGGAGGAGGCCGCCCTGGAAGCCAGGCTAGGGTTGCCAGTGAGCTTCCAGGACGACGCGCCGCTACCATTCCCCACCTTCGGGGCTTTGAGGTACCGGGAGCAGGCGGAGTTCCACCCCCGTAAGTACCTGCTGGCCCTGGCGGCCACGGTGCCCGGGGACGGCAGCCATATCTGTGAGATGACGAGGGCCCACTCCATCGATGAGGGACGGCCGTGCGAGGTGCGGACCGACAAGGGGGTCCTGACGGCCAACGACGTCATCGTGGCCACCGGCTCCCCCATCACCATACTGGGCCTGCTGCACGCACGCATGACCGTGCGCCGCTCGTACGTGCTGGGGATACGGACCGAGGACCACCTGCCGGAGCACGCCATGTTCTACAGTGATGAGGAACCATGCCACTACATCCGGGAGGCGGAGCCGGGCCTGCTGTTGGTGGGGGGCGAGGACCACGTGACCGGGCAGGTGACGGACACCCGGCAGCGCTACGCCACGCTGAGTAAGTACTGCGGCTCGCACTTTCGCGTCCGCTCAGTGGAGATGAGCTGGTCGACCCAGGACCACTACCCGGACGATGGACTGCCGTTCATAGGGCTGCTGCCCGGCAGCCGGCACCAGTACGTGGCCACCGGCTTCAAGGGCACGGGCATGACGTACGGCACCCTCTCCGGGATGGTCCTGTCGGACCTCATCGCCCGGGGCTCCAGCCCCTACGCCACGTTATACTCCCCCGGACGTCTGGGCCTGCGGGCGTCGGGAGCATCCCTACTGACTCGGAACCTCCACGTGGCCGGGCTGTTCACTGGTGCCAGACTGCATATGCCACCGTCGCTGGACCGCCTGCAGAGGGGGGAGGCGGGACTGGTCACCATGGAGGGGAAGAAGCTCGCGGCCTTCCGCGACCCTTCAGGCGATGTTCACGCCGTGTCCCCGGCGTGTGCCCACATGGGCTGCTACGTGAGGTGGAACAACGCTGAGCGGTCCTGGGACTGCCCCTGCCACGGCTCGCGGTACGATGCGGACGGCCGGGCTATAAGCTCGCCGACGGCGTACGACCTGCCACGGCTGGACGGCCGCATGGACAAAAAAAGATAGGTGGGGGCGCGGGACCCCCTATCAGCCCTTCACCAGGCGGTACCCGATGGCCGTCCCCATGCCCATGCCGTATCCCAGCTGGATGAGCTGCATGGCCATGGGTTCCAGGTACCTCGCCGACCTCAAGGGACCGCAGTCCACCGGCTCGAAGCCGATGTCGCCCGCCAGGCCCATGGCCGTGGCCTTGGCCTCGGCGTCATCGCCGGCCACGAAGGCCGTGAGCTTCGTGCTGTCGATCTGCCCTGTCCCCTGGTTCTGGGCGAGCACGGTGTTGAAGGCCTTCACCACCTTGGCCAGGGGAAGGGCCTTCTGCAGCTCCTCCGCGCCCGAGGTGCTGAATCCTAGGGCCAGCTCCCCGGTGGGGCCCATGGCGTTGGTGGCGTCGATGACCACCTTGTCGTCCACCACCTTCTTCAGGTCCTCGGCCACGTTGCCGACCTGGTTGTACGGCACGGCGATGATGATCACCTCGCCCCACTCCGCCACGTTGTGCGGCCTGGCATTGGGCGCGCGGTGTGCGTAGTTGACCTCATGTCCCGCCCTGGTGAGGCCGGAGCCGAGGGCGGAGCCCACGTGGCCTTTCCCTATGATCGCGATCTTCATGCTCTCCTCCTTAACCGGCAACGAGGGCGAGGTTTATGGAACTTGGCATGGTCAGTGACGCCCGTGAGGAGCATCAGCCACCGCTGGCCATGTTCAGATTATGGACGATCTGCATGTAGGCCTTGTCGAACGCCTCCATGTCCTTGCCGTAAGGGTCCTGGATGAACAGGGGGGAGCGGGGGCATAGGTCCGACAGCAGGTGGACCTTGGAACGGGCCTGGGGATACCTCTGAGTAAGCTTGCTCATGTTCTCCCAGTCAAAGACGAATATTATGTCCGCGTCCTTCAACATATCCTGGTCGATGCAGTCGGAGCGATGCTCCACGAGGTCCACGCCGAACTTGGAGGCACTGCCTATAGCCTCCTCGGGGCTGGGCCTGCCGTCCTGCTGGTAGGTGCCGCAGGAACGGACGGTGATGCCCGAGGGCAAGGTCTTGCGGGCATAGTGCTCGGCGAAGGGGCTGCGGCATATGTTGCCCTTGCACACGAAGATGACGCTCTTCGCGACCTCCAGCTTGCTCTTGAGCTTCTTGGACCGGCTCTCGCGGGCCATGGGCAGGGCCATCAACCTCAGCTGCACCGCCCGCTGCGCGGCATCGTAGGCCGACCTGACGTTGGTGTACGCCTCGTGCACGCCCGGCCCCAGGTCGTCCATCACCAGCGTGTCGTTCCGCTCCCGCAACATCAGCACGTTGGACATCTCGCTCAGCAGCTGCATCTTGCTGCTGCGAAGGTTCTCCTTCATCCATGCCACGTCCAGCGTGGTGTTGCGGCAGTATATGTTCTTCCGGTACCCCTGGGGGAATTCCCTCTTCCCCTGCACCAGCATCTGGTACAGGTAGTAGGGGAAGTCCTGCCCCGAGGCCACGGCCAGGGGGAGCGAGCCCCAGAACCGGCCGTTGATCTCGATGAGGACCCATCCCCCCGACCGCCGGTCGGTGCGGAACTCCAGCATGCACACCCCGGTGTAATCAAGGGCCGTGATTATCGTGCGGGACGCCTCCAGCAGCTCGGGGTCCACAGGGACGCTGCGGCGGTAGGTGCTGACCCCCCCGCCCCGCGGCTCATGGACCCGCACGTGCTCGAAGCTGGTTAGTATTTCACCGTGATAGGCCAGCACCTCGATCCCGGCGCCCACCCCCTGGAAGAACTCCTGGGCCATCACCGGGCCCTGGGCCGACATCTTCTCGAAGGTGGAGGTCAGCTCATCCATGTCCCTGACCCTCTTGACGTACCTCTTGCTCTCCAGGTCGTCCTCCTCAAAGGAGCTGACGGGCTTGAGCATGAGGGGGAACCCCAGCTCGCGGGCCACAGCCGATAGGTCCGAGGTAGCGTCCAGCGGCACGGTGCGCGGGACGTTCACGCCCAGCTCGCGGGCCAGCTGGTAGGTCTTCTCCTTATCGTTGGTCGTCGCGTACGCCCGCTCGTCCAGAAGGTATGCCGGGCAGTGCTGCTCCAGCTCCGCGCGGTACCTGCGGCAGAGGATCGTGGTGGGATCGTCAGTGGGTATGATGAGCTGGAACCTCTTCCCGCTCAGCAGCTCTACCATGCTCGCCCTCCAGGCCTCGCCATCATGAGGGGAGGGGAGGTAGTTGACCTTGGTGATGTACCTGGAGCGCAGGACGGCGGGGTCGAAGTGGTAGCTTCCCACGTACACCTCCAGGCCCCTCCGGCCCAGGGACCTGACGACCGAGAGGAAGGCCCGGGTACCTGATCCCAGGACGAAGACCCTATCTTTACCATCATTGTCTGAGACCATGTTCTTGCCCCCTGTTATCAATTGTGACAATGGTCCCACTATAGCTACTAAGATATAAGCCCTGAGAATTTTTTTTCTAGATAGACAATCAATGTGGAACACCTCCTTTTACCATCTGGATGGTGGGAAATGCCTTCCTATGGGGCACGAACGCCGCCTCTCCCGCCAATGATGGCGTCATTCGCATTACCTTCGTGCGCATTAGGACGCACGGTGCCGCGAGCTCGAAATGAGGACAAAACAATTTATTGATGTTGCACCGTTCAGCCGCTTCACGCTTCGAGGGAGATCATGGAGATAGTGATGTTCACCAGTCCCGGCTGCAAGTACTGCGAGCTGGTAAAGAGGAAGGTCCCGGCCAAGCTCACGGACAAGGTACAGTACTATGATTGCACCCTCCAGGAGAACGAGAACATCGTGGCGTACTACAGCGCCTATCACGCGGTGCGCAAGGCCCTGCCGGTCCTGGTGGTGGACGATGAGCTGTTCGTCGGAGCGGAGGCCGCCCTGCAGCGGCTCAAGGACCTGGAGACGAGCGGCGCCTAAGTGGTCCACAACTTCGGACCGGGGGCGGCGCTCCCTCACTCCAAGAGGAGGAGCATGAACGTCGGAAGCATCTCGGGGGTGAGGACGTTCTTGTCCTGCACCACGTGCGTCTCGATGCCGGCGTTCTTGGCGGTGGCGAACACGTCGATGCCCGCAGATTCCATGGAAGGCCGCGCCTTCACCGCGAACCGGCAGCGGTCCTTCCCCTCCTCGATGACACAGGTCTCGCAGCGGTAGCAACGGTGTGCGCCGAAGAGGTAGGCCTTGTAGTAACCGGCCAGGAAGGCGTGGCGCTCCATCTCGAAACCGATATCGCACACCTTGGTGCTCATCTTCTTGATCCCGCTGTGGAGGTTCTGCGGCGGGTAGGTATCGCAGCCCAGGAAGCCGTCGTAGCGTATGAGGTACGCCTTAGTGTACTCATCCAGCACCTTCCGGGTGTACTCCGGCGTGGGGCTGTAGGGCGGGCAGGTGAGCCGTGTACCGTAGTACTTGCAGCCAAACTGGCACCTCAGCCTCACCCAGTGGGCGGTGATGACCTGCGACGTGGGCAGGGGAACGAACGCCGTGGCCCCGCTCTCCTTGGCCATCCTCTCCAGCTCGCTCTCGATCGTTGATGAGGACATCTTCTCCATGGTGCATGTCACCAGGGGGGCATAAAACTCGCGCAACGAACAAGCGGGAACGTGACTGGGGGCGAGGCACGCCTTTTACGTCCAGGGCTCCTTGTCCCGGAACCCCGGAGGGAACCGAGGGCTCCTCCCTGTCGGTGCATCACGGCCCGCCATCGTACGGGTGATGGTTCTAACATGCGTGCTCTTATGCCTCTGCCGTGTATGGAGGAGGCGATGACGGCGAAGGTCAAGGTCAACATGAGGCTGTGCGGAAAGACGCACCACATCACCGTGGACAAGCTGGAGGACGGCAACTTCAGCGTCAAGATCGACACCGATTGCGTCAACGTCAAGGGTTTCTCCGAGGGGATAGGGACCGTGACCCTCCAGGACCTCACCGACCAGGCGAACAGCAGCATCATACACAGGTACTGCCACTGCCGCATGTCCGCCAACTGCCTGGTGCCCGCCGGGGTGCTGAGCGCAGGATGGATGGAAGCGGGCATGATCTCCCGCACCTGCGCCCGCAGGAACAAGGCCAACGACGTGGAGTTCATCGTGGACGATTGAGCCGGGCTCTGCGGCCCGGACGCGCTTCCGACCGACCTCACGGGACGAAGGTGAAGTTGCCGAACTGCCACATATCGTCATCGTGGTGGTTGGCAGGGTTCTCCTTGAAGTACACTTTCCTGTTCTTCAGGGGGGTCCAGTCCGAAGGGGCGGACACGAACTTGCCCAGGTACGGCATGGCGATGTTGAGGACGTAATCGTGCGGGAGGTCCTCAGGGGTGCACAGCCCCTTCCGGGGGTTCTCGATCATCCACATCAGCGCAGAGACGATGCCCAATGCCACCTGCACGGTGGTGGCGTTCTGGCCCGGCGCCAGGGTGAGCGCCTCCTCGATGGTGAGTATGCTCCCGCACCACCATGAGCCGTACTCGTGGCCCATGAGCAGCGCGCCCAGGATGTCGGACCCGGACACGATCTCCTTCTCCTTGAGGATCCTCAGCCGGGGCTGCATTTCATAGTTCCTGCACCTCAGCTCATGCAGTGACACCAGGGTGTCGTCGCACGGCATGTAGGCATAGTGGACCGTGGGCCGGTACACCGCCTGCCCATCCTTCCATACAGTGAGCTTGTCCGAGAGACCGAAGGCCTCCCCGTGGCGGATGGCCATCCCCACGATCTCGCATTCCGGGACCCAGGAGCGGACCCAGGTGTTCATGCCCATCTGGGCGAGCATGATCTGGTTCTTCGGTCCGAAGTCGGGCACGAAGGCCAGCGGGGGGAGGGTCTTCTCGTGCGTCCCCCATCCCAGCTCCGCCGGGGCGGTGCCCTCCTCCCTCAGGCCCTCGATGCTCCACGTCCCCACGAACTCGCCCACCTTCTTGGGGTTGCTCGTGATCTGGGTGTCCCGCTCCGAGCAGTGGATGACCTTGACGTTGAGCAGCATGGCCAGCTCGGCGAAGTTGCCCTCCCTCACCAGCTCGTGGAGGCGCTCTGCCCGCTCCGTGCTGACCTTCCTGTCCCTGATCGTCCGCTCGGCGATGTCGACCAGGGCCCTCTTGACGAAGTGGGATATGAGCCCGGGGTTGGCCCCATGGTCCACCACCGCGGTGACGCCTCCGTTCCAGCCGCTGGCCATCTCCCGCAGCCGCATCTGCCGGCTGTACAGCGACTTCTCCACAGGGTCCTTGGACTCGATCTCGGACAACGAGTCCCATATCTCCACCGAGGTGTTGAGGTACAGCACATCATGGTCGTGGCACCACTGCAGGATGGTATTGGCGTCGATGTTCCAGGCCAGGTCCAGCAGGAGACCGCCCGGCGACAGGTGCTCGGCCAGGACGGCATCGATGTTCTCCGGGGTGATCCGCTGGTTACGGTACGTGATGCCCTTGTTGATCCACCGCCTCAGCGTCGAGGACTTGTCCTCGAAATCGATGATGGTGATGTTGTCGTAGGGGATCTTAATGTGCTTCAGCAGGATAGGTAGGGTGCACCGGGCGACCGAGCCGTATCCAATGATCAGGACCTTGCCGTCGAACCTCATCATCTAGAAAAATCCTCTTTTTCTCTCGATGAGGTCGGAATCGAATACTCATAAAAAAAGGTTCCTTCCCGAGGGGCACCGTTGCCGCCCTGGACCACGCTCTCCGCGCATAGGGAGCGCCATGATCGGGGGAGGCCACGACCGCTCTCCACGAGCCTTGAGCTGCCCTGTGAGGCTCTTGCTCCCCTAACGGCCGTGAAGGGGTGGCCCTGAGGCATCACGGGAGCGGTGCCCTCCTCACCCGATGTGATCACTTCAGCTGCTTCAGGAAGTCGTCCACGTTCATGGCGGCGAACGTGACGGTGTCCATGCTCCCCCTGGCGCCCAGCTCCACCATGACCTTGGCCATGGTCTCGTTGTCAGGCGCTTCCAGTATGGTCAGGAAATCGTACTTTCCCAGGAGGGCGTACTGCCTCATCACCTTGACCCCCATGGTGTCGATCTCCTCGTTGACCTCCCTCAGCCGCTCAGGGTTGCTCCTCAATGTCTTCCTCCCATCGGCCGTTAGCCGCGACAGCACAACATATTCCGGCGTTGCCATCACCCGTAAGGGGACGGCTGGGGAACGATATTTATCTTGGGTTTTTGTCCCGAGGTCCAGGCGAAGGACCGTGAGCGGTCCATCGCTCCATCGATCACTGCAAGAGCCCATGGGGAGGTGGGGGCGGGTTGCGCCTTACAGGGCCTAACGCCCCTCGTGGGGCGGGGCGTCGCCTTCCGCGCGCTCCCTCACATGCCCGCAGCTTAGGCACTGGGGGCGGTGCACGCACAGCAGGGCGTGGCAGGAGGGGCAGGTGTAGCGCTCCCCCTGACGTGACAGGAAGGTGTCCATGCCCTCTTCCTTGATCTCCTGAAGGTTATCGAGCATGCTCATGCCATACTTCTTACGGTAGCGGGCGTCCAGCTGCTTGAGCCGACGGCAGGGCATGCGGTCGCACTCGTGGCAGAGGTGGCTCACCCCGTCACGCACGGTCTCGCAGTGGCTGATGCTGCAGCGGTGGCAGTAGCCAGGCTGCCTCTCCTCCGCCCCTCGGCACCCCGGGCAGGGGTTCCTTGATCGCTGAAAGCCTAAGCACAGGGCGCAGTTCATGCCGCAGGGGGCGATGAGGAAGGAGGTGAGATCGCTGGGGCGCGCGCCGACCATGGGCCGTGATGGTTGGGGAGCTCCTTAATCCTGCTGGGCGGAGGCGGACAACGTATATTGATGGGTTCGGACAATCGGGGAAGGGGAGCGGCGTGGAGCGATCGGGGGTACGGCCGGCGGATGTCCTCGCGGAGGTCCCGGACATCATGCCCGGGGGAGGACCAAAGGTGGACCGCCAGATGCTGCAGGGGAGCGCCTGGTCCTTCGGCATCAACGCCCTGCAGCAGGTCCTGGTGCTCACTCGCCTCGTGATCCTGGCCCGCCTTCTGCTCCCCACCGCCTTTGGCATACTGGACATCGCCGTCCTCACCATCTACGCGCTGGACGTCCTCTCTCAGACCGGCTTCCAGCAGGCCCTGGTGCATAAGAAGACGGACATCACCGCGGACCTCAACGCCGCGTGGACCCTCCTCGTCGTCCGAGGCGTGGTCCTCTTCCTGGTGCTGTTCCTGCTCGCCCCCTTCATCGCCCAGTTCTTCTCCACCCCTGATGCCGCGCCGGTTCTGCAGGTCATCGGCCTTTCCCTGGTGTTCCAGGGTTTCACCAACCTCGGCACCATCTTCTTCCTCAAGAACCTGGACTTCCGGAGGCAGTACCTGTTCAAGCTCAGCGGCTTGCTGGCCGACTTCATAGTGAGCATCACCGCCGTGCTGGTCCTGCACAGCGTGTGGGCGCTGGTCCTAGGTATCCTGGCCAAGGACCTCACCCTCATGGTGGCCAGCTATGTGGTCCACCCCTACCGCCCCCGCTTCAACTTCGACCTGAGCAAGGTGAGGGGGCTGTCCAACTACGGAGCATGGATAATGCTGTCGTCCATGCTGACGTTCCTCCTCATACAGGGGGACGACATCGTGGTGGGGAAGGTGCTGGGCGTGACCGCCCTGGGCCTCTACCAGATGGCCTATGGCCTGTCCAACACGCCGTCCACGGAGATCAGTCAGATCATCTCCCAGGTGGCCTTCCCGGTGTACTCCAAGATCCAGGACGACGCGGTGCAGCTCCGGTCGCTGTTCCTGAGGACGCTGCGGCTCACCGCTCTGATCTCCTTCATCCTCACCGGCCTGCTGGTGTCCCTGTCCCACGAGATCGCGGTGGTGTTCCTGGGCACCTCCTGGGCGCCCATCATCCCCCTGGTGCAGGTGCTGGCATGGTGGGGCCTGGTGCGGGGCCTGGGGGAGACGGCGGCGGCCCTGTTCATGGCCGTGGGCCGGCCCCGCACCTACGCCATAATGCAACTGGTGCAAGTGGTCCTGCTGTTCTCCCTCATCTACCCCCTGATGATGGGCGCCGACCTGGTGGGCGTGTCCCTCGCCGTGGCCTTCAGCTCGCTGCCGATGCTCTACCTCACCGTCCGCGCGCTCCGGGCCGCCATCGGCGTGGAGGCACGGGAGGTGTACTCCGCCCTGCTCTATCCTCTGGTGCTGGCAGTGTCAGGCATCGCCGCCACGACGGCGCTGCGGGTGCTGTTCCCGGTACCGGACATTCTCTCCTTCCTAACTCTGCTGGCCACCTACGCCGTCACCGCGGTAGTCGTCATCCATCTGCTCGACCGCCACACCCCGTACAAGGCGTGGTCGATGGTGAGGTCCTTCCTCTCCGGGCAGCAGGGTGCCACCTAGGCGAATGCGAGCGCTGGCGACACGGCCCTTGAGATGGGTTCAGCCCTTCTTCCTGTCCCTGCGGGCGAGCGCGTCGGAGACTATCCTCTCGCTCAGCTCATACAGCCGCCTGGCCGCGTCCGCGTCCCTTGCCCGGTGTGATGTCTTAGCCTTGCGGCACTTGTAGAAGTACTCGCCGCTAACCCCCCTCACCTCGTCCGAGGTGGCCAGGTACACGGCGGTGCGGCACCCCTCCTCGGGGGTCTGGAACAGCGGACGCAGCACCCGGACCAGGCGCTTCCCGAAGCCGGTGTTGCGGTCCACCCCCATCTGCGTGGCCACCGCACCGGGGTGGCAGGCGTTGATGGTGACCTTGCTCCCTCCCTCCTGCAGCCGGCGTGCCAGCTCCTTGGTGAAGTACACGTTGGCCAGCTTGGACTGCCCGTAGGACCTCATGACGTTGTACCGGCGCGTGAGGTTGTAGTCGTCGAAATGCATCCTCCCCCACTTGTGGGCGCCGGAGCTGTACACCACGATGCGCCCCTGGTCAGACCGCTCCAGAAGGTCCAGGAGGGAGGTGGTCAAAAGGAAATGACCGATGTGGTTGACCCCGAACTGCAGCTCCAGGCCGTCCGCGGTCTCCCGCCGGTCCAGGGTGATCACGCCCGCGTTGTTGATCAGCACGTCCAGCTGGGGGTATCTCTCATGGAACAATGCCGAGAAGCTGCGCACCGAGGCGAGGTCCCCCAGGTCGCACAGCATGAGGTCCACCCTCCGGCCGCTAACGCTGATGACGTCCTGGTGGGCTATCCTTCCCCTTCCCTCGTCACGGCACAGCATGACCACGCGATAGCCCTTGTCGGCCAGTATGGCGGTGGCCGCCTTGCCCATTCCGGAGTTGGCCCCCGTTATCAGCGCGATCCTCGCGCCATCGTCCGTGGACACGCCCCTGGACTCGCGCTCCGCCCTCTTTATCCTTGGGGCCTGGGACCCATGGGTCGGGAGCGTCGACCTCGTCGGCTATCCTCTGGACATCGCTCTTACGCAGCCGCCGATCACCGGGCGACGGTCGCCGGTCGGGCCCTTCCCCTCACGCGCAGCCCGCTCACGATGTTCAGGATGCCGATGATGATCGCGAACGTGGCGATGATCCATAGCACCGCCAGTATGCCTCCCACGGGGAACAGCAGGAGTATGACGCCCACTATCAGGGACCATATTCCCGAGGCGGCGAGGAGCAGCCGGCTGGACACCCCGAACGAGCGATGCTTGCGGGGGGCCACGAAGGACTCACCGATCTGCAGCACTCCGGTGAGGGCGGCGAAGAAGCCCACCAGGTAGACGATGGTGAGCGCCGTTAGTCCGGGATTGATGAACGCCACGATGGCGATGATGATATTGAGCACCCCTTCGAAGAGGTTCAGCCAGCGGTGGGTGCCGGTCCTCTTGCGGGCGTAGCCGATGAGGACCAGGCCGCTCACGAACAGGAACGTCCCGAAGATCCAAAGGAAGATGGTCAAGGTCATGCCGGGGTAGGCGAAGGTCACGATGCCAAAGATGATGGCAAGCACGCCGAACGCCATTCGTCCCCACCACATCGCAGTATGCTCCTGAGCGGTTTCCATGGTAGTCGCCTCGATTACCTCATCACTGCGTTTCGTGGGCAGGGAGGGTATATCTAACTTTCCTCCTGGAGCGGCCCTCACGGTGGCAGCCAGGCAGGCCGTACCGGGCGGTCCTATGACCTTGCGACCGCGGACCGGACGGGCCCTTGACCGGCACGGCGTTAAGGACGAGATCGGCGCACATCACTGGTTCTTGGTCTGCGCCTCCACCAGGCTCCCTCCGCAGTACTTCTCCCGCAGCCGCGGCTTCTCTATCTTCCCGGTGGGGTTGCGGGGCACCTTCTCGAACATGATGCGCCGGGGGCGCTTGTACCGCGGCAGGGCGCTGCAGAACTGCATGATCTCAGCCTCCGAGCAGTTCATGTTGGGCTTCAGCTCGATGATGGCCGCGGTTATCTCCCCCAAGCGGTGGTCGGGGAGGCCGATCACGGCCACGTCCTTGATCGCGGGGTGGGTGTGCAGGAAGTCCTCTATCTGAACAGGGTAGATGTTCTCACCGCCGGTGATGATCACGTCCTTCTTGCGGTCCACCAGGAACACGAAGCCGTCCTCGTCCATGCGGGCCATGTCGCCGGTGTACAGCCATCCGTCCTTGAGCACCTCGTCCGTGGCGGCGGGGTTGTTGTAGTAGCGCTTCATCACGCCGGCCCCGCGGACGCACAGCTCGCCCACCTTCCCCTGGTCCACCGGCGTCCCGCCCTCGTCCACGATGCGCAGCTCCCAATGGTAACCGGCCTTCCCGATGGCACCGACCTTGTGGATGTTCTCCAGGCCGAGGTGCACGCACCCCGGGCCGATCGATTCCGACAGCCCGTAGTCGGTGTCGTACTGGTGGTGGGGGAAGTGCTCCTTCCAGCGCTTGACGAGGGAGGGCGGCACGGGCTGGGCCCCGATGTGCATAAGCCTCCACTGCTGGAGGCCGTATTCGTCCAGCTTCACGTCCCCGTGATCGATGGCGTCGAGGATGTCCTGTGCCCACGGCACCAGTAGCCACACGATGGTCACCTGCTCCTCCGATACCGTGCGGATGATCCATTCGGGGCTCACGCCGCGCAGCAGCACGGCCTTGCTCCCGGAGAGGAAACTACCGAACCAGTGCATCTTGGCGCCGGTGTGGTAGAGCGGGGGGATGCACAGGAAGTTGTCCTCCCGTCCCTGCTTGTGGTGGTCCATCTCCACCTCGCACGACGACGTGAGGGCGCGGTGGTCGTGCAGGATGGCCTTGGGGAAGCCAGTGGTGCCGGAGGAGAAGTAGATGGCCGCGTCGTCCTCCTCGGTCAGCGGCACCTCAGGCGCCATGGAGGAGCAGCACGCCGTGAGCGAGTAGTAGCTTTCCGCGAAGGACGGGCAGTCCTGTCCCACGAAGAGGCGCATCTTCACGTTGGGGATGCGGTCACGTATGGCCTCCACCCTCTCGGTGAACTCCGGCCCGAAGATGAGCACATCGCACTCCGCCAGCTCCAGGCAGTACTTGATCTCCTCCTCGGTGTAGCGGTAGTTCAACGGCACGGCGAGGGCCCCGGTCTTGAGGATCCCGAAGTAGATGGGCAGCCACTCCAAGCAGTTCATGAGCAGGATGCCGACCTTGTGCCCTTTTTCCAGACCTCTCTCCATGAGGAAGTTGGCAAACCGGTTGGCCTTGTCATCGAACTCCCGCCAGGTCATCTGCCGACGGTACCGTCGCTCCGGGTTCAGCTCCACCAGGTCGTAGTCCTTCCAGCTCCTGGGCACCTCGGTGATCTCGGGGTTGATTTCCACCAGACTGATCTCGTTCCCATACATGGCAGCGTTGCGGGCAAGGACCTCGGTGATCGGCATGACAATTCCCACTTTTATTCATCATTATCATTAAAGATATTGTCACGCTGTAGCACGTCATACCACTTATCGTTTTGCATGCATTGTTGGCATGTCACGGACCTCGCCCAGGCGGTCCCTGTGCTTGAGGAGGCGATGCACCGATGCTATATGGGTTATGGAGTGGGTCCCTCCCCTCTCCAGAACGCGAGCGGAGCGGGTCGGGGGTGAGGCTGTCCGGCCTCATGCGCAGAGGTAGTATACACCGAACTGCGATACATCGGGTGGTACCATGGCACCGCGAGCCCTTCCACGCATCAGCGCGTTCTTCACGGACAACCTGCCCCTCGGTGATCGGCTGGGAGAGGCATTCTACGCCGTCTGGATGGTGGTGGTCTCGCTGGGCATCCTGGGCGGCACGGGCTTCGAGGGTGGGGCCATTGCCTACGTTATAATCATCGCCTTCGCGGTGAACCTCACCTGGGGCCTGGTCGACGGCATCACCGTCATGCATTCCTATATCATCGAGCGGAGGCAGAGCGAGGAACTGGTCCACGACCTGCAGACAGCAGGGGGCGAGGAGGTCAGGAAGAAGGCCGTGGAGGCCCTGGGCGAGGGCATCACGGGCGCGCTGAGCAACGATGACCGGATGAAGGTCGCGGACATGATCGCCGCCACGCCGCCGGGGGAGGACCCCCGCACCAAGAGGTACCGCGCGCAGCGCGAGGACTGGGACTACTTCATCGGGATCCTGACGATCGACGTCCTGCTGGTCGTGCCCCTGGTCCTCCCGTTCCTCATGTTCCCCAATCCCTACACGGCCCTGTACATGTCCCGCATCCTTGCCACCGTGCTCTTCGCCGCCCTGGGCGTGCTGTACGCCCGTGAGCTGAACCGCAACCGGCTGCTGGCCGCGCTGTTCCTGGGGACGTTGTGCTTCAGCCTGTTCACCGCCGCATACCTTTCCGGCTGGTGACCTGGTCCGATAATGTCAGAGAGGGGAACGGGGACATGCGTCCTTGGAAGGCTCACACCTGCAGGGTGGGGGAGCAGATGGGCGACCCGTCCGCGGCCCACAGCAGGTAGGCGGTGTACGTGCCGGACGCCAGAGATCCGCTGCTGGTGACGATCTCGGCGTTATCGCCCATGCCGATCCCTCCGTCCCCGTTGACGTCCTGGAACGTGACCGTGTACGTAGCGCCACCGTCCACGGGCGTAAAGCTCAGGGTGCTCCCCGTTCCGGTGCCGACGATGCTCTGCGCCAGCGCCACCGAGTTGTCCACCCCCAGGGTGAACTTGCACTGGATAAAGTCCACGTTCTGGCTCATGGTGCCGAACGTGACCTTGATCGTCCTCTCATCGACATTCTCGGCCAGGGCGCCGCTCGCCACGGGGGCGGGGGGCTCGTCGTCCCCCATGCCCATCACCCACACGTACAGGACGGAGGAGAGCACGACGGTGATCCCTACCAGCAGTATGGCGGCGATTATCGGCGATACGCCGGAGCGGTCCTTCCAGTTCTTCCTCATTTTCGAACTACCCCACGGGGGCTGAAACACTTACCAGGCTATAATGGAGCCCCTCGCATTACATCGATGTCCACCGCTGGAAGTGCTTTCCCCGGACGGCTCGTGAAGGGAGCGGACGCACGCTCACCACGTCCCATCAGGGTGAGGGTCCCGCTGCTCCATGAGGGCATTTTGAAATAGGCATGGCGGTCAACCCATTACCATGCGAAGGCGAAACGCTATCATGGCCGGACTGTCCGTCCTCTTCCTCGCTCTGCTGCTCGTGGCCATGGCCCTGGCGGTGTCCTCGGGCCTAGGGTCGGTGGGCCTGGTCTTCGGCGGGCTGTCTTACATACTGCTGGTGGGCATCGTGGTGCTGTCGTTCCCCGTTCTTATATTCGTCATCATCACCATAGTGCTCCTGGTCCTCGAGAGCTCGGCCGCCACCCGGGGTCCGAAGGCCCACTGGTGGTCCCGCCGAAAGAGCGTTGACGCGATGCCCCCGGTGGGAGGGCGCGACGAGGGGCGGTGAGCGACCTCATACCGGAGAGCGTGGACATCGTGCCGTGACTTTGCGCGCCTACGTCACGGACAGGAGGATCACGATGATGAGTACCACCGGGACCGATATCGAAAGGAGTATGCCCAGCCGGTTGGTCACCTTCAGCCTCTCCACATCATGGCGGTAGTTGTACTGGACGTACCCCAGGATGGTGACCACCATGTTGATGGCCAGAAAGATGAACACCCCGATGATGAAGACGGTGTAGAAGTTCACCGTGGATGTGGGAGGCATCTTGTCCTGCTCGGCGAGGTTGAACAGCACCGTGGTGATGAGCATCGAGGTGTTCAGCCCCATGCGCAGGCCGAACGCGCTGCTGTCGTCCATGCGCAGGAGGAAGGAGAACGCCGAGATCAGGCAGAATATCAGCGGGGGGATGATCATCTCCGGCACCGCCACGATCATCTCCCGTTCGATTACGATGTTCAGCGTGGCCTGGTCAGTGCCGCTCTCGAAGGGGTACTCATGGGGCGTGAGCACGTAGTCTACGTCGGACACCCTCCACCCCACGATCTTGAAGCCGGGGTCCACGCCGCTCCTCTCCTCCTGCCACCGCAGCTCCACCGGGTCCCCCAGGTTCACGACCTCCACGCTGATGGGTAGGACCACCTTCTGGAACGGGTAGTCCCCCGCCTCCAGCGGATAGCTCAGGTCGGCCCTCACCCGGTAGAACTCGTATGACGTTCCGTTGTCCGTACCGTTGCTCACCAGCTGCTTGGTGGCGGGGGTGGACGGCAGACCGTTCATCACGTACCAGTTGATGGTCGTGATGTTGGCGTCGGTCCAGTAGAAGTAGATGTAGAAGTCGAAGACGTAGCTGCCTGAAGGGTAGTTGAAGTCGTAGACGTCGATCACCCACATGCCCACCTCGACCACCGGCCCACCCTCCTCCTGGGCAAGGGCGACCTCCCCGCCGGGGACGGTGGGACCGGACGGAGCGGCCAGGAGCCCAGGGATGAGGAGGCATGCGGCGAAAGCGGTAAGGAGAAGGGCCAGACCAGGACGCCAACATGAAAATGACATGCTGGCTAAGGATTGGGAGGCCATGTTAAAAATGGTTTCTCACGAAGTTAATCCCACACCCTCACCATGGGGCCATCGTATAGCAGTTAGAACGCCAAAGAACGCCAAGCTCCCGACCGATCATATTTCTACCGTGAGTTGGCTATTGAACGCTCGCCTGCTGGATGCGGGTCCGAGGCAGCGTGCTGAGGTGGCGGGACATGTTCGGAAAGAGCGATGAAAAGGCAAAGGCGGGGAGGGAGAGCGCCCACCGGTACCTGATGAGGGAGAGGATGTTCTCCATCGGGGACGACTTCTGGATCGAGGACGAGAAGGGGCGGAGGGCGTTCAAGGTGGACGGCAAGGCCCTGCGGTTGCGAGAGACCTTCGTGATGGAGGATCTGCAGGGCAAGGAGCTGGTGACGATCAAGAAGGACCTGTTCGCGATCGGGGGCTCTATGACCATCGAGCGCAACGGAAAACCGTACGCCAAGGTCAAGAAGGCGTTGATCAACATCCTGGGGGACAGGTTCTCGCTCGAAGCTCCCAATAGGGAGGTGAAGATCGATGGCGACATCATCGACCACGAGTACCGCTTTGAGAGGGGCGGCCACAAGGTGGCCTAGGTCTCCAAGAAGTGGTTCCAGCTGCGGGACACCTACGCCGTGGACATCACGCCCGGGGAGGACGACGTCCTCATCCTGGCGGCGACGGTGGCCATCGACCAGATGTCCCACGACGAGATGCCGGGGCCGAGAGGGAGGGGCGATTGACGGCCTGGCCGGCATCAGGTCGAGGGCGGTTCATTGCCCCCCCGCCGACCGAACGCTCCCAGGATGATGATGCCCGGACCTGGCCGCGACCCCGTCATCGAGGCCCCCATCACTCGAAGGGCACCATGCTGATCGACGGCTGCGGCCGCTTCCAGTCCGTGACCGCAATGGTCAGGTCGTTTTCCCGGGGGACGGTGATCCCCGGCGTGCTATGGTTCTGCCTCTCCCCGGTGGTCCGGTCGAGCATGAACGCCCGGACCTCGATGTTAGAGCGGTCGGTCCCCTGGTTCCCGACCCGCACCAGCGATAGGTCGGGAGAGGTGGCGATGTCGATGTCCATGCTCGGACCTCCCCCCACGCCGGTGACCGTGAGCGCCCGGGCCTAGTCGCCGACCATGCGGCACAACGAGAGGTCAGCTCTCTTTTCCACCGCCGGGGTGAAGCGCAGCAGCGTGCCGTCCGCTCCGATGGACAGGGAGTCCTCCTGCCCCGGCGCAGTGTCCACGTTCTCAAGAGCGATGGACACGCCCTCGGGCATGATGGTGTTGAACGCGTACTTGCCGCCGGCGGTACCGACGAACCTCCGCACGTACGCCTGCCCCGGCGGCAGTAGGTACCCGCCCTTGACCAAGTAGAGGGGATGGCTTCCCGGTATCTCGCTCAGTATCTTCCCGCCATACGTCCCCGTCCTCTTCCCCTCGGCGTCGGTCACCTGCAGGTCGGCCGGGGACAGCACGAAGTCGAGGATGAACCTCGTCAGGCCGAACGGTCCGCTGAAGGGCAGGTCCACGTCGGCGAGGTGGTACCTTCCGTTGGTCATCATCCCCAGCGTCACCCCCTGCTCGAGGTTGAACTTGGATGTGGTCCCGTCGGCCATGTAGTCGTACAGTATCCTGCTGCCGTCGCGGCGGAAGCGGACCTTGCTCTTGTCGGAGGTAGGTTCGTTGCAGTCCCACACGAACAGCTCCACCCCGTCCAGGTCGGAGGTGGTGGACGACCCGTCGGGGGTGAGCTGCGGCAGCGCCCGCCCGGCGGGGTACACGAACCGGTAGGGCATGACACAGTGGGACCTGCCCAGCTTATCGAAGTACTGGGAGTCCCACACCTCGCCAGCGGGGATGAAGAACAGCATGGGGGCGTTGTTGCGATCGGTCCCCCGCAGGAAGGTGGACTCGATCTCCCTTGCCGTCCGCTCGACCCTCGCCCCCTCCTCCCGGCCCTGGTCGTGGAAGGTGAGAAGAGCCTCCCGGCTCAGCAGGCGACCGTGTACCGCCGTGAGGGTCTTGTGCACCTGCCCCTTCTGCAGCGTGACCGTATCGTCCAACCCCTGCCACAGCCGGTCCGTCACCATGGCGCTCATGGAGGTGCAGAACCCCGTAGCCAGGCCGCCGTTGGCCTCCCCCTTGAGGAAGTAGTGGTAGAAAGCGTAGAAGGCCGCGGTGAGGACAGGATGCCCGAACACCGGGTCGAGGAGCTCATGCCACACCTCCGCCGCTCCATAGGTGTCCTCGAAGGTGCTCCAGTCCGGGACGCCATCGGTGAAGTTCTTGAAGCTGAGGTTGTGCTTGCCGTAAGTGAACGGTATCTCCAGCACCCCCGGCAGGGAGACCGTGCGCTGGTTGCTCACCCTACCGTCGGGGTTCCGCACCTGCACCTCCACCGCGCCGCCCGGTGTGCCCACGCCGCCGGTCCCAGGCATGGTGAACTTGAGCGTGGTCGGGCCCGACACTGTGGCCGGGATGGAGGCACCGTTGACCAGCACCGCCGCCCCGTCGATGAAGGCCCGCCCCGACAGCTCGCCCTCCGCGCCCTGGACCAGCGCCTTGGAGATAGGTTCCAGTTGCGGCTTGATCCCCACGTTGAGGCGGTTGCTCACCACCCCGTCGCTCCGGCGGACGAAAACCGTCGTGGTGCCCCCTGCCGCGTCCAGGGGGACGGTGACGGAGATGCTCTCATCGGCATTGACGGTCGGCGTGAGATCGGTCGTCCCGAGCACCACGCGGTCGTCGGCCGTGAAGGCGCTCCCCTTGATGTTCAGCGTGTCTCCGGGGAAGGCCTCGTCCGGGGCGATGTCCGTCACCCACGGCCGGGTGAGCTGCTCCTCCCACTCCTCCTCGGTGAACTCGAACAGGGCGATGTCAGCATCATTGCCGTCATGGCCTCCATCCGCTCCCACCGCTCCCGGTGGGCCGTTTGCTCCCTGCACGCCGTTCTTGGCGTCGCGGCAGGTCTCACCGGCACCGCTGATGCCGCCCCTGCCGCCCAGACCTCCGGGGCCGCCTTCCCCGCCCCGGCCCCGGGGGCCACCCTGGTTCTTGATCTTGAAGGAACGGCTGGTGACGGTCGGTCCGAGCGTACCTTCCAGCACGCCGATGGTGATCCTGCCGCCGTTCCCGCCGTTGCCTCCCGGGCCGCCCGGCCCTCCCGCTCCGCCCGCTCCCCCGTTACCGCCATCACCGGGGTCGCTAGTGCACACCCAGTCGAAGACCCAGATGCGCTTCCCCCCGCTGCCGTTTCCTCCACTGCCGCCGCTGCCGCCGCGCTGACCCCGTCCTCCCCTGAGGCCTTCCTCACCGTTCAGGTCCAAGGTGGGGATGGCATCCATGTGCTTCACCCAGATCTCCACCTTGGGAGCGTGGTTCCCCGCCCGTCCGGGGATACCGGGACCGCCTGGGCTTCCTCCACTGCCGTCCAGCCCGTCCCGGGAGTCGGGCTTGGTCTGCACCCCGCTCCACCCCCTCCCGTTGAGGCCGGGATCGTCCGCCCTCGGTGGGGTGGTACCTCCAGGCCGGCGCCAGGTGATGGAGGCGTTGGGACCGCACACGATCCGCTCGGCGATGATGTACAATGTCTCGACGTGGTGGTCCACCGTGAGCACGATGTTCGTCAGGTCTAGTGTACCGGCGATGATGACCGAGCTATTGACAGGTAGGGTCTTGAGAGCGAGCGTCTCCGCCGGGAGGACAGTGCTGACCGGCCACCGGAACGGCATCGCCTCCTGGAGGCCCTCAATGACATCCGGTCTTCGTACCTCCAGGGCCTCGCCCCGGAAGGTGACGGCATCGGCGACGCGCTCGGAGCCACGGAGCAACATGGTCCGTGACGCCCCCGCCCGCTCCACCGTTCCCCTCGACACGCCGGGGAGCGGCCGACCGCGCACCGTTATGGGGGTCCCACGGGTGATGGCCACCTCTTCCAGCCTCTCCTCCGGCACCACGGTTGCCCGGCTGTGCAGGACCTTGATGCTGTGGCGGGTGGGGAGCAGCCCGGCCAGCATCTCCTGTTTTTTGAGCGCCGTCGCCCGCACGAAGAGGTCCGGGAGGACCTTCCAGTCGTTGACCACCTTACCCTTGCGCGGCCCTACCAGCACCATGTTGGGTGCCATGGTGACCGGCTTGTTCACCTGGAAGGTGTCCAGGTCGTTGATGTGCTCCACCCCGGCCGCGTTCATTATCTCCTTGATCTGCTGTAGCCGGGCCGCGCTCTCGTCCACCATCAAATGGACGATGACCTTGGACAGGCCGGTGCGTTGGGTAAAGTCTGTCCTGATCCTTTCGGCCAGGGCCTTCTTCTCACCCAGGATGGCCGCCGAGACCGCCCCGTCGTGGATGCGCACGTCGTACATCTTCCCCTTGAAGGTGCTCCCGCCGTCCACGCCTGCACCCAGGACCAGGCCTCTGGTGCCCACCCTCGCGGGGGGCGCCACATCGGCGCGCGTGCCGACGACCTGCCCGTCGATCTCCAGGGCCATTTTACCGGCGTCATCGCGCCATAGCCGAATCTCGTACCTTCTCCCGGGCTGCAGGTGCGTATCGCCGCTGGTAACGTCCGCCCCACCGCCCTCGGTGCGTAAGGTGCCCACCACCTGCCCGGTGGGCTCCACGAAGAGCTCGAGGGCTGGATCCTGGGACGCCATGATGGTCTGGCGCTGCGGCCCGATCTGATCGGCGGAGAACGCGGCGCTCACGGTGAACGACCTCAGGTCCCTGACCTCGGGGATGGCCGCGAACTCCAGCCCGCCGTTGGTGAAGCTTACCGCCCCATCCTGCAGCTGCACCCTGCTCGCGTCCTTGATACCGATGCCCCTGCTGGAGCCGTCGAAGACCGCACTGCTGTCATATGCCAACCGTAGTAATGTCCTGCCTGTCACCGTTTCCACCCCCACGTCCTTCGCTCATCTCTCTGGATGAGAACGATGAAAGGTTGGCCAGGTCCCCTATTTATCCCTGCTGAAGATAAATCGTTCCAGCTAACCTCCTGTTGGTCATATGGGGGCATGCGGGGAGGGGCGTTCGCCCCCCGCGAGGCACGGGCAACGAGCGTATCGACAGGGGTCCGCTCGCCTACCCGCCCATCGCGTCCGAGGTGTAGAGAGCCAGCAGCTCCGCGGCCTTCCTGCTCACGATGTCCAGGAACTCCCTGGCCGGCATGGCCTTTCCGGTCACCAGGGGCGGTGGGGTGGGCTCGATGGGCATGATGAGGTCCTCCTCCCCGTTCTCGTCCTTGAGCCACAGCGCCACGATGTGCAGCGCCGGGATGGTCAGCACGCGGGGCTCGAAGTCCCTCCGCTGCGCCTCATCGACCTCCTTTACCTTCACCAGGGCGTTGCTCACCCCGCGCACGAACGGCCCCTCGTTGGTCTGTGCGAACGCCGGCCGCTCGTCCTTCTTTGTGTGTACGTCCACCGAGGCGATGACCTCCCTGTTCTCCTTCAACAGGTAGCGCCAGCCGACCTCCTTGGCCTTCCTGATGTCCTTCTCCCGGGCCAGCTCCTCCAGGCCCAGGTTGTACGTGGGCAATGCTACGTCCACCTCCGGGACGCGGTCGGGGCCCTCCATGCCCGATTCCCTGCTGATCCTCGACAGGTGGGGGGTATGGAACGCCTGCTGGCTCATCATCCTGGAGACGTTCGACCTCATTGCCTCCTTGGCCTCGCTGGGGTCCTTCCTCATTTTTATCGCCATGTCATCACCTCCTAAGGCTCCACCCAGTACCGGTGGGTGGTCGAGCCGCTCCCCTGGTAGGCGGTCTGGAACGTGCTCAGCGCGATGTCCGAGGCCCCGAAGATGGGATCGTCCACCGCCACCATGTCCAGGTCGCGGTTGTATCCGTCGATGGCCACGAAGTGCCCGCCACCCCCGGACCAGCCGATGCGAACGCACAGAGGGCGGTTGCCGTCGATCTCCGGCTGCACGTCGTTCATGCTGGGAGACCCGGAGTTCCAGGTGCGCAGGTTCCCGGTCCGCGTCAGCGCCCGGTCCAGGAACCACGGGACGTTGCAATTGGAGCTGGAGCCGTTGGTGCAGCAATCGCTCCTCCCCAGCTCGGCGTTCACCACCCGGCACTGCGTCCAGGTGCTGGCCGCATCGAAGAACATGGAGACGCTGGAGGACACCGCCGCCCAGCACCAGTTGGTCTGCTGCTGCGCCTGCATGTTGAAGCCGATGCGCCTCCACTCCGACCACCACCCGTTGCTCGGTGCGGTCTGCCAGGTGTGCCATATGGAGTCGTCCGGGGCCACCCCGAAGACCTCGATGCGGCCGTCGGCGTTGCGGATGGCGGCCAGCTCCCTCAGCTTGTCCCCGGGCTTGAACATCATTTGCCAGCCCCCCGCCCAGCCGTTGTTCGGTGCCGTCTGCCAGGTATGCCAGATGTCCCCCTGGGCGTTCGTTCCGAACACCTCCAGCCGCCCATCTTGGTTCCGGGTGACGGCCAGGTTCCGCAGCCTGTCCGAGGGCCCGTATAGCATGCTCCATTTGCCGACCCAGCCGTTATTTGGCGCCGTTTGCCACGTGAACCAGATCTGGTCCTGGGAGTTCGTGCCGAAGACCTCCAAACGCCCGTCCTGGTTCTGCACGACCTGGATGTTCCTAAGGCGGTCCGACTCCGTGTAGAGCAATTGCCATCGCCCCACCCACCCGTTGTTGGGCGCGGTCTGCCAGGTATGCCATATCTGGTCCTGCGCATTGGTCCCGAACAGCTCCAGGCGTCCGTCCTTGTTCTGTATCGCCACCAGGTTCTTCAGCCGGTCGGAGTCGCTGTAGAGGACGTGCCACTGACCGACCCAACCGTTGTTCGGTGCTGTCTGCCAGGTATGCCATATGCGGTCATCGGGCCCCACGCCGAACACCTCCAGCCGCCCATCCAGGTTCTGCACCGCCGTCAAGCCTTTTAGCTGATGCGAGCTCCCGTACATGCGGTTCCATTTGCCGACCCAGCCATTGTTGGGCGCGGTCTGCCAGGTTTGCCACACCGTCCCGTCGGGAGCGATGCCAAAGACCTCCAGCCGCCCGTCCTTGTTGCGGGCGGCCGACAGGACGCGCAGGCGGTCCGATGGACTGTACAGGATGTTCCACCGGCCTGCCCAGCCGTTGTTGGGGGCCGTCTGCCAAGTGAACCAGATCTGGTCCTGCGAGTTCGTTCCGAAGACCTCGATCCGACCATCCTGGTTCTGCACCACCGAGAGGTTCCTCAACCTATCGTTACCTGAGTACAACTGCCCCCACATCATCAACCACTCCAGATTTTGTCTCTATTCTAAGACTATATAATAATTCTGAAAATACATCGCCTCGAGCGATAGATGGATGACATCTGGACCGCTCCAGGGGGCGATATCACGGTGCGCATCGCTTCCTGGTGGCCTCGTTCATCAGCTCCATGCCCTCCTTGTTCTTCCGGACCATGCTGCCTATGAACGGCAGCACGGTGCCGCGCATGCTGATGAACTGGTACAGCCTGGTCACGTTCTCGCTCACCCTCTCCACCTGGAGGTAGTGGTCCCATGACAGCAGGCCCCTGAGGTAGTCGGTATGGAACATGAGGTCCTCGCCCTCCCTGATGCCGGTCAGATAGGCAGTGAATACGATGTCCCTCTTATCCGGAATCCTCACCAAGGTACGGAAGGGGGCGCCCACCTTCCTCTCACCACCGACCATGCTGATGATGAACGGATTCCAGTTGCGGTACGCGTCACCGTTGTTCAGCACTTCCCACACCCTCTCTGCCGGTGCTTCGATCTGAACCTCCACCTCGATCTTCCTCATGTAGGGACATCGTTCTTTGTAATGATAATGGTCCGCTGACATCGCCAGCGATAGCTATAACGGCGTGTTGGGTCCGAGGGGCTAAGCCATAGCGACGCTTCTTGCTCCGCCCTTGGGGCTCGGCCACTGAAGCGTCGTACTTGTGAGGTTCGAGGCCCAGGACGGCCATGGGACCAGACGACCAAGTGAAGCGCAGCAGGTCGGCGAACGCTCGCCTTTGTCGGTACAATGCGACGGAGGGCGCTCATACCCTTCTCGCGCATGCTGAATAAGAATGGAAACGGTTTCGTTGAGATCTCACGACCATTTTTCGCTCAGAACTGCCTCCGCTTGAACATGATGTTGGCTACCACCAGCGATATGATGACGTAGCCCAGGAGCACGATCGCCGATGTGGTCTCCGTAGGTACGTATGTCGTGGAGGTCATCGCTACACCATCGGGAGTATGCATCGTGGCCGTGTACGTGGTGGGATACATGCTCTCCAGGGAGTATGATATCGCCTCCCCGGCGTTGGACGCCATGAAGAACGGGTCGATGTTCGACATGGACAGCAGCTGGGTCACGATGGTCATGATCATCATGAACGTCAGGACCGTGGCCACGATCGCCGCCGTGTTGGTCTTCAGGACCGAGCTGAACAGCATGGCCACGGCGCACACGGCCATCCCGTAGAGCATCGCGAAGCCGTAGGAGAGGGCGATGGTCGATGGCACGGAACCGACGATGGCCAATGACAGGACGCCTACCGCCAGGTAGTATACGCCCAGGGCCAGGGCCATCACGATGACGCTGGAGAGGTACTTCCCCACCAGGTACGTCGTCCTCTTCACCGGCTGGGGGAACATGAGGAGCCCGGTCCTCTTCTCGAACTCCGAGGAGAGTGCGCCGCTGGCGAAGGCCACCGCCCCGATGAGGACGATGATCTGCACCCAGGTGGCGTAATCGCTCACGAACGACACCGCATCGCTGGAGAACTCCAGGCCCAGCAGGGGCCGTATCACGGTCATGAGGGCTATGACGACCACGATCAGACCCATTATGCCCAGGAAGCCCCGGCTCTGGAAGTGCTTCTCCATCTCGTACCTGGTCGTGATACCCACCTGCTGGAGGTCGGACGGCACGTTCTTCCAAGCGGTCATGGGATCACCTCGACTCCTTGATCAGGCCCATGTACAGCTCCTCCAGGGGGTTCCCGGCCTCGAAGAACGCGGTCACTTTGAGGTCCTCATCGATGCTCTTCAACAGCGCGTTGCGGTCCTCCATCCCTCCTCTGAAATCGACCACGAAGCGATGGTCGTGGGACACCTCCACGTCCACCACATGGGGGAACCCGGTGAGCTGCTCTAGGCGCTTATCGTCCATCTTCTGGATGGTCTCCACCTGTATCCTGCTCACCTCGATGCTCCCCTTCAGCTCCTCCACCGATTTGTTCAGCAGCAGCTTCCCATGGTTCATCATGGCCACCGAGTCGCACAGGCCGTAGACCTCGTTCAGGAGGTGGGAGGACATGAACACGGTCAGGTCCCGCTCCTTCAGGTCCAGGAGCACCTCGCGCATCTCGACCATCCCTCGGGGATCGAGCCCAGATGTCGGCTCGTCCAATATGATCAATGAGGGGTCGAACATCAGCGCCTGGGCGAGCGCTACCCTCTGCTTCATCCCCTTGGAGAAGGTCCCTATCCTCTTGCCCCGTTCCTTGTCCATCTTGACCATCTCCAGGACCTCGGTCGACCGCTGACGGATGTCCTCGCCCTTCATGCCCCTCAGCTTGGCGATGTACTCCAGGCTCTTGTCCGGCGTGAGGTAGGGGTAGAACTCCGGCGTCTCCACCACCGCCCCCACCTCGGCCAGCGCCCTCTTGGGGTCCGTAACGACGTCGATGCCTCCCAGGCAGGCCTTTCCGGAAGTGGCCTTGGTCAGGTTGGTGAGCATCTTAATGGTCGTGGATTTCCCCGCCCCATTGGGGCCCAGGAAACCGACGAAGTGGTTCTTCTCGATCTTGAGAGATAGTGAATCGACCGCTACGAAGTCCTGGTAGGTCTTCGTCAAGCCTTCGATCTCGATTCCATAGTCCATGTTTCGCGCTCCTATGTGGGGACCGGTCCGGTCCGCGGAATGCGATCGTCCATGGACGATTTAACCCGTTCCGGAACATTGGTGCATGCGCCGAGTGGAGGACCGAAGGCGGCATATGCCTTTGACAGCGAACGCTGCAAGGCCTTGCTGGATGAGGTCCTCAACGTTCAAATCATCATGCCAGGGCGTTGGTTGCGATGCAGGCCCGCTGGCGGAATCGTGAGAGAACATTGTTCTAGAACAATGGATATCCTCGCAGGAAGTTCAAAGGGCCGATGGGTGGGGTTTCATCAAGCGTAAGTCCGAGTACAGGTCCAGCAACATCATCATACAGAACCTGTTGGAACGCATCATCAGGAGCGATCCTGAGGAAGGGGGCATAGTGAAGACGCACCTCGTCCAGACCTGCGGCCTCAAGGCATCCACAGCGGAGAAGTACCTGGCCAAATTGGAGGAGGCGGGCTACATCCAATCCTATGAGGAGCCGTGGGGGGAGCGGACCAGGATCAGGTACCGCATCCTTCCCCTGGGCGTGGAGAGGTATAGCTGGTTCATGAGGATAAACGCAGAGCTGTACATGGGGGACGGGCTATGACCTCGAACCAGGGAGCGGAGGCGATCATCACCTCGGCGGAGGCCGACACCTCGGTCCACCTACGCTACCTCAACAACGCCATCCTGCATCAGCTGCAGTTCACCATCATAATCATCCTGATCGACATCATCAACGTGGTGACCACGCAGCTGGAGGGCGTATCGGCCCAGCTCATCAAAGACATCCTGACCATCTCGCCCAACCCCGTGCTGCTGATCGCACTGATAGCATCGGCTGGCATCCAGTTCTATCTTCTGCTGCGCATAAGGGCTTGCCATGAACGGATCGGGCGGATGAGAAGGGGGCAGGGACCGACCGATGGTGAAAGGAGGAGCGTCACCGACGTCAACTACGACATTGTGAGGGCGATGAACACGTCCCTCAAGGTATGGCCGTTCGTGGCCGTCCTGTTCGTGCTCTACTTCATCGGCTGCCTATCGATGCTGGTGGAGCTGATACTGGGCATCGACACGGGCATCGCCCTCAACTCATCGACCGCCCTCAACCTCACCACGGTGATCATATCCGCGTACTTCTTCATCATCCAGACCAACAACTGGAGGGTGCAGAGGAGGAAGATGAGGAGGCTGGAGAACATGGAAAAAATGGTATCTGACGAGCTGCACATCTGAACCGTCAAAGGGGCGCCAGGGGCATGTGCCCCAGGTGCCTCCCCGATGGATCAGGTGGCCTCGATCATATCCTCCTTCTGCAGCATCTTGAAGAATATGCTGACCATGACCTTCCTCTCATCTGGACCGGCCGCGTCCCACATGCCCTTGAGCAGCTCTTCCTCAGAGGTCTCGGCGCACACCCGGTCGGAGAGGAAGTCGGTGAAGCGGGTCGCGATCTCCTTGATCTCCTCGTCCGTCAGTCCCATGCCCTTGCCCACCATTATGGCCTCCTTGAGCGTGCCCTTCCACGAGCTCCAGTTTTGGGTGTAGTTCATCACGCTCATGCAGTAGTCCTTCTGTTTTTCAGCATCCGCCATGTCCTGGACTCTCGGAAGTTATCGTATTTAACCATCGTCCGCGTTAATGTCGGACCGTCCCTCGCCGGGGGACTCGTTCCCATCGAGATCAACGCCCCTGGAATGCGCTAGTGAGGTGGGCAGCGCAAAAAGCGCGAGCGCGGGAAGAAGATACCGCTCCCTGACGGGACAAGGTGTTTAGTCCATCAGCTCCCCAGTGGTCTCGCTCTCAACGCATCATGGGTTTGGGGGGTGGAGCGGACCCCTCATGGACAGCGCCCATGATCGTTGAAGGCATGGGGGCGAGGATGAAGCTGAAAAAGATCATCGTCATGGCCATGGCGGCCGCGGCGGTCGCTGTGCTGATCAAGAAGATGGGGCGGATGATGTGAACACGTAATATCATCGGCGATCATGATCTAATGTGAACACCTGCTGGATGATCGACCATGAGCGATCGGCAGAATGATCGGGGTCGCCGTGCCGCTCTGGGTTTCGATCGATGCTCTGTGGGTTGTTGCGTTGGAGGTCCAGATGGCAGTGGCACGGCGCCCCGATCGGGGGGAAATGCCGACCTGGCCAGTTTCTTTGCCGGAATGACTTCAGCTCGGTGTGGTTATGTGAGCCAGGGCCAGGTCAGCGTAACGAACTAGGTGCTGAGGGTACATAAAGGGAATGAACGATAGGTCCATGGGAGACATGCGAGAGCGGGGCCTGGCCGCCATCGGGGAACGCGGTGAAGATGTGGTCCTCCCGCCCCTCTTTTCTAGGTGGAAGGGAAGCCATGGAAAACAACCATATGCTCAGAACCATTGTGCCCCTCGGCTTTTTATCGTGCTAGGGATGGTCGATTGTTCCGGGAGATGAGGCGGAGGAAGCAGGTCCTGCCCCAGGAGGCAGCGGAGAGGATCTTGGTGAACGGCAGGACCGGCGTGCTGGCAGTGCATGGCGACGATGATTATCCGTACGCCGTCCCGCTCAACTATGCGTACGAGAACAGGAGCATATACTTCCACTGCGCCCGGTCAGGACATAAGCTGGACGCCATCAGGAGGCACAGCAAGGTATCGTTCTGCGTGGTGGACAAGGAGAACATCATCCCCGAGCTGTTCGCCACCGACTACCGCAGCGCCATCGCCTTCGGGCGGGCCAGCGAGGTGAGCGATGAGGACGACAAGAGGCGCATCATGCGGCTGCTGAACCGGAAGTACGCTCCCGGACTGTTCTCTGAAGGGGAGCGGGAGATCCAGAAGGACTGGAACGTGCTGTGCGTGGTGCAGGTGGAGGTCGAACACATCTCCGGCAAGGAGGCCTCGGAGCAGGTTAGGAAGACCGCCACCGAGAAGGGGCAATGAGGCCGACCGCCGGGGCCGCTGATGAGGTCGGCGATGGTGCAGAGCATGACGTCCCAAAGGAGCGGGACCTCCGGCTGGTGACGGTGCGCCGCGGCGGCACGCTGCGGGACGAGGAGCACCGCCTGCTGGCGCTGTGGGCGGCGGACTGTGCGCAGCACGTGCTGCACCTGTTCGAGGAGGCGCGGCCGGAGGACGACCGGGTGCATCTAGCTATCGAGGGAGCGCGGGCCTGGGCGAGGGGCGAGATCACCATGATGGACGCACGCCGAGCATCGGTGGCCGCGCACGCTGCGGCGCGGGAATCGACAGGGGCCGCCAAGGAAGCGGCCCGCGCCGCCGGGCACGCGGTGGCGGTGGCGCACATGGCACCGCACGAGCTGGGTGCCGCTGCGTACGCCATCCGGGCGGTGCGCACAGCTGCGGCGGAGGAGGGGCGTGAGGATATGGGCCTTCAGGAGAGGGAGTGGCAGCGCGCGCATCTCCCGGCCGAGATACGAGAGCTCGTCCTCGATGACCAGAGGAGGCGGAACAAGAAGTGCTGGTCACTGTTCTATCCCTGAACGGGCCGTGGGCGTTCGCAATGATCGCTTCCGAGATCATTTAAGGCCTTGTCCACAAGCCTATGAGGAACGATTCCACATCTTCAATGCATCGGCCCGTAAGCTATCCCGGGTAGAGATGCCCCTGGTCGGAAAAATGAAACGACCTTGTCCCGTCCACCGTTCGGTTTTTCCCGCCTACCCAACATGGAAGTCCAATCGGGCCTGACCCTGCTCACATCATAGTAGTCCATCTCTTTGGTAGAGCTGTGCTTATCATGGACGGCATGCTACTGCTGTCCAGTGACCCTCGCTAGCAATTAGCACGCTTTAAGTAGCAATTTACCATTACCGCCTAACGATAGATTAGGGAGGAGAGATCGTGTTCTTGGGAATCGAGGACCCCATAGTGATCGTGGGGTATGCCCTGGCCATCGGGCTGGCGGCAACATGCGTTCTTTATGGATGGTTGAACAGGGACAAGGGTGGTGACGCCAGTGGTTGAGACCTGGATGTTCTGGATCGTGGTGCTCATCTACATGTCCATCACGCTGTACGTCGGCTACAGCGGCTACAAGAAGGTGAAGGGCTCGGACGACTTCATGCTGGCCGGCCGCAAGGCCAGGCCGTTCATCATCGGGCTGTCGTACGGTGCCACGTTCATCAGCACTTCGGCCATCGTGGGCTTCGGCGGACTGTCGGCGCAGCTGGGCATGGGCATGATATGGCTGACCGTGCTGAACATCGGCGTCGGCATCCTGGTGGCGTTCCTGGTGTTCGGGAAGCGTGCCAACGCCTTGGGCCACAAGCTGAAGGCGGTCACGCTGCCGGACCTGCTGGGCAAGAGGTACAACTCCCCGTTCATGCAGTACGGTCCGGCCGTGGTGATCCTGTCCGGCATGCCGCTGTACGCCGCCGCGGTCATGCTCGGCGGGGTGAGGTTCATACAGACCACGCTCGGCGTCCAGTTCGAGATCGCCCTGCTGGCGTTCGTCCTGGTGACCGCCGTGTACGTCATCGGGGGCGGGCTCATCGCGGTGATGTACACCGACGCCATGCAGGGCGCCATCGTGGTCTCCGGCATGACGTTCCTGCTGGTGTTCACCATATTCACGTTGGGAGGGATACCGGCCGCCACCACTCAGCTGACCGATATGTCCAGCCTCGTCCCCAGCGCCCTGGCCGGCCAGGGCATGACCGGCTGGACCTCGTTCCCCTCGTTCGGCTCGCCCATATGGCTGACCACGGTGACCACCGTGATCCTGGGAGTGGGCATCGGCGTGTTGGCGGAGCCGCAGCTGGCCATACGCTTCCTGACCGCCAAGGACGAGAAGCACCTCAAGCGGGCCATACCGATCGGCGGGGTGTTCGTCCTCCTTACTACCGGCGTGGCGTTCACGGTCGGTCCGCTCACCAACGTGTACTTCTACCAGAACACCGGCAACATCTCGCTGGTGGAGGCCGCGGGGAACGTGGACAAGATCATGCCCATGTACATCAACTCCGCGACCCCCGACCTTTTCATCGCGGTGTTCATGATCGTGCTGCTCGCCGCGGCCATGTCGGCATTGAGCTCCATATTCCACACCATGGGCACGGCCGCGGGGTTCGACCTGTGGAACCATCTGCGGAAGAAGCTGCGACCAGAGGCCGGGAAGATGGAGATCATCAGCCCCAAGGCCACGGTCCTGTCGAGCCGCGTGGGCATGATCATCATGATCTCCATCAGCGTGGTGCTGGCCTACATCATGCCGCCTAGCATCATCGCCCGGGCGACGGTGATGTTCATGGGCCTGATGGCCTGCGCGGTGCTGCCATCGTACGCGCACGCGCTCTTCACGGGAGAAGCCCTCGGTCCGGGCTGCGAAAGCTAGCCTGGTCGTCGGCGCAGTGACGTGGTTCGTGTGGACGGTGTTCGTGCACAAGGCCGAGTCATCGGTGCTCGGGCTCACGGACTTCCTGTTCAAGGCGCCGTCCGCTCTGCCTCTGCCGTGGCAGAACATCGACCCCCTGGTGATCGGCCTTCCACTGTCCGCTCTTACCCTGACGGCGGTATGGTATGCGGAGAGGCACCTGATGAAGGACGAGGAGGCGCCGTCCAACGGGAAGCAGAAGGCCGCGGAGTAAGGCGGGCCCAGCTCTCACATCGTGGTGAGCGACCAAAACCCCTTTCCATTTTTTATATAAAACATCGGATGAGCGCTTCAACCGAGCCGGTACCATGATCGACCGAATAGTTCGCAAGGTGCTCCGCTCGTTGACCGCACGTCTTGGCCTCGGCCGGTGGGTTAGATCCGCAGGCATCAATGGGTGATGGGCATCGTTCTCACCGAGCGGTGGCCGATGTCCCGATAATGAGAGATCGGCTCGGTGTTCCCGTTTTTATACATGGGGTTGCCCTTGTTAACGAGGAGATGTAGATGCCTGCAATGGACAATCTTGAACTGATGAAAACATTGGACGATGCGTGGAACGCCGGACCGGACAGCAACCTTTGGGACACTTTCCGCAAGCGGCACAAGGAGGACGTTTTGGTCTATTGGCCGAATCAGCCGGAGCCGACCAAGGGGATACGGAACCATGATCTTGAGGCCGTGGAGTTCTTCAAGAACTTCAACAACAAGCTCGTGAACGATCCGTACAAGATCGCTTTCGCCGACGGGGACCACACCTGCACCGTCGCCGACTGGACCGTTTCCCTAAAGCATCCGATGCCTGGTCCGGAAGGAAAGATGGTACAACCGGGCAAGGAAGCGCACTTGGAGTTCTGCACCGTGGCCACCTGGAAGGACGGCGAAATAACCGAGGAACGGCTGTTCTATGACGTTGTAGGCATGATGAAGCAGCTGGGCCTGATGTGATACCATGGAGGGCGCCTCGCCCCTTCCTCCATTTTGAAGACAATATCTCGATGATGAAAGAACGACGGCCCGGCTACATCTCCAAACGGCTCCCGCACGAGGGACAGGAAACATACTTATCGATACCGCACGGAGGTGGCGCGGTCTCCTTGACCCTCACCTCGCTGTTTGCCAACACATCGTCCAACGCGTTCCTGAGATCGTTGGAAGGTAACGAACGCGGGGTTTGGTGAGTTGTCGATCCTTCCCCGGTACCTGATCTTACGGTCCCTATCGAGCAGAAAAGCATCAACGGTCAACTCAGCCCCATAACTGGTAGCGACCGATCGGCCCTCATCCTTGAGATATGGAAAGGTGTAACCTCTCTCCTTAGCGACACGAACCATTTCCTGGTAGCTCTCCGCTGGAAGCAGAGAAGGATCGTCCGAATTGATGGCCACGACCTGCACCCCCTTGTCCCCGTAGTCCTGCTGTATCCCTTCGATCCTCGATGTGTACGCCTCGGCCGTGACACAGCGGTTGGCCATGAATATTATCACCAACATCCGCTTCTCATCGAACGTGGACATGGAGTACACCTTGCCGTCCACGCCCATCAGATCATTGAACACAGGTGCCCTAGACCCCACGGTCGTCGTATCCGTTTCCTCGTTTGCCATGATCTTCACCGTTGGTGGGACCGTATAGCCTTCAAACCTGCTACATTGATGAGGCCTCGTCGCCAGAGAGGCGGTCCCCATTGCATGACATATGGCACTGTAGGCATAAGAAGGCTGTTCGTAGCGGTCCTTTTACCCTGACATCCGTGTGGTCTCACTGCTGTAACGGGCTGCTCGTTCATGAGACCAGTGGGAGCCGCCGATCCTGTAAAAGTTCCCTTAAATTACTGTTACTCTATGCTCGAATCTCAATGCTGGAGAGCATGCAACTCGGCAGGGCTTGAGCCCGGTATCGGATTCATGCATGAGATGGCCCCTGGCAGCGCTCCGTTGATCTACGACCTACAGGAACCGTTCCGATGGTTGGTGAACGTCACAATTATCGAAGCATTGGAAAGGAATGATTTTGGCAAAAAGGATTTCATTCTGACCGATAACTACAACATCCGGCTCAAGCCAGAGGCTACCAAGAGGTTAGTAGCATTGATGGAATCGAGGTTTACCTCCAAGGCCGCGTATGGAAAGAAGACCTGGGAATGGAGTAGTGTCATCATTCAGAAGACGGCAGAGATGGCTAAGTTCCTGAGTTAAGAGAGGAAGACCCTTGATCTCTCTGACCCGATCCCCATATTATCTAGGGACGACTCCTCGTTACTAAGGGAGAAGATACTCATCTTGTCTTATGCTGAATGGGAGAAGATGGGTTTTAGCAAGGGGACCTTACATCCTAAATTTGACAGTTGTGCATTTGATGATGTGTCACTTCTAGGCGTGGGGACGGTTAACTTACATTTTTCCGAAGAGAGCCAGCATGAGAATTTCTTTTAAAAAAGGCATGTCGTCGGGCTATTGGACATTGACATGAACTTGTTGTTCAACTTTAAGATGACGATATTGTTGCTTTCCATGAAATATGAATTTTTGGGAAAGAGCCAGCATTCCAAAGTTGACCAATATTATTTTTATATAAATCGATCAACTGTCAAATTTAGGTTACATCAACTAAAGATGAAGGCCTCGAAGGAGAAGCCTTTTAAGGTATACGGAAAGGTAATGGAGCAAATAGCCACACTCAAATGATGATAGGCCATCTTATCCATACTAAAAATCTAGGAGGGACGATTGAATAGTAGCGTTAGTTTTTGATACCTCTAGTCCAGCCCATCCTTTTACACGATCAATAATTACGATCTTCCCTCTTGGGTCTTTAGGCAATGCTTTATTCATTTTATAGACTCCTTTTTCGCATTCCAGATACCCTTTTAATGGACCATTCATCAGCTCATTCATTTGTCGTTCAACCTTGTCAAGAAGACTTTGCTTATCTTGCATACTGATCTTGTCATCTAATCTTTCCAATCCTTCTTTCACAATTTCAATAGCTCTCTTACCTTGTGAACTAGGATCAAATAACTGAATCACCTGCTCGGATATTCCAACACGAATCTCAAGTGTTTTCATTTCGGGCAAGATGGTGAAAGGCAACTCTGGCAATGCCGTTAGATCGTAGCCTTTAGCATTCAGCAAGGCATATCGTAGCATCTGTGAATTAATATGCGATTCACCTCTGATATCTAACTTGTCCTGTAGCAATATTTGACAAAAGTTACCATCTGATATATTATCCACTCGACCACTTAGAACTTCAGGAGAGCCACTACAATAGGGCAATCCATGATTTCCCAGATGGTTTGAATCAAGCAATGAATAATTTTTTAATTTTTCTTCTTTTGAGGAAGGATTATTTGTCAATTCAAAAGAAAGCCAGAGCCCTGTCATTGAAGAAACGATGTCTGGTGTAAATTTATTTCCTTGATTGTCTAATATCAAAGGTCCGAGACGATATAGGCGAAGACCTACAGCATGAAAAGGTCCTTGAAATTGTTTTCGGGTTTTTGTGTTTCTGTAGTAATGAAAAAGATGGATTGCTCTTTGGTAAAGGAGAAGCCTGGAATTATTGTTTGAATTAGACAAATACCTCGTCCCCATCGAATAGAATGTTAGTTTTTCCTGCGTTATCGATCCCCTGAAGGGCAGCGATTCTTGGGGCCGCGTTAACACACCCCTTACCAGGTATAGTAAGATATGCGAAACCACTCCCCACATCTAGCAGTATCCTATCCCAAGTGTGCATATCAACCCCTCTGAATCTTTTAAATCCGTCTTGAGCCTCTGTCTCAAGAAGCCAGAGTCTCATGTTGCCTCTTCCTTGTTCTACTGTTTCTTTAAAAAAATCGAGATTGAATGGCTGTGAAAATTCAAGCTCAAAGGGTGCTAGTTTTGTATCACGCAGTTCAGTGGCATACTCTATTCCTTCTGCATACCTCGAAGCCATCTGACTAACGACTGCAAGAACCTCGTCGATGTCGTCTGCTTTATTCACAGTCACTTTTCCATTACTATACCATTCCATCACAAGGGAAATCCCTCGAGCGGCCCTTTTCTGCCATCTGATGCTGTGGATTGCATATTTTTCTTTGGCTTTCGATATGAGGTCAGCCAATCCCGGTATCCTTTCACTCGAACCATGCCAAGCTTTCAAACTAAAACTTGTGGCTTCTTCAGGGTCGTTTAAACCATCATCAAATCGAATACCAACACCACGAGATTCCCAACTTACTTGTTTTTCCCATTGAAGTAGATGGTGTCTAGTTAACCAGCAATTATCAATGCCTTTTGTTTTTCTCGTCCACATATCGAGGTAACTATCGGCAGCACTGACTCTCATCAGAGTGTATATTTTCCATATGCGAGGGTGCTGTGCATCTAAAAAGAATTGGCCAGTAAGGTCAGGGCTAATCTGATCAGCATCGTTGAAAAACCACCCTTCCGCCCCTTCCAGATGTCTCCATCGACCCACTGGACAAGATAGTTCATCAGTTATTTTACAATGGGTCTCAATTAAGTAGGCCTTTAGCTGGGTTACTTCAGTTCTTCCATATTTGATGAGTGTGGATTCATTACTACTGTATGCCGCTTGAACGAACTCCTTGAAATCGTTCAAGGACTGAATCTTAACCATTCATTTCCCAGCCCACAATCTGACGATATTGTTTAGCCTCTAGATAATAAAGTGTAATCAGTAAACGGTCATGGCAAAAATCAGGCACAAATTGTGAAGTTCATTTGTTACTAACCGTGCTACCATTTGGCAGGTATCATTTTGCCATTCTATATACTGCCCCACAAAAATGGTGCGAGGGGCCGGATTTGAACCGACGAACCTCTTCAGGAACAGATCTTGAGTCTGTCGCCTTTGGCCGATGACTGGGTCATCTTTGACCTGGCTTGGCTACCCTCGCGTTGGCATTCGTTAATGCCCATGCCTTTTTAAATGTTGCCTTCCCAGACCGGGGCGATTGACCACGCCCTTGGAGCGTTACTGACAACACATTCCTGATTCATTTTAATTTCTTAATAGAAATATATTAATAATAAAAAATAAATGCTGTCGTGCCTGTGAGAGCAGGCAGGGAAGGAGCGCCAATATGCCTCACCACTTCCTCCAGATTCGAACCACCCATAATGTAATCACGGAGTGGCGCTCCTCCCTTATTCTCCTGCTTACGTGGTGACCTCGGCCTTGTATCCGTTCAGTACGACGGTGTGCTCGGTCTGCGACACCATCCCGCCATTGATCTCCGTCAGGACCGGATAAGCGTACAGGATGCCGTGCCGCACCAGCGTCTTGAGATGAACTTGAGCCTTGGGATCGAGGGCGGTGCACCACCGCTCGCAGAACGGCAGCCCGTTGAAGTTCTCCTTGATCGCTTCGAACATCTTCTTGGCGCCGTCGTCCTTGACCTCCCGGTCCCGCAGGATGCGGTAGATGTTGCCCGGCTTCGAGTTACGGACCTCGCCGGCACCGTTGGTGGCGAAGGGCTCGATGGCGATCATCATGTCCTTCTTCAGCTTGGTGGCGTTCCCGTCGTCGTAGTTGGCGATCGTGAGCCCAGCGTGCAGGTGGTAGCACCCCAGACCGTGCCCGGTGAGGTTCGTTACCGGAAGGAAACCTTCGCTCTTGATCGCCCTCTCGATGGTGCCGCTGATGGCGCCCACCGCCACGCCCTCGCTCACCGTCTCCACGGCCATGGCCAGGGCCTTGGCCGAGGCGTTGATGAGGTTGGTCCAATTCTTGGTGCGCACCTCCACCGTCTGCGCCGTGTCGCCGATGTAGCCGTCCACGTGCGCTCCCACGTCGACCTTGACCACGTCGCCCTTCTTGAACGTGAGCTTGTCGTCCGAGCGCGGGGTGTAGTGCGCCGCCTGCTCGTTGATGCTCAGGTTGGTGGGGAACGCCGGCCGAGCGCCCTTGCGCACGAGGAACGCCTCCACCTCCTCCGCTACGGAAAGCAACGTGACGCCTTCGTCCACCATGCCCGCGCCCAGCTTGCGGGCCTCGGCAGCGATGGCACCGGCCCGCCGTACCTTCTCCAGGATGTCATCATTCATCTAATGCCGCCTTGATCTCTTCCTCGGTAACGTCCCCCTGCCGCAGCATGGAGATCTCGCCCTCGGTGAACTGGACGATGGTGGACGGGCGGCCGATGGGGGCCGGACCCGCGTCCAGGTAGATGCTGATCGACGACCCCAGGTCATCGATGGCGTCCTGGCATGTACGGGGGCTCTTGTGCGAGTGCACGTTGGCCGAGGTGGTGATCAGCGGCCCGAACTCCTCGATGAGCCTCAGCGCCACGGGATGGTCCGGTATACGGATCCCGATCTCCGGGCTGGACGCGGTGAGGATGTCCGGCACCGCCGGCCTCTTGGGGAGGATCAGCGTCAGCGGGCCGGGCATGAACCGGCGCACCAGCTTCCGCGCGTTGTCGTCCAGCACGGCGAGCTCCTCCATCATCTGCAGGTCCTTCACCACGATGGACATGGGCATGTCGAACGGGCGCCTCTTGACCATGTACGCCCTCTTGACCGCCGTCTCATCGAAGGGATCGCACCCCAGCCCGTACACGGTGTCGGTCGGGTACACGATCAGCCGACCGGCGGACAGCTCCGCCACTATGCTCCTTATTTCCGACTCTGGAATGCTTGGCGACCCATTTCTTTGCTCGCACGCGATTACCTTCATTTTTTCCCCCCCTAGGCCTAGCCTAGATGACCCCTAAATATGTCAAGGCATCTTTAACTTGCTGGCCGCCGTCGCCCAGCGCGCAGGGCCCGTGCCCGGGATAAAGGTCCAGAACATCGAGGGCCATGAGCTTCCTCACCGACGCGACCAGCTGTGCATGGTCCCCGGTGGCCAGGTCCCAGCGGCCCACCCCTCCGGCGAAGACGGTGTCCCCGGAAAGCAGCATCCTCTTCTCACGATCGAACAGGGACATGCTCCCGATGGTGTGCCCTGGAGTGTGCAGCACCTCCAGCTCGTGCTCCCCGGTGCTGAGCACGTCTCCCTCGTTCAGCACGGTGACGTCCACGCCTTCCATCCGCTGCCCGAACATGAGGGCCTCGGTCCCGCGGGCCGACCCTTCCCTTATTGGCGCGGCATCGTCATGGTGAGCGAGCACCGGCGCGTTCAAGGCTCGTGACAGCGCGGCCGCCCCGCCGACATGATCGAAGTGGCGGTGCGTGAGCACGATGCCCTGCAAGGCCTTCCCGCCCAGTAATTTAACGACCCTTTCCGCCACATGCTCGGCCCTGCGTCCAGTGCCTGCGTCGACCAGCAGCGGCCGGTCTCCGGTGACGAGGTAGATGTTGCAGTCGTACCCTGTTCCAGGGAGCATATGCACGGTCATCCGGGCTAAGTAGTTGGATACATTATTTAGTCTTTCCTAGAATCCGTTTTTACCGTCACACCTGCCCTTTCATCAGGGCATTTATCTCCAGGTCGTTCACCTGCCCAGCCAGGCCTTTCTCAGAATAACTGGATCTAACTCATAGGTTTGCCTGGTGTTGCTTGCTGCAATTCGGACGCCTTCCACCCTTTGATCAGTAAAAGAGCTGAACAATATGACTCGTTACTCACCTTGCGCACTTTTCTCTACATCAGACCGAGTTCATGAACCGTGATGCGTACCATGATCCTTCCGCAATAGCAGTGGCGCGCATAGCTTGCGCTGACCATGCTGCTTTGCTAGAACATGACGATCAGATGCAATACGGCACGCTAACGCCACCATGGAAGAGACTGCTCTCCAGAAACATACTAACTACAATTCGATGATAGCTAATGCTAATTGAGTTGTATGTTAGAAAAATTAAATCTCTGGAAGAGGATCATATGCAATTCGTTTGACTGTTAAGCCGACACTTTTGCGGCGCGAACGTTAGTAACTGCGGGCTGAATATCTCGGAGGACCTTGATACTTACACCCCAGTCCTATCAATCTCATCATTTATGAGTGTTCTCGGATGCCTCTTTTCCGGGGGAGTTTCGAGCTTAGATGCTTTCAGCTCTTATCCCTTATCGCGTGGCTGCTCAGCAGTGCCTTGCCAGACAACTGATGAACTAGAGGCGACGAATCCCCGTTCCTCTCGTACTAAAGGATCCTTCCCGTCAGGCATCAAAACACTTCCACCAAAAAGCAACAAACCTGTCTCACGACGGTCTAAACCCAGCTCACGATCCCTTTTAATGGGCGAACAACCCCACCCTTGGCAGCTGCTGCACCGCCAGGATAGGGAGAGCCGACAGCGAAGTAGCAAACCGCTAGGTCGATATGAACTCTTGCTAGCGACGACTCAGTTATCCCCAGGGTAACTTTTCTGTTATCACTCGCCCCCATTCAGAAGGCTGAGTGGTTCGCTAAGCCCTACTTTCGTATCGCGGATTGTTATTGTCCCAACCCGCGTCAAGCCAGCTTATACCTTTGCATTCAACGGCAGATTTCTGACCTGCCTGAGCTGACCATTGGGCGCGCTTGTTATCTTTTTGAGCGCGTGGCGCCCCACCCAAACTGCCTACCTATAGTTGTCCTCCCGAAGGAGTAAGTGGTACGAGTCCCGAAGGGCAGTGTTTCATTGGTGTCTCGGAACTTGCCTAGCGGCAAGCCCTGGTAACGACTCCTGCCTACGCTACACATCGAGGCTCGTATCACAACAACAGGTTGCAGTAAAGCTCCATGGGGTCTTCGCTTTCAGGTGGAAGATACCGGATTGTGCGCCGGTACTATCAGTTTCACCGGCTTCGAAGCGGGGACAGTAGAGCTCTCGTTGGGCCTTCATGCAAGTCGCCAATTAAGCGACAAGGTATTACGCTACCTTAAGAGGGTCATAGTTACCCCCGCCGTTTAACGGTCCTTCGCTCAGTTGAACCCGAGGTTCAGATACCGTCACTGGGCAGGCTTCAGCCACAATACAAATCCTTTCGAACTAGCTGTGACCTATGTTTTTATTAAACAGTCGGAGCTCCCTTGTTACTGAGACCAGCAATTTTCATTGCTGGCACCCCTTATACCTAAGGTACGGGGCTAATTTGCCGAATTCCCTCGCTACGATTACGCCGACACGCCTTAGGCTTCTCACCTAGGGGCACCTGTGTCAGTTCTTGGTACGAACATGACAAACTAAACTAACGGGTTTTTCATTGACACCGGGAATCGATCGAAGCGGGCCTTCGCCCGCCTACTCGCGCATTCACCAACTTCTCACCATTACGGTTCTCCGAAGGCTTAAACGCTTGAACAGGTTGACACCCCTGCTCGATCTATCCGGATGTGTCGCCCGTTAGGCAATGAATGCCATGGCACAGGAATATTAACCTGTTTCCCTTTTGACAATTTCGATTAAGTATTGTCTTAGGATCGGCTAACCCTCGGCTGACGAACATTGCCGAGGAACCCTGGCCCCTGCGGCGGAATGGATTCTCACCATTCTTTGCTGCTACTCCTACCAGCATCCTTATACGAGCACGGTCCACTTGACCTCACGGCCAAACTTCTACCCATGCACGTCACCTCTCTACCAGATCACCTTGCGGTGCTCTAGGGTATCGGTAACCGGCTTTAGACCCGTCCATCTTCCTGGCCCATAATCTCGACCGGTGAGCTGTTACGCTTTCTTTGAAGGATGGCTGCTTCTAAGCCCACCTCCCGGTTGTCTTAGACTACGGACTCAGTTTCATGTTTCACTTAACCGGTATTTAGGGACCTTAACCCTAGGCTGGATTCATTTCCTTATGGACCCCAAGCTTACCCCAGAGGCCCTCAATCCCAGCGTCTACGACGATCGCAGGTTCGGAGTTCAACAAAGGGCCGACCGGTTTCCCGGCCTAAGCCCCTAATTGGTCGCTCTACCCCACAATCTATCTCGGCTGAGGTCTTGCTGCGACAAGTTTCGAGAGGAACCAGCTATTTCCAGTTTAGATTGGCCTTTCACCCCTATACGCAGGTCATCGGAAAGATTTGCACATCATTACCCGTTCGGTCCTCCACCCCCCTTTCGAGGGGCTTCAACCTGCCCACGCATAGATCAACTGGCTTCGGGTATCCCACCAGTGACTCCAGGCGAGCGCACCTCGCACCTCGCACCTTGCGGTGTTGCGTGCTTGTTGGTTTCCCTGTGACTCCGGTTTTCAAAACCTTAGTCTCGCCACTGATCAGAACTCGCTGGCCCGTTATTCAAAACGGATAACACAACGCTGCTCCACTCTTTCGAGTTTCTTTGCTTTAACGCCATGTCTGGTTATAGTCGGATGGTTTCAGGCTCTTTTGACCTCCCGTCAAGGGTACTTTTCAGCTTTCACTCGCGCTACTACTGCACTATCGGTCTCGAGACGTATTTAGAGTTGGAGATGAATGTTCCCCAGCTTCACGCGCGATATCCAACGCACGTTACTCCGGAACACCAAAACTCATCTTTCTGGCTTACCCCTAAAGGACTATCACCCTCTTTGGTATGCCTTTCCAGGCAACTTCGGGTTGTCCAGTGAAGATGTATCTGGGTCCACTACACCACATCTCCCTCATATTTCTATGAGGGATTCGGTTTGCTCTGTGCCGCGTTCGATCGCCTTTACTGACGGCATCTCGGTGATTTCTTTTCCTGCGGGTACTAGGATGTTTCGATCCCCCGCGTTCCCGTTGATTACTCAACATTCCGAAGAATAGGAAGTCCCATTAGGCGGTCACCGGATCATAGTATTCTTGCAACTACCCGGTGCATATCGCAGCTTGACACGACCTTCATCGGCGCTCGAGCCGAGCCATTCCCCATACGACGTAGCATGCCGCTACTTGTGTCGGCTTAACACACGTCCGAATTGCATATGATCGGTAATCATCAAACGCAGGACCTCTTCCAAATCCTGCTGTTCTCCACCACTTCCCCGAAAAGGAGCGCTTTCCGGGTGCATCACAGTGATTGCTGGCCGATAATTGACTTCGGCCGCAGCTCCCCTTCATGCCCGAAGGGGTATTTATAGGTTGCTATCCTTGCAAACCCTACCGCCCGAAGCGTTCTTGTGCTCCGGGCTTTCCCACCAAAGCGCTTGTTATATATAAGCTTTCTGGTGAGGGGCTTGCACCTGCAGGGACCGTTTCCGGACCCTGCCAGACATATAGGTCAGCGCCTATGCCCGAGACATCATTTCCGTTTCGGGCTTTCCCAGCTAAGTCGCTGACCTATTTAAGCCTTTTCCTACATGTTTACCGCCATATATTCGCCAGTCCACGAAGGACGGACGCCCTGGCGGGAAGTCTCATAGCTCCCTTCTCCGACATATACCTTTTCAGGAAGCTCCCGGAAAATGGCTCTGCATATCTCCTTAGATATTCACGTAGTATATTGCGCTCGGCCGGCCTACCGCTCGCCGACCAGCCTGGCTATGTCGGACGGGCGCTCGGCCACCGCCGCCCCGGCGGCCTGCAGGGCCTCGGCCTTGCTCCTCTCCGTCCCCCGCCCCTGCGCTATGATCGCCCCGGCATGACCCATCTTCCTCCCCGGGGGCGCGGTGCGGCCGGCGATGTACGCCACCACCGGTTTCGTCATTCTGCGCACGAACGCGGCCGCCTCCTCCTCGGCGGTGCCGCCGATCTCGCCGATCAGCACCACCTGCTCGGTCCGCGGGTCCTTTTCGAAGAAACGCAGGGCGTCCATGAAGCTGGTCCCTATGACGGGGTCGCCGCCGATACCCAGGCAGCACGACTGGCCGATGCCGGCGTCGGCTAGAGAGCTCACCACCTCGTACGTCAGCGTCCCGCTGCGGGAGACCACGCCCACGCCTCCCGGCCGAAAGATGGTGTTGGGCATGATGCCGACCTTGGCCTCCCCAGGCACCGCCAGGCCGGGGCAGTTGGGTCCGATTATCCGGGCGACCTTGATGCGGGCGTACTGCACCACCTCCATGGCATCGTGCACGGGCATGCCCTCGGTGATGATGACGATGAGCGGCACGCCCGCCTCCAGCGCCTCCAGCGCGCTGTCCTTGACCGCCGGGGCAGGGACGAACAGGACGGACGCATCGCAGCCGTGCTCCCTCACCGCCTCGCCCATGGAGCTGAACACCGGGACGCCGTCCACTTCCTCACCGCTTCTGCCAGGCGTGACGCCGGCGACCACGTTGGTCCCGAACTCCCGCATGGCGTGCGCATGGAACCGTCCCTGGTGACCGGTGATGCCCTGGACGATGACCCTGCTGTGGCGGTCGATCATCTCGCCTCCGGGGACACCGCGTCCCGGACCGCCGTGGCCAGGTCCAGGTGGGCTCTGATACCTCGGACCTGCAGCATGTCCCGGGCGGCCTGCTCGTTCACCCCGCGTATGCGGGCGACCGTCACCGGGGGCGAGGGCATGGACGACAGTGCATCGAGCACGCCCTGCGCCACGGTATCGCACCGCGTGATGCCGCCGAAGATGTTCACCACCACCGCGCCCACGCCGGAGCGGGCCATGAGCTCGAACGCCCTCCTCACCTTGCCGGGATCGTCCGTGCCCCCCAGGTCCAGGAAGCCGCCCACGGTGCCGCCCTGCGCCACCACCTCGTCCATGGTGGCCATGGTGAGCCCGGCCCCGTTGGCGATGACACCTATCTCGCCGTCCAATCGCACGAAGTGCATGCGGTCCCTGCGCGCCTCGGCCTCCAGCTGGTCCACGTCCGGTACCTCGTCCGCAAGGTCGGAGTGACGGAACAGCGAGTCATCGTTCACCACCACCTTGGAGTCGGCCGCCACCAGACGGCCGCCGGTAGTGAGTACTAGTGGGTTCACCTCCACCAGCTCGCAGTCCATGTCCACGAACACCGTCCACAGCGAGCGTAGGAGGCGTCCCAGCTCCTCCTGCTCAAGGGACAGGGAGCGGGCGGCGTCCCGCACGATGTGTTCTTGCACGCCGAGGAAAGGATGTACCGTCCAGCGGTCGATGGCACCCGGCGGCATGGATTCTATATCAACTCCTCCCAGGCTGCCGGCCAGGAGAACGGGAAGACCGAGCGAGCGGTCGATGGCGATGCTGAGGTAGATCTCCCGCCGGATCGGCAGCACCTCCTCCACCAGCAGGCCTCGGGGACGGTGACCGGAGATGCGCAGCTCGAGGATGCGTGCTCCCTCCCGCGCCGCCTCCTCCGCGCTCGTGACCTTCACCACGCCGCCCGCCTTGCCGCGGCCGCCCACCGGCACCAGGGCCTTGAGCACAGCTGGGAACGTGACGTCACGAAGCGCGTCCACCGAGCGGAGCACGCGGCCATCGGGAACGTCGATCCCGTGGCCGTGGAAGATCGCCTTGCCGTGGTCCTCGAGGAGCATCATGCGAACGCAGCGATATCTAACGTCCGGGCAGATATGCTTTCTTGCGGCTTGACGACAGAAGGAATGTAAAAGGAAAGGGTCACTTCTCCGGGATGCTCAGCTTCTCGGAGAGGACCTTGATCATGTTGTAGAGCTCGTTGTAGTTCCTCCGCCCCAGGTCCAGGACCTTACCGTTGGTGAGGGCGAGCTTCAGCGTCGTCGGCATGAGGATGTCCTTCCCCTCGTGGTTGACGTGCAGACGTGTAACGACCATGTGGGCGATCGTCTCCCGGGGGATGAAGCTCGGGAAGCCGCGGAACTCCTCTAGCATGGACGTGTGCACGGCCACGCCCTTGGAGTAGATCCTGATGGGAGTGCTCAGCCGGCGCCCGCGGGGGCTCAGGATCTCGACCACGTAGACCAGCAGCACCAGCGCCACGATGGACATGAACAGGTTGACCTGGTTGGACGTGACCGAGAGGTCGGTCGAGAGCACGAGCGCCAGGACGAAGGCGAAGAAGCCGATCTCCAGTATGCGCCCCATGGTCTCCCAGTACCCCCACCTCTTCCCTGCCAGCACCTTGCGCGGCTGCAGCTTCTTGGGGATGCCCTCGGTGTAGAGTAGCTCTCCCCTCACGTCGTCCACCTTCTTGCTCTTCGCCATCACCGATGGTGAAGGTGCGCCTAATCAAGAATGTTTCTAGACCTCGACGTCCTCAGGGACGAGGGCGCGCAGGCGCTGCACCGCCTCCAGCTTCTCCCTCTTCTTGAGCTTGGCCTCGTCCACCCCCTGCTTGAGGAAGGCGATGGTCTGGTCCATGGCGCGGCGGTCGACGGGGAACGGGACACCGTCCTTCCCGCCCACGGCGAAGGAGTACTTCACCGGGTCGCTCCAGCTGGGGCCTGCCCCGTAGATCAGTTCTCCTGTCAACGCAAGCGCGCGCACTGCCGACGGTCCGACGCCACGTATCGCTAACAGTTCCTCATAGTCGGTGGGCTGGAACTCATAGGCCCTCTTCAGCGCCCTCCAATTGACCGTCCTTGGCATGTCCAGCTTGAGCGGCTTCATCCCGCACCACTCGTCCAGGGTGGTCTGCCCCTTCGTCACCCGCAGGATGTCCTTCTCCAGCTTCCCCACGCCGTCATTCACGAGGTCCACCGCCACCTTGCGCGACTCCTGGGAGATCGGCGCGGTCATGTCCAGCGTCTCGTCCACCCTGCTGCCTAGAATGCCAGTATGTGGCTCCTCCACGAAGCCCTGCAGGTCGCAGGACGACCACTGGTACCGTCGAGCGTAACCGGAGCGGTCGGACATGCCCTGCTGCACCACCGTCCAGTTGCCGTGCTCGTCGAACAGCAAAGCGTGGTGGTACAACTTGTGCCCGTCCTGTATGGCGGCGTTGTCGACCTTGGCGCACAACCTCGACACGTACACCAGGCGCTCCTGGTGCTCCTCAGATAGGTCGTTGAGGTCGGCGTGGAAGGCGATCTCCTCCGGCGTGCGCAGCGAGACCTTGCCCTTGCCGCCCACCAGCACCAGGTCCTTGCGGTCCTGTAACGCCTTTTTCAGCGCACCGCACGTCACCGTCGTGGTGCCCGACGAATGCCAGTCGAAGCCCAGGACGCACGAGAACGCTTGGAACCAGAAGGGGTCCGCGAGCCGCCGCAGGTACTCCTCGCTGCCGCACTCCAGCAGCATTACATCGGAGATCGCTCCGGCCAGCTTCACCATGCGGTTGAACAGCCACCGCGGGGTGGTGCCGCTGTGCAGCGGCAGGTCGGAGATGCCGGTGCGCGCCATGGTTCAACCCACGTTCTCGTGCGGTATAAGTCTTTCCGACGGTCCTCCGCAAGTGCCGTTCAGGGAGAGAACAACGTGGTGGTGGCCGTGGGCAGGACGGAGCGCAGCTTTCCTACGTGCGGATTGAACAGCCGCATCTGGTCCGGGAACTCTGGATCTCGACCGACGATTGTGGATACGACCTTAACCTCCACCCGGCCCATGACCTTCCACGCTCCCCCGGACCCGTAGCCGGTGTCGGTCATGATGATTATGGGGAGCTTTAACTTGCTCCTCTCCGACTCGTCCAGCATGCCAGCCAGGAGTTCGAGCTCGGCCCGCTTGATGTGGTAGCTGACCCCGTCCTTGCCCTGGTACCCCGCGTCCTTCAGGCGCAGCAGCTCCGCGAGGGAGGTGCGCTTCGAGGGCACATGCCGGTTCATGATCTCGAACATCTTGCGGATCTGGGGGTCCTCCTGCATGCTCCTCTCCACAGATGCATGACCGCTTAAACGTTCTGCCATAGGGCGGCTTAAGCACCGCGGCTCGGTCCTCAAATCGAGCTTTGGCGTCAAAGTCATAATCAATGAGAAATAAATATTAACTACCAGCCGGGGATGGGGAAGATCACAGAAAGCTACTCCTTGAACAGGTCTGGTCCGGGAACGAACGCCGGTCGCCGACGCATGTCACTAGGTTCGAGCGTTCTACTCCTGATAGCGCTCCTTCTTTCGCTGTTCGCTTCGACCACCGGCGGCCTGGCCGCGGACGGGGCCACCGTACCCTCTGCTCCGACCGCCACGTACGTTGGGGTCTACGTCCTGGACATACATGACTTCGATGTGGAGAACGGGGAGGTCCAGGTGACCTTCTATCTTAGCATCAGGTCTGAGGCGAACGTCTCCATCGACGACCTGGAGATCATGAACGGTCAGGCGACATCGGTCGTGACCATGCATGACGGCGACGGCGATAAGGAGTACCGGGTGTCGGCCTTGGTGACGGTCGAGCCTGACCTCCGGCGCTTTCCGTTCGACAGGCATGTCATAGCCGTGAGCCTCGAGCCGAAGCTCAGGAACGAGAGCGAGATGACCTTGGTCGTCGATGCCGATCAATCAGGCATAGATCCTGATGAGCATATGCCAGGATGGTCGTTCACCGGCAGCAGCGCCTCGGTGACGAACAAGGCCTACCTTGCCAACGAGTCCCCCTATTCCAGGGCGGTGTTCGAATACTCGATCGAGAGGGACTCGACCTCCACGGTCCTGAAGTTCTTCCTGCCCATCGCACTGATCATCGTCGTGGCCCTGTCCTCGCTGATGATCAAGATTTCGTCGCGGCTGGGCCTCAACGCCTCGCTGTTCCTCGCCGCGGTGCTCATCCACTGGCGGGTGGCCGATGCGATACCGGCGGTGGCCTATGCCACCTTCCTCGATACGTTCATGATCATTACCTACGCCACGCTGGTGATGGTCCTGGTGTCCGGCATAGTTGACCTGAAGCATGCCGAGGTCAAGGACATGGAGCGCGTCCAGACGATCTACCGATGGTCGGTCCGGACCATCCCTGCCCTGTCCGTGACGCTGTATTCCATCCTTTTCCTGTCACTGGCCCTGTGATGGTCTCCCCCCATGCTCAGCGGTCCGGGGAGCTCATGTCCATCAGCTTTCGCAGCGTGTTGAGGTTGCGGGTGGTGGCGCGCACCCCCAGCATCTTCTCGATGCTGTTGTTGCTGAGCACCCCCTTCCCGTACGTCCCGAGGATGTACATGTAAGCGGTGCTGCCGGAGATGATGACCTTCTCCTCGCCCAGATCGCGCTCTGCCAGCTGCTCCACCTTCTCCTCTGAGGGTTCGCTCTCCAAAAGGGCGACGAACACCCGGGAGGGGTCGTGATCATTACCGAACGGTATGCCGTCCAGCATCTGTCCGATCTGCGCGTAGTCGCGCACGATGATGGTCAGGTCCGGCCCGATCTCTTCCCTGATGATAGACCTCACCCGCGCGGCCAGCTCCGTGGGCGACAGGCCGGTGTCCACCACGGCGTTGCCGCTCTGGATGTAGGTGCGGACGTTCTTCAGACCCATGTCCGCCAGCACTTCCCGCAGGCGGGCCATGGGCACGCGGTTCTTGCCGGAGGGCATCACCCCCCGCAGCAGGACGACCAGTCGGTTCACACCTCACCGATAGCGCACCGGGACGTAAGACCGTTCCGCACGGTCGCTCATCGACCATAAAACCCGCGCAGGTCAGGGGGAGCGATTATAATCGAATAGCTCCATCTAATGGTCGAGCTGAGATGAGCATCGAGGACAGACCGGACCTGAAGGCTATGCTGGAAACCCATCCCTGTTACAACGAGTGCGCGCACCGGAAGTTCGCCCGCATGCATCTTCCCGTCGCACCGAAGTGTAACATCCAGTGCAACTTCTGCAACCGCAAGTACGACTGCACCAATGAGTCGAGGCCTGGTGTTACATCAGAGATCCTCACGCCGGAGCAGGCGGTGGAGAAGATACGCTACGTGCGGACCAAGGTGCCGTACCTGTCGGTCATCGGCATCGCCGGTCCCGGGGACCCGCTGGCCAACGAGGAGACGTTCCGCACGCTGGAGCTCGTCGGCAAGGAGTTCCCGGACATGACGCTGTGCCTCAGCACCAATGGTCTGAACCTCCCGCAGAGCGTCGATCGGCTCAAGGCCCTGGGAGTAAAGTTCATCACCGTCACCATGAACGCCATCGATCCAGCGGTCGGCGAGAAGGTCTACGACTTCGTCCACTATGACGGTAAGAACTACCGTGGACGGGAAGCGGCGAGCATACTGCTGAAGAACCAGCAGGAGGGCATTCGGCTCGCCGCGGAGGCGGGGATGCTGGTCAAGGTGAACTGTGTCCTGATCCCCGGCATCAACGCCGACCACCTGCCGGCGGTGGCGAAGCGGGCGAAGGAGCTCGGCGCGTACATCATAAACATCCTTCCTCTCATACCGGTGCCGGGCACCAGGTTCGAGAACCTCAGCGCGCCGACAGCGAAGCAGCGCAAGGAGCTGCAGGACCTGTGCGAAGTGGATATCAGACAGATGCGGCACTGCCGCCAGTGCCGTGCCGACGCCATAGGCCTCCTGGGCGAGGACCGCTCGGCGGAGTTCGCGCACTTCACGTGCGCGTCGCGGGACAAGGAAGAGGTGGGCGTGCCGCTGGAGCTGGAAGGCGCCACGAAGTACCGCATCGCGGTCGCTACATCTGACGGTACGAGCGTCGACCAGCACTTCGGCCACGCCGAGGTGTTCCGCATCTACACCGTGGAGGCGGGCCGCATCGAGGACGCCGGCAGCGTGGACGTGCACGAGGAGATGGAGATACCGCTCTTCGGTCCGGGACATCGCACCAAGATCGAGAGCACCGCGGAGAAGCTCAAGGGCATGGACGCGGTGATCTCCACCAAGTACGGCGGGCCGGCGGTGGAGATGCTGCGCGAGAGCGGCATCATACCGATCGAGGACAGCGGCGATGTGCACCAGGCGCTTCGCCGGGCGGCAGACTCCATATACAAGGAAAGGGCTGCCACGTTCGGGTGATGGCGTGAAGAGCTCGGACCTGCTTGTCAAGTGCCTGAAGAGCGAGGGCGTGGACCGCATCTTCGGAATACCGGGGGAAGAGAACTTGGACCTCATGGACTCCCTCATCGGCTCCGGCATTCGCTTCGTCGTCACGCGCCAGGAGAGCAGCGCGGCGTACATGGCAGGCATGGTCGGACGGCTGACCGGCCGCCCGGGGGCGTGCCTCACCACGCTCGGACCGGGCGCGGCCAACATGGTCATCGGGGTGTCGGAGGCGTTCCTCGGGTACTGTCCGATGGTGGCCATGAGCGGGCAGCTGCCGGCGGAGTGTCAAAGAGGTCCGCGAAAGCAGTACCTGGACCTCATGACCCTGTTCCAGACGGTGACCAAGGGATGCATGTCCCTGCGCTCCGGTGTGGACGTGCCGGCCATGACCCGAAGGGCGTTCTCGCTCGCGGCCGAGGAGCGCCCGGGGCCGGTGTTCCTCGAGCTTCCTCAGGACGTGATGGGGCGCGAGGCCGATGGCGCTCCCCTATTGACGGTCCCCCGGGACGTTCTGTCGGCAGGGGAACAGGAGATGACGATGGTCCGCTACCTCCTGGCGACGGCCCAACGCCCTATAGTCCTGGCCGGGGCGGGGGTGGTGCGCGGACGGTGCGGTGACGTGCTCATCCGCTTCGCCGAGTCCTGGGGCGTGCCGGTGGCCACGACCTGGCTGGGTGCTGGAGTGGTCCCTTTCGATCATCCCCTGAGCGTCGGAACGGTCGGGCTGCGTAAGGCGGACCTCATGAGGGCGGCGTTCGAGCAGGCCGACGCCGTCGTACTGGTGGGCTTCGACATGATGGAGTTCGAGCCGCAGTACTGGAACATCGGAGCGGTGAAGAAGGTCGCTTACGTAGGCGCAGCGGCGTGCGACCGCGTGCCCGGCCACGCCCCTGAGGTGGAGGCGGTCGGTGATCTGGCCGCATCATTGAACGCCCTCACCGGCCCGGGGGCCAAGGGGCCCGCCTGGACCACGGACCTCAAGGCCCAGCTCGTGGGCATGATCGACACGGTGCCGGACGAGGCGGAGGGCATAAAACCGCAGGCCATCGTCCGCGCCATCAGGAACGCACTGGGCCGAGATGATATAGCGGTCTCCGACGTCGGAGCGCACCTCATCTGGATGGCACAGCGCTATCCTGTTTACAAGGAGAACACGCTGCTCATGAGCAACGGCCTGATACCGATGGGCGTGGGCGTCCCCTGGGCCATTGCCGCCAAGCTGACCTTCCCTGACAGAAAGGTCGTGGCCTCGGTCGGCGACGGCAGCTTCGCCATGACCGGCATGGATCTGATGACGGCGAAGGAGCACGACGTGCCGTTCGTCACGGTGGTGTGGAACGATCACGAGTACCGTCTGATCAGGGCGAAGCAGGAAGCGGGGTTCGGCCGCTCCATCGGCGTGGAGTTCCAGAACCCCGACTACGAGCATCTCGCTCGCTCCATGGGCATCAGGAGCTACGTCGCCGGGACCGCCGCGGAGCTGGAGGACGCGCTCGCTCAGGGCCTCAGGGACGAGGAGGTCGTGCTCATCGATGCCCACGTGGACCGCTCCGAGGCGCTGAGGTTCGGTTGATCTCTGGCGGTTGGACCCAGCTGGATGGATGTGGAAAGCGTAAGGGCGGCTGTGCCGCGATGGACAGTGACCACATTTTTTAGCAGAGGGTGGTCGAACTCTTTATCTGATGAGAAGCGTCGAGGCAAGAGGCGGCTTGCTCACCACCCTTCGTCAAGCGGACCAGTGCACGGTGTGATTATCGATTATTAATAATGATATTATTCAGATTAAATAGCTGCAGCAGGTGTTGAGAAGCGCATCAGGACGTGCGTTCGCACGTTCTTACTGTAACGGAGGGATGGGCCCTTATGAAAAGCAAGCTTGCCGCATGTACTTTGGTCATGGCCATGCTCCTGAGCGTGGTCACCGTGCTGATCCTGCCAGCTGGTGCCGCTGCCACCTATTATAGCATCGGGTTCGGTAGCAACGAGGACCTGAAGAGCTGGGCCGCCAGTGAACATTGGCCGGGCAATGGGACGTCGGACGATCCCATCATCATATCGGGCGTCAGCATTGGCGAAGAGTACAGTGCCTCGGCCGTGGAGCTGACCGGCATAGACCTTCACCTGGTGATAGAGAACTGCTCCCTAACTGGATCCTACTACGGCATCACTCTGCTGGACTGCTCCAATGTGACCATCCGGAACAGCACCGTTGTGAGCAATGATCTGAGCGTCTCGATGGTCGGGAGCGTGAACAACACAGTGATCAACAACACGTTCCCGGAGTGGACAGGTGGTATCGAGCTGTCATCCTCCAGCGACGATAACCTGATCGTAGGTAACAACATCCACGGACCTCATTTCGTCTTCAGCCTGGATCAGAGTTGCCATCGGAACATGGTAGCTTCCAACACCATCCTCGATTCCAATGAAATCGCCATTGAGGACTATGGTCATGAGGACGTGATCGCAAACAATACCCTCGCCGGCAGTTTCACAGGCATTTATGTGTACGGCATGGGAACGAACACCAGGGTGGAAAACAACTATATCACGTGTACCGGCCAACATTCCTTCAGGGGGGGTATATGGGTCGATTCCACCGACGTCCGCCTGGTGGGGAATGACCTCCAGGGCTGCTACATCCGTTTCTCCACGGTCCCCGAAAAGAACACCAGGCAGAGCATCGACAGCTTCACCATCGATTCCAACACCGTGAACGGAAGACCGGTCCATTTTTTCAGGAACCAGGACATGCTAGGAGCATCGTTGCCCATGGACGGGGGTGAGCACATATTGATGAACGTCACGAACGCGAACGTCCGATCCGTGAGCATCAGCGGGGAGGTCGTGGTCATAGGGTCCTCCTTCATAACGTTCGAGGACGTGTCCATAAACAACGTCTTTGCCGCAGCCTCCATTTATTACTCCAACAACTGCTCGATCATTAACAGCGAGTTCATCAACAATAGCAGGTGCGGAGCGGAGGTGATCGGTTGCTCGGATATCCTGTTGTCCAACAACAGCTTTGTCGGATGGTCAGGAAACTCCCTTGGTACGGAAATATGTTGGTCATCCAACACCACCATCGAGAACAATCAGTTCCGCGATCTGTCCTGGGCTGTGGATTTGTATCTGGTACAATGGGGTGTCATCGTCAGGAACAACACTATTGAGGAGGGTAATTTCGGGATCACCATGCGTGAATCATCCAATGCAGTGATAGAGAAAAACATCATCAGCCGCACCATGAATGGCATGACGGTCGAATGGGGATCTTATAGCAACGTGCTGAAAGAGAATAAGGTGTTCGATACCGATCAGTATGGCATCCTGGTCGACCATACGAACAACAACACCGTGGTCCGCAACGTGATCAGCGGGTGCCTTGACTACGGCATCTACGTCTTGTACAGCGAAGGCGGCAATGTGTTCTACGAGAACTACATCAGCGGCAACAACGGCGCCACGTTCGATCACGACGCAGGACATGTACAGGCCTACGACAACTCCACGGACAGGTGGAGCTTCGAGGGCACTGGCAACTATTGGGCCGATTGGCGGTCACCGGATGAGAACGGGGACGGCATCGTCGATTCGCCGTATGTTCTGGACGATGCGGGAACGCAGGACAGCTACCCCATGGTCGTCGACCTCGCTCCGGCCGAGCCCACGGTGAACATCAACATCATCTGGCCCGGCAATGGTTCGGACCTGACCAGTGGCTCGCTTGCAGCATCGTGGAGCGGCAGCTCCGATCCAGGCATATCGAACTACTGGATCAGCGTCGATAGCGGTCCGTGGACCGGGGTCGGGCTCAACACCACATACGATATCGGTTCGCTGGCGGACGGCGAACACATCTTCGAGGTCCGGGCCCTGGACCGTTCCGGCAGCTGGAACCAGGTCAGCTCAACGTTCACGGTCGACACCATCGCACCGACCATCGTGACCAAGGGGCCGATGGGCAATAGAGCGGATGTCTACGCGAGGATCGGGGCCATGTTCAGTGAGGATATGGACGAGGACGCAACCACCATCTCTATCTCAAATATCGCCGGGATCACCTTCTGGGATGGAAAGACCGTTATCTTGACGCCCCCCTCCTCGCTGGCCTATGGGACCAGCTACACCGTCACGGTGAGCGGCAAGGACCTCGCCGGGAACGTCGTGGAGGAGAGCTGGACGTTCACCACGTTGGAGAACAAGGGAAGCATCTCCGGCATCGCCCTGGACCCCAGCGGGAGTCCTCTAGCGGACGCTACCGTAACCCTGAGCAACGGCATGACAATGATGACCAACGGAACGGGTTTCTTCAGGTTCGACGGTGTCACCTCCGGGACGTACACCGTGACCATCGTCAAGGGCGATTACACGAAGGTCGTCGAGAATGTCTCCACCACGGCCGGAAGCAGCACCGAGATCGGCACGGTGATCGTCCAGGGGACCGCTCAGATGACCGATGTGACCCTTCTTGCCCTGGCCGGTGCAGCCGTGACCGCGGTGCTGGTCACCGGCTTCCTGGCGTTCTGGCGGAAGAAGGGCTGAACGAGGCGCAAGCCTCCCTTTTCCTTGTATTCCTAATCGACCCTGATGAGGTTTTCCGCCGGCGAGCCAGTGTCCTCCATGATTATCAATTATTAATAATGATATTATTCGGATTATATAGCTGGACCGGGTGGTGACAGCGCACGAGCGTCATGGGAGCGCACCCTCGCCTTTCAGCGACGCTCATGGATTGGTCCCTATGAGATACAAGCTTGCCGCCCTTACACTGGTCACGATGATGTTGCTGAGCATGTTCACCGTGCTGATGGTACCGAACGGGAGCGCCGACAGCGGTCCCCAGATCGCCATCAGGGGAGATGAGGACCTGGAAGGACAGGCCCACGTTTACAACTGGCCGGGGAGCGGGACGTCGGATGACCCCTATGTCATCTCGGGACTGAACATCGGGGGGAACAACGACCCCTTTGCCATCAGCCTGGAGGAGGTGAGCCTATTTCTGACCATCAAGGACTGCACCATCTCGGGCTTTGTAACCGGCATCCATTTGTCGGAGTGCACCAACATCGTTCTGCGCAACAACACCGTGACGGGGCTGGAGGGCAGCGATGTCATATCGATCGATAAGTGCAGGGACATCTCGGTCGTCAACAACACCATCTCCAACGGGAGCTGCGGAATACGTCTTTCATCTGGCGCCCATGATGATGTGGTCTTCGGCAACCGCATATCCGGGACGGATGATGGCATAGCTATAGGCGTGAGCTGCGAGAGCAATGTGGTGGCCAACAACACCATGCTCGATATCAGATCGAGCTCCATATATGTGGATGGCCCCCGCAACCTGTTCACCAACAACACGATTACCGGAGATATCAACGGCATCTACCTGGAAATGACCGCTGACGACTGCGTGGTGGAGAACAACACCATAACCTACACCGGGGACAGCCCTGACAGTGGTCATGGGATCGTGGTGCTATCGACCGGGGCCCGCATCATCGGCAACGTGCTGGAAGAGAACTCCGTGTTGATCTTACCGATGCTGGATGAGGACATCCAGGAGACCATCGACTCGTACGTCATCGAGGGCAACACCGTGAACGGTGATCCTGTCGTTTTCTACCGCAACCAGGACCTCCAGGGAGGTTCGTTCCTTAGCACGGCCGGTGAGATCATCGCGATGAACGTTACCAACGCCCATGTATACGGTTCGACCGTGGCCGGCGGGGTCCTGCTCATCGGGTCGTCCCACATCGATGTCGAGTCCATACAAGTCTCGGGCAACACGTTCGGGGCGGCCTTATTGCTCTGCGACAACTGCTCGATCTCCGGCAACCGTTTCATGGGGATCGCCTGGTATGGGGCGATGGTCGCCATGAGCTCGAACATCGTGGTGGCCGACAACAACGTCACCGGAGCTCCCGACGACATTTCCTACGGATCCTATGTAGCGGCATCTGACAACGTAACGGTAGAGAACAACAGGTTCAGCACACTGAACACAGGGGCGGACCAGGAATACGGGACATCGGACTGCGCCATCAGGAACAATACCATCTCCGATTGTGATGCCGGCATACGCCTCTATGAGACCTCGAACGTCACGGTGGACAACAATACCGTTGATGGTTGCGATGATGGCATCGGCCTGGAGTACAGTTCAGAGAACGCGCTGACCAACAACAGGGTAGCCGATTCCGTTGGCTACGGCATGGATATCTATCACTCGGGCAGCAACACCATCCAAGGCAACCATGTCACCGGCTCCCGGAGCTACGGCATATACGTTAACGATAGCGACGGCAGCAACCTGTTCTACGAGAACCGCCTCAGCGGGAACAACGGCGCCACCTTCGATCATGACTCCGACCATGTGCAGGCGTTCGACGACTCCGCGGACGGATGGGACTATGGGGGCGTGGGCAACTACTGGGCCGATTGGCAGTCGCCGGACGAGGACGAGGACGGTGTCGTAGACCTACCGTACGTGCTGGACGGGGAGGGAGTCCAGGACAGCTTCCCAATGATGGTCGACTTCTCTCCCGACGTGCCGGTGGTGAGCGTCGACATCATCACGCCCAGCAGAGGCTCGTACCAGAACAGCAGCTCGCTCACGGCCTCATGGAGCGGCGGATCGGTCTCAGGGATCGTGAGCTACTGGGTCAGCGTGGACGGCGGCGCGTGGATCAGCGTCGAGCTCAACACCACTTACGAGATCCCAGCGATGACCGATGGTGCTCACATCCTCGGTGTCAGGGCTCAGGACCGCGATGGCAACTGGAACCAGGCTGGAACGTCGTTCGTGATCGATACGATCGCGCCCACCATAGTGGACAAGGGACCGATAGGCAATGACGTCGCTCTGGACGCGGCCATAGGGGTGATGTTCAGCGAGGCCATGGACAAGGATTCGACCACCGTGTCCATCATCGGGGTCACCGGGACCATCTCCTGGAGCGGGAACCATACCGCCCTGACGCCGTCGTCCGCGCTGTCCTACGCGACCGTGTACACCGTCATGTTGAGCGGGAAGGACCTCGCCGGGAACGTCGTGGAGGAGAGCTGGACGTTCACCACGTTGGAGAACAAGGGAAGCATCTCCGGCATCGCCCTGGACCCCAGCGGACAGCCGCTGGAGGACGCCACGGTCACGCTTAGCAACGGCATGACCACCACGACCGACCCGACCGGCTTCTTCAGGTTCGACGATGTGCCGTCCGGAACGTACACTGTCACTATAATCAAGGACAGCTACACCATGGTCATGGAGGGCGTCTCCACCACGGCCGGTAACATCACCCAGATCGGCCTGGTACGCGTCCAGGGGACCACGGGGATGGCCGATACGACCCTTCTTGTACTGGCCGGTGCTGCTGTGGCCGTTGTGATCGGTTCCTTTTTTGTTATGATGTGGAAGCGGAAGAGCGGCTGAACGAGGCGCAAGCCTCCCCTTTCCCTCTATTTTCATATTCTATTCCTGACAAAACGGGTCGAGCGCTCGAGCCAGTGTTCGACGTGATTATCAATTATTAATAATGATATTATTTGGATTATATAGGTGTACCTGGTGATGAAAGCGCACGAGCGTCAGAGGGCGCTTTCCTCTGACCGCTCAGGGAATGATCTCCATGAGATACAAACTAGCCGCCTGTGCATTGGTCACAATGATGTTGCTGAGCATGTTCACCGTGCTGATGGTGCCCCCCGGGAGCGCCAAAGGCGATCCCCCGATAAACATCGATGGGAACGAGGACCTGGAACAAACGGCCCGCTCATATCATTGGCCCGGAAGCGGAACGTCAGATGACCCCTATGTCATCTCCGGCTGGAACATCGGGGGCGGTATCGAGAACAACGCCATCTATCTCCGCTACGTGACCTCATACGTGATCGTGGAGAACTGCCACATCACCGGCTTCAACACCGGCATATCGCTGATGCAGTGCTCCAACATGGTGCTCCGGAACAACACCATCGAGGGAGATGATGACTCGAACGGCATCGGGCTCGACGAGTGCACGGACTGCGCGGTGATCAACAACACCATAGTCCAGGGGGACTTTGGCATCAAAGCGGAAGACAGCATGGATAATCTGATCTTCGGGAACCACGTATCCAAGATGAGCACTGGCATCTCCCTCAGCACTGGTGGCCAGGAGAACCTGGTGGCCAACAACACTGTGTTAGACTCCACGCGAAACTCCATCGAGGTCGAGGCCCCGGATAACGTGTTCGCCAACAATACTATCACGGGCAACTGCACCGGTATCATCATCGATGAGGACGCGACCGATGTGCGCTTGGAGAACAACACCATAACAGACACCGGACACGGCACTTACGGCTTCGGGGGCATCATCTCCTATGAGGCCGGCACCATCATCGTCGACAACGAGCTGCATGGCTGCAGTGTAGTGGTCTCGCCAGGGGAGGAAGAGGGCATCCAGGAGACCATCGACTCGTACGTCATCGAGGGCAACACCGTGAACGGGGACCCTGTCATGGTCTACCGCAACCAGGACCTGCTGGGCGCTACGGTCTCAGAGACCGCGGGTGAGAACATCTTCATGAACGTGACCAACGCGAAGGTCTACGACACCACTGTAAGTGGAGGGGTGGAGATCCTCGCGTCATCCTACATCGACATCGAGGGAATCTCAGTAAGTGACAGTGCCATAGGGGTGGTCGTTCTCTTCTCCCACAATTGCACGATCGTCGGCAACCACCTAACGGGCATTGGCATTTACGCGGTGGGGGTCACAAACTCCAGGGACATCGCGGTGGCCTACAACACCATCTCCGGGGCCCTCAACGCTGAGTCCTCCGTCGGAACATATGTGATGTTTTCCACCAATGTGACGATAGAGCACAACGTCCTCAGTGACCTGTACCGGGGGATGAACCAGTTCTACGGGGCCTCGGACTGCGCGCTGGGGAACAACACCATAACCGGTTGCCAGTTCGGAATCTATTTGTACAGATCCTCCGGCGACGTGGTGGAGAACAATGCCGTGGACGGCTGCGACGTTGGCATCTGCCTGTACAGAAACAACGACGCCGTGGTGACGAGCAATAAGGTCGTCGGCAGTGAGGATATGGGAATATGCGCCGACGGCTCGCTCGACAGCACCATCCGGGGCAACAACGTCACCGGCAGTCAGGGTTATGGAATATACGCCGAGAGCGGGGACGGCAACCTGTTCTACGAGAACCTGCTCATCCAGAACAACGGCGCTGATGATGAGCGCAACGGCGACCACGTCCAGGCCTACGATGGTGGCGAGGGCGCATGGAGCCTCGAGGGCGTCGGTAACTACTGGGCCGACTGGCAGTTGCCGGACGACAACGAGGACGGCGTGGTGGACCTGCCGTACGTCCTGGACGACAACGATGTACAGGACGATTACCCCATGGTGATCAACTTCGTACCGCTGGAGCCAATGCCAAGCGTTGAGATCACCGCACCCAGCAACAACTCCTACCTCAACACCGGCGACGTGACGGTGACCTGGGAGGCCGGCGATGAGAGCAGCGAGATCGCCAACTACTCCATCGACATCGATGGCGAGGGCTGGATCAACGCCTCCCTCGAGACCACCTGGGCCTTCGAGGACCTGGAGGAGGGAGCGCACCTCGTCACCGTGAAGGCCTTCGACGTGGACGGCAAGGAGGCGTCGAGCTCGGTCAACTTCACCATCAGCTTCGGGCCAGTGATCACCACCGATCCGTCAACACCGTACTACACCAACAAGAGCAGCGTCCTCGTGACCGTGTTCGTCCGGGACAACGTGCCCATGACGGACGGCAACTTCACGTTCTACCGGAACGGCGAGCTCATAGGGGATATGGGGATCGACATCCCAGAGCAGAACGGGACCTACTATGAGAACAACATCCCGCTCGGTCTGGACGAGGGAACGAACCTGCTGTACCTCACCGCCAACGACTCGGCCGGTAACTCCGTTACCATTGTCCTGGTGATGGTGCGCGACTCTACGGCACCGACGGTGAACATCACCGCTCCGGGCACCGGATCATGGCACAACACCACCTCGGTCGAGGTGGCGTGGACCGCCAGTGACAACATCGAGCTGCAGCCGTACTACTGGCTCGCTCTGGACGGCGGCGCGTGGATGAACACCACCGACGACAGCTACGTACTGGAAGGACTATCTGAGGGGCCGCATTCGGTGGTGGTCCGCGCCTTCGACGGCATCGGCAACTACACCGACGACTCTCAGACCTTCAACGTGCAGACCACGCTGCCGGAGCTGGACATCACCGCTCCGGTCGATGGCTCGTACTCGACCAGTGATGCGTTGACCGCTTCCTGGACCGGTGAATCGGTCTCGGGCATCGGGGCCTACTGGGTGAGCGTGGATGGCAGCGCATGGACCAAGGTGGACCTGAACATCACCTACGATCTCTCCGACCTTGCTGAGGGCGTGCACACCTTCGCGCTGAAGGCCGAGGACCTCGCCGGCAGCTGGAACACGGTCTCGGCGACGTTCACCGTGGACACCGTGGCCCCGACCATCGTGGACAAGGGCCCGATGGGTGATGACCTCGCCCTGAGCTCGACCGTCACGGTCTCGTTCAGCGAGGCCATGGACCATGCTGCTACCACCGTTTCCATCAGCGGCGTCTCCGGGACCGTGGCCTGGAACGGCAACACCGCTACGTTCACGCCGTCCGCCGCGCTGGCCTATGGTATAACGTACGCCGTGACCGTCAGCGGGAAGGACATCGCCGGGAACGCCGTGGAGGCGAGCTGGACGTTCAAGACCCTGGACAACAAGGGAACGATCTCCGGCATCGCGCTGGACGAGAACGGAGAGCCGCTGGCGAACGCGACGGTCACTCTGAGCAACGGCATGACCGCCACGACGGACGAGGACGGCCACTTCGTGATCGCCGATGTGCCGTCCGGAACCTACACGGTGACGATCACCAAGGGCGACTACAAGCGGGTGATCGAGAACGTCTCGGCCTCTGCTGGCGCGACCACCGCACTGGGAACGGTGACGGTGGAGGAGACCGCCAAGCCTGCCGACAACTCGACATTCGTGATGGTCGGTCTGGCGGTCGCGGTGGTCCTCGCCGCCTGCTTCCTGCTGTTCTGGAAGCGCAAGAACGGCTGAACGAGGCGTAAGCCTCCCTTTATACCTTTTTTAATTTTTATCAATCATTCAGATTAATATTCATTATTAACTACAACCGAGCCTCGCGGGCGCGTGGGTTCGACTCTAGAATCTCTGCCACTAGAATACTCCATGACAGTATCAATGCCTCGCGGGCGCGTGGGTTCGACCTGTAATGTTGGCCAGCCTAGGGATAGCCAGCAAGTATCAATGCCTCGCGGGCGCGTGGGTTCGACGTGTCGGCGTTCGCTGGCACCTTGCTCCGGATGTCGTATCAATGCCTCGCGGGCGCGTGGGTTCGACCCATCCTGGGCGAAATCGAGCTGGAGCATGACTAGTATCAATGCCTCGCGGGCGCGTGGGTTCGACCTCGACCTCTAGCCACTCCAGCTCGATGTCCGAGGTATCAATGCCTCGCGGGCGCGTGGGTTCGACATTCATGCCCGCACTTTTTACACTTTAATACAACGTATCAATGCCTCGCGGGCGCGTGGGTTCGACATCACGTCCAGAAGTTCTATCATACGCTGGCCGTGTATCAATGCCTCGCGGGCGCGTGGGTTCGACGTCGTGAGAGTGCTCGCCCGCCTTCGCTTCCACGGTATCAATGCCTCGCGGGCGCGTGGGTTCGACAGGTATGCAAATTAGTCCAGCAAAATGGATTGATGTATCAATGCCTCGCGGGCGCGTGGGTTCGACAAATCATATTGAACAATGAAGATCCCAGCTTGTGGTATCAATGCCTCGCGGGCGCGTGGGTTCGACGGGCGGGAATGACCATCGTAGGCTGGCCAATGAGTATCAATGCCTCGCGGGCGCGTGGGTTCGACAGATGCCCCACAGATGCGTAGTCAAGGATACCTAGTATCAATGCCTCGCGGGCGCGTGGGTTCGACATATCGCGGTCTCCGCGCTCTACATCTACCCACTGGTATCAATGCCTCGCGGGCGCGTGGGTTCGACGAGTCGCTGAACCTCCCGTTCGATAAGGGCTATGGGTATCAATGCCTCGCGGGCGCGTGGGTTCGACGCTATGGTCCTGCCTGGGATCGTGGCGCGGACCTGTATCAATGCCTCGCGGGCGCGTGGGTTCGACCCACCACGCGCATTCTTTCTCTAAGCACTGCCGTCGTATCAATGCCTCGCGGGCGCGTGGGTTCGACCCACCACGCGCATTCTTTCTCTAAGCACTGCCGTCGTATCAATGCCTCGCGGGCGCGTGGGTTCGACGGCGACCCAGCGGTGTACGCGGCACATGGCTATGGTATCAATGCCTCGCGGGCGCGTGGGTTCGACTTTATATTTAAGGTGATGAACGCGGCCGGAGTCCGGTATCAATGCCTCGCGGGCGCGTGGGTTCGACTTCTCTAACGTCCTTGGAGGTGAACTCGGCCTCAGGTATCAATGCCTCGCGGGCGCGTGGGTTCGACCAATCAGGAGAGGCCCACACGATCTCAGGATGACGGGTATCAATGCCTCGCGGGCGCGTGGGTTCGACTCAACCACGCCTACGGTAAAATGGGCCAGCGGGGTATCAATGCCTCGCGGGCGCGTGGGTTCGACATAGGGGTGACGGCGGTCTACAGCATGACGTTCAGTATCAATGCCTCGCGGGCGCGTGGGTTCGACTTGGGTCCAGAGGGCAAGGGTCGTCGTTGAAATTAGTATCAATGCCTCGCGGGCGCGTGGGTTCGACGGGTAAGTTCGATGGTCATTTACTACGACAAAACGTATCAATGCCTCGCGGGCGCGTGGGTTCGACCGAGCAAAGTGCTCGTGCCGATCCTCCCGGGCATGGTATCAATGCCTCGCGGGCGCGTGGGTTCGACTGATAGCGCTTTAGTGTCCTGAGCGCAGTAAGGTATCAATGCCTCGCGGGCGCGTGGGTTCGACGACTGGCTATGGACGGAAGCCCCATTGAGATACTGTATCAATGCCTCGCGGGCGCGTGGGTTCGACCCAAATTGCCAAGGTTGTATTATCTGATCATAATGTATCAATGCCTCGCGGGCGCGTGGGTTCGACTTACCTGAGGTCATAAAACCGATAACAGCTGCCAGGTATCAATGCCTCGCGGGCGCGTGGGTTCGACGTTTTTATCGATGTGTTTTCTTGTGCTAGTTTTCGTATCAATGCCTCGCGGGCGCGTGGGTTCGACCGGGATAACCAGCGGTCTTAGGGGCTTCCAATACGTATCAATGCCTCGCGGGCGCGTGGGTTCGACCTGCCGTTCTGTGTCACCTGAGCATTACCATCAAGTATCAATGCCTCGCGGGCGCGTGGGTTCGACTCCGCGCCACGATCCCAGGCAGGACCATAGCGAAGTATCAATGCCTCGCGGGCGCGTGGGTTCGACTGATTATCAAAGTTCGTATTCACCAGGTAGTATTGTATCAATGCCTCGCGGGCGCGTGGGTTCGACGCCCGGACGAACTTCCTGTACTCGGTCACGTTCCAGGTATCAATGCCTCGCGGGCGCGTGGGTTCGACCTGTATCTCGGCCGAATGACGCCAAATAACTCCAGTATCAATGCCTCGCGGGCGCGTGGGTTCGACAACCCTTCCGTTACCCTTCTCAATAACACTAGCTGTATCAATGCCTCGCGGGCGCGTGGGTTCGACTGAGATATTTTCGGATATGCCCCTGGAGCAAACTGTATCAATGCCTCGCGGGCGCGTGGGTTCGACCAGCCCAGGTGAAGTTGGACATCCCGAACATGAAGTATCAATGCCTCGCGGGCGCGTGGGTTCGACTATTTAACATAACATTAAAACCGCTTAGCGCTAAGTATCAATGCCTCGCGGGCGCGTGGGTTCGACGTTAAGATCGGTAGGATGAGCGAAGACCGTAAGCGGTATCAATGCCTCGCGGGCGCGTGGGTTCGACACGCGACCCTGTACAAGGTTGACGGCACTGTCAAGTATCAATGCCTCGCGGGCGCGTGGGTTCGACGTAACGCAGAACGGTACCACGTCCAGCTACTCATGTATCAATGCCTCGCGGGCGCGTGGGTTCGACCGGTGACGAACTTCAACGTCGCCACCCAGACCTAGTATCAATGCCTCGCGGGCGCGTGGGTTCGACCTTGTTGAGCCTTTCCACCGAGAGGCCGTCACCCGTATCAATGCCTCGCGGGCGCGTGGGTTCGACATGAACCTAGGACTTTTGAAAGTGAGCTGGAAACGTGTATCAATGCCTCGCGGGCGCGTGGGTTCGACCCAGATCAGGCACCTGTACGAGGAGGTGGCCAAGGTATCAATGCCTCGCGGGCGCGTGGGTTCGACTCATCTTGCCAGTGATGACCAATTGCCAGGAGAAGTATCAATGCCTCGCGGGCGCGTGGGTTCGACATTATGGCCGCTAGGCTAAGAATGGGGAAGAATAGTATCAATGCCTCGCGGGCGCGTGGGTTCGACGGGGCGAGGGCCGATGGACGCTGGAGGCCGGGGCGTATCAATGCCTCGCGGGCGCGTGGGTTCGACAGAGATTCCGCAACAAGAATTGGTGCGGCAAGGAGTATCAATGCCTCGCGGGCGCGTGGGTTCGACCAGGCGCATGTGCAACCTTATCATCGAGGCGGAGCGGGTATCAATGCCTCGCGGGCGCGTGGGTTCGACCATAGAGGATGGCAAATTGCGTATTCGTTCGGATGGGTATCAATGCCTCGCGGGCGCGTGGGTTCGACCCAGCGCGGTCATGAGCAAGGTCTTCCCTCCACCGTATCAATGCCTCGCGGGCGCGTGGGTTCGACTCATCGGTCGCGGACGGCGAGCTCACGCTGTTCTTGTATCAATGCCTCGCGGGCGCGTGGGTTCGACCCACCTGCGGAGGCGGTTCCAGCAGCGCCGAGTGGTATCAATGCCTCGCGGGCGCGTGGGTTCGACATTGGCACTGCTTTACAATATGTTAGAGGTAATGGTATCAATGCCTCGCGGGCGCGTGGGTTCGACATCATTGCGACCACTATAAGCCAGCTTAGTACGTGTATCAATGCCTCGCGGGCGCGTGGGTTCGACGCAAGTTCGGCCCTTTTAACATCATTACCGGCCTGTATCAATGCCTCGCGGGCGCGTGGGTTCGACCCGTCAACCTCCGAGCGGCCGATGCCACCGACCCTGTATCAATGCCTCGCGGGCGCGTGGGTTCGACTCCCCTCCGCCATAACCAGCGCTGGCTTCACCGGGTATCAATGCCTCGCGGGCGCGTGGGTTCGACTGATGGCACAGAACCAGGACCCCAACACCAACTGGTATCAATGCCTCGCGGGCGCGTGGGTTCGACTCGAGGACGGACTAAGCCTGACGGACGCGATGATAGTATCAATGCCTCGCGGGCGCGTGGGTTCGACAAGAGAAATGAATGCGATTAATAAAAGTAAGGGTGTCTGATACCAAAAAAATTGTTGTTAAAGGATATAATATAAAAAACTTTCTATTCTAAAGAAAATTATCTTCCATGTCTATTTGTTGACCGATCAAAAATGGCTCGACATATCGATCCAAAACCCACATAAGGCAACTTCCACAATCTAAGTGCGCCTTTAAATCATTTACCAATTCCTTGGCTTCTTGCTTACTCATCTCCCCAGAGAATACGCTATTTTGCAATCTATTTAATCTTTGATTTAATAGTTGATAGACCTCTTTCCTCTCATTTACTGGCAAATCGTATGTGACGATAACATACATTCGGTCACCAATCCATAATACTCACCTATTCCAAAAGCAGCTTTCTCAATCCTATGGGCCTCGGCGATCATTACATCTCTAAAAGAGATATATCGCTCTATAGTAGAGTGATTCACTACAGTGGTTAAACGTTCGTCAAATAATTTTGCGGCTTCTTTTCGACCAATCTCATTTAAGTATACGCCATCTCCAACCTCTGTAAACCAGCGGGGCCTTTGTCCAGTATCAGAGAGGATGATAAGTAAGGATTCGGAGAGATATGTTTTAAAAAGCTCGGCTAAATCGAGTGCTAATGGATTTGTAGCCCTCACATCTCCATGAAGGTAACCAATCCTTGCATCCAATCCTGCTCGGTACAATGATGCTAATGTTTGTGAATAAATCAGGCCGTTCCAGAAACCCAATAGGCAATTGCCCGGGTTTGATGGTGGGCGCCTAGTTCTACCGAGAATGGCGAAATGTTCCGACAGTTTACAATCAAGAGCTTTGTAATATTCCTTTCTTATCCTAGCCTCTTCCAGACGCAACGATTCTATACTAATGCAGGATTCAATTCCGGAGATATTTATGGGCGGTTCGGAGATTTCCTTAAGTAGATTGTTCATGCTTTTCGCTGCACTACCAATTATCCCTTTTCCAATCGCGAGACGAGTGCTAGGATTATCGTGACTATGACACTGCGCAAGTAGTCTCTCTGATCCCTGGGGGCCGTTTTTTGGAATGAACGAACCGATATAATTGCCGTGGAATCCATACATATGAATAGGAAATTCCTGATCTGTAGCTGTTTTTAACGCTCCACTGGTGATGGTGAAACCTGCAAAAAGGTGTAGTCCGTCGATTTGTTCGATGGGTATCTTTCTTGTCTCACTTCCTTGAAATCTGATCGTTTTATCATCTGCATCTAGCGTTCCATTCTGAAATATATAATAATTTTTCATGAAAAACACCAGTCATAGTTCGTACATCCCTTGCATATTGGGATGCGGAGGGGTTTGGGCGGTTTTGATGATGCGGCTAGGGAGTCTAATTCTAAAAGGTCCCTATTTGCGTCGTCCATATCCAACTCAATATAATGCACCTTACCATCCGAGGTGTGTAGGGCCCCTCTAGCTGGGATGCCATATATTTCCTTGACAGCGTACAGATAATAATTAATTTGCCTGAGCTTTGCCGGATCAGGGGTTGCAGATCGGGTAACATCATGGATTATTAGTTCAGACTGGTGGCCAGTGGAATAGTCTACTTTTCCATACTCTTGTAGGGGTAAAGCCCGTTTTCCTTCGGTCAGCCTGGAATCGCGCTGCTCCCCGCTCCGAATGTAAGGGTCCCGAGAATCAACCTGTAGCAGATGGCGGATGAACAGCCATGCCCTAACCTTACAGGAATGAAGATGATAGACCGCTTTCCCGGAATAGATGTTCTCTTCAGATAAATTGTTCATCAGGAATCACCTCCTCAGGGGGAATTTGGTCTGGCTCGATGTGATTCAGAACCCATTCCAACGCCCGTATCTCCTCCTCCCGTACACCAGATATCGATTTACCTGTCAAATCACATATCAATCGCTTACCATAATGCGAAAAAACATCCCGGGTCAAGTATCCCTTAGATACAGATATCTCTATTGTATTACCTAGGGTGGGATAGCTTAGCTGTATATCTTTCGGTCGTTCTAGAAATCCCGTAATTCTATAAGGCTGATCGGTAGCTATAGGGCGATTATGTATAGTTTTGCTTAAAATGTAACAAATGTCATCTTCGGTGTAGAGTTCGCCGTCACCTCTCTGATAGGAACATTCGACCTCCATAGACTGGCCTCGAATCATGCAAAAAGACTCGATTAATCTGTTTTTAAGAGCGGTTATCTCTTTACAATCGTCTGGATCAAAAGCCCGTTCTAATCTCTCCAATTTCCTTAACATAAGGCGGGAAAGGTTGGATTCTTCCGGAAGTGAAATCGACCAAATGATGTCGTTCATGCCAGGCTTGTTTAGGTTATGCTCACAGGAAGCGAAATAGAAACCAACATAGTTCTTTAGACGAGGAATCGAGAAACCGTTGGCCCTGGTCACAGTGGTCATTATCATCCTTAGGTCGTCTTCGTCGTTTCCAGTTTTTAAGGACAATAGTCTCTCTGCTTCCTGTGGAACGACAATAATAACCTTTGTCGCTCTTGATCTACCTGCTCTACCGAACCTCTGGTAAAACTGATTTGTGTACCACCCAGGCTCCATTATTAGCTGTTCCAGGCCCTCTATGTTCAAACCGAGATCGGCCTTGCTGGTGGCCATAATGATGGCTGCCTCGGACCAATCCTTCTGCCCTTGTTTCGATTTGGTATCCCTGCCAGTTAGAGATACCACATTGCCATCTGGAAATTCCTTGTATCCTAAAGTCAATAGTTTATTCAGGACTAGATGTTGGCGCGAGAAACTATCAAAAACGACCATCGTTCGAGGGCCTGTGTCGAAAGGATGGGGCAATAAGGGAAGATAATCGTCTATACTGCCAGTGCTTATCTCAACGTCCAGCGTGTGCCTGTACTCCCTGAAGTTCTCTGAAGGAACGGCGGTACCCGATTGGACAATTTTTCGAAAGGAAAGACCAAATTCGTCGAGAAGATTTTCCAACGATGCATTAGGGGTCGCTGAAAGGAAGACATATCGATGATGGCTGCATTGAGCTAACGCCCTTGCCTTTAGTATGTATGTCAATACAGATGCTAACATACGTTCGTCGTATGAATGATATTCATCGAAAACATGGGTGCCAAATCGGTTCATTCCTTGTTCAAATGTCTGATTTCTTTGCCTTTCCCCATTTCTGATAGAATAGTAGTTTTGAGTGAAAAGGTGAAGTATGTCGGGATTGCTGACTATGACATTTGAGTTCATAGTGGTATCAATCAGCTCTTCGTTCCTTCCTATCCCTTTTTTCTTCAAACCTTTTGAGGACCATGTCCCTATAGATAATCCATCAGTCTGTTTTGAGATATCTCGTGCGGTCTGGGTAGCCAAGGCATTGGTCGGGCTGATAATCAGCATTACTGAAGATAACGGGGAATGGCATTCCATTGCTAAATCAGATAAAGCTCTAGTTTTTCCTGCACCTGTTGGAGCCTCTACAATCAAGCATAGTTCCTTTGCGCCCTGAACTTCTGCTATTTCCCTTTGAAATAGATGCCTATTTGTCCCTGGCAAGTATTCTAGATATTTTGGACCGAGCGAAAGGAACCTACTCACCATCCGAGGCACTCCTCGATGCCGTGAAGAGGGACCCCGTGAATCAATACATAGCGGGCATTTTCCATTTGAACTGATCTTCCCTTTGGTATCTTCCGATTGAGAACCTGAGCTGCGGTAAAAGCATTTATCGTGGAAAACTCCGGCAGCAGTTCTTCATTAAGCTCGACCAAGGTCTCACGTCCATTGCCCACCCTAATGGTCATCCTTGATGGAAGCTTTTCATCCTTAGATAGGACTACAAAGTGGAACTCCTCGAATGGCGCTATGCACTGTTTCTGCATCCAATTTTTCATGGACGAGCTGCCAGAACTCTTAAGTGCTCCTATGTTCGGGAATCCATCAGATACAAAGCTCGCGGCTTGATATTCCATTGGGAGGTGAGATACTGGACCATAGGGAACCGCCACACTGCATCGATGCCTCATAATTATGATATCGTCTTTGTAGTTAGGCATCGTTTTCGTGCGGCCATCCCAGAGATCCTCTCCTCCATATTTGGCATAATGGATGGCATAATCTAATGCTAGGTCGCCTATGAAACATCCTGTTACCGTTGCACCCCCCGCCCCAGTATCTGGTCTGGTGCGGTAGCTTAACGGCGAGAGGAGCTTGGCTATAAAGGCCTGAATCATATAGTAACCTCACTTCTTTTTCTTGCTCTTACCCTCAGCCTTGCTCTCGTAGACGTAATTATAGAAGTCCGTGCTCTGTTGCCGCAAAGCGGCATATACTTCGTTCATTGCTTTGTCCGATCGGACTTTATTAACGAACGTTTGTGCATCTGCACCCAATATTTTATTCCCTATTACATTGGCGAAAGCACCCTTAACTGCATCGTCCAGTAACGTAGATGATTCACCTGACGTTTCTTTTTTCACCATATTCTGCAGGTCCCTGTTCAGAGTATAGGCAGTCACAGGAGGTTCCTCGACGGTTGCTATTATTCCAATTACCCTGTTCCGGATATTTGGACCGGTTACACTTGTCTGTGCTCCATAGCGGGTGGCAGTCAAGCAGTTAAGCATATGGACTAGAGACTCAGGAGTCGGAGAATCGATGGTGATTGTTTGGACGATATGCGCTCCAGGCATTATGGAAAGGGTCTCGAAAAGGGATGTCCTAAAGCTACCTTTACTACGATCCCACATCGTTCCCTCCTCGCTGAGAGCGTTATGGGTTAATGGCTGAGCGATAGTCGAGACATCCTCAGTACTCAATCCTTCCCCATACACGAATTTGCTCGGAAGGCCAGCCTCATCGCCCTGGACATTAGCATCGCCGAAAAGTATACTGTTGGGATTGTTCAGTAATTCCTTCCTTACAACATTATTGTATTCATACTCCTTGTCCACAAGGCCATACGCCCGGCAAATCTCTAAACCCCTTAATTTCTCCTTGGATTTGAACTTCCTAGAGGGGACCCTCACAAGTTGCCTTCCTTCATGATCCCTATATCGAATAGTATCGGACGGATCGGTCGATCTATTCACAAAAGGCCCTATAATCTCACGATCAATAACGATTGTTAGCCGCTTATTTGTCCTCAAAGCCAGGAGCGGCCTAATGCCATCTGATGATTTAGTGAAATTATCTTCACCTAATTGTTCACAAATATAGTCTACAACGCTCATTGTTCCACCTCGCCCTTTCCATCTTCCTTAGGACGTACCATTCTGTAATTTCTTCTGTACTCGTAAGAATAGTGATTAATGAGATATGATCTCATTATCCCAGTCGGAACCTCTCCTTTGTGATACTTATTAAGATAGTCCATCAGGAGCATGGTGAACTCACTGGCCTTTTCATCAATTGCCGTTGTGCTTGAATGGATTTGGAAGCGCTGGGCATAGGCAGCGATTTGTGCGGCTACAAAGTGGGCCCTCTCATCGTGAGGAAGAGAGCGCGAAGATTCCAGAGCTTTTATGGCCTCTTGCATAACCCACCTGTGGTCATTAGCTGACCATTTTGGTGATGGAGCAATCTCCACTCCCAATATCCCAAGCTTCTGCATCATGTTGGTCTGTTCTGCATTCATGTACTCTTCCTCCAATAGACTGATTCTTTTTCGTCCCTCCTCCGATTCAAGATAAACCCCCAGTCCTTTGGTCCCTTGATCATAGTAACAACGGTTTGCCACGAAATACAAGTGTTGAGGATGACGATTGAACGAAATCACAAAGTTGCCGAAACCATCGGACCCCCCCTGGGCCTGCCCCATTTTAAAAAGTGATTCTAAAATATTCCTCTTCCTCAATACATCATCTATATTGGCTCGATCCAGATTTAGATTCTTTGCCCATGCTGGAGCATTATCCCAAGATAACATAGGGATTGGAGGAAGAGCGTTGGACATGAACGATGTTGCATGGATCTTCATACCTGTCTGATATACCACATTGTATAGATCTCTCAGGAATCGCCCCTCTTCGACCTTTTCTGATCGAGGTACCTCCAAGATAATTGTCATATGGCCATCCAATTTAACGAACCTACCTCGAGGGAAAAACCTAATCTCGCCCATTATTTCATTGACCCCTATCTGGCCTTCCTCGGTTGCCTTTGGCATAAGGTGTTCTATATCTTCCCGAGCGACATCTGGCATCAAATCAGCCATGTGAACATGGACGGCTAGGGATCCTTTCTCTTTTTCAAATTCTCTGTTCCTCAGTTGGTTCTCTGCTACACACCATGGGCACAATGAACCTTTGGCGTTGTCTGATAATTTTGTCAATTTCAGACCGGTAGAGTTCTGTGCTCCATAGCCATGAACCCGCGTGGCTTCCAAGGGATATTTTCCTTCGCCTTGGCATTGATAACAAATCAACTTCTTCTCGACTGTTTTATCGGTTCGTATCATCCCTGAATCAGATAATATGGTGGCAGAAGTGAACCCAATTAACGGATTCTCTTGCCTTTTTATATTGTCCTTAAGCTCTGCGGACAATTCATTAATTATTTCATCGATTCTTTCGCTAGTCTTGAGTGAGTCAGAAAGGACCCAGGCCGACCATGCCAAGGCTATGGCTGTCTTCCGAGGGATGCCTACCAATTTATCGAGAGGCCAGTTTAAATCTTTAATAAAAATTTCCGCTTCCTTTCCAGGACTAAGACCTCTATCAATCGCCAGCGAGCAGGCCACGGTAGAGACTATCGGGTTTCGCGTAGCTTCGATGGTTCCCTTCAAATCGTCGGGAGAGTCTATGCGTGGTCTGCCATCTATTATCTTAAAAGGTACTTTGGAAGACACCAAAAGGCCAGCGTTCTCTGTGAACCAAGACCCTTCCCAAAGAATTAGTCGACCTCCCCATCGGTATATGAATTCCAACATGTTCTCATAGCTAGGTTCTACTCTTTCCGCCCACGCCCACTTAATGCTGTTATGTGTAGGCGGATATTGATTTATTATTTCCATGGAATTAGATGGATCATCTCCAACCATCAGTTGGAGTTTTTCATCCAATTTTTTATAATCTTCTTCGGTTAAATCCTCCCCGATATAGGATATAAAATCGCTTCCTTCGTGTAGAATCTTGTTGTGCTGAGTTGGAAGATATTGCATGATGGCCTGTCTTAACTTCCATACGATGAGGAGTTGCAATCTTGGCACGAATGTAATTAGCTTGATTTTTCCTAGGGCGGTCGAATTGTTCTTTAAGACGGATAGTTGATCGGAATAGGATTTGGCATTCGCATATCCATGGTAGCCGGATAGACGATCTCCTGCCTCGATGTAGGTCTGTAACTTAGCGAGGACATGACCCGGCAACTCGGTTTTCAGATTAACAGCATGACCGCTGGTGCCTCCTTCTGTCGTTAAGATTAGATATTTTATATCCGATAAAAGCTCTTTATTTCTAAGGTATTCATTCAATAAGCTAGTCAAAATGTCGTTTCTTGATTCCAAGACACCTGGATACTCGTCTCCGACCAATTTATTAAAATCATGGAAAGCGGCCGCTCCCAATAGGACCCTTACCACATCCTCTAGACAATATTGCGATCCAGGTAAGGCCTGGTTTTCCGTTCTCACTAGTGAGGAGTTATCTTCACAAAAGAGGACTGCGGCGGTGATTGCCACGTTCAGGGAATGACTAAAGAAAGTTTGGTTCGAGTAAAGGGACTTGGTCTGGAACTCCTTAGCTCCTTTTGCGGGCGTTAGCCTCCATCTGTCATTGTTGAAAATCATGCTCAATGGACCCTTCATGAGGTCTCTTGCAGCAGTCTCAACCATTTTTGAATCGAATTGATACCTCAGAATCGGTTCAACCGCCATCTACCAACCACCCGAGGGTACGACGAAACCGAATCCCATCGCAGTACTTGCGCCGAGACCATGTTCTAAGATTAATTTTAATGCCTTTGGAGTGCCATCAAGGTAGAACCTTCCCTTGGTGGCTAAAACAACCCCGTTAGAAATATGCCTACGTCTGATATCCTGTACCTCCACCCTAATTACCCTACAATAATCGTTTTCGCCAACGAACTTATGGACCTTAGTTGTAATTAATTGGTTCAATACTTTGAGGTAATCGGAGTCAGAAGGTAGCATACACCTCCCATGATTGCGTTCTTCTTTAACAAGCACTGGACTTAGGGTGTTTACCTCTAAGGGGGAAGGCATTTCATCGAAAATATCCTCGCTTCTGATATCTACGACGCTTAACTGAACGTCCCCAATAAAAAGATCAGAACCTGCCCGGAATGTTCTTTCTATGTGAGCTGCTATCGCTTTCGAAGAGGTGGCGATACAAAAATAGTGCTTCCAAGAGACTCCTTTAATCGAGTGTATTTCACTCAAAACATATGGAGCAGTGGTCTTCATGTCATGGATAATACCAGACAGCTGTGGATCAGATAATCTAAGCTGGTTCAAGAATGCACTTGCAAGAAGGTAATTATGATCATAACAAGGCGTTTTCTTAGATATGTTATCTAAACTGACTATTAGTTTCAATAACCATCCCCGATGAGATAATACGATTATGAATATTAAATCCTCTCTTATTATTGTGGCAGCTCCAGATGATGCAACTTCAACAAGTCCAACTCGCCGTTTAATGTAGGAAATTGTAATATCTATTTTTATAATATATATAATAATATTATAGCTTTAGAGGAGTGAATTAAAATTGGATTGTTACATTTTTAGTTTCATTCCTATGGCCACTCGCCAATGCCTTTATGAAAAGGATTATATTAACTGCGACATTACTGACCCAGTATGTCCGAGTTCGACCTTTCTTTCTTTCACGATAACGGCTTCAAACGTCAGGTCTGCCCCAAGTGCGGCCGAGCGTTCTGGTCCCAAGGCATCCATCCCAGCTGCGGCGAATCTCCGTGCGAGGAGTACAGCTTCATAAATAACTCTCCAATCAAACGGCCCTACACCAATCATGAGATGCGGGAGGAATACCTCAACTTCTTCGAGGAGAACGGGCACGGCAGAGTGCGCCGCTACCCCATCGTGGCACGGTGGAGGGATGACGTCTTCTTCACCCAGGCCAGCATCTACGACTTTCAGCCCTGGGTGCTCAACGGCGTGATCGAGCCCCCGGCCAACCCGCTGACCATCTCCCAGACCTGCGTCCGGTTCAATGATATCGACAACGTCGGCCGGACCGGCCGGCACTATACATTCTTTGAAATGTTGGCCCATCATTGCTTCAATAAAAAAGGCAAGGAAATCTACTTCAAGGACCGGACGGTGGAGCTGTGCCACAAGTTCTACACCGAGCGCCTCGGAGTTGATCCGATAAAAATGCGCTACATCGAGGAGTGGTGGGAGGGCGGAGGCAACTCCGGACCGTGCGTCGAGGTCATCCTGGAGGGTGTGGAGCTCGCCACCCTCGTCTTCATGCAGTATAAAGAAACGGCGGCGGGACGAGTGCCCATGGACATGACGGTGGTGGACACCGGTTACGGGCTCGAGAGGGCGACGTGGATCTCCCAGGGGACGCCGTCGGCATACGAGGCGGTGTTCGGCCCGGTCGTTCAGCGTATCCAGGAGGAGTTGGGGGTCAATCCGGACCCGCGAATCCTGGCCGAGTACAGTCGGGTCGCGGGCGCGATGAATATGAAGACCGCCGCCGATGTACGTGATCTGAGGCAGCGGACGGCCGATCGCCTGGGCATATCCTTCGAGGACCTTATGCGGACGGTCGGTCCGATGGAGGACATATACATCATATGTGATCATTCGCGAGCCTTAGCGTTCATGCTCAACGACGGCGTGGTGCCCTCGAATGTGAGAGAGGGCTACTTCGCCCGCATGCTAGTTCGAAGAGCGTTACGCTCCATGCGCTCTCTCGATGCCAAGTTCAGCCTGGCCGATATCGTCGGCCGGCAGATCGATTACTTCTCTCCCCACTTCCCGGAGCTCATCGAGAACCGCGAGGACATCATGAACCTGGTGCAGGTGGAGGAGCAGCGGTACTACGAAACGCTGGAGCGCGGTCGCGCGATCGTCCAGCGCACGATCAAGGACCTCAAGGGCAAGCCCATCGGCCTTGACCAGCTCATCGAGCTGTACGATTCCCACGGGCTGAACCCGGAGATCGTCCAGGAGTTCTCCGACATCCCGGTGGAGATACCGGACAACTTCTACCAGATGGTCGCCAAGAAGCATGAGGGCACCAAGGCCGAGGAGTCGGACGAGCCGAAGGCGGAGGAGTTCCCGGAGAACATGCCGGAAACGAAGATGTCGTACTACGACGACCCCGAGGTCATGGCGTTCGAGGCCCGGGTGGCCGCCGTCATCAACGGTGCTGTCGTCCTGGAGCACACCTACTTCTACCCGGAGGGCGGCGGGCAGGAGCCGGACTACGGCACCATGAACGGCATGGAGGTGGAGAACGTGCAGAAGGTCCGCAACACCATCCTGCACTACCTCAAGGGCAAGCACGACATCGCCGAGGGCGACATCGTCACCTGCGCCCTCAACGAGTCCCGCCGCCGGCAGCTCATGCGCCACCACACCGCCGCGCACATCATCAACGGCAGCGCCCGGACCATGCTCGGCAACCACATCTGGCAGACCGGCGCCCACAAGAGCGTGGACGAGGCCCGGCTGGACGTCACGCACTACGAGAACCTTTCCGAGGAGCAGAGGGAGCAGCTGGAGCGCCGGTGCAACGAAGTAGTGCTGGAGGACCACCCGGTGCACATCAAGTTCATGCCCCGCGACGAGGCGGAGGCGCAGTTCGGCTTCCGCCTGTACCAGGGCGGCGTCGTTCCCGGAAAGATCATCCGGGTGGTCAACACCACCGGCGTGGACGTGGAAGCGTGCGGGGGCATGCACTGCGACCGCACCTCGCGCGTCGGCCCCGTGCGCATACTTCGCACCAAGCGCATACAGGACGGCGTGGTGCGCATCGAGTACTCCGCCGGTCTGGCGGCGGTGTCCGGCATGCAGTCCGACAAGGCCTGCGTGGACTCCCTGGCCGAGAGGCTCAACGTCAGCCGCGAGACGGTGCTCCCGGCGGCGATCAAGCTCCTCGCGGACATCAAGGAGGACCGCAAGAAGCTGGACAGCATGACCGCCCGGCTCAACGAGAGCATGGCGGGCGACCTCGTGCTGCACGCCCCGGAGGTCGACGGCACGAAGATCGTGGTATACCAGATGGAGGAGGACGGGGACGCGCAGGCGCTCTCGCTCATCCTGACCTCACGGCCAAAGGTCATCGCCGTGCTGGGTGTGGGCGGGAAGAGCCCCAAGGTGTTCGTGTCCCGCTCCTCGGACCTCAAGCTCGATTGCCGCCCGGTGCTCAAGGACATCATGAAGCTGGTGGGCGGGGGCGGCGGGGGCAAGCCGGAGTTCGCCCAGGGCGGGGGCGGGGACGCCACCAAGCTGGCGGGAGCGTTGGAGAAGGCCCCGGAGATCGTGAGGGCCGCTCTGGCCCGGAAGTGATCTCCCCCTCCCAACGGCCACGTCCTGGAACCCATCCAGCATGCCTCGCCGGAGCGCTCCCCGGCAGGGAAACGGTTAAATATGGACGTGCATGTAGGGGAGACGCTCCATAAACTATATTCATAGAATGGAGGCATTAGTTCAATCTCATTGGAGGTAGCTCTTTGGCGCAACCTGAAGGACAGGAAAAACCACAAAAGGCCGAGAAGAAGGAGAAGGCGGACAAGAAGAAGGCGGCGGAGAAGCCGGTAGAGAAGAAGGTCGACGAGAACTTCCGCTACATCGTCCGCATCATGAACAGCGACATAGATGGCAACAAGTCCATGATGATGGGCATCCAGAACATCAAGGGCGTAGGCCCCCGGGTCGCCGCCGTGGTCGCTAAGAGAACCGGCATCAAGCCCTCTGAGAAGATGGGCAACCTGTCCGAGGCCCAGACCGATGCTATCGAGAAGGTCGTCGCCAGCTACCCCGAGTTCGCTCCATCGTGGGCCGTGAACAGGCAGAACGACGTGGAGTCCGGAGAGGACACGCACATTTTCGGCGTGGACCTTGACATCGTCAAGAAGGACGACATCAACCGGTTGAAGATGATCAGATGCTACAAGGGCGTAAGGCACGAGCAGGGACAGAAGGTTCGTGGTCAGAGAACCCGGTCCAACGGAAGGACTGGCCTTACCATGGGTGTGAGCAGGCAGAAGGCCCAGCAGCCCGGCGCATCGTCCGACAAGAAGTAAGAGATAAGGTGTTAACATGGGAGATCCGAAGTTCTCTCGGAGGTCTTTCGACGCTCCCTCTCACCCCTGGAGAGGAGAGAGGATCAAGACCGAGACCGAGATATGCAATGCGTTCGGCTTGAAGTGCAAGCGGGAGCTGTGGAAGGCGCAGGCGGTTCTCAGGAACCTGAGGAACCAGTCCAAGCAGCTGCAGGCCCGCGTGCGTCTGAACGACGAGCAGGCCAAGCTGGAAGCGAGCCTTTTGCTGAAGAAGTGCGGTCGCATGGGCCTCCTGCCCATGGATGGCAGCACCCTCGATGACGTCCTGGGCCTGACCCAGGAGGCGATCCTCAACCGCCGGCTGCAGACCCTGGTGCAGAGGAAGGGGCTGGCCGCCACCTGCAAGCAGGCCCGGCAGCTCATCGTGCACGGCCACGTGGCCATCGACGGACGCAAGGTCACCATCCCCGGCTACATCGTGAAGCGGGGGGAGGAGGACAAGGTCGCGTACAACGCTCTGTCTCCCATATCCAACGACATGCACCCCGTAAGGACCGGGGTTCACGTCACCGCCCCTGAGGCCCCGGCCCCGGTGGAGGAGCCGGCCAACGCGCAGCTGGAGAAGGTTGAGAAGACCATGAAGAAGGTCGCCGCCGACGTGGTGGAAGAGAGCAAGGGACCTTCCGAGCTGCCTGAGGCCACCGAACCGAAGGAGGAGTGAACATGGGTAAGTGGGGTATCGCTCATATCTACGCCAGCTACAACAACATCATCATCACCCTGACCGACGTCACCGGCGCGGAGACCATCACCAAGGCCACCGGCGGCATGGTGGTCAAGGCGGCCAAGGACGAGTCCTCTCCCTACGCGGCCATGAGGGCCGCGGAGAAGGTGGCGGAGATCGCCAAGGAGAAGGGCATCGAGGGCATCCACGTCAAGGTGCGCGCTCCGGGCGGCAACAAGGCCACCTCCCCCGGTCCCGGCGCTCAGGCCGCCATCAGGGCCCTGGCCCGTGCCGGCATGAAGATCGGCCGCATCGAGGATGTCACCCCCATTCCCCACGACGGGACCAAGAAGAAGGGCGGCAGAAGGGGCCGGAGAGTCTGAGGTTACCTACATGGACCTGAAGATCATCGACCTGGCCGGCAACCATGGGAAGTTCGTGATCTCGGGCGTACGCCCCGACATGGCCAACGCCCTGCGGCGGGCGCTCATGACCGAGGTCCCCAAGATGGCCATCGAGACCGTGGAGTTCCACCTTGGCCCCATCAGGGACGAGGACGGGAAGGAGTGCGAGAGCGTCAGCCCCCTGTTCGATGAGATCATCTCTCACCGTCTGGGCCTGGTGCCCATACCCACCGACCCGGACCTGTACGTGTACAAGGACCAGTGCACCTGCGCGGGCGAGGGGTGCCCCAACTGCACCATCATGTACTCGCTGAACAAGAAGGGCCCGGCCGACGTGTACTCCGGCGACCTGGAGCCCCTGGGAAGCCAGGAGCTGCGGGTCAAGGACGAGCTAGTCCCCATCGTGAAGCTCGGCCCCAAGCAGGCGCTGCTCATCTACGCCTCGGCGGAGCTGGGCACGGCCAAGCGCCATGCCAAGTGGCAGGTGACCTCGGGATGCGGCTATCGCTACTACCCCACCGTCACGGTCGATGCCAGCAAGTGCGACTGCTCCGGCGACTGCGTCAAGGTGTGCCCCCGTGCCGTCCTGCAGACCAAGGACGGCAAGCTGGTGGTGGAGAACCTCGAGGCCTGCATCCTGTGCGGCGCCTGCGTCGAGGCCTGCATCCATGGCGCGATCCGCATCCATGGCGATGACAACAAGTTCATCTTCGAGTACGAGACCGATGGGTCCCTGTCGGCGCGCGACACCCTGAGGAAGGCGCTCGAGGTCCTGGAGAAGAAGTTCGACGACTTCCGCGAGGACGTCGGGTCGCTCATCGACGGTTAAACCGCTTCCACGTACCTTTTGTTCTCGCCGCACGTCGCGGCCCCTATTTCCTGACTTTTCCCATGTTATATAGCCAGATGCGCGCGGCGTGCAGGCCTTGTTCCGACCTGACGTTTAATTCATGGAATATTTTCATATATCTTGAGACGAATCAATATTCCATCTCATACTAGGGAGGATTTAAGATGGAAATGGACAAGTACGTTTGCCCGATCTGCGGATATGTGTACGACCCGGAGAAGGGAGACCCCGAGCACGGCATCGCCCCCGGCACCGCCTTCGAGGACCTGCCCGAGGACTGGGTCTGCCCCTACTGCAACACCCCGGCCAGCAGCATGATGAGCTTCGCCTCTGTCATGGGCGGCTGAACAAGAGACCATCGGTCCCCGGACCGACCCTTCATTTTTTATTATCAGCACCCACGCGTCACATGAAGTCGGTGAGCTTGCACTTCTTCACCTTGTCCGACTGGAACAGCGAGCGCATGGACTCCTCGACGATGGCGATGCGCTGCTGGGTGTAGGTGTCCAGGTCGAACTTCTCGCTGATCTCCTTGGTGATCTCGAGGTACTTCTTGACGCTCTTCTCGTGCACCGTGAGCGTGAGGTTGTTGCCGCAGTAGCAGTGGCCGCACAGCGGCATGCGTCGGTACTTCTCCCCGCACTTGGTGCAGCGCAGCGACTGCGAGGAGAACGACTTCAGGTTGCCGATCATGTCCGGCAGGAAGTGCTTGGTGATGACGCGGTACACCACGTCCTTGGCGTCCACCGCCCGTATCTTCCGGGCCAGCTCCAGCTGCGCGTTCATCTTGTCGATCATCGTCTCCAAGGTCTTGTACGCCGACTCGTCCGGCCCCTCTGAGATGTCCTGGGTGTCGTGGGTGTACCCGAAGCCCTCGTACTGCAGGGCCGAGCCGATCCTCCCGGCCACCTGGTCCATGATGCCGTCGATCTCCCTGGGGTGCTTGTACTCCAGGCACGCCTGGTAGAACTCCAGGGGGTACTCCCACCGCACGTCGATGTTGTGCGCCTCCTTGTCGATCTCGTTGGGATCGAGCCGGGTGGTCAGCACGAGGGGAGCGTCCATGAGGCCGCCGCGGGTGCGGGGCAAGAACTCCTTAGAGAAGTTCAGCAGGCCGTCCAGCAGCAGGATGACGGAGTCCTCGTCCCCGTCCGCGTTGCGCCGCTTGGCGGCGTGGAAGAACGGGTGCCCGTAGCCGACGTTGGTCTTGGTGTACCCGATGATGCGGCACAGGATGCCGCCCGAGGTGTGAGGAGCGAGCCCGATGGTCATCTGCCCGATGAGGTCGTCCCGCGTGGTGGCGCTGTAGAAGCGCGGCAGGCCGTAGTACTTCTCCAGCAGGTCATCGACGAAGTGCGTCACCTTCACCAGGTAGTCGCCGCAGGTGTCCGCGGGCACGATGTCCTGCACCCTCAGCTCGCACACCTGGTCCCCTGACGTCACGGGCGCGCCGTGGATATCGCGGGTGTAGCCGATGGCCACCGCCCGCTCCACGCTCAGGCCGATCTCCGCCGGACGGAAGTGGGTGAGGGGGACGTCCGTCATGTCGTACCGTATGGTCCCGTCCTTGAACACAAAGATGTCGTGCACCGCCCGGAGGAGGCCTTTCTCCAGCGCCTCCGGCGTCTTGTTCTTGGAGATCATGCCCTGCACGCCCTTGATCTCCGGCGCCACTGCCACGCCGACCCTGGACATGGCGTCCTGCAGCATCTTGGAGAGGTCGATGCGCTGCACGCTGGGGCGGTTGACCGGGAAGGTGTGCGCCTCGCAGTCCGCGCAGGAGCACAGGAAGGTGTTCCGGCCGCACTCCGGGCACTGCCGCAGCCCCATCTCCGCCTCCACCCGGGACTGCGCCATAGCCGTGGAGACCAGGCGCTGCATGCCGCCGCTCTGCCCTAACGGGAACAGCGCGTGCGGCGGGGGCTTCATCTTGCGCTCCTTGGCCTTCTCCGGCCTCGCCATCCGCGACCCGATGCGGGTGACGGCGCGAGCGCGCACCTCTATGCCCAGCGCGTGCGATACTGCCCTCAGGGCGGCGGTGCGGTAGTCGACCTCGACCTCCTCCCCGGGGTCCTCCAGCGGCGTCCGTTCAACGACCTTGCCGCCGCTCACGCCCAGCCCCAGGCCCTCGACCAGCGGCAGGGCGTAGTGGTCCAACGCCACGAGCGTGGCGGAGGCGGTGTGCAGCGCGCCCAGCGTCTCCAGGGTGCGCTTGGTGAGCGGTTCGCGCTTCACGGAGAGCACGCCGTCCCTCCACGCGCCGGTGGCGAGCACGTGCTGCCGCAGCGCCTGCAGCTCGCTCAGCGGGACGTCGTTCCAGAACAGGTTATGGCGCGGATGCAGCGGCACGCCGTACGTGCGCGATATCTCCTTGGCCCGCTCGTACGTCGGCTCCTTCCAGTCCGGCGGCAGCTCGGTGCGGGCGGCCAGCTCCACCTTGTACCACTCCGGCGAGAACGCGCCGGGAGCGAGGAGGTGGTTGTTCTCCATGAACTCGCCGTACGGCAATAGCACCTCGCCCAGGTCCACCACCTCCGCCACGTCCGGCCGGTAGCGCTTGGCGTCCTTGGAGGTGTGGGCCTGCACCAGGTCCCCGTTCTTGAGCAGCAGGATCGGACCTTCGATGGTGTCGCACGGCGTCACCGCGCCGGCCTTGCCCGGCCGCTCGATCTTGATCTGCGTGCCCACCGCCAGGAAGTCGTCCAGGGATATCATGGTCGCCGGGTTGATGGCCAGGGCCGCCAGCCCGGTGGTGCGCCCCCGGCCGTAGCGCAGGCGCAGTCCGCCCAGCTTGGAGGGATGAGCGATCACGGGCCGTCCGGCCACCATGTCCTTGAGGAACTTGGCGTCCGGGACGATCTTCTTGGCGCCCTTCTCGTCCCCGCCCTTGTCGTCATGGCGCTTCTTCCACGCCATGTACTCGTCGATGAACTCCCAGCCGTCGATGCCCAGCTTCCTGGTGTGCTTCTGGATCTTAGGTGCCTTGAGGCACATGCCCTCGGCGATGACCAGGCAGGCGCCGCCCCGCACGCGGTTGGTCTCGATGCGCGGCAGGTCGCGGAAGCCGGAGATCTCCATCTCCTCCGTCCCCTCGCCGTCGACGCACACCGGGCAGCTGCGGGCGATGATGTCGATCTCCTCGTTCCCCGGGGTGTACTGCAGGTGCTGGCACTGCTTGTACAGCGGGATCTCCTCCATTAGGCGCTGCACCTCCCCCTCGGTCGGCACGTATTTGCCGATGCCGATCTCCCGGCGCACCACGTCGCCGATGAGCACGCTCAGCGCCTGCCCCGTGCCGCCCGCCGCCCGGATGGGCCCCGCGAACGATATGGCCAGGTACTCCGTGCCGTCCCCGTTGCGGCCGATGCTGACGCCGGCGATGCCCTCCAGCGGAGCGACCAGGATGCCTTCCGTCAGCACGGCAAGGCCGACCCGCACCGCGCGGTCGATCGCCTCCTCGCGCGTCTTGGCCGGAGCGGTGGCCATCTCCTTGGCGATGAGCAGGGAGACCTCCTCACGGTTGTGTTCCTTGGACAGCTCCCGGATGCGCTCCGCCACGCCCTCCACGTGCCAATCCTCCAACAACTTCTCGCAGCGGGAGGCCAGGTCCTCGGCGCGGGGGATCTCCACGAACACCTCGGGGTCCAGGCCGCGGGAGCGCGCCCGGCGCGCCACGGCGTAGCAGCGGTCCGCCTCCGCGAACATGGTTGAGAAGTACTCCTCCATCGCCTTGCTGCACGCCACCCCGGCCATGATCCCACCGACGCCCCTAGGGCGTTGAGCGGCCGTAGCCTACGGCAGGAGATAAACTACGCGCTCGCTTACCGACAATCAGGAACGCTCCGGCCTAGGTGGGCAGCTTGTCGAGGTCGGTGACGCGCTGCGAGCGCAGGACCGCCTCCACGCTCTTCATGAGCTCCTCGACGCCATCACCGGTGAGGGCGGAGATGCGCGGGCGGTCGGTGTACTTGCCCTCCAGGTCGGCCTTGTTCTCCACCTCGATGAACGGCACCTCGGAAAAGTTGCTGCGCACCGACTCCAGCAGGGCGAGCTGCCGCTCCATGGTGTAGCCGCAGGTTTCGGACGGATCGAGGACGAAGACGATGACGTCGGCGAGGTAGCGCAGCGCCAGGACGGCCTGCAGCTCGATGGCGTTGCGCTTCTCCAGCTCCCGGTCCAGCAGGCCGGGGGTGTCGATCACCTGGTAGGTGCGCCACCCGCTCTTCATGTGCCCGATGACCACGCCCTTGGTGGTGAACGGGTAGGGCGCGATGGCCGGCTTGGCCGATGAGACGCGCTCCACGAGCTGGCTCTTCCCCACGTTGGGGTACCCGGCGATGACGATGGTCTCCACCGAGGTGTCGATGGCCGGCAGCAGCCGCAGCTTGTCCCGGGCCTTCTGGCAGAACATCAGGTCGTCCTCCACGCGGTTGATCACCGACGAGAAGCGACCGTAGAACTCCCTGGTGGCCTTGGCCACCTCGTCGATGGAGGGCGCCTTGCGCACCCGCAGGAGGTACTTGCGCTGCAGGTCGGAGCACTTCTCCGCGCACCACGAGATGTTGGCCAGCGCCTTCTTGAGCTTGTCGTGGCCGATGATGACGTCGATGAGCTGCGAGTAGAACTCGTCCTCGCTCTGCATCTTGGGGAAGGCCCGCACGTACTTCAGGAGGGTAGTGGTGGTCATGTCCCCGATGCCGGTGATCTTGGCGATGTTTGTCTTCTTGACATGGTCGAAGGGGGCGGCCCCGTTGACCTCGGCCCGGGAAGCGCGGGCGAAGGCCCTGTCCAACAGCTCCTGCGAGGTCATGATGGTGGGTATCTGCCGCTTCCAGTTCTGCATAGACGCCCGTAGGTGGAGGAAGTTATTAAGCTATCACTTGAGCATGGAAGGGGCATGAGCCGAGGGGTCAGGTGCAGGGTCTGGGTGACCGAGGGCGGGCGCGATGTGCTGGGCGAGGACGGCGCCGAGCTCCTGGCCCTGGTGCGGGAAAGGCGCTCCCTCTCCGCCGCGGCCGCGGCCCGGGGCATGGACGTGCGGGAGGCGCAGCACCTGCTGCACGGTGCGGAGGAGAGCATCGGACGGAAGCTTCTCAGCGTCCATGGTGACGTGGCCGAGCTCACTTCCGATGGCGTGTCGCTGCTGGAGGAGTTCCAGAGCAAGAAAAAGAGGGTGGAGGAGCAGATGCAGCAGCTGTTCCGCAATCCCACGCTCACGGCGGACGGCATAGTCCTGGTGGACGGAAAGCTCGTCCTGGTGCGCCGGGGGAAGGACCCCGGCCAGGGGATGTACGCCCTCCCCGGCGGTTTCGTCGAGCACGGCGAGCGGGTGGAGGAGTGCGCGGTGCGCGAGGTGCTGGAGGAGACCGGACTGCGCACCGAGGTCCTGGACCTGGTGGGCCTGTACTCCGACCCTGGAAGGGACCCCCGGGGGCACCTGGTGAGCGCGGCGTTCCTCCTACGGCCAGTGGGCGGGGAGCTGGCCGCGGGCGATGACGCGCAGGGCGTGGAGCTGTTCCAACTGGACGCCCTGCCGGAGCTGGCCTTCGATCACGCCCGAATCATCAAGGACTTCCTGCTCTCCCAGGGCCGCTCGCTGCGGTGAGATGTTCGCTCACGCTCTAACAACGGACTAGAAACCTTTTTTACCCGCTCCCGGCGTATATTCACACCATGCTTCAAGATGACCTAGACTCCCGGATCCTCCGCATGCTGCAGCGGAACGGAAAGCTCACCTACGAGGAGATCGGGGCCGTGGTCGACCGCTCACCGTCCACCATACGCGACCGGATACGGAAGCTGGAGGAGGAGAAGACCATCCTGGGGTACTCGGCCATCGTGAACCAGGAGCGGGTCGGCATCAACTCCGACGCCTACGTCTCGGCGGATGTCGCTCCGGACAGGACGCAGAGCGCCATGGCGGCGCTGTTCTCCATGGAGAACGTGTCCGAGATCCTCCGCGTCACGGGAGAGCGGCGCATCATGTTCCGGGTGCGCGCCGCCAGCAACGGGGACATGATGGAGATCATCGACCGCAAGATACGGCCCCTCGGCTTTCAGAACATCGAGGTGACCATGGTGCTGGAGCACGTGGTCCGCTACCCTGGACTATAGGTCGCCGGTCCTCGCGGCCTCGGAGGTCCAGGTCATGCTGACGCCACCGCGGTGGCGGGGCGGCCGACCCATGGTGCTGTTGGCCACCAGCCAGAACTGCCTCGTCAGCGTCCCGTCCTCCAGGACGAGCTGGTTCACGCGCATGACGCGTTCCACCTGCTGGGGGCTGAGCTCGGTGCTCCCGTACTGCCCCATCATGGTCAGGTCCACGGGCAGGCCGGACAGTGATTGCGTGGACTGCTGTATGATGTGTGCATCGAAATCATCGGGCACCTCGCATAGCCAGTCCAGGTCCCAGATCGCCACCAGGCCGTCGAAGCCCTCGCTGGCGGCCCTCTCCCGCTCCAGGCCGATCACGTCCTGGAGGGCCTCGGGGCGGAAGCGCCCGGACGGGCACAGCGACTGGCGGGCGGGCACGACCACGAAGCGGCCCTCCTCGGCCGCCGCCTCCAGCTGCCTGGACCGGGCAGCGGTCTGCTCCTCGTCCCAGCGGTCGCTGATGAGGACGAGGCGAGCGCTCTCGTCCATCCAGTGCAATACGTCAACGATGACCCGGCCCTGCTCGGCCGCGGTACGGTAGATGTGGGCCGCGTGATCGCCCATGTGCAGCTCCTCGTACCATTTCTTCACGCTCATGCCCCCCTACCGTCGCTCATCGCTGATCACCCAATATCTTCTCCAGCCGCTCGTCGGCCGCGCCCCAGTTGACCACGCTCCAGAACCCAGCGGTGTACTTGGGCTTCTCGTTCCTGTAGTCCAGGTAGTAGGCGTGCTCCCATACGTCCATGACCAGCAGTACGCGCTGGCCAGGTATGGAGAACAAATGGTGGTCCTTGACCTGGCTGATGAGCGGCCGCTTGGTTTGCATGCAGAAGGTCAGCACCGCCCAGCCGGACGACTCCACGGCGTTGGCGGCCTCGGTGAACTCCTTCTTGAACCGCTCGTAGCTGCCGAACTCCTTGTTCAGCTCGTCCCCGATCCTCCCGCCCGGGGCCTCCCCGCCGCCCGAGCCCGGGGGTCCCATGTTCTTCCAGTACAGGGAGTGCAGGATGTGCCCCCCGACGTTGAACGCCAGGGCCTGGGGCTCGCACCTCATGTTGAGCACGGTCCCGTCGGCCCGCGCCTTGTCCATCCTCTCGAGAAGGGCGTTGGCCTGGTTCACGTACTTCTGGTGGTGCCCGTCGTGGTGTATCTTCAGCAAGGCCTCGGACAGGAAGGGGGACAGGTCCCCGTATCCATACGGCAGGCTGGGTAAGGAGTACGTGCCTTTGCTATCGTTCATGAGATCGCTACACTCTGAGCACAACGGATATTTTTAATTTTCCAAAGAAAGAAGCCGATGCTTGCTCGTCCAGGCGTCGGGAGCTGCTCCGCTGCCGTCTGGGACCCGCCCATAGATATACCTTTCTGCCGGGGAGGGGACCGCTCCCCCGCTCGGCACGGGGGCCGGCCATCGGCCGGGTGCGGAGCCATCGATATTATCTATCCGCCGGGCCCTCTCAGAGCGGCCCGATGGAGGAGCTGGACCATGGACGGCGAGGCGAGGGAGCGTTGGATCGTGCTGCTGATCACCGGCATAGGGGCCATGATGGGGCCGCTCGACTCCACCATCGTCAGCGTGTCCCTGCCCACCATGGCCCAGGAGCTGAGCATGGACTACGCCACATCGGTGTGGATACCGACCGCCTACCTGGTGACGCTGGCGGTCCTGCTGCTCACCATGGGCCGCTTGTCCGACCTGTACGGGAGGAGGCCCATCTTCATCATTGGGTTCGGCATCTTCGTGCTCGGTTCCCTGCTGTGCAGCATCGCCGGCAGCGGGGCGGAGATGATATTCTACCGCGCCGTGCAGGGGTGCGGGGCCGCGTTCATGATGGCCACCTCGGCGGCGATCATCACCGCCACCTTCCCGCCCCAGGAGAGAGGTAAGGCATTGGGCATCAACGCCATGGCGGTGTACATCGGCCTGTCCCTCGGCCCACCGCTGGGGGGCTTCCTCACCGCCGCCCTGGGCTGGCGCTCGGTGTTCTGGGTGAACGTGCCCATCGGTATGGCGGTGATCGCCCTGGCGCTGTGGAAGCTCCGGGAGCCGGAGATGACGGCGCCTCCCCGGGGCTTCGACGTCCCCGGAGCGGTCACGTTCGCGGTGAGCCTGGCCGCGCTCCTGGTGGCGCTCACCCTGGGGGAGGACTGGGGCTGGACCTCTACACCGATACTCGGGCTCGTGGCGATCGCGGCCGCGGTCTTCGCCGCGTTCATAGTCCTGGAGCGCAGGCGGGGGTGCGACGCCATGCTGGACCTGTGCCTGTTCACCGAGAACCGCCTGTTCGCCATGGCCAACCTGACCACGCTGCTGAACTACACCGCCTACTTCGGCATCTCCTTCATGATGTCGTTCTACCTCCAGCGGGTCCTGGGGTACGACCTGTACCTCACCGGCCTGGTCCTGCTGTCCATGCCCCTGGTCATGAGCCTCCTGTCCCCGGTGATGGGGTTGGCCTCCGACCGCGTGGGGTCCCGCATGCTGGCCTCCGGGGGAATGGTGCTGATCGGCGTCGGCCTGCTGCTGCTGAGCACGCTGGACGATCGCTCGTCCACCGCCGCCATCGTAGGCTACCTGACACTGTGCGGCATCGGCATGGGGATGTTCTCCTCGCCCAACACCAGCGCCATCATGGGCAGCGTGGGCCGGGGGCAGCTGGGCGTGGCATCGGGCACGGTGTCGACCATGCGCACCGTGGGCCAGTCCCTGAGCCTGGCGGTCATGGTGGCGCTGGTGGCCAGCGTGGCGTCCCCGACCGTGGTGTCGGAGCTGTTCTCCTCCAACGTCGGTGCCATATCTCCGCAGGTGGCCACGGAGTTCGTGAGGGGCGTGAGCCTCGCGTACCAGGCCGCGGCCGTCATCGCCTTCGCCGGTGCCCTCACGTCCCTGGCCCGCGGGCCCCGCGCGGTGCCCGATGCTGAGTGAGAGCCTCCGCCGCCGTGGGTGGCACCAAAAACCTATTATGCGTTCCTTTTGTACCGTCCTCCATGGCCAACCTCAACGTCGCGGTCATCGGCCCCAACGACTACGCCAAGGACCTGGGCAAGAAGGGCACCGTCTCGGACATCACCCTGTACGACCTGAAGCAGGGCACGGACACCGTCACGTTGATCGAGGCCACGAAGTACCCCGACCGCCTGGCACCGCTGTTCTACACCGCCTCCCTGGCCGACCGCGCGCTGGTGGTAATCGATGCCATCACGCCGCAGCTGGGGGAGTGCATGGTCATGCTGCACTGCGCCGACGTGAGCAAGGGATACATCGTGCTGCGCAACTACCTCACTCCAGAGCAGGTGGCCCCCCTCACCAAGGGCACCGTGCTCGAGTCGTACCAGTTCGTGGAGGACGACAAGAACGTCATCCGCGAGCGGCTGCTGGAGGACGCCAGGACCGGGGCGGCGGAGGGCCAGGGCAAGGGGGCGGTCACCATCGACCACTTCTTCAACGTCAAGGGCGTGGGGACGGTCATCCTGGGCACGGTGGCCTACGGTGCGATCCATAAGCACGACGAACTCAAGGTCCTGCCCACCGCCCGCTCGGCGCTGGTGCGCTCCATCCAGAAGCACGATGACGACTTCGATGACGCCGGGCCGGGCGACCGCGTGGGGCTGGCGCTGAAGAACATCGACGTGGAGCAGCTGGACCGTGGCTACGTCCTGACGCAGGACGAGCGGGTGCGGTGCGAGAGCGAGATCACCGTGCCGGCGGAGCTGGTGAGCTACTGGAAGGCCCCCCTGAAGGAGGGCATGGTCCTGCACCTGGGCCACTGGATGCAGTTCCTCAGCGCCCGGGTGGAGTCGGTGCAGGACGGCGGCGACTTCCGGCGGCCGACGCTGAGGCTCGTGCTCGACAAGCCGGTGGTGCACCCTCCCGGCAGCCGGGCGGTGCTCATGTACCTGGAGGGCGGGAAGCTGAGGGTCATCGGCTCTGCCACCCTTCCCTGAGGGTTCAGCCTTTGCGCACCAGGTACTCCGCGATCCCGTACCCCTTCTGACCGTTGAGGGTGTACTCGGCCAGGGTCTCGTGCATCACCGACATCGTCTTCCCGTCCCGTCCGGGGAAGGGCATCATGACCTCCCGCAGCACCTCGGCGGAGACCTTGTGCTTCCCCCCGTCCTTGTCCACCAGGCTCATGGCCAGCGAGGACGGCGTGCCGTCGGGGTCGAGGACCGTGCGGATGTCCGCCTTCACCAGCGGGATGTTCCGACCGTTCATGTGGAAGAAGCCTCCCACCACCTCACCTCCCTCGACGAACAGCTTGGTGACGTTGAGCGCCAGGCCCTTGGAGAACTGGGCGGTGAGCCAGATCCACATCTTGGGGGCGTTCCAGTCCCTCACCCCCCAGGAGTGGTCCCTCTCCCCCATGCCCAGGACGTCGAAGTGCTCGTCCCCCACCCGGAGCGTGCCGCTGGCCCGGCCGAACTGCTCCAGGTGCTCGGACGCCACGTCCCGGGACAGGGCCTCGCCCTTAACGTCCACGCCCTCGCGGTAGTCGTACATCTCGTTCAGGGAGGTGAACTCCAGGGCGAAGCTCACCCGCACCGGCCGGGGACCGATGTCCTCCATGCGGGCCATCGTGCCCTCGAAGTCCAGCCTCCACCGCCTCTCCGCCTCCACCCTGCGGAAGCGCAGGGAGCGGACGTCCAGCGTCCCGTTCCCCATGGTGTCCGCCTCCTTCGCTCCGACCACCGAGCCATCGGGCATCATGATGAAGCAGAACATGGACCGCTCGTCCATGTTGGGCTTTAAACCGATGCGCATGAACATGCACAGGTCGTTCCGCTCATCGTAGAAGTTGAAGTAGTAGCTCTCGCTCCATTCCTTGTCCGTGCCCGCTGGATGCATCATGTCGCTGCTCATTTCTCATTCCTCTCCGATGATATAGATTGTGCCGTCGTTGCCATCGAGGGTAACGCGCTGCCCCGTCCTAAAGAAGGTTGTGGCGTCCTTCACCGCCGTGACCGCCGGTATCCCGTACTCCCGTGACACCACCGCCCCATGGGAGAGTATGCCGCCGGTCTCGGTGATCAGCCCTCCCAGCTTGGAGAACACCGCCGTCCATCCGGGATCGGTGTTGGAGGTGACCATGATCTCCCCCCTCTGCAGGGTCGGCAGGTCCGCTATGGTGGCCACCACGCGGACCTCGGCGGTCACGACGCCGGGGCTGGCCGATACGCCGGTCACTCGCACGGTGTCCCGGCCTCGAACCACCGTATCGTCGAACTCCACGTTGCCCCGCAGGAACTTGGGCGGCAGCACGTGCTGGTAGCGCTCGAACTCTGCCCGGCGCGCGGCCACCGTGCTGCGCACGTCCCCGCCCTTGTCAAACAGCTCGAACACCTCCTCCTTGGTGAGGAAGAACACGTCGTCCTCGCTCTGCAGGACGCCCCGGGCGGCGAGCCGGCGGCCGTGCTCCAGGAACAGCACCCGCCAGCGCCGGATGAGGTGGTCCAGGTAGAACCGCTGGTTCTCGCGGAACATGAGGTAGGTCTGCGCGAACCGCAGGACGAGGCGGAAGGCCAGCCTGCGGGAGCGGCCGTATCGCAGGCGGGAGAGCTTCCTCATCACTAACTCTTCCGTCACCTTGCGCTCCCTGATCCTCTCCCTCTCCAGCTCCTCCAGGTCCGCCATGTCCGAGGACATCAGGGTGCGGACCACGTCTATGACCAGTGACGGGTCGTCGGCCCACCGGGGGAAGTACATCTCCCGGGTGTGGGAGCGGTGACCGTACTCCTCCAGGAACGATCCCAGCTCCTGCCTGAATGCTTGCATCCGGGCATCGCCGGGGAGCGCCTCCACGAACTCACGGGAGGTCATCGACGCCATCTTCTGGACGACGATATCGTCCTGCAGCGCGGTGTGGGCCAGGCGGGCCAGGGCGATGTTGGTGCGCAGCGTCTTGTTGTCCTCCAGTCCGGAGATGAGGTGGGAGTACAGCGTGCCGCTGCGGTCGTCCAGCCAGTCCTGGAGCCACCGCTTCAGCATGAGGTTGGTGCCGATGGAGTGCGTGACCATGCCGTAGCGGATGAGGCGGAAGTGCTTCAGCGAGGCCTTCCGCAGCACCTCGTGCTCGGAGCGCAGCTCAACATCGTCCAGCGAGGTCAGGTCCAGGGCGTCGAAGCGGGCCGCCGCCCGCATGAAGGTGGCGGCCCACTTCCTGTACGCTTTGTCGGTGCGCAGGATCACGCCCTCGTTGTCGAGCACCGCTATGCGCACCTCCGCCCACAGCCTGGCTAAAAGCCTCGTGTCGGCCCGGGCGATGCGGTCCTGGTCCTGGTGGGGGAAGTAGTTCAGCAGCTCGTTGGTGCGCGAGAACTTGGGGTTGTAGGTGAACACCTCCTCCAGCACCGAGGCGTTGAAGTACACGTGTCCCTTGTGCACCCGCAGCAGCTCCTTGTCGGTGAGCTGCCGATAGCCCATGATCGCCGAGCCCTCCTGGTTCACGTACTTTGTCAGCATCTCGCCCAGGAGGGAGAAGAACAGCGGCGAGGTGACGTCGGACCAGTACTCGTCCCCGTAGGCCCGGGTCCACAGCGTGTCCCCGTCCGGGGTCAGGTTGGTGACGGGGCGGGACTGGAGGATGAAGAGCTCACCCCCTTCGAGGGCCCACTCCACGTCCTGGGGCGAGCCGAAGGAGGACTCGATGCGGCGGCCCATCCGGCACACCTGGTGCACCTCCTCGGTGCTGAGGGACGGCGACATCTGCTCCTCCTCCGGTATGGGGGTGGAGCGAGAGCCGTGGGGGGAGAGGAACATCCCGGTGACCTTGCGGTTCACGTTCCGCTCCAGGAGCCGGGAGGTGAGCTTGTCGCAGATGAAGCGGTCCGGCGTCACCAGGCCGGAGGCGATGCTCTCCCCCAGGCCCCAGGAGGACTCGATGACGATGCGGTCCCTGCGGCCGGACACGGGGTCAGAGGTGAACATGATGCCCGAGGAGCGGGCGTCCACCATGCGCTGCACCACCACCGCGATGCCGCTGCCTAATTGCTCCACCCCCGCCCGGTGTCGGTAGGACATGGCGCGGGCGTTCCACAGCGAGGCCCAGCACCGGCGCACGTGATCCTTCACCTCCTCCCGCCGCACGTTGAGGTAGGTGTCCTGCTGCCCCGCGAAGGACGCGGTGGCGAGGTCCTCGGCCACCGCCGAGGAGCGTACCGACCACAGGGCGTGGGGGTCGATGGCCTGCAGGGCATCGTCGATCCCCTGGCCATCGTCCATGGGGCCTTCTAAGATCATGTCCTTGATCCTGGCGGAGGCCGATCCCACCGCCCCCTCATCGGTGAAGTCCAGCGAGGACAGCACGTCCTGGACCCGATTGCGCCGCCCCTCGTGGTAAAGGTGCTCTTCGTACGCCACTACCAGCACGACGATGCCCGGCGGCACGGGGAAGCCTTTAATCAGGAGCTGGCCCAGGTTGGCCGCCTTGCCTCCCACCTGGGCTGCCTGCCCCTCGCCTACGGTGCCAAGTGGTACGAATGGGAGCATGTGGGACCTGCCTCGGGGACCGATACAGAGTATCCCGAGCGGCCATTAAAAGGCGCTCCCCGCTTCCTACGGGGAACGAACGGTCCGGCGGAGGGCGAGGGAAAAGGTTTGGCCTGCTCATCGCGGTTCTCGGCGCTCGCGCCCTCTCAGGGACCGGTGCGGCTCCTGCGCAGGAGGAACAGGACCGAGCCCACGCCCACTACGGCCAGGCCGGCGATGGCGAACAGTCCCAAGGGAGAGTCGACGACCGAGTTCTTGGGGACGTCGATGGAGATTATGTCCGTGGACGGCCCCTCCCCCGCCTCGTTCAGTGCAGCGACCTTGTAGTAGTACGTGACGCCGTCCCTGCGCCCAGTGTCCTCATAAGTGGTGTCGTAGGCCGTGGCGATGGGGCTGATCGTCGCCTCGCTGGTCCCCCGGTACACCTTGTAGCCGGTGACCGCCGCCCCGCCGTCGTCGTCAGGCACGTCCCACGTGAGCAGCACGTTGGCGCCGCTCATCTTGGCCGACAGGCTGATGGGCTCCGAGGGCACGGAGGTGAACGGGACGGTGACGAGCTGGACGCTGGTCTTGGCCCCCTCGCCCACCTGGTTCACCGCCGAGACCGCGTAGTAGTACGTGTTGCCCTTCTCGGTGCCGGTATCGTTGTACACCAGGTTGGCGGTGGCATCGAGGTAGGTGAGTGCGTTTGAGGCCGTGCCACGGTAGATGCGGTACTGCGTGATGTCGGAGCCCCCGTTGTTCTCCGGGGCCGTCCAGGTGAGACGTACATCACCGTTGGCGGGCGTTCCGGTGAAGTCCCGCGGCACGGAGGGCGTGGACTGACCGGCGGTGGCCGAGGCCTGGGCCGTTCCCGAGCGTTCCCCTTCCCCGGCGGAGTTCTTCGCTGTCACGGCATAATAGTAGGTGACCCCCGCCTCCACCGAGCTGTCGGTGTAGGACAGGCCGTTCGCATCGGCCAGCTTGCTCAGGGCGTCAGCGGAGGTCCCGCGGTAGACGCTGTAGCTGAGGGTCCCGCCCCCGCTGCTGGCCGGGGCACCCCATGTCAGGGAGATCGATCCGCTGCCCCCAGTGGCCACCAGGTTGGTCGGAGCGGATGGGAGCACTACGAAGGCGGCGTCCGCCCGGTTGCTGTTGACGCTCTCCCCATTGCTGTTGAGCGCCGTTGCCCAGTAGTAGTACCTTTTACCGTTCTCGATGGTGGTGTCCTGGTATGATAGGCCGGCGGGGGAGGCCAGGGGCGTGTCGGGCCGGGTCGTGGTCTCGGAGCGGTAGATATTGTAGCCCGTGATGGGTGTGCTTCCCTGGGTTGAGGGGACCTGCCAGGTTAAAGAGATGCTTCCAGACGACGCGCTCGCTGCCAGTGTGCGGGGCGCGGAGGGCGGCTGATCTTGAACCACTGGCGTAGCAGACGCCCGATTGGACTTTTCACCCATGCCTGCACTGTTGTGTGCTGCAACCTGGAACTCGTACGGGACGCCGTTGGTGAGTCCGGTGATGGTCAATGATGTTGTCGAGGATTGTCCCGCCTGTGTGCCATTCGGATAGAAGTAAACGACATAGTTGTCAATGCCGGCACCACCATTATCCGCCGGCGCCGTCCATGAAAGGGTCACCTGCCCGTTCCCCGAGGTGGCCTGAAGGCCAGTGGGGGCACCGGGGGCAGTGACACCCGCCGAGGGGGTCGCCGAGGCCGGGTCGCTACGCTCGCTGCTGCCGGCGCCGTTGACCGCCGCCACGCTGAACGTATATTGTACACCGTTGGTCAGGCCGGTGACGACCTGGGTCGTCCCGCTGGGCGACGCCACCGGATCGTTTATCCCACTGATGTAGACATTATAGTTGGTAATCGGGGTGCCACCGGTGTTCGTGGGAGCGCTCCAGGACAGGGTCACCTGCCCGTTCCCGGGGTCTGCCGTCAGTCCAGTGGGGCGGTCGGGGGCGCCCACCAGCGTTACCGTGGCCTCATTGGACCGGGCGCCATCGCCATCGACGTTGTAGGCCGCGACCTGATAGTGATATGTAATGCCCACCGTCAGTCCCAGACCAGAGTCGAGATCGGTCGTCTGGTCAGGTGCGGTCGATGCGACCTTGGTGTCGGCAGAGGTGGTCCCACGGTAGACGTTGTAACCGCTGATGGCCTCCCCCTCGGCCAGCTGGGCCGCGTTCCAGTTCAGCCGAACGCTCCCGCCCTCCACATTGGCCGTCAGGCCGGTGGGTCCCGCGCTGGGCACCGCCATGGGGGCTGACAGCGCGAAGGTTGTGCCATCTACGTACGTGCTCGCGTCCACACCCCCCTCGCTCACCGCCAGGGCGATGACGGGGGAAATGGCCGACAATAGCAAGGCTAGCGTAATTACGACAGCTGCAGGCTTCATCCACTCAACCTCGAGGGTAACTTGAATGAGGCTGCACTATTAGAATGATGCCGGTGGTTCGTATGAACATTTCATCTATTTTGGTCCGACTCCAGTGCACGAACGAGGTCGCAACGTGATCGCCCTGCTCCTTCCATCTGGCCACTGACCATGGAGCGGGAGTGTCGGAGCGCCCATAGTCACGTTTATATCGTGTTCGGCCATGGGACGAAGCCATGGCCGGTCACTTCTGTCCCCGCTGCAATACCCTCATCCCCCCCAGCCAGACCCAGTGCCCCCGCTGCGGCGGGAAGCGGCCGGTCAGCGCTGCGCGGAAGGCCATGCCGGCGGAGGTCGAGCTGCCAGATGGGAAGGACAAGATCGAGCGGCCGCCCTACTTCCCGTACCGCCCGCGGCCATCGCAGGTCGAGATAGTCAAGGCGGTGGAGGACGCCCTGGACCGCGAGAAGCACCTGGTCATGGAGTCGGGCACCGGCACCGGCAAGACGGTGTGCTCCCTGGTGGGCGCCCTTCAGCATGCCAAGGCCAGCAAGAAGAAGGTCCTGTACCTCACGCGCACCATATCGCAGAGCGACCAGGTGATGAAGGAGCTGCGCTCCATATCGCGGAGACAGAAGGTGACCGGGCTGCCCATGCTCGGCAGGAGGAAATCGTGCCTCCTCATTCGCAGCCTGGACGAGTTCGAGGACATACCGCCCCATGCCCTGGCCAAGATCTGCGAGGAGCGCAAGTCCCGCACCTTGGCCAAGCAGAGAGGGGGATGCCCCCACTACGCGGACTTCCTGGCCATCGGGGAGATGAGCTTCCTGCAGCACTGCACCAGCGAGCTGCCCACGGCCGCGGAGTTCGACCGCTACTGCGAGAAGCAGGGCGCCTGCCCGTACGAGGCCCGGAAGGCGATCATGCCGCTGGTGGACGTGGTGGCGGTGCCGTACGTGCAGCTGCTGTCCAAGGAGATCCGCTCGCAGCTCCTGGACCGCCTGAAGCTCACCATGGACGACTTCGTGCTCATAGTGGACGAGGCCCATAACCTGGTGGAGGCGGCGCGGGACCAGGAGAGCTTCGACCTCACCGTCCGGGACATCGAGGCCGCGGAGGCCGAGTCGCGGGAGCTGGGGAACCCCAAGCTGGTGACGGGGGTGGAGCACACCTACCTGTGCATCACGCTGCGGCGCATTATCGAGGAGGCGGTGAAGGAGCAGATACCGTCGGGGGCGTTCGACGTCAAGCTGGGGCGGAGGTTCCTGGAGGGCCGCCTCAGAGGGGAGCTGCAGCTCAGCGACGACGAGATGCGGTCCATGTGCGCCAACCTGGTGAACATAGGGGAGCAGCATGTGGACACCAGGCTGGAGGCGGGGAAGGAGCCGGTGTCCGCGACCCTCCGCCTGGGTACGCTGCTCACGGACTGGCTGCAGGCGGACGACTCCCGCTTCGTGAAGCTGGTCTCCGCCGACGACCTGGGGTGCCTGCGCGCCTGCTGCCTGGACCCCCAGGAGACCACGCGCTTCCTGCAGGAGGTCAAGGGCGCGGTGCACATGTCCGGCACGCTGCAACCACTGCGCCAGTACGCCGACGTGCTCGACCTTCCGGCCGACCGCGAGCTTCGCGTCTTCCCCTCCCCCTTCCCGCCGGAGAACCGCCTGGTGCTGTACGCCGAGGACGTGTGCGCCGGCCAGCGGGAGATGCGGGAGGACCCCACCATGCGCTCCCGCATCGAGGACCACATCATCGACATCTGCCAGGCCACCGACCGCAACACCATGGTGTTCTTCCGCTCCTACGAGATGCTGCGCTCCATGCGGCAGCGCATCGAGGAGAACGTCGATCGGCAGCTGTACTGGGAGGAGTCCGGCTCCTCGCGCCGTCTCGCCTCCAGCCTACAGGCGTTCAAGAAAGGGCGGGGAGGGGTGTTCTTCACCGTGATGGGCGGGAAGGTGGCGGAGGGGCTGGACTTCCCGGGGCAGGAGCTGGACATCGCCGTGGTGGTCGGTCTACCTTATCCACCGCCATCCCTGCCGCTGGACGAGCTGAAGAGGCGGTACGACCGCGCCTACGGGCCGGGGCGGGGGTGGGAGTACTCCTCCGCCATCCCCGCGGTGCGCAAGGTGCAGCAGGCGGTGGGCCGCCTGATACGCACGGAGACGGACCGGGGGGTGGCCATCATCCTGGACAACCGCATCTCGCGGTACCGGGAGCAGGTGGGGGCCAAGCCCTCGAAGGACGTGGTGAAGGACCTGAACGGCTTCTTCGGATGGAGCAAGCGGTTCTGAACGTTTTCCATTCTAACACCCGGCTCAGGAACGGAAACGAATATATATGCGGTCAACATCCGTGGTCTTGGTGTGACGGCCATAGCGGCGGGGATACACCCGGTCCCATCCGAACCCGGTAGTTAAGCCCGCCCACGTTCCATGCTGTACTGCGGTGCGCGAGCCCGCGGGAACCATGGGGCGCTGTCAGCCACTTTTACCCCTCCGATCATGGGCGAAGCGCCGTTCGTTCTGCAGATTTCTCGATCATCAGAGCTCACGCTCATCGCCGGTAAACGATCATGGTGGTGAGGGGCCTTCGGCACTGATCGAGCGGAGCGCTTCACGCCTCGTACATCGCCCTCACGTTGACGCTGCCCGCGCTGGCCTTGCAGCTGACCTCGAAGTTGGAAGGCTGCTGGTAGTTGGTGGACATCAGCTCGGTGTCGTTGCCGTTGAAGCCCGTCCGCTCCTTGATGTCCACCTTCCCCACCTGGGCGTTCGACGCGATGTGCGCCGAGGTGTCGCCCTTGATCCTCAGGGTCAGGTCCACGCTGCCCAGCGAGGAGGTCATGTCCAGGTTCACGTTTCCGGGGAGCGACCGGTTCTGCGCGATGTCGGCGGTGAGCGCCCCGGCGGAGGTCTTCAGGGACACGTTGGCCCCTGCGATGGAGCTCACCCCGTCCCACCTCAGGTCGAGGGCGCCCAGAGAGGTCTCCGCTGCCAGCGGCCCGCTCAGTATGGTGCCGTTCCCCAGCCGGACGTCGATCTTGCCCAGCGAGGCCTTGAGCATCATGCCTCCCAGGCTCGTGCCGTTGCTGGCGTTCACGCCGATCTGGCCGAAGCTGTTCTCCACGTCCAGCGTGGTCATGAGCTGCCGCGATATGTCCAGCGTGCAGCCGATGTTGGTGGTGAACATCATCATCGGACGGCCCATGTGCACCGTGGCGTTCACCCTCAGCTCGGTGCCGCTCATGCTCTCGTCCCAGGTCACGTTCGCGGGCTGGGACGACCACAGCAGGCCGGTGCGCTGCTGCCCTGAGACATGTAGGGTCGCCGCCGTGCTGCTGTCGACGAAGCGCACCTGCACATCGCCCGCGTCCACCGTGAGGTCGAAGACCAGCGAGGTGGCGCCGGAGCTGGTGGTGGTCCGGACCTCGTTCACGTCCACCCCCCGCAGGGGGAGGAGGAAAAGCACCACTCCCGCTCCGATGAGGATGACGACTATGACAATGGCTGCGATGATGCCCAGGATCGCCCCCTGATCACGGTGAGAACGGCGCACGGTACTGATTATGGACGCCTCGAGGTATTAATCATATGCTGGGTCGAGGCCCGGCGGCATAGAACAGGAAGCTCGGGGCGGGACGACGGGGCACCTGGTTCTGCCGTCCCGCCCCACGTACAGTTGCCATCCGCTACTATTTCACTCTCTCTCCTTGCCCTGCGACCCGCTGGATGTCGAGCTTCTTCCGCTCCATTCCTTGTCTCCTTCCACCATCTTCCGCTCCGAGCCAGCGGGCTTCCTCTCCACGTTCGATCCCTCCTTGCTGTGGGACTTGGAGCTATCCTCGCCGCTCACCGGGGACATGCCATAGCCGCTGCCCTCAGGGGCGTATATGCCGGTCTCGGTCTTCGGCTCGTCCTTGTCCGATGGAGTGTTGGCCAGGGTCTTGTCGCGGAGCCGAAGCTCCTCGGTGTCCAGCTCCTGCTTCTCTCCGCTTCCGCGCTCGCTGCTCTTCTTGTTGTCCATGTCATTACCTCATGCCTGGTCTTGGCCAGATGACCTGGCATCCACGATTATAAATCGATGAGGCGCTGGGTATGCGAGCAACGAGCGCGATGGGCGCTGGAACATTGTCGCTGGGGTGCCATGGTTGCCGTCAATAGGTCCTCGCTGGATGATGGAGGCGCGGACGAGCGTGTTGTCGTTCAAGACAAAAAAAGCAGGGGGGGGTGCACCGAGCGATCGGTCCCCTCGACATGGTCGATGTGAGGATGGGTGCTCCATCCCCACGGTCAGGGACCGACGTCCACCGCTGCGTCACCTGCTCCTGACCTCCTTCCTCGGGTCCGGTGATGGCGAGGGCCCTCTTTCCTCCGTGGGCGACGGGTCCTCCTTGGCCTCCTTTTCCTTGGTATCGCCTGCGGAAGCCTTCTCGCTTCCTTCCTCGGCGGGGTTCCCGCTGTCCGAGATGATCTTCGGCTCGTAGGGGTCGGGAGAGGTCATCTTGCGGTGCTTCTCCTTCATCCGCCGCGCTTCCTCCTCAAGCTCCTGCTGGCTCTCGATGCCTAGGCCTACGTTCTCCTTCAGGTCCATACAGATGCCTCCGGTCGCTCACGACCAATACTGGCTGGGAGCCATGGCTATTAAACGGATGGGCGCTTTTTCATGCGAAAAAAAGGTTGGGGGGCGCTGGAACGTTGGAGGCGGGCGGCGGCCTGCCCGAAGGGTCATTGTTGCGACGAGCGCTCCGCTCTTGCGATCGGACGGTCCACGACCGCCCGGGCCGCTGATAATCGCGGCATCAGGGTTATCTATACAAATAAAAATAAAAGTGCGATAAAAATGGTCAGCTGTGACTATCCTCCCTGCCCCAAGTGCAGCAAGGGCTACCTGTTACCGTTCTACAACGAGCGCGGCGCGAACATCTACCTGTGCACGGTGTGCGATTACCGCATGGGCTTCAAGGCCATGGGCGGCCACAAGGGCGTGGACGACCGGTCTTACGAGCCGGACCACATGACCAGCTTCATCTGGGAGATGGAGAAGATCGAGCAGGAAGCGAAGCTGGAGAAGGAGAGGAAGCAGCTGGAGGCCAAGGCCGAGTGGGAGAAGCGGGAGAAGGAGGCCCTGAAGGAGAAGGAACGGAAGGACGAGGAGGTCAGAGCGGAGAAGGAGAAGAAGGCGAGGGAGGCCAAGGTCGATAAGCTGAAAAAGGACGAGGAGGCCAAGGAGGAGAGGGAGCTGAGGAGAAAGGCGCAGAAAGCGCAGCACGACCGGGGCATCTTCAAGATAAAGTGAGGTCCTCCTCATCACGGCCCTGAGCGCGCTCACCTGTAACGGCCCCGCTGGGCCCTCCTTTTTTATGGTGCGCCGACCGCCTTTTTTACGAGCGCGGCGATCTTCTTCTCCTCCGCCTCGGTCAGCTCGGTGAGCGCGTAGGCAATGGGCCACATAGCTCCATCGTCCAGCTGGGCCACGTCATTGAAGCCCAGCGTCATGTACCTCTCCTTGAACTTGTCCCCGCCGCGGAAGAAGCACACCACCTTGCCGTCCTTGGCGTACCCCGGCATCCCGTACCACGTCCTCGGTGATAGCGTGGGAGCGCTCTCCATGATGATGGCATGGAGCCGCTGACCCATGACATCGTACGGCTCAGGCATGGCAGCGATCTTCGTGAGCACAGCGCTCTCTCCCTCTTCCTTCTCCTTGCGGGAGGCGGGTGCCGACGCCTCATCACTTACAGCTTCGTTGGGATCGCTACCGCCGGGCTTCTGCCTGACCTTGTCTTCCGATCGCGGGCTCATACGCTAAGTAATCGATCTCGTTGGATTTAGCCTTCATGGATACCGGAAAACACCGAACGACATAACCTAACGATCACTAAAACACCACATCTGGATTTGAAAAAGGTGGACCGATCGGGATTTGAACCCGAGGCCTCGTGATTGCAAATCACGCGATCTTCCGAGCTGATCTATCGGCCCTTTGGAGACTCGTAACGGCGGCCGGGATTTAAAGATTGTCTCTTCCCCGTCACGCCTGGACGTCGCCCGGCGACCATCCCAGGAGCAGGAGCCCGCGCGGTTCAAGGGAAGTGGACAGCATGACCGCATTGATGTCCTCGTGGTCCGTCCAGGTGCAGCCCTCCCGGTTCCCGGACCTCATCCACGTGGCCTCGATCTCCTTGGCCAGGGGCGAGTACTCGCCCGCCGCGTCCAGCATCTTCCCCAGCTTGGGGCCTGTGACCCTCGATGCTCGGCCCACGCTCAGCATCTCCAGCGCGTGGATGCCGATGGACAGCCCCAGTTCCCTGAACGCCAGGCGCGCCTCCGCGGGGTAGTCGAGCATGTGCCCTTGCGAGAAGGCGTCCATGCTGACCACCGAGGCCCGCACCAGGTCCTCCATGAGGTCGGGATCGTGGAGGACGCCTTGGTCCATCAGTTGCGATGCACGGAACGAGTCCGCCAGGAGGCCGCCGATGCCCAGGGGGTCGTCGGTGAGCAGGTATGATTCCAGGAGGATCGCCCTCATCTCTTCTGTCTCTTTAGCCAGCACGTCCCCCCGGCCCAGCGCCCGGGCCGCCGCCTCCACCTCCATGCACATGAGGAAGCCATCCAGGGGATCGTGCTGCCCCATGGTCGTGACCAGCGGCCTGGTGAGGTCGATGCTCATCTTCCAGTACATCCGGCGCGTTCCGCCCGGGGCCTTGTACACGAAGGCGCGGTGGGCGGCCCGCATGAGCTCCGCGGCCTGGTCCACGTACCTCGCTTCATCGAACGCCCGTCCGGCCTGGCACAGGGCGTGCGCCCACTTCGTCAGATAATGGTAGTACTGCCCGTCCTGCTCCCACTCCTGGGCGGCGTCCGGCATATCCTGCGGCCGCCGCTCGTTCGTCCGCTTCCCGATGCGCAGGCCCCCGGCCGTCGGACGTGCCGTTCCTTCACCCTCGGCCAGGCCGCTGATCCATCCCTTCCGGTCATCGTCCGCACGGTGGTGGCCCAGCACCTCGTGGACCTGGTCGATGAGCCTCACCGCCAGCTCCTGCGCGTGCTCGTCACCGAAGTGGACGTAGCGCCCCACGTAATAGCATACGGCGAAGGCGTCGGTCCACAGGTACCTGCGCGGGACGTCCGCCGCGGGATCCAGACCGGTGCGGCGGGCGAAGTCCTGCATCAGCCGTTGCGACAGCTCCCCGGTGTCCGAAAGGCTAAGGCTGCGCTGCATGCATTAAGCAGGCGAGGTCCGGGTTAATCTCCTTTCGCCCGCGGCATCCGCGCGCCCTTACTTCGCCACCGCGCCCTTGGCCGCCGAGGTGACCAGCTGCCGGTACTTGCTGAGTATCCCGACGACCGGGCGCTCCACCACCTTGACGGTGCGAAGGCGCTCCGCGATCTCCGCGTCCGGCACATCGAGCTGCAGGCGCCGGCCGGGGATGTCTATGGTGATCCTATCGTCCTCCCGCACCGCGGCGATGGGGCCCAGGGCGTACGCCTCCGGCGACACGTGGCCGATGCACGGACCTCGCGTCGCTCCGGAGAACCTCCCATCGGTTATGAGCGCCACGTCGTCAGATAGGTCCATACCTGAGATGAGGCTAGTGGGGGAGAGCATCTCGGGCATGCCCGGCCCGCCCTTCGGTCCCTCGTAGCGGATGACCACCACGTCGCCCTTGACGATCCTACGCGCCGTTATGGCCTCCATGGCCTGGGCCTCGGAGTCGAACACCCGGGCGGTGCCGGTGAAGTTCATCATCCTCTGCGACACCGCCGCCTGCTTCACCACCGAGCCCTCCGGGGCGAGGTTGCCGTACAGGACGGCGATGCCCCCCTGCTCGTGGAACGGGCGGTCCAGGGGACGTATCACCTCCTCGTCCGCGATGACCGCCCCCTCGGCGATCTGCCTTATGCTCTTCCCCGTCACGGTGCGCTCGTCCGATAGCTGCCCTGCGAGCCGCTTCAGCACCGCCGGGATGCCCCCCGCCCGCTCCAGGTCGGCGATGTGGTACGGTCCGGACGGCCGTATGGAGGTGATGTGCTTCGTCTCCCGCGACACCTGGTCGAAGGCGGTGAGGTCGATGTCGATGCCGAACTCGTGCGCTATGGCCGGCAGGTGCAGCGCGGTGTTCGTTGAACCACCGATGGCCATGTCCACCCGGATGGCGTTGAGGAACGATCCCTTGGTCACGAAGTCGCGGGGCGTCATGCCCTCGCGCACCAGCTCCACGATGCGGCGGCCGGACTCTCGCGCGATCTCTCTCTTCTTACGGGACACCGCCAGGGATGTGCCGCATCCGTCGAGGCTAAGGCCCATGGTCTCGGTGAGGCAGGCCATGGTGTTGGCCGTGAACAGCCCGGAGCAGGAGCCCTCCCCGGGGCAGGCGGAGCACTCCACCATGGTGACCTCCTCCTCCGTCCTCTTGCCCGCGGCGTGCTCTCCGAGAGCCTCGAACACGGTCTGCAGGTCCATGCCCTTCCCGTCCTTGCTCCCGGCCTCCATGGCCCCGCCGGTGAGGATTACGACCGGTATGTCCAGGCGCCCAGCGGCCATGAGCATGCCCGGGGTGACCTTATCGCAGTTGGTGACGCCGACCCATCCGTCGAACATGTGGGCGTTGTTCATCAGCTCCACGCAGTCGGCGATGGTCTCCCGGCTGGGGAGGGAGAAGCGCATTCCCGAGTGGCCCATGGCGATGCCATCACAGACCGCGGGAACGCCATAAACGAAGGGTACCCCGCCGGCCTCGATGATGCCCCGCCGGACCTCGTCTACCAGTTTGTTGAGGTGGACGTGGCCGGGGACGACATCGTTCCAGGAGTTGGCTATCCCGATGAACGGCTTGCCCATGTCCTCGGTGGTGACCCCGGACGCACGCAGGAGGCTCCGGCTGGGAGCCTTCTCTAGACCCTTCTTGACCTGATCGCTCCTCATTGTATCTCGGTAAGGATGCCGATACCACTAATAAAGGATTAGGGAAAAGGTACGGTCTGGCCATGCCACCTCGATATCGGACGATGATAATCACGCCCCATGCCTATATCTCACCTGATTCGCGATTGTTGAGCAGGTGGAGCGAGTTGGTAAAGATATGGAACAGCCTGAACACCAAGCTCGTGGTGAGCTTCGTGGTGCTGGTGCTAGCAATCACGGGAATGACCTTCCTTGTTACCTACGGGGACACCAAGACGGCACTGATGGACTCGACCCAGGACAACCTCAAGGAGCTGTCCAAGGCCATGGCCCATCAGGTCGACGTCGCCTCCTTCTCTGACCTGAAGGCCGGGGACGATGACACTGTGGAGTACCGCGCCCTCATAGAGCATCTGAGGGGCATGCGCGCCGACAGTGACGTGGTGGTGAACTGCTATATCATCCGCGTCAACGGCACCCAGCTGGAGTTCATAGCCGACGACGCCGAGGAGGGACCGGCGGAGATCGGGTACGTGTACGAGGCGCCCACCGACCATGACCTCATCGTGGCCGCCATGACCGATGCGACCACGTCCGCCGAGACCTACTCCGACGAGTGGGGCACCTTCCTGTCCGGCTACGCGCCCATCAAGGACGCCAACGGGACGGCGGTGGCGGTGCTGGGCGTGGACATGGACGCCAGCGCGGTGGTGGAGCGCCTGGACTTCGTGGGCGACTCCATCTACCTGGTCATGATCGCCGGGATACTCATCGCGGCGGTGGTGGTGGCGGTGCTGGCCCTGAGCATCGTGCGGGACATCAAGAAGCTCAACGCCACGGCCAACAAGATCAGCATGGGCGAGATGGACGTCTCCGTGGACGTGAAGCGCAAGGACGAGGTGGGGGAGCTCGCCGATTCGTTCTCGCGCATGGTGGCGAGCCTGAAGTTCGAGATGCTGAGCCGGCAAGAGGACGAGCGGTCGAAGGGCCAGTGAGGCAGGAGCATGTCCCAATACTCAGAGATGGTCCTCAAGCTTACCACGGAGTACATCGGGCCGTCCTCCAAGCCCTTCTTGGAGAGGCAGACCCGGTCCCACATGGGCGGGCTGGACTTCAATAATCTTGAGAGGGCGCACCTGCCGGACCTGGCCAAGTGGGTGGGCGTGTCCGCCGGCCTGCTCATCGGCAACGACAAGGCCAAGGACCTGGCCGACCGCATCGCCAAGCTGTGAAACCTTTTCCCGACCTTTGTTTTTCTAAGCGCCGCTGCGCTAAAACGTTACAAAAATATGTAAGATGAAAATGGTTTGAGAAAAACCGTTTAGGACCTGAGGACGATCTCGATGTTGACGCCGTCAGGGACCTGGATCCTCATGAGCTGCCGCAGGGCGCGCTCGTCAGCGTCGAGGTCGATGAGACGCTTGTGGATGCGCATCTCCCACCTGTCCCAGGTCTCCGAGCCCTCTCCATCGGGGCACTTCCTCACCGGGACCACCAGCCGCTTGGTGGGCAGGGGGATAGGTCCACGAATAGCGACGCCGGTCCTCTGGGAGATGGACTTGATCTGACCGCAGACGCTGTCCACCTTCTTGGGGTCGGTGCCGCTTAGCGAAATCCTTGCTCTCTGTGCCATAGTTCAATCCCCAAAAAATTTGGGATGAAAGGGGTTTACTGCTCCTTCTTCTCGATGTCCAGACAGATGCCGGCAGCGACGGTCTGACCCATGTCGCGGATGGCGAACCTTCCCAGCTGGGGGAACTCCTTGGCCTTCTCGATGACCATGGGCCTGGAGGGCAGGATCTTGACGATCGCAGCGTCCCCGGTCTTCAGGAACTGGGGGTTCTCCTCCTTGGTGGCACCGGTGGCGGGGTCCAGCTTCTTCTGGAGCTCCAGGAAGGTGCAGGCGATCTGGGCGGTGTGGATGTGGAACACCGGGGTGTAGCCGACGGTGATGACCGAGGGGTGGTTCAGGACCATGATCTGAGCGGTGAAGGTCTTGGCCACGCTCGGGGGGTTGTCGATGGGACCAGCGACGTCTCCCCTCTTCACATCGTTCTTGGCGATGCCACGGACGTTGAAGCCGACGTTGTCGCCAGGGTAGGCGGCGGGCAGCTGCTCGTGGTGCATCTCGATGCTCTTGACCTCACCAACGACGTGGGAGGGCTCGAACATGACCTTGGTGTCGGGCTTCAGCACACCGCACTCCACACGTCCCACGGGGACGGTGCCGATGCCGGTGATGGTGTAGATATCCTGGATGGGCAGCCTGAGCGGGAGGTTGGTGGCCTTCGCGGGCTCCTTCAGGTTGTTCAGGGCGTCCAGCAGGGACGGGCCCTTGTACCACGGCATGTTGGTGGACGCCTTGGTGGCGTTGTCGCCCTTGAACGCGGAATAGGGAACGAAGGGGATCTCGTCGACCTTGTAGCCGATGGACTTCAGGATCTTGCCGACGTCCTCCTTGACCTTCTTGTACTGCTCCTCGGAGTAGGCGGGCTTGGTGGCGTCCATCTTGTTGATGCCGACGATGACCTGCTTCACGCCGAGGGTCCTGGCCAGGAAGATGTGCTCCTTGGTCTGGGCCTGCGGTCCCTCCACAGCGGACACGACCAGAACGGCGGCGTCGGCCTGGGAGGTACCAGTGATCATGTTCTTGACGAAGTCACGGTGTCCGGGAGCGTCGATGACGGTGAAGTAGTACTTGTCGGTGTTGAACCGCTTGTGGGCAACATCGATGGTGACACCCCTCTCCCTCTCTTCCTTCAGAGAGTCCATGACCCAGGCGAACTCGAAGGTAGCCTTCCCCTTCTCCTCCGCCATCTTTCTGTACTTCTCGATTAGGTACGCATCTACGTTGCCCGTGTCGGCAAGCATCCTGCCTACGGAGGTGGACTTGCCGTGGTCAACGTGACCGATAAAGACCAGATTCAAGTGTGGTTTCTCTGCCATATTTCTGCCTCCTACGTTTATATATATCCTATATTAGGGTTTTTACTCCATACCGTTTTTCGTATTTAACGGTTATTCACTACTCAGCCAGAGTAGTACGCTGCGTCGTACGGCTCTGGCTTCAGTCCCTTCCTGGTCCTTATCTCGGCGACGACCTTGGTCTGAATTTCCGTGGGGACAGGAACGAACCCAGAGTTCTCGGTGGACCACAGGGCCCTACCCTGGGTGGCACCACGGATCGCGGAAGCGAACCCGAACATCTCGGCCACCGGCGCCTTGGCGGCGATGATGGTGGCCTCGCCTTCCTGGTGAATGTCCTCGATGAGGCCGCGGCGCTGTTGCAGCTCGCGCAGGGCGTCTCCCATGACGGCCTCCGGACAGTTGATGTAGATCTTGGTCATCGGCTCCAACAGGACCCTCTGGCCCAGGCACATGGCGCCGTACACGGCGGACCGGAACGCGGGGATGACCTGCGCCGGGCCACGGTGGATGGAGTCCTCGTGCAGCTTGGCGTCGACCAGCTTCACCTTGAGTCCCATGACCTTCTCCTGGGCGAGGGGACCGAGGTTCATGGCCTCCTCGAAGCCCTGCTTGCACAGTTCCAGCGTCTCGTTGAGGTACTGGATACCCTTGGTGCCGTCGATCATGACGTTGTTGTCCTTGAACATGACCACGCCACGGGCCTCATCACGGTCCATGCCCAGCTCCTGGAGCTTCCGGGCCAGTTCCTTGGCGTCCTTGATCTTGCCCTCGACCTGGATCTCGTTGTTCTTGATGGCGTCCAAGATAGGCTGCTCCAGCGGGGAGACCTCGACGAAGAAGCGGTTGTGCTTGTTGGGGGACTTACCCTCGAACGCCGGGCTCTTGCCCTTCACGTTCTCCCGGTACACCACGATGGGCGGGGAGGACTTGATCTCGACCTTGTGGTCGTTGACGATGCGGTAGGTGGTGATCTCCAGGTGGAGCTCGCCCATACCGGACAGGAGGTGCTCTCCCGTCTCGTTGTTGATCTCGACCTGGATGGAGGGATCGGCCTTGGCCACGGTCCTCAGCACGTCGACCAGCTTGGGCAGGTCCTTCATGTGCTTGGCCTCGATGGCCACGGTGACCACGGGCTCGGTGTAGTGGGAGATCTTCTCGAAGGCCTCCATGTTCCTGTCCGAGCTGACGGTGGAACCGGCCATGGCGTCCTTCAGGCCGGCCACGGCGACGATGTTCCCCGACTCCATGTGGTCGATGGGGATGCGGTCCGCGCCCACGCTGAGGGCGATGGTCTGCGACCTCTGGGGGTTGGGCATGCCCGACACCCACAGCTCCATGCCTCTGCTGACCGTTCCGGAGAATAGCCTGCCCACGGCGACCTCGCCGGCGTGGGGGTCGACGATGATCTTGGTGACCATCAGCGCGACCGGCCCCTTGGAATCGCAGGTGAGCATGGCCTTCCCGACCTCCGACTCCTTGTCGCCCTTCCATATCACAGGGATACGGATCTTCTGAGCTTCCAAGGGATTGGGGACATGCTCGATGACCATGTTGAGCAGGACCTCATGCACCGGGGCCTGCTTGGCGAGGGTCTTCTGGTCGTTGTTCTTGCAGAACTCGTAGACCTTGGAGAAGTTGATGCCGGTCCTCTTCATCGAGGGCACGTTTACCGCCCAGTTGTGGAACGCGCTGCCGAAGGCCACGGTCCCGTCCTCCGCCTTGACCTGCCACTCCTTGTTGAGGGGCTCGGGCAGCTGGGAGGCGATACGGCGGTTGACCTCGGTGATGATGGTGACGAACTTCTTCTGCATCTCCTCGGGCGTGACCTTCAGCTCGTTGATGAGCCGGTCGACCTTGTTGATGAACAGCACCGGGCGGACACGCTCCTTGAGCGCCTGCCTGATGACGGTCTCGGTCTGAGGCATGATGCCCTCCACGGCGCACACCAGGATGATGCACCCGTCCAGGGCCCTCATGGCCCTCGTGACATCTCCGCCGAAGTCCACGTGACCGGGGGTGTCGATGAGGTTGATGAGGTACTCCTTCCCGCCGTACTTGTGCACCATCGAGGCGTTGGCCGCGTTGATGGTGATACCACGGGCCTGCTCCTGCTCATCGAAGTCCAGCAGCAGCTGCTTCCCGGCGAGGTCCTCGGACATCATGCCGGCACCGGCGATGAGGTTGTCGCTCAAGGTGGTCTTGCCGTGATCGATGTGGGCGGCGGTCCCGATGTTCCTGATGAACTCAGGGCTCTTGGAGATCGCCTGGGCCCGTGCGATGTTGTCTTCCTTGCGTCCCATTGTGACTCACCTGTTTATCATGAAACTACTTACCGAGCCGAGGAGGCTACACGCTCCAGCTCTTCCTTCTTGGCCACCGAGAACGAGTTCATGTCCCCCTTGGCGGCGAGAATGAGCTCATCGGCCAGGCACTCCTCTACAGACTTCTTGTTCTTGAAGGAGGAGTCGACGGTGCCCCGGGCGATGTTCCTCAGGGCGATGTCCAGCCGGCGGGACGGGGAAACGTCCACGGCCTTGGGCACGGATATGCCGCCGAACTGCAGGCGGGTGATCTCCTCACGCGGTGCGGCGTTCTCCAGGGCCTCGACCAGAACCTGCACGGGGTTCTTCTTGGTCCGGGTGGCGATGATCTCGAACGCATCCTTCACCACTCCCAGGGACTTGGCCTTCTTTCCGGTGAAGACCTCGGTCCTCATCAGGTTGTTGATCAGGCGCTCGACGATGCTCACCTTGGACTTTCCGAAGGACCGGTTGGCATGCTTGCCCCCGGTGTGGGGGATGGCGACGGGGGTGAGGTCTATGTATTTGGCTAGGCCACCGTCCCTGATGCCGATTCCGGTCATCTCGTACTTTCCAAAGAGGAGCACGCCGTTGGTAATTGGAACTTCAGTTTCTGCTTCCACGATGTTCACCTCACCGGCTTCTCCTTGCGGCCACGGACAAGCTCGTTAAGGGAGACGTTGTTGACCTGGATCACCTTGTAACGAACACCGGGAATGTCACCGTAGGACCTTCCCAGTCTGCCGCCGATGCCTTCCACGACGACCTCGTCGTGCTCGTCTATGAAGTTGATGGCGCCGTCACCGACCGCGAAGGCGGTGATCTGACGTCCGTTCTTGATGAGCTGGACCTTGACGCACTTTCTGATGGCGGAGTTGGGTTGCTTGGCCTCGATACCTACCTTCTCCAGTACGATCCCCCGGGCCTGAGCCGCACCCTCCAAGGGGTCGGACTTCTCCCGGAGCTTCAACATCCTCCGCTTGTATGTGCTGTCGGACCATCTGAACTTTTGACGGTCGTTCTTGAGCTTCCTAGCCGTGTAAAGACCTCTAGCCAATATTTCACCTTCTTTGTGAGAAGCGGGCTCCTTATTATGGTTGTTATATTTAAGAGTAAGGGTTTTTCAGAGACCGTTCAGCGTACTCCTAATGAACGCTCATATTAAAACTGTTCGCTGTGGTCTGAAATATGCTGGCCTAAGGATTGTAAGGAAGAAAAACGCATTCTTTTCCATTCCGTCGGTTCAGGGGTCGAGAGCACGGATATAGTATAAGAAAATAATGATAAAAATATCTATACGTTTTTCGTCGTAGGCGCTCCCCCATCCTGCCGGGGCAACGGGTGGCGGGACTTATCTGACCAGCGGTCAACGAAAAAGGGAGGTCTGGCCATATGCCCTTAACGGTGCGAATCCGGCTTCCATCCGAGAGCACGGGGGACGAAACCCATTTATCGAGCTAAAAGATTGTCCTCTTGGGATGGGATATGCACAATGATGGGGATGCTGTACGTCAGCTCAATACTGCACAGAAGGTCATAGAGTACGGTCTGGCCTTGGTCATACCGGCCCTGCTGGCCCTGATGCTCTATTCCTACGTGCTCTTCGAGAACCTCTTCACCCCGCTGTTCTACGTGACGGTAGGGTTGGCGCTGCTCATGATCGTGCCCGCGTACGGCGCCCTGCGCCTGCACTACTCGTGCTGGGCGAGGAACACCATGCCACAGCGGCTGGTGACCGGCCTCATAGGCACCATTTACATCTCCGCCGCCTCGGTGTTCGGGGTGTCGGTGATGTCGGTGTACAAGGGCCTGGACCCCGAGCAGCCGCTCACCTTCGCGGTGCTGGCGACGTTCGCCCTGTCGCTCATCGGCATCATGGCGTACAACGCCAAGTTCAAGGCCCGCAACGAGAGGACGGACATCCGCTTCTTCCACCGGGGGGCGGACCGCCTCACCGAGGACATCGAGCGGGCGTGCGAGTCCCACCAGGTCTCGTGCGCGGTGGTGCCCAACGGTAGGAGCACCGTGATCGAGATACCGGAGCGGAAGCTCTTCATCACCATACGGCAGCAGGCCAGCGAGAGCAGCGAGGTGATGATGGAGTGCGGGGACCCGGTGGCCTCGGACCTGTGCTCGATGATAAAGCAGACGCTTGACCAGGAGGCCTAGGCCCGGCCGTGGGACTCCCCCAGCACCATGGCGCTGGAGATGAGATGGGCGAGGCGCAGCGGCTCCGGGAGGCGGCCCTGCACCGTGCACTCTTCCACCAGTGCCTCCAGCACGTCGACGTCCATGCCCCTGACGGCCGCGAAGAGCGGCTGCCGGCGCGTCCCGATGCGGTACAGGGGGTTCCTCTTGATGATCGCCAGCCGGCGGTCGCAGTCTTGGAAGTGGGCGCGCAGCGCCCCCTCCATCTTCTCCAGGTCCGGCAGCTCCCGCGTGATGGTCGCGCACGGTATGTTCAGCGCGTTGTACAGCCGGTCGATGTCGATGACGTTGAAGCCACCCACCGCGATGCCGTCGAACATCACTAGCTTGATCTGTTCTCGGTAGCGAGAGCGGTCCAGCATCGCGAGGATGGCATCGTTGGCGTCCTCCCCGTCGACCTCCACCTCGGTGCGCATGATCCCCTCGACGTACGCCGGGAGGCGGTTCACGACCCCCACCACCAGGGCACGCTTGCTCTGGAAGGTGAAGGGCGAATCATCGATGCCCAGGACCCGGACGTGCGGCTTCATCCTTAGACCAGCTTGAGGTGCCCGGTCACCTTGTCCACGACCTCCTGCGGCCCCGGCCCGATGCCCAGGCAGGTGACGGTGTTGGGCGGGATCTCGGTCATGCCCGCGTCGGTGATGAGCGAGGTCACCAGGCGCAGCGCCTCGGCGTTGCTCTTGACCTCGTACAGGTCCTGCAGGGTCGGCACCTTGACCACCACCTTGCGCTGCCCCTCGGCGTACCACCGGTCGAACCACTCGGGCGTCCGCTTCTTGGCCGCCAGGGCGCAGTTGACCGCCGCGTGAGCGACCTGGGCGGCCATCTTGCCCGCTGAGAGCTTCAGGTCCCAGCGCACCACGATGACCATCTTGTTGGAAAATTCCACCATGTTAGTCCGGGGGACGGAGCGAGTGGCGGGATATAACCCTTATCCGGCCGGGGGGCGGACCTCGTATGTTCCGGTGCTCTGTCCGGTGCCCTGCCTGTTGTCCAACACGATGAAAAGGGGCCCATCGGTGAGGAGCGTCCCTTGGACGGCGTACATCAGCTCGTCGCCCGACCGCAGCGCCGTCCAAGACGGCAAGTTGGATCGTCCCTCGTTCATCACCACGCCCGCCGCGCCGATGCCCGATAGCACCAGCAGTGCTATGATCGCTATCCCAGCCCAGCCTTTCCTCTTGAGCGGTATCGCCATATGCGCCCCTCCAACACTTTCCCAATGTAGTATCCCCGGCCGGCCTTAACAAGCTTTCTCCATAGGTAAATAAAAGGCTTATCTACCGACCTGCTATCCTACCTCCATGTTCGAGCTCATAAGGCGGGACGGCCTCGCCCGGATCGGGAAGCTGGATACCCCCCATGGTCCGCTGGAGACCCCCGCGCTGCTTCCGGTGGTGAACCCCCGGCTGGTCACCGTGCCTCCGCGCGAGCTGCACGATGACTTCGGGTTCCGCGCCCTCATCACCAACTCCTACATCATCAGGAACGACCCCAAGCTCAACGCCCGGGCCCGGGAGGAAGGGCTCCACGCCATGCTCGACTTCCCCGGCGTGATCATGACCGACTCCGGGACGTTCCAGTCGCACATGTACGGCGAGGTGGAGGTACGCAACGAGGACATAGTGAACTTCCAGCGGGACATCGGCACCGACATCGGCACGGTGCTGGACATCTTCACCGAGCCGGACTGGAGCAAGGAGAAGACCGCCCACGCGATCGACGTCACCATGGAGCGCACCGCGGAGGCCGCCGCCCTGAAGGGCAAGATGCTCCTCGCCGGCGTGGTCCAGGGCTCGGTGTTCGAGGACCTGCGGGAGGACTGCGCGCGGCGGCTGGCTCTGCAGGACGTGGACGTGCACCCCATCGGCGGAGTGGTACCGCTCATGGAGCAGTACCGCTTCGCCGACCTGGTGGACGTCATCGTCGCCTCCAAGAAGGGGCTGGACCCCTCCCGCCCAGTGCACCTGTTCGGGGCCGGGCACCCCATGGTGTTCGCCCTCGCCGCCCTGCTGGGCTGCGACATGTTCGACTCCGCGTCGTACGCCAAGTTCGCCCGCGACGACCGCTTCATGTTCCCCGAGGGAACGGCCAGCCTGCAGGACATGAAGGATGTGCACTGTCATTGCCCCGCCTGCCGGGGGCATGGCTACAAGGACATCTGCGCCATGAAGCCGGCGGAGCGGACCGCGCTCATCGCCCGGCACAACCTGTGGGCCTCCCTGGAGGAGGTGCAGCGGGTGAAACGCGCCATCCTGGAAGGGGACCTGTGGGAGCTGGTGGAGCGCCGGTGCAGAGCCCATCCCTCGCTCCTCAGCGCGCTGCGGCGGCTCAAGAAGCACCAGGACTTCCTGGAGAGGTTCGAGCCGCTCAGCCGGGACAACAGCATGCTGTACACCGGGCCGGAGACGCTGTCCCGACCGGCCTTCCTGCGCTACGAGCGGCGGTTCTTCGATCGTTACTCGTTCCCCAGCACCGAGATCATGGTGGCGTTCGAGGAGGGCGGGAAGCCGTACGGGAGGTACTACCAGCAGCAGATCGCGGAGGTGCTCAAGGAGTTCGACGCCCACTTCTTCGTGGCCTCCCCCATCGGGCCGGTGCCCATCGAGCTGGACGAGATGTACCCGGTGGCGCAGTCCCTCTTCCCCGAGCCTCCGGACCTGGAGACCAAGGAGCGCATCCGGGAGCAGATGGAGCACCTCTCCCACGAGCACCCCTACAGCCTGGGGGTGGCCTGGGACGGGCAGGCCACCATGGACACGCTGGCCATGATGTGCCAGAAGGAGCCGTCCTTCCAGGTGGACGTGGCCCGGGTGCGAGCGGTCAGCGACTACCAGTTCGGTAAGGGCGCTGCGGACCTGCTGCTCAACGGCAAGATCGAGATCAAGAAGTCGGAGACCACCGGCAAGATACGCAACGTGCTGGTGGACGGAGAGCACATCCTGTCCATGCGCGCCAACGACGGCTTCTTCACCCTCCGTCCGCCGGGCGCGGTACGCCTGAAGAATGGTCTCGGAGCTCCGCGGCTGCGGGTGCGGATCAAGGACGACGCGGTGCCGTTCAACCGGGAGGGCAAGAACGTGTTCTGCGCCTTCGTGGAGGATTGCGATGCTGACGTCCGGCCGATGGACGAGGTCCTGGTGGTGGACGGCAGGGACGAGCTCATCGCGCTGGGCCGGGCCATGATGACCCGTGACGAGATGCTGTCCTTCCGCACCGGCATCGCGGTGAAGGTCCGGGAAGGGATCAAGGAAGCTTAGCCGCCTGCACCGCCTCCTCGGCCACCTTGATGCAGGCCAGGAGGTCCTCGGTGGTGTGGAGCATCTGCGGGCAGTTGCGGGAGCGGGAGCGCACGATGACCCTGGAGCCCACGCGCTCGGCCTCAGCGTAGGGGGCGTTGTCCGGGGAGATGGCAGCCAATACCGCCTCCGCCATCTTCTCGTCCTCGTAGTCCAGCTCTATGACGCAGTCGACGCTCACGGTCCCCTCCACGCCACAGGGGGAGAAAAAGGTTGCTGAGGCCGCCTAACGGGGTTGAGTTGTCATTCAAGAACAGGAGGGGGAGAGGTAGCCCCGGGCAGATTCGAACTGCCGTCGCTGGCTCCAAAGGCCGGCATGATTGACCACTACACTACGGGGCTGTGTTCTGCGCCGACCGTTCCCCCAGGAAAAGAGGTCCGGCCTGCAAGCTGAGGTATATTGCTGTGATATTTCTAGCTTGCCATTTCCGTAACACCGCGCCGTGATGCTGGAGCGCTGGTCAGACGGCCTCGCCGAACAGGTGGGTGGAGGCGCTGCGCACGACCTCCACCTCCATGGTCGCGCCCAACGGTTGCCGCCCCTTGACCACCACCGGCTTGTACGATGCGGTCCGGCCGATGGAGGTCCCGTTCTTCCCCAGCTCAGTGATGGTGATGCGCTCCCTCCGCCCCACGATGGATGCGTTGATCTCCTGCGAGATCTCGAAGCGCAGTCGGGTCAGCTCCCGGGACCGCTCCTTGACCATCCATCCGGGCACCTGGTTACGCGACCGGGCGGCGAGGGTGCCCGCGCGGGGCGAGAACCGCGTTACGTTCACGATGTCGGGACGGACATCCCTCAGCATCTCCACCGTACGGCGGTGATCGTCGTCGGTCTCTCCCGGAAAGCCGACGATGACGTCGGTGGACAGGGTCATGCGCGGGGAGGCGTCCCGTAGGCGTCTCGCCAGCGCGGGGAAGGCCTCAGGACCGTAGCCGCGGTTCATGGCCTCCAGGACCGCCGCGCTGCCGCTCTGCGCCGGGAGGTGGAGGAACTGGTACACCTTGGGCGACGTCCAGGCGGGGAGAAGGCGATCGATGATGCGTCCCAGGCTGTCAGGGTTCATCATGCCCACCCGCACCATGAAGTCCCCTTCCAGGGCGGTGAGCGAGGCGAGCAGGGCGGCGAGGTCGGTCCCCCGGTCGAAGCCGTAGCAGGCGGTGTCCTGCGCCGTCACCAGGAGCTCCCTGGCCCCGCCGTCCACCGCCCTCCGGGCCTGGGTCAGTACATCCTCCGCCGGGTAGCTGGAAAGCGTTCCGCGCGCCAGCTTGGTGATGCAGTACGAGCAGTTACCCACGCACCCCTGGGCGATGGGCAGCACCGCGGTGATGGGGGACAGCAGCATCATCGAGCCCTCCCCGAGGCCGAAGTGCTCCTCCATCAGGGCGGGGAACCGCGCGTAATCGCGAGGGGCGATTATCAGCGCCCGGGGCGCCGCCTTGACGATCTCGTCGGCCTGCACCGAGGCCATGCATCCTGCCACCACCACCTCCTTACGCTGGGCGCTCAGCTCCGCCATGCGCCGGAGCATGCGCCGCTCCGTCCCCTGTATCACCGTGCAGGTGTTGAGGACCACTATGTCGGCGTCGGAGGCGTCGTCGATGACCTCGTGGCCCAGGGCTGCCAGCTTCTCTTCCAGGAGGCGGCCTTCACCCTGGTTCATGGTGCACCCATAGGTCTCGACCCTCACTTTCACGGCCCCACCATCGACCCCCGCTTATTAAGGATTTTGACCGGGAGCGTTGCGATGGTCGATTTGAGCGGACCTGTGGTCGAGGTCGTCGGGAGAATGCCAGAGGCCGGCCCCGTGCTAGTAAATCTCGAGGTTCAAGAAAAAAGGGGGGAAATCGTTTTCCGCTGCCGGTCAGCAGGGGATCAGGGTGTAGTACCAGTCCTCGATGTCCGTTGGCCATCCGATGGGCATCTCCGAGGTGGGCTCGCAAGTACCAGTAGCTGTAGCTCGAGCCGAAGTGGTAGGTGCGGACATCCCAGCTCAGCAGTTCGTCCTCGGACATGGTGTAGGCGGTGCCGTTGAACGTGTACGACACCTCGCTCGGCACGTCCTCGAGGTACAGCCCCACCGCCATGTGGCCCACGTCGCTGGTCGGCGTGCTCAGGCTCACCAGCACCGCGTCCATGCCGAACGGCTCGGCCTGGATGAGGGAGGCGAACAGGGCGGAGGTGTCCTCACAGTCGCCCTCCCCGTCCACCAGCGTCTCGATCGGATACCGCGGATAGTCCTCGTACCCCGTGCTGTTCTCGTCCGACTCGTAGGTGAAGTTCTGCACGAAGGACAGGACGAAGCACGCGGTGGTGTACTGGTCGTAACCCTTGCTCTCGGCCATGCTCGCCAGCGCCTCAGCGATCTCCACCACCGCATCGTCCGTGGTGGTGACGTACTCGGCATACTGGTTCACGTTGAACATCGTCGTCCGGGCAGTGTACTTGGCGGTGTAGTAGTCCTCCGCCGAGACGTTCACGCTGAGGGTCCACTCGCTGCCGTCGGCGTAGAACGTCCAGGACCGGGTCAGCTCGATGGTGATGGGAGATATGACGAAGGTGCTCACCGTGGACCACTCGGTCCACGTCCCGTCATCATTACCGGCCACCCGCCAGTAGTAGGTGGCGTTCTCTTCCAGGGCGGTGGAGACGGTGTACGATGCGCCGCTCACCGTGGCGTCGATCAGCACCTCGCTGAAGTTCTCGTCGCCGGACACCTGCAGGCGGTACTCGGACGAGGTGCTCAGGGCGGACCAGGTGAGGACCGGGAGCTCGTCGATGTAGATGGTCCCGTCCGAGGGGGACGTGGCCACCGGGGTCCCGTTCTCGCTGCCCACCGTGAAGGACCACATCTCGCTCCACTCCTGCCTCTCCCCGTCGACCACGGCCCGCACCTGCCAGTAGTACGTGCTGCCGATGTCCAGGAAGCTGATGGCAATGCTGTTGTCGGCGGTGGTGAACATCGAGGAGGACATCATGGAGCTGGACTCCGAGACCCGCACCTCATACCAATCCGTGCCGTCCTCATCGTCCCCACGATAAGGTGATGGTGGTCGTGGCCACGCTGGCACCGTTGGCGGGATATATGGGGGATAGCTCATCGTCCGCCCCGTCGATCTGGCCCAGGGCCGAGTAGACCGACATGGCCATGGGCACGAGGGTGGCCAGCATGATGATGGTCAGGACCGCTCCCACGGCCACCGCCACCACGGCCCATCTCCTCTCCCGTTCGCGCCGGGGGTAGGGGCCGATATCCTGGGTAGGGCGGGACCGCGAGGATGGGCTGCTGCGCAGGGGTGCTGGCAGCTATCGGTGTCACCATGTCCTGCGGTCCGACCACGACCCCTTCCGTGGGAATGGGGACGGGGCCTTCACCAGAGGAGCTGGTGTCGCTTTCAGGCACTGGTACGTTGTTCATTTCTTCAGACATGTTCGCTTCCTTTGTGTTTAGATACTAGTCATGATAGTAGCTATTAGACTTAATACTATCTATGGGGCCGGAGCAGAGATAGAAATTATAATAATTCAATCATAAAACTTGCGGGAGCCTGAGCCCCTTACTTCTAAGATGCATCAGGGGACGGGGCGTCCCCACCACGGACATGTAGACCACGCCCTCATGGGACCCGTCCACGCCCAGCAAGGCGTTGATCTCGTCGTCGAACGTGGCCGCGATCTGGCAGGAGCCCAGGCCCCGTGACACCGCCGCCAGGGACAGCTGCGCCGCGATGTGGCCGGCGTCCAGGTAGATGTACCGGTAGGCGCGCGGACCGTACTTCCACTCGCTGCGGGCGAACACCGCTGTCCATATTAGCACCGCGGGGGCCCGGGCGCACATGTCCTGCTCCAGGGCGGCGTGCGCGACCTCCTCTCCCAGGTCTCCCGGTCGCAGGAGCTCGAGGCGCGTGTCCCTGCACATCGTAGTGGTACAGGCCCGGACCGAGCCCCTGCACGGAGTTGACCACCACGTAGGTCTCGATGGGGTACAGGGCGCCGGCGGAGGGCGATGTGCGGAAGGCGTGCACTCCCCTCCTCTCCCGGACCCCAGTGCAGCACCACAGCAGGTACGACAGCTCCTCCGTAGCTAGGGGGTCAGAGGCGAAGCTCCTCACGCTCCTGCGGTCCCGGACGGCCCTCGACGAAGGGCATGCTGTCGGGCATGGGCCTCGGAAGGGGATGGTTCTGCGCCTCAGGATACGTCTTGTACGCCTCCGGCCTGCTGCTCCAGTCCAGCGATCTCCCACCAAGCGCGCCACGGCGGTTCTTGGTCCCATCCTGGAACTCCCTGCCGATGTCGTCCTTCATCGGCATGTGGAAACGTGTTACGGTGCCTTAACCCTTGGCCGCTCCCACGACGGTCGCTGACGTCCCTGTCCGAGGTCGGCGGGGAGACCGCTACCGCCCCGTTCCGGTCACATATTAATATTCATGGGAACAATTTGGTCTGGGGGCATGGTAATGACGGTCCGACCCAACTTGCTGAAGGTATCCAACATCGTCGCGTTCTTACTGATGGTGGCCGTCAACGGCCTGGCGGGCAGCACCAATCTCATAGGGGGGAAGTTCACGGCCGAGATCTCCGATGCCAACCCCACCCTGATAACGCCGGCGGGCTACGTGTTCGCCATCTGGGGGGCGATATACCTCCTCCTGGCCGTGTTCGTGGTGTACCAGGCGCTGCCCCTCCCAGCAGCTGAGGTCGTTCCACCAGCAGGTGGGTTGGCTGTTCGTCCTCTGAGCAGTGTCCTCAACATTGTGTGGCTGTTCGCCTGGCAGTACGAGCTGCTTCCGGTCTCGGTCGTCATCATGATCGCCCTGCTGGCCTCGCTCATCATGATCTACCGGCGCCTGAACATCGGCCGGTCCAAGATGGACCTGGCGGAGCGGCTGGCGGTGCACGTGCCGTTTTCGACGTACCTGGGATGGATCACCATAGCCACCATCGCCAACGTGGCCAGCACGCTGGTCTCCCTGGACTGGGACGGCCTCGGCATCGCGCCGGAGACCTGGGCCGCGGTCATCGTGGTGGTGGCCATCGCCATCGCCGTGCTGGTGATGGTGAGGAGGCGGGACATCGCCCTACGGCCTGGTAATTATCTGGGCGTTCATCGGCATCGCCGCCAAGCAGACCGGCAACGAGACCATCGTGTCGCTGACCTGGACCGGGGTGGCCATCGTGGCCGTGGCCCTGGTCGCCAGCATCCTTTACTATAGGACCAGGGCCCCCAAGGTCAGTGTGGTGTAGCCGCTCAGCGGCGCCCGGAGGGTCGGTCCTCGCGGTCCTCCTCCACGTGGAAGGCCTTCTCCACGCCCTTGAGACGGTAGTATGAACGCCGCAGCAGGGAGAAGGGCAGCGCGAGGAACCTCTTGCTCTCCCGGTAGGCCCGCGCCGCCACCTGTCCTTGCGACATGTGCTCCTCCTTCTCCCTCCCCAGGGTCGTGCGGGGTGAGAAGAACGCGTACACTGGCACCCCCGCCAAGATGAGCAGGACGGAGACGGCGATCTCCAGGGGTCCCACCATGGACATGAGGAAGAGGGACGATCCGGCACCCAGCAGGCATACCAGCAGCCGGAGCCGGTGCCTCCGCACGTCATGCGCCTTGCGCCGGGACAGCACGAAGGCCGAGAGGCAGGTGGCCAGGTAGACCCGAAGGAGAGGAGGAACACGGTGGAGTTGATGAGGGAGGTGATCCCGCCCACCAGTGAGGCCACCAGGGCGGTGGTGCACAGCAGGACGAGCATGAGGTACGGCGTACCGAAGCGCGGGTGTAGCGTGCTCAGCCAGTGCGGCAGCAGGCCGTCCACGGCCATGGCGTACGCGAGGCGTGAAGTGCCCAGGGTCCCCGACTCATCGACCCCTAGTATGGAGATGAGCGCGCCCGCGCCCACCAACAGCACGACCACATCGACGGACTGGCCGGTGAAGGCGAACACCGAGCGGGAGGACTCCAGCAGGGGGGCAGGGGTGGTGACGATGACCCCCTGGCTCACCGCCCCCAGGACGATGAGGTTGGTCAGCACGTAGAACACCATGACCACGATCATCCCTAGGATGATGGCCCGGGGGATGGTGGTCTGCGGAGATATCGTCTCATCGGCCGGCAGGGTGCTCAGCTCGAAGCCCGCGTACGCCCACATGATCAGCACCATGGCCTGCCCGAAGGACAGTGCGTCGCCGGTGAAGAAGGGGGAGAGGTTCTCTGCCACCGTGGCCGGGTTCAGGAGCATGAAGGCCAGACCGCCCACCATGATCAGCACCAGGGGCGTCAGCTTCGCTAGGGTCAGCACATCGTTGAAGCGGCCCGCCGTCTTGACCCCCGCGATGTTGGTGACCAGGATGATCAGTATGAACCCCACCTTGAGCATCACCTCCCCCGTCCAGTCCACACCGGGGAACAGGGCCGTGAAGTACTGGACGAAGGCCACGGGGAAGATGGCCATGGCAAGCCACTCCGAGAGAAGAAGGGCCCACCCCACCACGAAGCCCAGGAAGGGGTTGGACGCCTCCTTCACGTAGACATAGGGGCCCCCCGCCCGGGGCACCATCATCACGCAGTACGCGAAGGAGAGGGCGATGATGGTGGCCAGCACGCCGGTCAACAGCCACACCAGGAGGGAGGAGGGGCCCAGTAGGCGGGCCCCGATGCCGGTGATGACGTAGATGTCCGCCCCCACCACCGAGCCGATCACCAAGTTGGTCATGTCGAAGGTGTTCAGCTTCCGGTTGAGGGCGATGTTGGCCAAGGGCTTCCTCCATCAATGATGTGCGCTCCACAGCTCTGCGGCATCATAGGGGCGTCAGGGCCCGGTGCGATGCTTCCGCCTACGGGCGGCCCCTCTCCGCCAGGCGCAGCTCCATCACCCGCACCAGGTCCGAGCGGCTGATGATGCCCACCATCTCCCCGCGGTCCATCACCACCAGCCGGCCGATGTTGTTTCGCGTCACCTGCTGCAGGGCGTCCATCACCGGCGCCTCCGGGGGCAGGGAGACCACCTGCCGGCTCATGATCTGCCCCACCAGCACGGAGTCCTGCTGCGTGGACGGTATCCGCTGCACGTCCTGCAGGGCCACGATCCCCACGACCCTTCCGCCCTCCACCACTGGATATCCCAGGTGCTTCTCCACCATCATCTTCTCCACGATCTGCCGGGCGGTGGTGGTGGGCGTGACCGTGGACACCGGGGAGGTCATGATCTGCCCTACGGTCAGGCCGTCGAGCGCTTCGGACACGGTGGTCTCGCGCTGCTCCTCCCCCGCCCCGATGTAGATGAACAGGGCGATGAGGACAAGCCAGGGGTTGAACACGATGAGGCCGAACAGGCCCATGGCCAGGGCGATGGACTTGCCCACGCCGACCGCCACCCGCGTCGCCTTCTGGAAGCTCATGCGGCGGGCCAGCAGCGCCCGCAGTACCCTTCCGCCGTCCATGGGGAAGGCGGGGATGATGTTGAACGCAGCCAGCAGGAGATTGTAGAAGCTCATCATGCCGGCGGTGATGGCCAGGATGTCCGTCCCCACCGACCCCAGGTCCCGGGTGAGGAGCCATACCGGCAGGAGGGCGAGACCGATGACCGCGCTGGTGGCCGGCCCCACGAACGCCATCCACGCCTCCCCGGGAGCGTGGGCGGGCTGGCTCTCGATCTCCGACACCCCTCCGAAGATGAAGAGCGTGATGCCCGATATGCGGTAGCCATGGCGCAGCGCCACGTAGGAGTGCGCCAGCTCGTGGACCAGCACGGCGATGAAGAACAGCACCGTCGCCACCAGGCCCAGCGCGAGCTTGCCCACGTCGTCCAGGGGGAGGTCGTTGTAGCTGAGGGTGAAGCCCAGCGTGCTGACGCTGACGAAGGCGAAGGAGAGGGCGAACAGCGGCAGGACCAGGAGGAACGATATGTGGATCCGGATGGGCACGCCCAACACCCGGCCCAGCTGCAGCGAGGCTCTCATGCTTGTGGATTGGCTCGGGGAGTAAATATCGTTTTACCAAGGGAGCGGGCCTACGGCCGTTCGGAGCATTTTTTCCCTGGCCCAACGTCAGGCAATGTTTAAATGGGCGGCACCCATCCCGCCGAGGCCGGTGATGAGGCTCACCTCCAACCGCCTGCTGTGGGCTGATGGCTTCTACTGTTGAGCACAGCGAGAGAGGCGAGCTAATGATCGATTCGGCGACGTTGTTGTTGGTGCTCCTGGCCGCGGTGATGGCCTCCCTGATCTCCCTGAAGGCCGGGATATCGGTGGCCATCATCGAGATCGTGCTGGGAGTGATACTGGGAAACCTGTTCGGCCTGCAGGGGGGCGAGCACCAGTGGATGGTGTTCCTGGCCGGCCTGGGGAGCGTGGTGCTCACCTTCCTGGCGGGGGCAGAGATCGACATCGAGGTCATGAGAAGGGACTGGAAGGCCAACATGGCCATCGGCACCCTCTCCTTCATCATCCCCTTCATGGTGACGTTCCTCCTGTGCCACCTGGTGGTGGGCTGGTCGTGGTCCTCCGCCTTGCTGGCCGGCGTGGTTCTGTCGGACACCTCCGTGGCCGTGGTGTACGTGGTGCTGGTGGAGACCGGGGCCTGCCGCACGGGCACGGGCAGCATCATCCTCTCATCATGCTTCGTCACCAACCTCTCCACCGCCATCGCCCTGAGCGTGCTGTTCACGCAGCCCGGCTGGTACCTCCTGGTGCTGGGGGCAGTGATCGTGGCCAGCATCTTCCTGGTACCTCGCCTCCTCCGCCAAGTGCTGTCGCGGTTGGAAGGGAGGAGCGGGCAGCCAGAGGTAAAGCTGCTCCTCTTCCTCATGGTGGGGGTGGGCGCCATGGCCGAGCTGGCGGGAGTGGTGGCCGTGCTCCCCGCCTACATCCTGGGGATAAGCGCCGCCTCGGTGCTGGCCCATAACAAGGAGGCGCTGTTCAAGACCCGGGTCCTCGCACTCAGCTTCCTCACGCCGTTCTTCCACATCAACGCCGGCACCAATGTCTCACTGGCCGCGGTGGCCGGAGGGACGGGCATCGTGCTCCTCCTCTTCGGCGGGAAGATCGCGGCCAAGGCGGCCGGCATAATGCCCGTCGCCAAGCGGCTGGTGGGGAGGGACACGGCGTACATCACGCTGCTCATGAGCACGGGGCTGACCTTCGGTATTATATCTGCCCAATACGGTCTCACCAGGGGCCTGATCGACGCCCAGCAGTTCTCGGTGCTCGTCACCGTGGTCATCCTAACGGCCATCGTGCCCACCGTGATCGCGCAGAAGTGGTTCGATCCCCAGGGAGGTGGATGAATGGAGGAGCTGGAAAGGATACTCGTGGCCGTGGATGGTTCAGAACAGAGCAACAAGGCGGTCCGCCTCGCCGCCATTATCGCCAAGGGCATGGGGGCCGAGGTGACCCTCATCCACGTGGTGGAGCTGAACGAGCTGCCCTCCCTCATGGCGGAGGCCGAGGACCGGGGCGGGGAGGTGCAGGGGGAGGCGGTCCTGAACGACAGCGTGGAGATCGCCCTGGGGCTCGAGGTGCAACCCCACACCGTGCTGAGGAGGGGTCACCCCGCCGGGCAGGTCCTTCGCTACGCGGCCGAGTACCGCCCACAGATGATCTTCACCGGCACCCGGGGACGGGGAGGGGCCACCGCCATGCTCATGGGCAGCGTGTCCCGCAAGGTCAGCGAGGGCTCCACCGTGCCGGTCACCATCGTGCGCTGAGCGGCCATGGTGGCGACGTGCTCCGTGGACCGCGCCCTCACCCGAACAGCCTGCCCCCGTCCCCCTTGCGCCCCATCCTCAGGCCGTTGGCCACGGCGATGAGCTCGGAGGCCTCGTGCAACAGGACCGCCACCGCCACCGAGAGGACGCCCAGCAGGGCGGCCGGTATCATCACCGCCAGCACCGTCAGGGCGAAGGCGATGTTCTGCCGGCCGCGGTGGTTGGAGCGCCGCCCGATGCTGAGGGCATAGGGCACCCTGCTCAGGTCGTCGGCCATCAGTGCCACGTCCGCCGCCTCGATGGCCGCGTCCGTGCCGGCGGCGCCCATTGCTATGCCCACCGAGGCCTCCGCCAGTGCCGGCGCGTCGTTGATCCCGTCGCCGATCATGGCCACCGTCCCGTACTGTGCCTTAAGGTCGCGGATGGCGGCGATCTTGTCCTCCGGCCTCAGCTCCGCGCGCACCTCGGTGATGCCCAGCCTGCGGGCCATGGCCTCGGCGGTGAGCTGATGGTCGCCGGTGAGCATGACGGTGCGGACGCCCATGCGGTGCAGTTCCTCGATGACCGCGTCGGCCCCGGGCCGGGGCTCGTCCTGCAGGGCGATGATGCCGAAGACCTCCTGGGCCGTGCCGACGAGCACCGCCGTCTTGCCCTCCGCCCTCAGCCTCTGCACCGACTCGGACGCGGTTCCGATGACATGCTCGAACATCTCCGGCTGGCCAACGAGCACCAGCTCGCCCTCGATACGCGCCTGGGCCCCCAGCCCCACGATAGCCTGGAACTCCAGGGCCGGCTGCGGGTCGAGCGGGCATGATGCCCCGCGCTCGTTGATGGCGCAGGCGATGGGGTGCTCCGAGCACCGCTCCACGCAGTGGGCCAGGTGCAGCACCTCCTCCTGGCCACGCGCCAGGCCCACGATGTCGGTGACCATGAGCCGGCCGCGGGTGAGCGTGCCGGTCTTGTCGAACGCCACCGCCCTCACCTTTCCCAGGTTCTCCACGTGCACCCCGCCCTTGATGAGCACCCCCCGGCGGCCGGTCTTGCCGATGGCGGCGGCGATGGACACCGGGGTGGACATGACCAGGGCGCAGGGGGCGGCGGCGATGATGAACACCACCGCCCGGGTGGTCCACTCCTGGACACTGAGGCCGAACAGCAGCGGCACGAGGATGAGGACGAGGGCGAAGGTCAGGATGGAGGGCGAGTACACATTGCCGAACCGCTCGATGAACTGCTGCGCCCGGCCCTTTTGCTCCTGCGCCTCCTCCACCATGTGGATGGTCTTGGACACCGAGCACTCGCTGAACCGCGCCGTGGCCCTGACTTCCAGCGCCCCCTCCTTGTTCATGGTGGCGGCGAAGACCCTTTCTCCCTCGGCCTTGGTCACCGGGACCGACTCCCCGGTCACCGGGGACTCGTCCACGCTGGACACGCCCCTGACCACCTCGCCGTCCGTGGGTATGGACTCACCGGGCCGCACCAGGAACACGTCACCGACCTGCAGCTCGGTGGCCAGGACCCTCCGCTCCTCGCTCCCTGAGAGCAATGTGGCCTCCTTGGGGACGAGGTCCAGGAGCTTCCTGATGGAGCCCCTGGTCTTGGCGTAGGTGTACTCCTCGATGCCCTCCGCGGCGCCGTACAGGAAGGACAGGAACGCCGCCTCCTCCCACAGACCCAGAACGGCGGAGGCCAGGGTGGCGAAGGCCATGAGGATGTTGATGTTGACGTGGCGCTCCTTCACCATCTCCTCCACCCCCTCGATGAACCAGCTGTAGCCTCCCAGGACCGCTCCGATGATGTATCCAGGGACGGTGACGTACCACGGCAGGGAAATGAGAAATGAGGTAAGGAACAGGGCCGTGGTGAGCGCCCCGGCGATCAGCGCGTTACGTATGGGCGAGAACTGGTACCATCGCCTGCTCAACGCCTCCTCCATCTCGGCCTGGCAGTGGTCATCGTGCTGGCACTCCTCGCCGCACCCTGCGTCGCGTTGCTCCTCCGACATATAATCACCTCCTGCGGCGACGATCGTAGTGGGTGCAGCTCCGTATGCCGTCCCTGAACTCCTCCAGCACCGAGTCCCCGTCCTCCAAGAGGCAGCGCACCCGGTCGTTGGTCAATGAGTAGAAGATGCTCTTGCCCTCGCGGCGGGACACCACCAGACCGCACTCCCGCAGGCACGACAGGTGGTTGGACACGTTGGACTGCCCCTGCCCGGTGGCCTCCACGATGGCACCGACGGTCTGCTCCCCCTCCCTCAGCGATTCCAGGATGGACAGCCGGGTGGGGTCCGCGAACCCACGGAACAGCTTCGCCTTGAGATCAAGATCACCGAGCTTAGCATTCACATCATCGTATAATGATATGATGATATTTAAATCCTGAGATGTCCGGTTTTATCATGAAATCACCTAAGATGGCCGACCGGAAAGGGCACGGCATCACTGCAGGTGGTCCAGCAGGATCCGGAACCCGATGAGGATCAGGATCACGCCGCCGATGATGCGCACCTTGCCCCCGAAGGCCCTCCCTAGTCCGCTCCCGAAGATGAAGCCCAGGAAGGAGAGCAGGAAGGTGACCACCCCTATGACCGCCACCGGCAGGAGGATATCGTCCTGCAGGAAGGCGAAGCTCAGGCCCACCATCAGGGCATCGATGCTGGTGGCCACCGCCAGGGTCAGGGCCAGAGGCAGCGAGAGGCGGCCGTCCTCTTCGTCCTCGCCCTCGAGGGCGTCCCAGATCATCTTTCCCCCGATGATCGCGAGCAGGGAGAACGCGATCCAGTGATCGACCTCGCTGATCATGTCCTGGAATCCCACGCCCGCGGCCCACCCCAGCACGGGCATCAGGGCCTGGAACCCCCCGAACAGGAAGGCGAGGAGCAGGGCGGAGCGCATGCGGTCGCGCTGCACCGAGATGCCCTTGCCCACCGCCACCGCCAGGGCGTCCATGGACAGCCCCACCGCGATCAGCAGAATCGTAACCAGGTCCATATCTCACCGTGAGCTATGGGCATGTCACGCCCCTTATTAAAGGGGCGGATGGGGCCTGGGCCGTGCGCTCCTCACGGGGCGGTGGTGGCCTCATCGCCCACCGCCCGACAGTACACGGTGCGCCCATGGTTCAGCTGGCGCACGATCAGCACCAGCGCCGGGAGCTCGATGAGCACCCCGATCACGATGGCCACGTGGATGAGGGGCTGGTCGGGGAAGAGCCCGAAGGCGATGGCCAGGGCCAGCGGTGAGTTGCGGGCGATGGTGGTGCAGGTCAACAGCGCACGCTCACTGTACCTCAGGCGCAGCCTCCGGCTCAGCACCTGGACGATGGCGTAGGTGATGAGGAAGAACAGCAGGACGGGGATCAGGACGGTGAGGATGGGAGCGGCGTTCTCGGTGATGACCTCGGTCTGACCGGCGAACATGAAGAACACCGCCACGGCCAGGGTGGAGGTCTGGATGATCATCGGCAGCTTGGACATGTGCTGCTCCTTCCATTCCTCCCCCTTGCTCCGCACCACCCCGCGGTTCACCATGAAGGCCAGGGCGAAGGGCAGCAGGATGAACACCGCCACCGCCTCCACCAGCGCCGATACCTGGAAGGGCACGATGGTCCCGGCGAAGAGCCACAGGAACAGGGGGATGAGCAGTATCTGGAGTACGAGGTTCACGGGCAGCAGGGCCAGGCCCAGGGGGACGTCCCCGCGCGCCATGCCCGTGAACACCAGGAACCAGTCGGTGCAGGGGTTGACGATGTAGAGTATGAAGCCCACGAAGATGAGCGGCGCGGGGCTCAGGAACACCACTGCCAGGATGAAGCCGATGATCGGCACCAGGATGAAGTTCAACGCCAGGGCCAGGGCGAAGAACCGCACGTTCCTGAACGCGCTGGCCACGGTATGCAGGGGCGTGCCCAACGCTATCCCGAACATCAGGCCGATGAGCATGACGTACACGATGGTGTTGCTCACCGTGCCGATGTCCTGGAAGGCGAACCCCATCAGCAACCCCAGGAACATGGCCGCGATCAGAATGACCGGCTGGGACTTGTCCAGCCTGCTCAACCCCACTTCCTCGCTCATTTTAACCTTGGACCGCAGATGACGTGGTAAGTATACAATCGTTTAGCACGCCCGTCAACGGGACGACCCGAACTCGGCACCGGATGCCGTGACCCAAGCCTTTTTCTTCTTTCATCCTGTCATCGGGGCGTGGCGATCATCGAGGACCGCAGGGGTCAGGTTCTGCTGTTGATCGCCGTGGTGTTCATCGTGGTGATGGACGGCATGGACGCCTCCATCGTGAACATCGCGCTGCCCCACATCGCCTCCTCGTTCGAGGTGGACACCAGCACCGCGGCGTGGGTCACCCTCACCTACTTCATGATGATGGCCGGCCTGCTCCTGGCGTTCGGGAGGCTGGCCGACCGCGGGCGCACCAGGCGCATCCTCATAGGGGGGCTGGCCACCTTCATCGTGTTCTCCCTGGTGTGCGGCCTCGCCCCCACGTTCGAGGTTCTGCTCGCGGGCCGCATCCTCCAGGGAGTGGGAGCGGCGGTGATGGGCGCCTGCGCGCCCCTGATGTGCGTGCGGTACCTCCCGGCCAGCCGGCTGGGGGTGAGCATGGGCACCATCGGCTTCGGGGCTTCCATCGGCTACGCCTCCGGCCCAGCCCTGGGCGGGTTCATCGCCCAGTACCTGTCCTGGCCGTGGATCTTCATCATCAATGTCCCCATCGGCCTGGCGGGCATGCTGTTCCTGTTGCTGGCCGTTCCTCGGGAGGGGGCGGGAGAGCGCAGGCGCTTCGATGTCCCCGGATCCGTGCTGTCCACCGTGGCCATCATCACTGCCGTCTTCGCCGTGGAGCGGTCCGCCCACCTGGGCGTGGGGAACGTGCAGATCATCGCCGCCGCTCTCCTCTGCATCGGCTCCACCGCCCTGTTCCTGGCGTGGGAGCGCCGATGTCCTGAACCCCTGGTGAACCTGAGCATCTTCCGCAGGTGGAGGTTCGATGCGGTGTTCCTCGCGTTCATGCTCATCAACCTGGTGGGCACCGGCATGTGGTACCTCACGCCCTTCTACCTGTCCCTGGGCGCCGGCCTCGATGCCGCCTCCAGCGGCCTGTACATGCTCATCCAGCCCGCGCTGACGCTGGCCCTGGCAATACCCATCGGGCGGTGGTCCGACCACATCGGACGTAGGTGGTTCAGCGTCACCTCCTGCACCGCCATGGCGCTCTCCTGCGCCGTCCTGTACATCATCGATCCGTCGATGGGGCCAGCGCCCTTGCTCGCGGCCCTAGTGCTCATGGGCCTCCTGTGGGCGTTCTGCGGCCCCGGGGCCAGCCGCATCGTGGACAACATCAGCGAGCACGATAAGGGGACGGGGGCGACCCTCATCGCCCTGGCCACATACCTGGGCGCGTCCATGGGGGCCGCCCTGTTCGCCTCCTCCTTCACCTTCCTCAGCGGCGCGGGGGACGTGCCGTTCGCGGAGCTAGATCTGCTCACCTTCCTGGGAGGATTCCGCGGCACCATGCTTCTGGGCCTGGCGCTCTCGGTGCTGGCCGTGGCACTGTCCCTCGCGGTGCGCGAGCGGAGGCCTACGCCATAGAAATGAAAAAGAGGGAGCCGGGCCCCCCTGGTCACCCACCCAGGCGTTGCTCAGAACACACCGAGCAGCATCATGGCGCCCAGGAGGAGCATGACCGCGCCGATGACCAGTCGCAGCCAGCTGCGGTTCTCCAGGCGCCAGGAGTTGGCCCTCTCCGCCGAGACACCGAGGTAGATGACCACCAGGATCACGGCCAGGGGTAGCACGAAGATCAGGTTGTACAGCGCCAGGTAGGGCATGCCCTGCGTCACCGTCATCTTGTCCCCCAGCAGGCTGAGGATGGCCAGGTATATGCCTCCGGTGCAGGGGAGCTCGAACATGCTCACCAGGGCGCCCAGCACCACCGCCGCCGGGATGCTGGCCTTCTCGATGTACTTCTTGATCAGCGGCTTCCGGGACTCGGGTATGGCCACCGTGGGCTTGTCGCCGGGGAAGAAGAAGTCCTTGATGTTGATGACGCCGATGATTATGGACAGGATGGCGGCCCCGTAGAAGACGTACCTCGTCATGGAGGTCGAGGCCAGGAACGTCAGCAGGCCCAGCCCGGCCAGGAAGTAGACCACGTAGACGGTGAGGATGTACACCAGGCCCACGGCCAGCACCCTCCGCTTGTTCCCCAGGCTGGTGAGGAAGATGAGGAGGAAGATCATGACGCTGATGGCGCAGGGGTTGATGCTGTCCACCGCCGCCGCCACGATGATGGCCGGGATGGTCAGGTCCATGGAGTTGTCACTTGACCTCACGGGGGACGACTGCACGCTCACCGAGCTCATCCCCCACCCCACGGAGTTGTTGGCCACCACGGTGTACGTGTACGATACGCCGTTCACCAGGTCCTTGTCCACGTACTCGGTGCCCGTCCCGTTCCACACCTCCGTGCCGTTGCGGAACACGTGGTATGTGATCGTCCCGTCGCCCGTGACGGAGGGGGCGGTCCAGTTCAGCGTGACCGAGGAGTCGCCGGCGGTGGCGTTCAGCCCCGTGGGCGCGGAAGGGATGCCGGTCAGCGCGGTGACCTCGCTGGAGGCGGACCCTTCGCCGATGGCGTTCAGGGCGCTGACCCTGTAGTAGTACATGGTGCCGTTCTGCACCGAGGTGTCGGCGTAGGTCTGGACATTGTCCAGCGTCACGACCGGCGCCTCACCGCCGGTGGACGTTCCGCGGTACACGGTGTACCCGGTAACGGTCGAGCCGCCGTCGTTGGCCGGTGGGGACCAGGTAAGGATGACGCTCCCGTTCCCGGCCGTGGCGGCCAGGTCCTGGGGCGCCGCGGGCACCGATGCGGTCTCGCTGGGCCGGGCGAAGGCCTCGCTGGACGCCGGGGACAGGCCCCGAACGTTCTCGGCCTTGACTACATAGTAGTACGTCTGATCGTTGGTGAGGCCGGTGTTGTTGTACGACATGCTGGTACCCACATCGACCAGGAAGGTCTCGGTGCCGGAGGTCGAGCCCCTCCACACCTCGTAGCTGGTGATGGCCGCACCACCGTTGCTGGACGGTGACGACCATCTGAGGTTCACATAGGTGTCCCCGGGCGTGGCCCGGAGGTTCTGGGGGGCGGACGGCGGTACGATGCTGGCCTCGATCATATCCACGATGATGCCCTCCAGCTGGCCCCGTATCTCGTCCTCGCTCAGGAGCGCGTGGTCGCCCACGAACACCTCGGGCACCACCTGGTGCTCCACGTTGTAGCGGTGGTTGAAGTCCTGATACAGGTTCCAGTTGTCGGTGTTGCCCCTCACATCATAGTCACGGAAGGTGACCTGGGGGTACTTTTCCTTCATCTCCTCGATGAACGGCTCTATCAGAGCACAGTGGGGGCACCCGGTGGCCCAGAAGAAGTACACGGATATGCTGCTGGCACTGGCCCCCAGTACGAGGTGGTCAGAGGGCGTGTCATCGGCAACATCGCTGATCTCGGCAGCGGCACCGTACCCTGAGGCCGTCAAGGCCGTGGTAGACGCTAGAGATAGCATCAGTATCGATGTTATGATCAAGAGACAAAGAGACCTGGACCGCATACCCTCAACCCGAAATTCGTGATATTCACTTCATCCTAATATATACGAGCCTTGCTTGGACCCGCAAAGTCGCCCTATGAGCGGTTTATTATTATCATTATAAAAAATTAGTGGTCGGTCCCGAGTCTGAACGGCATAATCCGAGGTGGAAAATGGCGCTAACGGCTGCCCGAAGCGGCCATCGGCCACCGACCGGTCCGTCGATCAGGTGCCCTGGTCCTCCTTCCTCCGCCGGTTGTCCTCGGATGAGAACCGGTCGGGAGCGCGCGAGCGGGCGCGGGCGTCGGCCATGCCGGACGGCGTGTGCTCCACCTTCCGGATCTCCTTCAGCAGGTCCCTACCCTTCTCCGTAAGGTGTATGTCAGTGACCTCCCCGTCGACGAGCCCGTCGGCCCTGAGCAGGTCGATCGCCCTGTCCACGCCCGGGGAGGGCAGGTGGCTCCTCTTGGCGATGTCCATCGCACTGCTGTCCCCATTGGAGACGTCCTCCATCACCGCCAGCGCATACTTGTCCTTCATCACCGACTGCAGGTCCATGTCAACCCCGCTCGTTCCTGGGACCTCCGATTATTTAACGGTTTAGCGCCGCTCGAACGCTGAGCCTTAGAGATGGTTTGCATCATGGGTACGCCCGCTCATTTCATATGGGCCAGAGACCATGGCTCCGCCGTTCAGAGGTACGTTATAAAAAATTATATTTAAGAACATATAATTATTAATATATATTATATAACAGCGAGGTCAGAGGAGATAGGTTTGAGCAAACACAGCACCTCCCTCACCATTGAGGTCGACCTTGATCGAGCATACGAGTCCGCCCTTCGCTGTCTCGCGGAGCAGGAGTACAGGCTGGTGAAGGACGGGCGCCCCATGCACCTGGAGATGGAGCGGGGGAACCCATGGTACTCCACCCTGTTCCTGACGCCGGGGATCGCCAAGAGCTGGAAGGACCACTACTGCCATGTGACCGCATCGCTGATGGAGGAGGTCCCGGGCCGGGTCAGGATCGATTTCATCTTCAATTGGAGGTACAGCATGATGCGCCCGATGATCATGGAGCTGGTGGACCAGGAGATAGCCGGCATCGGGGCGAGAGCTCCGGACAGCTACCATGTCCCGGTAAGGGACGGTCCGATATCCCTGCCTGAGTGATGCTTTGTTCAATGGAACAAGTTCACTCCGAACAAGGACAGCGATATGAACAGTATGGAGGCGCGCGTGAACCCCGCACAGAGGTTCACCAGCCCGAACATTTGCACGCTGAACACGCCGTTCTCGTTGAGTATGGAGAAGATGTACAGCGGCACGGTGTCTGGCATCAGGGGAACGGAGAGGATGAAGTACAAGCCGAGGTAGCTCAGCTTCGCCACCAGGTACTCTGAGTTGCGCACAAGCCACTGGAACCAGGTCCACCTCTCCGACCAGAGCCTTATCTTATCACCGATGCCCAGCCCCAGGTAGAAGACGAGGAAGCTCCCCACCATTTTCCCCAGCCCCAGCAGGAGGGCCAGCCATATGACCGGTGTGTGGGGGCTGAGGAGTAGGCCAAACTCCACCGGTATGGGAAGGAATATCGCGGCCACTATGGCATAGAGAAAAAGGACGATGCTGTAGAGGAAGGGATCGGCCGCGGTCTGAGCGAGGTACTGCATCATGCCGTTGAGGGCCGATGATATCATCTGGGCGACATCCACACCAGGTGAACATGGTCCACCTTATAATCTGTTCGCAGCTCGGCATCAGTGGGAGACCGCGAAAGTATCCTATTTGTGCCATTACTGTATGAGATTTGGTGTGAAGGGTCCCCGCCTCGGCGTGCACAGGTAGGCTCGCATCTACGGTAGAGAAAGGGGATTAAGGCGGATTTGTTATCGATCGATCTTCTTTGACATTATCATCAGTGGCTCATTGAAATGGTAATAGTTCTCAATGTATCCGCTTTGAACGAATCCTCGTTTCTTGTAGAACTCCACCGCTTTGTGATGATGGGGCGATGTCTCGATGCAAAAAACGGTCGCGCCCCTTCCTTTAGCAATCTTTTCCGCCACTTTTAAACAGATGGTCCCAAGACCCTGGTTGTTCCAATCTGAATGTATCGCGAACCATCCTAGCCAGAAGGCCGTAGGCGACCACAACATGGTGTAGATCCCAAATGTCCCCAGGACCCTATCGTCGAGCTCCCTGTGGCGTACAACAAAATAATCCACCGAGATGATATTATTGCCATCACCCTTCGAACCTCTTGATCCATCCATTTTTAGGTATGAATCATAGATGGCGTTTGCCTGATCGCACGATAGGCTGTCAAAATTCAACCGGATTGTTTCTAGCACTTTTGTATCGAACGGCCATCCAGCCTTTCAATGAGGCATCTCTTCTCCTCATTTTCGAGCAGATCACCAAGGTCCATCGCCTTCAACCCACCATCGGGCGATATGCTTGTCAGCCTAGTTAATTGTCCTATAGGCCCACAAAGACGGCAGAGGTCAATGTAAGTAACACCATCTAATCGAACAATAATCACAAGCCTGGATAGAAAAGTGGCGCGAAGGGTGGGATTTGAACCCACGAGACCGTGCGGTCACAGGATTAGCAATCCTGCGCCTTACCGGGCTGGGCCACCTCCGCTTGACTGGATGGATGTAAGAGGGGGTATTTATTGGTTAATGCGTGGGGAATGGCGCAGGATGGTGGGGCCCATGAGTCGGAGTGGTGGTAGACTGGATGCTCTCTTAAAATTATGACCGGGCCCTGATGCGACTGGAACGAGATGTGGTATGATCGATGCCCTCCTCCACATGGGCAGCTTTTATTGACGTCCCCTGTCCTATAATGACCAATCCACTCCCCAGAACGGAAGCACAGGTTTGGCTGTCTCCTGCCCCTGGTTTATTTTGCTTCCATTTTATAGATTAACGACGATGGCTTTATTCCAGGGCTAGGGGATGGTCTTTCGTGGCAGATGAGTTGGTGCTAGGCCTGGGTTTGCTGTTCATCGCGGCATCGGCATTTGAATACTGGGCCAGTAGCGCCGAGATGATGCCATTCACATTCCTCCAGGCGATAGATTCGAAGTATCCCCTGGAGAGGATCTACTTGGCCATAGGTTTGGTGTGCCTGGTGCTTTGCATATTGTGAGCCCAGCTGCCAGCCAAAGTAAATGGACTTTTAAGGTGGGCCTTAGCATTTACATATCAAGGTAGCCCGTTCAGCCTAGGAGCAGCGGTCTTCCCTCCGATCCACCTCCGGCTCATGTCTGCTTACAAATGCTCAAGGGCCCGTTCCCACCAAGATCTCTGCACAATGGGCGCCATGGAAAAGAGATCGGCATATGGAGAAGATGGTGTTGCCATATCCTTTTGTTCGCGTTGGTCTTATCACCTAAGATATTACCTGATATATAGCGCAACGATGTTCCCTAATAGAAAATCGATCCGGCGGTCGGTCGCTCTAACCCTTCCCAGACCTAGGATGGGACGCCGCGGCAAGCCGATGTTCTACCGTTCGCCAACTCGAATCCAAACCCTAGGAACATACGAACTCAGAGGACTACAATAAACTTTAAATACTATATTGTTTTAGGGAGATTCAGCTGTGAGATATGGAATCACTAAGAACACATATCTCCCACACATCACTGAACGAAGCAAAAAAGTCTTTCACCTCTGTGAAAAGACTTATATATGACTTCTGATTTAGTGGGAAAAGCTCGAATATGGTAAAAACATACATATTCGCGCTATGACGCAGAAACCGACGATACAAATGCTTAAATATAACATCTGTATTTGAGGGAAAGCTGCGTTTGACAGCAAACCGATGCTGCGAAACGGTCCAGAGCGACGGTCGAAAGGCCGGCAATGATGCGATCGTATCCAAAGCTTCGGACAAAAGACATGGAGAACCAAGATCTCCGCACATCATGCGTGCTCTCTTGGTTCTGACGTTCGATGCAATGTAACCCAAATAATGCAAGTACAAGATAATATCAGCGTGGTTACGCTGGTGAAACTTGGTAATCCTGCCAACCTATTAAGTGTGTCCTGACGGCAACTTCTGTTGCTTAAGGAATGGATTCCGGTTGATCCTGCCGGCGGCCACCGCTATTGGAATACGATTAAGACATGCGAGTCGAGAGACGTAAGGTCTCGGCGAACCGCTCAGTAACACGTGGATAACATGCCCTAAGGTGGGGGATAATCTCGGGAAACTGAGGGTAATACCCCATAGGTCTAACATGCTGGAATGCTATTAGGCCGAAAACTCCGGTGCCTTAGGATTGGTCTGCGGTCTATCAGGCTGTAGTGGGTGTAACGGACCCACTAGCCCGTGACGGATATGGGCCTTGAGAGAGGGAGCCCAGAGATGGACTCTGAGACATGAGTCCAGGCCCTACGGGGCGCAGCAGTCGCGAAAACTTCGCAATGGGGGCAACCCCGACGAGGGAATTCCAAGTGCTAGCACTTTGTGTTAGCTGTTCTTCTGTCTAAAAAACAGGAGGAGTAAGGGGCGGGTAAGACGGGTGCCAGCCGCCGCGGTAATACCCGCGCCCCAAGTGGTGGTCGATATTATTGAGCCTAAAACGTCCGTAGCCGGTCTTCTAAATCCTTGGGTAAATCGGGCAGCTTAACTGTCCGAAGTCCGGGGAGACTGGGAGACTTGGGACCGGGAGAGGTCAGAGGTACTTCTGGGGTAGGGGTAAAATCCTGTAATCCTGGAAGGACCACCGGTGGCGAAGGCGTCTGACTAGAACGGATCCGACGGTGAGGGACGAAGCCCTGGGGCGCAAACGGGATTAGATACCCCGGTAGTCCAGGGTGTAAACGCTGCGGGCTTGGTGTTGGGGGTCCTTAGTGGGCGCCCAGTGCCGGAGAGAAGTTGTTAAGCCTGCTGCTTGGGGAGTATGTCCGCAAGGATGAAACTTAAAGGAATTGGCGGGGGAGCACCGCAACGGGAGGAGCGTGCGGTTCAATTGGATTCAACGCCGAAAAACTCACCAGGAGCGACGGATATATGAAGGTCAAGCTGATGACTTTACCTGATTTTCCGAGAGGTGGTGCATGGCCGTCGTCAGTTCGTACCGTAAGGCGTTCTCTTAAGTGAGATAACGAACGAGACCCTCACCATTAATTGCTAGTCTCTTCTCCGGAGGAGGCGCACATTAATGGGACCGCTGGCGCTAAGTCAGAGGAAGGAGAGGTCAACGGTAGGTCCGTATGCCCCGAATCCCCTGGGCAACACGCGCGCTACAAAGGGTGGGACAATGGGCTTCGACACCGAAAGGTGAAGACAATCCTCAAACCCATCCATAGTTCGGATTGGGGGCTGTAACCCGCCCCCATGAAGCTGGATTCCGTAGTAATCGCTTGTCAACATCAAGCGGTGAATATGCCCCTGCTCCTTGCACACACCGCCCGTCAAACCACCCGAGTTGGGTTTCAGTAAGGATGTCTCTCATTGGGGCTTTCGAACTGAGATTCAGCAAGGAGGGTTAAGTCGTAACAAGGTATCTGTAGGGGAACCTGCAGATGGATCACCTCCTACGTAATCAACAACATAGCAAGGAGAGGCCCTTGTGCCTTTCTCTGCCCAATTCCTGGTAGGATACCAAGCACCAAAACAAATTGCATCGAACGTCATTGTCTAGTTTTTTTATATATAAATTAAATCATCATGCCAATCTAATACATTAGCGGCTATTGTCTTTTGCCAACATCCTCAGATAGTCTAACGATCGCACTGTATTGCAATGCGACGATCAATGGGATCTCGAACACAAGCGCGGTCCGCTCATTGTTCATCTCGTAGATCAGCAGGGATCTTGTCCTATCGACAATGAGCAACATGATGGCACGGTACTTCTCATCGCTGGACCCGATCTTTCCGGTGAATACCTTCATGTAAGTCTCTGCTAGAGTGTCGCTGCCTAGAGGAGGTTCGATCACCTTGGCAGGGCCTAACGCGGAACGAAAGGTGCTTGCATCCTCTGGAACTATGCAGAGCACGTCCGCCCTTTCGGCTATCGAGCTCAGCGCCTTGACCAACGGCCGGAAGGTCGAGGTGAGAGTGCAAACAATGATGAGGTCCTCTTGCACATCCGAAAGGAACGAGCGCACCTGGTCCTGAATGCTCAGTTCTCCCCTTACATGCCACACTGGGAACGTCCTCTGCCGGACCTTAAGGCTTAACTCACTAAGGGCGTCCGAGGCTGACTTGATCGACCCCTCCATACCCTCGCGTAATAAACGCATCAGCTGGTCGGGCGGAACTGCCCTATAGTGCATCGGCTTCCCCTGCCAGACCTCCACGAAGCCTCTCGATTCCAGCGATGTGAGTATGTCGTATATTCGAGGCCGAGGTATGCCCGAGGCATCGTGGACCTGTCTCGCAGTACCTTCTCCAATCCCTACGAGAGCGGTATACGCCCGAGCTTCATATTCGGTCATCCCCAATCTCATCAACTCGGAAATAGGCCTTTCCAACATTGTAACTACAATAGTTACAACAACTACAACTAACTAGCTGCTCCTCCACGCCTCGGCGCCAGGCCCGTCTCGTTCAGTGGGCCACGGTGATCTTGAGGGCGGTTCCAACCATGAGGACAAAGAACATATGGCAGGCATTCAAACAGAGTGCCAAGGGCTCTCTTCCCCAGCGCATATTGGCATTGGTCGCCATAACGGCGATCATCATATCCTTGTTCTGTTTGACCTTTGAAAAAGGCCCGACCCAGAACATCTCTGTCGATGTGGTAAACCTAGATGGGGCAGGACCTAACTCCACGGCCAGTTCAATAATTGCAGTTATGTCCTCTGGTTCCACCGTCCAGATCCAAAATATCAGGTCGCCAGGTGCCGATGGTTTGAACAAATCGCTCGATGAGCTGAAAGCAGGCGCGGTCGAAGCGATCATTGTTTTCGGACCCAACTTCACTACTGACATCCGGGCCTGGATCGACGCGGCCAAGAATGGTTCTTCCATCCTTCCCTCGACCTTGGCCCTTTACTCCGACAGCTCCAATCCAATAGCGTCCGCCGCTGTCCAGGCCGAGGTCCAAAGGTGCGTACAGACCGTCATGGTGTCAACTTACAAGACCTCATCACCGGTCCGGACGGTCAACACCAGCATCTATGGAGATGGCACAGATATGCGCGACTTCATGGCACCAGCCATCGCTGGCCTGTTGATATTCATCCTGACACTGATGGCAACCATGAACGGGGGAGATAGCGTCGGTCCACGGTACAGCAAGGGCGAGATGATCGCAGCGCAATGCCTCTCCGCCCTCCTGATCGGCTGCATACTGGCAACTACGATCATCCTCACCTTGTTAGCTTTCGGGTTGAGCATAAAAGGTGACGTGACCAGCATGTTCGCTCTCCTATCCCTACTGGCGTTAGCGAGCGCAGCGCTAGGCGTGCTGTTGAACTCCGTGATAGGGAAGCACAAGGGAGTCATGGCTGTCATCTTCCCCTTGATATTATATCCGGCCATCCTCCTGGGTGGCATCATCCTGCCGTTGTCATCCATCCCGGACTACCTTCTGCCCATCTCCTATCTGTTCCCCCTGACTTACGCTATCGAGGGGGTGCGCCTGACGATGCTGAACGGCTTCGGATGGGAGAGCGGCTGGGTGCAGGCGATGGCCCTAGTGATCTATACAGGCATCTGTATGGTGATCGCCTGGCTGGCTGGACGGCGCTCAGCGGGTGATCCCATTTGATGGTACCAACCTTAAATGGATCTCATTCAACATATGGATGGGGCGAGGGCTTTGAGCATGGCCGCCCATCGATATCGTTCGAGACCGGGTGGTGACATCCATGTCTTTAAATCCTTTCAGGATGCCCAAGGTTCGATCGGAGCATGCGCGGCATGATCTAGAAACGTTCGGTATGTCCATGCCAAGCGATCTAAAGTTGAGCCTTGTCCATCATCACTAAAAAAATATATACGGACTAGACTTATGGGCGATTCCCATGGAGACGATGAAGTATATTTTCGTCACTGGTGGGGTCATTTCTGGTCTGGGGAAGGGTATCACCGCCTCCTCTATCGGTCGATTGTTGAAAGCACGCGGTCTCAAGGTCACAGGCGTCAAGATCGATCCGTACTTGAACATCGACGCTGGGACCATGAACCCCTTCGAGCACGGAGAGGTGTTCGTGCTGGACGACGGCGGCGAAGTGGACCTGGACCTGGGCAACTACGAGAGGTACCTGGACATCAGCCTGGGCAGCGATCACAACATCACCACGGGCAAGGTCTACCGCGCGGTGATCGAGAAGGAGCGGGCCGGGGACTACCTGGGCAAGACCGTGCAGATCATCCCTCATATCACCAACGAGATCAAGCACCGAATCCAGAAGGTGGCCGAGGCCACCGGCGCAGACGTGTGCATCGTGGAGCTGGGCGGCACGGTCGGTGACATCGAGAGCATGCCCTTCCTGGAGGCCGTGAGGCAAATGAACACCGAGATGGGGCGGGGGCAGAACTGCCTGTTCGTGCACACCACCCTGGTGCCCATGCTGGGAACGGTCGGCGAACAGAAGACCAAGCCCACGCAGCACTCGGTAAAGGAGCTGCGATCCATCGGCATACAGCCGGACGTCATCGTCGCCAGGGCGACGCAGCCGCTGGAATACTCCATAAAGCGCAAGATATCGCTGTTCTGCGACGTGCCCCTGGAGGCCGTGGTCTCGGCTGCCGATGCCGAGTCCATATACGAGGTCCCGATCGTGCTGGAGGAGCAGGGGCTGACGGACTATATACTGCGCCGGCTGGGAATCGACGCGCCGAAGAAGGACCTCAGCCAGTGGCGCGAGTTCTTGGACCGCATCCTGTACCCGGCCAACACGGTGCGCATAGCCATCGTGGGCAAGTACACCCACCTGGCGGACAGCTACCTATCTCATCTGGAGGCGTTCCACCACGCCGGCGCGGAGCTGGGGGCCAAGATCGATTGCTGCTTCTTCGACTCCGAGAAGGTGGAGGCGGATGGCATCACCAAGGAGCTGTCGTGCTGCGACGGCATACTCATCCCCGGTGGCTTCGGCAGCCGGGGGATCGACGGGAAGATCATGACGGCGAAGTACGCCAGAGAGCAGGGCATCCCTTACCTGGGGGTGTGCCTCGGCTTCCAGATCGCCACCATCGAGATCGCCCGGGACATGCTGAACATGACGGGAGCGCACACCACCGAGCTGGACCCCCAGACCCAGTACCCTGTCGTCGACCTCCTGCCGGAGCAGCGGGGCGTCACCATGATGGGCGCCACCATGCGCCTGGGAGCGCAGAAGGTGCTGGTCGCACCGGGCTCGCGCGCCGCCGGTCTCTACGGCACGACGGAGATCAGCGAGAGGCACCGCCACCGCTACGAGGTGAATCCCGACTTCATCGACCGCCTGGAGGGCGCGGGATGGAAGTTCACCGGGCGGTCGGAGGACGGGGTCAAGATGGAGATCGGGGAGCTGGACGGACATCCGTACTTCGTGGCCTCCCAGTTCCATCCGGAGTTCAAGTCCCGGCCCAACAAGCCCTCGCCGCTGCATGTAGGGCTGGTCAAGGCCGCGCTGCAGCACAAGCAGAACAAGGTCGACCGCCACGTGCTGCGGTGAGCGACCAAACCACTTCTCTCTTTTATCCAGATCGATCAGTGAAGGTCTTTCTACCGCTCACCATGCATCGTCCGGACGGTCGCGTTCCCATGGGCAGGCCTTGAGGCACATCCCGCAGCGAAGGCCGCCCAGCTCGTCGAACATGTACGCCCGGCAGCGCTGGCGGTCGATCGTTCCGTCCGCGCCCAGCGCGCCCACGGGGCAGGCGTCGATGCAGCGGCGGCAGCTCCGGCAACGGTCGCTGACCAGCTCCCCCTCGTTTCCCGGACCGTCGGCCAGGGGCGCGTCGGTCACGATGCCCATGAACCGCACCCGGGGACCGAGCTGGTCGGTGATCAGGTTCTGGCTCAGCCCATACCGCCCCAGCCCGGCCAGGTACGCCGCGTAACGCAGGGACACGCCAGCGCGGAGCGCCTCCTTGTCCACGTACCAGTACCCGAACTCGCTGCCCTCGGCGGGCACGATCGTGGCCCTGTACCCCGCTCGCTCCAGCCGGCGTGCCAGGGCGTAGCTGATGTAGCGCAGCGTGACCGTGGCCGCCAGCAGCGAGTTAGTGTACTCCGGACGGCCGCGGGGCAGGGGCTCCAGGGAACCGCCCAGTATGGGCACGCCCACCACCACGACGGAGCGGACATCGCTCATGATGTCCTGCGGCCTTCCCCCGGTGTACCTCTCTCGAAGGAACCCCTCGGCGGGGGCGGTGCCGTAGACCTCGGCCCCTAGGCCCATGGCCGCCTCCCTGAGGGAGCGCCTCATCCCCTCAATGTCGTTGTCCCGCTCCATCGGCATGGCGTACACCTAGCACGTCATCCCTTTTAACCGTCTCCCACGCCTCCAGCCGTGCTCGGGACCATGCCTGGACATGGCGACCAGATGCCCCATAGCTCGTTCCCCACCATAGCTAGGTTTATAAAGGCGGAGCATCTTGAGAGTTCGGGATCCCATGCCTGATGATGATTACTTGTCACTGCTGGAGAGGGCCAAGGTAAGCCTTCCCGAGACCATAGAGAAGCACGAGAGGTTCAAGGTGCCCGAGCCCGACATCTTCCTGGAGGGCAAGATCACCGTGATCCGCAACTTCGCCCAGATCGTCGACGCCTTGCGCCGGGAGCCCGACCACCTGCTGCAGTACCTGCTGCGCGAGCTCGGAACCCCGGGACAGATCGAGGGGCAGAGGCTGGTCCTGAAGGCCAAGCTCACCCCCGCCCAGGTCACCGACCGCATCATGAGCTACACCGAGACCTTCGTGCTGTGCTCTGAATGTGGGAAACCTGACACCAGGATCAACAAGGAGGGCCGCGTGCTCGTCCTGGAGTGCGAGGCCTGCGGTGCCCATCGTCCCGTCAACGTGAGGAAGTCCACCCGCGGGGCCGAGAAGGAAGGCATCAAGGAAGGCGGGGTGTACGAGGTCATGGTGGAGGACGTCGGCCGCAAGGGCGACGGTGTGGCCAAGCTGGACAAGTACATCATCTATGTTCCGGGAGCGGCCAAGGGCGCCCGCCTGAAGGTCAAGATCCAAAAGATCTCCGGCAACGTCGCCTTCTCCGTCCCCGCGCCGGACGCGCAGCTCAGCTGAGACCGCTCCCTTTATCCGCGGTCCAACCTTTTCACTTTTTCATATCCTCTAGGTGACCGCATGGCCTTGCTCCACACCGCCGCATTGGGAAGGACGGCGCGGCAGTACGTCCTGGCCATGAGCCTGGTGTACCTCTCCCTGCTGATCTTCCAGGCCTACTTCATATTCTACCTGCAGCAGAGCGGTCTCTCCTACTTCCAGATGAGCGTCATCTACGCCGTGAACCTGGCCTTCTGCGCCCTGCTGAGCCTGCCCATGGGCAACGTGGCCGACCGCTACGGCAGGCGGAGAGCGCTGGTGGTCGGGATACTGATCATCGCCTTTTCCATGCTCATCTACGCCTTCACCCGCGACTTCCTCATCTTCCTGGTGGCGGAGGTGTTCTGGGCCATCGGATGGGCGCTCATCAACTGCTCCAACGAGGCCTGGGTGTTCGATCAGCTGAGCAAGGAGGGCCGGGCCGCGGAGGGCAGCACGGCCTTCACCCTCATGATGAGCCTGTCCTACGTGCTGGGGGTGGTGGGCGGCATCATCGCCTCCGCCCTGGTGGTGGTCTCGCTGAACATGCCCTTCCTGGGCGCGGCGGTGATCGCTTTGGTGTGCGCGGTGGTGGTGTGGAAAACGCTAGCTGAGAACTACGGCATGGAGACGGTCACCCTGCGCCGGATACTGCGGGACTGCGTCGGCTACTACAGGGGGCATGCCGGCCTGCAGCTGCTCACCGCCGGGGAAACTTGCCGCTACGTCGCCGGGGTCATCTACATGTTCCTGTACCAGCCCTACCTGGTGGCCACCGGCCTGGGGGCGGACATGCTGGGCCTGTACTTCTCCCTCCTCATGCTGAGCAGCGCCGCCGGGGCGTTCCTCGCTCCCCGGCTGGCGTCGCGGTTCGGCCACCACCAGGTCATGATGCTCTCCGGTGGCGGCCTGTTCGTGGCCTTCGCGCTCCTGACGATGAGCCCCGGGCTGGTGGCGTCATGCGCGCTGTTCGCGCTGTGCGGCCTCTCCTACGGATTGGGCTGGCCGCCCCTGATGGTGTGGCGGAACGACCTCGTCCCGGACCGCATCCGGGCTTCGGCCTTATCTCTGTTCGCCTCCATCACCTACCTCGCCGCGGCCGTCATGACCACGGTGCTGGGGGGCCTGCTGGACGCCACCTCCCCGCTGGTGGGCTTCCTCTTCGCTGCCACCCTGGCGCTGCTGTCGGTGCCCCTGTACCTGGGAGCGCACCGCCGGTCCCGCGCTCAGAATATGTAGCTGCTGGTGCAGGAGCGGTCGAAGCCTTTGATCAGCTCCATGTCCAGCTCCTGCGGCTGTTCCTGAGGAACCATGTAGGTTATGTGGGCGAAGTACTGCGTGATGTCCGCCGCCATGCGCGTGACGTCGTGGTCCCGGCCGAACAGCGCAGCGCTGATCTCCAGGGCCTTCCTGCGCGTGAGCGCCTCGTCAGTGTAACCCACGGTGTGGATGTACTCGTGCAGCAGGATATGGAAGCAGTAGGGGTTGTAGAGGTGCGGCTGCTCCCGCTTGATCCGGTTCATCGGCCCCTTGTTCATCACTATGATGTTGGTGGCCAGGGGGTAAAAACCACCGACCCAGCCGTCCGGCTGTCCGCCCAGTTCGGCCACGCCCAGCATGAGGCCGCCCCGCGACAGGCCGAGCTGCGAGCTGACCGCGTCCTTGACCACCTCGAATATGTCCGCCAGGTCCCTGGCCTTGGCCAGCCGGGCGGGATAATTAGAACCTTTGGATGCTAACTCCTCGTTCACAATACCTTTACCATGCCGGACCACTAGATAAGCGTTGGCCCTAACCACTGGGATACCGTTATTAATGGCCGATGGCATTGTTGCGGCGATGCGCAAGGAGCTGCCCCTGCTGGCCATGGCCGCCATCTACATCTTCGTGCAGACCGGAGCCGTGTTCCTGGCCCCGCTGTTCATGCCGGAGTTCTCCGCCTTCCCCGAGCCGAACGATCCGGTCAACCCGTTCATCTACATCTTCCTGGTGCTGGTGATGACCAGCATCATCCTGATCCTGATCAAGTACGGCCGGCAGCGCATCGTGCAGGCCATCTTCTATGTCAGCATCTTCATCACCATGCTGTACGTGTTCATCCCCCTCCTCCTACTGGTCGATCCCGAGGGCATCTACGCGCTCCTCGCGTCCTTAGCTCTGGCCGCCGGTCTCCTGTACCTGCTGGCCAAGAAGGGGGAGTGGTACGTCATCGATGGCGTGGGGCTCATCATCGCCGTAGGCGTGACGGCTATCCTGGGCATGTCCCTGGGCATCCTGCCGGTGATCATCCTGCTGATCATCATGGCGGTGTACGACGCCATATCGGTGTACAAGACCAAGCACATGATCACCCTTGCGGAGGGCGTGTCCACCATGCGCCTGCCCATCCTGTTCATCGTGCCCCAGAAGGAGGGCTTCTCCATGGACTCGGTGGTAGAGAGGGGTTCGATCATGCCGAAGAAGGACGAGCCCCGGGAGGCGTTCTTCATGGGCCTGGGCGATACGGTCATACCTGGACTCTTAGTGGTGTCAGCGTCCCTGTACCTTCCGGAGACCCCGTCGTTCCTGCTGACGGCCAACCTGTGGGCCGCCGTGGGCGCGATGCTGGGCGGCCTGATCGGCTACCTCGTGCTGTTCCGCTACGTGCTGCGGGGCAAGCCCCAGGCGGGGCTGCCGTTCCTGGACAGCGGGGCGATCGTCGGCTACCTCATCGCCTACGCCCTGGCCTTCGGCACGGTGGGGCTGGGCATGCTGGGCCTGTCGTGAGAAAGCATAATCAGGCCGGGTGAGCATGGGAGAGGCATGAAGTTCCTGGTCCTCTCGGACGTTCACGGCAGGGACAGGGTGTCCACCTGGGCCCTGCGCCTGGCCAAGGAGCACGGCGTGGACGCGTACCTGGTGCTCGGCGACATCACCCACTTCGGTCCGGCCAGCTGGGCCTCGGAGTTCCTCTCCCGCCTGGACCGGCCGGTGTTCGCGGTCCCCGGAAACTGCGATCCCCCGCTGGTATGCGATGAGATCGAGAGGAGCGCAACGCTCCTCCATGCCCGCAAGCTGGTGGTGGAGGGCGAGACGCTCATCGGCCTGGGGGGTTCGAACCCCACCATCTTCGAGACGCCGTTCGAAATGGAGGAGGATGAGATCGAGTCCGCGCTCCGCCCCCTGATGGAGCCGAGCGCCGTGATGGTGCTGCACACCCCGCCCCAGGGCATCAACGATATGATCTCCACGGGAGCGCACGTGGGCAGCACCGCGATATTGAAGCTGGTGGACGAGTTCCATCCCAAGGTCGTCCTCAGCGGCCACATCCACGAGGACCGCGGCATCGTGGAGCGGGACGGCACGCTGTTCATGAACCCCGGCGCGGCCAAGGATGGGTTCTCGGGCGTGCTGGAGATCGGTGAGAAAGTGAGTGCCGCTCTCCTGGACGCCGTCGAGGACTGAGCGCCGTCCCATCGCCTTGAGTTCTGCTTCCGACCTTGCCCCGGGGCAGACTGCTGGTCGTAAAGTATAACGGCGTCGATAGCGGTCTCGGGACCCTAATGACCACCGAACACATCGCCATCGGCACCTTCTCCGTACTGACCAAGCTCACGCCCAAGGCGCTGCGCTACTACGAGGAGAAGGGGCTGCTCATCCCCGCCAAGCGGGAGATCACCGGCTACCGGCTCTACACCTTTGACCAGATAGCCCGCGGGCTGCTCATCAAGCGCCTGTCCGGCCTGGGCTTCGGGGTGCCGGAGATGAGGACCGTGGTGGACATCATCGACGGGAGGGCGGACCGCTCTGCCATAGGGCCCATCATCGAGGCCCGGGTGGCCGCGGTGAGGGAGCAGGCGGAGGAGCTGGAGCGGATCAGAGGGGTCCTGGAAAGGAACGATCTGGAGAGGATATTGGACATGAGCCAGGACTTACCGAAGGTGGTGGACACCGCTTCCATGAGGGTGGTGTCCAAGAGGGAGAAGGGAACGTACAGCGACGTGATACCCAGGCTGCTGGGCGAGGTGTTCGGCGCGGTGATGTCGCAGCCCCAGGCGCACGTGGTGGGGCCGCCGTTCACCATCTACCGGGACATCAGCGAGGCCTGCGACGGGGCCGACATGGAGGTGGGGGCGCCGGTGATGGGCCCCGTGGCCGCCGACAACGGTCTGGAGGTCCACACGCTGGAAGGCTGCAAGGCGGTCACCGCCGTCCACCGCGGGCCGTACGACATGGTGGGCGAGGCGTGGGGCCGAGTGATGAAGTACGCCCAGGAGAACGGGCTTAAGCAGGCGGGGCCGCTGCGCGAGTTCTACCTCAACGACCCTAACGACACGAAGCCCGCCGACCTCCTCACCGAGGTGCAGCTGCCGGTGGAGTGATCGCGAGGGTGCTGCTCTCCCCGTCGACGGCCGAGGGGGGCCATCACTTTTTTCTTCACTTCACGAACGGCCCCGTGTGGCAAAACCTCTTTCTCCACGGCCCTCTCGACTGCGAGCCACCGGTGAAAAGGTAGATAGGGGCGCGCTTCCAAGGAATGTGCATGCGGACCTGCATGAAGTGCATGGCGGAGAACGATGAGCATGAGGTGGTGTGCCGCAAGTGCGGCTCCGGGGAGCTAGTGGTGCAGAAGGAGAGCCTGGTCCGCTGCCCCCACTGCGGCGAGGACCTCAAGGAAGGGGACCGGGAGTGCTACTCCTGCGGCCACACTGTGTGAGCGCACCGGCCTGAGCCGTAGTCCATGACCTGGCGGGCCTTCCTGCCGCTGCACACATCCCGCACGCTGGGCCAGGGCCGATCGGTCCAAGGCCGTATCACTGCCGACGCGACCAAAGCTTCCATTAGGAAGAGCCAGTTATCGGTGATAGGCTGGACCGTCCTCATGGCCGGGCCGGTTCGGAACTAGCAAACCTTTTATATCACGTTTATTTTAGTGGCAGAGGATTAGTATGGCACTTTGGCAGGGTAAGTCGAAGCGGAAACCCAGCGGCGGCCGCTTGGTAAAGAACAGAAAGAAGAGGCGCTACGAGATCGGACGCGAGCCCCTCCTCACCAACCTGGGCGAGGAGAGCATCAGGATGTACCGCACGATGGGTGGAAACTCCAAGGTCAAGATGCTCAGCGCTGCCTATGCCAACGTCGTGGATCCCAAGACCAACGCGGTCAAGAGGGTCAAGATCGTCACCGTCAAGTCCAACCCCGCCAACCCCAACTACGTGCAGCGTAACATCATGAACCGCGGGGCCACCATCCAGACCGAGGTCGGGATGGCCCGGATCACCTCCCGGCCAGGCCAGGACGGCACCATCAACGCCGTCCTCCTCTCCGAGTGAGACCAAACCCTTTATACCCTCAATGAGGAATGACCGACCATGGCCTTCGATGCTGACAAAGCCTGGGTGCTGTGGCCGGAGTATTTTGACATCTCTCGCACGCGGTCGGAAGGCCGCCGGGTGATCAAGGCCATGGCCATTCAAGAGCCCACGATGGCAATGATCATCAAGGCCGTGGAGAAGCTAGGCCTTCAGTGGAAGGTCGAAGAGGGCAAGGCCTACCCCGGCGCGTGGTGGAACAAGCAGGGGCTGCTGCTGGTGGAGAACACCATGTCCAAGTCCAAGCTCCTGCCCATGGTGGCGGAGAAGCTGCGCACCGTGCCCCGCACCTGAGCGAGATGCGACTTCGGCTCTGCTGGCGTGGATGGAGCTGGTTATTTCAAAATATATATTTTATAAAAACAATTTTCGACGGCCGCTCGGCCGTCCGATGAAGAAAGCGCTGGTGTTTTGTTAAAGGACGTTCTTAACGGTCCTGGAACGTCTCTACCTCTTCCACCAGCCTCTTCCCTGCGGAGACGCTGTCCACCGAGTGGATGACGGCCCCGGCCTCTGTGATAGCTGTCTCCACGTCATCGAACACGATGGCGTTGCCCTCGATGGTGATCTTGACGGTCTCGGTATCCTGGTCCACCTCCACGATGGAGATGTTCACCCCTGAGGTCCCCTGCAGCACGCTCAGGCGCTGGGAGAGCTCCACGATGGAGGGGTGGTGCGGCTTCAGTACGTCCAAGACTATCCTCTTGATGTCGCTCAATTACGGCTCACTAATCCTGCTTTTTCGAATGATATCCCAGTATTAAATGGTAGCCCTCGGGCGATGCTGGTGGGCCGCATGTGACAGTGTGCTCTCTCAGCCGTGGAAGGCGACGCTGGAGGCCTGGGACAAAAAGAATTTAACTTCGTCACCATCATACTCCAGGTTATGCTCCCCTTTCTGGAGGTGAGGGTGCTCGACATCAACTCCGAGCACCTGGGGGTCCCCATCGATGCGCTCATGGAGAACGCCGGCGAGGCCGTGGCCGAGACCATCATGAACGAGCTCGGCACCGGCAAGAAGATCGCGGTGGTGTGCGGCGTGGGAAACAACGCCGGCGATGGATTCGTGGCGGCCCGCAACCTCATGCGCCACAACGATGTGACGGTGCTGCTGGCCAATCCTCCGGCGGAGATCAGGACCGACGCCGCCAAGAGGGCCTTCGAGCGGGTGAAGCATGTCGCCTCCTCGTCCGTGGGCGTGAACTTCTCGCGCTTCGACCTGGTGGTGGACGCCCTGCTGGGCACGGGTACGCTGAAAGAAGTTAGAGAACCGTACCGCACCCTCATCAACCGCATCAACGAGTCCGGAGCGACGGTGGTGTCGATCGACGTTCCGTCCGGACTGGGGACGGACATTCAGGTGAGGGCGGACATAACCGTCACGTTCACCGGCATCAAGGAGGGGATGAGCGAGGAGAACTCCGGTAGGATCATCCTGCAGGACATCGGCATCCCCGCCGACGCCCGGAGGTTCATCGGTCCAGGCGAATATATCTACTACCCGGTGCGCAGCCCGGACGTGCACAAGGGGGAGAGCGGCAGGCTGCTCATCGTCGGCGGGGGACCGTTCACCGGCGCTCCGGCGCTGGCCGGTCTGGCCGCGTACCGCATGGGGGTGGACCTGGTCAGCATCGCCACGCCCTGGATGTCGTACGGACCAATAGCGTCGTACTCGCCGAACCTCATCGTCCACCGCCTCAGTGACGATGCCCTCAACCTCCAGGACGTGCCGCGCGTGATGGAGCTGCTGAAGAGCGCGGACGCCCTGCTCATCGGCCCTGGGCTGGGACGGGAGGAAGGAACGCAGGAAGCGGTGCGGCAGATCGTTAAGGAGTGCACGGTCCCCATGGTCATCGATGCCGACGCCATCACCGCCGTGGCCGCAGACGTGTCGGTGCTGGAAGGAAAGAGGTGCGTGGTGACCCCGCACGCGCGGGAGTACTCCACCCTCACCGGTCGAGACCTACCGTCCGATCTTGACGCCAGGCAGCAGGCCGTGACCGAGGCCGCGCGGGAGCTGGGTGTGGTTCTCTTGGTCAAGGGCCGCATAGACGTCATCTCCAACGGCTCGTGGACCAAGCTCAACCGCACCGGAAACGCGGGCATGAGCGTCGGCGGTACGGGCGATGTGCTGGCCGGAGAGGTGGGAGCACTGCTCAGCAAGCATGTCTCGCCGTACAACGCCGCGCGCATCGCCGCCTACACCAACGGGGCGGCGGGGGACCTGGCGTTCGACCGCATCGGCTACAGCCTCATGGCCACCGACGTCATCGAGAGCATCCCCGACGTATTGCGGCGAGGGCTCAAGAAGGTCCAGTGAGGCGCCACGCTCAAATAGTGATGCTGGATAATTGTCGTCCGTGAAGGTCGCCCTCATCTCCGATGTGCATGCCAACGTCATCGCCCTACGGGCGGTGCTGGCCGACATGTCCGGACGCGACGTGGAGGCGGTGCTCTCGGCGGGCGACGTGGTCGGATACTATCCGTATCCGAACGAGACCATCGACCTGTTCCGGGAGCGCTCCATCGTTTCGATACAGGGCAACCACGACCGGGCGGTGCTGAGCGCACCCGTCCCCAGCATGAACTCCTGGGCCAGCAGCGCGGTGTCGTGGACCTTATCGCACCTTACGGACAGCTCAGTGGAGTACATCCGAGCGATGCCCCGCCACCGGTCCCTGGCCGTCGATGGGGTGCGGGTCGCCGTCTACCACGGCGCACCCTTCGACGACGACCACTACCTGTTCGAGGGGGAGGCCACGGAGAGCGTGCTCCAGTCCACCGGGTGCGAGCTGCTGGTGCTGGGCCACACCCATGTGCCGTTCATCAGGAGGTACAGGAGCGGCATGATCGTGAACCCTGGCTCGGTCGGTCAACCGCGCGACGGCGATCCGGACGCCAGCTACGCCATCTACGATACCGAGGCCCGGAGGGCGATAATAATCCGCGTGCCGTATGACATCGTAACCGTGGCCGAGAGGACCCAGCTGGAGGGGCTATCGCCCAGCCTGGCCCAGCGACTGTACGCCGGCCACTGAAACATATCCCATAAGGAGAGACATGAGCGAGGTCAGTCCCATACCCGACCACCTGGCCCTGGAGATCAGGGGCGAGCAGAACGTCATCTGCGTAGGGGACCTGCACGTGGGGCTGGAGTCCGAGCTGCGGTCGCGCGGCGTGCACGTGCCGTCGCAGACCGCTCGCATGGAGCGGGAGCTGGTTTCGCTCAGCCCCGGCCGGGACCGGCTTGTACTGCTGGGGGACATCAAGAACAAGGTGCCCGGCTCGTCCCAGCAGGAGCATGCCGAGCTACCACGGTTCTTCCGTACCCTGCTTCGCCACTACAATGAGGTGGACGTGGTGCGGGGCAACCACGACACCAACATCGAGGAGTTCCTTCCCGAAGGGGTGAGCGTTCATCCCTCCACCGGGCTGCGCATCGACGACGTGGGGTTCGTGCACGGGCACACCTGGCCGTCCCCCGAGGTCATGGCCGCGCGCACCCTGGTCATAGGTCACAACCATCCCACCATCGCGTTGGAGGACTCGCTGGGCAACATCAGCAAGGAGCCCTGCTGGGTGCGGTGCAAGCTCAAGGAGGGGGGCGGCCGCTACATGGAGCTGCCCGACGAGGTGATCATGGTCCCGGCGTTCAACCGCTCCCTGGGAGGGTCACCGATAAACATCGAGAAAGGGAAGCTCTTAGGCCCGCTGTTCAGCGAGGGGATGGTGGACATCCGCAAGGGCAGGGTGTACCTGCCGGACGGCATCTACCTGGGGCAGGTAGGCTCGCTGATGGTGAAGGGCGGGGCCCGGGTGCGCACCCTGCCCAAGCCCCGGGACTACGTGTACTGACCTTTCAGGTCAGAAGAAGCTGCTGATGCCTTCCTGCGACAGGTAATCGCAGTACTCGTCGTCCAGGAGGATATGCAGCTGGTCCATGAAGGAGTACTTACCGGTCTCCAGCACCGAGTGCAGCACGAAGGAGCGGGCCTCCCGGGCCAGGTCCATGTTCTCCGGGTCCTGCCCCGAGTCGATGACGTCCAGGGCGTAAGCTAACTGGTCCTCGGAGTAGTTACCGTACTGGTTCCTGGCGTCGGGGAACATGCGGTTGAAGCCTTCCCGGTCCTCCCTCTTGCAGTAGTAGAACGACTCCGCCGCGGAGTGCTTGGGGCTGAGCGTGTACGCGATCCGGTCGGCCAGGAGGACGTCGATGAAGATTGTAGCGGACTCGTAGAACTTCAGCAGGTCGTTGTTCTTCCTCTGATGCGGATTGTCGTACCGGCTGTTGTCCCGGTCCCTATAGATATCGTCCCGGTAGAGCTTGTCGAAGCTCGATACATAGTCGAAGTACACGTCACCCTTGTTCACGAAATACTTGCAGAAGTGCAACCTGTCATGTATGCCGAACATGTCTGATGGCTCTAGCATCCTATCACCTCCTCTCGATCAATTATATTCTTGCTCACTAGATGATTAGGCCAATTTTGCGAGAGAGGGATGACATATATTATTTTTGCATGTTTTACATAGATAGAAAGCCCTGAGGTACATCATTTGTACAATGTAGCATGAGGTGTGAAAATGATGTGTTGGCGATGGTGCGATATATCCTGGCCCCCTATGTCCGCATCCGCTCGCAGCTCGCCTAGTCCATGATGAAGAACAGAGCCTAACGGTTTGATAATCAAACAACTAAATATTTATTTATACTAATAATAATTAGGTCGCCCGCTCTAGGTGCGCCTACTGGTCGGCGAATTACCACACGCCCATCGACATGCTATGCTCGGGTGCGCCTAGGCCGGCTTTACATTCTGCCCTCTTGGACCTGTACGATACTTGCCTTCACTATGGTGATAGCATCGTGCGCAAAGGTAATGAGCCATGCCCTCCTTGCTGTGCATCCAGAGGAGCGCTCTATGTCCAGCAATGCATCGCGCCGCAGGGATGGAACGAAAGGCCGAGAGAGCGGACCGGCGAGCGGTGGCAAGGCACCTCGCCGCAAGGGCGCTAACCGCACGCTGGTGATCGTCGCCCTGCTGGCCGTTCTTGCAGCGGTCGTCATCTTTGCCATGTACGGCAACACCTCGGTGGCCAAGCTGCAGGTGGCCAAGGGCGATCAGCTGCAGTACAGCATCTCAGGGTACGAATCGGGGAAAGCGGTCTCGGGTGCGCTGTCCATGACGGTGAACAGCACCACTTCGAGCTCGTTCACGGTCACGTACGCCATCACCATCGGCAACAACACCACACGGAACGACGTCAAGTTCGATGGAGCGAGCGGTGGATGGTCTGCCAACGTGGACGACGTTGTGGGCCGACTATCAGGGAGCGATGCCCAGGCCACGGCGGGGAACACCACGACGTTCAGCACCGCGTATGGGACCAAGGAGCTGGTGGGATATTCCATCTCGTCCACATCGCAGTCGGGCATTGGCATCCTCTTCCAATACTGGGTCGATTCCACCACTCGGTGCCCGTACCTCATGTCCATGACCTACGCCAACGGTGATGTGCTATCGTTCACCCTGGTGTACACCAACATCTCGGCCTTCCTGTGAAGCGATTGGTTCTTGGAGAAATGGAAGTGACTTAAATCAAGATGTGTGAATTATCCAACAATATTCCTTACTTCTAAAAATATAAAAATTGGAATAACATCTATTGAATCGGCATATCTGCATTCGAACTTACAACGACGGTGGCAAGCTATGAATGATGTTCCGGTGTATCAGGAACGGCTGTTCAAGTATGTTTTCAACGGGGCCCAGCTGAAGAGAGGTCGATCCGTCTAGTGCAGTGGATATTCCGTCTGGGAGCCGTCTCCTTCTTCTTGGCGTCACTGTACTTGGTCATTTCGCCTAAGACAGATCCTTTGACTCCGTCGCTAACCTATTTATTGAGCCAAATGCCCCCCATTCGTTCTGGACAAAAAAGGCTGGGGGTTCCATCGGTTTCAAGGATGTGAAGACCAGATACGCTTTGTCCTATGAAGTAGCTAAAACCATAGAACAAAGATACGTGGAGTTGAAAGGCTACAGGCCACCCCTACCAACCTGGGCAGAAGATAGGAAAACCAGATGAGACGGACGGCCTTGGAAAACCATCATAGCCTTGAATTGAATCACTTGCACAGAAAAATGTGAAGGGAAGTGGTTTTTAGGGTTTTCAAGAACTTCAGAAGTTCTTGATGTCCTTGAACACGGACCCGTCGGGGTTCCTGATCACGGCGCGGAGGGGCATCTGGCCAGGCAGGGTGTGCGTGGCGCAGGAGTTGCAGGGGTCGTACGCCCTGTATGCCATCTCCACCTCGTTGAGGATACCGGGGGACACCTGCCAGTTCTTGATCAGGGCCTTGGCGGCCTGACGCACGGACAGGTTGATCGGAGCGTTGTTGTTGGTCGTTCCGACCACCAGGTTCACATCGGTGGTGATGCCGTTCTTGTCCGCCACGTAGTGGTGGATCAGGGTGCCGCGGGGAGCCTCCAGGCAGCCAATTCCCTCGCCGGGCTCGCCGGGCGGGGTCTGGATGTCGGTGCTGGTGATCTCCGGGTCCTGGCTCAGCTGCACCATGAGCTCGGCGGCGTGGACCAGCTCGATGACACGGGCCCAGTGCATGACCATGGTGTGGTGGATCGGACCGTTCACGCCCAGCCCCTTGAAGAAGTCCTTCATGGCCAGGAAGTACTCCTGGGCCAGGGGGGTGGTGAAACCGGTGGAGGCGTTTATCCTGGCCAGCGGGGCGCAGCGGTAGATGCCGCTCTTGGGCCCGTCGGTGAAGCCGTTCCAGCCGATCTTCTTCTGGTAGCAGAACTTCTCGTAGGACCACGGCTCGACGTGCTCGCCGATGTACTCCAGGTACTTGTCGGGGTGGAACTTCCACATCTCCTTGCCGGTCTGGTCGACCACACGGATGTCGCCATCGTAGAAGTTGATCTTGTTGTCCTTGTCCACGATGCTCTGGTAGTAGGTCTCGTTGTAGTAGATGCCGGGGTTGGTGATGAGCGCGAGGTAGTCCTCGTTCTTCAGGACCACGTCGGTCAGCAGCTGGGCCGTGAACTTGGAGAACTCCACGGTGGACTTGGACCACTCCTCGACCTTCTTCCGGTCGTCCTCGCTCAGGGGCTTGGCCATTCCTCCGGGGATGCCGCACACCGGGTGGGTGGCCTTGCCGCCCATCATCTCCTGGACCTTCTGGGCCCAGGCGCGGTGCTTGATGACCTCGCCGCCGATATTGACACCGACCGCGTCCACCACACCGAGGATGTTCCTCTTCTCCGCCGGGGCCATGGGGCCGAGCACGAAGTCGGCCGCCGCCAGGGCGTAGAAGTGGGCGATGTGGCTGTGCACGTAGTGAGCTGCGTAGAACAGCTCACGGAGCTTCCTTGCTGCAGGCGTAGGCTCGGCCTTGAACACCTTGTCCAGGGCCTTGGTGGCGCACAGGTGGTGAGCGCCGGGGCATACGCCGCACAGACGGGGGGTGATCTTGTTCAGCTCGTCGACCGACCGGCCGATGCAGAACTTCTCGAAGCCTCTCAGCTCCGGCACCTGCCAGTACGCCTGGGCCACGTTGCCCTCGTCGTTGAGGAAGATCTCGATCTTCCCGTGCCCCTCGAGCCGGGTGATGGGATCGATGGTGATCCGCTTGGACTCTGCCTTGTGGGTGGGTTCGCTGATTATGGGTCCGCTCATTGCTTCACCGCCTTCTTCTCCTTAACCTTCCTCTTGATGATGGACTTGGGCATGGTGAACGCGTAGAACGTTCCCAGCGGGTCCTTGATCTGCGTCATCAGCTCCAGGATCTCGTCCTCGGACAGCTGGGTCTCGTTGTCGGCGGTCCGGAAGATGGAGGCCAGCGCGCTCAGCATGGAGCCGCCCTGGTCCAGCACCGCGGCTGTGGGGCCGAAGCATCCCCGGCAGGGCTGGTTGCCCTCCAGGCACTTCGCTCCGCAGCCGGCACGGGTGGCCGGTCCGAGACATATGACGCCCTGCTCCAGCATGCACTTCTTGGGATCGATCTTGATCTCGTAGGGCATGTTGATCTTGTCGATGGTGGTGACCTCCTTGGTCCTGCCGCACTCATCGCACAGGGTCTTCTGGGACGCGATGACCGCTCCCTTGGCGGGCAGCGGGGCGCCCTCGGTGAGGTGCTTGGTCACGACATCCAGGAATCCGTTGATCTGGTCCGTGGTGGGGGGGCACCCCGGCATGTAGTAGTCCACGTCCACGACGTCCTCCAGGGTGAGGACGGTGTCGTACATGACCGGCAGCTCCAGCTCTCCCTCCGGCGCCTGCCACTTGGGCAGCGGGCGCACGCGGTCGGGGTTGACGCTGGAGAACGTCTGGTTGTAGACGTAGTCCTGCAGGTCGGTCTTGTTGGTCACGTTGGCCAGGCCGGGTATGCCGCCGAAGCAGGCGCAGGAGCCGAAGGCCACCACGATGGCCGACTTCTGGCGCAGCAGCTTGGCCACGTGCTCGTTCTCGCTGTTCCTGATGGCGCCGTTGTAGAGGGTGAGGGTGATGCTCTTGTCGGGCATCGCCTCCACGTCCTTCAGCTTGGTGTCCACCGCGATGGGCCAGAACGCGATGTCCGCGATCTCGGCGACACCCAGGATCTTCTCGTCGATGTCCAGGAGGGCCACGTCGCATCCGCCGCATCCCGCTCCCCAGTATTGTGCTATCTTTACCTTTGCCATGGTTAACACCTCTCCTTAATGATGCGATCCTCCCTTCTCGGAGGTCTCCTCGGCCTCCGTGAGCGGGTTGGGGCCCATCTCTCTGACCTTGTCGGTGAACTCCTTGATGGTGGCCTGGAACTTCACGCCCTCGGAGGCGGAGACCCACTCCAGGTGCAGCCGGTCAGGGTCCAGTCCGTACTGCTCGAGAAGCATCTTGAGCAGCGCGATCCTTCTCCGGGCCCGGTAGTTGCCGCCGATGTAGTGGCAGTCCGCGGGGTGGCATCCCAGCACCAGGACGCCGTCGGCGCCCTTGGCGAAGGCCCGGAGGACGAACTCCGGGTCCACCCTGGCCGAGCACATCGACCTGATGACCAGGAAGTTGGTGGGCATCTGCAAGCGGGACACTCCCGCCAGGTCGGCCCCGGCGTAGGAGCACCAGTTGCAGCAGAAGGCGATGATCTTGGGCTCGAACTGGCCCTCGGCCGTCGCAGGCGCCGCGGTAGCGTTTCCGTGTTGTGCAGACATGTTTAGTCACTCTCCTCAAGAGCGGCATCGATGGAAGCGAGGATCTGCTGGTTCTTGAAGCCCCTCTGCTCCATGGCGCCTGACGGGCACGCTGCCACGCAGCATCCGCAGCCCTTGCACAGGCCCTCGTTGACGATGGCCTTCTTCTTCTCGGGGTTCTTGGGGTCGGCCTCGATGGTGATGGCCTTGTACTCGCAGACCGGCTCGCAGATGGCGCAGCCGTCGCAGATGTCGTCGTTCACCGCGGCGATGATCCCCTCGCTCTTCAGCTCCGGCTTGGAGATGATGGTCATGGCACGGGCGGCCGCTCCGGACGCCTGGGCGATGGCCTCGTCGGTGAACTTGGGCCAGTGGGCCAGACCGCACAGGTACACGCCGTTGGTGGCGAAGTCCACGGGCCTGAGCTTCATGTGGGCCTCCAGGAAGTACTTATCCTTGCTGAGCGGGACCTTTAACATCTTGGCCAGGTCCTCGTTGTCGTGGTGGGGGCGGATACCGGTGCTGAGCACGACCATGTCGGGCTTGAGCTCGAGGTCGTCGCCCAGGACGATGTCGGTGGCGACCAGCTTCAGCTGGTCCCCTTCCTTGGTCACCATGGGTGGCTTGTCCTCCGGCACGCGGACGAACCTGACGCCCGCCATGCCGGCCTCCTTGTACAGGTCCTCGCGGAACCCGTAGGTCCGGATGTCCTTGTGGAACACGTAGACCGCGGTGTTGGGGTTGGCCTTGCGGATGGCGATGGCGTTCTTGATGGCATTGGCGCAGCACACCCTGCTGCAGTACGGGGCCTCGGCGTTGCGGGACCCCACGCACTGGATCATGGCGATGGTCTTGGCGGGGAGGGCTCCCTTCTGCATCTTGTCCTCCAGCTCCAGCTGGGTGACGACGCGGGGGTCCTCGCCGTAGAGGTGCTCCTTGGGCTTGTACTCCTCTGCGCCCACGGCGACCACAATGCTGCCGGTCTCGATCTCGCCCTCGGTGGTCTGCACCTTGAAGTTGCCCACGAAGCCGCCGACGTCCTTGACCTCGGTGCTGGTGTGCACGGTGATGTTCTTGTTGTTGCGCACCCGGGTCATGAGCTCCTTGGCGTACTCCCGCAGCTTGCGGCCGTCCTCCTCATGGTAGATCTTGAGGGCGTTGCCGCCCAGCTCCTCGCTCTTCTCCAGCAGGTCCACGTGGTAGCCCTGGGACGCGATGTCCAGGGCGGAGATCATGCCGGACACGCCGCCACCGATGACGACGGCGGAGTGGGTCACGGGGAGCTTGGACTCGTACAGGGGCTCCAGCAGGCGGGCCTTGGCCACGGCCATGCGGACCAGGTCCTTGGACTTCTTGGTGGCCTTGTCCGGCTCTCCCATATGGATCCAGGAGCACTGGTCACGGATGTTGGCCATCTCGAAGAGGTAGGGGTTGAGGCCGGCCTCCTTGAGGGTGCTCTGGAACAGGGGCTCGTGGGTACGGGGGGTGCAGGACGCCACCACGACCCGGTTGAGCTTCTCCTTGTGGATGAGCTCCTTGATCTTCTGCTGGGAGTCAGCGGAGCAGGAGTACTTGTTCTCCTCCGCGAACACCACGTTGGGCAGGGTCTTGGCATAGTCCACCACGCTGGGGACGTCGACCGTCCCCTTGATGTTGATGCCGCAGTCGCAGACGAACACACCGATGCGGGGCTCCTCGCCCTCCACGGCGATCTCGTCGCGCTTCTCCTCCTCGGGGAAGGACCTCTTGTTGGAGATGTAGGCACCGGCCTTGGCGGCGGCACCGGAGGCCTCGGCCACGGAGGTGGGGATGTCCTTGGGGGCGGCGAAGGCGCCGGTCACGAACACGCCGGGGCGGCTGGAGGTGAGCGGGCTGTACACGTTGGTGCCCGCGAACCCGAACTTGTTGAGGTTGATGCCGAAGATCTTGCCGATCTTGTCCGCGCCCTTGGTGGGCTCCAGTCCGACGGAGAGGACGACCATGTCGTACACCTCCTCGACGATGTCACCGCCGCTCTCGTAGCGAAGGGTGAGGCTCTTGGTCTCGGGGTCCTGGAGGATGCTGGCGACCCTGGTGGCGCGGTGCATCTTGATGCCGTACTCCTTCTCGGCCCGGGCGCGGTAGTCCTCGAACTCCTTGCCCACGGCCCTGATGTCCATGAAGAAGATGGTGGGCTCCAGGCCAGCGGTGTGCTCGCCGGCGATGATGGCCTGCTTCATGGCGTACATGCAGCAGACGGAGGAGCAGTAGGTGTTGCCGACCTTCTCGTCCCTGGAACCGACGCACTGCAGGAAGGCGACCTTCTTGGGCGTCTTCTGGTCAGAGGGCCTGACCACGTGGCCGCCGTAGGGGCCGGTGGCGCTCAGGAACCTCTCGAACTCCAGCGAGGTCACGACGTTGGGGTAATCCCCGTAGCCGTACTCCTTCTTCAGCCTGGCATCGAACACCGAGAAACCGGGGGCGAGGATGATGGCACCGGCCTCCAGGGTCTCGTCCACGGCCTTGTCCTCGTACTCGATGGCACCGGCCGGGCAGTTCTTCTCGCACAGGCCACAGCGGCCCTTGGTGAGCTTCAGGCACTTGCTGGCATCGATGGCGTACTTCAGCGGCACGGCCTGGGCGAAGGGGATGTAGATCGCCTTCCGGGTGACCAGGTTGGCATCGTACTCGTTGGGCACCTTTACCGGGCACTTCTCGGCGCAGATGCCGCATCCCACGCACTTGTCCATGCTGACGTAGCGGGGATTGTGGCGCACCGTCACCTTGAAGTTGGGCGCCTCTCCGCTCACATCGACGACCTCAGACATGGTCATAAGGCTGATGAGGGGATGACGGGCAGCCTCTACCAGCTTGGGCGAAAGGATACACATCGAACAGTCGTTGGTCGGGAAGGTCTTGTCCAACTGGGACATCACCCCTCCGATGCTGGGCGTCTTTTCGATCAAGTAGACCTGGAACCCCGACTCCGCGAGGTCCAAGGACGTCTGTACGCCGGAGATACCTCCTCCGACGACAACTACCGCTCCTCTAGTTTCAGACATATATGCTCCTCCAAAAATACTTCTCCAAAGACGGTTCGTTCGTTGATGTCATGCGGCCGCAGCGTTGTGATGCGGTCGCCTCGGTAAGAGTTATCCCTTCAACAGGGCTAATCATCGTCCCGTCGTTGACCATCAATACGTCACTCCATGAGGCCATCCCGCCCGACGGAACCCCCCCGTACGAGCGATATTGCCTGGATAAGCGTTTTCCTACCGCGTTGGACCGCAACGGACTCACGTGTGAAAACGGCCCTGGGCACGGGTGCTTTTTGCGGGAAATGGAATGTTCGTATATTAACATATCGTACATTGCTCCATACCGGTTTTTCAGGTCCACTTTACATAGGGACGTTAAATACGTTTCCATCATAGGGCATTTTTCATACGAACGTTCGTCCTCGTCTCCCATGGCTTTACACCCCGGACCGCCGGTTTTTGATTATCAGAGCCATCAACCGGGAGGAAACCTCCTTAAGCTGGCCGCGTCCTCTGGACGGTCCGTGTTGGACCCCTTGCTGCCCTTGGCCGCCCTGCTGGCAGGTTCGGGCTTCGGAGAGCTGATCAAGAAGATCATCTATGTCGGGCGGGGAGGCCAGCATGACGAGATGGGGACGCAGAGCCGCCCGCGCATACAGATCACCGGCCCCAAGGTGCAGCCGGAGACCTGCCAGATCTGCATGGGCCGGATCAAGGAGGGGACGGAGTACGTGCGGTGCGGGAACGGCAAGGTGTTCCACTCGGTGTGCTTGGCACGGGTGGGCAACTGCCCGTACTGCCGCCGGACGTTCGCCATCAAGGGCCGGGAGAGCACCACCTCCCGGGACTACGTGCAGCCGGTGGTGCCGGCAGGGACGGTGGAGGAGCGGGGGACCGTGAGCGCTGAGGTGCGCTGCCCGGTGTGCGGGAGCGGCCTGTCCCAGGAGGCCACCAGCTGCATCTCCTGCGGAGCGATATTCGTCGCCGACGGGGGTACCTTCCCCTGCCCCTCCTGCGGCTTCCTGGTCCGGGAGAGCGATAGCGCCTGCGGCCGGTGTGGGGAGCCGTTCAACCAGTTCAAGCCCCGCACCTGCCCGGTGTGCAGCCGGACCATCGGGCCCACCGACGAGACCTGCGTTTGCGGGGCCATCCTCAACGACCGGTGCCCAGAGTGCGGGGCCCAGCTGTCAGAGGGAGCCTCGGAGTGCGGGACCTGCGGGACGGCGTTCGAGTTCGTGTGAGCATAGGACGAGAACGAGCGCTTCGCCTCGATCGATCGTGACCGCCGCACACGACCAGCATCTCCAGGCCTGCCCGGGGCGGAGAGAAAGGAAAATATAATTTATTTCGTTAATATTATTTATCGAACTCACGAATATAGATATTAATATTAACGACCATATGCTCAGCACAGTCGAACTTAGGGATGCACATGAACTCATTAGAAGGCCTGGCCGATAGCTATGCTGCTGGGGGCATGCCGTTGGCCTCGGGGATGGACTGCCATACTGCCAGCGAGGACGACGAGGAGCTCAGGAAGCTGGTGGAATCGATCAGGATCAACATATCGATCATCGGTTGCGGGGGCGGCGGCTCCAACACCATACACCGGCTCGCCACCGACGGCATCAGCGGCGCTACCTTGGTCGCGGCCAACAGCGACGCGCGCCACCTGCTCAACGTCCGGTCGGACAACAAGATCCTTCTCGGCCGCGCGCTCACCAAGGGCCTGGGCGCGGGGGCCATACCCGAGGTGGGGAGGAAGGCGGCGGAGGAGGCCAAGGACGACATATTCAGGTTCGTGAACGGTAGCAGCGTGGTGTTCGTCACCGCCGGCATGGGAGGCGGCACCGGCACCGGTTCCGCACCGTACGTGGCGGAGGTCGCACGCAAGCAGGGGGCGCTGACCATCGGCATCGTCACCCTTCCCTTCCGCTCCGAGGGGCGCATGCGGATGGAGAACGCCGTGAAGGGCCTGGAGGAGATGCAGAAGAACTGCGACACCACCATCGTCATACTCAACGAGCAGCTCCTGAAGCTGGTGCCCAAGCTGCCCCTCAACGCCGCCTTCAAGGTGGCCGACGAGGTGCTGATGTACGGGATCAGGGGCATCACCGAGATCATAACCAAGCCGGGCTTGGTCAACGTGGACTTCAACGATATCAGCACCATCATGAAGGACGGGGGCATGGCCATGATCGGCATGGGCGACAACGATGATGAGCACGAGCGGGTCAAGAACGCGGTGGAGGAGGCGCTCAGCTCGCCCCTCCTGGGCGACTTCAGCCTGGCCTCGGCCAAGGGAGCCCTCATCCGGGTGCAAGGAGGTTCGGACCTCACCGTGGGGGAGGCGGAGAAGGCCGCCGAGCTGGTGATGGCTCGCCTCAACCCCCGCACCCGCATCATCTGGGGATGCTCCGTGGAGCCGGGGATGGAGAAGCGGGTCCGGGTGCTGGTCGTCATCACCGGGGTCACCGCCCCGGCACCTACTTAACATCGTACAATATAGGCGGCCGGCGTTGCCATGGTCGTGAAGTCCAAGCGGGGGAGGAGGAGGTACATCGTCATCCGGCCCAGGGACAGCGGAAGGATGACCGAGGACGCCCTGTACGCCACGCTCAACGCCACCCTGACCCGGGCCGGCATTCGCTACAAGCTCATGCAGTTCGATGGCCTAGAGGGCATCGTCAGAGTGCTGTGGACCGAGCAGGAGCGAACGGTCCAGGCCCTCAACGGGGAGGGGAGCGCGCTCATCACCGTCAAGACCTCGGGGACCCTGCGCACCCTGAGGGAGGGAGTGCTGGTCGGGGAAGGTGGCGGACGCCGGCCCCGGACCCGCGGCCCTGGTGGTCCCTGAACATTCTGGGTGACACGTTAAGCTATATATCGATGAAGCGCTTTAGTGAGTTTCGCGTAGTCAAGGAGTGTTATTAATGCAACCAGGACAAATGGCATATGACAGGGCCATCACCGTGTTCTCGCCCGACGGGAGGCTTTTCCAGGTCGAATATGCGCGAGAGGCTGTCAAGAGGGGGACCACCACTGTCGGTCTGAAGTTCAAGGACGGTGCGGTCCTCATCGTTGACAAGCGCATCGCCAGCCGCCTCATGGAGCCCAAGTCCATAGAGAAGATATTCCAGATCGACGAGCACATCGGATGTGCCACCTCCGGCCTGGTCGCCGATGCCAGGGTCCTGGTGGACCACGCTCGCGTCACCTCGCAGGTCAGCAAGATCACATATGACGAGAGGATCAGCGTGGAGATGCTGGTCAAGAAGATCTGCGATTACAAGCAGAACTACACCCAGTACGGTGGCGTGAGGCCGTTCGGCACCGCCCTGCTGGTCGCCGGCGTGGACGACCAGGGCGTGCACCTGTTCGAGACCGACCCCTCCGGCGCGCTGGTATCGTACAAGGCCGGGAGCATAGGGGCCGGCCGCAACGTCGTGATGGAGGTGTTCGAGGAGCAGTACCAGGACGGCATGGAGATGGAGGACGCCATCGTGCTGGGCCTGAAGGCGCTGAAGAAGGCCACCGAGGAGGAGAAGCTCAACCCCAAGTCGGTAGAGATCGGCATCGTGCGGGTGGGAGCGGACTTCCGCCGCCTGGACGACGGCGAAGTGGAGTCGGTGGTAGGCAAGGCCAACTCCGATTAAACGCGAGGGACCATGGTCGATATCGAGGATGCCATCGTGGCGCGCATGGAATCCCACGGGGAGACCTTCGAGATCCTCATCGACCCCAAGGTCGTCAATTTTATACGGGAGGGCAAGGAGGTGGACCTCGCCGACCACATGGTGATCGACGAGGTCTTCCGCAACGCCCACAAGGGGACGCGACCCGAGGAGAAGAAGGTCCAGGAGGTCTTCGGGACCCTCGATCCCCTGCAGGTGGCGAGGCACATCGTTCTCAAGGGGGAGGTGCAGCTCACCACCCAGCAGCGCAAGGAGATGCAGGACAGCAAGCGGAAGCGCATCGTGGCGGAGATCGCCCGCAACGCCATCAACCCCCAGACCTCCGCTCCCCATCCGCCGGCCCGCATAGAGGCGGCGATGGAGGAGGCCAGGATACATATCGATCCGTTCAAGTCCGCGGAGTCACAGATCGAGAACGTCCTCAAGGCCCTCCGTCCTCTGATCCCTATCCGCTTCGACAAGGTGAGGATCGCGGTCAAGCTCACCGGCGACCAGTACGGCCGCTGCTACGACTACATCGCCCAGTCCGGGAAAGTGACCCGCGACGAGTGGCAGGCCAACGGCAATTGGATCGGCATCGTGGAGCTGCCGGCGGGCATGCGCGACGATTTCCTGGGGAAGTTGGCCGAACGGACCAAGGGGGACGTGGAGACGAAGATCCTCAAGGGCCCCGTCTGAGCGAGTTTTAAGATATATGATATATTACGCCGGGGCAAAGGAATTTAAGAAGATACGCAATCAGCTTACATTCGCGTGTGTTACAATATCTAAGGAGATAATAGAATGAATGGTGAAGGGTCGAGACAACCGAGGGAGATCGTGATGCCCGGTGATCTCCTCGATGGAGAGAAGCTTAAACCGGGGGCGGGGACCTATGTTTCTGATGGTAAGATCTACGCCGCCCTCCTCGGAATCAAGTCCGTGAAGTCGAACTACGTCAACATCATACCCTTGAGCGGGAGGTACATCCCCGCGGTGGGGGACAGCGTGATCGGGAAGGTCGAGGACATCGGCCCTTCCAACTGGCTGATCGATATCAATTCCCCCTATCCCGCTCCGCTGCACGTCAACGAGGTGCCCTGGAGGGTGGAGTTCGGGGACACTGCCCGCTACATGAACGTGGGCGATGTCATCCTGGCCAAGGTGGCCATGGTCGATGAGACCATGAGGGTCCAGGTCACCATGAAGGACCAGGGCCTGAGGAAGCTCCAGGGAGGGCAGATCATTGAGATATCGCACAGCAAGGTGCCCCGGGTGATCGGCAAGAGCGGCTCCATGATCCAGATGATCAAGGGGTACACGAACTGCCGCATCTTCGTGGGCCAGAACGGAAGGATATGGCTGGACGGCGAGGTGGACAACATCATGCACGCCATCAAGGCCATCCAGATGATAGAGCAGGACGCCCACTCCCACGGGTTGACGGAGAAGGTGAAGGCGTACCTGGAGCAGGTGACCGGGCAGTCGGCGCCGAGATCGGACTGAGGTGAATTTCATGTCGGGAATGACAACAGACATAGACCTGATCGATGACAATGGGATCAGGATCGACGGAAGGAAGGTGGACGAGCTCCGGCCGCTGAAGATCGAGGCCGGGGTCCTGAAGCGCGCGGACGGTTCCGCGTACGTGGAGTGGGGAAAGAACAAGGTGCTGGCCGCGGTGTACGGACCTAGGGAGTGCCACCCCCGCCACATGCAGAACCCCGGCAAGGCCATCGTCCAGTGCAAGTACAACATGCTCTCGTTCTCGGTTGACGACCGCAAGCGGCCGGGACCGGACAGGCGCTCCATCGAGATCTCCAAGATCATCTCCGAGGCGCTCGAGTACGTGGTGTTCACCGAGAACTACCCCCGTGCCTCCATCGATGTGTACATCGAGGTGCTGCAGGCCAACGCCGGCACGCGCTGCGCCGGCCTCACCGCCGCCTCGGTGGCCCTGGCCGACGCCGGGATACCGATGAAGGACCTGGTGCCCGCGGTGGCCATCGGCAAGGCCGACGGCCAGATCGTCCTGGACCTCAACAAGGAGGAGGACAACTACGGCAACGCCGACCTGCCCATCGCCATGATCCCCCGCACCGGGGAGGTCCTACTTATGCAGATGGACGGGCACATGACCATGGAGGAGCTCGACCGCGCGCTGGAGTACGGCCGCAAGGCCTGCCAGATGGTGTACGACGTCCAGAAGGACGCCCTGCGCCGGAGGTACTCCTCCCAGGGATCGAGCGGTGAGGCGGAGGACGAGCAGTCCCAGTCCAACGGTTCGGAGGCCTGAACATGGCTGAGCCCATTATGTCGGAGATCAAGAAGGGACACATCCACAAGCTGCTGTCCACCGGCAAGAGGGTCGACGGAAGGGCCCTCGACGAGTACCGCCAGATAAGCATCGAGACCAACTACATCGACAGCGCCCAGGGCTCCGCCCGGGTGCGGCTGGGCAACACCGACGTCCTGGTGGGCGTCAAGATGGAGGTGGGCAAGCCCTTCGAGGACACCCCCGACCGCGGCGTCCTGACCACCAACACCGAGCTCATCCCGCTGGCCTCGCCCACCTTCGAGGCCGGGCCCCCAGACGCCGGCGCCATCGAGCTGGCCAGGGTCATCGACCGGGGCATCCGGGAGAGCGAGATGATCGACCTCCCGAAGCTGTGCATCAAGCACGGCGAGGAGGTATGGATCAACTTCCTGGACATCTACGTCCTGGACTACGACGGGAACCTGTTCGACGCCTGCTTCCTGGGCGCCATCGCCGCGCTGAGGACCTGCATGGTGCCGGCCAAGGAGAACGACAAGGGCGAGGACTACCCCATGCCCCTGCGCCACCTCCCCATTCAGACCACGGTCGTAAAGATAGAAAACTCTATATTGTTTGACCCGACTCTCGACGAAGAAAAGGTCGCCGAGGCCCGCCTTAGTGTCACCACTGATGAGAACGGTGACCTGAGGGCGATGCAGAAGGGATTGACCGGCGCTTTCACGATGGACGAGGTCAGGCAAGTGATCGATGCGTCCCTGCGTGTGAGCAAGGACCTTAGAAACCTCATGGTGTGATAGAATGTCCAAGTCCACAGAGAAGGCAGGAAGCTCGGGAAGGTTCGGCACGAGATACGGCGTGGTCGTTAGGAACCGCGTCCGCGACATCGAGAAGGTGAAGCACTCCGCGCACGAGTGCCCGACTTGCCACAGGAACAGCGTGTCCAGGGTCAGCAGCGGCATATGGTTTTGCACCAAGTGCGACACCAAGTTCGCTGCCGGGGCATACTCCCCCATCTCCAAGAAGGAGACCTCCGAGGAGTTCAAGGCCGCTCAGGCCGCCAAGGTCGAGAGCGAGGTCATCGGGAACAACAAGGGTGAGTGAGCATGTACAAGTGCGGGGCCTGCAACGAACCGATACGCTCCAACGTCAACACCGTCGGCATCCAGTGTGAGAAGTGCGGTTCCAAGATCTTCTACAAGGAAAGGCCCAACGTCAAGAAGGTCATCAAAGCCCGGTGAAGGATGCCCCGGGCCACCCTTCGTGTGATCACCCCGCACCACAAGGCGGTGATGAGCGCCCTCTCGCCCGAGGTGGGAAGGGAGATCCCTCGCACGAGGGTCCACCTTTTTACCCAGGACGAGGAAGTGGTGCTCAACGTGGAGGCCTCCGACCTGGGGGCCCTCCGCGCCGCCCTCAACTCATATCTCAGATGGATAAGGATCTCGGAAGAGATCGGCAACATGGTAGGTGAAGAAAATGGATGATTTGAGCCCCAAGGTCCAGAACCAGATCGCGCAGTTCCAGCAGCTCCAGCAGCAGCTGCAGGCGGTTCTGAACCAGAAGTTCCAGATGGACGCACAGGTCAAGGAGATGAGCCGGACCGAGGAGGAGCTGAACAAGGCCCCCCAGGACGTGGTCATCTACAAGTCCATAGGTGCACTCCTGATCAAGGCCGACGGAAAGGAGGCCATCCTCAAGGACATCGAGGAGAGCAAGGAGACCATGGAGGTCCGCCTCAAGAGCCTGGAGCGCCAGGAGAAGACCCTGAAGGACCGGTACCAGGTCCTGCAGGACCAGCTCAACAAGGCCCTGTCCACCCCCTCCGGCCAGCAGCTCGGCCCGATGTGAGGTCAAGGGACGCAGACCCGCTCCCCGCACCGCTCGCCGGGCGGGGACGGACACAATCACTTCCATCATGATTTTGTAGGGAGGGAGGCCTTGACGCGAGCACGGACATGCACGGACGGGCGCTTCCCCAATGTTTCACCACAGGATGAGTGACATGAGTTCTATCCACGAGCCCGAGCTGGAGAGCAAGCTGCTGACCATCTCCCAGAAGCTGAGGGAGGGCAGGAAGGCGGTGTTCCTGCACGGGAACGCTGACCCCGACGCCCTGGCCTGCGCCTACGCGTTGTACCGCTCCTTCCCCGATGTAACGGTGGTGGCCATGGGGGGCCTCGACCGCGTGGCCAAGGTTATGGCCGGCAACCTCGACCTCGTGGTCCAGGAGAGGGTGGACCTTGACGACTTCGACTACCTTATGGCGGTGGACTCATCCTCCATGGAACAGATCGGGGTGGACGTCACCGGGCGGGACATGGTGGTCATCGACCACCACGCCCGGAGCGGGGACTGGGACCAGGGACTTTGTTACATCGACGAGGGGAGGCGCAGCTGCGCGGAGATGGTGTTCGACCTTCTGCGGGTAGCAGGCGTGACGATCGACCGGAGCACGGGGCTAGCGTTGGCGGCGGGCATGCTGACCGACAGCGGCCACTTCCGCTTCGCCAACCCCGCCATGATGCGCTCCTTCGCCGAGGTGATGGAGGCGTCCGGCATAGAGATGGACGAGGTCATGGACCTCACCGACCTGGACACCGATGTCTCGGAGCGCATCTCCCAGCTCAAGGGGGCGCAGCGGCTCCGCTTCGAGCGGATAGGGGACAGCATCGTGGCCATGTCCCTGGGGAGCGCCCACGAGAGCTCGGTGTGCAAATCGCTCCTAAGCATCGGGGCGGACGTGGCCTTCGTCGGCTCGCAGCGGGACGAGCGGTTCCGCGTCAGCGCCCGGGCGCGGCAGGACACGGTCCGCCGGGGCCTGCACCTCGGCGTACTCCTGGACGAGGTGGGAGGGGAGACCAGTAACAGCGGCGGAGGCCATGCCGGAGCGGCCGGCCTCACCGGGGTGGGGGACGTGGAGGCGGTGCTCAACATGTGCATGAAGCGCACCATGGACCTCTTCCGCCGGTTCCAGGGACGCCGGCCTAGCTGAGGTACCGGTCCCGCAGCTCCAGCAGCGACAGCACGCGATCGTAGCGCTGCCCTGCGTACTCTGCATAGCGGTCCAGCAGCACCGCGCGAATGCCCTCCCGCTCCGGACCTTCCACGTCCCACACGGGGTTGTCGCCCACGAACAGGCATTCATCGCACGGCGCCCGGGCCACCTCCAGCGCATGGCGGTACACCTGAGGGTCGGGCTTCCGGCGGCCCACGTCGCGGCAGAACACCGACGCGTCGATAAGAGCGGCCAGTCCTACATGGTCGAGCAGCTCCCTCCACAGGGTGGCGGGGCTTCCCCAGGTGGTGTTGGACACCACCACCGTCCTGATGCCATGGGCCCGCGCGTGCTCCAGCAACGGCAACGTATCCTCGAACACCCTCACCTGCGAGAACAGCGGGCGCATGAACGCCCGGCTGGCCGACAGTAAGAGGGCGTGCTCCTGCGGACCTATGCCGAAGGTGTGGGACAGGCGGCCCTCCAGCGGCCTCACCTCGGTGTCGTTGGGCTCCTGCCGCCGCTCGTACCACCGGCGCTCCAGGACGTCCGCCGAAGGCACATCATGGCCGGCGGCGTGCACCACCTGGGCGGCCTGTTCCAGCGACCGCGGGAGCATAACGCCCGGCGTGGTATGTCCGAAGAGGTCGATCAGCGTCCCACCGAGGTCCACCAGCAGGGTCCGGGGAATCATCGCCCTTCCTACGTGGCCGCGGTACAAATAATTGACGAGCGCTCCTACACGATGGGCGTGAGGGAGAGGCACCCGCCCCGCTCCCTCCACTCCAGCGTGACGGCGTTGCACTCGGTGAAGGGCTCATCCCCGTAGATGGTGAGCACGCCGTCGATGCGCTCGATCTTGAGGTGCACGGTGGACAGGTCGATGAGCTTGTCCTTGGAACGAGTGGACTCCGAGGACAGCGCCACGAACACCCCGCCGTTCTGCTTGAGGGTGGCGATGTGCTCGGTGAGGCCGCTCATCACGTCCTCGCCGTATATCGATTCCAGGGTGTCGAAGCCGAACATGGTGAGGTAGGGCATGTCCGCCCCCTTCAGCGCGTACGTGAGCACGTCCCACTTGATGTCGGTGGCGATGTCCGATCCCTCCACCCGGAGCACGTGGTTGGAACGTCCCGCCTCGCTCTGCGTCGCCAGCTCGGGGATGCGCACGCTCTTGTCGAACAGGTTGGGGTGGATGGCGGCGGACAGCTGCTTCTTGACCGTATCGGCGCTGACCCGCTTCATGGGAAGCCACAGCGCGCCCCTGCGCTGGGAGGCGAAGTTGGCCACCAGGGACTGCTCCAGCAGGCTGATGATCTCCATGGGCACGTTCTTCCCGATCTCGTACAGCACCGCCGCCCCGGGGCTGAAGCCCCCGCCCAGCAGGCGGTCCAGGTCCACCAGGCCGGACGATATCTTGCCGCGGTTGTCGGTGAGGGTGGACCACTCCCGGTCCGGGGTCACGTCCAGGGCCTTGATGTTGCCGAAGGTCTGCAGCCTCCCGCCCTTGAGCGTGAACAGGTAGCGGAACTGCTTGATCTCGCACCCCCGCAGCTTCTGCACCTTCATGTGCCGCACTGTCCGCCCCTGGTGCTCCTGTGCGGAGAGCACCACCGAGGCGTCGGCGAGGTAGTCGTACTCCTTCTCGTTGTTCTCGAACACGAAGATGATGTTGGCACCGTAGCTCTCCACCAGGTCCTTCTGGATGGCGGTGATGAAGGGCGCGTTCTCCAGCCCGTGCCGCTCGGCCAGGGCGTCCAGGGAGTCGATGACCACCAGCGAGCGCCGGGGGAGCGCCCCCTTCACCGCGTCGTAGACCCGGTTGACGTCCTCCATGGCGGGGTAGTCCTCCGAGCTGGTGCGCCGCTCGTCGTGGTAGATGTCCATGAGCTTCTTCAGGCCCACGTCCCGGTTCCCGTCGTCGCGGGGAATGACATGTGCGGTGTCGGCGTCGGCCTCCCCTGCCAGCCAGGGGACCTGGTTCTTCATGAAGCTGGCGTACTCCTTCCCGTAGATCTTCTCCCCCAGCCAGGGGAACTGCACCAGGAGCAGCAGGTCGGAGACCCGGGTGCTGAGATAGTGACTGTTGTTGTACTGCGCCAGCTCCTCGATGAGCTGCAGGGCCAGGGTGGTCTTGCCCGTCCCGGCCTCCCCTCGGACGATGAGGGAGTGCCCTCCGGGCTTGCAGAAGAAGGTGATCACTTCCTGGGGTATCCTCACGCTCTCTTCCTGTTTCATCGTGCTCAACTCCGAACGGGCCGTCATTATCGGGGTCGAGCGAGAGTGCATGGATTACATTAAGCGCCCTGCGTGAGTTGCTCTCCCTGATAACATCGCCATAGCGCGCAGCGAGTAAGGGCGGGTCGGTAGGCTTAGATCATTCCCAGGGACCGGCGCAGGGCGTCCAGGTTTTGGGGGTTCCTCTCGAAGTAGGCACGGGCGCCCTGCAGGTGGTCGCTCAGCGCCCTGGCCGCCCCCGCCTTGAGGTCCATGGGGTGCAGCTTCCCCTCCAGGTAGGTCCTCTCCAGCTCATCGTAGGAGGAGATCTCCAGCCTCCCTCCGAACTTCTCCGGGCGGTCGATGACCATCGTCATGCTCTTCTGGAACAGGATCATGCGGGCGATGGCCAGGACGGGGTTGCCTTCCACCTCGGGAGGGCAGAACGCCTTCTTGATCTTCCTCTCGATGTCCTCCGGGGAGTCGTGGATGATGATCCCGCTGTCAGGGTCCGACTTGGACATCTTGTTGGCGATGGGGTCCATGCGGCTCATCCCCTTGAGGCCCGGCAACAGGGGCGTATGCAGCGCCACCGGGACCTTCCACTGCAGCTTCTCCCCCGCCTCACGGGCCAGCATGTGGGCGCGCCTCTGGTCGATGCCCGAGTACGCCACATCGATGTCCATGTGGAAAATATCGGTGGCCTGCATGAGGGGGTAGAGGAACTTCGACGAGTCCAGCTCGGCGTCGTCCTCCTTGCGGCCCATGATGGTCATGGCCCGCTTGATCCGCGAGAGGGACGTCACCTTCCCCACCTTCATGACCTTCTCCCAGTAGGTGATGTCCATGATCTCCGAGGCCAGGACGAAGCGCACCTTGTCCCGCGGAACGCCCAGGGCCTCGAAGCAGTCCATCATGTACGTGGCGCACAGTCGGATGCGGTCGATATCCCCACCCAGCTTGTCGTTGATGTACGCGTGCCAGTCGGCGAAGAAGATGATCATGTCGAAGCCGGCGTCCACCAGGTCCCTGACCTTGTTGGCGCAGATGACCCAGCCCAGGTGCACCAGTCCGGAGGGCTCGAACCCGATATAGCTCTTGGGCGAGGGGTTGGTCTCCAGGATGTTCCTCAGCTCCTCGGCCGTGACGATCTCCTCGGTGTTCCTTGCCAGTAGGTTGAACCTCTCCTCGGTGTCCATGTGACTCAGGTACCGATTCCCTGCACATTATTTATCGTTTCGGACCGGGGGCGAGGGTACGGCCGAGACCATGTTCCGTGCCCTCCGAGAACGGCAGGGGGGCTGGCCCTATTAGCGACGGTCATGACGTTCGCGTTGCTGCAATATCATCGGAATCAAATATTCTTATTATACATATGTAGCTCTTTCTTTTATGCTTCTAATCAATTGTCTCGTTACATAAGTTATAATTAGTAATTTGTCTATGAGACCCTACGAGGCGACCGATCTCCCATCGTACGAGGGGCGATAGGGGCCTCGAACGCAGGCCGCAGCGGGACGGGAACGGACCGAGCGGCCGTGAGAGAGCAGGAAGGACGACGATGGTGGCAGAAAGCAAACTACATGCCAGGGAGAATATGAGCAAGGCCGAGGCCATGGACGTGTGCACGTCCGGCAAGGTCATGATGGTGGACTTCAAGTTCACCGACGTGCCGGGTACGCTTCAACACATCACCTACCCGGCCGGAAGGATGTGCGAGGACCTGTTGAAGGAGGGCGTGGGCTTCGATGCCTCCTCCATCCGGGGGTTCGCCTCGATCGATGAGAGCGACATGCTGTTGGTACCGGACATGGGCACCGCGTTCATGGACCCCGCCTGCAGGATCCCCACCCTGTCGGTCTTCTGCAACGTTCAGGAGCCGCTCAGCGGAAACCGGTACGAGAAGGACCCTCGGTTCATCGCCCAGAAGGCCGAGGAGCACCTCAAAAGCACCGGCATCGCCGACACCGCCTACTTCGGCCCCGAGCTGGAGTTCTTCGTGTTCGACTCCATCCGCTTCGATCAGAACCAGCACTCCGGGTACTACTACATCGACTCCAACGAGGGCATCTGGAACTCGGGCAACAACGTCAACGGGACCAACCTGGGCCACCGGCCCCGCAACAAGGAGGGGTACTTCCCCGTCCCGCCGGTGGACTCCCTGCAGGACTTCCGGTCCCAGGCGGTGATGAACCTGATGTCGGTGGGCATCGAGTGCGAGCTGCACCACCACGAGGTCGCCACCGCCGGGCAGGGCGAGATCGGCATGAGGTTCCAGACCCTGACCAAGATGGCGGACCAGGTCATGCTGTACAAGTACGTGCTGAAGAACACCGCCGCCCAGCTGGGCAAGACCGTCACCTTCATGCCCAAGCCCCTGTTCGGCGACAACGGCACCGGCATGCACACCCACCAGAGCCTGGCCAAGAACGGCAGGAACGTCTTCTTCGACGAGAAGGGGTACGCCATGCTGTCCCAGGAGGCGCTGTACTACATCGGCGGCATCCTTGAGCACTCTCCCGCCCTGCTGGCCCTGACCAACCCCTCCACCAACTCCTACCGCCGGCTGGTCCCGGGGTACGAGGCGCCGGTCAACCTGGTGTACTCGCAGCGGAACCGCTCCGCCGCGGTCCGGATCCCCATGTACTCCAAGAGCTCCAAGGCCAAGCGCATCGAGTACCGGCCCCCAGACTGCACCTCCAACCCCTACCTGGCGTTCTCCGCCATGCTCATGGCCGGCCTGGACGGCATCAAGAAGAAGATCGATCCTGGCTCCGCCCACGACACCGACATGTTCGACCTTCCCAAGGAGGAGCAGGCCCTCATCAAGCAGGTCCCGGGGTCGCTGGAGAAGGCCCTGGACCACCTGGTGTCGGACCACGACTTCCTGCTGGAGGGCAAGGTCTTCGGCAAGGGGTTCGTGGAGGAGTGGATCGACTACAAGAAGACGAAGGAGAACGACTACATCCGGCTGCGGCCGCACCCCTCGGAGTTCTACCTCTACTTCGACACCTGAAACCCCTTTCCCCTTTTTTTTATGCGCTGGGACAGGCCAGGTCCTCGTCCTCGTAGTGCATGGGCATGTACTCCTGACCTCGGGTGACGACGGCCTCGAACCGTCCGGGGAAGTGCTTGTTGAGCATCTTCCGCACCGCGCGGCAGGGGTTCAGCACCTTGGCCGGACGGTCCTGGGGGGACGTCCGCAGGAAGTCCTCCACGATGTCCAGGGCAGTGTGGTGGCCCCGCTGCTTGGGCACCACGTACAGCACGTCGAGCCTGCCGGCCGAGGAATCGTAGGAGTAGAAGCCCACGATGCGCGGCACGTCGTCCTTGGTGATCACCAGCTTGGCCTCGGTGCCGTTCTCTATATACGGGAGGTTGACATGCTCGCGAGGAGCGTAGCACCAGCGGAACCGGCCGTCCTTCCCCTCCTCGTTGCACTGCTCGACCAGCTCGTTGATTATCCAGTAATCCTTGTAGTTCCTAGCCTTGATAAATTTGAACCTTTTCATCCCATCACCACCTAGCAGAGCTATGCGGCCGTTCAAATTCCACGTATTGAGAAGTAGGTATAGGCATCTAGGGATATAGAGGTTGTATCAAGGATTTATAAAATTGAAAAATGTTTATATATTTTCCATCTGGCTCGGTTCCCGAGGCCTCGTCAGGAACCCTCTGGACGGTTGTCAGGACTGCTCCGGTACCCGCCTCACCCCTCGGATGTCGAGGTCGCTGGTGAACGTGGGCTCGGGGCTTCTCTTGATGGATGCGGTCTCCATGTCCTCGATGTGCCCGCTGAGCAGGTGAACGGCCGTCTTGGCCTGCGCTATCTCTGAATCTCTCATGTCAACTCCCCCCCATCCCAGTTGACAGATCCCGTGCGGATTAATATTGGAGCGACTACTATTTGAAACGAATTATTTTATTATCATGCTTGATAGCCCCTGGGGCCGGTCATCCGCCGGCGGTGAGGGGCAGCACGGCGACCTCGTCCCCGTCCCGCAGCTTGGAGGCCAGCCCATCAAGGTACGTAACGTTCTTGCCGTTGACGAGCACGTACAGCATCTCCGAGAAGTTGTCCCCCCGGGGGTAGAGCACGTTCCTCATGGGGTCGCCGTAGGTGCGGACGAGCTCATCTAGCATCTCCTTCACCGTGCCGCCCCGGAACTCGACCTGCACCTGCCCCCCGCCGATGATGTGCGTTATGTGCCCATAGGTGCGGAGGAGGGCCTTTGTCATCTCACAGCCTCTCGAGGAGCTTCTCCGCCGCGGCGTTGACCACGTCCTTGACCATGGAGGTGGGCGGACAGTAGGCATTCTCGAAGGAGGTGACGAACTCCTCCACCGTGGTGCCCTTGAGGATGGCCGCGGTGAGCCAGTTCACCCTTCCGGTCACTTCCTCGCCCGCCACGATCTGCGCCCCCACCAGGCGGTGGCCCTCTCGCTCGGCCAGCAGCTTGACCAGGAGGCGCTTCCCCTCGGGGTAGTACCTCGCGCGGGTCAGGCCCTGGGCCTTGGCCTCCACCACTTCCAGGCCGTAGTACTCGGCCAGGCCGCGGGACAGGCCGGTGCCGCCCACCTGCAGGTCGCCGATCTGGGAGACCCACGCGCTGAGCACCGCAGGGAATAGTGTGTGTCCGCCGGCGGCGTTGATGCCCGCTACCCGGCCCTGCCGCACCGCGGTGGCGCCCAGCTGGCTCATGGTGGGTCCGGGCACCGCGGCGCTCTGGCACATGACCACGTCGCCCGCCAGGTAGATGTCCTTGACCAGCCGGCCCTTCTTGTATGGCTGAAGGGTGGGCGACGTCCTCACCGCCCCTAAGGGCCCGATCTCCAGTCCCAATAGGTTGGGCAGCTCGAGGTTGGCCCTCACTCCGGTGGCCATGATGACCATGTCGCAGGGGACCTCGTCCTTGCCCACCACCACCTTCTCCACCTTCCCGTTGCCGGCGATGGAGCCGAGGGGCGTCCCCATGCAGAAGCGTATGCCCAGGCCTTCGCAGTACGTCTGCACCTCCTTGGCCATGTCCTGGTCGCAGATGCGGGGGATGATCTGGGGGAACATCTCCACCACTGTGACCTCCTTGCCCGCATGGCGGAGCGCGACCGCGATCTCCAGACCGATCACGCCGGCCCCCGCCACCACCACCGACCTCACGGAGGGCAGCGCGGCAAGGATGTCCATGCCGTCCTGGATGAAGCGCACCCGGAACACGCCGGGCAGCTCCACCCCTGGGACCGGCGGAACGAACACCGTGCCCCCGGTGGCCAGGACCAGGGAATCGTACGATAGGGCCTCGCCATCTGCCAGGGCGACCGTCTTCTTGTCCGCGTCCACGGCCGTCACCTTGGAGCGCGTGCGAACTTGGATGTTCCTCTCGCGGTGGTAGTAGTCGGGATCGTGCATGATGATGGACGAGAAGTCCTTGATGCGTCCCTCCAACACGAACGGGATGGCACAGGGCGAGTACGAGATGTGCTCCTCCACGGTGAGGACGGTGATCTCCGCCTCGCTGTCCGTCGCCCTCGCCGCCGACGCCGCGGTCATCCCGGCCGCGCCCGAACCAATGACAATGATCTTCTTGGCCATGGCCAACCCTTCTTCGTCAAGGATTATGAACGCCGTATTAAAGGGTTGGTAACTCCCCCTCGCCCGGGGCCGGGCGTGCGCCTGAGGGGATCGCGGCCGGCCAACCACCTGGCCACTACGGGAGGGCCGGTCCCGATCATGTTTGTCCCCTGAACGCTCCGAGGCCGTACTCCTTGTGGAGGGCATTGGCCAAGGGCCATCCGACCTCAGAGCGGAAAGCCCCATGCCCTATGTGGCCTCAGCTGGGTACGGTCTCCATGGTAACCTCTGCCTTGTGCCTCAGGACGCTCAGCAATGGCACCATAAGCACCGCGAGGGCCACCAATACGCCCAGAACATATAGGTTTAATAATACATCGTCAAGAAGCGGGTCGAACGTTACGCTCACCGCCATAGGGCCGAAGTTCAGTATAAGGTGCAACGCCCCGATGAGCATCATGCCCACGGAGATCAACCTCACCGCCCTCAGCCCTATGCCCTGAGGTAAGGACCTGCTCTCCAGGTCCCTCTCCACCCACATCATGCCCAGGAGCATGAGCGGTATGCTCACCAGATACAGTGTAAGGGTCACCCCTTCAGGAAATATATCAACATTCGCCCCGAGCCAGGCGGCAATGGAAGTGGTCACGAAGTAGATAAGAATGGCCGTCCCCACGGCGACGAGCGCCCTTCCCACCCTTTGCGTTGATGGTTTGGTCAAGGGCAGGTGAGGGATCAACAGTAGAACGGCTACGGCACATAGCAATATCCCCCCGAACTGGACGAGCTGGGAGTAATCCAGGATGCCATTGTACCCATATTGTAAGGTGAGCGGGATCAATAGGCCGTAGATCAGGAACGATACACCGCCAGCGATCATCATTGGCCTACCATACGTGCCGAACACCTGCTCCGCTCTAGACCGTTGGACCGCCCAGACGGCCCCCAGGATGAGGAGGCCGAACCCGATATAAGCGGCGACGGGCAGGAGTTGGGAGAGGACCTCGTTCACAAACTCGTTGGAAGATATGGTGAAGCCGAAAAAATGAAGGTAATAGTCGGTGTGTGTTCCCAGAAAGGGATCATAGTAGCTCGTCGTGGAGGACGAGTAGCCAAAGGGGAAAAAACCCACGAAGGCCATTACCCAGCCGATCACCATTGCTGTACTGGGACCTCGCAGGAAGCCCCTCTTGTCAGTTAGTGCAGAGCTCATTCTTCCTCACCGAGAGATAAGATTGGCAAATGCCGATATAATACTATTGTGTTATTTCTATCCTCATAAGGAAAAAAGAACTCTATATTGATACAAAGCAACGAAATCACACATGCTCGTTCGATCTACTGTCCAGGTTCAGCGATGGTTCGACGGAGCATCGACGATCTCCTAAGCCCTGTCCTCTTCCACTTGAACCCTGACGCCTGGTCGATTATGGGCACCGCTGCGGTGCCCGCCCTTCCTCCAAAAGGTAATTATCAAGGAGACGATGTCCGTGATGGACGTAGTAAGATGGCACGCTTGAGCATGGAGGACCTGCAGAGCCCGGTGAGCATCTGGAAGGAGGAGGACGTCATCAACGGGGAGAGGGTGAGCGCCTTCGTGGCCATCCTCCGCACGACCGGCTGCTGGTGGTCATGGCAGAAGGGCTGCCTGATGTGCGGGTACAACTCCGCCAGCTCCCGCCAGGTCACGCCGCAGCACCTGCGCTCGCAGCTGGCCCAGGTGGCCAAGAGGTACCAGGGGGAGAGGATGGTCAAGATCTACACCTCCGGCTCCTTCCTCGATCCCCAGGAGGTCCCGCTGGACGTCCGGTCGGAGGTGTTCTCCACCTTCGCCGGCGCTGAGCGGGTGCTGGTGGAGAGCCGCCCGGAGTTCATCACCCCGGAGAACCTGCAGGACATCGACCACCGGACTGCGGTGGCCATCGGGCTGGAGTCGGCCAACGAGGAGGTGCTGCGCCGCTGCGTGCGCAAGGGGTTCACGGTCAAGGACTACACCGCCGCCGCGCATGTGCTCCGCGAGACCGGCATGCCGCTCCGGACCTACCTGCTGTTAAAGCCTCCGTACCTTACGGAGCGGGCCGGGGTGGAGGACGCCATCGCCTCCATCGCCTATGCCGCCCCCCTGTCGGAGAGCGTCAGCATCAACCCCGTCAACGTACAGCGGGACACCGTGGTGGACATGCTGTGGAGGAGGGGCAACTACCGCCCCCCATGGGCGTGGTCCCTGGTGGAGGTACTGCGCACTGGGCGCCGTATGACCGACATCCGCCTGCTGTCCTCCCCCTCCGGAGGGGGGACGACGAGGGGTGTTCACAACTGCGACCACTGTGACAGAAAGGTACTTGACGCGGTCCAGCGCTTTTCGTTCAGCCAGGACCTCGATGATCTTGAGGTCCCGCAGTGCGGCTGCCGCCAGCAGTGGGCCGCCCTCATGGACCTGCAGGACGCCCTGGGCACGAGCGTGGACGTCGACCGGTACCTGAGCGACGAGCTGGAGTTCGATTGAGGAGAGATACACATGGAGTTCGATATCAAGAAGGGCAAGGGGGCCGCGCTGGAAGGGGAGGGTCTGAAGGACCTCATGAAGGAGATGCTCGGAACGGTGAAGGAGGAGAACGGGGCCTATGTCACATCGTTCGGGGCCACCACCCGCTTCGAGGTCAAGCTGATCAGCAAGAGCAGCCTGTCGGTGAGCAGCACCTCGGACAAGGGGGCGAGCATCGAGGCCATGAAGGAGTCCAACCAGAAGTACAACGACTTCATGGAGCGGGCCACCGGGTTCACCACCAAGGAGCGGTCCAAGCGGCTGCAGAAGAAGGCCAAGGAAGGCAAGCTGTAGGCGCCCTCAGACCTTCTTCATGGTGCCCTGCCGGCGCACCAGCTCCTGCGGGTGCTGCCGGTAGTAGGAGCTGAGGTCCACGGCCGAGGGGTTGTGGCCGTTGAGGCGCCGGTACTGGTCCTTGAAGACCTCGATGGTGGAAGCATCGAAGGGGTCCGATACATCGAAGTTCAGCAGCGTCCGCTGTGCCGGTTCCTTGTCCCGTACCTTGCTCATAACCGCCTCACCACCGCTGGTGAGAGCCTGAAACCTCATAAACCTTACCTGCTCGTTAGCACCGGGCGATGCCGTGGATCGATTCTGCGGACTTGTTCTATGAAGATGGAATAGCATGCATCCAGATGGGTAAACTACACCCACGCTAAGTTTAAATATGACTACTCTAATGCCACTCGCACGCTATAAGCGCTGAGGACGTTCGACCAGACGCCATGGGCAATGCTTTGACATCCCAACTTCCCCTCTAACTCCATTCTCGGAGGGTGGATAACGCGTCACGGTCGAAGGTGCTGACCTCGAGCGATCGAGTCAAAGAGGCGCAAGCACAGAGAGTGGATTCTCTCAGGAGAAGAGAGGGAGAATCATGCCGAACAAGAGACGTCCAAGACAAGGTTCAAAAGCATATTCGCCTAGGAAGCGAGCTGTAAGCCAGACGCCCAGGTTGGACTCCTGGCCAGAGATCAGCGAAGGCCCCAAGCTGCAGGGCTTCGCGGGTTACAAGGCCGGAATGACCCACGCCTTCATCGTCGATTACCGCAAGACCAGCCTGACCACTGGCCAGGAGATCCAGGTGCCGGTGACCGTGCTCGAGGTCCCGCCCATGAAGGTCGCCGCGGTGAGGTTCTACGAGAGCTCCCGGTACGGCCTGCGGACCGTAGGGGAGATCTGGGCCAGCGGGGTCGACCAGACCCTCGCCCGGAGGCTGCCCATACCCAAGAACCAGGATGCCGAGAAGGCCTGGAGCGAGCTGAACAGGAAGGACATCGAGGATGTCCGCGTTCTGACCTACACCCAGCCCAAGATGCTCACCGGTGTGCCCAAGAAGGTCCCTGACCTTATGGAGACCCGCGTGGGCGGAGGCTCCATGGACCAGCGCCTGGAGTACGCCAAGGGACTTCTGGGAAAGGAGATCACCATCACTGAGTTCGCCAAGGACGGCGCGATCATCGACGTGTCCGCGGTCACCAAGGGCAAGGGGTTCCAGGGAGCGGTCAAGCGGTGGGGCGTCAAGCTGCTGTCCCACAAGAACTCCAAGCACCGCAGGATGGTCGGCACCCTGGGGCCCAAGAGGCCCGGGTTCGTCCGGCCACAGGTGCCCCAGGCCGGTCAGATGGGTTACCACCAGAGGACCGAGTTCAACAAGCGGGTCCTCAAGATCGGCGAGAAGGGGGACGAGGTCAACCCCAAGGGTGGGTTCGTCCACTACGGCAACGTCAGGAACAACTACGTGCTGATCCACGGCTCGGTACCGGGCCCCACCAAGAGGCTCATACGCCTTAGGGACCCCGTAAGACCGGCCGGCACCGTGCTCAAGGAGGCGCCCAACATGGTCTATGTCTCCACCGAGTCCAAGCAGGGGGCCTGAAGATCATGGCCAAGAACAATGTCAACATCTACTCTGTCAAGGGAGACATCGTGAAGAGCGTGGAGCTCCCCAATGCCTTCTCCACCGACTTCCGGCCGGACATCATACACCGCGCCGCGGTGGCGGAGCAGGCCAACAGGCGCCAGGCGTACGGGCCTTCTCCCAAGGCAGGCATGAGGCACGCCGTGTCCCAGTGGGGCAAGGGCCGAGGCACCTCGCGTGTCCAGAGGCTCACCCAGGGCAACAAGGCAGCGGAGTCCCCCAACAACGTGGGCGGCCGCCGGGCCTTCCCGCCCAAGCCGGAGAAGGACTACTCCAAGAAGGTCAACCGCAAGGAGAAGTACAAGGCCAAGCTGTCCGCCCTGGCCGCCCTGTCCGACCCCGAGATGGTAAAGCTCCGGGGACACCAGTTCGAGGAGGGCATCACCATGCCGGTGATCGTGGAGGACGACTTCGAGAAGCTCGCCACCACCTCCGAAGTGGTTTCCGCATTGGAGAAGCTGGGCGTGTCCCCTGACCTCGACCGGGCCAAGTCCGGCAAGAAGATCCGGGCCGGCCGCGGCAAGATGAGGAGCAGGAAGTACAAGACCCCCCGGAGCATCCTGGTGGTCGTCTCCGCGCAGGAGGCCCCCGTGTTCATGGGCGCCAACAACCTGCCCGGAGTGGAGATCGTTGCGACCGAGGGACTGAGCGCGGGAGTGCTCGCCCCTGGCGGCATGGCGGGAAGGCTGGCGGTCTTCTCGGAGTCCGCCCTCAAGAAGGTAGGAGAGTGGTAGGCATGGCCAACACCGACATTCTGCTGCACCCCTATGTCACTGAAAAGACGATGAATCACATGGCGGGTACCCCTACCCAGAACTACAAGGACGGCAACCGGATCGAGTTCGTGGTCCTCAAGGAGGCGAGCAAGAAGGAGATCAAGGAGGCCTTCGAGGAGCACTTCCAGGTCAAGGTCGTCAAGGTATGGACCAAGATCACCAAGGAAGGAAAGCGCGCTATCATCCAGCTCGCCGAGGGTTACTCGGCCGAGGACATCGGGATGAGGATCGGAGTGTTCTGAGGCGATAACATGGGAAAACAACTCAGACAACAGAGACGTGGAAAGGGCGGCGCAGTGTACCGCAACCCTGGCCACAGGCAGATCGGCAACATCAGGTATCCCAACGTCGATGCCGGCACCGGCAAGATCGTCGACCTCATCCACGCCCCTGGTCGCAGCGGGCCCCTGGCCAAGATCGACTTCTCCGGTGAGAGCGTATTGATGATCGCCGCCGAGGGCATGGTGGTGGGAAAGGACATCAGCTACGATGTGTCCGCCCCCGACCTCAGCCCCGGGAACGTCGTCCCTCTCAGCAGCGTGCCTGAGGGTAGCTTCGTGTACAATGTAGAAGGACAGCCCGGCGATGGCGGGAAGTTCGTCCGCGCCGCCGGTGCGTCCGCGACCGTGGTGAGCAGGGGAGACAAGGTCGTTCTCCTCATGCCCTCCGGTTCGTTCAAGACCTTCAACCCCCGCTGCCGCGCCTCCTTGGGCGTGGTCGCTGGCGGCGGTCAGAGGGAGAAGCCGTTCGGTAAGTCGGGAAACAAGTTCCACGCCTACCGCAGCAAGAGCAAGGCCTACTTCAAGGTCAAGGGAGTGGCCATGAACCCAGTGAACCACCCGCACGGTGGCGGTGGACACCCCCACGTGGGAAAGCCCAGCACCGTTAGCAGGAACGCGCCGCCCGGAAGGAAGGTCGGTCGCCTGTCCCCCAAGCGGAGGAAGTGATCTAGATGGCAAAGGAGAAGATTGGCGGCCAGAAGGCCGCGCGCAGGAAGCAGCGCAAGAAGAAGGGCGGCATCACCGCCCGGCGCAAGAAGGAGTTCACCTACCGTGGCTTCTCCATGGAGGAGCTGCTGGAGATGCCCTTTGACGAGATGGTCACTTTGCTCCCATCCCGGGCCCGGAGGACCCTGGCCAGGGGAATGAACGATGAGCAGAGGACCGCCTTCGAGGTCCTCAAGACCGGAAACCGCGAGGTCACCAGGACCCACCGCCGTGACGTCCCCATCATCCCCCAGTTCGTGGGGAAGAGGGTGGCCGTGTACAACGGGAAGGAGTTCTTCGAGTTCGAGATCAAGCCGGAGATGATCGGGCATTTCACGGGCGAGTTCTCCATGACCAGGCATGAAGTCAAGCACTCCGGACCAGGCGTCGGTGCCACCAGGGGCTCCAAGTTCCTGCCGCTGAAGTGAGGTGGAAACATGGCAGGATACACTCAATTCACCGACCCCGACAAGACCTCCAGGGCCATTGGCAAGGAGAAGCCCGTCTCCCCCAAGGACTCCAGGGAGATCTGCCGCATGGTCAGAGGCAAGAACGTCGCAGTGGCGATCAGGATGCTGGAGGAGGTCATCGAGCTGAAGAGGCCGGTGCCCTTCGGCCGGTACAACACCGGCGTGGCCCACAAGATCGGCGTGGGCCCCGGGCGGTTCCCCAAGAAGTCCGCCGAGGCCATCCTGGCCGTCATCCAGAGCGCCAAGCACAACGCTGAGTACAAGGGCCTTGACGCCGAGAACATGAAGGTCAAGGTCATCACCACCAACCTGGGACGGACCATCCCCGGGCACATGCCCCGCGCCTACGGCCGGAGCACCCCGTGGAACCAGCAGACCGTCAACATCGAGGTAATCTTGGAGGAGGCACAGTAACTATGGCAAACGAGAGGAAGTTCATAGCCGAGAACGTCCGCAGGGTCCTCCTCAAGGAATACCTGATGAAGGAGGTCACGCGGGCCGGGTTCGGCGGGCTGGACGTGCAGAGGACCCCCATGGGGACGAGGGTGACGCTCATCACCGAGCGCCCGGGCATCGTGATCGGTCGCCGCGGTGCGGCCATCAAGAACCTCACCCGCGCCATCGAGGAGGACTTCAAGTTCGACAACCCCCAGGTGGAGGTCCAGGAGGTCGCCAACCCCAACCTCAACGCCCAGATCATGGCCGAGAAGCTGGCCTTCGCCCTGGAGCGGGGCTGGCACTTCCGGCGGGCGGGGCACAGCACCATCCGCAGGGTCATGGAGTCCGGCGCCAGGGGCTGCCACATCATCATCGCGGGCAAGCTCACCGGCCAGAGGCACAGGACCGAGAAGTTCAAGGAAGGCTACATCAAGTTCTGCGGCGAGCCGAAGCTGAAGGACGTGGACAAGGGCTACGCGGTGGCGAAGCTCAAGCCCGGCGTCATCGGCGTCACCGTTGAGATCATGCGCCCGGGAGCCAAGCTGCCGGACGAGATCGACATCACCCCCCCGGCGGAGGCAGCGGAGAAGTTCCCCGAGCTCGCACCCCTGATGGTGAAGAAGGAGGAGCCCTCCCCCATCGTTCCGTTGGAAGAGGGAAGCGCAGCTGAGGAACCCGCCCCCATCGACGAGGGCGAGAACGCGACGGAGGGGGAGCAGTAATGGCCCTCCTCCGCACGTCGGAGATCAAGGACATGAGCGTCGAGGCGCGCGCCAAGAAGCTGGGCGAGCTCCGCGACGAGCTCATGCACGAGAGAGGCACCGCCGCCATGGGTGGAGCGCCCACCAATCCCGGCAAGATACGGGCCCTCAGGACCAACATAGCTAGGATCGAGACCATCCAGAAGGAGGAGGAGAAGCACTAATGGCTGAAATCTGCCCGGTATGTGGACTACCCAAGGAACTGTGCATGTGCGAGGAGATCGCGCGTGAGCAGCAGACTGTAAGGATCAGCACCGACAGCAGGCGCTACGGCAAGATCGTCACCGTGGTCGAAGGCATCGACGAGAACGACATCGACATGGACGACCTGGCCAAGAAGCTGAAGAGCAAGTGCGCTGCCGGCGGTACGGCCAAGGAAGGCCGCATCGAGCTGCAGGGTGACCACAAGAAGAAGGTCAAAGAGGTCCTCGAACAGATGGGCTTCAAGACGGATGTCAGATGAGCGTGAACAAGAGGGATTTCATGAGGTCGGAACTTATTGGATTGGAGGTCGAGGTCATGCCCCACCCGGGCTGCGGGAACATCCGCGGCACCGTGGTGGACGAGACCAAGAACACCTTCGTCCTGCGCCGGGAGGGCCGCGAGGTCACCGTGCCCAAGGCCGCCCATGAGTTCATGTTCACATACCAGGGAGACAAGGTTCAGATTCACGGTTCGGAGATCCAGCACCGACCTGAGGATCGTATCAAGAAGATTAGGTGATCCCAATGGCTAACGAAGTCAAGGATATTGGAATCGATGTTAAGGCGCCGGAGTCCGCCTGCACCGACAGGCATTGCCCCTTCCACGGGGAGCTGTCGGTCAAGGGGATGACCATCGAGGGGGTTGTAATTTCCACCAAGATGGACAAGACCGCGGTGGTGGAGCGCAACTATCTGAAGTATCAGGAGAAGTACGAACGTTACGAGAAGCGGACGAGCCACTACTCAGTGCACAACCCCCCCTGCTTGGGGGTCAAGGCCGGCGACCAGGTCAAGATCATGGAATGCCGCCCACTGAGCAAGACCGTCTCCTTTGTCATCGTTGAGAAGAGGTGAACACGATGAAGGGAGTCGCTGGCAAGCAGTCTCGCGGTGTCCAGACCGGCACCGTGCTCAACGTTATCGACAACACAGGCGCGAAGACGATCGCCATCGTCACCGTGCCCGGGTACCATGGCACAGCCCGCCGGTACCCCAAGGCCGGCGTGGGGGACATCGTTATAGCGTCCGTCAAGAAGGGCACCCCCGAGATGAGGCGGCAGGTCGTCTACGCCGTCATCGTCCGGCAGCGCAGGCCGTTCCGCCGCGCCGACGGAGTGATGATCCAGTTCGAGGACAACGCCGCGGTCATCACCACCGAGGAGGGGGAGACCAAGGGAACGGACATCAAGGGTCCCGTGGCAAGGGAAGCGGCGGAGAGGTGGCCTCGCATAGCGGCGACCGCCTCTACCATCATATGAAGGTGAGGAAAATGGTACAGAGCAAGAAAGCAAGGAAGCAGAGGAAGGCCTTCTATAACGCTCCCTTACACATCCGGAGGAAGAACATCTCCTCCCACCTCAGCGACGAGCTTCGGAAGCAGTATGGCCTCCGCTCGCTGCAGGTCCGGAAGGGAGACACCGTTCGGGTGATGCGGGGCGACGAGGACATCGTCGGCCTGGAGGGCAGGGTAGCGGCCGTCATCACCAAGAGCGGCAGGGTGTCCGTGGACGGGGTCACCGTGGCCAAGGCCGACGGCACCCAGACCGCCCGGACGGTCCATGCGTCCAAGGTGGAGATCATCAAGCTGGACCTCTCCGACCCTAAGCGGAAGGAGAAGCTCGCCAGGGCCAAGGAGGTTTCACAATGAGCAACGAGATCAAGAGATTGACCGCACCCCGCAGCTGGGCCGTCAAGAGGAAGGGCAGCACGTGGATCACCAAGCCCTCCCCCGGCGCTCACGCCGTGGAGGACAGCATCCCGGTGAACGTGGTGCTTCGCGACCTGCTTAAGGTGTGCAACAACGCCAGCGAGGTCCGGTCGGTGCTGTTCGAGAAGGGCGTCCTGGTGGACGGCAAGGTCGTCACCAGCCTCAAGCAGGGCGTGGGCCTGATGGACGTCGTGTCCCTGCCCAAGATGAGCGCCCACTACCGCATGGTCATGAACCACCGCGGGAAGCTGGAGCTCGTCAAGATCCCGGAGAACAAGGCCGGCTGGAAGCTGTGCCGCATAGAGAACAAGACCACCGTTCCGGGAGGCAAGACCCAGCTCAACATGCACGACGGGAGGAACATCCTCATCGAGGGGGCCGCCTACAAGACCGGCGACGTCCTCAAGATCGAGGTGCCCACCCAGAAGATCATGGAGCACTATAACCTGGACAAGGGCAGCGTGGCCCTGATCACCTCCGGCGCGCACGTCGGGGAGATGGCCATCGTGGAGGAGTACGTCCCCACCAGGCTCACCTCTGAGAACCTGGTAAAGTTCAAGGACGGCACCTCCACCGTCAAGTCCAACGTGTTCATCATCGGCGCCAAGGCGCCGGAGATCGAGCTGCCCCAGGAGGCCGCCCTATGAGCGACATCCGGCAGCCTAGGATAGAGAAGGTCGTCGTCAACATCGGCGTGGGCGAGGCCGGGGAGCGCCTGAACAAGGCCCTGAAGGTCCTGAACATGGTCACCAAGCAGAAGCCGGTGGTCACCACCGCCAAGGTCACCAACCGTGACCTGGGGGTCAGGACCGGAATGCCCATCGGGTGCAAGGTCACCATGCGGGGGGAGAAGGCCCAGACCTTCCTGCAGAAGGCGCTGTCCATCCGCGATCACCGCGTGGCGGTGTACTCCTTCGACAAGGAGGGGAACCTCTCCTTCGGGTTGCCCGACTACACCGACTTCGAGGGCATGAAGTACGACCCCGAGATCGGCATCTTCGGAATGGACGTCAACGTGGTCTTCATGCGGCCCGGGTACCGGGTGGCCAAGCGGCGCATCATGTCCAAGAAGATCCCCCATGAGCACCGCATGACCAGAGATGAGGCCATCGGCTTCATGAAGGAGCATTACAAAGTCGAGGTGGTCGAGTGAAGACTAAGAAAGAGTTTGGTAGGAAGAAGGGATGCCTGCGCTGTGGAAGGAAGCGAGGCATCGTGCGCCGCTACGGTATGCACGTCTGCCGGCAGTGCTTCCGAGAGATCGCCCCGGAGATCGGGTTCAAGAAGTATAGCTGAGGTGATGACATGCAGAGCGATCCACTTAACGACGCCATGTCGACCATCAAGAACGCGGCCTCGGTCGGTAAGAGCGAGTGCATGATCCGCCCCTCCTCGAAGCTCATCGGACGGGTTCTGAAGGTCATGCAGGAGCACGGCTACATCAACCAGTTCGAGTTCATAGAGGATGGCAAGGCCGGCGTGTTCAAGGTAATGATACAGGGAAAGATCAACAACTGCGGCGTTATCAAGCCGAGATACTCGGTGCAGAAGAACGACCTGGAAAGATTCGAGGCCAGATACCTCCCCGCTCAGGACTTCGGGGTGCTCATCATGACCACCACCGCCGGTGTCGTGAGCCACACCCGGGCCAAGGAGCTCGGGGTGGGCGGAAAGCTGCTGGCCTACGTGTACTGAGGGACTGCGATGACACTGAGCGGACATTTAGAGGAGAGGGTGGCCATCCCCAAGGGGGTCACCGTCACCATCAACGGATCCATCGTAGAGGTCAAAGGCCCCAAGGGAAAGCTGACCAGGGACTTCTTCAACCCCAAGACCAAGGTCAAGGTGGACGGAGACCACTTCCTGATCAGGTGCGAGATGCCCCGCGTGAAGGACAAGGCCATGATCGGCACCTTCGCCTCACACCTCACCAACATGCTCGAGGGCGTGACCGTGGGGTTCGAGTACCACATGAAGATCGTGTACTCCCACTTCCCCATGAAGACCGCGGTCAAGGGGGACAAGTTCGTCATCGAGAACTTCCTCGGTGAGCGCTCGCCCCGCGTGGCCAAGGTCCTGGGCGACACCAAGATCGTGGTGAAGGGCAACGACGTGGTGCTCACCGGCACCGATGTCGAGGCCGTTGGCCAGACGGCGGCCAACATCGAGTACGCCACCAAGATCTGGGGCTACGACCCCCGGGTGTTCCAGGATGGCATATACATCACTGAGAAGGCCAAGAAGGTGAGCTCATGAGCAAGGAGAAGAAGGTAGCGCTGAACGAGCTGTCGGACCTCCCCCACTACAAGGAGGAGTACACCGCCCAGCTCTCGGACATGGGCATCAAGACCCTTCCTGAGCTGAAGAGGGCCCTCAAGAGCAGGTCCACCTCCAAGAAGATCGTGGACGACCTCGTGGGCATCGGACCGAAGACCATGGCGACGTGGAAGGACCTGCTGAAGGCCGTCCCCGACGCCGAGGAGACGGCCCTGGCGCCCGCGGCCGAGAAGAAGGTCGCCAAGAAGGATGAGAAGGTGGAGATAGTGGAGCAGCCCGCGGCCGAGATCGTGGAGAAGGACGGCTACGTGGTGAAGAAGAAGCCGGAGCTCGACGACGAGACCAAGAAGCTGCTCTCCCTCCGCTACGACATGAGCCATGACCGCATCGCCTTCCTGAGGCAGGAGTGGTTCCGCTTCCCCCGCCTGGGTGAGAAGTGGAGGCGCCCCCGCGGCATGCACAGCAAGATGCGCCGGCACATCCAGTACCGCCCCAACGTGGTCAGCATCGGTTACCGCGGCCCGGCCAAGGTCCGCGGCCTGCACCCCTCCGGGTTCGAGGAGGTAATGGTGTGGAACCCTGACCAGCTGGATAAGGTGGACCCCAAGGTCCAGGCGGTAAGGGTCGGCGGCAGCGTGGGATACAAGAAGCGCCAGGCCATCGAGAAGAAGGCCGATGAGCTGGGCATTCGTGTCCTCAACAGGACGGGATGAAAATGGACCTTAAGAACCAGAGGCGAATGGCCGCCGAGATCCTGGACTGTGGGTCGAACCGCGTATGGATCGATCCCAACCGGGCCGAGGACCTGGCCGACGCCATCACCAGGGCGGACATCCGCACCGCGATCGAGTCCGGCACCATCAAGGCCCTGCCCAAGGCCGGAATATCACAGGGCAGGACCAGGCACAACCGTGCTCAGCGCAAGAAGGGCCGCCAGCGCGGACCGGGCAGCAGGAAGGGCAGGTCGGGCGCCCGTACCCCCACCAAGAGGGACTGGATCCAGACCATCAGACCGCTGAGGGCCGAGCTTAAGGACCTCAGGGACAGCGGCAAGATCTCGAAGCACATCTACCGGGAGTTCTACATGAAGGCCAAGGGAGGCGTGTTCAAGAGCCGCGCGCACCTGCTCACCCACCTCAAGAGCGAGGGGCATCTGCAGGAGGCCAAGTAAATGGCAGACGGACCAAGATACAGGGTACCCTTCCGCAGGCGCAGGGAGGGAAGGACGGATTACAGGCAGAGGCAGCGGCTCCTGAGGGGCAGGGTCCCCCGGGCGGTCGTGCGCATCTCCCACCAGAACGCGAACGTCCAGTTCATCGCATACGACGAGGTCGGGGACAGGGTCCTGGCCGCGGCCACCTCCAAGGAGCTCACCAAGCTCGGATGGACCGCCGCCACGGGCAACCTGCCGGCGGCCTACCTCACCGGCTACCTGGCCGGCAAGAGGGCGGTCCAGAACGGCATCGAGGAAGCGGTGCTGGACATCGGCCTGAAGGGGCCGGCGAGAGGCTCTGCGGTCTTCGCCGCCCTCAAGGGCATGCTCGACGCGGGCGTCAACATCCCCCACGGCGAGGAGGTTCTCCCCTCCCCCGAGAGGATCAGCGGGGCCCACATCGATGAGAAACTGAGCAAGACGATGGAAGAGGTCAAGAGCCGGATGGAGGCGAACTGAGATGGCAGAATGGAACCCGAAGACAAAACTGGGCAAGATGGTCCTGAGCGGTGAGATCACCACCATGAGCCAGGCCCTGGCCACCAAGCTCCCTCTGAGGGAGCCGGAGATCGTCGACATCCTCCTGCCCGAGCTGAAGGACGAGGTCATCGACCTCAACATGGTCCAGAGGATGACCGACTCCGGCCGCAGGGTCCGGTTCGCGGTCACCAGCTGCGTCGGCAACGGCGACGGATTCGTCGGCCTGGGCCGCGCCAAGGGAAAGGAGGTCGGCCCCACCATCCGCAAGGCAATAGACAACGCCAAGCTCAACATGATCGAGATCAAGAGGGGCTGTGGCTCCTGGGAGTGCGGCTGCGGAACGGCCCACTCCCTGCCCATGGCCGTCACCGGCACCACCGGGTCGGTCGAGGTCACGCTCAAGCCCGCGCCTCGCGGTATCGGGCTGGCCGTCGGCGACGTGGCCAAGAGCATTCTCGGCCTGGCCGGGGTCAAGGACTCCTGGGGATTCGCCCGGGGGCACACCAAGACCACCGTCAACTACGCGCTGGCGACCTTCGACGCTCTGAAGAGGACCTCTGAGATCAGGGTCACCGAGGAGCAGGAGAAGCGCCTCAAGATCATCAGCGGGCCCACCAGGGTCCACGTGGCCGGTTCCCCCATCGAGGGCGACGAGGCCGCGCTCAAGGAAGCGTGATTAAAATGGCATTCGCGGTCATCAGAGTTCGCGGACACCGGAAGATAAACAAGGACATCGAGGACACGATGTGCATGCTCCGCCTCACCCGCGTCAACCACTGCGTCGTCATCCCCGAGAACGATGCCATGAAGGGCATGTTGCAGAAGGCCAAGGACTTCATCACCTGGGGCGAGGTTTCCGAGGAGACCCTCGTCAAGATGATCAGGACCCGCGGCCGGCTCATGGGGGACAAGCCCATCGAGGACGACTACGTGGGAGCTAGCTCCCGCTTCGCCACCGTGGACGAGTTCGCCAAGAGCGTGGTTAAGGACGAGACCAAGTACTCCGAGCTGAAGGACATCAAGCCCCTGTTCAGGCTGCATCCTCCCGCCAAGGGGTACGAGGCTGTGAAGAAGGACCTCAAGACCCACGGGTCCCTGGGGTACCGGGGCGAGAAGATCAACGCCCTCATCGAGAGAATGCTGTGAGGTGCCAGACATGCCAAGCAGGACCAACAAGTTCAGAGGCTCCAGGACCCACGGTCGTGGGAAGAAGAGCGGCAGGGGAGCGGGTAAGATCGGCGGGCACGGTAACGCCGGCCTACACAAACACAAGACAATCTCCGTGCTCAAGTACGACCCGCTGCACTTCGGCCGCCATGGCTTCAAGCGCCCGCAGAAGGTCGTCTCCGCCAAGATCACCCTCAACGTGGGTGACCTGGAGGAGCGCCTCGAGGAGTTCATGAAGCAGGGCTTCGCCGTGAACCAGGACGGTAAAGTAAAAATCAACCTTGCCAATATGGGCGTGGACAAGCTCCTGGGATTCGGGAAGGTCTCAAACTCGTTCGATATAGTGGTTGCCGAGTCCTCGGCCCGAGCTAAGGAAAAGCTCGAGGCCGCCGGGGGCTCGGTAGCCCAACCGTAGTTGTGGTTAGCTACGAGTGATAAATATGGCCGACGAGCATAGCACAAGTAGACTGTACAAGTTGAAACCGCTGACGGACAGGCTCCCAGCAGTGAAGCGGCCGGAGGGGCACGTGCACTTCCGGACCAAGCTGCTGTGGGTCATCCTGATGCTGGTCTTCTACTTCGTGATGACCAATGTGTACCTGTATGGACTGAACCAAGAGAACGTGATCGACCTGTTCGGTCCCTACCGGGCGATCCTGGCCGGGGCCCAAGGCTCCCTCATGCATCTGGGTATCGGCCCGATAGTCACCGCCTCGATCATCATGCAGCTGTTCGTCGGCGCCAAGATCATCAAGCTGGACCTCACCAACGATGAGGACAAGGCGGTGTACCAGGGGACCCAGAAGTTCCTGGTCATCATCATGATCCTGGTAGAGGCGGTGCCCCAGGTGTTCGGTTACCTGGTTCCATCGGACGCCCTCGTCACCGGAATGGGCGGCGTGGTCGGTGCCACCGGATTCTTCAGCGGGGAGAACATCGCCCGGCTGATCATCATCCTGCAGCTGTTCGCCGGCTCGTACCTCGTGTTCCTCATGGACGAGGTGGTGTCGAAATGGGGCGTGGGAAGCGGCATATCGCTGTTCATCGCCGCAGGCGTAGCGCAGGCCATATTCACCGGAACGGTCAACTGGAACCCGGTGGACACCACCACAGCGATGAGCGTGAGCAACCCGCCCGCAGGGACCATCCCCAAGACCATATTCTTCCTCATCAACGTGCCGGCCAGCAGTATGGCGTCCGGCGGGTACGAATCGATACTGTTGCAGCCGCCCAATCCCATCATAGCGCTGGTGGGGACGATCGCCATCTTCATGTTCGTGGCGTACATAGAGTCGGCGAGGATCGAGCTCCCGCTGGCCCACGGCACGGCGCGTGGCGCTCGAGGGCGGTACCCCATTAAGCTGCTGTACGCGTCCAACATCCCGGTCATCCTGATGGCCGCGGTCCTGGCCAACGTCAGCATGTTCGCGCTGCTATTCTGGACCAATGGAACGCTGCAGCAGGTGCCCATACTGGGCCACAACTCATGGTTGGGCTACTACACCACCGCCTCCGGCTCCTCGCCGGCGGGCGGGCTGGCGTGGTACCTGTCGGCGCCCAACGGCATAGCAGGCTGGCTCTTGCCGCTGCTGGACCCCGGGCAGTACGCCTCCCAGGTCCACGGTCACAGCTCCCTGCAGATCATGGCCAAGGTGCTGATCTACCCCACCATCATGATCCTCGGTTCGATCCTGTTCGCCAAGTTCTGGATCATGACCACCAACATGGGCCCCGAGGCGGTAGCACGGCAGATCGAGAACTCCGGCCTGCAGATACCCGGGTTCAGGCGCGACCCCCGCGTGCTGAAGCGGGTGCTGGAAAGATATATCCCGGTGGTGACGGTCATCTCCGGTGCGCTGGTGGGAGCATTGGCATCGGGGGCGGACCTCATCGGAACGGTGGGCAACGCGTCCGGTACCGGTGTGCTGCTGGCAGTAGGTATCCTCATACAGTTCTATGAGGCGTTAGGGAGAGAGCAGATGATGGAGATGCACCCCATGCTAAGAGGGTTCTTCGGAGGCGAGTGAAATGGACGCCACCATGCCGGGGACCAGGCCCGCGCCTGACCCCAAGAAGCAGCTGAGCACGTTCATCACCATATTCACCTTCGTGCTGGCGATGTTCGTGCTGTTCGACCAGGAGCTGCGTCACTGGCTGGGCACCATGATCGGATATGTGCTGGAGCCAACGATAGGGTTGAACGGCAGCATGCCGGTGGTGACCCTGTTCATGGCCGGAATCATCATGACCGGCCTTACCGTGGTGGTCCGCCACTTCTTCACCGACTATGTCAGCCAGGCGGAGAGCCAGAAGATCGTCGGCGCGTTCAACAAGGAGCTGCAGAAGGCCCGGCTGGAGAACAACAAGTACAAGATCAAGAAGCTCACCGAGGAGCAGCCCAAGATCATGAAGAAGTCCATGGACATGTCCACCAGCCAGATGAAGCTCATGCCCATGACCATGATCGTGGTCATCCCCATATTCGCGTGGCTGTCGGTGTGGATCGGTTCCCTGGGCTCCGCCGCAGTGGTGGACGTCCCCTGGGCCGCGTCGGTGGACCTTAACCACCTCAACGTGTTCCCCAACTGGGTACTGCTCTACTCGCTGATCAGCCTGCCCTTCGGCCAGGTCCTGGGTCGGGCCCTGCGGTACGTGCAGTTCCGCAAGCGGCTGAGGTCCTTAGAGGCTCAGGCCGTATGAGGATCACCATCAGCGGTCCCCCTGGCTCGGGGAAGACCACCGTGTGCAAGCTGGTGGCCGGGAGGCTGGGCCTGGAGGTCATCATCTCCGGGAGCATCTTCCGCCAGATGGCCACCGAGCATGAGATGTCCCTGGCCGACTTCGGCCGCATGTGCGAGGCGGACCCCGCGGCGGACCGCAGGCTCGATGAGCGCATGGTGGAGATCGCCCGCGGCCAGGACGACCTTATTTTGGAGGGGCGGCTCACCGCCTACATGCTCACCCGCAACGACATCCCGGCGTTCCGGGTGTTCATGGACGCCGACATCGACGTCCGAGCGGCCCGGGTGGCGGAGCGGGAGGGCGGGACCAAGGAGCAGAGGAAGGAGGAGATCCTGCAGCGGGAGGAGTGCGAGGTCAGGCGATACATCAAATACTATGACATCGACATCCGTGACCGCAGCATATACGATCTCATCATGGACACCACCTACCTGACCCCAGGCATGGTGGCGGACCGGATATGCGAAGCGGCGGTCGAGAAGGATGTCTAAGATGCTGGTGCGTGACAAGAGCCCCCTGAGCGTGGGTGCCGGGAAGAACCCCCAGGACCGCACCATCGAGGAGCTGCTGGAGGCCGGGGTCATCAACATGGACAAGCCCATGGGGCCCACCTCGCACCAGGCCACCGCATGGGTCCGCGACATCCTGCACATCGAGAAGATCGGCCACGGCGGGACGCTGGACCCCAAGGTCTCGGGCGTGCTGCCCATCGCCACCGGCCGCGCCGTCCGGGCGCTGAACCTGGTTCTGCGCTCCGATAAAGAGTACGTGTGCCTCATGCGCCTGCACCGCGACCGCAAGGAGGAGGACGTCCGCCGTATGATCAAGACCTTCACCGGGCGCATATTCCAGACCCCGCCGGTGCGCTCCGCGGTCAAGCGGCAGATGAGGATCCGCACCGTGCACCGCATGGACGTGCTGGAGATCAAGGGCCGGGACGTGCTGTTCCGGGTGGAGTGCGACGCCGGCACGTACATCCGCACGTTGTGCGTGGACATGGGGGACGCGCTAGGTGTCGGGGCCAGCATGGAGGACCTGCGCCGGGTGCGCTCCGGGAATATGCTGGAATCGAGCTCGGTCACGCTGCAGGACATCAAGGACGCCTACGTGGAGTGGAAGGAAGGGGACGAGCGCTGGTTGCGGTCCATGCTCATGCCCATCGAGGTGCTGTTCGACCCCCTGCCGCGCATCGTGGTCAAGGACAGCGCGGTGGACGCCATATGCCACGGGGCGGACCTGGCGGTGGTCGGTGTGACACAAGTGGACGAGGCCGTGGTCAAGGAGACGGTGGTGGCGTTCTTCACCCTCAAGGGCGAGGCCATCGCCGTGGGCACGGCCAAGATGACGGCGGAGGAGATGGTGAGGGCCAAGGAGGGCATCGCCTGCACCACCGACCGCGTGTACATGCTCTCCGGCACATACCCCAAGATGTGGTAGGCCGGTCCGACGACTGCTTCTTTCCCTTCTCTCCCCAATTTTGATCCCAATCATCACTTCAGGCCACATCCGCTTCTTTTTGACAGTTTTTCGGCCGCCCTCCTACCCCATCTGCGATGCTCACTGCCGATGTTAGAAAAACATAACAATCTTTATATCATAAGTTATCTATATCTAACATAAAGTTAGAACATGATAGCATTGGTGATCATATGAACTATGGTCGGTACGGAACAAGTGAGGCGAGCGGGGAGGTGTCGGCGTGAGCACCGATATGGTGAGGGCGAGGATGATCAGCGTGGGCCTGGGAGGCCTGCTCCTCATCGCCTGCGGAGTGCTCATGGTCCTGGGCGACACCCTGGGAGACATACTGTGGCTGGAGCTGATGCTGGGCATGGGACTGTTCATGGGCGGCATGGGCGAGCTCATCGGCATTAAGAAACCTATGAAGGACGAGCGGGCGGCCCGCATCGGGACGCTGGCCATGACCTACTCGTGGTACACCGTGCTGCTGTGGGTGTTCACCATCGCCCTGGTCTTCGGCTTCGGCGGCGGATACAAGATCACCATGCCCCAGGCGGTGGGGACCACGCTCATCGTCATGGTGGTGTCCATCTTCGGCTTCAACTGGTACCTGGGCCGGAAGGGAGACGTGGAATGAGGACCGCCATCAAGGAGCACCGCGCCCGGCTCAACCTCACGCAGGAGGACCTGGCCACGCGAGTGGGGGTGAGGAGGGAGACCATCGTGTTCCTGGAGAAGGGGAAGTACAACCCCTCCCTGCGCCTCGCTCACGACGTCGCGCGGGTCCTGGGGGCGAGGATCGATGAGCTGTTCCTGTTCGATGACGAAGAGCAGGCGGACGCCCGGTCTCCGTAACCCATTTTACCAACATCACCGTTCACACCGAGCATGGCCCAGAACGACGGGGACCTCAGGATCGTGAAGGTGGACGAGTCCAACGCGCAGCAGTATGTGACGCTGATCAAGGCACTGGCCGACTTCGAGTCCCTCACCCCTCCGGACGAGGAGGGTCGGGCACGAATAATACGCGACGTGACGGCCGACCCGCCGCTGTTCCAGGCCTACCTGGCCGTTCTCGACGGCGTGCCGGTCGGATACCTCGCTTTCTACTTCACCTACTCCACGTTCCTGGCTCGGCCATCGCTGTTCCTGGAGGACATCTTCGTGCTGGAGCAGTACCGCCAGAAGGGGTTGGGAAAGGAGATGTTCCGCTTCTGCGTCCAGGAGGCCCAGCGGCGGGAGTGCGGCCGGATGGAGTGGACCGCCCTGGACTGGAACACGCCGGCGCATACGTTCTACGAGGGGCGGGGGGCCAGCAAGCTGGACTGGGTCCTGTTCCGCCTCATGGCCGAGGACTACCCCCGCGCCCTGCGGCAATGAACGTTCGTCGTTCGGCCGCGGCTATGCGCGGGGCACATAGGATATATCTGACCCGCCGCATCTTCCACCCGTTCCAGGTGGGTGCATGAGCGAGGTTAGGGGCGGCGGTACGTCGGGATATTCCAGGCTCAACAGGAAGTGCATGTGGTCCATGTACGTGGGGCCACACCATGGCGTTCGCCGTGCTGCTGTCAGCGTTCCTGCTGCTATCGATCTTCGGACGAGAGGCCTTAGGTGACGCTTATGGTGCGGTGCAGGTCATCGGCGCGGCGGGCCTGCTGCTCGTCCTCACCTACATGCTGGTAGCCCCGCCGGTGTTCTACTCCCGCTACCGCTACCGCATCACCGAGGACCGGGTGGACGTTCGCTCCGGCATAGTGTTCCTGAAGCACATCATGGTCCCCATCGAGCGCGTCCACCAGGTGGAGGTATCGCGGGGCCCCATCAACAACATGTTCGGCCTAGGGCACGTCAACATCACCACCGCAGGGGGCATCGCCACCATCAGCTACCTGGAGGTGCCGGAAGCGGAGCGAGTGGCGGAACGGCTCAACGAGCTGGTGGGGAACATGATCAGGGGCAGGGAGTGACGTGCCCGGCGAGCCTCTCCGCTGCCACCCCAGCCTGATGGTGGAGAACGTCCTGCAGGTCCTGATCGCCATAGGGACGGTCTTCTTCTTCTGGCGGATAGAGGTGACCATCATGGCGGCGGTGCTCGCCTCCGCCCTGGGGCTCACCCTGCTCTTCAGCTACTGGCAGTGGAGGAGGACCCTCGTCCGCTTCACCGACAGCGACGTCATCGTGGAGAGGGACACCCTGTTCAAGCTCAAGAAGGTCCTGCCCTACTCCAAGATCGCCTCGGTGAACCTCACCCAGGGGGTGGTGAACCGGCTGTTCGGGACGTCCAAGCTGCTGATCAACATCAATTCCGGGCACAACGCCGTCGCCCCCGAGGCCTCGCTGACGTTCAAGCGTGAATTGGCCGAGGGTCTGCGCCGGGACATATCCCTTCACCTGTACGACCGCGGATTGTCCCTTGAGATCGAGAAAGGGGGAGAGCAGGTGATCTCCTTCTCCACCATGGACGTGGTCCTGCACAGCCTGTTCAGCGTCTCCACCTTCCAGACCCTGCTGGGAGCGCTCTTCCTGGCCAACTCGGTGTTCGAGCTGTACAGCTCCGCGGCCACGGAGATGGGTTCCCTCGGCTCGGCCCTCACCTCGCTGGGCATGTTCTTCCTGGTGCAGATCGTGCCGTCCGTGGCGCAGCTGTTCCGCTACTACAACTTCAAGGTGCAACGCAAGGGTGACATCATCCACCTGCAGCACGGTCTGCTCCGGACGTACAAGAGCTCGTTCAGCGTCACGAAGATAAACGCGGTGCGGGTGCAGAGCACCCTGGTCTCCCGGCTGCTGCACCGCTCCTGCATCGAGGCCGAGGTGGTGGGCATCGCCACCGGGGACGGCAACGGGAGCTCCCGCCCGGTGATATGCCTGCTCAAGGACGACGGCGAGGTGCGCAAGGCCATGGAGGAGCTGGTCCCGGAGTTCGTGTACGAGCGCGAGCCCCGCAGGCAGCCGGAGGGCGCATGGAAGGTGCTGGGCATCCAAACTGTGATCGCGTCCCTCCTCCTGGCGGCGGTGATGGCGTACCCCTCGTACGTGGCGTACCAGGAGATCTCCTCACAGCCGGGCGCGATGGGGCTGCTCGCCTACGCCCCACCGGCGGTCACCGCGCTCGTTGTCCTGACAGCCCTCTACGCGGCCCGCGCTTCCTACCGGGTGAGGGAGATGGACACCGGGGAGGGCCTGTTCACCTTCGTGAGCGGCATCCTGGACCGTCAGACCGTCACCATGAGCTACGACAAGGTGCAGATGGTCCGCATCACCCAAGGGCCCCTGGCCCGTCGGTTCGGGGTGTCCCGCGGTACCGTGCACATGCTCTCCTCCATGGGGTCGCGGAGCGTGTCCTCGGGGCTGTTCCCCCCGCCTCAGCTCGAGCGGATCAGCGAGATCGTGATGGATCGCATGACCACCGGGAAGTACGACCACCGCGTCAACGGGACGTGAGGGTAGCAGCACAGCACTAGAACTCCAGCAGGGAGCGCTGGCCCTTGATGAGCGGCCGGGCCTCGATGCCCAGCCGGGCCTTTATCTCCATGGCCAGAGACTCTGCGAACCCGTGGTGGGTGAGCACCACCTCCGGCTCGCAGGCCTTCACGAAGGCGATGAGGTCGTTGAAGTCCGCGTGGTCCGAGAACGGGAACGCCTCGTGCACCCCCACCCTGGCCCGGTAGCCGCTGTCCAGGGCCCATCCTGACACCGCCAGGCGCTTGACGAACCGGCGGCGCAGCACCTCCTCCTGAGGGGTGCGCTTCAGCCACGGGGAGCATATCACCAGGAACGGGTCCCCGGGATCGCCGTCCTTCCACAGCTGGCACTCCAGGGGGTCGTCCTCGGTGCGGACCAGGGAGGTGGCGTTGAACACCGCCTCGTCCGTGTAGGGGGCGAACTCCTGCAGGACGCGCAGCATGTCCTGGGACTTGCCGAAGGGGTAGGCGTACAGCGACACCGAGCGGCCCTGGGAGAAGTTGTCCTCCACCTCGTCGCGGATAAGCCCGGCGATGATATCGCTGGGCGGGAACACGTACTTGGGCTTGCCGTAGGTGGACTCGATGACAAGGACGTCCGTCTTCACCGGTCTGGCGCCCTTGTTGCCGCAGCGGTCGCGGGTGCACAGGTCCCCGGTGTACAGCACCTCGCGGCCATCGACCTCCACCTGGAACATCAGCGACCCGGCCATGTGGCCGGCGTCGAGCATGCGCACCCCGTCCGACGGGGCCTGGTGGACGTGCTTCCTCTTGCTGCGGCCGTTGAGGCAGCGGAGCGTTATGTCAGAACAGATTACGCTCTCCCCCACGATGCGCTTGGGCATGTGGTCCGAGTGAGCGTGCGAGATGCAGAACGTGCCGGTGGGCCCGATGACCTCGGCGTCGAAGTGGTACTCCTCGCTTCCCAGGACCTCCACCCCGTTGCCCAGTCGAACCGCCAGCTCTCTCCCCGACATCCGGGTTTCGATGCTAGGTATGGTAGTTAAAGGTATCGGACTTTCCCGCCTGGCCCGCGTTGTTCCGGCCCAGTGGTCAGTTAAGAGCGAAAGTAAAAACGAAGTTGTTTGAACGCTCCTTCATGTATAGCCGGCCACGCGGCCGATCACTCGCGCAGCGTCATGGGAGCACCGCAGCACTCGAAGGAGCAGGCCTCCACGCAGCCGCAGGAGCTCGACGAGGCGGGCTCCGTTCCGCATTCCTTGCACTCCTTGACCACCTGCAGCTCCAGACCGCAGTCCTTGCACACGTACACCTGGTCCATCTTCATCTCGTTGCAGCTAGGCATGTTGTACACCTAGCTACCACTACTCCAGCCGGCCATTGATAAAGATGCTTCTGCCAGCCTTTCGGGCGGTCGGCGCCTCCCCTTCGTTCCCCGGATATGAAACTCAGACAGAAGGGAACAAGAGGCGGTAGAACGATGAACGGCAGGGATGCTTAACATGGAACCTCCGATGGAGATCAAGGAAGCCGAGGCACAGGCACAGGAAGAGAGCGCACGTCCGACCCGGGTGTGGAAGTCGGCGCCACGGATGTGGGAGAGGTGCACCTTCTGCGAGCTGAAGAGAGAGTGCACCACGGCCGGCGTGTCGCGGGGATCGAAGGCCTGCACCGATGCCCGGTACGCCATGGCCAGAAGGTGAGGCGGCACCGGAGTTCACCTCCGACATGCCGCAAGGCCGCCCGCCGCGGCTTGCGGTGCGATTTTTATGACCCAGCCCACCGGAAACGGAGGGCTACTTTCGGTCCACTCTCCCTCTCAGGTTAATATATTCCGCTAGGCGAATGGAGATAGGGAGAGCATGAGCCTATCGACCAGGGAAGCGGACCCGCTGGCCATCGCGCCGCAGCAGGAGTTCACGGATCAGGAGAGGGTGGTCCGCACCTCCATACCCACCCTGGACGCCTTCTTCGGGGGCCTGCGGGCCGGCCACCTGGCGCTCATGGACTCCTCCGACCGCATGCTGTTCGACCTCACCCACATCCTGTGCGTGAACGGGGTCAGCACCCTGGGCCAGGACGTGGTGTGGGTGGACGGGGGGAACTCGGTGAACCCCTACGAGCTGGGGAGGATATGCCGGCGCTTCGGCCTGGACCGGAACGAGGTGCTGGACTCCGTAATGGTGGCCCGGGCGTTCACCGCCTACCAGCTGGTCTCGCTGATCGACGAGTGCCTGGAGGCGGAGGTGGAGCGCACCGGGGCGGGCATGATCATCGTGTCCTGCCTCCCCGACATGTTCCAGGACCGCGAGATGAGATGGTCGGAGTCGTTCCAGCTGATAAAGCGGTGCGTGGAGCGGCTGCACGGGCTGGCGCGGGACCGGGGGACGGTGACGCTCATGACCAACCATGGCCTGGGCAAGATCGCCCAGAGGCGGAGCCTGAAGAACCTCCTGTACGGCATGGCGGACGACATCGTGCGCATCGAGAACGCCTCCCGGTGCCTGCGCATCAGCCTACCCCAGCGGCAGGAGTGCATGTACTACCACCCCGTGCCGCACAACCAGACCACGCTAGAAGAGTTCGGGGGGCGATGAAATGGGAAGGACCGTGCCCACGTACCGCATGACCCTGGAATCCATCATCCTGAGCTGGAGCGACTTCCGCCGGGCGCTGTCCAAGGAGGACCGGGAGGTGTTCGACCACATGGTGAACCGCGCCCGGGCGCACGCCTCGGCCTCCTCCTACGCGGCCTTCTCCGACCCGGTGGAGGGGGCGCTCCTCGCCATACTGCTGGAGCAGGAGAAGGAGATACGGCGTCTGGGAGGAAAGGGATGAGGGGATGGGTCCTGGACTGCTACGCGGACATGGCCGAGAACCGCATGGTCACCTGGGTGTGGACCGACCAGGGGGTGGAGAGGGTGGTCGAGGACTTCGTCCCGCGCATCTACGTCCTCGCTTCCCGGGACCGGCTGGAGAAGCTGATCGGCGACCTTGCCCTGCTTGGAGTGAGGGACGTGCCGGTGGTGCGCCGCCGCACGGAGCTGGGCGGCAAGGAGAGGGAGGTGCTCTCGGTGGCGGTGCGGGAGTACGCCACCATACAGCCCCTGGCCGTGACCATCGACTCCTGGGGCGGCTACCACGACCACCTCCTGTACGACGTGGACCTGAGGATGGACCAGCGCTACTTCCTGCACAAGGGTATATTCGCCATGGGCCTGGTGGAGCTGCCTGGCCTGCAGGGCCTGGACTCCAACCTGCACATTGATTACCCCATACCTTCCCTGACCTCGGTGGACCTGCGGGTCCGCACCCGCGGCGGCGGGATCCCGACCTTCGACGACCGCATCGCCGCGGTGGAGATCGGCGACGTGGTGCTGGACGGCTCAGAGGACGGCGTGCTGGAGGAGCTGCAGCGCGTAGTGAGGGAGCAGGACCCGGACATCCTCTACACCGCCAAGGGGGACAGCTTCTACCTGCCGTACCTGCACCACCGGGCGCAGTTGAACGGCCTACCTCTGGAGCTGGGGCGGGAGAAGGGGGAGAGGACCTCCCGGGGGAAGAGCTTCTTCACCTACGGCCGCATCGTGTACAAGCCTCCCGGGCACAAGCTG